>CAWIIF010000015.1:0-2416778 GCA_963836015.1 Bryobacterales bacterium | reverse complement strand
CGGCAGAAGCCGTGGCGCTGTTCTGTTATCAGGCGAAAAAGTGGATCGGCGCCTTCGCCGCTGCGCTGGGCGGCCTCGATACGCTCGTGTTCGCGGGAGGCATCGGCGAAAATGCGCCACTCGTGCGTGCGCGCATCTGCGACGGACTCGGTTTCCTCGGCATCGCGCTGAGTGAGTCGCGTAATTCGGAAACTGCGGAAGTGATTTCTACGGACGCCAGCCGGGCTACGGTTCGCGTCATTCGAACGGACGAAGATCTGATGATTGCGCGATCGGTCTACCGCATTCTCGAAACCGACGCGGGAAACGCAAAGGAATGAACCATGAAAACCCACACAGTTACATCGGAACAGCCTCACAAAACACCCGAGGCGATCGACGCTAAGGACCTAGGCACAAAGACCAACACGCTCACGCCGGACCTCCTCCACAAAATGAATGCTTACTGGCGTGCCGCCAACTATCTGTCGGTCGGCCAGATTTATCTTTACGACAACCCGTTACTGAAGGAGCCGCTGAAGTTGTCGCATGTGAAGCCCCTGGTAGTCGGGCATTGGGGCACCACGCCGGGCCAGAACTTCATCTACGTGCATTTGAACCGGGTAATCAAGAAGTATGACCTGGACATGTTCTACATAGCCGGTCCCGGTCACGGCGGCCCGGCGATTGTCGGCAATGTTTACCTCGAAGGTACCTGGAGTGAGATCTATCCGAACGTCACCCAGGACGAGGCCGGGCTCAAGAAGCTTTTCACGCAGTTCTCGTTCCCCGGCGGGATTTCCAGCCATGTTGCGCCCACCACGCCGGGGTCGATTCACGAAGGCGGCGAATTGGGCTACTCGATCAGCCATGCGTTCGGAGCGGCGTTCGACAATCCCGGTCTGATCGTAGCCTGCGTCGTCGGCGACGGCGAAGCGGAAACGGGGCCATTGGCCACCGCATGGCAGTCCAACAAGTTTCTCGACCCCATGACCGACGGAGCGGTGCTGCCGATCCTGCACCTCAATGGCTATAAGATCAGCAACCCAACCGTGCTGGCGCGGATCGAGCATGAGGAACTGGAGCAATTCTTCCGAGGCTGCGGCTGGGAACCCTATTTTGTGGAGGGCGATGATCCGGAGACGATGCATCAACTCATGGCCACCAGCATGGACAACGCCATCGAGCGAATCCGGGAGATCCAAAGCAATGCGCGGGACAGCAGCGACACGAGCCGGCCGCGCTGGCCCATGATCGTGCTGCGGTCGCCGAAGGGCTGGACCGGGCCGAAAGTAGTCGACGGCTTGCAAATTGAAGGTACGTTTCGAGCCCACCAGGTGCCGATCCTGGTGGATTCCGCGCACCCTGATCATGTCGAACAGCTCGAAAGCTGGATGAAAAGCTACAAGGCCGAGGAGCTATTCGATGAGAATGGCCGGCTTTTGCCGGAGTTGGCTGAACTGGCACCGAAAGGCGGCCGGCGGATGGGCGCCAATCCGCATGCCAACGGCGGCGTTCTGCTGCGGGACTTACGCATGCCGGATTTCCACGACCACGCGGTGACTGTGCCATCGCCCGGTGCGGTTGACGGCCAGGATACGCTCGTGCTCGGTAAGTTCCTGCGTGACGTGGCTAAGCTAAACCAGGATCAGCGTAATTTCCGCGTCTTCGGCCCCGATGAGACACTTTCGAATCTCCTGGGCGCGGTCTTTGAAGTCACGAATCGTCAGTGGGATGCGCGGGAAGTAAAGAATGATGAGTTCCTGGCGCCCGCCGGAAGAGTGCTCGACTCGATGCTGAGCGAACATCAGTGCGAGGGTTGGCTGGAAGGCTATCTTCTGACCGGGCGGCACGGGCTCTTCAATAGCTATGAGGCCTTCATTCGCATCGTCGACTCGATGTTCAGCCAGCACGCAAAGTGGCTCAAGGTGACGTTGGAGCTACCCTGGCGGCGGAAGATCGCGTCGTTGAACTACCTGCTCGCCTCTCACGTCTGGCAGCAGGATCACAACGGCTTCACGCACCAGGACCCCGGCTTTCTGGACCACGTCATCAATAAAAAGGCCGATATCGTGCGCGTTTATCTACCACCGGACGCCAATTGTCTGCTGTCGGTGTTCGATCACTGCCTGCGCAGCCGACATTACGTCAACGTAGTGGTTGCAGGCAAGCACGCCCTCCCGCAATGGCTCACCATGGACCAAGCCGTGGTGCATTGCACGGAAGGAATTGGCATCTGGCAATGGGCGAGTAACGACCAGGGCGCCGCCGACCCGGACGTGGTGATGGCCTGTTGCGGAGATACACCCACGCTGGAGATTCTGGCCGCCGTTTCCATCCTTCGCGAGCACTTGCCCGATCTGAAGATCCGGGTGGTCAATGTCGTCGATCTGATGAAGCTGCAGTCCAGTACCGAACATCCGCATGGGCTGAGCGAGACAGACTACGATTCGCTCTTCACCAAAGATAAGCACATCATCTTTGGGTTCCACGGATACCCATGGCTGGTTCACCGGTTGACCTACCGCCGAACCAATCGCAACCTTCATGTCCGGGGCTACAAGGAAGAGGGCACTATCACCACGGCTTTCGACATGAGGGTACAGAACGATCTGGACCGGTTCCACCTGGTGCAGGACGTGATTGACCGGCTGCCGCATTTGGGCTCCCAGGGGGCGTACCTGAAGCAGACAATGCAAGACAAGCTCATCGAGCACAAGCATTACATCGACAAGCACGGCGAAGACTTGCCGGAAATCCGCAACTGGAAATGGAGCCAGGTCGAAACCGCCCAAACCGAGGGAGACCACGATGCCCATTCAACTCAATGAAGAAGACGACGGCAAGATCGTCGTTGTTCACGTCAGCGGCAGGCTGGCAAGAGGCGATTACCAGCAGTTTGTGCCCGAGTTCGAGCGCCTTGTCCGCCGAAACGGGAGACTGCGAGTGCTGTTCGATATGACCGGTTTCCACGGCTGGGAAGGTGACGGGCTGTGGGAAGAAATCAAGTTCGATATGAATCACCTTGCCGACATCGAACGGATCGCGGCGGTCGGGGACAAGAAGTGGCAGCACGGCATGACGGCGTTTTTTACGCCGTTTACGAAAGCGACGACCCGATACTTCGATCACGCCGACACCGCAGAGGCACGGAGGTGGTTGGTTGAGTCTGAAAATGGAGTAAACACCAGATGAATACGCAAGGCCTTAAAGCCACCGCGAAAGCGATGGTCGCCGGCGACAAAGGCCTGCTGGCGATGGATGAAAGCAATCCAACCTGTAACAAACGTTTCGCAAAGCTGGGGATCCCTCAGACAGAGGATGTCCGGCGCGCCTATCGGGAACTGATTGTGACCACGCCCGGTCTTGGTGAGTCGATTAGCGGCGCAATCCTCTACGACGAGACGATCCGCCAGCGGACGAAAGAGGGCACGCTCTTCATCAAAGCCATCGTCGATGCGGGAATCATCCCCGGCATCAAAGTGGACCTGGGCGCAAAGGCGCTGGCAGGCCATCCCGCAGAAAAGATCACGGAAGGTCTGGACGGATTGCGCGATCGCCTGGCTGAATACTCTCGGATGGGCGCCCGTTTTGCTAAGTGGCGTGCCGTGATTGCCGTGGGCGAAGGAATTCCCAGCCGCGGCTGCATTGAGGCCAACGCGCACGCGCTGGCTCGCTATGCCGCGCTGTGTCAGGAGGGCGGATTGGTTCCGATCGTCGAACCGGAAGTGCTCATGGAGGGCGAGCATACCTTGGAGCGTTGCTGCGAGGTCACAGAGGAGGTCCTGCGAACTGTTTTCAACCAGCTTCACACGCAAGGGGTGATGCTGGAGGGCTTGATCCTGAAGCCCAATATGGTGCTTGCAGGATCGACCTGCCCCAAGCAAGAGGCGGTGGACGAGGTGGCGGACGCCACGGTGCGCTGTCTGTTGCGATCGGTACCGGCCGCCGTTCCGGGGATTGCCTTTTTGTCGGGCGGCCAATCCGCGGAACTGGCCTCGGCCCGTTTGAATGCCATGAATGTCAGATTCCAGTCACGGGTGCCTTGGGCGTTGGCATTCTCGTTTGGCCGCGCCATCCAGCAACCGGCTTTGGAGATTTGGCAAGGCCAAGACAGCCATGTCTCGGCCGCGCAAAAGGCTCTGTATCATCGAGCCCGTTGTAACCGGGCTGCGCGCCGGGGCGACTACAATGCCGCGGTAGAAACGACATCGGCAAGGGTCTCGCCACCCGCGGCATAGCGAAGACGGAAGGAGTACCAGTTAATGAAACCCAATGCCGACCCGTCCAATGGTGCTGGTGCAAAGCCGGGGTCCAAGCCCACGTCCAACGACGATCTCAAAACTCTTCCCATGCCGGAAGTGCAGAAAAGGCTCGAGTCCTCGCCGGACGGCCTCAGTCAAGCTGAGGCGCAGAAGCGGCTGACCCAATATGGACCGAACGAGCTTGAGGAGAAGAAAACCAACCCGTTCCTGAAGTTCCTCACCTATTTCTGGGGACCGATTCCATGGATGATCGAAGTGGCGGTGATTCTGTCAGGCGTAGTCGGGCACTGGCCGGACTTTTTCATCATCATGCTCTTGTTGGTTTCCAACGCGGTGGTTGGATTCTGGGAAGAGCGCCAGGCGGGCAACGCCATCGCCGCACTGAAAGCAAAACTGGCCGTCAAGGCCAAGGTCAAGCGCGATGGAAACTGGACCGACCCGGCGGCGCGTGAGGTGGTGCCGGGCGACGTGATCCGCCTGCGCCTGGGCGACATTGTTCCGGCGGATGCGCGCTTGCTTGCTGGCGACCCGGTGGAGGTGGATCAGTCCGCCTTGACAGGCGAATCTCTGCCCGCGGAGCGCAAACCCGGCGAGGCGGTGTTTTCGGGGTCGATTATGCGCCGCGGCGAGATCGAAGCCTTGGTCTATGCCACCGGCGCGAACACTTACTTCGGCAAGACCGCGCAACTGGTGCAGGAAGCACATACCGTCAGCCATTTCCAGCGCGCCGTGCTGAAGATTGGCGATTACCTGATCGTCCTCGCGGTGGCTCTGGTGGCAGTGATTATTACCGTCGCACTCTTCCGCGGCGATCCCATCCTCGCCACGTTGCAATTCGCCCTGGTGCTGACCGTGGCCGCCATTCCCGTGGCGATGCCCACGGTGCTATCAGTGACCATGGCGGTCGGCGCGCGTCTCCTGGCGAAGAAAGAAGCGATTGTGACCCGGTTGGCCGCCATCGAGGAGTTAGCCGGCGTAGATGTGCTTTGCTCGGACAAGACCGGCACTCTGACACAGAACAAGCTGACGCTGGGCGATCCGTTCACCCTGAACGGCATTCCTGCCGGCCAGGTCATACTCTCCGCGGCGCTCGCTTCGCGTGCGGAAGATAAGGACACCATCGACCTCGCCGTGATCGGGGGCGTGAAGGACCAGAAGGCCTTGCAGGCCTGCCAAGTGACCCACTTCCAACCGTTCGACCCGGTGCACAAGCGCACCGAAGCCACCGTCAAAGGAGGGGACGGAAGGCAGTTCTTTGTGACCAAGGGAGCGCCGCAGGTGATCCTGCAGATGGCGACTAACGCCGGTGTGGTCAAGCCCGCGGTCGAGAAAGCGGTCAATGAATTTGCGGGACGAGGCTTCCGTTCCTTGGGTGTCGCCCGCGCGGACGAGGAAGGCCAGTGGCAGTTCATCGGCGTCCTGCCATTGTTCGATCCGCCTCGCGAACAAGCCAAAGCAACCATCGCAAGCGCCAGGCAGATGGGCGTGAGCGTCAAGATGGTCACGGGCGATCAAACGGCTATCGCCCGGGAAACTGCCCGGCAACTGGGGATGGGTACGAACATCCTGGATGCCAGCGGATTGGGAGACACGAAGCATCACGAGTCGGCGCAGCAAGCGGAGGCTATCGAAAAGGCGGACGGTTTCGCCCAGGTGTTCCCTGAACATAAGTTCCATATTGTGGACGTCCTGCAGCAGCGCGGCCACATCGTGGGTATGACCGGCGACGGGGTAAACGACGCCCCCGCGCTGAAGAAAGCCGACTGCGGCATCGCCGTTTCCGGCGCGACGGACGCAGCGCGCGCGGCGGCGTCCATCGTGCTGCTGGCGCCCGGCCTGTCGGTGATTATCGACGCGATCAAGGAGAGCCGGAAGATCTTTCAGCGGATGAACAGCTACGCCATCTACCGCATCGCCGAGACACTGCGCGTCCTGTTCTTCATGACGCTCGCGATCCTGGTGTTTAACTTCTATCCTGTGACCGCGGTGATGATCGTGATGTTGGCTCTGCTCAACGACGGCGCCATTCTGTCCATCGCCTACGACAACGTTCATTACAAGGATAAGCCCGAGGCATGGAACATGCGGCTGGTCCTGGGGATTTCCTCAGTGCTCGGTGTCATTGGCGTCGTGGCCGCGTTTGGTCTGTTCTATCTTGGCGAGCGCGTATTTCACCTCGATCGCGCGCATATCCAGACGCTGATGTACCTGAAGCTCTCTGTGGCGGGCCATCTGACGATTTTCCTGACGCGCACGCGGGGTCCGTTCTGGTCCATACGTCCCGCACGGGTTCTGTGGTTAGCGGTGCTCGGTACGCAAATGCTGGCAACGCTGATTGCCGTTTACGGGCTGTTCATGACCCCACTCGGCTGGGGCTGGGCAGCGTTCGTTTGGGGTTATGCCCTGGCTTGGTTCCTCCTGAACGACCGCGTGAAGCTTCTCGCCTATCGGATTTTCGATCCTACTAAGCCCCCGTTGCTGGCCAGAAAGCCGCTCGATCGTACACCCGACATCGCCGCCCGGGCCTACGAGATTTACGAAGAGCGGGGCCGGCACGATGGCCAGGCGGATCAAGACTGGCTGCAGGCGGAGCACGAGACCCAGAAAGACCAGGCTCGGCATGGGAAGGCGGGGCCATCCCGATCCTGAGCCCCTATTGAGAATGGATTCGACAAAACAAATATGAATGAACTCAAGCGCAGTTCCCACCAGCACGGAAAGCCGGCCCGCGAAAGTATTCGTCATGATCAGGATCCGTACTGGAGACGCGCGCATCGTGATTGGCGGGTCTGGGTCGGCCTGTTTTTCATGCTGGCGGCCATAACGATCTATGTCATGAGCAATGACTTGTCGTTCTTCGGTCAGGCCCGGCCCCCGCTGGCGGGGTCCGCCGGGAAATAGCAAGGCCCAACCGATGTCCGAACCAAGAAACAGGAGGTAGGAAATGACAGAAATCAAGAATTTACTCACCACGGAATCGCTGGCCGGGTTGGTATCGGTGCACCAGCCGCCATGTCTTTCGCTGTACCAGCCGACCCACCGGCGACATCCCGAGAATCAGCAGGATCCAATCCGGTTTCGCAATCTTGTAAAGGAGCTAGAGGCATCGCTTCGACAGAAGTATCCGGCTGTCGAGGCCCGGTCCGTTCTGGAGCCGTTTGAAGCCCTCGCTCAGGATCATGACTTCTGGAACCACACGCTTGATGGCTTGGCCGTGCTGGGTGGCCCGACCCTGTTTCGAGTGTTCCGGCTTCAACGGGCGGTCGGCGAGTTCGCCGTAGTCGCCGATAGCTTTCACACCACACCCTTACGACGCCTTCTACAAACGGTCGACCGCTACCAGATTCTCGGAATAAGCCTTCAGAAGATCCGGCTCTTCGAAGGGAACCGCGACGCGCTTGACGAGATCGATCCAGCTCCGGGAGTTCCGCCGACGATCGGCGCAGCGCTGGGTGATGAGCTGACTGAGTCGCATATGACCGTCGCCTCCTATGGTGGCGTCGGTCAGGGGAGCGCGCCTATGCATCACGGTGACGGCGGCAGACAGGACGCGGTGCAGGGCGACGCCGAGCGTTTCTTTCGTGCCGTCGACCGCGCAGTGCTCGAGCACCACTCCCGGCCATCGGGCCTGCCTTTGATCCTGGCAGCGTTGCCGGAGCATCATCATCTTTTCCGCGACGTCAGCCACAATCCGTTTTTGATCGCCGAGGGGCTTACTGTCAACCCCGATACCCTGCCAATCGAGGACCTTCGGAAACGCGCTTGGCAAGTCGTCGAGCCGGAGTACCAAGTGAAGCTCGCCACACTGGCCGAAGAGTTCGCGGCGGCAAAGTCCAAAGGGCTTGGCAGTGACGACCTGGCGCAGGTCGCAGAGGCGGCCGCCGCCGGGCGGGTCGCGACGTTGCTGATCGAGTCCGACCGCCGGATTGGCGGCCGCCTCGACGGCCCGACTGGGCGAGTCCAGGTTGCCGACCTCGGCGATCCACACGTCGATGACCTGCTCGACGATCTGGGCGAGTTGGTCGAAAGGCTGGGCGGCCGGGTGTGGGTCACTCCGGCTGAACGCATGCCAGCGCACACCGGATTGGCTGCCATTTATCGGTATTGAGCCAATCGAGCTTACTACAGGAGAGCAAGATGCAAATACAAATCAATACGGACCATAACATCGACGGTCGCGAGGCGCTGGCCGCTCAGGTCAGTGGCACAGTCGAGAGCGCCCTGAGCCGCTTCAGCGATCACATCACGCGAGTGGAGGTACACCTGAGCGACGAGAACAGCGCTAAGAAAGGTCACAACGACAAGCGATGCATGATGGAAGCCCGCTTGGAGGGGCGCCAGCCCATCGCAGTCACTCACGAGGCTCCAGAACTGGACCAAGCCGTCGCTGGTGCTGCCGATAAGTTGGTTAGATCGATCGAGAACACCCTCGGAAAGCTGCGCGCTTAAGGGAGCCGCGGCTGACTGGCGCCCTCCGGGACCTAACCTGGACCAGTCATGAGCCACACCAAAATGCAGCCAGCCGCCCTAACGAGTCAGGCACAAATCACAGAGTCCATGCGCCAAGTACCTTTCTACCCACTGCGATTCGAGCCAATCTATCAGTATCGGCTCTGGGGCGGCCGGCGTTTGGCCGACCTGCTCACTGCACCTCTGCCAGGTGACGGCCCGATCGGCGAAGCGTGGGTGCTCAGCGACCGCAGTGACCATCAGAGCCGTGTTGCCGATGGACCTCTAAAGGGGCGGACCATCTCTCAACTCCTCGCGCAGTTTCCAGAACAAGTGATGGGAAAGCTGGCCGGCCGATTCCGCCGATTCCCGCTGCTGTTGAAATTCCTCGACGCACGTGAAATGCTCTCCGTCCAGGTACATCCCGCGGATACGCACAGGGACCTGCTGCCGGCGGGCGAGACCGGGAAGACCGAGGCCTGGGTCGTGCTTGAGGCGGGGCCGGACAGCCGCATCTATGCTGGCCTGAAGCCGGGGACCACTGAAGCCGGTTTGCGCCAGGCGCTCACGAACGGAGGGGTGGCGGACTGCCTTGCACGCTTAACTCCGAAGCCCGGGGACGCCGTCTTCCTGCCGGCTGGGACGGTTCACTCTCTGGGCGGCGGCGTCGTGGTGTTCGAAGTGCAGCAGAACAGCGATGTAACGTTTCGCCTGTACGACTGGGACCACGTGGACGCAATGACGGGCAAGCCACGCGCCCTCCAGGTGGATCAAGCGCTCGCCTGCGTCGACTTTGGGGAGCGTGCTGGCGGTCTGATGACACCCGTAGTGGAAGCCACGAAGCCCGTGAAACGGGAGTGGCTCTTTCACTGTGAACAGTTCTGGTTGTCGCGACTGCACGGGGACTCATCGTTTACCGTCGGCGCCGCGGGTGTTCCAAGAGTGCTGGTATGCATCGAAGGCACCGGCCAGGTCGAGCACGGCGGCGCCATTTATGCTGTCGGAAGAGGCGAGGTGTTTGTGCTGCCGGCCGTCATTGGAACTTGTACTTTTCGCCCGTGCAGCACAGCGAGCGTTTTGGAAATCGAGATACCGGAATGAAACAGCTGATCGTGTTTGACCTGGACGGCACACTGGCCGAAAGTAAGTCGTCTCTCGATGCCGAAATGTCGCGACTGCTTGGCGACCTTCTCGGCATTGTCAAGGCGGCCGTGATATCCGGAGGCGATTGGCCCCAATTTGAAAAACAGGTGCTTTCCCATCTTCCCCAAAACACAAACCTGGCGAATCTATCGATCCTGCCCACATGCGGAACCAAGTTCTTCCGCTACTCGGGGGACTGGAAAAAGATCTACTCCGAAGACTTCACGGCAAGTGAAAAGGAGAAGATCGTCAGGTCTCTCAAGAAGGCAGTCGAAGAAGCCGGCTTCCAAGCCAAAAAGGTCTGGGGGGAAGTGATTGAAGACAGGGGAAGCCAGATCACGTTCTCGGCGCTCGGCCAGCAGGCGCCCTTAGAAGAAAAGAAGAAATGGGATTCCGATTTTGCCAAGCGGAAGAAGATCCAATCGATTCTCGACAAGTTGATCCCCGAGTTTTCCGTCCGCCTCGGTGGGGCGACGTCCATCGACGTCACCAAACCGGGCATAGACAAAGCCTACGGAGTCAGAAAACTAAGAGATGTTCTTGGCATTTCATTGAAGGAAATGATTTTCATCGGTGATGCCCTATTCGCGGGAGGGAATGACTACCCGGCTGAACAGGCGGGTGTCGTTTCGATTCCGGTGAAGGGTCCCCACGAGACGAAGCGGGTTGTCGAAGCGATCATCTATTGTTTATCGGATCTTGGTCAGGAAGCGTTAAGGCTGTGAGGAAACTCTGATGGCCGGATTTACGTTGCAACGCCTGGGACTCATGATGGAGCCTGAACCGGGCAATCCCCAGGAGGTCGAGGGCGTCTTGAATCCAGCCGCGGCCCGCGGCCCCGATGGTAAGCTCTACCTTTTCCCGCGGCTGGTCGCGAAGGGGAACTTCTCACGCATCGGCATTGCACGAGTGCGATTCAACGATGCCGGCGATCCGGCAGGCGTCGAGCGGCTTGGCATCGCGTTGGAACCGGAAGCCGACTATGAGTTGCAGCCGGGCGGCAAGGGCGGCTGCGAGGATCCTCGGATCACGTTTGTGGAACCACTGCGGCGCTACTTGATGACTTACACGGCATTTTCGGTTCGAGGTCCGCGGATCGCCCTGGCCATATCGGAGGACCTTTTCCACTGGAAGCGCCTCGGGCTCGCCAAATTCGGCCCGTATCAGGGCATCGAATTCGCTAATGTGGATGACAAAGATGCCAGTCTGTTTCCCGTCGACATTCCTAATCCATCCGGGCACCCGGAAATGGCCATCCTCCACCGACCGCTATTCCCTGGTACTCGGCCGGAGGAAACCGCTTGCCACCCCGCGTCCCGAGAGGTGGACCTGGAGCGGGAAAGCATCTGGATTTCCTACTGCCCGGCGCCTCCGGAGGGCCGTGAACTGTGTTGCGTCGGCAAGTTTACTTCCCATCACCGGCTGGCGACTCCCGCGTCTTCCTGGGAGAGGCTCAAAATCGGCGGCGGCACTCCGCCCATCCTGACCCGGCACGGCTGGCTAATCGTCTACCACGGGGTAAGCGAAATTGTGGCAGCGGGCAGCGCCGCCCACAAACTATGCTACTCGGCCGGGGTGATGGTGCTCTCAAAGGAGCATCCGCGCGTAATCCGTTATCGTTCAGCGGAGCCTGTGCTGATTCCATCGCTGCCGCAGGAACGCGGTGGGACCGTCGCCAACGTCGTATTCCCCACCGGGATCGACCGGCGCGACGATCTTGGATCGCCGGACCGCTTCGATGTCTATTACGGAATGGCCGACAGCCGGATAGGCGTGGGGCGTCTTGACGTGCCGGATTTCGAACCTACGGGAGGAGTCGCAGACCCGCCGGAAGCCAAGGTTTGACGCGATTCTCAGGAGATAGGCATCGTGAAACAGAATGCAGACAGGGGTGCAGCGAAGGACGATCTGAAAACTCTTCCCATGCTGGAGCTGCAGGCGAAGTTGGGGGCGTCGCCGGACGGCCTCAGTCAAGCCGAGGCGCAGAAGCGGCTGACCCAATATGGACCGAACGAGCTTGAGGAGAAGAAAACCAACCCGTTCCTGAAGTTCCTTACCTATTTTTGGGGTCCCATCCCGTGGATGATCGAAGTGGCGGTGATTTTGTCAGGCGCGGTTCGGCACTGGCCGGATTTTTTCATCATCCTGCTTCTCTTGATTTCCAACGCTGTCGTCGGATTCTGGGAGGAAAGCCAGGCGGGCAATGCCATCGCTGCCCTGAAGGCCAAGCTGGCGATCAAGGCCCGAGTGAGACGTGATGGAGAGTGGATCACCCCGGCGGCGCGTGAAGTGGTGCCGGGCGACATCATTCGCCTGCGCTTGGGCGACATCGTTCCGGCGGATGCGCGCTTGCTGGACGGCGACCCGGTGGAGGTCGACCAGTCCGCGTTGACCGGCGAATCTCTGCCCGCCGAGCGCAAGGCGGGCGAGGCTGTATTTTCCGGGTCGATCATCCGCCAAGGCGAAATCGGCGCACTTGTCTATGCCACCGGCGCGAACACTTACTTCGGCACGACGGCGCAACTGGTGCAGGAGGCGCACACCGTCAGCCATTTCCAGCGCGCCGTGCTGAAGATTGGCGATTACCTGATTCTCCTCGCGGTGGCTCTGGTGGCAGTGATTATTGTTGTCGCGCTTTTCCGCGGAGACCCGATCTTCACTACACTGCAGTTCGCCCTGGTGCTGACGGTAGCCGCAATTCCCGTGGCGATGCCGACGGTGTTGTCCGTGACGATGGCGGTCGGCGCGCGTCTCCTAGCGAAGAAAGAAGCGATTGTAACCCGGTTGGCCGCCATCGAAGAACTAGCTGGCGTGGACGTGCTATGCGCTGACAAGACCGGCACCCTGACCCAGAACAAGCTGACGCTGGGCGATCCGTTCGGTGTGAACAATATCCCTGCCGATCAAGTCATCTTGAACGCCGCGCTGGCGTCGCGTGCTGACAATGACGACACCATTGATCTGGCCGTTTTAGGTGGCATGAGAACCGATCAGGAGTTGAATGGCTATCAGGTGCTCCATTTCCAGCCGTTCGACCCGGTGCATAAGCGCACCGAATCCGCTGTCAAAGCCGCTGACGGAACCACGTTCAAGGTGACGAAGGGCGCGCCGCAGGTGATTTTGGATTTGTCGGCGAATGCCAGGCAGGTGAGGCCCGCGGTCGAGAAGGCGGTCAATGAATTCGCGGCGCGAGGCTTTCGTTCATTGGGCGTGGCGCGAGCGGAGGGAGAAGGCCAATGGCAGTTTCTTGGTGTGTTGCCCCTGTTCGACCCGCCACGGGAAGATGCCGAGCGAACCATCGCGACCGCGGGCCACATGGGCGTGAAGGTCAAGATGGTTACCGGAGATCAACTGGCCATCGCCCAGGAAACAGCCAAGAAATTAGGGATGGGCTCCGCAATTCTCGACGCCCGCGGTCTGGGCGACGTCAAGCATCACGAGACTGCTCAAGCGGCGGAGTCCATCGAAAGGGCCGACGGCTTCGCACAGGTGTTCCCCGAACATAAGTTCCATATCGTGGATGTCCTGCAGCAGCACGGCCACATCGTCGGTATGACCGGCGACGGGGTGAACGACGCACCTGCGTTGAAAAAAGCCGACTGCGGCATCGCCGTCTCCGGCGCGACGGACGCGGCACGCGCAGCGGCGTCCATCGTGCTGATGACGCCCGGACTGTCCGTGATTATCGACGCGATCAAGGAGAGCCGAAAGACTTTCCAGCGGATGAACAGCTACGCGATCTACCGCATCGCCGAGACGCTGCGCGTGCTGTTGTTCATGACGCTGGCGATTCTGGTGTTCAACTTCTATCCATTGACCGCCGTAATGATCGTCATACTGGCTTTGCTCAACGACGGAGCCATCCTGTCCATCGCCTACGACAACGTTCATTACAAGGACAAGCCTGAGGCCTGGAACATGCGGCTGGTGCTGGGAATTTCGACCGTGCTTGGCGTAATCGGGGTCGTATCTGCCTTCGGATTGTTCTATCTCGGTGAGCGCGTCTTTCATTTCGATCGCGCGCACATCCAGACGCTGATGTATTTGAAGCTCTCCGTGGCCGGCCATCTGACCATTTTCCTGACGCGCACGCGCGGCCCGTTCTGGTCGATACGTCCGGCGCGGATTTTATGGGCAGCAGTGGTCGGCACCCAAGCGATAGCGACTCTGATTGCGGTTTATGGCCTGTACATGACTCCCCTGGGCTGGGGCTGGGCAGCTTTCGTGTGGGGCTACGCTCTAGTGTGGTTTCTGCTGAATGACCGCGTGAAACTGTTAGCCTATCGGGTTTTTGACCCCACTGTAGCCCCATTGTTGGCCAGAAAGCCGCTCGATCTTACACCGCAGGTTGCCGCACTGGCCTATGAACTCTATGAGCATCGAGGCCGCCGCGAGGGCCAGGCAGAGCAAGACTGGCTTGAGGCGGAGCGCGAGATTCGGAAAGGTTAGAAGATGAAAATCAATTCAAAACATTTCCGTGGTCAAGCCATTTTTCAAGTCGACAAAGCAGTATCGAAAACTCCTGGAAGAACACGTTGAGGCGTTGAGTTCGCTGCAACGCCTTCATTACGCGTCCAACCGCTATGCCCTGTTGCTGATTTTTCAGGCGATGGACGCCGCCGGCAAGGACGGCGCCATTCGGCACGTCATGTCCGGCAACAATCCGCAGGGCTGCCAGGTTTTCAGCTTCAAACAGCCTAGCGCCGAAGACTTGGAACATGATTTTCTCTGGCGCACCACATGCCGCCTTCCCGATCGCGGTCACATCGGTATATTCAATCGTTCCTATTACGAGGAAGTGCTGGTGGTTCGGGTGCATCCGGAGATTCTGCGCAGCCAGGGGCTTAAGAAGCCCCCGGCCTGGAACCTCTGGCAACTCCAGAAGCTCGGCTTCAAGGGCCACGCCGATGTGTACATGGGCGTCTTCTGGAACAACAAGCGGAGGCGCGTGGGCGCGATCTACCCGTACGCCACGATCGCATTCTCCGGCACTCCGTCTCCTGGCGACGTGGTCTCATTCTCGATTGGCGGCACCACGGTGGCACACGCCATCGGTTACGGCGAGTCGCTCCAACAGATCGCCTCCCACATGTGCGCGTCGATCAACGGGATGTTCTCGGGCGTGTGGGCCGATGACAACTTCGGCACAAGCACCACGCTCCGGATCCAATCGACGGCCCCGTCATGGACGTTCACCCGCCTGGCGGTGAGCGCACCGAACTCCGTGAGGCTTACGCTCTCGAACCACATGGCGACTGCCGGATCGGAAGGCGTCTGGGAGATGACAGACGGCATTTCGCCCGTGATGACCGAAGGTGCGCGCGCGGTGGATCAGGACCTCGCCGGTTTCAGGCAGCAGGCATTTAAGTCGTCGTTCGCTTTCTCGATGGAGTGTTATCTGCCACCCGCCGCGATACGCGGGAAGTATCTCTCGTACACGGGCGACGTCGTCGCGTCAGGCGCGGATGTCGATCTCGGCGTTCCTTCTCACCGGATGCACTTCGGCACACGTGTCCGGAACTACCTGAAGCAAATGGACAAGGAGTGCGCCGATAAGATCGAGGCGGCGGGTCTGCCGGTGGTGCTCCAGTTCGGTGAGACGCAGTGGTGGTATTTCGACAACACCGCAACGGACCCGAACGGCGGGATGCCCTACTATGATGCACAGACGGTCAGCGACTTCGCGGTGGTGAAGGGTCACCAGATTTGGCCGTTCGGCACGCCCACTGAAGATCCGAAGGGCGATCTTGCGCACTCTTACGAGACGGCGGATTTCCTGCGGGACCGGATCTGGGCCTACTGCCAGGATGTGATCACGTACGTCCGGTCGTATCACCCGACCGCCGTCTTCGAATGCCTCTGGCCGCGGCGGCACGAGAGCACGCCAAATCACGGTCTGCGTACTCCGAGTCGCCAGAGGTGCCGCGGACCGAGCGCGTTGCGCTTAACTCCGAGAACTGTTTACCCTATCGCCAGGTTCGTGGCTCATCGTCTCGAACAACTCCGGGCTCGTTCTGCGCCAGTTGCTTCTCCACCCAATGCGGAACAGCCCCGACGGACTGCCTCCCATAGCTTCTCCGTCTGGCCGCAGCGAGGCGAGTGAAATTCCGAGATCGTTTACCTCCCTGGGGCGGGCGCCTGCGCATAAAGGTATGAGGGGGCACCAGCGTGATCGGGTCTTCAAGAATTCCGAGTATTGCTGACTCCGCCAACTCCGCCTGAGGAATTGTGGAGAAGTGAATCGATGTCGTCGCACCGGTATCGGGTCTGCGGTGTCTGGCTCCTGGCTCCAGAGATTGCTATCAACAGCCGCACTCCGACGGAACGCGGCACTCCGCCAAGCTGGTGCCCCAGGAATTCTTGATCGCCGGACGCCGGAAAGAGACGAGCCAGCGCGATGGGCGCAGGCGGGATTCGGTGGGCTATGAAGCGTCTGGTAGATTCGGAACGAGAGAGCACCGGGGGAGTTTGAGAGCCCCGGCTTCAGCAGATTTCGAGTGAGTTTCCATGTTCTCGAAACCCAGAATTCTCCACGAAGGAGTCGTTCAGACGGAGGCAGAAGTCGAGCATCGAAGCATTCAGCACTCGATTTTCGGATCGTTCGCTGTTACCCCGTTTACCTCAATAACCAGGAGCCTGAGAATGAATCATTGAAAACTATCGACTTATATCACCAGAAAACAGCGCCATAAACGCCTAAGTCATTTGTTTACAATCTACGGTCATTTTCCCAAGCTGGACGTCGCCGGTTCGAATCCGGTCTCCCGCTCCATTTTCAATAGCTTACAAGCCCCCCTCAAAATCCTCCACCTCGATTAACCTCGTTTGTCGCCCACCCGTTAAGATCAAGCGTAAAGCTGGTCGGCGACCGCCTCAGAATGGAAGCCCGCTCCTTCGGAGCGGCGAAGCCTCAAAGAGCGGCCCATCAGAGCCTCGGCGATATAGCGCCGAAGCGGAGTGAATGCTGCCCCCCCAAGCCCTGAACCCCGTGTTAGATAATGGCAGAGAGGAAAGCTACTTTGAGTCCCAAAGCTCTGAACTATATCTGCCGCGCCCTTCTGGGTGCGGCCCTTCTGGCTCTGGCCGTCACGGCGGTTGCCCAGGATATGCCGAATACCCTCGCACCAGCCGAGAGGAAGGAAGGATGGAAGCTATTGTTCGATGGCACGAGCCTTGCCGGCTGGGAGGCCCGTCCAACCTCCAGTCCGTCCGCCGACGGGGATTGGACCGTCGCCCAGGGAGCGCTCGTCTGCCCGGGGACGAGTCCCGGATGGCTCGGAACCACGGAGCCTTTTTCCGACTATCATTTGACACTGGATTTTCGCGGGAGCGAGCAGGTGAACAGCGGGGTCTTCCTTCGATCGGAGAAACAAGGCCAGCCGCATGTCACCGGCTATGAGCTCCAAATTTGGGACTACCAACCGGCTGGCTTCAACACCGGCAGCCTGGTCGGAACGGCCAAGGCGGCCCCGACGAAGATCCTTTCAAATGAGTGGAATCACTACGACATCACGGCCGACGGGGACCACTACAAGATCCTTCTGAATGGAACCACCCTGCTCGACACGCATGATTCCAAGCACCGTTCCGGTGTGATCGGTCTTCAGTGCCAGAAGGGCAATAAGATCGAGTTTCGCAACATCAGACTTCTACCCCTCCGCCATTGAGGAAGTGCAGTGCTATCCCGGCTCGGCTAAGTCGTGAACTTACACCGGTTCGGGAAGTTCGTAACCCTTGCTTTAACGCGCCGCCGGGACCGCACCAATTACCGGTTCTCAAACCCCGGTAGCGCCGGCTTTACGTCCAGCCGCAGTTCTTTCATGCGCCGGCCGTGCATGTCACCCAGAAAGGGATCCAGGTAGCGTTTGTTCAGGTCGATGGTGGCGATCGCCGCATCGCCGCGCTTCTCCGCGACGGCGAGCCGCTCCCCATCCGGATCCATGACATATGTCGGATGATCGTAGCCGGAGGCAATCAGGAATACCTTGTTTTCGATGGCGCGAGCCTTCGCCAGCGTCTCATCGCCGCCCCAGATCGGCATGACGATCAGCTCGGCTCCTTTTGTCGCCAGCGCTCGAGCCGGATCGGCGAAGAAGACGTCGTAGCATATCATCATTCCCACGGTTCCGAAATCCGTAGAGAAAACCGGGTAATCGTTTCCCGGCGTGAGCCCTGCCTCCACTTCCTCGCGGGGCAGATAGACCTTGCGATACTTGCCTGCGAGGTTGCCCGCGCGATCGATCAGCACAGCTGTATTGTAGATGGCCGGGCCTTCCCGCTCATAGATTCCCGCGGCAACGTAGGACGACCGGCGGCGCGCCAGTTCACCGAGGCGCACGGTGGTGGGACCCGGAATGGTTTCGGCGACCTCGGAATACGACTTTCCCGTCCCGACTACCGTGATGCCCTCCGGCAGCAGGATGACGTCCGTCTTCACGCGCACCGCCGCCTCCACCGCCTCGATGAACCGGCCCACGCTCTCCGCTGAGGAACGCATGTGCTGGGGCCGCAAATTGATCGAAGCCACAGTCACTTTGCGCGGCCCGGGATCGGGAATCTGGTCCAGTGAGATATCGTCCCACCACAAGGTACCCGAGGGCGCATTCGAGAGATAGAGTTGAAGCGCCACCGACACCGCGTTTTCCGGCGCCTTTGCTTCCAGTAACAGCCTGGTCCAGGCCCCTTCGCGAGTTGCGCGCCACGCATAATCCGGCTGGCCCGCCCGGCCGCCGGTGGTCGTTCGCCAATCGAGGCGTGCCACCACCTGCCAGGATTCGCAGCCTACCGCTTCAGCGTGATAATACGCGGTGAAGCGATACCACCCGCCCGTCGCAACGCCGGTGACGCGCCGCTCCCAGCCGCCGTGTTCTGCAAGGTTGCTGTTCCCGGAGATGGCGAGAGATCCTGCACTCGTGCGCCCGCGCCGCGAATCGACGAATACCCGGGGCGCCGTCTCCGGACGAGCGCTCCATTCGGTCCAGCCAGCCGGCTTGCCGTCCTTCCCAGCCGCGAACGCGGCCTCATGAAAATGCAGCGACGCGGCACCTGCCGGTCCGCACAGCAACCACGCGATAATCAGCCGTCGCACTGGAAATCCTCCATTCCGGCTTCAGCCCAGCTTATAGGGCGCCCGGTACTCATAGCGCAGCCACCGGTTCGCGTCGGCGTTGTTCGTGAAACGCTCGTTGCGAGCATCCCATTCCAGGAAGGTGCGCTGCTTGTGAGCAATATTGCCGATGAGCGTGGCACTTGTGGAAAGATGCCCCGTCAGAATGTCGGCGTTGCATTTGCCACGGCTCCTTATGCAATCCAGAAAGTTACGAGCATGCGCCGTTGTATCCGAGCCGGAGCCGCCTTTTACGCTCCTGGACTCGATCACGGCACGCCTTGAAGCATCCGCGGATCCTCCCATGGCTGCGATCCATGGGATTGCCATAGCCCTTGCCGTGATCGTAGCCGAGGCAGGCCTCCGTGATCTTCTCGGGTACGACATCCCAGCTGTTGTTGCGCACGTACATTGTGCCCTTGGTCCCGCGCAACTCGATTTCGCAACTCGGGCCGCTTCCCGGAGCCGCATTGGCATTGTACTGCTCGAAAACCACGAGTGTCCCGTCAAACTCCCACAGGACTTGCAGCGTGTCGGGAATCTCACGATTATCTTTGATCTGCGCAAACTTCCCGCCCATTGCCGTTACGGCGCGCGGCGCATCCTGTCCGATGAACCAGCGGATTACATCCAGGTAATGCACGCCGAAATTCGTAAGCTGCCCGCCCGAGTAGTTGTAGAACCACCGGAAATTATAAAACTCGCGATTGGAATTGTAAGGCACCTTGGGCGCCGGGCCGAGCCACTGATCCCATTCCCACTCGCTGGGCGGCGGGCCGTCGGGCGCCGGACCAAGCCCGTCAGGCCATTCGTTCCTGATGTGAAAACAGCGAGCCGCGGTGACGTGGCCGATGCCGCCGGAGTGGATGAACTTCGCCGCCTCGCCGTAGGACTTCCACGAACGGCGGTTCGTGCCCACCTGAACAACGCGCCCGGTGCGGCCCGCGGCTTCGACCATTTGGCGGCCCTCCACTACCGTGAGGCTCAAAGGTTTTTCCACGTAAACGTCTTTGCCCGCGCTGCACGCATCCACGAACATCAGGGCGTGCCAGTGGTCCGGCGTGGCGATCACCACGGCATCCACGGCTTTGTCGTCCAAGAGCTTCTTGTATTCCTTGTACCGGTTGGGAGCGGTGCGCGACTTCCGCACAGCCAGGTCCATGTAATCGTCACGCAGGTCGCAGACTGCCACGGTCTGCGCATCGGCGTGCTCCAGAAACGCGTCGTGAACCTGGTCGCCCCGGTTTCCCAGGCCGATGTATCCGATGCCGACCCGATCGTTTGCGCCTGCAATGCGGGAATAGCTGAACGCCGTCAGCAGGCCCGCTCCCCGTGCAAAATTACGCCGTGTCAGTTCGTTCATAGCAGCGTCACCACTGCCGATCTTAACCGGGTTCTCCATTCTCGGCTACCCCCTGCGTCTCCCCCTGCCCATCGCTGGATGCTCGCGTCACCCCGTGCGCTCGCACGCCTGCGAATCGGAGACTTGGAATTGGTCCCGGGCCTCCGCATGAACTCGTCCACGACGGTCGGAGTGAGCGGAGATTGCCTTCCTGGAGTTTTTTGGCGGGCGCAACGGCGTCCGGTTCATCATTGGCGCAGCCGACTACAATAAAGAGCGCTATGTCTGATTCGACTACTCGCCGCGATTTCGTGGGACTCGGCGCGGCCGGATGGGCCGCGCTGGCCCAAACCGTCCCCGCTTTCGCCCAAACGCCCGGCCCTGTCACGGTGCGGCAAACTGCGGGAGCGAAACGATTCGCCGCAGAGCCGGACCTGATATGGCAGGCGGCTGCGCCGGCTGCGGCGGATGCCGTGGTGATCGACCCTGCCAGAACCTATCAGGAGGTACTCGGATTCGGCGCCGCCCTCACCGAAGCTTCGGCCTACATGATCCACCAGCTCGATCCCGCAACCCGCGAACAGTTTCTCCACGAGTTGTTCAGTCCCTCGGAGCTGGGCATCGGTACGACACGAATTTGCGTGGGCTCGAGCGACTATGCAACCCAAATGTACAGCTACGACGAAGGCGAACCCGATCCTGAATTGAAGAGGTTCTCGATCGATCACGATCGCGCTTACGTTATTCCCGAGCTCCTGAGCGCCCGCAAATACAATCCGGACCTGTTCATTCTCGCCTCCCCGTGGAGCCCGCCGGGCTGGATGAAGAATGGAGGCACGATGTTGGGCGGCAACTTGAAACCCGCAAATTTTGCGGTCTATGCCGGATACCTGGTGAAGTTCCTTCAAGCTTACGAAGCGGCCGGGATAAGGATCGATGCCATCACCTCCCAGAACGAGACCGATACCGACCAGGCCGGCCGCATGCCCGCCTGCGCCTGGGCCCAGGAACATGAAGTGGCGTTCATCGGGAAACATCTCGGGCCGGCCCTCTCCGAAGCCGGGCTCTCCACCAAAATCTGGCTGCTCGACCACAACTTCAACCTGTGGGGGCGGGTGTACAATTGCCTGGAAGATCCGGACGTGCTCAAGTATGTGGACGGCGTCGCCTGGCATCCTTATGTGGGTTCCGTGACGGCCATGTCGCGAATCCACGATGCCTATCCCTCCAAGCACCAGTACGTCACCGAGGGAGGATTTGGCGCCATGGCGAACCTGATTGGTCCCATACAGTTTGCGGCAACTCCCGGGCCGATGACAGAGGGAAGCGCCGGACCAAGGGCGAACCGCCCGCGACGCAGTCAGGATCCGAACGCCGCGATCCCAACCGGCGGCCTGGGCGGAGCCAACGCGCTGCACAACTGGGCACGCTGCGTGATCAACTGGAACGTAGTTCTCGACGAGAAGGGCAACCCCAATATCGGGCCGTTCCGGGGTGCGGGCATGATCACGATCAACTCACAGTCCAAAGAAATCACGCGCGGCCCGAACTACTGGGTCATGAAGCACTTTACGCATGCGGCTCGGAGGGGCGCCAAGGTAGTCGACTCTCGCGGGAATATCGAGCAGGTGGCCCACGTAGCGTTCGTTGGCCCTGACGGGCGGAAAAGCCTCGTGCTCAGCAACACAGGCGACGCGCGAAGGGTCCAGGTGCGGGTGGGAGGCGCAGGCACGGAGCTGTCCCTGCCCGCGAATTCCATGACGAACCTTAGCTGGAGCTGAGACGGTGAAAGTGGCACGCGAGGAGATCCAATGACAATGAGAGGCTTAACCCGCCGCGACATACTGAAAAGCAGCGTGGCTGCCCCCGCCGCCGCTGCTGTAGCGGTGCCCGGGAAGGCAGCGCAGGTCCAGACCGGACAACCGGGGCCCGCGGGAGCGCCGCCGCCGCGCGAGCGCCTGCTGCTGGATTTCGGCTGGCGGTTTCACTTCGGCCACGCGAATGATGCCGGCAAGGACTTTGGTTTCGGCTCCGGCAGGTCCGGTGGCTTCCAAAAGACCGGCGGTTTCCTTTCCCCCAGCAACCTGGCCTACAACGATGGCGACTGGAAGCCGGTGGACCTTCCTCATGACTGGGCCATCGAACTGCCGTTCAAGAACGACCCGGCGCTGGCCAGCAAGGGATCCTACCCGCTGGGGCGCGACTACCCGGAAACCAGCGTGGGCTGGTACCGTCGCGTGTTCGACCTGCCCGCCTCCGATGCCGGCCGGCGGATCTCCATCGAGTTCGACGGCTCCTACCGGGAAACGATGGTCGTCTTCAATGGCTACTACATCGGCCGCCACAGCGGCGGCTATGATCCGTTCAGCTTCGACCTGACCGATTTCGCCCTGCCCGGCACTCCGAACGTGCTGCTGGTCCGGGTGGATGCGACTCTGAGCGACGGCTGGTTCTATGAAGGCGCCGGCATCTACCGGCACGTGTGGCTGGTCAAAACCGCTCCGGTCCACGTGAAGAAATGGGGCACCCTGGCCACCGCCAAGGTGCAGCCCGGACAGGCCACCGTGTCCATCAAGACAGAGGTGGAGAATCACGGTAAAGGCGCCACTAACGTGCGCGTCATCTCGACCATTCTGGACCCTTCCGGCAAGGAAGTCGGCATGACGGCCGGCACGCCGGCCTCAGTTTCCGTCCTGGGCGAACGCACCTACCAACAACAGGTGGTCGTCCGCCAGCCGGCGCTGTGGTCCCTGGAACAGCGGAACCTCTATAAGCTGGTGACTGAGTTGGATTCCGGCGGCACGGTCGTAGATCGGTACGAGACGCGCTTCGGCATTCGCGACCTCAAGTTCGATCCCGACCAGGGTTTCCTTCTGAACGGCAAGCCCGTCAAGGTCAAGGGGACGTGCAACCACCAGGATCACGCCGGCATCGGCGTGGCGCTGCCGGATGCGGTTCAGTATTTCCGCGTGCGGAAGCTCCAGGAAATGGGCTGCAACGGGATCCGCACCTCCCACAACCCACCGACTCCGGAACTGCTCGACGCCTGCGACGAACTCGGGATGCTGGTCCTCGACGAGACGCGCATGCTGTCCTCTAATCCCGAAGGCCTGGCACAGTTTGAGAACGTGGTCCGGCGCGACCGCAATCACCCCAGCGTCTTCATCTGGTCGATGGGCAACGAGGAGAGCGTCTCAACTACGGAAACCGGCCTGAAGATCCTGACCTCGATGAAGGCGGCTGCCTTGAATCACGACACTTCGCGGCCCATCTCTATCGCGCCTCCGCCCGCGGGCGACTACATGGGCCGCGGCGGCCTCGTGGTCTGCGACGTCATGGGATACAACTACGCCGATCCGCAGGCGGAGGCGTGGCACAAGAACAACCCTAAGATCGCCATCATCGGCACGGAGAACGTCAGCGCGGTCGGCACGCGCGGCCAATACGTCACCGACCGCTCCAAAGGCACGGTCAGTTCCTACGACCCCTACACCACTACCGGCCGCGCATCGGCGGAAGGGTGGTGGCGGTTCGTCAGCGCGCGGCCCTACATTTCCGGCGGGTTCGTGTGGACGGGGTTCGACTACCGCGGCGAGCCCTCGCCCTATCAGTGGCCGAACATCAGTTCGCAGTACGGCGTGATCGACACCTGCGGGTTCCCCAAGGACACCTTCTACTACTACCAGTCGTGGTGGACGAACAAGCCGGTGCTGCACGTATTCCCGCACTGGAACTGGCCGGGGCTGGAAGGGCAGGAGATCGCGGTCTGGGTGCACTCGAACCTGGACCGGGTCGAGTTGTTCCACAACGGCCGGAGCCTGGGCGCCAAGGACATGCAGAAGGACCGGCACCTCGCCTGGATCGTGAAGTACGCGCCGGGAACGATCGAGGCGCGCGGGTATAAGGACGGCCGGCAGGTCATGGTGGCGAAGCGCGAGACCACCGGGCCGGCGGCCAGGCTGGTCTTGCAGCCGGAGCGCACGGAGATCTCGGCGGACGGCGAGGACGTCACGATCTGCACGGTGGAAGTGCAGGACGCGCAGGGACGGGTCGTACCGGTCACGGAGAACGATGTGACGTTCAAGGTGACCGGTCCCGGGGAGGTGATCGGCACCGGCAACGGCGATCCGACCAATCACCAGCCCGATCCCGGCCCCAACCGGAAGGCGTTCGCCGGGCTGTGCATGGCGATCGTGCAATCGACTAAGACGGCAGGGACCCTGAAGGTGGAAGCGACGTCGCCCGGCTTGATCGCGGCGACGGCCACGATCACGAGCAAGGCTGTGAAACTGCAGCCACAGGTAGCGGTGTGGGCGCGCGAGGTTCCCACCGGAGCCGGCATCACCGGCCTATGGCGGCCGGTGACCGCGGCCGCCGCGGCGCAGGCCGACAATGCGATGGCACTGGCCGCGGGCAACGTGGACTCGGTGTATACCTTCCGCCAGAACGGAAACACGCTGACGGGGTCGGTGGAATCTTCGGGCGGCGGCGGTTTTGGGGGACGAGGCGTCCCGCCGGGCGGGCCGATCGAAGACGGCAAGATGGAAGGATCTAATCTCTCCTTCCGCACCGGGAACACGACTTACACCGGAACCATCAACGGAGATCGGATCGAACTGCGCCGCACCGGCGGTCCGGGCGGACGCGGCGGGCGTGGCGGCGCACCTCCCGCGGCCGAGACAGGTCCGCGCCCGGCCATCGGCCCCCCGCCCGACGGCAGCGATCCCTCATTCGGCGCCGGCGGAGGCGGGCGCGGTGGGCCACAGGCACCGGCGCCTATCGTCTTGCGGCGGGCCGAGCGTTAGGGCACTGCGACCGCAGTTCCCTGAGTATCGTGACGGATCTTCTTGTAGATTTCACAATCGTGTGGTATCTCCGAAGAATAGGCAGCTCGTCTGTGACTGCGGATTTTTTTCAAAGCTCTGTCGAAAACGCCCGGTGCCGAACGACATCTCTATGACGGGGTCGAACAGACACTCGGAAGGGAGGCACTTTCATGACAGGACAATGGAACTTACCCGAGGTTCTCGGGACATTTTGGCGTGATGTGAAGTACGCCCTCCGCTCGCTTGCCGGAGCTAAGGGCCTCACGATCACCGTGGTCCTCACGCTGGCACTCGGAATCGGAGCCAACGCCGCGATCTTCACGCTGGTCCGCGGAGTTCTGCTGCGGCCTCTGGTGAATCGCGACGAAAGCCGTCTGATTTACATCCGCCAGAGCGCGAAGGGTATGGGCATGGAGAACGCAGTCTTCTCCGTGCCGGAGATTCAGGACCTCCGGCAGAGCGTCAAATCGGTGAGCGCGTTCGGCGATTTCTCCACCATCGGCTTCACCCTGAACGGCCTGGGCGAGCCGCGCGAGGTGCAGGCGGGTGTGGTCGGCGGCACGTACTTCAGCGTGATGGGTCTGCATCCGGTGTTGGGACGGCTGCTCGATATGCGGGACGACGGCCCGACCGCCGCCGGCGCCGTCGTTCTGACGTATCGTTTCTGGACCACCGCGCTGAAGAGCGACCCGTCCGTCCTCGGAAAAGTCGTCAGGCTTGGGTCGTTCGGAGCGCGCACCGCGACTGTCGTTGGCGTCTTGGAACCATCCATTCCGTATCCGGCCGAAACGGAGATCATCGCCAACGTAGTCACCAGTCCGCACCACCTCTCGGCGACCATGGTGACCGGGCGCGTCCATCGCATGACCGAGCTGTTTGGCCGCCTGGCCCCGGGCGCGACCCTGGAACAGGCCCGCGCCGAGCTTAAGGCGGCGCACAGCGCGATGATGAAGGACCACCCCGAGGCCTACCCCGCAAAGGCGGACTTCCGCATCGACGCCGTGCTCCTGCGCGACCAGATTACGTCCAAAGCCAGGACCGTGCTGTGGGTGCTGCTGGCGGCGTCGGGCCTGGTCTTCATCATCGCCTGTTCCAACGTGGCCAACCTGATTCTGGCGCGGACGATTCGCCGCGAAGGCGAGCTCGTGATTCGGGCCGCGCTGGGCGCCAGCACCGGCGCGCTCCGGCGCGTCCTTCTTGCGGAAAGCCTGCTGCTTTGCGGCGCAGGTGCGGCTCTGGGTGTACTGAGCGCCCGGCCCATGGTGGCGATCCTGGCGCGGTATGCATCCCGGTTCTCGGTCCGCGCGCTGGATCTGACAGTCGATTCGAGCATGCTGTGGGTCGGCGCCGGACTGGCGCTCGCCTCCGCGGCGCTCCTGGCGTTTGTGCCGCGCCTGCCGTCGGGCGACCGGTCGAACGGAATCAACCTCTCTAACGGAAGCGTGCGGATGACGGGCGGCGCCTCGCGGCGTCTGCGGGCCTTCGCGGTTACCCAGATCGCCGCCTCCTTTGTCCTGCTGGCGGGCGCCGCGATGCTGCTCAAGACGCTGCTCGCCCTGCAGGCGGTCAACACCGGCATCGATACGCGCCGCGTCCTCGCGGTCAACGTGCCCGTCATCTCGTACGGGCGCTCGGACGGCCAGGTGGTGGACTTCTACAAGGAGGCCATGCGGCGTGTTCACCAGTTGCCCGGCGTGGACGGCGTCGCCATGGGCGTCCTGACGCCGTGGCGCGAGGGAGGCAACTACGGCCCAGGCATGCAGTTCACGGTCGAAGGTTACGCTCGGGCAACGGCGGAAGACGATCCGCGCGGCCAATTTCGCGTCATCTCGCCGGGATTTTTCGCCGCGCTCGGCGTACCGATAATCGCCGGGCGCGATTTCAACGAACTCGACCGCAAGGGTAGCGAGCCGGTCGCCATCATCAGCCAAACCGTGGCGCAGCGCATGTTTCCGAACCAGGAGGCGCTCAACCGACATGTCATTTGGACGGATCCGGTCCTCCAGTTCATCGATATGAAGCCGACGCCGATGCGCATCATCGGAGTCGCCGCGGATATCGACGACGAGCACCTGGTTCCCGGCCCGACCCTGACGGTGTATCAACCGTTCGGGCAAGGACCCCTGTTTGGCGGGCGCCTCTTCGTCCACGTTCGATCGGATCCGTATGCCCTGATCACCCCGATCACGCGGACCATCCGCACCCTCTCGGTGGACCAGCCGGTGGAGCGCGCCGCCACCCTCGAAGATGTCCGCGCGGAGGTGCTTACGCCGGACCGGTTGAACACCATGGTTTTCGGCGGCTTCGCCATGGTGGCCCTGATGATTGCGGTGGTCGGTGTGGCGGGCGTGCTCGCGTTTTCGGTGAGCGCGCGGACGCGCGAATTCGGCATCCGGCTGGCGATCGGGTCGCAGCCGCGGCATCTGCTTGCACGGGTGATCGCCGAGGGCGCTGTCATTACCGCCGTGGGAATCGGCACCGGGTTAGCGTGCGGATTCGCGCTGCAGCGCCTGGCCGGCAGTTATTTCGAGACCGCGCGAATGCCGGGACCGTGGGTCGTGATTGGAGCGGCGGGCATATTGCTGGCAGCGGCCGTGGTCGCGTCCGCGTGGCCCGCGATGCGAGCCGCGCGCGTGGATGTCATTCAAGCCCTGCGCGCGGACTAACCGGTCTCTCATCGCGCGGATTCTTCGGCCGCAATATGGAACCCCGAGTTGGCCGCGGGCACACCGGCATAAATCGCCGCCTGGAGCAGTACCTCTTTGAGATCGGCCGGCTCGAGTTCGGCATCGAGGCCGGTGCGGACGTGCAGGCGGAACTCGTCCCACCGGCCGAGCGAGGCCGTGATGGCCAGCACCAGCAGGCGGCGTGTGCGCGGGTCGAGACCGGGACGCGTCCAGATGCTGCCCCATGCATAGCGCGTAATCAGCTCCTGGAAGTCTCGCGTCAATTCCGTCGCGTTCGCCACCGCCCGGTCCACATACGCATCGCCCAGCACGGCGCGGCGCATTGCGAATCCGGCAGCCAGTGGATCCGCAGGCGCACCCGCCAGGAGGAAATCGAAGAGCGCGGCCGTGAATCCCGACGGCCGCTCGACATTCGAGAGATGCGCCGCCGCCAGCCGCACCGCCTGCGCGCCGGCGATCCCTCCGGCCAGAACGTCGCCGTGCCCTTCCCATGGCGTCGATACGTCGAGATCGCCTCCGATTACCAGCGTGGGGACTCGAATCTCGCCCAGCAGCGGCCGGTGATCCATGTCGCGCACCGCGGCGCAGCATCCCGCATAGCCCACCGGATCGGTCGCCCGCAGCACCGCCCGAATCGATTCCGCCAATGGGTTGAACTCCACGGTCCGCGCCGAAAAGAACCGCTGCATTACCCCTTCCTCGATCGCGCCGATCCCCTGTTCGAGCACAGTCTTGCGGCGCGTCTCGAAGAGGCTCGGGTCGGCCACCCGCGCCGACGTGTTCGCCAGCACGAGGCGATCGATCCATCCCGGCAAGTGGGCGCCGAGCCATTGCCCGATCATGCCGCCGAGCGAGAGCCCGCAAAACGCGAATCGCTCGCGCCCCGTGACATCCACAGCGGCGAGCACATCGCCCGCGAGTTGCGCGATGGTGTAGTCGCCTGCCGGAGCTTCGGACGCCCCGTGGCCTCGTACGTCCAGGCGCAGCACCTGAAAGTGGCGCAGTAGCGACGGCATTTGAGGATCCCACATGCCGTGGTCCGTTCCCAGCGAATGCACCAGCACCAGCAGCGGATTCCTGGCGGAGCCTTCCAGCCGGTAGTAGATCCGGCAACCCTGCGAATGGACGAACGGCAACTTAGTCCCCTCCCTCGATCAGCCGCCGGCGAAATGCTTCCGCGCTGCCCAGATAATCCTCCGGAATCCGCAAGCCCGGCAAATCCGGTGGGGAGCCGGTGCGGCGGACCGTCTCTTCCACCGTGTGGTAGGCGGCTTCCCGCCCCATCTCCGGCGCCAGCAGGATCGTTGCCCGTTCCGCGAAAACGGCCCCGTGAGTCGCGTCGATGTTGCTTCGCATGCGCGCCCGGTCCACAGTGAGGCCCTCCGCCACCTCGGCCATCGACTCCAGTGCTACCCCCGCCGCTTGCACGATGCCCTCCACGGCGGGCCACTCCGCCTGCCATCCGCCGGCGGCGCGCTCGTGTTCCTGTACCATGCCCGCCACGAAATTCGCGAGCAGTCCGGGCGTCCGTTTGGACGCTGCGAGGGCCAGCATGCAGGCAGTGGGATTCCGCTTGTTCGGCATGGTGGACGATCCGCCGCGGCCCTCTCCACCCGGTTCGGCAGCCTCGCCCACTTCGCCCTGCATGAGCAGCGCGACATCGAGCGCCATCTTTCCCAGGCTTGCCGTACAGATGCCGAGTGCAGCCATCAACGCGGCGAGCCGGTCGCGATGGCCGTGCCATGGCGCGTCCGGACACGGCAGGCCGAGCTCCCGCGCCAGCGCCTCGCTGACCGCGACTCCCCGGTCGCCGAGCGCGGCCAGGGTCCCGCTGGCCCCGCCGAACTGCAGGTACAGCGCTTCGTCGAAACGGCTGGCGACCCGCGCCCACCCGCGCCTCACCGCCCCCAGCCACCCGGCCGCCTTCAGTCCGAAGGTGATCGGAGGAGCCGGCTGCAGCAGGGTGCGCCCCAGCATCACGGTGCCGGCGTGCTCCTCGGAAAGGCGCCGCAGCCCGCGGATCACACGCTCGTGATCGGCCTCCAGCACCGGGCGGCACTGGCGCAGCAGCAGCACCAGCGCTGTGTCCACCACGTCCTGGCTGGTCGCGCCCCAATGAACGAAGCCGGCCGCCTTCGCGTCCCGAGCCCGTACCCGCTCGGTCAACATGCGGACCAGCGGAATCGCCGGCGTGCCGGCCCGCAGTGCCTGCCGCGCCAGCTCCGCCGTGTCGAATCCTGCCGCGTTCGCGGCGTCCCCGATGGCTGCAGCCGCGGCTTCCGGAATCACCCCCGATCGCGCTTCCGCCCTCGCCAGGGCCGCTTCGAAGTCGAGCATCGCCCGTAGCACACTCGCATCGGAGAATACCTGGGACAGCCGCTCGGTCGCCGCCAGGCTCTCCATCAATCGCGTGAACATGAATCGATCTTACACGTCGAAGAAGACGGTTTCCCGCTCGCCCTGCAGCCGTATCTCCATGCGCCAAGCATTCGACTGCCCCGCCACAGGCTGCGCCATCAGCGTCGCGCGCCGCGTCTCCGGCACCATCGCCAGCACCGCGTCCTCGCCGTTCGCCGCATCCCCTGCGAAGTAGACTCGCGTATGCAGATGCTTGAGCAGGCCGCGCGCGAAGATCACGACATTGATGTGCGGCGCCTGCAGCCTCCCGTCGTTTCCGGGGACGCGGCCCGGCTTGACGGTCTCGAATCCGCACAACCCCGTAGCGTCGGTCTCGAGCCGGCCAAAGCCGCAAAAGTTCGCATCGCCATCTCCATAGCGCCCCTGTGCGTCCGCCTGCCACAGCTCGATCATGGAATCGCCCGGAGTCGGTGCGCCGTCCCCATCCACCACCCGAAACTCCAGCCGGATGCGCTCGCCTTCGGCGCCGTCCCGCGCCAGAATCCCCAGCTTCGGGTCGGTGGTCAGTCCAAAATTGAAGAAGGGCCCCACCGTCTGCGACCCGCTCGGAACCAGGCTCACCGCGCTCCCTCCTCGAACGGCGTCGCGCGCCGTCCCCGCAGCACAATGTCGAACCGGTAGCCCAGCGCCCACTCCGGCTCCGTCGTCGACAGGTCGAAACTCGAGACCAGCCGCTGCCGCGCCTCCGCATCCGGAATCCCGCCCAGCACGGGGTCCTGCGGAATCAGCGGATCGTTGGGGAAATACATCTGCGTCACCAGCCGGCTCAGCAACGCCGGACCGAACAGCGAGAAGTGTATGTGCGCCGGACGCCAGGCATTGTGATGGTTGCGCCACGGATAGGCGCCCGGCTTGATGGTGAGGAACCGGTAGCGGCCCTCGTCGTCCGTGATGGCCCGGCCCGCGCCCAGAAAGTTGGGATCCATCGGCGCCGGATGGTTGTCGCCCGAATGGCGGTAGCGGCCCGCGGCGTTCGCCTGCCAGATCTCCACCAGGGTATGCGGTATCCCGCGGCCGTCCTCGTCCAGCAGTCGCCCGGCCACGATGATCCGCTCGCCCTGCGGCGGATCGGCGAAGTGCCGCGTGAGGTCATTGTCCGTCTCGCCGATTGGATTGTGCCCGTACACCGGCCCGGTCAGCTCGCTGATTGTGTGCGGGATCGAGATCAGCGGCTGGAGCGGGGCCCTCCGCAATGTCGATCGGTATGGCTCGTAGAGATATGCCGGCTGCGTGCCGGGCTTGGTTCTCGGATACTCGTTCATTCGCTTCCCCCTGCCGGCCCGTGGGCCCGTGCAGTCCGCGCGTGTAGGTCGCGCAGCGCTTCGAGCTCCTCGACCGCCGGCGGGACCGTCTCCGGCACGCGATCCGCGAATCGCACCTCCCACCCGGTCTTCTCGCGCACCTGCTCGCGCGTGATTCCGGGGTGCAGGCTCGCCACCATCATCTCGTTCGTCTCCGGATCCGGCCGCATCACGCACAGGTCCGTCACCAGCAGGGTAGGGCCTCTCGTTTTTATGCCCAACTCACGGCGCTCCCGTCCGGTGCGTCCGTGTCCCAGCGAGGTCAGAAAATCCAACCGCTCGACGAAGCTCCGCGTCCCCTGACGCATCACGATGAAAATCTGTCCGCAGCCGTTGGCGATCTCGGTGGCGCCGCCGCTTCCCGGCAGGCGCACCTTGGGCGCCGCGTAATCCCCGATGACCGTGCTATTCAGGTTGCCGAACCGGTCCACCTGAGCCCCGCCCAGAAACCCCACGGAGATGCGTCCGCCCTGCAGCCAGTAGCGGAACACCTCCGGAACCGGGACCGTGGTCAGCGCCGTCTCACACAGTTCGCCGTCGCCGATCGAGAGCGGCAGCACGTCCGGCCGCGTCCGCAGCGTGCCCGATTCGTAGATCAGGTTGATGTGCGGCGCATGCGTCAACCGCGCCAGGTTGCAGGCCGCCGACGGCAGCCCGATGCCCACGAAGCAGACGTCCTCGTTGCACAGCGCGCGCGCAGCCGCCACCGTCATCATCTCGGCCGGCGTGTACGTCATCGCTGCACGCTTTCCCCCAGGACGTTCTCCTCCATCCAAGTCCGGAACCCCTCCCGGTCGCGCGAGATTTCATCCCACGCCATGTAAAAGGCATTATCGCGCGGGTAGTAGCCGTGGGCGTAGGAAGGGCTGGCGCCTCGCGGCGCAACCGCCACCGCGCCCAGCGCCCAGGCCGGCAGAATCACCGCGTTCGCGCTCCGCGGCCCGAAATCCTCCACGACTTCCTCCACCGTCACCACCGACCTTCGCGCCGCCAGCACGGCCTCCTTCTGCACCCCCACGATCCCCTCGATCATCACGTTGCCTTCGCGGTCCGCCCTCTGCGCGTGGATGATCGTCACGTCCGGCCGTAGCGCCGGCACGCACGCCAGCTCCTCGCCGGTGAAGGGACAGGTGACGAAGCGGATGTCGCGGTTCACCGACGGCAGGTCCGAGCCGCGATACCCGCGGAAAACTGCGCAGGGCATCCCCGCTGCCCCCGCCTCGTAAGCGTTGGCCATCGCCGCGTGACTGTGCTCGACGATCTCGAGCGGCTCCGGCCAGCCGCGCTCTACCGCGTCCCGCACACGGTGCAGCGACCCCACCCCCGGATTGCCGCCCCACGAAAACACCAGTTTGCGCGCCGTCCCCATGCCGATCATCTGGTCGTAAATCAGATCCGGAGTCATGCGGATCAGGGTCAGACCCTTGCGGCCCTGCCGGATGATCTCGTGTCCCGCCGCGAACGGAATCAGGTGAGTGAACCCCTCCAGCGCCACCTGGTCGCCGTCGCGGACATAGCGGGACACAGCGTCCTGTAAGCTGAGGAACTCCATGCGCGAATATCGCCCCAGAGCGCGATACTCGCATATAGGGACCGCAGCGTCAACATCGAACGTATGTGCGATAATCGGCCACCAGTAAAATGGAGCACGCTTACATCTGCGACGCGCTGCGTACCCCGTTCGGACGCTACGGCGGATCCCTCGCCGGCATCCGGCCCGACGACCTCGCCGCCATCACTCTCCGCGCCCTCCTCGCCCGGAACCCGTCGCTCGACCCCGCCGCGATTGACGACGTGATCTTCGGCTGCGCCAACCAGGCCGGCGAGGACAACCGCAACGTCGCCCGCATGGCGCTCCTGCTCGCCGGGCTGCCGCAAGAGATTCCCGGCGCCACCGTCAACCGCCTCTGCGGCTCCAGCCTGGACGCCGCCGCCATCGCCGCGCGCGGCATCGTCTCCGGCGAGATCTCGCTGGCCATTGCCGGCGGCGTAGAGAGCATGTCCCGCGCCCCGCTGGTGCTTTCCAAGCCCGATGCGCCATGGACCCGCTCCCAGAAACTGGAGGACACCACGCTCGGCTGGCGTTTCGTGAATCCGTTGATGCGCGAACGCTACGGCATCGATTCCATGGCCGAGACCGCCGAGAACGTAGCCGCCGAGTGCGGAGTCTCGCGCGCCGATCAGGACGTTTTCGCGTTCCGCAGCCAGCAGCGCGCGGGCGAAGCGGCACTCGCAGGCCGTTTCGCCGAAGAAATCATCCCGGTGGCGGTTCCCAAAAAGTCCGCAGTCGATACCGACGAGCACCCGCGTCCGGGCACCACCCTCGAAGCTCTCGCTGCCCTCAGGCCGGTCGTCAAACCCAGCGGCACCGTCACCGCGGGCAACGCCTCGGGAATCAATGATGGCGCGGGCGCCGTCCTGCTCGCCTCCGAGTCCGCCGCCGCCCGCCACGGTCTCCAACCGCTGGCCCGCGTGGTAGGGAGCGCCACCGCCGGAATCGCCCCGCGGGTGATGGGGCTCGGGCCGGTCCCCGCCGTGCAGAAGTTGCTCGCACGCACGGGCCTGAGCTTGGACCGGATGGACGTCATCGAGCTCAACGAGGCCTTCGCGGCGCAGGCTCTGGCCGTGCTGCGCGCGCTCGGCCTGCCCGACGATGCCGCTCACGTGAACCCCAACGGCGGCGCCATCGCGCTCGGCCATCCACTGGGGGCCAGCGGCGCGCGCCTCCTCACGACCGCCGTCCGCCAACTGCGCCGCACCGGTGGCCGCTACGCGCTGTGTACAATGTGCATCGGAGTAGGTCAGGGAATTGCGACGATTCTTGAACGCGTCTAGGCGGTACCCCGATGATTGAACTCCGGACTCAGGTGGGCATCGTCGGCGCCGGACCCGCGGGTCTGCTGCTTTCGCACCTGCTCCACCTCGAGGACATCGAGTCCATCGTCATCGAGACCCAGAGCCGCCGGCACGTGGAAGAACGGATCCGCGCCGGTGTTCTGGAGCAAGGCACCGTGGACCTGCTCCTCCGCTCGGGCGTCGGAGACCGCATGCGACGCGAAGGCCTCGTGCATCACGGCATCGAGCTGCGCTTCAACCGCCGCGGGCATCGCATCGACCTGCACGAGCTGACCGGCGGCCGCGCCATCACCGTGTACGGGCAGCACGAGGTGGTGAAAGACCTGATCGCCGCGCGCCTCGAATCGGGCGGACAAATCCTGTTTGGTGTAGAGAGCGTCGGCATCGACGGTTTCGAGGGCGGCTCCCCCCGCATCCGGTTCCGCCACGACGGCGAGCCCTGCGAGATCGCCTGCGACTACATCGGCGGCTGCGACGGCTTCCACGGCGTCTGCCGCCCCTCGATTCCCGCCGCGGCCCTGCATTGCTACGAGAAAATCTATCCCTTCGCCTGGCTCGGCATCCTGGCCGAAGCTGCGCCCGCGTCCCACGAGCTGATCTACGCTCACCACCAGCGCGGATTCGCCCTGCTGAGTATGCGCAGTCCGCGAATCAGCCGTCTGTACCTGCAGTGCCGCCCCGATGAAGACCTCACCCAGTGGACGGACGATCGTATCTGGGAAGAGCTCGGCCGCCGCTTCGAGACCGACGAGGGCTTCCGCCTCAACCAGGGGCCGATTCTTCAGAGGGGCGTCACCGCCATGCGCAGCTTTGTGGCGGAGCCGATGCAATACGGCCGCCTATTCCTGGCAGGCGATGCGGCCCACATCGTGCCCCCGACCGGCGCCAAAGGCCTCAACCTGGCCGCCGCGGATGTCTGCGTTCTGGCCCACGCGCTGGCCTGCCGCTATCGCACGGGCTCCGCCAGCCTGCTCGGCCGCTACTCTGAAATCTGCCTTCGCCGCGTCTGGCGCGCCCAGCACTTCTCCTGGTGGATGACTTCCCTGCTCCACCACTTGGGCGACTCGTTCGATCTCGGCCGCCAACTTGCCGAGCTCGATCAAGTCACCACGTCGCGAGCGGCGGCCACGGTCCTGGCCGAAAATTACGCCGGCCTGCCCATCGAACTCCCGGGAGAAACCTCATGATCCGTTCGACCCCGCCCTTCCGCGCCGACCATGTCGGCAGCCTGCTCCGCCCCGCCTCGCTCAAGGACGCGCGGGCCGCGCCGCGAGCGCGGCGAAATCTCCGCCGACGATCTCACCGCCGTCGAGAATGCCGCGATCGAGCGCCTCATCGCGCAACAAGCCGCCGTCGGACTACGCAGCGCCACCGACGGCGAATTCCGCCGCTCCATGTGGCACTTCGATTTCCTCGAACGGCTGGACGGGGTGGAGTCCTTCCGCTCCGATCACGGCATCGCCTTCCAGGGGGGTATCGAGACCCAGGCCAAGGGTCTGCGGGTCACCGGCCCCATCGGCTTCTCGACCCACCCGATGCTCGACCACTTCCGTTTTCTCCGCGACCACACCCGCGCTACTCCGAAGATGACGATTCCGTCGCCCAGCGTGCTGCATTTCCGGGGCGGCCGCCGCGCCGTCAGCCCCGAAGTCTATCCCGATATGGAGGGCTTCTATCGCGACCTGGCCCTCGCGTACCGCGGCGCGGTCCAGGCATTTGCCGGTGCCGGCTGCCGCTACCTGCAGCTCGACGAAGTCAACCTGGCCTACCTGTGCGATCCGGAGCAGCGCCGGATGCTGCGCGAGCGCGGCGACGATCCGGACCGCCTGCCGGCGATCTACGCCGGGATGATCAACACCGCGATTTCCGGCCGCCCCTCGGACATGGCCATCACCATGCACCTGTGCCGCGGCAACTTCCGCTCCAGTTGGATCGCCCAGGGCGGCTATGAGCCGGTGGCGGAACTGCTCTTCAACCAGATCGGAGTCGACGGCTACTTCATGGAATTCGATACCGAGCGCGCCGGCGGCTTCGAACCGCTGCGCTTCGTGCCCAAGGGCAAGACCGTCGTGCTGGGGCTGGTCACCTCCAAGACCGGCGCCCTCGAATCCGCGGACGAACTGGAGCGGCGGATTGCAGCCGCCTCGAAATACATCGACCTGGACCAGCTTTGCCTGAGCCCGCAGTGCGGCTTCGCCAGCACCGAGGAAGGCAACTCGCTCAGCGAAAGCGAGCAGTGGGCCAAGCTCGAGCGGATTGTCGAGGTCGCGCGCAAAGTATGGGGCGAGTGAGTCCGAACTTGGTATGATGCGGCGAAGGGATGCAATGCTTCGTCAATACCTGATCGTTCTTGCCGCACTGCCGGCGTTCGCGCAGCCGCGCGCTTTTACTTCCGCCGATTATGCCCGCGCCGAAGACTTCATGGGCTACAACACCGCACCGCTGGTCTATCGGGCGGGCGTGCGGCCTAACTGGATGGAGAATGACCGTTTCTGGTACCGCGTGACCACGGCCGAAGGCGCCGAGTTCATCGTCGTGGACCCCGCGGCCGGTACGCGCCGCCCGGCCTTCGATCACGCCCGCGTCGCCGCGGCGCTCTCTTCCGCCGTCGGGAGTCCGCTACGACGCGCACCACCTGCCGTTCACCGAGATCGAGCTCCCGGCGGACGGCAAGTCGGTCGCCTTCAGCGCCGCGGGCAAAGCATGGCGGTGCGACACCGCCGGCGACTCCTGCACGGCGCTTGGCAGCGCGAGGGTTTCAGGAGGCGGAAGAGGCGGCCGCGGCGGAGGAGCCAACCAGGCGCTTTCCCCTGATAAGAAGAAGACGGTGTTCATCCGCGATTACAACCTGTGGGTTCGCAACAACGCCACCCGTCAGGAGACACAGCTTACGAAAGACGGCGTCAAGGATTTCGGGTACGCCACCGACAACGCCGGCTGGAGCTCGAGCGACCGCGCCATCGTCCTCTGGTCGCCCGATTCGAAGAAGGTCGCGACCTACCAGCAGGATCAACGCGGCGTCGGCGAAATGTACCTGGTGGATACGCAGGTCGGGCATCCCACGCTGCGCGCGTGGAAGTACCCGCTGCCCGGCGACGACGTAGTCACCACCATCCAGCGTGTGGTGATCGACGTGGACGATCCCCACGTGGTCCGGCTGGATATGCCTCCCGACCAGCACCGCTCCACGTTGTGCGACGACGTGGCCTGTCGGGGAGAATGGAGCGACGTTCAGTGGAGTCCCGACGGGCAGAACCTGGCGTTCATCTCTACTTCGCGCGACCACCGGCACGAGCAGCTGCGGATCGCCAACGCCGCCACCGGCAAGGTTCGCGATGTGCTCGAAGAGTCCGCCTCCACCTTCTACGAATCGGGCAACGGCCGCGCCAACTGGAAGTACCTGCCGGCCACCAAGGAGATCATCTGGTTTTCGGAGCGCGATAACTGGGGCCAGCTCTACCTGTACGATTCCGAAACCGGCAAGCTCAAGAACCAGATCACCACCGGCGAGGGTAACGTCACCCAGTTGCTGCGCGTCGACGAAGCCCGCCGCGTGTTGTATTTCCTCGGCGTGGGACGGGAAAAGGGCCGCGACCCCTACTTCATCCACCTCTACCGCGTCGGCTTCGACGGCCGGAATCTCGCCCTTCTCACGCCCGAAGACGCCAATCACGAGGTCTCGTTCTCGCCCTCGGGCCGCTACTTCACGGATAGCTACTCGCGGCCGGATGTGCCGCCGGTAGCGGTGCTGCGCGACGATACCGGGAAACTGGCCGCTCAACTGGAGAAGGCCGACATCTCGAAACTGCTGGCGGCGGGGTGGAAGCCGCCCCTCCCCATCACGGTGAAGGCACGCGACGGCCAGACCGATCTCTACGGCCTGATGTTCCAACCCGTGAACCTCGACCGGTCGAGGAAATACCCGATCATCAATCACATCTACCCCGGTCCTCAGACCGGCAGCGTGGGAAGCCGCAGTTTCTCCGCCGCGCGCGGCGATGCGCAGGCCCTGGCCGAACTGGGATTCGTCGTGGTCGAGGTAGACGGCATGGGCACTCCCTGGAGGTCGAAGAAATTCCACGAAGCCTACTACGGCGACATGGGCGACAACACACTGCCCGATCAGGTAGCCGCGATGAAGCAGTTGGCGGCGCGTTATCCCTGGATCGACATCGACCGTGCCGGCATCTACGGGCATTCCGGAGGCGGCTATGCGACGGCCGATGCCATGTTCCGGTATCCCGATTTCTTCAAGGTGGGGATCTCCGAGGCCGGGAACCACGACAATCGCGAATATGAGGACGATTGGGCCGAGAAGTGGCAGGGTCTGCTCAAGAAAAACCCGGATGGAACGACGAACTACGACAACCAGGCCAACCAGAACGTCGCCAAAAACCTCAAAGGCCACCTTCTGCTGGCGCACGGAACTATGGACAACAACGTCCCGCCCTACAATACGCTGCTGGTGGTGAACGAGCTGATCAAGGCGAACAAGGATTTCGACCTGCTTCTGCTGCCGAACCGAAACCACGGCTTCGGGAATGAACCCTACATGATTCGCCGCCGGTGGGATTACTTCGTGCGCTACCTGCTGGGCGCCGAGCCTCCGCAGGGGTACGAGCTCCATACTCCGCCCGCTGGCGGCCGGCCGTTCGCCACCCAGTAAAAAAAAAATAAAACCGGTGGTTACCGGCGTCGATCCTCTGAATCTACGCCGGTCCACCGGTTTGCGCCACTTCAACTGCTAACTTTGGTTGCAAGCCGCATGCCAAGCTCCGCCTGGCCCTCACTTTGGGGGGCCAGGCGGCTTGCTGCTCCCACGGTTGTACGCTGGTTCACGAATCTTTAGGACAAGTCCGAATACCGAGTAGTCATTACCCGGAAGGATTTACCGTGCGTGTGCATCCTGCGCTGAACCGTAGGCCGGTTTTTGCACCTTGTTATACTTAGACTTTCATGCTGCGAGTTCGCTTTGCGCCCTCCCCCACAGGCTTTCTCCATATCGGGAGCGCGCGCACTTTCATTTTCAACTGGCTTTATGCGCGTCGAAATGGCGGCGCCATGATTCTGCGGATCGATGACACGGACGTCGAACGCAACACCGAAGCCTCGCTCAATTCTATCTTCGAGGGGCTGCGCTGGCTGGACCTCGGATGGGATGAACAGTACAAACAGTCCGAGCGCCTGGCCCTCCACCGGCAGGCTGCCGAGGCCATTTTCCAAAAAGGACAGGCCTACCGCGACTTCACACCGGCCCAGTCCGGCGACAGCGAGAAATCGGGGGCGCATGGAACCTGGCTCTTCAACGCCGGGATGCGCGATCTTCCGCGAGAAGAGAGCGATCGCCGCGCCGCCGCCGGCGAGCCGTTCGCGCTGCGCTTCCGGGTGCCCCACGACGGCGAGCGCCAGGTGAGCTTCGCCGACGCCGTCTACGGACCGCAATCCAAATCCACCGCCGATATCGAGGATTTCGCGCTGCTGCGCAGCGACGGCATGCCGACCTATCACCTGGGTTCCTGCGCCGACGATGCCGACCTGCGGATCAGCCACATCGTCCGCGGCCAGGACCATCTCTCGAACACCTTCAAGCATGTCCTGATCTTCGAGGCTCTGGGCGTGGAACCCCCGGTTTTCGCGCACCTGCCGCTGCTGGTCGCCCCCGATGGCGCGAAGCTGTCGAAGCGGAAACACGGCCCGGTCGTGAGCGTCACCACCTATCGCGACGCCGGGTTCCTGCCTCACGCATTCGTCAATTTCCTGTGCCTGCTCGGCTGGTCGCCCAAGGATGACCGCGAACTGATGACGCGCCAGGAGTTGGTCGGCGCCTTCTCGCTCGAGGGCATCAACCGCAGCAACGCGGTGGTCAATTTCAAGGAAGAGGATCCCTTCGATCCCAAAGCGGTCTGGCTGAACGCCGAGATGATCCGCGCCATGCCGGTAGACGAGCTGGCCGTCGCTCTGGCTCCATTCGTCCCAGGCGAAGATCCGGCGAAAATGCGGCTGATCACGCCGCTCATCCGCGAGCGCATCAAGCTGCTGCGCGACGTCCAGACCGTGGCCGATTTCTTCTTCGCCGCCGAACTGGCGCCCTACGATACCGCCGAGTTGATTCCCAAAAAGGGCGATGCCGCGATGGCCTTGCGGGTGCTCGAAAGGGCGCTCGAGGTGCTGGCCGCGGCTGAGTTTTCGCACGACGGCCTGGAGGCCGCCCTGCGCTCGGCGGCCGAGGGCCTCGGCATCAAAGCAGGCCAGATGTTCGAGCCGGTTCGCGTGGCGGTTTGCGGCAGAAAGACCGCTCCGCCGCTGTTCGGCACCCTGGAGGCGCTCGGCCGGGAGACCTGCCTGAAGCGCATTGCCCAGGCGATTGAGAAACTGAAAACTTTATGAGTGAGCCCAACCTGACGCCGCCGGCGGAGAACAACGCCGCACCGGCAGGCCCATCGAATTTCATCCGCGACATCATCGTCGAGGATCTGCACACGAATAAGTACGGCGGGCGCGTGCACACGCGCTTCCCTCCGGAGCCGAACGGCTACCTGCACATCGGCCACGCCAAGTCGATCTGGCTCAATTTCGGATTGGCGGCGGAGTTTGGCGGCAAGACCAACCTGCGGTTCGACGATACCAACCCCGAAAAGGAAGAGCAGGAGTACGTCGACTCGATCATGGACACCGTTCGCTGGCTGGGCTACGACTGGGACGCACGTCTCTTCTACGCCTCCGACTACTTCGGCCAGCTCTACGAATGGGCCATACAACTGATCAAAGCCGGCAAGGCGTATGTCTGCGACCTGACCGCCGACGAGGTCCGCCAGTACCGCGGCACCCTCACCGAGCCGGGTAAGAAAAGCCCCTACCGCCACCGCAGCATCGAGGAGAGCCTTGACCTGTTCGCGCGCATGAAAGCCGGCGAGTTCCCCGACGGGTCGCGCACCCTCCGCGCCAAGATCGACATGGCATCGCCCAATCTCAACATGCGGGACCCGGTGATGTACCGCATCCTCCATGCGGAGCACCACCGCACGGGAAGCGAGTGGTGCATCTACCCGATGTACGACTTCGCCCACGGGCAGTCGGATTCCATCGAAGGCATCACCCACTCCATCTGCACGCTGGAATTCGAGGACCACCGGCCGCTCTACGACTGGTACGTCGAGAACCTCGGCATCTATCATCCGCAGCAGATCGAGTTCGACCGCCTCAACCTCACCTACACCCTGCTCAGCAAGCGCAAACTGCTCAAGCTGGTGCAGGAGGGATTCGTGCGCGGCTGGGACGATCCGCGCATGCCGACGCTCTCCGGCATACGGCGGCGCGGCTACACTCCCGAAGCGATCCGCAATTTCTGCGGCGCCATCGGCGTGTCGAAGACCAATGGCACAATCGAGCTGGGGCTGCTCGAGCACTACGTCCGCGAAGACCTGAACAAGCGCTCCCTGCGGGTCATGGCCGTGCTGCGGCCCCTGCGCGTGGTCATCGATAACTACCCCGAGGGCCAGGTGGACGAGCTGGATGCCGTCAACAACCCCGAAGACGCTTCCGCCGGCATGCGCAAAGTTCCGTTTTCGAAATTCCTCTACATCGAGCAGGAGGATTTCCGCGAGGATCCGCCCAAGCAGTATTACCGCCTGTCGCCCGGACGCGAAGTCCGCCTGCGCTACGGATACTTCATCACCTGTACCGGCGTGGTGAAGAACGAGCGCGGCGAGGTCGTCGAGATCCACTGCACCTACGATCCCGAAACGCGCGGCGGCAACGCGCCTGACGGCCGCAAGGTGAAATCGACCATCCACTGGGTCTCGGCCGCCCACGCCGTAGACGCCGAGGTGCGGCTCTACGACAACCTCTTCACCAAGGAGAACCCCAGCGATACCGAGCCCGGCCAGGAGTTCACCGCTAATCTGAATCCGAAGTCGCTCGAAGTGTTGACCGGCGCCAAGGTGGAGCCGTCGCTCGCTAACCCCAAAGTGCTGGCCGGTTACCAGTTCGAACGCCTGGGCTATTTCTGCGTAGACCTCGACACCGAGGCCGGCAAGCCGGTCTTCAACCGCACGGCGGCGCTCCGCGACACCTGGGCCAAAATCGAAAAGCGGGAAAAGGGCGGCAAGTAGACGATGATCATTCTCGGAATCGGCGGCATTCAAGGCGATGCCGCGGCGGCCCTTCTGAAAGACGGAGAACTGGCAGCCGCGGTGGAAGAATCGAAACTGATCCGGCAGGTGCATCGCGGCGCCGACGGGCAGATGCCGGAGCATGCCATCGCCACCTGCCTGGAGCTGGCGGGAGCCAAACCGGAGCAGGTGGATGCGGTGGCGATCGTACGCCCGCTGCCGGAGACGGATTTCCACCTCAAGCTGCGCGCGCAGTTTCCGAAGAGCCGCATCGTGGTGCTGGAGCATCACCTGGCGCATGCGGCGTCGGCCTACTACCCTTCACCGTTTGACGACGCCACGGTCCTCACGCTCGATCGCGGCGGCGATTTCCGCTGCGGATCGCGCTGGCGCGGCTGCGGCACCGAAATGACGCTCGAGCAGGAGCAGTACTCGCCGGACTCGCTGGGCGACCTGTACGGCCGGGTTACCGAGCTGCTGGGCTTCGAATCGAACGCAGACGAGCACAAGGTGCAGTGGCTGTCGATGTGCGGCGACCCTCGCTTCGGCGACTTGTTCCTCGACATCATCGGCATGGGGGAAAGCGGGCCGCGCTTCGACCGCTCCTACTTCAGCCTGGAACGCGTCCAGCACGGCAGCTTCAGCTCGCGGTTCTACGAACGGCTCGGCCTGAGTGACGGCCAGCCCGTACCCGAGGCGCTGCGGGCCCACGTGGCCGCGGGCGTCCAGCGGGCCGTCGAACAGGCCGTGATCCAGATGGCGGGCGCGGCCGGGAAGGTATGTCTCGCGGGCGGGCTCGGACTGAACGCCTTGCTGGTGTCGGCGCTCGAAGAGCGCTTCGGCAGCGGCAACGTCTTCGTGCAGCCGGCGGCCGGCAATGCCGGCACAGCCATCGGCGCGGTGCTCGAAACCTGGCACACCGCCTACCGGCAGGAGCGCCGGGTCCCCATGGAAACGCTCTGTCTGGGACCGGCCTTCGCCGCGGCCGCCATCAAGCCGGTGATCGAAAACTGCAAGCTCCGGTTCCGCTACATGCTCACCGCGGACGAAGTGATCGACACCGCCGTCGAGCAGTTGAACGACAGCAAGATCGTCGCCTGGATGCATGGCCGCATGGAGTTCGGCGCGCGCGCCCTGGGCAATCGCAGCATCCTGGCGTCGCCTTTGAATCCTTACTCCACCGAGAATCTGAATACCTTCATCAAGCACCGCGAGCCATTCCGCAAGTTCGCTGCGTCGGTGCCGGCGGAGTTATGCGCCGAGTACTTCGAAGTCGGCGCGAACGCCCGGTACCTTTCGACCGTGGGCCGTGTGCGGCCGGAGCATCGCGACCGGTTCGCCGCCGCGGTTCTGGCGGAGAACCTGGTGCGCGTGCAGGCGGTGGACCGCTCCGAGAACCCGCTCTACTGGAAACTGCTGCACGCCGCCGGCAAAGCCACCGGCCTGCCGGTGCTCTACAATACGTCGTTCAACCTTTTCGGCGAGCCGCTGGTTTGCACTCCGCGGGATGCCGTCCGCAGCTTCTACTCGTCCGGCATAGACGCCATGTTCGTGGGGCACTTCTTCCTGCAGAAGTAGCGCTATTCTCCGCCGCGGCCTCCGCCCGTGGTTCCGGCGGCCGGGGCGGGCGGAGCGAACTTCGGATCCAGGATCTTCGCGATCTCGTCCTTCGAGGCTTGCAGGTGGGCCTTAGTCTCGACGTCCGTGGTCCGCGCCAGGGCGGCTGTGATGGAGGCGCTCAGGGTGCGGAGCTCCACGCGGTAGAGCGGTTTTTCGTCACCGGTCTGCGGCGGCCTCACGGCGCCGCGTCCTCCCTCCGATTGCGGGAAGAACGGCGTCGCCGCGGCGGCGGGCGGCGGATTGAGCTTAAGGTTGACCGCCTGCAGGTAGGAGCGCTGGAGCTCGCGCCGGTAGGCGTCCACCTTGACCTGCGGCGTATCGAGTTCCTTCCAGAGGCCCTTGCGGAGGGTATCCAGGAACTCCACGGGCGAGTAGGCCAGGTTGCCGTCCAGCGTCTGCTCCTCCACCAGCCGCGCCAGGCGAGCGCTGTTCATCAGGCTGGTGAGGATCCGGTTCTGGGCGGTGTGTATGCGATCGATCGCTCCCACCGGTTCGATGCGCCGGAGGATCTCCTCGTCGATCATCCACGTGGGCGTTGTGAATGCGTTGTCGAGCAGAAATTTCACGGCGGCCTGCTGGCGCTCCTTGGGGATCAAGCTGAAGATGCGGCCTTCCTGGCCTACCACTTTCTCCTGGCTGTTCAGCCCGCCCACCACGCCCGCTACATGGGTCATCTCCGTGGACCATTGGCTGACCATGCGGCCGTACAGCTCCGACAGGTCGTCGTAGGTCTCGCCCTCTTTCCATGCGGTGGCCGGCATCAGCATCTTGGCCACGCGTTCGAGATTCTTCACGCCCAGCGCGGTGGATTTGACAGGGTCGGCGTCGCCCACGGCCTCGGTCTCTTCGCCGGGGTCGGCGCCGTTAGAGTTGGAGGTGGAGAACCGAAGCCACGGCTTGTCGTCCTGCTCCCGGGCCCACTTATCCAAAGTCGCCTTCTCGTCGTCGGATTTCTTTGCGTCGGGAATCGGCGCGTAGCCCCAGTGCGTCGCCCAGATGTCATAGGGACCGATGCGCGGGATCAGGTCGGCGGGGTCGATGCCGTCCTCCGGCTGCGCCACGTAGTTGAAGCGCGAGTAGTCCATGATGGAGGGCGTGTGTCCCATGGTATGCACGAAGTTCTTGTCGCGAACCTTATCCGCCGGATACATCGAGCTGGCTTTCATGTTGTGCTGGAACCCCAGCGTGTGGCCGACTTCGTGCGCCACCACGTACTCGAGCAGCCGGCCCATCAGATCGTCGGGCAGGGGCAGCTTATGGGCGCGCGGATCGAGCGGCCCGACCTGCACGAAGTACCAGTCGCGGGCCAGGTTCATGACGTTGTGATAGAACTGGATGTCGGCGTTCAGAATTTCGCCGGTGCGCGGATCGGAGATGTGCGGGCCGCTGGCGTTCTCGACGGTGGAAGGCAGCCAGCGGATCACCGAATTGCGCACGTCCTCCGGGCTCCAGGCGGGGTCTTCCTGCGGCGTGGGCGCCTTCTTCGCGAGGATGGCGTTCTTGAAGCCCGCGGCCTCGAAAGCTACGTTCCAATCCTCCACGCCCTTGATGAGCCAGGGCACCCATTTCACAGGAGTCGCGGCGTCGATATAGTAGACGATCGGTTTCACGGGCTCGGAGACCGCCGCGTTCGGGTCTTTCTTTTCCAGCCGCCAGCGGGCGATGTAGCGCACGCGCTCGGCTTTGTAATCGTCACGGCTGTAATCCATCGTGCTGGTGGTGAAATAGCCGACGCGCTCGTCGAACACCCGGGCCATCATGGGCTTCTCGGGAAGTTTCACCATGCTGTGATGCAGCACCACGGTGGCGCTGCCGGGGCGCATCTGTCCGCCGCCCAGACCGCCGCCGGCGGGGCCGCGTCCGCCTCCCGCAGCGCCGGCGCCGTTGGCGTTGCGCGTGTAGGTAACGGTAACTTCAGCTTCCACATTCTCCGGATAGGGAGCGAGGTGCTCGATGAACGTGCGGGATGCATCCACACCGGTGGCGCCGAGGCGCTGCCGGGCGCTGAATTCCTGCAGGTCGGCGGTGAACAGCCGGGTGACTTCCACCACCGGATCGCCGTCCTTGGCGAAGGCCGCCACCGGGAACGACATGATGATCGCATCGTTATTCGCCGCCTTGACGGCCATGGCGATGGGCTGGCCGGGATCGGCGGAGAGGCCGTAGTTGACCTCCCGCAGCAGCACGCGGTTGCCTTTCAGCTCCCAGCGGACCACCTTCGTGACCAGTTGGCTTCCGCCATACCCGGCCCCCAGGGTAGTACGGGCGATCTGCGAGTTCCACAGCAGTTCCTTGTCGAGCTCGCGCTTCGGAATCTCGTAGTAATAGCGCTCTTTGACCTGATGAACCGTAAAAAGACCTTTGGTGGTCTTGGCGTCTTTCGTGATGACTTTGTCGTAGGGCTGCGGCTCGGCGTTAGCGGCGGCGCCTCCTCCGCGGCCGAATCCGCCGCCTGCCTGCTGAGGCTGCGGGTTATCGGGTGGAGTGTCCTGGCCGCAAAGCGCGACGGCCGTGATAAGTCCCAAGAGTAGGGAACAGGTCTTTCGGTTCATCTTCTCTCCTTACCAAGCGGTGGAGATATCTTAGCAAGCTTTGGAACGGCAGCGCCGCTCCGCCGCGTTTGTGATTTACTGTGGAGAGCCATGCCGAAATCCTATATTCGATGCGCCGTTCTCGCCCTCGTGGGAGTGTGCGCCATGGCCGCCCCGGTCCGCGTGACCCTGGTGGGCGATTCCACCGTGGCGGAGGACGGCGGCTGGGGTCCCGGGTTCCGCGCATCGTTCGGCCCGCCCGTCGAAAGCACGAACCTGGCGGCCAACGGCCGGAGTTCCAAAAGCTTCCGCGCGGAGAAACGCTGGGACGCCGTGATCGCCGGCAAGCCGGACTATGTTCTGATTCAGTTCGGCCACAACGACGTTCCGGGCAAAGGCCCCGACCGCGAGACCGACGCCGCCACCACGTTTCGCGAGAACATGGCCCGCTATGTGGACGAAGCGCGCGCCGCCGGCGCCACGCCGGTCCTGGTGACCTCCATCGTGCGGCGGAATTTCGACAGCGGCGGGAAGCTCAAGATCGATTCTCTGGCGCCGTATGTGAATGCGGTCCGCGCCCTGGCAGCCGAGCGCCGCATACCGCTGATCGACCTGTACCAACTCACCTTCGAGCAGGCCGAAAAGCTGGGCGATCACGGATGCGAGGCCGGTATCGGCGCGTTGGACGACCAGGGCAAGCCCGACCACACCCATCTGGCTCCGCGCGGCCAGGCGGTGATCGGCGCCATGGCAGCGCGCGAGTTCGCCGCCCTATTCCCCGCCCTGAAGCCTTATCTCCATGAACTCGAGACCTGGCGGAGCGCCCGGAAGCAGCCCGCGGAGTGGTACGGCAGTGCCGAAGCCATCCGCATCGCCGCCAACCTTCTGTTCTATCAGCACGACAACGGCGGCTGGGACAAGAACATCGACATGGCCCTGCCGCTGGGCGGCAAGCACCTCGAAGAAGTCCGCCGGCAGAAACACGAAGGCCTCTCCACGATCGACAACAGCGCGACTTACACCCAGATGGAGTATCTCGCGAAGGTCTACGCCGCCACTAAGGACGACCGGTATAGCTCAGCCTTCCACCACGGGCTCAGTTACCTGTTCGCGGCGCAATACCCCAACGGAGGATGGCCGCAATTCTACCCGCTCCGCCACGGCTACTGGGACCACATCACCTACAACGACGACGCCATGATCGGTGTGATGGAACTGCTGCGCGCCGTCGGCAAAGCCGACCCGCCTTACGCCTTCGTTACGCCTGCCGAGCGGGAGCGCGCCCAGGCCGCCGTCGCGAAGGGCATCGAGTGCATCCTCGAGACACAGATCACGGTGAACGGGAAGCTCACGGTATGGTGCGCGCAGCACGACGAAGTCACCCTGGCGCCGGCCAAGGCGCGCTCCTACGAACTCCCCAGCCTGAGCGGCAGCGAGAGCGTGGGAATCGAGGAGTTTCTGATGGGGATCGACAACCCGCCGCCGGAAATCGTGCGCAGCGTGGAGGCCGCCGTCGAGTGGTTCCGCCGGTCGAAGATCGAAGGCATCCGGGTTATCCCGAAGCCCGCTCCTGGGTCGCCCAAAGGCACCGACATGACGGTGGTCTCCGATCCATCGGCGCCTCCGCTCTGGGCGCGCTTCTACGACATCTCGACCAACCGTCCGATCTTCTGCGGCCGCGACGGAATCGTGAAGCAGACGCTGGCCGAAATCGAATACGAACGGCGCAACGGCTACCGCTGGTACGTGGACCGCCCCGCACGGTTACTCAACACGGAGTACCCCGAGTGGAAGCAGAAGTGGGCGCGGTAGGCCAGGTTAGTCGAGCGTCAGTCGCGGTCCAGGACCAGGATCCCAAGGTCAGGATCGGCGGCGAACTCCGTGATGCGAATCGCCTCGCGCCGAAGCACATGCTCGGCATCCTTCGTGGGATGTGTCCACCGCCGGAGCCACACAACTTTGGGAGGCGGCCCCAGGGTCGCGGCGAGATCGTAGAAATCCGAGTCTGTGCTCACAATGACAAAGTCTCGTGCCTTGGCAAAGTCCCAGATCTCGCAATCCGGACTTGCGAGCAATCCGACCTCCGCTACATGAACGGACCCCGGGTATAGCTCAAAGAGCCGCATAACGAGTTTACGCGAGAGATTCTCGTCAAGCAGCAGCTTCACAGAGCCACACGCTTGCCCATCCGAGCGGCAAACTCGTAAACGGCGCGGAAATCGTCGGCTTCCAGTTCCGGGTAGTCATCGAGGATTTGCTGCTCGGTCATACCCGCAGCGAGCCAACTCAACACATCCCAGACGGTGATGCGTAACCCGCGGATACACGGCTGTCCTGAGCGCTTGCCGGGCTCGATTGTGATTCGCGGACTCACTCTTCGAGGATAGCATCGGCCCCATCGCTCCGAACCTGATAAATCGCTAATATCGTAAGCATGCCCGAATTCGACCACCGTCCGCCGCTCGGCCGCCGCGGATTTCTACAGACCGCCGGAGCAGCCGCGTCCGCCTGTTTCCTGCCGCAGATTTCCAGCGCCCAGCCGGCGGCGGCGCCGCTCGCGCCGCGCTTCGGCGATGGGCGCGACTGGTGGTTCCAGAAGCGCTTCGGCATGTTCGTGCACTGGGGGCTTTACGCCATCCACGGTATCCACGAGCAGGAGCAGTGGCGCTTTCGCGTGCCCCGCTCCGAGTACGTGAAGCTGACGAGCCAGTGGAACCCGGTGAAGTTCGATCCGGACGCGTGGCTCGACCTGGCCGCCGCGGCGGGCATGCAATACGTCTGCCTCACCACCAAACATCACGACGGCTTCTGCCTGTGGGATACCAAACAGACCAGCTACAACACCATGAACACGCCGTATGGCAAGGACGTTCTTCGCCTCCTCGCCAATGCCTGCCATCGGCGCGGCGTCCCGCTGGGCCTTTACTACTCGGTCGCCGACTGGCACCAGCCCAACTACCCGAACCAGGGCCGCACCCACGAACTGCCGCCCCAACCGGGCGACCAGCCGGACCTGATGCGCTATGTAGAATTCGTCAAGGCGCAGGTCCGCGAACTCTGCACCAACTACGGCGCGATTCACGAGTTCTGGTGGGATATGAATGTCCCCAAGTACGTAGACCCGTCGATCAACCAGATGATCCGCCAACTGCAGCCCAACGCCGTGATCAACAACCGGGGCTTCGACGATGGCGATTTCGGCACGCCGGAGCGCGATTATGACCCGGGCGGCGAGGAGAAGCCGAGCTTCGAGCACCGCACCGAGGCCTGCCAGTCGGTCGGGTCGGAGAGCTGGGGCTATCGCAAGGAAGAAGACTACTACACCGACCGCCACCTATTGCGCAGCATCGATAAATACCTGGCGCGCGACGCGAACTATCTGCTGAACGTGGGGCCCATGGCGGATGGCACGATTCCCGAGCAACCCGCGGCCATCCTGCGGCGCATCGGCCAGTGGCACCGGGCGGTGAAGGAATCGCTCGACGGCGCGACGCCCGCCTCGTACCTCACCGCGAACCGCAACGTCCTGCTGACCCGGCGCGGCAACACGGTGTACGTCCACCTCCACCGCGATCCGCTGACCTCGGCGGTGAAGCTCAACCCGCTAACGGTGGCGCCGCGGCGCGCCACGCTGCTGAACACGGGCCGTCCGGTGGAGTTCGTCGTAGATATGGCGCCGAGCGACCACCTGGAGCACAAGGCGTACCTGCGCCTCCACAACCTGCCCGTGAACGAACTGGCGAATTCCGTTCCGGTCGTCAAGCTCGAGTTCGATTTGATCGGGTAGCGTCGCTCGCGCCGGCCAACGATTGGCGGCGCGGGAGCTTAAGTTCTTTGGAATCTAAACAGGCTCCGCCAATCATTGGCGAGACTACCGCAAAATCCCGTTCAGTGCCTCGCCCTTTGCGCCCGGTAGTTTCACTCCGAGAAGCCAAGCGATCGTCGGCGCCACGTCCAGATTGGGAAACGTGCCCAGCTTCGCGCCCGGCCTGATGCCGGCGCCCCACGCCACGAAGATCGCTTTCATGTCGGGATCGTCCGAGAGGTAGCCGTGAGTCCCTACGTGCACGCCGGCGGGGACGTCCGCTTCGGGTTCTCCGGTGGTGGCGGCCTCGAACCCGTATCCCGGCGCGGCGGCCAGCACCATATCCGCCATGCGACCCTGTGGTTCCACTTTCGGATATCCGTAGCGCGCATACTCTTCCGGCAGAATCACCTTAGCCACGCCGGGCAGTTTGGCGAACTCCTCCCTCAGGCCGGGGACCGTCCCCTTGGTGAAGTACACCATGGCGGTCCCGCCTTCCGTAATCACCCAGGCATCGCAATCGCCGTCGCGCAGCAGGCCCTTCTGCCGCAGCAGGGCATTGGGCCTGATCCGGTGCTCGTACGATTCGAAGCCGTGATCGGAGACCACGAAGACCGTGGTGCTGTCGCGAATGCCGGCCCGGTCGATAGCGTCCAGAACTCTCTGGACCTGGCGATCGGCCAGGATCAGCGCCGTTTGCGCGGCCAGCGTCCGCGCCCCATACTGGTGCTGCACGGAGTCCGTCGTCAACAGGTGCAGCAGCAGCAGGTTGGGCTTGTGCTGCTCGATGAGGTAGGCCGCCGCGCGCATCCATAGCTCGTCCCGGAAGGTGATGGGCGCTTTGGCAAAGGCGCGGATCTCCTCTTCGGTGATCGCTCCGGCCTTGACCATTTCGCGCTCCAGCTTGCCGTCGGGCGTGGCCTGCTCGGGGAACGACCAATCGATGGTGGGAGCGTCCTTGACCGCCACCCAATCGATTTCGGCGGTGGTCAGCCCGGCTTCGTGGGCCGCATCGTACACCGTCTGCACTTTGACCAGTTCGGTCTTGGGCGCATACGGATCGACCTTCAGCGGCCGGCCTTCCCCGCCCCGCACCGGGAGGCCGTTGTAAATCACGCCGTGTTCCGCGGGGGTCACGCCGGTCACCATGGTGGTGTGGTTGGGCCAGGTCACGGTCGGATTGACCGGCTCCATCGCCTCGGCTGCCGTCCCTTCCCGGATCAGTTTTCGAAGAACCGGCAGGGGAAGCGTGGGATCGTGCAGCATGTAGGCAGGAAAGCCGTCGAGGCTGATCACCACAACGTGGTGCTTGCCGGCGGGAGCCTGGGCCAGCACCATGCCGGCGAGACAAACAGAAGAAAGGAGGAGTCTTGCAAACCGAAGGATCACGTCCTTCAAAATAGCAGAGCCGGCGTATTCCGGGGACGGATGCCGCCGGATAGGCAGGTATAATTAAGTGGTGCGAATTTGCGCCGCTGTGCTTTTGCTGTTTTCTCTCGCCGCCTGCAATCGCGGCTTACATAACAATGACGCGGTGCGTCAGGGTGTGATCGATCACTTGTCCAAGGCCGGACTCAACGTGAAAGGCATGGACATCACATTGTCTTCCGTTCAGTTCAACGGCAACCAGGCCGACGCCACCGTTTCCATCACGCCCAAAGGCGGCAGCCCCGCGCAGGGGATGTCGATGAACTATCACCTGGAGCAGCAGGGCAGCCTGTGGGTAGTTACCGGCCGCAAGGATGCGGGCGGCTCTCCCCACGGCGGCGGCGCGATGCCGGGGGCCATGCCCCCCGGAGCGAATCCCCATGCCGGCGGCGCCGCGGCGCCTTCCGGAGGAGCCGCGCCAATGCCCTCTCCGGAGGATCTGCCGCCGGCCGGCAAGAAGAAGGAATGAAGCGCGTCGCCATTTTGGGTGGTGGTCCGGCGGGAGCTTTCGCCGCGGAACAGCTGGCGTCCGCCGGCCTCAGCGTCCAGCTTTTCGACGAAAAGCTCGCCTGGGAGAAGCCGTGCGGCGGGGGCCTGACCTACAAAGCGTACAGCCAGTATCCGTTCCTCCTCGAGAACTCCGTGCCCAAGCGGATCGTCAGCGAGACCGTGCTGGCCGCCCCGCGCGCCGGAGAAGTCACCCTCAAACTCGATGAACCCCTGCTGATCTATTCGCGATTCGACCTCAATCGCCTGCTGCTCGAACGGGCCGAGCGGGCCGGCGCGCAAATCGAAAAGACGCGCATTACGGAGCTGTCGCGATCCGGCTCCGGCTGGAATCTCCACACCAAGGCGGGAACCGCCCGCGCGGATTTCTGCGTGGTCGCCACCGGCGCGCGCAACCCGCTGCGCGACGTGGGCACCCAGCTCAAGCCGGAAGATGCGATGTCCGCCCTGGGTTACTACATCCCCGGAGAACAGACCCGCATCGACATTCAGTTCCTGCCCCGCCTGGAGGGCTATATCTGGGTCTTCCCGCGCTGCGGGCACCTTTCCGTGGGGATCTGCGGGAAGGGCGAGCCCGCCGGCTCCCTGCGCAAACGGCTGGAGCAATACCTGGTGGAGCGCGGCATCTCCTGGAAAGGCGCCGCGTTTTACAGCCACCTGCTGCCGTCGCTCGAGACTGCCTCGTGGAAGAGCAACCGGGTAGCCGGAGAAGGCTGGATGGCCGTGGGCGATGCGGCCGGGCTGGTGGACCCGATCACCGGCGAAGGCTTGTACTACGCCATCCGTTCCGCCGATCTCGCCTCGCAGGTGCTGCTGTCCGATGCCGCCGAGCCCGCGGAGTGCACGGCGGCCTACCGGCGGCTGCTGCGGCACGATTTCACGGCCGACCTGGAATTCGGATCGCGCCTCGCCAAGCGCGTCTTCCTGGGACGCTACCTGTTCGGCTCGGTGCCGTCGCGGATGGTGCAATTCACGCGGCGGAGCCCGCGCTTCTCGGCGGTCATGCAGGACCTTTTCTCGGGCAAACAGCCCTACCTGGGCCTGAAGCGGCGCCTTCTTCAGAATCTGAACGGCAGCCTCTACGACATCGGGATGAGCTTCGGATTCAGCCGCCTGGTGCCGCGCAAAGCCGGCGGATATCCGGCGCCGTAGCCCTCAAAAACCATGAATCATTCCAAATCGGAAGAGCTCTTTCGGAAAGCGCAGGAGATCATTCCGGGCGGTGTCAACTCGCCGGTGCGTGCGTTCCGCAGCGTCGGCGGGAATCCGCCCTTCATCGCGCGCGGCGAGGGCTCGCACCTTTTCGACGTCGACGGCAACGAGTACATCGATTACGTCGGCTCCTGGGGACCGCTGCTGCTGGGGCACCGGCATCCGGAGATTCTCGCGGCCATCGAGAAGGCGCTGGCCACCGGCACCAGCTTCGGCGCTCCCACGCCGCAGGAGGTCGAACTGGCTGAGGCTATCCGCGATGCGGTGCCTTCGATCGAGATGGTGCGGCTGGTCAACTCGGGGACCGAGGCCACCATGTCAGCCATTCGCGTGGCGCGCGGATTCACCGGCCGCGATCTGGTAGTGAAGTTCGAAGGCTGCTATCACGGGCATGTCGATTCCCTGCTGGTGAAGGCCGGCTCGGGCCTGGCCACCCTCGGCATCGCCGACACGCAAGGCGTCCCGAAGGCATTCTGCGACACAACTCTCGCCCTGCCTTACAACTCGGTGGAGGCTCTCGAGGAGGCGTTTCGCGAGCACGGGGGGCAGATCGCGGCGGTGATCGTCGAGCCGGTAGTCGGCAACATGGGGTGCGTGCCGCCCCAGGCGGGATACCTCGAAGCGATGCGCGAAATTACTGCCCGGCACGGCGCGTTGTTGATCTTCGACGAAGTGATGACGGGCTTCCGCGTGGCCTTTGGCGGCGCGCAGGAGCGCTTCGGCATCCGGCCGGATCTCACGACGCTGGGCAAGGTGATCGGCGGGGGTCTGCCGGTGGGCGCTTACGGCGGGCGCAAAGACATCATGAGCAAAGTGGCGCCGGTCGGGCCGATTTACCAGGCGGGAACGCTTTCCGGGAACCCCCTGGCGGTTGCGGCGGGGCTGGCCATGCTGCGCCACCTGAAAGCGCACCCCGAGATCTACGACCGGCTCGAGCGCATAGGCGCGGAGTTGTGTTCGGCCGCGCCAGCCGGAATCACGGTGAACCGTGTGGGCGCCATGTTCACGTTCTTCTTTACCGGCGGCCCGGTCACGGATTACGAATCGGCCAAACGCAGCGACGCCGCGCGCTTCGGCCGTTTCTTCCGCGCCATGCTGGAACGCGGCGTCTACCTGGCGCCGTCGCAGTTCGAAGCGGCGTTTCTTTCGGCGGCGCACACCACGGAAGATATCCGGCGCACCATCGCGGCTTCGCGGGAAGCGTTCGCGGCTAGCGCCTGATCGAGCGCAGCAGCCGGCGCGCCGAGAAGGTCACGATCCCGAAGAATACCGCGAAGCTGATGGCGATCACGGTCCACTGCCGCTGCGGCGAAAGCAGGCGCGCCTCGGGGCCGCGGGGAGCGGCGAAATCGAGCGAGATCCGCAGGTGCAGCTTCGCGGCGGCATCCGAGAGATTGTCCACTACCACCACGTAATCGCCGGCGGCGGGCACATAGGAATGCAGATCTCCATTCGGGCCGGGCGTGGTCTCGGCAATCACGCCGTGCGGCAGGCCGCCCCGAAGGTGCTCCAGATCGTCGCGCCGCATGAGCGCCAGGCGCACGTCGTGGGGGCCGCCCATCGCTTCGAAATGCGCCGACACCAGCGCAGGATTTTGTTTCAGCCCTAGCTCCACATAGCGCCACTCCCGAGGCGGAATGTGGTAGATGTCATCGACGAGCTCGACCCTCGTCGACGCGGCCAGAAGCAGAAGCGGAACGAATGCAACCATGGGTTCGAAGATGTCTCGGACGGCCCCCGCAGCCTTCAAAACGCTACAATAGGGCCATGACCGACAGTATGGCACACCCGGGCCGGGGCTTGGCTTCGCTCGAGTTGCCCGGCTGGAAAACGGCTCTGGGCTGGTTTTCCGCCATTCTGGTTTCCCTTCTCTTTCTGATTTCGGGTCTCTGGAAAATCACCGACATACAGAGCGCCGCCGTTCGCATGGCGCAGGCGCGAGTCCCCGAATCGCTCAGCCTGGCCGCCGCCCTAGTGGTGGGAATCGCCGAAACGGTAGGCGGCGTTTTCGTTCTGGTGCCGCGCTTCCGCAAATGGGGTGCCTTTCTCACCGCACTGCTCCTGGTCGCGTTCATGGTGTACATGGGCTGGAACTACCAGGCGCTGCGCGGCGCGGATTGCAGTTGTTTTCCGTGGCTCAAGCGCCTGGTCGGCCCCGGCTTCTTTATCGGCGATGCCCTGATGCTGCTGCTGGCGGTTTTCGCCGGCCTGTGGGCGAAGCGCCCGGAGGGCCTGCGCTCGGCCCTGCTGATTTCGGGAGCCGTCCTGGTCTTTGCGCTGGTGTCCTACGGCGCGGTCACGGTGCGGCAGTCGGGCGTGCGTGCGCCGGCCGCGATCACGGTAAACGGCCAGCCATACTTTCTCGGCAGCGGAAAATTCTTCCTGTTCTTCTTCCACCCCGAGTGCATGCACTGTTTCGATGCCGCCAAACGGATGTCGCAGCTATCCTGGGGAGAGACCCGAGTGGTGGCGGTTCCCGTCGAGCAGCCGCAATTTGCCGCCGCGTTTCTGAACGAGACCGGCCTCAAGGCCGCCGTGACCTCCGATTTCCAGAAGCTGAAGGATGTGTTTGCGTATAAGACATACCCGTTCGGAGTGGCCCTCGAAAACGGTCGTGAAAAGGCTTCTCTCACGCGTTTCGAGGGTGACGAGCCGGCCACCGCGCTCAAACGGCTGGGGCTGGTCGAGTAGTGTCCGTCAGAACGTGAACCCCAGCCCGACCTCCAACTGATTCTTGGGCGATACGGTCGAATCCGCTCCGAACGTGGACCCGTCCCAGCGCGTGTAGCGGATCTCGGGAGTCCAGACGATATGGAAATCGTCCACGACCCGTATCCCCACTCCGGCAACGGCTCCGATCAGGTTTCTCCGCGAGGGCTCGGCGGTTGTGAGGTCCGTGCCTGTCGAGGTATCCGGATAGGTGATTGCCGTGGAGGACTTCACTTTCGTCACGGTCCGGAAAGCCGCTCCCGCCGAAAGGAACATGTTGGAGAATGGCCCGCTCGAAAACAGGCCCCGGTAGTGGACCAGCACGGGGACATCCCATAGAACGGCACGGGTATCCTCGGTCAGGAACATGTGGCTGCGCTCGTCCGCGGTGGTGGTGGGGTCGTCGGTGCCCCACGCAACGGTGGTCGCCTTCGTGTAGTGGAGCCGGTTCATCATCAGCTCGGCGGTGACGGTCCACCGCTGATTGAGCGCGTACTCCAGATCCAAACCGGCCCCCCACCACGGCGATTTCGAGGTCGTCGTGAAACTCCAGTCGCGGGCCGGGGTCGTGGTGGTCGTGGTCGTGAGAGTGGTCTGGTTCCCCATGACGCTGTAGGATTTCAGCGGAAAGTCCCGCACCCGCAGGCCGATCGTAAAGTGCTTTCGGAGCCCCTGGTCCGGATTCTCGGAAGAGGCCTGGCCGCGAGCAACGGGCAGGGAGGCACAGGCCAGGGCAAAGGCGCAAACCGCCGTTCGGGATCGTCGCATTGTAAGTGACCTAGTCAAAAAGACCCTTTGGGATCATTCTTACGCAAGTAGCGCCGCCGCGGATTGTAAAGTTGTGTTAAATCCTCCGGGGTGAATCCGCTGCCCAGTAAGTGCATTGGCTACTAACCCTGGAATCACATAGAGTAAGCGGCGCTGTGCGAGCGCATGTGGGAATCAAGGCAACACGTGTGACAAATCCGCACTCTTGTCATTCCATGCGGTATTCCTTTATTAGTTGATGTAACAACGCTATTGCAGCGGGTCTTAGTCGGGCAGGCGCCTATTTTCGTCTCTGCCCCTTTATGTGCTGCGAACGGGACTGACGCCGGAGGCCGGCGGTCCGCCCCGCGTGGTATTACTATGCCGAGACAAACCAATTACGCGTATTGCGCACTCCTTATCAGCCTATCCGTCGCCCTGCTTCCGGCCCAGACTCCGGGCGCCACTCTGCGGGGCACCGTGACCGGCGCTTCGGGCTCACCGGCGGCCGGCATCGGGTTAGTCGTCACCGACACCGCCACCGGCATGGACGTCCGACAGATCGAGACCGACGGAGGAGGCCACTACGCGGCGCCCGACCTGGCGCCGGGAGTCTACAAGATCACCATCGAGCAGCGGGGCTATCAGACGTATGTCGCCGACGACATCGTTCTCGATCCGGGCCAGGTCCGCATCGTCAATCCCAAACTGCCCGCGGGAGGACCGGAAGATACCCCGGCCATCCATATCGGCGCTGCCTCGACGGACACCCAGAGCGGCACAATCCGCGATCTGATCGAGAACCCGCTGCGATGGAACGAGGCTCCCTCCGTGGACAAGATCCCATCGCCGCTCCCGCTCCTCACTACCACCCCCGGAGTGCAGGGCAACGGCCGCGGCCTGGTGCTGTCGGGCGTGTCGAACCGGAACGTGCAGACGTGGGCGATGGACGGCATCTCCGACGACGCCGCGACGGTTTTTTACGGCAATCCGAACTATTTCGAAACCGTCTCGGTGGTCACGGCCGATCCCGGCGTGGATGCCGCCCGGCCGGTGGGGTACGACCTTGTTTCCAAGCGCGGAGGCTCCGGATTCCACGGCGCCGGCTACTTCCGGTTCGAGACCTCCAAGCTCGACGCCCGCCCCTACTTTAGTACGCAGCAAAACCACTATTCGCTGGACGAGGCCGAGGGAGAAGCCGGCGGCGAGATCTTCAAAAACCGCACTTACTTCTTCGGCGGCTGGATGCACCAGTCCAATCCGTACAATGTGGACCTATTCGCCGACGTCCCCACCGCACAGATGCGCGTCCGCGATTTCAGCCAGTTTCTCAGCACCAGCACCTCGCCCACTGGCAAAGTGGTGGTGCTGCGCGATCCCCGGAACGGAGGAGTGCCGTTCGCCGGCAACATCATCCCGACTACGCGGGTGAATGCGGTGGTCACTAACCTTCTGAATAACTACCTGCCCAGCCCGACCTTGGGCGATGCCAACACCTTCGTGCAGAACTATTCGTGGAACCATCCTTACGGACCCGAGGTATACCGGGGCAACTGGCCGTTCCTGCGCCTCGACCACAAGCTGTTCGATGGCAACAACCTGGCCTTCCGGTTCGTGGAGACGGCCTTCACTTCGGTCGCGGCCGGCACCATCGGAGAAGCGCTCGATTCCACCCAGGGCATCAAGTACAAGAATTTCGGCGTCTCGGATACCTGGGCGCTCTCGTCCAGGGTGGTCAACCGCGCGACCGTCGGCTACACCGGCAACTATGTACGGCAGGGCCAGGGCGTCGGCAATGTGACGCCGCTCACAGGCGACTCCGTGCTGACGACGATGGGGATCCAGGGCACCAATCTCAACGGCTACACCACCGCCGGATTTCCATCGATCTCCATCAGCGGGATGACCGGCCTTTCCACCGTGTACCAGGGAGGCTACACCAACAACGTCGCACAGAACGACCACAACGTTACCCTGGAGGACGCCGTTACCTGGTCCACCGGCCGCCATTCCTTCAAGCTCGGCGTCCAGGGGACGCACTTCAACTGGCTGCTGGGCGCAATGCCGCAGAACAACTGGGGGAGCTTCGCGTTTACCGGACAGTTCACCGGCATAGGTTTCGCCGACCTCATGCTGGGACTGCCGGCCACCAGCACGCGCGTACTCAGCCCCAAGCTCAACGACCAGCTGCGCCAGAATCAGGCCGGCGCCTACATCGCCGACAGCTTCCGCCTCACCTCGCGTCTCACGGTCGATTACGGAGTGCGTTGGGACTACTTCGGCTCGCCGCGGTATGACGACGGCTACATGTACAGTTGGGACCCCGCCACCGGCGACGTCCTGGTGGCGCCCGGCACGCTGTCCTCCGTCAGTTCGCTCTACCCCAAGAGCATCAAGGTAATGGTGGGGCAGGTCGTTCCCAAGGCCAAAACCTCCAACTTCCGGCCGCGCGTCTCGGCCGCCTACCGGCTCAGCGACAACCTGGTCCTGCGCGGAGGGTACGGCGAGTTCACGGTGCCCGACGGATACGGCGCCAACGGACTGATCAACGACCCCGACGGCCCATTCCGCCTGACCGAGACTTACGTCAACGGGATCGCGTCGAACGGCGTGCCCGCTTACTCCTTCCCCAAGGCGTTCCCCACCACGCCCACCTCCACGCTGGTCTCGACCCAGAGCATTACGGCGCTGCCGGCGCAGGCCGACGAAGGAGTAATCCGCCAGTACAATCTCACCGTGGAGCGCAGTTTCGGCGGGCTCGCGGTGCGCGGCTCCTATATCGGCTCGCGCGGCTCCGGCATGAACTACGACCTGAACATCAATAAGCCGCAGGCTTCCAGTGCGGCCTTCGCCGCGTCGCGCCTGCCATATCCGCAATTCAACGCCGTGGTGGCGACCCGCACCGACGGCCAGTGGCATTACGATTCGCTGCAGGCGCAAGTGCAGAAGCGCGCCGGCGGAGTGACCTTCGATTCGAGCTTTACGTGGGCCAACAACATCAGCAACTACGCCAACACGTACGACCCGTACAACGTGACCGACCAGTGGACCCGCGACGCAAGCGACCGCAGGCTCTATTTCGTGACGGCCGCGCGCTGGGCCATCCCCACCGGCAAGGGCCAGCGCTGGCTTTCGGGCGCGGGGCCCGCCGCCGACCGCGTCCTGAGCGGCTGGACGCTGCAGGCCATCGGCACTCTGGCTTCGGGCCAGTACTACTCACCCCTGTTCACGGGGGCGGATCCGGCCAACGCCACTTCCGGCTTCGTGACCGCGCTCCCTGACTGCGTAGGCAACCCGAATTCCGGCGCGCAGACGATCAACCAGTGGTTCAATCCGGCCGCGTTCGCCGCGCCCCCGGCCAGCGCCGGACGCTACGGCACCTGCGGCATGAATATCCTGGAGGGCTATCCCATCCACGTGGCGCACGTAAGCCTCGCGAAACGCATCCCACTCAAAGAATGGCTCACCGCCACCCTGGCAGTCCAGGTTTCGAACGTCACCAACACGCCGCATTTCACGATTCCGAACAACAACATCTCGAACGCCGGCGCCGGGATGTTCACGGCCTCTTCGGCGGTCGCCTACTACTATCCGGAACGGCAGGGATCGCGCCAGCTCGACCTGAAACTCCGTCTGCAGTGGTAGAACCTGCTGGTCGGCCTGCATCGCTATTAAGCGGTAAACTCTAATGTGAACTTTCTCATACCGAACCTGGGCTCCACGTCGCTGAAGTATCAGGTCCTCGAAATGCCGTCCGAAAGGGTGCTGGCCAAGGGACGGCTGGAACGTGTCACCAACTATCGGGACGCCATCGATCAGATCCGCATGGGGGACACGCCGATCGATGCCGTCGCACTCAAGGCGGTGCACGCCGGCGAGCGCTACCGCGGCACCTTCGTGGTGGATGACGGAGTGGTCGAGGCGCTGCGCCAGTTCCTGCCGGCGGCGCCGGCTCACAATGCAATTTACCTGACGGCCATTCAGGCGTTTCGCGAAGCCATGCCCGGCGTTCCGCTGGTGGCCGCTTTCGAGCCGGAGTTCCACGCGACGATGCCCGAGTACGCGCGCCTGTACGGAGTTCCCGGCGCGTGGCTGGCGGAAGGGGTCGCCAAATACGGCTTCCACGGCGCCTCCCACCAGTACGTGGCCGAGCGCGCGGCGGCTATGCTCGGCCGCCAGGGCAAGCTGGTGAGCTGCCACCTGGGCGGAAGCTCGTCGATGTGCGCCATCGATCGAGGAAAGTCGGTCGACACCACGATGGGGTTCTCGCCGCAATCGGGTCTGGAGAACGCCACGCGGCACGGGGACCTCGACGTATTCGCCGTCCTCTACATGATGGAACGCCACGGCTGGAGCCCCGCGGAGGTACGGCGCCAGCTGGCGAAGGGGGGTGGATTGGCCGGCCTCTCCGGCGTGGAGGGCGGCGACCTGCGGGATATCGAATCGGCCGCGGCCGCGGGAAGCCGGCGCGCGCAACTGGCGATCGAGGTGTTCGCCTACCAGGTACGCAAGACCATAGGCGCTTTCGCTGCCGCCATGGGCGGATTGGACGCCGTCGCCTTTACCGGCGGAATCGGAGAAAACTCCGCAGGCCTGCGCGCACGGTGCTGCGAGAGCTTGGATTTTTTGGGGATTCGGCTCGACTCCGGCAGGAACGAATCCGGCAGCGGCGACCGGGAGGTCTCCGCGGCCGATTCCCGCGTCGCCGTGCTGGCTCTCTCCACCAACGAGGAGCTGATTGTGGCGCGGCGAGCCTACCGCTGCCTGGCTGCCGCAGCGGCGGCTTCGTAGAAAAGCGGCCCGCTCCCACTGACGGCAGCGGGCCATCTACAGCCTTGGGCTGTTAGTGCGAGGGCTGCCCTGTGCGGATCTTGGGAGTCTGGAAATCAGAGTTCACCCACTCGTTGAGGGCGTTCTCCGCCTGTTCGCGTGTGTATCCGTACCGCTCCTGCAAACGGCCGACAAACTTCTCGCGGTTGCCCGCGATCTGCTCGTAATCGGAGTCGGTCAACTTTCCCCATTTCTCTCTGACGGAGCCTTTCATCTGTTTCCATTTACCTTCTACTTGGTCCCAATTCATCGTTTAACACCTCATCGGTATCACTCGCAGTTCAGACTCCATACAGGAATGCATCCAGTTAGATGCAATACCTATTTCGAAGAAGACCTGTCTTTCCAGTGTCATTGAGCCCGATCAGTCCGGCGGGGCCGGTGGGCGCGCTCGAAACCGCGTCAGTTTTACGCGATCACCCGCCGATCCGGAGCCCGGGCGGGACCGCGGGCCTGCTTTCTCTTTGCGGATCATCCCCTGGCACCGAAAATGCATTCAACCAGGACAGCTTGAGAGAAAGGAATGGAATATGCTGATATTGTTGATCTTGTTAGTGATTCTCTTATTTGCCGCTACTCCGGCGTGGCCGTATAGCCGTAGCTGGGGTTATTATCCGAGCGGCGGGATCGGGCTCGTGGTCCTGATCCTGATTCTCATGCTTCTGCTGGGCTACATCCACATTTAACGAACCGTCACAATCCTCTCTGTGGTCTGTGAATTGCACTTACATCAATGAGTTGAATTTATGCCACTCCTTTATATCGTTCTCGCCCTGATTATCATCGGCATCTGCTTATGGCTGATTAACTCTTACGTCCCCATGGCCTCCAGCATCAAGACGATTCTGAACGCGGTTGTGGTTATTGCGGTGGTGGTATGGGTGTTAAAGGCCACAGGTGTTTGGGCCGATCTGGCGAGCTATCGGATCGGACATTAGAATGGGCGAGAGCCGGCAGGGGATAGCGGTGTTACCAGCGACGGGCTAACGCTACAGCGTCATCCCTCCGTCGACGGAGAGAATCTGGCCCGTGACGTAATTGTCGGGCTCGAGGAAGAAGCGGATGGCCCGGGCCACATCGCCGGCGCGGCCGAACCGCGGAATGATGCCTTCCTGGACGAAGCGGTCGTATTTCCCGGAAGCGATACTGGCCTCCGCCATCCCCGCGGCATTCACTCCCGGGCTCACCACGTTGACGCGGATGTTGGACGGGCCGTGGCACTCCCTGGCCAGAATCCGCGCGGCATGCTGAAGCGCGGCCTTCTGCGCGGCATAGGCGGTGGAGCCGGGAAACAGGGCGTTCGCCTGCATGGTAGAGACGAGGACGATGGCGCCGGGGATTCCGCGGACCTTCATCCGGTCCGCCGCTTCGCGCGCCAGCAGAACCGGCCCTAGATAATTAGTCTCGTGGGACCGCTGCATAGCCTCCACAAGCTGCGAAGGGTCCGTAACGCGGGCGGGATCGCCGGCCAGGATGACCAGACCGTATAGCGCCGGCGCGGCTTCCAGGAGCTTCTCGCGATCAGCCTGCGAAGCGAGATCGGCCTGAATAACGAGAGCTGTGTCTTTCCATTTTTCGGCGCGCTCCCGGTTGGTGCGATAGCTGATGACGAGGCGGGCGGATTCCTCGATCAAAGACGAGGCCAGCGCCGACCCGAGGCCGCCCGATCCTCCCGCCAGGAGCACTTCCCTGCCGCGGAGCGAATCACCCGGCAGCAATGTCCTTCTCCAGAGCCAGGTAGGCGCACGCTACAACCACCAGGAACATCGCCAGCACCTCCGAGTCGCCGAGATTGTACTCCGCCATCCCCTCCGCGAGGGTAGCCAGCACCACGGCGATGCCGCCGTGCAGCAAAAACCGCCGGTCGCTGCGCCCGGGCGGCAGCTTACGCAGGCCCATCCAGAAGTCGTAGAGCATCATCGCCATCATCCACATCAGGATGAGCATGGTCGGGATGCCGCGCTCGGCGGCGTATTCCAGATAAATATTGTGCAGGTGGATATAAGAGCCTTCGGGCTTCGACGTCACGTCGGCGGGAAGGTATTGGTCGAAGTGAATGCGCGGCCCTTCGGGACCCAGGCCCAGCAGGGGATGGGCCTTGATCATGTTCCAGCCCGTGCGCCAGGTTACGATGCGGAACTGGTTGGAATCGACGCGCTGGGGACGCACGATGGAGGTAATGCGCTCTCGGATCACGGGAGGCGAAACAAAAAATCCGGCGACGATCAGCACCGGCGCGAGCAGAATCAGCCAGCGTCGCCAGTACCACACCAGGTAGACCATGGCGACAGCGGTGCCGATCCAGATGGCGCGAGTTTCGGCCAGCAGGACGGCAGCCGACATGATGACGCCGCACAGAATCCATACCCAAATCCGCCTTCGCGCGTTGGCTGCGAAGAAGAGGAACGACGCGAGCATGATGAGCGCGAACATCTCCTGGCCCGAAAAGGTGTTCCAGTGGCTCATGAAGCCGGTGATGCGCTCGCCCACGTAAAACGAGTAGTCGTCCTGTCCGGCGAGCCGCGCCTGGTGAACTTTCTGGGCGAACTGCACCATGCCGCGCAAGCCGGAAATTCCCGCCAGGCCCGCCCACGTCAGGAAGAGCGCGCGGATCCAGACCATGCTCCGCAGGCACGAAAAGACGATCAACAGCTCCAGAAAGACATAGAACTTGCGGATCTGCACGAGACCGGCAACGCGATCGGGCGAGAAGATCACCGCAATCACCGTGCCCAGCAGGAAGAGCACCAGAGGCAGTTTGATGCGAGGCAGCCGCAGCTTCTCTCCGGAAAGAAGCAGCGCCACCACCGCGAGCCCCAGCAGGATCTGCGAAACGGCAATAGAAAGGACGATTGAGGCGGCCGAGCCAAACGTCAGCCAGCGCGCGGCGCGCCACAAAAAGGATTCCGGCGGTTCCATGGGAATTAGAACTTCAGTATGACAGAGGGCCGGACGCCGGGAGGCGGCGCCGGCGGGCCGGCTCCCGTGAGAAGATGAAAGATCTTCCAGATCATGCTCGTCAAACTGCAGAACCAGAATGTACTCGTGATTGGCGCTTCGAGCGGAATCGGCCGCGAGACCGCCGTGCTGTTCGCGCGCGAAGGTGCGCGCGTGATGGCATCGGCGCGGCGCGAGGACCGCTTGCAGCAACTCAAAACCGAACTCGCCAAGGAAGGAGCCGCCGATCGAAACGCTCGCGGCGGACGCCTCGAAGGCCGCGGAGATGGAGCGGCTGGCGCAGGTCACGCGCGAGCGGATCGGCGAAATCGATATTCTCGTCTACGTGACCGGGACCAACACACCGGATCGCTCCTTGAAACGTCTTACCGCGGATATCTGGGACATGATGATCGCGGTCAACCTCAACGGCGCGTACTACGCGACGCGCGCCGTGCTGCCGCATATGCGCGAGCGCGGCGCCGGGCACTTGATCTACATTTCGTCGATCTCGGGCCAGGTGCCGGACGTCTCGGGCGCCGCCTACCAGGCGTCGAAGCGCGGCATGCTCGGCCTGGCCCACGCCGTTCGCGTGGAGGAGAAGGAGCACGGAATCCGCACTTGCGTCATCATGCCCGGACTGGTGGAGACGGAGATCCTGGAGAAACGGCCGGTGAAGCCGGGTCCGGAGATCCTGGCAAAGGCGCTGCAGCCGGTGGATGTCGCAGAGGCCGTGCTCGCCGTCGCCAAGCTGCCGCCGAGGGTTGTGGTGCCGGAGATGCAGGTTCTGCCGACATACCTGTGATCAGCCGAAGAACCTTTCTCGAGACCGCGGCCGCCGTCGCCGCCGCTTCCCGCGCGGATGCCGAACCGCGCGGCATGTTCGTATCCCTCAACGGGTCCCTAACGGGCGGCAAAGCGCCCTGGCCTGAGTTCGTGCGCCTCGCCGCCAAGGTCGGGTATGGCGGCGCAGATCTCGACCTGAATGGCGCCATGAAAGAGGGCACGGGTCCGACCAACACCCTCTTCGCAGAAGCCAAAATCCGGCCCGGCGTAAGCAACCTGCCGGTGCCGTATACGGGCGAAGAAGCTGCCTTTCAGGCCGGCATGAAGCGGCTGGCGGACGCCGCTCCCTTTCTGGCCGCCGTGAACTGCCCGCGATCTGATGACAGTGCTGCCGCCTGCCAGCGCCACCCCGAAACCCGAATTCCGCAAACTGCTGAAAGACAGACTCTCGGCGATTTCCGAAGTGCTGCTGCGCCACAAGGTCCGGCTGGGCCTCGAATTCCTAGGCCCGCTGCAGTTCCGCACGCGGCAGCCGCATGAGTTCATCTGGCGGATGGATGAAGCCCTCGCCTTTGCGAAAGAGTGCGGTCCGAACATCGGGCTGCAGCTCGATTGCTGGCACTGGCACCACGCCGGCGCGACAGTCGCCGATATCCTGGCCGCCGGCAAATCGCGAATCGTCTCGGTGCACGTCTCCGACGCCAAAAAGCAGCCGCCGGAAGAGGTGCGGGACAACCAGCGCCTTCTCCCCGGCGAGGGAGTCATCGACCTGATGGGCTTCTTTCACGCGCTCAAGAAGATCGGGTACGTCGATGCGGTGAGCCCCGAGCCGATCGGCCGCATCCCCGCGGATATGAGCGCCGAGGAGGGCGCGCGGCTCGGCCTGGAATCCACACTGGCAGTGATGCGCAAGGCCGGCGTGGCCTGAAGCCGCTTACCGCAGCGCGTCGAGGTAGCGCTTCGCCCCGGCGGTCATGAAGCCGATGTCGGTGGGAGCCTGGAATAGCTGGAAACCCTGCTCCCGGAACTCCTTCACCTGCTCCGGCGTCCCACCCGGACGGCCCAGGAACTTGCCGTGCCGCTTCCCGGCTTCCACCACTTTCGCGACGGCTTCGCGGTGGCAGGCGGGCGTCTGGTCGCCGCGCAGCCCGAGAGAGAACGAGAGATCGCTGGTGCCGATGAACAGGACATCCACGCCGGGCGTGGCGGCGATCTCGTCGATTCTGTCCACGGCGCGCGCCTCTTCGATGATGGCGATGACCATCACGTTCTCGTCCGCGGAATCGGAATAGCGGTCGCGGTCTGGCCACGCGAACTTCGCCAGTCCGGCACCGGACCCGCGGCGTCCGTGCGGCGGATAGCGGCATGCGGACGCCGCCTGCGCCGCCAGCTCGGGCGTGCTGGTGAAGGGGAAGATCACGCCGCAGACGCCCGCATCCAGCACGCGCTTCGCCATCCAGATTTCGTTTACGGGTACCCGGGCAAAGGGCAGGGCCCGCAGCCCGCGGGTGGCCAGTACGATATGGCGCAGCGTTTCGAGCGTCACCGGAGAGTGCTCCATCTCGACCCACAGGAAGTCAAACCCGACGTCGGCCAGGTGGGCGGCGGCGTCCACGCTGTTCGCGGTGATGGTGGCAGCGGTGACGATCTGCCCTTCGCGCAGCCGCCGCTTTACGGGACTCTCCCAATGCGATGCGTTCGTTTCCAGGGGCATTTCCATATTATTCTACGGATCGAGGTTAACCATGGCCTGCAACCCCGAAGTCTTGAAAGCTGTCCCCCTGTTCGCCTTGCTGGACGACGAAGAGACCGCCGTGCTCGCCGGGCAGGTCGAGATGCGCCACTTCGCCCCGCGCCAGCGCATTTACAAGATGGGCGACCCCGGCGGCCGGGCCTACGTGATGGTCTCGGGCCGGGTCCAGGTGAGCACCGTCGATGAGGACCACCAGGAGATCATCGTCGATGAGCCGACGCCCGGCGAATTCTTCGGCTTTGCCTCAATGCTGGAGGAGACGCCCCACCAGACCGGGGCCGTTGCCGCCGAAGATACCGTTTGTATCCAGGTGGACCGCCACGACATCGCGGTCCTGCTCGAGCGCAAGCCCATGGCCGGAATGGACATGCTTTCTGTGCTCGGCAAGCAGTTCCACGCCTCGCAGCAACTGGTGCGGATCCGCTCCACGCGCAACGCCAACGAAGTGATCGAACGCGAGGCCACGGTCGGCGACCGCGTTGCCGACGAGGTGGCCCGCTTCGGTGGATCGTGGGCCTTCATCCTGTCGTTCCTGGCCGTGCTCATCGTCTACACGACTGTCCAGGTGAGCCTGGGACGAACGGCCTGGGATCCTTATCCTTTTATTCTGCTGAACCTGTTCCTCTCCATGCTCGCGGCTATTCAGGCGCCGGTGATCATGATGAGCCAGAACCGCCAGGACGCCAAAGACCGCCTGCGCGGCGAACTCGACTTTCAGGTGAACCGCCGCTCCGAAACCGAGATCCAGGGCCTTGCCCGCAAGCTCAACCTGCTGGGGGATAAGATCGGCGACATCGAGGACCTGCTGCGCGAAAAACTGACTCAGTAGCCGTCCCTTCGACCCGGCGGCGCCGCGGCGTTTGCAGGTATACTCGGCTGGAGGAGATATCCGTCAATGAAACAACTGCTAACGTGCTCGCTTCTGGTCGTGGGGACCGCCGCAATGGGGCTCTCCCAGCCGGCGAGTCCGCCCGCCCAGACCTCGGTCGCGATCAACGGTAAATCCATCACCATCAAGTACAGCGCGCCTTCCCTGCGCGGGCGCACAGACATCTTCGGCCCGTCCGGACCGATCGCCAAGGATGCCACTTACCCCGTCTGGCGGGCCGGTGCTAATTCGGCCACGACCCTGGTAACCACCGGCGACCTGGATATCAACGGCCTGGCTGTTCCGGCCGGCACTTACACGCTATTCGTCGCGCTCAACAACGGGAAATGGGAGCTGATCGTCAACAAGCAGACCGGCGAGTGGGGACTGGCCTACGACAAGAGCCACGATCTCGGCCGGACCGCCATGAAAATGAGCAAACCCGCATCCAAGGTCGAAACTTACAAGATGACGCTGTCCAGCCTGGGCGGCAATCGCGGCGCTCTCCGCCTGGAGTGGGAAAATACCGAGGCGACCGTCGATTTCACCGTCAAATGACACGATAAGGCTTCTATGGATTCCGTTTACGGCCAGGGAACGTTGTATTGCGCCGAATGCGGGCGCCCGACCGCCTCCGACGAGCTGGCGAGATTCGGCGATCTTCTGATCTGCCCGGAATGCAAGAACAGCTACGCGCAAAAACTGCGCGAAGGAGTGGCGCCGGCGACTTCGTTCGAATACGGCGGATTCTGGATCCGCTTTGTGGCGGTCGTCATCGACGGCATCATTCTGATGGTGGTGGGGACGATCCTGCAGTACGCCCTGCTCGGGAATGTCAGCAGCCGGCTGCAGCCGCCCGCTCCGGGCACTCCGCCGGAGCAGTTCCTGGGCCTCTTCCTGGGCGTCCTCGGGCTCGCGATGGCGCTCAATACCCTGGTCGATTGTCTGTATCAGTCGCTATTCATCGGCTACCTGGGCGCCACTCCGGGGAAGATGGCGCTCAGCCTGAAAGTGGTGCGGCCGGACGGCAGCCCGGTGGGCCTGGGGCGCGCATTCGGTCGCTACTTCGGCAAAATCCTCAGCGGGCTGATCCTCGGAATCGGATACATCATGGCCGGGTTCGATTCCCAGAAGCGCGCCCTGCACGACATGATCTGCGACACGCGCGTAATCAAGATGCGCCAGGCTTAAGGGGGCCCATGCCGATACCCTGCGCGCGCTGCTACATGCCGCTGCCCAAGTGGGAGCTGGCCTACGGCGACACCGCGGTATGCACGATGTGCGGGTCGAGCAATCGTGTGCGCGTCTTCCCGTCGGCGCTCGGCAGCGGGCCGCAGGGTCGGGCGGAAACGGCCCTGGAGGGCGAAGCGGCCTGCTACGACCATCCGGGCAAGCGCGCGGTATCTTCGTGCAGCCAGTGCGGCCGCTTTGTCTGCCTTCTGTGCTCCGTCGAATTCGGTAAGGAGATCTGGTGCCCTTCGTGCGTGGCGGCCGGGGCGGGGCGCGCCAAACTGGCTAAAGCCGTCACCTCGCGCAACCTCTACGATTCCACGGTACTGGTGCTGCCGCTGGCCTCTCTCCTGATCTGGCCCTTCACCATCATCGCCGCGCCGGCCGCGCTCGTACTGGGCATCCTGAAATGGCGCGAGCCTCTCAGCCTGGTGCGGCGGAACCGCTGGCGAATGGCGCTGGGAATGGTCATTTCGGCCGCGGAGATCGCCGGCTGGATCTGGGGCATCGCCTACTTCCTCACCGCCTTCAAGATGAGGGTGGCATGAGACACTACCGCCGGCTGCCCGGCTGCCGCCGCGGTCTGTTCGGCGGGGCCAGCGTCTGGCTCGGCGCCGACCACCTGCTGGCCGTGCAGTCGATGCGCTTCCGCGAAGAGTACAAGCGCTTCTACCTGCGCGACGTGCAGGCCATCGTGGTGGCCGGTGCGCCGCGCTTCCACATCTCCACCCGGGCCATCGCGATCGCCGTACTGTGGCTGGCGGCCTGGCTCGCGCTGCGGGACGCCGTCCTCTGGGCCCCGGCCGTCCTGTGGACCCTGGCCGCTGCCTTGGTGGCCGCCTGGCTCTACGTTTCCGCCGCCTGCAGCTGCACCTGCCGCATCTACACCGCCGTGAGCCGCGACGAGTTTCGATCGGTCTACCGGACCTGGACCGCGCGCCGGTTTCTAAGGGAGGTCGAGCCGCGCATCGCCGAGGCGCAAGGCGTGCTCGAAGGCGACTGGGCGGAGGCGCTCGAAAGCCGCACGGTGGGCCCGCCGGGGTCGGCCCTCAGCCCTCCCGAAACGCGCTCTCCGGGCGCCGCGCCCCAGCAGCCGATGCGTGCGCGGACGCTCGTCTCCGATGTCTTCATCGGCAGCCTCTTCGCCGGCGCGGCGGTCAACGCCGCCTTGCTCGCGTACTCCGGACCGGCGCTGCAGTGGACCGGGTACGCGCTGAATCTCGTGGAAGTGGCGGCCGCCTGCGCCATCTTCGTACAAGCCCACCGCAAGCAGATCAAGCCCGCCATGCAGAAACTAGCCATCGCCACCCTGGTTGTCATGGGGGCCCTCTACTACACCCAGCCGTTCCTCACCGGGATGGCGCAAGGGCGGGCCGCTACGTCGAAAGGACGCTCCGCGATCGCCGTGAACGTGCCCACGCTGCCTGCCTCGCGGGTATTTCACCAGGTCGAGATCGGCGCCGACGTTTTGATTGCCCTGGGCGGTTTGGCGATCATGTTGGTAGACCGCGACGAAGCCGGAATCTCATGAGCGGATCCACGCTGCAGCAGCATTGCTGGAACCATGAAACCCGTGAGGCCGTGTGCCGCTGCCCGGCGTGCGGGCGCAGTTTCTGCCGCGAGTGCGTGACTGAGCACGAATCGCGATTGCTGTGCGCGCGGTGCCTGGAAGCGGAGGCGAAAGCCCCCGGTGCACGCCGCCACGGCTCCCGGAAAGCAGGCCTATGGATGGCCGTCGCGGGCCTGCTGCTGGCGTGGATCTTCTTCTATGGGACCGGACAGGCGCTGATCCTGATCACCGGGCGAATGGAGCAGACGTCGTGGCAGAGCCGCTAGCCAGGTACGGCGCGGTCGAGATGCTGGAGGACGGCGTCCACCTGCTGCGCCAGGCGCCCCCGGGAACGCTGCTGTGCTACTGGACCGGCGGAATCCCGCTGGCGCTCGCCGCCTTGCGCTTCTGGAACGACATCACCAATCCGCGGACCACCGGCCTCGCCTGCCTGGCGGAATCGTTCGGCATGGCCCTGCTATTGATCTGGATGAACTGCTGGCGGGCGGTGTTCGCGGGGAGGCTGCGCCGCCAGTTGAGCGGCGCGAGCGATGCTCCGTGGACACGCCGGCGCATCTGGCGTCTGGCCGCCGTGCAGGCGTTCCTCGGCGCGAGCCGGCTTGTCGTGCTGCCCTGCGCGCTGGCGATCGGCTTTCCCCTGGCGGCGGTGATGGCCTTCTATCGCGATGCCGCCGCACTGTCGGATCGAGGGCTCGAGCCGGCCGAGGTCATCCGCCGGGCCCGCCAACTGGCGCGGCGCGGGCAGGGACAGAGTTGGATCCTCACGTCCCTCCTGCTGCTCCTCGGCCTGCTGGTGATGTGCAATGTGTTCCTGACGCTGGCGCTGCTCCCGCAGTTGGTCCGCATGCTGACGGGCTACGAATCCGTATTCAGCCGCGGCGGGCCCTACTTCCTCGCGAATTCGATGTTTGCCGCCGTCGTTGTGGCGCTCACCTGGCTGGCCTTCGACCCCTACGTACAGGCGGTGTTCGGAGTGCGCGGGTTCCGCGCGGAATCGATCGAGACCGGCGAGGATCTGCGCGCCGGCCTGCGGCGCGTGCGTGCGGCCGCGGCCGTGCTCCTGGTGGTATTCACCCTGGCGCCGCGCGCTTCCGCCGCGGTCTCCGCGCCGGAACTGCAGAAGGCCGCACGGCAAGCCGTCGAGCAGCACGAATACGATTGGCGGCTTCCGCCTCCCGTGGACCCGTCAGGCGGAAAGCCGTGGCTCATCGAGTTTACCGATCGCGCCGTAGCCGGCGTGCGGAAGGCACTTGACGGCCTGGGGAACCTGATGGGCAGATTCTTCCGCTGGTTAAATGACCGCCTGGGCGGACACCCTTCGGTCGAGGAAGGCCCACCGCCCGCATTAGGATTGAACTGGGCCATCGGACTGCTCACCGCCGCGGCCGGCCTCGCCGCCGCATGGGTAATCTGGCGGATGCGGCGGGCGCGCCGCTCCAAGCCGAAGGCCGCACCCGGTGTGGTTTCGGCCATCCGGCTGGACGCCGAGGATCTCGCGGCCGACCGCCTGCCCGAGGAAGAGTGGCTCGCCATGGCGGACCGCTGTCTCGCCGAGGGCAAGCCGCGGATGGCCCTGCGCGCGATGTACCTTGCCAATCTGGCGTGGCTGGGGCGCCGCGAATGGATCGCCATTCATCCCGGCAAGACCAATCGCGAGTACGAAGGCGAGCTGCGCCGCCGGGCCCGCGGCGTTCCCGGGGCGCGCGACCTCTTCGCGGACAACGTGCGCGCCTTCGAGCGCGTCTGGTATGGCTGCCACGACGTTACCCTCGAAGAGATCGACGGCTTCCGGCTCCGATCGGCGGGGATGAAGGAACTGGGGGCCGCGGCATGACTCGCTCCCGGCTGTTGACCATGTTACTGGCGGCGGGATTCGCCTGGGGAGTCGTCTATCTCCTCAGCCTGCAGTTCGAAAGCGGCGAAGTCTACCCGGAGTATTCCAGCCTGCGCGCCGACCCGCTCGGGTCCAAGCTGTTGTTCGACACCCTGGCGCGCGTCCCGGGAGTTGCCGTCTCGCGCAACTTCACGGCCCTCTCCGAGTTGGCGCCCGGGACCACCGTGCTGCTGCTGGGATGGCGGCCCGCGGGACTGGCGGAGGATGCCGAGATCCTGCGCAAGACCGCCGGGCGAGGCGTGCGCGTGGTAGCGGCCATGGACGCGCGCGCGTACCCGCAACCCGATGTGCTCGACAAATCCTGGGGGCTCCCGCTGGCGATCGACCGCGAATCCCGCCATAGCCACCCGCTCTATTTCCCGGACGCGCGCGATTGGACCGTAGTCGATCGCGCAGGTCCGAAGATTCTGGCGCTGGAAAAGAGCTTCGGGAAAGGAACCGTGGCGCTCTGGGCGGAGAGCGACGATTTCGCCAACCAATCCACCGCGGCGGGCGACCGCTTCGACACGGTCGCCAGGGCGCTTGGCCCGAACCTCCGGGTGGTATTCGACGAGCGGCATTTCGGCATCGCGGAATCGGGCAGCGTGATTGCGCTGGCCCGGCGTTTCCACATGACCGGCTTCGCGCTGGGGCTCGGGCTGTGCGCGGCTCTGCTGCTCTGGCGGAACGCCGCGGCATTCCCCCCGCCGCCGGCCGCTTCCCCGCGCGAGATGCTCGCGGGCCGCACTTCCCACTCCGGCCTGGTCACGCTGCTCCGCCGCAACATTCCGCGCGATCAACTGGCGGCCGCCTGCTGGGAAGAGTGGCGTGCGGGCAACCGCCTCCCGAAGGATGCGGCCCGCGTCGATCGCGCCGCAGCCATCGTCCGCGAGGCCGGCAGCCGCCCGCTTCAGGCGATGCGCGAAGTACAATCCGTCCTGCAGGCGAAAGGAGAACTTTGAACCTCGATCAATTTCAAGCCGCCATGGACCAGGTGACCGCCGAGGTGCGCAAGGTCATCATCGGGCAGGAAGACGCCATCCGCTACTCGCTGGTGGCCATCCTGTGCAACCAGCACGCCCTGATCGAAGGCGTACCGGGACTGGCGAAGACCCTGCTCGCCCGCACGCTGGCGGCAGTGATGGATGCGGAGTTCAAGCGCATCCAGTTCACTCCCGACCTGATGCCCGCCGACATCACCGGCAACAACGTCTTCAATCTGCAGCGCAACGAGTTCTCGCTGGTCAAGGGGCCCATCTTCACCACGTTTCTGCTGGCCGACGAAATCAACCGGGCGCCCGCCAAAACGCAGTCCGCGCTGCTCGAAGCCATGCAGGAGCGCACCGTAACGATCGACCGCGAGAGCCATCGCCTCTCGCCCAATTTCACGGTGTTCGCTACGCAGAACCCCATCGAGTCCGAGGGTACCTATCCCCTTCCCGAAGCACAGAAGGACCGCTTCATGCTCAAGATTTCGATGACCTGGCCCGAGAGCGCCGAGGAACTTTCGCTCGCGCAGCGCAGCCTGGGCAACGCGGCGCCGGAACAGGTTTTGGGCCGCGGCGAAGTCAGTGCCTGCCTCGCGGAGGGGGATCTGGACTGCCTGCGGACGGCGGTCGAGACCGTCACCGTAAGCGACCAGGTGGTGGAGTACGGCGTCCAGGTCGTTCGCAAGACGCGCATCGACGACAGCATTCTGGTGGGCGCCGGTCCGCGCGCGACGCAGGCCCTGTTGCGCGCCGCCCGCGCATGGGCCGCGCTGGCCGGCCGCGACTTCGTCAGTCCCGACGATATCCGGGCCGTGGCGCTACCGGTCATCGAGCACCGCCTGCTGCTGCGTCCCGAATCGGAACTGGAGGGCGTGCGCCCGTCGGAAGTGTTGGCGCGCATTTTGCACGAGGTCCCGGTGCCGCGATGAAGGGGAAGGCGGCCCCACAGATTCGCCTGGCGGTGCTGGCTGCCGCAATCGCCCTGCCTGTCCTGACCCTCGCGGGAATCGCTCCCCGCTGGATTTTGCCTTGCAGTTCCCTGCTCGCCGTTTGCCTGGCGATCGCAATCATCGATCTCATCCGCGGCCGCCGCCTCCTCGACGGCATCTCCGTCTTCCTGCCCGAGGTCCTGCGCCTGACCAAGCATGTTGCCGGAGTGCTGCCGATTACCATTCACACCGACTCCGCGCTTCACCTGCGGCTGGCCGCGCGGATGCCGGAAGGCGTCGAATCCTCCGACCTCGTCCGCGACATCTCCGCGCCGGCCGGCGCATCGCGGATCGACTGGCCCTGCACCGGCACATCGCGCGGCGACCATCCCCTGCGCGACATCCACATCGAGGCGGCGTCGCCCTGGCGCTTGTGGGCGGTGCGGGCGGCCCACCCGTGCGCCTGCACCCTCCGCGTCTACCCCAACCTGCGCGACCGCGCCACCGCCGCGCTGTTCCTGAAGACATTCGACCCGGGATTCCGCCTTCGGCGCCAGGTGGGCAAGGGCCGCGAGTTCGACAACCTGCGCCACTACCTCCCCGGCGACAGCTTCGAAGATATCCACTGGAAAGCCACCGCCCGGCGCGCCTTCCCCATCGTCAAACTCTATCGCGTGGAGCACGCCCAGGAAGTCTACGCGGTCATCGATTCCTCGCGCCTTTCCGCACGGCCTGGAATTCTCGACAGCTACGTAGATGCCGCGCTGCATCTCGCGCTGGTGGCCGAGCGGCAGGGCGACCGCTTCGGGCTGGTCACCTTCAGCGACCGGACGCACCGCTTCGTGCGCGCGCACAGCGGCATGGATCACTTCCGCCTGTGCCGCGAAACTATCTATAACCTGCGCGCCGAGCGCGTCAGCCCCGATTTCAGTGAAGTCTTCACCAGCCTGCAGCTCAACCTGCGGCGCCGCTGCCTGCTGGTCTTCTTCACGTCGCTCGACGATGCGCTGCTGGCGGAGACGTTCGAGCGGGAAGTCCCGCTGGTGGCGCGCCGCCACCTGGTGCTGGTCAACGTCACCGAGACCTCCGCCATGCGTCCGCTGTTCGCCGGCGAGCCGCCCGCGGATCTGGATTCGCTGTACTACGGCCTGGCCGGGCAGATGCTCTGGAACCGCATGCGCAAGCTGCAGATCTCGCTCCAGCACCGCGGCGTGAAGCTCTCGCTGGTGACCGGGGACCGCATCAAAGCCCAGGTCACGGCGGCGTACCTCGATGTGAAGCGGAGGCAGGCGCTGTGATTATCGACCTGGCGCGCTTCGTCGCCGCGGAGAAACCTTATTGGGAGGAGCTCGAGCGCGTGCTGCGGCAGGTCGAAGACGATCCCGAGCGCCGCCTTTCCGTGCCGGAGATCCAGCGGCTGCACTATCTCTACGAGCGCTCGTCGGCCGACCTGGCCCGCCTCGACACCTTTTCCACCGAGCCGCGCCTGCGCGAATTTCTGGCTGCCCTGGTTTCCCGCGCCTACAGCGAAATCCACGAGACGCGCGCGCCTCTGCGCATCGAATGGCGCAAGCTGATCCTGGCGTTTCCGCGCGCCTTCCGCCGGCATCTGGGAGCCTTCCGGCTGGCGGCGGCCATCACCCTGCTCGGGTGCGCGTTCGGCTGGCTCGCCGTACGCCAGGACCCGCGCACCAAGGCGGTGCTCCTTCCTTTCCCGGGGCTGATGCAGTCTCCGGCCGAGCGTGTCGCGCGGGAAGAGCACGCCAAAGAAGACCGCCTCAAGGGCGTGAAGGCGACCTTTTCCGCACAGTTGATGACCAACAACATCCGCGTGGCCATTCTGGCCATGGCGCTGGGCATGACGTGGGGCGCCGGCACCGTGATCCTGCTCTTCTTCAACGGCGCGGTCCTCGGCGCGGTGGCCGCGGATTACATCGCGGGAGGCCAGGCGACGTTTCTGGCCGGGTGGCTCCTGCCGCACGGATCGGTCGAGATTCCCGCGATCCTGCTGGGCGGGCAGGCGGGATTGCTGCTGGCCGGCGCATTGATCGGCTGGGGAAACCACGCGCCGCGCACGGAGCGCTTTCGCGCCGTCGGACCAGACCTGCTGGCGATCACCGGCGGCGCCACGGTGATGCTGGTCTGGGCCGGGCTGGTCGAGTCCTTTGTATCGCAGTACCACCAGCCGGTCTTGCCCTACGCATTAAAAATCGGCTTCGGCGTGTGTGAGCTGGCGGCCCTCACGGCTTTCCTTTGGCTGGCGGGGCGCGAATGAGGTCGCTTGCCATCGAGACGCCGGAAGGCGTGGTCTTCTCCTATGAGCTGGCCACGCCCGCTGCCCGCGCCCTGGCCTGGGCCGTGGATTTCGCGGCAATCGCCACGGGCGGCTATCTGCTCGGCAAGGTCAGCGAGGCGCTCGGCGCCGTCAGCCGGGACTGGGCCTCGGCGTTCTCCGTGGCGCTCTACTTCTTTCTCTCGCTGGCCTACGGCATGGTCCTCGAATGGCGCTGGCACGGCCAGACCATCGGCAAGCGGCTGTTCGGCTTGCGGGTCATCGACGCCCAGGGATTGCGCCTGCAGTTTTCGCAAATCGCCATCCGCAACCTGCTGCGGCTGGTCGATATGCTGCCGCTGCCCTACCTGGTAGGCGGCATCGCGGCCCTCGCCACCCAAAAGTGCCAGAGACTCGGCGATCTCGCCGCCAACACGGTGGTGGCTCACGAGAGCCGGCAACAACAGCCCGACCTGGAGCACATCGCGCCCGCGAAATACAATTCCCTGGCAGCTTATCCGCACCTGGCGGCCCGCCTGAGAGCCGCGGCGAACCCCGAGGCCGTGGGGATTGCGGTACGCGCCGCCGCGCAGCGCGACGGCTATGAGCCGCAGGCCAGAGTGGAGTTATTCCGCGAGCTGGCCGGCTATTTCCACGAGTTAGCGCCGTTCCCCGAATCCGCGGTCGAAGGTCTCACCGACGAGCAATACGTCCGCAGCGTGCTGCGCGTAATCTATCGCTGATCGATCTCGTCATGGCTTGCCCACCGCAATACCGTGGGCCTTTGCTTGCGCCACGGCATCCTCCAGCGCCTTTTGGATCTTGGCGTTCCCCGGCTCCCTGCGGAGCGCCTCACGCATCTGCGAGATTCCTTCCTCCCAGTTCCCGACCTTCAGGAGCGCCGCCGCCAGGTTGACCCGGATCCCCACATGCTCGGGCAAAAGCACCAGCGCGGCACGGTACTTTTCCAACGCGCCGCGGAGATCCCCGGCCTTTTCGAGCTCCGCGCCGCGGTTGTTCGTCTCGAGCGCCGCCACCTGTCTCTGATCCGCTTCATCCCGCTCCCGCAGCAGTGCCGCAAGCTGCTTCTTCACGGCCTCGGCGCGTTCCACCTGGCCATCCTGCCGCAGGGCGCGCTGCAGGGCATTCAGCGCCGACTGGTTCTTGGGATCGAGGCGGACCGCCGCGTCGAGATGCTCCGCCGCCTCATGCGGCGTTCCCGCATCCAGCAGCTGCGAGCCCAGCCGGTACTGCGCGACAGGGTCGTCAGGACTCAGTGCGACCGCGCGGCGGAAAGCGGACAGCGCGCCATCAAAGTCGGCGAGGCTCTTGCGGGCGTCGCCCAGGTCGGACCATGCCTCCGCGAAGTCCGGACGCAGTTCGACGGCCTGCTGCAATTCGGCGGCTGCCTTCACCGCGTCGCGATCGCCGCTGTAGATTTTGGCTCGCAGGTAATGCGGATACGCCGCGTCCGGCTTATGCCCGAAGAGCCGGATAGCGGCGTCCAGGTGGGGGGCGGCCGCCTGAGCCTGGCCCTGCTGCAGCAGAACGTCGCCCAGGTTCGCCTGCGCCTGCGCGTGCTTCGGATCCAGCTCTACCGCGCGCTCGAATTCGGGCTGGGCCGCGGCCGCGTCGCCGAACGTGTTGTAAGCCTCGCCCAGCGCGTTATGCGCTTCGGCCGACTTGGGAACCAGCCGCACGCCTTCGCGGAGCTGCGCGATCGATTCGGCGCGCTGCCCCGCCTCCATCAGTACGCTGCCCAACAGCAGCCGTGCATCGGCATTGCGAGGATCTTGCCGGATCAGGTCGCGCAGCAGGGCCACCGCCTGGTCCCGTTTTCCCTGCGCGAGCAGCTGCCAGGCCGTCTCGACGGCCGGCTTCTGCGCCATGGCAAGACTCGCGCAGACGATCGCCAGCAATACTCGAAACCCGCTCGGCGCCCGTGTCATCCCTTGCGCTGCGGGAACCTCGCGCTCCGTACGATTCCCGAGCCCTCCTTCACCTCGATCAGCTGGTCCGCGCCCACCTTTGGCAGTTTCTCCGTGCGCCCCAGCGGCCACCGGATCTCGACATCCGCCACGGCCGCCGCACCCAGCCCGAAGTGCAGCCGGCGGTCACTCACCGAGAGGTACGACGACTGGCTCAGCACCTCCTGAGCCTGTATCTTATCTCCGTAGCGCATCGTGACGCGCGCGCCGATGGCGCTGCGGTTAGACTGCACGCCCTCGAGCTTGACCTTAAGCCAGTGATTCGCCCCGTCTACGTCGTTCCGCAGGAGCGACGGAGGCTCGTTGTGGTTGACGATCACGATGTCCACGTCGCCGTCGTTGTCGAAGTCGCCGAAGGCGCAGCCGCGGCTGGAATGAGTGGCGTCCACCCCCGGCCCGGCCTGCCCCATAAGCTCTTCGAAGCGCCCGTTGCCCAGGTTCCGGAACACCAGGCGAGGCGTGTTGTAGTCGTCCCGCAGCTCCGGGTAAATGCCGCCGGTGACCACGAAGAGGTCGGGATTGCCGTCATTGTCGAGGTCTGCAACGCCGATGCCCCAGTCGATGAAGCGGGTTTCCACCGCAAGGCCCGAGCGCAGCGTTCCATCGCGAAAATTGCCCTTCCCGTCGTTGAGGTAGACGGCCGGAGTATCTCCGGAGAAGTGCGTCTTCACAATGTCCAGGCTTCCCGTCAAAGCAAGGTCCCCGATGCCCAAACCCATGCCCGCCTGCACCATGCCGTCGTCGCTGAGGGCCACCCCGGACTCGATCCCTTGTTCCGTGAAGGTGCCGTCGTGGTTGTTGCGAAACATCAGGCCGGGGGTGGAGTCGCAGGCGACATAAATATCGGGCCATCCGTCATTGTCGAAATCCGCCGCCACTGCGGTGAGGCCGTAGCCGCCAGCCGGCTTACTGATTCCGGCGGCGTCGGTGACCTCGGTAAACGTGCCGTCGCCGTTGTTGTGATAGAGCGAGTGTCGCGCGTAGGGAAGCCCGCGCGGGCCGCAAAAGAGGCTGGCGCTGCAGCTCTTCGACTGGCCTGCCCGGGGCACCGAGGCGATATCGAAGCTGACGTAGTTGGCAACGAACAGATCGAGCCGGCCGTCGCGATCGTAGTCTACGAACGTGCAGCCCGAACCGAAGCGGGCCTGCGCGTCGAGCAACCCCGCCTCCTTCGTGACGTCGGTAAAGGTGCCGTCTCCGTTGTTGCGATATAACGTGTTCTGGCCCCAGCCGGTGATGAACACATCCTCGAACCCGTCGTTGTTGTAGTCTCCGACCGTTACGCCGTACTCGTAACCGGCGCGGAACAGACCGGCGCTCCTGGTCACGTCGGTGAACGTTCCGTCGCGGTTGTTCTTGTAGAGACGTTTGGAGGCATCCGCCGGCGGATCGCCGAAGCGCGACCCGGTGAGCACCAGGATGTCGAGCCAGCCGTCGTTGTCGTAGTCGAAGAAAGCGACCCCGCAGCTCATGGCCTCGATCACGTAGTCGGCGCGTTGGGGATGGCCTGCCACGACCGGGGTCCTAATGCCTGCCTGGCCAGCGACATCCGTAAAGCTAGCGTGAAAAGGAAGGCCGGAAGGCTTGCCCCGCGGTGCGGATTTAATGCCGCGCGAAGCCATGCCCGATTGAATCTGGCCGAACAGCCGGACGGCCGGCAAGGCCAGAAAGCTCAACGCGCGTCGCCGCGTAAGGGGAACCATGGACTCAATTCGTATTATCCCTGAAGACGAAAACAGCGGCGGGGACAAGTCCCCGCCGCTGCTTGGTTGGCAGTATGGACCGCGGCCCTAGAATATCAACTTAAATCCTAGTTCCGCCTGCCGGCCGCTTTGGTTGCCGTAGGTCGCCCCCTGTGCGCCAAACGTGCCGCCGGGAGAACCCTGGTACAGCGCCTGGCCGAACGTGGAATTTAAAACGCCCGTGTCCGGATCGCCCCGGTTCAACCGGTTGGTGGCGTTGTAGGCCGCGATCTTGAGCTCGGCGTGAACCCTTTCGGTGACGTTGAAGCTCTTGGTCAGGTTGCCGTCGAGGTTCCAGAAATGCGGACCCGTCAGGCAGCCGTATTGCAGCGGATTGCTCCGCAGGACATAGGTGTTGGCGGGTATCGGAGAGAATGCCGCCGTGTTGAACCAATGCTGCGGCGTGGGGTTGGAAATGCACGGGTTACCGGTGACGATCAGGTTGCCGAACCGCGGGAAGTCGCCGGACATATACGTCCAGAGACCCGCAAGCTTCCAGCCCCCGACGATGGCGTCCGCTGCCTTGGGCAGGGAGTTGAGATGCTGCTTGCCTTTACCCATGGGCAGTTCCCACGTGGCTGCGATGTTGAAGCGGTGATGCGGCTGGTTGCTGTCCTGATACGTGAGCGTGTTCGAATACCACTGCTGGTCGTTGAAAACGCCTCCGTTCAGGAAGCCGTTGGTCTGCGCTTTCTCCCGAATGTAGACGTAGGTAACCAGGAAGTTGTAGCCCTTGCTGAACGCCTTTTGCGCCTTCAGTTCGAGCGACTGATACCGCTCGGCCGCGCCCAGGTCGCCCAGTTCAAACAAGCCGCCGTACTGCGGATACGGCTTGAGCAACGACCCTAATGTGACCTGCTGCTGGTTATACAGCGGTCCCGGCATCAAGGTCGGGTTAAGGTAGTGATAAAAGGGATTCGCCACCTGCTGGTTCAGCTGGTTCTGATATTGCACCTGCAGTGCCGGATTGATCTGGTTCAACGCCTTGGTGTACTGCTGGTTGCCGATATTCAGGAAGTAGGTTCCCGAAACCACGATCTGGCCGACAATCTGCCGCTGAATATTGAAATTAAAGCGGTCATTGCGGGCTTTTTGCTGATTCGGAGCGTACCACAGCAGCGGCTGGCCGCCGCGCCCCAGATTGCCGCCGTATTTCGTGCCCAGGATTGGCAACAGCGGGTTGGTCGCGGCCGGATACGGGTCGTTGATGGTTTCCTGCGGCACACCCTGGAGCGGCGCCAGCGTGTTCTGGTAGCCCGTCATCCCCAGGAACGGCGGTTCCAGGAATCCGACCGTTTCATAACCGGAGACCGGCGCCAGCGCGATGTTCATTTCGTACGGCGTCAGGTATCGCGCGTAGCCGAAGCGGAAGGCGGTTTTGTCGTCGATACGGTAAGCCAGGCCCACGCGCGGCTGTAGCGCCAGTTTCTGCGGATTGAAACTCCCCGGATGGCTGCTGCTGGTGAAGGCCCATTGGCCGGTAAAGTGATAGAAGTTGTTGCCCACGATGTTGGTGGCCGCCGCCGGCATATTCGGCGGAGTCGCCTGCATCTCGGGTACCGCAGCCGAGAGGTTCAACCCTTGCGAAAAGTTGTGCTGCGGATCGTAGAGGGCCGTCTCGTACTCGTTGCGGAGTCCCAGGTTTAAAGTGATCTTGGACGACAGCTTCCAGTCGTCCTGGATGTACATGCCGTAGAACTTGACGTGCGGATCGGGAACCGGGCCGCCAATCATCTGCGAGGAGCTGTCCAGCGCGCCCAGCAGGAAGGTAGCGTACTGGTCGCCATAGTGCAGGGTGTCCGGATTGTTGAACGTGTTGGCCGTCAGGGCCGTGTTGAAATAGAAGTTCGACGTGCTCGACACATAGCTGAGGCCATAGCTTTCGCGCTGTTCAAAGCCGACTTTGATATAGTGCGAGCCCCTTTGCTGCGCGATCCTGACGGAAGCAGCTTCTCCCTTCGGCGCCTGGTTCCAATAGAACCCACCGCCGCCGAACGCGCTTCCCCCAATGTTCAGATTAGGGAAATAAACCGGTGCGCCGACCGAAGCCGTTTGATACGGCGCGTACCACGCATTGTTCGGCCAGATCGATCCCCAACCGGTCGAGGGGAGGGGATCGGAAATGTAAGCATCGAGCAGGCTGTGCCAGTCGCCGCGAAATTCCGCCACCGTCCGCGCGTTGATGCTCCAGATGGCATCGCCGCCCACGTTCCACGCGGCACGGGCGGTGCCTGTCGGCACGTACAGCTCGGAGTTGTTGGGCGTCGGGTTGCCCTGAATGTCGGTCGTATTGTAACGGGCAAGACGTCCGAACACTTTCCACTTGTCGTTGATGTTATAGTCGGCGCGCTCCGAGAGGTTGTAGTAGCCGTACTTCTCGATAAAACCCTTGGAGTAGTTGTTCAAGCCGGTGATGTTCGCCCCGGGATTGTTCGGCGCCCAGAACTCCTTGATCAGCTTGGCAGCCAGCGGGTCGAAACGGCTCTGTGGGACCACGTTGCCCGGGAACGGGGTGACGCTCACCGAACCGTCCTGGTTCAACAGCGAAGTCCACGGATCGAAAACCGTCCGGACTCCGCCGGCAATGTTGAGCGATTTCGAGAAATCGCCTTGCGTTTCGAGGGCGGTCGGCACGGTCCGCTGATAGCTGTTCGGCGAGCCCACCCGCCAGTCCTCGATGGAGAAGAAATTGAACAGCTTGTTCTTCTTGATCGGGTTGCCCAGGGTGCCGCCGAACATGTTCTGCCGCTGCGAATTGTTGCTGAACCTCGTGCGGTCGGCTTGCGCGCTGAGCCAGGGATAGCGGCCCACATAAAAGCCGGTGCCATGAAATTCGTTAGTCCCGGATTTGGTGGTCACCGTGATGGAGCCGCCTGCGCTGTGGCCGGACTCGGCATCCACGCTGTTGGTCGAGACAATCACTTCCTGCACCGCATCGGTGTTGGGAGTGGTCGTGTTCTTCTGGCCCATGCCGATCGGCATGCCGTCCACTTCGAGATCGTTCTTGAGGTTGGTGTCGCCGCCCAAATCCACGCTATTGGCAGACCAGGAGTGGTACGGCTGCATCTCGCCGCGGGTATTGACCGCCGAAGGCGCGATCAACGTCAATTTGAACGGGTTGCGATCGAAGCGCGGTATTTCCGCCGCCATCTTCGAATCGATGGTGAGATCCTTGTTGGCGGAGTTGAACTCCACCGCGGCGGGCGTTTCATCTACCGTAATGCTCTGTTGCACCGCCCCCGGCGTCAGGGTGGCGTTGACCGTGATGTCGCCACGCGTCTGAACCACGATGTTCTCTTGAATGAACCGGTTGAACCCAGGCGATTCGATGGTGACCGAATATGTGCCGGGATCGACTAAGTCGAATAGATACAGGCCGGTGTCGCTGGTTTGCCGAACCACCTTAACCCCTGTATTAACGTTTAACAACGTGACGTTCGAGCCCACAATGGCCGCTTTGCTCTGGTCCGTGACCAAACCTTGAATGCGGCCTCGATAATCCTGCGCCGCAACCGTTGCGGCGAAGATAAGGAGCAACCCGGCTATCCAAGCCCGGGTGAAAGAAAACGTATTCTTCATTCTGACCCCTATCCGGTTCCAACAGGGAACCGTTTCACTGCTCGACAACTGCCACCGTGATCGAATTCCGGAGCCCGTCCCGGCTGCACCCCACTCCTGGCCAGTCGCATCCCAGGGTCGGCAAACGCCGCGGCAAGCTGGTCAAAAGGGCAAGGTGGCGCACGATGAATATATCGGGTGTCGTCCCGAGAAACCAGGGTTTTGCCGTTTCGTAACGGCGTGGCGATGAAGTTTCAATTACATAGACGCGGTTGTGTAACGGTAGTAACGGGACTACAATATCCTTTTGAATGTCGAAGGCTACCGAGTATCCCGTGTCCGGTACGGATGTGCGGGACGAAATTCTGGCGATCAGTCATTCCAGCCTCTTTGCGCATTCACGCCGCAGCATCGAGCTCCTGAAGTACCTGTGCAACATGGTCCTGCTGGGGCGGCAGGACGAGATCAAGGAATCCACCATCGCCCTGGAGGTCTTCGACCGGACGTCCGAGTTCGACGACAAAAAGGATGCGATTGTCCGGGTAGAAGCCCATCGCCTTCGGCACAAGCTCGCAACCTACTATGCCGCAGAAGGCTCCCACGACCGGGTGGTGATTGAGTTATCGCCAGGTAGCTACATCCCGCGATTCATCGAGCGGGAGCCGGAGCGACCTGAAACACCGGCGTCAGCGCTACCGGCGCTGCCCTTACCTCGTCGCCGGTTCGACTCCCGACTGATTCTCACCATAGGAGTGACGGCGCTGCTGGCGTTCATTCTGGGCACCTCATTAGGGCCGTCCCGCGGGGGCACAGCTTCGGGGCGGCCCCTGCCCAGGACGTCAGCGCCCCCTGCCCGGGCTATCGGCGCGCCGCCGCCGGCGACCGCGGGAGTCCGGATTCTCGCCGGGAACCCCCAACCCTACATCGATCGCGCGGGACGCCGATGGAGCGCGGACCGGTACTTCCAGGGCGGGGCGGCTCAGCCCGGGCCCTCGGAGTTTCTCGGCCGGCCTCCCGACCCCAGCCTTTACCGGTTCATGCGCTACGGCGACTTCAGTTACGACATACCGGTTCCTGCGGGCGCCTACGAGTTGTGGCTGCACTTTGCCGAGCCCTCATTTCGCACCGGAAACGATGTGGGGAACGATGGCGGCGAAAACCAGCGGCATTTCACCGTCACGGTCAACGGCGCCTCCCTGCTCCACGATTTCGATGTTGTGAACGATTCGGGCGTGTCCCCCGTGGATGTTCGCGTGTTCCGGGATATTACGCCGGCCGCGGACGGATACGTCCACCTGCGGTTCCAGACGGTGCTGGGATCCCCCTTCGTCAACGCCATCGAGTTGGTGCCCGGGACGCCCGGGCATCTCCTCCCCATTCGAATCCGCGCCGGGGACTCCTCGTTTACCGACCACAACGGCAACGTCTGGAACCCGGACGACTACTATATAGGGGGACGGCTCGCGACCCACAAGGGAGATGTGTCCGGAACACCCGATCCGGATCTCTATGCCGGGGAGCGGTACGGCAACTTCATTTACTCTATCCCGGTGCCTCCGGGCCGCTACTCCGTGACTCTCTATTTCGCAGAGACCTATTGGGATCCTGCGTCCGAGCCGTCACGCAGGGGCGGCGCCGGATCCCGCGTGTTCAACGTGTCCTGCAACGGGGCGATTCTGCTCGAGGGCTTCGACATCCTTAAGGAGGCGAAGCCATTCCAGGCGGTCACCCACGTTTTTCACAATCTCCAGCCCAATGGCCAGGGGAAACTGCTGCTCTCGTTCTCGCCGGTGACGAACTACGCAGCCATCAAAGCGATCGAAGTGACCGACGAGTCGCGCGCGGAGCCGCGGCCTTAAGGGGTCGCGCCGGCGGTCTCTTCGAGCACGCAGATCGAATCCAGATTCCGAAACTTCTCGGCATAGTCCAGGCCATAGCCCACGACGAACTCATCGGGAATCCGGAACCCGACGTAGCTCACCTCGACCGGGCGCAGCCGCCGCTCCGGCTTGTCCAGCAGCGCGACGATGCGGATCGACCGCGGCCTCCGCGTTTGGAGCAGGTGCAGCAGGTAGTTCAACGTCACACCGCTATCCACGATGTCTTCCACGATCAGAACGTCGGCGCCCTCGAGCGAAATGTCGAGATCCTTGGTCACTTTCACTTCGCCGGAACTCGTTTTGCCCTTGCCGTACGTCGAGATGCCCATGAAGTCCACGAATACGTCGCGCTTCATGGCCCTCGCCAGGTCGGTCAGGAAGAAGCAGGCGCCCTTCAGTATGCAGATCATGTGCAGGTTGCCGTTCGGATAGTCGCGGGAAATCTCTTCTCCGAGTTCCCGGATCCGGGCCTGGATCTGCTCGGCGGAGATCAGTACCCTCAAGTTCGGATCGGTCATGGAAGTTTCTATTATCCGCCGAGTTTGAGGCGTGTGCTCATGGGGCCGAGATGAATGTGTGCCCCGGTCGCTTTGCCGGGCACGGCGTGCCGGAAGGCGAAATAGGGAATGTGATTCGAAGTCAGGTAGTCGCGCAGCCAAACCCCTTCGGGTGTGTCCGGGTAGACGGCAACATCCACACGGCCGCGATGGTCGAATCCCAGCGCGCGGTGGACCGCCGTTTCGCCCATGGCGCTCACCGGCAGCGGCTTGCCGAAATGCCGTTCGAAGGCCGCTTCCACGCGGCTGAAAGTGGCGGGCGTGAAGATGCCGTCGCCGTCGAACCGCTCGGCCAGGTCGGGCGCTTCCGAGGGCTGCTCCGCCAGCCGGGTCTCGAGCGCCTCCTCAGCGCGCGCCATAGCGGCCATCTCCTCGGTCAATTTGGCGCGTGAATCGGCCAACTCGCACTCTTTCCGCGCCATATCCATATCGCGGATGAACGTGTCGAGCGAAATCTCGGAGGCCACCCCGGCGTCCACCAGCTTCTTGGCGTCATCGTAAGCCGTCTTGCGCCGCTCGAACCGCCGGCCCGCCGCCGCGATCATGTCGCCGGCTTGCTCGGCTGTGAGATCCGGGCCGTAAAGCGTCTTGCGGAGAAATGCCTCGTCTTCGGCATCCGCGATCCGGTCTTCCGCCTTTTCCAGGTCGTGGCGCGGCGCGGCGCCCGCCTCCACCAGCACGCGCAGCTTTTCAACATCGGCCCTGGCTCGAAGCAACTCCGGTGAGTCGCCGGACTGCGCAAAAGCGCAGAGCGCGCACACCACGAGCATCGGGCCAAAATTCAAACGCATTCACTTTATTGTAGTATGGTGGCGCTATGCTGAGTGTTTCCATGCGCACTCCTATCGTTTGCGGAATCCTGCTTGCCGGCGCCGCCCTGGTGGCACAAGAGGCAGGCGTCTTCACAGCGCTCAAAACCACTGCCGCGCTCGGCAAACAAGCCGCCGGGTACTATCTGGTGCCCACCAATCAACTGCTGCGTCCGTGGGGCGAGCAGAGCATGATCGCCGGCCGACCCGTCGATATGGCATTCGATTCCCAGAAGAGGATCCTCGCCGTACTGAACTGGCGGAGCGTGATGCTGCTCGACGGCTCGACCGGGACCCCGATCTCCGAGGTCCGCTCGCGATCTACCTCCTATGCCGGAATCGCGTTTCGCCCGGGCAACCGCGAACTGTGGGCCAGCGAGACTACCCGGGAAGGGCCGGACTCCATCCTGGTGACCCCGCTATCCGACGTCGGAATGCCCGGCACCCCCGCAAGAATCGCGCTGAAAGGCCACCCCGTCCCCGCCGGCATCGCATTTTCGGCGGACGGCAAGCTGGCCTTCGTGGCATTCAGCAGGAACAACACGCTGGCGGTGGTCGACGCGACCTCGCGCGAGGTCGTGAAGGAAGTCGAAGTCGGCGTCGCGCCCTTCGGCGTCGCCGCATCCGGCGGACAGGTTTTTGTCAGCAACCGCGGCGGGCGCAGGCCCAAGCCGGGCGACACCGTGGCGCATTCGAGCGGCACTCCGGTGGTCACGGATCCCGTGACCGGAGCGCCTGTATCCGGCACGATCAGCGTAGTGGATGCCAAGACGCTGGCCGTACGCGAAGTGAACGTGGGACTCGGGCCTTCGCAAGTGGCGCTCAGCCCGGACGGAAAAACGCTGGCCGTGATGAACGGCCATTCCGACTCGGTTTCTCTCGTCCAGACCGCATCGCTCGCCGCGTCGGAACTGAAGGTGCCGGCGTTTCCCGAAGGTACGCTCGGAAGCATGCCGATCGCCGGCGTGTTCGCGGACGATTCGAAGACGCTGTATATCGCGTGCGGCGGCAACAACGCCATCGCCGTGGCACGGGAATCCGCCGGCAAATGGAAAGTCGCCGGCGCCGTGCCTACTGCCTGGTTCCCGTCTGCCGTGGCTATCGGCCGGGAAGGCGATCTGCGCGTCCTCAACATCAAGGGGATGGGCAACACGGCGGATAAGAAGGGAACCTTCAATTCGCGCCAGTACGAAGGTTCGCTTGAAAAGATCCCCGCTCCTTCCCCCCTTCAGGTCACTGCCGGCACCCGCGAGGTGAAGGCCGCCAACAGCCCGGTGTACGAACCCGCCGGCGGGATCGCGAACCTGCCCTCCCTGGGAATTCAGCACGTGTTCCTGATCGTCAAGGAGAACCGCACCTACGACCAGGTCTTGGGCGATATCGCCAAAGGCAACGGCGACCACAAACTGGTAATGTACGGGCGCGAAGTCACGCCCAATCATCACGCGCTGGCCGAGCACTACGTGCTGCTCGATAACTTCTATACCGGCGGCGCCATCAGCTTCGACGGCCACCAGTGGCTGATGCAGGCCTTTGTCAGCGATTACGTGGAGCGGGCCTTCGCCGCCTCGCCGCGCGGCTACGCCTGGAACGAGAGTGACCCCCTCATGCTGACGCCCGCCGGATTCTTCTGGCAGAGCGGCGCCAAACCGCTCAGCGTGCGCATCTATGGTGAGTTCCAACTGCCCGCGAAATGGGACCCGGCCACGCAAAGCGCTGTGGACATGAACGAAGACAAACTGCTGAACTGGAACGAATACCTCCGGCTCTATAAGGAAGGCAAGTGGCAGACCGCCGTAGGCTCGCGCAGTGGAGTCCCCGCGCTGCAGCCGTACTGCGACCAGCGGTATCCCAACAGCTCCACCAGCATTCCCGACCAGCTACGCGCCGAAGAGTTCCTCCGCGATTTGGGCGACCACGAAAAGACGGGACAGTTGCCGCACGTCAACATCCTCACGCTCAGCAGCGACCACACCAACGGAACGCGTCCCGGCTCGCCCTCTCCACGCGCCATGGTTGCCGATGACGACCTGGCACTGGGACGGATCGTGGAAGGCATCTCGAAGAGCCGCTTCTGGTCTTCCAGCCTGATCTTCGTGGTGGAAGACGATGCGCAGGACGGCGTGGATCACGTCGACGGGCATCGCACGGTCGCGCTCGCCATCGGCCCGTTCATCAAGCGCGATACGGTGGACTCGAACAACTACAACCACGAGAGCATGGTGCGGACCATTCAGGAAATTTTCGGCATTCCACCCAAGACCCGCTTCCTGAAGGCCGCGCGCGCCATGACCAGCATCTTCACTGCCCAGGCCGACAACGCCCCCTACCGGCACATCGTGCCTGAGCAGGCCCTCGACCAGATGAATCCGCCGCTGCACGCGCTCTCCGGCCGGCAGTTGTGGGCGGCGAAGGAGTCGCTCAAGATGAACTTTCGCGACATCGACGAAGCGCCCGAAGACACCTTGAACCGGGTCCTCTGGGGCGACGCCAAGGGATGGGACGTACCCTATCCGGCGAGGCCGTCGCGCCGCTCGCGCCCGTAGGTCAGCGCTTCCACTTGTAGTAGTAAAACAGCAGCGGCGTCTCACCGGTATTCACGATCCCGTGGAGCGTCCCGCCGCCGCAGAACATCATCGAGCCGCCGGCGACTTTCGTGATCTTGCCGTCGATCGAGATCTCGCCCGTGCCTTCGGTCACCACCATGATCTCCTCTTCGGGGTGCTGGTGCGGAGGGTGGGGCGATTTCCCCGGTTTCAGCAGCAGGCTGCCGGCAGTCATCGCGCTGAGCTGGTCGGTCGGCCCGTCGAAATAGACCTTCAGGTCTCCGAACTCCTCGTGGGTCACCTGCGCCTGGCTGGCCCCGCGGGTGGCGTTCGGGAGTTTGTCATTGGCCATCGCAGCCAGGGCGTTCAGCGCGGTCAGCTTGAAAAGGTCTCGTCGGTTCGGCATGCAGTCGATCATAGCTCAAGCCTGTTAGTCTGGAAAACAGTCATGAGCCAACAGAAGGCCGCGATCGTCACCGGAGGCGCTTCCGGCATCGGCGCAGCTGTGGTCGAGCGCCTGGCGGGCGCGGGATACGCCGTCGCCATCTTCGACGTAAACGAACCGGCCCCTGGCGGGAGCGCCCTCGCGATTCCCACGGACGTGTCCGATGAGGCCGCGGTCCGTTCGGCCGTCGATCGGGTGATATCCGAATTCGGCTCGCTCGAGGTGCTTGTCAACAACGCCGGCATCGAGATCCACGGCGCGGTTCCCGAACTGACGGCGGAGCAGTGGGATCGCCAGGTCGCCGTCAACCTGCGCAGCGTCTTCCTATGCTCGAAGTATGCCATTCCGCATATGCGCGCTCGCGGCGGCGCCGTCGTGAACGTCTCCTCCGTGCACGCTTCGGTCTCGTGGCCGAACTGCCCCGCCTATGATGCCGCCAAGGCGGGAATGGCCGGGTTGACTCGCGCCATGGCGGTCGATCACGGCCCCGAGGGCATCCGCGTCAACGTGGTGTGTCCCGGCTATATCGATACCCCGCTGCTACGCCGGTCACTGGCCCTCGCGGACGATTGGGAGCAGACGGTCGGGCGCATTGCGCAATGGCATCCGGCCCGCCGCATCGGGACGCCTCAAGAGGTTGCCGAGGCGGTTTTCTTCCTGGCCTCCGATGCCGCCCGGTTCATCACCGGCGCGTGCCTGGTAGTGGATGGCGGCTTAACCGCCAGGGGCTATTGAAAGGCAACCCTGGCTGCTGCGCTGTAGTACGATACGGACAGGGGAGTAACTTCTGAGCAAGGTTGACCTGATAGAAAGTTCTGAAGTCGAAACGTCCGAGAGTCCTACCTGGCTGATCGCGGTACGCGCGGCCGAATCCAAAAAAGCTACGGAGATCACCGTGCTTGATTTGACGGGGATCACCTCGTTCGCGGACTATTTCGTCATCTGCACGGGCGCCAACCAGCGGCAGATCCAAGCCATCAGCGACGAAGTCGGCTTGCAGATGAAGCACCAGGCAGGCGAACTGCCGATTAGTGTGGAAGGATACAGTCAGGCCGAGTGGGTGCTCGCCGACTACGGGGACGTGCTGATCCACATCTTCTCTCCGAAAGCGCGCGAATACTATGGCCTCGAACGCCTCTGGCGCAGCGCCAAGACGGTCGGAATTCCGGCCGAGTGAAGATTTTCCTCTATTACATCGGTAAACCGAAAGACCCGCACGCCAACGCCATCGCCGAGGATTTTCTGGCGCGGGCGGGCCGCTATTGCCCGGCCGAAATGCGCGAGATCCGCCCCGATCGCGCCGATCTGTGGTCCAAGCACCCCACGGCCCGCAAGCTGTTCCTCGACCCCGGCGGCAAGCCGCTCGATTCCGCGGCCTTCGCGGGGATGCTCTCCAAAGCCGAAATGGAAGGCCGCGACCTGGTCTTCCTGATCGGCGCGCATGACGGGCTTCCCGCCGGATGGGCGGCGCGCGCGGATTTGCTGCTCTCGCTCTCCGCCATGACTTTCCCGCACGAACTGGCCCGCGCCATGCTCGCCGAGCAGATCTACCGGGCTTTCGCCACGTTGCGGGGCCATCCCTACCCGCGCTAACGTTGATTCTGAATGTCGTGGTTTAAGCGGGACCAATCCGCCGCGGCGAAACTGCCGGCACCGGGCAACGGAGAACGCAAAGTCCGCACCGAAGGGCTGTGGCAGAAGTGTGACGGCTGCCGCCAGATCATTTGGAAGAAGGACCTCGAAAATAACTGGAGCCTCTGCCCCAAGTGCGGCCACCACTTCCGCATGGAGGTCACGGCGCGGCTCAGGCTCCTGCTGGACGACGGCGTCTACGAAACTTACGACGACCAGTTGACCTCTTCAGACCCGCTATGTTTCCACGACAGCAAACCCTACAGCGAGCGGCTGAAATCGATGCAGCACGCCACCAGCCTCAGCGACGCAATGATCGCCGCGGCCGGCAGGCTGGACGGCCGGCGCGTGCAGGTGTGCGTGATGGACATCCGCTTCATCGGCGGCAGCATGGGCTGCGTGGTGGGCGAAAAGATCATGCGCGCCATCGAGCGCTCGCTCGCCGAATCCGCCCCGCTGATCGTCGTTTCGGCCTCGGGCGGGGCCCGCATGCAGGAAGGGGCGGTCAGCCTCATGCAGATGGCCAAGGTTTCCGCCGGCCTGATGCGGCTCGACGAGGCGCGGCTGCCGTTCATCAGCGTGCTCACCGACCCCACCACCGGCGGCGTGACCGCCAGTTTCGCCATGTTAGGCGACCTGAACATCGCGGAGCCCGGCGCGCTGATCGGTTTCGCCGGTCCGCGCGTCATCGAGCAGACTATCCGCCAAAAGCTACCCGCGGGTTTCCAGCGATCCGAATTCCTGCTGCAGCACGGCATGCTCGACGCCGTAGTCCCGCGTCTTGAGATGAAGCCCTTCCTTTCGACGGCGTTGAGCTTTTTTGTAGGGTAGGTCTACCGGCCTGCCCCGGCCCGCTCCCTCAGGGTCGCGCCTCTGTTACCGGCGTCCGCCGCTACACCGGCAGACTCGGCAGCATCTTCGGCACCCGCCGCGCCTTCGTCGCCTGCTCGAAGCTGTATGCCAGCTTGAGCAGCACCGGCTCGCTCCAGGCCGGCCCGAAGAACGAAATCCCCACCGGCAGGCCGCGCACGAGTCCCGCGGGAACCGTGATGTCGGGATACCCTGCGCGCGCCGCCGGACCGGTGGAGCCGCCGGTATCGTGGTCGCCGTTCACGAAGTCGATGAGCCAGGCCGGCCCGGCCGTCGGCGCGACGATTGCATCGACGCGGTGCTGCTTTACGACGGCGTCGATACCCTCGGCGCGCGCCGTCCTCTGGTTAAGGGCCAGCGCCTTGCGATAGGCCGGTTCGCTCAAAGGGCCTTTCTTTTGCGCGCGGAGAAACAGCTCCTGCTCGAAGTAGGGCATCTCTTTGCCGCGGTTCTTTTCGTTGAAGTCGATCAGCTTCTCGAGCGTCAGACCAGTGCCGCGCCTCTCGAGATACGCATTCAGGTCGGCCTTGAACTCGTAAAGCAGCACCTCCATCTCGGAATCGCCCTCCTTGCCGTGCGAAGGAAGGTTGGCGGGATCGACGATCTCCGCGCCCTGCCGCTTCATCTCGGCGATGGCATCCTCCATCAGGCGGTCTGTGTCCGCCGTAATCCCGAAGAATTCGCGGGCCACCCCGAGGCGCGCGCCGCGCAGACCGTGCGGGTCGAGGAACTTCGTATAGTCCGGCTGCGCCTTGGGTCCTTCCGCCAAGGCGCCCAGCAGAATCGCCGCGTCGCGAACCGTGCGCGCCATCGGCCCGGCCGTATCCTGGCTGTGCGCGATGGGAACGATGCCCCGCCCGCCGATTAGCCCCACGGTCGGCTTGATCCCCACCAGCCCGTTCATGGAGGCCGGGCAAACCACCGAGCCATCCGTCTCCGTTCCTACAGCCGCCGCGCAGAAATTGGCGGAAGCCGCTACTCCCGAGCCCGAGCTCGACCCGCAGGGACTCCGGTCGAGCGCATAGGGATTGCGGGTCTGCCCCCCTCGGCCGCTCCATCCGCTTATGGAATGCGAGGACCGGAAATTCGCCCACTCGCTGAGATTGGTTTTGCCGAGAATCACCGCGCCGGCCGCGCGCAGGCGCACCACCACGGCCGCGTCGGAGGGCCTCGGCGCGTCCACCAGGGCCAGGGAGCCGGCGGTGGTCTTCAGATTGTCGCCAGTATCGATATTGTCCTTGATGAGCACCGGCATCCCGTGCAGCGGGCCCCGCTGCGGGCCGCGATCCAGCTCCGCCGCAATCTTCATCGCGTCCGGATTCAACTCCACAACGGCTCGCGTGAGAGCGTCTCTCTCGCGGATACGCCCGATGTAGTATTCCGTGAGCTGGCTGGCGGAAAACTTCGAGAGGTCCGCGATGGTAGCCTCGTCGAGATCGGGCATCTGAGCCCGCGCCGTGCGAGCAAAGGCAGCGGCGGCGGTAACCTGCTGCAGGAAGGAGCGGCGGTCCATTTTTCGATTATCGGCTAACCTGGAAGAGGATGCTCACCGACCTGGTCCAGATCCGCGTTCAGGGCGAGAAGAAGCGCGATGAAAATCTGCGTTTCCGGCGCTTCATGAAATCGCACGACCACTCCGACCGCATCCTCCGCCGAATCGCCGAGGGGATCGAGCAGCAGATCGATTGCACGCAGTGCGCCAACTGCTGCAAGGTGGCGACCGTCGTGCTGGCAGAGCGCGACATAGGGCGCCTGGCGAAGCACCTGCGGATCTCGCGCGAGCGATTCCTGGCCGAATACACCATGGAGAGCGAGGAGGAGGGCCGCATCCTCAAACGCACCGACGAGGCCGGATGCGTGTTCCTCGACGGTACCTCCTGCACGGTCTACGAAGCGCGCCCCGAGACGTGCCAGCGCTTTCCGCACGTGGTGCGGGGCAATGGTTCGATTGCCAGCCGCATGTGGCAGTTCGTGGACCGCGCCTGCTACTGCCCCATCGTCTACAACTCGCTCGAGGCCTTCAAGGTGGAGCTGCGATTCAAGCGATAGCCGTTTCCACGGCGTGCTCGAGCGCGTCGAGGCCACCGGCAAAGAAGTGGTCCGCGCTTTCGATGAAGATCAGCTTTTTCGGTTCGGCGAATCGCTCGAAGGCCGCTTCCAGCTCGGGCCGCGGACCGTACTGGTCGTGGGTGCTCTGAATGAAGGTCTTGGGAATCGCGCACGTTTCGAGGAAAGCGGCGGGGCCGAAGCGCGTCGGGAATCCGGCCGCCAGCAGGAACGCCGGATCTCCGGTCGAGCAGCCGAGCGCCGTAATCACCCGTGAGCCGAACGAGAACCCCGCCAGGCCGAAGGGCAGCGCCGGATATCGCTCGCGCAGCCACCCCAGCGCCGCGCGAGCATCCTCGATTTCGCCTTCCAAGTTGCCGTGCTCCCCCTGGCTGCGGCCCACTCCGCGGAAGTTGAAGCGCAGCACCACCATCCCGGCCTTGCGCAGGCCGCGTGCCAGCCGGAAGACCACCTTGTTGTGAAGCGTACCGCCATAGAGGGGATGCGGATGGCACACCAGCGCCGCCATGCGCGGCTCGCGGTCTTCCGGCTCTTCGAGCAGCGCTTCCAGGCGCCCCGCCGGTCCGGCCAGGTCGTGCGATTCGATCCGCCGCGGCACGTCAGTTCGTGCGGTAATTGGTGAACTGCATGTCGATGCCGAAATCGGAGTCGCGCAACAGTTGAATCACCGACTGCAGAACGTCCCGGTCGCGCCCCGCGACGCGCACGAAATCGCCCTGGATCGAGGCCTGCACCTTGAGCTTGCTGTCCTTGATCTTCTTGACGATTTCCCGCGCCTTCTCCGTGGGGATGCCCTGCTGCAGCGTGATCTCCTGACGCACGGTGGAGCCCGCCGCCGCGGTGATCTCGCCGTAGGAGAGGCCCTTCAAGGGGACGTGGCGCTTCACCAGCTTGGATTCGAGAATATCCACCACGGCCTTCAGCTTGAACTCATCCTGGCTGGCCAGCAGGATCTTGTTGTCCTTCTCTTTGAGCTCGATATTCGAGTGCGAATCCTTCAGATCGTAGCGCTGATGGATTTCCTTCTGCGACTGCTGGATGGCATTCAGCACTTCCGGCAGCTCGATCTTGGAGACTACGTCGAAACTGTTGTCAGGCATAGGCGGTCAGAGGGGCCTGGGGTCGGAGCTTTCGGGCTCGCCATGGGCCAATCCCAATCCTAGTATGGATCCGCTGCGCAGGCGGACGGGGTTGACGCGGCGGACCGGCTCGGAAACCGGAGCGGCGGGCTCGGGCAGGCTTGGCCTGGCCGGCTCCAGCACGACCGGCGTGGATTCGGGAATGGACTTCTTCGTGTTTAGGGCCGCCAGCACACGCCGCGTGATCTCTTCGACCATCTTCTCCATGGCGGCGTCGAGCGCTACCGTCACGGCGGCACGCACCTGCTCGGCATCCACAACCGCCACGAACGGCGCTAGCTGCGCGGGAGTCTCCGGCGCAGGGCGGGCGGCTCCGGGCGCCTCCACACCTTCGCGGGCCTTGGCGGCGGCCTCCGCCAGCGGTTTCACGGCGGCGATCAAGGCGCTGGCCTCGAACGGCTTCTTCAAAGTGCCGTCGGCTTCCGCCCGTTTGATGTGGTCTTCATCGAGCGACTCCAGCACACCGGCGGTCAGAATCACCCGCACGTGCTTGTGCCGCGGGCTCATCTTCAGGTACTGGCAGATCTCGAATCCGGTGCGCCCCGGCATGACCGTATCCGCTATCACCACGTCCGGATCCACATCGTCCAGGCGGATGAGGGCGGAATCGGCGTTGCTGACAGTTACAACCTCGTAGCCCTCTTCAGCGAGGATGCGCTCACCCATCCGCTGGGCATGCGGGCTGTCGTCTACCAGCAGAATGCGGCTCATTGTTTGGTGGTGGACTGCTCCTTGTCCGTAGCAGGCTGCTCCTTCGGCTTGGAGTTCTTCTTGACCTTGGGCTTTTTGACCTTCTTCGGCTTCATCGTGTGGTTCTGCGGAGGCGGCTCGTTGGCCGGAGCAGCCGCGGCCGTGCCGGATGCCGCCGGCGCCGCGGCATTTGTGCCCGCCGCTGTGCCGGTGGCGGCCGCGCCAGGCGGATTCATCCGCGCATCCGGATTCTTATCGATCGCCGACGGATCCGTCGGCACCGAGACTCCCACATCTGTCACACCCGTGACCCCGGCCGCCGCCTGCGGAACGCTGACCGGAATCTGCGGACGGAAGCCGGTCATCTGCGGGCTGCCCGACTTGGCGGCCACGCTGGTATCCGGCTTGCCGCTGAACGGTCCCCAGACCTTGCCGAGCAGGCTGCGGCTGGTGCGGTTTTCGAGCTCATATTTCATCCGGGCATAAGCCACCGGATCGGCTTCCGGAACCGGGCGCTTCATCTCTTCCAGGCGCGCTTTGGCTTCTTCCACGTGCGAGCTCAGGGGATAATCGCGGACGATCTTGGTGTAGGCCGAGGCCTGCTGGTTCTCGAAGCGATCGCCCATGTGCTGGTAATCCGTCGCCAGGTCCCACAGCGCATCGTCGGCCTGGCTGTAGAGCGGGAACTGGTCGGTGAGGGCCTGCAGCCGGTTGGCGGCCGCCGGGAAGCTCCCCTTGTGGCCGTAGAATATGCCCACCCGGTACTCCTTATCGGCCAGCACCTCCTGAACGTTGCGAAGCATCTGCTGCGCGTCGGGCGCGAACTTGCTGTTGGGGAACTGCACCAGCAACTGCCGGCACTCGTCCTCGGCCCGCAAAGCGTGAGTGGAGTCGCGATCGGCCTTCTCCATCTGGTTGTACTGCATCTTGCAGATCTTTTCCTGGGCTTCGGCCGACTCTTCCATGTTGGGGTAGAAGAGAATGAAATCCTTGTACTCGGCCTCGGCCTGCGCGTACCCGTGGGCGCCGCCTTCGCGATACCAGGAATCGGCCACCGCGAGCTTGGATTTCGCCAGGTACTCGCTGGTGTCGTAGGTATTCATGAGGGTCTGCAGGATGAGCCGCCCGCGCTCGAACCGGCTGTGCTCGATCTCGTTGATGGCCTGGTCGAAGAGCACCTTATCGGGCTGCTGTGTGTCTTTCGTGATGGGGTTGTCGTACTTGTGCCGGCGCAGGCCGCACCCCGCCAGCAGAACCATTACCGCGCCTGCCACCACGAATTGACGAAGACCGTTTCCAACCATAGATGTTCCTATCTTTTGTAGCACTTTTAGCACTGGACCGCTGTGGCGCCATCCGCAATCTTACGCATTTCCCGCACCATACCTTCGGGGTCCGGACTGTGAAAGACAGCCGACCCTGTGACGATCCAGTCACACCCGGCGCGGACGACCTCCGCCAGGTTTTCCTTGTGCACTCCCCCGTCAATCTCAATCGGCAGCGCCAAGTGCCTGTCCCGGCGCATCCGATCGAGCTTCCGCACTTTATCCAGCACGTACGGAATCAACTTCTGGCCGCCGAAACCCGGATTTACGCTCATCAGTAGCACGTAGTCAGCCACCGTCAGAACGTCCTCGAGAACCGCTACCGGAGTGGCGGGATTCAAGACCACTCCGGCCATCGCCCCGGCGTTCCGGATCATCTCCAGGGTGCCATCCAGGTGGCGGCAGGCCTCGTAGTGCACCGACACGGAATTCGCCCCAGCCTCCACAAAGTGAGTGACGTACCGGTCGGGATTCTCGATCATGAGGTGAACGTCCAGGTGCAGGTTGGTCGTCCTGCGCACAGACTCCACTACGGGAGGGCCGATCGTGAGGTTTGGCACGAAATGCCCGTCCATCACATCGAGGTGCAGCATGGAAGCGCCGCCCCGCTCGACGCGAGCGATTTCCTCGGCCAGCCGGGCGAAGTCCGCCGATAGGATTGAGGGAATAATTTCAATCATTTGCGGGCTCTTCTGATTTTATCACAGCAGCAAAGAAACCGTCGCCCTCCTCGCGCCCCGGAAGGCGCGTCATGGTCTCCCCAACCAGCCCCGGGGGGACCTCCGCGATTACCTCCTCGTTCTCCTCCGGCTCGAGCGAGCAGGTCGAATAGACCAGCAGGCCTCCCGGCGCCAGCGCCTTTCGCGCGTTGGCGAGGAGCGCGGATTGCCGGGCCTGGAGGTCCTTCAGATCGTCGGGCCCGAGCCTCCACTTGATCTCGGGATTCCGCCCTAGGGTTCCCGTCCCGCTGCAGGGGGCGTCCACCAGGATGCGCTCGAAGTGCCGGGCGAAGGGGAGCGGCGCGGCGCCATCCAGCACCACCAGATCGGCGTGCAGCTCTTTCATCCGCGCAATCCGTTGGAAATGAATGTCGCAGGCGATGCAGCGCACCCCCGACTCGAGCGCCTGCGCCGTCTTGTTCCCCGGTGCGGCGCACAGATCCAGCAACGTCTGGCCGGGCGAGAGATCGAGCAGCGGCACGACGGATTGCGCGCCGATATCCTGCGTCCGCCCGCCGCGCGTATATTTCACCGGCTCCTGGAGCGCCGCCCGCGCAATTCCGTGGGCGGCGTCCCGGCCATAGAAGCGCTCCCAGCGCGCCAGCAGCCACTCCGGGCACGAGAGCTCCACTTCCCTCGACGGCCACGCGACCGGGTAGCGATTCACGTTGCGCAGGATCGCGTTGACCAGCCCGGCGGCGGAGCGCTTGCGCGCCCGCTTCACCAGCTCCACACTGTCCCCGACCGCCGCGTGGGCCGGTACACGGTCCAGGTAGCGAAGCTGGTAGATGCCCATGCGCAGCGCCGTGCGCACCTCGAGATCGAGCTTTTTGGACGTCGAGGCGCGGTCGATCAGGTAGTCCAGCTGCGCCCGGTAGCGCAGCACGCCGAAGACGATCTCGGACGCCAGCCCCGCATCCCGTGAATCGAACCCCACGCAGTACGACACCAGCAGATCGGACGCATACCCGCCCCCGTCCACCTTGCGCAAAATATCGAACGCCGCGATCCGTGGTAGGGTAGGCCTCCCGGCCTGCCCCGGCACCGAGGGCGTCTTCAAAACAGAATCCTCGTCCGGATCGTCCCCGGCACACGGTCCAGTTGGCGCCTCAGCTCCGTTGCGTCCGCGCGATCCTCCATCTCCACATCGATCACCACGTACCCGATCTTCATATGGGTCTGCAAATACTCGCCGGCCACGTTGATCCGCTGTTCGGAAAACACCGCGTTGATCCCGGAAAGCACACCCGGTTGGTTCCGATGAATGTGCAGCAGGCGCTGCTTGCCGGGATGCTCCGGCAGCGACACCTCCGGAAAGTTCACCGCGCTCAGCGTGGAGCCGTTGTTGCTGTACTTGATCAGCTTCTCGGCCACCTCCGTGCCGATGCTCTCCTGCGCTTCCTCGGTGCTGCCGCCGATATGCGGCGTCAGGATCACGTTGTCCAGGCCGCGCAGAGGCGAGACGAACTCCTCGGCCGCGCTCTTCGGCTCTTTCGGAAAGACGTCGATAGCCGCGCCCCCCAGATGCTTCGACCGCAGGGCTTCGGCCAGCGCGTCGATGTCCACCACCGATCCCCGCGAGGCGTTGATCAGGTGCGCGCCGCGGCGCATGCGCGCCAACTGCTCCGCGCCGATCATCCCCTGCGTCTGCGGCGTCTCCGGGACGTGCAGGCTTACTACGTCGGCGGTCTCGAGCAGCGCATCGAGCGAGGGCAGCGCACGGGCATTGCCGAGCGCCAGCTTCATCTCCACGTCGTAGAAGACCACCTGCATGCCCAGGGCTTCGGCGAGCACGCTGAGCTGCGACCCGATATGGCCGTACCCCACGATGCCGAGGCAGCGTCCGCGCGCCTCGCGGGAGCCGGTGGCGGTCTTCAGCCAGACCCCGTCCTGCGCCATCCGGCTGCGGTGCGGAATGCCGCGCAGCAGCAGGACCGCCTCCGCCAGCACTAGCTCCGCCACGCTGCGGGTATTCGAAAAGGGCGCGTTGAATACCGGGATGCCGCGCTCTTCGGCCGCCGCGAGATCCACCTGGTTGACGCCGATGCAGAAAGCGCCCACCCCCACCAGTTTTGGCACGTTTTCGAAGAACCGGGCCGTCAGGTGCGTACCGGACCGGATGCCGATGAAGAAGGCGTCGCGCGCCGCTTCGATCAGTTCGTCTTCCGGCAGCGATTTCTTGTGGTAGTCGATGTTGGTGTAGCCGTCGCTGCGGAACGACTCTACGGCGCTGTCGTGGATCCCTTCCAGCAGCAGGATCTTAATTTTTTCCTTGTCGAAAGAAGTCTGCGTCATGGAGAGTCTAACTTCCATGATACGAAGCCTGCGCATAGAATCGAACTGCTGCCTCTCAAGGCAGTGGTCTTTCTGCTGGCGGCGGCAGGCGCAGGCGCGCAGTCCGGCGCGATCTCGGTGGTGACAGTGCGTCGCTTGGCGCCGTGTACGGTGTCGCGGTGGACGCGGCCGGCAACGTCTACTTCAGCACATCGCTCTGGTGCGTGTACCGCGTGGATCGCGCGGGGATGCTGACCCGGGTAGCCGGAATTGCCCGGCTCGGATTCACGGGTGACGGCGGGCCGGCTACAAAGGCGCGTCTCGGCGGTCCCGGCCCTCTGGCGTTTGGCCCGGATGGCACTCTGTTGCTGGCGGACAGCCTGATTATCCGAGCCATCGCGCCGGGCGGCACCATCCGGACCGTGGCCGGCAACGGCACGCACGGCTTCTCGGGCGACGGCGGCCCAGCCACCGAAGCGCAGCTCTGGTATCCCTGGGGACTGGCGATCGATGGAACGGGCAACCTGTACATCGCCGACAGCAGTAACTTCCGTGTGCGCAAGGTCACGCCGGGTGGAATCATCACGACCGTCGCAGGCGGCGGGACGGTGCTCTATGCCAACGGCGTCCCCGCCGCCACTGCGGCGCTCGGATCGGTCTACGGCGTGGCCGTGGACCCCGCGGGCAACCTCTATCTCGCCGACGGCCAGCGCCTGGTGCGGAAAGTGACCCCCGACGGCATCATCTCGATTGCGGCCTTCGACGGCAGCTGTCCAAGGTTTCCGCGAGAGAGCCCGGCCGAGAGCGTGGATCTCACAGGCGCGTACGGGCTCGCCGCGACGGCCACGGGCACTCACTACATCGCGGACTGGCAGAGCCGCATCCTGTTCCGTCTGGAGCCGCACGTTCCCGCTCACCGCCTGAAGCTACGCCGATAGTTGCGACGCCCCGTTGTGATATGCTTTGCCCTCATGGAGCGACGGAAAGCATCCGATTACCCGCAGGAATTATTGAACCTGTTCGACCTTTATGTTCACGGCGAAATCGACCGCCGCGCGTTCCTGGACGGCGCCGGCAAATTTGCCGCCGGCGGCGTGACCGCCATGGCCATCTGGGAGAGCCTTCGCCCCAACTACGCGTGGGCGCAGCAGGTTCCCAAGGATGACAGTCGCATCAAGGCTCAGTACGATACCGTGGCCTCTCCGCAAGGCAACGAGAAGATTCGCGGCTACCTGGCCCGCCCGGCCAAGGACGGCAAATACCCCGGCGTCCTGGTGGTGCACGAAAATCGCGGCCTCAACCCGTATATCGAGGACGTGGCACGCCGACTGGCGACCGCCGATTTCATTGCGTTCGCGCCGGACGGGCTGACCAGCGTGGGAGGCTATCCGGGCAGCGACGAGCAGGGCGCGCAATTGTTCCAGAAGGTCGACAAGCCGAAGATGACGCAAGATTTCATCGCGGCGGCCCACTGGCTGAAGGCGCGTCCCGATTGCACCGGAAAAATCGGAGTGGTCGGTTTCTGTTTCGGCGGCGGCATCGCCAACACCCTGGCCGTCCGCATGGGCAGCGATCTCGACGCAGCGGTCGCCTTCTACGGCGCCCAACCGCCGGCCGCGGAGGTCCCCAAAATCAAGGCGCCGCTGCTGCTTCACTACGCCTCGCTCGATACCCGCATCACGGGGAACTGGCCAGCCTACGAGGAGGCCCTCAAGGCTAACCACGTCACCTACTCCGCGTACGTCTATGAGGGCGCCAATCACGGCTTCCACAACGACACCACACCCCGCTACGACGAGCCCGCCGCCAAACTGGCATGGCAGCGCACGCTCGACTTCTTCAACAAGTACCTGCGCGGCTGACCCACTATAATTGAGATAGTGGATCTCGAAAAAACACTGCTGCACAAGGTGGGGGAGGCCATCCATCGCTTCCGCATGATTCGCGACGGCGATCGTTTGGCCGTGGCCGTATCCGGAGGCAAGGATTCCGTCACCATGCTCGAAATCCTCCTGCTCCTGCAGAAGCGCGCCCCCATCGATTTTTCCGTCTGCGCCTTCACGGTGGAGCAGGGAAAATTTCTCCGGCCGATCGAGCCTCTGGGCGAATACCTCAGGCAGCGCGGCATCGACTGGACCTATTTCCGCGACAAGCCCTCGCTCGACCTGCTGGAGGATCAGCCGGAGCACGGCTGCGACCTGTGCAGCCGGTATCGCCGGCGGGCGGTTTACGAAGTCGTGCACAAGCTCGGCGCCAACGTCATCGCGTTCGGCCATACCGCCGACGATTTTTGCGAGGCCCTGCTGCGCAACACTATGTTCACCGGCAAGCTGAGCGCGCTGCCACCGGTCACTATGTCGCGCGCCGGTGAATACCGGTTGATCCGGCCCCTGGTCTACGTCACAGAAGACCTGACCCGCGCCTATGCCGAGGCGTGCGGGGTACCGGTGATCCCGTGCGGCTGCTCGCAGAAGACAGGCACGGTGCGGCGCGCGCTGCGCGACCTTTTCGTGGGACTGGAGGCCGAGTACCCGCATCTCAAAGAGACCATACTTTCCGCCATGGGGAATGTGGATACCGCGCGCCTGCTCGACCCGAGGCTGCTCAACCTGGAAGTGCCGACGGGCCGTGAGCCGGAACTGTTTCCGATCGTAACCGAACCGTAATGCAATTTGACCCGGTTGGGGAAACCGAATACCATAAGGGTCTCTCTCAGCAAGCCCATCAACGTTATGAGACTGCTTCCACGCGAGGAGAAGTTCTACCACCTGTTTCAAAAGCAGGTGGCAATTATCTCTGAGGCGGCCCGATTACTGCTCGACGGAGTCACGAACGGAAATTCCCGCATGGCGGGAGCCGCCACCGAGATCAGCGTCCTGGAACATCGGGGCGACGAAGTCATCCATGAGATTTTCACGAGGCTGAACCAGACCTTCATCACTCCCATCGATCCCGAAGACATTCACAACATTTCCTCCGCGCTCGACGACGTGATGGACGGCATCGAGGACACTTCGCACCGCCTGGTGTCCTACCGGATCGATCCGATTCCCCCTGTAATGATTACCCTGGCGGAGATCGTCCACGGCTGCGCGAAGTCTCTGCGCAGCGCCATCGAGGCGATGGAGAAGAACGGGCCGACCATGGAGCACTGTATCGAGATCAACCGCCTGGAGAACGAAGCCGACCGCATCGGGCGGAGCGCGGTGGTGGACCTGTTCAACAAGGAAAAGGACTCGATCACGCTGATCAAGCTGAAGGAAGTCTATGAGTTCTTCGAGGCCACCATCGACAGTTGCGAGGACGTGGCGGACGTTCTGCAGAACGTCGTAGTCAAGAACAGCTAGCCCGATGTCCACGCTCGAGCTAGCTATCGTCATCATCGCGATCGCCCTCGTATTCGATTACATCAACGGCTTCCACGACGCCGCCAATTCGATCGCGACCATCGTCGCCACGCGTGTTCTGACTCCGTTTCAGGCCGTGGTCTGGGCCGCATTTTTCAACTTCGCGGCGGCGTTTTTGTTCGGGACGGCGGTGGCGAAAACCGTCGGCCAGGGCTTCGTGGACCTGCAACTGGTCACCCCCTACGTGATTCTGGCGGGCCTGCTCGGAGCCATCGCCTGGGACCTCATTACGTGGTGGCTCGGCCTGCCGACCAGTTCGTCGCACGCCCTGATCGGCGGCTACGGGGGTGCGGCCATCGCACGCGTCAGCCTGCTGCGTGGCGTCACCCACGGCTTCGAAGCGCTCAATTTCGGCCACGGCGGCCAATGGCCGCTCACCCTGGCATTCATTTTCCTGGCGCCCCTGATCGGCCTGATCTCGGCTTACGTCCTGATGACGCTGGTTTACTGGCTCTTCCGGAAGTCCAGCCCGTCTAAGATGGACCTGTACTTCCGCAAGCTGCAGTTGCTCTCCGCTGCTTCGTTCAGCCTGTCCCACGGGTCGAACGACGCGCAAAAGACGGCGGGCGTGATCGCCGGCGTACTCTATACCTCGCATTACCTCAACGCGTTCACGATTCCGGCGTGGGTATTGATGGCGGCCTATTCCGCCATCGCGCTGGGCACTCTCAGCGGCGGATGGCGGATCGTGCGGACCATGGGCGGCCGGTTGACGCGCCTCAAACCGCGCAGCGGCTTCTGCGCCGAAACCGGCGCGGCCATCTCGGTCCTGTTCGCGACCCACCTGGGCCTGCCGGTGTCCACGACGCACGCCATCGCCGGCGCCATCGCGGGCGTGGGCAGCATTCACCGCATGAAGGCCGTCCGCTGGGGAATCGCGACGAACATCCTGTGGGCCTGGGTCCTGACGATCCCCGCCGCCGCCATCATCGCCTGGCTGAGCTACATGGCCCTGCACCTGGTCCTGGGTTTGTAGAGTAGGCCTCCCGGCCTGCCCGCTGAGCCGCGCGAAATTCCCTGGACAGGCCGGAGGCCTATCCTACCGCCAGCCTCAGGTCGTCCTCCAACTCGTAGATCTTGTCCTCGATCGCGCGAGTCGGAGAGCCCGCTGTCTTCGCCTCGTCCAGTTTCTTCTTCGCTGTGGCCAACCTCTTCTGCAGTCCCGACACCTTGGGATCGGCCTTCGCCGGAGCGGCCGGAGCCGGCGGAGGCGTCTCCTTCGGCTTCACCGCCTTCTTCGCCTTCGGCCTCGCGGACGCCTTGTAGCGGAAAGCCGTCACCGGCGGCGGCGGCTTGAGGGCCGCCCCGAAATCGGCCCGGTACTCCTCGCAGAGGTGCACCGCCTCGCCCATCAACTCCTTGAAGCGCGATTCCATCGCGTGCTTGGCCTGCGCCCGCAAGCCTTCGCCCTGCTGCTTCCAGCGCTGATACTCGGAAATGACGTCGCTCATAACACCCTCAGTTCTTCGGCAGCGAGATCGTGATGTTGCGATACGCCATGCCGCCGTCGTGATCGCCTTGCAGGAAAATCGGTCCGGGCTCGCCCTCATGGCTGTCGAGCGCGCCGCCCGTAATACCCGGCACTTCCAGGTCCTCGTGCAGCGTCACGCCGTTGCGCAGCACGGTCACGCGGCGTCCTACCAGCGTGATATCGAACGTCTGCCACTGCCCGGAGTTCAGCGGCATCGCCACTTTGGGAGCGACGAACCCGTACAAGGCGCCCATTTCGTGGCTCGGCTGTGTACCGCCTTCGCTCCCCACCTGGATCTCGTCGCGCCCGCGCAAATAGATCCCGCTGTTGCAATGCTCCGGGCACATCACTTCGAGGTGCAGCTTGAAATCGTCGAATGTCCGCGACGTGCGGATATTCGAGCCGCGCGCTTCATTGAACAGCGTTCCGTCTTTCACCACCCAGCGGCTGCCCTGCGGATTGTTGACAGGCTCCCAGCCCGTCAGGTCCTTGCCGTTGAACAGCGGTTCGGGCTGCGTCCAGGCCTTCGGCGCCGGCCGGTCGAGGGCCGGTGCGCGCACTCCGGCGATCTTCGCCTCGTTTTCCCCCTGCTTCTGGACTCCCGCGAGCTGGTCGCCGCTTACGGTCAAGTCCCAGGAAACCTCCGGTCCCCGCCCCGCCGCCTGGACCGTGATCAGCAGGTGGCCGCTCTCCATTTTGGCCGCTACCATCGGGCGCACCGCGCCGCCTCGCGGCTGAATCCTTCCGCTGACCTTGCCGTCCTGATTAATCACTTCCATCCACTGCGGCCAGGAGCCATTCGGACCGATCAGGGTCAGGTCCCAGCGGCCGGCAAACGGATTCTGGTTTTGCGCGAGCGCAGGGATCGCGAGCGCCGTAGCCACGGCAAGAAGAGAACAGAGTCTTTTCATCAGGCTCAGTGTAACCGACCGCGCAGGAGAGCGCGCAGCAGACCGTCAGCCCTCGGCACGCAGCTTGGCGGCGAACTTCTGGCGGAACTTCGCCACTTTCGGCTCCACCACGAAGGTGCAGTATGGCGCATTCGGATTATTACGGAAATACTCCTGGTGATAGTCCTCCGCGACGTAGAATTTCGTGGCCGGACGCACCTCTGTGACGATCGGCCCATGCCAGATCTTCTCGGCGTTCAGCTCGTGGATCAGACCTTCCGCCGCGGCGCGCTGGGCGTCATCGTGGTAGAAAATGACGGAGCGGTACTGCGGCCCCGCATCGCTCCCCTGGCGGTCGCGCGACGTTGGATCGTGCATCGCGAAAAACACTTCCAGGATTTCGCGGTATGAGGTGACTTCCGGATCGAACGTCACCTGCACCACCTCGACGTGCCCGGTCATGCCCGTGCAGACCAGGCGATACGAAGGGTTCTCGGCGTGCCCGCCCATGTAGCCGGACTCTACCGAGATCACCCCCTTCATCTCGTCGTAAACCGCCTCGAGGCACCAGAAGCACCCCCCTCCGAGTGTGGCCGTTTCGCTTTTGGACATGATTCCTCTATTGAACCAGTTGCACCGTCACTGTAACTGTGGCCGAAACCGTAACCGCCCCGGCGGCGATAGGCGTGGGCGTTCCCGCATTGGCCGCGGAGGCGAGTCCTCCGTACGGCACCACGGTTCCCGATTCCTGCGCCGAGACGACCGCGCCCGTCTTCCCACCGAGTCCGCCTGCGATCGCTGCGGCGTGCGCCAGTGCCTGCTTGGCGGCCTTGCCGAGCGCCTGCTGCATGGAAGGGTCCGAATCCTGCAGGCCGAACGTGACCCCGCCCACGTTGTTCGCGCCCGCCTGGTTGGCGATATCGATCAGCGGCCCGATCAGGTTCAGGTCGATTGTGGTTACCAGCACCGTATTGGTCGCAGTGTAGCCGATAATCGCAGGCGATGCCGCATTCGAATACCGCGGATTCACGGAATACGAGATAGTCTGTACGGTGCCGTTCGTGCCGAGTTTCGCTTTGAGCGCGTCGATCACCGCGGTGGTCAGCGTGGCGTTCTGCTGGGCCGCTTCCTGCGCCGTCGCCGCCTGGGTGACGACTCCCGCGGTCACTTGCGCCTGGTCCGGTTGCGCGCTGACCGTGCCGGTTCCCGTCGCCACCACGGTTCCCGGTGTGGAAGTCTGGCCTCGAAGGGGCCCGGCCGCCAGGAGGGCGGCCAAAACGAGATATTGGATCCGGAGCATCGTTGCCCTCCAGTCTCAACTATAAATCCACCGCAACCAATTGCGTAATCTCGAGTTTAATAGGAACAGAGGACTACGGATGCGCAATCGATTACTGGTTGGACTGGCATGCGCGGTGGGCCTCGCCGCTTTGCCGGGCGTAAGTGTTTACGCCAAAAAGAAAGACGCCGCCGGCGCCCGCCTCTTCTTCAAGCAGCTTCCCAAGGACCAGAAGGTTCTGCAGGCGCTCAACCGCCTCACGTTCGGCCCCCGGCCCGGCGATGCCGGCCGCGTGCGCTCCCTGGGCCTCAAGAAATGGCTCGACCTCCAGCTGCACCCGGAGAGGATCGCCGAGAACCCCAAGCTCGAAGCGAAGCTCGAGACTCTCGATTCGCTCCGCATGTCCTCCGAGGAGCTGGTTCGCAGCTACCCGACGCCTCAGATGGTCAAACAGATGGTGGACGGCCGCATGCCGTTCCCCACCGACCCCGAGCGCCGCCGCATGATCGAAAAGCTGGCGCTGCGCGCCGAGCGCAAGCAGGGCGACGCGGCGGTGAACGTGCCCGCCATCACACCGATCGCGGACCTGCTGACGCCCGCACAGATCCGCAGCCTGCGCACCGGCCCGCCGCAGCAGCGGCTCGCAGCCTTCGAGTCCCTCCCGGCCGGGAAGCAGGACGAAGTGATCGCGGCCTTGCCCGCGGGCATCCGCCAGGCTCTCTTCGTGACGGCCCCTCCCGAGCTCCGGCGCAAAATCGAGCTGACCGCCGGCCCGCAACAGGTGCTGGTGCGCGACTTGCAGGAAGGCAAGCTGCTACGCGCCGTCTACAGCAACCGCCAGCTCGAAGAGATCCTCACCGACTTCTGGTACAACCATTTCAACGTCTATCTGGATAAAGGCGCGGACCGTTACCTGGTTACCGAATACGAGCGTGACGTAATCCGCCCGCACGTGCTCGGCAAGTTCCGGGACCTGCTGGAAGCCACCGCCAAGAGCCCGGCGATGCTCTTCTACCTGGACAACTGGCAGTCCGTCAATCCCAATCTTCCGGCGCCGCGCGGCCCCGCCAACCGGCCCCGCCGCGGTCTCAACGAAAACTACGGCCGCGAGCTCATGGAGCTGCACACGCTGGGCGTGGACGGCGGATACACGCAGAAGGACGTTACCGAAGTGGCGCGCTGCTTCACCGGCTGGACCATCAACCGCCCGCAATTCGGCGGCGGCTTCACGTTCAACAAACGGCTGCACGACGAGGGCGAAAAGGTCGTGCTCGGCGTCAAGATCCCGGCCGGCGGAGGTATGGAAGACGGCGAAAAGGTGCTCGACATCCTGGCGCGTCACCCATCCACCGCGCACTTCCTGTCGAAAGAGCTGGCGCAGCGCTTCGTAGCCGATAATCCTCCGGAATCGCTGGTCAACCGCATGACGCAAACCTACCTCAAGACCGGCGGCGACCTGCGCGCCGTTATGAAGACCATGCTTGATTCGAAGGAGTTCTGGTCGGAGGGCGCCTACCGCAACAAGATCAAATCTCCGCTCGAGCTGGTGGCCAGCGCCGTCCGCGCGGTCAACGGCGACGTGGACTTCGCGTTCCCGCTGGCCAACCAGGTGGCCCAGTTGGGGCAGCCGCTTTACCGGAAAGTGGAGCCGACCGGATATTCCAATGTCAGCCGCGAATGGCTAAACTCGGCGGGCCTGCTGGCGCGCATGAACTTTGCCCTGCAGATTGCCAATGGCAGGATGCAGGGCGTGAAAATGGAAACCGCAAAGGCCGAACTGCCGGCCGACCTGGCGGCCTCGCTCGGGTCGCCGGAGTTTCAGAAGCACTGAGGGGGAAGCATGACCAATCGTCGCATCTTCTTACGCAATTCCGCCCTGGCAATGGTGGGAGTGGGCGCGGCCCCGCTGTGGCTGGAACGCGCTCTCTATGCCTCCGACGCTCCGGTGCCGCGCAAGAAGATTCTGGTAGCCATCTTCCAGCGCGGCGCCGCCGACGGCCTCAACATCGTAGTCCCCCACGGCGAGAAAGCCTATTACAGCCTGCGCCCCACTATCGCCGTTCCCCGCCCCGCGAACACCGCCCAGCGCGAAGACTGCGCGATCGATCTAGACGGCTTCTTCGGCCTGCACCCCTCGCTCGCGCCGCTCAAGCCGATTTTCGATAACGGGCACCTTGCGATCGTCGACGCCGCCGGTTCGCCCGACCCGACGCGCTCGCACTTCGACGCGCAGGATTACATGGAATCCGGCACCCCGGGCTTCAAGGCCACCGCCGGCGGCTGGATGAATCGGGCCATGCCCAAGGAACGTGGGAAACCCTCGCCAGTCCGTGCCGTGGCGCTCGGCCCCGTGCTGCCCCGGACCCTGGCCGGCGCCAACCCCGCCGTCGCGCTGCAGACCATCGCCAGCTTCCAGGTGCGCGACGCCGTTGCCGCGAAACAGTTCGAGGAGATGTACACCGATTCCCGCGATCCGCTGCTGGCCGCTGCCGGGCGCGAGACTTTCGAAGCCGTCGCGATGCTGCAATCCATTCAGAAGCGGCCCTACGCTCCCACGCCGGGCGCCGAGTATCCGCGCGGCCGACTGGGCGAAAGCCTCAAGCAGATCGCGCAGCTGATCAAATCCGATGTCGGCATGGAGATGGCTTTCGCCGACGTCGGCGGATGGGATCATCACGTCAACGAGCTGGGCCAGCGCGCGTCGGAAGGGCAACTCGCCAATCTGCTCCGCGATTTCGGGCAGGCCCTGGCCGCCTTCTGGGTGGACCTCGGCGACCGCATGTCCGACGTCGCCATCGTCACTATGTCGGAATTCGGCCGGACCGCCCACGAAAACGGCAATCGCGGAACAGACCACGGCCACGCCAATTGCATGTTCGTGATGGGCGGCGGAATCCGGGGCGGCAAAGTCTACGGAAAATGGCCCGGCCTCGAGAAGGAGCAGCTCAACGACGGCCGCGACCTCGCCCTCACTACCGATTTCCGCGACGTCCTCGGCGAGCTGGTGTCAAAGCACCTCGGCAACCCGACCCTGAAGAACGTCTTCCCCGGCTATGTTCCAAACTTTCCCGGCCTCGTCTGAAAGATACCGGGTACGGGGCCGGGGTTAAACCGACAATCCGTTAAAATAGAGTAAGGGTGGCGCCCAGTATGCAAACCGCGCTGGAAAGCCCCCTGATTGTCCTCGATACGATCCCCGAGGCCTACCTTCGACTGGACCGGGATCTGCGCATCACATTCCTCAATCAGGCGGCACGCTCGTTTCTTGGAAAAAGCAGGGGAGATCCGCAGGGAAAGAATCTCCAGGACGTCTTTCCTCCAGGCGCCGCGGCCGGGCTGCGGGCGGGCATGCAACGCGCGATCGAGAGCCTCAGCCCCGCTGTATTCGAACTGTACGACGAGTCGCGAGGCAGGCGGTACGCCGTCTCCGCGACGCCCGATACGGCCGGTGGCCTGGTAATCCGCCTTTCCGATCCCGGCGACCGGCGGGATGGCTGCTCTGGGGTGAACCGCGACGGAACCGCGGAACCGGCGGTATCGGAAAGCGAAAAAGTCTACCGCCAGCTCTTCGAGGTCGAGTCCGACGCCCTGGTGCTGGTGGACAATGACACTGGCAGCATTCTTGCCGCCAATGCGGCGGCCGTAGCCCTCTACGGCTATACCCGCGATGACCTGGTCTCCATGAACCGCGTCGACCTTTCGGCGGAACCGGATCGTACCGTTCAGGCCACTGTTGAGAGACAGACCTTTATCCCCCTGCGATGGCACAAGAAAAAGGACGGCACTGTATTTCCCGTCGAAATCTCAGGCCGCTATTTCGACTTGAACGGCCGCTCGGTTTTCGTTTCCGCCATCCGCGACATTACGGAGCGCCGCGTGATGCAGGAAGCCCTGATCAAGTCCGAAGAAAAGTTCTCCCGGGCTTTCCGCTCGAACCCTGCGGCCATAACCATTCTGGATCTCAGGACGGAATCGTACCTGGAAGCCAACGAGACGTTTGAACAGTTGTCCGGCTATCGCCGCGATGAAGTGGTCGGGCACCGCTGGACCGAGTTCTGCATATTGGTGGATCACGATTTCCGCGACCGGGCCCTCTCGCATCTCCTGGCGACGGGCCGGCTTTCCAACTGGGAGCTGCACTACCGCAAGAAGAACGGCGATCTGCGCGCCGGATTGCTCTCGGCCGAGCTGATCGAAATCGACGGACGGCCCTGCGCGATCACCGCCACCGTGGACATCACCGACCGCCTTCGCCTGGAGAGCGAGCTGCGGCAGGCACAGAAGCTCGAAAGCGTGGGCAGGCTCGCGGGAGGCGTCGCCCACGACTTCAACAATCTGCTCACCGTCATCAACGGATACAGTGAGTTCATCCTGACCGCGCTGCGCCCGCAGGATCCGTTGTACTCTCCCGCGCAGGAGATCCATAAGGCCGGAGAACGGGCTGCCGGGCTTACCAAACAGTTGCTCGCGTTTAGCCGGAAGCAGGTCATCGAGCCGCAGACGCTCGATGTGAACACCGTTGTCAAAGACGCCGGGCGCCTGTTGCGGCGCCTCATCGGAGAGGACATTGAACTGATCACCACTCTCGATCCACAGGTCGGGCACGTCCTTGCGGACCCTGACCAGGTGCACCAGGTGATCATGAACCTGGTCGTCAATGCACGCGACGCCATGCCCGACGGCGGCCGGCTCGAGATCTCCACGAAGAACGTCGAGATCGACGCGGCGGCTACCGCGGCGCACCCCGATGCAGTCCCCGGCCGCTACGTCATGCTGGCCGTGGCCGACAGCGGGGTCGGCATGCCGGAAGAGATTCTCCCCAGCATCTTCGACCCGTTCTTCACTACCAGGGAGCAAGGTAAAGGCACGGGCCTGGGGCTGGCCACGGTCTACGGGATCGTGCGGCAAAGCGGCGGCTGGATCGAAGTATCGACCAAAATCGGCCACGGCGCTTCGTTCGCCATCTACCTTCCGCGCGTGGACTGCCCCCCCAAATCCGCCCCGGCCCCTCCCGTCGCCAAGGCCAGCCTGTTCGGCTGCGAGACCGTCCTGATCGTCGAGGATCAGGAAGAGGTCCGCGGCCTCACCATTGCCGTCCTGAAAGCCTACGGCTATCGCGTGTTGGACGCCGCCAACGCCGCCGACGCGCTGGCCATCGCCGCGGAGCATCCGGATGAAATCGATCTGCTGCTCACCGATGTGATCCTGCCCGGAATGAATGGCCGCGAGCTGGCCGACCGCATGCAGGTCCTGCACGCCCGGTTGAGGGTGCTCTTCACCTCGGGCTATACCGCCGATGTGATCGCCCGCCGGGGCGTCCTGGAGCCGGACGTGGCGTACCTGCCGAAACCCTTCAGCGCGGAATCCCTCGCCGCCAAGGTCCGCCAGGTGCTCAGCTGATCCGACTACGGCCGCCTGCGGTACGCTGGAGGTTGCCAGTCCTTACATGATGAAACTCCGCGAAATTGCCGAAGCGCTGGGGTGCGGCCTCGAAGGCGACGGCGACCTGCCCATTTCCGGCGTGGCCGGCATGGAGCATGCCGGTCCCGGGCATCTCACCTTCCTGGCCAACCCCAAGTACGCACACAAGGTCAAGAACACCAGGGCCAGCGCCATTCTGGTCTCGGAGCCCCTGAAGAACATCGAGATCGCCTGCCTGGTTTCCACCAACCCATACCTGGATTTCGCACGCGCCCTGGCCCTCTTCTACCAGCCTCCGCGTCCCGCGCCCGGCATCCATCCGCTGGCGTACGTGGCGCCCACCGCGACTCTCGGGGAGAACTGCTCGATTGGGCCGTTTGCAGTGGTCGGCGAGCGCGTTCGCCTCGGCCGGAACGCCGTGCTGCATCCCCACGTGGTCCTCTACGAAGGCGCCGAAATCGGCGACGACTTCCTGGCCCACTCCCACGCCGCGGTTCGCGAGTACTGCCGCATCGGCAGCCGCGTAATCCTGCAGAATGGAGTGGTGGTTGGGGGCGACGGCTTCGGCTTCGCCAAACGGGCCGACGGCAGCCACTTCAAGATCGTCCAATCCGGCGTGACGGTGATCGAAGACGATGTCGAGGTGCAGTCGCTCACCTCCGTCGATCGGGCCACGGTGGGGGAGACGCGTGTCCGCCGCGGCGCCAAGATCGACAGTCTGGTTCAAGTGGGGCACGCCTGCGTGGTCGGCGAGGATAACATCATCTGCGCGCAGACCGGGCTGGCCGGCAGCACGGTCCTCGAGCGGAACGTCCTGCTGGCCGGCCAGGTCGGCTCCTCCGGGCACCTGACGGTGCATGAGAATGCGATCGTCTATGCCCAGAGCGGAATCGGCGGCGACGTGGCCGCCGGCACGCGGATCTCCGGCTCCCCGGCCTTCGCGGCGAGTGAATGGCTGAGGGCGGTGACGGCCTTCGCCAAGCTTCCCGAGCTCGTGAAGACCCTGCGCGAATTGAAGAAAAGAGTCGATGAGTTAGAGCAGAATGTCCGAGCCAAACAAACCACCACATAGCGACCGGCGTCCGGTCGCCTATATGAACGAGAAGTTCCTGAACAGTCCGGATGCGCGGGCCCTGCGCATTCTGGGCGAGTTTATCGAGCCGCTCTCACATTTCCGTCGCGAAAAGATTCGGGACACCGTGGTGTTCTTCGGCTCGGCCCGGGTACGCGAAGACGGGCCCCTGGCCGAGTATTACCAGGATGCCCGCGCGCTCGCCCGGACGCTCACCGAGTGGGCCGATCAATTCACCAACAGCACGTACCGTTTCGTAGTCTGTTCGGGCGGCGGCCCGGGAATCATGGAGGCGGCCAACCGCGGCGCTTTCGAAGCAGGGGGCAAGACCATCGGCCTCAATATCGGGTTGCCGTTCGAGCAGTTCCCCAATCCGTACATCACCCCGGAGCTCAGCTTCGAGTTCCACTACTTCTTCATGCGTAAGTTCTGGTTCGCCTACCTGGCCAAGGCGCTGGTGGTGTTCCCCGGCGGCTTCGGCACGATGGACGAGATGATGGAGCTTCTCACGCTTACCCAGACGCAAAAGCTGGCTAAGAAGATGACGATCCTGCTGTACGGCTCGAAGTACTGGAAGGAGATCATCAACTTCGACGCCCTGGTGAAATACGAAATGATCTCGCCCGAAGACCTCAATCTCTTCCAGTATGCGGACGATCCGGCCACCGCGTTCGAGATCCTCAAAGAGGGCCTCACGATGTATGCGATGCAGACCGACACTCCGGAAACGCCCGCGATCTCGAAATCCCGTAATCCCCAGAATCCTTCGGGTACGGCCTGATGTTTCAGCGCGTCATCTGCCCCGGCGTGGAATTGCGGCAGTTCCAACTGGCCGATGCGGAACCCATCTTCGCGGCCGTTGATCGCAACCGGGCTCGCATCCGGGTCTGGCTTCCGTGGGTTGACCAGACCGAATCGGCCGACGATGTGCGCGACTTTCTCAGCCGGACGATCGAACAGGCGGAGGCGAACCTGGGACCCCAATCGGGCATTTGGGTGGATGGCGCCTTCGCCGGATCCATCGGCTGCCATCCCATCAACTGGCCGGATCGTAGTTGCAGCATCGGATACTGGCTGGACTCGGGCCACGAAGGCCGCGGCCTGGTCACCCGCGGATGCGCCGTGATACTCGACTATCTGTTTGGCGAAGCCCACTTGCATCGTGTCGAAATCCGCTGCGGCGCGGACAACCACCGCAGTTGCGCGGTGCCCCAACGCCTGGGCTTTACGCGCGAAGGAGTCGCACGCGAGGCCCAATGGGTAAACGACCGCTGGGTCGACCTGGTCATCTGGAGCCTGCTGGCCGAAGAGTGGCGCCGCAACACGGACTCCCAGGCGTAGCCGACCCTCCATACAGCTACGCCCGAGCCTGCATCGAGATCGCGTAGTGCATCTTTGAGCGCGCCGAGCCTCGATAGGTGCCCGAAACCGGCGAGGCACTCTCGGGATCGGCGGCGGCCGCGACCGCGACATGCGAAGTCGAGACCGCCAGCCCCTGCGACGGGTCGTAACCGCGCCACCCCCCGCCGGGGAGGTAGACTTCGGCCCAGGCGTGCATGTCGGACCGTTCCTCGGAGGCCGCTTCGCACGCGTAGCCGCTCACGAAGCGGGCCGGAATCCCGACCGTGCGGCACGCCGCGCAGAAGAGCAGTGCCAGATCGCGGCACGTCCCCGCCCGCTCACGCAGTGTCACCTCCGCCGGGTGTGCCGGACCTTCGTCACGGATCTCGTGGCCGAACCCTTCGAACATTTCGTGGCTGAGGGTCCCCAGAAACGGCATCACCGTTCCCCCAACTTGCGAGGCGATCGCCTGTGCGAACTTGCGCACCGGTTCGACAGGCACAGACCGGTATGGTGCCAGCCCTTCATCGGATTCGAGCGGCAGATTTCCGCTGCCCAGCAGCAGAAAGTCGAAGGGATTGCTCCGCAGCGTTTCCACCTCGAACGAGCTCTGGACCGCCAGTTCCGTCATTGGCGTGTCGAACCAGGCTTCCCGAACGATGTTGCCGTCGCGGTCGAGGCACTCGCTCTGGCCGGCGGGGACCGGCGAAATCTGCATTGCGAAGGTGAGCAGGCGCTGGGACGCGTCGGTGCGCGGCCGGAAACGAAAGGTATGGGGCTCCTGGGTAACCGGCGCGTCGTACCGGTACACGGTGGAATGCGTGACAGCGATTCGCATGCTCGGAGCGGTTCAGAGCACCAGTTCGTCGCGCGTGAGCCGCGAGAACGCGGCATCGATCCATTCCGCCGGCAGATCCTGCACGCTGCGCCTCATCCGGTCCTGCCACCAGTTGGAGATCTCGCGCAGGTCGTCGCGCTCGTAGCGCTGCTCCACCAGCGTGTAGCTTCCGGTCGAATACAGAACCACGTCCATTGGAAAATCCACATCCGCCGCGCACAACCGCGTCGCATCGAACGCCAGCAGCCCGACCTTGAACGCATACTGCATCGAATCGCTGCGTGTCAGCGACCGCTCCAGAATCGGCTTCCCGAATCCGGACGCGCCGATGATCTGGTACGGGGTGTCAGGGCCGATCTCCACCCAGTTCCCCTCGGGATAGACCAGGAACAGGCGGTGCGCGGAATCGCCGGCCATCTGCCCGCCGATCAGCGAATAAGCGTTGAAGCTCAACTCCGCGCGATGCAGCGCGTCGCCATCCTCGTCGGCGACCCGGCGCACCTGCTTCGCGTACAGGTTCACTACCTTATAGAGCCTCTCGCGCGCCTGCGTCTCCTTCGAGAAAGCCTCCTCGAAGAACAGCAGGATCTTATCGCGCAGCGACCTCAGCCCCGAGGTCATCACGAAAAACGAAAAGCCCGGCCCCTGGTAACTGGCCGTCTTCCGGGCCACCAGGCACTCGTTGCCGGCCACCACCCGCGTGTCCGCAATGGCGACCAGGCCCTGCTCCACGGTAATTCCAAGACAGAAGGTCATTCGTTCAATTCCGCTATCCGGCCACTCTCTGGGCGTACGGCCGCTGGGCGAAAAAGTCGCCCGAGATGCATTCATCGATTGTATTCATTTTCACCTGCAGCGCGTCGAAAAATTCGTGTAGCCCCGAGCGGAGAATGGTTTCCACCTGGGCGAAGTTGAGTTCCGAACGCAATAAGCCCAGCCGCTGCTCGCTGGCGCAGGAAAAAGCGCCGGCCGGCGTTCCCGTGATGGCGTGCAGCGAGGTGTCCGCCACCCCGATGCAGTAGCGCACGGCGCGCGGGAACTCTCCGTCCAGCAGCAGAAACTCCACGATCCGGTCCGGCGCGATCCGGCCGTAGCGCTTCCGGTACATCTCGAAGCCGCTCACCGATTTCAATACCGCCGACCATTGCACATCGTCGTAGGGCGTCCCGATATCCGTGACGGAGGGCAGCAGGATGAAGTACTTCACGTCCAGGATGCGCGTCGCCTTGTCGGCGCGCTCGAGGCTCGTCCCCAGCCGGATGAAGTGCCACGCTTCGTTATGGCTCATAGTGACGTGCGTAATCCCCTGAAACAGGTGGCACGCCATCCGCACCAGGCGGCAAAACTCCGGCAGCACTTCGGGCACAGGCTTGCGGCTCTCCGAAGCGACCAGCAGGTAAAGCGTGTTGATCTGCTCCCACATTTCCGAGGAGATCGTTTCCCGCACCGATCGCGCATTTTCTCGCGCCGCCAGCACGCACGACCAGATCGAGTTGGGATTGCGCGAGTCGAAGGCCAGAAAGCGCACCACGTTTTCCTGCGTGGCCGCGCTGTAAAGCTCGAGGAACCGCGCGCGGTCGCCGGTCGTATCCACGATCGGCTGCCACTGGTCGCCGTATCCGAACGGCAGGTCGAGCATCAGGTTCTGATTCACATCGAGGAACCGCGCCACGTTTTCAGCGCGCTCCATGTAGCGCCCCATCCAGTACACCGAATCGGCTACGCGGCTGAGCAGCGGCCGCGCCGGCGCCAGGGTCATCATCACTCGACCTCCCCTTTGGAAAGCACCCAGGTGTCCTTGCTTCCGCCTCCCTGGGAAGAATTCACCACCAGCGAACCTTTGGTCATCGCCACCCGCGTCAGGCCGCCCGGCACCACGTAGATGTCCTTGCCGTAGAGAACGTAGGGCCGCAGGTCCACGTGCCGGCCCTCGAAATGGTCGTCCACGATGGTGGGCACGCGCGAGAGGGAAAGCGTCGGCTGCGCGATGTAGTTCCGCGGATTCGCACGGATCTTGTCGGCGAAATCCGCCTGCTGCTGCTTCGTGGAATGCGGACCCACCAGCATTCCGTATCCGCCCGACTCGTTGGCCGCCTTCACCACCAGCTCATGCAGATGGTCCAGCACGTAGCCGCGGTCGTTGTCGCGCCAGCAGAGGTAAGTGGGCACGTTGGGAAGAATCGGCTCGGCGTCCTCGTAATAGCGGATCATGTCCGGCACGTAGGCATAAATGACCTTATCGTCGGCCACACCGTTGCCGGGTGCATTCGCCAGCGCCACCTGCCCGTCGCGATAGGCCCGCATCAGTCCCGCGACGCCCAGCAGCGAATCCGCGCGGAACGCCTCGGGGTCCAGGAAATCGTCGTCGATGCGGCGATAGATCACATCCACCCGCTCGAGTCCCTTGGTCGTCCGCATGAAGACGCCGCCGCCGTCCACCACCAGGTCGCGGCCTTCCACCAGCTGAACGCCCATCTGCTGCGCCAGAAAGCTGTGCTCGAAATACGCCGAGTTGTGGATGCCCGGCGTCAGCAGCACCACGCGCGGGCGCGTATCGCCGCGCGGCGCGATCGATTCCAGCATATCGAGCAGCCGGCTCGGATACTCGTTCACCGGCCGCACCGGCAGCCCCTCGAATACCGCCGGGAAGATCCGCTTCAGCACTTCGCGATTCTCGAGCACGTAGGAGACACCGGAGGGCACCCGCAGGTTGTCCTCCAGCACGTAATAGCACCCGTCGCGGTCGCGCACCAGGTCGGTGCCGGTGATGTGGCACCAGACGCGGCGCGGCGGAAACAGGCCGTGGCACTGCTTGCGGTACGAAGCCGCCGACAGCACCACGTCGCCCGGAATCACGCCGTCCTTCAGGATCTTCTGGTCGTGATAGATGTCGTCTATGAACAGGTTCAGGGCATGAACCCGCTGCTGCAAACCGCGTTCGAGGTGCTCCCACTCATCGGCCGGAATAATCCTGGGGATCAGGTCGAACGGAAAAATTCGCTCCTTCCCGGCGGAATCTCCGTATACGTTGAACGTGATTCCCATCTGCAGCAGCAATCGCTCGGCGGCGTGCTTGTATCGCAGAAGCTGGCCGTCGGACAGCGCCTCGACCGTCTCCAGCAGCAGCCTGCCGTGCGGCCTCGGATGGCCGCTGTCTTCGAACATCTCGTCGTAGAAGCCGTGTGTGTCGTATGCGGAGAACTGCATGGATGCACATCTCCAGTGTTCATGTTTGCGCAAGGCCGGGGTGAAAGGGAAGCCGAAATCTTTTATCGGTTGGATTCGGCTTTTTGATGCGGAACTGTCCGGCCGGCTAATCCGCGGCGGGCGCGGGTGTCAGAACGCGCTCGGCCATGGCGAATTTCAGGTTCTCGATGCCCTGGCCGGTCGCACTCGAGATCTCGAAGAACGGGAGGCCGCGCCGGGCCGCGAGATCGCGTAGCGATGCGACGCGCTCGGGGTCCTGCGCAGCGTCCATTTTGGTGGCCACCACGATCATGGGCTTCCGCGCCAGCTCCGCGCTGAAGCTCTCCAACTCTTCCATGATTACTTCGAAATCGCGGGCCGGCTCGCGGCCGCTGGCCTCGGAGACGTCCACCAGGTGCGCCAGCAGGCGCGTGCGCTCGATGTGGCGCAGAAATTGAACCCCCAGTCCGGCTCCCAGGTGGGCTCCTTCGATCAGGCCGGGAATGTCGGCGACCACGAAACTCCGGTAGTTCGCCAGTTGCACCACTCCGAGGTTCGGCTCGAGCGTCGTGAACGGATAGTCCGCAATCTTGGGACGGGCGGCTGAAATTCGCGAGATCAGCGTGGATTTGCCGGCGTTCGGATATCCCACCAGCCCGACGTCGGCAAGCAGCTTCAACTCGAGCCGCAGGCGCTTCTCGTCTCCGGGATGCCCCGCTTCGTGCTCGGTCGGCGCCTGGTGGGTGGAAGTAGTGAAGCGTGCGTTGCCACGGCCGCCGCGGCCTCCCCGCGCCACTAGGAACCGCTGCCCGGGCTCGGTGAAATCCACCAGCTTTTCGCCCGTCGCCTCGTCGTATACCACGGTTCCGACCGGGACAGCCACCTCGATCGAGCGGCCGTCAGCCCCGGTCTTGTTGCTGCCTTCGCCGTGGCGGCCTCGCTCGGCCTTGTGCTCGGGGTTATAGCTGAACTGAAGCAGGGTGTTCTGATGCTCGGTGGCGACCAGGGTGACGTCTCCGCCGCGGCCCCCGTCGCCGCCGCTCGGACCGCCGCGAGGGACGTACTTCTCCCTGCGAAACGCGAGACAGCCGTTCCCACCGTCGCCGGCCTTCACCAGGATTCTAGCTTCGTCGAGGAATAACATAGAAAAGCCGCCGGTTGTTCCAAAACCGGCGGCTTGGGAAACAAATCGGAGGGGAGACTATTCGGAGGCCGTCACGCTGGCGAACTTGCCCAGGCGCCCGCGGTCTTTGAACTCCACCACGCCGGTCACTTTCGCGAAAAGAGTGTCGTCCTTGCCCCAGCCCACGTTCAGGCCCGGCTTGATCTTCGTGCCGCGCTGCCGCACGATGATCGACCCGCCCGGCACCAGTTGACCGCCGAAGACCTTTACGCCCAGCCGCTGCGCATTCGAATCGCGCCCGTTTTTCGAACTGCCTAATCCTTTTTTATGAGCCATACGTCACCTAAACCAGAATGTCGCCGACCTTCACTTCGGTGAAGGACTGGCGGTGCCCAATGGTTTTCTTGTACTGCTTCTTGCGCTTGAACTTGAAGACCAGGACCTTATCGCCTCGCCCGCTGCCCACGATGGTGGCCTTGACGGTGCCGCCCGTGACTAGCTCGCCGCCATCCTTGAAGGCCGCTTTGGCGGGCAGTTCGATTTCGGAGCCGACATCGCCGGCCAGTTTCTCGACGCGGAGCACATCTCCCGAAGCCACCCGGTACTGTTTTCCGCCGGTTTCAATAATCGCGTGCATCACAATTCCTCTTGTCTGGGAGCCAGAACACACGGAGTGTGTTGGAACCACTGGAGTAAACACTTAGTGTACTACAAAGGCGGCCGCGTATACAATGAGAGCGTGCTCTACCGCGCATGGCCGCTTCTGTTGTGCGCAGCCGCGTCGGCCGCCACGGTTCCCACCGGTCCCAAACCTGGCGAGACCGCCCCGGATTTCCGGCTGGAAGATCAAAACGGCGCGCAGCAAACTCTGAAATCGGTGATGGGCCCCAAAGGGCTGATGCTGGTATTTTACCGCTCGGCCGACTGGTGACCTTTCTGTAAGGGCCAACTGGTCGAGTTGGAGCAGGCGCTTCCCCGGATCAAGGCGGCGGGATTGGGTTTGGCGGCGGTCAGCTACGACAGCGTGGCTGTGTTGAAGCAGTTCTCCGCACGCGCCGGCATCACTTTTCCACTGCTGTCAGACCCGGATTCGGCGGTCATCCGGCGCTACGGCATCCTCAACGAGACGCTGGATAAAGGCACGCCGTTCTATGGTATTCCCTACCCCGGAACGTACATCCTGAATCCCAACGGCGTGGTGGCCTCGAAGTACTTCGAAGACGACTACCGGGTGCGCGACACGGCCGCGTCCATTCTGCTGCGGCAGTTCGGGATCGAACCCAATTCCCACGAAGCCGCGGCGGGCAAACACATCGCATTGACCACGGCGGCGAGCGACCGCGAAGTCCGGCCGGGCCAGCGCATCACCCTGAGCGTGGACGTGAAACCGGGGCCGCGCATCCACGTGTACGCCCCGGGTGTGCAGAGCTACATCCCCATCGCCCTGACGATCGAGCCCTCGAAGGCATTCGCGGCCGATCCGGTGTCGTATCCGCCGTCGAAGACCATGAACCTCCCGGTAATCCACGAGACGGTGCCGGTCTACGACGCGGCGTTCCGCATGCTGGCGACGGTGACGCTGGCGAACGCCGGTGCCCTCGAGCCGCTCCTCGACCAGGACCGCAATCTGACAATCGAAGCCAAATTCCGCTACCAGGCGTGCGATGACAAGGAGTGCTTCGTCCCGGAGACGCTGCCGCTGCGGTGGACCGTCCACGTGCTGCCCTTCGACCGGCAGCGCGTTCCGGCGGATATCCAGCGCAAGCCATAGACCCGTCTGGTACAATCACTCCCCATGTGGAAGAAGATCGCCCTGGTCGGGGTGCTGATCGTCATCGCGATTCCCGCGGGGGGCCTGGGTTACCTCTATTTGCGCAAGCCGGCGCAGTCGCCGCCGGGCGATGTCAGAGTAGCGATGACGCCCGAGCGCATCGAGCGCGGGCGGTACCTTTTCGAGCACGTGGCCGATTGCGACGGCTGCCATTCGCAGCGCGATTTCTCGCGCATCGATGGTCCGGTGGTGCCGGCGGGCCGGGGCCGGGGCGAGGTGCTTTCGTCCCTCCTGACCAACCTGCCGGGGACTGTGGTGGCGCCGAACATCACGCCCGACCGGGAAACGGGCCTGGGAACCTGGACGGACGGCGAGAAGATCCGCGCCATCCGCGAAGGCGTCGATAAGTACGGGCGCGCGCTGTTTCCGATGATGCCCTATGGCGGCTTTCGCAGCATGAGTGACGAAGACGTGGAGTCCGTGGTGGCATACATGAATTCGCTGCCGCCGATCCGCAACCCGCTGCCCGTGACGCAGCTTTCGTTTCCGGTGAACCTCATGATCAAGAGCGCGCCCCAGCCAGTGGGCAGCGTGGCGGCACCCGATCGGGGGAACCGCCTCCAGTATGGAAAGTACCTGGCGACCATGGCGGGTTGCGGCGACTGCCACACCCCCGTGGAAAAGGGCCAGCTCGTGGCAAACATGGGGTTTGCGGGCGGACAGGAATTCCCCAGCACCCTCGGCAAGGTGTATAGCGCGAACATCACTCCGCACCTGGAGACGGGGATCGGCAAGTGGGACGAGGCCTTTTTCCTCAAGAAGTTCGCCGATTACAAGGACTATGCGGCCAACGGAACGCCGCCGATGACCGGCCCCGAACAATTCACCCTGATGCCGTGGCTCGATTTCAGCGACATGCAGCCGGAGGACCTGGGCGCTATCTACACGTTCCTGCGCACCGTGAAACCGGTGGATCACCACGTGGAGATCCATCCTTCGCCCGCCAGGTAGCTAGCGACCGCGGATCTGGGCGAGGCTGGCACGGAGCGCCGCCGCACCGGCCGGGTCGGTGGAAGCCAAGGCGTCGATTTCCTTGCCGGCCTCGTCGAGTGCCCCGTCTTTGGCAAGCAGTTCTGCCATGAGCGCGTGGTCTCCGGGGTGTTCACGGCGCACAGACTCGATTTCCCGCGCTTCCTGTTCGGAAACCACCTCGAAGCGCGCTTCGGGCTCCGGCGGCATTGGAAAGTGGACCGTCGCCCCGCCTGCCCGCGCAGTGACCTGCCAGACGAACACCTGTCCACGGCGGAGCGGGCTTTCGGGCTGCCAGGATGTGGCTGCGACTGCCGGGCTTTCCACCACCTTGTTGAAATTCTCATCAAAAACCGCAACCACGTAGCGGGTCCCGCCCGTCAGAGGCTTCCATTCAAAGCGCGGCCGGTCGGTGAGGATGGCGCTTCCCATCGGGGCGGTCAGCTCGAACGCAGGGCCGGTGGAGACGCCCAGCAGTTCCCCGCGCTTGCGTATCAGCTGGTCGAGAATCGGAGCCCGCTCCAGGCGGTGGGCGGCCGCGGCCAGGTTCAGTGCCTGGCGTTGATCGGGAGAGATCGGCCGCCTGGCCGGACGGGTGTACCAGAAGGACAACGCGGCCGCGAACACTACTCCGGCTGCGATTGCCGCCGGCATCCACCGCCGTATCGTTACGGTCGAGGGACGGGTCGAGGTCCGCAGTTCCGCCCGAAACTGCCGCAGGTCATCCACCTCCGCGGCGCACAGATCGCATTCGAGTAGATGCTGGGTGGATTCGGGCGAGGGGTTACCCTCCGCACACGCCACGACCTCCGCGTATTCGAGGTGAACGGAGAGTTCCGCCCGCAGGCTTCGAATCTGAGCCAGATCGGGCGGATGGATAGCCCGGCCCCGACAGGCTTCGCAAACGGAGATGTGCTCGTCGATCTCCAGCAGCTCCGAAGGGGAAAGAGTGCGGCTGCGGTACCCGTTCCACTGCTCGTCCGTCAGGTGCACCGGATTTTCCATGACTCACCGATTATTGAAGGCAATTTCCACCGGATATTACTAACCGAATAAACGATATTTGTCATCGATTCTGCGGACCAGGCGCTCCCGCGCGGATTTGCGCAGATTGATGACCTGCTGCCGCTTGAGGCCTAGGCGCTGGGCGATGGTCAGGTCGTCCCAGGGCAGTTGATTCCAGATGCCGGCGAATTCGGCGGCGGCAAAGCCGAGCACTTCCGCGATCTCGCGGATGCTGGCGACTCCGGCGATCGTCAGCAGGGCCAGCGCGGGCCCGGTTTCTCCGGCCCTTAGGTTCAGGAGCAGGGCGGCCCGCTGTCCCTGGGGAAGCTCGCGAATCTGGCACCAAACCTCCCCCATCCAACGGCGGAGGTGCAATATTTCAGCGGGATCCGCCTCGCCGGTTTGAACCGCGCGGGCGGCCTGCTCGGGGGCATTCGCGGCATCCCGAACGCCCCAAATTCCCGCCACGATATTGACCAGTTCGTCGAATTCCACCGGTGCGGAAAAGGTCTTGAAGATGCGCAGCAGCAGATCCGGCGCGGGCACGGCGGATGGGCCGCGCGGAATCTCCGAAAGCTTCTCTTTCCACTTCGCCAACTTCTCGGACGAGGCCGGGACGCGGCCGTCTCTCAGCCATTTGCGAAGTCCGCAGATCCAATCCGACTCAGTCGTTTCCCAGATGGCGAAGCTCGGCTCGGTGTTGAGCAGGTACCGCAGACGGGTCTTGAGCCGGTGGCGATTGGGGTATTTGCGGCGCAGATACTCGTTGCAGGCGTGGTAGGCCGCGGTGGCGGTATAGCCGGAAAAAGCCCCGATCGAGCCGCCGGACCGGTCCGCCGATTTCATGGCGCGGAGGCGGGCGAGCAGTTCCACCAGGACGTCGGACGAAACGTCGTCGATATCCTGCGCCTCGGCGGCACCCTGCAAGGCAAGCTTATAGGCCACGATCTTCCGGATGCCGGGCTGAGCGTGCAGGACTACCAGCGCCTCGAGGATTTCCTCCGAACGGCCCGGGTGGCTGCACTCTGCAAATTGTTGCAGTAGAAGGTCGGCCGAGGTGATTCCCATCGCGTAAAGGACGGTCTTCGGTATAGCGTAGCACGGCCGTCCGCGGACTCCACCGTTACTGGCAGCGCAGGGAGGTCATGGGATCGACCCGGGTGGCGCGGCGGGCGGGAATCCAGGTGGCGAACAGCGCGATGGCGCAAAGGAAGAGGGAGGCGGCGGCATAGGTCAAGGGGTCGGCCCCGCCAACCCCTATGAGGAGCGCGGCAACCAGGCGAGCCCCGGCCAGCGCGATGACTATGCCGGCCAGCAGGCCCGACAGGGTCATCACCAACCCCTGGCGCAGCACCAGGGCGAGTACGTTGCGAGGCTGCGCGCCCAGTGCCATGCGAATGCCGATCTCCCGGGTGCGTTCGGACACGCTGTACGACATCACGCTGTAGAGGCCGACGGCTGCCAGCAGAAGCGAAAGAATTCCCAGTGCGGATAGCAGGCTGGCGGCCACCTTGTGCTGGTAGAGCGAGGCCTCCGTGTATTCCGTAAGGGGCATGGCGTCGTACAGGCCGGCGGCGGGATCGAGGGCGGCGATTTCGCGATGCAAGGCAGCCCGCACCGTGTCGGGGCTTCCGTTAGTCCGGATGTAGAGGAAGTTGTTGTGTCCCCTGCCGAAGCGTTGCTGGAACGGAACGAAGAAATACGGATAGGGCGCTTGGGCGGGATTGCTTTGTTTGGAATCCCGCACCACGCCGACCACGGTGCTGACGGTGCCGGCAACGCGCACCTTCCGGCCGAGCGGGTCGCCGACCGGCAGGAAGCGGCGCAGGAAAGCCTGGTTGACGATGATGACGCGCGCCGATTTCGCGTCGTCCTGCGCGGTGAAATCGCGGCCTGCGATCAGCGGGATGCGAAGGAGGCGGAAATAGCCGGGTGCGACCTGTGTGCGGAACGTCTTGAAGAGCCTGTTGGGGCCGGTAGCGGCGCCCTCGATCTCGATATTCTCCCAGGGCGGGTCTCCGAACCAGAGGGGCACCCAATCGGCGTAGGAAACCTCTTCCACGCCCGGGGCCGCCGCCATGCGGTCGCGCAGTTTGCGGTCGAAGAGCTTTTCCTGATCCCGCGTATATCCGGAAGCGGAAAGATAGAGGCGCGCGATCAGCACGTTGTGGGAATCGAAGCCGGGGTTGAGATTACGGGCGTTCCGGAAGCTGCGGAGGAACAGGCCGGCGCCCACCAGGGCCACCAGAGCGAGGGCGACCTCGATGCCGACGAGCAGGGACCGCGCCCGAAGCGATGCGGCGGAATGGGTGGTGGAGCGGCCGCCCTGTTTGACGGCTTCATTGAGCTCGACGCGGCCGGTATAGACGATCGGGAGGACCGCCGAAAGCACCGCGGCGGCCATCGAAACCGCGACCGTGAAAGCCAGCACGCGAGCGCTGGCGGCAGCCTGAATGAACGCCAGGGTATCCCCGACCGGCAGGTTGGTATTCGGAAGGAGATAGGTCAGGGCCGTGCTGGTCCACTGCACGAGCCAGATGCCGACCAGTGCCCCAGCGGCGGAGATGGTCAACACCTCGGCCATCACCTGGCGGAGCAACCGTACGCGGCCGCCGCCCATCGCGAGGCGAATGCCGAACTCCTGGCGGCGCGTGATGGAGCGCGCCAGCATGAGGTTGGCGACGTTGGCGCAAGCAATCAGCAGCACCAGGACGCAGACGGCCATGAGGATGCGCAGGGGATTCCCGAGGATGGACTGCACGCCGAACTGGGCCCGCGCGAGTGGGATCACTGTGGCACTGACGCCCGAATGGGTATCCGGATATGCGCGGGCGATGTCCGCAGCGATGGATTGGATCTCAGCGCCCGCCCGGCCGAGCGTGACGCCGGGCTTGAGGCGCACCAGAACGTCCAGAAACCTGGCATTGCGATCGGCGGCGGCCCAGGTATTGAGCCCTCCCATGTCGAGAATCATGGTGAGCGGAACCCATACGTCGAGGTGGAGTCCGCCCATGGTGCCGCGGAACTCGGGGGGAGCGACGCCGATGACAGTCAACTCCCGCCCGTTGAATCGCGCGGCCTTGCCGATGATGCGCGGGTCCGCCTGGAAGTGCGCCCGCCACAGCCGGTCGCTGATGACGGCCAGCGGGAAGGCCCCGCGTGCATCGTTGTCTTCCTGAGGCGTGAAGAGGCGCCCGAGTTCGGGCTTGACGCCGAGCACGGCAAAGAAGTTGGCCGAGACCATCTGGCCGTAGACCCGCTGAGCGCTATCCGGCTCACCGACAGTGAACGGGGTGAAATGGGCAGCCGTCACGCCGGACAAGAGCGTCGAGCGTTGCTGGAAATCGCGAAAGTCGGGGTGGGCACACGCCGTGTGCTCGCCGGTGGAGGCGATCTCTTCGATGGCAGCGAGGCGATCCGGCGCGGCGACTCCGGGGACAGGCTGCAGGATCACCGAGTTGATCCAGATGAACACCGTGCTATTGGCGGCAATCGCGAGTGCCAGGGTGAGGACGGCCACGGCCGTGAATCCGGGGCGGTGCCAGAGGACGCGAACGGCAACGCGAAAGTCCTGCAGGAAATCCGGCATGGCGCCTCCTTTTCAGAGTAACGGACGTGCAAGTCTTGTGCCAAACGATACCGACACTAAACGAGCCAGGGACACGGCAGCGGACTGAAGGAGTGTCCGATTCCGGGATGGGCCGGACGGTTGCGGTACGCTGATAGTAGATGCCGGGTATCGCGGTGATAGCTTTATTTGCGACGGTTTTACCGAGCGCGGTCGTGCTGCAGCCGGTGGCCAACATGTACGGGCGGGCCAGCGAGGATGCGGACGTGGTTTCGCAGGCGATCTACGGCGCCAACGTAGGGCTGGTGGAGCAGCAGGACGGCTGGGCGCGGGTGCGGACGGCGGACGATTACACGGGCTGGGTGCCGGCCGGGCAGCTGCGCCTGGGGCGGACCTATGCAGTCGCGGGCCGCGTGGCGGAAGTACGCAGTCTCTTCGCGCATTTGTACCGCGAGGCCAGCGTGACCGCGCACGCGCCCCTGATCACGGTGCCGTTCGAAGCGCGGCTCGAAGTCGTGGGCGAAGACGGCAAGTGGGCCAAAGTGCGGCTGCCGGACGACCGCACGGCGTGGGCGCAACTGGGCGACCTTACATTCGACCCGAAGCTGATGAGCATTCCGGAAATGCTCGAGTTCAGCAAGCGGTTCCTGGGACTGCCGTACACCTGGGGCGGAACGTCGAGCTTCGGTTATGACTGCTCGGGGCTGACCCAGATGCTGGAACGGCAGCGCGGAATCCACATGCCGCGCGATGCGCAGCCGCAGGCGGAGTGGAGCGGAGTGACGGCCGTGGACCGAAAGGATCTGCGGCCCGGCGACCTGCTGTATTTCGGGAGCTCGGAAAAGCACATCACCCATACCGGCATGTATTTGGGCGACGGCAAGTTCATCAATGCCACCACCTACCAGACGCCGATGGTGCGGATCGACGACTTGAACGAGCCGCATTGGACGAAGCTGCTGGTAGCTTCGCGGAGAGTGAAATGAATCGCAGGAGTTTTATGAAAACGGCAGCGGCGGTTCCGGCGGCCGCGTTGGGAGCGCCGGCCGCCGGCGGAACCAAGGTCACGGCGCGGATCGTGCGTCTGAATCTGCGGCACACGTGGACCACCACGATGTCGTCGAGCGCCTACCGGGACACCCTGTATACGACATACGAACGGGACGGCCTGGCGGGGCATGGCGAGGGCGCGCCGATCGTGCGCTATCACGAAAACGCGGAGAGCGCGCGCAAAGCCGTGGAATCGGTGCGCGACCTGCTGCTGGCGGCCAACCCGATGCAGTTCGACAAGATCATGGCTGAGGTGTTTCGCCGGGTGCAGGGTGAGTGGGCGGGCAAGGCCGCGATCGATATCGCGCTGATGGATTGGGTGGGTCAGAAGCTGGGAATTCCGCTGTACACCTATTTCGGACTCGACCCCAAGGACGCGCCGCTAACCACGTTCTCGATTGGGATCGACACACCCGAGATCACCAAACAGAAGACGCTGGAGGCGGCAGACTATCCGGTTCTGAAGGTGAAAGTGGGACTCGACACGGACGAGCCAACGATCGAAGCCGTGCGCAGCGTCACGAAAAAGCCGCTGCGGGTAGACGCCAACGAAGGGTGGAAGGATAAGGAAGAGGCCGTCCGCAAAATCAACTGGCTGGAGAAGCAGGGCGTCGAGTTCATCGAGCAGCCCATGCCCGCGGCGATGCTCGAGGAGACGCGCTGGGTGCGCAGCCGGGTCCACATCCCGGTGATTGCGGACGAGGCATGCCAGCACGCGTCCGACATCCCCAAGCTGAAGGAAGCGTACGACGGGGTGAACGTGAAGCTGGATAAGAGCGGCGGGATGCTGGAAGGGTACCGCATGATCCAGATCGCCAAGGCGCTCGGGATGAAGACCATGCTGGGGTGCATGATTTCGAGCTCGGTATCGGTGACGGCCGCGGCGCACCTCTCGCCGCTGGTGGATTACGCGGACCTGGACGGGAACCTGCTGATCGGCAACGATCCATTTCACGGCGTTCTGGTGGAGAAGGGCAAGCTGATTCTGCCGGACAGGCCGGGGCTGGGTCTGGTAAAGGCGTAGGCCTACTCACAGAGCCGCGACCGTAAGGGAGCGGGCATCGGGGGGATGCGAGGGTGGCACGGCACCGGGTGATTATTCTGGGCGGAGGGTTCGGCGGGCTGTACGCGGCGCGGTCCCTGGGACGCGCGCCGGTGGATGTCACGCTGATCGACCGGCGCAACTTTCATCTTTTCCAACCGCTGTTGTACCAGGTGGCCACGGGATCGTTGTCGCCGGGTGAGATCAGCGCGCCGCTGCGCGCGATTCTCAGCAGGCGAAAGCAGATCCGCGTCCTGCTGGGAGAGGCTCTCGATATCGATCCGAAGCGAAGACGACTCACGCTGCACGACGGAGAGGCGTTCGACTACGATTCGCTGATCGTCGCGACGGGGTCGAAGACGTCGTACTTCGGCAATGACCAGTGGCGCGAATGGGCGCCCAGCCTGAAGACGGTGGAAGAGGCCACGGCCATCCGGCACAAGATCCTCTTTGCGTTCGAAGCGGCGGAGCGGGTGACCGACCCCGGCCTCCGGCAGGCCTGGCTGACGTTCGTGATCGTGGGCGGAGGGCCGACGGGCGTGGAACTCGCCGGGGCGCTGGGCGAGATCGCGCGCCACACGTTGAAGGACGACTTCCGCTCGATCCGTCCGGAGGAAGCCCGGATCGTCATCCTGGACGGGTCGCCGCGAGTGCTGGCGCACTATCCCGAGGACCTTTCGCGGAAGGCCGAGGCATCTCTGGCCCACTTGGGCGTGCGGGTGCGCACCGACGTCAGGGTGGTCGAAGTGGATGCGGACGGCGTCGACTTCCAGACGCCCGATGGTCAGGATCACCGGATGGAGGCGAAGACCGTTTTGTGGGCGGGCGGTGTGGTCGCCACGACGTTTGGGCGGACCCTGGCGGATCGCACCGGGGCGGAAACCGACCGCGTCGGGCGGATCCGCGTGAATCCGGACCTGACCGTACCCGGCTATCCCGAAATTTACGTGGTGGGCGACCTGGCGGACGCCCGGCAGCCCGACGGCGCCCCGCTGCCCGGTGTCGCGCAGGTGGCGATGCAGGGCGGCGCCTATGCCGCCCACGCGATTGTCGAGCGCTTGAAGGGGCCGAAGGAGCTGAAGCCGTTCCACTATCACGACAAGGGCGATCTGGCCGTGATCGGGCGCGGCGCGGCAGTGGCCAACATCTATGGGCTGCACCTATCGGGGCTACCGGCGTGGCTGGTCTGGCTGTTCGTGCACCTGATGTACATCGTGGAGTTTCGCAGCCGCGTCCTGGTCTTCATCCAGTGGGGATTCCAGTATCTGACGTTCAACCGCAGCGCGATGCTGATTACGGGCAACGCAGTACCCGATTCCATTGCGCCGGTCGCGCCGATGAAGAACATGGCCGAGGAATAATCGCCAGCTTCCGTTTCGGAGTTACCTGTGCTTATTCTGATGGGGAGTCTGTGCGGATTCGGGCGAAGCCCGGGGTGATAGGAGGAACAGGTTCATGGTGACACGCAGGCCACGGCTGCTCGTGAAGTCCAAGCCGGTACCCAATGGCGCCGGCTTTCGAATCGGAAAAATCCCCTTCCAGATGCAACCACTGGCGGCCGCTCCGGCGAAAGGCGCGGAGCCGGCCTCCGAATGGCATTTGACCGACGTCCCCGCCGATGTGGATGAGACCAATGCGTGGGACTTGTGCCATCAGTTGCAATCCAAGGGCTTCGGCATCGCGGGAGGCCCGGACGTCGAATTCGCGGAGCCGGACTTCGAACAGCAGTGGGTGTTCGATACACCGGAGCGGCTTGCCGAAAAGACATTTCGCGCCACCGCCGCCAAAGACGCCTGCGCCAGGCCGGATGCCGCCGACCGGCGCTTTCCCTTCCCCACGCCCTTTGACTGGCGCTGGTACCAGGACACCGGGCATTCGGGGCTGGATGCGGCCCGCTCGGAGATCAAAGACCCCGGCGACCGTGTCACGATCGCCCACCTCGATACCGGGTATCGCAAAGGGCATTCCGTGCTGCCGAAATTCCTGGACTTCGAGAGGCAGCGGAGTTTCGTCGAGAGCGACCCGGACCCGAACGATGCCTCCGACCCGGATATCGGCGGGTTCGGCAAGAATCCCGGTCATGGGACGGGGACGCTCAGCATTTTGGCGGGCAGCCTGTTCAAGGGGAAGCCGTTTGGCGACCCCGACGGCGTCGTGGGCGGCGCGCCGTTCGCGGCGGTCATCCCGGTGCGAGTGGCGAACTCGGTGGTGCTGTTCACCAACAGCTCGATCGCCCGCGGCATCGATTACGCGATCCGCAACAACGTGGACGTGCTCTCGATGAGCATGGGGGGCGTGTGCTCGCAGTTGTGGGCGGACATGGTCAACGCGGCGTACGAGGCGGGAATCACGCTGGTGACGGCGGCCGGAAACAATTTCGGTCCCGGGGGTCTTCGCGTTCCACGCTTCATCGTGTACCCGGCGCGCTTCCACCGGGTGCTCGCGGCGTGCGGAGTGATGTCCGACGGATCGCCTTACGCCGATTTCCTCGATCCCCGGAAGATGGCCGGATCGTACGGCCCCGACAGCAAGATGGATACCGCCATGGCGGCCTACACGCCCAACACCGCGTGGGCCAAGTATGCCTGCCCGGCGCTGATCGACTTCGATGGCGCGGGCACCTCCGCGGCCACTCCGCAAATCGCCGCGGCGGCAGCCTGCTGGCTGCAGAAGAATCGCGCGGCCGTGAAGAAGTACCCGGAGCGCTGGATGCGGGTCGAGGCGGTACGCAAGGCTCTCTTCGGCTCCGCGGCGGATTCCGACCGCGAGCACTTCGGAAAGGGCACGCTGCGCGCCCATATGGCGATGGCGCTCGCACCCGCGGCGGCCGCGGAGCTCTCCGCACAGCCGCAGGATTCGGTGGGGATTCCGCTGCTCGAACCCACTTTGGGCACGATCTTCGGCGCGGCCAAGCCCACCGCGGCGCAGCGCATGCTCCGCGTCGAAGCGGCCCAGATTCTAGCGCGGAGCGGCGAGCTGCAGAATCTGCTGATCAACGCGGGAATCGACCCCGACCGGCCACCTCGCGAGGTTCCGGCGGCGGTGCGCCGCCAGATTCTGGAAGCCATACTCGAGCATCCCGGAGCGTCGAAGGCGCTGAAGAATGCGCTCGGGAAGCCGGTGAGTAAAGAGCGGCCGGTGGTGCCTTCCGGAGCGGAGCTGGCGCCGACCGCAGCCGAGAGCCCACAAGTACCCGCACCATTCACCCGCAGGCTGCGGGTGTTCGCGTTCGACCCCGCGCTCGGAATGCGCGTGGACACGGAGTCGCTCAACGAGACCACGCTCGAAGTTCCGTGGGAGCCAGACCTGCAGCCGGGGCCGGTAGGCGAATACCTCGAAGTGGTGGACGTTGATCCGTCGTCGAACGCCTGCTACGCGCCGGTGGACCTGAACCATCCGCACCTGCTGGCGTCCGACGGACTCGACCCGGCCGAAGGCGTCCCGCAGTTCCATCAGCAGATGGTCTATGCGGTGGCCATGACGACCATCGGACGGTTTGAGCGGGCGCTCGGGCGGACGGCTCTGTGGGCACCCTACATGCCGCTGCCCAAGAACGGCGAGAGTCTCCGCACGTACTATGTGCAGCGCCTCCGAATTTATCCGCACGCCTTGCGAGAGGCCAACGCGTTCTACAGCCCTCCGAAAAAATCGCTGCTGTTCGGCTATTTCAACGCGGGCGATAACGCGGGCGACAACCTGCCGGGCGGCCTGGTGTTCTCCTGCCTCTCGCACGACGTGGTGGCGCACGAAACCACGCACGCCCTGCTGGACGGCCTGCATCGCTATTACCAGCTCGACACGAATCCGGACATCGCGGCGTTTCACGAGGCTTTTGCCGACATCGTCGCCCTGTTCCAGCACTTCACGATTCCCGAAGCGCTCAAGCACACGATCGCCCGCACGCGCGGCGAGCTGCGCCGGACGAATCTTCTGGCCGACCTGGCGCAACAGTTCGGACAGGCCTCCAGCGGGTCGCGCGCGCTGCGCAGCGCACTCGGTACGCCTCCCAAGGCCACGGATTACGAGGAGGCCACGGAAGCCCACGATCGCGGCGCGGTGCTGCTGGCGGCCATCTTCCAGGCGTTTCTCGAAATCTACGATGCGCGGATCATGGACCTGAGGCGCCTGGCCACCGGCGGAACCGGCGTGCTGCCGCCCGGCGACATCTCCATCGACCTGGTGAACCGCATGGCCGCGGAGGCTGCCACCACGGCCTCGCACGTGCTGACGGCCTGTATTCGGGCGCTCGATTATTGCCCTCCGGTGGACCTCACCTTCGGCGACTATCTGCGCGCCCTCATCACGGCCGATATGGACCTCGAGCCGGAAGACGAGCTGAACTACCGCACGGCGTTCATCTCGGGGTTCCGCGCGCGCGGAATCTTCCCCGAGGGCGTCCGCAACCTCTCGGAAGAGAACTTGCGCTGGCAGCCTCCCAACTTTACCTTCGAGCCGGAGAGGATTCGCGACATGCTGAGCTCGCTCGACATCACCTGGAATCTCGCGAGCAACCGCAGGAAGTCCTATGCGCTCGCAGAGTCGAACGGATTCAAGCTCTGGAACTGGCTGCAGCAGAATCTCACGTCCGGGGAGGCGGAAGCGCTGGAGGCCGACCTGGGCGTATTCGTGAAGGCCGGCAAAACCGTGCCGAAGGGCGTCGCGCTGCGGGAGGATGGAACTCCGCTGCTCGAGATCCACTCTGTCCGCCCGGCGCGCCGCATCAGCAGCCGCAGCCAGCAGATGACGGACCTGGTGGTCGAGGCGGTCCAGCGGTTCCGCGTCACCGACCCCAACACGGGCGAGAAGACGACGCATCGCGGCGGCTGCACGCTTCTGATCGATCTGCAGAATGAGCGCATCCGCTACGCGATTCGCAAGCGCGTCGGCAGCGCGAGCCGCGTCCAGGCGGAACAGCAGTTCCTGCGAATGGCGGCCGAGGGGAGCCAATCGTACTTCGACCCGGCGGGGGAGCGTGAACCCTTCGCCATGCTGCATCGGGGCATGTGAACAGGAGAGCGACCATGGCCACCAAAAAAGCTACCGTAAAGAAAACCGCGGCCAGGAAGGGTGCGGTGAAGAAGGCCCCGGCGAAAAAAGCTCCGGCGAAAAAAGCTCCGGCGAAAAAAGCGGCCGGCCGGCGGGCCGCACCGCGTGTTCGCGTTCGGATGTACCGGCAGGGCCTGGGCGATTGCTTCCTGCTCACACTGCCGGGAGCCTCGGGCAAGCCGTTCTACATGCTGATCGATTGCGGAGTGGTGCTGGGAACCTCGGACCCGGGCACGCCCATGAAGCGGATCCTGAACGACGTCACAACAGAAACCGGTGGACGGATCGACGTGCTGGTGGCGACTCACGAGCATTGGGACCACATTTCGGGCTTCGTTCAGGTGCGAGATCTGTTTGACAAACTGAAAATTGGAAGCGTGTGGCTCGCGTGGACCGAAGATCCGAAAGACACGCTGGCCAACAAACTGAGGAAGGAACGCCGCACTGCGGAGAATGCCCTGCGAATGGCGGTGAACCACCTGGCGCTACAGGGAGCCGCCGAGACAGCCCAGCACGTGGAAAGCCTGGTGGGCTTCTTCGGCGCCAAGGCCGGATCCACCGAAGACGCGCTGAACTACGTGAAGCAGCGCGCCGGGAACAAGCCGCGCTTCTGCCAGCCGGGCGAGCCTCCCATCGAGCTTCCCGAGTTGCCGGGAATCCGGTTCTGGGTTCTGGGACCGCCCAAGGACGAAAAGCTGATCAAGAAGTCCAACCCGGGCAAGAACGAGGCCTATGGACTCGACGCCGGCCCCAATGGGTCGCAAGCGCTGCTGATCTCAGCCCTCACGCGCGGCTTGGGCGCGGCGGCGGATGCGGGCGCCGAACCGGACGATCAGATCGAAGAACCGTTCGACGCCCGGTACGCCATCCCCATGGCCCGGGCCGAGCACGTTCCTTTCTTCGTAAAACGCTACTACGGGGATTCGACCGACACCGGCATCTACAACGTAAGCGCCAGACGAGAGGTCCGCGATCAATCGTGGCGGCGCATCGATGCGATGTGGATGGAAGCTTCCGAGACCATGGCGCTGCAACTCGATTCGGCCACGAACAATACGAGCCTGGTGCTGGCCATCGAATTGATGGACACGGGCGAGATCATGCTGTTCCCCGGCGACGCGCAGGCCGGAAACTGGCTGAGCTGGCAGGATGTGAAGTGGGAGCTCAAAGACTCGAAGACCGGCGAGAAGACCGAGGTGAAGGGGCCGGACCTGCTGGCGCGGACGGTCTTCTACAAGGTCGGCCACCACGGGAGCCACAACGCGACGCTCAAGGCGAAAGGCCTCGAGCAGATGACCAGCGACGACCTGGTCGCCATGATTCCGGTGGACCACGCCATGGCCGTGAAGAAGCGCTGGGGGCGCATGCCGCTGCCCGACCTGGTGGACCGCATTAAAGAGAAAACTCACGGGCGCGTCCTGCGCATCGACGACCGCGTCAAGGCCGCGGCGGACCTCGACACGCTCAAACCGAAAAATGGGGATGCGGGCGAGTGGAAGAAGTTCGCCGACCGCGTCTCGGTGACCGATCTGTATTACGAGATCGCCCTTTAGGCGCCGTCCAACGGCTGCAGTTCGCCGAGCATCGTCGGGACAAGCTCCGAGACGGTCGGATGAATGTGCACGGCGCGTTGAATGACCGTATAGGGCGCCTTCGCATACATGACGTCGAGGATCGAGTGGATGACCTCGTCGCCCCCGACCCCGAGAATCGCCGCGCCCAGGATTTCGCGGGTTTGCGCATCGATGATGGCCTTCATGAAGCCCTGCGTCTCGCCCTTCTCGACCGCCCGCCCCACCTTGGTCATGGGGCGCTTGCCGATCAGCGCTTTCCGGCCGGACTTGCGGACTTCCGATTCCGTCATACCGGCCCGTCCGAGCGGCGGGTCGACGTACAGCGCGTAGGCGGTGATCCGGTCGCTGACCTTGCGCGGGTCGTTGTCCAGGAGGTTCGCCGCCACGATTTCGAAATCGTTGTAGGAGGTGTGGGTGAAGCCGCCCTTCCCGTTGCAATCGCCCAGGGCCCAGATCCCCGGGACGCTGGTGCGCAGCTGGTCGTCGACGACGATGTCGCCGCGCGCGTCCATCGCCACACCGGCCTTTTCCAGGCCCAGGTCGTCGGTATTCGGGCGGCGGCCGACGGCCAGCAGCACGTGGCTGCCGCCGACTTCGGGTGCGCCTGTCTCGCAATCGACGCGCGCCCACGTCTCCTCGCCCCGCTTGGAGAACCCGATGCATTTCGCGTTCAGGCGGAGGCCGATGCCCTCGTGCTCCAGGATTTCCTGAATCGCGGTGGAAACGTCTTCATCCTCCCGGTGAATCAGGCGGGGCCCCATCTCGAGAATGGTCACCTCGCTGCCGAATCGCCGGAACATTTGGGCGAACTCCAACCCGACATAGCTGCCGCCCACGACGATCAGGTGCCGCGGAAGAAAGTCGACCTGCATCATCGAGCTGTTGGTGAGGTACTCGATCTGTTCGAGCCCCGGCATGGCAGGTACGACCGCGCGGCCGCCGACATTGATGAAGATACGATCGCCGGCGATTTTCTCCGAGCCGATGCTGATCTCGCGCGGAGACTCGAAGCGGGCGTGTCCCTCGTAGACCGTGCAGTTCTTCATCTGCTTCAGCCAGGTCTCGACCCCGACCCGCGACTTCCCGGAGATCGCGTCCTTCCGCTCCTTGACGCGCCGCATGTCCACGGTCACCCGGCCATCCACCGTCACGCCGAAATCCGCGGCGCGCCGTGCCATGTGGGCGGCATAAGCGCTCGCCACCATGGTCTTGGTAGGGATGCAGCCGGTATTGACGCAAGTGCCGCCGAACAGTTTGCGCTCGATGATCGCGACGGTCATGCCTGCCGCGGTGAGGCGCGATGCCAGGAAGGGGCCCGCCTGGCCGGTGCCGATGATGACCGCATCGAAGTGGGGTGTCATGAGAATTGAGAGACGATCCAGAATGCTCCGCCGACCGCGATGGCGTCCTCGATCAGGGCGATCGGAAGGTCTTTGCCTCCGGTTGCCTTCACCAGCCGCGTGCGGGCCTCGTAGCCGCCCATTGTCCCAGCGACCGCGCCGAGCACCCCCGCGACGATGCCTCCGATGAGCGCCTGGCTCGGCGCGCCCAGCGCCGCTCCGCACAACGCGCCCATCACTACCCGGGCCGCGAAGGGCACCGGCGCTCTTCCGGCTGGGAGTTTTCGGCAGCTTGTCATTGATCAGCTCGCCGATCGCCAGCACACTCAGAATGTACGGCGTAACAGCGGCACCCAGAAATGCCAGCGGGGAGCCTTCCAGATGTAGCCACCCGAGCCGGGCCGCCCAACTGACGACGGCCGGCGCGGTCATCGATCGCAGGCCGGCCACCACGCCGATCAGAAACGCCAGAACGTACACAGACATAGATCCTCCGATTTCATCAGATCCTGACGCCGATTTCGTCGAGATGCGCCAGAAGATCAGCGGGATCCTGGTAGACTCGGTACGCTCCCGCACGTTCCAGCTCCTCTTCGCCGTAGCCTCCGGACATCAGGCCGATTCCGAGAGCCCGCGCCCGCCTCGCAGCGAGGAGATCCCAGATGCTGTCGCCGACCACCACGGAATGCTCGATGGGCACCTGCAGGCGGCCGGCCGCGGCGAGAAACAGGTCGGGGTCCGGTTTGGCATGGGCGACCTGGTCGCGAGTCACCACCGGGAAGCCGGGACCGATCCCGAGCGTTGCGAGCGACGGACCGGCGCTCTCGGCGTAGCCGCTGGTGGCGATTGCGTGCGGGACCCCGACGCTTGCCAGATACGCGAGCAGTTCCCTCGCGCCGGGGAGAGGACGCACCTGCGCCGAGTACCGGCGGAAGGCTTCGCCGTGCCAGCGCTGGACGTCGGCGACCTGCTCCGGGCCGAGGGCGCGGCCGGTCTCGCGGGCCAGCGCGTTGACGAACAGTCCTCCGCTCATCCCGATCCGGCGGTGGATGCGCCACACCGCCAGCGGCAGGCCGGCGCGCTCCAGCGCGTCACGCCACGCCAGCACATGCTGGTAGACGCTGTCCACCAGGGTGCCGTCGAGGTCGAACAGGAAGGCGGGGGCGCCGGAAACCGGCTGCGGCTCGGAACTCATCGGGCTTCGTCTCCTTCGAGAGCGTCTGCCCGTTATCATATCCTTCTATGGGACATTACCTGGCCATCGATCTGGGCGCCGAGAGCGGGCGCGCCATTGTGGGAACACTTCGCGCCGGGCATCTGACGGTCGACGAACTGCATCGCTTTCCGAACACGCCGGTGCGGGAAGGCGAGGCGCTGTTCTGGGATACCAAGCAACTGTGGAAGGAGATCGAGAAGGGCATTTCCATTGCGTCGAAGGACCGGAAACTGGCGCTCGATGGAGTGGGCGTCGATACATGGGGCGTGGATATTGCGCTGCTGGCGGCCAACGGCGCGCTGATCGAAAGGCCCAGGCACTACCGCGATCCCCGCAATCACGCGGCCATGGAGAAGCTGTTCCTGGTGGTGCCGCCCGAAGAGGTATTCGCGTACACGGGCATCCAGCACATGCAGATCAACTCGCTCGTGCAGTTGTATGCCATGAAGCTGTCGAAAGACCCGGCGCTCGACGGCGCTACGCGCCTGCTGAACATCCCCGACCTGTTTAACTACTGGCTCACGGGCGTGGCCAAATCGGAGACCACCATTGCCAGCACGACCGAGTTCTTCAGCCCGTCCGAGATGGCCTGGGCCACCGAGCTGCTGAAGCGGCTGGATCTGCCCGGCGAGATTTTGTGTCCGTTGGTGCCGCCCGGAACGCGGCTGGGAAAGATGCTAGAGGCTCCGCATGCCCCGGTGTATGCAACCGCCGGCCACGATACAGCGGCGGCGGTGGCTGCGGTACCGGCCGAGCGCCACGAGCACTGGTGCTATATCAGCTCGGGGACGTGGTCGCTGCTGGGCCTGGAGCTGGACCGGCCCATCATGAACGAGCAGGCGCAGGCGCTGAATGTCACCAACGAGGTCGGGGTGGAGCGCAAGATCCGGCTGCTGAAAAACATCGCGGGGCTGTGGATTCTGCAGGAGTGCCGGCGGGCGTGGAGCCAGGCGGGCTCCGAATACACCTACGAAGAGCTGGCGCGCATGGCGGCGGAAGCGGAGCCGTTCCGCGCGGCGCTCGATCCCGACGTCTTTCTGGAGCCCGGGGAGATGCCGTCGAAGATCGCCGAGCATTGCCGCCAGACGGGGCAAGAGCCGCCGGCCAACCATGCGGAGTACGCGCGATCCATCCTGGAGAGCCTGGCGATGCGCTACCGCCACGTGCTCGAAGGCATGGAGAAACTGTCGAACCGCCAGGTCGACGTAATCCACATCGTGGGCGGCGGCTCGAAGAATATGGTGCTGAACCAGTTCGTGGCGGACTGCACGGGCCGGCGCGTGGTGGCGGGGCCGAGCGAGGGGACCGCGATCGGCAACATCCTGGTGCAGGCGATGGGGGCCGGCGAACTCAGCGGGCTCGACGAGATTCGCGCCGTGGTGCGGCGATCGTTCCCGCCGGTCACGGTGGAGCCGCGGCCGAGCGTGGAATGGGAGCGAGGCTACGAAAAGTATCGGAAGATCGTGGGATAAAGGCCCTATTGGTTCGTCCAGGCCGGCCGCACGCTGGCATTGGCGACGGTCTCGACCATCCGGTTGAAGAAGTCGTTGAACTTCGCGGCGGCGGGCGGGTCCCACGGCTGATTGAGATCGTCGGCCGGACTGTGATAGCGCTCCTTGTACCAACGGCGATACACCGCCTCATCCGATGAACCGTTTTCATAACCGAAGATGAAACCGACCGCCGGCACGCCGATCTGCATGAAGCTGTAATGATCGGAGCGGCGCAGCAGGTTGCGCTCCGGCTCCGGGTCGGGCTGAATGCGGATTCCCATAGTGCCGGCGACCTGCTTCACGGTATCGCCCAGCGTGGATTGGTCGAGCGCCAGCGTGGTCAGGATGGTGAGCGGGAAGATCGGGCGGAGCTGATCGAGGTTGATGTCGGCCACCAGCTTCTCCTTGGCGATGGTGGGATGCTGCGCGAAGTAGCGCGAGCCGAGGAGTCCCTTCTCCTCGCCAGTCACGACCGCGAACAGGAGCGACCGCTTGAGTTTCGTGCCGGATTCGTGCAGCCGCTCGGCCATGTCGATCAGAGTCGCGACGTAAGCCGCATCGTCGAAGGCGCCGTTGTAGATGCGGTCGCCATTCCAGGGTTCGCCGAAGCCGTAGCCGTCGAGGTGCGCGGAAACGACGACGTATTCGCCGGCCAACGCGGGGTCGCTGCCGGGCAGCACCGCCAGGACGTTGTCGGATTCGAGATCGCGGCCGGCGGTCCGAAACTGCAGGCGGAGCCGGGAAGGCAGATCGAAGCGCGGCAGCGGCTTGCCCTCCGCGGCCAGGGCAGCCATCTCGCCGTAGGTGTGGCCGGAGCCTTCGAACAGGAGATCGGCGAAGGCGGGATTGAAGCGCAAGGCGAGCGTCGCGCCGGAGGGCGCCTGAGTGCCCGCGAGTGTCACGGTCTTGGCATAGGCGGCCGGCCACCGGGGAGGCTCGGGGCCGGTGGTGGCATCGATCGTGAGGATGGCGGCCACGCCCGCGGGCGCGCGATTCCCGGCCTGACGGGCTGGGAGTTCCCAAACGCACCAGGATCTTGCCCTCCAGGCCTCTGGCGCTCGGATCGGAGCCTGCGAAGACGAGGGCCGCATCCAGGCTCTCCGGCAATCCGGGGCGTGCCGGCGCTACGATCTGCCGCAGCCATTCGAGTTTCCGTACGGTATCTCCGCGCACCAGTTCCGCCCGGGACTGATCGGTGAGCAAGCGGACCTCGTGCATCGGCACGGTCTGGTAGTATCCCTTCTCGCCGGCCGGCTTCAGACCGGCGCGTTCGAACTGTGTGACGACGTAGCGCGCGGCGTTACGGTAGGCCTGGGTGCCGGTTTCGCGTCCTTCCATTCCGTCATTGGCCAGCGCCTGTACGTGCGACCACCAACGGCGGGTCGCATCGTTCGGCTCGGTGGCAAACAACACACAGCACAGGAAGAGGAGAACGCCGCGGAAGACCCTCATGGGGAACCAGCGTATCATGGCACTCGTTTACGCCGCCGCCGCGGTGTTTCGAGAAACAATCGGAGATTGACGGAGCGGAGCGGGCGGACGATCATGCAACAGGAGAACACATCCATGGCTAACCCAGCAGCAGCCTGCGCCCACCACGAGGGGCATACTCATCAGCACGGTCCGAATTGCGGACACACCGCGGTCAAGCATGACGGGCATACCGACTATCTTCACGACGGTCACATGCACTACACTCACGGCGACCATGTGGACGATCACCGGCTGAGCGTGGGGTCCGCATTCCCCGAGCGCTGCACGCCGGAGCAAAAGTGCGGCTCCCACGTTCACGGACCGAACTGCGGACATGAGCGCGTGCCGCACGGCAACCACGAGGATTACCTGGTGAACGGGCACCTGCACCACCCGCACGGGGGCCATTGCGACGACCATGGTAGGCTGGAAATGGCCTCCTGACGCCGCATGCCGGAACCGCAAGTCCAGCTACTGAACTCGCAACTTTTCGAATCGCTGATCGAACGGGCGCGGCAGTCGCCGCGGCTGCGAACCAATCACAACTTTCACTCCACGATGGAGGAAAACCCGCACCGATTCCTCAACGTGATGATGCGCGGCACATACATCGCTCCGCACCGTCACACGACGCCGCCGAAGCCGGAAGCCTTCGTGGTCCTTTCGGGGGCGATCGCCTTCTTCACCTTCGACGATACGGGCAAAGTCACCGGCACGTATGTGCTGGGCGGCGAACAGCCCGGTATCGACGTTGCGGCGGGCGTGTGGCACACGCTCGCCGTGCTCTCGCCCGAGGCCGTGTGCTACGAAGTGAAGCCCGGTCCGTATACGCCGACTACCGATAAGGATTTCGCTCCATGGGCTCCGCGCGAAGGCGAGCCAGGCACGGCGGCCTACCTGGAGCGGCTGCTGGCTTGTGTCCCTCCGGTCTCTGGACTATTCTGAAGTCTCTTCATCGGGAGACACCAGACCATGTTTGTCGTCGACAGCCTGCCGGTCGCGATCGTATTCTGCGTCATCACCATGCTCGGTTGGGGTTCCTGGGCGAATACCCAGAAACTCGCCGGCAAGGAGAAGTGGCCGTTCGAGCTTTTCTACTGGGATTACGCGATCGGCGTATTCCTGTTTGGCCTGATCTTCGCTTTCTCGCTCGGCACGACTGGAAGCGAGGGCGCCGGCACCCTCGCCAATATGCGCTCGGCGGCTTCCGGATATATCTGGCCGGCCCTGCTCAGCGGCGCCCTGTTCAACCTGTCGAATATTCTGCTGGTGGTGGGGATCGACGCCGCGGGGATGTCGGTGGCGTTCCCGGTAGGTGTCGGGCTGGCGCTCGTGATCGGAACCGTGGAGAGCTACCTGGCGACACCCAAGGGCAATCCGGTGCTCCTGTTCGCCGGGGTTGCGTTGATCGTGCTGGCGATGATTCTCTCCGGGACGGCGCACCGGCGCCTGCCTCGAAGCGGCGGGAGGAATCCGCTGCGCGGCCTGATCTTCTCCGCGGTCGCCGGCTGTCTCATGGGTTCGTTCTATCCGCAGTTGATACGGTCCATCTCGCCGGATTTCCGGAACATCGCGGCGGGAACGCTCACGCCTTATGCGGCGCTGGTATTCTTCGGAGCGGGCGTGCTGGTGAGCAACCTGGCCTGGAATACGGTGTTCATGAAGGCAGGCCGGGTCACGTACGCGGACTATTTCCGGGGCAGCGCGCGGCTGCACCTGCTCGGCATTCTGGGCGGATGCATCTGGATGCTGGCACTGAGCCTGAACGTGATCGCCTCCGGGGTAGCGGGACCGGCGATCTCGTACGCCCTGGGCCAGGGAGCCACCCTGGTTGCCGCCCTGTGGGGTCTGGTGATCTGGCACGAGTTCCGCGTCGGCTCCGGCGGGAACCTCGAAGTACCTGGCGTTGATGCTCGCGGGGTACACCATTGGATTGGTGCTGATCGGCACGGCGACGCTTTGAAAGCGCGCTAATCTAACCCTTGGTGACCGAAAAAATCAACTATAAGGGATGGCCGAACTGCTATCGCATTACCAACGGCGAAGTGGAAGCGGTCGTCACCGGCGACATCGGCCCGCGAATCATGCGCTACGGTTTTGCCAACGGGCAGAACTTTTTCAAGGAGTTCGAGGCGGGCCTCGGCAAATCGGGAGAGCCTGAGTGGCAGCTGCGCGGCGGCCACCGGATCTGGGTGGCGCCCGAAGATCCTGTCCGGACTTACGCCCCGGACAACGGTCCCGTGCACATCGAGGTGCGCGGCGATGTGCTCGAGGCAACTCAGCCGGTCGAGGAGTTGACCGGCTTCGAAAAGCGGCTCTCCATCGAGATGGACCCCGCCGGCACCGGGGTCACGGTGCATCACAGCGTCCGCAATCGCGGCGGTAAGCCCTGCATCGCCGCGCCTTGGGCTCTCACGATGATGGCGCCGGGGGGCGCCGGGATCCACGGTTTTCCCCCGCGCGGCACTCACCCCGAGATCCTCGCTCCCACCAACCCGCTGGTGATGTGGGCCTTCACCAGCCTCAACGATCCGCGGTGGCGTCTGCTCGAGAAGTACCTGGTCCTGCTGCAGGACCCGGGCAACCCCACACCCCAAAAGTTGGGCAGCTTCCACCAAAAGACATGGGGCGCGTACCTGCTCAACGGCGAACTCTTCGTAAAACGCTGTGAAGCGAACGGCCGTCCGTCGGACTACCCCGATCTGGGTTGCTCCTTCGAGACGTTTACGAACGCCGATTTCCTGGAGTTGGAAACGCTCGGGCCGCTCGTACTCCTGCCGCCCGGGGAATCGCTGACGCATGTGGAGCGCTGGAGCTTGCATCGCGATGTGCGGGTCGCCGGGTGGACGGATCAGGAACTGGACCGTACGGTCGCCCCGCTCGCAACCGCCGGCTGGTAGGGTTCAGCCGGGAGATAGAGACACATCAGGCGTTCGAACTCCTCCGGACGCACCAGGCGGAATCTCGGTTCGAGCGGCGAATGTCCGGCCAGCTCGGCAATCACCGCCTCGGAGGGCAATTCCGGAGTCACCAGGTGCATCTGGCCTCTGGACACCCGGTAAGGTATGACCTTCCGGCGGCGCACCATGTCCGCGGGCAATAAGCGCGTTGCCGGGAGGCTGAACTCGGAAGCCGGCGGACTCCCTAATGGCAGCCCCGCCTGGATGCTCAAGGCTTGGTAGAGATTTTCAAGCTCAACTTGATGATTCAGAACAAGATATTCACCAATTCTCATGTCGGCTGGGCAGCCCTCCGCAGCCATTTCCAGTTCGCCCGTCGAGATATAGCGAAGGTGGACGAGAATCTCTCCCAGCCGCCTTCGTCCATATGCAGCAGAGTGGCCCGGAGGGTACACGTGCTCGGTCTTCCGCCAAGCCAGGCGGCGGCCCTGCCACCGAGCGGCGGTGAACTGGCGGACGGCCTCCACGGTGGCGCAGAAGTTGACCAGGTTCCCCCAGAAGAGCCGGACGGGGACACCCGAGGCGAACCGCCAGCCGTAAATGCGGGCGGCGTACGCGGCGCGCAGGGACGCCTGAAACACGGAGATGCCGAGATTGACGCCACAGAGCGCCAGCGCCCAGGGCGGCAAGCTCGGGGGCCTTGAGCGTGATTCCGGCCAGCAGCAGAAAGTTGGCGAACGGAGCCAGCAGGTTGCCGATCAGGCCCTTGCGGTCGCGCCAGAACCAATAGAGTTGGCGGCGGGGAGCGCGCCATCCGTGCAACTGCCATCCCTGGAGCACGATACCGGTTACCCAGCGGCTGCGCTGGCGGACCGCCCGGCGAAAAGTCCGGGGGAAATACTCGCGGGTGGCAGTGAGAACGGTGGAATCGAAGCGCAGCGGGACAAAGGTCTGGCGGCAGCCCAGGGCGTGCAGGCGATAGCCGTTTTCGTAGTCTTCGGTGAGGCAGGCGGGGTCGAAGACCTGCCCGCCGCGATCGACCGCCAGGCGGCCCAGGACACCCCGATCGAAACCCGTGCCAACGCCGTTCGAAGGCAGAAATCCGCCCAGGAACTGGCGGACCGGGATGTCTTTGGACTGGTATTCGGCAAACTCGTCGCAGTACAGGCCGTGGGTCAATTCCCGCAGGCCGGTCGGCAGGGGCAAAACCGGGATCTGCACCATCTGATATTCGCGGGAAAGGCAGTTGATGTAGCGGAGCGATTGCGGGTGGATGAGGTCTTCGGCATCGTGGGTGACCACCACATCGAACCGGACGCCGTGGAGGCGCTCGTACTCTTCCATGCCGCGATAGATCCAGTTGAGGCAGTCGCCCTTGGAGGTGGGGCCGGCGTGCGGACACACCACCGGGTGGACGCGCCGATGCCGGCGGGCAGCCTCGGAGACGGCATCGCAGGTGAGGGGGTCGTTGGGGTAGACGCCGGCGAAGACTTCGTAGTTCTCGTAATGGATGACGGAGAAATTGCGCTCGAGCATGCGGCCGATGACGCCGTGCTCGTGCCACAGGGGCACAAAGAGAGCGATCCGGCGCTCGGGCGTGTGTTCCAGGTCCGAGTCCGCCGGCCGCGGGAGCCGCTCCCTGTGGAGGACGAGGGATACCAGGCTGATGAACAGATCGTCCAGCCCGCTGAGCAGGATCCAGAGCGCCAGGGGGACCAGACAGATTGACAACCACTGGTCGAGCCGCACGAGAGTGGGTAGTGCATGGAACGCTCCCGATCTCTCAAAAATTTCTCAGGCCACGAGCGTGATCTTCGTGTAGACAACCTCGAAGCCCATCCGCTCGTAATTGCGCTGAGAGGCGCTCCCCGGGAGGGTGGCAGCGGTGGCGGCATCGCACCCTTGCGCGATGGCTTCGTTCAGTCGGGCGGCGATCAGTTCGCGGTGGAGGCCGCAGCGGCGGAAGCCGGGGATGGTGCTGTCGGCAAACAAGGTGGCGAGCCCGCTGCGGATCGCGGCGGCCGCTCCGCCAACCGGGTCGCCGGAGTCTGTCACGGCCAGGTAGCACAGCGCGCCCGGGCATGGCGAAGACCGAGCGGCCGATGTCCATCTCCGCTCCGGTGAGCTCGGGCCGGTCGAAAAACCCCCAGCCGACCGTATGGGACCAGCGCTCCTGCTCCTCCGTGGCAGCGCGGCGGACGCGCGGCGTCAGAACTGCCGGAGCACCGGCGAGGCTCTTCACCAGCACGTTGTTGAATTCCGTCGGGCGGTAGCCGCGATCGGCGAGGACCGGCAGCAGGCCGGGCTCGGCAAGCGGGCACAAATCGATCGAAACGCGAGCACCGCGGCTGCGGAAAAAGGACTCCATCTGTCCGATTTCGGAGGGGCTCACCGGTCCATTCAGCCCGATGCCCACGGCCTGGCTGAGAGGCGAATCGACTCCCATGAAAATCGCGATGCCGCCCGCGATCTCAAGCACCGCCGCCCCGTCCCTCACGCTGCAGCCGCGGGCGTTGGCCGCTTCAGCGGCTTCGAGGCGCCGCGCCAACTGCGCGTCGGCAAAAATCATTTCACTTCCTCCTGTGACAGTGGGGCGTACGGTTGCATCATATAAGTATGCCTCTCGAAACCTTGCAAATGCCGGTAAAGGGAATGACTTGTGGAAACTGCGCACGCAGCGTGGAGCGGAAGCTCTCGGGGGTGCCTGGCGTCACGAAGGCCACCGTCGACCTGGGGGGCGAGAGCGCCCGGGTGGAGTACGACTCGTCGCTAGTCAAGCCCGAGGTGCTGGTCAACGCAGTGCGGCAGCTCGGCTACGAAGTGCCGGCATGAACGTATCCGCCCCAGAGCGCGTGGATCTGCCCGTTTCGGGGATGTCCTGCGCCGCCTGCGCGCGCACCATCGAGCGCACGCTTGCCGGAACTCCGGGAGTGGATCGCGCGAAAGTGAATTTTGCGACGTCCACGGCGACCGTCGAGTACGATCCGGTACGTGTGCGGCCGGCTGACTTCATCGGCGCCATCGAAGAGCTGGGCTACGGCGTTCCCGAGAAGGCGTCCCGGACCGACACGGAAGAGCCGGGTTACCGCCGGCGATTCCTGGCGGCCCTGTTCTTTGCTGCGCCGGTACTGGTGCTGGGGATGTTGCACCGGCTGCCCTGGGTGCAACTGGTGCTCACGCTGCCGGTGGTCTTCTACGCCGGGGCTCCGTTTTACACCGGGGCGTGGAACGCGCTGCGGCATCGCGCGGCCAACATGAACACGCTGGTTGCGCTTGGAACGGGGACGGCGTTCTTGTACTCGCTGGTGGAAACGCTTCGCGGCGGCCACCAGGTATATTTCGAGGCGGCTGCCGTCATTATCGCGCTGATCCTGCTGGGCCGTATGCTGGAGGCGCGGGCGCGCGGGCGGGCCTCGGAAGCGATACGGCGATTGATGGACCTTCAGCCACCCACGGCACGGCTGTTGCGCGACGGAGCGGAGATCGAAGTCCCGGTGGAAGAGGTGAGGACAGGCGATCTGGTGGTAGTCCGGCCGGGCGAACGCATTCCCGTGGATGGGAATGTGACCGAAGGCGACTCCGCGGTGGACGAATCGATGCTGACCGGTGAGAGCCTTCCGGTCGAGAAGGCCGCGGGCGCGGCGGTGTTCGCGGGCACCATCAACCGTTCGGGCAGCTTGCGGTACACGACCACCAAGGTCGGGCGTGGAACGGTGCTGCAGCAGATGGTGGAGATGGTGAAGCGGGCGCAAGGCTCGCGCGCTCCCGTGGCGCGCCTGGCGGATGTCGTGAGCGGGTATTTCACGCTGGGCGTGCTGGCGGCGGCCCTTCTCACATTCGCGGGATGGCTGTTCATGGCGCCGTTCGCCACCGCCATGGTGAACGCGGTGGCAGTACTGATCATCGCGTGCCCTTGCGCACTGGGACTGGCCACACCGACGGCCATCATGGTGGGGACCGGGCGCGGCGCCGAGCGCGGCATCCTGATCAAGGGCGGGGAGGCGCTGGAGATGGCGCATCGCATCAGCGCGATCGTGCTGGACAAAACGGGGACGATCACGCGCGGCAAACCGTCCGTAACGCGGATTACGCCGGCGGCCGGGTTCGACGAGGGCGAGGTGTTGCGGCTGGCGGCAAGCGCGGAGCGATACTCGGAGCATCCGCTGGGCCGGGCGATTGTCGAGGAAGCCGAACGGCGCGGCATCGCGCTCGAAGAGACTACCGAGTTCTCGGCGCAAACGGGATTGGGCGTGCGGGCGCGCATCGGAGGCCGCGTGGTGGAAGTAGGACGGCCCGGTGTGACGGTGACGGTAGATGGCGCCGCCGCCGGGGCGATCCAGATTGCCGACACTATCAAGCCGGAGGCGCGCGGCGCGGTCGAGCGCCTGCGGCGAATCGGGCTCGAGGTGTGGATGATCACGGGCGACCGCCAGGCCGCGGCCGAGACGGTGGCGCGCGAGGCCGGCGTGGATCGAGTGCTCGCCGAGGTACTCCCGGACCAGAAGGTGGCGGAAGTGAAGAAGCTGCAGGCGGGCGGAAAACGCGTGGCCATGGTGGGCGACGGGATCAATGACGCACCGGCGCTGGCGCAGGCCGACCTGGGGATCGCGATGGGATCGGGGACCGATATCGCAATGGAAGCCGGCGACATCACCCTGATGCGCGGCGATCTGAACGGCGTTCCCGAAGCCATCGAGCTATCGCGGCGCACGATGCGGATCATCCGCCAGAATCTGTTCTGGGCGTTCGCGTATAACACCGTGGGAATCCCGGTGGCGGCCCTGGGTCTGCTATCGCCGATGGTGGCTTCGGCGGCGATGGCTCTTTCGAGCGTCACGGTGGTGACGAACAGCCTGCGGCTGAAGTGAGCCTGCGTTAGAGCCGCTGCGAGGTGAGCTTCGCGAGAGTTTCGCATTCCGCGGCGGAGCCGGCCAAAACTACAACAGCGGTGAAGTGGCCGGTCTCGAAGGCCGCGACTTGTTCCGAGTCGCGGCGGATCATTCGAATTTCCCGCTTTGCGCCCTGGTGCGGGCGCACGTAGACCGAGTACTTGAGCGTGCCGTTCGCGAAGACCAGATGCAGCATGCGTTGACCGTCCAGGCCGCAGATCTTGGCGCGCTCCAGCGAATAGCCCGCCGGCGCGAGGGCCGCGGCCTGGGCAAAGGTCAAGCCGCTCTGCGCCGCCAAAGGTTCGATGCCGGCGGGGCCGGACCGCCAGCGCCGCGGCTGTTGCTCGACCACCTCCACACGATGATCGCGGGCCGCATCCGCATACATGCGCGGAGTCGATGCGAGGCTCACCAACCCATAGATCCCTGCGATCGCCGCGGCAACACCCGCCGCCACCCACCGGCGCCGCGACCGTTCCGCCGCAATGCGATTCCGGACGCGTTGTTCGAGGAGCGTAATGTCGGGCAGGTCACGCCCCAGGGTCCGTACCAGGCGCTCGTCCACGGAGGCTAGCTGTTCGATCTCCCGCCGGCACGCCGGACACGCGGCCAGGTGCGCGGCGAACCGGTTGCGCTCCGCGCCGGCAAGTTCTCCCGATAGATAGAGCGGTGCGAGGTCCGTCACTTCGGCGCAAGTCATCGACCCACCTTTTCGCCGCGCCCGCCACCCTGCGGGGAAAGCGCTTCGCGCATGGCCTCACGGGCACGGCTCAATCTCGACATGACGGTACCGATCGGGACAGTCAGAATCTCCGCGATCTCCCGGCACGTGAACCCTTCCACGACCCCGAGCAGAAGGACGGTCCTCTGCTCGACCCCCAGGCGATCGAGCGCCTGAGTCACTTCGAGAAACTCGAGATGGGAACGGGATGCCACCGTAATATCGGGAGTCAGCGCGAGGGTCGGGAGGGAGGCCCGCCCCTTCCTCTTCTGTCCGTGGAACGCGTTAATCAGGATCCGGAAAAGCCACGCCCGCACATTGGTGCCGGCTTCGAACTGATGGAAGCCGCGCCAGGCGAGCAGGAGCGTCTCCTGCACCAGGTCTTCCGCGGCGAAGGCGTCACGCGTCAGCCGGAGGGCAAAGCGGAGCAGGCTGCGCGCATGCGGCATGGCAACCCGCTCGAACTCGCTCCCGCTGCCCCTCATCCGAGCCGATTATAGCCCGACGACCGCTATTCGGCCTTTTTCTGCAGGTCCGTCAGGTCCGCCAGCACTTCCTGGCTGTGGGGATTCGGACTCACCTTGGTGTAGACCTTGCGAATCACGCCCTCCGGATCGATCAGGAACGTATTCCTGGAAGCCACCATCCCGTTGGGAGCAAGCGATCCGTAGGCGGAGATGGTTTCCTTTCCGGGGTCGGCAAGCAGCCGGAAAGTCAGGCTCTCCTTGGTGCAGAACTGCTGGTGCGAGTCGATGTTATCGGCGCTGACGCCGACGATGGCGGCCTTTTTGGCGGTGTACTGATCGAGATCCCGCTGAAAATTATGGGCTTCGATAGTGCATCCCGCGGTCATATCTTTCGGGTAGAAGTAAAGCACCACCCACTGGCCGCGGAAGTCTTTCAGGCTGACGGTCTTGCCTTCCTGCGACTGCAGAGTGAAGTCGGGCGCCTTGGACCCGGCGGCGGGCATCTCGGCGGCGCGGAGGGCGGGCGCGCCCAACGCGAGAGAAAGCGCCAGGGCCGGCGCGGCTAAAGACAGCATTCGTTTCATATGACTACTAGAATGCACGAAGGGCGTGGATTCATCCAACGCGCCTTCGGCGCTTGGGCAGGCCGGGGGCTACCCTACTTGACGAACAGGTTGAGTTGCTTCGATTTGGTGGCCGTTCGCCCGCCGAGCGACGGCGAGATGCGGCGCTCATGGCTTACTACGGCTCGGAAATCGGCATGCGGAGCGCAGGCCTCTTCCACGGCCAGGACGAAATGGTGAAGCCGGCGGAAGCCATCGAGCTTTTCGGCGTCTTCCACCTTTGCGCGGTCCAGCGCGCCCTTCAACACGTCGATCGAGGCATCGTAGGTTCGAAGAGGCACCGGGAATGGATGGCCATCCTTGCCGCCGTGGGCGAACGAGTAGCGCGCTGGGTCGGAGAACCGGCAGGGCGCGCCGTGGACCACCTCGGCCACCAGAGCCAGCGACTGCAGCGTGCGTTGGTCCGCACGATCTCGAGCAGTGCATTCTGGGCGGGCCGCGCGTGGCTGTCCACCAGGTTCATGATTTCGCCCTGCGGGTCGCCCACGATGGCGGTATGCGGCTCGGACGTGAAGTCGCGGACGGCGGCCGAATGCCAGTGGTAGCGCCGCGCCAGGCCGCTCCGGTCGTTCATGCCCTGCTGCACCACGGCCCAATCGCCGGCGGCGGTAACGATGAACGTGTGGAGGTAGATCTGGAAGCCGTCGGCGATGGCATTGTTGTCCACGCGGGCGGTGAGGCGGCTGGTGCGAACGAGCGCCTCGCCATCCAGTCCGCGGCTTTCGGCCACGGCGCGCAGCTCATCCGGAGTATTGCGGGAATGGCGGCCGCGGCCGCCGCAAAGGTAGACGCCCAGTTCGTGGGCGCGCGGATTGAGGCCCCGCTTCAGCGCGCCGAGGACCGCCGTAGTAATGCCGGAGGAATGCCAGTCCATTCCCATCACGCATCCCAGCGCCTGGAACCAGAAGGGGTCGCTGAGGCGGGAAAGAAGCTCGGGCGCGCCGTAGTGGCTGAGCACACTTTCGGCAATGCCCGTGCCCAGCCTGGTCGTGCGTTCGGCCAGCCAGGTGGGAACGCGGCCGCCGTGCAGCGGCAGGTCAGCGGTGCCCGAGCGTTTCACTTCACGCCGTAACCGGCGGCACCAGGGTCTTGAGGAACTCGTGCGCCGTCTCGAAGCCGCGCTTGTACTGTTCCGTAAAATCCTGGCCGTTATATGCCGGGTAGTAAAACTGGTCTTCGTTCTCGATGTTCATGGCGCCGGTGTAGCCGTTCTCGGCCAGCACGGAGAAGAAGCCCTTCCAATCGACCGAGCCGTAGCCCGGGATGCGGAACCGCCACCAGCGGGCGTTGTTGACAGGCTGAATGCCGCCGCGGCGCACCAAGTGCCACAGGATCTCGGTGTCCTTCAGGTGGACGTCGTAGATTTTGTCGGCGAATTCGCGCGCCGCCGCCACCGGGTCCATGAACTGCCACACCAGGTGCGACGGGTCGAACTGCAGGCCCACGTGGGGGCTGTTGTTGAACGCCTTGAAGAGCGCTTCCCAGCCTACCGGGCCGGTCGCGATATTGGGTCCGCCAGCGTAGGGCTCCCACAGGATTCTCACCTTGTTGCGCTCGCAGGCGGGAAAGTACTTCTCGGTGTAGACTTTGACGATCTCGTCCACCTGCTCGGCGAGCGGCTTGCCTTTCTCGGTGCCGGACTGGCCGCCGATGTTGGGAATGCCGAGCTTGCCGCACAGGTCGATGCACTTCAGGGCATAGGTGTTCTGCTTCTCGCGGCGCGCCGGATCGGGGTCGATGTGGTTCCCGTCCACGGCCAGCGAGGAAACGTAGATGCCGGATTTCTGTATCTTGTCTTTGATCGCGGCGATGGCGTTATCGTCCAGCTTGTCGGGGTCGAGCCGCAACTGCATGCTGGTGAAGCCCTGGGCCTTGACGAATTCGAGATTCGCGTCCGAGAACTGGCACAGGACGCCGAGTTTCGGCTTCCAGTTGGGAACGCGCTGGCGCTGCCCCTGGGCGGCGGCCGCCGCGGACAGGGCGGTTAATACGGTGCGTCGAGAAATGGTCACGAATCGACGATACTCCGGGCGGGAGGCCGCGCGCAACTCACGCCCGGGCTGCGATGGTTTCGAGCTGCTTCAAGTGGTTCAGGTCGTGGCCGGCCATGCTCCAGGTGGCAGAGAATCGCGCCGGCGCTCCACTTGCCGGGGGCGAGGCTGCGCTTCAAGCCCTGCGCTCCGAGTTGCCGGGCCAGGCCCTCGAGCCGTGACGGTGTATCCGCGATGACCTCGCGCGCATTGCGAGTTCCGAGATGGGAGGCGTAGGGGTTCATAGGAGAAATTGTAGCCTTTTGAACGACTCGCCAATATGCGACCAACTGTACAAATCCACGCTTCTGGCCCGCCGATTGCGACTGGAATGCGCAGGAGGGTACATCATGAAATTCGTATGGGCACTACCCATTCTTTTGATTGGCACCCAGGCCACCGTTTTCGCGGACACGATCCTGCCTGGGACACAGATTGCCGTTCGGACGGAATCCCCGATCGAGGTGAGCCGTTGGGAGCGCGGGCGTATTTATGACGCCCGTGTGGTGCAAGATGTTCGTGCGCGCGACGGCGACCTTGCCATTCCCCGGGGAGCCGAAGCGGAGTTGATTGTGAGACAGATTGGACCACGCGAGATGGCAGTGGATCTCGAATCCATCCGGGTGAACGGCCGGCGATATGTGGTCGATACTACGGGGCCCCAGTATCACATGGAGCGCCGCGACTACGACGAGGGCTCCGGCCTGGTGGGCAGCATTGTCGGCGCGATAGCGGGGGCCACAGGGGCGCGCGTGGAGACTCGCGGCCAGGAAATCCGCGTTCCCGAAGGAGCCGTGATCCGGTTCGATCTGCAGCAGCCGATGCACGTCGCTGATTGGGCCGATCCGGGCTACACTGATGGCGGCCATCACTTCCACCGCGACCACGACTGGTACCGGTAAGCCGGCTCGAGGTTTAGCGTCCGCGCCGGAAGACGTCGTGGAGCCGGATCAGCCCGAGCCAGCGGCCCCCGGAATCCACCACGGGAAGTACGGAAATCTGGGAGTTCCGCTGCTCCATCCGCTCCAGCGCGTCTCCGACGCGGGCGTCGGGTCCGATCGAAACGGGTTGCCGGGTCATCAAATCGGCCGCGCTCAGATGGCGGATATCATCGTGGGTGGTGAGGGCGCGCCGCAGGTCGCCATCGGTGATCAGGCCGGCCAGGGCGCCGTCAGCCTCCAGAACACAGGCCGCGCCCAGGGGGCAGCGGGTCATGGCAATAATTACCTCTTTCACGGAAGACTGCGGCGCGACCCGAGCCACCGCATCTCCGGTGTGCATAGCCTCCCGCACGGATAGCCGTAAATTGCGGCCGAGCTGGCCGCCGGGGTGAAACCTGCCGAACTCTTCCGGAGTGAAATTGCGAGCGCGCATGAGCGCGATGGCCAGGGCGTGACCCAACGCCAGGGCGGTCACCGCGCTGGCGGTAGGCGCCAGGTTGTTCGGATCGGCCTCGCGCTCCACAGAGGCATCCAGATAAACGTCCACCTTCTCAGCAAGAGGCGAGGCGGCGTTGCCGAGAATGCCGATCAGCGGCGATTGAAAATCGCGCAGCAGCGGGACCAGAGCGAGAAGCTCCGTGGAACTGCCGTTCTTCGAAATGAGCACCGTGGGGTCGCCCGGAGTATAGATTCCGAGATCGCCGTGGACCGCTTCGGCGGGGTGCAGGAACACCGCGGCCGTGCCGGTGCTCGAGAGCGTGGCCACGATCTTGCGCGCGATATGCCCGGATTTCCCGATGCCGGTTACTACGACCTTGCCGGGGTGCGCCAGGATCAACTCCACGGCGCGGATCAACTCGCCGTCGAGGCGCGAGGCCGCGCGGGCGAGCGACGCCGCTTCAATCTCCACGGCGGCGCGCGCCGCGGCCAGCCACTCCTCGCTGCCGTCCTGGGACATCGGAAGCTTTATACGTCGAAGATTCCCATCGCTGTCTTGAGGCTGGCGAGCGGCTCGCGGCCTTGCGCGGGAGAATACTCGTGGCCTACGTAGCCGGTGAACCCGAGATCGGCGATGGCTTTGGCGATGAAGCGGTAATTCAATTCCTGGGTGTCGTCGATGTCGTGGCGCCCGGGGTTGCCTCCCGTGTGGAAATGACCGATCCACTGGAAGTTGTCGCGGATATTGCGCACGATGTCGCCGTCCATGATCTGGGCGTGATAAATGTCGAACAGGATCTTCACGCGCGGTGAATTGACGCGCTTCATCACGTCCACGCCCCAGTAGTAGTGATCGAACATGTAGTCCTTGTGATTGACCTTGCTGTTCAGGTACTCCATGCAGATCGTGACGCCCTTGTCTTCGGCGTGGGCTTTCACCTTATTGAGGAAGGTCACGCAGTTGTCGGCGCCCTCGGCGTCCGGGGTGGTCTTGCGATTTCCGGAGAAGGTGATGATGTTGGGCACCCCGTTGGCGGCCGCCTCGTCGATCGCGGCGTGCATCTTGGGCTCGAGCGCTTCGTGATTCTCTTTACGGTTGAGAGCCTCGGGGATCGTGCCGCCGGGGCCGGGCGGGTACATGGTGGGAATGAGGCCGTACTTTTTCAGTGTCGGCCATTCGGCGGGTCCGATCAGGTCGTAGCCGACGCAGCCCATGCGCGCGGCCTCGCGGCAGGTATCTTCGAAGGCCATGCCGCGGCCGAAAACGCCCCGGGTGACACACTGTTTCAGGCGCCCCTTCCCTGGCTGGGGGGCGGGCGTCTGAGCAGCAGCTACGGACGCCGCGATGGCGGGTATGAAATCTCTCCTGCGCATTGATGATCCTCGACTGAAGAGCTTATCGCATGTCAGGCCGCCGTGGGGATTGTCTTTCTAGGCATTTAAGGTCTTGAACTGCTTGAACTCGGCCGTGCAGGGTGCCACAATTGGTGCATGGAATCCGATCGTCCCAGGGAGTCGCGCCGCGGGTTTTTGCAGGCCGCGGCCGGACTCGGCGCCGTGGCGGCGGCAGCCGGGCAAACGGAGAGTGCCCCACTCCCCAAGGTCAAATTCGGCAAACACCAGATCACGCGCATGATCGTGGGGTCCAACCCGTTCTACGGATACTCCCACTTCAATCGCATTCTGGACCAGTGCATGCGCGACTGGTATACCCAGGACCGCAAGATGGAGGTGCTGCACGCCTGCGAGCGCAACGGCATCAACACCTGGCAGCTTCACTATAACGACCAGCCCATGGCCGACTTCCGCCGGTACCGGGAAGAGGGCGGCAAAATGCAGCTCATCCTGCTGGCCGATTTCGAGCTGATGAAGAATCCGAAGCTGCTGCCGGAAGTCGCCAAGCTCGGCCCGCTGGGAATCGGCCACCACGGCAACCGCACCGACGAAGCCTTCCACGATGGCCGCAAGCAGGCCGTGCGCGATTATCTGAAGATGGTTCGCGACACCGGCGTGATGGTCGGGCTCTCCACCCACAACCCCGCGGTGATCGACACCGTCGAGAGCGAAGACTGGGATATCGACTACTACCAGGCGTGTCTCTACAGGGTTTCCCGCACTCGCGAGGAAGCTCGCGCCGAGTTCCGCGAAGCGCCCCTCGGCGAGACGTTCATGGAGAACGACCCCGATCGCATGTGCAAGATGATTCGCCAGACCCGCAAGCCCTGCCTGGCGTTCAAAGTCTTCGGCGCCGGCCGCACCGTCAACAGCCCGGCCGTGGTGGAGCGCTCCTTCCAATTCGCCTTCGACCGCATCAAGGCCGGCGATGCCGTGATCGTCGGCATGTTCCCCCGCTTCAGCGATGAGGTCAAGGAGAACACCGGAGTGGTCCGGCGGATTCTGCAGGCGGGATAGATCCGCTTTTTTCCAACCATCTCCCCACCCTCTCCGTCCAAAGGACGAAATAGCGAGAATGGGTGGAGCAAGCCAGTTGGCGCCAGTCGAACGAATGGCATCCGTGGAATACGGCTCCGAGGCCGAACTTCTGGCCGCGTGCAGGCGGCAGGATATCCGTGCGTTCGATCAACTGTACCAGGCACATGGGCCGCGGCTCAAGTCGGTCGCCTTCCATATCGTGGGCAACCGGCAGGACGCCGAAGACGCCGTGCAGGAGACATTCCTCAAGCTGTACCGGGCGATCGGCGGGTTCCAGGGGCAGTCGAGTATCGGGACCTGGCTGTGCCGGATCGTCATCAACGTGTGCTACGACCTGGCGCGGAAACGGCAGCGAGAGGCCGAGCCGCCGGGCGATGACCACGCGGCGCCGGTCAGCCAGATCGGGCTGAAGGTGGCGCTCGACGACGCCATACGGCGGATCAATCCGCGGCATCGCATGGTGTTCCTGCTGTTCGAGGTGGAAGGTATGCGGCATTCGGAGATCGGGTCGATTCTGGATATCCCGGAGGGAACGTCCAAAGCCTGGCTCTTCGAGGCCAAAAAGGAGCTGAAGCGTCTGCTGACGGAGACCCCGCGATGATTTTTCAATGCAACGACCTGGAACGCGCGCTGCGATCTCCCGAGCTGATGCCCGACGCCCGGGCGCACGCCGAAACCTGCGAACGGTGCCGGCAGGAGCTGTACCTGTGGTCGGAGATTTCGCGGGTCGCTCCGCAGCTTCACCAGGAATGGGAGAGCCCGGGGTTGTGGACGCGGATCGAGGCCGAAATGGCGGCGGCCGGGCGGACGCGCAAGGTCATCCCCATCTGGCGGTGGGCGGCGGCCGCGGCGGCCGTCATCTTCATGGCGGCCGTTCTGTTGCAGCCGTGGAAGCCCGTGCGCCGTCCGCAGAACCGCGACTTCCTCACGGAAGAGACCCTGCGCCAGGTGCAGCAGGCCGAAGCCGCTTACGCCCAGTCGATCGACCGGCTGTCGAAAGTGGCGGGCGCCGGCCTTGAGCAGTCGCCCACGCCGCTGGCGGCCGCGTACCGAGAGAAGCTCACGGTGCTCGATTCGGCCATCGCAGACCTTAAGGCCAACATAGCGGCGAACCGCTACAACGTCTACCTGCAGAACCAGCTTGCTTCGCTCTATCGCGAAAAGCAGAACACTTTACAGGAATGGTTGCAAAATGCGAAGCGTAATTAATCTCGTCCTGATCCTCACCTGCGCGCTGACGGCGTTCGCGCGCGAAGAATTCAAGCGCGACTTTCAGAAGACGGTCGCGCTGGCCCCCGGGAAGACTTTCCGCATCGACCACCGGCTGGGCAACATCGAGATCCGCACACAGGCCGGCAGCCAGGCGTCGATCCATGCGGTGATCCGCACGTCGGCCGGCACCGCGGCGGAAGCCCGGCGCGTCGCCGAAAGCATCCAGATATCGGTGGATGAAGCCGCCACGGGTGTGTCGGTCCGCACCACGTATCCGAGCAACTGGAACAACGTATCATTCGGCGTGGATTACGACATCACCCTGCCGGACACCGCGCCGCTCAATATTCGGAACCGCTTCGGCGGGGTCACGGTAATCGATGCGCACGCCGGCGCCTCGATCAACAACGGGAACGGCCGGGTCAGCGTCAGCGGCGGACGCGGGCGCCTGGAAGTGGAAAACGCCTTCGGCAGCGTGGAGATCCGCGGGAACGACGGCGATCTCCTGGTCCGCGGCGGCAACGGCGCCGTGACCGCCAACGATGTGACCGGCACGGCCGACATCACCAATCGCTTCGGTTCCGTGGAGGTGCGGAACCTGGGCAAGGGACTGATCATCCATAGCAATAACGGCGGCATCGATGCCATCAACGTGGGCGGCGGGGCGAACATCGCCAACTCGTTCGGCAAAGTCGTCGTGACCGATACCAAGGGCGATCTGTTCGTGCAGAATCAAAACGGCGAGATCCAGGCGACGGGCATCGCCGGCGGCGCCGACCTGCACAACTCCTTCGCCGGCGTGCGGTTCACGCGCATCGGCAAAAATCTGACCGTGCGCTCGCAGAACGCCAATGTCGTAGGAGATACGGTGGGCGGATCGGCCACGGTGGAGACCACCTTCGGGGGCGTCGACCTGCGCGATGTGAAAGGCGGCGCGCGGGTCACCGCCGGGAACAGTTCGGTGCGGCTCGCCGGAGTGGCTGGGGAAGTCTTCGCCAAAACCTCATTCGGCGGGGTGACCATTACCGATGCGGCGGGACCGGTGACAGTGGAGAGTGGCAACGGATCGATCACGCTCGAATCGCGCTCCGGCCGGAAATGCCAGCCAATTTCGCTGCACACCACTTTCGCACCGATCCGGGTGACGATTCCCCAGGGAGCGGGATACAATCTGAACGCGCAGACCTCCTTCGGGCGCATCCGGTCGGACTTCGAAGTAGCGGTGAGCGGCGAGATCGGACACGACTCGCTGACCGGCAAGATCGGCGGCGGGGGCTGCGACCTGCGCCTGATGGATCAGAACGGAAATATCGAGATTCTCAAAGGCCAATAACAGAGCTAATGTGCCGCCAGCGTCAGCGCCCTGCGCGGAGCCGCGGCCCTGCCTACCGGCTTTCTGGGAGTCTTTTCGAGCGAACGCGCCCACTCCCTGGCCGCGTGAGCGTACTCCTTGCTCCAAAGCTCGCGAAACTCCGCCGCCTTCTTCTGCTCCTTGCGTTTGAACGCAGCGGACAGGGAGGCGTGGGCGCCGAGTCCGGCGATCAGATCGCGCGTCACCCGGTAGTCGTTCATGTCCCCGAGCACGGTCTGCAGGCGTTTCATCCGGCCCAGCCATTCCTCCGCGGCGGCCCCGTAGACCGGCCGGAACAGCTCCACGGAATAGCGAAATTTCTTGGCCCGAATGCGGAAGCCGTGCAGGTCGCCGGCCGACGAATGCGCCTCGGCCGCCTGATCCCCAGCTTGGATGAACTTCTCCGCCATCCGGATCAGCACTCGTTCCGGCTCCCGCGGACCAGGCTGGACAGGCAGCAGTTCCGCGCGCCACTTGGACAGGGATCGCTTCGCCCCCCAGCGCCGCAACACCGCCAGCAGCACAGCTTCGGCCTCTTTGCGCTGGGCGCGGAGCTTCACCTGCATCGCGGCAGCATCCACAGATCGCGAGTGGGACAGCAGTTCGATGGCGATATCGCGGTCCCTCACCTCGCCCGCGAACGTCATGATCTCCTTGAGACGGCGCCCGATCTTCTTTCTCACACGGGCGGGAAAACCGGCCTTGAAGACCGCCAGGACCTGGGCGAACCGGCGGATCGCCACACGCAGGTCGTGCACCGAATCGGCATCTCTGCAGTGGAGAGTGGAATTTACCTGGCGGGCCAACCGCTCGAGGAGCCGGGCCGCGTGATCTCCGGCGAATTTTCCGGGGTCCAATCTGTCCCGCATAACCTCTCAGGCAATTCTATTACACGCCATTGGCCCGACAATCGCAATCGGGCACTTTGGTACGATGAGAGTTTCCCCCTCATCTATGCCTTTGCGCTTCTACAACACGTTGACCCAGCAGGTGGAGGAGTTTCAGCCGGCGCTCGATAACACCGTCCGGATGTACACCTGCGGCCCGACGGTCTACGATTACGCTCACATCGGCAATTTCCGTTCATTCGCGTTCGTGGACCTGCTGCGCCGGTGGCTGCGAGCCAGCGGGTTCGCCCTCGATCACGTGATGAACATCACGGATGTAGACGACAAGATCATCCGCAATGCGGTGGCGCAGCGAAAGAATCTGCGGGAATACACCGCAATCTACACGCAAAAATTCCTGGAAGACTGCGACAATCTGCGTCTGGAACGGCCCGAGCACCTGACCCCGGCCACCGAGCACATCGATGAAATGGTCAGCGCCATCCAGCGTCTTACCGAAACGGGACACACTTACACCAGCGACGGCTCGACATATTACCGGATCTCGACGTTCCCGGAATACGGCAAGCTCTCGCACAACGATTTCAGCGGCAACATCGCAGGCGCCCGGGTGGACGTGGACGAGTACGAAAAAGCGGACGCCCGCGATTTCGCCCTGTGGAAGGCTCCCAAGGAGGGCGAGCCGGCGTGGGAGACGCCGATCGGCCCGGGGCGCCCGGGCTGGCACATCGAGTGCTCTGTCATGGCCATCGAGTACCTCGGCGCGACGCTCGATATACACGCCGGCGGCGTAGACCTGATCTTCCCGCACCACGAAAACGAGATCGCGCAGTCGGAGGCGCTCACTGGAAAGCCGTTTGCGCGCTTCTGGCTGCACGCCGAGTTTCTGATGGTGGAAGGCCAGAAGATGTCGAAGTCGCTGGGCAATTACTATACCCTCCGCGACATCCTCGAGCGGGGCTACGCGCCCGAGGCCATCCGCTACCTGCTGCTCTCCGTACCCTATCGCAAGCAGCTCAACTTCACGTTCGACGGGCTGAAATCCGCTGCCACTGCGATCGAGCGCCTGCGCAATTTCCAACTGCGGCTGGAGACCGACCGCTTCGAAGAAGGGCTCGACCAGGCCATGGCCGTGCGGACTGCGGCGGCATCCACGGCGTTCGTCGAAAGCCTGAACGATGACCTGAACACCGCGGGCGCCCTGGGCGCCATGTTCGAATACCTGCGCGACGCCAACAGCGCCATGGACTCGCGTGCTTTCCGCGCCGGCAATGTGCAGGCGGCGCTGGAGTTTCTCCGCCTCTTCGATTCCGTTTTCGACGTGCTCCGGCCCACTACGCAGTCCAGCGGGCTCTCGGATGCGGAGGTGGAATCGTTGGTGGCGGAGCGCTCGGCTGCCAAGAAGGCGAAAGACTTCGCCCGCTCCGACCTGATTCGCACGCAGCTCCTGGAGCAGGGCATAATTCTCGAAGATACGAAATCCGGCGTTCGCTGGAAGAGGAAATGAGTTTGAAGATCCATACCAAGGCGGTACACGCGGGCGATCGCAAGAAGGCCGGCCCGCAAATTCCGGTGACGACACCCATCCATACGGCCACCAGTTATTTCTACGAATCGATGGAGCAGCTCGACCGCATCTTCGGACGCGAGGAAGCCGGCTATTGTTATGCGCGTTACGACAACCCGTCGAACGCCGCGCTCGAAGAGCTGGTGACTTCGCTCGAAGGCGGCCACGGCGCGCTCGCCACGGCCTCCGGCATGTCGGCGCTGCAGATCGCGATTACGGCGGCGCTGGCCGATCGCCGCAAATCGATCGTGGCGGCCAACGCCCTTTACGGAGCTACCGTGGGGCTGCTCATGAACGTGTTCGAACCCATGGGTGTGGCCGTGCGGTTCGTCGATATCTGCGACCTCGACGCGTTCCGCGCGGCGGTGGCGGAGGCGCGCCCGGGGTGCATCCTGGTCGAGACCATCTCGAACCCGCTGCTGCGAGTGGGTGAAATCGACCGCATCGCGGAGATCGCACGCCAGGCCGGCGCCGCGCTGATCGTGGATAACACCTTCGGCACGCCGCTGATTGTGCGGCCGCTCGAGCTCGGAGCACATTTCAGCGTTCACAGCGTCACCAAGTACCTGGCGGGCCACGGCGACGTACTGGGCGGGATCGTGGTGACGGACGGCGAGCACTACGAGGGATTGCGCGCGCTCGCGCGCACCACCGGCCCGGTGCTGGGGCCCTTCGAAAGCTACCTGACCATGCGCGGCATCAAGACCTTCCCGCTACGCATGGAGCGTCACTGCGCCAACGCCTGCCGCGTGGCGTCCTGGCTCAGCCAGCATCCGGCCGTGGAGCGGGTGTACTTCACCGGCGATCCCGCGCACCCCGACGCCGCTGCCATCCGCCGGCTGTTCCCGCAGAATCTCTACGGAGCGATGGTGAGCTTCGAGATTCAGGGGGCCGGACGCGCGGAGGTCTTCCACTTTATGGATGCGCTGAAGATGATCGTGCGGGCCACCTCGCTCGGCGATGTGCACAGCATGGCGCTCTACCCGGTGATGAGCTCGCACCGCGAAATTTCGCCGAAGCATCGCGAGCGCATGGGAATCCGCGAAAACCTGGTGCGGCTTTCGGTGGGGATCGAGGCGCCCGAGGACATCATCGAAGACCTCGATCAGGCGTTCACTGCGTAAGCTGCTTGACAAAAACCTGCACCTCCTGCGAGGCGCGGTTCTTGGCCGCTACTGTAATGTAATCGGTGGACTGGTCCGCCAGCAGCCGGAAGTTGATCTGGACCACACCCGCGATGATGCCCGGAGCCGCTCCTGCATATACCACCTGCAGCGGCGTTAAGCCGTTGTACACCTGGCAGCAATGGAAATCCTGGGCCGCCGATGGAATCGAGCCGTCCGCCGGAACCGGGTACGGCAGACCGGCCCCGGTAGCCCATATGGCGAGAATCGAACCCCGGTCGGCAGGGTTGTCCGGCCCGTTGATGGTGCCATCCTGGTTGATCGCCGCCGCCTGTCCGCCCGGGAATTGAAACACCTGCGGATCGGAGGGAACCACCGCCGCGATAAACTCCGGCCCGGATCCGATTCTCACCCGCACGGTGGATTGTCCGTCGATTCCAAACTGCGTCACGGCATTGATCTGCGAATCGGACGAATACAGAATGGGCGCCGCAGCGTCGTTCACATAAACAATGGTGCCGGGTCCGATGTGCGGCCCGTAGAGCGAGACCACCTCGCCCGCCGCGACCCTGCCTCCGACCGGTCCCCAGGCGGCATTGGCGATTCCCAATGCCCGCGAGACCGGCCGTGGACTTGCTGCAATCGCGGAAAGAATTCCGCCGCTGCCTCCGATATGGAGCAGGCCGGCGGCGTCGACCGCGATCGCGCTCGCGGCGGTCCCGTTCGGGTAGCGCCCTGCATACGGCAGCGCGGAGCCGGTAGCGCTCAACTCGACGACGAACTCCCCGCCGTTCGACCATCCCTGCGCATTGGGGAAGTCGGTGGAGGCGGTGGTTCCCGAGATCCACAAATTGCCTGAGGCGTCGAGCGTCACCGCGGACGCCGCGTCCTGCGCTGTGCCTCCGATATAGGTTGCCCACACCGGAGCCGTTCCCGTGGGGTTCAGCTTAATCGCGAACGCATCGGGCTGGCTGGAGACATCGACCTGGCTCGGCCCGTGGTACACGGTCTGGTAGGCGCCGGCGGTCGCGGGAAACTGCGGATCGAAGGTGGAGCCCACCACGTAGGCATTCCCGGCAGCATCCACCGTGATGGCCTTAGCCGTGTTGGCGGGATACGAATTGGGCGAGATGACGAGATTTCCCGGACCGACATAAGTGAGGTATCCAAGGGAGTTCCCGCTTGCATTGATCTTAGCGACGAAGGCTCCCGGCCCGGTGCCCAGCATGGCTCCCGGTGTGCTCGGAAGATTGAGCGTGTCGGTGTTGCCCGCGACATAGGCGTTTCCGGCGGGGTCAACCGCGATCCCCACACCGCTGGCATTGCGGAAGCTCGTGAAACAGCTCGAGCAGCATCCGCAGTTCTTATCGCTTCCCGCGAACAAGGTGGACCACACAATGCGGTCGCCCGTCGCCGCCAGCTTGGTGACGAATGCCCCGATAACCATCGGTATGCCGCTGGTTACGCCGCCGTGGGGCAGGCCGGCCGTCACGGGAAAAGTGCTCAAATTCGTCGACCCGGTGACATACATATTGCCCGCGTCATCTACCGCGAGGGCGTTGATCGCAGCCGGGAAATAAGTCGAATAGAGCAACTGGAGGCCGTCCGGGCTGAACTTGGCAATGAACCCTGGCCCAGCCGTGGATTGATATGGGTTCCGGAGCGGGAAATCGGGCGAACTGGTGGAGCCCGCCACGTAGATGTTGCCCGCGGCATCGAGCGCCATCCCGTTGCCGACGTCGTTACCCTTGCCGCCGAGATAGGTGGAAAAAAGGACGGCGCCCGTGGAGTCCAGCTTCTTGACATAGACACCGTTGCCAATGATGGGGCGCACCGGGTCGCTGCTCAGGTTAAATGCGCGGCTGCCGGCCGCATAGGTGTTTCCCGACGCGTCGGTAATCACCCGCGCGATTGGGTAGGGGTTGGTATCTCCAAGGTAGGTCGTGAATTCGGCGGCCGGCAGCGCGGCGATGACAATCAGCGCCGCAGCCAGGCGCCTTAATGCAAGGGGGCCCATGACCCGATTATCGCGCTTTGGAATTTCGGATTCCATTCGCGTGAAACCTAGTACGATAAGGCCATGGCAATCGCAGCCGCGCCTGAACCGAAGGCCCTGCCTGGGAATGCGTACACGCCGCTGGCACCCGGCGAAACTTACAAGCCGCCAATCCCGGCCGGTGCAGCCGTCCCGGAACTGACCGCCCGCTCGGTCGGCTGGGGTCTGTTTCTCTGCGTGGTTTTCACCGTGGCTTCGGCCTACTCCGGGCTGAAGGTGGGCCAGGTGATGGAAGCGGCCATCCCCATCTCGATCCTGGCGATCGGCCTGGCGCGGCTCTATCCGCGGCGCTCGACCCTGCTCGAGAACGTCATCATCACCGGCATCGGAGGACTGGCCGGCTCGATCGTGGCGGGCGCCATTTTCACCCTGCCGGCGCTCTACATCCTCAAGCTCGATCCGCACCCCGTCCAGACCATCTTCATCTGCCTGGCGGGAGGCGCCCTGGGCGTGCTCTTCCTGATTCCCCTACGGCGCTACTTCGTGCGCGATACGCACGGCCAGCTTCCCTACCCCGAGGCTACCGCCATCACGGAGGTGCTGGTCACGGGAGAGAAGGGCGGCTCCCAGGCGAAACTGCTGCTCCAGGCCACCGCCATCGCGGGCATCTACGATTACCTCGTCACGACCTTCCACGTCTGGAAAGAGTACGTCGATTTTCAATTCCTCGGTTTCATGCGCGTACTCGCGGACCGCGCCCGGGTGGCGCTCAGCTTCGACGCCATCGGCTTCATCCTCGGATTGGGCTACGTGATGGGGCTGCGCAGCTCGCTGATCCTATGCGCCGGCGGAGTGCTGTCGAACCTCGTGCTGGTGCCGCTGATCTGGATGATCGGCAGCCACCTCGGCGATACCGTGGTGTATCCGGCCGCGACCCCGATTTCCCACATGACCGCGGTCCAGATCTTCCGCGGCTATGTCAGGTTCGTCGGGGTCGGCGCGATCGCGACGGCGGGGATCTTCGGAATTCTGAAATCCATGCGGATCGTGGCGGGCTCGTTCGGCGTGGCGATCCACGCCTTCCGCCGGGGCGAAGCGGCAGGCGAGCGCACAGACCGGGACATTCCAGTGATGGCCATTCTAGCCGGAGTGGTAGTGAGCGCGCTCGCGGTCGCCATCTTTCTTGGCAACCTCTCGCCAAGCTTCGCGGTCATCGCGGCGGGGCTGCTACTGACGCTGCTGTTCTCGTTCTTCTTTACTTCGGTGGCCGCCAACGCCATCGCCACCACCGCACGCAACCCGGTATCCGGCATGACCATGCTGACCATCATCATCTCCGCGGTGGTCCTGCTGCGCTTCGGCCTGTCGGGATCTACCGGGATGTTCTTCGTCATGGCCATGGCCGGGATGGTCTGCACCGCGCTCTCGGTCTCGGGCCAGGCGATCACCGATTTCAAGACCGGCTACTGGCTGGGGTCCACTCCGGCAGCCCAGGAGAAGGTGAAGTTCCTGGGCGTCCTGGCCGCCTCCATCGCGGTCGGGCTGACCATCGTGATGCTGGCACACGCCTTCCAGTTCGGCGAGGCCGCTCCCGGAGATACCCGTGTGGTACTGCCTTCGCCCCAGGCGTCGATCATGAAAGCGCTGGTTGAGGGCTTCATGAGCCGCCAGCCGGTCGCCTATTTACTGTTCGGTGCCGGTGCGGCCATCGCGGTAGTCATGGAGATGCTGGGCGTGCCCGCGCTGATCTTCGCGCTCGGCATGTACCTGCCCCTGGAACTCAACACCCCGGCGCTGGTCGGCGGCTTCCTGGCGCACTTCCTGAGCCGCAAAGGCGCGGCAGTGCGGGAACGGGGGGTAATCATCGCGTCGGGCCTCATGGCCGGAGGCGCCCTCGGCGGCGTCTTCGGCGCGGCCTGCCGGCTGATTCCCGGCTACTCCGAAGACTGGATCCGGACGCCGTTTTACTCGAACGAGGCCATTTCACAGAGTATTTCCACCGTGCTGTTCCTGGGGCTTTGCGCCTATGTGTGGTGGGGGTCCCAGCGGCGCGATCTCAGAGATGAATGATGCCCCGCTGGATGGCCGCGGTGGCCGCCTGCGTCCGGTCCTGCACGCCGAGCTTGCTGAGAATGTTCTTCACGTGGTTCTTCACGGTGTGCTCGGCGATGCTCAGGGAATAAGCGATCTGCTTATTCGCCAGGCCGCGCACGATCAGCTCGAGCACCTGGACTTCGCGCGCGCTCAGATCGGGCCGCGGCATCTGCGCGGCCAACGCCGCCGCCACCGCCGCGGGAAGGTAGGTCTGCCCCGCGTGCACCGCGTGGATCGCCTTGATCAGCTCGTCGTGCAGGACGTCCTTGGTGAGGTAAGCCTGCACGCCCGCGGAGAGGGCCCTGCGAATGTCCTCGTCGCCCCCATACGTGGTGAGCGCCACCATCCGGGCGTTGGGAAATTCCTCCCGAATTGCGATGGCCGCCTCCACCCCGGTCATCCCCGGCATGCGGAGATCGAGCAGCGTCACATCCGGCAGATGCTTGCGGAACAGCTCGACCGCCTGCTGTCCGTTGGCAGCCTCCGCGATCACCGTCATGTCCGGCTGTAAGTTCACGATCGTCGTGACGCCGACACGCGCCACCAGGTGGTCATCGGCGACCAGAATTCGAATCTTCTCACTCATGGCAGCGGTACCCTAACCTCCACTTCCGTTCCCTTTCCCGGCTCACTCGCCAGTGTCAGCTCGCCGCCCAGGCGCTCGGCGCGCTCGCGCATCCCGATCAGCCCGAAATGGCCCCCGAGCGACGCGAATACGCCATCCTGCTCGAAGCCCCGGCCGTCATCCACAATTCGCAGATACAGCTTGCGGGTTTCCATGTGAAGCTTGATCAGGATCCTGGAGGCTGCGGAGTGTTTCAAAGCGTTGGTGACGGCCTCCTGCGCGATGCGCAGCAGGTGCTGCTCGTAATCCTGCGGCAACTCGGTGGGCGTCCCGGAAACCTCGATCTCGACGTCCACGCCCGACCCCGCCGTCCACATGCGCGTGCTGGAAGAGAGCGCGGCCGCCAGGTCCTGGCCCTCGAGCACCGAAGCCCGCAGGTCCATCACCGAGCGCCGAGCCTCGGTCAGGCTGTGCCGGGCCATGCGGCGCGCCATATCGAGATAACGGCGGGCAGGCGAACCCTCCTCCGGCATGCACATAGCCACCGCATCGAGCTGCGAAGAGATGCCTACGAACCCCTGGGCCAGGGTGTCGTGGATTTCCCGGGCCAGGCGCGCCCGCTCTTCGAGAACCAGCGCGAAACGCGAGCGGATCTGCCGCACACGCAGCCGGTACACGGCCCACGCCGAAGCCGCCAGCAGCAGCGCCGCCAACACCCGGAACCAAGCGGTTTCGTAGAACTGCGGCAGGATCGTGAAGGCATAGGACGCCTCGCCGGCCTGACCGTTGGAAAGCTCGGCCCTCACTACGAAACGGTATTGCCCGTGGCCCAGTGAAGTGTAGTTGATGGCGCGGCGGGTACCCGCGCGGACCCAGTCGCGATCGAGCCCTTCCATGTGGTAGGAGTAGCGCACCTCTTCCGGCGCGGCCAGGTGAATGGCGGTGTAGCGAATCTGGATGCGGCCCGCGTTGGGCCCCAGCCGGCTGTTGGGCGCCAGTTCCACCGGGCGGCCGTCCACCGCCAGTTCCGCGATGTGCACTATGGGCGGCATCGACCTCTGTTTCTGCGCACCTGGATTGTAGACTGCCAGGCCGCGGGTGGTCGTGAACCAGAGGCGCCCGTCGGCGGTACGGTACCCGCCTCCGCCGATCGGATAGCTGGGAGAGCATTGCGCACTGCGCAAACCGTCTTCGATACCGAAATTGGCGGGCTCGAGCGTCTTGCGCCGGCCTTCATCGAAATCGCGAAGCTGGCTTCTGGATATGCGGCAGATGCCGCGAGTGGTGCTCAACCACAGCGATTCGCCGTCATCCATTACATCCGCCACGTTGTCGCTGAGCAGGCCGTTGGCCGCCGTGTAGTTCCGGAAGCGGCCGTTTCGGAGGGCGTCCAGCCCACCGCCGAAAGTGCCGATCCAAAGCGTGCCGTCCCGGTCGAGATACAGGGAGCGAATCTGGTCGCTCGATAGGCCGTCCGAGATGGTGTACTGGCGTACCGACTCGCCCTGGATGTGCCAGAGCCCCTTGCCGTAGGAGCCGGCCCAGAGACCTCCACCCCTGTCGAAGCAAAGCGTGACGGTCGAGTTGGACAGCACCGGCGCTCCGGGTATCACGATCCGCGTCTGGTCTCCGGTCTTCTCGATCAGCCCGCCGGGTGTGGCCATCCAGACGCGCCCGCCGGAATCTTCCAGTGCGTCGAAGACGTTGATGCGCGCCAGGGGGTCGCGCGGCACGAAGGTGCTGAAGGTCCCGTTGTGCATCCGGACCATGCCGCCGCGCGCGCCGATCAACAAGTCGCCGTTGGCAGCTTCGTGAATTGAGAAGATCTCGTTGTTCGGCAGGCCGTCGCGGATGGTGAATACCCGCCTCTGGCCGCCCGAGAGCAGCATCAGCCCGCTGTCGTGGAACCCCACCCAGATGCGCCCCATGTGGTCCTGGAATACCGCGTTCGGCTCGTCGCTCGGCAGACCTTCGCTCTTGCCGTAAGCCACGAACATGGTGTCGCGGAAGCGCGTCAATCCGCTGTTCGATCCTACCCAGAGGTCGCCTTCGCGGTCTTCGAACAGGCACCGCACGAGATCCCGGCTGCTGTCGTCGTCGTTGAGCGTGACCCAGCGGTCGCCGCTGAGCCGCGCCAGGCCCAGGTTGGTGCCGGCCCAGACATTGCCATCGTGGTCGATCCACAACGAGCGGACAAACGCATCCGGCAGTCCGTCGCGGGTGGTGAAGCGGCGGGTTCGGCCATCCGGCCAGCGCTCGATGACGCCGTTGCTGCCGCCCAGCCAAAAACGGCCCTCGCGGTCGGTCACCATGGCGGTGACGATCTGGCCCTTCAATGCGGCAGTGTCCATCACCGGAACAAAGCGCCCGTTCGTCATCTTCACGATCGCGGTGAAGCCGGCCACCCAGAGATCGTGGTGGTTGTCCTCGCGGATGACGCGCGCGGACGTGACGGGCAATTGGGCGCCCGGCGCGAAGTTCGTGAACTTGCCTTGCTCGAACCTGCTGAGATATATGCCGGCCACGATCCAGAGCGTGCCGGCATGGTCCTCGTACAGGCTCGTGACGGCATCGTCCGGCAGGCCGTCCTTCACCGTGTAGGTGCGGAAGCGGCCTTCCTGGTACCGTGTCAGCCCGTTCGACGTGCCGATCCAGAGAGCCCCGTCCCCGGCCGCCGCCAGCGCCGTAATGGAGTTCGACGGCAGATCGCCCCGGGTCTTGTTGAAGACCGCGAATTCATAGCCGTCAAACCGCGCCAGGCCCTCATCCGTGCCGATCCAGAGATAGCCGTCGGGGGTCTGGGTGATGGCCCGGATAGTGTCCTGCGGCAGGCCGTGCTCCTGGGTCCAGGAAGTTCGAGTGTACTGAGTCAGACTCTTACGGGGGTCGAGCCCCCACGCGCTCCGCCCCGCTATCAGGATCAGAATAAGGACGCACGCAGCTGGAGTGTGGACTCGCCAATAGGACCTAGCGCTTCTGGACACCGATGTTATCAGTATAATCCGAGCTCCCCGACGATCGCCTGCATGCGCCGGTGGTGGCCGCCCTTCCAGTAGACCCGGCCGCACTGCGGGCAGCGGCGGAACTCATCGTGAAGAGCGGCAATCCGCGGCGGCAGTACGCCCGCTACCTCTTCTTTGGAGGCCGGCTCGAGCGGGTGATTGCATCGCATGCAGCGGGTGAAGGGACGCAGCAGGCGCCCGAGATCGAAACGCTTCACCACCTCTGCGAGCTGGCGGCGGGGAGCGGTCTCCCGCACGAAACAGCCGTGCGTGATCTCGCTGCGTTTCAGCAGCCCCACATCTCGGGTTAGCAGGATCCGGTGTTCGCCGCTCGAAACGGAGGCCAGCTCTTCGTCGCTGTAGCAGTTGCGGTACAAGGTGTCGAAGCCGGCCATTCGCAGGTACGCCGCCAGCTTCCCCAGGTGGACGTCCAGAACGAAGCGAGGCTCGCGCAGCGGCTCGGGACGCAGCCGCGTCAGCCCGGCGATGTCGAGCGACTCGAAAACCGGGTACACGCTGATGCGGTCGCCATCCTCGACCCGCCAGTCGAAGCCGCGCGACAAGCCGTTGACGATCACCAGGTCCACCTCGGTGTGCGGCACGCCGAAGGACTCGATGCGGTCCTTGACCGTGCCGGCGTCGAGGAAGTCATAGGCGAACTCGGTAAAGCGTCGCTCCGGAGGCAGCAGGTCGTTCAGCTCGGCATAGAAGCGGAACCAGGCGCGGGGCATCTCACTATTGAAAGCCCAGATCCGCCGGCAGAGTCGTGGGGATCTCGAAAACTTTCGTCCCGAACAACAGGGCCGAGAACCCGTTCGGGTCCGGGATGACGGCGCCGTCCGCCGCCACGAATCCGGCGATCTGCTGCTGCGCGTCCAGGCTGACGGCCAGCCCGGCGATGCCCGGCAGCGTGATGGTGCCGCCGTCCAGGCTGACGAATAGCACCAGGTACGGATGCGGATTCACGGGCAGGTCGGGGGCTTGCGCGCGCGCCAGGTCGTGGCGGTATAACCACGTGGAAGACTGCAGGCCGGCGGCGCTCACCAGCGTCGAATTCGACGGGTTCGGCACGGTCCGGTCGCCGCGTGCAAATTGAATCAGCACCGGACGGGCGGAAAGGCCGGAGAGCGGCGAGGTCTTCAGGTGCGGCGCGAAGGCAATCGGATCGCCGGACATGCCCAGCCACTCGACAGTCTCGAAGAAGTTCTGGATGTCGACGGCTCCCGCCACGGTCGTCACCTTCACCGGCTGGCCGGGAAGGACGTAGTCCTCGTTGTAGCCGCTGCCCTGGTTCAGCAGGGGAGGACGGCGCAACTGGAGGCTTTCCGTCGTGAGGTCGCGATACGCCGGGCTCCAGCGCGCGATGTCCACCACGGTGGCTCCGCCCACGTTCAGCGCCGCCGCCCGGATGGAAGGCTCGACCGCCGTGAACATGGTCCCGTAAATGGCGCCCAGCGATTGGCCGGCGTAATAAATGCGCGACGGGTCGAGATCGGGCGTGCCGTCTCCATCCAGATCGAGCCCCAGCCGGATCACGCGCGCCAACTGCATCAGGTCCACGGCGGTCTGACGGAAGCAATCGCGCGTGCCGTAAGCGACGGGCGTCACCAGCGCGCAGCCTTCGTTGGCTTCGATGACGCCGTCGCCGTTGAGGTCGATGCTACGTCCGCCCGCGGGGAGGGTCGTGCGGTTCCCCGCTTTATCGACGAAGGTGACGGTGCTCTGCGGGCCGAAGCCGTGGCCCACCGCGTTGATCGCAATCACGGCGAACCCCGCGCGCGCCATGGTGGGCGCCACCGCGGTGGGCCCGCCGAAGCGGCTGTCTCCGAACCCGTGCCCGAAAATCAGCACCGGGTATCCGGCGGCCGGCTTGGGAGCCGCCGGCAGCAGTGCGTTGAAGTATACCTGGTTGGTGCTCGAGGGCACCTCCAGGCCGGGCAGCGTCGGGGCGTTGCGGATGGTCTGGTCGGCCTCGAGAAAGTTCGGGGAGCTGTAGGAGCCGATGACCACGCGGTCGAGGCCGTTCAACAGCGTGGAATTGAGCGGCAGCGAAAGATCGGCGAACTGCGCGGGGTTGTCGCCGGTCTGTTCGTGCAAGGTCAGGGAATCCAGGTCCGAGACGCGAAATGTGCTCTGCGGCTGGGCTAGCGTGACGATCGGCGCGACGTAGTCGAGGATCGCGCGTGCGTGCTCCAGCCACGCCGTGGCGCTCATGGTGGTAAAGACCGAAGCGGCCACGATCTTCTGCGGCGCGGAAGCGATCCCGCCCAGCGCCGCGGCCAGGCGCCCGCAATACCCGGAGACGCCCTGCGAACAGGCTGAAAAGGCGGGATCCGGCTGCACCGCGGATCCGGCGCTATCTTTCACGGCATCGGTCACTACCAGGGCATAGCGCCGGTGCTGGTCGAGCACGGAAACCGGCTTGGCGTAAGCCGTGTTGGTGGCGGGGTCCCAGACTACCTGGTCGGCGGCGATGCGGTCGCCGGGCTTGTAGACGCCCGGCTCTTCCTGGGTCAGATTATCCAGCGCGACGAAGAAGATGCCGTCCTTGAGCGTCGCGGGGTTCACGGAGCCGGAGAAGCGCAGCCGAGCCCGGGCGCGCAGGCTGAATCCGTCCAGCTGGTCGAGCAGGCCGCCTTCCTGGCAGGCGGTGTAAGTGGCGCCGCAATCCGGCACCGGCATGTCGATACGCAGGCCGGTCTTCTGGAGCGGGTCGAAAATCGTCAGGGCATCGGAGGGAAAGGGACCGGTGGAAGGGGTCAGGGGGTCGAACAGAACAGTTGTGCCCGCCGGGAGCAGCGCGGGCACAAGCAGAGCGAGCAGAATTGTGCGTGGCATCGGGCCTCAGTACTCGATGATAGCGTGCGGAGGCCCGGGGTGCTCTCAGGTTTTCTTGCCCTTCTTCAGCTTGGCGAGCTTCGCCGCAAGGTCTTTCGTCTCCTTGCCGGCGGGCGCCGATTGCAGGGCTTCGTCGGCTTCCCCGGTCACGATGTTGAGGCGGTTCGGCAGGTCCAGCTTTTTAGGCGAATAGAGGTCCGCCAGGTCCATCAGCACCTTGGCGCTCTCGAAGGCGAAGACCGGCTTCGCCACCTTGACGTTCCCCGCCTTGAAGATCTCCAGGCCCTTGGCGGTGTCCTCGCCCGCGCCGACCGACCGGCACATGGCGAGCAGCACGCCCCTCTGGATCATCTCTTTCTGGACGGATTCGATTTCGGCGTCCGGCAGAATCATTCCCTTGGCCACCCTCTGCAGCGATACCGGAGGTGCCGCCGACCCGCTCGGATACCCCAGCTCGATCGCGATGCTGTCAGGCGGATTCGACTGCAGGAACTGGTGCACGGACTCCGCGGTCTGGACCGCGGCGGCGCTGGCCTCGCTGCGGAAGAGATTTACCTGGCGGCGAAACGGCGTGGGATTGTTGCGATTCGCCTGGGCGCCGGTTTCGAAGTTATCGGCCAGTTCGGAGTAAGCCTTGGCGATCCCAGATGTCAACACGATCGCCAGCGGGCGCGAACGCGCCGCATACTCGGAAGACCCCTTCGCGAGCTGCGTCAGATTGTCGTTGGCTTTGAGATAGTCGCCCGCCACGTATGTCGACTTAGCGGCGGACCACATAAACTCGGGAGTACCCGGCTGGGGCGGCGTCGGGCCGGAGTTGCAGCCGGCCCCAAGAACGATGAAACCCAGGGCCGCCGCATAAATCCAAGTGCGTCGCATGGCTAAACCACCTCTCAGGTATGCTCTAACACACACCACTACGGCCCGCAAGGGTATTCAGGCCTGTTTTGCTGAAATCAGGGAATATCGTCGGGGTCAACGGGCGACTTATTCCCGGCGCCGGCGTATCGTATATACGCGATCAGGTCGGCTAACTGTTCGTGGGTCCACTTTACGGCGCTGGGGGGATGCTTCCAGGAATTGTTGGGCGTGAACGAGACATCCGCTTTAGGCACTTTCTGCGATTCCGGCGGCATCTTCGAGAGATCGAAGACTTCAATGATGTCGCCGCTCTGGGGCTTCGTCATGGCCGGAAAGCCTTCGCCCCCTTTGATCTTTGCGATCTGCACATATTGGGTCACCGTGGACCGGATCGCCATAGCGATGCCCACGGGAGTCAAATGCGCCACGTCCCGCAAATCCGGCCCGACCGCCGTGCCCTTCCCCTTGAGCTCATGGCAGCTCGCGCAGCCGTTCGTGGGGGCCATAAACAGTGCTTCGCCCCGTTCGACCTGCGTCGGAGCCGCGCTTTGGGCCATCATCAACAACAACGGCCAAAACATTTTGGTTCCTCCTTTTGAGGCAGCAAACAGACCCTGTACTCCGAAAATGAGCATAACTCACGGCGCGGTACGAAGCAATGAGCGGGGCCATACAGACGGCCCGGCGGGGTTTAACAAAACTTAAAGATCCATTCGCCCCAACCTGTCGTCTACTGAAAGAAACATGAGGCGAACAGCGATTGCGATCCCGATCCTCCTGCTGGCGGCCGGATGGCTGGCGGGCCAGAACAGGTCCCTGGTGGGCACGGTTACGGGGATCAGACCGGAGACCGCGGAAATCGAGATCAAGCCCGATAACGCCCCGCCCGTGATCGCGAAGTTCACCGCCGATACGATCGCGCAGCGGGTGGCGCCCGGCGAGACCGACCTGAAGAAGGCCGCGGCGATCCAGGTGACCGAAGTGGCCATCGGGGACCGTGTTTTGCTGACCGTGGAGCCCGCGACCGCCAGCGTGCGGCGGATCATCGTGATGTCGGCCACCGACATCGCTAAAAAGAACGAGATCGACCGCCTCGACTGGCAGAAGCGCGGGGTAACCGGCATCGTCGTCTCGAAGAGCGACAGCGGTATCACGCTCAAAATGCGCACGATGACCGGGGAGAGCGAGGCGGTCGTCACCGTGACCGCGCAAACCGGCTTCAAGCGCTACGCGCCCGATTCGGTGAAGTTTGCCGACGCCCGCCCCAGCAAGCTTGCGGAGGTCTCGGCGGGCGATCAGTTGCGGGCCCGAGGCCAGAAGAGCGAAGACGGACTCAAAGTCACCGCCGAAGACGTGGTCTTCGGGACATTTGTCACCAAGGGCGGGACGATTACCGCGGTCAATCCGGAATCGAAAGAGATCACCATCAAGGAGCTCGGCACGGGCAAGACCCTCGTGGTGAAGTTGACGGCCGACTCCCAGCTGAAACAAATGCCGGACCTGGGAGCAATGATGAGCGGCATGGCGGGTGGACGCGGCGGAGCGCCATCCGCGGCCGGTCCCCCGGCGATGGCACGACCCGGCATGTCCGGCCCGCCGTCGGGCATGCCGGGCAGGCCGGGCGGCATGGATCTCACACAGATGCTCGAACACATGCCGGCGGCGAAGCTCGAAAGCCTGAAGACCGGCGAAACCATCGTGGTGTCCAGCACCAAGGGCATCCGGAACGACCAGCTTACGGCCATTATGGTTCTCGCCAATGCGGACCTGCTGATTCAAATGGCCTCGCGCACATCCTCCAGCACCCGCACCGGCGGCATGAACGCCGGAATGTCCGGCGGCATGGGGATGGGGATGGGCATGGGGATGGGGATGGCATGGGGACGGGCGGCAGCGGGGGGATGGACCTCGGCAGTATGGGGTTCGGCGGCATCGTGCAATAAGGAAGCCTGAAGGAAATCGGAGAACACCTCTATGCAGCGAATTTCGATACTCGTTTTGTGCCTGGCGGCGCTGGCCGTCGGGCAGACGCCGGCGCCGGACTTGCGCGGCACCGTGACCGATCCTTCCGGCGCCGTGGTCCCGGGAGCGATGGTGCAGTTGCGCGGCCCCGGCGGCGAGCAGCGCAAGCTCACCGACGTGAGCGGCCAGTACTCCTTTCCCGCGGTGCGCTCCGGCAAATACCAGGTGCGCGTCATCGCCAAGGGGTTCACAGTCTGGCAGCGGCAGGATTTCGAGATTTCCGCACCCACGAAGCTCGATGCCGAGCTCTTCATCCAGGCCGAAACCCAGGTGCTGAACGTGGAGGACGAAGCCAATAAGGTCACCTCCGATCCGGCCGATAACGGCGGGGCGATCGTGCTCAAGGAAAAGCAGCTCGAGGCTCTCTCCGACGACCCCGACGAGCTCTCGCAGCAGTTGCAGGCCATGGCCGGCCCGGGCGCCGGACCGAACGGCGGCCAGATCTACATCGATGGTTTCACCGGAGGCAACCTGCCGCCCAAGTCGTCGATTCGCGAGGTGCGCATCAACTCCAACCCGTTCTCGCCCGAATACGAGCGTCCCGGGTTCGGGCGCATCGAGATCTTCACGCGGCCGGGCACCGACAAGATCCGCGGCCAGGTGTTTGCGCAGTACAACAAAGAGGCGCTCAATTCCCGCAGCCCTCTGCTGGCGCAACCCAAGCGCCCGCCCTACAAGCAGGATTTCTTCGGCCTGAACCTGACCGGCCCGATCGCCAGGAACAAGGCCTCATTCGGATTCGACGCGCAGCGGCGCGGCACAACGGAGAACGCCTTCGTCCTGGCTACCACGCTCGACAGCAGTCTCAACCCGCAGACCATCAACCAGGCGATCCTGACGCCCCAGACGTTTACCACCCTCAGCCCGCGGTTCGATTACGCCATCAACACCAACAACAGCCTCACCGTGCGCTACCAGAATACGCGCTCGAGCTTCGACAAGCAGGGCGTCGGGAACTTCAACCTCGCATCCCGTGCGTACAACGCCGCCAGCTCGGAAAACACTGTACAGGTTACCGAGACGGCCGTGGTGAGCCCGCGCTACATCAACGAATCGCGGTTCCAGTACATGCGCGCCACGTCGGCCATGTCGGGCGGCAGCAACGACCCGGCCCTCATCGTCTCCGGCGCATTCTCCGCCGGCGGCGCCCAGGTCGGCAACTCCGGCAGCACGACGAACAACTGGGAGCTCACGAACACCTCCACGTTCACGCGCGCCGCCCACACGTTCAAGTGGGGCGGACGCGTACGCCAGTCGTTCACCGACTCCACCTCGTTGAGCAATTTCGGCGGGACCTACACCTTCCAGGGCGGCCTCGGCCCCGAGCTCGATGCGAATAACCAGGCGGTCGCCGGTACCTCGCTGCAGATGACGGCGCTCGAAGTCTATCGCCGCACCCTGTTGTTCCAGGGCGCCGGTCTCACGGACGCGCAAATCCGCGCGCTGGGCGGCGGAGCCTACCAGTTCAGCCTGAGCGCGGGCACGCCCACGACCTCGGTGAGCCAGCTCGATCTCGGCCTGTTCGCGAACGACGACTGGCGCGTGCGGCCCAACCTCACATTCAGCTATGGCCTACGCTACGAGGCGCAAACCAATATCGGCGATCACGGCGACATCTCGCCGCGCATCGGCATCGCCTGGGGGGTTGACGGAAACGCACGCAAGGCCGCGCGGACGATCGTGCGCGCCGGGTTCGGTATCTTCTACGACCGCGTCAGCGATTCGCTCATCCTCAATGCGCTCCGCTACAACGGGCTGACGCAGCAGTCCTACGTGGTTTTCAGCCCGAGCTTCTATCCGGCGATCCCCGCGCTCAGCGTGCTTGCCGCCGCCAGGCAGCCGCAGCAGTTGCAGTTCGTGGACAGCGCCATCCGCGCGCCGCGCAACTACCAGGCCAGCATCGGGGTGGACCGCCAGGTCAACTCGTACTTCCGGCTGAGCGTCAACTACGTCACCGGCCGCGGCGTCCACCTGCAGCGGTCGCGCGACATCAACGCTCCGATCAACGGCCTGTACCCGTTCGGCGACCAGCAGTTGCGCCTGCTCACCGAGACCACCGGCTTCAGCCGCACCAATCAGCTCATGATCAGCCCGAATCTGAACTACAAGAAGCTCTTCCTGTTCGGGTTCTATTCGCTCTCCTACGGCAACAGCGACGCCGAGGGCCAGGCCGCCGATCCCTACAACCTGCGGGCGGAGTGGGGGCCGTCGTCGTTTGCCGGCATAAGGCACCGCTTCGTAATGGGGACGTCAATACCGCTGGTCTACGGCGTCTCGGTCAGCCCGTTCATTGTGGTGTCGAGCGGCAGCCCTTACAATATCACCACCGGCCGCGACACGAATGGCGATGGATTCATGGCAGAGCGCCCGGCCCTGGTGGCCGGCGCGACGGCCGCGACGTGCACCGGAACGAACCTGGTCTACGAAGCTGCCTTTGGATGCTTCAATGTCAGCCCCGCGGCCGGTACGTCGACGATCGCGCGCAATTTCGCGACCGGTCCGGGCAGCGCGATGGTCATGCTGCGCCTGTCGCGCAGCTGGGCATTCGGCGGCAAGAGCGAGCCGAATCCGAACGGCAACGGCTCCGGGATGGGACCGGGCGGCGGCGGACCTCCTCCCGGCGGAGGCGGACCACCCCCGGGTGGCGGTGGCGGAGGCCGGGGACCGGGTGGAGGCGGTGGCGGCCCGATGATGGGCGGCGGCCCGCCTCCCGGGATGTTCGGCGGAAACTCCGGCCGAAAATACACGATCACGCTGGGCGTGAACGCGATGAACGCCTTGAACCACGCCAACTACGCAGCGCCTTCGGGCGATCTGTCCTCGCCCTACTTCGGAGAGTATCGGAGCCTGGGCGGCGGCTTCGGTCCGATGGGCGGCTCGGGCACCTACAACCGCAAGATCGACGTGCAGTTGCGCTTGGGATTCTGAAGAGCCAACCTCAGCGGGCGAGCCAGGCCAGGATCGTCTTGAGCTCCAGCACGCCGCCGGAGGGTTTGCCTTCCGGAAGGCGTACCAGGGCGGACTCCACTTTCTTCTGCTGCAGCGCGAAGTACAACTCTTCGCTCTCGGGGTCGGGGTCTCCGGCCAGGATCAGGGTGGGGGTGCGGAAGCCGGCGGCGAAATAGATCGGCGAGTGCTGCGTGTACTGAGCGGGATCGTCCCAGGGCATCGCGCCCATCCACTCGGCGGCGCGGCGCGCACCGTCCGGGCTGGTGGCGACGTCGAGAGCCCAATCCACGATGGGGCGGCGCGCGATGGCGGCATGGAAGCGGCTGGTATGACCGACGGTCCAGGCCGCGAGCAGGCCGCCGGCTACCGCCATGCGGGCGGGATCGATGTAGCCCTTGGCGACGACGAAATCGACGCCGCGCATCAGGTCGTCGTAGTCATCGCCGGGGTAGCGCGTGCGCAGCAGGCTGCCGAATTCCTTCGCCGTAGCCGGGAGTGCCGCGGGGGTTGGCGTGCAAAACGACCCAGCCGTGCGCGGCGAAAACCTGCGAGCGCAGGTCGATTTCGCCGCCGTACATCTGGCGCGGGTCGTCCTGAATGTCGAGGAGGAGCGGATACTTGCGGGCCGGGTCGAAGAAGGGCGGCTTCACGATCCAGGCCTGGATGGAACGGCCGGCCGATGGATAAGCAATCTCCTCGATGGCGCCGAGATCGCGCTCGGCAAGCAGGTGCTGGTTCGGCGCCGCGGCGGTGGCGGGCTCGGAAGCCACGTCCACTGTAAACGAGACTACGTCTCCGGCAGCCGTAGCGGAGGAGCGGACGCTGGCGGCGCGGCCGTTGTCGGCGAGCGAAAACCCGTGCAGGCGTTCCGGCTGTGTGGTCGCCTGGCGGACAGTACCGTCGTTGTGCGCGGCATATACATGGGTCGCTCCGCGGTCGTCCGCGAGGAAATACACGGTCCGGGAGTCGGAGCTCCACTGCGGCGATTGCGGGTCGCGGTCGAGCGCTCCGGCCAGTTCTTTGGCGCGGGAGCCGTCGGCGTTCATGACCCAGAGCCGCCGGAGATTGTAGCTCTGCGGGCGGGCCGCCGTGGCCATCCAGGCGATTTTGCGGCCATCCGGTGAAGGGAGCGGATCTTCGAATCGCGAAGCTGCCCGGGCCAGCACCTTCACGGCGCCGCCCTCGACTGGGATCGACACAACCTCCGAATCGCCGCGCACAGCGACTACCGACTGGCTGTCGAGCATCCAGGCGGGTGAGGCGAAATCGAACGGACCGGTGGAGATTTGCCGGGAAGCGCCCCCGGAGGCGGGCACTATAAAGACGCCGCGCCGGACCGCGGCGGTGGGCCGCAGGTACTCGAGGATTTCGGGCGGCGCCCAGACCGGCGGCGGGCCGTCCGGCCGGAGGCGCGCGGTGTAGGCAAGGAATTTACCTTCTGCCGACCATGCCAGGGACAGGGGCGCTTCCGCGGTGGGGATCACGATTTCGCCGGTGGAGGAATCGAGCGTCCGAACGTGAATTTCCGGCTTGCCGCCGCGCTGGGAGATCCAGGCGACGCGGTCGCTTTCCGGCGACCAGCGCGGCATTCGATCGCACCAGGGGCCTTCGGTCAGGACCCGCATTTCCCTGCCGTCGGAAGAAACCAGCCGCAAATTGGCAAATCGGGCATTGGCGGTACGGTCGTTCCAGCTTTCGGTATATACCACCAGGTGGCCGTCGGGGCTGATGCGGGGGTCGCCCGCGGCTCGCCAGTTCCACCAGTCTTCGGCGGTAACGGGCTGCCGGGCGGCGCAGGCGCCCGTGGCAAACAGTAAGAAAATTAAGCCGGTTCTGGTCAAAAAGGGCTCCGGACGGTTCCAGTTTCTCACACCCTGCGGGCTGCCTGCCGGGCGCCCGAAGAAGGCCTGGGATGTATACCTTGGATAGGTATGAATTGATAACCGAATTTATGGTAATTCGTCGCCTAAAGGAAAGGATAATACGGCGGAATTTCCGTGGTAGTAATAAAGTCAGTACCAATAGTATTCGCCAGGCACTTCTGTGGGCTGCTTATATTGCGGGAAAGAAATCGGCCCGTTCCGGCAACTCCGGGACAGTGAATTCTGCAGCTCTGTCCACCGCAAGCGGTATGGAGAGAGACTGGGGAGAGCACTGGATCAACTGGCCGTACCGGAACCCGCGCCTTCGGGGATGGCGGGATTTCTTACCAACCTTCCGCCGCTCGAACACGCCTGGCAGCTTTCGCGCGGACGGTGGGAATTCGGCTACAGCTCGCACCAAATGCAGGTCGGGAACGCCTGCCCGGTATCGTTGAATCCACCCCTCGGCAGCCGCTTTATGGCGTCCCCTTGGCCGGAGGCCGGGTCACCCCAGCCGGTGCCCCGCCGCAGCGGCAAAGTAGGCCTTCTGTCGCGGCCAGTGGTTTCGCCCTCCAATCCTCCACAAGCGATCCTGGGGCGCGGAGTCACGGCATCCGGCATCCTGAGGCCGATGGAGCCGGCCGCCGGGGCGGCGGAGATCGTGGCCAGGCCAGCGCTGGCGGAGAGCGAAGGCTGGGCGCCGCGACAGGTCGAGATCTCGACGGCGGGCCGCGAGATGCCGGGCCTGCCGGAGACCATCTGGGAATCGTGCGCCACCATCGCCCCCGAACCCGCGGAACGCTGGCTGTCGCTGGTGGTGGCGAAGGAGCCGGTAATCACGCCGCGGGCGGCCGGCCTGCCGCGGTTTGCGCTGGCGGCCGAGACAGCCGAGTGTTTCCGCGACGTCGCCGCGGCGCCTCCCGCCGTGGTGGAAACGTGGATGCCGGGCCTGGTCGCAGAGGCCGCGGAGCGCTGGATTCAACCCGCGGCGGCGGAGCCTTTCGCGGCCCGCTGCGCGGTCGTGGCCCCGTCGTTCCAGGCAGCCATCTTCCGTCCGGCGCCACAGGCGGCAGAGTGGGCTGCGGTCCCACCGGCGGAGGCAGTGGAGCGCTGGATCCAACCGGCCGTGGCGGGGCACCTGGCCCTGGGCGGCCTGGACGTCCGGATGCAGCCGTTCGCGATGGAGGCAAAGGGCGCCGAAGTGCTCCGCGATCCGGCGGACGCGCCGCCGCCCGTCGCCGAAGCCTTTACGCCGCCAGCCGCGGAACCGGTGGAACGCTGGCTGCAGCCGGCGTGCGCCGGGGCCGCCGAATGGGCGATTCCGGTCTCGATGCCGGAACCGGCGATGGCCGCGACGGTGTGCGCTCCGGCGCCCGCCGGTACGGTTCCTTCACTGCTCGCGGAAGCAGCGGAGCGGTGGATCGAGCCCGTCATGGCGGAAACTCTCGCGGTCGGCGTCCACCCTCCGCGGACGCTGCCGTTTGCGCTGGCAGCGAGCTGCCCCGATCTATTCCGCGATCCGGCCGATGCCCCGCCGCCGCCCGCCGAGACTTGGGCGCGAATTCCCGCCGCAGAACCAGTGGAGCGATGGCTGCAGGCGGGAAGCGCGACCCAAGTGCCTTATGTCCCGGCCCAGGTGCTGCTGCCGGAGCCTTCGATCGCAGCTCTCGATTCGACACCCGCGATGGCGGGCGCCGCGACGGCGCCCGCCGCCGAAGCCGTCGAGCGCTGGGTGGAGCCCGCGACCGCGCTGGGCTTCGCGGCCGCCGGCCACGCGGTTCGCACGCTGACGTTCGCGGTTGCCGGGGCATGTCCGGCCATCCTCCGCGACCCGGCCGACGTTCCGCCTCCGATTCAGGAAGCCTGGATGCCGGTGCCCGCGGCCGAGCCCGCGGAGCGCTGGCTCGAGACCGCCACGGCCGCCGCTCTCGCACCCGTGCTCCAGCTGCGGCTCCCGGTCCTCGATCTCCACGCGGTGGAGCCGTTCGTTCCGTTCATCCCGCAGTTTGCACGGCCGCAGGCCGCCGAACCGGCCGCCGCGTTCGTCAAGCCGGCATTCTCACTCCTTCCGGTGCATCCGCAAGTCGTGTTCCCGCAGATGCCGCACGCCATCGGGCGGGGGGCGGAGGACGGGGACCACTCGCATTCGCCCCTGGAGGCCAGGCCGCTGCCTGCCCTGGAAGCCGTTCCGGTGGAATCGATGCCCGCCGCGCAGAAGGCCCCGATTCCCATCCGCAGCGCGCCGGCCATCCTACCCGCACAGGAAGTGCCGAACGCACCCGCGCGGCTCGCCCCGGCGGGCGTCACCGAAATCTATCCGGCGGCGGCGCAGTCCGAGGGCGGCGCGCCTCCGGCAATCCGGTTGACGCCGGTCGCAACGCTCGCGGCACAGCCGCCGGCGGGCCAGATCGAGCGGCCGTCTCCGAGAGTCCCGCAGCCGGATCTTTGCAGCCTCGAGTATTACAGCCAGCGCGGCACTGGGACGCCTTCCCGCCGCCTGAGCTGGGCCGCTCCGGGAATCCCGGCCGCGGCGCTCCGCTTCCACATGAAGCCGGCCTTCGAGAATATCGAAGAGCAGGCGCCCCCCAAGCCGCCTCGCAAAGGCCTGGCGATCGCCGAGATCTTCACCCTGCCCGAGGCGCGCAAACAGACGTCGCGATCGAACCTGGGATACGCGGGAAAGATTGCAGCGGGATTCATGGTGGCGATTTCCCTGTGGTTCGGCGCGAAGGTAGTCAATTTCGGAAGGCAGCCGGAGACCGTGGCCCGCGAGAGTTCGGCTCCGGCGCGGTCGGTTGCGCCGAGGACCCTGGTGGCTCGGGGAGCGGAGGCGCAGACCGGAACGATGGCAAAATTCCGGCAGGCGCTCGCCCGCCGCGCCAGCGTGGAGGTTGGGGATACCTTCCACGGCGGGATGGAGTCGTGGGGCGCCGGCGCGAAGGAATGGGCTCCCGGCTGGTCGCACAGCCCCGACGGATACGTGCGGGTTGGAGATCTGGCATTGTTCCGGCCGACCCAGACCTTCGCCGACTACCGGCTGGAGTTCTATGGACAGATCGAAAAGAAGAGCATGGGCTGGGTGGTTCGCGCGCAAGACAAGCAGAACTACTACGCCATGAAGTTCACGGTCGTGGAGCCCGGGCTGCGGCCGATCATCGCCATGGTGCACTACCCGGTGGTCGGCGGGAAGAAGGGCCACCGGATCGAGACGCCCCTTTCCGTGATGGTGCACAACAACACCCCGTACCACGTCACGGTGGACGTGAAGGGCAACCACTTCACCGCGTCGATTGAAGGCGAGCAGGTGGACTCCTGGACCGACGACGCGCCTGCCGCGGGGGCCGTCGGATTCTTCAGCGAAGCCGGAGAAGCGGCGCGGCTGTACTGGGCCAAGGTCTCGAAGAATCAGGATTGGATCGGCCGTTTCTGCTCGTACATGGCCGGAGACGAAGCCCGCCGCACCGCCGAGCTGTGGACCCCGGGGCTGCCGCCTGAAGCGCCGGCGCCGGCGCCGGCGGATCCGCGCCCGCACGATCTCATTTTGACCGCATGCGAAGTACAGCCGGAAGAGAACACGACGCCCGCAGGGGGCAGGATAGCAAAGAACTGGAGGATTCCACTATGGATTTCCTGAGCGCAACCGAATCGGCCGTCAGCCCGTCGCTGCCGCCTGGAGTTACACCAATCACGGAGCTGAAGCAGCAGAAGCGGGTGAACCGCACGTTGTCGAAGGCCGTCTCGCTGCACCTGGAGGGCAAGCTCGAAAGCGCCGCCCGCCTGCTCAGCAAAGCCATCGAATCGGGTGAGCGCGAGCCGGGGTTATACACCGCGCTCGGCCACATCCAGTACGAAATGCGCGATTACGACGCCGCCTCGCAGACCTACGCGGCGCTGGCGGAGCTCGAGCCCCTGCATCGCACGGCGCACTTCAACCTGGGTGTCTGCTACGGCCACCAGAAGAACTGGACGGCGGCCGCGGAATCGTTCCGCAACGCCAGCGACGCAGACCCGACGCGCGTGGACGCGCTGCTCGGACTGGGACTTTCGCTGCTGCACATCGGGCGGCCGGCGGAGGCGCTGGAGCCGCTCGAGAAGTACCTTAGCCTCTTTCCCGAAAACGAGCAGGCGCTGTTCGGCCAGGCGGTGGTCTTCCAGCAAACCGGCAAGCACGCCGAAGCGGTGGAGCAATACCGGCGCGTGCTGGCGCGCAACCCGAGGTGCGAAGAGGCGCTCTCGAACCTGGTGGCGATGTTTCTGGAAAAGAAAGATCCGGAATCGGTGCGCCGCTACGCCGAGATGCTCGTCGAGCTGCAGCCGGACTCCACCGTGGCGATGGAAGCGCTGGCCAGCCTGGCGTTCTCCGACGGCGACTATCTGAGCGCGGCGCGCTACTGCCGCAACCTCTCGGAACAGGCGCCCGACCGCTACGAAAGCTGGTTCAACCTGGGCGTTGCCTATCACAAGATGGGGAACCATCAAAAGGCCGCGCAAGCCTATCAGCAGGCCACCGCGCTCAATCCGAATGCCGGCCAGGCCTTCCTGAACCTGGGGGTGGCGCACCAGGAATTGTCCGATCTGCCGGCGGCCAGGACCGCCTACGAGAAAGCGCTCGCCATCGAGCCGACACAGGCGGACGTGATGTGGAACCTGGCCCTGGTGCTCGAGCAGCTGGGCGAGCGCTCGCGCGCCGAACAGTTGTATGCGAAAGTGCCTCAATCGGCGCCCGAGTGGTGCGACGCCTGCTTCCGGCTGGGCTACCTGCGGCTGCTGCAGGGCGACTATGCGGGGAGCGCCGAAGCCTTCCAGTTGTGCCTAATGGAGAAGCCCGACTGGCCCGAGGCTCACCTGAACGCCGGTATCGCGTACGCGCGATCGGGCAACCCGGATGCGGCGCGGCGCGCCTTCCAGGAGACGCTCATGATCCGGCCTGACTCTTCGGACGCGGTCCGCGGGCTGGCTGCGCTGGCGCTCGAGCAGCAGGATTTCGAGGCGGCCTACGAACTGCACAAGAAGCTGCTCGATCTCGGAGAGAAGAGCCCGGAACTGTACTACAACGCCGGCCTGATCTGCCAGAAGCGGGGGCAGCCCGCCGACGCCGTAGCCTTCTACCAGCAGGCTCTGAACGAGGATCCGCAATTCGCCGAAGCGCTGCTCAACCTGGGCCACGCCCTGATGGCGATGGGGCAGGAGGAAGAAGCGCGGTCCTACTGGCGTAAGGCAATCCGCGAGAAGCCCGACCTGGCGCAGATGTACTTTGAGCCGCCGGCCACGCAGTAGGCCGGCTGCGGAACAATCAGACCTGAAATTCCGTAGTTATATCTTTCAAGGAGGCTGTGTGCTCCCGAAAGATATAGGCTACGCTCTACGACTGTTTGCCAAAAGCCCGGGCTATGTGGCCATGGCGGTGCTCGCGCTCGGATTCGGCATCGGCGCGAACAGCTCGATGTTCAGCTTCGTGAACGTCTACCTGCTGCAGCCGCTGCCGACCGTTCAGGACGCCGGGCAGATCGTCATTCTGCAAGGCCAGCGGCGCGGCAGCCAGACCGGCGCCTCCTACCTGGATTTCACCGATTGGGAGAAGCAGAGCCGGGGATTCGACGGGATCGCGGCGATTCAGTACGCGAACCCCATCGTGGTGGGGCTCGGGGAGCCGGAGCGGGCGGCCGGCGTCCGGGTCTCCAGCCGGTTCTTCCGCGTATTCCCGGTGAGGCCGGAGCTGGGGCGGCTCTTCCTTCCCTCCGAAACAGCGCCGGGGGGCGACCCCGTGATGCTTATCAGCGACGGATTCTGGCAAAGGAAGTTCGGCAGCGCGCAAGATGTGGTGGGACGATCGCTCTCGCTCGACGGCGTGAACCACAAGATCATCGGAGTGCTGCCGGCCGGGTTCCGCTTCTCGTGGCAGGACTCGGATTTCATCGCGCCGCTCGGCGCCGACGCGGCGGATACGCCGCGGGGCCGCCGTTTCCTGGACGTGATGGCAAGGAGGAAGCCGGAGACCTCGATAGCGGCGGCGCAGGCTGAAATGGATACCATCACGGCACGCCTGTCCGCCGCGTACCCGGAGAGCAACGAATCGCTGCGGGTGAGCGTGCGCGACCTGCTGCAGACAATCGCGGACGGGCCGCGCGAATCGGTCACGATCATGATGGGGGTGGTGGTGTTCGTGCTGCTGATTGCGTGCTCGAACGTCGCCAACCTGCAACTGGCGCGCGCCACGGGCAGGGCGAACGAAGTGGCCATACGGATCGCCATGGGCGCCAGCCGTTGGCGGATCGTCCGGCAGTTGATCACCGAGAGCATGATGGTGTCAGCGGCCGGCGGCGCCCTGGGAGTAGCGCTGGGCTACGCGATGTGCAAGACTCTCATGGCGGCTACTCCGCCGATGATCCACCCGTTTAACCAGAACTACCTTGATGGCAGGGTGCTGGCGTTCACGGCCGCTATTTCGATCCTGACCGGACTGATCTCGGGAATCGCGCCGGCCTTCCAGGTTTCGCGCGTGGGAGTGAACGATACGTTGAAGGAAGGCGGCCGCGCCGGCGCGGCGGCCGGATCGCGCGGCAAGCTGCGAAGCGTCCTGGTGGTGGTGGAGGTTTCGCTGGCGATGATGCTGCTGCTGGCCGCCGGGCTCCTGATCAAGAGCTTTGGCAATCTCCAGCAGGCGAACCCGGGGTTCCGCGTGGAGAATCTGCTGACGGCCAACGTTTGGCTGCCCGATACCAAGTATCCCCAACCGGAGCAGCGCGCCGCCTTCTTCCGCGAGCTCGTAGAGCGAGTGAATACGATGCCGGGGGTGGTATCGGCCGCGGCCTCCACCGCCATCCCGCTGTCCGGCGGCGGAGGGGCGTCGAACTTCGTCGTCGAGGGACAGCCGGCGCCGGCGGCGGGCCACGAGGCGATCACGCGGACGCGCTCGGTCACCCCAGCCTTTTTCCAGACGATGGGAATGGCGCTGCGGCGAGGCCGCTACCTCACGGAACAGGACGACGAGAAGGCCCAGCGCGTCGTGATCGTCAACGAGCGCATCGCCAACCAGTACTTCGGCGGCGTGGACCCGATCGGCAAGCGCGTCAAGTGGAGCCGCGGAGCGCAGGACGACGCGCCGTGGATGACGGTGGTGGGGGTGGCGGCGGACGTTCGCCCGTGGGGCAGGGCTTCGCAGGCCGCTCCGGAGATGTACGCGCCGTTCGGGCAGGAGCCGCGCCCGGCGAGCTGGATCGTGGTCCGGACCAAGAGCTCCGAGCCGGCCAGCGTCGCGCCGGCTCTGCGCGCCGAGCTGCGGGCTCTCGATCGCGACCAGCCGCTGAGCAGCGTCGCAACGATGGAAAAGCGAATGAGCGACGCCATGACGCTGCCGAAGATGATGACGGTGCTGATCTCGATCTTCGCAGCGCTGTCGATGCTTCTGGCCGCCATGGGAATTTACGGAGTGGTGGCATATTCCGTCGCGCAGCGCAGGCACGAGTTCGGAATCCGGATGGCGCTGGGCGCCGGACCGCGGAGCGTGATCCGCCTGGTATTGGCACGGGCCGTCTGGATGATCCTGATCGGCGTGGGGATAGGGGTTCCGGGCGCGGCCGCGATGACCAAGGTGCTGCAATCGTTCCTGTTCGGCGTGGGCGCCCGCGATCCGCTGACGTTCGTGCTGGTTCCGCTGGCGCTGGCGGCCGTAGCGCTCCTGGCGAGCCTGATACCGGCGCGACGCGCGACGCGGGTGGACCCGGTGGTAGCGCTGCGCTGCGAGTGAAGGCGGAAGAACCGGCGGCCTAGCGTTGCGGCCCGGCCCAGATTGATGGCGAGCATAGGAGAATACGGTAGAGCCCTAGATCCATGAAACTCTCTTCGTATTGCGTCGTCTCAACACTTCTGCTGGCTGGATCTCTGCCGGCAATCGCCCTCTCGGATGACACCGACCTGGCATCACGAGCCGGGCTGCCGCTCGAGCAAACTGCAAGCCGGGGAATCATTACTCGCGATCCGTCGACGATCGTGAAATGCAAAGACCAATTCTGGGTCTTCTATACCGGACGCGGCATTCCTTCGTTCCATTCCAAAGATCTGGTGAAGTGGGAACCCGGCCCGCCGGTGTTCCGGACAGCTCCCGAGTGGACTGCCGTCGCTGTTCCCGAGAACCGGAACATGAGCTACTGGGCTCCCGACATCATCCACCTCGGCGATCCATATCTGCTCTACTACTCCGTCTCCAGTCTCGGGAAAATGACTTCGGCAATCGGGCTCGCAACCACCCCCACTCTCGATCCTACCGATCCCGCCTATCACTGGACCGATCACGGCATTGTCGTGCAATCGCGGGAGGGCGGCGACTTCAATACGATCGATCCATCCGTGTTTTCCGATGACAACGGGACTCTGTGGCTTGCATTCGGCTCTTACTGGAGCGGAATCAAGCTCGCGCAGCTCGACCCAAAAACCGGGAAGCGCCTGAACCCCGACGTGCCGTTCTCATCGCTGGCGTACAACAAGTCCATCGAGGCATCATGCCTCTACAAGCACGATGGCTACTACTATCTCTTCGTCAATTGGGGCTCATGCTGCCGCGGCGTAAACAGCACTTACAACATCCGCGTTGGACGAAGCCGTAAAGTCATTGGTCCGTACATCGATCAGGACGGCATCGACATGCTGAAAGGCGGCGGCACCCTCGTGCTCTCCAACCAGGGACCGCTGTTTGGACCCGGTCACGCCGGCGTTCTTGTAGAGAACGGAAAGAGCTGGTTCACCTCCGATTTTGAGGGCGATATCCGGATGGGAGGGAAAGCAACTCTCGCCATTATGCCGCTTACCTGGAAATCAGGCTGGCCCGAGGTAGAAGTCGTCGACAAATGAGGCCGGTCCGCGACGTTAACTGAACAGCCTCGGGCTTAGGCCGGAACCGTCGAGCGTCCCCGGATCGCCAGCGACGTCCAGGTGATGTAGATCAGCGCGGCCATCGGGACCAGGAACGAGATCTGCACGGAACCGGAGCGGTCCGCGACCAGGCCCATCAGCGGAGGCACGAAGGCGCCTCCCACGATCGCCATGATCATCAGGCCCGAGAGCGCGTTGGTGTGCTTGGGCATGGTGTCGATCACGATCGAGAAGATGAGCGGGAAGATGTTGGCGAAGCCCAGGCCGATCACGGCGAAAGCGGCCACCGCCACCCATTGATTGGGGACGAACAGGCCGGCGATCCCCAGCACCGAAACCAGGCAGGTGGCCATAAAGAACTTCTTCGGCTGCATCCAGTTGAGGATCACACCGCCCGAGAAGCGGCCGATCGTGAGGGCCAGGAAGAAGAGGCCGGTGCCGAGCAGGCCGATGCGGTTGATGTCCACGCCGTAGCGCTCCTGCAGGAAGAGCGGGATCCCGGAGCTCATGGATACTTCGGCGCCGACGTAGAGAAACAGCGCGAACACCGTCGTCGCGACGAAGCCGTTCTTCAGCAGCGAAAGCGAAGAACCGAGAGTGGCCCGCTGGCCTTCGGGCTGCTCCTCCTTGACGCGCAGCGGGAGGACGGCCAGGAGGGTCACCAGCAGGGCAATGCTATAGACGGGGAAGATCACGTTCCAGCCGGCTCCGAAGGCACGGGCGGCGATCACCGGGATGAGGGGGCCGGAGAGCGAACCGATGGCCTTGACGAACTGCGCCAGGGAGAGATTCCTCGAATATTTGCCCTCGGCCGAGACGTCGCGCATGATGGGGTTCCCGGCTACCTGGAGGATGGTCGCGCCGGCGCCCAGGGCGAGAACCGTGATCAGAAACACCGGGAACGTGGAGAGTCCCATGAGTGCGGGAATCAGGATTCCCGCGAGCATGACGATGAGCCCCAGCAGCAGAACGAACTTCTTACCCTTCTTATCCTGCAGGACGCCGACCGGCACGGAGAGAATGCCGAACATCAGGAAGCCCACGAAGGGGATCAGTTGTGCCACGAAATTGGATAGCCGAAACTGCTCGCGCGCCAGACCGACGAATGGTCCGGCCGCATCGGCGAATCCCATCGCCAGAAAAACGAGAAAGATCGGCAGAGCACTCGTCCGCGTCCGGTTCATAGACCCAAAACTGTAGCACCAATCGGACCCGATTTCCGATGATCTGCTACTATTTGTTTCGATGCGGACGATTGCGCTTGTCGTCATGTTATGCATGCTTGCGGCAGCCGCGCCGCAATCGAAAGACCCGGCGGACCAGGTGAACCCGTTGATCGGGACCGCCGGCGACGGCCAGACCTTCCCGGCCGCGGGGACCCCGTTCGGGATGACGCAATGGACGCCGCAGACACGGGACGGCGAGGCCAAATGCATCGCGCCGTACTACGAAAAGGACACGCGCATTCAGGGTTTCCGAGGCAGCCACTTTCCGAGCGGGTCGTGCACGCAGGAGTACGGCAGCGTCACGGTGATGGCCCTCGCGGGAGACCTCAAGCTGGGGGCCGCCGAGCGCGCATCCGGTTTCCAGCGCTCCAGCGAGAAGGCCCGGCCCTACCGCTACGATGTGACGCTCGACGATTCCGGGATTACGGCGTCGGTAGCCGCCTCCTCGCGCGCGGGGATACTCCGGTTCCGGTTCACAAAGGCCGGCCAGGCGTGGATCCTGGTGCAGGCGAATTCGCGGCGCGGCGAAGGGCAGGTGCGGATCGACGCCGCACGGCGTGAGATTTCAGGCTTCAACCCGGTACACAGGCTGTACGCGGGAGCGGGCAAGCCGGCGGGGTTCAGCGGCTACTTCGTGGCACGCTTCGATCGCCCGGTCGGCAACTTCGGCGTGTGGAGCGGCGGGGAAAAGCGCCACGGCGCCACGGAACAGGACGGTACGCAGGGTGCGCCGGGTGCTTATATCGGGTTTACGGCCAAGGCCGGCACAGTGGTGCGGGTGAAGGTCGGCACATCGTTTACGAGTATCGACGAGGCCCGGCGCAACCTGGACGCCGAGATACCGGGCTGGGATCTCGAACGGACTGCCGGCGAGGCACGCCGCGCATGGAACGATGTGCTCTCGCGGATCGAGATCAGCGAGCCTTCGGCGGCCCGGCGGCGAATCTTCTACACGGCCCTTTACCACGCCTACCTCACGCCGCGAACGCTGAGCGACGGCTCCGGAACCTATCCGGGATTCGCGGGCGAGGGGCGAACCGAGACGGCGCGCGGATTCACCTACTATTGCGATTTTTCGCTGTGGGACACGTTCCGCTCCCTGCACCCGCTGTTGACCATCATCGACCCGGCACGCACGCGCGACATGGTGCAATCGCTGATCGCGAAAGGCATGGAGGGCGGATGGCTCCCGATGTATCCGGCCTGGAACAGCTACACCCAGGAGATGATCGGGGACCACGCGACCGCCGTGATCGCGGACGCCTACCTCAAGGGCATCCGCAATTTCGATGTCGCGGAAGCCTACCGCCTCATGCGCCGCAACGCGATGGAGACGCCCGCGACCCGCGAAGAGTACGTGGACGGCCGCGGCCGGCGGGCCCTCAACAGCTATCTGCAATACGGCTTCATCCCGCTCGAAGACCCGGTGAACGAGGCCTTTCATCGCGGCGAGCAGGTCTCGCGGACGCTCGAATACGCGTACGACGACTACGTGCTCTCGGAGCTGGCCAAGGCCCTAGGCAAGACTGCCGACGAGAAGCTTTTCCGGGAACGCGCCGGCAACTATCGCAACGTGATCGACCCTTCCACCGGCTTCGCGCGCGGAAGGCACACGGACGGGTCGTGGGATGAGCCTTTCGACCCGGCCGGGAATTACCACTACATCACCGAGGGGCTGCCTTTTCAGTACACGTTTTTCGTGCCCCAGGATGTGGCGGGGCTGATCGGGCTGGAGGGCGGGCGCAGCCAGTTCATCCGCAAACTGGATCAATTGTTCGAAGGCAAATACTATAATCACGGCAACGAGCCGAGCCACCACATCGCATACCTGTACGATTACGCCGGCGCGCCCTGGAAAACACAGGAGCACGTCCGCCGGATCATGGAGGAACAGTATCTGGATCGCGCGGCAGGGATCGCCGGGAACGACGATTGCGGCCAGATGTCGGCCTGGTACGTGATGAGCGCGCTGGGATTCTATTCTGTATCGCCGGGGACGCCGGTGTACCAGATCGGAACGCCCCTGTTCGATCTGGCGGTGATCCATCCGCCGGGGGGCCGCGCGTTCCGCATCGAGGCGAGGGGAGCATCGAGCGGCAAGCAGTATATTCAATCGGCCACACTGAACGGGAAGCCGCTCACGCGGACGTGGATCTCGCACCAGGAGATCGTGGAGGGCGGCCTGCTGGTGTTTCAGATGGGCGCGCAGCCGAATCCGCAGTGGGGTAGCGGGCCGGAAGACGCGCCGCCTTCGATGAGCACGAAGCCTTAACGCGGCTTGTTCTTCTGCACCTGGGCGTACATCATTTTGACCAGCTCCGGATTGCTCATGGGCTGCCAGCCGTGGCCTTTCATGGGGCGGCCGTAGTCGAAGGTGGCGTCGGAGCCGGCGGCTTTGAGCTGCTGCTCGAGGCGATAGACGGCCAGGTTCAGATAGAAATTATCCATGTCGCCGACATAGAGGTGGAGCTTGCCCTGAAGCTGCGGGCCGAGCCGCTTCCAGTTGTCCTCGAGATACGCGGCCAGATCGTAGCCGTGCTCCTTCATGTAAAGCGCCACGGATTTGTCGATCCTGCCGGTGTGTTTGTCCCAAAGCGGCTTGGGATAGCCGTCCTCGCCGACCGGTCCGTAGACGGCCTCCCACGCCTCGAACTGCTGGGCGGAGCGGCCATGGCTGCCGAGCACATCTTCGAGTTGGCTCATCTGGCGCATGGTCTGCACTACCTGGCCCTCGGCGGTGCGCATCATGGGGCGCTCCGGCACCATGTACTCGTAGCCCGGGGCGGTGAAGGCGTTGTCATCCTCGTAGATATTGACCATCTGGTAGCGATGAAAGTCGATGGGGTCGGGGTAGAGCGTCCAGGTGCCGCCGAAGAAATCGGGGTGGTAGACCTGGAGCGCCAGCGATTCCCATCCGCCGGTGGACCCGCCGGTCAGCACGCGCGCCCAGGGTTCCGCGATCATGCGAAAGTGCTGTTCGAGGTAGGGGACGAGCTCTTTCAGCAGGGCATCGCCATAGGGTCCGTCATTGGCTGAATTGACTGCGTAGGAATCGTCGAAATAGGGCGTGGGATGCTGCCAGGTGACGGCGATCATGCGAGGGAAGTCGTCGGACATCCAGGCTTTGGAAAGCTCCGCTCCCCTGCCCCCGCCGGTTTCGCTGAAGCCGTAAGGAGCGTACAGGCCGAAGTGGCCCTGGATGTAGATTACCGGGTAGCGTTCTTCGGGATGCTGGTCGTACCCCTTGGGGAGCAGGACCGTGGCACCGACGTAGATGGGGTGGCCCCAGAACTTGGAAAGCATGGGGCTCTGGATCCGGATGTGCTTGACCCATGCGGTGTCGGCCGGCAGCTCGACGGGCGGAATGACGTGCGTGAGCTCGAGTTTCACATCGTATCCCGCAGCCGGGTCGAGGTGCACCTTGTGTACCTCGCTGTAAAGGTTCCCGGGCGCGCGCGTGAACTGCTGGCCTTCCCACTGATCCATGTGGGCCCAGACGGTGTGGCCGTCGGCGCGAGGGAAGCGGGTGTAGACGTTCACTAGAGCCTGCACATAGTAGTCGCCGGCCGGGACGTCCTTTAAGCTGGCGGCGGGGTACCCGAGGCTGCTCGCGTCGATGACGGCGGCGCGTCCGGGCGCGAGCGCCTCGACATCCGCGGCAAAGAAGGGGGTCTTCCCGGTCCACGAGCCGACCTGCCGGATGGGCTCGGGGGACTCCGCCTTCCCGATGGCGACGAAGATGCGGCCGGTGATGGGGCCGTCGTGGGCGGGGGCGGCGAAGGACACTTCAAAACGGGGTTCCGCGGCGAGCGCCATTGCCGCGGCGGCTAAAAACAGCAGAATCAGGCGCAAATTATTCCTCATGTCCGATAATGATATTCTGTTTTTGGCCCTTTAACTACTGATAAGGAGACATCCACGTGAGAGTCGGCGTATTCACCGCATTGTTATCGCAGCTCCCCCTCGAGGACGTTTTGAAGAAGCTGAAGAGCTTCCACATCGATACCGTGGAACTCGGTACCGGAAACTACCCGGGCGACCCCCACTGCAAGCTCTCGATGCTCGAGAACAACAGCGAGCTCATCGATTTCAAGAAGAAGCTGGACGACTACGGCTTCAGCATCAGCGCGTTGAGCTGCCACGGCAACCCGCTGCACCCGGACAAAGCGCGCGCCAAGCACGACCAGGAGGTGAGCCGCAAGACTATCCGGCTGGCCGAGAAGCTGGGAGTTCCGGTGGTGATCGATTTCAGCGGATGCCCTGGCGATTCGCCGAATTCGAAGTGGCCGAATTGGGTGACCTGCCCGTGGCCGCCCGATTACCTGGAAATCCTGAAGTGGCAATGGGACGAGGTGGTGACACCTTATTGGATCGAGCAGGGCAAATTTGCCGCCGATCACGGCATTAAGGTCGCGATCGAGATGCATCCGGGGTTCGTCGCCTACAGCCCCGAGACGATGCTGAAGCTGCGGTCGATCGCCGGACCGAGCATCGGCTGCAACTACGATCCGAGCCACATGTTCTGGCAGGGGATCGATCCGATCGCCGCGATCCGGGTGCTGGGCGATTCGATCTTCCACGTGCATGCCAAGGACACGCAGATCTACGAGCGGAACCTGCCGCTCACGGGCGTGCTCGACACGAAGAGCTACACCGACGAGCGCAACCGCGCATGGATCTTCCGCACCTGCGGCTACGGGCATGGCGCCGAGTGGTGGAAGGAGTTCGCTTCGACGCTGCGGATGTTCGGCTACGACTACGTGCTCTCGATCGAGCACGAGGACAGCCTGCTCTCGCCCGAAGAGGGACTTTCGAAAGCGGCATCGTTCCTGAACGGCCTGGTGATGCGCGAGCAGCCCGCCGCGGCGTGGTGGGTGTAAGGCGTCTTTTCCGCCAATCATTGGCGGCGTAGAGGCATAGGTCCTTTGGAATCATAGGACGCTCCGCCAATCATTGGCGAAGCTGCCTGGGCAGGCCGGGAGGCCTGCCCCACATTACAGGAACCATTGCGTAGCTTGCGGGGTCTACTCTTGCGAAGCCCCATGAAGCAGTTCCGGGAAGTCCTGCCATTCGTGCGGGTCGCGCTGATCGCAGCGATCCTGTACAGCGGATGGGTGTTCTGGAGCCGGCGTGCTCAACCCATCCGTCCAATACCGTCGGGGGAGGATGCCCGCGAGGCGGAATTTCTGAAGATCTATGGCGGCAGCGAGGTCAAGATCCTTCAGTTCTACGCCCGCGAGGGGAATGTGATTGAGGGCAGCAAGTCCGTGATCTGCTACGGGGTGCTGAACGCGCAGTCGGTGCGGATGGAGCCGCCGGTGGAAGGAGTCACGCCGTCGCTCAACAAGTGCGTGGAGATCGCCCCGGACCGCAATACGCGGTACACGCTGGTCGCGGAAGGCAAGGACGGGCGCACAGTATCGGAGACCTTCCAACTGGGCGTCGTGGCGGACCCGAACACCCTGCCCAAGATCACCTCGTTCGAAGTGAAGAGCAAGAGCCTGAACTACCTGGGGCATCCGGTTTACCTGGTATCGTTCACCGCGCAGAATCCGGAAGAGGTGACGATCGACCCTCCGGCCTTCCCCGCGCTGCATCGCGCGCCGTACGGGCGGTTCTACGTTGCCCCGCCGAAGACCACGACCTACACCCTGACGGTCGCCGGGAAGTTCGGGCACAAGGACGAGAAGCAGTTGACCCTCGAAGGACCACGGTAGAAGCCCCGGTCTGATATAACGGAAGACAAATGAAGCGACGCAACTTTCTGACTGCATCGGCGGCCGCGGGAATGGCCGCCGCCGCGCCGGCCGAGACGCCGAAGAGTGCCTGGTTCCACCTGACTTACTACTACATGCGCAGCGGTACGCAGGGACCGCGGACCAACGAATACCTGCGCGATGCGTGGCTGCCGGCGGCCAAGCGCGCGGAGGCCGGGCCGATCGGGATCTTCAACCCCGTGATCGCCGAGCACAGCCCGTTCGCGCTGGTGCTGGCAAGCTATCCTTCGCTGGCCGCATTCGAGGCGGCGCAGGCACGGATGGCGGCGGACCAGGAGTTTCAGAAGGCCAGGGATGTGTACGACAACATCGCGGACCCGGCGTATGTCCGCATGGAGAGCAGCCTGCTGCGCGCGTTTCCCGGGTTTCCGGCGATCGAAGTGCCTGCCAGCGACGGCAAGCGGCCGGCGCGCATTTTCGAAATGCGCACGTACGAATCGGTGAACGAGAAAGCGTCGCTTCGCAAGGTCGGGATGTTCGAGAGCGGCGAGATCGCGGTGTTCCGCAAGGTCGGAATGATCCCGGTCTTCTTCGGACAGGGGATGGTCGGGACCAACCTGCCGAAGATCACGTACATGCTCTCGTACGACGACCTGGAGGCGCGGGACCGCGTGTGGCGCGCGTTCGGATCGGACCCGGACTGGCAGAAGCTGCGGTCACAGCCGGGGCTGAGCGACGCGGAGATCGTGTCGAACATCAGCAACGCGATTCTGCGGCCCGTGCCGTTCTCGCAGATCCGCTAGAGCGCTAGGCGGGGCGCGTGGACTCCTTCGGGGAGAGCCCGTCGGGATCGTTGACGACCGCTCCGGCGGGAGCTTTCACGGGGCCGTTCAGCAGCGGGTCGCTGGTGCGGCGCATCCAGGCGTCGAGGCGCGCACGCATATCGCGGAGCGTGGCGGCACTGGCAGGATCGGCGGCCAGGTTGCGGGTCTCGTTGGGATCGAAGAGCGTATCGTAGAGCTGCTCTTCCGGCACGAAGCGCTCCTTCCATCCGGCTTTGACCCAGACATCCTTGCTCAGGCCGTCGTCGCAATTCGGCAGGACCGGGTGCACGCGATCGCCGAAGCGTCGGATGTAGTTCCAACGCCCGGTACGGACGGCGCGGCCCGGCTCGTAGGCGGCGTGGTAGTTCACTTCGGCGAAGAGCTCGTCGTGGATTTCGCCGGTTGTGCCGCGGACCAGCGGGATGAGCGATTTGCCTTGCAGCCAGGCGGGATGGTCGATCGAGAGCACATCGCAAACGGTGGGGAAGAGGTCGAGGTGCGAGACCATGGCGTCGCAGGTCCGGCCGCCGTCGAAACCGCCGGGACCGCGTACGATCAGGAACACGCCCGTGCCATGGGCGGTGAGATTGCACTTCATGGCAGGGAAGGCGATGCCGTGGTCGGTGGTGCAGATCACGAGCGTGTTGCCGGCAAGTCCGCTCGATTCGAGCGCGTTCAACACATCGCCCATGCCCTGGTCGAGCACGCGGGCGCTGGCCTTGAACGCGGCGATGTCGCGGCGGGTTTCGCCCGTGTCCGGAATCGGCGCGGGCGGAAGGCAGAAGCGGGCATCTTCGCGGGGGCCGGGCTCGTGAAATTCGCGATGAGTTTCGAAAAATCCGACGGAAAGAAAGAAGGGCTGTTTGGGCTTGCCGCGGAGGAAGCGGACCGCCGCGGGGGCGACTACGTCCGCGTGGGTCCCGCGCGTGGCGACAATCTCGTCGTAGCCGATGACCTTGGGGTCGCGCGCGATGTGCTGGATTCCGATGAGGCTGGAACGATAGCCCTGGGGCCGCAGAGTATGCAGGATGTGATGAGTGTAGTCGTAGAGGCTGAATCCCCGGTGGGCGAGGCCCAGCATACCGTTGGAGTGCGGGCACTCGCCGGTGAGCAGGCCGGCGCGGCTGGGGGAGCAGGTCGGGGCGGCGTCGAACGCGCGTCGGAAAAGCACACCCTGGTCCGCGAGTTTCTGCAGGTTGGGCGTGGGCACCTCGTATCCGAAGGGCTGGATGTAGCGGCCGGTGTCGTGAGAGTGAAGGTAGAGGATGTTGGGACGCGCGGCGGCGGCTCGAGCGCGACCGGCAGCCCAGGCGCTGGCGGCGGCTGTTTTCAGCAGGTCGCGGCGCGAGCTTGGGGTGAAACGGATCGGCATGCCGGTATCGTAACAGTAACGGGCCTCAGCGGAATGGCGTCCTAAGATACATAGTGCAATTTGTACCGGTTTTCACCCTTGCGGTGCTGGGCGTAAGTTTGTGTTCCGCCACCGCTCCTTCCCAGCCTTCTTCCCTGGACGTCTACTCCCGATCCATCAATGCGATGGGCGGAAGCGTCGTCAATCCGGGGGCCTATCCGGCGACGGTCGCGGGGTTTCAGGACTACCTGAAGGCCAGCGGAGTCCACAGAGTGTCGGCCGCCGATCTGACAACGCCGAACCACCCGGAAGTGGCGGTCAAATACGGATTTCACAACTTTCTTCCGCCCCAGAGCTGGTGGTCGCGGGGCGCAGCGCTGGCACTTGTGATCCAGGCCATCGAGGGCAAGACATCCGCGGCGGTAGACGTTCGGAACTGGTGGCGGCCGGCGCCGTACAACAACGACCGGGCCATTGGGCGGAGCGAGGAACGGCGATCATCCCACGGCCAACGCGGTGGACCTGGACTACGCGAGCGTCGCAGACCGCATGCAGGCGGAGCGCTTTCTGCGCGGCTTGAACACCCGCTATCCCTGGATGCATCTCTCACTGGGGCTGGGCGCGGAAACCACGCATGTGGGGCTCGGCTCGCCGCGCGGCCATCGCGAGTGGCACTACGCGGGATGGAGCCCGGCGGTGCGTCGCGGGACGGTCACTGGGGATTGACCGAACGCCAGGCAGCGATGAACTGGTCGACCAGCTCGTCGAGGCTTTCGACCGTCGCGCGATAGACGAGCTTGGGCGGCGCCATGAGCACGGTATCGGCCTCCCAGGTCTGGGTCGCGGTCCGTACCTTGGGGTCGCGGACCAGGGTCACGGGCTGGTAAAGGCCGATCGAGAGGCATACGGCGTAGGGCCCGCGGGAGTCGCGCACCGGCAAGAGGCGAAGGCCGAGGAATTCGGTGGAGTTGGCTTGGACGGGCAGGCCGGCATTGCGGAGCTTTTCTTCCAGGTGGGCCCGGAACGTGTCTTGGGCGAGTCCTTCCTTGGCGAGCTCGGGGTCGATCGGATCGACGACGACGCCCAGCGATTTCAAGCCTTTGAGAGTCGCCCGGTCGAGTGCGGCGTCGCCGGCGCCTTCCGTCACGAGGGGCACCAAGAGTAGTAGGGGAAGAAATCTCCACATAAGGGCATGGTACGTCAGCGGCGCGCTTCGTGACGGGAGGGCAGGCCGGGAGGCCTACCCTACAAAACCTATTCGTAGCGGAGGGCGTCGATGGGGTTGATGCGGGAAGCTTTCATGGCGGGGTAGATGCCGAAAATGACGCCGACGGCCACCGAGACGCCAAAGGCAATCACCACCGAAGCGGTGGTGACAATGGTCTTCCACTCGGCGGTGCGCGCGATCAGCCAGGCCAGGAAGAATCCGAAAGCAATGCCCAGTAGGCCGCCTCCCACCGAGATCAGGACGGATTCGGTCAGGAACTGGCGGACGATATCGAAGCGGCGGGCGCCGATCGAGCGGCGGATGCCGATTTCGCGGGTGCGCTCGAGCACCGTGGCGAGCACGATGTTCATGATCCCGATGCCGCCGACCAGCAGCGAGATCGCGGCGATGGCCACCATGACGTAGGTGAAGATCGTCTGCGTGCGCTGCTGCTGCGCGAGCAGGGCGGCGGGAATGGTGACGGTAAAATCCTGCGTGTTGTGATGGGTGGAGTTGAGGACGGCGGTGACGACCTTGGCGACTTCCACGCTGTCCGCGTCGGCCTTGAGGCGCAGCTCGATGCCGTCGAGCTCGTCCTTCATGTCGGCGCTGCGGTCCCAATAGCGGTATTGAAACGTGTTCAGCGGGATGTAAACGATATTGTTGACATCCTGCATGGCGCCGCCCTGGTTCTGCGCGCCGGCCATGATCTGCTCGCCGAGAACGCCGACCACTTCGAGCCAGGTGTCGTTCACCTTGACATACTTGCCGACCGCCGGGCCATATCCGAGCAGGTTGATCTTGGCGCCTTCCCCGAGCACGCATACCGCGGCGCTCGAGGCGTCATCGGGATCGCCGAAGAACTTGCCTTCGGCGAGCCGCAGGCTGTGGATGACGCTGTACGAGGGGCGCACACCGTACAGCTCGGGCATTTCGCGGGAAGGTTTTGGCAGGACGCGCGCGGGATGGAGAGACTTCCGGGCAGAGATCGTCTCGATCGATTCGATATTGGCCCCGAGGATGCGAACGTCGCGGTCGGAGAGGCCGGGCGAGGAGCGGCGTCGCTGCTGAAATTCCTCCTGGCTGGTGGCCTGGCGCGAATCGATCAGGATGTTGCGGACGCCCAGCTGCTCGATGAAGCGCAGGGACTCTTCCTTGGCGCCCGAGCCGATGGCCAGCATACCGATGACCGAGCCGACGCCGAAGACGATTCCCAAGGCCGTGAGCAGCGTGCGCGTTTTCTGCGCGCGGAGGTTGGACAGCGCCTGGCCGATGTCGGAAAAGCGGAGGATCATTTGGAGAGCGCCTTCATCGCGCCGTTCTGCTGGGGCACGGAGGATTTGGCCTGTTGATCGGGATTCGACATGGCAACCAGGTCGCCCTCCTGAATCCCCGTAAGGACGGCCCGGCTCTCGCTGCGCCGCACCAGGGTCACGTCGTGGGGCATGAAGCCGTTGGACGTCCGGAGATAGACGAAGCTGCGGCCGTCGCGGTCGAACAGGGCCTGCGAAGGAACCCAGAGCACATCGTTCAGGGTTTCGACGGTAATCACCATGTTGGAAGTCATGCCGGGACGAAGCTCGGAGCCGGCCTGGTCAAGGGCGATGCGGCACTCGAAGCGGCGGTCCCAGGGCGGGCCGGTAGTGCCGCCGAGGTTCTTGACATGGCCGGCAAACGACTTGCCGGCGAGGGCAACTACCGAGACCGAAACCTTCTGTCCGACGGAGAGGTGTCCCCGGTCGAGCTCCCCGACAGCGGCGCTGACCTCCCAGTTTTTCAGATCGGGAATCTGGGCGACCGCCATGCCGGCGCGGGCGGTATCGCCCAACTGGAAGGGCGGCAGCTGCATGCCCCAATACATCATGTTCTGATTGCTGTTCTGCTGAATGTTGACGTAGCCCGCGGTCTTAACCTTGAGCGTCATGCTGTCGATCATGCGTTTGGCGGTTTCCGACATGACCTTGGCCTTATTGAGGGCTGCCTGCTGGATGGCGATGCCGGCGGTATTGGTGGCCTGGTGGTTGTGGAGATCCTGCTCGGCCTGACGGGCGCGGTTCTTCGCGGCTTCGAGCGCAAGTTCGTTCTGCTTCGCCTGGATGGCCGGGACGATCGAATTCTTACGCATCTCCAGTTGGGCGATCTCCACATCGGACTTGGTGGAGAGCACCTGGTATTGGCCCTCTTCGTCGGCTGCCTGACCGGTAGCCTCGGCCTGAATCACCTGCTGTTCGGCTTCGGCCAGATCGGCCTCGGCCTCGCGGAGGTTGTACTCCTGCTGGGTGGTATCGAATGTGACCACGACGTCGCCGGGCTTGACCAGCTCTCCGGCATCGCGCAGATAGGTGATGGCGAGATCACCTCCGCCGACCATGGGCGCGGTGAGCATCTCGGAGTTGCCGCCCTGGAGCTCGCCGCGGGCGGAAACCGAGATGGTGACGCGGCCTTTCTTGACGCGGGTGGTGGGGACTTCGACGCCGGCAGAGGCGGTGGTGATGCGGACGGCGCGGATGGTTCCCCAGGCGAGCGCGGCGACAACCGCGACGGCGGCGGCGAACACCAGCAGGCGGGTCTTCATTTCTTCAGGTCCTTTTCGACGTCGACCAAAGTTACTTTCGATCCGGCAGGGATGCCGGAGACGGCGACTTCATCGGGATTGCGGGCCTGCACCTGGACTTCGACCGGCCGGTAGGAGCCGTTCGAGGCGAGATAAACGACCGGCTTGCCGTCATGGGTGAACAGCGCCTTGGACGGAATGCTGATGGCGTCCGGAATCCGTTTGATGATGATATCCATGCCGCCGTTCATACCGGGACGGATGCGCGGATCGGGATTGGTGATGGAGGCATACGCGCGAAAGCTGCGGGTGGGCGGGAACTCGTAGCTGGTCTCGGCAAGCAGCGAAATCTGGCGGATTTTCGCGGGGATGGTGAGCTCCGGGAGGGAATCGACCCGCACCAGGACGTCGTTGCCGACAGCGATGCGGCCGCGATCGATCTCTTCCACCTTGGCATCCAACTCCTGGGTGTTCAAGTCGGGCATCTCCGCGAGATTCATCCCGGAGAAAACGTTGTCGCCGACCTTGAAGGGTTTGGCGTTGACCCAGCCCTGGGAGTAGTTCAGCGAAAACACGAGCACTCCGGCTATGGGCGCACGAATCTCCATCTGGGAGATGCGGGACTTGGTGATGTCCACTTCCGACTTGGCCTCTTCCAGCTGGCGCGTGAGGGACGCGATCTTGGCCTTGTCGGAGGCTGCATGGAGGGCGACGGTGGCCTCCTGCACTTTGAGCTTCTGCTGCGCCACGCCGAAATCGACCTGGCTCTCTTCGCCTTTGATCTGGCTTACGATTTCCTGCTTGGAAACCTCCAGGCGGGCGCGCTCGACAGTGAACCTGGCGTCGGCAAGATCGCTTTGATCCTGCTCGGCGGTGATACGGGCCTGCGCAACGGCCTGGTCGAGGGTGGCCTGGGCCTGGCGGAGGGCCGCTTCCTTTTGAAGGAGCTCCTGCTGGGCGCTGGAGGAATCGAAGCGGATGACCGGGTCGCCGGCTGCGACCTTCTCCCCGGCAGGCACCATCCACGCGATGCGGAGGTTGGGAACCTTGGGAGTGTAGATCTGCACGGAGCGGCCGGCCTTAATGTCGCCGCGGGTGCGAATGATGACGAGGAACTCGCCTTTGCGAGCGGGAGCGAGGGGGAGATCGACCGCCGCCTGTGCCTTTCGCAACCGGTAGACACCGGCGGAGGCCCCGCCGAGTACCGCCACGATGCCCAGCGCCGTCACCCAGGCGCGGATGCGGCGCATCCGGGCGCTCACCGTTCGCCCCCCGAACCGCCCGGCGCGGCTGCCGGCGGGGGTTCAAGAACCACCGCCGCGGAAAGATCAGGCATCAGATGGGAATCGGATTTGTCCAGTTTGAAGACGGCGGTGAAGGTCTTGATGGGGCTGCCGAGGGCCGAGGCGGCGACCGGGCTGGCGAACTCGAAGTGGGCCGGCAGGACCAGGTCGGGATAGGCATCCAGGTAGACCAGGGCCTTGGTGCCGGCTACCAGGACCGCGCCATCCGGCTCACCGACGGCACAGCGCACGAGCATCTCGCTGGGATCGAAGATGCTGACGATCGGCTGGCCGCGGTAGAGCTGATCGCCTTCCTGCGCGTGGCCCATGGAGTTATTGCGATACAGGTTCTGGTGGGCGACCAGGCCGGCCAGTGTGGCGTGGATCTCGAGCTTGGCCATATTGGATTGAGCGCGGTCCAACGCGACCTTCTGACGATCCCGCTGAAGCTCCAGAATGCGCAGGGCGGCGGCATCCGCTTTGTCGTGAAAGGCCATCGATTTGCGAAGGCTCTCGACATGCTTGGCGGCGATCGCGGCGCGCACTTCGTTCTGTTCGCGCTCGATGGCGGAAAGGGTGGGGCCTTTGCGAAGCTCGATGGTGGCTTTGGCGTAGTCCGCTTCGGCCTGCCGCAGGTCGGCAATGCGCTTCTCGGCATCGGCATTGTTCTGGGCGCGCTTCTGGTCGACCTGGTGGCTGAGGTCATCGAACTTGGCTTGCGCGGCGCGGGCGGCGTCGGCCTGCTGGGTGCTGTCGAAAAGCGCAACAAAGTCGCCTTCCTTGACAGCGGAACCGTTGGGAATGAGCTTGGTCAGGGTCATCGGACCGCCCTGGCCCCAGATCTGAGGAACGAGAACCTTGTAAGAGTGAACGGCCTCGACAATTCCGGTAAGTCGGACCTCGCGCCGGAGCGGATCGGTCTTTTCACGAAGGTCCGGCGAGGCGGCGCGCACAATGGGCGGCGCGTGGCGCGCACACCCGGTGAGCGAGAATACCGTAAAGGCGACAATAATGTGGCGCACCAATCACCTCACTGGTTTAGTTCTGGCAGGTTAGACGTCGTTTTCGACGGAATGGTTGATACGAACCTCGACGATTGTGAGGCGTGGCTCAGTTTAGTGAGTAGAGAAAGGTTCCAAAAGTTGAGTAGCTCGAAAGGGCTATTTGGGCCAAAATGTGCTATACTTCTCAACGATCCATCAAAGAATGGAGTCTGGCGCTAATCCACTGGGAAGCGGGGATTTGGTCCGTACATGTGCGGGATTGCGGGATTTACACGTCTTAACGGGCTGTCAGGCAGGGGCGTCGCTCAACGGATAACGGAAGGTCTTCACCACCGCGGTCCGGACCAGCAGGGCATTTTCGAAGGCAACGAAGCCACGCTGTGCGCGGTCCGGTTGAAGATCATCGACCTAGGTGGCGGCGACCAGCCCATCGTCAGCGACGATCGCGATACGGCCATCGCGTTCAACGGCGAAGTCTACAACCACCTTGAGATCAGAGCGGAGCTAGAAGCCCGGGGACACCGGTTCCACTCGAACTGCGATACCGAGACGGTGCTGCACGCGTTCCTGGAATGGGATACGGCCTGCTTCTCGCGTTTTCGAGGAATGTTCGCAGTCGCGTTATGGACGGAATCGCGACGACGGCTGGTTCTGGCGCGCGACCGGATGGGGATCAAGCCGCTGTACTACTACCGGCAGGGCGACGATTTGTACTTTGGATCGGAGCTGAAAGCGATCCTGGAGCATCCGTCGGTTCCCCGAGTACTCAACCTGGAGGCGCTCGATTCCTACCTGGCGGTGAATTACGTCCCCGGACACCGGACGCTGATCGAGGGCATCGAGAAGGTGCGGCCCGGCCACTGCTTCGAGTGGCGGCACGGCCGGATGTGGTCCGAATCGTGGGTCCGGCAAGAAAGCAGGGACCGCCGGCGCATCACCGCCGGCCAGGCCCAGGAAGAGCTGGGCCACCTGCTGCGGGAGTCCGTCAGGGAGCACATGGTATCGGACGTGCCGCTGGGAGTATGGGCGTCCGGAGGCCTGGATTCCTCGACGATTCTGCACTACGCGGCGCAGGAGAGCGCGAGCCGGCTGAAGACCTTCTCGGTTTCGTTTTCGGGCCGGAGCTTCGACGAAAGCCAGTATTTTCGAGAGGTGGCCCGGATATACGGGACCGACCACTACGAATTCGACCTGAATCCCGATGTAGAGCTGCGGACGGCAATCGAAGAATTTGCGTATTATTCGGATGAGCCGAGCGCGGACGCGGGCGCGCTGCCGGTGTGGTTCCTGTCGAAGATGAGCCGCCGGCACGTCACGGTGGCCCTTTCGGGTGAAGGCGCGGACGAGTTGTTCGGCGGCTACGTCACGTACATGGCAGACCGGCTGGCGCGGCCGTTCCGGCGGGTTCCGAATCGGGCGCGCCGGATGCTGCGCAGCGCACTCGACCGGTACCTCCCGGTGTCGGACGACAAGATCAGCCTGGAATACAAACTGAAGCGCTGGATCGACGGAAGCTGGCTGCATCCGGACGAAGCGCACTTTTTCTGGAACGGGACGTTCTCCAACGAGGAGCGGCACCGGATTCGCTGCGGCGGAAACGGGAACGGGCTGCGAAGGCTGGTGGATGCACTGGAGATCGAACCCGGGGGCGTGATTGACCGATACCTGAAGGTGGACCAGAATTACTACCTGCCGGACGATATTCTGTACAAGACCGACCGGATGAGCATGGCCCATTCGCTCGAAGTGCGGCCGCCGTTCCTCGATCCGCGGATCGTCGACTTCGCCGCTTCCCTGCCCGCCCGCTTCAAGATCCGAGGCATGCAGCAGAAGGTCGTTCTCCGGGAATTGATGCGGGGGAAACTCCCCGAGGCGGTATTGAATCGCAAGAAGACCGGCTTCGACATCCCGACACACGATTGGTTCCGGGGGATTTTGCGGGATCTGCTGATGGACACGCTGCGGCCGGAAGCAATCGATGCGACGGGGGCTTTCGATTCGCAAGCAATTCAGGCCTTGATACGCGATCATATGGAGAGGCGTATCAATGTCGGATATCACCTATGGGGCCTGTTGACGCTTTTCCTGTGGATCAAGAAATGGAAGGTCGAAACCCTTCCCCCAGCGGAAACGGAACGGCAGGCGCAGGTTCGCGTATTCGCTACCAGCTAGTCGTCGCCCTGGTGGCGGCACTCATCTTCGGAGGCTGTATTCTCAGCCCCCCTTCCCTGATGGACGATGTGGACGGTGTGCAGGCTCAGATTGCGCACAACATGCTGCAATCCGGAGACTGGGTGACGGCGCGGCTGGATGGTGTGGCCTACCTGGAAAAATCGCCGCTGAAATACTGGATGATCGCGGTCTCATTCATGATATTCGGCGTACACGACTGGTCGTCGAGGATCCCGATCGCCATATCGACGGTGCTGCTGTGCTGGGTGACGGCGCGATTCGGGGCCTGGGCATTCGGGCGGCGGGCTGGGATGTACGCGGGGCTGGTGCTGGCGACGAGCGTCGGGCTGTTCCTATTTACGCGAGTCCTGATTCCGGACGTGGTGCTCACGCTCGCGATCACGGTTGCGATGTGGGGCCTGCTGCGGCTGCTCGACGAAGACGAACCTCACCCGACCCGATGGGCCATGCTGATGTGGGCCTCAATGGGGACCGGGCTGCTGCTGAAGGGGCTGATCGCGGCTCTGTTCCCGATGGCAGCGGGGCTGCTCTACCTGGCATTGACCCGGCAACTGCTGGTGCGGAAGACGTGGCAGCGGATCCGTCCCTTTACGGGCACGCTGGTGTTCCTGCTGATTGCGGCGCCCTGGCACGTGCTGGCCACGCTGCGAAATCCACCCTATTTCGACTTTACGATGCACAGCGAGAGCGGCTCGTATCACGGGTTTTTCTGGTTTTACTTCATTAACGAGCATGTTCTGCGGTTTTTGAACCTGCGGTATCCGCGGGACTACAACACGGTACCGCGGCTGTATTTCTGGCTGTTCCACCTGCTGTGGTTTTTCCCGTGGAGCATGTATTTTCCGGTTGCCTTCAAGTTGAGTTACCGACAGCCCGACCGGGCGTCGCGGACGCGGCTGCTGGCATTGTGCTGGAGCGGGTTCATCCTGGTGTTCTTCACTTTTTCGACAACCCAGGAATATTATTCGATGCCCTGTTATCCGGCGCTGGCGCTGCTGTTGGGATGCGCGATCGCGAGCGGCCACCCCTGGCTTCGATTCGGCACCAGGACAGCCGCGACCATCGCGGGGGCGGCATTCGTAGCGATCGCAGCGATCTTGTGGGCGGTACGCGGAATGCCGGCGCCGGGAGACATTTCGGAGGCATTGAGCCAGCATCCGGATGTCTATACCCTGTCGCTGGGTCACATCACGGACCTGACCCTGCGGGCATTCGCCTATCTGAAGCTCCCGCTAGCGCTGGCGGGGATCGCGATGCTGGTGGGAGCGGCCGGAGCGTGGCGGTGGAAGTTCGTGCCGGCATTCACGATCATGCTGGTGTTGTTCTTTCACGCGGCGCGGCTGGCGATGGTGGTGTTCGACCCCTACATGTCGTCGAGGCCGCTGGCGGAAGCGCTGCTCGAGTCACCGCCCGGAAAGCTGATTGTGGACGACCAATATTACACGTTTTCTTCGGTTTTCTTCTATACGAACCGGACGGCATTGCTGCTGAACGGACGGGTGAACAACCTCGAATACGGGTCGTACGCACCGAACGCGCCGCAGGACGTGTTCATCAAGGACCCGGACCTTCCCGCGCTTTGGGCCAGCCCCGAGCGATACTACCTGGTGGCGGAGGGGCCGCAGGTGCCGCGGTTGAAGAAACTGGTGGGGAGGCTGGTTACGATTCGGGAGTCGGGCGGAAAGTATCTGTTTTCGAACCAGTAGACGTCATGAGCTTTCAAATCGGTGACACGGTCGGCGACTACCAGGTGACGGGCGTCCTGGGCCGGGGCGGCATGGGACGCGTATTCCGCGTGCGGCACACGATCTCGCAGAGGGAAGAGGCGATGAAGATCGTGCTGCCGGATTTCGAGGCGCGCCCGGATGTGGCGGAGCGGTTTCTGCGCGAGATCCGGGTGCATGCCAGCCTGACACACCCGAACATTGCTGCAATGCACACCGCGTTTCGAGTGGGCCCGCAACTCCTGATGGTAATGGAACTGGTGGAAGGCACGAGCGTGGAGGAACTGCTGCGGAACGGACCGATCGGGCTCGACCGTGCGATCGCGTATACGGACCAGGTGCTGGCAGCGCTCGCGTTCGCTCACGAGCGCGGCGTGATTCACCGGGACATCAAGCCGGCCAACATCATGGTGACGGTCGACGGAACGGTCAAGCTGATGGACTTCGGCATCGCGCGAGCGGCGGGGCAGCGGGAGTTGACGGGAACGGGCGTGGCGCTGGGGTCCCTCTATTACATGTCGCCGGAACAGGTTGCGGGGCATCCGGTAGATGCGCGGTCCGACCTGTATGCGGCGGGAATTACGCTGTACGAGATGGCGACCGGGCGAAGGCCGATTCAGGGCGGCAGCGAGTACTCGATCATGCAGGCGCACCTGCAGCAGGCGCCGGCGCCGCCATCGGTAATTTCGCCGGAGATTCCGCCATCGATTTCGAACGCGATTCTGAAGGCCCTGGAGAAGCAGCCGGCGGCGAGGTTCCAGACGGCGGAGGAGTTCCGGCGGGCGCTCTCCGGGACGATCTCGACCACGGCAGCATCCCTGGCGACGGCCTCGCTGAGTCCCGAGATTCTGGAGGCCGCGCGCCAGAAGCTTGCGGTGTATATCGGACCGATAGCCAAAGTGCTAGTGGAGCGCACGGCCCGGCGGGTGCAAGCCGAACCGCAGTTTTACCAGGCGCTGGCCGAACATGTGCCGCCGGAGCAAAGGCGCGCATTCCTGGCTTCGCTCAAGCGCTGAAGGCTATTCGCCTAAGAGCTTCATCGCCTGCACGAGACTGCGGCGCATGCGATTGAAGGAGCCTGCCAACTGCGAAATCTCGTCGTGACCCTTCACCGGAAGGTCCGGGATTTCGAGCTCGCCGAGGCTGATCTTGTCGGCCATGCCGGACAGCCGGGCGACGGGTTTCGCGATGGTCAGATACAGCACCAGGTTCAGAACCAGCAAGCTGAAAAAGAAGACCACGACGAGGTAAACGAGCAGCGATTGCAGACCCTGCCGAGCCATTCGCAACGGCACGGACATGGGAACCGAGACGATTTGAGCGCCGACAATCTCTCCGGGTTTCCAGCCAAAGCCGTTGTTGGGCCCGTAGCGGCGAATCATGGCGGCGGGAGCTTCCCTGGGCAAGTTGTGGCATTGCAGGCAGGGCGGATCGGCGCGGATGGGCATCGCCAGGAATAGCGAAGGGCCGGTGGCGGATTCGCGCTGGCCGGTGAACTGGCTGCGCTCGGGATGATTGCGGAAGGTATTGATGATGTCGGCCTCCCAATCGACCGCGCGGTCCCGCAGGTTGGTGGGGTTGAGCGTGGCTTCCTTGTACTCGTAATCGGGATAGGTTTTCCGCAAGTAGCCGAAACTCTCGGTGGCAGCGTATGCCGGAACGGTCTGCGCGAGGAAAGAGCGGTCGTGCATCTGGAGCGTTTCGAGCAGGGGCTTGACCTGTTTGGTGGTATAGTCGCGCGCCGCGTGCATGGACTGCATCATGAGCTGCGCCTGCTCGATGACCTGGTCCCGGGCGTTGTCCTGCAGAAACCGGTACGAGAGGAGCGCCGCGACAATCAAGCCCCCACCAAAGACCAAAGCAAAGATCGCGCTGAACTTGGATAGTAGTTTCATAGAGTTAGCATCCGAGGTAGGTGAAAGTATTGTACCGCGGAAGCCGGCGGACCTGTCCCGGCGGGAGGAGGCTGAAATGCCGTTCACCGCATTGCGGATCTTTTAGTCGCTTTGTTTGGAACGGATTGCGCGTTGCGGCAGGGGGAGCCGCACGAAGCGGGTGTTAGTTTGAAAGCAGGAAGAGAGTTGCGCGGCTTCGCGATATTCGCGAAGCCGTTTTGCTTTTGAGGAGCCAGAAATCGAAATGCCCGTGCGAAAGCGAGAGAAAATCCCCCGCACCTGCGCGGATTGTGAGAGGCGGGATGACGAAAAAGCCAGGGTGATGAAACTGCTGACCGATGCGATCGGCAAGATGGAGGCCAAGTTCACTACGGACGATTTCAAGCCGTCGATTGGAGACTTTCTGAAGCTTGTTCAGATTGAAAAAGAGATCGGCCAGGAGATGGCTAGAGAGATCAGGGTGACATGGGTCGAGACGCCAGCCGAATCCGAAGTCGAGAAATAAGATACGACCCGCTTCCGTCGCAGAAGAGATTTCACCGCTCGGAAGCGCGCTTCAAGGGGTTTTCCGGTCCGATCGGCAGCGGCAAGAGCCTGGCGCTGAGCCACGAAGCCATCCGATTGAGCTACCTGAACCCCGGGCGCATGGGTCTGCTAGGCGCGCCGACCTACCCGATGCTGCGGGAGGCGACGCAGGCGACGCTGCTGGAGATTCTGGCCGTTAACCAGATTCCCTACGAGCACAATAAGGCCGAGAATATCGTGCTGCTCGAGGATACGCGCTCCCGGATCGTATTCCGGCCGGTGGACGAATTCGAGAGACTTCGCGGCACGAACCTGGCATGGTTCGGCCTGGACGAACTGACGTATACACAAGAAGAGGCCTGGCTGAGGCTGGAAGGGCGGCTGCGGGACCCGAAGGCGAAGCGGCTTTGCGGCTTCGCCGTATGGACGCCGAAGGGCTACGACTGGGTTTACCGCAAATTCCTGACGGATCCGGTTCCCGGTTATGAGGCGATCATCGCCAAGGCCAACGAGAACCGGCACCTGCTCGAGAAGACGCCCGACTTTTACGACCGCCTCAAAGACAGCTACGACGAGAGGTTCTACCGGCAGGAGGTGCTCGGCGAGTACCTGAGCATGGAAGGCGGCCGCGTTTATACCGCTTTCAAGCGCGACATCCACATCGCGGACCTGAAACCAAGTCCGTACCTGCCGCTGCTGTGGGCGCTCGACTTCAACGTGGACCCGATGAGCTCGGTGATCGCGCAAGTCTCGGGCGGAGTGGTGCGGGTGCTGGAAGAGATCGTCATCCGGCACGGTACGACGGAGCAGGCTTGCGAGGAGTTTCTGAAGCGGTTTCCGAACCACCGTGCCGGCATCGTGGTATTCGGCGACGCCTCGGGGTACGCACAACAGACCACGGGAGTGTCGGACTACCAGATGATTCGCGAGCACTTCCGGGTACACACGAGCGTGAACGTATCGTACCGGGCGCCGCGGTCGAACCCAAGTGTGAGGGAGCGGATCAACCTGACCAACCGGACATTGATGTCGGCGGCGGGAGAGGCCGGGATGCTGGTGGACGGAAAGTGCAAGGAACTGATCAAGGACTTCGAGCAGGTTTGCTTCAAGGCGGATTCGAACCAGGTAGACAAAGACCGGGATCGCATGCGGACTCACGCATCGGATGCGCTCGGGTACCTGCTGTGGCAGGAGTGCCGGCCGGGGTCGGCCGTGGGAGAACGACGGGAGCGATTGCTGTGATTATGCAGAACATCAACCGGGAGCATCCGGAATACATCGCACGGAAGGCGATGTGGAAGCAGTACCAGGATCTTTACGCGGGCGGCGAACGGCTGCGCGCGAACGCGTCCGAGTACCTTGTGCGCCGCCACAAGGAGCCGGCCGAGGTCTACGGCGAGCGCCTGAGCCGGGTGTTCTACGAAAACTATGCGGGATCCATCATCGACTGGTATGCGGCCACGCTGTTGAGGCGCGAGCCGGTGATGCTGTTCGAAGGACACGATCCGGCAGCGAAGGCCTTTTACAACCTGCTGTCGGACGATTGCGACCTGAAGGGCACGAACCTGAGCGACTTCTTTCGCAGGCAATTCGTGCAGGCGCTGGTGTGCGGCAGCAGTTACGCGGTAGTGGATTTCCCGCGGGCAGGAACTGCGGCCCTCAGCCGGGCGGAGGAGGACGCCTCCGGTCGTTCGCGAGCCTACCTTGTGGAGTACAGTCCGGAAGAGGTCATCAACTGGAATTACGACCCGACCGGCGGGCTGGAATGGGCGGTGATCCGGACTTCGTGTCTTCAGCAGTCGAAGGTGACGGACGCGAAGTGGGAGAGAGAGACCCGGTGGATCTACTACGACCGGGAAAACTTTCAGATCTATCGCAAACCGGCCGAGGACCAGCCGATGGAGCTGATCGACGAGGGGCGGCACGGCCTCGCGGCGGCCCGTCGCGTACCTCTTTTCGAGATGAAGGTAAGCGACGGGCTCTGGCTGATGAACAAGGCGGCCTTGCTGCAACTGGAGCACTTCAACAAATCGAACGCCCTGGCGTGGGCGCTGACCATGGGCCTGTTCGCCACGCCGGTGGTTTACTCCGACCGTGAGTGGAACCAGGTTGTGGGCGAATCGTACTACATCCAACTCGGCTCGGGAGACCGGTTCGGGTGGACGGAGCCGGAGGGCAAGGTCTACCAGATTGCGGCAGACAACCTGGCCAGCCTCAAAGACGAAATCTACCGCGTCTGCTACCTGATCAGCCAAGCCGGGGCGGCTGATGCGCGGCAGTCGGGGTTGAGCAAACAGAGAGACTTCAGCGTGACGCAAGAAGTGCTGCGAGCTTACGGCGATGCCATGAAGGAAGGCATGAAGCAGGTGCTGTGGGCGATTCTGGCAGCACGGCAGGACGACATCACGATCGAGATCTCGGGGCTGGATGAGTTCGACATCGAGGATTTCAGCAACGAGCTGGATGACGCCAAGAAGCTACTGGAGCTGGGGATCGGTTCGGAAACGCTGAAGAAGCAGGTCTTCAAAAAGCTGGCGCTCAAGTACCTGTGCGACGCGAGGCAGGAGATCAAGAACCAGGTAGCGGAGGAAATCGAGAAGGCCTAATAGTACACCGCGGCTGGAAAAGCGGGGACAGGCAACGAAATTCCGCTGGCGGCCGGCGCTGTTTTCAACAGATTGCCGGCGCGGAATTTCGATGCCAGTCCCCGTTTTTCCGACTCGGAGGAGAGAGAGAACACCAGGAGGTTTATGGAAGGCATCGACATTCAAGCGATCGTCCGTCAGGCGATTCAGGATTACCAGAGCGCAGAGCAGTCCAAGAGCGCGCCGGCCCATCAGGCAGAACTGGTCGAAGAGAGGCGGCGGCGAGAACAGCTCGAACGGCGGGTGAACGAGCTGGTGGAAGAGAACAAGCGCAGCCGCAAGGCAGCCGAGGAAGCGCAACGCAGCTCGGCGATCCGCAGCGAGCTTCAGCGGCTGGGCGTAGCGAAGATCGATTTAGCGTATAAAGCGGTGCAGGACGGGGTCCTCAGAGCCGAAGACGGCCGCTTTGTAGCGCAGGGAGAGTCGGGGGACACGCCGCTGCGCGACTATCTCTCGACCTTTGTTTCGGAGAACCCGGAGTTTCTGCCGGCGCGAATCGCAGGCGGGACCGGGATGACCGGCACCCTCAAAGCGCCGGCGGCCGGGAAGGAAACGATCGACCTGGACCGAATCCGCCCTGGTATGAGCGCGGACGAGATGCAACGCGTGCGTGAGGAGATCGTGCGCGTGGCGTCGCAGACCCTGAAGGGACTCTAGCAATACCCGGCCAGGCGGCCGGCAATCACAGACAAGCAAGGAGAAAGAATGGCAGCAATTACTTCAACAAACGTCGCTAACGCGATCGTGAAGCTGGTGGCGGCGGATGCATTGCCGGTGCTGGTTGGGAACCTCGTGATGGGGAACCTGGTGAATCGCGACTACGAGCCGGTACTGGCGCAGGCCGGCGATACGATCAACATTCCGATTCCGCCGACGATGGTGGCCAACAACATCGCGGAAGGCGGGACGGTACAGACGCAGAACCCGAGCCTGGGCAACGCGCAGATCGTGCTCAACACTCACGCGGAAGCGACCTTCCAGATCCCGGACGTCACCAAGGTTCTGGCGGTGCCGGACCTGCTGAAGATCTACATGGAGCCCGCCGTGGCAGCCATTGCACAGAAGATCGAGAGCGACCTGTTGAGTCTCTATGCCGGGTTCACGGCCAACGAGCCAGTGGGCACGCCCGGAACGCAGATCACGGAAGCGACGATCGACGCGGCGGAGACAGCTCTCTTCCTCGCCAAGGTGCCGCCCACCGAGCAGAAGTTCATGGTGGTGGATGCCAACACGTATTCGGCATGGCGGCAGATTCCGCGGTTCAGCGAGTTCCAGACCGCCGGCGACGCGGGCCTGCGGACGCTGGTGGATGGCTCGGTCGGCAAGGTGAAGGACTTCTTCGTCTTCCGTTCGCAGTTCGTCGAGAAGACCGGGAGCAGCCCGGTGACTACGCACAACATGGCGTTCACGAAGAACGCGCTGGGCCTGGTGATCCGCCGCCTGCCGCAGCCCCTGCCCGGCACCGGCGCGATCGCGGAGTACGCCGAGCTCGGCAACTTCGGGATGCGCGTGGTGATGAGCTACCAGCCGAACACGCTGGCCCAGCAGTTCACCGTCGATGTGCTTTACGGCTGCGGCGTTCTGCGGAATGCGGCGGGCGTGCAGGTGAACACCTAGACCAACCGGTCTCGGAAGATTCGGCCATCCAGCAAAGAGAAACCCGGGGCGGGCTGAACGCCCGCCCCAACAGGAGAGACGAAATGGATCTGAAGCACTACTACCAGAAGATTCGCGACATAGAAGCCCAGATTGTGGATGCGTTTCCACTGATGGTGAGCAAGGAGACGCCGGACGGCGGGAAGGAGGGCACCAGGACGGAGGTGCCGAGGCGTCTGGCAGCCAAGCTCATGGCGGAGGGGCTGGCACGGCTGGCGGATGACAAGGAGAAGGCGCAATTTCAAGCGCTTCAGGCCGAGGCGATCCGGGCGGCGGAACAGCTTGCCGCGGCCGCCAAGGTCCAGGTTACGGTTCTATCCAACAGCGACCTGGAGCGGCTGAAGAAAGCGGCTTCGAAGTAGACGGGCAAACCGACATGGCACTGTATACGGACGGTCCACCATCCAGCATCGAAGATCTCTCGGCCCAGGACTCCCAGCTTCTGGACGTCGCCAGCACCGAGGGGATCGACCTCACCAAGAAGCTGGCCCTGGCACACGAACAGGCCGGCATCGAAATCGAAGAACTGCTGCGGCGAAGGATTCCGGCATCGGGATGGAACTTCACGATCCAGGCGCCGGGACTCGGGAGCGTCGTGGTAACGACACCGCTGCGGTTGTGGCACACGTACCGAACCCTGCGACTCGTCTACAGTGACGCGTATTTCAACCAATCGAATGACCGGTACGCCCGCAAGCGTGACGAGTTCGAGCAGCAGGCCAGGTGGGCCTATGAAAAGCTGCTGAATGCCGGCCTCGGAATCACCAGTGATCCGATACCCGTGGCGCAAACGCCAAACGTGACGGCCGCCGCGGGCCTGCTGCCGGGCGGCACCTATTACGTAACAGCGGCCTGGGTGAACGCGACAGGGGAGGAAGGCGCCCCCGCCGTTCCAACGTCGTTATCGGTTTCGAACCAGACTCTGCTTGTGCAACCAGGCAGCGCGCCTGCCAATGCGGCCGGTTGGAACGTGTATGTCGGGACCGCCCTGGACCGCTTGGTACGGCAAAACGGAGCGCTTCTCCCGCCAGGCGGCTACTGGCTGCAACCGGGGGTGCCGGCGACGAGCGGCACGACACCCGGACAGGGCCAGGCTGCCGCGTACTTGTACCCCGTCCCGCGGATGATTCAGAGGGGCTGATGACATCGAAAATCGGAAGCGCAGCAACTAATAAGGTCGTGCAGCGGTTCAGCACGCCAACGGGCATGGGCGCCGGCCTCGCGGCTCTTTCAGCGGGGCCGGCCAACGGACTGACCATACCGCAGATCACGCTGCAAAACGTGGCTGCGGACCTGGCCGAGCGGAGCGGCAATGCGCGATATCCGCTGATCCAGGTGTACTGCGAGAAGATCGTCAACGACCTCACCGAGAAATTCAGGACATTTTCGGGGCGGACGCAGATGGCGGTCGAGGTACGGCATTCGCAAGATCGACTCGAGGGACTGCAGGACGCCCTGGAGCTGTATGTGGACGCCGCAACCTATGTGCTGGACTCGAGCCGCGGGGACTGGGGCGACGGAATGTTCTACGGCGGCGGGTACCAGGTGACCTTCGGGGCCGTCAAGCAAGGCGGCAGGAATTTCATTCAGGTGGCGAAAGTCACCTTCGAGATCGGAGTGAGCAGGAACTGAAATGCCATCCTATATTTCCTCAAATGCAAACCGCTTCTACACGGCGCTGGAAAGCGTCTACGGACAGGTGGGAGCGCTCGAAGCCTTGAACCGCATACCGGCGCTGAAACTCACGGTACAACAACAGCAGGACGCGGCGGCTCGCAAGGACAAGACCGGGAGCCGGACATTCGCGGGCGCGCCCCTAGGGGGCAGGCGGCGGACGAACTTCGAACTCCGAACCTACCTCACGAGCTGGGACAAGAGCGCCGGGAACCCGTGCTACGGACCGCTATTCCAGGCGGCGCTGGGCGGAGCCCCGATGCCGTTCGGCGGGGGAACGGTCGCCTCCTGCACCGCAAGCGGAAGACTTGCGTTCAGCGGGCCGCACCTCCTAACACCCGGACAGGCTGTGACTTCCGGCGGCGAGATGCGCTTCGTGGCGGCGATCGTGGACGCCGATACGGTGCAACTCAATGCACCCTTCACGTCGCCTCCGGCGGCCGGCTCGACGCTGGGAACGACCGTCACGTATGCGCCCAAGACGGAGCTACCGAGTGTGACGGTATTCGACTATTGGAGCCCGACGACGGCGGTACAGCGACTGGTGAGCGGCGCGGCTGTGGACCAGATGGAAATCCAGGTGAACGGCGATTATCACGAGGTGCGGTTCAGCGGGGTCGCAAAAGATGTCGTGGACAACACTGGCGACGCCGGGGGCGCGGGATTGTTGACGACCTTCCCGGAGGAACCGGCGCTCGGCGCATTCGACTACTCGGTGGTGCCCGGCAACCTGGGGCAAGCGTGGATCGGGACCACGGCCACTCAGTTCTTTACGATCACGGGCGCTTCGGTGGTGGTCCGCAACAATCTAGACACACGGTCGAAGGAATTCGGATCGAGCCTGCCACGCGCGATCGCGCCGGGTCAACGATCGGTGACCGCTGCGTTCGACCTCTACTCGATGGATGATGACGCCACCAAGGGCTTGTACCAGGCGGCGCGGCAGCAATCGCCCATCAGCGTGATGTTCCAACTGGGGGAATCGGCCGGCCAAATGATGGCGGTCTACCTGAAAAGTGTCGTGCCGGAGGTTCCGGAATTCGATGACAGCGCGAACCGGCTGCAATGGCACTTCCGGGCGTCGCGGGCACAGGGAACGGTGGACGACGAAATCTCGGTGGCGTTCGCATGACCTACGAAAGCGTGAAGCTCGTGGAATCGCAACTAGCGCCGGGGGTCAGATACTCGGTCGCAAGGATGTCATTCGGGCGGCGGATCGACCTGATGCGCCGCGTGCGGGAACTGGCACGGCGCGTCGAATTTCTGGAAGCCGGCGAGGACGCGGGCGCCAAGATGGACGCGGGAGTGCTTCGGGCCGAAGTCGACCGCCTGTATGTCGAGTGGGGGCTACAGTCAGTGGCAGGACTCGAAGTGGACGGGACCGAGGCTACGCCGCTCCTGCTCGCGGAGAGCGGGCCGGAGGAGCTCTTCCGCGAAGCTCTCGAGGCGGTGCGGGCGGAGACGGGGCTGACCGAGGCCGAACGAAAAAACTGATTGTCGCCTTCCACTTTCACTTCGCCAACCAGGCCGGTTGGAGGTGCGACATCTGCCGGCGATCCGGCCTGGAAATCAAGCGCCGGTGCGGCTGGCTGTCACAGCCGGTGAGCCGGGCCCGCGCACCCGTTTGGGCACGAAAGCAGGTTGCGATCGACTCCTGCCCACAATCCTACATTACGGCGGACAGCCAGAGCCTGGTCGAAGAATTCCTGGTACGCCGGCACCTAGGCGGACTTCGGATCGACGAGTTGTCCGCGCGACAGGCAGACGCATTCCTGATCCTGGAACAGGAACTCTCGAAGGAGATCAAAGATGGCCAGCAACACACAAGACACGCTGTATAACCTCTTTGCGAGCATTTTCGGAAACCAAGGCTTCGACTTGAGCAGCCTGATCCCCACGTTGGAGGGAAGCGCAGGATCCTCATCCGGGGGCCAGACGGGCGGCGGTGGAATCGGATCGGTAGCTTCCACCGTCCTCAAGAGCGCACTCGGAGCCATACCGCTGGTGAGCGGGCTGATGGGGCTCTTCGGCGGCGGCGATTCGGCCGCACCGCCGCCATTGGTGAAGTACGCTCTTCCCCCGTCTGTCGCTTTTGAAGCTGACGATACGTCATCCGGGCTCTCCATGGTGGACTATGGCCAATCCGGAACGCCGAGAGCCTACGAACCGCAAACACAGGCGGCGACCGGCAACAGCGCGGCAACCCAAAGTACTTCCACGTCACAAATCACGGTAAATGTGCAAGCTATGGATGCACGGTCCTTCCTGGATCGCAGCAGCGACATCGCGGCGGCAGTACGTGAGGCCATGCTGAACCTCAACTCCATCAACGACGTTGTCAATGACCTCTGATTATGCCCACTTTTCCTACTCTCAAGACGGGCGCCGTAGCACAGTATCCGGCAACCAGATCTCTGACCTTCCAGAATGAGTCACTACGCTTCGTGGATGGCACCGAGCAGCGATATCGCGACTCAGCGGGACCCCTCCACCGCTGGGAGATTCTTCTGGATCGCCTGGACGACGGGGAGGTCGCGGCAATCGAGGAATTCTTTCTAGCCGCGCAGGGGTCGTTCGAGGATTTCTCCTTTGCCGACCCCTGGGATGAACACCTCTACAGCCACTGCAGCCTGGAGGCTGACGGGCTCGAGGTCATGGCCATGCTGGAGATGTGGGGCATCACGTCCCTATCCGTGGTGGAGAACAGGAGATAGCGATGCTCGTGTACCCGCAACTCGCCACAGGCGCCATCAGTCACTTCCCCGTACGCAAGAGAATCCAGTTACGCACCGTCGTGAACCGGGGAGCGGACGGCAGTTACATCAAGGCTTCGGATCCCGCCGCGGCTACCACGGCGTGGGAGTTGAACTATTCGGAATTGACCGACGGCGAAGCCGCAACGCTACAGCAGTTCTTCATAGACGCGGAGGGGCAGTTGAACGACTTCACCTTTCTCGACCCTGTCGGGAATCTCCTGGCGTCGAGCGACCTATTCAACGCAGCCGTCTGGGAAAAGGACCCCCTGCTCGACGTTGCCAGCGGCTTGGACGATCCGCGCGGCAGCAAGCTCGCCTGGCGCCTGAAGAACACCAGCGGCGGCCCTCAGAGCCTGGCACAGACACTGGCAGCACCTGACGGATACATCTACTGCCTGAGCGCATATGCGATGGCTTCGCAGGCATCGACGGCGACTCTGATCGCCGGCGGCCAGCGGAGAACGCAGGCAATCTCCACCCAGTGGAGCCGACTCGCGTTCACAGCCCAGCCGGATACGCCGCGCTTTGGAATCGAGATACCGGCAGGCTCGGAAGTGGACATTTTCGGCATGCAGGTCGAACCGCAGCCATCACCCTCCGATTACCGTTCCACGACTCGCGGAGGTGTGTACGAAGGCGCCCGCCTGAAGGACGACTCTCTCAAGGTCAAAGCAACCGGTTACAACCGCAATTCGTGCACAGTGAATATCATCCATGCAAACCATCTATGAGCTGAAAGAACAGCCGGTCACGGAGACGCCACTTCTGGTTTTCGAATGCGTGTTGCCGGACGGGCAAATCGAAAGGTGGAGCACACATCAGGTCACGATCGGCGAATCCACGCACGCGGCCAGGGTTCTTCAGCACAATGTCTTCGAAATGCAAACGGCTTCCGATCAGGGGGTGGATAGCATTCCCCGTATCTCGATCCTCCTGGCGAATGCCGACGGCCGGTGCTCGGAGATCGAAAGGTCCACGGGATGGAAGGGTGCCCGGCTAAGCGTCGGATTTCTCTTCTATGACTTACGCAAGGACCAACCGGCGAGCGAATGCGCGGTGATCTTCCAAGGTCTTTGCAATCCGCCGGACGAGATACGCGAAGGTACCTTCCGGATTACCGCAAGCAACCGAATGAACCTCCAGCGACTTCTTCTCCCCCAGGTTCGAATCCAGCGTAGGTGCCCGTGGGAGTTTCCGGCCGGCGCGGACCAGAGGGTCGAGGCGATCGACGGCGGGGTCAACGGCAAGTACTCACGATATTACCGGTGCGGGTATTCCGCCGGTATCAGCGGGGGATCGGGAAGCCTGAACAGCGGATCTCCGTTCGAGGCTTGCGGTTACACGCGGGCGAACTGCCAGGAACGGGGCATGTTCGCGCGTTTCGGCGGGATCGAGTTCGTGCCGCCGTCGATTTCGGTACGGACCTACGGCGACAAGACGTCGCACACGTCGGCAGTCTCGGTGAGCACCCGGTATAACGATTTTGTGCCGGTGGTCTACGGAACCGGATGGTACGCCCCTCCGGTCGTGTTCGCAAGAAACGACGGAAACCTCACGCGGATGGAAGTCCTGCTCGGAATCGGTGAGATGCAGGGCGTGCTCAAGGTACTGGTCAATGATGTTGAGATACCGGCCGGCGTAGCAGGCACTAACATGACCGGCACCGGGTGGTATAACATCATGACTCTCGGAACACGGGACGGCGTGTCCGATCCCGATTTCACTGATGGGTCAGGCAAGCCCGCGGGAGATCCTTATGGGAGCATGGCCTATCTTTCGGTGGTGGTGCCGAACCACCTGAACGACGGCACTTCCCTGCCGAGAGTGAAGGTGCTGGCACAAGGCCTGAAGCTGCCCGTCTGCGGTTTGGACGGAAACCCGGCGGGCGAACAGTTTACGAGCAACCCGTCTTGGATACTGCTGGACATTCTTCGCCGAACCGGATGGGCGGCCGCAGAGATCGATATCGCCAGCTTTGCCCGGGCGGCCGAATTCTGCGACGAGCCAATTCCCGCGCTGGACATTTACGGCAATTCCATTACTCTGCCCAGGTTTCAGTGCAATCTGATCCTACAGAGCCGCCGGAGCGCGGGAGACCTCGTGCGAGGAATCCGCAATGCCGCGCGCCTACTCCTGACTTATGGGACAAACGGCGCACTGCAACTCAAGGTGGAGAATACCTCAGCCTTGACGTATCCAACGAAACCGGACTGGTCGAACAGCACGGAACCTCTGGAAGGAGGCTGGCCGAGCTACGAGTTCGGTGACGGTAGCAACGGGTCTTCCGGAATTCTGCGAAAGAGCAGCGGAGAGCCAAGCCTGAGGGTGTTCTCGCGTAGCATGGCCGATAGCCCCAACCGGTTATCCGTAGAGTTTCAGGACGCGCTGAACGAATACCAGCAGGACAGTTTCTCGCTAGTCGACGCCGATGACGTAGCGCGAAGCGGCCAGGAGGTAGCAGCTCCCCTGACGGCAATCGGACTTCCGAATTACGACCAGGCTTCCCGCATTTTGAAGTTGAACCTCGACAAATCGATCCGCGGTAACACCTATGTCGAGTTCCAGACCAGCATCAAGGCATTTGGGGTCGGATTGGGGGACCTGATCACGGTGACTTACCTCAAGGAGGGCTTCGTCCGCCAGCCGTTCCGGGTACTGAAGATCGCGCCCGGAGTGAACCACCGGGTTACGACCATTACGGCACAGATTCATGATGACGAATGGTATACGGATACAAATGGCCAGATCGGCTCGGCTTCGGGCGGCCGGCGAACCGGCTATCCGGGACTGAGTTTACCCAGGCCACTCATTGGGAGTGTATTGGACGAGAACGGCGACATACAGTTCGGAGTCGAGGAGACCTCGGCCACGGGAAACGATGGCGCTCTCGAAACCAGCGTTACGGTGAGCTTTGTTCCACCCGCCGTTTCACTCACGGCTGGACCGCGTATTCCGCTCCTCTCTCTCGCCGCCCGTGTGGAAGCCGGAGGCACCCTGAGCGGCGGCCAGACCTTTTACTATGCGATTTCGGGTTGTGACGGGGAGGGAAACGAAGGGGACCTCTCCTTTATCGTGGCGGCGGCTATAGTGAATGACGACAGCGCCGTACGACTAACCAGCCTGAGCTTCTCGCCGGAAACGGCGTCGTTCCACGCCTACCGCGGGAACACCCCGGCCCAACTGTTTCGGATCGCCTCGAACCAGCCCCTGGCAGCCGAGTTCGTTGACTCAGGCCTCAACAAGCAGCTAATTCCTCCAGCCGACCCGAACTTCGATCACGCCAATTTCTACTGGAGACTCGAATTGCAACCCGAGACGGCCGCGACGGTCCACGGACCCAACACCGTTGGAAACTCCGGTCTTCAAATGACAGAGAATCGATATCGCGGAATGACCGCCAGGATCACACGCGGTCGTGGATTCGGTCAGGAGCGGTCCATCGCGTCCAACAGCGGCACGACGCTCACGGTATCGCCCCAATGGAGCATTGAGCCAGACGCGAGCAGCCACTTCGTCATCGCCGAGAACGGCTGGCGGTTCGGGGCCCTCACGAAGAACAGCCCCGTGCTATTCGACATCCCGAACCGGGCCGGTGAGACAATTCACCTGAGCGGACGGGCCGCCAACCCGAATGACGTCGAATGCGCGACGGAATTGTCGACAGTCACGAGGTGGCAGATCGGGGGGACCGGAGGAAGCGACGCGCAGGCTCCGCCAGCCCCAACCTTCGGGATTGGCGCAGGTCCAGGGGGCGGTGTAATAGAGCTGACCGGTGTCTCGTTCCCGGACCTCGCAAATACTCATACGATTTCATCCGGCACTCTGACGCTGTACTATCGTGACGAACTGGCCGGGCCTTCGCCGATCAGTTTGGCGAGTTCCGCCACGGCCGACGATCTCACGCTCAATGTGAGCGGGACCGCCGCAGCGGGCGCCGGCACGTACGTTCAACTTGGCGCCGAGATCTGCCGGATTGAGGAGGTCCTGAACGGCGGTGCTCAATTCCGCGTCACTCGCGCAATACACGGCAGTACGGCGACGGCCCAAGCGGCGGGATGTCCAGTGTATCTACTGATCTCAAGAACTATGATTCCGCCTTTCCCCCGGAACTTCTTTGGCAGCCCGTACTCGGGAAGCTGGGCCTATCCAATCGCACTACCCGATGCGCGCGTGGCAAGCGCGGAACTGTTCGTCACGAACGCAATCGGCAACAGCCAAACCGCAAGCATCCATCTTACGAACAACGACGACCTGGGACTGAGGACGTTTGCCGGAGGGCAGTATTCGATTCAAGTGAGCGGATTCCTCTCGGTAGATCAGGCCGCGGCACCGCCGCTCGTCGTAGAGGCTTCCCACTCGGTGCGAGAGGTTTATGCAGTACTCGGTGGTCCCTCGGATTCGCCAATCGTATTGCAGGTGAACTTAAACGACGCGCCCTACTGTACTCTCAACATCGCAACGGGCATGACGGTCTCGGACGCGGTCGACGGGAAGTCCTTGGGCCTCCTGCCGGTAGGGGCGCGTTTGACTCTGTCGGTTCTCGCCGTTGGAACCGTCGATCCAGGCGCAGACCTCACCGTTCTCATCCGACTCTGATGTCGAACACCTTAACTAAACTCCGCCCCGACCGGGACCTGCAATGCTACTTCCAGGAACCTTCGGCAATTGCGGCACTTAGCGAAACGAGCCCAACCGGATTTACTGTTTCGGGCTGCTGGCGGCAGCAGTTCGACTGGGCCGTTGCGGAATGGAACCGCGACAACGTCATCGAACATCCGGCCCTTCGGAATCTTCCGGATGGCGATCTGAGCGGTGTCCATCTGTCGTACGAGGAAACCCGCACTAACTGCATTCCACCAGATTCCTCCTCTTACGACTCGGTGGGGTGGTCGTCTCTTCGACTGTGGGAGTGGTCCAATAACCAGGAGAATCTGCACCTCATTCCTTTGTTGGCGCACTCCACAGCCATCGAAGGGAGCTATACTCCCGCGAGCATCGAGTTTGAATTACAGGGCGCGCCCACGGCCGGCGACTATGTGGAACTAGCGTGGCTCGATCAGCACGCCAACTATAAAGTGACCACTATCGACACGCTTGAGAGTGTCCTGGCGGGTCTAGCGGGTTTCATCAATGCAAAAGGCGAAGCCGGCGGCGTCGAGGCGACTGTTACGGGCTCACGAATCAGGCTGACCTGCCTGGCAGGGGTAGGGGCGAACGGAAACAGCATCGGGGTCTATGGAGGGATCCATGGCGCTGGCACCGAGTCCTGGTCGCCAGATTGGGGATACTTCACGGGCGGATCGTCTCCCCGGAAATGGCGGGTCGACCTGGACTTCAACAATTTGATCGACACGAACCAGCAGCATGTGCCGACCATGAATGTGAGGAAGCTGCGATGGACGTGGGCGGCCGACCAGCAACGAGGGAACTTCGTTCGCAGCGAATTCTCGGTTCAGCTCGAGAACTGGCAGGTCACTGGCGATAGGTTGACATATCAGGTGGCCGGACCTGGCAGCCGCCGAATTCAGGACGATTCACCTTTGATCACGTACGCGGGTGGATGGAGCGTAGAGCGCGGAAACTACTCGGGCGGATCGATTCGGCACGCGTCAAGATCAGGCGCAACAGTAACATGCAGTTACACGGCTGCAACCACGCATACGCTGCTGCTGGGGAGTAGGTACACTGACGACGGCGGGAAAATCCAGATTCAAGTAGATGGCGGCAACTCATTAGAAGTCGACCTGAAGCGCCCGCTAGAAGACGTCTTGATACGAATCCCCGTTGGACAATATGGCGGCCAAGCACAACACAACGTAACCGTCACCCACTGCGGACCTGACAATGCGAACGTCTACTTCGACTTCCTTGAGATCGCGATACCCAGCGGCGCGCTTCCTGTATTCAACGCGTATCCAACAACTACCCTTGCCACCGACTGGGACACATACCACTCGCTAGCAATCGCGCCAGAGCGCACGGCGTGGGAGATAGACACACTAGGGTTCAAGGGGCGAGCAAATCATTATGCCGGCGCGATGTGGTTTTATGAACTGTCGTCGACGGGCAACCAGTACGCGACCGGCTCCATCGCCTTCGCAGGGACTCCCCAGTTCGGCGGCACGACCGAGATCACCGTGTCGAACACGGTTATCCGGCATCTGAACCTGGTCGGAGATACGGCGCAAGGGATCGCCAAGTGCTTTGAGTTGCTGCTCGCCGCCGGGTCTTCGGCCGTCTGGGCACAGGCGGATGGAGGCATCCTGACCGTTACGGCACGAACGTTGGGGTCCGCCGGCAACTCACTGACACTTGGAGCACATACAGACAGTGACGATTTCACGGCTACGGTTTCCGGTCCAACGCTGAGCGGAGGGGCAGACGGCCGGTGGACAACCGACCTCGCCGCCGTGCCGCGACTGAATCGTGCCGCCCGGGATTGGACGCGGAGCTATTTTCGCGCATTGCGAGGCTACGGGATCAGCGCTACGGCAGCGTTCAGCATGGAACTGCGCCACGGTGATGACAGTCCCGCAACTGGGATCGCTCAGCGCTATCCTCATGGACCCGTTTGGCTGAATACGCCGGCGTTGCAGACTAATTTCGGCCCGGCCAGCCAGGCATTCTGGCAAGAGGTCTATGCGGATATGGCGCAAGTAATGACAGAGGCGGGGACAACTCCGTACCTCCAGTTCGGCGAAGTGCAATGGTGGTATTTTGCCGACGCCTCGGGCATGCCGTTCTATGATGACTATGCTCTGAGCCGGTTTCAGGCCACATACGGCAGGCCGCTTGCGGTCATCCCAAGCCAGGACTCAATTCCGGCGCTGTATCCAGACGAGTGCGCGTTCCTGCCGAAACTGATCGGCGAATTCACGGACGCCGTCATCGGGTTCGTCCGACAGAGGTACCCAGATACGCGGTTCGAGGCGTTATATCCGCCAGATACGAACGACACGCCGCTTAATCGGACTATCAATTTTCCAGTCGAGAGCTGGACTCCAACCAAGCTCGCCTGTTTGAAGACGGAAAACTTTACGTATACAGGCGACCGGAATCTCGACAAAGCTCGCGAGTCGATCGCGCTACCCGGTAGTTCGGGATTCGGGCCTGCACAACGCAGTCACCTGGTAGGCATCGGAGACTACACCAGTCCCTGGCGCAAAGAACGCGAGTTAGCCCTGGGTGCAGGGATGGAATCGGTTGTGCTCTTCGCGTTGGATCAATTCTGCCTGATCGGATACACACTGCCAATCCGGCACGGGACCCGGCGGTCCATTTTCATGGGCGCTTAGAACCGGAGCGGTAGGCTGGATAATTCGGTAATAACGTAGCCTGTCACCGAATTAATCTGAGCGTCACCTAAGAAGGCGCTGGCAGGCGGCGGTCTCGGCGCGCAGGGCGGCGAGCGCCGCTCGCAGATCACCTGGAAAGGCGCTATCGGCGGTGTGATCGCGGGTGGCGCCGAGGAGCGTCGTGAGCAAGAGGTCACTGCGGCGCGCGGTGCGGAACAGGTTGTCCGTGGCGGCTTGCCAGGAAACGGCGTCAGCGGGGGAGGAAGCTCCCTCAGGACCCAGGACGGGGACGAGAGCCTGTTCGATAGACGCAGCCTTCACGGATAGCGCTTCCAGGTGGGCTCGGGCAAGCTCGCGGAGCACGGTCCGGTCACTGGCAGTCATGGTCGATTCGGAGCCCGCCGGGAAGCGCTGCGCCAGCGCGCGCAAGGCGTACACGCGCGCCATGGCGGCGTCGTTCCAATCCAGCAACTGAGCACTAATTCGCTCGAACTCAGCGCGGCCTCCCCAGGCCCGCTGGAGGCGCGCCTCGATCCCGGTAGGCTTCGTTACGGGTGACGAAGCCTCACCGGAACCGGGTTGCTGCTCTTGCGGGAGCGGGGATGATACGGGGTCCGAAAACTGTACGGCAACTTTCGGCAGGGTGTCGAGCGCCTGGTGAATCTGCCGCTGGCGCTCGGGCGGGATGCCCACACCGCTTACCAGAATATGCTCCTGGGAGCGTGTGATTTCCAGTGGGTCGCCCAGGTCGGCCCCGATCTCATGAAGAGCGGCCAACACCGCCAGCTCTTCCGAGATCGAGGCCGCTCCCACGGGCTGGACGGGCTGGCTTGGTACAACCCGCCGAACCGGCGCTCCGATGCTCGTTTCCACGCCCGGAGCTTCCGTAAACTCGCTCAATTCCACCCAATCCTGATTGCGAAACTCGAAGCGGCCTTCCACCGGGTGCAGATCGGCGGTGCGCAGCGTGAGGCTGGCCGTTGCGAGGTCGCCTTCCGCCGCCACCGTGCGGATCCGGTAACAGGGTTCAAAGGGCGGGTCGGCAGCAGTAATGGTTTCGACCTCGTCGGTCTTGAGCGGTTGGGCATCCCGCCACTGCTGGTACGAGCGCGCGCTCAACGGATCTTCCACCGGGTAACGGGCCTTGACGAACAGAGCCCGGACATCGGGCGCGGCATCGAACGAAGCCTCGCGGGTTCTGGTGCGGACGCGGATGCGCCGGTGAGGCGCCGGCCGGGCTTCGGACGCTGTCACCGCTTTTCGCAGCAGTGCGGCCGCCTGGACCGAAGGCGTCGCGCGGAAGTGATAGAACAGGCCGGCCGCGACCAGCAGCGCGGCAGCGGCAGCCGCCACCCAGCGCCGGTAAGGATGTTCGGTGGACAGTTCCGCATCGATACGGGCGAAATCGCGAGACAGATCCCGCCAGGGCGCCGGCGGCCTCGTAGCGGCCAGCACAGTGTTGCGGTAATGAACGCACTCGGCCGCCGTGCGGCTGAACTCTTCCACTTCCGTGCGGCATTGCCAGCAGGCGGCCAGGTGTTGTTCCACGGGGCGGAGCCGGCGCGGCGAAAGTTCCCCATCGAAGTACAGAAGGAGCAGGTCGTGCCCGGGATGCTGACCCTGGAAACTACTCATCCCGCACCTTCTTCAGCCGCAGCATGGCTCGGCGCAAGAATTCGCCCACCGCCGAGGGGCTGATACCCAGGGTGGAGGCAATTTCCGGATAGCGCAGTCCTTCCATGCGGAGAAACAGGCAGCGCCTCTGCTGTTCGGACAGCCCTTCGACCGCAGTATGGAAGCGGCGCATGCGCTCGTCTTCGAGAAGCGCATCTTCGGGATTGCAGGGTCCGGCCGGGAGGCTGGCCTCGAGGACCGCGCCAAACGGCTCTTCGGAGACCTGCTTCTCGCGCAGCTTCAGGCCATAGTTGTGGGCCACGCGGAAGATCCAGCCGCGCGGGTTTTCGATCTGTTCGCCCTTCTTGAGCGTGGCGTAGAGGCGAAGAAAGACCTCCTGCGTAGCTTCCTGCGCCCCGGGCGGATAAATACCCAGGGTCAGAAGGTACCGGTAAACGTCGTCACGCGCTTCAACGAACAACTGCGCCACCCTGTCCTGCAATGCGGTGCTGGTCCGTTCTTGCCGGAGAATCCCCACTAGCTTTTCACCGACCGAAGACACCGCCATTGTTTCGAGCCATTCCAAAGACCCCCTGAGCCCGAAATCCACTACAGATCCGGGTGGATATTTTTTAACAGAATGAGGCGCCGAATTCACCTTAGTGTAGTTGAAAGGGGCCTGGTGGGGTCTTTGATACGGACTCATACCTAGTGCCCGACCCGACTGTAGGTGTTGCCATCGTAACCTGCAATAGCGCGCGGTATATCCGGCGCTGCCTCGAAGCCCTTCTGGATCAAGAGGGGGTGACCCTTCAGGTGGCCGTCGCCGAGAATGCTTCCACCGACGCTACCCGACAGATTCTGAAGGAGTTTAAGAGCAGAATCAAGGTCCTGTACCAGAACCGTAACGTAGGGTTCGCGGAGGGGCAGAACCGGGCCATCCGCGCCTTGAATACGCCTTGGATCCTCACCCTCAACCCAGACGTGCTGCTACTGCCCGGGTTCATTCGCAAGCTGGTGGAGGCCGGGGAGGTGGATTCAGGAGCTGGCGCCGTTTGTGGGAAGCTGCTTTCCATCGGACCCGGGTTCCAGCCGCTCAGTGAACCGAGGATCGATTCCACCGGTATCTTCTTTACACCTTCCATGCGGCATTTCGACCGGGGCTGGCACCAGCCGGCCGCCCAGAGCTTCGACCGCATGGAGTATGTCTTCGGGGCCAGCGCGGCGGCGGCCCTCTTCCGCCGGAAGATGATCGACGACGTAGCGGTGGATGGCAGCTTTTTCGATCCGGATTTCTTCGTCTACCGCGAGGATGCGGACGTCGCGTGGCGCGCGCAGTTGATGGGCTGGCGCTGCATCTACACCCCGGAAGCGGAAGCCTACCACGTGCGGACCGTGACCCCCGGGAATCGCCGCGGGCTACCCGCGCTGATCAACATGCATTCCGTGAAGAATCGCTTCCTGATGCGGATCAAGAACACCACCGGCGGCATCTACCGTCGCTGCTGGCTGCCTGCGACCGCCCGGGACGTGGTAGTAGTGGCCGGAACCTTATTATGGGAGCACGCCTCTCTCAAGGCGTTCTGGCACGTGGCGAAGTGCCTGCCGCGCGCGCTCAAACAACGGCAGCAGATCATGCGCCGGAAGCGGGTGACCGACGAGGCCCTGGCGCGGTGGTTCTCCTTCGAGCCTGCCGCCGAACCATTGGGTGAACTCCCGGTAAGGCCGGCACGGGGCGCTGCAGGCCGCGGCCTCGCAGCCGTGCGATCATAAGCCGAAGAGGTTTCACAGCAACTCTGCCAAAGAAACCTTTCCCGAAGTGGTTCGTCGGAAGGAATAGCATGAAAAAACTGATCGCCTGTAGTTTACTCATTTCGGGCGCTTTCCTGGCGCGGAGCGCCGATTTCAAGATCCCCTTCGAGAAGTACCAGCTGAAAAACGGGTTGCGGGTGGTGCTCTCGAAGGACAACGCGGTTCCGGTCGTCACGGTTTACATGATCTACGACGTCGGCTCGCGGTCGGAAGAGAAAGGCCGCACCGGATTTGCGCACCTGTTCGAACACATGATGTTCGAAGGGTCGGCCAACGCGCCGAAGGGGATGCATTTCAAAACCGTGGAATCGAATGGCGGCACCCTGAACGGGTCGACGCATCCCGATTTTACGGATTACTACGATATTCTCCCCTCGAACAAGCTGGCGACCGCATTGTGGCTGGAGTCCGACCGCATGCGCAGCCTGGCGATCACCGATGAGAACCTGAAGAACCAGAAAGAGGCGGTCAAGCAGGAGCGGCGGCTGAGCTTCGACAACCAGCCGTACGCTACGGCCATCGTGGACGTGTGGCCGCAGCTGATCTTCCGCAACTGGCAAAGTTCCCACTCGCTGATCGGGTCGTTCGAAGACCTGAACGCGGCGAGCGTCGAGGACGTCAGCAAGTTCTTCAAGACGTATTATGCGCCGGACAACGCGGCGCTCGTCATCGTCGGAGACATCCAGATTCCCGAGACCAAAAAGCTGATCGAGGAATACTTCGGCGACATCCCTTCGCAACCGAAGCCGGCGCATCCGAACCTGGCCGAGCCGCCGGGCTTCCAGCCGCGCACCGAAGTTTACAAGGACAAGCTCGCGCAGGTGCCGGGCGTGGTCCTGGGGTACATGGGGCCGAAGCGGCGGTCGCCCGATTTCTACGCGCTGAACATGGCGGACGCGCTGCTGACGCTGGGCGACAGCTCGCGGCTGCGGCAGAACCTGGTGAAGGGGAAGCAGTCGGTCATTCAGTATGAGACCAACCTGGGGTGGCCCTTCGCGAGTCCACTGGATTATCGCGACCCGGAGCCGTACGCGATGTTCCTGCTCTACAAACCCAATTTCACTTCCGACCAGATCGTGGCGCAGGCCCAGGAGGAACTGACGAAACTGGCCGCCGAACCCGTCGATGCCAAGGAGTTGGAGCGGGTCAAGACGGAGCTTCGCGCCAGCCGGATCCGCGACATGCAGGGTTCACTCAGCCGGGCGCGGGCCCTCGCCCAGTATGAGATCACGGACGGCGATCCGGGCCTGGTCAATACCGAGCTCGACCGGATGCTGGCGGTGACGCCGGCGCAAATTCAAGCGGCCGCGAAGCAGTACCTTACTCCGGAACGGCGCGCTGTGCTGGTCATCCAGCCGGCGCCCCAAGAAGCGCCGCCGCAGGCTACACAACCGAAGGAGGGGAAGTGATGTTGAAGCGAACGATTGCCGCCGCGGCCGTTGCCGTGATGGGCCTTGCCGCCCAGGCGCCCGACCGGACGAAGGAGCCTCCCACACCGCCCATCCCCGGTTACAAACTGCCTCCGGTATCCGAGAGCAAACTGCCGAACGGCCTGGGCCTGGTGCTGGTGGAAGACCCGCGCTTCCCCCTGGTGACCGCGCGGCTCAATTTCCAGGCGGGGGGCAAATTCGATCCGAAGGACATGCCGGGGCTTTCGGAAGCCGTGGCCGCCCTGTTGAACGAAGGCACCAAGACGCGGACCTCGCGCCAGATTTCCGAAGAGACCGACGCCCTGGGCGGATCGATCGGAGGCGCGTCGGGCCCCGACTCACTGACCCTCTCCGGTAACGCCCTCTCCGAAAATCTCGAGAAGTTGCTGTCCCTGATGGCGGATTGCGCCATGAATGCCACCTTCCCGCAGGATGAGGTGAGCCTGCACAAGCAAAACCGCATTCAGGCGCTGCGGGCCGAAAAGGCCGATCCGGGCTTCCTGGCCCAGGAGAAGATGGCGGAAGTGGTCTACGGCACGTCGCCCTACGCGCACGTGGCGCCGACCGACGCGGCGATCGCCAAGCTCGATCCGAAGGTGCTGGCCAGCTTTCGCGACGCGTACCTGGTCCCTAATAATGCGACTCTGATCCTGCTGGGCAAGCTGCCGGCGCGCGACGAATTGATGAAGATCCTGACTGCGGAATTCGGCGCGTGGAAGCAGAAGCCTCTGCCGGCAGCCCCCAAGATGGATGTGCCCGCGGCGAAGCGGCAGATCGTGCTGGTGGACCGGCCGGGGTCGGTGCAGGCGGATATCCATGTCGGCCGGGTAGCACCGACACGCCTCACGGCGGATTACTTTCCCCTGATGGTCGGCAATAACGTTCTGGGTGGAGGCGCAAGTTCGCGGATGTTCATGAACATTCGCGAGAAGGAAGGCTTCGCCTACGACGCGCACAGCCAGTACGACACGCACCGCGACTCCGCCGACTTCCAGGCCGTGACGCAGGTTCGCAACGACGTGCTGGAGCCGGCGCTCAAGGCCGTGCTGGCAGAGATGGACGGCATGGCGGCCAAACCGGTTCCCGCGCCGGAACTGACCAATGTCAAGAATTTCCTCGCTGGCCTCTACCTCCTGCGGATGGAAACACAGGATGGCGTGGCCAACCAGCTCAGCGGGATGAAGACGCTGGGCCTTCCGAACAATTACCTGGAGACTTACGTGACGCGCGTGCGGTCGGTGGAGCCGGACCAGGTCCTGGCGGTGGCTAAGAAGTACATCGCTCCCCAGGAGGCGGCCATCGTGGTGGTGGGCGACGCATCGAAGATCGGCGACGTGCTGAAAAAGTTCGGCGACGTGACGGTGACCAAGGCGAATTGAACCCGACTTCGGAGTAGACGGTTGCGGCGACTTACCTCTCGGGCTTTACGGACGCTGCTGACCAGTCGTCTTGACCTACAGCCTTCAGAACCCGACGCCAAAAACCATGTTGAACGTGAACGGATTCGTCGACGGCCCGCCAACCGGCCGGCTGAAGCGAAAGACAAAGTCGGCTTCTACAAAATATGCCGTGAAGAAACTGTGCCTGATCGGCCAACTCTTGACAACCAGGGGTGTGATTCCGAACTGCGGTGAGTTTATATCGAACCCGACCCGGCTCCCGGCGGCAAAGCCATGGCCGAGCCTCCATAAGAAGCCGGGATTCACGGTCAGCCTGACGTCTCTGGGACTGTCGACAACGAGCGGGACGAATTCAAGATCGAAGTACATTCGTCCGGGTCCGTTGACTGTGATCGCCACCGGAAGCGAGGCCTGAAAGGTGTCCCCCAGGGTTGTTACATCGCCGCCGCCATAAGTTACCAGCGGGAACCCGACGCCGACATGCCCGCCCACGGTTTTCTCTTGCGCACGAGCCGGCGGCTCCAGCCCGACCAATAACAGAAGCAGGCCGGCCGCCGGCATGAGGCTTTTCCAATTGTTCTTGTACACGTTTTCTCCTCGCGCCGCGATCCGAATAGGCAAGCATACGAGCCGATGTGAACACTGCCGTTTTGACTCAGAATTTTGGGGATCTTGGTCACATCGGCCGGCAAACCGGTTGCGGCATAAGGCGGTTTGCCCGAACGAAGGCGAATCGCGATAACATCTAAAGTCTAAAACTGGAGAACACATGCGAACCGCTACGAAGAACCTGGCGATCCTGGCGTCCGCCGCCGTCTTGACCGTCATTGCCTTGACGTCCGTTGGAGCGCAGCAGAGCCCGGATTTCTTCAAGCTCGCCGACCCGAATCATGACGGATCCGTCAGTCGCGACGAACTGAAGGGCGCCATGAAGGGGTGGCTCGGCGGCCACGATCGTGCGACGCAAGAGCAACTGGCGCCCGCTCTCGAGGCTGCATTCCCGGAATCGACCTTTATGGGGATGATCTCGCCCCCGCAGAGCCAGACTCCGAAACCTGAGGACGTCGCGAAGATGATGGCCGCCCTGCCGGATTCGGCGCCCGCCAAGCCGGCCAAGCCGCGCAGGGTGCTCGTGCTTTGCAAGTGCGCCGGGTTCGTTCACTCCTGTATTCCGCTGGCGGCGAAGACGATGGAGGAGCTCGGGGCCAAAACAGGGGCCTGGACGGCTACGGTCAGCTACGATGCCTCCGTGGTCAACGCCGACAATCTGAAGCAATACGATCTCCTGTTCCTGAATAATACGACCGGGTTCTTCCTGGACGACCCGGACCCCAAAGTGACGGCTGCTCGAAAGAAGGCGCTGCTCGATTTCGTTCGTTCCGGGAAGGGACTCGCGGGAATTCATGCCGCCGGCGACTCGTACCACCGGTCCACGGAAGGACCGGCATTCGGCGGAACGCTGGCCGCGGGAATCGTGGCCGCCGCCGACAAGAATGACGACAAAGCCGTCGACGCCCAGGAGTTGGACGCGCTCGCGGACACGTGGTTCGACCGCGTCGATACGGCCCACGCCGGCAAGGTCAGCGTGCAGGATTTCAAGGCCGGGTTTCCACGTATCCTGATGAGCGCGCGGGGTGGGCGGCGCTCCGGTCCCCCTGCGCCGCCGGTGGCGAAGACCGGCCCCGATCATCAGACCGGGACATGGCCGGAGTTCGACAAACTGATCGGCGGGTATTTCAAATACCACTGGCTCGATCCCCAGCACATCGTGTACAAGATCGACGATCCCGCCAGCCCGTTGACGGCGATGTTCAAGGGCGGCTTCGAGATCAACGACGAGACCTACACTTTCGGCATCCGGAGCTGGTCGCGCGAGAACCTGCACGTCCTGACGAGCATCGACTACTCGAAGATGAGCGAGGCCGACAAGCTGAAGGAGGACTATCCGCGCGAGGATCACGATTATGGCCTGAGCTGGATCCGCCGCGAAGGCAAGGGGCGCGTGTTTTACATGGCCCACGGCCACAGCGAGCGCGTGTACGCGATGAGGCCGATGCTCGAGCATCTGCTGGCCGGCGTGCAGTACGCCCTCGGCGACCTGAAGGCCGATGACTCGCCGAGCGTAAAGCCCAAGAAGTAAGACCCCGGATCCTTTCATGCCTTTCCAGTGGCTGCAGATGCGGATCACCGAGGAGAAAGAGCGGCGCGCCCGGGAAAAGCGCATCCTGGACCGGCTTCCCGATGCCCTCGTGGAGCTCTACGACTCCATCCGCTCCTGCCTTGAGAGCTACAACAAGGCGTTCGGCCCGCAGGCGTCTGAGGCCGAGCTGCTGTCGGGCAAGGTGCGCGTGATCGCCCGCGAGGAGCGCGAGGGCAAATGGCAGCAGTACGGCAAGGTCGAGGTGAGCGCCCTCCCGTCTATTCCCGGGTTTCAGGTCGATCAGGGCGGAGATCCGCTATTGATCGAGCTCGGCATCCTGCCGGGCAACAAGCTCTCGTACCGCGACCGCGCGGCGGATCAGTACCTCGGACTGGAGGACCTGTCCCGCCGCATTCTGGACCGCGTGCTGTTCCCGAAGCTCAAGGAATAGCCGCTACATCGACCCCGTGTACTTCGCCCAATCTGCCGCGATATCGGCGCTCTTGACGTCGCCCGGGTGGATGATGATGCGGTAGCGGTAGCGCAGGCTCTTGCCCTGCTCGATGGTGGTGGCGCCGTTCTGTGATTTGTCGCCGGTGAACACCGACACCCCGAAGGGATTGGCTGCGAACAATCCGTAGCCGCGGGCGTGCCAGCGCACCGGGTGGCGCGGGTTGGCGGGATTGTCGAGAATTGCGATGCCGACCTTCTCGCCGTTGATCTCGCCCGAGTAATCGCACCAGTTGGAGGGCTTGCCCCACAGTTCCTTCTCGCCCACCAGGCCGTCGGCGTTGGTGATGTGGCCGGTGCCCAAATCCTCTTGCAATACGGGACGGATGCGGATGCCGAGGGCGCCGTCTTTACCGTCGCCGAAGGTCACCGGGCCGTTCAGCGCGGTGAGGGTGATGTCGAGATCCATCCTGCGATCATCCTTATCCGCGTAGAAGGTCATGACGCGGTCTTCGCGCAGGATGGGCGGGTTCTTGCCGTCGATATCCTGCCATTCGAAGGTGGCGGCGATCGATCCCTCGTTCTTGCCGTTCTTGACCTTGTCGATCTTCTTCAGCGCGATTTTGCCGCGGTTTTTGGTGGTGTAGGTGAACTCGTTGTTCCAGAAGTCCAGGTGGTTGACGCTGTCGTGCGCGAACCACAGACCGCGCTGGTGCTGGTGGTCGGGTCGCTTGTTCTTTGCCCATTTGTAGGCACTGCCGTCGAACTCTTCGTCCACCTTTTCCATGGGCCACATGCGCGTCACGTAGGTGCCTGTGGCGGCGCGTAGGGGCCAGAGGTAGGGCTTCGAAACGGTCGCGCCCGCAACGTAGAAATCGCTGAAAGGTTTGCCGTTGATCTCGATCGCGACCTTTTCGGGGCCGGGCGTGATCTTGACCTGCGCCGCGCCCGGCAATGCCAGCAGGGCGGCGGAGAAAAGGATAGTGAATGCGCGGTTCATGCGCCTAACATTCTATCGCTAACGCAACGGCAATTCGCGAACGCCCGGAACCGGCGGCTTCTGTTGGGGGATCGCGCGGCGCAGCGGCGATCCGGCCGGAGCCAGGCGGTAATCGGACCCGGCGAAGAAGCACCACGTGGGTGAGCCGGTCGCCTCGATCATCCGGTAGAACCAGACTTCATAAGGCGGAGTCGAGCCGGCGCCGCGTGGATGCGAGTCGATCTCGTCGGGAGGGCCGTAAATAATGTAGATGCGGCCGCGATCGGTCTTCCAGCCGGCGACGAAAGAGGCGAAATGTTCGTTGGAATAGGCGATGCGGCGGTAGTGCTCTTCCTTAAACTCGTTGGCCGGCGTGCCCGGAGTCGGGTCGCGGCGCTGCCAGAACTGTTCGATGAAATGTTCGCGCTCCTCGTCGGTCTGAAGCGCCTTGAATGTGGCTCGTTCCTGGTCGCTGATGATGTAGGCGACATCGTCTGCCAGCCATTTCTCATACGGGGTCGCCTGGACCGGCCTGGCTTGCGGAGCCGGCTTGGATTGCCAGGCCGCGAGCGCAACGGCGGCCATCAGCAGGATGGCTATCGATTGCAGGACAGGCGCGGCGGCGGGGCGCGCCGCTGCAGGTTGGTTCAGCATGCGGCGGATTCGTTTCACGAGACTTCCTCCATTCGCGGCCAGCGCCGCATCTTCGGGCAGACGGGCAAGTTCGAGGGCCGTGAGCGCGGCGGCGTATCCCCTCGGATCGCCGGTGGCCGCGACTACCAGGTCGTCGCAGCAGTGCTCCCGCTCGGCGCGGACCATGCTGGAGATCCACCAGACCGCGGGGTGGTAGAAGAGCAGGCCCTCGATGAAGTTCTGCAGCAGGTTGACCAGCGGGTCGTGGCGGCGGATGTGCGCCATCTCGTGCAGCAGGATCGCCTCGACCTGCGAAGGCGCAAGGCCCGCAGCGAATCCGACCGGTACCAGGATGGCGGGACGCATCAGGCCGACTACCATCGGCACGTCGATCCGGCACGATTCCAGGAGTGGTACGGAGGCCGGCAGTTTCAGCCTAGCGTGCCACCGCTCCGGGGCCGCGCAGATTCCGGATACGCGCAGGCGGCGCACCGCCAGCCACCCGCCGAGACTTCGGATGTAACAGAGCAGGACGCCGAGCATCCAGACCGGCGTGAGCCAGGCGAGATAGTCGCGCCAGGCCGCGGCCGGCAGATCGATATCCAACGACGAAGGCGCCGCGGTAACCGGGTAAGCTTCGCGGATGAACCTCGTCACCTCCGTGCGGTCGGGTCCCAGGTACAGGGCGGCGGTGATGCCGAATGCCAGGGGCAGCGCAAACAGCGCGACCGCGGCAGCGGCATAGCGCCAGCGTGACGGCCAATCCCTGCCCAGCCGCAGGAGCGCGGCCAGGATCGCGGCAGTCGCGGCCCCTTCCCACAGGAAATGAATCAGCGCCCACGCGAGCGCCACGGCCGCGGGACTTTGCATGGGGAGGCTCATTTCTTCCCGCCCTCGTATCCGTCGAGCAGCTTGCGGATCTCGTCGATTTCGGAACGTGAGGCCCTGCGACTCTCGAGCGCTCCCAGAACCAGGCTCGAAGCCGATCCCCCGAAAGCCCGATCGAGCAGGTCGCCGGCAAGCTGCCGCTGGGTCCACTCCCGCGGACGCGCGGCTTCGTAAACATGCGCGCGCTGCTTCTCGTCACGGCGCACCAGGCCTTTCTCCGTCATGATCTGCAGGAGCTTGAGGACGGTCGTGTATTGACCCGGCTTACGCCGCGCGATCGTTTCGTGGACGTCCCGGACAGTGCTGGGACCGCGGCTCCAGAGGACGGTGAGGATTTCGAGCTCGGCCTCGGTGGGACGTGGTGGATCCTTGGGGGCGGCAGACATCTACGAAGAACTTACTACGAACTCCTTCGTTAGTCAAGGCCCCGAGGAATCAGGCGGCCGATTCCCGCTCGATCAGCTGTTCCACGAGTTTGCGGTACACCGCCAGGGAGGCGCGCAATTGGCGCACTTCTTCCATCAACTCTTCGGGAATCTCGGGAGATGGAGCGGGCTGAACAGCCGGGCGGTGCGTACAGTTGAGGGTGTGCGAGCTGCGAGTGCGAGTCATTGAACGTCCTCTCATACCTATTCTGGCTTCTATGTAACCCAATCTCAATCGCCAATCGGAGGTACTAGTCCGAATCATGTGGGGGTATCTCTAGTACCCAGTAACCGCGACTGGGTGGACGCCTGATACCCGCCAATGCGCCAGCCTAATCTCATTGTGCTGTCCACTTAGTATCAACTTATTGATAGAATGGGGCTTCCAATAACAAGCCGGACCCCTTTGCGATGAGAGAATCGATTACCGCGTTCCTGACCCAATTCCCGGTGGTGACCCTGTTCGCGGTGATCGGAGTAGGGTACCTGCTCGGGCAGGTACGCATCTTCGGCTTCCGGCTGGGAGTCGCGGGGGTCCTGTTCGCAGGGCTGGCGGTCGGGTCGCTCGGGCCGGACATCGCGCTTCCCTCGATCGTTTCCACGGTGGGGCTGATCCTGTTTATCTACAGCATCGGGATCCAGTTCGGGCCGGGCTTCGTCAACCCGTTCCGGCGGGACGGCTATCGCGACAACGTTTTTTGCATCGCCATGCTCGTCCTGGGAGCGGGCGCGGCCATCGGCGTGGCGATGTGGCAGGGACTGCCCGGGCCCACTCTGGCTGGACTCTTCTCCGGATCGCTGACCAATGCGCCGGCGCTGGCGGCGGCCCAGGAAGTGCTTCGTGACAACAACCGTGGACTTTCGCCCTCTATCCTGCAGCAGTTGGTGGACCGCCCGGTGATCGCGTTCGGCCTGGCATATCCGTTCGGCGTCCTGGGCGTGATGCTCAGCTTTCAGGTGTACCGCACAATCTTCCGCATCAAGCCAGCGCGCAGCGAGCCCGCCGACCCGATCGAGGTGCGCGACTTCGTGGTGCAGAACCCGGGCGTAACGGGCCAGAGCCTGGCGGACGTGCTGCGTCTCCACAAGGATCTCGGGTTCGTGATCAGCCGCATCCGCCACGGAGAAGAGACCACGCTGGCCACGGCCGATTCGCAACTGGCGCTGGGCGACATCGTGGTAGTGGTGGGGAACCGGCCGGCCTTCGAGCGCGCCCGCCACATCTTCGGCGAGCCTTCCGAGATCCATATCGAGCATGACCGCGCGGTGCTCGATTACCGCCGGGTTTTTGTTTCGAGCCCGGAGATCGTAGGCAAGCGGATCGGAGACCTGGATCTGCAGGGCCGGCTGTCGGCCACGGTGACGCGGCTACGGCGCGGCGACCTGGACATGGTGCCGACCTCGGATACCCGACTGGAATACGGCGACCGCGTGCGGGTGCTGACGGCGCCTTCGAATTTCGCAGCGGTCTCGCGCTTCTTCGGCGATTCGATCCGGGGGACGGCCGAGACCGATTTCGGCTCCGTGGGGCTGGGGATGACCCTGGGAGTCATCCTGGGCCTGATTCCCTTCCCCCTTCCGGGCGGCACCCTGCTGCGGCTGGGTCTCGCCGGCGGGCCATTGATCGCCGGGCTGGTCCTGGGGCGCCTGCAACATACAGGGCCCATCACCTGGGTGATTCCGATGTCCGCCAACCTCACGCTCCGCCAGATCGGCCTGGTGCTGTTCCAGGCGGGCGTGGGCACACGCGCCGGTTTCGGATTTGTGCAGACGGTGCGGACCAGCGGCGTGGAGATGATCGTGGGAGGAGCTGTGATTACAGCCGTCGTGGCGCTGGTCAGCCTGGTCGTCGGGCACCGCATTTTGCGCCAGCCGTTCGAATCGGTGATGGGCCTGGTGTGCGCTATCCACACCGAGCCGGCGAGTCTCGCATATGCCAGCCTGGTATCCAGCTCCGACGCGCCGCAGGCCTCCTACGCGCGGGTCTTCCCGGTGTGCACCGTAGCGAAGATCGTGCTGGCGCAACTGCTCGTGACATGGAAATAGGAGAGCGCAATCTCGAGGAGCTGCTGCGCCGCATGGATCCGGTGCTTGCGCCCGGCGAGTTCGTGTTTACCGCGGACCGGCTGCCGGAAGGCGTGGATCCGCTGTGCCGCTTCCGCGAGCCCGAAGGCGTGACGTGCATCCTCGGTCGCGCGGATGCCGAGCGCGTGGGCATCGAGTTCACCTATCCGTGCCGCATGATTACCCTGAGGATTCATTCCAGCCTGGAAGCCGTCGGATTTCTGGCGCGCATCGCCGCGGAACTCGCGCGGCTCGGAATCAGCGTGAACGTGGTGTCGGCATTCTACCATGATCATCTCTTCGTGCCGTCCGCCCGGGCAGAAGAAGCGATGATGGCGCTGCGCGAGCTGGCCGCCGCGTGTCCCCCTTGCACTTCGACATGACATGCCGTATGCTGGCCTTGTCGAAGTGCAAGGGGAAACGATGGCACAGGATCGCGTCGAACTGCCGCAAGGAACGCTGGATCTTCTCATCCTGAAGGCGCTGGCCCTCGAGCCGCTGCACGGTTGGGCCGTCTCCGAACGCCTGCAGCAGATCTCGACGGATGCTTTGCAGGTCGGCCAGGGGTCGCTGTACCCTGCCCTGCACCGGCTGGAACGCCGCGGCTGGATCCAGGCCGAATGGGGAGTCTCAGAGAACAACCGCAAGGCAAAGTACTACCAGCTGACCCGCGCCGGCCGAAAGCAGCTTGAGGCCGAGACGAAGGCCTGGCGGCGCCTCGCCGGCGTCGTCGGCCACGTGCTGGACATGGCCTGAGAGCCAGCTAGCCTAGTGGAGTTGCGTCGCAAATATCGCCCAGTAACGGAATGCGCTGCAAAGCAGGGACTGGCATCGAATTTCGCCGCAGTTGCGAAATTCGTGCCTGTACCTGGTTTGCCTTTTGCGAGATCAACACTTGCTTACAGCCTCACCGGCTCGCGCAGGACGAAGTAGAGACGGGTTTCGGCCGGCAGGTGCAGGTTACGCTTGCCGGTAATCACCGCCCCGGTGGTACCCGCGGCTGCTCCGGCGCCCGCGCCGACCAGCGCGCCCACTCCGCCGCCCGCGATCGCGCCAATCGCCGCCCCGGTCCCCGCCCCACCTCCGATGAACGCCAGATTGCGTTTGCGGTGGTTGGTGCTGACTCGCGCAGTGTGAGACGTGTCGATGGCGTAAGTCTTCCCGTTCACTTCCATCGAATCGAGACGGAATGCGAGGACGGCGCGCCCCTTGAGGCGCCCGGACGGTTTCGATTCCACCAGGTGGCCGTGGCACACGGCTCCGCGCGGTACGATCACGCGCCCGTCGTGGATTATGGCCGAAGCGGTATGAGCGAGGAAACGAGTGCCGGCGTGATCGCGCCGTGTGTCGATCGACTGCCCCAGCCGCACCGTGACATGCGTGCCCGCCGGAAGCGTCGTCTGGGCCACGGCCTGTCCCGCAAAGGCCATCGATAGCGTCAGGATGGGGATGATGGTTTTCGTCTGCATGTGAATCCTCGTCTTCGTCGCTGCAATTGTCGTGCCGTCCGATTTCGCCCGCGGCGCGCCAAAGTCCGGTAAAAACGACACGGATTTCGCGGCCCGGACAGGAGATTTTGCGTGCTAACCCGAGATAACGTTGCAGCGGTGTCCAAAAATCGGCGTTAGTCGGCGTTCATCGGCGGCCATACCGTTTTAAGGATGCCGCCGATGAACGCTGATGAACGCCGATAACACATTTCTGGACTAAAACAACACGTCGAAGTCCATCGTGAAACGGCGGCCGCGATGTCCGAAGAAATAACCATAAGCCGGGTCGGCGGAATTGTAGTGGACGGCTTCCGGATTGAAGTGGTTGGTCAGGTTGAAACTGGCGAGCGACAGACGCACTGCATATTTCGGGTTCACCTTGATATCTTTTGATATGCGTGAGTCGATCGAGAAAAAGTGGGGAAAGCGGTTGCCGTTGGGGACCCCCGCATAGTTCTGCGCGGCATCGAGAACCGAGTATGGGAAGCCGGAGCGGTATTCGATCACCGGAGAGACCCGCCATGTAGGAGTCAGCCGCACAATGCCCCACGTCAGGAAGCGATGCGGCAGGCTGCCGGACAGGTCGCCGAAATAATTGGGGCGGATGATCGGAGCCTGGAAAACGTTCAGGTAGTCGCCAAAATCGTTCAGGTCGCCGCGGGCCCGGCTGTAGACATAAGAGAAGGAGAGTTCCCGCTCGTCATCCACGCGCCACCGCGCGGTGGCTTCCAACTGGCGGTACCGGGAGTTACCCGTGCCTTCGAGCAGGTACGCGCCTAACCCCGTGGCGGGGTCGGGAGCGACCGGGCTGATCACGGGAAGGCCGGCGGAGGTGTTCTGCAAATAACTCAGCCGCAGCCGCACCTTTGGGATCAGCGGCTGCTCCACCTGGACGCTCCAGTTGGCGCTGTTGGGAGAGAAGTTGCCATCCTGTGGTTTCTGATAGACGAACGGAAACTTCACGAGGCTCTGCCCGAGCGTATTCAGGAAGAGATACGGGCCGCCGATGACCGTTCCGTCCGGCGCGTAGTAAGTGATGACGCGGTTGGGGTACAGGTTGAAGTTATAGATATTGAGAGGAACGCGGTCGTAGAACAGCCCGAAGCCGCCGCGGATCACGGTGCCGTGGTTGGCGAAGGGGTTGAACGCAAACCCGGCGCGCGGGGCCACCCGAAAAGCGCCCGACACCTGCTGGGATTCGGTGCGCACTCCGAGATCGAGCGACAGGCGCGGCGAGACCATCCAGTGATCCTGTCCGTAGATGGTCTTCTCCACGTCATCGATCTCGAAGGTGCGGCTGCGCGGGAAGACGATCCGCTCGAGCAGCTGGTCGAGGATATCGCGGATCTCGATGGGATGCTCGGCAATGGTGCCGCTGTCCTCACTAGCAGAGGCGTAAATGCCGGCTTTGAAGTTATGCGAGCCAAGGTGCTGGTAGGGCGCAAACGAATAACTGGAGGCTCCGCTCAACCGCCACGCGTCGCGGTACTTCTGCGCGAAGTAGTTGCCGCGGTTGCCTTCGGGCGCGATCACCAAGTCCTCGTTGCCCTGCCCCCAGACACCGACGTCGAAGCGGGTCACGGAAAAAGTAGTGTCCCAAATGCCGCCATCGAGGCTCAGGTGGTCCGCCAGGGTGCCGGTGTAGTTATGCATGCTGGCATCCGGCGCGGTCTCTTCCGGATTGAAATAGTCGAGGTTCGCGAAACCCAGGTGTTCCGGCGCAACGTGGGCCGTGGCGGTCACCAGGTTGCGGCCGGACGAAACCCAGTCGAGCTGGCTGAAGGAGTTGATTCCCTGCTCCCGTTTCTGGTTGTGCGGGAAGGGCAGCTCGTAGACCGGCGTCTTGCGGACCACGTATTCGAATCCCTCGGAAAGGTACAACTTGCCGGCAATCAGCGGGCCTTCGAAATTCAACCGGGGGGTAGCGGTCCTGAGACCCTGGAGGTGCCAGCTCCGGATGAAGAATTCGGGAAGCGGATCGTTCAACTCCCACTTCCACTTTTCGCCTCCGCGCCGGGTTTCGACGGAAACCAGCCCTGCGGTGAAGCGGCCGTACTCGGCCAGGTAAGGAGACTGAAAGACATTGATGGCCTGAACGCTGTCGATAGGGACGGTGAGGCCGAACTGTCCGGTGCCCGGATCGGTGACATCCGCCGAATTGACGATCAGGGCGCTGCGGTGCTCGGGGCTGGCCGAGATCACGAGCGCGCCGCCGGGCTCGCGGGCCACCCCGGGGGTCATCGGAAGGGCGTCGCTGACCGTGGCCGGACGGTTGGGAAGCTGCTTCACCGCCTGGGCCGAGACGGAAGCAGGCGGCGATGCGCCCTGCTCCACGGGCGACACGGTCTCTTTGACCTCGATGCTCTCTTTCCGCGCCAGCGATGGTGTCAGGGTGACTTCGAGAGACACGGACTGGCCGGCGGAGACGTCCACCTCGCGATGGATGGTCTCGAAGCCCTCACCGGTGATGGTGAGTTGATAGATGCCCGGCTGGAGATCGGCAAAGACGGCGCGGCCGCGATCGTCGGTGAGTGCGCCGGGCGATGCGGCGGACGCGGCTTTCCGCTGCAGCTCGACTCGGATTCCGGGCGCCGGCCGGTTGGCGGCGTCTACGGCGATCACCGTTATACCCGGTCCCGCGGCCAGCAGCGCTGCGGCCGACAGTAGAACCACCACCGTGGCGTGAGTGGATGGAGTCACCCTGATTCCTCGATTTTAGCGTAGTCCCAGGCGTTCGGGTCCTGGTGGGGCATGCTTCAGCTTGCCCTTTCACGTTTATTTCGTAGCAGATAAACCCCTTGCTATGCGGGGAGCGTTGCATTATTCTATATCTGTTTCGGGTATTTAGAGGTTAAATTCCTTAGACAAGGTCCGTAACGGGTGAGTCACAGGGCCTTCCCGGCCCCGTTCTGCCGGGCTAAGTGGGGTCACATGAAAAAGCTGCTAAGTATAGTCACGCTTTTGGTGTGCACGGCTTTCCTGGCGTTCTCGCAGAACGTCTCGAGCTCCGTGTTGACCACGATCGTCGATCCCTCGGGCGCTCCCATTCCGGGCGCCGAATGCACCTTAATCAACCAGGCCACTACCACTGCCGCGACCGTGAAGTCCGACAATCAGGGCGCCTGTGTTTTCACCATCGTCCAGGGTGGCACCTACGACCTGACGGTGAAGTCCACCGGTTTCAAGACGCTGAACACGAAAAATGTCTTCGTCACCTCCGGAGAGACCCGCACCCTCGGCCAGTTAAAGCTGGAAGTGGGCGCGCTCTCCGAGAGCGTTCAGGTATCCGGCGAAGTTTCCCAGATCAACCTCGCCACGGCCGAAAAATCGGGCACCATCACCGACGCGCAGTTCCAGAACATCGCCATCAAGGGGCGTGATATGTTCGCCCTGCTGCTGACGGTTCCGGGCGTCGTGGATAACCTTAGCCAGGCCCGCGAGACCAGTTCTCCCGATTCCCTGCGCGGCACGTTCATCAACGGGTCCCGCGAGAACGCGAAGAACTACGCGGTGGATGGCATCACAAACCTCGATACAGGCTCCAACAACACTCTGCAGTTCGAGCCGAACATGGATTCGATTGCCGAAGTGAAAGTCCTGACCAGCAACTACCAGGCTGAGTTCGGACGCAACTCGGGCGGCGTCATTACGGTGATTACGAAGGGCGGCGCGAGGGATTTCCACGCCACCGGCTACGACACCTACCGGCACGAAAGCCTGAACGCCAACAGCTTCTTCAACAACCGTTCGGGCATCAAGAAGGCTCCGTACCGCTACCGGATCACGGGCTTCTCGGTGGGCGGCCCCGTCATGATCCCGAAGCTGTTCAACAGGAACCGCGACAAGCTGTTCTTCTTCTTCAGCCAGGAATACACCGGGCAGCGCAAAGACTACGGAACGCGCTACGCGACGGTGCCAACCGACCTGGAGCGGACCGGCGATTTCTCGAAGAGCTACAACTCTTCGGGCCAGGTCATTAAAGTCATCGATTCGACAAATGGCGCTCAGTATCCCGGCAACGTGGTTCCGAAAAGCCGGTTCAGCACGCTGGGTCTGGCGATGTTGAACTACTTTCCGAAGCCGAATTACAATTGCGCGGGCTGCCCCGGCGACGCCGCTACCGATAACAACCGGTTCCAGAGGAACTACTTCAGCCAGTACACCGGCGGCTATCCGAAACGCGAGGACATGATCCGCCTGGATTACAACATCACCCCCACGCTGCAGGTCTATTGGCGATACGTGCAGGATAAGGACGAGCAGCAGACTCCTTACGGCATGTGGGTGAACGGCAGCGTGAACATCGGGACGGTGCCGATCACGTTCGGGCAGCCCGGCAAAGGGCACGTATTCCATGTGACGAAGAGCTTCTCTTCCTCGCTGGTGAACGAGTTCATCTTCGGCAAGAGCCACAACAACCTGTATTTCTATCCGCAGGACGCGTCGGCGATCGATCGTTCGAAGGTCGGCAATCCGGCACAGTGGTTCGCGGATGCGAAGAGCGGCGTTAGTTACGTGGACAACACAACGTACATGCCGAACATTGCGTTCGGCGGCCAGCCGTCCAACACGGTCAACATGACCTACGGCAATATCCCGTACGAGAACTTCAACGACATCATGAGCGTCGTTGACAACATCTCGAAGGTACATGGCTCACATACGATCAAAGCCGGCGTCTACTTCGAGCATACGCGCAAGTTCCAGGTGGGCGGCACCAATCCCCGCGGGACCTTCAACTTCAGCACCAACTCGAACAACCCGTTCGACACCGGCGATTCGTTCGCCAACGCGCTCATCGGCCAGCTCAACACCTATTCGGAAGCAACTGCGCGCGTGAACGGCGACTGGTACTTCAACAACCTGGAGTTCTACCTGCAGGACAACTGGCGCGTGAGCCGCCGGCTGACGATCGATGCAGGCGTTCGCTTCTACCACCTGCCTCCGCAGACCGACCACAACCAGACCATCGCGGGATTCAATCCGGGGCTGTTCAGCAGGGCCAGCGCGCCGCTGCTGTACATGCCGACCATCGATCCGGCCACCAACAAACGCGTGGCGATGGATCCGCGGACCGGCACCCTTTACCCGAATCCGCTGATCGGTCTCTTCATCCCCGGGACCGGCAATGTCGCCAACGGCGCAGCCGTGGGCGGCGTCGGCGGCTATCCGGCCGGGCTCTACACAACGGGCGCCGTGTACTACGGGCCGCGCCTGGGCTTCGCCTGGGACGTTTTCGGAACCGGCAAGACCGCCATCCGCGGCGGTTTCGGCATGTTCCAGGACCGCCTGCAGGGCAACCCTACCATGAACACCAACGGCAATCCGCCGGTGGCTTTCAGTCCGACCCTCTATTTCGGCACGCTCGATACCTACGCTAACAGCGGAGGCGCCACCGGCCCGACCAGCATCAACAATCTGCTCGGCTTCAACAATCCGGGCACGACCATGAACTGGAGCTTCGGCATTCAGCAGCAAGTGAAGGATTTCGCGATCGACGTGGCTTATGTCGGCAGCGAGTCCTACCACCTGATCGCCGGCAAGAACATCAACCCGATCCCGAGCGGCGCACGCTTCAACAAGGCTTTCGAAGATCCGTCGCAGCCCGGGAAGCCGCTCGCCGACAACTACATGAAACCGTATTTCGGCTGGGGCGATATCACCACCCTCACCAACGGTTACAACTCGAACTACAATTCGCTCCAGATTTCAGCCAGCCGGCGTTTTGCCCAGGGACTTCAAATGGGCGTCGCCTACACGCATTCGAAGGTTCTGGATGTGGCCGACGGCGACACTTCCACTGTCAGCCCGTACTTCGCTCCGCGGTCGCGCAACTACGGCCCGGCCGGATTTGACCGTCCGGACGTGTTCGTGGCGAACTACTTCTGGGATCTCCCGAAACTCGGGACGAAGATGAACGTCCGCCCTGCCAAATGGGTATTCGACAACTGGCAGCTCAGCGGCGTCACTTCGTTCATCAGCGGGAACCCGTTCACCCCCGGCCTGGGATATACGACTTCGCAGGAAGTCACCGGTTCCACCGAAGGAGCTCGGGTGAACATGGTCGGCGATTGCAATGGCCCCAGGACGTTCGATCAGTGGTTCAACACCGCGTCGGTTTCGGCGCCGGTGATCGGACAATGGGGCAACCCCAATGTCACGATGGCCAACTTCGGAAACGCCGGCGTGAACGTCTGCCGGGCTCCGGGGACCAACAATTGGGATCTCGCTATATCCAAGCGCTTCCCGCTTTTGAAAGAAGGCCGCTTCGTTCAGTTCCGGACGGAGATGTTCAATACCTTTAACCACACGCAGTATTCCGCCGTGAACAGCGGCACCAGCTTCAACCCGACTACCGGCGCACAGACCAACCTGACGTTCGGCCAGGTTAATGCAACCCGGCCGCCGCGGCAGATTGAACTGTCGCTGCGAGTGGTATTCTAACCGTCAATCCGAGTCAGAATTCGGGGCAGGCCATCGCGGCCTGCCCCTTTTTTATGCTCCGAACCAGCGCTTCCACGCGGGACGCTTCTCCACTTCGATTCCCAGCAGTATGCGGAACGGCTCCGTTTCCGATTCGCTCAGGGGCTGGATGCCGCGCAGCACCTCCAGCACTTCCGCGAGCCGGCAAAAGTGGTCGATGCAGTGCCAGCACGAGTTGGCGTGCCGCTCCATCTCCTCCCGTCCGCTCCAGGTGGCCCGCCCATCCAGGACGTCCAGAAAATTCTTGGCGGGAAGACAGTCCTTCGCTCCGGCTGTTGCGGCGGCGCGTCCCAACACCAGGCCGTTTTCCACGGGCATGGTCCGGCTCCAGGAATCCACTTTCCCGCGAAGCAGCTCCGCGGCACGATTTCGGATCTTCTCCACCGTGGCAGGCGCCATGCGCAGCATCGCGCCGGTCTCCGCAGGGCCGTAGCCCATGGTCTCGATCCACGCCGCCTGCTTTTCCACCAGCGTCAGGGGCTCGAACGCGGCCGCCACCTCTTCCAGGATCAGCGGAGATTCCGGGACGGGCGCCTCCAGCTCCGCCAGCACTTTCTGGCGCAGCTCGGCCACGAACTGCCGCTCCGGGGCGGGTTCCATCGACTGGAATATGCTGGAATCGGGCCGCCGGACCGCCGCCAGAACCGGCTCCAGGAGGTCGGATCTGCCGGGTGAATAATGTGCCAGCAGGCGACGAATTACAGGGATGTAACTGGATAGAAAATACCGCCACCCCTCCAGCCGGTCAGCCCGGCAATCCCGGACCATCTCATAACAGGTATAAATCATTGCTCTTACGATCTTACTTGGACGGAAGCCGACCGTGGCACGTCTCGTGCTTGAAGATACGCGGGAGAATGAAAATGCTTTGGGCACTGATCTTCTTTGTGCTCGCGATGGCGGCAGCCATCCTGGGGTTCGGCATGTCGGCTTTGGCTTTCGCGGCCCTCGCCAAACTGGTCTTCTACGTCGCCGTGGTGCTCTGCGCCATCAGTCTGATCGGTCATCTCATGAAGCGGGTTTGAGAGGCTAGCGGCGCTCAAACCTGCCCACAGTTTCCGTTTCCGCCAGAATGTGGCCGTCCATGGCCTTCAGTACCTCGGGACGCTTTTCGCCCGCCGGCAGTCCTAGTGTGTGGACGTCCAACGCATAGAGCCGAAAGAAGTAGCGGTGTGGCCCGTGCCCCTTGGGCGGGCACGGGCCGCCATAGCCCGGCTTACCAAAATCATTAACGCCGCTTAATCCCAGAGCGCCGGGCTTAATGCCCTGAGCCAGTTGGCGTACTTTTGGCGGAATGTCGTAGAGCACCCAATGCGTCCAGGTGCCGTTCGGTGCGTCCGGATCGTCCACTACCAGGACGAAGCTGCGCGTTCCTGCCGGTTCTCCGTTCCATTCGAGTGACGGTGAGACGTCCGCCCCCTCGCAGGTATGCAGCCCCGGAATCCGGCCGCTCTCCGGGAACGCGTTGGAAAACATACGAAAAGCCATGAATGATTCGCTCCCCGACGTTGATCGTACCCCAATGCTTGCGGCTCTGCCGCGGGTGGGAGTAAGCTCCGAGTAGAGGACATTCCGATGAGGGCTCTACAACTGTCGGCACTGTGCTTGATGTTGGCCGTTAGCACTGCGATGGCGCAGCGCGGCGGCGGGGGCGGACGCGGCGGCGGGGGAATGGGCGGCGGCGGTTTCCGCGGTGGAATGGGCGGCGGCGGTTTCCGAGGTGGAATGGGCGGCGGCGGTTTCCGCGGCGGCATGGGCGGCGGCGGTTTCCGCGGCGGTATGGGCGGCGGCGCGTGGGGCGGCGGTGGATTCCGGGGCGGAAAGGGCTTCGGCTTTCGCGGCGGCGGCTTCAACAGGGGCTTCTTCCGAGGCTTCAACCGCGGCTTCAACAGCATCTTCTTCAACGGGTTCTACTCGCCTTATGGGTACTCTTACCCGTTCATCGGGGGCTACGGCGGTTATTGGCCCTACGACTCGTACGGCTCTTATTACGACTCGTACCCATCCAGTTATCCGTATGCATCCGACTACGGCTATCCGGCTTCGAATTCGTCTCCTAATGTGACGGTCATCTACCCGCCACAGACCCAGACGGCGACGACTCCGCTGTACGTCGAGCGCGCCCGTCCGGAGCTGCGCGAATACGACGAGTACGGGCAGGAGGTCCGCCCGCCGGCGCCGGCTACGAGCACGCCGGCCTCGCCCATCTATCTGTTCGCGTTCAAGGACCACGTGATCCGCGCGGCGGCTGCGTATTGGGTGGACGGCCGCACGCTGCATTACGTGACGACGGACCACGAAGAGAGGCAGGTTCCGCTGTCCGACCTGGATCGCGCCCTGACTCTGCAGCTCAACCACGAGCGGCGGGTGACGGTCCAGTTGCCGCAGTAGACCGCTCGCGCCGGGCGCTTAGCCCCCCGGCACGCCCAACATTTCGCTCTCCGCAAATTCCGCGTGTAAATCCTGTTTTTTGAATGCGCGGTATACGTTTTTACACTATCCATGTTGCGCTTCGTGTTTTGTTTGATTTAGAATCACCAAACCATGGGTCAACATGGTAGAGTAGTCCACCAGTAGCGGAGGCGTCATGAAGGCGTTCCCGATTTTTGTAACGGTTGTTGCATCACTTTCCTGCTCAATACTCCCGGCCCAGTCGATTTCCGGCCCAATCCGCCAGATGGAAGCATCCGGCGACACGGAGGGCGCGCGTGCCGCGCTCCAACGGGAGGTAGAGGCGAACCCTTCCAGCGTCCCCGCATTGACCTCGTACGCCGAATTCCTGGAACGCTACGGCGATCCGGCAGCCCGCACCGCCTATTCCAAACTGTTGACGGCCCTTCGCGCCTCCGGAGATAAAACGAGCGAAGGAGCCATTGCCAAAAGGCTGGCCATCCTCGACCTCCTGGCCAGCGACGGGAACGCCGTCTCCCGCGATCTGGATTCCTACCGCATGGCTACCGGAAAAGTTCTGAAGGTGGCGGCGGCGGCCCAGTCCGCGCCGGATACGGGCACCGCCACCATCCCCGGCCCATTGCGCTCGTTTGCCCGGATGGCCGCCATCTCGTCCGACGCCGATCCGGATACCATCCTTTCAGCGTTGGCGCGCAACATCGTCACGAACGGCTTTCAGGCCTCCCACAGCAACGATGCGCTGGAGCAGACGGAGTACCTCAAACTGGTGCACCGCTACCTTTCCCAGGCTCGCGAGCTGGAAAAGCTGGCCGGCAAGGATCAGGTCATTAAAGTCGCCAACTGCGACGCACCGAACGTGGCGGAGTTGATCCGCATTCTGGGATTCCGGATGCGCGGCGGGTGCGGATCGGAAGTCGTGCTGGAGACCGTGAACGCGGCCCGCGCCTTCCTGAGCACGGATTCCGGATTCCCCATTAACGAACTGGAACAGGCCCTGCGAACCAACCGCCCCTTTAGTTACGATTACCATGCCACCGTGGTGCCGGTGCTGTTCGGGCCGGAATACTGGCTGGGCGGCCAGAAGGAGAAGGAGGCGCCCGATTTTCTCGAGACCTTTATCTCCGACCCCTCGATCTGCCGTTTGTACCTGGGCCTTTCGAAACTCGACCGCGAGACTGCCGGGGACCTGCGGAAAAGCATTCCGTACGCGCGCTTGAAGGTCTTCGCGCACGTGCTCGATTTCTTCGGCGGCATGTTCGAGATTCGCAACGGCAAGGCCCTGGTGCCCGGCGGGCAGCGGTCCGCGGCGGCGTGGGGCGAACTTGCCGGGGCATCGCCGGATAAGGGCGCGGAGTTCTTCGACAAGCTGATCGCAAAAGACGATGGCTGGCTCGCCAGCCTTTATGACGCCCTCGCGCGCATTCAGGGGCCCGTGCGCGACTACCTGACCGATCCCGCCCGTATGAAGCGGTTCTACACCGCGGTGCGCGGCCGCATCACGAGTCCCGGCCCGGCGCGTCCGGTCTTCCGCTCCAACACGGACATGATGCTTCTGACGACGCGGCTGCGAATCGACGCCAACGGGAAGCCGCACATCCCCGGCAGCCTGGATGTCTGGAAGAACCTGTTCGTGGATCATCCGCAGGGCAAGTACGACGTCAAGCTGACGCGCCTGGCCACCACGTGGAAAGAGCCGGACGACGTTCTGGAAGCGCTCTTCGCGCTCTGCCGCAAGGCGGTGGAGAACGAGCCGCTGAAGATCTTCATGGCGCTTTCCGACCTCGACCGGAACCGCGCGAAGCCGCTCGAGGCCGGCACTGTCGACCGCCTGGCCCGCGCTTATCACACATACGGCGCGCAGTACTCCGTCTTCAGCGAATCGCGCAGCCTCAGCGACAAGGCGATCGTCTCATTCCTGGATACGGCCGAGGCCCTCAATAAGATTCGCGACCCGCTGTTCCGCTCGGATGCCACCGGCTCGTTCCAGGCGCTGGTGGGACTGTGGCAGATCCTGGTGCGGCAGGGGACGATTCCGGACCGCGAGGCCGAGCCTGTCTTCACCGCGATTGTCGCGCCTTTCGCCCAGGTGCGCGGTGACCGCGAGTTGTTCGACGCCGGCCGCGGCGGGGTGAAAGCCCTGCTGGCCGCCGCACCGGGCGCCGGCGATGCCGCGGCCCATCCGCAGGAACGGATGGCGGAGCTGCTGGCGGGCGCCACCGAGTCGAACGACGCCGAAGTGCGCGCGCGGGTCGAGCAGGATCTCGGCCGCATTCTCGACGCGCAGCGCATCGTTTCCCTCGACACTCTCTTCCAGCTCGCCGACCACATCGAAGCGATCGGCAAAGGCGCGAAGCTGAACACCGCGCTCATCAACAAGCTGACGGCCAACATCTCGGAGATCCAGCTTCCGCGCAGTTCTCTCTCCTCCAATGAGAAGAACGCCATGGGGTTTGGCTACTGGACCGACAAGCACGTCGACGCGGAGCGGAAACTCAACCTTCGCGCGGCCATCGAGAAGGCGGCCGGGAGCGCCGAAAAGCTGAGCGACGTACGCGGCCTCATGGCCCCCATCATGCGAGACACGCTGGTGGGCTTCAATTACGCCTACTACGCGCCGCCCGGAGCGCAGATCCTGATCACCAACCCGCTGTTCGTGCGAAGCCACGATTTCGTCGGAATGCAGGGAACGTCGCACACGTGGCGCGCCACCGAGTTGTTTGGGACCGGCTGGCCGTCGAACGCCGGCGGCCGGCTGGTCGGATCGCTGGCCACGCTTCCTTATGCGCTGGCCGAAGCCGAACAGAACTTCCTGGTCCCGGCACAGACCCAGGCCTTGATCTGGGGCGACCTCGTGCCTCAGATGATCCTCAGCGCCAAGATCCCCCGGTGGTGGAACGTTACCCCCGCTCAGGTCCACTGGGTCGGGCTGCACCTGCGCTACGGCCGCGAACTGCTGGCCGAAGCGGCGCTCGACCCGGCGCTCCGCGCGCAAGTGGTGGAGTCGCTCTCGGCCCATGCCGCTCCGGTGCGGACCGCCCTGGTCAACCGGCTGATCGAGCGCGGCGAAGTGAAGGACGCAGCGGAGCAGGTCACCCCGTCAGAGCTGTTTTCGATCGCGCGAGACCTTGCCCCCAAGCGCAGCGGGGATTCGTCCTGCGTGCGGGCCGAGCTGGTCCGTCTCGAGGCGGATGCCCCCAAAGACATCAACTACGCGGCCATTTCGCGAGCCTTCGGCACGCCCAAGCCCACGCTCGCGAATTCCTACGAGCCGGAGCTGCTCAACCTCCGCACCTTCCCCGCCCTGATGGGATATTCGAGCCGGATTATGGCCGAGAGCTGGGAATCGAACACGCTGTACTGGGCATCCCTGGCGGATGAAACCAGCGTCACCCCGGCACAGCTCAACGTGCGGATTCCCGAATGGACTCAGAAACTGGTGGAGCAGATTTTCGCATCGCACCTGGAGGACTGGCCCGCTCTGCTGAAATCGCTCCGCGAGGTAGGTGACGAGGTTCGCGCGCACAGCCGGGCCGCCACCGACCAGAAGGCTTCCCTGCAGGAGATTCCAAACCGGTAAACAACCATGATCACTTCTCGACGAGGATTCCTCAGCATGGCGGGCGGCGCCGCGCTGCTTCGCGCCCAGGAGGGCCGCCTGCCCGTCTTCCGGATCAAGGTCGATATGGTGGTGTTGAGCTTTCAGGTCACTGACAGCAAGAACCACTACATCAACGGTCTCAAGCCTTCCGACTTCCGGATCTACGAAGACGGCATTCTGCAAAAGGTCGCCACCTTCGCCGAGGGCGCCAACGCGCCCCTTTCGGTGTCGGAAGACGGCGCGACGCATCCTTTGATCGAGGCTAAGAAGGATTCCCTGCCGGGCATGGACCGGCCCGACGCCTTCATCGGCACCAACGTCTTTGTCCTCTTCGACACCAGCAATTTCATGTACCGCGGATTCGTCTATGCGGAGGACGCCATCGCCGATTTCGTGCGCGGGCTGGACCGCGCCGATTCGGTGGCGGTGTACACATTCAGCCGCAATCTCTCGCGCGCCGCGATCCTGACGCGCGAGCACGGCGACGCCATCTCGGGCCTGCGCAAATCCGTGGCAGGAGACGATACGGCGCTGTACAACGCTCTCCTGCTGACGCTCCGGGACGCCGCCAAGGTGCCGGGCCGCAAGGTGGTGATCGTCTTCTCCAACGGGCCGGACAACGCCAGCATGGTGGCGCCCGACGATGTGCGCGCCGTCGCCGAAGACGAAGGCATCCCGATCTACGTCATCTCGACCAGCGAAGTGAACCGCGACCCCATCTCGAGCAATGCATTCCGGCGCATCTCGCAGCGCACCGGGGGCAAGGCCTACTGGGCGAAAACGTGGCAGAAGCAGGTGGAGGCGTTCGAGGACATCCGCGAGGATCTCGGCAACTCGTACACCGTCACATACTACCCGCAGCCGAATCCGAACGAGGGCTTCCGCAAAATATCGGTGGAAATCGTGAGCGACCCGGGGAAGAAGCTCCGCGTGCATTCGCGCCCCGGCTACCGGCCGAGCCGCGTCACGGGCTAAAACAGCCTCACGCTCCGTTCAAGCGGACCAGCATCTGCTGGATCTTGTCTTTCTCGTCCTTGGTCGGGCTGTTCTTCAGAGCCTGCTGCAGCTCCTTGATGGCGTTCGGCTTGTCGCCCTTCTGAGAGTACGCCATGGCCAGATGATAGCGAAACGTGGCCTGGTTCGGCGCTTTTTGCACCAGTTCCTTGAAGATCTGGATGGCGCTATCGCTCAAGTTCTTTTTCAGGTAGATCCAACCCAGCGTGTCGGAGACCTCGGCGAGATTCGGCAGTAGCTGCTTGGCGCGGCCCGCTTTGGTCAGCGCATCGTCCAGATCCCCGTTGTGCTCCGCCATCAGGTAGGCCAGGTTGTTCAGCGCGACGCCGTTGTCACCTTGCACTTTGAGAGCCGCCTCGTAAACCTGCTTCGCATCGCTCCATTTCCCGGCGTGATCGAGCGTCAGGGCCAGAGTGCTCAGGATGACCGGGTTGTCGGGGAGAACCTGGCGCGCCTGCTGTAAGCTGGCAATCGCCGAGCCGTCGTCGCCCTTGCGGCGGTATACCTCGCCGATCAAAAGATACGCTTCCCCGCGCTGCTTGGAATTCTTGTCGAGCCCGTTCAGGTAAGCGGTGAACGCTTCGAGGGCTTCGTCGTAATGGCCCGACTGCGCGGCGGTGTTCCCCAATGCCAGGCGCAGGTCCGTCCGTCCGGGGGACTTCGCGACCTCTTCCCGAAGCATTTGCAGGGCCGCGTCCGGCTTGTTCTGCGCCAGGTCGGTTTGAACGATCCCCATCAGTCCGCGGGAATTCGCCGGGTTCAACTGGTACGACTTGCGGAACGCGTCCTCGGCATCCTTGAACTTTCGCTCGGCCAGGTTGACCACGCCCAACTGGAAGAACACGTCGGGAGAGGTCGGAGTCACCTTGGCCATTCCCTCCAAAAGGGTACGCGAGTCGCCGTATTTTCTTTGGCCCATCAGGGCTGCGGATTGAATCAGCCGGGCGTTCAAATTGTTCCGGTCGATCTTCAGAATCTGGTCCACGGCCGTCAAGGCGGCGTCGAATTCCTTGCGAGAAACCTGCAACTGGGCCAGCGCCAGCCGGGCCATAATATAGTCGGGCCGCAGCTCGATGGCCTTCTGGAAAGCCTGCCGGGCCTGCTCCCACTCACCGCGGGCAAGGTGCGCCCGTCCCAGGTTGAAGCGGGCCACGGGATTGTCCGGCGCGCGGGTCACCACGGCCTGCAACTCCGTGAGGGCACGCGCCACGTCGCCCTTGTCCAGCATGAAGCTGGCGGCCAGGCCCTTGGCATCGGGGTCGTTGGGATTGTCTTTCAGAATCTGGGAGTTCAGGTCGGCGGCCTCGGCGCGCTTCCCCTGGCGCATCAGGACCTCGATGACGCGCTTCTGGTAGACCAGCTTGCGCGTGGGGTCTTTGCCGGCGCCCTCGCGGTACTCCTTAATGGCGGAATCGCCATCCCCCAGGCGGAGGTAGAAATCGCCGACCACCTGGTACGCCTGAGGATAATCGCCCGCGTGCGACTTGATCTCCTGCAGCGTCTGGAGCATGGCCGGGCGGTTCCCCATCAGCGCATAGTGGCCGGCCAGGCTGGTCAGGTAGTGATACTGTTTGGGATTGTTCTGGAAGGCCGACTTGAGCAGTTGTTCCGCCTCGGCGGTCTTCCTTTCGAACATCAGCAGGCGGTAGTACTCCGTGTAAGCCAGTTGGAACGACTTGTCCTTGCCGATGACTTCCTGAAAGAGTTGCTCCGCCTTGGCGTAATCGCCGCCGGCGCCGTGCGTGCGGGCAAGCTGCATCAGAACATTGGTCTGTCCCGGCTTGATCGTGTTGGCCTTCTCGTATTCGGCGGTCGCCGCGGCCAGCAGCCGCTGCCCGTCTTCCTTGCGCGCCGTCCCGTACGCCTCGATGGACCTGGCGAAATTGAGGTCCCCCAACAGCCGGTGGCCGTCGAAAGAGTTCGGGTCTTTCTTCAGCAGGTCGGCACAGAAGTGGTCAACGTCGTCGAGCAGGTCCTTCTGGTTTCGGCCAACCGCCAGGTAGATCTCGGAGAGCTGGATCCCGGCGTTCCAGTGATCCTGATTGGCCTGAGGGATCAACTCCACGGCGCGCCGCAGCGCCTGCACCGCCGCGGACGCCGACCCGAGTTGGAGTTCAGTCAGCCCCAGTTTGTAGTACGCCGGCCCGAACCTCTGGTCCTTCAGGAGCGCGTTCTTGTACATGATGCGGGCTTCTTTGTATTTTCCCTTGGCAAAATACTTATTCCCGCTTTCGAGGTAACGGACCTTCGCCACATTTGGGTCGCGGCTGCACGAAACCAAACCCAACAAGACCGCCAACAGAATGGGCACAACTCGCATACGATGCATGGGAACCTCTGGCCTCACAACTCTATTTACTGTATGACAGACCCAACTTCGGCGCCATACGGCCTGGGCCTTAACCGCTTGGGATCGACCATTATACCAGTACTAGTATCTGGGACCGAGTGTTGGCTACCAGCCACACTCGTGCGCGGTCTGTACGAGGCAGCACACCCCCGAAAACAAGGGGCTGGAAACCCCTGTTATTGATAGTGGTATAATCACCCCTTATGTCGGTCCCTTAAACCCGCTCCCCGATCGGAAGGCCCTATGGCCTCCGGATCCGGAAAAACCTGGCTGCGGCGGCCCGCCGGCCACTCCACTGCGCAGCCCAACTAATTCAAAATCAAGGAGTTTCCTATGATGAGAAAAGTGTTGTCAGGAGGTTTAATGTTCGCGGGAATGGTGTCGCTGCCGATTGCCATGTCGCCGTGGCAACAGCGCCATACGCCGGCTCCCGACTTCCGGCTCGACCCCCGGTTGTCCAAACTGCGCAGTTTTTTCGCCAAGGCGGACTGCCCGGCTCAGCACTATACCAGCGCATTCCTCGAAGCCGCCGACCGGAACGATCTCGATTGGCGCCTCCTGCCGAGCATCTCCTATATAGAGTCCACGGGCGGCAAATTCGCCGCCAACAATAACCTCTTTGGATGGGATTCGGGGAGGGCACAGTTCCGCACTCCCGCCGAAAGCATCGAGGCGGTCGGTTACCGGCTCACCCACTCCGATCTATATAGGGACAAAGATCTGGACGAACTTCTCGCGACCTATAACCCCAACGCAGAATACGCCGAGAAGGTTAAATCCGTCATGCGGCGGATCGCACCGCTCGAATGACCCCAGACGCACCGGGCGGTGAATCGCGCGGGCACTGCAACGGGGATCTACTCCAACATTCGTATTCCCAGGTAAAGTCCACCGAATATTACGATCGACAGCACGGATATCAGGAGCCACTTGATGACCGTCTCGGAAGTCTTGACTTCCTGGTGATCGTCTTCTCTCATCCGATCCGCGAGGCTATCAAACATACCAACCTCCTAAAATGCCGTTATGAAAACCGGACAACTTGATCGGAAAAACAGATTGACCAGCTTGATTGTAGTCCCGATCCGGTCCGTTTCCAAGGAGAAAATCGGCGCCTCCTCGGGCAAATGGGACGGCTGGTTTGGGTTAACCAGCACACTCGGAAATCGTATGGAAACGGTCGGTCGCTCTACCCCCCCGTTGACAACCTTCGGGAAACCAGCGTATATTTGCTAACATACTGATCCATCAGTGGTTGCTGGTGATTGGCGCATGCTCGCACACAAGTTCCACCTTACTCCTTCGATCGCGCGCCTCCTTTTGCCGTCCGGCAGCATCTCTCGGCGGCCCCGTAGCGGTCAACCACCAGTCGATCAGCGAGTGGCGGAGGCTTGATGGCCGTGGACCAAAACAATGGGCAGATGGAACAGCCGGTTCCCGAAAACTACGAGAACTTCTTAGAGGATTACACCCACTTTGCCCCTCCCGCCGCCGATGAAGTCCTGCAGGGTACCGTTCTGGGCATCACAGGCAAAGAAGTCATCATCGACTTCGGCTACAAATCCGAAGGTATCGTGCCGATTGAGCAGTTTCAGAGCCCATCCGGCGAAATTACCGTTCAGATTGGCGATGTAGTCGACGTGATGATCGAGCATGCCGGCGCGCCCGTGGAAGGGTACGTCCTGCTCTCGCACACGCGCGCAGCCAGACTGCGGATCTGGGACAACCTCGAGAAGGCCTACAATGAGCAGTTGATCTTGTCTGGCCGCGTGCTGGGCCGCGTCAAGGGCGGACTGGCTGTGGACATCGGGATCAAAGCGTTCATGCCGGGTTCGCAGGCCGATCCCCGCCCGATTCACAACCTGGATTCCCTGGTGGGCCAGGACATCCCCGTCAAGATCATCAAGCTCAACCGCCGCCGCGGCAACGTGGTGGTGTCGCGCAAAATGGCGGTCGAGGAAGAGATCAATGTACGGAAAACTGTCACCCTCGAACACCTGGAAGAAGGCTCGGTGGTTACGGGCGTGGTCAAGAACCTGACAGATTACGGCGCCTTCATCGACCTGGGCGGAATCGACGGTCTTTTGCACGTCACGGACATGTCCTACGGGCGCATCACCCACCCCTCGGAGATGCTGCACGTGGGCGACGAAATATCGGTCAAGGTGCTCAAGTTCGACCGGGCCCGCGAGCGCGTGTCGCTGGGCATCAAGCAACTGGAGCCGGACCCCTGGGAGACAGTTGCCGAGCGGTATGCCGTGAACAGCCGCGTGATCGGCCGGGTGGTCAACGTCACCGATTACGGCGCCTTCGTGGAGTTGGAGGGCGGGGTCGAAGGCCTCATCCACATCAGCGAAATGACGTGGTCGCGGCGCATGAAGCACCCCTCCAAGGTGGTCAAGCCGGGCGACCAGGTGGAGGCTGTAGTGCTCGAGGTGCATTCCAAGGACCGGCGGATCTCGCTGGGTCTCAAACAGCTCGAGCCGAACCCGTGGACCACCATCGACAGCCGCTACAGCGTGGGCTCGGTGGTCGAGGGGCGAGTGCGCAACATGACCGATTTCGGCGCATTCATCGAAATCGAAGAGGGCATCGACGGGCTGGTCCACGTCTCGGACCTTTCCTGGACCAAGCGCGTCAAACATCCCTCCGAGGTGCTCAAGAAGGGCCAGATTGTGCAGGCGGTGATCCTGAATATCGATTCCTCCCAGCACCGCCTCTCCCTGGGCATCAAGCAGTTGCAGCCGGATGCCTGGGAAACCTATTTCCAGAATCACCAGGTCGGGGACACCGTGCACGGAACCGTGTGCCGGCTGGCGAGTTTCGGAGCGTTTGTCGAGCTGGCGGAAGGCGTGGAAGGGCTGTGCCACTTCTCGGAAGTGCCGGGCTACACGGGCCGCCGCGGGGCGGAAGACCCACCGCTTTCGGTTGGACAGGCGTTCGATTTCAAAATCATCAAGATGAGCGAGGCTGAGAAGAAGATCGGCTTGAGCCTGCGGGCCGTCGCGGACGATGAGGAGAAGACTCGCCTGGAAGACTACCAGCGCCAGGCTGCCGCCGCCACCACCACCATCGAAGAGGTCATGAGTTTGAAAGATCGTAATCCCGAATAGCTTGCAAATTTCCTGTAATCAAGCGATACTGCGGTTTCGTAACCGATTGACACCAAGGAGAATCCGATGACGAAGGCCGATCTGATTGAAGAAGTCTCCCGAGTGGTGGAAATGACCCGGAAAGAGTCCGAGGTCATCGTGGAGGCGATATTCGACAGTATCGTGCGGTCTTTACGCTCTGGCGACAAGATTGAAATCCGCGGATTCGGAAGTTTCCGTACACGTCAGAGGCAGCCCCGGATCGGCCGCAACCCGAAGACCGGCGCGCGGGTGGAAGTACCCGCCAAGAAGATCCCCTATTTCAAGCCGAGCAAGGAACTGAAGGACGTAGTCAATAACTCCGCCGCGCCGCTGTCTTCCACCCCGCCCGAGTCGACGCCCGAGCAGGTTCCCAATCCCTAGGAGACACGCCCGCAGCGGGCGGTCCGGCTCGTCCTCACCCTACAGCCATGGATTACCTCTGGACCCCCTGGCGGTTTCAATACGTCACCAATTCGGGGAATGCGTCGGGTTGTGTGTTCTGCGCCGCGGCGGAAGACACGGATGATCGAGCCAGCCTGGTGGTTCACCGGGCCGCGCACCACTACGTGATCCTGAACCGGTTCCCGTACACCAGCGGGCACATCATGGTGGTGCCGTACGCACACGTGGCCTCCCTCGAGGAGCTTTCGCCCGAAGCGCTCTCCGAAATGATGTCCCTGGCGCGCGATTCGGAGCACCATCTGCGCGAGGTCTACCACCCCGAAGGGCTGAACCTGGGGATCAATCTCGGGAAGGCCGCCGGCGCGGGGATTGCGGGTCACCTGCATCTCCACGTGCTGCCGCGCTGGACCGGCGACACGAACTTCATGACCGTGGCCGGCGAGACGCGCGTTCTCCCCGAGGCCCTGGAAGCTACCTGGGAGAAGCTGCGGGCGGCGTTCGCCAGCCCGTAACCTGCCACTGATGGCTTCCTGAACCGATCTCGACCGGCCGCTCCGCTTTGGGCAGCCATACCTCCGCGGTGATGCCGGGCGGCAGTTCGACTTCGCCCTTCCAGACGCCGGCTTCGATCCGCCAGCGCACGCTCACGGTCCCGCGGAATGTGTCCCAGGAGGCATCCACCGAGGTGAGATCGCCCACCACCTGGGGCGCGATGCGCAGGCGCCTCAGCCCCGGCACGGCGGGATCCGGCCGGATGCCCGCGAGGCCGGCGTAAAACCACTCTTCGATGTGGCCGAGCATCAGGTGGTTCTGCGAGCTCCCGGGATCGGCATCCCAGGCTTCGGTCAGGGAGGTGGCGCCGGCCGCCAGTTGCGCGCCGTAGCTGGGCGAGTCGGTGCGCGTGGCCATGTCGTACAGCACGTCGCTGCGCCCGGCATCGAGCAGCGCGCCGATCACATAGTGATAGCCGATGTCGCCCGCGCTGGTGTGGTTCTCCTTCCTCCGTATATCCGCGACCAGCGCCTCCACCAGGCCCGGGCGCGCGCTGTCGGGCGCCAGGCCTAGTGCCAGGGGCATCGCCAGGGAGGTCTGGCTGCCTGTGGCGTAAGAGTTTCCGGCAGGCCGGTAAAACGCCTTGTCGAAGGCCGCGCGCACACCCGCCGCCTCCCGCTCGAGATTCTGAGCGTCCACCTCGCGGCCCAGGATCCGCGCCGCCCTCGCGAGAATCCGCAGGTCGGCGAACCACGTAGCGGTCGCGGTGAGCCCCCTCGGAGTGAGCTTGGACGGTCCGGGCGGCCCCGGCCCGATGTCGTACCAATCGCCGGACTGCCGCTGCGTGACCAGTCCTCAGTCGGTCAGCAGCTCGCCGGGCGTCATCTTCACGCGCGCGCCGGCCGCGCCGGTCACTTCGATGTACGGCCACCCGGAAAAATTCCGCCCCAGGTCATAGACCGTGATGCCGGGCTGCGGGTGCGTGACTTTCACGGGCGTGAAGGTCTCTTCCACGCGCAGCGGAGGACTGGATTGCGCGCGCAGGACCCCGCCCGGCGCTTCCATGCCCGCAGGGCGGCGCCATTTCGAATCGTCGAAGCCGGCCCGATCCCAGCCGGCGGGTTCGTGCCGCGCATCGTAATCCTCGCCGCCGTAAATGCAGGAAAAGGTCAGCGGTCCTTCGGCAGTCTTCCAGGTACCGTCGGTGGCGATGTCGCGCGTGGTCCCGTCCTCGAACTCCAGGTGGATCTGGGCCCATAGGCGCGGCTGCCCGAACGAGCCCGTGTACTTCGCATAGCGTCCTCCGGCGACGTTGTAAAAGCCGTTCCCCAGCAGGATGCCGACGGTATTCGTCCCCGGGCGCAGCAGGCGGGTCACATCGGACGTCTCGTAGTAGACCGTTGTGCAGTAGTTGCTCCAGGCGGGCGCCAGCACGTGGTCGCCGAATTTCTGCCCGTTGAGGCGCAGTTCGTGAAAGCCGGCTCCGGAGGCCAGCAGCAGCGCCCGGCGCATCGGCTTGTCTGCCGCGAATTCCTTGCGAAAGACCGGCAGGGGTCCCGAATCCAGCTTCGTTTCCGGCCAGGCGATCCAGCCGCCGCGGCGGTCGCCCGGGTCCACCAGCGCCATGGTTCAACGGGCCGGCGCGCTCCACTGCGATGGATCCGGGCCGGCTGTGCCCCACACCCGCACTTTCCACCAGCACTCCTGGAACGAGCGCAGCACGGCGCCGGCGTAAGGGATCCCGGATGTTTCTTCCGAATTCACGCGCCCGGTATCCCACAGGTCACCCCTGTTCGCTGCCAGGGTCTTGCGCGTGGACGCCGCCAGGATCTGGTAGGCGGCCTGCCGCTCGCCACGAGCGGCGGAGGCGAGCCGCCACGACAGCACGGGCCGCGCCACATCGATTCCGACAGGATCCGAGCGAGCCCCGGTCTCCAGGCGGGCCGGAGCCAGGCTCCCGGCCCACACCGCGGACGCCGCCAGACAGGCCGCGCCGCACCACCGCACTAGAACACTCACGCCGTGGCCATTGTAGAACAAAGCTCTGCCTGCCCTGCTAAACTCTCCCTATGTCGTCCTTCTCCCGGAACGCGCGCCTCAGCGGAATGATGTTCCTGAACTACGTGGTTTGGGGCGCGTGGTACGTCACGATCGGCACGTACCTGACGGCCACGCTGAAGTTTTCCGGGACGGAAACCGGAGCTGTCTTCGGCACGACCGCACTCGCCAGCATGATCTCGCCGTTCTTCGTCGGGCTCATCGCCGACCGGTTCTTCGCCACCGAGAAGATCCTGGCCGCGCTGCACGTCATCGGGGCCGTGTTCCTCTTTCTGATGACACGGGCCACCAGCTTCGGAGCGGTCTATGCCATCATGCTGGCCTACTGCATCTGCTTCTTCCCCACCATCGCGCTGACCAATTCGCTGGCGCTGAAGCAGATCGAGGACGCCGGCAAACAGTTCCCGCTGATCCGTGTATTCGCCACGTTTGGATGGATCTTCATCGGCCAGATCGTGGGCTATCTCGGGATCGAGGCGAAATCAACGCAGTTTGAGCTGGCGGCGGGCGCGTCGATTCTGATGGCGCTTTACAGCCTGACGCTGCCGCATACCCCGCCGGCCGGAAGCGGGCAGCCGATGACCGTTCGCAACCTGCTCGGCCTGGACGCGCTGGTGATGCTGAAGCGGCGCACCTACCTGGTATTCATCATCGCGTCGATCCTGGCGTGCATCCCGCTGACGTTCTATTTCTCGTTCACCAACGCCTATTTCAATGACGTCGGGGTGCAGAATGCAGCCGGCAAGATGACGCTGGGGCAGGTTTCGGAGGTCGCCGCAATGCTCCTGATGCCCTTCATCTTCCGCCGCGTCACGGTGCGCGCGATTCTGCTGATCGGGTTGCTCTCGTGGTCTCTCCGCTACGGCCTGCTGGCGTTCGGCAACGCGGGCGCGGGTGTGTGGATGTTCTACGCGGCGATCCTGCTGCACGGTGTGTGCTTCGACTTCTTCTTCATGACCGGACAGCTATACGCCGACCAGGAAGCGCCGCCCGAGCTGCGTGTGACCGCGCAGGGATTTCTGACATTTGTGACGTACGGCATCGGGATGTTCGCCGGCTCCCTGCTCTCCGGCGTGGCGGTAGATTTCTTCTCGACCACGCACGGCGCCACGGTGACCCGCAATTGGAGCGGCTTCTGGCTGAGCTCCTCGGCCGGTGCCTTCGCCATTCTGCTGCTGGTAGCCCTGCTGTTCCGCAGCAACGCGCGAATCCAAAGCAAGGCCGCGGAGGTCGTCGCCAAGGCGTAGCTGGGCCGGTTTTGTACTACCCTGTATCCATGCGTTTCCTTCTGGCCGTGTTCGCCGCCTGTCTCGTGGCACAGGCGCAGATTCCCGCGCGCGACGCCCGCAATATCGATCCCCCCAATACCGATACGCACTTCGCACCCAAGACGTACAAGACCCTGGCGGAGTGGGAGGCGCGGAAGGCGTTTCTGCGGAAGCAGATTCTCTCGGCGGCGGGGCTTCTGCCGATGTTTCCCAAGAACGATCTGCACCCGCAGATCTTCGGGCGCATCGAGAACCGGGACTACTCCATCGAGAAGGTTTTGCTTGAAACCTTTCCCGGCTACTATCTCGGGGGCAATCTCTACCGGCCGCTCCAACCCGCTCCGCCCGGAGGCTTCCCCGCGGTGGCTTCACCGCACGGCCACTGGAACTACGGACGCCTGGAACACACGGATATCGCCTCGGTACCCGCGCGCTGCATCAACCTGGCGCGACAGGGCTACGTGGTCTTCGCCTACGACATGGTGGGCTACGACGACACCGTCCAGACGCCGCACGATTTCGGCGACAAGCCGGCGGAAGAGCTGTGGGATTTCGGGCCTCTGCAACTGCAGTTGTGGAACTCGATCCGCGTGGTCGATTTTCTAGAGTCGCTTCCGGGTGTGAACCGCGGCAGGATCGGCGTAACCGGCGCGTCGGGCGGCGCCACCCAGACCATGATGCTGCAGGCCGTAGACGACCGCATCCAGTTCTCCGCCCCGGCCAACATGGTGTCGTTCCTCATGCAGGGCGGCTCTCTCTGCGAGAACGCGCCGGGCCTGCGGCTCGACACCAACAACGTCGAGATCGCTTCGATGATGGCCCCCAAGCCCATGATCATGAGCGCCGCTACGGGCGACTGGACGAAGAACATGGAGACGGAGGAGTATCCCGCCGTCCGCGCCATCTACGATCTCTACGGCAAAGACGGAAACGTGGCGTACTTCTATCAGAACGCCCCGCACAATTACAACCGGCCGAACCGCGAAGCCACTTATGCGTTTTTCGGCAAGCATGTCCTGGGGATGGACGACCCTTCGAAGTTCAAGGAGAAGTCGGTGCGGATCGAGAAGCTCGGCGACATGCTGGCGCTGTTCAACCGCAAGCTGCCGGATAACGCCATTTCGTTCTCACAACTCTTCGACGAATGGGTTCGTTTCGCCAAGGAGCAGACCGGCGACGAGCGTGAGCGGTTGACCTATGCGCTGGCGGCCGAGTGGCCCTCCCGGGTGCTCAGCGACGTTCAGGGCGAGCGTGTCCTGCTCAGCCGTCCCGGGCGGGGCGACCGCGTGCCCGGCATCTGGGTGAAGGGCGCGAACCCGCCCGCGCTGGTGGTCGGGCCGGAAGGCGCGGAGGCCGCCCGGAAGTCGCCCGAGGTCCAGCGCCTGCTTCAAGCCGGGCGCTCGGTCCTGCTGATCGACGCGTTTCAGACCGGGAGCGCCGTGGCGCCGCGCAACCGCTCGGTGCCGATGTTCCTCACCTTCAACAAATCCGACGACGCCAACCGCGTGCAGGACATCCTGACGGCTTTGGCCTGGCTGAAGACCCCCGGAACGCGCCTGGTGGGTCTCGGAAAGGCCGCGATCTGGTGCACGTTTGCCGCCGCCGTAGCCCCTGAAAAAGTCGATCTCCAGGCCGACATCGGGGACTTCCGCGACACCGACCAGGATTTCATCGACAGCCTCTTCGTACCCGGAATTCAGCGTGCCGGAGGCCTGCACGCCGCCAGGTTAGTTCTCTCAAGATAACTGGTTGTTTGGGTGCACGGTGTTCTATACTTCCCGGTCAGGAGCGATAGAGGCCGTGAGCCCAGACGATGTCTTGCGAGTGGTCGAGTTCGTGGTAGCCGCAGTGCTGGTCGGAGTGGTGATTCTGCGGCGCAGGAACAAGCGGAAATCCGCGCCTAAGGACGTCTGAGACGGCCTACTTGCGCCCAGGCAGGACTTCGTTCAAAGATCCCTGCCGGTAGCCTTCCAGGTCCAGCGTCACGTACTGGAAGCCCAGCCCCTTGAAGATGGCGGTGAACTGCCGGGCCATGTCGCGGTTGAGGGCGCGGTCAAGCTCGTCGGGCGCGATCTCGATGCGCACCACCTCTCCGTGAAAGCGTACGCGGAACTGGCGGAACCCCAGCGCCTTGATCTGCTCCTCGCCCGATTCCACGGTCTTCACATTCTCGATCGACACCGGCGTTCCATAAGGAATCCGCGAGCTGAGGCAGGCCGAAGCCGGACGGTCCCAGGTCGGGAGCCCGGCGCGGCGCGAAAGCTCGCGAATCTCGGCCTTGGTGAGGCCGGCATCCGCCAGGGGCGATGCCACCTGGTGCTGCCGGGCGGCGTTCTGCCCGGGGCGGTAGTCGCCCAGGTCGTCCGCGTTCACGCCGTAGACGATGTGCGGGAATCCGCGCTCGCGCCCCACGTCTTTCAGGCGCGTAAACAGCTCGTCCTTGCAGTGGAAGCAGCGATTCGGATCGTTGCGGAGATAGTCGGGGTTCTCGAACTCCCGGGTCTCGATGTACTCGTGAACGATGCCGAACTTCTGAACAAAGGCCTCGGCGTCGCGCTTGTGCGACTCCGGAAGCGAGGCCGAATCGGCGGTTATGGCGACGGCGCCCGCGCCCAGCACGTGGCTGGCGGCCCAGGCAAGATAGGCCGAATCGGTGCCGCCGGAGAACGCCACCAGCACCTTGCCCAAGCCCGCCAGGTGCGCGAAGAGCCGCGCCTCCTTTTCTTCCAGGCGCGTCCCGTCAGACAGTTCCACTAGAGTCGCCATATCCAGCCCTTCCTTAGTTTACTGGAGCGGCAGGTCTTCCTGCCCGTTTCCGCTCTCGGTTTCGGGAATCACCGAAGCCGCGGCCACCTTGTCGCCCTCTTCCAGAGTAACCAGCTTGACGCCGGAAGTGGAGCGCCCCGCCTGCCGGATGGTGGAAGAATCCATGCGGATGATCTTGCCGTTCTGGCTGACCAGGATGACCTCGGAGTCTTCCTTCACCGAGAGCAGCGCCACCACCATGCCGGTCTTGCTGGTGGTCTTCATGTTGATCACGCCCTTGCCGCCGCGGTTGGTCAGGCGGTAGGTTTCGAGCGGGGTGCGCTTGCCGTAGCCGTTCTCGGCGATCGACAGGATGGTGCCTTCCTTCTCGACCACCTCCATGCCGACCAGGTAGTCGCCTTTGGACAGCTCCATGGCACGCACGCCGCGCGCCTGCCGGCCCATGGGACGCACGTGCTGTTCTTCGAAACGGATCGCCTGGCCTTCGTGCGAGCCGAGGAAAATGTAGTTGGTCCCGTTGGTGATCTTGGCTGAGATCAGCTCGTCGCCATCGTCGAGCGACACCGCAATGATGCCGCGCGACATGGGGTTGTCGAACTCGCTGAGCTCCGATTTCTTGATGACCCCGTGCTTCGTCACCATCACCACGAACTTGTCGGGGACGAAATCCTTCACCGAAAGGAACGCCTTCACGGTCTCATCGTCCTGCAGGGCGATGAGGTTGTTGATGTGCTTGCCCTTCCCGACCGTGGTGGCGTCCGGGATCTCATAGATCTTCAGCCAGTAGACGCGGCCGCGCGTCGTGAAGAACAGCAGGTAGCTGTGGGTGGAGGCAACGATGAGGTGCTCCACGAAATCCTCGGCGCGCGTGCCCATGCCGATGCGGCCCTTGCCGCCGCGCGTCTGCCGCCGGTAGGTGTCGACGGCCGTGCGCTTGAGATAGCCGCCGCGGGTGACCGTCACGGCCACGTCTTCCACCGCCACCAGGTCTTCCAGCCGGATTTCGCCCGTGTCCTCGATGATCTCGGTGCGGCGCTCGTCGCCAAATTCCTTCTGGACGTCTCTCAGCTCTTTGATGATCAGATCCTTCAGCACTTTTTCGGAGCCCAGAATCTCCAGGTATTCGGCGATGCGCCGCTGGATATCGGCCAGCTCGTCCAGGATCTTCTGCTGCTCCATCCCGGTCAGGCGCTGGAGCTGCATCTCGATGATGGCCTGCGCCTGCCGCTCGCTGAACTCGAAGGAAGCGATCAGCGAGTCGCGAGCTTCCTTGGGCCCGCGCGCCGCGCGGATCAGGCGAATCACTTCGTCCAGGTTGTCAAGAGCTTTCTGGAAGCCCAGCAAGATGTGCTCGCGCTCGCGGGCCTTGCGCAGCTCGTACTCGGTGCGGCGGCGGACCACTTCCACGCGGTGATCGATGAAGTACTTGATCATCGGCACGAGGCCGAGCTCGCGCGGCTGCCCGTTGACGATCGACAGCATGATCACGCCGAAGCCGATCTGCAGCTGAGAATGCTTGTACAGGTTGTTGAGGACGACCTCGGGCTGCTCGCCGCGCTTCAACTCGAGCACGATGCGGGTGCCGTCGCGGTCGCTTTCATCGCGGATGTCGCTGATGCCTTCCACCTTCTTCTCGTTGACCAGGGCGGACATCTGCTCGATCAGCCGCGACTTGTTGACCTGGTAAGGAATTTCGGTGACGATGATGGCCTCGCGGTCCTTGCCGATCGCCTCGCGCTTGGTGCGGGCGCGGATTTTGAGCTGGCCCCGGCCCTTCGTGTAAGCGTCGAAGATCCCCTGGCGGCCGAGAATCTGGCCTCCGGTGGGGAAATCGGGTCCCGTCACAAACTCCATGATTTTGGACAACGGCGCGTCGCGATGCTGGATGAGATGGACGGCGGCATTGATGATTTCCGTCAGGTTGTGCGGCGGAATGTTGGTCGCCATGCCTACGGCGATACCCGCCGACCCGTTCACCAGCAGGTTCGGCACCCGCGTGGGAAGCACTTCCGGCTCGGATTCGCTCTCGTCGTAGTTGGGGCGGAAATCGACCGTCTCCTTGTCGATATCCTGCAGCAGCGCGGTGGCGATGCGCGAAAGCCGCGCTTCGGTGTACCGCATGGCCGCCGGCGGGTCGCCGTCGATCGAGCCGAAGTTTCCCTGCCCCTGCACCAGCGGGTAGCGCATGGAAAAGTTCTGCGCCATGCGTACCAACGCATCGTAAATCGGGGAATCGCCGTGAGGATGGAACTTTCCCATCACCTGCCCGGTGATCTTGGCGCACTTCACGGTGGGACGGTTAGGCGCCAGGCCCATATCGTGCATGCCGTAGAGAATGCGCCGGTGGACGGGCTTCAAGCCGTCGCGAATATCGGGCAGCGCGCGGCCCACGATCACGCTCATGGCGTAATCGAGGTAAGACCGCCGCATCTCTTCTTCGATGTTGATGGGGACGAGATTTTTGTTCCCGTCACCGCCTCCCGGAGGCGGGGGGACAAGGGAACCTTGCGGTGGTGGATCCTGATCGGCCAAGATGACTCCTCTTTGGGGTTAAGTCCTATTTTAACAGAAACTTAGTATTTCCGCACGCGATCCAGAATTTCGCTTTCTCTTCGCGTCCCGCAAGTGCTATACTGCATCCCAATGAAAACACCGCTACTAGTTCTTTTCGCCGCCATTCTGGCGCCCGCCGCCGACATGACAGTGGCCCGGCTTTACGACAGCCAGCTCAAATCGGTGGAATCGGAAGTGGTTCCGCTGATCAAGGCTATGCCTGCCGACAAATTGGCGTTTGCGCCCTCCAACGGGGAGTTTAAGGGTGTCCGGACATTCGCCCAACAGGCCAAGCATGTGGCTGCGGTGATCTATTTGGTCGCCGCCGCCGCCCGCCAGGAACAGCCCCCCATCGTTCTGGGCGGCGAAAACGGCCCGGATACGGTCAAGACTAAAGAAGATATCGTGGCCTTCGTGCAGGGGGCTTTCGATTACGCGCACAAGGCGATGAACGGCTTGACGGCCCAGAACGAACTCGAGATGGTGAAATCGCCCTTCGGCGGACCGGATATGGCCCGCGGAGGCGCCGCCGCCATCGCCGTCTGGCACACAATGGACCACTATGGTCAGATGGTGGTTTACGCACGAATGAACGGCGTGATTCCGCCGGCCAGCCGCTAACCCAGTTCGCCGACCTTTTGCACCTCGAGCACCATGTCTCCATGTTCGTCCACGGAAAAGGCCGGGGCGAAGTGCCGGCCCCACACCATTTCGTCGTGGCGGTAGGAGTGCCGCACCAGCACCGTCTGGCTGAAGGTGTCATCGTAGGCCTTGATTAGAATCAGAAACTCGGCCTGCTTCTGCGATAGTTCCTCGGACGTCACCTGCCACAGTGGGCTATCGGTATCGATCGGGTGAACGATGGTCCAGGTCAGCGGCATGAACAGCACCTGGTCCCGCTCCATGTGCAACTGCTTGTAGACGCGCCGGGGCCCGCCGCTATCGGGCTCCACCAGCATGAGAAGGGTTCGCACCTCCAGTTCCATCAGCGAGTTCGGCCGCAGATTGACCACCCGGAATTGCAGGCTGGTGGTGTCCTGGTATGGGGACACGAGGATGTTCGTGCTGAAGCCGATCCGCGCCGACGGCCGGGAGACGCGTCCGAACAGCAGGCCGGTGGCGACGGCAAAGCCCAAAACGCCGACCAGGGCTTCGATGGAAGACAGGATCTCCGCGCCCAAGCCCTTCGGAAAGATGCTGCCGTACCCAACCGTGGTCAGAGTATGGGCGCTGAAGAAAAAGGCGTTCAGGAAGCGCCGCCCGGCTGTCAGGGCCTCGGCCCCCTGCAACTCCCCCGTGCCGATGGCGTAGTAGAGCAGTGCAAAGATGGTGTTGGCCACCATGTAACCGAGGAATAATGTCCCCAGAAACGGCCACCAGCGCATGTTGATCAGGTACAGATAAGGGTGAACGTCCCGCCAGTTGGTACCCCGCCTGTGGACGTTGAAGCTGCCGTCCTTGTTGATCACCCGCCGGAATGTGCCGGTGAAGCGCTCAGTCAGGCCGGGATCGTAGCTCACTCTCCGCATATGTATCCGATCTTAAGAGATCCGGATAAGATGCGGGAGTCAGGCGGCGGGCGCCAGCCAGCGCCGCAGAAGCTCTTCGGGGCTGCTTTGGAGATCGACCGGCTCGACGCGGGTTTCGCGGTTCTGGTCCAGTTCGACCGCGACCACGCCGGAGGGCGTCGGCCGGAGCTCCAGCCGCCGCTCGCGGGCTTCCAGCCGCAGCGTGGAGCCGAGCCAGGCCACATGTACCTTGGTTCTCAGCGCGAAGCCGATACGGGCCGCCTGTTTCAACAGCTCTTCTGTATACGGCCCCTTTTTCAACTGTTCCGCGTAGGGGGCGGCCGCCTGGGCGCTGGCCCGGTCGCGCTCCCGGCTGCGGCGCTGGCGTTCCGCCGCGTCCTGCCCCTCTTCCTGCGACTCCAGGCTCTTCAGGTTGTTTTCGAGATTGTCGAGGAAACTCATCTTCTATTAGTTTGACGGAAAGCTCGCTCCGGCGTGTGGTCGAATCGCGCGGAAATGAACAAAATTTCGATACCATGAAGACCGATGGCCGATCCGACTACCACGCGTCTCACCGTTCTCCGCGATGGGCTGCTGCGTCTCCACAAACACGTGCTCGATTCCGAGAAGGCCGCTTACGAGAGAGACGTGGAGCGCATCACCACCACGGGTCAGTACCTCAACCTGGTTCTGAACGACCCCTGGTTTGCCTGGTTGCGGGACCTCTCGCAGTTCGTCGTGCTCATCGATGAGACTCTGGATTTCGAGGAGCCGCCGACTCCCGAGGAGGCCGACAAGCTGATCGCGAGGGCTCGCGAACTGGTGTCGCCCTCGGAGAACGCCAACGGCTTCGGCAGGAAGTACTGGGAAGCCATGCAGCGCGACCCCGGCGTCGTGCTGGCACACCGCGACATGGTTCGCGTCTTCTCGGAGTTGCAGACTCCTACTGAAAGGTAACAGTGGCTTCCGACCCGAACTTCCGGTAGTTCCGGAATTCCACGTCATTTCTCGTGAGCAGGTATCCGGATCCCATGCGGACATCGGCGTGCAGCGGCAACAGGAACTCTTTCCCGCCGACCTCCGTAAATCCGAAATCGAGCACGGTGTTGGCCATCTGCACGGGGAAGCTGCGCGGAATCGAATCGGCATCGCCGACAATCTTCAGGACGGAGCTGGTGTCCCGGTCGATATAGACAAAGCCGTGCTGCCCGGTCACCGTGGTGATCAGCGAGCCGCCGGGCGCCCGGAAGGCGATCCGGTAGCTCGAGTGCGTCACCAGAATCCGGAACTGAAACACGTGCGACGGCCGGCCGCGCAAGGTGGTCCAGTGGTCCCACCGAAACCGAGTGCCGGAATCGCCCGCGAACAGCGAGCTCAACAGGCTGCCGAACTCGCCCTGAGACAGGGCGCCTCCCACGCTCTCGAAGGATCGCGTCGTCGGCCGGCCGTTGACGCGTAGAAGGTCGTATTTCTCCTTCTGCTCAAAATACGTGAGCTTGATGTCGAGAGTGTCTTTCTGCTCCCACCGGCCACGGGAGTTCTCGTAGCGGTGTACGGCCTCATCACAGAAAAAATCCGGAAGGGAGTGGGTATAGGCGAGCGCGCGGTCGCGGGCCGCATTGACGATGGCCTGTTGCTGCGGAATCGTGGGCAGCGCATCATGTGGGAAATCCACGGACAGGTCGGGCTCCGGTAGCGCGGTGGTGAGGTCGCGCAGCTTGTCCAGCTCCTCTTCGGTCTTGGGGCCGGCTCCCGCGCTCACGAGTTCTTCGATGACATGGTCGTCCACACGCTCGGCGAGCTGGAACTTGCGCAGCTCCCTGGCCAGCTTTCCGTCGGACGTTTTAGATTGGGCGGCATCGCGCACCAGCAGCACGATTTCGTGCACGGTACGTCCGCCTTCGGCCGCTGCGCACACCGTCACCCCGATCCAGAGCGCGCCGAGCCCGATCCGCACCATAGAACTACTATACGCCGGGCCATTGCTGGTGACCTGAGTCACCGCAATCGGTGGGCCGGCCCCCCCACAATCGAAGAGTGAGGTCATGAAATGCATCCTACCGATGTCCTGAGCCAGGAGCACCGCGCGATCGAATCCATGCTGGACGCCGTGGAAGCGAAAATCCGCGAAACCGGGCCCGGCCGGCCCTTTCCGCGCCTTTTCTTCGACGAGGCGCTCGATTTCTTCCGCCACTTCGCGGACGGCTGCCACCACGCGAAGGAGGAGAATCTGCTGTTCCCGCGCATGCGGGAGCGCGGTGTGCCGCAGGAGGGCGGTCCCCTCGGAGTCATGCTGGCGGAGCACGACCAGGGACGCGGCTACTTGAAAGCGGTGCGCGAGAATCTGGACGCCGCCGAAGCGGGCGACTCCGAGGCACTGCGCGCCGTGTACGGCAACAGCGCCGCCTACATCGAAATGCTGCGGCACCACATTTATAAGGAAGACAACATCCTATTCCGTATGGCGAAAATGGTGCTCGAACCGGACGACGTGGCCGAACTCCAGCGCGATTTTGCCGCCGTGGAGGTTCCCGAGAGATTCCGCGACCGCGTTGCCGGTTGAGCCGCGCCGGCAGGCGGGGCGCCCGGTTGCGGGCTGCTATCCTGTATCTTTATGACGAAGGTCCAGATCCGCTTCCACCTGCAGAGACCGCTCGACGACCTGATGATGAGCCGGATTTCCGACGCACACGCGGTCTACGGAATACAGAGGATCCAGGTGGAACCCTCGTTAGACGCCCTCACCGTGGATTACGACGCAACGCGCCTGCGCCCCGCCGAGGTGGAATCCGCTCTCGCCGGTGCCGGCATTCCCGCCGTCCGCGCCTGAAGCCACGATGTAGCGGCATCGCGGATACGCGGCGATCAAGGCTTCGACGTCCCGCGGGCCTTCCTCGAATCCGTCCAGCATCACCAGGCAGGCGCCGCTCGAGAGACGCTCGGGGAAAAAATCGTCCGGAAGGCCCCAGTCGAATTCGCGGTTGCGCCGGTTGAGCAGCGCGTCCAGCGGGATTGCCAGGTCGCGGACCTGCAGCAGCACCGGCAGCAGCAGGGTGTCGACGCGCGTGTCCAGCACAGCGCCGCACCACAGGTACGCGATGCGGCGGAGAAATCGCGACCGTCCGCTGCCGCGCACCACCAGGCGCGGAGAAGCCAGCGCCTCGACGGCATCGTCGGGGATCGCAGCGTCCTCCGTTACGGTTTCCGCGCGAAGGTGCTGGATATAACGCGCCGCCAGGAACAAACATTCACTCCGGGAAGATGTGTTCGGTCAAATCCTCGGGCGGCCTCTGCCGCGAGACCGTCCACATCCCCACTCCAAATGCCGCGCCGGCAAGCACCCATACCCCGATGGCCACGTTGTCCGCGGGATGCCGGAAGACCATGACGGCCGCGCACACCACGGCACGCAGGATCCAGCCGTACAGTTTCGAAACCCTTTGTTGTCCCTTGCGCACGGACGCCGCCGAGCGGCCGGCCATGTGGGCAAAGAAGATGCAAAGTACGCCCAGCATGCCGCGCATGAACTCCAACGATACGGGCATCCACTCAAGTTTGCCACAATAAACGCATGAGTCTGATGCGGGAAATCCGCCAGTTCCCCGTGAAAAAAGGGACCGTGGCGTTGTGGTGGCTGGGACAGAACGGGTACCTGTTCAAGTCGCATGAGGGAACGCTGCTGGCGATCGACCTCTACCTTACCGACAGTTGCGCGGCGGTTGCTCCTCCCGGCATGGACATGCACCGCCAGGTGCCCGTGCTGATTCCGCCCGAGGAGATCGACGTCGATGTGATCGCCTGCACGCACAACCACCAGGACCACACGGACCCCGAGACCATCGCGCGCCTCCGCAATAAGGACACGTCCCTTTTCGTGGGTCCGCATCCGAGCTGCGAGGTCTTCCGGCGGAAGGGCGTGGAAGAAGGCCGCATCCAGCCCCTCTGGCCCGACCACGAACTGGAGTTCCGGGACCTGCGGATGCGCGCGACCTTCGCCCTGCCCACCGACGATACCGATCTCAACCACATGGGATACCTGCTCGAATTCGGCGGCGGCCCGCGGATCTACATGACCGGCGACACCGCCGAGTGCGAGTTGCTGGCTTCGGCGGCCAAGTACAAGCCCGCGCTGATGATCACCTGCATCAACGGCGGGTTCAAGAACCTGTCGCACGACCAGGCGGCGCGGCTCGCGGCGCAGATCAAGCCGCGAGCGGCCATCCCCTGCCACTACGACATGTTCCCGGACAATTCGATCGATCCGCGGCAGTTTCACGCGGCTCTCACGCTGCGCGCGCCCGACGTTAAGTACCTGGCGCCGCAGCACGGCCAGGCCGTGGTGTTCGAGCGGTAAACTACTTCCCGGCGAGCGCGAACGCAAAAAGCGTGTCGCCGGCGCCGGCCACGACGTACTGGCGGCCCTCCATCTCGAAAGTCATCGGGCCGTTGCTCACGTTCTGGCCGGTGTGGAAGTGCCAGAGGATTTTGCCGGTCGCGGGATCGTGCGCGATCAGGTTGCCGGACGGGTCGCCGGTGAAGAGCAATTTGCCCGCGGTCGTGAGGATGCCGGCTCCGGAGTTGCCGTAACCGCCGGAAGGATAGGGATGGCTCCACACGATGTTGCCGGTCTTGTAGTCGAGCGCTTCGAGAAACGGTTCGGCGAATCCCCCGCCCGGGCCGCCGCCATAGCCCTCCGGTTTCGGATCGGTATCGGTCAGGTAGGCGAGGCTGTAGCCGCGGCGGGCGTTGACGTAAAACAGGCCCGTTTCGGGATCGAAACTGGGAGGAGGCCAGTTGGTGCCGCCGCCCGCCGGCGTGTTCACCAGCGAGCCGTCCACTTTGGGCTCCTTGGCGGGGTCGGGGATCGGCTGCCCCCTGGCGTCGATGCCTTTCGACCAGTCCACGCCGACGAATCCCTTGGAGACCAGGCTGCTTCCATCGGTCCGATCGAGGACGAAGAAGTAGCCGTTGCGGGCCGCCTGCGCGAGAAGCTTGCGCTTCCGGCCGCCGACTTCGGCGTCGAACAGCACGGGCGTTTCGACGTTGTCCCAATCGTGCGTGTCGTGCGGCGATGCCTGGAAATACCAGACCAGCTTGCCGGTGTCGGGGTTGAGCGCCACGATCGAGCAGGTCCACAGGTTGCTGCCTTTGCGGCCCTGCCCGGCGTACACGGGGTTGGGATTCCCGGTGCCCCAATAAAGAAGGTTGAGCTCCGGATCGTAGGTGCCGGGGTTCCACGTCATGCCGCCGCCGTGCCCCATGGCGGCCGCGTTCGGCCAGGTTTCGGAGCCAGGCGCTCCCGGGCTGGGCTCGGTATTCCAGCGCCACTGCACATCGCCGGTCTCCGGGTCGCGCGCCTCGAGATACCCGGGAACGTCCATGGCGTCGCCGCCCACCCCGACAATCACGTGGTTCTTCACGATCATGGCGGCCATGGTGGTGAAGTATTGCAGTTTCTCGTCCGCCACCTTCTTACGCCAGCGCTCCTTGCCGTCTTTGGCGTTGAGCGAGATGAACCAGCCGTCGGGAGCCAGGAAATACAGCCAGTCGTGATACATGCCCAGGCCGCGGTTGCCCACCAGGTGGCCGCCGTGATCGACCCATCCGTAATGCCAGATCTCTTCGCCCGTGCGCGCATCGACCGCCCACACGTGATCGGGAATGGTGAAGTAGAGGACCCCGTCGACGAACAGCGGGGTCGATTTGATCTCCGGATTCCCCACGCCGCGCTGCGGGCCGACGTTGCTGATGCGGAAGAACCAGTTGAGCGCCAGGCGGTCGATGTTCGACTGGCCGATCTGCGCCAGCGAGCTGAAGCGGCGGCCCGAGTAGTCGCCGTTGTAGGTGGGCCAGGTGCCCGGGATACCCTGCGCAAACAACGCCGGGAGAAAAAAGAAAATCGCCGCCAGTTTCATTTCAGGGTCACCAGGTAAGCCGTGACATCGTGGATGTCCGCATCCGTGTACTGTTCGAGGAGGCGGCGATGACCAGCCAGCTTGTCTTCCACTTCCACTTTGACGCCTTCACGCGGGAAGGAGCGGTAGCTGCCCGAGGAATCCCACAGCGAGACTTGGAAGTCGTCCATGCGCTTGAGAGTGCCGGAAACGGCCGGGCCGGAAGCCGGCGTCACCGTGACCTTCCGTTCGCGCGGGACGCCTGGCCAGACGAACCGGCTCTGCAACTGATCGGGCTGCGGAATCCGCGACGCGATGTGGGCCAGGTCGCCCGTAACCGAGTGGCACGTATTGCACCGGCCCGCGCCGTTGAAATACTGCTCCCCTTTCCGGGCGTCGCCGGTCACGATGTTGAGGCGCTTGTAGGAGCCGCGGTTGGCGGCCAGTTCCACCTGCATGTGCAGGAATTGCGCGATATCGTTGCGCTGCTCGCCGGTGAGCGCGGGGAAAGCGGGCATGCCCCGGTCGGTGCGTCCCGCGGAGATCACCGGACCGATCAGCTCTCCCTTTTCATCGTGAAGGACCAGCACGGAGCGCACCAGGTCGGGGCCTTCGGCGCCGCGCGCCTTCTCACCGTGGCAGAACGCACAGTTCGAAGCATACAGTTTTGAGCCGCGCTCGGCCGCGGCCGGATCGGGCGGAGGCCCCAGGCCGAGAAATTCCCGGATGCTGCCTCGCCCTCCGCGCCGGCCCTCCTGGGCCGGGAGGAAAGGGACCGATACACACACAAGACCGAAGACCAGCACCAACCGTCCCGTTCTGCGCATAGGCGTAATGATATATTAAGCGGGACCCCCAGGGAACATCCAAGGAGGCGGGCATGAAGAAGACGATTTTGACTGCCATGCTGATGGCGCTGGTTTCCATGGCCGCGTGGGCCGCCGACGTAACCGGCAAGTGGACCGGACAGATGGCCGGACCGAACGGCGAAGGCTTCGCGCTCACCTTCAACTTCAAGCAGGACGGCGCCAAGCTCACCGGCACCGTGCAGGGACCGCAGGGCGATGCGATCGAGATCAGCGACGGCAAAGTGGAAGGGGACAAGCTCTCCTTCGTGGTCACGATCGAAGCCAACGGCGGCATGAAGATCATGCACGACGGCACCATCAACGGCGACGAGATCAAGCTGAACTCCAAGGCCGAAGGAGGCGACTTCCCCGGAGGCACGATGACGCTGAAGCGGGAGAAGTAGGCTGGGGGGCTTCGCTATTGGGCGGCTTCCGGCTACACCCGGGCGGCGTCTCGTTCATTCTGCCGGAGAAATGTCCGGCGAACATTCACTAGGCCGGAGTCGATAGCCAGCGGAATTGCCACGGTCAAGATGATCAGGATCCAGGATGCGGCGGCAGGCCACGCGCTGAAGTCCACCGGCGCGCGGAACGCGACGATCCAAGCGGCAGTCAGCGCGGCGCCGATTGCCATCGGGCGGATTCGACCATCTACGGCCGCTCGTATAGCAACCGAATACGGCACGGCGACTGCCAGATCGATCAGGTAGTGTTCGCCCATCGCCAGCGTGGAAAAAACGGTGGCCGCGAGGAAACACGCGAGTGCGACCCTCGCCAGGCGCCCGAGACCGCGGGTGGCCCAAAACGCGACGAGAGCCAAGCCGATGTGGAGAGACGGCATCGCGTTGCGCGGCGCGTTCGCGACCAGCATGGGGCGCAAAAGTCCGCTCGACGCCGTCGGCGGGTGTAATGGGAACTTCCCCGGAAAAGCCCACCCCGGTCCCGTCGCGGGACAAAGGAAATACAGCACGAGCCCTCCCAGCAGCACGCAGGCAATGGTAGCCAGCGTGCGCTCCGTCTCGCCCCGCCGCCGCTTCCACGCGTAAGTGCCCATCACGGCGATAAACAGCACCTCGTATTGGAAGGCCGTGACAGCGGCGAGAAACGGGCGGCCGATCAGCCACGAGCCCATAACGAAGCTTGGTTTGAACCCCAGCGAGGCATCGAACGAATAGAGCACCCCGTCGATTGTGCGGGGCAGATACTGCACGGTAAGGTGCATCGCGTATACGAAAACGATCCACCCCTCCAGGCACAGCGCGGCGGCCAGAAAATCCTCCATGCACCGGCGTACGGGATCACGAGCCAGGCGACCCCCGAGCACAACAATCGCCGCTACCCCCAGAAACGCGCACCAACTTAGCAGGAACGATCCGGGATAGTCTCCCACAGGCTCGACCAGGGTGACATAGAGGGCGCGAAACGCGACCGCCAGGCCGACCGCCGCGATCCATTCCCGGACACTCGGCCGGGCCGCGAGAAAAATCATCAGCGCCGCGCCCAGATTCGCCGCGAGCGTTGCATTGTGACCGATTGCGTGGAGCAGTCCGCCTCGCAGCGCCACCGCGATGGGCGCCAGGAAGACCAACCCGGCGACCGCCAGCAGTTCGGGACCCCATGTTCGCGAGTCGGATGTTTTCATGTGCGACCGATCAATGGCGTAACCGTCTGAAGCTCGAGGAACGCACAACAGCACTCCGCGCGGCTGCGTCGACGCGGTTCCCGCTGTTTGGCCGCGACCACGATATTCTTTCTGCCAAAGTACCACAGGCTCCCGTAAGCGTGTGAGCGGCCGGGCTCTGATATGGCAGGGAGCTACATCTCTTTTCGCGCAATCTTCTCGGCGCGTGTGTCCGGAGTTGGTGAGCAGTGATCGATGGAGAGGCGCTCCACGTTGCTGAGGACGAACGCCGGCACACCGGGCACTTTCTGTGCCTGGACATAGTGGAAATCCGCGCCCTTCACATCGTCGAGTACAAATGCCGGCCGGCGGTCTTCGCTGAGAAAGCCAACTTGGACGTCACTCAGCCCGATGCCCGAAGCGTGGCGGATGAAAAAGCCCCACGCGGGGACAATGCCGAACATGGAAGGCTCCGGGTACTCCTTTTCCCGCTCCGGCGTAGCGTACGGCTCGCGGGGCGGCACCCCTCCGCGAAAGAAAAACGAGTTCACCAGGTCGGGCGGCTGCTTGGCCACCTGGTCGAGCGTGAGTCCTCCCCGATAGAGGATGCGGATGTTGCTCAGCTTCACGTCCTCGACATCGTGTCCGGGAATGCCGCTGATGATCGACCCGTACCGTGGATCGGCATCGTACACCACCACATTGCTGATGTTCACGCGGCGGATGGCGCCGATGGCCGTTCCTTCGGGCGCGCGCAGGCGGCTGCCGAGGCGGATGAAAATGGGCGCGTTCGACACATCCCGCATCGTGATGTTGGAGATGGCCACGTCCTCGATGTGCCCGCCGTCCACGGTCTCGAGCGCCAGCCCGCGGGAGCGGTCGAAGACCACGTTGGAAATCGTGATGTTGCGGAAGTCGCCGTCGCTTTCCGTCCCGATCTTCACCCGCCCGGTTGGGCCGTCGCGGTCGGGCGCGCGGGTGACGGTGCGCTTGTAAGTGCCGTCGAGGAGCGAGCCGATGTCGTAGCCGCTGACCAGGCAGTTCGTGACGGTCACCGCTTCCACCGGCAGGGCCGAGCCGAGCGCATAACTCGTTTTCAGGACGAGGGCATCGTCGTTCGGCGAGTTAAAGCTGGAGTTCGAGATGCGCACGTTGCGGCAGCCGTCGATATCCACCGCGTCGCGATTGGTGTCGATCTTGACGTTGTCGATGGTCAGATTGTTCACGCCGGTGGCCAGGATTCCAAAGTGCCCGCCGTTCAGAATCGAAAAATCTCGCAGCGTGACGTTGCGCGCGAGGCGGAGCGCGATGGCTTTGTCCCCTACTCCGCGGGGCGCTCCCCGGCCCAATGCCCTTCCGGAGATCAAACCGGCGCCCACGATCGCGACGTTCTCGACCTGGTCTCCCCAGATCAGGCTGTTGTGCCAGTGGCTGTGTCCGGCATCCTGAAACTGGGTCCACTGGTTGGGCTCGGGCGGGTCGTAGGCGGCTGGATCGGCCGCGGCTTCGAGGCGGGCGCCGGGTTCGAACTCGAGCGTGACATTGCTGCGCAGTTGGATCGAGCCGGTGAGATACGTTCCGGACGGGAAGTGTACGGTTCCGCCGCCGGCCTTGGACGCGAGTTCGATCGTTCTGTTGATGGCATCGCGGTCGAGGGCCTTGCCATCGCCCTTGGCGCCGTTGGCGGTAACGTCGAACACGGCGGCCCGCAACGGTACAACACCCAGCATCAGAACTGCCGCCAGCCGGCTGGTCATGAACTTGAGCCTCCTCGATACAGGTAGGAATTCACACACCAGATCTTCTCATGTTGTGGCAGACGGCGTTATGAACGATACCGAACCCCCGCGGGCAACCCGATGGGCCACCGAGTTGCAAGGAGTAACCGAGGAGAACCGTTATGTCCAAACGTCGAGGTGAAATTTAGTTATGGCCGCGAAGAAGAACGTCAAACACGCACGCACTAAGAAGTCTCCGTCCACACAGGCCGGAAAGTACGTACGGGAAGAAATCGAGCACGTCCGCAACGGCAGGCACGGTGCGCGGTCCGCCAAGCAGGCAATCGCGATTGGTCTGTCGAAGGCGCGAAAAGCGGGTGTCAAGCTGCCGCCCCGGCCCGGCCGGAAGGCGCCGAAAGCAACGGCGGCCCGCAAGAAGAGCCCAACCCGGTCCGCCGCCACGAGCCGCGCCCTGAAGCGCGAAGGCACGGCAGCCGCATCGCATAGAGCGCTTTCCAGGCAAACGCGGCGCAGCGCCGCTAAGCGTGGCCCCGCGAGCCGAAAGAGAGCCGCTATGAAGGGCGTCCGCACCAAAGGGGCCGAAGGCCGGCATCGTGCCGCGGTGAAGGCGGCCCGTACCAGGGCGCGGCGCGCTGCGTAAGGGGCGCGCCGGCCCACCCGATCCTAGACAGGCCTTCAGTGCGCCCGCTTGAAATACTGCACCTCCCGCTCGTGCTTCTCCGCAGCCCCGCGCGTACTGAAGGTACCCAGGTTTCGACGCTTTCCGGTATGGGCGTCCGGCTTGCTGGAATATAGCCGGTACTCGCCGGATTTGAGTTTTCTGATCATACCTGGGATTGAGCAGGTTTCATGCCATGAACGAACTGGAATTCAAGCGTCATCTGAAGGAATTGGTCCACGGACATCATCATCCCGAAGAGCACGACTGGCACGGGCAGCCCGGCGGGTCCGGGAAACCCGCCGCGGCCAAGACGAAAGCCACCAGCCGCCGCTCCGTTCGCAAGACCGCCAGGCGTAAATAAGGAAGTGCCGCCGGCGCCGCGGCCGTGGATCCCCGGCAAAGGTCAGCAACGGGCGTTACGCTCGAAACTCCGCAACGTTTGCCGTGACCCATTCCAGAAACGTCCGTGCGGGTCTTCCCGTCATTTCCTGGACCGTGGATGTGACAAACGCAGGCTGTCCGATGGCGGCAGCCCAGGCGTCCAGCAGTTTGGCCACGACGCTCGCGGGCATGGCCGCAAGCCCTTCACGCCGGGCTTCGTCGGGCGGAAGCTCCTCGACGAGCAGCGGGCGGCCAATCACGCTGCCGATCGTGGAAATCTGCTCGTATTGGCTCAGGGATTGTGGCCCGGTCAGGACATATTCCATTCCGGCATGTCCATCCTCAGATAGCGCGCGGACCGCCACCGCAGCGATGTCGCGTTCATCGATCGGGGCGGTCGGAGCAGCGAGATACGGCCAGCGCACGACGCCGCCGGCCCGAATCTGAGGCCCCCAAAAGTGCCGGGCATTCAGCGCGAACATCCCCGGCCGTAAATGTGTCCATGCGAGTCCCGAGGCCTCAATCGTCCGCTCGACATGTTCGGCCAGCGCCCGGGACGGATTGGGCTGCTGGAAAAACGGGTGTGGCGTTTTGAGCGGCGCCGAAAGAAATACGATGCGTCGCGCGTACTTCGCGATCCGCCCTAAAGCGGGAGCAACGGCGGCCGCCGGGGCGGTCCACACCAGGAATACCGTATCGATGCCGGCCAGGCAGGCTTCAAGTGTGTCCGGACAGGTGAGATCCCCCCGCATGACTTCGACCTGCGGTGGCAAACGAGCCCCGTCCGGGTTGCGCACGAGCGCCCGAACCTGTGCGCGCGCTGCCGTCAACTGAGTGACAACCTGACGGCCGATGTTGCCGGTGCCGCCAATGACGAGGATGCGATTCATGACCTTTCCATGCCCCCATTCCGTCTGACTTGTAAGCCGACTGCTTGAGTGTACGTGGAAACGGAGAACGGCCGACACTCGCAAAGATGCCGCCTGCGCCGCCCCCTGCCTTGCGATAGCATTGATGGAGAGTTTCAGACCGTCAATGCCTGAAGCTTCGATGGAAAGGGAGTGGCATGCGATCTTTCGGCAAAACCAAGCAACTCGGCTGGGCCGCCTTGATCGCCGTCCTGGTGGGGACATGGGTGGTCTCCGGTCAGAACTCGGGCGATGCTCTCGAGCGCGGCTTTCAGAATCCGCCGGATAGCGCGAAACCGCGCGTCTGGTGGCACTGGATGAATGGAAACATCACCAAGGAAGGCATCCGGCTCGACCTGGAATGGATGAAGCGGGTCGGCATCGGAGGCTTCCAGAATTTCGATGCGGCGCTGAATACGCCGCAGGTGGTGGAAAAACGCCTGGTCTACATGACGCCGGAGTGGAAGGACGCGTTCCGCTACGCCGCCACGCTGGCCGATCAATTGGGCCTGGAAATGGCGATTGCCGGCTCGCCCGGATGGAGCGAAAGCGGCGGACCCTGGGTACCTCCGGCACACGGGATGAAGAAATTCGTCTGGAGCGAGACGCGCGTGGAAGGCGGCCGCCCATTCACCGGCAGGCTTCCCAAGCCGCCGTCGAACACCGGGCCGTTCCAGAACCTCGCCGGGGGACGCCGCGGCTTCGGGTCCGAATCCGCTACGCCTCCGCCCGAATATTACGCCGATAGCGCGGTCGTCGCTTATCGCGCGCCGGAGGGCGACGTTCCGTTCGCGGAGTTACACCCACAAGTGACCTCCAGCGGCGGATCCTTCGACCTGGCCGCGCTGACCGATGGAGATCTCGCCAAGACGACCGCACTGCCGCCCACAGCGATCGGCGAGAACGCCTGGATTCAGTTCGAGTTCCCCCAGGCCCAATCCATTCGCGGGCTCACCCTGGTGGTGGCCGGCGGCGGTGGAAGAGGCTTCGGCCGGGGCGCCGGCGGCAACAGCGGCCGTGCGCTCGAAGCCAGCGACGACGGCCGGCAGTTCCGCACCGTCACGCCGGTTCCGGCAGGCGGTGCCGCTGAAACCACCGTCGCGTTTCCAGCTGTCACCGCGAAATACTTCCGCGTGACGTTCCGGACAGTGGCCCCTCCGCAGGGAGGCCGCGGCGGCTTCGGCGGAATGCCGAACCCCGTCCCCGCGACGCCTGCCGCACCGCCTGCACCTGCCGCCACCCAGATCGCCGAACTCGTCCTGCATCCGGCGGCCTGCGTCAACCGCTTCGAAGATAAGGCGGCCTTCTCCACCGCGACCGACTTGTACGACCTGGCGACCCCCGCCGTGCCTGCCGCCGACGCTATCGGCAAAGCCAATGTAATCGATCTGACGGCGAAGATGCACTCCGACGGATCGCTCGACTGGGCGCCGCCCGCCGGACGATGGGTCGTCCTTCGCCTGGGCTACTCCCTGCTCGGGATCACCAATCACCCGGCCTCGCCCGAAGCTACCGGCCTGGAAGTAGACAAGCTCAACAAGGCCGACGTCAAAGCGTATCTCGAGAACTACCTGGGCCAGTACAAGGACACGGTCGGCCCGCTGATGGGAAAGCGCGGCCTTCAGTACGTGATCACCGACAGTTGGGAGGCCGGCGCGCAGAACTGGACCGACGACATGATCGCGGAGTTCACCAGGCGCCGCGGTTACGATATGCGCCCGTGGCTCCCGGTGCTCACCGGCCGCGTGGTGGAAAGCGCCGAAGCGAGCGACCGCTTCCTCTGGGATTTCCGCCGGACCATCGCCGACCTGACGGCCGAGAACCACTACGACGAGATCGGTACCGTGCTGCACGAGCACGGCATGGGCCGCTACAGCGAATCGCACGAGTCCGGGCGCGCCTTCATAGGCGACGGCATGGAGGCGAAGCGCTATGCCGATATTCCGATGAGCGCGATGTGGACGCAAATGCCGGGCGTCAACGCGGACATCCCGCGCCACAACGCCGACATCCGTGAATCGGCCTCGGTGGCCCACATCTACGGCCAGAACCTGGTGGCCGCCGAATCCCTCACGGCCGGCAGCGGCGCATGGTCCTGGTCTCCCGAAACTCTGAAGCCCACCGCCGATAAAGAGCTGGCCATGGGGCTGAACCGCTTCGTGATCCACACCTCGGTCCATCAGCCGGTCAACGACAAGGTTCCCGGACTCGGCCTCGGCCCCTTCGGCCAGTGGTTTACGCGCCACGAGACGTGGGCGGAGATTGCGAAGCCATGGGTGTCATATCTGACCCGCAGTTCCTTCCTGCTCCAGCAGGGCAAGTTCGTGGCCGATGTTATTTACTTCTACGGCGAAGACTCCAACATCACTGCGCTCTTCGGCAACAAGGCGCCCGACGTGCCGGCCGGGTATAACTTCGATTACGTGAATGCCGACGCGATCCTGCACCGCCTGTCCGTGGCGGGCGGGCAAATCACCACCCCCAGCGGCATGAGTTACCGGGTGATGGCGCTCGATCCGAACAGCCGGCATATGTCGCTCGCGGTGCTGCGCAAGATCCGCGACCTGGTCAACGCCGGCGCGGTGGTCGCGGGGCCTAAGCCTATCGACAGCCCCAGCCTCAGCGATAGCCAGGCGGAGTTTCAGACCATCGCCGGACAGTTATGGGGCTCCGGCGAGGGTGAGCATGCTTACGGAAAGGGTAGAGTCTACGGCGGCCAGCCACTGGCGCAAACCCTTTCGGCCATGCAGGTGGCGGCCGATTTCGAATACTCCAGGCCGCAGGCCGACACCAGCCTGCTGTACGTCCATCGCAAGGTGGCGGACGGCGAGATCTACTGGGTGGACAACCGCAGCAACCGCGCCGAGGCGCTGGAAGCCCGCTTCCGCGTGCAAGGCAAAGCTGCCGAGCTCTGGCACGCCGATACCGGGGTGATCGAGCCGGCGTCCTACCAGATTGCCGGGGGCCGCACCAGCGTACCGCTGCGCCTCGAGCCCTATGGGGCCGTGTTCGTGGTATTCCGCAAGGCGGCCGCGGCGCCGTCGCGCACCCTTCCGAAACAGACCGAAACGGACGCCGCCACGCTGGAAGGCTCCTGGAATCTCGCATTCCAGCCCGATCGCGGCGCGCCCCCGAAGATCACCCTCGACCGCCTGACTTCCTGGGCCGCTAACTCCGACGCCGGCGTGAAATACTTCTCCGGCACCGGAACTTACACCAAGACCATTGAGGCGCCGGCCGCCTGGTTCCAGTCCGGCGCGCACCTGTGGCTCGACTTGGGCGACGTCAAGAACCTGGCGCAGGTCTCCGTCAACGGCAAGCCGCTCGGCATCCTTTGGAAGACGCCCTTCCGGGTGGATGCGACCGGCGCGCTCAAACCGGGCGCCAACACTGTCGAGATCCGGGTGACCAACCTCTGGGTCAACCGGCTGATCGGTGACCAGCAACCCGGCGTCCAGAGGAAGTATACCTACACCACGCAGCAGTTCTATCGCGAAAGCTCGCCCCTGCTGCCCTCCGGATTATTGGGGCCGGTGCGGGTTGTGAGGGCCGTGACAGAATAGAGGCCATGCAGAGACGAACGCTTAGGCTCCTTACTGTGGTCGCGGCGGCGGCACTTCCGCTGGCCGCCACGATCCGGCAGCCGGTACGCACCGAGAGCGGGCTGGTCTCGGGTGTGGCCGGCGCCGATTCCTCCGTGACCGTATTCAAGGGCCTTCCCTTCGGCGCTCCGCCCACCGGCAAACTGCGCTGGCATGCGCCCGTGCCGCCGGAGCCCTGGCAGGGGGTGCGCAAGGCCGACCACTTCTCCGCCAGTTGCATTCAGAACATCGTGAACGAGCATAAGCCGTGGACCTATGAGTTCATGGCCCACGGGGAAATCAGCGAGGACTGCCTCTACCTCAACATCTGGACCGCCGCGGACCGCCCCAACGCGAAACTGCCGGTCCTCATGTGGATTCACGGGGGCGCGAACACCGAAGGCTCCGGATCGGTGCCGGTGTATGACGGCGAAGGGCTGGCACGAAAGGGCCTGGTTGTCGTCACGGTGAATTACCGGCTGGGCGTTTTGGGGTTCTTCACCCATCCCGAACTGACCGCGGAATCCGACCGCCACGCTTCCGGCAACTACGCGCTGCTCGACTTGGTGGCGGCCCTTCAGTGGATCCACGCCAACATCGCGGCTTTCGGCGGGGACCCCGGCCGCGTGACCGTCGCCGGACAATCCGCCGGAGCTTCCAACACCCACTCACTCACCGCATCGCCGCTGGCTAAAGGCTTGTTCCACCGGGCCATCGCGGAAAGCGGCTCGGGCGTCGGGGGCGGCCGCGGCCCCCGCTCCCTCGCCGATGCGGAGAAGGAAGGGCTGCGCTTCGCCGAGGCCAAAGGCGCGCATTCCCTGGCCGATCTTCGCGCCATGACCTGGAAGGAGCTGACGGCGCCGGTTCCGGGCGGCTTCCGCTTCGGGCCGGTGGTGGACGGCTACTTCCTGCCGGCCTCCGTCGAAGAGATCTTCGCCCAGGGCAGGCAGAACGACGTACCGACGCTGACCGGCTGCAATGCCGACGAAGGCGGAGCGGTGCCGCATCCTTCCGTCACCATCGCGGCGTTCCAGGAGCAGGCGCACCGGCGCTACCAGGGCGAAGCCCAGGCGTTTCTCGATCTTTATCCGGCCTCGTCGGATGCCCAGGCCGGAGACGCCCAAAACGAGAGCTCGCGGGACCAGGAGCGGGTCTCGATGTACCTCTGGGCCGTCAACCGCGCCAGGACCGCTAAGACCGGCGCGTATACGTACTATTGGAATCATGTACTGCCCGGGCCGGATTCCGAAAAGTACGGGGCGTTTCACACTTCGGAGGTCCCGTACGCGCTCAACTCGCTGAGCCGGTCCGACCGTCCCTTTACCGAGGCCGACCGCAAGATCGCTTCCGAGGTCTCCTCGTATTGGGTGAACTTTGCGACCACCGGTAATCCGAACGGCAGAGGCCTGGCTCATTGGCCGTCGGTCCAGGAGAAGCCCGCCGTCACCATGGAGCTGGGCGACCGCATGGAGGCGATTCCGATCGCCGGCAGTGCGGCAAAACTCCAGTTTTTCGAACGATATTTCGCCAAACCCCGTTAGATGTCACGTTGGGCCTGAAAGTGCATCTTTAAAGTACGGATCTATGCCTCTCTACGAGTACCGTTGCCAGAAGTGCGGAAAGAGCTTCGAAATCCTCCGCCGGATGCAGGACGCCGATCGCGAAACCGAGTGTCCGGAGTGCCGGTCGAGCGAAGTCGAGCGCCTGCTGTCGTCCTTTGCGACCGGTACATGCGGTACGTCCCGCTCCGGACGCTTCACTTGAGCCCGTTAAATGGCGGCCGGTGGCTGCCCAACCGTTCGATTCTAAGCCTATGAACGAGAGAACTTTTCAGCCCGACCGTGCCCACCGTCTGGAGAACCCCGAGCGGCTGCTATGGCTCCCCCCACAGGAGTTGTCCACCCGGCTGGGCCTTCAACCCGGCATGGTGATTGCCGATATCGGCGCGGGCACGGGCTTCTTCGCCCTGCCGTTCGCGCGGGCTGTAGCTCCGGAAGGCAAGGTGTGGGCGGTCGATCTGCAGCCCGAGATGCTCGCTCTTCTCGAAGAGAAGCTGCGGCAGGAATCGGCGCCGCCCAATATCAGCCCGCTCCAGGGTTCGGCGTCGGCCACCGGGTTGACGGATCACGGCTGCGATCTCGCACTGCTGGCTAACATCTGGCACGAACTGGACGACTCTGCCGATGTGCTGTCCGAAATGCGGCGCATCCTGCGCCCCTCCGGCCGCATCGCCATCCTCGACTGGCGCGCGGATTTGCCTTCCCCTCCCGGACCGCCGCAGCACCACCGCGTCAGCGCGGACGCCGTCGAAGAGGCGCTGCGATCCGGCGGCTGGCGGGAGGTGGCCGCCTCTCCATTCGGAACGTACAGCCATCTGGTCACTGCCGCTCTATAGAGCCGACACGAACCTGTGACGGGATTTCACATCCCCTTTCTGCGACGAGCCGCCAGTGCGCAAACTCTCGGCAAGGTTTTCCACAGCCTGAAGTAATTTTCCGCATCTGTTTTCCTTCTTCAGTTTCATAGTTGCGCACTTTCGCAATTTATTGATTTCAGATTTAAAGATCTGTTATCGTTCTGCCGAGGTCTTCTTCATGCGTAGAATCGCTTTCCTCGCTTTCCTGATCGTCGTAATCCCGCTTGCCTGGGCAGCGCCCGCAAGCGGCGCGGATGGTGTTACTCCTCCGGATGGCGCACCGGCCAAAGCGTCCGCGGATCCGGCGCCCGCGCCGCCGGCGGCCGACGCCACCGCCGTGCTGCAACAGGAGCTCGACAAACTGAAACAGGAAGTCGAGGCGCTCGAGCAGCGCCTTAAGGCCCGCGAGCAGCAGGCACAGCAGCCGGCGCAGCCCGCGCCGCCGGCCTCCGAAGTGGCCGCCTCCCTCAAAGACCTGGACCAGCGCGTCTCCGCCACCGAGCGCGGCCAGGCCCTCGACCGTCTTCGATTCACAGGCGACTACCGCTTCGAATCCCACAGCATTCTGGGCACGGTCCCGGCGCACTACGACGGCATGCAGTTGCAGAACCTGGTGGTCAAGACCATGTTCGCGATGCCGATTCTCGGCCGGCCCCCCGCCGGCGTCACCGAGATCAACAACACGGTCGCTTCGCATTACTCCGATTACCAGCAGTTCACCAACAACCTGACATTCAACCAGCTCAAGCAGGGCATGGCGTCGTTCCCGGCCGCCATGCAGCAGCAGCTTTTCGGCATGTTGATGCCTTCCACCTTCGTTCCGTCGTACAAGGACGACAACGCCGGCCTGTTCACCAACCGTCTGCGCCTGAACTTCGACGCCCGCGTCGCCGACAATGTGACGTTCTCGGGACGCCTGAGCATGTACAAAGTGTTCGGCGATTCCACCGGAGTGCAGGTCTTCAACGGCCAGCCCAACTCGCTGAACGTCGACGGCACCACCAGCGGCGTTCCCAATTCCGACCAGGTGCGGGTCGAGCGCGCCTATTTCAGCTGGAACAACATCGGCGGTTCGAAGCTCTACCTCTCGATCGGGCGCCGGCCTTCCACCGAGGGTCCGCCCATGAACTACCGCCAGGACGAGCTGCGCGGCGGCACCCCCTCGGGCGCGTTGATCGATTACCAGTTCGACGGCATCACCGTCGGCTACCGGCTCGCCGAAAATATGATCTGGCGGCTGTGCTGGGGCATGGGCTATGAATCCGGCTTCGGCAACGGCAACCTCGTGAAGACGCCCCAGGACCGGCTCAAGGACACGCACTTCCTGGGCGCCAACCTCGATCTCTGGAACACCGACGATACCCTGGTGCAGGCCACCTACGCGCACGCCTTCAACGTGGCCGACGGATTTGACGGCCTGATCGTGCTTCCGGTGAATCCGCTGACCGGCGATCCGGTCACCGCCCCCGTGGTGATGCGGTATACGCCTTCCGCCAATCTGGGCGGGATCCACTTGTTCGGGATGAACGTGACGCGTAAGGCGAAGGCCTTCGACCTGTATGCCAGCGGCAATCTCTCGGCCACACGGCCCAATGGCCAGACCACCCCGTTCGGCGGATTGCTCTCGGACCCGTTCGAAACCCCCGTCAACCACTCCGGCTACATGGCGCTGGCCGGACTGCGGTTCAATTTCCCCAACGACGAGCGCACCAAACTCGGGTTCGAATTCAACCACGGCAGCAAGTACTGGTTCAACTTCGCCCAGGCCGCCGACGATATCATCGCGCCCAAGACCAACACGCGAGGGAATGTGGCCGAGGCTTACCTGACCCATCGCATCAACGACCGCTTCATCTTCAAGGCCGACTTCATCAAGTACCTCTACGATTACTCCGGTTCGGGCTGGCATGTCGGCGCACCCAAGGCGCTCGATTCCACCCCGGTCCTGGGATTCCCCACCTACTCCGGCGCGACCATGTTCACGCTGGGCTTGACGACGCGTTTCTAAATTGGAGTCCATCATGCTGAAGAACAACCGTACTTTTCGAACGATCCTCGCGGCGCTGACGGTCCTCACCGGACTGGCCGTAGCCGGCTCAACGAAGAGGGGCAGCGAGACGAAAGGCCGCACCTACTTCCGCCAGACCTGCAAGGAGTGTCACACCAAGGGAGCCAAGGGCGGCGAGGTGTCCCCGCTCACCAAGACCCAGGCCCAATGGCGCACCTACTTCGAGAAAGGCAAGCACGCGGGAGGAGCCGAGGCGCTCACCAAGTTCATGCCCGACGATCGTTTGCTGGATGTCCAGACGTTCGTAATTAACCACGCCGCCGATTCTCCCCAACCCGAGACCTGCGGCAAATAGGTTCATTCTCCCGGCCGCGGCTTGACTGCGGCCGGGATCTCAACCCGATCGGTGGGAAATACAGTCATGCGGAATTCTTTCGTTTGGACCCTGGCGGCACTGGCTCTGCCGCTGACCGTTGTCCTCGCTCAGACACCCGCCGCCACGCCCCGGCTGGCGCATCCTTCGATCACGCTCAAGGATGAATCCGGCAGGAACGTCCTCGAAACAGGCAAGCCCATCAGCACCCGGCGTACCTGCGGCGGCGACTGCCACGACTACGATTACATTGCCAACAGCTTTCATTTTCAGCAAGGCAAAGCGGAGATGGACCCGAACCTCCTGAAGAACCACGGAGTCGCCGGGTTCAATTCCTCGCCCGGCATGTTCGGGAAGTTTTCCATCATTCCCAACCGGCAGCTCACCCACGCGGGCATTCACGATGGAGCCGAAGCCGACATGAGCCAGCCCGAGTGGCTCACCAAGTGCGGAGGCTGCCACACCGGCGGCGGCATCTCGGAGTTCGATCTGAAAGGCCGCCGTTTTCTCACGCCCGAAGCCACGCCGGACGGCCCTCTCGATCCCTCGTACTCGATCCGCGACCGCGAAACCGGCCAGGTCAAACCATGGGACTGGCAGAAGAGCGGAACCTCAGAAGCCGACTGCTTCCTCTGTCATGTGCCGCAGGCCAGCCGTGCGGCCCGCAAGAAAGAAGTGGCCGAAGGAAATTTCCGCTGGGCCAACAACGCAACGCTGGCCGATACCGGAATCGTGACCGGAACGGGCGGGGCCTTCGCTTACAATCGCGCCGCATTCAACTCCGACGGCACCGTGAAAACGGATGTCCTCAAGCTCTCCGACCCGGCCCTCGAGAATTGCGCCCAGTGCCACGGCTTCACGGCCCGCAATACGACCGAGATCCAGCCCATCCAGCACGCCGATATCATGCGCGGCACGGAAAAGGCCGGTTGGATTTATAACGGCGCGAAGATCAGCGACACCACGACGCCCAAAATCACCGGCAAAGAGCACATGAACTTCCCCTGGGACGCTCACGCGGCAAAAGGGCTGGTCTGCATCGACTGTCATTTCTCGCCCAACAATCCGGGAAGAATGGTCCAAGAGGATCTCAAAAAGAACCTGCGTTACAAACCGGTGGGCGAGGACATTTCGGTCTACCTCAAGCGCCCCGACCACAACTTCGCGCGCGGCAATATCCCACCCGAAACCGTGAACGTGATGCGCCACAACACCATGCGCGCCTGCGGCGACTGCCACGAAGCGGAGAAACTCCACGCCTTCCTGCCCTACAAGAGCCTGCATTTCCGGGCACTCGCCTGCCAGACCTGCCACATTCCGGCGGTGCACTTCTGGGCATATCGCAGCGACGATTGGGGCTTCCTGATGGACACCGGCACCAGCCGCATCACCTTCCGCGGCATCGAGGGCAGCATCGTAGACCCCGAATCCGATATCACCGGCTACAAGCCCGCATACATCCCGACGCGCGACAAGAATAATCACCTGCAGATCCGCCCGACCAACTTGATTACCGGCAACTACTGGTTCGACAAAGCCAAAGGCCGGCCGGTCTTCACCTGGCAGGTGCAACAGGCCTTCTTTCAATCGCTGCCCTCGGGCGGCGATTGGAAGTACCGCCCCGAAATCGTCAAAGCTTTCGGCGACCAGGACGGGATCATCGATCTCCCGCAGGCGGTCTACGACACCCCCGCCAAGATCGCGCTGGTAAGAGGACTCCTGCAAAAGTATGCCGCCGTCTCTGACCCCGAGCTGCGCATCGAGGTGGTGCCCTGGGCGATGAGCCACAGCATCGCCGGCAAGGGTCAGGCGATCAAGGAATGCACCGCCTGCCACTCCGCCAACAGCATGCTGCACCGGCCGCTCGATTTGAATACGTTCCTGCCCAGGAATGTTCCCGTAATCTTCGGCGGCCGTCCCGCCAACGTCGTGAGCTTCGACGGCAAGGAACCCACGTTCGACAACCGGCCCCTGCTCGCATCTTTCTACATCATCGGGAACAGCCGGGCGCCGTGGGTCGAATGGCTCGGCTGGCTGTCGATCCTCGGGGCTCTCGCGTTCAGCCTGGTGCACGGAACGATTCGCCTATTGAAAGGTCGTCTATGAATCCAACCACGCCTTTATATACGCTCCACGAGAGGATCTGGCACTGGCTGCAGGCCGCCGTCATGATCCTGCTGATCCTGACCGGGCTGGCGATCCACTACCCGGACCGCTTCGGAATTCTTGGTTCACTGGCCACGGCCGTCCGCGTTCACCTATGGCTGGCCCTGGCCCTGATCCTCAACGCCTTCCTGGGCGCCTTCTACCATTTGACCGCGGAAAAGTACCAGCACTTCCTGCCCCGGATGGACGACTTCACGGGGGCCGCGGTCCTCCAGGCGCGCTTTTACCTGTACGGCATTTTCAAGGGCGAGAAGCATCCCATGGAGACCGACGCCCGGCGCAAGCTGAACCCGCTGCAGAAAATCACGTACCTGGCGCTGCTCAACATCCTGCTGCCGTTCCAGATCGTCACCGGCGTGCTGATGTGGGGAGCAGACCGCTGGCCGGACCTGTTCGATCGCATGGGAGGCCTGTGGCTGCTCGGACCTGCCCACACCCTAGGCGCCTATCTTTTTCTGGCGTTTTTGATCGGGCACATTTACCTGGCGACGACCGGACCGACGCCCTCCGCTCTCGTGCGGGCGATCACCACCGGCCGGGCGGATTGCTCTTAGGGTAAAACGGAGGCGTGTATCCGTTATAAAATGCACTCAGGAGACAATATGGCGAAAGCCGACAGCCGCGACACCGATGAGCAGATTTTCGAGATGCAGGTGCGTATCTGTAAATCCTTCGCCAACGCTACCCGCCTCCGCATGCTCGACCTGCTGGCCAAGCGCGCGTATTCCGTCTCGGAGATCCAATCGTCGCTGGGCATTACCATGCCGAACGTCTCCCAGCACCTCGCCATCCTGAAGGCCGCCGGTGTGGTGACCACCCACCGGGATGGGAAACAGATCTACTGTTCGCTCACCCTGCCGGAAGTCAAGGAAGCTTGCCAGTTGATCCGCAACGTGCTCCGCGCCCAACTGCGCAACGATCGCAAGCTGGTGGTCTGACCTCCGTTCCTAAGTCGTTGTCCCCGCCGCTTCTTGCCGGTCACTCGCTCGCGGCCGCCCGCCGGGACTAAGATGGAAGTAGAGGTGGGTGAATCTCGGGCAGTGGGGCCGCGTGAGATTCCGCCGGGCGTTGACCGCCAAAAGGGGCGGAAGGAGCCTTCGTATGCCGCGATTAACTCGGGAACTGTCCGGCGCCGAACCGGTCGATCAGCACGGAAACAGCACCGGGCCTCCGGCGACCTTACCCGTAGGGACGGATTACATAGTGACGGTGCGGAAAATGAAAAGGCCCAGTGACAGCTTTGACGAATACTGGTCCGAGATCCGCGTGGCCGATCAACTGTATAGGGTCCCCCTGAGGCTCCTGGAGATCGCCAACGCAGCCTGACTGAACGATTCAGGGCTTCCGCGGGCTCCGCTTCGATGGATCGTCGGCGTCGCGGCAGATCTGTTCCAGCCGCTCGTCGATGTCCTGGATCTCCAGATCCAGCAGTTCACCCCAGACAATGCGCTCTTCCGAGGCCTTACCGAACGCAGAGTTGCGCCGGCGTGAACGTTCCCGGTCGAGATCCTCGAGCAGAATCTTCTCTTTGGCCAGGCGCTGCCCCAGTTCGCTGCTCGCGCGAGCCTCGGACCTCGTGCGCTCTCCGCCCGCACGGGATTTCGGAGAAGCGGTCCGCGGATTCGCCACCGGCCGGACAACCGGAAAGACCACGTCCGCGATCAGGGCGATCAACACTCCGGCCAGGACACTCGCAACGATCGCGGCGATGCCGTAGGGGACCCATTTCCATCCCAGCGCCAGCCCGCCGAAAGCGGATGCAATGCCAAATGCCAGCCCGAGCCCCACCCCGCGCTTCCACCAGCGCGAAGCCCCCGCCGTCATCCCCACGCTGAGGCCCAGAAGGATATGCCCGAGCCACACCCACACCATCCCGTACCACGGAATTGAGAGCGCAAACCCGTAAGCCACCAGCCGCCAGCCCTGGAAACCGAGAGCCGCCCCCAGTCCGGTGGCCAGCAGCGTCCTTCGGACAACCGGATCAACTGTTTTCGACTCCACACCCTGCATGGCTCACCTTCCTTTCCCGCTTAGCCCCGAAAATCGGAGTAGGCCGTGCGATCGCTCCGGCATACGGAAGTCAGGGATTGCCGGGGGCACCGGGTGGAGCTCTGGACGGGGACCGAATCGCCTGTACGGCGACGTACGACACCCCTCGATACCTCCCGCCCAAGATGTAGCACAGCAGCGTATACAGTGCAATGGAAATTTAGGCGGTCCGCCGAGGGGAACGCCGCATCCAAGAGGTTATACTGCAGAAACGTAACGATCACGCAACCAAATGGGCCATACCCTCGATTTTCTCGTTCAACACGGCTATCTGCTGCTGTTCGTCTGGCTGCTGCTCGAACAGGCAGTACTGCCCCTGCCGTCGGTGCCGCTGCTGCTGGCATGCGGCGCGCTGGCGCGAATGGGCAAGCTCGATCCGCGTCTGATTCTGCTGTACGGCATGAGCGCCTGCATGATCGCGGACAATGTCTGGTTTCAGCTCGGAAGGCGTCGCGGGGGAAGGATCCTGCGCCTGATCTGCAGGGTCGCGCTGGAGCCGGATTCCTGTGTGCGCAGGACCGAGAACTCGTTCATCCGCTATGGAATGGCGTCGCTGCTCGTGTCCAAGTTCGTGCCCGGCCTGAATGCCGTGGCCGCGCCGCTGGCGGGCAGTTCCGGCGCCCGGCGCACCCGCTTCCTGCTGTTTGACGCCATGGGCATCCTTATCTGGATCAGTTCCTATGTCGCGCTCGGCTATCTGTTCAGCGGACAACTGGAAACCGTGGCCGGTTATGCCGCCCGCACCGGCTCGGGGCTCCTGCTGCTCGTGGTGGGGCTGCCGGCGGCCTGGTTCGCCTGGAAGTTCCTGCAGCGGCGCCGCTTCTTGAAGAAGCTCTCCGTAGCCCGCATCACCGCGGGCGAGTTGCGCGATATGCTGCGCCGCGGAGAGGAAGTGCTGATCGTGGATGTGCGCAGCAGCCTGGCGAGCGACGCCGGTTCCATCCCCGGCGCCGTCCATATACCCGCCGAAGAACTGCCGGTGCGCCGCTCCGAGATCCCGCGCGATCGCGACATCGTGCTCTTCTGCACTTGACCGAACGAAGCCTCCAGCGCCCGTGCGGCGCTGCTCCTGATGACTCACGGCTACACGCGGGTGCGCCCGCTGATGGGCGGCCCCGATTCCTGGTGGAAGCTCGAGGAGCCCTGAAGCCGGTCGTCAGCCGCGCCGCTCCCGATCGTACTCGCGGAAGCTGCGGCCTTCGGCTGCAAGCCGCGTCAGCAGGGGCGCGGGTTTCCAACGCTCCCCGAATTCCCGATGAAAGCGCTCGATCGTCCGGCAGACGTTGCCGAGTCCGGTGAGGTCCGCGTAGCACATGGGGCCTCCGCGCCATGAAGGAAACCCGTAGCCGTTGAGATAGATCACGTCGATATCGGAAGCGCGCAGCGCGAAGCCCTCCTCCAGAACCCGCGCCCCTTCGTTCACCAGCGCGTAGATGGTGCGCTCGATGATTTCCTTGCCCGTGATGGAGCGCCGCTCGATTCCGGCATCGCGCGCCGATCTCTCGATCAGCTCGACCACCTCCGGGTCGGGCGCCGGCTTGCGATCGCTGCCATACGTGTACCAGCCCTCCCCGGTCTTCTGGCCGTACCGGCCCATGGCGTACAACTGGTCCTGCACCAGCGGCCTGCGGCCGGAACCCTCGAAATGGCGTAGCTCCTGGCGAACACGCCATGCGACGTCGATTCCCGCCATGTCATCCACCGCGAACAGGCCCATGGCCATGCCGAACGTGGTGAGCTCACGGTCCACCTGCTCGGGTGTCGCGCCGTCTTCCACTAGAAACTGGCCCTCGTAGATGTAGGGAAAGAACATCCGGTTGCCCACGAAACCCGGGCAGTTTCCCACCAGCACCCCGACCTTCTTCAGCTTTGCCGCGAACGCCATGGCAGTGGCGATGACTTCCGGGGACGTCGCGCGCCCGCGCACGATTTCGAGCAGCCTCATGACATTGGCCGGACTGAAAAAATGCATGCCGGCTACGAACTCCGGGCGCTTCGTGGCCGAGGCGATCTCGTCGATGCTGAGCGTGGAGGTGTTGCTGGCGAGGATGCAGCCGGGCCGCGCCACGGCGTCGAGCTCGGCGAAGACCTGCTTCTTGAGCCGCATGTTCTCGAAGACCGCCTCGATGACGATGTCGGCCGAATCGAAGCCGGCATAGTCCAGTTGCGGATGGATGAGCGCCAGCCGCTCGTCCCTGGCGCCAGCGGTGAAACGGCCGCGCTGGACGCTGATCTCGTAGTTCCGGCGGATCTGGGCCATGCCGGCCTCCAGCCGCGCGGCGTCTGCCTCCTTGAGCAGCACGGGGATTCCGGCGTTGGCACACGCCATCGCGATTCCTCCGCCCATCGTGCCGGCGCCCGCGATCGCGACGCTTGCTACCGGCAATACGCCGGTGGCCTTGTCCACGCCCGGCACCTTCGCCGCGGCGCGTTCCGCAAAGAAGGCATGGATCAATGCTCGGGACTGGTCGGACGCAAGGCATTCGGAGAAGAGCTCGCGCTCGCGGCGCCGGCCCTCCTCGAAGCTCATCGTGGCGGCGGCCTCGATCGCCTCTACTGCCCGCAGGGGCGCCTGCTGATTGCGGCGGATCTTCGCAGCCAGCTCCCGGCCGGCGGCGTATAGCGGCGCGTTGGCCTCGGGCGTTCCGAGCTTGCCCGCGCGCTCGCGCGTCTTCACCGTAGGCCCGGCCCGGCGAGCGAATTCCACGGCTCCCTGCGCGAGATCGCCCTCGATCAGCGCGTCGATCAGCCCCGCCGATAGCGCCTCGGAGGCCGGCACCGGCTTTCCGCTGACGCACATCCCGATCGCCTTTTCGATGCCCACCAGCCGCGGCAGGCGCTGCGTGCCTTCGGCCCCGGGGATGAGGCCGAGGCTGACCTCCGGCTGTCCGAGTTGCGCCGTTGCTACCGCAACGCGGTAGTGGCCGGCCATGGCCACTTCCAGGCCTCCGCCCAGGGCGCTGCCGTGAATCGCCATCACCACTGGCTTCACGGAATCCTCGATCTTCTCCAGCAGGCCGTGCAGACCCGGACCTACCGGCCAGTGGCCCCAGGCCGCATCTTCGAGAACGTGTATATCGGCGCCTGCAATAAAGGTACGGCCCGCGCCGATGACCACGATGGCGTGAACCTCGGGGTCGGCCGCGGCCCTGTCCAGCGCGGCTCCGAGCGCCTCCGCGACGGCCGGGCTGAGCGCATTGACAGGCGGGTTATCCACTGCGAGGATCGCGACTTCGCCGGAACTCGAATAGTTGACCATGGCTTGTCCATCTTATCGCTGCCCGATACGTGATACCGTCAGCGGTCTGGAGTGCTCCATGTGGAAGCGCGTTATCACCTTATTGATGCTCGCGGCCCCGGCCGCGCAGGCGGCCTCCTATTACACACAGCGGCTGGACGATCCGAAAGCGGTGTATCTGAGCGGCGCCCGCGGCGACGGCGCGGCCGACGACACCGCAGCCATTCAGCAGGCGATCGACAAGGTCCAGGAGACTACCGGCGAAGGCGTGGTCTTCATCCCGTCCGGTCGCTACCGGCTGACCAAGACCCTGAACGTCTGGCCGGCGATCCGCCTGATCGGCTACGGGACCGGGCGGCCCGTGTTCGTGCTCGGGGAGAGCACTCCGGGCTATCAGGATCCGGAGAATGAAAACTACATGGTGTTCTTCGCCGGAGGCCGTCCGCGCGCGGGACGCGGCGGCGGCGAAAACGGCCGGCCGCGTGACGCCGGAGCCGGAACGTTTTACTCCGGGATGAGCAACATCGATATCGAAATCCTGGGCGAAAATCCGGGCGCCGTTGGAGTGCGCGGCCGCTACGCGCAGCATTGCTTCCTGGCGCACATGGATTTCCGCGTGGGCAGCGGCCTCGCGGGCGTCCATGAGACCGGTAACGTGATGGAGGACGTGAGTTTTCACGGAGGGCGATACGGCATCTGGACGGGTACGCCCTCGCCCGGCTGGCAATTCACCGCGGTGGACGCATCGTTCGAAGGGCAGCGCGAAGCGGCCATCCGCGAGCGCGCCGCCGGGTTGACCCTGGTGCGCCCCCGCTTCAACTCCGTCCCCACGGCCATCTCCATCGACGCCAACTCGCACGACGAGCTGTGGGTCAAGGACGGGCGCTTCGAGGATATCTCGGGCCCGGCCGTGATCGTCAGCCTCGAAGAGAACCCGCGCACCGAGATCAACTTTGAAAATGCGATCTGCCGGCGCGTCCCGCTGTTCGCGCAGTTCCGCGAAAGCGGACGCAAGGTGACGGCTCCAGCCGCCGTGTACGCAGTGAAGACCTTCTCGCACGGGCTCCATTTTTCGGACATCGGAACAACCGGGACGATCCGCGACCTATTCGATGCGTCTCCCCTACCGGCCATGCCCTCGCCCGCGATATCGGATCTCCCCGATCTGCCGCCGCGCGAAACCTGGGTGAACATCAGGACCCTTGGGGCGAAGGGCGACGGCTCGACCGACGATACCGAGGCCTTTCGCAGAGCAGTCGCCGCGAATCGCGCCATCTACATCCCCATGGGAAAGTACATCCTGAGCGACACCATCGCGCTCCGGCCCGACACCGTCCTGATCGGCCTGCACCCCAGCGCCACGCAACTCGTGCTGCGCGATTCCACTCCGGCGTTTCAGGGCGTGGGATCTGCGAAACCGATGATCGAGGCGCCCAAGGGCGGAGCCAACATCGTGATCGGGATCGGGCTGTACACCAACGGCATCAACCCCCGCGCGGTCGCGGCGAAATGGATGGCCGGCGCGGAATCGCTGATGAACGACGTCCGCTTCCTGGGCGGTCACGGCACGTCGGCGATCGATGGACACCGCGAGAATCCCTACAACAACACCCACACCGCGGACCCCGATCTCAACCGGCGTTGGGACGGCCAATATCCCAGCCTCTGGGTGACGGATGGCGGCGGAGGCACGTTCTTCGACATCTGGACTCCCAGCACGTTCGCGCAGGCGGGCATGCTCGTCTCCGACACCTCCGCCGAGGGCCGGATTTACGAAATGTCGAGCGAGCACCATGTCCGCAGCGAAATCGTGATGCGGCATGTTTCCAACTGGCGGGTTTACGCGCTGCAGACCGAGGAGGAGCGCGGCGAAGGCGGCTCCGCGCTGCCCCTCGAAGTCGACGACTCGAGCAACATCACGTTCGCGAACTTCCACATCTACCGGGTCATCAGCACGTTTCAGCCCTTCCCCTACGCGGTGAAGGTGACCCGCTCGAAGGACATACGCTTCCGCAACCTGCACTGCTACAGCAATAGCAAGGTCTCGTTCGACACCGCCGTGTACGACCAGACGCACCACGCGGAGGTGCGGCAGCGGGAGTTCGCCTGGCTCGATCTCAGCGGCAGCGCGCCCCCCGAGCCCGCGAAGACAACCCCGTCCGTGCTGGCGGCCGGAGCCAAAATGGAGAAACTCGCGGACGGGTTCTACAACATCTCCGGCGGCGCGGTGGATCCAGCCGGCGACTTCTATTTCGTGGACGCGCGCCGGCAGACGATCTATCGCTGGTCGGCCGCGAACCGCGAGCTTTCGACGGTGCGCGACAATCCGCTCGACCCCGTCAACCTGGCGTTCGATAAGGCCGGCGACCTGATGGTGGTGTCCTATGCCGGTGCGGGTACCGTGTACTGGTTTAAGCCCGGGGCGACGGGTGGCGGCGTGACTCTCCTACAGCCGCAGCCTGTCGCGCCCAGGCCCGGAATCTCCGCTGTGCTGCCCGTGAGCGACTGGCGCGTGAACCCGCAAACGCTGGCGGAACCCCACCGGCAGTACGTCTCGCCCGACGGTTCGACCTTCCTTCCCGCCGGTGAAGATTTCGTTAGCGGAGCCATGAGCTGGGGCATCAAGAGCAGTCCGCTGCTGCGGGGCTTCGGCCTGGCCGCGGCGGTTCCGGGGCAGCGGGCCTACATCACCAGCGAGGCCGAAATCACCACCTGGGAAGGAACCGTGACGCCCGATGGCGGCCTGGCCAATCTGAAAATCTTTGCCAACCAGGGAGGCGAGGGCGTAGCGGTGGATGAGAAAGGCAACGTTTACATCGCCGCCGGCCAGATCTGGGTATACGACCCGTCGGGACGCCTGATCGATTGCATCGAGGTGCCGGAGCGTCCGCTCCAACTGGTGTTCGGCGGCGGCGACCGCAAGACGCTGTTCATTCCCGCGCGCACTTCGCTATACGCCGTTCGCACGCGTTTCGCGGGGAGGTAAGATATCATCGACTTCGATGATGACCAGGCGACGAGACTTTCTAGCCGCGGCTGCCGCGGCGACCGCGGTGGGCGTGGGCGCCCAGGAGCCCCCGATACCGATCATCGATTGCCACATTCACCTGTTCGACCAGACCCGTCCGCAAGGCGCGCCGTATAGCGGCGGCGGTGCCAACAAAGAACCCGCATTGCCCGCCCGCTACCGCCGCCTGGCCGCGCCGCTGGGGGTTGTGGGCGCTGTCGAGGTGGAGGCCAGCCCGTGGATCGAAGACAACCTGTGGGTCCTCGAAGTCGAAGAGAAGGACCCATTGATGGTCGGCACAATCGGGAACCTGCAGCCCGAAAAGCCGGAGTTCCGCGAGTATCTGGAGCGCTATCACAAGAACCGGCTGTTTCTCGGCATCCGCTACGGCAACCTGTGGGGCTACGACCTGGTCAAGCAAGTTACTAACCCGGTGTTTATCGAAGGGCTCAAGTTAATGCAACAGGCCGGCCTGGCGATGGACACCGCGAATCCGCGGCCCGACCTCATGGAGGCGGTGGTCCGCGTCACCGATCAGGTCCCCGGCCTGCGGTTGATCGTGGATCACGCTCCGGGCATGATGGCGCGCCTCGATGCCGCCGCGAGGCCGCCGGTCGAAGCCACCATGCGTGAGCTCGCCAAGAGGCCTCAGGTGTATGTGAAGGTCTCCCAGGTGATGCGCGTGGACGATGGCCGGCCCGTGACCGACCCGGCCGCTTACAAGCCCCTGCTCGATTATTTCTTCGATACGTTCGGCGAGGACCGGCTGGTTTTCGGCAGCGACTGGCCCAATGCCGCGGCGGTGGATAACCTGCCGGCCATCGTCAAGATCGTACGCGATTACTTTCACACGAAAGGACGGCAGGCAGCCGAGAAGTACTTTTGGAAGAACTCACTCGCCGCCTACCGCTGGATCCATCGCGATCCGAAACAGCCGCATGCCTGACGATTCGTATCCGCTTCGGGTGGGGCTGTTCAGCATCGGCCTCGAAGCGTACTGGCCGCAGTTCGACGGCTTGCGCGACCGGCTTTCCGCCTTCAACCTGCACATCGCGGCGAAGATCGAGGGCTGCGCCGTCTCAGTGGAGAATCTGGGGCTGATCGACACCCCGCAGAAGGCCGTGGCCGCCGGTCACCGCTTTCGCGAGGCCGACGTCGACCTGATCTTTCTGCATGTCTCGACTTACGCCCTGTCCTCGACGGTCCTGCCGGTCGTGCGCCGGGCAAAGGTTCCGGTGATTATCCTGAATCTGGCGCCCGGCGCGGCCATCGACTACTCCGCGTTCAACTGGATGAGCGACCGCGGGCGCATGACCGGTGAATGGCTGGCCTGGTGCCAGGCGTGTCCGGTGCCCGAGATCGCCAATGTTTTCCGCCGCTGCCGCATTCCGTTCTTTCAGGTAACCGGTATGCTCGACGACGACCAGCCGGCCTGGGACGAGATCGCCGGCTGGGTGCAAGCCGCGCGGGCGGCGCACGTGATGGAGCACAACCGTCTGGGCCTCATGGGCCACTACTACGGCGGCATGCTGGACATCTATTCCGATCTGACACGGCACTGCGCGGCCTTCGGCGGCCACATGGAGATGCTCGAGGTGGACGAGCTGGCGCGGCTGCGTCAGGGCGTGTGCGAACCGGAGATCGACGCGCGCGTCGACCTCTTCCACAGCGCCTTCGACGTCCAGCCCGGCTGTCCGGCCGGCGAGTTGCGCCGCGCGGCCCGCACCTCGGTCGCGCTGGACCGTTTGGTCGCGGAGCACGGACTCGGGTCGCTCGCCTACTACTACCAGGGCATCGGCATTCCGGAAAACGAGGACGCCATCAGCTCCATCATTCTCGGGACCAGCCTGCTCACGGCTCGCGGCATTCCCGTGGCCGGCGAGTATGAGGTCAAGAACGTGCAAGCCATGAAGATCATGGATGCGTTCGGCGCGGGCGGATCGTTCACCGAATATTACGCTACCGATTTTCGCGAGGATATCGTCCTGATGGGCCACGACGGCCCCGGCCACATGGCCATCGCGCAAGGCAAGACGAAGGTCCGGCCGCTGGGCGTCTATCACGGCAAGGTGGGAAGCGGCCTGTCGGTCGAGATGTCGGTCAGGCATGGGCCGGTGACGCTCCTTTCCGTCGTGGAGACCGAAGCGGGCTCCATTAAGCTCCTGACGGCCGAAGGCGAGTCGGTGCCCGGGCCGATTCTGGAGATCGGCAACACCAACAGCCGCTACCGCTTCCCCGCGGGCGCGCGGAAGTTCATGGAGAGATGGAACGCGGAAGGGCCGGCGCACCATTGCGCCGTGGGCGTTGGGCAGGTAGCCGGCAAGATCGAAAAACTGGGTAGCCTTCTGGGGTTGGAAACGGTCCGCATCTGCTGAGGATTGATATGTCGATCCGAACGATCCGAGCTGCCTTCGCCATGCTCATGGCGGCGGCGGGCCTTGCCGGCGCGCAATCCATCACGGTCTCCTGGGACCACGTAGAGCGAGTCTCGAACACGACGGCCACGCTGCAGGTGGTGGTGAATCCGCCGCTGCGCCGTGGCTCGACGATTCACGACCGGGTCTTCGCCGAGCTTCAGAAGCTGGGCGCCGACTATGTGCGCTATGTCCCCTGGCTTCCCTACCCCCGGTTGGGCGTCGCCGAGCTCGAGCCGCCGTCTGACTCGAAGGCTTCCTGGGATTTCTCCTTGATCGATCCGATGACGATCGATTTCCTGAATGCCACCAAGGGGCATCCGGTCGTTCTGAATTTCAGCACGATTCCGGCGTGGATGTTCCGCACTCCCAAGCCCGTGGAATACCCGCGCAACCCCGATGAGGCCGTCTGGGACTACACGCAGGGAACCGAGCTTCGCGACCCCTCCGGAAAGGAGCTGGGCGAGTATTACGCGCGCCTGGTCGGCTGGTACGTGAACGGCGGGTTCACCGATGAACTCGGCAAGCGGCACGAGTCCGGGCATCGTTTTCCGATCGACTATTGGGAGGTCCTCAACGAGCCCGACCTCGAACATCACACCACGCCCGAGCAGTACACCGCCCGCTATGATGCGATCGTCGCGGCGATCCGGAAAGTGGCGCCGCGGATGAAATTCGTCGGAGTATCGGTGGCATACCCGTCCGGCGACGCCCGCATGTTCGAGTACTTCCTCAACCCGAAGAACCACAAGCCGGGCATTCCGCTGGATATGATCTCGTACCATTTCTACGCGACTCCGACCGCCGATCAAACTCCGGCAATCCAGCAGTTCACGTATTTCGACCAGGCCGACCGCTTCCTCGCGACCGCGCGCTACATCGAGGAGATCCGCAAGCGGTACTCGCCCGCAACGCGAACGACGGTCAATGAGATCGGCTCGATCCTGCCCGGCGATCCGAAAGGCGGCGAACCGATTCCGGACTCCTACTGGAACCTCTCCGGCGCTTGCTACGCGTACGTGTTCGGTCACCTGGCCGAGCTCGGAATCGACATCGCGGGCGAATCGCAGCTCGTGGGCTATCCGACGCAGTTCCCGAGCGTATCGATGGTCGACTGGAACACGGGCGCACCCAATGCGCGGTTCCGCGTCCTGCAGCTGTTGAAGGACAATTTCGGGCCCGGAGACCGCATCGTGGAAGCCAGGAGCACGTCGCCCTACGTTTACGCCCTCGCCTACATCTCGAAAGCCGGAGAGCACAACGTCCTGATGGTCAACAAGCGCGATCGGGATCTCGACGTCCAGTTGCCCGAAGTCGTAAAACAAGTCCGATTCGTGAATCAGGAGACGAAAGGCGGCGAGCCGCGGACCATCGCACCGGCTAGAAAGGCAGTACGGCTTCACGGCCTCGAAGTCGCGATCCTGACACTGTAGGCCAACCCGTTCTGTGTGTTACTCGCGACGACTCTAGTGCTTCACCGGCAGGGACTGCGAAATCGTCTTCGCGGCCGCGGTGCAGACCGGGTGCCCCCAGCCGCTCGTGCTGACGCCGATCTGGAAGCCCGCGGGAACACTGATGTCGTAGACGATGTTATCGGGCCGGGTGGGATCGCCGCTGACGCCCGCTGGAACGTAATCCAGCATCAGGTTGTTGCGCGTGCGCCAGGCGATGTTATGATCGGCGCACGACGAATCGCCGCTAACTCCCAGAGCCCCGATGAGCTGGTGGCTCGCGTTATAAAGCGCCAGGCCGCCGCCGAAGACGTTGACGCCCCCGATCTTGCCGCCCACCATGGGGTCGTTCGTCTGTCCGTAGTTGGCCGCATTGCCGCGATACGCCACGTCCGTATCCACCGGATTGCTGGCCTGCAGGCCATAGAGGCTGCCCCCGGGATTGACGGCGCTATAGATATTTGCCGTGGAGAGCGCCAGGCCGGGCAGGCTGAACGCGTTCGCCGTATTGGCCTTCTGCGCCGCGATGACGCGGCTGCCGGGCCATTGATCGCCGCGATCGTTCCCCGTAAAGGCAACGGCGCAGACCACGCCGTCGCGATTGACGATGGTGCCCCACATGTCCAGGTTGAATCCGCCATTGCTTTGGGCACGCGCGGATTTCAACGCCGCCTTGAGTGCCGCCTGCGAAGGCAGGGCCGCACAAGGCCCGCCATGACCGTTATTGTCGTTGCCGTTGCCGATTCCGTGCTCCTGCGGCCCGCCATACGCGGCAGCCGCGAGGCTCGCCAGCATCACGCTGAAGGCCAGCACACCGGCAAATCCCCGAATTCTCATCGTTCACACCTCCGCTTTCTTCCCGCTCCCGGCGGGTAAAGACCAGAGGGTATTGTGCCATCGTTGCCGCGCAATCCACCGGGAAAACTCGATCGATGCGCGCGGATTTGTCCGGTTTCGTACGATCTGGCGCCAGAGAACAACCTTAGAGCCTCGACCCTACTCCTGCCGCAGCGAAGATGCCGGATCGATTCGGGTAGATCGCCGCGCCGGCAGATAGCAGGCCACAAGTGCAATCGTGGCGAGCAGCAGCGGCGCGCCCGCCAGCAGCATGGGGTCCGACGAGCTGGTGCCTGCGGTTCGCGCGACCTCGGCCAGAAGGGAGGAGAGCATGCGGATGCCCGCCCGGGCAGCTAGCCATCCGATGGCGGCGCCCGTAACGACCAGCAGCAGGCCCTCCCTCATGACCAGCCCGAGCACATCCCTCGCCCGCGCGCCTAGGGCCATGCGAATGCCGATCTCGCGGCGGCGCTGGGCCACGGAGTAGGCGGTGACTCCGGCAAGCCCCACCGAAGCAAGGATCAAGCCGAAGATACCGATCAGGCCGTAGGTCCACAGCGCGACCTTCACGGGATACATCACCTGGTCGATCTGTTCCGGCATGGTCCGCACCTGGAAAGGCCGGATACGATCGTCGAGGGCGGCGATTTCCTGGCTGACCGCGCGGGCCGCATCGCTGCCAGGAGCGGCGCGCACCAGCAGCGTGATCCCTTGCAGGCCGGGATGCGCGTAATCGCTCGGGCGCAGGGGCGCATAGATGACCGGCGGCGTGTCGCTGGCGGCGACGGCCAGGCCATCGCGCACATTGCGGGCTACCCCAACTACTTGGAGGATCTGTGTCGGGCCCGAAAGGACCCGCGCCGCGGCGTCACGTTTGCCGCCGCCGACGGCGAATGAAGGAAGACCTTCCACGCCGACTTCGATGCGCCGGTCCAGCGGATCTTCCTGCCCCCAGCATTGCCGTGCGAGCCGCTCGCTGACAACGGCCGCAATCGAGCCGTTCGTCTCGTCAGTCTTGCGCAAGCCGCGCCCGCGCACGATCGGGATACCCATAGTATCGAGAAAGTCAGAGCTCACGGCGTATTTCCGGGCATCGTAAATGGCCTTCGACCCATTCGCGGCGACAGCCGAAAAGTTTGCGGTCGGCTTTCCGATCATGGTCATCGGCACGGCATCGGCCAGGCTGGCCGCGGTGACGGAAGGTAACCGGCGGGAACGCTCCAGCAGTTTTCCGAAGAAACCCGCTGCCTGTTCCTCGGAATAGCCGTCGCGCCGCGGATCGAGCGAGATCAGCGACAGGCCGCGCGGATCGAAACCGACGTTGCCGCCGGTAATCCTCCGGTGACCGATCACCATGAAGCCAGTGATGAGCAGCAGCGCCAGTGATCCGGCGACCTGCGAAACCACCAGCACGTTGCGGAGGCTCAATCGGCGGAAGCGGCGGAGCTGAACGTTGCCGCCCTCCTTCAGCGCGGTGGTGAGGTCGGCGCGAGCCGCCTGCAATGCCGGCGCCAGTCCGAAGGCCAGGGCGGTGAACGCCGTCAGGGCCAGCGTGAAAAGCAGAACGCGCAGGTCCGGCTCGAGATGGAACTTCATCGGCATGGCATACGGCCACGTCTGGCGCGACGCCAGGTTCATCACCCAATAGGCGATCGCAAACCCGAGTACGCCCGCGGCCGCCGCGATCAAAGCGCTTTCCGTGAGCAACTGGCGGACGAGGCGCCAGCGTCCCGCGCCCATCGCCAGGCGGACCGCGATCTCTTTGCGCCGGTCGGCCGCCCGGGCCAGGAGCATGTTCGCCATGTTGGAGCTGGCGATTAGCAGGATCATCAGGCCCAGCACGGCAAAGAATCCCGTCAGCATGGGGAGGTCCTGCTTGCGAAGGGGCACCAGTTTGCCCGCCGGCAAAAGCGTGACGCGGCGCCCGGGACGGTCCCGTCCCGGCAGGCCGCGATCCTGCTCGAACCGGCGCTCGATGGCGTCCAGAGCAGCCTCGGCTCGGGCGGGGGCGATGCCGGTCCGCATCCGCGCCTCCACATGAAAGACGGCAAGACCGGGCTGTTCGACGGCGTCGTTAGCCAGTTCCGGAACCAGGCTCGAGTTGGCCGACAACGGAAGCCAGAAGTCGGCGGGGTAGATCATAGGAGACGCGCCCGCGAACGTTTCCGGCCCCACGCCGGTCACGGTGCACGGTTGTCCGTTGATACGGATTCTCTTACCGGTGACGTTGGCGTCCGAGCCCAGGCGGTCCTGCCAGAACTGGTGGCTGACCACCACGCGCGGCTCGCGCCCCGGCTGGTCGTCGGCCGGTTCGAAGAAGCGGCCGAACAAGGGATGCACGCCCAAAGTATCGAAATAGGAGGACGTGACGACATGGCCCCAGGCGCGTTCGGTGCGGCCGCCGAGCGATACCTCGAACGGCACGGGCGCGAGGTAGGCGAAGGCGCCCGTGAAGAGGTCCCCGCGCTTTCGGTACTCCCGGTAAACCGGGTACGAAGCCGGCGATCCGAGGACCACCAGTTCGTCCGGCCGTTGGACCGCCGGGACATCGCGCAGCACGAATCCGTTCAGTTCACTGAACGCGCAGGTGGCCACCATAATCCCCAGCGTGAGCGAGATCAGCGCCACGGCCGTAAATCCGGGTGAAGCACCGAGCGCCCGCAGCCCGTAGCGCACATCCTGGCGGAACTCGGCCAGGTATTCCACCGGCAGGCGCACGGCAATATCCGCCAGCAGCCGAACCAGGCCTGTAGCGCCGTGCCGCCGCCAGACCGCCTCGGCGGCATCTTCGGCGGCCTGCACCATCTCGTCGCCGTAGACGTTCTTGAATTCGAACGGAAAGGCGGCAGCCAGCCTGCGGTACAGGCGCAGGCTCCAGGCCACCGAAAGATTGTCAATCATCCTTCCACCTCCCGCTTTGCGATCCCGTGCTTGGAGCGGATCAGGCGGACCAGGTCCTCCAGCCGCTGGCTTTCGGCGGCCAGCACGCGGCGGCCGAACCTGGTGAGCCGGTAGTAGCGGCGGCGCGCGTCGTCCGATTCGGCGGCGGGGCGGTCGCCGGATTCCTCGATGAGATCCGCGTCCGTCAGGCGCTTGAGCGTGCCGTAAAGCGTGGCGGGCCAGAGGCGCACTTTGCCGTCGGTGCGCTCCAGCACCTCCTGCATAATCCCGTAGCCGTGCTGTTCCTGATCGGCGAGAGAGAGCAGGACGTGGAACCAGTGCGGCTTGAGCGGCAGAAAATCCTCGGGACTCTGCGTTCGTTTCATGGCCATCTCTATATCATTCGATATATATATCAAATGAGACCAACCGTCAAGCCGTAGGGCTGGTATACTGGACCCACTCAAAAGGAGGGCGCCAATGACGGGGATACGGGTGATTACCGGGTTGGTCTGTCTGACGGCCTGGGCGCAGAGCCCCACGGATGGCCTGATGAAGGCCGTCCGCAACAACGATCTGACTTCCCTGAAGACGCAGTTGGAAATGGGCGCGGATGTCAACGCGCACGATGCGCGCGGCAACACGCTGCTGATGCATGCCGCGGCGGTTGGGAGTCCCGAGGCCGTTCAGTTGCTGCTCGATCGCGGCGCGGATGTGAACGCCAAAAATCAGTTCGGCGCCACCGCGCTGATCCGCGGCGCCAACGATCCGCGAAAGGCCGCGATGCTGGTGAGGAAGGGTGCGGACGTCAATGCCGCGACCAAACAGGGGCGGACGCCGCTGATGATCGCGGCCACCTGCGCCGGCTGCCTGGAAACCGTTCGCATGCTGATAGACAAAGGGGCGGACGTCAAAGCCAGGGACAGCCAGGGCGATACGGCGCTCTACTCCGCCGCTGAAGTTGACGACCTGGACATGATGAGGCTGCTGATCGACCGTGGAGCGGACGCCGCGGCGCCTGACACCTCGGGCTGGACGCCCCTGATGTCGGCCGCCGCCAATTGCAGCATCAACGGAATCCGCCTGATGCTCTCGAAGGGCGCCGATGTGAACGCAGCCAATACGTTCGCGGGCGACGTGAAGTTCGGCAAGATCCAACTGATTCACCTCACGCCGCTCATGTTGGCTGCGCCTTACTGCTCCGCCGATGTGATGAAAGCGCTGCTCGACGCGGGCGCCAGGATCAACGAGAAGGACCTGCGCCAGATGACGCCGCTCATGCTGGCGGTGTCATCCGAGAACCAGGACCAGGCTGTGATCCGGCTGCTGCTCGCATCCGGAGCGGACGTGAACGCGAAAAGCAACATGGGGGAGACGGCGCTCGATTGGGCGAAGAAGTTCGGCAATCCCCGGACGATCGCCGCGCTCGAGGGCGCGGGAGCGCGGCCCGGCGAACCGTTCACGCCGCCCGAGCGGAAGGCTGTCGAACCCCGCACCGCATCGCAGGCCGCCGAAGCCGCCGTAAAGCTGTTGCAGCGGACGACCACCGAGTTCTTCAAGCAGAGCGGCTGCGTGGGGTGCCACAACCAGCCGATCACGACCATGGCCTTCTCGGCCGCGCGGAGGCATGGAGTGCCGGTGGAGGAGGCGCCCGGCAACGAGCAGATCCGGATGATTACTTCGGAAAGTTCCCGCTTCGTGGAACCCGCGCTGCAGCGGATCGAAACCGGCGGTTTCACGGACACCCCGGCCTACGTCCTCTTCGCTCTGAGCGCGGCGCAGGTCGGGGCCAGCGATACTACCGACACGGCGGCGGTCTTCCTGGCCGGAGCCCAGCGCCGGAACGGCTCGTGGTGGCTGGGGGGCACTTCCCGCTCGCCGATCCAGGAGGGCGCCATCGGCCGTACGGCCCTCGCGGTGCGGGCCCTTCAGGCGTACGGCCCGCCGGGGAGGAAGGCCGAATTCGACGAACGGATCCGCCGGGCTCGGGCGTGGATTGCCCAGGCAGGCACCTCCACCAACGACGATCTCGCCATGAAGATGATGGGACTCTACTGGGCGGGCGCGGACGCAGCGAGCGTCCAGGCGGCGGCCCGTTCGCTGATCGCGGCCCAGCGGCCGGACGGTGGCTGGGCGCAGAATCCGCACCTCTCGAGCGACGCGTATGCGACCGGCGAATCGCTGTGGGCGCTGCGCGAAGCCGGCGTGCTGGCAGCAGCCGACCCGGTCTATCAGCGCGGCGTGCGATTCCTGTTGAATACGCAGTGGGCGGACGGATCTTGGTATGTTCGAAGCCGCGCGGTGAAACTGCAGCCGTACTTTCAGAGTGGATTTCCCTACGGCCACGACCAGTGGATCTCGTCCACGGCTACCGGGTTTGCCGCGATGGCGCTGGCCGCGGCGGTTCCGGAGAAACGCGCGGCGCGATAACTAACAGCCGTAAGGGACGCATTTCTTGCCCGCATCGCTTCTACTTCGCGACCTCGGAAGGTTCGCCGGGGTGGGGCGTCGACGGCGCCTTGGCCGGGTTCGAGAACTCTAACGCCTCGTTGGCAACCGGACTCCATTTCAGGCTGATCGTGTCGCGGATGTAGTTCTGATAAACGCGCCACGGCGACTTCGAACCCTGCTTCGGCCAGCTGGCCACTGCGCGTTGTATGTAACCCGACGAGAAGTTCTCCACGAAAGGCGCGGCCGCCGTCTTGTCGCGATTCCTGGGCGTTACCTGGCGCACGCCTTTCCTGTCCATGAAGTTCAGGAGCCGGCACACATAGGCGCAAATCAAGTCGGCCTTTAGCGTCCACGAGGCGTTGATGTAACCGAATACGGCGGCCAAGTTCGGCACGCCGGACATCATCACGCCCTTGTAAGCCAGCGTGTTGCCGGGATCGATGCTGCGTCCGTCGACCGAAATCTCGGCCCCGCCTGCCGTCTGCATCACAAGTCCCGTGGCGGTCACGACGATGTCCGCCGGGAGCTCTTTGCCTGATCTGAGATGGATGCCGCTCTCGGTGAATCCGGCGATCTCATCCGTCACCACGCTGGCGCGGCCCGACCTGATCGCCTGAAAGATGTCTCCGTCCGGCGCCAGGCAGAGCCGCTGTTCCCACGGCTTGTACCGGGGCGTGAAGTGAGTTGCCACGTCGAAATCAGGGCCCAATTGCTCGCGCACTTGCTTGAGGAGGCCGGCCTTCATGAAGTTCGGGCAGTGCCGCGCCAGTTGATAGAGGTACATCATGAAAGCGACGTTCTTCCACCGATTCAGGCGATAGGCGCACGTGGCGGGCAGTACGCCGCGCAGCCAATTTCCAATCGCGTCCTGCCCGGGCATCGAGATGATGTATGTCGGCGAACGCTGCAGCATCGTCACATGGCCCGCGGTCCGCGCCAGCGCGGGCAGTAGCGTCACGGCCGTCGCGCCGCTGCCGATAATCACCACGCGCTTGCCGGTGTAGTCCAGATCCTCGGGCCACGCTTGCGGATGGACGACCCGGCCTCCGAAGCGGTCGATGTCCGGAAATTCCGGCGAATAACCCGCGGAATACCGGTAATATCCCGCGCACGAGAGCAGAAAGTTGCAGGTCAACGTCACCGGCTCGTCACGTCCTTCGCCCAGTCTGTTCGTTGCATCGATCGTCCACTTCGCCTCTTGGGAGGACCACGCAGCGCGGTGAATTCGATGGCGGAAGCGGATGTGGCGGTCGATGCCTTCGTCCCGGGCAGTGGCCGTGATGTACTCGCGGATATCGTCGCCGGGAGAAATCATCTTTGGGCTTGTCCATGGGCGGAACGAATAAGCCATGGTCAACATGTCTGAGTCCGAGCGGATTCCGGGGTAGCGGAACAGGTCCCAGGTGCCGCCGATGCGTTCGCGCTGCTCCAGGATGACGTAGCTTTTGTTAGGGCAGATTTTCTGTAAGTGATGGGCAGCGTCGATGCCGGACAAGCCGGCGCCTATGATCAATACATCGAAATGTTCGACTGGCATCGGGCCCCCTCCCAACGGCTGATTCGACGAAGATACCACATCGGCGGAAATTCACAGATCGCGGAATCGGCCGCACTGCGCACTTCCCGCCGGTCCGCGCCGTCTGTTAGCGTCAATAGTTCGAACGATGATTATCGACTTTCCGCGGCTTCGGCCGGCAGTGGCAACAGCCGCCCGTGGGATCGCGCTCTGGGCATGCCTCTTTTCCGGACTCGTCTGTGTCGCGGCGGAGAAGCAAAACGGGACTTATCAGTTGCACATCCATCGCGCGCTATCACCGGTCGTGATCGACGGCAGCGCGCACGAACCAGCATGGGACTCGGCCGAGGTGGCGAGCGATTTCTGGATGGTCCTGCCGATGGACACAGGCCGGGCGAAAGTGCGGACCGATGTTCGCATGGCCTACGACGACCACCAGTTGTATCTGAGCGCGATCTGCTATTACGGCAGTGTTCCGGGACCCTATATGGTGGAATCGCTGAAGCGGGACTGGTCGTTCGTCAAGAACGACAACTTCATCTTCTTCCTGGACACCTTCGACGACCAGACCAACGGTTTCACCTTCGGAGTGAACGCCGCCGGAGCGCAGTGGGACGGCCTGCTCTACGAAGGTGGCAAGGCCAACCTGAGTTGGGACAACCGATGGACCTCCGCGGTGAAAACCTACGAGGATCGCTATGAGCTGGAGATTGCGATTCCGTTCAAGAGCATCCGCTATAAGAAAGGCATCACCCGCTGGGGGGTCAACTTCAGCCGGCTGGACCTGAAGACCACGGAGAAGTCTTCGTGGACTCCGATTCCTCGGCAGTTCCCGACCGCGGCGCTGGCCCTGGCGGGTGTTCTGATCTGGGACGAGCCGCCTCCCGCTCCGGGCCCCAACGTCTCGGTGATCCCGTATGCTCTTGGCGGCATCAGCCGCGACTACGAGACGCATACACCGTTATCCACGCGGCAGGACATCGGGCTGGATGGGAAGGTGGCGATCGGCTCGGCGCTCAACCTGGACCTGACCGTCAACCCCGATTTCTCGCAGGTGGACGTCGATCAGCAGGTGACGAATCTCAGCCGGTACGAGCTGTTCTTCCCCGAGAAACGGCAGTTCTTTTTGGAGAACGGAGACCAGTTCACGAATTTCGGCTATTCCACAATCCGTCCATTTTTCAGCCGGCGGATCGGCCTCAACGGAGTACCGATCCGTTTCGGCGCCCGCCTGAGCGGGAAACTGAACAAGGACTGGCGGCTGGGCGTGATGGACATGCAAACCGGTGCGCCGGACGACGGGAGTCTGCCGCCGCAGAACTTCGTGGTGCTTGCACTGCAGCGCCGGCTCTTCTCGCGTTCCAACATCGGTGTCCTGCTGGTGGATAAGGAGTCATTTGACTATGAACGCGAGGGGGCGCCCCCGGTGCCGGCGGCGTACAACCGCAACATTGGGTTCGAGTACAACCTGGCGTCAAAAGATAACCTGTGGACCGGCAAGGCGCTGTATCTGCGATCATTCACATCGGGCAATCAAGGCGGTGGGAACGTCTATGCCGGGCATCTTCAGTACTTCAGTCGCCGCTGGCTTATCAACGGGCAGACGGAGAATGTCGATCCGAACTACATCGCCGAGGCGGGCTACGTGCCGCGGAACGGCTATCATCGCGCGCTGGGGACGATCGGCTACACGTTCCTGCCGGAGGGCGGCCGCGTGTTGAGCCATGGGCCGACCTTGACCAGCAGTAACTTTTTCGACTGGACGGGGAAGCTGAGCGATTACGAGACCGCGCTAGGCTACACCGTTACGCTGCGGAGCGGCGACGTTTTTTCGACTTCGGGCGGCGCGGACTACGTCCGGCTGCTGCAGCCCTTCGACCCGACCAATTCGGGGCGCGAGCAACTGCAGACCGGCAGCGTGCACCGCTGGAAGTTCTGGAGCACCAGGTTCGACTCCCGGCAGCAAAGCGTGTTGCGGTACGGGTTCTCGTCCATGGTGGGAGGGTACTATGCCGGCGGGAAACAACGAAACGTCTCCGGCACGATCGGGTACCGGTTTCAGCCGTGGGTCAGCCTGTCCGGCGCCGTGACCTACAACGATCTCCGGCTGCCCCAGCCATGGGGACACACGAGCTTCTGGCTGGTCGGCCCGCGATTCGACGTCACGCTGACCAACACACTGTATTTCACGACGTTCGTCCAATACAACGAGCAGCAGAGAAACCTGAACCTGAATAGCCGCGTCCAGTGGCGCTACAAGCCGGCGTCCGACGTCTTTCTGGTCTGGACCGAAAACTATCTACCCGATTACCTGCAACCGGGACAAGCCGGGTTGTTCTCGACCCGGAATCGGGCGATTGTGCTGAAGTGGGCGTACTGGTGGAATCTCTAAGATTGCGTGCGAGCCCCGCTACCGCCTCCTAAAAGAACTCAAAAACACCATTGACCAGGGAAAATATGAAGTTAAGGATATTCAGGTATTGATACCTTTAATCGTTCGGACTGCTCCTGTTAGTGACGTCGAGGTGATTGTATGGCTGAACACGACAAGCCAAAAACGTTGGAAATGCGTGTGGCCGAACTTGAAGAAAAGTTGGCCGGACAGCAAATCACGGAGGAGGAGCTGAAGGTTTTCGAGAAAGTGGCCACTACTGTTCCGCCAGCTTTTGAGACACAATCGGTTGGGGGCATTAATCGGTGACATACCCGGATTTCGACTTAAGGGCTCTATACGAAGCACTTGATGAGCAACGCCGATCACGGGAAATGAGTTGGGCCGCCGCTCTGGCTCCGACGAACTCCGGAGAGTTTTGTACCAGGTACAGAGGACGCGGACGCCGGGCGTTTCCGCTTGCATGAGCTCGGAGAAGAGCAAATTCTCCGGTGGGATACGAGGGCCCTGCACTCGGCACTGAACTCCCAACGGCAAGCTAACGGAATGACTTGGAAGGAAGTTGCGCAGCAAGTGGGTGGGTTCACCCCGGGAATGCTAACGTACTTGGCCAAGGGAGGACGGATCGGCTTTCCCGGAGTGATGCGGGTTGTGAGATGGCTTGGCCAACCCCCCGCGACGTTTACGCGGGCCTCAGACCGTAGATCGCATTCCAAGGTTCCAACTAGTCGATAAGGCGGCCGGGAAAGCGGCGGTCTGGGCAGCTTTCTCAAATCTGGCCCCCGATCCTACGGTCCCCCTTTATCCCGGAGTACGAAAGCTTTACTATTCTCTTGGGATGCCGTGATCGCCTTTCCGCCCTATGGCCATAATCACCATCTCGCGAGGAACGCTCAGCGGCGGCAAGACGCTGGCGGAATGCCTGAGCCGGAGGCTGGGCTATCGCTCGATCGATCTCGATACCCTCCTGCGAAAGGCCGCCACGCCGCGCGTCTCGGAGTACGATCTGCGCGCATCGCTGGAGCAGCCACCCGATTTTCCCGGCCCCGCAAATCATAAGAGGTACATCTACGGAGTGCTGATACAGGCAGCCCTACTCGAGGAAGTCCGGGAAGGGTGCATCGTCTACCATGGACTCGCGGGTCACCTGCTGCTCAAAGGAGTGCCTGGGGTCATTCGCCTGCGGGTCATTGCGCCGCTGGAGTTCCGCATCCGGATGGCCGAGGAACGGCTGCACCTGAGCCGCGCTGTCGCCACCGCCCATATCTCTGCAACGGATAACGACCACCGCCGGTGGACCCAGTTCCTTTATGGGCTGGATTGGCAGGATCCGGCGCTTTACGATCTCGTAGTCAACCTCGAACATCTGAGTGTCGAGCAAGCCTGCGACCTGGTAGTTTCGATTGTTCGGCCCGGCGCTTTCGAGCTCGGCCCGGAGGACCAGGCTGTCTTGAACGATCTGGCTCTCGCCGGCCGGGTACGCAAGGCTTTCACGCTGAATCCGTTTACCCTGCATCTCGAGCCCGAGGTGCACTCCCGCGGCGGTTGGATCACGGTCCGCGGAGATTCGATCGAAGAGGAATCAGGAGCGATTCTCCGCGTCGCGTCTGCCGTGCCCGGCGTGGCCGGAACCACGGTGGATAGTTTGGGGCCGGCGCCGGCTCAGCCCTGAAGACCCGCACAATTCCGATACGCATTCTCGCAGACCACTGAGATGCATCATCGTCCGAATGCCCACACCACCATCAGCGGCAACTCTTCTCGCCAGAATGCGCCACCGTGCGACCCGGCTCGCTCATTCATGTCGACCTGCGCATCTGCATTGCGCAGCGCGTCCGCCCACCTCCTTGCGTTCTCGAGGAAGAACGGTTCCTGTGTGCCAGCGACAAGGTATGTACGCGGAAGCGGACTCGGCATAACGCCAGGCGGCTTGTAACCGCCGCCAGGCGAGGCGCAGAAGACCGCACCGTAGACCTGTGGATGCCGGAGCCCAAGAGCGAGGGCCAGCTCTCCACCCGCCGAGACGCCGAACACTGCGGTACGTTCAGCGGGCAGCGCCACGCCAAACCGCGACTCCGTCCACCGGCGAACGTCCTCGACGAAGAACTTCTCGTGTGCCGCGAACCGCACCGGCTCAAAGCCAGGTGAGTACTCATGGAGCCGCAGCGTCTCATCGGTCAGTCCATGTACACCGACGATCATTGTGGACGGTACGTCGGCCTTCTCGAGCAACCGGCCCCACTTCGAGATTCGCTGACCGTCACCGGCGAAGACGATTGCTTCGGGCGGGTCCGGTGGAACGTACACCGTGACCTGCCGTCCGCCGTCGTACTCGAACGTCTCGGTGACAAACTCTCCCGAGACTGCGCCGGTGGCCTTGGCGGGCGCTCCGTCGGACTCACTTAGCTTGCGGTTGACCTGAATGCGTGCATGCCTCTTCATGGCCTTGCCTTCATGTATAGTACTTTGGAACTCCAACATATTGATTGTGAATCGCCTGGAAATGATCTGTGCCCGGCTTAGGCAATTGGCCGAACACCCTCCGCGATTGACTAGTCGTGAGCCCGCGTTTCCCCGGCATTTCGGCTGTTCCTGCTTCGCTCGTCCCTTTTTGCGCACTGCGCCTTTGATCGAGTTCCTGTTGCAGATGGAGGATCGCCTCCGGGATCGGTGAACTTCACCCTATGGCTTCTTCGGCAGGGTGATATGGAATGTCGCACCCCTGCCGAGCGCGGACTCCACCCAGATGCGGCCTTCGTGGCGAGTCACGATCTTCCGGCAAATCGCCAGCCCCATCCCACTCCCGGGAGATTGATCGCGCGGCTGAAGAACCTTGAAAATACCGAAGATCTTTTCCGCGTACTGAGGCTCGATGCCGATTCCGTTGTCGGCCACGGAGAATCGCCAATCGTTGGGGCAGTCCTGTGCCGAGACGTGGACGCGGGGCGGGTCAGCCGTTCGATAGTGGATGGAGTTCACCAGGAGATTCTGGAACAGCCGCGTCAGTTGCACCGGATCCCCAATCACAACAGGCAGGGGGCCGCTCCTCGTAATGACCGCTTCATTTTCGTCGATCAACGAACGGATGTTCTGGATGGCGTCGTCCAGAGCCTCATCGCAACTGGTGCGGACAAAGAAATCGGTGCCTCGGACATCGACCCGCGAGAAGTCCAACAGGTCGTGAACCAGCCGCTCCATTCGATCCGCGCCTTCCACGATGTAGCCGATGTACTCATCCGCGTCTCCCTGAAGCTGTTTCCGGTATCGCTTTGCCAGTAGTTGGGCGAAGATCGATACCGTGCGCAAGGGTTCCTGCAGGTCGTGGCTGGCGATATAGGCAAACTGCTGCAGTTCCTCGTTCGACCGCATCAAAGCCTCGGTTCTCTCCAGGACGCGCTCTTCCAGGTTCGCATTCAACTGGCGGATCTGCTCTTCGGCCTTCTTGCGCTCGCTGATTTCGCGGATCGCGCTGGTGATGACCATGCCCTCTTCTGTTTGTAGCGGGCTGAACCGGATCTCGACCGGAAAAGTGCCGCCGCCCTCGCGGACGGCGTCGAGCTCCCACGCCAGGTCGGCGGGTGCAATCCCTTCGCGGACGGGCTGGACTGGAAACGTCCAGCCCGGCACGAGAGTCCTGATGTTCCGGGAGATCAGCTTGCCCCGCCCGCAGCCGAACAGGAGTTCGGCTTGGGAATTGACCATCACGATTTCGCCGTCGTTGCGGCACATCACCATCGCGTCGGGCGCGGCTTCCAACAAGGACCTGAACTTCTGCTCGGCCTTCTGCAGTATATCCGCCTGTCGCTGCAAAGCGTCGGCCTGCTGCTTCAACTTCGCGTTGCTGCGGCTCAGTTCCACGAACACGGCCACTTTGGAACGCAGCACTTCGGGGACGATGGGCTTGAACAGGAAGTCCACCGCGCCCAGATCGTACCCGCGAAACAAGTGCTCTTCGCTTCGGTATCCCGTGAGGAAGAGAATCGGCACATTCCTGGAACGCGGCCGGCTGCGAATCAATTCCGCTGTCTCGAAGCCATCCATGTCGGGCATTCGCACATCCAGCAGGATCACCGCGAAATCGTCTTGCAGTAGGTAGCGCAGCGCTTCTTTCCCGGATCGTGCCAGGACGAGATCCTCCCCCAAGCCATCCAGGGCCGCCTCCAGAGAGACGAGGTTCTCGGGCGTGTCGTCCACCAGGAGAACCTTCATCCTTCCTTGAGTGGCAGGATCTTGAGTCTTTTGCACGACGCCAGCCATGGACATTGAAGGATTCTACCCGATTGCCGCCATTGTGGCCTGGTTGTCGGACAGCCAGACTCGCAAGACAGAGAATAACTGGTCCAGGTCTACAGGCTTGGTAATGTAATCGGTCGCGCCTGCCTCAATGCATTTGTTGCGGTCCCCCTTCATGGCCTTGGCTGTTACTGCAATGATCGGAAGCGAACGGAACTCCGCGATCTGCCTGATCGCGCGGATGGTCTGGTAGCCATCCATTTCCGGCATCATGATATCCATGAGCACGCCATCGATGCCGGGCTGGCTCACCAGGATCTCGATTCCCGCGCGGCCGTTCTCGGCGTGAACCACCTGCAGATTGTGCTGTTCCAACACGGTAGTGAGCGCAAAGATATTGCGGACGTCGTCGTCAACCACCAGCACCTTTTTGCCGGCAAGAGTGGCGTCGTTCCGCCGCAGAGACGCCAGAACCTCCCTCTGCGATTCGGAAAGATCCGGTTCCGCGCGGTGCAGGAGGAGTACGGTTTCGTGGAGGAGGCTCCCGGCCGATTCGGCGTACCGGATAATGCCTGACCGCGCCAGGCGCTGGATTTCGGCTTCAAAAGACGCGCTCCTGGGAGGAGCGCCGCAAAGCACGATGGGAGGCGTGTCAGGCCCGCATTGCGCCTGGATTTCTTCCAATAACCGGGGTGCGGGAATATCCGGAAGTGACCAATCGAGCACAATGCCATCCAGGAATTGCTCTCTCACCACTCCCAAGGCCCCTTTGCCGGTGCCGGACGCCAGAATATCGACATTGCTGCCGCCGAGGAGCGAGAGCCACTCGGCCTGCCGGGCCTCCTCCCCGGTGATGATCAGCAGCGTCTTGGTACGGCGCTGCAGGGAGTGATGGACTGTATCGAAGGCCGTGCTCAACTTGTCCTTGGCGATCGATTTTTCGAGATAGGTTACGGCTCCCAAGGCTAGGCTGCGGCGGCGGTTCTCCACGCCGCTGATGACGTGTACGGGGATGTGGCGCGTTTCCGGGTCGTGCTTCAGCCGGTCCAAAACGGTCCAGCCGGCCATATCGGGCAGGTTGATGTCCAGCGTGATGGCGCCGGGTTGGAACTCCCGGGCCAGCGGCATCGCCGTATTGCCACGGAGAGAAACCACGGGCCGGATGCCCCTTTCCCGCGCAAGGTCTACGAGAATCCTGGCAAACGTGGCGTCATCCTCGACAATTAGCAGAACCGGGTCGCCCGCCTGGATCAGGTTCCGGTCGTCATCCATTTCCACGTCCCGTGCCACTGGCGACGAGGCCGCCGGTGGAGTCGGGAAGATCATATCGACTGGATCGCCGCCGGGCGCGATCCCCGGATCGGCGGGCACGAAGACGGCGCTGCCGTCGCCGCCCGGCACGGCCCATTGACTCGGTTCGGGCTTAGGGGCGGCGGTCCCGTAGGCTTGGGGAAGATACAACGTAAAAGTGCTGCCCGATCCGGGCACGCTTCGCAGTCGGATTTCTCCGCCCAACAGGCGGGCGAGTTCCCGGCTGATGGACAGGCCGAGACCGGTTCCGCCGTATTTGCGGCTGGTCGTGCCATCCGCTTGCTGGAACGCCTCGAAGATGATCCGTTGTTTGTCTTGCGGGATTCCGATGCCCGTATCGGTGACCGAGAAGGCGACTATCGATTTCGTCCGGCTGAGCACGGGGTGATTCGCGCTCCAGCCCGACTCGGCGCGTCCGATCCGCAGCCGCACCGATCCGTGCTCGGTGAACTTCAGGGCATTCGACAGGAGGTTCTTGAGGACCTGCTGCAACCGCTTGGCATCGGTAATCACGGTCTCGCCCGGCCGTTCCTCCTCCAGTTCGATTGAAAACTCCAGACCCTTCCCTTCCGCCACGTGGCGGAAAAGTCGCGAGCAGAAATCCCGGACCTCCGCGAACCGGACGCTTTCGATCTCCACGTCCATCTTTCCGGATTCGATCTTGCTCAGGTCGAGGATGTCGTTGATGAGGGCCAGCAGATCGGTTCCGGATGAGCGAATCGTTTCGGAGTACTTTACCTGCTTGGCCGTCAGGGTGTTTTCGGCGTTCTCCGAGAGCATCTGCGCGAGAATGAGCAGATTATTCAGCGGCGTGCGCAGTTCATGACTCATGTTAGCCAGGAACTCGCTCTTATACTTCGAAGTCAATGAGAGTTGTTCCGCCTTCTCTTCCAATGCTGCCTTGGCCTGTTCCACCTCCCGGTTCTTGGTCTCCACCTCGTTTTTCTGCTCGGCCAGGAGATGCGCCTTCTCCTCCAGTTCCGCATTGGTCTTCTGAAGCTGCTCGGCGAGTGCCTGGCTTTGCTTCAAGAGCCGTTCCGTGCGCATGGTGGCTTCAATCGTGTTCAATACGATGCCGATGCCCTCGGTAAGCTGATTGAGAAAGGCCAGGTACACGTCGGTAAAATGCCGGAACGAGGCGAGCTCGATCACTGCCTTGGCTTCGCCCTCGACCAACACCGGCAGCACCACGATGCTAACCGGCGTCCCTTCGCCAAGGCTGGAGCTGATCTTGACATAGTCGCTTGGAATGTCGGTAACCAGGATGCGGCGTTTCTCGCGCGCGCACTGGCCCACCAGTCCCTGCCCCATCCGGAACTTCGCCGGCAGGCCGTCCGGGTCGCTTGAGCCATAGGCGGCGAGTAGCTTTAAGTACTCCGGCCCTCCAGTCGAATCGGTGATATAGAACGTTCCGTACTGGGCGCTTACAAGCGGAGTCAGTTCCGACAGAAGCAGCTCGGAAACGGTCAACAGGTCGCGCTGACCCTGCATCATGGCGGTAAATTTGGCGATGTTCGTCTTGAGCCAGTCCTGGTCGGTATTCTCGCGCGTGGTTTCCGCGAGGTTGACGATCATTTCGTTGATGTTGTCTTTGAGGGCGGCGACCTCGCCCTTTGCTTCCACCGCAATGGAGCGGGTTAGGTCGCCCTTGGTCACGGCGGTGGCCACGTCTGCGATCGCGCGCACCTGCGTAGTGAGGTTGGCGGCCAGTCGATTGACGTTATCGGTCAGATCGCGCCAGATTCCCGCGGCGCCGGGCACCAGCGCCTGGCCGCCGAGTTTCCCTTCGATGCCGACCTCTCGGGCGACGTTGCTCACCTGGTCGGCGAAGACCGCCAGCGTATCGATCATGCCGTTGATGGTTTCCGCCAGCTCCGCGATTTCGCCCTTGGTCTCGAGAACCAGTTTGCGCTTCAGGTTGCCGTTGGCAACATCCGTGACCACCTTTGCGATGCCGCGAACCTGAGTCGTGAGGTTCGCTGCCATGGAGTTCACGTTATCGGTGAGATCCTTCCACGTGCCGCCCACCCCGCGCACCTCAGCCTGTCCGCCCAGTTTTCCTTCCGTGCCGACTTCGCGCGCCACGCGCGTAACCTCCGACGCGAAACTGTTGAGCTGGTCCACCATGGTGTTGATGGTGTTCTTCAGCTCGAGAATTTCGCCCTGGACATCCAGCGTGATTTTCCGGCTCAGGTCCCCGTTCGCTACGGCGGTTGTGACTTGTGCAATGTTCCGGACTTGCGCCGTGAGGTTGCGGGCCATGGAGTTCACGCTGTCGGTAAGGTCCTTCCAGATGCCGGCCACGCCCGGCACCTCGGCCTGTCCGCCCAGCTTTCCTTCGGTCCCGACCTCGCGCGCAACGCGAGTCATTTCCGCGGCGAAGGAGCCCAACTGATCGACCATGGTATTGATCGTGTTCTTCAGCTCGAGGATTTCGCCGTGCACATCCACCGTGATTTTCCGTGACAGATCACCCTTGGCGACAGCGGTCGTCACCTGCGCGATGTTGCGGACCTGCATCGTCAGATTGGCCGCCATGGAGTTCACGCTGTCGGTGAGATCCTTCCACGTTCCGGCAACACCTGTGACTTCCGCCTGGCCGCCCAGCTTTCCCTCCGTGCCTACCTCGCGCGCGACGCGTGTCACCTCCGAAGCGAACGAACTGAGCTGATCGACCATGGTGTTGATCGTGTTCTTCAGCTCCAGAATCTCGCCGCGCACATCCACCGTGATCTTGCGGCTCAAATTCCCTCCGGCCACGGCCGTGGTCACTTCGGCAATGTTGCGAACCTGGGCCGTCAGGTTGCCTGCCATGGAGTTCACGCTGTCGGTAAGGTCCTTCCAGGTGCCGCCCACGCCGCGCACCTCGGCCTGTCCTCCGAGTTTTCCTTCTGTACCGACTTCGCGCGCGACGCGTGTCACTTCCGAAGCGAAGGAGCTGAGCTGGTCGACCATGGTGTTGATCGTGTTCTTCAGCTCCAGAATCTCGCCGCGCACGTCCACTGTAATCTTGCGGCTCAAATTCCCTCCGGCGACGGCCGTGGTCACTTCGGCAATGTTGCGAACCTGGGCCGTCAGGTTGCTGGCCATGGAATTGACCGAATCCGTGAGGTCCTTCCAGATTCCCGCAACGTCCTTCACTTCGGCCTGCCCGCCGAGTTTGCCTTCCGTCCCGACTTCACGAGCCACGCGCGTGACCTCCGACGCAAACGCATTGAGCTGATCGACCATCGTGTTGATTGTGTTTTTCAGCTCGAGGATCTCACCGCGTACATCCACGGTGATCTTGCGCGACAGATCGCCGTTGGCCACGGCGGTCGTAACTTCCGCGATATGCCGCACCTGGGCCGTGAGGTTGCCGGCCATCGAATTCACGCTGTCGGTAAGATCTTTCCAAACTCCGCCGACCCCTTTTACCTGCGCCTGCCCGCCCAGCTTGCCCTCCGTTCCGACCTCACGAGCAACGCGCGTCACCTCGGAGGCGAATGCGTTGAGCTGGTCGACCATGGTGTTAATCGTGTTTTTCAGTTCGAGGATTTCACCCTGGACGTCCACCGTAATCTTCCGGGACAGATCTCCGTTGGCCACCGCCGTGGTCACTTCCGCGATGTTTCGAACCTGCGCGGTGAGGTTACCGGCCATCGAATTCACGCTATCCGTGAGGTCTTTCCATACTCCGCCGACCCCCTTCACCTGCGCCTGCCCGCCCAACTTCCCTTCACTCCCCACTTCTCGCGCCACGCGGGTGACTTCGGAGGCGAAGCTGTTCAACTGGTCGACCATCGTATTGATGGTGTTCTTCAACTCCAGGATCTCGCCTTGCGCGTCGACCGTGATCTTGGTGGAGAGATCGCCGTTCGCGACGGCGGTCGTGACACCTGCAATGTTGCGCACCTGGTTGGTCAGGTTGCCCGCCATCGAGTTGACGCTGTCCGTCAAGTCCCTCCAGACTCCGCCGGCGCCCTTTACGACCGCCTGTCCCCCTAATTTGCCTTCGGTGCCGACCTCGCGGGCGACGCGCGTGACTTCGGAAGCGAAGGAATTCAACTGCGCCACCATCGTATTCACGACTCGCGCGGTGTGCAGGAATTCCCCTTTGAGCAGCCGGCCGTCGACTTCCAGGGCCATGGTTTGCGAGAGGTCTCCCTCGGCCACCGAGCCGATCACGCGCGCGACTTCGGTGGAGGGCTGCACCAGGTCTCCAATCAGGCCATTGACCGAGTCGAGACACTCCGCCCACCGGTGCGATGCGGTTCCCAGGCTCACCCGTTGGTTGATTCTGCCCTCTTTCCCTACCGCGCTGCTGATGCGGGCGAATTCGTCTGCCATGCGTTCGTTCAGCTTGAAGATGTCGTTCAGCGTATCCGCAACCTTGCCCGCGATTCCGGTCCGGTCAACCGGCAGCCGAACCGAGAAGTCGCCGTCCCGGAAGGCGACCAGCACTTTCAACAGCTCTTTGGTATCGAGTGCGTCTGTAATCACATGCTCTGACATCCCTTGCTCCTCTGAGTGGCCGTCTCCCAAGGCTCTACTTACTTTGTGCAATCGTCCGGATCGAGTCCAGAAGGTTCTTGAACACGGCTCCCAAGCCCAGAAACTGTTCTAAATTCGATGGCTTCCGCAGGTAACAGGCGACGCCCAACCCGCTCGCGACGATTCGGTCCCGCGGAGAATCGGACGAGGTTAGAACCACCACTGGGACGTGGGCAAGAGAAGGCATCGTGCGGAGCTGCTCCAGAATCTCAAATCCGTCGTGGAGAGGAAGGTTCAGATCCAGGATGACGAGACTCAACGCGCCGACTCCGGCAGCGGAGAGGATCTGCAAAACGTCCTTTCCGTTTGGAGCGACGAGCACCGGGCACGTGACTCCGTGTTCAAGAAGAGCCTGTCGGATCAGGTAAACATCGGCCGGATTATCATCCGCCAGCAGAATCTTGCGTTCGTCTTGCATTCCCTTTCATCCCTTCCCGCCGGAGTGCAATTCTTGCATGAATGCAAGATTTGGACCCGGTAATTTCACGCGCAGTTCCCTGCCACGCTTCCATGTATATAAACGCGGCGCGTTAAGGGGCAACTCCCAATCCCAGTCCACGCGGCAGCCAACAAACTTTGTACGAAGGGTTCCTTGTCTTGCACGTTTCAGGCCAGGCGAGGGCGGACGCCGCGGACGTGTGTTTTCTATCGGCTGGCGTCCGGGGGCGGCCGGGAACCGGGGAAGGCGGGCGGAGTGGCAGTTAACCTGCGAAGGGCTGACTGCCACATGTTCTCCGAGCGCTCATATCGAGTCCTGATTATCGAAGACGATCCAGCGGACCGTGAGATCTATAGGCTGAGCTTAGGAGTTTCCGCGGCCATAAAATTCGATTTAGTGGAAGCCGGCTCCGCGGCGGATGGCGTCGAACGCGCCAGGACGTGCCGGCCCGATTGCATCCTCCTCGACTACAACCTGCCGGACATGGATGGGCTGGAGGTTCTCGGCCGCATTAAAAGACCTTCGGAAGTCTATCCGTGTCCCGTCGTGATGCTCACCGCCTATGGGGGCGAAGCGTTGGCAGTGCAAGCGATGAAGGCCGGCGTCATGGATTACCTGCCCAAGCACCAGGCCAATGCAGACCTTCTTCCGCGTACGATCGTGTCGGCGATCGAAAAGTTCCGGCTGCAACGGCAGATTGAAGAGCAACGTTGCGCCCTCGAGATCAGCGCGCAGCGCTTCCAGGTTCTGCTCGAAGCGATCCCCCAGATGGTCTGGACGGCCACGGTCGATGGCCGCCTGGAATATGCAAACCAGCGTTGCGTTGAGTACACGGGTTCAGAGTCGAGCGAGGCGCTGCAGGCAGGATGGAGCCAGTTTCTTCATCCGGAGGATCGTGAGAGGACGCGGAGCGCATGGACCAGGGCAACCGCATCGGGCGCCGTCTTTGAAATCGAGCACCGGATCAGAAGGGCATCCGACGGGAGCTATCGATGGCACCTGGTACGAGCGGTCCCCATGCGGGGCAACTCCGGGAAGCACACTCACTGGTTCGGCACCTGCACGGAGATTGAACAGCAGAAGCGGACCGAAGAGTCCAGGCTGGAAAAACAAAAACTGGAAAGCGTAGGCCGGCTCGCGGGTGGAATCGCGCACGATTTCAATAACCTCCTGGCCGTCATCCTGGGCAATACCAGTATGGTCATGAAGAGCCTGGCATCCTTCCATCCGGCCCGGCCGTCGCTCGAGGAGGTCATCAGCGCCGGCGATCGAGCCGCTCAATTGACCCGCCGGTTACTGGCTTATGCGGGCAGGGCCAACTGCTTTTTCGAATACATCCGGATGGATCACCTTGTGCGGAGCGTCTGCGACCGGGTGCAAGCCTCGCTGCCGGACACGATCCGTTTCGAGATCGAGAGTGAGCGGGATTTGCCGCCCATCCGTGCCGACGTGGCGCAGGTGAGGCAGGTCATTATGGACCTCGTCGTGAATGCGGCCGAAGCGATCGGGGATAGCGGCGGCACCATATCGGTGCGTACCGGAGTGGTCGAAATCAGTGAGGAGGCGGCGCGGCGAAACGGATTCCGATCACAGGAGATCCTCGCGGGCACGCACGTCGCTCTCGAAGTCCGTGATACCGGATGCGGCATGGATGAGGAGACCCAGAGAATGATGTTCGATCCTTTCTATTCGACGAAGTTCACCGGCAGGGGCTTGGGGTTGGCCGCTGTGCAGGGTTTCGTTCGAAGCCATCGGGGAGGGATCGAGGTGGACAGCGCCCCGGGCAGGGGGAGCCGGTTGCGCGTGTTACTGCCGGCCGCCGTGGATGTCGTCGAATTGCGGGGCGTTGAAACCCAGCGGGGCCGGTCATGAATGTGGAATCCAAGAAATCGTCCTCCGCGCCTCTGGCCCCGGACGGATTCGAAGCGGGTCTTTCATGGCCGGACGACGAGTTTTGGGTGCCGCTCAACTCCGATTCGATGCACGATCTCGCCGGTCCGGTGAACCAGGTACGCTGCCTGGCGTCCCTGCTGTTCAAAAAAACCCGCGGCCGGACGGACATGGAAACGGACGCTCTGTTTACGCTCATTCAGAATTCGGCAGACCGCCTGCAGGAGCTGATCGGCGGATTGGACCGCTACAAGAAGGTGGTCAACTCACCGTGTGCGCGCCGCCTCAGCAGCGCCAACCTGCTGGCTGCCGGCGCCATTGAATCCGTCCGGCCGTCGATCGATCAGAGTGGGGCCTCGGTCAGCTATGAGCCACTTCCGGACGTGTTCTGCGATCCCGCTCTGCTTACCATTGCCTTGGCGAGCGTTATCGAAAACTCGATCAAGTTCCGGGGTCCCGCCGTTCCGGAGGTCCGCATTTCCGCGATCACAAGAGAGGACGCCTGGATTTTCTCGATTGCCGACAATGGTATCGGAATTGCCCCGAAATACCGGTGCCGGATTTTTGGGATTTTCAAGCGAGTTGCCCCCGAGTCGTATCCCGGTGCGGGCGTGGGCCTGGCTGTTGTCCGCTGGATCATTGAGCGGCATGGTGGCCGGGTTTGGGTTGATTCGGAACCCGGACATGGAGCCACATTTTCATTTTCGCTACCGCGGGAGGAGTACCTCGAAGCCGGCGGGGTCACTTGATCGAAGTGGACCGGAGTCTTTCATTTGCCAGAAATGCTTCTGACTGCGATCGCCTTACCACGCGCCAACGGATACGAACTGGCGAGGATCTTGCTCCGAATCGATCCGGATCTCAAAGTGCTTTTCGTTTCTGGACCGACCGGCGCGAAGGTAAGCAGATTTTACAACATGCCGGCATCGGGGCCGCATCTACTGGACAAACCGGTCCAACCCGAAGAACTGTTGAATCGCGTCCGCGACGCCATCCATTCTCCGAATCTAGGACTATATGGCCAAGGAGCTGAGTAATCCTTCCACCAGGCTGGTCCCGCCGCCTCCCCGCCGGGAAGCCGGACCAAGGGTAGAATGGCGAGAGATGAATGCGGAGGAGCCGTCGGCTCGAGTATTGATTGTGGATGACGATGCCGGTCAGCGCTCCGACTTGGCCGAGATGGTCTCCTGGCTGGGTTTTTCCGCGATCACCGCGGCCGACGGCCGGGAAGCGCTCCAGATACTCGAATCCGCTTCGCCCAGCGTCATCCTCACCGACCTTGTGATGCCGGGCAAAGACGGCATTGAACTCCTGAAGGAGCTCGCCGTCCGGGGCGATCGGACTCCCACCATCGTACTGACGGGATTCGGAAGCATCGAGCAGGCAATATCGATTGTTCACGATTGGAAGGCCTTCTGGTTTCTGGAGAAACCTGTCCAGCTCAGTGTCCTGCGCGCCCTGCTGGAGCGTGCGATTCAGCAGAAGGGCCTCATGGAGGAGACTGAGCTGCTCAACCGCCAGCTCAGCTACCAGGGAGTCTTAGGCGACCTGGTGGGCAACTCCCCGGCGATGAAAGAGATTTTCTCCCTCATCCGGCAGGTCGCCCCGACGACTGCCTCCGTCTTCATCAGCGGCGAGAGCGGCACGGGAAAGGAACTGGTTGCCCGGGCGATTCACCGGCTGAGCCCGCGCAACGGAGGCCCGTTCGTCGCCATAAACTGCGCGGCATTGCCCGAAAGCCTCATCGAAAGCGAGCTGTTCGGCCACGAAAAGGGAGCCTTCACGGGGGCGGTCGAGCGCAGGGCGGGTTGCTTTGAGCGCGCTCAGCATGGAACCTTGCTGCTCGACGAGATCGGCGAGATGCCCGTCGCTACCCAGGCCAAACTGCTGCGTGTCATCGAGGAGTCGAAGGTCCGGCGGCTGGGCGGATCGACCGACCTTCCCACGGCCGTGCGTGTGCTGGCTGCGACCAACCAGGCCCCCGACAAAGCAATCCAGAACAAGCGTCTCCGGGAAGACCTGTTCTACCGGCTGAACGTGTTTCAGATTACGCTGCCGGCGCTCCGCGACCGCAAGCAGGACATACCCGCGATTGGCGCCGCCTTGATCCGCGATCTGAACAGGAAGCACGGCTGCCGCGTGACGCACCTGAGTCCGGAGGTAGTTCAGCGGCTCGATGCCCATTCCTGGCCCGGCAATGTCCGGGAACTACGCAACGCGCTGGAGCGCGCCGTCATTCTGGCGGCGGAAGGAGAAGTTCAGGTTCAACATCTTCCCAGGGCTCTGGCGCCGGAGCCGAAACTCGTCACGCAACCGGCTGAATCGTCCGACGTGCTGCAGGTTCGCCTGGGAGCCAAAATGAGCGACGTGGAGGAGGCCTACATCCGGCTGGCATTGCGTTGTACCGGCAACAACCGCCGGAAGGCCGCCGAGCTTCTCGGTATCGGCCTACACACCTTGTACAATAAGCTCCGTCAATACCGGGAGCGCATCACAAAGGGGACGGCGGCGCACTAGGGCGTTGGCCGGCTCCCGGGAATCGTAAAGAAGAAGGCCGCGCCCTCACCGTCTGCCGGCTCCGCCCAGATTTTCCCGCCGTGCGCCTCCACGATCGCCCGGCTGATCGAAAGCCCCAGGCCGGGGCCCGCAATCCCCTTGGAGGGCAGGCGCTCGAACGGGTTAAAGATGCGCTCCAGATATGCCGCCTCAATCCCCGGTCCATTGTCCCGGACGGCAAAAAGCCAGGCGCCTTCCCGGTTTTCCGCGCTGACGTGAATGCGGGGAGCGTCGGATCCGCGGTGACGAACGGCATTCAGCAGCAGACTCTCGAACAGCTCCGCGAGTCGATCCGGATCCCCTAAGACGCGCGGCAGGGGATCGTAACCGACCTGGGCATCGTTCTCGCGGAGTTCCGGCTCCAGCTTTCTCAGGGCGGCCCTGAGCAGAACGTCCATCGATGAAGGCCGAAATAGATTGCGGTCGATGCGCAGGGCGATCGCATAACGGGAGAGGCCATCCGTCAACCGGTCGACTCTCGCGATGCCGTCCGAGATGAAGCCCATCCGCTCTTCCATGTCGAGTGAGCGGAAACTCCCGGACTCACGCAGTACGAGCGCCGTGTGGGCCTGAATCGCGCGCAGCGGCGTGCGCAAATCATGGCAGAGGCGCAACAGGAACTCGCTGATTTCCTTGTCCGTCGTTACCAATCCACCCTTACCCGAATGTTCTGAAACACCCTGCAACGTCGCTCCGATCATCCTAACATTCCGGGAACTCGGATCACTCGTCAGGAGCCCGCGGATTGTATGGCGATACCGGGTAATGTGAAGTAGAACGTGGATCCGCGCCCGATCTCCGATTCCACCCAGACGCGACCGCCATAACGCTCCACCACCCTCTGGCAGATGGCGAGGCCCATGCCAGTCCCAGGTATCTCCCGCCCATGGAGGCGCTCGAACACATCGAAAATCTTCTGCTGGTATTGGGGATCGATGCCAATGCCGTTATCGGATACGGCAAAGCACAAATCGCCATCCCTCTCCTCCGTGGAGATGCGGATCCACGGCGGGCACTCGCCGCGGTACTTGATGGCATTGCCGATCAGGTTCTGGAACAGCGGGATGAAATGCGCCGCATCGGCGCGCACTGTGGGCAGGCCCGCGCACTCAATCACCGCGCCGCTCTCTTCGATGGCGGCGTGCAGATTCTCTTTGACGTCGTTTACCACGGCATTCAAGTCCACGGCTTCCATGCGCGGATCCCTCCGGGCGCCGATTTCGGCGTACGCCAGCAGGTCGCTCAGCAGCTCCCGCATCCGCGTCACGCCGTCGAGGAGGTGCCTGGTGAGGATCGTCACTGTCGAATCGGGATCTCCCGGGATCTGCCTTGTAAGAAGCTGCGCATAAGTGGAGATCATGCGCAACGGCTCCTGCAAATCGTGGCTGGCCACGAACGCGAAACGCTCGAGGTCCTCGTTAGACCGCGCCAATTCCTGGATCGATCGCGCCAGGCGCGCCTCGCTCGTCCGTAGCGCTTCCTCGACTCGGCACATTTCGCTGATATCCGTATTCGTGCCGAACCAGCGGACGACCTTGCCGGCGGCATCGCGCACCGGCATCACTCGGGTCAGGAAGGGACGGAACACGCCGTCGGCGCCCCGTAGCGGAAAAGTCATATCGAATGGCATTCCGGTCGCGACGCTGGCCTTCCATCGCTCCAGCACGGACGAAAGGACCGCGGGATCGTGGACGCTCTGCCAGCCCCAACCCTCCATCTCGGCAGGTGTGGTGCCGGTATACTCGTACCAACGTTCGTTGAACCAGAAGATCCAGCCATCCGCGTGCGCGATCCAGACCAATTGCGGAATGGCGCTGGCGAGGGTTTGAAATCGCTCCGCGGTTTCCTGAAGTTCGGCCGCCTGCTCCAACAGCCTCTTTTCCCCGGCGCGGCGTTCGGTGATGTCCCGGAATACCAGCACCACACCGGTGATCGCTCCGTCCGCCCCCCGAACCGGCGCGCCGCTGTCGTCGATGGGGACTTCCGCTCCGTCCGCGGCAATCAGGATCGTATGATTGGCCAGCCCGCAGGCGTCGCCCTCGCGTAACACCTTATCGACGGGGCTTTCCACCGGTTCGCGGGTCTCCTCGTTGACCATCCGAAATACGGAAGCGAACGGCTTGCCGGCTACAGCGGTTAAGGGGCAGCGCAGCAGCGCGCAAGCCATCTCATTGGCGAACAACACATTGCCCCGAGCGTCGGTCGAGACAACCGCGTCCCCAATGCTGGCAAGCGTGGTCTCGAAGCGTTCCCTCAGCGCCCTCTCGGCGTCTTCGGCGGCCCGTCGCTGCGCCGCCTCCTGGTCAGCACGCTGGAGGGCTCGTCTTTGCGTATGGCCCAGCACCGCGATGCCGGTGCAAACAAGAATGAAAAGCAGCAGAGTGATGTAGTCCGTGCTCCCATGTGAAACCGCAGATGAAAACGCGGCCGTCGCGGACAGCACAATCGCCAGCGCGCCCGCCCGAAAGCCTCCGTACCACGACGCGAAGAGAACCGCAGGGTAGAAAAAGATGTAGGACTCTGGCGTTGGGCCCCTGAGGGCCGTCGAGGCGAGACCTAACAGATCCGCCAGGATCGTGGCCAGTACGGCCGACCCGTAGATCTTGAGCCGCGACCGGCCTGGGGCACGCGGATGGGCGTCCAGGATCGGATCCAGCCCTGCCGCGAACAGGAACAGGAGAATCAACGCTCCGCCGATCGTCACCAGTAGAGCGGTACGAGTGGCGGCCTCGCCTTCCGCCGAGGCGTTCCGTGCTGACGCGCCTTCATTGGCGTGAATCGCGGAGACCACCTGACGGATCTGGACCATCGTGCGTCGGCCTTGGTCGCCCAGCACCACACCCAGGGCGGCTGCCGCACCGCCGCTTCGACGCAGTTCAATCGTGTGCGCCAGTTCCTGCATTTTCAGGAGGATCAGGCGATGGATCTCCGTGAGGTTTCCCGTCTCGGAACGGCGCCGCGAAAGGAGGGCATCGACTTGCGCAAGCTCACCCGGAATGGTCCGGGCCGCGGCGTTGTAAGGTTCGAGGTACCGGTCCTCGCCGGTCAGGAGGAAACCGCGCTGACCCGTCTCGGCATCCAGAACCTGCAACTGAAGCCGGTCGACCGAACCCAGAATCTCGGCCGTCAAAGCGGCATCCGCATCCGCCCTGCCATAGCGCAGTAACTCCTGATACGACAAGCCCACGATCGTCAGCAGGATGAGCGCGGCGCCGGCGAAGGCGATCGCGCCCCGCCTGCGCCGCACACGGACGTCCTGGACTCCACTCTTCATTGGCATGAGAGCTTGCACTCGGTACGATCGCCGACAGTTCTGATGAGATTTCGTCATCAGTATTCCATCGCCCGAATGCAAAAGATAGTCGGATTTGGCAGCCAAAACTGATGGCTCATGTCAGGGTTATCCCTGACAGGAGCGGGTCTGAAGGTATGGGTTGACACTACGGGCGGGGCTGCCTTTGGCTGGAGGTGCCCATGATACGATGAACCGTTTGCTTTCGGAACTCGGATGAGAATGCGCTCACTTTCGCGAAACGCCTTGGCAAAGGCCCCCACCGGAGTCGCCGGCCTCGACGAAATTACCGGCGGTGGGTTGCCGAAAGGCCGCACCACATTGATCGTGGGCAGCCCCGGTTGCGGCAAGACTCTGCTCGCGATGTCCTTCCTGGTACACGGCGTACTCGGCTGTGGGGAGCCTGGCGTCTGCCTCCAGTTCGATGAGTCGGAGGAAAAGCTCGGTGCCAACCTCGCATCGCTGGGCGTCGACCTGCCGGCCCTCAGCAAGCGCAAAAAGCTGCTCGTGGATCACATCGTGATCGATCGCAACGAAATCGAGGAGACCGGAGAATACGACCTCCAGGGATTGTTCATCCGGCTGGGACATGCGGTTGAATCGATCGGCGCCAGGCGTGTGGTGATGGACGGAATCGAAGGTTTATTTGCGGGGCTCAAGGATGAGGGCATACTGCGGTCGGAACTGCGCCGCCTGTTTCGGTGGCTGGACGAGCACCATCTTACCGCTATCGTTACCGGTGAGCGCGGCGAGCGGACTCTCACCCGTCTCGGTTTGGAAGAGTACATCGCCGATTGCGTGATCCTTCTGGATCACCGTGTCAGCGAGGAGATTTCCACGCGCCGGCTCCGCATCGTGAAGTATCGGGGCGCTTCGCACGGCACGGACGAATACCCGTTCCTGATCGACGACAATGGGATCTTTCTGGCGCCGGTGACCTCGCTCCTCCTCACCCACAAGGCGTCCAGGGAGCGAGTGCCCACGGGAATGCCCGATCTGGATGGGATGATGGACGGCAAGGGTTTCTATCGGGGCAGCAGCGTGCTGGTCTCGGGAATTCCGGGAAGCGGCAAAACCAGCATCGCGGCCAGGTTCGCGGAGGCGGCATGCGAGCGTGGCGAAAAGGGCTTATACTTCGCGTTTGAAGAGTCTCCCAGCCAGATCAACCGCAATATGGCGCAACTCGGGATACGCATCGAACCCTGGGTCCGTAAAGGCTTGTTGAATTTTTACGCGGTTCGACCGACTAGTTCCGGCCTGGAAGGACATTTGGCCACAATGCAGAAACAGATCGGGCGAATGGAGCCGGATTTTGTGGTGGTAGACCCCGTCACCGGCATCTTCTCCACTGGCAATCCTCACGGTGCAAGAATAATGTTCACTCGCTTGATCGATTTCCTCAAGGTCCGCCAGATCACCTCGGTCTTCACGAACCTCGTATCCGTGATGAACCAGGAAGGAATGGATTATGAGGGCGTCTCATCGCTGATGGACACCTGGATCGCACTCTCCGATTGGGAACGGGCCGGCGTGCCCGTGCGGGGACTGTCCATCGTGAAGTCCCGGGGGATGTCCCATTCCCGCGAAGTGCGCGAGCTGCTCATGAAAGGCAGAAAGTTACGGCTGGGCGATGCGCTCACCGGCTACAGGCACGTTTCCGCATTTGTGGAAAGAGGCGCGCGGTGAGAGCGCCCAAGGGAGCGGCAGCCAGGAATAATCACCCCGCCAGGAAGCCTAAAGAGGAGTTTTGGGAGCTTCGACTGTACATCGCGGGCCAGACCCCAAACTCGGTAGCCGCCATAGGAAACTTAAAGAAGATCTGCGAGGAGCGGCTCAAGGGACGGTATCGCATCAAGATCATCGACTTACTCGAAAAGCCCCAATTGGCCAAAGGGGACCAGATTGTCGCCATTCCGACATTGGTCAGAAAACTGCCCGCACCAATCAAGAAAATCGTCGGCAACCTGTCATTGGCTGAGCGCGCCTTGATAGGATTGGACCTTCAGCGAGTCCCGTAAGTTGAGGCAAGCCGCATATGCCACGCAGGAAAACCGCGCCTGACTGCCAACGCCCCCGCGTGTCCAAGGCGGCACCGCGTCCGACGCGCCAGGACCAGCTCCTCAAGCGCGTCAGGGCTGCCGAGCAATCACTGCGCGCCATTCCATCCCGCGATGTAGACGCCCTCGTCGTATTCGGCCGTCATGGGGCCAAGGTCGTGACCTTAAAGGGCGGCGAGTCGGCCTACCGCATGTTGGTGGAGGCCATGAGCGAAGGAGCTGCGACCGTCTCGATCGACGGCGTAATCCTTTATTGCAACCGCAGCTTCGGAGGACTCACGGGCCATCCTCCCGCCAAGCTGATCAGTATGACACTTCATACGCTGGTCCATGAGGCCTGCCGCGGCAGGCTCGACGAGATCCTGCGTGCGGCGCGGAAGCGGCCGGTGAAAGGCGAGTTCCTCCTCCAAACCCGATCCGGTAATCCGGTTCCCGTCCATCTTTCCTTCAGCCGGCTGCATGGGTACCGGGGCCAGGTGCTGGGCATGGTGGTGACCGATCTTACCGACCAGAGACAAAAGCAGGAAGCGGAAATCCGGCAGGCGGAATCCATGCACCGCCTTCTCCTGGAGCGCGAACTGTCGGCGCAGGAAGCCGAGCGTAGCCGCATCGCCCGCGAGTTACACGACGAAGCCGGCCAGTTATTGACTTCGCTGCTGGTCGGCCTCAGGAGGCTCGACGATTCCAGGAATCTGGCGAATTGTAGATCGCTGGGCCGGCGGATGCGCGAAATCACCGCTCAAGCGATCGATGAAGTCGGGCGCCTGGCCCGTGGGCTTCATCCTATGGCTCTTGACGATCATGGCCTGGACGCCGCATTGAACCGGTATGTTGCGGAATTTTCGAAAACCCACGACGTACGGGTGCAGCTCGCGTTGAACGGGCTGGCATCCGCCAGGCTGCCGCACGCCGTCCAGGTTGCGCTATACCGTATTCTTCAGGAGACGCTGACCAATGTGGCGAGGCACGCGCGCGCCCGTACCGTGCGGGTCGATTTCAGACACACGGTTCGGGCGCTCGAGGTGTCGGTGAGGGACGACGGACGTGGATTCGATACCAGCGCTGCCGCTCTGAGTTCGGCCAGCCACCTCGGCTTGCGGAGTATACGGGAACGCGCCACGCTGCTGGGCGGAACCGCAACGTTCCAATCGGGACCTCAGGGAACTCAGGTGCAGGTGCACGTGCCGCTCGTCGATTGGGAGTTCCCCAGCTTGAGCCGGGGTTCGAAAGGCTGAGATGTCCGCATCCAGACCCAAGATCCGGGTACTGATCGCCGACGATCACGCGATTCTCCGCGCCGGGCTGAAGCTGCTCGTCAACTCCCAGGCCGATATGGAAGTGGTCGGGGAAGCCTCGGACGGCGAGCAGGCCATCGAAACTGCGCGCGAAACCAACCCCGATGTTGCCTTGATGGACCTGACCATGCCCCGCGTCACCGGCGTCGAAGCGCTTCGGAAAATTCTGCAAGGCGGCGGGAAGACGCGCGTAGTGGTGCTTACGATGCATGACGATCCGGCATACTTGCGCTCCGTCCTGGCCGCTGGTGCGTCCGGCTACGTGCTGAAACGTTCGGTGGACGGAGACCTGTTATCGGCCATTCGCGCCGTGCACACGGGCGGGACTTTCATCGATCCGAGCCTGGCCGGCGTGCTGGTTCAGGAGGTGCAGGGCAGGGACAAAGGCGCTTCGGCCAAGGCCAAGCCGGCCATACTCAGCGACCGCGAGATGCAGGTGCTGCGGCTGGTGGCCCGGGGCTTCAGCAACAAGCAGATCGCCGGCCAGATCTTCCTGAGCGTGAAGACCGTGGAGACCTACCGCTCGCGCGTGCTGAGCAAACTCGGCCTCCGCACCCGTAGCGACGTGGTCCGGTACGCCGTCCACATGGGCCTGTTAAGCGCCGAGAGCCTCGACAACGAGCGCAGACACTGAGACCCGGGTACACCGCAGAGTATTGACGCCGGGTGATGACTACTTGATCGCTACCTGTACTGGATTAGCCGTCTGCCCGTCGGCGGCGACAATGATATTTACCTCGCCGGCGCCCGCCAATGAACGTGGTAAGGGTCCGATATTGAGCTGTTCCACGCCCGCCAGATTGACTCCCGCGGATAGTCTCTGGGGGCCCCAGTAAAGCACCCCTACCTCCTGGCCGCCAACTGTCACGGCCACGGACTTCGCCTGGAGAATTCCGGTTCCCCACAGGGTCAGATATATTTGGTCGGTAGCCGGCCCCAGATCGATCGGCAGTGCGCGAACCTCGCCCGCCGGGCCGGCCTGGTAGACGGACTCAATCGACTGCGACTGGTCGGATTTCACGCGGACCACGTTGGCCGCCGCCAAGGCCGTCCTCCCATCCAGCTGAAAGATTCCGGGCGAGACCACCCCAATCTGCATGTCCCCCTTGGTAACTGTGCCGTCTTTGGCTGTGATCGTGATCGAAGCGGGGCCGGGCGAAGCGAACGGAACCAGGAAGTTCACCTGAGTCGGCGAGACATAGAACAAGGAAGCGGTCCATGCAGCGCCGGCGGAGTCCTGGATAGCGACCGTGCTTTCCGGTGCCTGGACGAAAACCTGCCCGGCCGGCGGCGTCTGCGTACCCGTTGACAGGTGCGTTCCGAATGCGGCGGCGATCGATCCCTGAGCGGCTGGTTCAGCCAGGAAACTCGCTGCCGAGACCGTCGTCAGGGCCGGGGTCGGAGCCGGCGATGGACCCGAAAACGTGATGCCCTGGTATTGGTTTCCAGCGTCGTCGTTTGTCACCTCCACGGATTGGATGGTGCCGGGGAAGTAGTACGGGTGGATCAACGCCTGATCCACCGGCTTCTCGAACGCGTAGTACAGCTTCGCCGGCTGGCCCCTCAGGTATTGGGCCGTGATGTAGCCCACCAGCACATGCTCGAACGAGTGATAGGCGCTTTTCCAGGCCCAAGCCTTCGGGTAGTCGCGCTGCGGCGTGTTGGTTTGATAGTTCACGCCGTTCCATACTTCGCCGTACTGTGGATCGACGAAATGCTCGAACCAGTAGGCGGCGGTTTGCGGCAGATAACGCCCGGTGCCGGGATCACCCAGCGCCAGGGTACCGGAGAACTGGTCGAGTTCGGCGAAGACCCACCAGTTCTTGTTCTTGTCGGTCTCGCCGCCCGGCAGAACGCCCTCGGCCCACGAGCCGTCTTCCGGCAGGTATGCACGGTCGAAAAGCCCGTGCCCGGCGGCTTCCGAGAAGCTGACCAGCCCTTGATCTCCCAGCATCAATCCGGTCCAGCGCATCATCCACAGCGCCTTGCTGGTGTGCCCGAAGTCCACTCCGCTGAATGCCAGGTTCCGATCCTGCGGCGTATTGGCCGAGGTGAAAAAGAGGTGGTCACCCGGCGAGTAGAAAGTCCCCAGGATCGAACGCACCAGCAGCGCCAGCGTTTGCCGCCACTCGGTCCGTTGGGGCTCAGGCAGGATCGGCGTAAGCAGAACCAGATACGTATTCATCTGGTCCAGATCCGCCACCAGTTGCTTCTGGTCGAACCGCTCCGTGCCGTTGTTCTGCAGCGTCCACTGCATCGTCCCCAGCGCGGGATTGTAGTAGGTGCCGGCGATGTAGTTCTTGATGGCGAGGATATCCGGCAGCACCTGGTCATCGCGCGTCAGGTAATAGTACATCGCGAGGCCCAGAAGACCGTATCCCAATTCCTGCGCATTCCGGAATTCGCGCCGCGGACCCCAAGTGTTGTTTTTCGGGTCGAACATCGTGAACATGCCCCCGCCGCTGCGGTCCACAGCGTTCTGGCGGATGTAGTCGACGCCGGCCTTCATGTACCCGAGGTATTTGGTATCGCCGGTCAGGTGGTAAGCCACGCCATAGCCGTAGGTCTGCCTCGAAACGGATACCAGGTATTGGGCAGGCGTCAGCAGATAGGAATTGCCTGCTATCGGGGCGCACGGCCTCCTGTAATCCAGCAGCGATCCGTCATCGCAGCGGACCGAGGGAAACGAGCCGGGCGGGTTTCCGAGCGCGGCCGGCACGGTCCAGAAGGGCAGTAGATCGCTGGTCAGGTGCTGAATCCAGCGGTCTCCGGTGGGCAGGTTGCCGGGATAAGAAGAACCGCCCGTCTGGGCGAATCCGGTCGCGAGGAGAACACCCGTCGCGGCCAGGAGCAGAAAGCGCCTGATGATACTGTGCATTGCTCTCCTTCAGTCTAGCCTGTTCGGGGTGTGCGGCCCGCCTTTCCGCCTTGGTAACGGAACAGTCCGGGCCGGCTACGCGTACACTTACAGTTGGAGATTCCCAGAGAAGCCTCATGAGTGTCCAGACTGGCGATCCCGCTGCCGCCGCGCGGCCGGAGGACTCGCGAAAGCCCTGGCTGTTGGGAGCGGGCGCGGTGGTGGCGCTGATCGCCATCGTTAAACTGGCCGTCCACCTCTATGCCGGGCGGCGCTATGGTTTCTTCGTCGATGAACTCTACTACCTGGCCTGCGCCCGGCATCTCGATTGGGGATATGTGGACCAGCCGCCCCTAATCGCGCTGATCGCATGGATCGGCCGCTCTACCCTTGGAGATTCGCTGGCGGCTACCCGCCTTTTCCCGGCCCTGGCGGGCAGCTCGTTGGTTCTGCTCACGGGACTGATCGCGCGGGAACTGGGAGGGCGACGTTTTGCGCAAGGACTGGCGGCATTGACGGTGCTGCTGGCTCCGGCCTTTCTGGCGATGGATCACTTCCTCTCGATGAACGCCTTCGAGCCGCTGTTCTGGATGGGCTGCGCGCTGGTGCTGATCCGTATTGTCAAGACGGGCAACCAGAAGTTGTGGCTGTGGTTCGGCGTGCTGGCGGGGTTGGGGCTGGAGAACAAGCACTCCATGCTGATGTTCGGCTTTGGAATCGTGCTCGGGTTGTTGCTGACTCCGCAGCGCCGCTTCCTGCGCAATCCCTGGATGTGGGCCGGCGGCGGCATCGCGTTGCTGATCTTCCTACCCAACCTGCTGTGGAACATCCAGCACCATTTCCCGTTCCTTGAGCTGCAGGCCAACATTCGACGGGATGGCCGCAACGTCAGCCTGTCGGCGGGCGCCTTTTGGCTCCAGGAGTTCCTCGCGCTGTTGCCATTGAGTCTTCCGGTGTGGCTGGGCGGATTGTGGTTCTTCCTTTTCCGGAGAGAGGGCAAACCGTTCCGGGCGCTGGGTTGGGCCTGGTTGGTAACGGCGGGCCTGATTTTCGGTCTGAATCCCGCGGGTCTACTATCTGTTTCCGGCGTTTCCCATGCTTCTGGCTGGCGGCGCGGTGGCGTGGGAGTCCTGGCTGGCCGGACCGCGCGCCCGGTGGATCAAGTGGGCCTATGTTCCATTGATGATCGCCATGGGGGTCGTGCTGGCGCCTATGATGGTGCCGGTGCTGCCCGCCGAAACCTATATCCGCTACTCGGAGGCCACTCATCTGGCGCCGCCCCGCATCGAGACGCATAAGCTGGGCCCAATGCCGCAGTTGTACGCGGACCAGTTCGGGTGGGAGGAGATGACCGCGGTAGTGGCTCATGCCTACAATTCTCTGCCGCCAGGCGTTCGAGCAAAGACCGCCATATTCGCGCAGAACTATGGTCAGGCGGGCGCGGTGGACCTGTTCGGCCCGAAGTACGGCATGCCCAGGGCCATCAGCGGTCACCAGAGCTACTTCCTCTGGGGGCCGCGCGGCTACACAGGCGAGAGCATTATTGTGATGGACGACCGCCGGGAGAACCTGGAGCCGCTGTTCGCCGAAGTGCGGAAGGTCGGACATGTGGAGCACCCATACTCGATGCCTTACGAGCATTTCGACATCTTCTACTGCCGGGGCTTCAAGTACTCGCTTTCGGATTACTGGCCGAAGGTGAAAAACTGGCGATAGCGCATCGCGCCCCGTCGGACCTCCCGCCAGGCTGAAGATGCATTGTTGAGCACCATTGCCTTCGCCGGCGGTCAGTAGGCTCGAAACACTTCTTTCAATCCATCATCTACTTAGTGGTGGAACCCCTTTCTACCCCGAATGTGGGGCGCCTGGAGGTATCAGCTTATACAGTTCCGACGGAAACGCCGGAAGCCGACGGAACCGTGGCATGGAACGAGACCACCCTTGTGCTCGTTCGCATCTCCACTTGTGGAGCGAGCGGTTTGGGGTATTCCTTCGCAGACATCGCGACGGCACATCTCATCGACGCGCATCTCAAGCGGACCGTCATCGGCGGCAATTGCCTGAATATCTCCGAACTCTGGTCGGCCATGGTTCGCGCCATTCGTAACCTCGGACGGCCGGGCATCTGCTCGATGGCCATTTCTGCAGTTGACAATGCCCTATGGGATCTCAAGGCACGCCTGCTCCATATCAGCGTCGCCGATCTCCTCGGTCGCGCGCATCAGTCCATCGCCGCTTATGGCAGCGGCGGTTTTACGTCGTATTCAGATCTGCAGCTCAAACGCCAATTGAAGGGCTGGATCGATGAGGGCCTGACCAAGGTAAAGATGAAAATCGGCAGCGATCCGGCATCGGATGTAGCGCGCGTGCAGTCGGCTCGCGACGCCATTGGTCCGGACGCCGAATTGTTCGTTGATGCCAACGGAGCTTACGATCGCAAGCAGGCCCTCGCGAAAGCCGCCGCATTCGCCGACCTCGGCGTGAGCTGGTTTGAGGAGCCGGTTTCCTCCGACGATCTCGAAGGCTTGCGGCTCATTCGCGAGCGGGCGCCGGCAGGCATGCGCATAGCGGCCGGGGAATACGGTTACGATTCGTTCTATTTTCGGCGCATGCTCGAAGCAAATGCGGTGGACGTGCTCCAGGCAGACGCCACCCGCTGTGCGGGCATTACCGGTTTCCTCGCCGCAGGCAATTTGTGCGCATCCTTTTCAACGCCATTTTCCGCGCACACCGCGCCTTCCCTACACGCGCACGCGGCTTGCGCCCTTCCCTCCGCAATTAACGTCGAGTATTTTTTCGACCATTACAGGATCGAGCAGATGTTCTTCGACGGCGCTCTCGTCCCATCGGGCGGAATGCTCCGCCCGGATTCAACGCGTCCCGGCTTCGGTCTGGAATGCAAATTGCCAGATATGGAGAAGTACAAGGTTTATGGCAACACTACTTCATGAGTCGCAGATCGCGTTGGGCGCGTCCGCGCGTAGCGGAATATCCTTCGACCGAGGCGAAGGCGCTGGAAGGCGAACTCAGGAAACGAATCGAAGGAGAGGTCCGGTTCGACGACGGAAGCCGCGCGCTCTATGCGACCGACGGCTCCAACTACCGGCAGGTGCCGATCGGCGTCGTCGTTCCGAGGACGGTCGAGGATGTCCTCATCACGGTGGAACAGTGCCGGCGTTTCGGCGCGCCCCTGCTCGCGCGCGGCGGCGGGCACCAGTCTGGCGGGCCAGTGCTGCAATGTCGCGGTTGTCCTCGATTTCACAAAGTATCTGAACAACCTCATTGACCTCGATCCGCAAGCCAGGACAGCCCGCGTTCAGCCCGGCATCGTGCTCGATTGGCTGCGCAACGAAGCAGAGCGCCATCATCTGACCTTCGGGCCCGACCCTGCCACCCACAATCACAACACGCTCGGCGGCATGATCGGCAACAATTCCTGCGGCGCGCATTCCGTCATGGCGGGCAAAACCGAAGACAACGTCCTCGAGCTCGACATTCTCACCTACGACGGGCTGCGCATGCGCGTCGGCGCGACATCCGGACGAGGAATACCAGCGGATCGTCAGCGAGCGGCGGCCGGCGCGGCGAAATCTACGCGGGCTTGAAAAACATCGCCGAACGCTACGGAGACGAGATTCGGCGGCGATTTCCGAACATCCCCCGCCGCGTGTCCGGTTACAATCTGCCGGATCTGCTTCCCGAAAACGGATTTAATGTCGCGCGCGCGCTGGTCGGCACTGAATGCACCTGCGCGGTGACGCTCGAAGCCACGGTGAAGCTGGTCTGGAGCCCTCCCGGCCGCACGCTCGTGGTATTGGGCTATCCCGACATCTATCAGGCCGGCGATCATGTTCCGGAAATCCTCGAGTTCAAACCGATCGCCTGCGAGGCGATCGATGCCCTGCTGGTCGAGAACATGAAGATCAAGGGCCTGCATCCGCGCGATCTGAAGCTGCTGCCGGACGGCCGCGGCTGGCTGCTGGTCGAGTTCGGCGGCGAGGATCGAAAGGATTCCGACAACCAGGCGCGCCGCTTGATGGACAGCCTGAAGAAGCATCGCAACGCGCCCGACATGAAGCTCTACGACGACCCCGGCGAAGAACATCTTGTCTGGGAAATCCGCGAGTCCGGCCTGGGCGCGACGGCCTGGGTTCCGGGCGAGCATGTGACATGGGAAGGCTGGGAGGATTCAGCCGTTCCGCCGGATAAGGTCGGTCCCTACCTGCGGGAATTGTGCGAGCTTTACGACAAGCATGGATATGAGGGCGCGCTCTACGGCCATTTCGGGCAGGGCTGCATTCATACGCGGATCACTTTCGATCTGCTGACGGCCGAAGGGTATCGCGAACTATCGCTCCTTCATGGACGACGCGACATCGCTCGTCGTCAAGTATGGCGGGTCGCTGTCGGGCGAGCACGGCGACGGGCAATCGAAGGCGGAATTCCTGCCGAAAATGTTCGGCGCCGAAATCTGCGAAGCCTTCCGCGAATTCAAGAGCCTCTGGGACCCGGACGGGAAGATGAATCCGGGCAAGATCGTGGATCCCTATCCGATCACCGACGAACCTGCGCCTGGGAACGGACTTTCGCGCCCAAAGAACCCGCCACCCATTTCCACTTCATCAACGATAAGGGCAGCTTCACGCATGCCGCGATGCGATGCGTCGGCATCGGCGAATGCCGGCGGCAGGAAAAGGGCACCATGTGCCCCAGTTACCGCGCCACGATGGAAGAAAAGCACTCGACGCGCGGACGCGCCCATCTGCTCTTCGAGATGATGCACGGCGACGTGATCCGCGACGGCTGGAAGAGCGAGGAGGTCTTCGACGCGCTCGACCTCTGCCTCTCCTGCAAGGGCTGCAAGGGCGACTGTCCCGTCAATGTCGACATGGCGACCTACAAGGCCGAGTTCCTGTCGCACTATTACGAAAACCGGCTGCGGCCCCGTTACGCCTATGCGATGGGCTGGATTCACCGTTGGGCGCGTCTTGCCTCGCACGCGCCACGCTCGCGAATGCCATGGCGCAGTTTGCCGGGGGCCAAGCGCCTCGCGGGAATTGCGTCGGAACGCGAGGTGCCTGGAGTTCGCGCCCGCGACCTTCAAGCAGTGGTTCCGAAGACGGGGGACCCGCAACAAGGGAATGCCGGAAGTGATTCTCTGGGCCGACACTTTCAATAACTACTTTCATCCGCGAAGTAGCAGCCGCCGCGACGGAAGTGCTGGAAGACGCCGGATTCCGCGTGATCGTGCCGCGCGCGCCGCTGTGCTGCGGCCGGCCGCTGTACGACTATGGATTCCTCGATCAGGCCGACGACCTTCTGGGCGATATCCTGAACCACCTCAAGCCCTCCATCGAAGCCGGAACGCCGGTGGTGGGGCTGGAGCCGAGTTGTCTGGCCGTGTTTCGGGACGAGATGCTCGACCTGCGTCCGCACGACCAGGATGCCAAGCGCCTGCACGGCCAGGTCTTCACGCTGGCCGAGTTTCTGACACGCCAGGGTTACCAGCCACCGCAGCTGCATCAGGACATAGTGGTTCACGGGCACTGCCACCAGAAGGCGATCATCGGCCTCGACGCCGAAAAGAAGCTCTTCGAAGCCATGGGAGCCAAGGCTGAAATTCTCGATGACGGCTGCTGCGGCATGGCCGGCAGCTTCGGTTTTGAGGAACACAAATACGATCTTTCGATGAAGGTCTACGAGCATCAGCTCGGGCCTCATCTGCGCGACTTGCCTGCGGAAAAGCTCGTGCTGGCCGATGGCTTCAGCTGCAAGACGCAGATCGAGCAGGCGACCGGCCGCCGCCCGCTGCACCTGGCGCAACTCCTGCATAGGCGAAACCGGGCAGCGGCCTTCTCGACTATCCCCACAACGGACTTCGCAGAGCAAGGCGCGCAGGAGAGTTCCGCGTTGATGAGGACCGGCGCGCTGCTTCTGGGCGGCGTCGCTGTCGGTCTCGGCGCCTTTTATATAGGACGGAGGATTTTTCGATGAAGAGCAAAAGACTGGATAACGGAACCGTCTTGATCTTCGATACAGGGGACGAAGTCGTCTCCACGCTGACGACGTTTGCCAAGGAGCACCGTATCGCCGCCGCCCACTTCACCGCGATCGGGGCCTTCAGCGATGCGGGCATCGGGTATTTCGACTTGCAGAAGAAGGACTATCTGAAGAACCAGGTCGACGAACAGGTGGAAGTAGTTTCGCTCATCGGCGACATCGCGCTCGATAAAGGCGAACCCAAGGTGCATGCCCACGTCGTCGTCGGAAAGAAGAACGGCGCGGCAATGGGAGGGCATCTTCTTGAAGCCCATGTACGGCCGACGCTGGAGCTGGTGCTGCAGGACTCCGGCGAACAATTGAAGCGGAAATTCGATCCCGAGAGCGGATTGGCCCTGATCGACCTGGGACAGAAATGAAGTCTCGGTCGTTAGAACGGAAATGGCACACTTTCGTGGACAACGTAGCGCATTCGGAGCGCCGGGGGATGAACCACGATGGACAGATGCCGACAAGGACGGCATCGGCACGGCCTTTTCGAGCGGGGGCCGCGTCTGGTTCACGATCCGCGCGGCATCCTGACCGAGGTTTACTATCCGACCATCGACCGTCCTCAACTGCGCGATATGGAATTCCTGTTCGCGGATGGAAAAGGTTTCTTCCTCGAAGAAAAGCGCGACCTCGAATACGAGGTGCGATCGCCTTACGCCGTCGCAAGGATATTCGATCACCAGTCACGATCGGGACCGACGATTGTCCGTTACCAAGGAAATTATCGTCGAATCCCAGCCGGCCCTGCGTTCTTCTCCACGCCGAGCTCGAGGCAGCCTCGCTTAAAAGACTTAAAGACTTACCTTCTCTGCGCGCCGCATCTCGAAGGCGCAGGGGTCAGACAACAACGCTTTTGTCGTCGAGGTTTCGGGACGCGAATTGCTCGTCGCCGAGAAAAAGAACCGCTGGCTCGCGGTTGGCGTTTCCTGCGGTTTTTCGCGGCTTTCCTGCGGTTATGTCGGAAGCAGTGATGGCTACACCGATCTCGCGAAACACCATAAGATGGAGTTTGAGTTCGACGAAGCCCGCAACGGAAACGTGGCCCTGACCGGTGAGTTGAATCTATCGGGAAGCCAGGAATTCACCATGGCGCTCGCCTTCGGTGAGACGCTTCCCAATGTCGTTTCGACGCTCTTCCAGAGCCTCGGCCTGCCTTACAAAGAACTCCGTCAGGTGTTCATAAGCCAATGGCAGAGGCTGTGAACGGAAGAAGGCCGCTGGAAAAAGCGAGTGGCGACAATGGGCATCTTTTCGAAGCGAGCTACAACCTCTTGCTGACTCATGAGGACAAGCTCTATCAGGGCGCCTTCGTCGCATCGCTCACCATTCCCTGGGGAGTGCGCGCAACGACCACACCGGCAAGGGCGGTTACCACCTGGTCTGGACGCGTGACATGGTAGAAACCGCCATGGGTCTGCTGGCGGCTGGAAATACGGCCGCTCCGCTGCGTGCCCTTATCTATCTTGCCGCCCGGCAGGACGAGGACGGCGGGTTCCCTCAAAACTTCTGGGTCAGTGGCGAGGCCTTCCGCAACGGCATGCAACTCGACGAAATTGCATTTCCTGTGCTCCTCGCCTGGCGTCTGTACAAGCCTCAATTGTTGGAACAGTTCAATCCGATGGTGATGGTCAAGCGCGCCGCGGCTTTCCTGCTGCATCGAGGACCCGTCACGGGCGAAGAACGCTGGGAAGAAGCAGGCGGCTATTCGCCCTCCACGCTGGCCGCCGTCATCGCGGCATTCATCTGCGCCGCTGGTTTTCGCGCGCGCCGAAAAGGAAGACCAGACTGCATCGGCCTCTTTCCTTGAAAGTTATGCGGACTTCCTGCGTGCCCATCTTCGAAGAATGGACCGTGACCACGAACGGCTCTCTGCTTCCAGGCGTTCCTCGCCACTTCGTTCGCTTGAACCCGGCCAAACCCGGTGAAGCCGATCCGGCCTGAAGCCCTCGATAAGGCCATGCTTCAAATCGCCAATCAGCCTCCAGGTTCTCCAAGCTCCTATCCCGCGCGCGACATCGTCGATGCAGGCTTCTTGCAGCTCGTTCGTTATGGAATTATGGCCGCTGATTATCCGCTGATCGTTGACAGTTTGCGCGTCGTAGATGCGACCCTCAAGATCGAAACTCCCCATGGCCCATCCTGGCATCGTTATAACCACGACGGCTACGGACAACAGCCTGACGGCGGTCCGTTCGTAAAGTGGGGCCAAGGCAGGGCCTGGCCCCTGCTCACGGGCGAGCGCGGGCATTACGAACTCGCCGCCGCTCATGATGTGCGACCGTTTCTCAGCGCCATGGAACGGTTTTCGAACGGCACCGGTTTGTTGCCCGAACAGATCTGGGATCAAGACGACCTGCCCGATGCCCACATGCGCTGCGGCGGCCCCACCGGCTCGGCCAACCCTTTTCTCTGGGCGCACTCCGAGTATTTGCGGTTGCTCCGCTCCGCCCACGACCGCAAGGTTTTCGATCTCATCCCCGAAGTCGCCGAACGTTATCGGAGCAAACAAGGTCAACCAGGATCGAATTCTGGCAACCAAATCATCCCATCCGTCAAGCGCGAAGGGCCATCCCCTTCGCATTTGCGCGCCCGAGCCCTTTCCGCCTGCATTGGTCCCATGCGGGCGATCCCGATTGGCGGGACGCCGACTCACGGGCCACCGGCATCGGCGGTGAATATCTGGATCTTCCAGCCGACGAACTTCGATCCACGCGTCGAATTCACGTTCTTCTGGAAGGACCGGGGCTCTTGGGAAGGGCGCAACTATCAGGTGGAGGCTTATTAGGTGAACTCATGCGAAAACCGAATTCCGGCAGAGTCGTCGTGGTCACGGGCGCGTCGGCGGGCGTGGGACGCGCCACCGTCCGCGCCTTTGCGCGCGAAGGAGCCCATGTCGGCCTAATCGCGCGCGATACCGAAGGCCTTCATGTCGCCGCCCGCGAGGTCGAACAATTGGGCGGCAAAGGCCTGGCGGTACCCGCGGATGTGGCCGACGCCGATCAGGTCGAGGCCGCGGCCGCGCGGATCGAAGACGAGCTCGGCCCGATCGACGTCTGGGTAAACAACGCCATGACGACGGTCTTTGCGCGCGTCGCCGATGTCACGCCGGCAGAGTTCAAGCGCGCTACCGAAGTGACCTATCTCGGCACAGTCTACGGAACCATGGCCGCGCTGCGCCGCATGCTGCCCCGCAATGCGGGAAGAATTATCCAGGTCGGATCGGCGCTCGCCTACCGCTCGATTCCGCTGCAGGCGGCCTATTGCGGCGCGAAACATGCCATCGCGGGCTTTACCGATTCGCTCCGCACCGAGCTGATCCACGATCGGCAAGAATATTCACCTGACGATGGTGCAGCTTCCGGCCATGAACACGCCGCAGTTCACCTGGTGCCGCTCGAAAATGCCGAATCATCCTCAGCCCGTGCCGCCGATCTTCCAGCCGGAAGTGGCGGCCGGAACGAATCGTCTGGGCCTCGCATCACAACCGCCGCGAAGTCTTCGTCGGCGCGCCCACGGTCATCGCCATCGAAGCCAACAAACTCGCTCCGGCGCTCGCCGACTATTATCTCGGCCGCACCGGCTTTGATTCGCAGCAGACACAGGAACCCGTCGCGAAGGATCGGCCGGACAATCTATTCGAACCCGTGCCCGGCGACTTCGGCGCCCATGGCGTGTTCGGGCAGCAGGCGCATGAGAAGCCGCGACCACCTGGCTTGCGCAAGCACAAAGGAACAACGGCGCTGGCAGGAGCTGCCGTATTCGGCGCGCTCGCCTTCGCGCTCAAGAGACGGGCATCGTAAAGAAAGGAAGGCGAGAGGCAAAGAGAATGGCTAAAACAACTGCGGATTTGCTGGTGGAACGCCTGATCGAATGGGGCGTCGATACGATTTTCGGTTTCCCCGGCGACGGCGTGAATGGAATTTTCGAAGCGCTGCGCACGAACCAGGAAAAGATCCGGTTCATCCAGGTCCGGCACGAAGAGGCGGCAGCCTTCGCCGCCTGCGGCTACGCGAAGTACACCGGCCGCCTTGGGGTGTGCCTTGCCACATCCGGGCCCGGCGGCATTCACCTGCTCAACGGTCTCTACGATGCCAAGTGCGACGGGCAGCCGGTTCTGGCGATCACCGGCCACACATTCCACGATCTGATCGGCACGCACTATCAGCAGGATGTCGATCTCGACAAGCTATACATGGACGTCGCGGCCTACAACCAGCGCGTCACCGGACCGGATCACGTAGTCAACGTGGTTGACGAGGCGATCAAAACCGCGCTCAGCTACCGCACCGTAGCGCACATCACCATCCCCAAGGACGTACAGGACTGGAACTCCGAGAGCAAGCGCTCGCCCGCCAACGTCCCCGCGCACAGCGCCGATCTTTTCGCCGCCGCGACGTCCCGTTCCCTCCCAGGAACTGCTCACGCAGGCGGCCGCGGTGATCAATGAGGGGTCGAAGGTCGCCATCCTGGCGGGCCGCGGCTGCCTCAATGCCGCGCGCCGAGATTCTGCAAATGGCGCAGACGGTGGGCGGTCCGATCATCAAGGCCCTGCTCGGCAAGGCCGTAGTGCCGGACCGCGACCCCTACACAACCGGAGGCATCGGCCTGCTCGGCACCGCGCCCTCGCAGGACGCCATGCAGGAATGCGACACACTGATCATCGCCGGATCAGGCTTTCCCTATCTGGACTTCTACCCGAAACCGGGCAAGGCCAAGGCCGTGCAGATCGATGTCAGCCCGACCCGCATCGGCCTGCGCTATCCGGCTGAAGTGGGGCTCGTGGGCGATTGCAGGACGGTCCTGCGCGCTCTGCTGCCGCTCATCAAGAAGAAGACCGACCAAAGTTTTATCGAGACGTGCCAGAAGCGCATGAAGAGCTGGAACGAATTGACCGAGGAACGGGGACGGCGGACCGACATGCCGATGAAGCCGCAGGCCGTCACCTATCATCTGAACAAGCTTTTGCAGCCGGATGCCATCGTGTCGGCCGACAGCGGCACCATCGCAACCTGGGCCGCCCGCTATATCGAGATCCGCGACCGCATGCAGTTCTCGCTCTCGGGATCGCTCGCGACCATGGCCAACGGCCTGCCGTACAGCATCGGCGCAGCGGTGGCCTATCCGAACCGCCAGGTGGTCTGCATTGTCGGCGACGGGGGTCTCACGATGCTGATGGGCGAACTCGCCACGCTGGTCAAGTACAAGCTCAATGTCAAAGTCATCGTCGTCAAGAACAACACGCTCGGCCAGATCAAATGGGAGCAAATGGTCTTCGAGGGGAATCCCGGAATTCGGCGTGGATCTGCAGCCCATCGATTTTGCCGGAGTCGCGATGAACTGCGGCGCCGCCGGCTTCACGATCGAGAAGCCCGACGAAGCCGAAGAGATCCTGCGCCGCGCTCTCGCGCACGATGGCCCCGCGGTCGTTCAAGCCGTGTCGATCCTAACGAGCCGCCTTTGCCCGGCAACGTCAGCACGGAACAGTTCATCAAGTTCAGCGAAGCCCTGATTAAAGGTCAGAAGGATGGCTGGAAGATCCTCAAGACGGTGATGAAGGATAAGATTCGGGAGGTGGTTTGAGGGATTTGGTCGGGGCGAGTGGATTCGAACCACCGACCTCCTGGTCCCAAACCAGACAGCCCACGTACTATCAAAGACTTAGCGGCGGCGCAGCAGTTTTGCGCAGAGTTGCGCTATGTCGCGAGTCTTCAAAGGCTTCCGGGCCTTCCGCGCGCCGGGACTGGCAATTCCGAGTAACGCTTCTATGCGTGGGGTAGGCACAAAAATGGGCACAGTTTTCTGCCAGCAGAAATGGCGCAGAACGTGGCGGTCGCGCGGTGCCCGTGGCAAGAATTCTCAATCGGCGACGGGGCCCTCCAGAAGTTGTCTCAGGGCGCTGTGAGCGGGCTCCGGAAGGAGGTGCTCAGCGTGGAGATCTGCGATCCGCTCCCGAAATTCCGAAAAACGTCAGGCCGCACCTTCTTCATCGCCAATGCCGTCTGGGCCAACAGTAGGCGGGTCGTGGTATTACGCGGACAAGCGAGGCACAAGTTCAGATTCCCAGCCAAGATCTCGCGCTCGCCGCTGAAGTCAGCTAGGCTCAGGCCTTCCGGCACCTCGTAGAACTCAGGTCGAGCTTGGCCGTTGATTCCCACCTGTCCGAGCGAAGATATCAACTGCCTCGACATCTCGGGAACACCTTCCTCCGGCTTGCTCGACGGGAAGGAAATAGTGAGCTCACCAATGCAACGGGCGTCCGCCACGCTGATCAGCCGGAGGCGAGCTTTCCACGGTTCAGTCCGGGTCATGAGATGGACGGTGATCACGTACTCACTCTCCGGCTCGCCGCGTTTGGCGTAGTCAACCGCATCCACATCCGACCAACAGGCGCCGCTGAGAACAAACCCGCCCGCCCCCTACTCAACGAACGGGACCAGGGTTCGAGCGCGGGCCGCAGTCATCAGCTCGATCTGCTCGGCAAGAAATAACGGCAACGCTCGGCTCATGCGGCCAGGAGCATCGGGCAACTGGCACTTAATATCGTCTGCATCGGCCGTAATCTCGGCGGTACTACCAAGGACACAAATAACAGGCCCCGCAGTCGATTTTGCGGGTGTGCCAGCATCGCGTCTACCAACACGCATTGCTGGCCGAGTTCCTCGAGGATGTGCGTCTTGCGGAATGGCACATCGTGCCACGCGAGGAAGGCCTTCATGCATTTCTCGGCGGCCTGTTGCGCATGGAACATGACGTCGCCCCAGAGCGCTTCAGCGGGGGCGGTCATCTCATGTGCAGCCGCCTTCAGATCAAGTTCGGCTTTCACCAGCCAGACGCGGGCATCCTGTAATCGAGCGTCGTCAGGCGGCATGTAGGCGCATCATCCGGCACCACCACCAGCAAGTCGTAGTCGCTGTCCTGGCCGGCGTCACCGCGGGCGACGGAGCCGAAAAGGTAGATCCGCTCCGGCTGGTACGCAGCGACAAGACGGCGCACGGCCTCGAAAAGGGCCGGATCGTCGACCGTCGGCGTTTTGAAAATGGTGCGCCCCTTACCCGCATGGTTCCATCCCCCACCACGGTTCCGCGCTCTCCAGGATGGTCTTCCGCCGAATCCAATTGGAGCTCCGCTCGATGGCGCGTTGCGATACCAGATCCACCTTGCGCCCGACGATGGCAGAGAGTTCCTCTTCCATCGCGACGTGATCCAACAGGCTCCAATCTGCGTCCGGGGCAAACCTCACCAGCAGGTCCAAGTCGCTATCGGGCGGAAATCCTCGCGCGCAGGAGTTCCGCGATCTTCCAGCGCCGGCAAGCTGTTTTGTCGGAATGGGAATCGCCGTCCGCATCGCATTCTCTCTCAACAGTTTGCCATATATGACACTCACCGGCGGGGCCGCGGATCGTGCTATGGTTTTCGGTGATGGAGGAACCTCCGCTCTCAAAGCAGGCACTTGCAAGAATCGAGGCGGCCAGACTCGAAGCATCGGCATGAGCTCGAAGGCCCTCCGCGAGCACGATCCTGCGGAGTTGATCCCGTTTTTTGAGCCGTATGCAGAAAAGCAGTTCGATGCCGAGGCGAAGGAACTGCTGGCCTGTTTTCCGGACCCGGAAGCCTACTCCTTCCGATTGATCTTGCTGCCGATGAAGGTCGCCATGCGGATCTGCCCCAACGTCGGGATCATCCTGCCCGAGAACGTGTCGGCAACCGATTGGACGGACCTGTACCGCACGTTGAAGGCGGCCGGGATGAAGTCGGGTCGGAAGGGCCTCGGTGAAAAATTTCAGCAGCTATCCGGCGATTGGGAGAATTACCTCGATCACACCTTCAGCCGGCAGTTTCTCAAAGGCAAAATCACCACGACGACGCCGGAAAAGGAGTCGCCCATCAAGGCGTTCATGCTCTTGTTCTGGCTGAAGTATCTGTTCCACCTGCGGCTGTTTGCCAACAACCAGCGCTTCATTCAACGCATTTGCACCCACCTCTCGGAACGGCTGCACGTCTGGAGAGCAGAAGCCTACCGCCGGATCGGTAACGCGGATCCGCCGCCCATCGAAACTGTCCCAGATGCGCTGCAGGTTCAGCCCGCCGGCGCCACCGCCGGCACGCCGAAGAAGCGTGGGTCGAAACCGGATCACGAGACCGCGTTGAGCGTGACCGATATCATCAAGACGGTAGCCCCGGACGGCGATTGGAAGGACAAGCTGGAACCCGTTTGCAGGGCCTTAGATAAAGCGGAACCGCCCTACCCGATAACCTGGCGGAAACGTGATCTGTCGTTGAAGAATTGGGAAGACGGCGCTGGGTTCGTACCGGCTCAGCAAAAGAGGCCATTGATTTCCTGCTCAAGCTCGCATACCAGCGAAAGAAAAACCCTCCCGAAACTCTCTCCTAACTTCCGCGAATTTTCTCGCCACAACCATTGCTAGCAGAAGCCCATTCTTCCGTGCTCTACTACGCGGAAGTTTCCAAGACAATTTTCGGTTCCGATGATTGCGAGTGGATGGACGAACAATCCGCCCGCGATCATTGAAAACCGAATAGATCACGCCTGCGGGAAGCCCAAAGTACGGACAGTCTGCGATGACGCCTTGCAAGCCGAGCGGACACCCGGAAATCCTTCGAAAATCCCCTTCGCGTGATCGAGCATCCATTTGCCCCGGCATCGCGCCGGGGCCCATGCCCAACACGTTTGAGATCAAGAAAGGAGGCGAAATGGCAGCAGTAGATAGTTTCCTCGAAACCCTGCTGAACGAGCACGACGTGGCGCGTATCACGAGCCTCTCGGTGGCTTCCGTCCGGCGGTGGAGGCTCCTGCGGCTGGGGCCGGAATACATCAAGATCGGCGCCGCTGTCCGCTACAAGCGGGAAGACGTTGCTGCGTGGCTGGAAACGCGGCCCAGCGGCGGCGGGCAGCAGGCCTGAAGGGCAGGCACCACATGAACATCATCACATTCACACCCGGCGAAGTGTCCCGCTTCTACAAGGACCGCATCCCTCACCTGAAGCAGACCGGCGCGCAGTGGAGCTGCGGCTGTCCCAGGCACCGCGGCAAGGACCCGAACTTCAAAGTGGAAGCCGCGACAGGCCGATCGTATTGCCATTCTGTTTGCGGTTGCGGCGGCGACATCATCGACCTCGAAATGGCGCTCACAGGCGCGGACTTCAAAACGGCGAAAGCCGAAGTCTTCCGCATCGTGGGTAGGATTGAACCTCGCCGTACAGCAGGCGGGTGGCGCGAAATCGACCGCTACCCCTACACTGACCCGAACGGTAACCTGCTCTTCGAGTCCGTCCGTTATCTGAAACCGGACGGCAAGAAGACATTCATTCAGGTCCGTCCCAGCGGAGTTGATGCCGCCGGCACGACCGACCCCGAACGGATCGGCGGTGTTCCCACCGGCTGGATCGTCGTCGGTCTGTCGAAGGCAAGTATCTTCCCGATCCGAAGGCCGAGCGCGCAACCGGCAAGTCCACCTGGAAACGGGCAAGCGACCAACTCGATTACGACGGCGCGGAATATCGCTTCCGCGATTGTCCGCGCGTGCCGTACCGTTTCCCGAAGTTGGTGGGAGCGGAGACGGTCTACCTCCCCGAGGGAGAAAAGGACGTTCACACCTTGGAGTCCTGGGGGCTGGTGGCTTCCTGCAATCCGGGTGGGTCCGGCTAGAGTCATCTATATACGGGCTGGGCGGACTATTTTCGGAACCGCCACATCATCATCCTTCCCGATAATGACAGCCCGGCCGGAAGCACGCGATGGGCCGCGGCACCATTCACGTGGAAGCGTGTTGCATGTCGATGTTGGGCGGCATCCAACCCGGCCGACTTCGTTCTTATCTGACGGAGGCGCTCGAAGATGGACCGAGCAACGACGGTCTGATACAGCGTTTCCAGTTGCTGGTCTGGCCGGAAACCGATCCCGGTTTGCAATTCGTTGACCGAGCGCCGGATGCGGCCTCGGAACAGCGGGCGGCACTGGTGTTCGCCAAGCTGGTGGAGCTGGACGCCGAAACTCCGATGCGGTTCCGCTATGCGCCGGACGCGCAGGAACTGTTTGTGGAATGGCTCGCGGAACTCGAAGTGAAGGTGCGCGGCGACGAACTCCATCCCGCGCTCGTCTCACACCTGAGCAAGTACCGGAAGCTGATGCCGGCGTTGTCGGTCCTGTTCGAGTTGGCGGAATGGGCGGCGGGCAACGGCAGCGCCGATACCGTTTCGCTCGAGCACGCCAGGAAGGCCGCGGCGTGGTGCGATTATTTGGAGTCGCACTCGAAGCGGGTTTACTCCTGCGTGGTGACGCCGCAGCTACGGGCGGCCCGCGAGCTCGCGGAGAAAATCAGGAAGCGCAAGGTTGGCGCCGACGGCTTCTTCTCCTGCCGCGAGGTTTACCTGAAGGGGTGGAGCGGTCTGGATACTCCGGAAGCCGTGAAACTGGCGGCGGAAGTCCTGGGTGATGCCGGGTGGGTCCGCGACCTGTCCGGCGAGTCAGGGCCGTTCGGCGGGCGTCCCCCCAACCGGTTCGAAGTAAACCCGGCGGTGTGGCAATGAGCACCACGGTGGCCACCCCGGTGAAGCGGAGCCGGTGGTTGGATTGGACCCCGAAGACCCTTATCTCGGCGGATTCGGCGGAAGACGGGCCTCCAAAACCATCAAAACCAGGTTCTGTAGGTTTTGTAGGCGCCGCTTCCGTTCAATCTCCCGAGATTCACATAGAACCCGATCCGGGGGAATTGGCCCACGCATCTGCGGTGCTGAACCGGGCCGGCGTTCGCCTGATGAAACTGGACGGCATCACTACCATCGGCATTTGGAGCGATCTGGACGGGCCGGAAGTTCGCAAAGCGCTACGCATTTTCGAATCCGACGGTCTGCCCGTCCGTTATCTGGACGGGGCCGCCGTCCCCATGCGCTACAAGTTGCGGCGAGTGGCAGGCGAACCCGTTCCCCAAAGCGTGTTGTTGGAAATGGACCGGAGCCTGCGGGAACCGTGGAAGGTTCGGGACCGCTTGCTCCAAGAGATGGGTTGGTGCTCGAAGGCCAACTCCTGGGCGGAGTGGAAAGCGGCCAAGCTGAACCGGCTCTTCCAAGAGCAGGGCGTCACCGGACGTCCTGGCCGCATCACAGCCGCGACGGTTCTACATGGCGAAACCCAGAGAAACATCGCGGGAGAACAGAGCGGGGAAAGAACCGATGAACACTTACAAATACGCCGATGGCATCATCGAACCGATTGAGCAGCCGGACCTGACGCCGGAGTTGACCTGGACGGCCGTGGGCCAGTCGTCTGCACACGAAGCGAAAGACTACGTCTGGCACTGCTGCCTGCCCTAGGAGGCAATGTCCGCCGCCGGGATGGGGGCCGGATTCAACATCACTATCTACCGTGCTGTGAGCGAGAGGGCGCCCTATCCGTATATGGCTCTGGTCGACCTCGGCGACTATCCTGGCGAAATCTACTTTGCCGATCTTCGGGTCGTGATCCAGTACGCGCGAGAGCACGCCCAAGTGCTCCAGGTGACAGTGCTGGCGGGAATCGCGGATCGGATCGATGAGGCCATGAAATGGTTGTTCGATTCCGAGAGCGGTCTGTTCCGCGACCACGTCCACGAAGTCTACGCCCGCGAGCGGAGGGCGGCGGAAGCCCGCCGTCGCACCCGGAACGCCGCGCCAGCCGTCACCGCAGGGAAGACTCCGGCAGCATGAATGTGTGCGCCCTGTTGGCCCAGAACGCGCGAGAGGGCGGCATGTGGTGGCCATGCCGTCCGGTTTTGGGGACCTGGCTGGGCGCTTTTGCCTACGGTTGGAAAGGCCTCACAAAGTCTTTAGTTAGAGTCACTTAATTGGGTGGTCGGGGCGGGTGGTCAGCCGGCCCGACTTCAAACAGAAAGAGGAGAAAGTATATGTTCAACAACGTTCAGACACCGTCGCCCACAGAGGCGGCTAAGACGGAGATCATCCGGCTCTTTCAGATCGAATGCGGTCTTACAGAGAAGCGCCGCCAAAAGATGTTGGATCTCGATGCCATCCGTCATGGTGCTGCCCAGGCAGTCGTAGACGGCACCGCCGGAATCGAAGATGCCGCCGCCCGAGTGGCGCAACGGCAGAGCGAGGTCGCGGCCGCGGAGGAGGCCATCGCCATCGCGCGCCAGCGCCGGCTGAAGGCAATCCAGCAGCGCTTCAGAATCGAGGCCAGCGAACTGCCCGCCAGTGCTGCGAAGTGCCGGCAGGACGCCGCTGACATTTTGAAACGCTGCGAACCACTCCTTCGGAAGCTGTCGGATTTGCAAGGTCTCACGTACGATTCCACGATCTTGCTCGCCCAGCGGAACAGCCAATGGACCGGCAGTTACATAACGGGCGCGCCGATTGAGGAATGCAACCCCATGGAGGCCACAGCCGACATCAACGCTGGCTTTTTGGCGCCAAGGGGAACCTCGCCATGCCGCCGGCCCGCTTGCGATGCCCTCGCACAGAGCCGCGACCGTGAGGGAGTGGGCAGGCGCCACGCCGGCGTGAGTGGAAGGACATCGCAAGGGGGCGGGCTCCCGCGCGGGTTGAGTGCCTCACCATCGCGGACCGGAATCAAACCGTGGTCGATGACGTCGGTCGCACCCGCTCGTCCCTCGCGACATCCCCATCTATGGCTTACCTCTGCCGCGCCGCCTCAAGCCTCCGTCAGCCTCACGACCGCGCTAATCGCGTTCGAGAGCCGGTCCCAGTTGGCAGCCTCTTTCTCCAGTTGCCTGCGCCCCAGCCGGGTGAGGGAGTAGAACTTCGCGCGCCGTCCCAGCTCGCTCGTCTTCCACTCCGCCGTGATCCAGCCCTCCTGCTCCAGCTTGTGTAATGCCGGATACAGCGATCCATCGCTGACCTGCAGGATGTCCCCGGACACCTGCTTGAGCCGCTGGCTGACCGCCCACCCATGCAGCGGCTCCAGGGCCAGGATCTTGAGAAGGAGCAGGTCCAGCGTGCCTTGGACCAGATCGGAAGGTTTGCTCACTGCGCGTTGTCCTCGATTACCGAGGACAAACTTATCATGGCAGCTCTCGCAACGCAAGTCTTTGCGAGTGCTCCACGTAACCCTTCGGCCACGCCGGCAGGCTCACCGCAAAACACGCTCCCCCGCCGGGTGGAGATTCCAGCCACATCTCGCCGCCGTGGTCCATGACGGCGTGGCGCGCCTGCGCCAGCCCCAGGCCCCAGCCGTGCGGCTTGCGGGCCGTGACGAACGGTTGAAACAGGCGGTCGCGAATCTCAGGCGCGATTCCCGGTCCGGTGTCGAGCACCCTGAGCACCACCCAACTCTCCGCCGCCGTCGCCGAGATATGAATCGATCCGCCCCCCGGCATGGCCTCGAGCGCGTTCAACAGGAGATTGGCTAGAACCGAGCCGATTCGACCGCGGTCAACCGACACGAACAGATCCGCGGAAACATCCTGCACGACGGCCACTGACTGCGCTTCGGCCGCGGCCGCGATCCTCTCTACGGCATGAGCTACCAGGCAGCGGACCTCCGACGGATGCCGTTGACTCTCCCGCGCCCGGTATCGATCGACAAAATCCTGGAGCAGTTTCTGAATCCGAACCGAGGCGTTGTACATGTTCCCCGCCAGCCGCCGGACCTGCTGCTCGGGGAGTAAGGGACCGCTGAGTATCTCTGCCCCGCTGTGAATGGCGGCGAGCGGGTTGCGGAGGTCGTGAACGATGGACATGGCGAGAGTCCCCATGGCAGCCTCGTTTCGCAGGTCCACGCTCGCGAGCGTAGGTCCCGGCTCGTTCGTCTTCACACGCAACTCCTCTTTCGGCGGATTCAGCCCACTTCAGCAGTCTTACCCGCGCCGGGAAGTATCTCAATAGCCATCGAGTGACATTGAAGATACACGTATGAGATACCGGAAATGCTTTTACAACAGCGGATTACACGGAACTATGACCGCCCCGCCGCCGTGTTATACTCCCCCTATTGGACGGGGAGTCCGCAGCCTGCTGGGTGCGGCTGAATGCTTGGATTCTCCTGCCAGGGATGTGCTGGATGGTCCCCTCAACGCTTTTGGGTGCGGTGGTTCGATTCGGCGTTTTCGAGTTCCACCTCAAATCGGCAGAGCTCCTCAAGCAAGGCCGGCGTGTGCGTCTCGCGGGCCAACCCGCCCAGATTCTCGCTTTCCTGCTGCGGCGTCCCGGAGAGCTGGTCACTCGTGAAGAGCTTCGGCAGGCGCTCTGGCCCGCCGATACCCACGTCAACTTCGATCAGAGCCTCAATGCAGCCATCAAACGGCTCCGTCACGCGTTGGGCGACTCGCCCGAGAGACCCGTCTTCATCGAAACCATGGCGCGTCGCGGCTACCGGTTCATCGCTCCCGCCGGAGCTCCCTCCCAGTCGGCTCTACCATCCGCGCGGTCGGTCCACGCAGTCCAGTCCGTTGCCGTGTTGCCCTTCGAGAACGCCACCGCCGACCCGGATGCCGACTATCTGGTCGATGGCCTCACCGAGGCCATCATCACCGCGCTTTCCCGGCTGCCCGATCTCCGCGTGTTGGCACGCAGCACGGTCTTCCGCTACCGGAATAAGCCGGTGGATTGCCGGGCGCTCGGGCGCAAGCTGAATGTGGGCGCCGTTCTTCTCGGCAGAGTCTCGCGGCGCGGCGATCAGCTGATCATCGGAACCGAACTGGTCGAAGTCCAGAGCGGATGGCTGATCTGGGGCGAGCAGTTCAGCCGCGAGCTTTCCGACGTTCTCCTGATCGGCGCAGAGCTCCCCGCCAAAATCTGCGAAGAGCTTCGTACCGGATTGGCCGGGAAAGGGAACGCCCCCGCCCCCGCGCGCCGGCAGACCAGGAGTACGGAAGCCTACCAGGACTACCTCAAGGGCCGGTATCACTGGAACAGGATGTCGGCCGAAGCGTTGCAGAAGAGCATCGACTACTACCAGCTCGCTCTGCGCAACGATCCGGACTTTGCCTTGGCCCACGCCGCGCTTGCTGATTCCTACTGCCTCCTGGGCTTTTTCGACCTGCTCCCGCCCGCCGAAGCGATGCCGAAAGCCAAAGCGTCTGCCCTGAGGGCGCTGGAGATCGACGGCGATCTCGCCGAAGCCTACGTCTCCCTGGCCAGCGTCCTGAAAGTGTACGACCGCGACTGGCTCGCCGCGGAAGGTCGCTACCGGCAGGGGCTCCGGTTGAATCCCAACTATGTCCACGGCTATCGCGGGTATGCGGCGCTGCTCGCGGCCCTCGGGCGCTTCTCGGAGTCCGTGCTCCAGATCCGGCACGCGCAGGACCTCGATCCGCTGTCTGTCGTGGTCAGCATGGAGATGGCGTGGAACTTCTTCATCGCCCGGGAGCACGACCATGCCATTCAGCAGGCGTTGCGCGTCACCCACCTCGAGCCGGAGTTTCCGTCCGCGCAATACATCCTGGGACTCGCCTGCGAGCAGATGGGCAGATTCGACGAGGCGCGCGCCGCGCTCGAACGGTCTCTCGCGGGCTCCCGCGGCCATGCCGCCGGATTCGCCGGCCTCGGCCATCTCTACGGCGTGACCGGCCAGACGGAGGAGGCGCTCCGAATGCTCGATCAATTGGACCAGCTCGCCTCGCGCGGCTACGTCGCCCCGTTCTGGCATTCGATCGTCTACGCCGGTCTCGGCGACGCCGACTCCGCAATCGCCCATTTGGAGCGAAGCTATGCCCAGAGCGATGTCTGGCTGGTGTGGCTCAACACGGATCCCCGGTTAGACAGCCTTCGCGCCGACCCGAGATTTCAGCCATTCCTTCGCCGCATCGGCTTCGCAGTCCAAGCCGCCGGAGCCTGAGTCTACGGCGCAAAGCAGGGACTGGCATCGAATTTTCGCCGCACTTGCGAAACATTCGTTGCCTGTCCCTGGTTTGCCCCTTTGCGAGATCGCATTACCTCGAGGAGATCTGCAGCAGCCGTCCGATCACGCCCGAGACTCGTTCCCAGTTCCTGGCCTCCGCGATGAGCTGCTTACGGCCGGCCTTCGAAATGGAATAGAACTTGGCCTTGCGGTTATTCTCCGACGTGCCCCACTCCGCCTTGATCCAGCCCTTCTGCACCAGGCGGACCAGGCAGAGATAGATGGTCCCCTGGTTCACCAGCAGCGCTTCTTCGCTGATCTGCTCGATCCGCCGCGCAATGCCGTATCCGTGGAGCGGCCCCATGGCATCCAGCGTCTTCAAAACCATCAGATCGAGGGTGCCTTGAAGAATATCCGACTTGCCTTCGGCCATCTCATCTCCTGTGGGTTGTATACAAGGCTCTCACCCTTCTTGTGGGATGTCAATACGAGCCCGTGAGAGTTACCGTACGCTCACATCGAGCAGCGCCAGCCAGTACTGAACCGATTGCAGCGTGAAGCCGGTCAGAATCAGGCCGATGCCGAAGACTCCCATGCGCTTCTCGGGCACATGGTCGGCCGTCCATTCGACGAAGGGCGTGCAGGTGCCGGCGGCCGCCGTGACCAGGCCGATGGTGAGTCCCGCTTTCAGCCCGACGGCGATCGCGTGCTCGGGTGAATGCGCCGCCAGGCTGCTGACGTAGCCTGCCACCGTGTAGCCAGCGGTCCGATTCACTGCCGCCAACAATTGATGCAGCGTGATGTGTGGACGGGCAGCCGGTTTGTAATCGATGGTCGGCCGGATGCCGAGCCGGTACGCGAACGCCTGTCCGGCGGTGCTGAATGCGCCGAACGTGATGCCGAACGGAACGCCGAATAGGTGGGCTGCGCCCAAAGCGAAACCGCACCCCCGGATCGCGCTCATCGCCGTATCCAGCCAGAATCCCGGCTTCGGTTCATACCGGGAGGCGCGCGAATACTCCCACGCGAGAGTGATCCCGTGCGCCACCCCGCTCGCCAGGCCGAATACCGGGCCGAGGGCCAGGCCGTAACCGGTTCCGTAGATGGCTCCGTAGGTGACCGCGCGCGTCAGCGTTCGCAGGGGTCCATGTTCGCCGCCCAGCAGGTCGTAGGCGAGATACAGGGCGCCGAGCACGTCGAGCGAACTGCCGATGATGCTGATCAACGCGACTGTGTGCTTGTCCATATCAGGCGAACGTCGTCATACCAGCGTCGTGGATTGGCCGTTGTTCAGCACCAGAAACGAGTCGCCCGGGGCGCACGCCCTGAGGCGCGCCTTCGGCGTGTCGATGCCCTCGTCCCCGAGTTGGAAAGTGCCATGGTGGATCGCGATGCTCGTTTTCGCGCCCAGGATCTCGTGTGCCCGAACCGCTTCATCGGGACCCATGTGCACCGGAGACATGAACCAGCGCGGCTCGTACGCTCCGATCGGCAGCAGCGCCAGGCGCGGCGCTCCGAATCGCTCGCGGATGAGCGCGAAATGTCTGCCGAAAGCTGTGTCCCCCGCGAAATAAACGATGCGGTCCGCCGTTTCGATCACATATCCGCACCACGAAGTTCGATTCCGGTCGAAGATCCCGCGCCCCGAAAAATGCAGCGCCGGCACGCTGTGGATGACGGTCCCGCCGAGTGCCAGCGATTCGTCCCAATCCAGTTCGTCCACCGGGCCGATGTTCCGCGACCGCAGCAGCCGGGCGACACCCGTGGGAACGACAAATCGGGATTCTCCGCGCTCCGCCAGCCGGCGCAAACTGGCCATGTCCAGGTGGTCGTAGTGATTGTGGCTCAGCAGGACGAGATCGACGCGCGGAAGATCCTCCCACCGCACGCCCGGCTTCCGGCGCCGCCGCGGGCCGATCGAGGCCAGCGGACTTGCCCGCTCCGACCACACCGGATCGGTGAGAATATGCAGATCGCTCTGCTGCAGCAGAAGTGTGGAATGGTTGATCAGCGTAACCCGCAGTTGTGCGCCTTCGACGCGGGATGGCGGCTGCGATGGTTCCACGTCCGAAACGAACTGCGGCGATGGCTCGGGCCGGCTGGAAAGTTTCCACCGCAAGACGTCGAGAAACCCGCGCACCCGGGATCCGTCCGGATTGAAAAAGCGCTTCCCGTCGAAGTGAATCGGAAATGCTGGTGCGCCGTCATGCTGCACGAATTTCTATTTACTCACAGTTCCGGAGCCGTTCACGCCATCTGAAAAAAATTTCGCGCTGGCCGCAAAGCACTTAGACGACCCCTTGCCGAATCCCATCGCCCCCTGCACTTATCATGGAATCGTAAGTAGGGTTGCGCCCCACCCGCGCCGCCCGCGACAAAGTTTTTCTTCGTGGCCACGAAGCGTTGCATTGCGGTGGACTGAACTTCAGCGCGTATCGCCGTCCCAGGGGATCTCAGAGAGCGAAGATCGAATCGGCAAGGATATGTGGGCCATCCGCCTAGGTCCTCGAAGTTCTCGCTCGACCCACTGGGCGGCCGGCCTACGTCCGGCGAAAAGTCCGAGCACCCCCGGCCGCCCGCACCGTCTTTAGTGGGGTAGGCCTCCCGGCCTGCCCAAGGCGCCGAAGGCGCCCGTCTTAGCCTTTGTCTCCGCTCCCTCTCTCCCCGGGAAGAGGCGCCGTTTCTCCCTCGGCGTCGCCCATTCCTCTCTGACTCGGCGTCTCCGCGGTATATCCATTGTTCTTCTCCGCGCTCCCTCCGCGCCCCCGCGCCTCCGCGGCGAACATTCGCTTTCCCCACCCCCGCGTGGTGGTATTCTCGCGCCCCCCTGTTAAACTAAAGTGAGGGTGCTGCCCCGTGGTGACTAAGTCGACGACCCAGCCGTCTTCCGTGGCGGCCCGCTTCGCAGGACTGGACCCCGAACAACTCATCCGCGCGTTTCGCCTGATGCACACCGCGCGCCGCCTCGACGACCGCGAAGTCGCCCTCAAGCGCCAGAACCGCATCTTCTTTCAGATCAGCGGGGCAGGGCATGAGGCCGTCCAGGTCGCAGCCGGCATGGCGTTGCGTCCCGGCCACGATTGGTTCTACCTCTACTATCGCGATCGCGCCCTCTGCCTCGCCCTCGGCGTCACTCCCCACGAAATGCTTCAGCAGGCCGTCGGCGCCGCGGCCGATCCCGCTTCCGCCGGTCGGCAGATGCCCTCCCACTGGGGTCATCGCCAGTTCAACATCGTGAGCGTCTCCTCGCCCACCGGCACCCAGTTTGTCCAGGCCGCCGGATGCGCCGAAGCCTCCCGCTATCTCGACCCGCACTCCGCCGACATCACCCTCGTCACTTCCGGCGACGGCGCCACCAGCGAGGGCGAATTCTGGGAGTCGCTCAATATCGCCTGCCTCAAGCGCCTCCCGCTCCTCTATTTGATTGAGGATAACGGCTACGCCATCTCCGTCCCCATCGAATGCCAGACCGCCGGCGGCAAGATCTCCGAACTGGTCTCCGGCTTCCCCGGCCTCTTTCGCCAGGAGGTCGACGGCACCGACTTTTTGGCTTCGTTCCGCACCATGCAGGCCGCGGCCGATTGGGTTCGTTCCGGCGAAGGCCCCGCCCTCGTCCACGCCCACGTCATCCGGCCTTACTCCCATTCGCTCTCCGACGACGAGCGCCTCTACAAGCCCCCCGCCGAGCGCGAGGCCGAGGCCGCGCGCGATCCCGTCCTGACCTTCCCCAAGTTCCTGGTGGACGAAGGCATCCTCGACCGCCAGATGCTCCAGCGCATCCTCCACGAAATCGACGAAGAGGTCCACGAAGCCACCGAGCAGGCGATGCGCGACGAGCCCCCTGCTCCCGAATCCGTTTTCCTCAACCTCTACTCCCCCGAGGTCGATCCCGCCGCCGATTCTTTCGCGACGCAGCCGCACTTCACTGGCGCCCCCATGACCATGGTGGATCTGATCAACGCCACCCTCCGCGAGGAGATGCGCCGCAACTCCGGCATCCTGGTCTTCGGCGAAGATGTCGCCGATTGCTCCCGCGAGCGCAATCTCCCGGAGGTCAAAGGCAAGGGTGGAGTCTTCAAAGTGACCGCCGGCCTGCAGGCTGAGTTCGGCGCGGCCCGCAGCTTCAACACGCCGCTGGCCGAGGCCGCCATCGTGGGTCGCGCCATCGGCATGGCGACGCGCGGTCTGAAACCTGTGGCCGAGATTCAATTCTTCGATTATATTTGGCCTGCTATGATGCAGATTCGCGATGAGTTGGCCACTCTGCGGTGGCGCTCCGGCGGGCACTTCTCCTGCCCCGCCATCCTGCGTGTCCCCATCGGCGGGTACCTCAACGGCGGCGCCGTCTACCACAGCCAGTCGGGCGAGGTCACCTTCACTCACATCCCCGGCCTACGCGTGGTCATGCCTTCCAACGCCCTCGATGCCTGCGGCCTGCTCCGTACCGCCTTGCGCTCCGACGACCCGGTGATGTTTCTCGAGCACAAGAAGCTCTACCGCGAGCCCTACAACCGCTCCCCGCATCCCGGCGGCGATTTCACCATCCCCTTCGGCCGCGCCCGCATCGTCAAGCCCGGCCGCAGCCTCACCGTCGTCACCTACGGAGCGCTGGTGCAGAAATCCCTGCTCGCCGCCACCCAGGTCGAGCGCCGCAATCCGGCGGCTGCCATCGAGATCATCGATCTGCGCTCGCTCTCCCCTTACGATTGGGAAACCATCGCCGAGTCCGTCAGCAAGACCAGCCGCGTCGTCGTCGCGCACGAGGACTGCCTCTCGTTCGGATACGGCGCCGAAATCGCCGCCCGCATCGCCGGCGAGCTGTTCGACCGCCTCGATGCACCCGTCGGCCGCGTCGGCGCGCTCGATACCTGGATCGCCTACCACCCCCGGCTCGAAGCGGCGATTCTCCCACAAACCGAAACCCTGGCCTCCGAAATTGAGCGGCTTCTCGCGTATTAACGGGCTTATAATCTGGTTATGTCTGAAACCGACGTCCCCCGCCGGGCGTTTCTGCGCGGTGTCACCGCGGCCAGCGCGCTCTCCTATTCCCGAATCCTCGGCGCCAACGACCGTGTGCAGCTCGGCCTGATCGGCTGCGGCGAGCGCGGCCGATATGACATGGGCAACTTCCTCAAGACCGGCTCGGTCGATGTCGTCGCCCTCTGCGATATCTGGGCCACCAACCTCGCCAAGGCCAAGGAGGTAGCGCCCAACGCCCAGGGCTTCAGCGACCATCGCAAGCTGCTCGAGCTCAAAGGGGTGGATGTGGCCCTCATCGGCGTGCCCGACCACTGGCACACCGCCATCGCCATCGACGCCTTGAACGCCGGCAAGGACGTCTATGTCGAGAAGCCGCTCACCCGCACCATCGAAGAGGGTCCGCAGATCGTCAAGGCCGCCCGCGTCAACAATCGCGTCTGCCAGGTCGGCATGCAGCAGCGCTCCGGCCAGCACTACATTCAGGCGAAGAAGGAGTACCTCGATACCGGCAAGCTCGGCAAGATCACCCTCGCCCGCACCTGGTGGCACGGTAACGGCTACCACCTGCGCAAAGCGCCGGCATCCCTGCAGACCCTGCCCGCGGACCTCGATTGGGCGCACTTCCTCGGCCCCGTGAAGTGGCGCGACTGGGACCCGCAGCAGTATTGGAACTGGCGCGCCTATCTCGATTTCGGCGGCGGTCAGGTCACCGACCTCTTCACGCACTGGATCGATGTGGTCCACATGTACATGGGCGACGATATTCCGTTCTCCGCCCAGGCCGCCGGCGGCGTCTACAATTACAAGGACGGCCGCACCGCGCCCGACACCATCAACGTCCTGCTCGAATACCCGACCCAGTTCACCGCCACCTTCGAGGCCACCCTGGTGCCCGGCATCACCGGCGCCGCCCAGGAGTTCTGCGGAACCAAGGGCCGCCTCTGGATCGACCGCGGCCGCTATGAGTTCACCCCCATCGGGCGCGGCGCCGAGACCACTGTCGTCAAGGCGTTCAGCAACATCGACATGGATCACGTCGAGAACTTCATGGAGTGCGTGAAGTCGCGCAAACAGCCCAATGCCGACGTGCTCATCGGACACCGCTCCGCGCAGGCGTCGCACCTCGGTAACATTTCTTACATGCAGAAGCGCCGCATTGATTTCGACCCGGTTCGCGAGGAGATCCAGCCGTTCTAGGGTGCTTGCTATACTGGTAGTTTCAAGACCATTACACTGAGGAGTTTCATGATTTCTGCAACACAACTGCGTCCGGGCATGGTGGTCAAGTTCAACAACGAGCTGTATTCGATTTTCAGCGTGAACCACCGGACGCCCGGCAACCTGCGCGGGTTCGTGCAAGCCAAAATGCGCAGCTTGCGCAGCGGGACCATGACCGAGCACCGCTTCTCTTCCGAAGACCGCGTGGAGAAGGCGATGCTCGAAGAGCATGAGATGGAGTATTTGTACGACGACGGCGAATACTACTACTTCATGAACACCGAGACGTACGAGCAGATGCACCTCATGAAAGACCTGCTCGGCGATGCCACCCAGTACCTCATCTCGCAGCTCAAGGTGACGGTGGAGTTCTACGAGGGTAAGCCCATCAGTGTGGAGCTTCCGGCCACCGTCGATCTCACCGTGGTCGAAACCGAGCCCGGACTGAAAGGCGCCACCGTTTCGAACGTCACCAAGCCGGCCAAAACCGAAACCGGGCTCGTCGTGCAGGTGCCGCCCTTCATCACGGAAGGCGAGAAGATCCGCGTCAACACCGCCGAAGGCACCTATCAGGAACGCGCCTAGCCGGCGCCTTTGAGTAGCGCCGCGGCCAGTTCATCCTCTTCCGCCGGCAGCACGGTCCGCAAGTCGAGAACCACCCGGTCTTCCTCGATCCGCGCGATCACCGGCGGCGTGCCCCTGCGCAGCCGCCGTTCGGTTTCCACCGTCTCTTTCGTTTCGAGCGCCAGAAGCCACGTCGGCAGGGATTGCTGCGGCGTGGAGCCGCCGCCGATCACCGAATGCCCCGGCACGATCTCCGCCTTCAGGTCCGGCCAGCGTTTCAGCAGCGCTTCGGCCCGCGCGAAAATCTCCTCCGGAGCCTGCCGGATCATGGCCAGCGCCGGAATTTCGTTCCATCGCTCCAGCAGCAGGTCGCGCAGGGTGGTTTCGAGCACCTGGTAGATGAGCTTGTCGAGCCGCAGCGCGCGGAATAGCGGGTTGCGACGCAGCCGCGCCACGATCTCCGCTTTGCCGGCCAGAATGCCGGCCTGCGGTCCGCCCAGCAGTTTGTCGCCGCTGAAGGAGACCAGGTCCACGCCGGCCTGCGAGGCTCTCGGAAACCAGCGGCTCGTCGATCCCGAAGTCGCGCAGGTCGGTGACGCAGCCGCTGCCCAGGTCTTCATAGACCGGCAGCCCGCGCTCGCGGCCCAGCGCCGTCAGTTCGCCCAGCGCCGGCGTGGCCGTGAATCCCTCGATCCGGAAATTGCTGCGATGAACCCGCATCAGCAGCCGCGTTCGCTCGCCGATGGCCGCGCGGTAGTCGTCGATGTGGGTGCGGTTGGTGGTGCCCACCTCGCGCAGCAACGCCCCCGAGCGCTCCATGATGTCCGGAATGCGGAACCCGTCGCCGATCTCGATGAGCTCCCCGCGCGAGACCAGCACTTCGCCCCCCGCCGCCAGTTCGTTCAGGGCCAGGAAGACCGCCGCGGCGTTGTTATTGACCGCGATCCCCGGCGCCCCCAGCAGCCGTTCGAGCAGCCCCGCGATATGCGTGTCGCGCTTCCCACGCCGCCCGGCCTCCAGGTCGTATTCGAGGTTGGAATACCCGCCTGGGATCGTCAAAGGGGCGAGTGGCGCCCGTCCCAGGTTGGTATGCAGCACGACGCCGGTGGCGTTGATGACCCGCCGTAGGGAAGGGCATTCGAGGGCCGCGAGCGCTTCGCCGACCCGCTCCTCGGCCGCCTCCGCCCCCGCTTTCCCCGCCAGGAGTTCGGTTCGCAGCCCCTCCAGGACGCGCCGCGCCTCGGCCACGACCAGGGTCCGCGGGAACCTCCCCGACTGCCGCCCGAGCCGCTCGACAACCTCATGCACCGCCGGCAGTTCGCGTAACTTCCTGGTATCGCTCACGATTTCGATAGTACCGCGCTTGTGTAAAGGGGGTGCAACCGACTACACTAGAAAGTTCGGGGCGTGGCTCAGCCTGGCTAGAGCGCCTGGTTCGGGACCAGGAGGTCGGTGGTTCGAATCCACTCGCCCCGACCATTTGTCGGCTGTACGCCAATTCCGGGCTCTACGCCCTTAATGGGGGCAGACCCCGCCTCGACTGATTCTGGCTCTACGCCCTTAATGGGGGCAGACCCCGCCTCGACTGATTCTCACGAACACATAATCTTAACCCTCAACCGGTAGTTATTGAAATTGCGAAATCCGTATGCCTGGCGCTGCAGGACTTCCATCTTCGTGTGGAAGCCCTCGGTGATGCCGTTGTTCCGGGTAAAGCGCCACATCATGGCAACCTCGATTTTCCACGATTCCAGCGTCTGGCCGAGTTGTACCAGTTGCGCCACCCCCGCCGTTTTCAGGTCTTCTAAGGCGCGCAGGAAGCGATTGGCCAGATGCTGGCACTGTTTGCGCGTACGATGCTTCTTCAGCAGTAGATAGCAGAGCCGCTGTTTAAAGCGGTAGATCTCTCGCAAAACCGGGAACTGATCGAAGTACAGCTCGAGTTTGGCCTTCTGCTCCAGCTTGAGATTGTGACGATGACGGCGCATCAGCGAGAGCAGACCGCGGTGCCGGGCTCCGGTGGGATCGATTTCCCGCCAGCAGGCCAGGAAGTGATGGTTAATCAGCCGGATGACGTGGAATCGATCGGCCACGATCTTGGCCTTGGGGAAGTGCTTGCGGACGAGCACGCGGTAGACGCTGGCCAGGTCCATGCAAACGACCCGCACGCGGTCTTTGCCCGGGAGTCTGGCCAGGTAGTCCTCCAAGACCGCTTCGCTGCGTCCGAGCACGACATCAAAGACCCTGTGCCGACGCAGATCGCAGAAGGTGGTGGCGTAGCCGTCCTTCTTAGAAAAGAAATGCTCGTCGATGCCGAGAACGCGTGGACACTCGGCACCACGCCGCTCTGCCAATTCCCGCCTCAGAAAGTCATGAAACCAGCGCTCGACGGTGGCGCTGCCGACCGCCACCCTCTGGGCCAGCCGGCTGCGATTGACACCGTCGTAATGATTGACAAAGACCTGGCGACGGAACGGCTCGGTCGACCGTTTTCGTGGCAAGATCCCCGGCAATCGCTGCCAGAAACTGCGGCCGCAGTCCTTGCACCGGTACTTGCTCGACTCCACCTCCAGCACGCACTGCCGCAATCCCCAGCACTCATGGCGCGGCGCCCGCATTCGCTTGTCCTTGATCCGCAGCCGCTGGCTGCCGCAATCCGGACACGCATTCGGCCCCGCGTAGCGGGCCGAGATCCGCACCATGCCCGAAACTTCCTCGATGCCTGTAGTCTGGTATCCAGGCAGACCTAAAACCGCTTCTGGACTGATCAAAACAATTCTCCTCAAGAATGTTCTATCAGTCGAGGGCGGGGTCTGCCCCCATTAATGATCTAGAGCCTGTCCCTGCCTGCCTGCTAATTAATTCAAAATAAATAATTTAGAGGATCCCTGAACAGGATAGCCTAGGGCTCGGCTTGCGCGCTTTTCCGGCGAACTTCCTGGTTAAGACCAGAAGGTCGGTGACGAATTCAGAATCAGTCGATCAGGCAAATTCACAGAAATATGAGCGCTTTAGGAAGATGAGGCCGATCTCGTGTAAAACGTCGCGGCGCAGTTTGCCCATTTCTTGCCCTTTTGCTGCACCCGTCTCAAGGCCATGGGCAGAGCCGACCACCATGGGTCAACTGAAAACTATGGGTCAACTGAAAATTGATACCCCTGCCAAACCCAAGATCTGTACTCTTCCCGGCGGAACCAAAACGCTTGAGGCACTGATGTCGGCCTCCAGTCGCCGTTTGTTCGATCCCGTGCGGTTGTTGGACGCCCCGCAGGTGGGCTGTGTTGCGGCATCGGCAAGCAACCTTTCGGTAAGCCTGCCTTGTGATTGGGCGCGACCTGCTTTTTTAGGACAGTGACAACTCGGAGAAGTCCACGACGACGTATAATTGTCCCCGAGGACCAGCCGCTGACCGCCGTCCGATAGCTCTCCATTCCGCGGCCCACCACTGAGGAGTCTTAGTGTATCTACGGAGAGCAATAGTGTATCCAAATTGGTTTGAGACGTTTTTTGAGGGCCTTGCCCTCGACATGTGGCGCGGTGCCGTGACGCCGGAGCTGACCGCCCGCGAGGCCAGTTTCCTGGTAGACCGACTGCAATTGCAGTCAGGAATGAGCGCGCTCGATGTGCCTTGCGGCAACGGACGTCATGCCATCGAATTGGCGCGACATGGCGTCCGGATGACGTGCGTTGATATTTCGGCCGGCTTCCTTGAAGAGGCATGCCGCAACGCACCCGAGATCGAGTGGGTCCAGGCCGACATGCGGAACCTGCCGTGGAGATGCCGCTTCGACTCGGCGTACTGCTGGGGCAACAGCTTCGGTTATTTCGATTACGACAACTGCCAGCGATTCTTAGATGCGATCGCGTCGGTGTTGAAACCGGGAGGCCGGTTCGTCCTCGAAAGTGGAGCCGTATCAGAATCGATCCTTCCGGCGCTAGTGGCAGAACGGACGCTACGGATTGGTGATCTGGATTTTCTGAGCCAGAACATATACGATGCCGCTGAGGGCCGAATGGACATTACCTATACGTTCACGAGGGGCCAGCAGCGGGAGGTGAAGCCGATCCATCAGTGGGTGCATTCGGCGGCGGAGCTCCGGCGAATGCTTCGACGCAGTGGCCTGGAACCACTCGCTGCATTCGGCGACCTGGAAGGCGCTCCATATGTGCTCGGCTCGCCCCGATTCATCGCCCTTGCGCGTCGAACCGGGCCGCAGTGACATCTTGACCCGTCGGAGGGACAGTCTCCGGGCCTGGCCAAAAACGTGAACCAATTCTTGTTTTTGGGTAGGCCCGTTTTCCGGCCATTTCGAGTGACGTTGCGGTCCGCGCCGCCGTCGATCCTTTTCGGCCAGGGAGGTTCATCATATTACGCAGCCGCGGGACTGGCCAGCCGGGCCAGGGTTTCGCGGTAGTTCCAGGGCATCCACTCTGAGGGGCTTCGTTTCAGCTCTTCGGCGTGCCGCTGCAACTCGGTCAGATAATCGAACGGATTGGCCCCGTTCAGTTCGCAGGTATGGATCAGGCTCATGAACAGATCGCCGACTCTGGCCCCATTCAAGGTCTTGTAGAACAGCGAGTTTTTTCGGTGAAGGATGGCCTTCTTCAAAATTCTTTCGACCAGATTATGCCGCGTCCGAGATTATGCCGCGCCGCGGTGATGAGCATCACACATTCTCGAAGGATCTCTAATTCTTGCGGTTGCGCCTATCGGCATAATCACAGACCTTCCAGGAATGCGAGTAACGAGTCCGGGGGGCGGAACCGCGGTGGCACCAGACTGCTCGGAGTGGCGTGCGACAGCGCTCGTTCCTTCAGTTGCATATCGGCGTGAAGGTACATCTGAGTCGTCTCTGTCGATTCATGACCGAGCCACAGAGCGATCACGGTGAGATCCACGCCGCCACGCAGCAGAGCCATGGCCGCGGCGTGACGAAGCGTGTGAGGTGTCACGGTCTTGGAGGCGAGCGACGGACAGGTTCGACGTGCGGTGGCGAAATGCCGCAAAACGAGTCGTTGCAGTGCATCTGCGCTCAGGCGCCCGCCGTTGGAACTCGGGAAGACAGGATCTTCTGGCTTGCCGCCTTGTCCTGACAACCAACCCTTCAGGACTGCCACCACATCAGGACGTAGCGGGGTGCATCTCATCTTGCGCCCTTTTCCGACACACCTGACATGTGCACCCACGCCGAGTTCCACGTCCTGATGGCGAAGCGCTGTGATCTCGCTGTTCCTGAGGCCGGTCTCGCTGTACGTGCCCTCCAGATAAGTGTTAGCCACGGCGGCGGGGCCACCGTGCCCGGGGCCGGAGACATAGATCATGTCGAGGTCGTACTTCTTGATGACCCGGTTCAGGTGCACGTAAATGAAGTTCTGCCCAGGGGTCGTGCCCCAGTGACCCAAACTAGACTAGGGTCTAACGCCCCTTTTTGCGTCACGACTGCTCGCGATGAGGCGACTCCAGTCGTGAGCCCCGGTTGTCCAGGAATTCGAGAAGCGTCATCGCAAATCGAGTACACCTCCTCGCCCGTGGAGCATCCGGGAACCCATATGCGGAGCGGCTCACCTTGCGGCCGCTTGGCCATCAGCTTCGGGAGCAGCTTTCGTTGCAGTACCGCGAACGTCTCCGGTTCGCGGAAAAAGCTGGCTTAGGCGCTTGGGAGAATTGACCCAGCCCTGCTCTCCAGAACTGACCCACCCTCTTTGAAGAGAGCGCAGCAGCGGGCTGGCGGGCGTGGTGATGATGAATCACGATGCCTCAGGCCCGGAAGAGGCCGTGCTCGATCTGCCGGCGGTGGTTCCGGCCTGATCCGCGTGTCGGCGACCGTCAACACGCCTGCCAGAAGCCGGAGTGCCAAGCAGCACGGCGGAAGAAGACTCAGGCGCGGTGGCGCACCGCGAACCCGGATTACGCGGCAGGGTACCGCATTCAGCAGCGTCAGGTGCAGGAACAAGCGCCGGAAGCGTTGCGTGTACCGGCCCCTTTGAACCGACTTCCCTGGGATCTGGCGAAAGACGAGATCGGCGGCAAAGCGGCTGATTTTCTTGGAGTTATGGGGGCACTCCTGGTGCGCACCGCGAAAGACCAGATCCGCCCGCAGGCAACTGATTCCAGGCCAGTTCCCGGAGTACTTCCCCCGCCCGCAGCAAAAGACCAGTGCGCGGCGGCTCCATACTGATGCCGAAGCGATGGCGGCCATGCGACTGGAGTTCCACCAGCTCGACCGGCGTTGGGAGCGCCTGCGGGCGCGCCATCCGGCGCGGCAGCGGCGGCTGCTGGCGTCGCTGGCGGAATCGGGCCAACAAACGCCCATCGTGGTGGTGGCGGCCGAAGATCAGCCGAATGGTTACGTGGTCATCGATGGCTACAAGCGAATCGCGGCGCTGGAGCAACTGGGGCGGGACACGGTGGAAGCGGTGGTGTGGCCGCTGTGCGAGGCCGCGGCGGTATTGCTGGACCGCTCGCTGCGCTTCTCCGAACCGGAGACCGCGCTGGAAGTGGGCTGGCTGCTGGCGGAGTTGGAACAGCGCTTCGGCTACGGGCTGGAGGAGTTGGCCCGCCGCTTCGATCGCAGCGTGAGCTGGGTGTCGCGGCGGCTGGCGCTGGTGGAGGTTCTGCCGGAGGCGATTCAGGAACAGGTGCGGCAGGGGCAGATCCCGGCGCAGGTGGCCATGAAGTTTCTGGCGCCAGTGGCGCGTCAGAGTCTGGAAGACTGCCAGCGGATGGCCGACATTTTCTCCCAGCGCCACTCGGAGGTGCGCGAAGCAGGCCTTCTGTACGCCGCCTGGCGCCAGGGTTCGCGCGCTGTCCGCAAACGGCTGCTGGAGGCGCCGGAGCTGTTCTTCAAAGCGCAGCGGCAGCAGAGCAATCCTGCGCATACCGAACTGCTGCGCGATCTGGAGATGGCGACCGCGATCGTGAATCGCGCCCAGCGGCGGCTGGCCGGCGCCGCGGAGTTGGATGGGCGGCAGCGCGAAAGCGCGCGGCGCCAGATCGAGCGCATGCAACGACAACTACAACGCATCAGCGAACAACTCGAAGGAGAGCAGGAAACGCATGTTGAGCCGAAGTCAACGCACGGCGATTCTCGAACTGGCCGGCCAGGGGGTCGGCAAGCGGGAGATCGCGCGGGTGCTGGGCGTGAGCCGGATCTCGGTGCGCCGGGTGCTGCGCGCCTGTTCGGCGGAAGTGCCCGAACTGGATCGTGGGGAGAAGGCGGAACCCTACCGGCAGCAGATCCTGGATCTGCTGCACGAGTGCAAAGGCAACCTGGTCCGGGTCCATGAGGAGTTGGTGGCGGGCGGGGCGGCGCTTTCATACCAGGCGTTGACCGCCTTCTGCCGCCGTCACGGGATCGGTCAGCCACCCGTGGCGCCTGCCGGCCGCTACGAGTTCTCCCCGGGCGAGGAGATGCAGCACGACACCTCGCCGCACGAAGTCCGACTGGGAGGCAAGAAGCGCAAGGTGCAGACGACGTCGGCGGTGCTGTGTTACTCGCGGATGCTGTTCTTCCAGTGCTACCCGACGTTCCAGCGTTTCGACTGCAAGGTGTTTCTCACCGACGCGCTGCGCTACTTCTGCGGGGCCGCCAGGCGGGTGATGATCGACAACACGCACGTGGTGGTGCTGCGCGGCACAGGGCGCGACATGGTTCCGGTGCCCGAGATGGTGGCCTTCGGCGAGCGCTTCGGCTTCGAGTTCGCGGCCCACGAGATCGGCGATGCGAATCGTTCCGCGCGCGTGGAACGGCCGTTTCGCTTTATCGAAGGCAACTTTCTGGCCGGGCGCGCGTTCTCCAGCTGGGAGGATCTGAATCAGCGGGCGCGCGAGTGGTGCGACAAAGTCAACTCGACTTACAAGAAACATATCCGCGCAGTGCCGCGCGAGTTGTTCGCCGTGGAACGGCTGCAGTTGAAGCCGCTGCCCGCCTGGATTCCCGAGGTCTACCGGCTGCAGGAACGGCTGGTGGATGTGGAAGGCTATGTGGCGCTCCACTCCAATCGCTACTCGGTTCCGGTGGGTTGGATCGGCCGGCGCGTGGAAGTGCGTGAGACCAAGGACAAGGTCGAGATCCAGCTGGATGCCCGCCGTCTGGTCACACACCGACGGGTTGTGGAAGCCGAGCACCAGCGGGTAACGCTGGCCGAACATCGGCCGCCCCGCGGCCAGGGAGTGCGTCGCGGCCATCCCCATCCCGAAGGAAAGGCCATCGTGGCGGCCGCGCCCGAACTGGCCGACTATGTCGCCGGGTTGAAGCAGCGGAGCCGCAAGATCGTCAAGCTTGCCCTGCGGCAACTGCTGCGTTTCGTGCGCGAGTATCCGCGGGAGCCGCTGCTGGGCGCGGTACGGGAAGCCGTCCATTACGGCCTCTACGACCTGGACCGCGTGGAACGGATGATCCTGCGCCGCGTGGCGCATGAATATTTTCTGCTGGATGAGGGCTCGCCGGATGACTGAAGACCTCGAACAACTGCTGAAGAATCTCCAGCTGCGGCGCATCGTGGAGATCTATGACGAACAGGCGCGCGTGGCCGAGAAGGACGACCTCAGCTACTCCGATTTCGTGACGCGCCTGCTGCGCGCGCAGTGGCAGGCCAGGCAGGAGGGCGCCCTGGAGTGGCGCATCCGGCGCGCCAACCTGCCCGAACGTTGGACGCTGGAGACGTTCCCGTTCGCCCGCCAGCCGGGCGTGAACCGGAAACAGATCCGCACTTTTGCGGAGTTGGAGTTTATCGCCAAGGCGGAGAACATCGTACTGGTCGGCGAAACCGGAAGAGGCAAGACCGGATTAGCGTGCGGACTGCTGCTGAAGGCACTGGAGAACGGCTACCGCTGCCAGTTCGTCCGCGCGCAGGATCTGTTCGACGAAATGTACGCGTCGCTGGCCGACCGCTCCACCCGCCAGTTGCTCAAACGCCTGGCGCGCCTGGACGTGATCCTGATCGACTAATGTGAAGTTGTCAGAAATGTGGAGTTGACGCTTGGCAACGCGTCGAATTACGGGTTCCCCGGTTTCCAACTCCACATTTCTTCGGGCTTACAGGGACTCCAGCCAGTCAAGGATCGTGCGGTCCTTGCCCCAGGGCGTACGGGCGCGGCGTGAGACCGGCTTGACCTTGGCGATGGCCTGGCGCTTCATTTCGAGGTCGACTTTCGCATAGCGGTTCGTCGTGGTCGGGCTGGCATGCCCCAGCAGATGACTGATGCTCGATAGGTCGACGCCCGATTTCAGGAGGGCGACGGCCGTGCTGTGACGAACGCTGTGGGGGTGCAGCCGCTTCTTGCGGAGATTTGGAACATTGGCGCAAGCCAGGCCGAGACACTTAGCGAGAATGTAGCGGATTCCGAAGCGGGTGAGCGGTCGGCCGCGGTGATTTAGAAACACCCGAGATTCGGACCGCAGGTCCAGGGTGCGTTGTTCACTGAACGCTCTCAACACCGCGGCGGTCTGCGGCCACAGCGGGCAGTAGCGCTCCTTTCTCCCTTTGCCAAATAGCCTCACTTGAAAGGGTTTGGTCAGTTGGAGGTCACAGGCGCGCAGATCGGCGATCTCCTGGACGCGGCCGCCAGTGTTGAACATGGTCGCCAGGAGAGCATAATCACGGCTGCCCTGCGGGGTGGTCCGGTCGATCGCTTTGAGAATCGCGTCAATCTCATCGTATTCCAGGTAATCGATGGCCCGTTGTCGCGCGCGCTTAAACGGAATGCCCAGGACGCGCTGGGCCAACTCGAGATGCTCCGGATTACGCGACGCCACAAAATGAAAAAACGCGTGGATCGCGGAGAGGCGGACATTTCGCGTGGAGACGCCATTCTTGCGCTCCTGTTCAAGATGGGACAGGAACGCGAGGATTCCGGGAGGATCAAGATCCGTCAGATCGAGCCCCGTAATCGGCGTGTTCCGTCGTCGGGAAAGGAAACGCAGCAGCAAAACCATGCTGTCGCGGTAACTGTGGATGGTGTGCGGACTGGTCCCCCGAAGGCGGGGAAGGTGGTCGGTGAAGTAGTCGCGGATTGCGGCGCCGAGTAGATTCGGAAGCCCGGTTTTCATCCGTGCCTCCTTGCCGGGTTTGGCAGTGGCGCGACCAGTTCGCCGTAATGCTTCGCGAACCGCTCGCTGGCCGCGGTGCGGAGTGGTTCGATGAAGTGCAGGTAATGATGCGTCGACACGACCGAACCGTGACCCAGGTAGGTTGCCAGCAAGGGCAGCTTAGCCTCAACATCGGCGCCGGCTCGGTACCAGCGCAGTAGGGCATTGACAGCGAAGCTGTGCCGTAGGTCCTGGATTCTCGGCACCTTCCCTGTGGTTGTGGTGATGCCGCAATGTTCGAGGAGGGGCTGCACACAGTGTCGCAGCCCAGTACCGGTGTAGGCCCGACCTCCCCTGGTCGCATTCCACATGAGCGGTGTGTCCGCGGACACAGGGAGCCGCCGCCGGGCTCGGACGCGCAGATAACGCTCGATCTCATCCGCGATCTCGCCGTTGATCGGAAGCAAGCGGGATTTATAAAACTTCGTCTCTCGAATGTGCAGAGTCGCTTCCTGGCGATCGTAGTCACCGAGCGTCAGTTTCAGCAGTTCGCCGCGCCGCATTCCCGTGGTGAACAGCAGGACTATCGCAAGCCGAGTCAATTCCGGGCGAAGCGGCGATGCCGGATTCCGTTTCAAGTGCGCAGCCGCACTGAGCAGTTTCCCCACTTCGGCCGCGGAGAATATGTATGGCTTGAGCCGCTGATGGTAGGGCGGAAAGAAACTGGGGTCCGGAACGAAGCACTTCGGTTCGGTCCGGCGGCGATACAAGCAGAAGCTCCGAACCTCCAGCATGCGAACTCGTCGAACCCCCGAAGTAACGTGTTCGTGAGTGTGACACCACGCCTGAAACGCGGCAGCATTCAGGTCCGAGTACTTTGCACTTTGGTCGCAGAGGAACCGATCCAGGGACTGTAGAGTGCGGGCTGGAAGATCGAAACGCCGCCCCAAAGCCCGCTTCAGATCCACATACCGAGCGAAGGAGGGCGCCAAGCGAGACGAAAACACCGGGGTGAACGACGAGGTTCCTTTCATCACTGCCTCTCCTTTCCGGAGCGCGCGCTTGGAACTGCAAGAGCCACCTCACGCAGATCCCCAGTGGCCAACCGCAGGTACATGCACGTGGCCTCTGCGGTACGATGCCCGAGGATGTCACCGATGGTCTTAAGCGGAGTTCCAGTTTTGAGGAGACGCAGGGCGTACGCGTGGCGCATGCAATGTGGGCCTTGGTAGGAAACGCTGAGCCCGCTTTTGCGAACGAGCGCCTGAAAGGCCTCCGTGACAGCGGTCGGTTTCAGCACGCCCATGGGAGCGCGCATTCGCAGGAAGACTCTCCGATATGGTGCCGGTGGTGGCGTTCGTTTCAGATGCTTCACCAGCGCGGACAGAACCTCATTGGTGAGCGGCAGTTCCAAAGGCGAGGAGGTTTTGCGCTGGTGGATTCGCAGGATGCCTTGTCTCCAATGGATGTCGTCGAGAGTGATGGCCACAACCTCGCTGGCACGCAATCCGTAGGTAGCGATCAACAGGAACATCGCGTAATCACGCAGGCCCATGGGCGATGCCTTGTCCACGGATTGCAGAAGTGTGCGTACTGTTTCCCACGGTAGGGCGCGAGGGAGTCGCTCCAAGCGGTAGAGTCGCGGCGTGTCAATCTGCCGATCCAATCCGGTAGGAGCCTTACCATCTGTTGCGAGAAAGCGGAGAAAGCCACGCAGGGCGGCGATGTCGTGTTGTAAACTCGCCCGGCTCAGCCGTTTGCCGGCCTGGGCGACATACGATTCGACGTGGCAGGGCCGGATGCGCCTCAACGCAGTGCCCTCTGCTGCCAGGTACTGCAGGAAACACTGCGCGGTGCGCCGGTGGCTGGAAACGGTGGAGGTCGCAAATCCGCGAACTTCGCGGAGGTGACCCACATACTCTCCGCTCAAACTCGATGGCTGAGTCGCTGCTGATGGGCGGCCATCCACGATCAGGCCGTTGGCGACCAGATATCGCTCCAGCGTGTGGATGGTTCCTGCACGGAAGGGATACCTCTTCTTCAGGGCCTTACAGCACTCCTCGAGAACCGCGTGGTTGAGCTTCGCGACGACGTCTACGCCGCGGCGGCGTAGCTTCTTGTCCGCAATCGGCAGTAGATTTATCGCCAGCGTGCGTGAGCCCAGAGTGAAGCCGCTGGCGGCTAGCCAGTCGTCAAAACCATCAGTGATCGGCCCCAATAGCGGAAGTGAGGAATACTTCTGATGAGCTCTCGGAAAAACGGAATGTAGCATCGGCACCTCAATGAAAAATGGGATTAGCCGCCGGACAGCGGCCGTTCCGATGCTACCGCCATAAATGTGGAGTTGGAAACCGGGGAATCCGTGATTCGACGCGTTGCCAAGCGTCAACTCCACATTTCTGACAACTTCACATTACTCGCAAAATGTTCAGCTGAACATTTATCGACGAACTCGGCTTCGTGCCGCTATCGAAGGCCGGAGCAGAAATGCTATTCGAAGTGTTCAGCCAGCGCTATGAACGGAGTTCTACGCTGGTGACCAGCAACCTACCTTTTGCCGAGTGGACCGAAGTGCTGGGCTCGGAGCGGCTGACCGGCGCGCTGCTGGATCGGCTGACCCACCATGTTCACATCCTGGAAATGAACGGAGCCAGTTACCGGCTCAAAAACAGCAGGAAGAAGAAAGACTCCGGCCCACAATAGTCCGCCACCCCGTCCGGGTCGCGACGGCGACTGAGTTTGGAGGCGGCTTCCGCTTCGCCCAAAACGCGCCGCCCTAACGGGCGTCGCAGGGCTCCGCTCCAGCCGCCTCCAAACTCAGAGAAGAACGGCCTGCGGAGGAAAGAAGTGGTCCCCTTTTCCTCCGCCGCAGTGGGAAACTTTCACTCCGCCATTGACAATCTCGAGGCCCTTGCCGCTCCACTGAGGCTCGCAGGCCACGATCAGGTCTCGGATCTGCGTGTCCAGGCGGTAGGGCTTGGGCTCGAATTTGACCTGGTCTGATTCCAGGGAGGCGAGCTTCAACAGGTTGGCGCTGAGTTTGGAGAGGCGCCCGCTTTCGGCCTCGATGATGTCGAGATAGTGCAGGCGGTCCTCGCCGCTCAGATCGGCCTGCCTCAGCGCGCAGGCAAACCCGCGGATCGACGTGAGGGGCGACTGGATTTCGTGCGATACGTCCGAGATGAATTCCTGCCGCATCTTCTCCATGCGGTCGAGCTTCAGCACCGTGTCGTTGAATGTCTGGACCAACCCGCCGACGGGCCCTGGCCTCTTGTACGCATCATCCAACCGCGCGCTGAAGTCTCCCCTGGCGATTTGCTCCAGGGCCTGGATGATGGGAGCGAAAGGGTCCCTGTGCTTGCGGCGAAAGGCGACTCCGGTGATTATCACGCCGACCACCAGGAAGGCTACGCCGCAGAAGGCGTTGATGATCTGGACGGCCAAGGCCGGCGGATGCCAGCCGGTGCGGTCGTAGAGGAAGCCGGTCAGATAAAAGGAGACGGTCAAGGCGGACATCACGAAGGCCAGCGAAATCAACACATGCACGGCTCTCCGTACGGCTCGCGGCGGCCTCATGGTCTGCGCCTCCAGGCGGTAGCCCAGTCCGCGGATGGTCCGTATGCGGAAGGAATGGAGTTCCTCCGGGAACCGTTCGCGCAGGCGGTTGATATGCACATCGAGGGTCCGCTCATTGCCTTCGAAATCGTAGCCCCAGATATCCTCGATCAGCTGGTCGCGCGAGAGAGTTCTGCCCGGATAGCTGGCCAGCGTGAAGAGCAGCTCGAACTCCTTGAGCGGGACTGTGAGGGGCCGCCCGCCGACAGTCAACTCGTGCGTCCTGCGATCCATGCTCAGGTCGCCGGCCTGCACCGTCTGGGAACTGGCGATGCGGTAGCGTTTGAGGAGGGCTTTCACGCGGGCCACCAGTTCCACGGGTTCGAAGGGCTTGACCAGATAATCGTCTGTGCCCAACTGGAAGCCCTTGATCTTCTGGCTGGTCTCGCCTTTGGCGGTGATCATGAGCAGCGGAAAATCGCCGGATTGCCGCAGGCGCCGGCACAGCTCCCAGCCGTCCATGTTAGGCATCATGACGTCGAGGATCACCAGGTCGGCTTTGACGGTTTCGAGTTTCGCAAGAGCTTTGAGGCCATCCGAGGCCTCGTGGACGGCGAGGCCCTCGCGCTCCAGGAAGACGCGGACCAGTTCGCGAATATGCGGATCGTCATCGACGACCAGGATTCTACTCATGGCCTGATATCAGGAATACACTACCTGTATAAACGGAGGGTAAACGTTTCCGCCGTCCATTGTCTCGTAACGGTAGGCCCGCCGCGAAACGTCTGAAAAGTATGAGGGGAATCGCACTCGTTTTGTCAGCGCTGACGGTCGCCGCGCTGGCGCAGACTCCGGCCGGGCGGCTGGCCCGCTGGAAGCCGGTCCCGATGCCGTTTCACCCCGAGGGGCTTTCCGCCAAAGAGCGGCAAATGGTGGACAAGTTAGTGGACGCGTCGCGGCTTTTGAACGACGTGTACTGGCGGCAGAGCGACCGCGCGGGGCTGGCGCTCTACAAATCCACGCAGGATCCGACGCTACGCCGCCTGTTCGCCATCATGGGCAGCCGCTGGGATCTACTTGACGAGAACCGCCCGTTTGTCGGCACGGAACCCATGCCGCCCGGCCACGACCTCTATCCGCACGACCTGACGCGCGCCCGCCTCGATCAGCATTTGAAGCGGCATCCGGAAGACAAGGACGCGATCTACAATCCGTACACGGTGGTGAAATGGCGCGGCGATCGCCTGATCGGCGTCCCCTATCACGAGGAGTACCGCGAGTTTCTCGAGCCCATGGCCAGAGATCTGCGCGAGGCCGCTGCGCTGAGCGATGACGCGGCATTCGCGAAGTTCCTGCGGCTCCGCGCCGACGCGCTGTTGACCGACGACTACTACGCGAGCGACCTCGCCTGGCTCGACCTCCAAAACCCGAAGTTCGACGTAATCTTCGCGCCGTATGAGACGTACCTCGACGACTTCCTGGGCGTCAAGACCTCCTACGGCGCCTCCGTTCTGATCCGCAATGAAGAGGAGAGCCGCAAGCTGGCGGTCTACCAGAAGTATGTGCCCGAGATTCAGGACGCGCTGCCGGTCGATGCCGCGAGCCGCCCGTCGAAGCGCGGCCACCTGACCCCCATGGAGGTGATGGACGCTCCCTACCGCGCGGGCGACCTGCGCTACGGGTATCAGGCTGTCGCCGACAACCTGCCCAACGACGCGCGCATTCACCAGGAGAAGGGCACGAAGAAGATCTTTTTCAAGAACTTCATGGACGCGCGGGTGCGGTATGTGATTGTGCCGGTCGCGAAAATCATGATGCAGCCGGACCAGGCGGCCGAAGTGAGCGGCGAGGGATACATGGCCGGCACGCTGCTGCACGAGATCTCGCACGGCTTGGGCCCGGCCTTTGCGCGCGTGGGCGGGCGGCAGGTGGATATCCGCGAGGCGATTGGTCCGGCGTACTCCGGTCTCGAGGAGGCGAAGGCGGATGTGGCCGGCATGTTCGGCCTCGCATGGCTCATGGACCACGGCGCGCTGCCGAAATCGCGCAGCCGCGAGTATTATGCCTCGTATGTGGCCGGCCTGTTTCGCACGCTGCGCTTCGGCACGGGAGAGGCTCACGGGCGAGCGGAGATGATGGAGTTCAATTACCTGCTGGACAGCGGAGCGGTCCAACAGGTGAACGGCCGCTACCGGATCGACTACGCGCGGATGCCGGGTGCACTGGCGCAGTTGGCGAAAGTGCTGCTCGAGATCGAGGCTACCGGCGACCGTTCGCGCGCGGAAGCGTGGTTCGCGAAGTATGACCGGATGCCCGCGGCGCTAACCGCGGCGCTGGCGGCGACGAAGGCGATCCCAGTGGACGTCGAGCCGGTGTTTTCGTTCAAAGACGACGTGCGGTGAGCGACGCGTGCACTGACGGCAATTCAGGTTATCTGGCGGAGCGCTTCGACCGGGTCGATGCTTAGCGCTTTCCGCGCGGGTACAAAACAGGCGAACGCGCCTACGGCCCCCAGCAGCGCGGCGACAGACGTGAAGGTCAGTGGATCGGTGGGGCTTACCTGGTAGAGAATGCCCGTCAGCACACGCGTCAATGCGGCGGCGGACAGGGCGCCGGCGATCAACCCGGCGGCGATCAGCCGCACGCCTTGCCCGAGCAGGAGGGTTAGCGTATCCATGGGCCGCGCACCGAGGGCCGCACGGATCGCGATCTCCCGCGCACGGCGTCCGGCAGCGTAGGACATCACGCCGTAGATGCCGATCAGTGACAGCGCGAGCGCCAATGCCGCGAAGAGGCCGACGAGCTGCAGCGCGAATCGCTCGGTGGCAACGGCCGCCGCCACCACTTCCTCCATGGGGCGAATCTCCTGGATGCTGAGGTCGTTGCCCATCTGCCGGGCCACCTGGCGGACGGCCGGGATCAGCGCCGCGGCGCCGGCATCCGCGCGCAGCGCGATGTAGTTGCCGAAGCTGGGGCTCTGCAGGAACGGCTCATAGAAGGCCGCCTGGGCACGCACGTCGGTGGGGCTATCCTTGATGTCGCCCACTACTCCGACGATGGTCATGAGCTGGTCGACCGTGTTGGCGTCACGCATGGTGTAGATGCGCTGCCCCAGGCAGGCCTCCGCCGAGGGCCAGTATTCGAGCGCCAGGGTCTGGTTGATCAACACCACTTTGGGCGCGTCGAAGTGGTCCGACGGGGCGAGCCAGCGGCCGGCCACCAGGGGTACGCCGATGGCGCGAAGGTAGTCCGGGGAAACGAACAGATAGTGAGCATGCATGCTCACGCCGGCCGGCTTGGGGCGGCCTTCAATCCCGAAGAGGGCGTTGTCGCCGGCGCCGGTCCAGGGGAGGTTCGAAGCAGCTCCGGCCGCGGTGACGCCGGGCAGTTTCGCCAGGCTCTCGACGAAGCGCTCGTAGAAGGCCGCATAGCGGCGCGCGCCGACCAGCTTCGGATACGAGAGCGCTGTGTTCATGGTGAGGACGCCGTGCGGCTGGAAGCCGGGGTCCACGCGTCCGATCGCGAGGAAACTGCGCAGCAGCAAACCTGCGCCGATCAGCAGCACGAACGACAGCGCGACCTCCGCGATCACCAGGATGCCGCGCGGCCGGCTGCGTCGTAATTGGGTGGATGCCGCCAGGGCAGGCGCCAGGCCGAACAGCACACCCGCCAGGACGGAAACGCCCGCGGTGGCGAGGACGACGCGGGGGTCGAGGCCGATGGCGCGGAGGCGCGGCACCCCTTCCGGCCCGAGGGCCACCAGCGCGTGCACGCCCCACCAGGCGAAGAGCAGCCCCAGGGAGCCTCCCACCGCCGCCAGCGTCATGCTCTCGGTGAGCATCTGGAGCACGAGCCTGGCGCGGGTGGCTCCCACGGCGGCGCGGATCGCCATCTCGCGCTCGCGCATCGTGGCGCGGGCCAGCAGCAGATTGGCCACGTTGACGCACGCGATGAGCAGCACCAATCCGACCGCGCCCGCCAGGAGCAGCAGAGTGGGCCGCGCGCCGCCCACCAGGTCGTCCTGCAGCGGGTTGAGCTGGATGCGCCAGCTCCGATCGTCTGGATATTGCGCTTCGAGCCCGGCCGCCACCACGTTCATCTCCGCCTGCGCCTCTTCGAGGGTCACGCCGGGCTTGAGCCTCGCGACGGTGTTGCAATAGTGGAAGGCCCGCGGCACGCCCCGCGGATTACCCAGCATATTGAACGGAAGCCACACGTCGACGGCCTCGCCGTGCGGCAGCCGGTAGCCTCCGCTCACGTGCTCGAAGCCGGGCGGCATCACGCCCACGATGCGGAACGGATAATCGGTGAGCCGGATGGTCTTGCCGACGACGTGCGGGTCGCCGCCGAGCAGGCGCTTCCAAACGCGGTAACTGACAATCGCCACGTCCGTCGCTCCACTGGTGGATTCTTCCTGTTGGGTGAAGGCGCGGCCGAGCATCGGTTCCGCGCCGAACAGGTGGAAGAATCCGTGCGAGACGCGCGCGCCGGTGAGGCGCTCGGGGCGCTCGCCGCCGTACTGCTGGTCCTGGCGGACGTAGGTGGCAATCCCATCGAAGACGCGATTCTGCCTGCGGTAGTCGAGAAAATCGGCCGGGGACAGCGGGAATTTCTGGAATCGCTCGACGGGGTTGTTTTCATAAACACGCACCAGGCGCTCGGGCTCGCGATAGGGCAGCGGCTTCAGCAGCACGCCGTAGATGACGCTGAAAATCGCGCTATTGGCGCCGATGCCTAGCGCCAGGGCGGCGATCGCGGTGGCGGTGAAGCTCCGGTTGCGGAGCAGGGTGCGGATTCCGAAGCGAAAATCCTGCCACAGACAGCTCATCGAGCCTTAGACACCGGAGGCGGCGACCAGGTTCCGGTCGGCCGGCGCGCGGGCCTATTCCAGGCCGGCCTGCTTCAGCATGGCGCGAAACTGCGACTCGGTTCGCATATCGATCGATTGTGCGGCCAGTTTCCCCTGGCGGTCGAAAACGAAGCTCTTTGGAATCCCCTCCACCTGGAAGGCGGCGCCTACGTTCCTGCCGGGGTCGAGCAGGATCGGGAAGGTGTAGCCCTTGCCCTGCAGGAACTCTTCGACTGTGGCGCGGTCCTCGTCGGAAACCGCCAGCACCACGAGCCCCTGCGGGCCCAAGGCCTCGTAAAGTTTCTCGAGGTCGGGCATTTCCTTACGGCAGGGCGGGCACCAGGTGGCCCAGAAGTTGAGCAGCACTACCTTGCCGCGCAGCCCGTCGAGCGAGTACGGCTTGCCGTCGAGCGCCGTCAGGCTGAAGCCGGTTTCCTCGAGGATACTGTCGCGAAGCTCGAGCAGGGCGGCGGCCGCGTCCAGGGAAGGGTCGCTGATCGGCGCCGGCACGTGCTCGTAGCGGATGAGTTCCGCCAATTCCACGTAGCCGGATGCGTTCGCGGGGCACTGCTGCAGGGCTTCGCCGAGCGTGCCGGAGACGGCCGCGAGGGCCTGGCTGCCGAGGTCCCCTTCGGTGGATCGGCTGGAGAGACCCAGCGCGGCGTTGAGCTTCGCCACGCCGCCGGGCAGTTCGCGGATTTCGCCGGCGAGCGCGATTGCCAGTTGGGCGCGGCCGGCGTCGGTCGGCAGGCCGCGCATCTGCGACATGCGCTGGCGGATGCCGGCGATCTGCGGGGGAACCTCGCCTGCGAAACGGCGCGGCGCCTGGCGTACGGGCGCCCGTTGAAAGCTCTTTGCGATCTCCGGGTACTTTCGTTCCAGCGTCTTTGCGGCGAGCTGGCGGAATTCGCTGGCGACCGGCTCCGGCAGTTTACCGGTCAGGTCTTCCATGCGGACCGCGGCCTGGCGGACGCCGCCGGCGTCCGCCGCGAGGCCGGTGGCGGCAAGACAAACAATGAGGGCGGAACTGCGGAATATCACAAACAGACTCCTACGCCGAGAATAGCACCGGCGTCGGAGAGCCTAGGGTAGTATGAAGCGAAGGAGGTGCCCGTGCAAATACTTGGGAGTACACGCCGCAAATTTTTGGGCGGGGTCAACGGACTGCTGGCGGCAGCCGGGGTGACCCGAACTCTGGACGCGGCCGATTCGCGCCAACCCGAGGGCGAAGACTACTACGATAAGCTCGGTGTCGCCAAGATCATCAATGCGGCCGGCACCTATACGGCCTTGACGGCTTCGATCATGCCGCCCTCCGTTCAAGCCGCCGTGGCACGCGCGGCCAAGAGTCCGGTTCGCCTGGCGGAATTGCAGACCGCGGCCGGCGAATACATCGCCCGGCTGCTGCACTGCGAAGCAGCCCTGGTGACCGATGGAGCCGCATCGGCACTGACGCTTGGAATGGCCGCCTGCATGACCCGAGCGAACCGCGCCGCGATCCACAATATCCCCACGGATCTCACAGGCCTCAAGAACGAGGTGATCGTCCAGAAGGCCCACCGGTACGAGTACGACCACGCCCTCCGCAACTGTGGCGCTCGATTCGTCGAAGTCGAGACCCTGGAGGAGTACCAGGCAGCTTTCAACGACCGTACCGTCATGGCGCACTTTTTCAACGCCGCCGAAGGCGGTCGGATCGGTCGCGAGGATTGGATCCGCGTCAGCCACGGCCACGGCGTTCCGTGCTTCAACGATGCGGCGGCGGATGTACCGCCGATTTCCAATCTCTGGAAGTACACCGAGATGGGATTCGACCTTGTGACCTTTTCCGGCGGCAAGGGGATCCGTGGTCCGCAGAATGCTGGGCTTCTGCTCGGGAAAAAGGAACTCATCGGCGCCGCTTCACTGAACAACTCGCCCTATTCCGACACCGTTGGCAGAGGGATGAAAGTGGCCAAGGAGCAGATCGTCGGGATGGTGGCGGCGTTGGACTGGTTCTTGGCGCAGTCCGATGCCGGCATGGAAACGGAATTCCGGCGGCGGGCGGATCGCATCGCGGCCCAGTTGAAGAGTATTCCGAGCCTCAGTTCCACGGTCGCTCTCCCCGGCGTCGCCGCCAATGCGGTCCCACACTTGCTGGTTCGCTATGACCAGCAGCGCGTCAAGATCTCGCCGATGGCGGTCGCGGCGGAACTACGCCGGGGCAATCCGAGTATTGAACTGAATCCCGCAACTGGCCGGAACGGCGCCGGCGGGCTGCCGTCGGATGAGCACACGATCGTCGTGGGTGTCTGGATGCTGCAGCCCGGCGAAGACGTTATTGTTGCCCGGCGCCTTCGCGAGGTCCTCTCCAAAGCCGCGGAAGCGGGCTAGTGCTGGACCGTAATCAGAGTCCCGTCAGGCGATGTTACGCCGCCGATCGAGATCGTAACCGGCAGGTCGCCGTCCGCGGCGGATGACGGCACCACCACGTTGAACTGATACAAGCCAGTGCCGGTCAATCCCGAGTACACGACGGTTGCATCCGTGCCTCCGATTTTGACGGTCGGGGTGGCGATCAGCGGAGCGGGTGTCGTCACCACCTGGCCGTCCGGGATCGCCGGATTGGTTGCGCCGAAGCCTGTGCCGAACATCACCACCGTTTCCCCGGGCTGAGCCGGTTTGCTGTTGTTGGCGACCAGGGTGGTCGGGCCCACGATTGTCTTGTTGTCGGAGTGCAGCGTCGCGGCGTACTTCCCTCCGAGCAGCAGGAACGACGGGGCGACCGTCTGGGTTTTCACGTCGGTCGAGCCGCTGGTCAGGCCCCCGTTCGAAACCACCACCTGCACGGTGGTTCCGGCCGGCGTGGCCACGGGCGTCAGGAAGTTGATCTGCTTCGCGCTGATGAACGAAAGATACGCGGGAACCCCGTTGACGGTAACCGTCACGTCGCTCAGCGCGGTGGGCAGCTTGCCTCCGGCCAGGTCGGCCGAGGTCCAGGCCCTGGTGACGGCGGAAAGAGCGGAGCCGTAAATGCTGACCCAGGTATTGGGGGCGATACCGGCGGCTGGGCTGCCGGCACTGACGATGGAGGCGGTCGAGATCACCGGGTTGGCCTGGATGCTGCCGAACAGGCCGTGCTTTTGCGCGGAGGGACCCGCGGCGAAATACAGGGTGTTGACATCGCCGCCGTTGCCGCCGTTGCCGAACTGCAGTCCCCAAAGCCCGGAGATGCGGATGTTGTTTCCAGCCTGGTCCTGAAGCGTGCCGAGATACGAGCCGCTAGTGGCGTCGAAGGCGTTCACCAGGCCGTCGCCGAAATTGCCTACCAGCAGTGCTCCGGCGTATTTGCCGAAGGTCGCGGGCGCGATCTGGATGCCCCAGGGCGAGTTGAGCTGACCTCCCGAGACCAGGTGCTGGATCAGGCCGCCGTTGGCGTCGTAGACGTCCACGTAGCCGTTGCCCGCGCCGGGAACGTCGAACTTCTTGTCGGCGTCCTGCTTGGCGTAGGTGACATACAGCTTGCCGCCCAAGTTCTGAATGTTGAACGGCGCGAATCCCGCGGGAATGGCCGGGTCGCTGAAGGCGCCGGTCAACCCGACCGGCTTATAGTTCCCGTCGAACACGTCGATCGCGCCGCTGTGGAAGTTGGCGGCGTAGAGTTGCGGGCTGGTGCCGGTCGCGACAATCGCCAGGCCTTTGTAGACAGCGCCGGCGGCGGAGTTATCGACGGCCATCTGCGCGTGTGTGGCGTCTACGGCGCTGGCCCAACCGGAGATGGTGCCGCCCTCGGTCGAGAAAATGAAGCTCGCGGGCCGCGACGTGGTCGTCCCGACCGTGAACGCCGTCGAGCTGTTGAAGACGATGCCCGTGCACACTGTGTTGCCTCCGGTCGCGGACGGAGGAATGATGGCCTTGGTGGCGCTGACCGAGAACCCGGTGGCTCCCGCCGCGTAAACCGTCGAGAGGCCCGTGCCCCCGTCGCACAGCCAGAATGGGCTGGCTCCGCTGATGGCGATACCCCATGCGTTGACGAGGTTCGGGTCCGTGAAATCGGCCACGCCCGCCGTGTCGGCTACCAGGTTGTGTACCAGGTATCCCGTGGCGGCATGCAGGGAACATAGCGGCAAGATGCAGGTCAGAATGGCGATCGGCAACAGCGGTCGGGGGTGGCTCATAAATCTCTCCGTTCGGGTCAAATATAGCGCTTGATCCGGCGTCGTAGGTGTTAATTTCAACGGAATTCGGGAATGTGTGCCGGTCCGCCTATAATGGAGGTTTATGTTCTTTCGCCGAGAGCGACCCAAGAATCTGACCTTTGCCGAACGCCTCGACCAGCTCCGCCAGGCAGGCTATTCAGCGGCTCCCTTAGCCGCCGGCGGTGTGCGCGTCAGCCGCGCCAACTGTGCCGTGGACCTGAAGGAAGAGGCGGATTCCGTGCGGGCCATGAACCGCGCCGGAATCCTGCTGGGCGGCGAGATCGCGGTCCTGGTGGATGGCGGCTTTCAGAAGTTCTTCCGCACCCCTTCGGGAAAAAGCAAACCCGCCACCGCCGGTGAGTTAAACGCGCTTCACGAGTTCGAAGAGGACCTGCGGGAGGGCCTCGGCCAGGAGAGCTTGTACAACGAGGCCCTCGGGACGGTTTCTACCTTCTATCTGTACGACCGCGTGAAAGATCGCGACCGCGGCGTGCCGAAGCGCGTCTGGGAATAAGTTACTTCTTCGCGGGCGGCGCCTGCCGGCGCACCTGCTCGAAATACTGTTCCACGTAGCCTTCAAGCGCCACTGGGACTTCGTCCCGGTTGATTTCCGCGCCGCCCTGGGAGTGCTGCGCGCCGCGCTGCGCATAGGGCGTGTGCAGCACTTGGCTGGTGTTCTGCACTTCCATAGTGGTCTCGCCGGAAATGTTGGCGGCCCGCTTTCCGATGATCTCGCTGATCTTGCCCATCGCGGCGAGCTGTTCGGCCTGCCTGATGCTCTTGTCCCCGTCCTGGCTACCCACACCGCTGCCCGGCTGTTTGCTGGCCTGCTGCGAATCGTTCTTGCCGGTCCCTTTGCCTTGCGGATCCTGCGAGTTCTCGGCCTGGTCGCCGGACTGTCCTTCCTGTTCGCCCGCCTGCTGACCGCTCGATTGCTGCTGGCCGTTCTTCGCAGATTGCTGCTTGCTCCCGTTCTGCTGCCCGGAGCCCTGCTTGCTGCTCTGCTCCATCGACGACTGCTGCCCGCCGGACTGGTTCGGCTGAGGCTTCATGCGCGAGAGCAGGTTCTGCATGGCGTCCTTCACCTTGCTCAGCAGGCTGGAGTTCTCCGTGTTCGTGTCCTGCCGCGATGCCGAATCCTGCTTGGAGCCCTTGGGGGTGCCCGCCTGGCTGTTCTGCTTCGAGGCATCGTTGCCGGATTCGTCGCCGGGCTGTCCCTCCTGGTCTTCCGACTTGGCCACGTCGGCCTGTTCCTGCTGTTTCGACTGGTTTTCGGCGGTGCTCTTCTTGTCGCCCTTGCCGGCTTTGGACTCGCGAGGCAATTCCGATGTCGTCTCCGGATCCGCGTCCGCCGGTGCCGCCTGCTGCTCGGCATCGAGCGTCGTCTCGTCATCCGGCTCCCGCGGCTGGGCCTGGGGCGGAAGTTTGCGTCGGTTGTTGCGCGCTTCCCGCGTACGGTCCGGCGATCCGAAGGTCTGCTCCAGGATGCGGGCGATTGGCGGCCGGAGATCCAGGGAGCGGTTCAAGCCGTAGCGGAGAGCGAACAAGCTGGAGGCCACCAGCACCAGGGCGGTCATGAGGTAGGCCGTCCGCGGCATGGTATAGGGCACGGCCTGGCGAGCGTCCACCGAACCGGCGGCGCGCTCCGCGGCTTCGAGCTGCAGCCTCCGCACCTCCTCGGAATGCGCGGCCGGCGCACCCGGAAGTTGGAAGAAGAGCGCGGTCGAGAGGGTATCCGCCAGCCCCAGGCGGTGGTCGATCAGTTGTGCGACGACGTAGGGAGGCGGAACCTTCCGGCGGGCTAGATAAAATCCGACTGCCGCGGCGCACAGGGGGACGAGGACCAGCCACTGCCATTCCAGGACTTGCGTGCCGAGGAGCAGCAGCAGAATGAAGGCGGCCATCGCCACGCTGACGGCATTGGCGCCCTGCTTTAACAGCTCGTTACGGAATAGACGTCGCCTCGCCCGACGGACCAGTGGGAACACAGTCCTCCCTCGCACTAAATCGCACCATTCGCCGGAGGGCGTCGTCGAGGGCCTTCCAGCCTCGTAATTAGTCTTAATACTATCACTTTTCACGTAACCCCGACCCCTCTCCCCGTTCTTTCACCTCCAGGGTTCCTTGCAAGTGGTTCTCCGAATTAGGCCGTCCAGCGTACAATAGGGGTTGGATCGCACTCCATTGAATCAACCTATTCGCGTTTTGATTGTTGACGACGAAGCCAGCCAGAGGAGCGGTTTGGCGGCCATGGTGTCGGCCTGGGGCATGACTCCGGCTACTGCTGCCGAGGGCGGCGAGGCCCTGGTCAAGCTGGCTGATTTTCCGGCGGACGTGATCGTGACCGATCTCAACATGCCGGGGATGGATGGCTTTGCCTTTCTCGAGCGCTTGCGCGACTCCGGGGAAATGCCGCCCACCGTCGTGCTCACGGCTTACGGGAACATCGAGACGGCCGTAAAAACGGTGCACGAGCTCGGCGCCTACTGGTTCCTCGAAAAACCCATACAGCCGGCGACCATGGAGGCCCTGATCCGGCGCGCCGGGAGCCACGCCGGCCTGCGCGCCGAGAAGCGCGTCCTCGAGCGGCAGCTCAGCTATAAGGGCTCGCTCGGCGAGATGGTGGGCACCTCGCAGAGAATGCAGGAAATATTCGCTCTTCTCCAGCAGGCGGGGCCGAGTAAGGCTTGCGTCCTGATCACCGGCGAGAGCGGCACCGGCAAGGAGCTGGTGGCGCGGACGGTGCACGCCTTGAGTCCTCGTCGCCAGGGGCCCTTCATCGCCATCAATTGCGCGGCCCTGCCGGAGACCTTAATCGAGAGTGAGCTGTTCGGCCACGAAAAAGGATCGTTCACGGGAGCGTCGGAGCGGCGCGCCGGGTGCTTCGAGCTGGCCCAGCACGGTACGCTTCTGCTGGACGAAATCGGCGAGATGCCCATGCAGACGCAGGCCAAGCTGCTGCGCATTCTGGAAGATTCCAAGGTGCGCCGACTGGGCGGCCGGACCGAATTCGAAGTGGACGTAAGGGTGGTGGCCGCCACCAACAAGGTGCCGGAAGACGCCGTTCGCGACGGGCACCTCCGCGAGGACCTGTACTATCGCCTGAACGTTTTCCATATTCACCTGCCGCCGTTGCGCGAGCGGAAGGATGATGTGCAGTCCATCGCGGAGGCGCTGCTGGGCGATTTGAACCGCAAGCACGAGTGCAAGGTGAGCGACCTCTCGCCCGCCGTCATCGAATCGCTCAAGCGCCACCAGTGGCCGGGCAATGTCCGCGAATTGCGCAACATCCTGGAGCGCGCGGTAATTCTGGCGGGTGAAGGAACCGTCGAGCTGGCGCACCTGCCGGCTCTTTTGCAGCCTCGTACACAGATGGCGGCCGCACAGGCGGGCGCCTCCGAAGGCCAGGCGGCGCCGGTGGCCGAAGAGAACGGCGCAATCAAGTTTCAGGTCGGAACCACCGTCGAAGAGGCCGAAAAGGGCCTGATCCTGCGCACCCTGGAACACACCAAGAACAACAAGACGAGGGCCGCGGAGATCCTCGGAATCAGCCTCAAGACCTTGCACAACAAGTTGAAGGAGTACGGAGCAGCCCGGGAATAGGCAGTGAGGCGGCGCGGACGCGCTTATCGTCCGGTGTGCAGGTTGTTGTGGATGGCGTAGAGCGCCAGTTCCAGCCGGTCGGAAACTCCCAGCTTGTCGAAGATGTTGTGCAGGTGGTTCTTTACCGTCTGCTCGCTGATGAACATCTTCTCGGCCATTTCCTTGTTCTTGAATCCTTGAGCCACCAGGGCAACGATTTCCCGCTCGCGCTGGCTGAGCGGCGACCGTTCGCGATCGCGCGGCGCCGACTGCATCGGCGGCGGAGGCGCTTCCTCGGCGGCGACGAACTGGCGGATCACCGCGGCGGTGGTGTGCGAATCGAGCCAGATCTCGCCCGCATGGACCTTGCGAATACTCTTGATCAGGAGTTCCGTGGCGGTCTGCTTCAGAACGATTCCCGAGGTGCCCAGCTTCATCGCCTGCACGAACTCGTTCTTATCGTCCGAAGCGGTCAGCACGATCACCCTGGTCTTGTTGCGGGCCGTCTGCAGCCGCTGCAGGGTCGTCAGGCCGTCCAACCCGGGCATCTTCAGATCGAGCAGCAGGATATCGGGTTCCATCTGCTGCAGGATGTCGAGCACCTGGCGGCCGTCCTGGGCCTGGGCGACCACTTCAAAATCGTCCTCCAAAGCCAGAAGCTTGCAGAGACCGTCCCTGAAGATGGGGTGGTCATCCGCAACGACAATTCGAATTTTCGGCCTAATCTCCGTATCGATACCCGACGCGACGGCGTTGTTCTCGGACATACACTCCCCGATACTGGATCTCATTGTAGAGTTCTAATGGTACCAAGTCAATTGCCTTGACGCATCTGGCAGGGGGTGTCAAGTTCCATGTCCTTTTGCCTCATATCATTTGGTAAGGTTAAGAGAATATGAGCGAAGAATTGGCCGAAGTTGATTTTCAGAGGTTCTGGCGCAGACTGCAACAACTTGGGCTCAATGCTTACGAGTCGCGTTCCTATCTGGTCCTTTTGGGCCATCCCAAATTTAAGGCACTGGAACTGGCGGCTCGCGCGCATGTTCCGCGGCAAAAGATCTACGAGGTGCTCGACAGCCTGGTGGAAAAGGGCTTCGCCCAGGTGGTGCAGGAGAAAACCAAGCTGTTTTCCGCCGTCGAACCGAGCCTCGCCATTCCCGGCTACCTGGGCCGGAAGCGCCAGATCCTGGAGCAGGAACTGACCGATAACGGCCGCGCCGGTTCGGGCCTCATCGATGACCTGAAAGCCCTCTATTCGGAAGGGCAGGGAGGCCGCGGCACCCTGGATTTTCTCCGGATTGTGACAGAACCCGCACAAACGGCCGCCGAGTATCGCCGCATGCTTGCGGAAGTGCACACCGAATACGTCGAATTTTCACGCCCTCCCTACGCCGTGGACCCGCTGGACGAGAAGCTCGTCAAGCAGGCCGGCTCGGGCGGCGTAGCCTGCCGCCTGCTGCTCGAGGCTGCCTCCCTGGATGACGAGCATCGCCAGCGCCTCACCGAATATATGGCGTCAGGGGTGCAGGTCCGCATCGCCGATTCCCTGCCGATGAAGCTGGCGGTCTTCGACGGCCAGCGCGGCATGGTAGCGCTCCTCGATCCCGTGATCACGCGGCCCACCTGGACGGCCGTCGTATTTCACCACGAGGGAATGGGGGAGGCCATGAAGGGTCTGTTCGAGGACCACTGGCGCCGCGGCCGCAGCTTGGATTAGATTGCCCGCTCTCTTTAACGCGTGCCGCCGGCCACGCCGCGCTGTTTGCGCGTGAGGATCTCCCGCACGGCGTAGATCCGGCGGTCCTGGCTCTCGAAATACGTTCGCATCATCATCTCGCCGATCAGCCCCGTGCTGAACATGGAGAGCCCGCCCAACAGCAGCAGCGCCCCCAGTATCATAAGAGGCCCGTGCTCGATGATGATATCGGTGCCGAACAGCTTCCGGATCGCCAGGTAGACCATGATCCCGCCGCCCGTGGTCGTCCCGAAAAGGCCCAGCGAACCGAAGAAATGCATCGGGCGCGTGAAGTACTTCAGCAGGAACTTGATCGTCAGGATGTCGAACATCACGCGAAACGTGCGGCCGATCCCGTAATGCGAATCCCCGGCCGAACGCGGCGTATTGCGAATGGGCACTTCGGCGATGCGCGCTCCATAGAAGCTGGCCAGCGCCGGAATGAACCGGTGCAGTTCGCCGTAAAGATTTACATCTTTTAACACTTCGGAGCGGTAGGCCTTGAAGGTCGTGCCAAAGTCCCGCAGGCTGACTCCTGATGCTTTTGCCATCAGCCAGTTGGCGATCCGCGAGGGAATTTTCCGCATGATCGCGTTGTCTACGCGATGCTTGCGCCAACCGCTCGCGATGTCGTAGCCTTCGTCGATTTTCTGCAGCAGCGCCGGAATGTCTTCCGGGGCGTGCTGAAGATCGCCGTCCATGGCGATGATGACGTCGCCTTTCGATTCGTGAAAACCGGCCGAAAGGGCCGCCGTCTGCCCGAAATTGCGGCGCAGCCGGATCACCTTGAGGTGGCCGTCGGTCTCCACCAGGTTGGCCAGAAGTTCGAAGCTGCGGTCGGTTGAGGCGTCATCCACGAACAGAATTTCGTACGGCCTCTGCAACTGCTCCAGAACCGCGCTTAGCCGGTCGTAGAGCGGGAGGATCGAATGCTCCTCATTATGTATCGGGATGACAATGGACAGCATCGAAACCACCAGTTTAGCACCCCGGAGGGACCTTACTACCTAGTACGTGTGCTATACTCCGCCGCTCTGATGGATCGTGTACCATTCCAGGCAACCCTGGCCGCCGGACCGTATGACGCCATCCGCCATTTGCCGGTGAGCGTGCTGCTCGACAACGTGCGGAGCCTCTATAACGTGGGCGCCTTCTTTCGCACCGCGGATGCGGCGGGCATCGAAAAGCTCTACCTGTGCGGGATTACCGGACGCCCGCCCAAACGGGCCATCGCCAAGACCGCACTCGGCGCGGAGGAAACGGTAGCCTGGGAGCACGCCTTGGAAGCGATCCCGGCCATCGACAGCATGCGTACCCGGGGATACGAAATCGCCGCCGTCGAGACCAGCGTTCACGCGGTAGACCTCTTCGACTGGAAGCCGCGCTTCCCCGTCTGCGTGCTGTTCGGGCACGAGGTGGAGGGCATCGGCCCCGAGCTCTCGGCCAAGTGCGACACGCACGTCCGCATTCCCATGCTCGGCAGGAAGCATTCCCTGAATGTCGCTACCGCCGGCGGCGTGGTCATCTACGAGCTCTTACGCAAGTACCGCGAATTGGGGCCTGCGCTACGATAGAATTTGGCACAACCGCTTCCGCGCCTTCGCCTGAATCTCGATTTCATGCCCTCCCCATCGCCGGAGCACCCCGGGTTGTTCATCCGCGACCCGTTCCGCTTCTCCGATGCCATGTTGATCATCCCTCCCACGCTGGTGGAGGCGCTCGCCTGCTTCGACGGGTCCCAGACCGACCTGGACCTGCGCGCGGCCCTGGTGCGGCTCACCGGCAGCCTGGAGGTCGGCGAGATGGAAAGGCACCTGGTCGAAACGCTCAGCTCGGCCGGCTTTCTGGAAGACGAACGGTTCCACGGGATGCGCGACCAGCGCCGCCGCGAGTTCGCGGAGCGGCCGGTGCGGGCCCCCGCCCACGCCGGCTCGGCCTACCCTGACGATCCGGAAGCCCTGCGCGAGACCATGGCGGAGTATTTCGCCGGCGAGGTTCCGGCCCGCGAAGCGGACGGCGCCTTCGCCATCGCCGCGCCGCATGTCAGTCCGGATGGCGGATGGCAATCCTATCGCGATGCCTACAGCATCCTGCGGCCCGAACATCGCGACCGCACGTTCGTGATCCTGGCCACTTCGCACTACGGGGAGCCCGAGAAATTCGGCCTAACCCGCAAGAATTTCTCCACGCCGCTCGGAGAGGCCGTCACCGATCTGCGGTTGGTGAAGCAATTGGAAGAGGCCGGCGGCGGCGCGGTCCAGATGGAAGACTACTGCTTCTCGTTCGAGCACACGGTGGAGTTTCAGGTCGTCTTCCTGCAGCACGCCCTGGGTCCGGATGTGCGGATCCTGCCGGTGCTCTGCGGACCGTTTGCCAGGAGCCTGTATCGGGGCGGCGATCCGGAGGACGACGATGGCGTGAAGCGCTTCCTCGACGCGCTCGGCGAATTGAACGCCCGCGAAGGCAGCCGCCTGTTCTGGGTGCTCGGCGTCGATATGGCCCACATGGGCGGCCGATACGGGGACCGCTTCCAGGCCGAGGCTCACCAGGGTGTGATGAACGGCGTGGCTTCCCGCGACGAGCAGCGCATCGAGCGCATCAACCGGGGCGATGCCGCGGGCTTCTGGGAGCTCGTGCGGGAAAACCACGACGATCTGAAGTGGTGCGGGTCCGCGCCATTCTACACTTTCCTGAAGGCGGCTCCCGGCGCGCGGGGAGAGCTGCTGCGCTACGAACAGTGGAATATCGACGAGCAGAGCGTGGTGAGCTTCGCCGGAATGGCCTTCACCCGATCGTAGCCAGCACCTCGCCGGCGGCCACCGTAGCGCCCTCCCGGGCCGGCAGCGAGAGCACCTTGCCGGCACGCAGCGCTTTCATCTCGTTCTGCATCTTCATCGCCTCTACCACCACCAGACCTTGGCCGGCCTCCACGGTTTCTCCTGCCGCCGCCAGCACCCGCACTACCTTTCCCGGCATCGGGGCGGCGATGGTCTGCACGCCTTCCGTCCCCCGGCCGCCCGCCTTTCGCGCGAAGCGGCGCGGGTCGCGCGCGTCGATCTCGAAGCGGTATCCGTCGATCGTCACCACCAGGCCCGCGGCGGTTTCGGTCACGCTGGCCTCATAGCTGCGGCCCTCCATCAGGACCGAGTAGACCCCCGGCTCCGCCATCTCCACTTGCGCCGCACGCTCCGGGCCCTCGCCCAGGCGGAACCGGCAATCCGGCGCCGGGCTCAGGATTTCGATGCGGTCCTCGCCGCCGTTGATGGTCAACTCGAGCTTCATCGCAGCAGATCGTTCCTCCCGGCTTCGAGCCATCGGCTGTTCGCCGCGGTCCCCGGGCCTGGCGAGGCCTCGCGGGATCCCGTGTAGAGGGCCGCCGCAAGAGCCGCTACCGCCCGCGTGTCTCCGGGCGGCGTGTGAGGGGTCCTGCGCGCCAGGAACTCGTCGATGAACCCGGTGTGCAGGTTGCCGGCGCGAAACTCCGGGTCTTCCAGGATCTGCCGGAAGAAGCCGATATTCGTGCGGATGCCTTCCACGTCATACTCGCGCAGCGCGCGGATCATCCGGTCGATCGATTCCTGCCGGCCTCCGGACCAAACCGCCAGCTTTGCGAGCAGAGGGTCGTACTCCATGGGCACCGTCCACCCGTCGTAGACGCATCCGTCCAGGCGGATCCCGGGACCCATCGGCCGCGTGAGCCGCGTCAGCTTGCCGGGGTAGGGAAGGAAGTCGTTATAAGGATCCTCGGCGTAGATCCGGCACTCCACCGCGGCCCCGCGCCAGGCAACGTCTTCCTGGCTGAACGGAAGGCGCCCTCCGGCAGCGATCTCCACCTGAAGTCTTACCAGGTCGAGGCCGGTCACGAGCTCCGTCACGGGGTGCTCCACCTGCAGCCGTGTATTCATCTCGAGGAAGTAGAAGCGGCGGTCCGGGTCCACCAGAAATTCCACCGTCCCGGCGTTGTAATAGCCGGCGGCGCGCGCCGCGTGGATGGCGGCCTCGCCCATCGCCTGTCGCATTTCGGGGTGCTCCGCCACCAGCGGCGAGGGGCATTCCTCGATCACCTTCTGGTGCCGGCGCTGGATCGAGCATTCGCGCTCGCCCAGGTGAACCATGTGGCCGTAACGATCGCCGATGAGTTGAATCTCGACGTGCCGCGCCCGCTCGACCAGCTTTTCGACGTAGATTTCCGGATTGCGGAAAGCGCGCTCCGCCTCAGACGCCGCGTTGCGCAGCGCGGATTCGAGCTCTGCTTCGGAGTCCACGCGGCGCATTCCTTTGCCGCCGCCGCCGGCCACCGCCTTCAGCAGAATCGGGAAGCCGTGCAGGCGGCCGAAGGCGCGCGCCTCCTCGAGCGAGACCCCGTGATCGACGCCCGGCAGCACCGGCGCTCCGGCCGCGACCGCCGCCTGCCGGGCGGCGGTTTTCGACCCCATCACCCGGATGGATGCGGCCGAGGGCCCGATGAAAACGATGCCGGCATCTTCGCAGGCTGCCGCGAAATCGGCATTTTCGCTGAGGAATCCGTAGCCCGGATGAATCGCTTCGGCGCCGTGCCGGCGCGCGGCGTCGAGAATGCGGTCGATTCGCAGATAGCTCTCTGCGGAAGGGGACGGCCCGACGTGGCACGCCTCGTCGGCCATCCGGACGTGCAGCGAGGTGCGGTCCGCGTCGGAATAGACCGCCACCGCCGCGATTCCCATCTCCCGCAGCGTGCGGATGACCCGCACGGCGATTTCTCCCCGGTTGGCGATCAGAACCTTGCGGAACATGTGCCTCTGAATTTTAACAGGGCGTGCCGCGGTCGCGGCCGCCGGGGGCGGTCGCTCATCGCGGCCCTCGGGGCCTTGCTAGAATTGGAGAGGTCACTTATGGCCCTCGACTCAACGCAAGGTTCGCTGAAGGAGCGAGGCGTCCGCCTGACGCGCCAGCGCCAGATACTGCTCGACCTCATCGACAAAACCGGCCAGCATCTCGATGCCGAGCGCCTCTATCAACTCGCCAAGGAGCGCGACCCCAAGCTCAACCGGGTCACGGTCTACCGCACGCTCAAGATGCTGAAGGCCGGAGGCCTAGTCGATGAGCTCGATCTGATGCACTACGGCGGCGACCAGCACTACTACGAGACGCGCCTGAAGCAGGAGCACGCCCACGTGATCTGCCTGCGCTGCGGCAAAGTAGAGGAGTTCTTCGGGGAGCCGCTGCAGCGCCTTCGCAAACAGATCGAAAGCCATTTCGGATTCCAGGTGCTGCTGGCGCGGACCGAAGTGGGTGGATACTGCGCGCATTGCCAGACGCTGCGGGCTCGCGAAGTGGAAGAGTTGCGCGGCCAGGCGCCCGAGATCGAGGGGCCGCAGACACGCTCCGGCAAGCCGGCTGCCCGCCGCCCGCGTTCCCGGCACGCCTGATGGATATGACTCCCGCCCCGGCGCCGGAGGCGGCGTCCCTGATCGTTGTCGATCCACAGGGCCACCGGATTCGCGTCCCCCTCGAGCCGCTGCCGTTCCGCATTGGCCGCGCGCCCGACAGTCACCTGATCATTCGCGACAGCCGCGCCTCCCGCAACCACGCCCGCATCTTCGCGGAACACGGCGAATACTGGATCGAGGACTGCGATAGCCGCCACGGCACATTTCTGAATGAAAGCCGCGTCACCAGGGCGGCCCTGCGAAACTCCGACCGGATCGATTTCGGCGCGCAGGATTCCTACCAGCTCATCTTTGCCCTGGACGGTGCCGAGCTGAAGCGCCTGATGGAACAGGTCGCCACCACGGACAAGACCCCCGCGCCCCACGGCGTCGGCGGGAACCTGGCCAAGCTGCGGGCGATTCTGGACCTGGCGCGCACCCTGCAAAGCTCGTTCTCGATCGACGACGTCCTCACTTCGGTTGTCGACACGGCGCTCGCCATAACCGGCGCCGAGCGGGGTTTCCTGCTGCTGCGCTCGAGCAGCGGGCTGCAGACCAGGGTCGCCCGCCACCGGCACGGCCACAAGGTTCACGAAGACGATCTGCGAGTGCCGCGCGAGTTGATCCACCGCGCCCTCCAGCACCGCCGCGAGCTTCTGTTCATGAACTTCGACCCTGCCGGAGCTGGCGATACCCGGCCGCAGAACAGCGTTGCCGACCTGGAGTTGAGGAGCGTCGTGTGCGTCCCCCTGGTGCGCATCCGGACGGGCCAGGGCGATGCCACCAGCGTGCTGGCGACCGGGAGCGAAACGGTGGGAGTGCTGTACATGGATTCGCGAGCCGCCGCGGCCGACCTGGCGGGGGGCAACCGCGAACTGCTGCAGACGCTGGCCATCGAAGCGTCCACCGTGCTGGAGAATGCCCGCCTCCTCGAGGAGGAGCGGACCAAACAGCAGATGGAAGAGGAGCTCCGCCTGGCCCGCACCATCCAGCAGAGCCTGCTTCCCGGCAGCCTGCCGTCCGAAGGCTGGCTGCGCGCTTCGGGCAGCAGCGTGGCCTCCCGCGAGGTGGGGGGAGACTATTTCGACGTAATGCGCGTGAACCCGCACTGCTGGTCGGTGGTCGTGGCGGATGTATCCGGGAAAGGAGTCGGTTCGGCCCTGCTGGCATCGCTGCTGCAGGGAGCGCTGATCGCGGCTACTGAGCACCCCGATGCCCTGGGGCGGCGGATCGAGCGGCTGAACCGGTTTCTACTCGACCGCACGGGAGGCGAAAAGTACGCGACGGTGTTCTATGCTCTCCTCGACCGCACCGGCCGGTTCAGTTATGTGAATGCCGCGCACTGTCCGCCCTTGATCGTCCGCGCCGGCGGCGATCAAGTCGCGCTGGAAGCTACGGGGATGCCGGTAGGCCTGATCGATGCGGTCGAATTCCCCGTCGCGGAGGAACAGCTCTCTTCCGGAGACAAAGTGGTGATCTATACCGATGGCGTCACGGAGGCCCAGAATACGGAGGCCCGGTTCTTCGGCAAGAAGCGCCTTCGCGAGCAGGTGGCGGCGCATGCCACCGAAGGCTGCGCGGCGATTCACGATGCCATTCAGGAAGCGGTGGCCGCGTTTACGGAGGGCGCGCCGCAGTCGGACGACATTACCGTCGTGGTCCTGGAGTTCCGCCCGGAAGAGTGACGGCCGGGCGCGGCTGTGGCCGTCGCGAGGTTTGCCAGCGACGCCTCTGGTTCCGCGGCCGGCGACGGGGTGCCGGCGCACAGCTCGGAGATCTTCTTTGGCAGCGCCCGGCGCACTACTTCGGTAAAGGGCATCAGCAGGACCGGCTGCTCCGTGCCACACTCCTGCTGAGTGATGTTGACCCAGCAATCCTCTTTCAGGTTGAGCCGGAACTGCCAGAACGAGCCATTCCGCCCCCGGTCCGGGGCGGTGGCGAAGCGTGCGGCGCCCAGCCGGGCGGTCATATGGCTGTAGCCGAGCGAACGGGCGGCTTGCTCCAGCGCACTCCAGCACTCTTCGACCGTTGACGCCGAAGACAGGGATCGCTCCAACAGCTCCAGGGTGACGTGTGCGCTCAATATCGGACGAAAGCCCCCCGAAAGAAAACGCCGGGCGGCGTCGAATTCGGCGTATCCCAGGTACCGGACGCCCACCCAGGTGATGCCGGCAAAGAACACGATGCCCAGGCCGGCCAGGCGGCCGCGTACCACGCTCTGCAGCAGGGACAAAGTGGCAGCCACACCGCACGCGCCATACATCAGAAGAGCTACCCGGCGGGGTGTGAACCCGCGGTCGAGCAGCCGGTGGTGGATGTGACCCCGGTCCCCCTCGAAAATCGGATCGTTGCGGACAAACCGCCGAACGATCGAGAGGCCGACTTCCAGAAGGGGCAGTCCCAGCGCCAGCGCGGGAGCCGCGACTCCCAGCATTGTGGCCGATTTCTGGCTCCAGATAATGCCGTATGATCCCAACAGAAATCCGATCAGCAGGCTTCCCGAGTCTCCCAGGAATATGGAGGCCGGGTTGAAGTTATAACGAAGAAATCCGATCAGGCACCCCGCCAGCGGAGCCGTTGCCAGCCCCAGTGCCACGTCGCCGTGCAGAATCCCGGCGATCAGTGTTGTGAGCGTGGCGGTGATCCCCACTCCTGTCGCCAGGCCGTCCACGCCGTCGATCAGGTTAAAAGCGTTGGAGCAGAGTATCAACCACCCCACCGTCAGCAGCAGGCTGCACCCGGGCGTCGGCGTCATCCCTGCCAACCCGACGATCCGGACGCCCGCTTCCCAGGCCCATATCGAGGCAATGACCTGTCCCACCAGTTTCTGCCATGGCCGCAGATCGAGCCAGTCGTCGAGAAGCCCCGTCAGGAAGATCAGCGCCACCGGGGGCAGCAGGCCCCAGATGGTCGAAGACCGTCCCAGCAGGAAATTGCCGGCACGCAGCGGCAGCATCAGCAGGATTGCGTACGCGCCCACGTAGGAAGCCAGAATCGGGACTCCGCCCGTGCGCGGCACTGCCCGTCCATGCACCTTGCGCCCTCCGTCCGGGCGGTCCACCAGCCCCAGGCGGATCGACCAATTCCGCGCCAGGGGCGTCAGCACGAGGCTGAGCAGCAACGCGGCGATGGTGAGAACGACGAGGGAGTACATGTTGCTTCCGCAAATATAGATCGTCCGGACAGGCCTATTTCTTTAGGGGAACCGGCGAATCGACGAGTTCCTGAAGCATTCCAGCCAGGCGACCCAGATAAATCGAGTTGTCGAACTCCTGGTGGATCAGGTCCCGGGCGCGCATGCCCATAGCCTGTGCCAGTTCCCGGTCGCCGAGCAGCCTGCGAGCGGCGCTCGCCAGTGCCCGGGCGTCGCGCGGAGGCACCAGAAGGCCGGTGACACCGTCGAGCACGACGTCCACCACGCCCGTGGTGCGCGTCGAAACGACCGGCTTGCCCGCGGCGGCCGCTTCCAGCAGCACCCGGCCCAGCCCTTCGCGGTGGGTCGGAAAGACGAAGACATCCATCAACTCGTAGTAAGGCCACGTGTCCTGCACGTATCCGGGCCAGTGGATCGCCGGGTCGGTGCGGATCCGGCGCTCGGTCTCGGCGTCCACCGGGTCGCCGGCCTCGAGCTCTCCGAGCAGCAAGAGGTGGACATCCATGCCTTCTCCGCGTAGGATTCCGAACGATTCCACGAGTTCCCGAACGCCCTTATCCTTCGTGAGGCGGCCCACGAACCCCATCACGGCGGCCGTCTCCGGGATTCCCAATTCCTGCCGCAGCGCCCCGCCCGCCGGTGCCGCGGTGCGCCGCAGCGAGAGACCTTCGCTGACGCGCTCGCCGAGAAGGGTCGCCTTCCGCGAAGGCGCAATCCGGTCCCGGATCACCGTATCCCGGACGCTCCGGCTGATGCAGATGACCTGGTGCGCACACGCGCAGGCAACCGCCTCGCACAGCATCAGAAGCGCCCGCTTCGAGCCCGTTGTGGTTTCGTAGCGGAGCCCGCGCAGCGTATAGATTCGATGCGGCACCCCGGCGATCCAGCCGGCGATCCCTCCGAGCAGCGCCATTTTCGGCGTGCTCATATTGCAGATCGCCGGACGGACCGCGCGCAGGATGTGTAGAATCTCCAGCACGGCGCGGAGGTCCGACCACGGCGAAATCTCTCGGTTTACCCGTACGAAGCGGTACTCGATGCCGGGGATTTCCGGCGGAGCGTCCACGCCGGTTTGAGGCCCGATCACCACGGTTTCGAAGCCGCGGTCCCGGACGGTCTCCAGAATCTCCGGCAGGAACTGCCGGACTGCAAACCAGCTGTTCATTCCAAAGACGATGACCTGCCGTGCCATACTTGCTCCCTTCCGCCGGGTTTCGAAAAGTACCTCCGGTCCGCGTTCCGGCACGCCGCCTTTCCGTCCGGCGTCGAAAGCCACGCGGCGGTGGTCAGCCGGATGTGCTCGAAGAACGCCTTCCGCCGCTCCGCCAGCACCTCGTCGCGGTAATCCTGCGCCCGGGCCAGGTTACGCGCCGACATCGCCGCCAATCGCTCGGGCTGGGACAGAACTTCCTGAATCTTGCGTGCCAGTGCCTCCGCGTCGCCCGCTGGAACCAGGTCTTCCGGCGAAAGAAGCTCCGGAATGCCGCCGACGGCGGTTCCGACGCACGGCAGCGATCGCGCCATCGCCTCCACCATGGCGCGCGGCAGCCCCTCGGTCCGTGATGGCAGCACGAACAGGTCCGCGTTGTCCAGTTGGGCGCGAACCGCGACGCCGGCCGGCAGAGCGCCGACGAACCGGATGCGTCCGGATAGCCCAAGCTCCGCTGCCAGGCGTTGGAGTTCCGGCCGGTGCCTGCCGTCTCCCACAATGTGCAGCCTCAAATTCAGACCCGCCCGAGCGCACAAGCCGATCGCGCGGATCAGGACGTCCGGGGCCTTGTACATTTGGGCCAGCGAGGCTACCGTCACCAGACGGAATTGTCTCTGCTCCTGTTGCGCCGTGCGGTGCCCGGCGACCGAATCGCCGGAGTGGAGTTCCACGCTCGAGTAATGGGTCGTGAAAACCCCCGGACCGGCGACCATCGAGTCGGCCGTGATCTCCACATCCGACATTCCCACCGAGTGCCTGCTGCACGGGTAGCGTTTCTGCAGCGCGTTCTCGGTGACATAGGCCACGCCTGCGGCCTGCCGGCACTGCCGGCGCAACTGGCGCGTGAACCACCAGCGAAACAGCGGCCGCAAAGCGCTGCGCACCGCCCCGGGGGCAAAGACCTCGTAAGGGTCGCTCACTACTTCCATGCCGTAGGGGTGAGCGATGCGCGCGAGCGCGGGCTCCAGGCAGCCCGCGATGTGCGAGCTTGCCCGCAATATCACGGCATCCCGCGGATCGACGGCCGTGCGCAGGGCGTGGTGCACGCCGCCCGCGCGCGCCAGGTACTGCCACGGCCCCAGATAATCCGGAACCTGGTGAAAGATCACTCCCGGTCCGTCGGCTTGGAGGGCGTTAGCCGGCGGGGAAGCCGCCGGCCGGACACGGGCCAATACGTTTACCCGATCGAACACGCTGAGATATCGTTTCCAGAAACCGTAGGCGTTGATTGCCTCGGTCCAGACCGCTCCGTCCGGCGTTCCCAGGAAGCGGGTTTCGCTTGTGACCAGCAGGTTCATCGGGATGCCCCTCTGCGGCGGTTTCGAACGGTCAACAGCGCAGCGAGAATATATGGGACCGCCGCGTACCACACCAGTCCACGCACCACGGTCGCCGATTCTCCACGCGCGAACAGGAAGAAGAACGAAAGGAAACTGGCGATTAACGCGTGCCGGGCCGGGTCATCGCCGTCGGCCCGCACGAAGATCAGCGAGAGCACGAAGCCCATCAGGCCTAGCCATACCGGGGCTCCGAACCAGCCGAAATTCAGATATGCCTCGGCAAGAAAGGAGAAGCCCAGGCCGCCGCCGCCCGCGGCTATCCCTGGGTCCACCGTGCGAATCAGCCAGTCGCCGAGCAGGCCGTGAACAACGCTCGGATGAAGATCCCAGCCGACATTCGGAACCACAACCAGCGCGGCATACAGATAGCTAGTGCCGTAGTCGAAGCCGCGCACTGACGGCACCAATTGGAGGGTGTGGGTTACGGTCACCAGGGAATGTCCCATCTCGGAGATCGAGGAAGAAACCGGGTCGTCCAGACTATTCAGGGCTTCGACCTGCTCCGACAGCGAAAGGCGGTCCCGGCCGCTGGTTCCGCGCGTTACACGGACGAGGGGGATCACGATCAGGGCTGCCACCACCAGCGCGGCAATCAGCGGCCGCGGGATACGCCGGATGCTCCGGTCGAAGACCCACGCGACCGCAATGCAGCCCATGACCGCCGATCCGCGGGAGCCGAGAAAGAGATAGGTCGCTGCATAAGCCGCCGCCAGGAAGAGGCATAGAACCTGGATCCAGCGATGTTTCCTCGACCCGGCCAACAGGAATACGATCCCCGGCCGGAAGAACGACGATAGGGCCTGCGACGTCGAAAGAGTGTCCTGCTGGCGAAACAAGCCCATGTATCCGTAGTCCAGAACGACCGAGATCGAGTTGTTCAGCAAGCCGATCGTGGGTACTACCGAAATGCCGAGGAGCACCCACCCGGCCATCCGGGTGGCTCGACGCCGGCCTGTGGTATCCAGGCATTCTTCGGTCCGGCGGATCTTGCGGAGCGCCAGCAGGGCTCCGAAGTGCAGCGCCATCATCCCTATTTCCACGAGGTAGAGCGCCTCGAGCACCACTTCGGAAGAGATGCGGCCCTTCAGGATACCGGCGGGATTCAATCCGAAAACCTCCAGGATGGCCTGCCCGCCGTTGAACAGACCGGCCGAGAGCATGAACAGGGGATAGGGCTCGAACAGTGTGCCTCGCAGGGTGTACCAGCTCCACTGGATCCATACCAGCGAGAGCAGCACCGAGAGGCAGCAGGGGTAGATCAGCGCCTCGGCGTCCAACTGGACGGCCGGATAGAGCAGCCCCGCGCACACCAGTGTCGTGAGCAAAACGGTATGGATTGCCAGCATGGCCTTCCGTGTGCTGACGGAGCCCTGCCCGTCGATAGGGACTAGTCCATGTTGGTCAAGCGTCATAGAGTACATACAGTTGCTCCACGGAACGTTCGATATTCAGGCTGCTCTCCTGCACCAGGCGCAGCGATTCGCCCGGTTCGGGCATCTTCCACGTGCGGGCGCGGGCCACGGCGCCGGCCCAGACCGCAGCGCTTTCCCGGAGGCTCACACGCTGGACGAGCTCCGGGACAACATCCGCCTCACTGGGGATCACGTCCGACACCACGCATGGCAAGCCGGCAGCCTGCGCTTCGACCAGCGCCAGCCCCAGCCCCTCGTACCGGGAAGGGAAGACAAAGGCGTCCATGCCGGCCAACGCCTGCGGAACATCTCCATGAACGCCCGCGAATACGACGCGGCTATCGATGGCTGCTCGAGTCGCCCGCTCGCGAATCGTGTTCTGCAGCCGTCCGTCGCCGACCAGCACCAGTATCGCCGCCGGGTCGCGGCGCATCGCTTCGGCAGCCAGGGTCATCAGGAAGTCATGGTTCTTCGGAGGATCAAACCTGCCCACGTGCCCGATCACGAACGCACCGGGTGATACCTTCCACGCGGCCCTTGCCCGTGCTCTCGCCGCATCTCTGGCGCCGCCCAGCGGGAAGGCCTTCAGATCGATACCGCAGTGGAGAATCCGGCTGCGGGCATCCTGCATCCAGTCGCTGCCGAACAGGCACTCTCCGGCGGGGGTGCTGGCGGCCACCATGGCCGAAGCGTCGGCCCGAATCCAGCTCTTCATCAGCCGCAGATATCCGCGCCTGATCCAGCCGGAGCGTTCGTCGATTCGCGACGTGTCGGTATGACTGTGCGCGATGCGGGCCGGCACGCCGGCCAGGCGTGCAAGCCTCAGCAGGTAGCCCGAGAAGGTGTGTACGTGGCTGTGCACGGCGTCATACGGACCGTTCGCAGTTATCAGTTCATGAATTCGCAATGCATACGCCGGCGAACCGGTCGGCACGCAGCATCTTAGGATGCGGCAGCCGCGTTCCTCGATCTCCGCGTCGTAAGCGCATCGTTGGTCCGTATGGACCAGAAAATCCATGCTGACCCGCTGCGCGTCGATGCGCCGCAATACGTTCATCAGCCAGGTTTCGATTCCGGCGTTGACCATGCTCCGGACCACGTGCAAAACGCGCCTCGCACTCATCGGCAGGCCTCCGGCCGCGAAAGCTGACTGCGTGCCGCGGCCGCATAGAGAACCAGTGAGACGGACCAGGCGCAGAGGTACGAAAAGGCAATCCCCACCGCTCCGAATCGCGGCGCCGCCGCCAGCATGCAGCCGGAAAGGACCGACGCCCAGATCGTGACGATCCCTACGTTGTGCCAGATCCTGCCGGTCGTGAACAAAGCTTGAAAGAGCGTGGTCGCCACGACCTCTAGAAATACCGAGCCGAGGAAGAGAACAAACAGAAGGGGCGAACCCACAAAGTCCTTCCCGAAAAGGCGCAGGATGCGCTCCCCAGCCACCGAGAGGGCCACGGCCAGAACCAGTGCGATAGCGGCATTCGTCAGCACGGTTTCCCGGAACGTGCGGCGGAACGCCCCCACGTCGTGCACCGCCAGGAGCCGGTTCAAGCAGGGACAAGCCACGCGGCCAATCAGCGCGGGGACGAACAGCACCATGGAACGCAGGTTGTTCACCGCGCTGAAGAGCGCCAGCTCCGCATATCCGCTGACCCTTGCCAGGTCGATATTGCACCACCACATCGCGGCCGTCATCACGATGCCGCATGTCGCGGAAGGGATCGAGAACCGCATCAGGATTGCGCGTTCCTCCCAGGCCCCGCGGTACCGGATCCGGATTCCGCGTGCGCCGCACTGCCGGACCAGCTTCCGCTGGTACAGGGCCCACAAAACGATGGCTCCGGCGGGCTGAGCCAGGACGGCTCCGCGGAACCCGAGCCAGGAAGCCAGCGCCCAACTCAGGAACAGGCTCGCGAGACCGTATCCGATATTAATCGCGGCCATCGCCCGGAACTCTTCGAACCCGGCCATGGCGCCCATCTGATACCCGTTCACGCTGACGAAAAAGACATAGACCGCGCAGATCCGCAGGCCCCAGGCAACCGCCGGGTCGCCTCCCGGCGCAACCGACGAAGCGAAGGCCAGCATGGCGCAGCTAAGACCGAAGGCCGCGAGGATCGCCACCGCCGAGCAAAGCCCGAGTATCCGGCCTACCCGCTCCGACTCTGTCAGCCAGTATTCGGAGACGTACTTGGTTGCGGTGACTCCCAACCCCAGGCTTGCCACGGAGGTCAACGCGATCGCCGTGCTCTGGACCAGGGCGAATCTGCCGAATATCTCCTTGCCGAGAATTCTCGCCATCAACACCGAAGAAAGGAACGACCCTCCCTGTGCGACGACGCTCCCCACGGTGGTCCAGGCCAGGCCGTGCAGCAGCCGCAATCGGACGGAACTCCCCGGGGAGACTGCCCGCAGACGGCCGAGCCATTTGCCGTACTGCGCTCCCGCGGCTGCCGCGGTCGAGCTGAACGAGATGGAGCGATCCGCCATGCCCGGCTCCCGATCCGGATCAGCCTTCCGTCTCCACCTCGACGTTGCTGTAGTGCTTGTAATATTTCGGATGGTAGTGGTAGTAGTAGTTGTCGCTGCTATTGGCCTTGACCTCGTTGAGCACTACGCCCACGATGTTGGCCCGAAGACGCTTTAGCGTGTTCACTGCCGAACCAAGGGCCTTCCGGTCGGTGCGCCCGGCCAGCGCAATCATGAGTACCCCGTCCACTGACGCGGCCATCTGCAGCGGTTCCGGGAACCCGAGCAGCGGCGGGGAGTCGAGCACCACGAGATCGTATTCCTCGGATGCCTCTTCGAGAAGCTGTGTGAACGCCACACCAATAAGGTCCGCGGCGCGACGCATCGGAGGGCCGGCCGGGAGGATGTCCAGGTTCGGCTGAGACTCTTTCCGCACCACCACGCTGCGCCACGGAATTCCGGTCGTCAGGACATTGGCCAGCCCCGGAGTGCTCTGGATGTCGAACCTGCGGTGCACGCTCGGCCGCCGCAGGTCGCCGTCGATCAGCAGTGTGCGCCGCCCCTGCTGCGCGTGCGCGAGCGCCAGGTGTACGGCGGTCGTCGACTTTCCTTCGGACGGGCCGGAACTGGTCACCATCAGGCTGCGGATGCGCCGGTCGAAATCGGTCAGGAAGATCGAATTCCGCAGCGTGCGGACAGCTTCATGGAAGGTTGAAAGCTCGGAATCCCGGGAAGCATCGTACGGCATGATCGCCGTAGTGCGGCCGCCGCTCATCAGCGCCCTTCCGTGCAGTTCCTTGACGGCCGGGAGGGTGCCGACTACTTCGGTCGAGAGCGTTCTCGTCACCTGTTCCGGGTCGCGGACCGCGTTGTTCAGGAAGTCCGCCGTTACCGCGATGCCCACGCTGATCAGGGTGGAGAATAGGAACGCCAGCAGAATATTCAGCGCCATGTTCGGGAACACCGGTTTGACAGCCGGGCGGGCCAGGTCTGCAATCCGGATGGCGCTGTTCTGAAATCCGGAATTAATTGCCGCTTCCTTTATCTTTCGAACCAGCTCCTCGTAGAGGCTCTTGTCGGCTTCGGCTTCGCGTTTGAGCGACTGGTATTCGAACGATCGCGCGTTCAGGCGGTCGAACTCTTCTTTAGTCGAGCCTACGGCCTTCTGCAGCATGGCCTCTCGATTCAAAGATTCCCGGTATTCCACCTCCACCCGATGTTCGATGTTCAACCGGCCGGCCTGGAGCTGCCGCTGCAGCTCGGCGACCTGCATCGCGGCTTTGCGGTACTCCGGATGATTCGGGCCGTAATGCGACTTGATCTCCGCAAACTGTTGCTGCTCCGCGTCGATCCGGTCGGAGAGGGTCTTCAAAGCATCTCCCTGGGTAGAGGCCTGGGCGGCCTCGAGCGAGCCCCCCGACACGGACCGGAAGGCCGATTCCTTTCTCACCCGGTCTGCCTGCGCATTCGTGTATTCGGTGTTCAACTGCAGCAGCCGCGACGATAGGATGCTGGTTTTCTCTTCGGGGCTGATCACGTTGAGCTCGCGCTCGAACTGAACCAGCGCCCCGCTCGACCGCTCCATCTTTGCCTTCAGCTCCTCCAACTGTCTCTCCATGAACGCCGAGAGACTGGCTGAGGACTTGAACCGGATGTTGTAAGTATGCTCCAGATAGGAGCGCGCGATGCCATTCGCCGCGTCCGCCGCCAGGTGCGGGTCGGTCGAGCGGTAGCTGATCAACAAAAGGTAGGTGTTGGGCGGACGCGTGACTTTGAGTCTCTTCAGGATGACCGGGGCGTCATCCGACGCCGTCGGCATTCCGGGCGCGGTGGTCACCTCGCTGCCCTCACGTTCCTGGAGGTGGTACTCGCGAGCCACCGGGCGCAGGACCGAGTCGGACTGAACCAGCTTCGCCTGAGTTGCCAGGAACTGGTCCGAATCATTGGCGATGGTTCGCGAAGCCTCCTGCCCGATGATCGCGCTGGGCATCTGCCGGTCTATGTCGATCGTCGCCGTCGATTCGTACATTGGGACCATGCGCGAGGAAATAACCGCCGCGGCCGCGACCGCGCTGGCGATAAACAGAGAGATCTTCCACCAGTGGCGGCGCAGAATCCACAGATAATGCGACAGCGGAACAGAACCCGCCTGGGCGGTCTCCGGGAGAGTGCCCGCAACGCGATACATGTCGAATGGGACCGGGAGGCTGCGCCCCGGAGCGTCCTCGGCGGGCGCCGGCAAAGTGGGAATCAGATTGTTTTCAGTCATTGGATCTCGCTAACGCACCTGGCCATAGATCAGTGCGGTGGCCCCCGCGGTGGAACCGAACATCAGCAGTTTTTCGAGCGCCGCCAGTCCGATGCGGCGGCCGCGATTGTCGGGGATGTAAAGGACGTCGTTCGCCAGGAGTGTCGCATCCGGCGCCTTCCGGGCCATGATCTTGCTCAGTTCGATCGGAATCTCGTTCTTGCCCCCGGACGCCTCGCGCCTGTAAATATAGGCCTGTTTGCCGGAGTACGGAGCGAGGCCCTCGGCCAGCGCCAGCAGTTTCAGCACGCTGCTTTCGGCTCCGTCCTGGACCGTAAAGGCGCCTGGGCGCTTCACGTTTCCCACTACGAAGATCTTGCCCGCTTCCGGCACCCGGATCTCCTCTCCGCCCGTCAGCTTCACATTGACGTCGGGATCGGCGGCGTCGATCAGCGCCTTCACCGGAATTCGTTGGATCAGGGAAGTCTGTTCGCCGTCGAGACCGGGCTGGACCTTGCTGATCAGGATCTCCGAGCCCGCCTCCGGAGCCAATCCTCCGGCCCGCGTGATGGCTTCGAGCAGAGTGACCGGCGAGCTGGCCTGGAACGTCAGCGGGCCTCGCACAGCTCCGGCCACGCTGATCGGATGGCTGGCGTATTCCGCCACCGTGATCGTTACCAACGGTTCGACGAGGAGTCCCTCTTCCGCGAGCGCATCCGCTACGACCGTTTCCAGATCGCCCGGCATGAGGCCTTCCGCCTTGATGCGTTGTTTAAGCATGGGCAGGCGCATGAAGCCGTCTGCGCCGATCCGCACCGTGCGGGTCAGTTCCGGCGAATCGTACACCTGAATTGCGATCAGGTCCCGAGGGCCGATTTTCTGGGCGGGAAGATTGGCCCCGTCAGGGGCGCTCATTCCTCGCCCCTGGGCATACATGAGTGATGCGCAGAGGAGCGACATGATCAGTAATCGCATTGGAATCTCCGTGATGAACGAACTTTGACAATCTCGGTTCTGAGTCTCAAAGCAATGTATCGGCGGGGAGCGAAATTACTGTAGAGCAGGACCGGGGTGGATCGGGAGAATACAGAAAACTCCTTATGCGAGGCCAAAACAAAAAAGGTGGGCCCGCAAACTACCCGAGCCCACCGTGAGGAGAACCACATGAATCGTAAACGCTAGCGGCTGGCGGAGGGTGTGGACTCTCCCTGCCCCGGCAGCCCGCCCACTGCCGCCAATCCGCCGACTGTGGCGGCCGCGGCTACCCCGCCGATCACCGCAATCGTTCCGGCGCCAATTCCTGCCGCAGTCGCCGCGCCTGCCGCCCCCACTGCGCCTGCAGTGCCGGCCGCTCCAGCCGCACCCGAGGAAGCTGCTGCCGCCGCTCCGCCGGCAGCCGCGATGCTCACCGATGCACCGGCCTTGCGGGCCACCGTCGAGCAGCCACCTTTGGCCACCCGCTTCAGGCCCGCTACTTTCACGACCTGGGAGGCTCCCGGCACGGAAGGACCGGCCGGATCGGCGATGCCGCTGATCTCGACCCGGTTGCCGAGTTCGGAATTCAAACCGGCGCCCTCCACTTCAAGCATCACGTTCGTGGTCTGCTCCACGATGACAAACCTGCCGCCTTTCGAGAGCAGGCATCCGGCCGCACGCGTCGGCGCGGAGGCTCCCGCCGCCTGAGGCTCAAAATCGATGCTCTTGCCCGCCTCGACGCTGGCCACGAGCAGCCCCGCCGAGTTGGTCACGCGTACGCTGCCTCGCAGGGCCTCGACGACGACTTTGGGCTCGTCGCCCAGGCGGATTCGCGCCACGGTTCCCGGTTCGGCCGCGGAGATCCGCAAAGTGCGGCTCTCGACCTCAAACCCTGGAGCGGACTCCAGTTGACCTGCTCCGGATTCCAATACCAGCCGCCCCTGGTGCACGGTCGCACGGCTTCCGGATGCCAGGCTCATACGCGCACCGGCCGCGAACTTCAGCCGGGACAATGCCTGGCCGGTCTCGACCACGCTGCCGTCGAACAGCGTCGCATTACCCCAAACGCGCGAGTGGTCCACACGGAAACTGCCGTCGGCCACAGCCATTCCGATCGCCGGGCCTGACGCCGCTAAGTAACTGACAGCGCCCGCTGCCAGCAGAATGAATGTCGCTCGTTGGAGCGTTTGCAAGATGCTTCGGTTAGTGGTCATACAACCCTCTTTATCGGCGGACCGCGCATTTTCAATAGACTTGAAAAGCATTCCGTCTCTGTTATTCTGGAGTTCAGTTTGCCCCGGCCGTCCTCGCTCCGACCGGAGGTTCCCCGCGCTGCTGTCTCTGCAGCCCGCGCGCTTCTTCGCTGCGGAGCGCTCCTCATCCTCGGCTTTGCCATTTATTCGGCGGCTCGCTTCGCCTGGGCCGATCACCTTTCGCGCAGCGCCTCGCTGCCAGCCCGCGAGCGCGCGGTGCGCGTGGCCGGCTGGCCGGTCTTTTATGAGCGGCTGGCCGAAAAACGCGAGGAATCCGGCGTCGATCCGGTCCCCGACTTACAGCGCGCAGCTCTCCTCGAACCGGCGAACTCGGCGCGCTGGATTCGCCTGGCCTCCGCCGCCGAGTGGAACGGCGATTCCGTGCTCGCCGGCGACTGCCTGCGGCGCGCCGCCGTGCTGAGCCGCCTCTACCAGCCTCGCTACCTTTTGGCCCAGTATTATTTCCGGCGGCAGGATGCGGCAGCGTTCTTTACCTGGACGAAGGCCGCCTTTGAGATGGCGTATGGCGACGTCTCGGCCCTGTTGGACCTGTGCCGCCGCATGCAGCCCGACTCGGAGTCTTTCGCCCGCCAGGCGCTCACCGCCCCGCCTCCCGTCCGCCGGCAATTCCTGATGTATCTGCTGCGGCGACGCGAAATCGCGGGGGCCGCCGTGCTGGCGCGCGCTCTCTCGGAATCCGCCGCCTCCGAGGACCTCCCGGCCCTCTACAGTTTCTGTAACATGTCGCTCGAGGAGGGCGAGCCTGCCTCCCCTGCGGCCGTCTGGAATGCGCTATGCCGCCGCGGCCTGACGCCCTACCACCCCCTGGCTCCCGAAAACGGCGCGCCTCTAACGAACGCGGATTTCCGCCGCCCCGCGCTTGCCACCGCCTTCGACTGGCACGTCGAGCCGCCTCCCGGCGTCCGCATCTCACAGGCGCCGGGCGAGTGGCGCGCCGCCCTTTCCGGGGAAGAGCCCGAAGCTTGCCTGCTCGCCTGGCAGTATGTACCGCTCCTGCCCAAACGACGCTACCACATCCGGATCGACGTGGCTCCCCTCGAGGAATCCTCCGTCGAAGGCATCGGCTGGAGCGTCTTTAATAGGTCGGAGGACGGCGCCTGGAAGGAGTGGATCCCGGGCCGCGAGCCGAATTTTTCCGCACCGTCCGCGCTCGTGCGGCTGGCCCTTACCTACCGCCGTCCCTACGGTTCTCCGCGCCTGGCCGGCGCCGTGGCGATCCACGGCGTGCACCTGGAGCTTGCCCCGTGAAACGCGCGAACCTCGCTCTTCCAGCCCTGCTCCTGTTTGCCGTCCTGACCCTCTGGATCGAGGACCGCTGGGCCTGGAGCCTGTTCCAGATCGGCATCTTCTCCCTGGCGGCGTGGCGCTTCTCCCGCGAGGGCCGTTTTCCGACGGGCACGGCGCTGATTCCACTGGCGTGCGCGGCGGCCTGGCCCCTTGCGCAGCTTGCTTTCGGCTTGACCGTGTCGCCGGCCGAAACCGCCAACGCCGCTCTGAACTGGTTCACGTTCTTCCTGGTCTGTGCCCTGGCCCTGGAGATCGGCTCGGATCCCGCCGAACTGCGCCGCCTGCTGCGGATTTTGGCCGTTTCCGGACTGATCCTGGCCACCGCCGCCGTAATCCAGCAGGTCTCTTCGGGTGGTAAGATCTTCTGGCTTTTCCCCTCCGGTTACACCGACGGCGTGCTAGGGCCTTTTGTGAACCGCAATCAGTATTCCGCCTGGGTCGAGCTCCTCTTACCCATCTCTCTCTACCTGTCCGCCAGCCGGGACCGCTACCGTGCGCTGTATCTTTGCGCCTCCGCTGTCTTCTATGGATCGGTGATTGCCGGAGCATCGCGTGCGGGCTTCGTCCTGACGACCGGCGAAGCGGCGGCGGCCCTCGGCCTCATGGTTCTGCGCAAGCGCGTGCCAGGGAAGATCCTGCTGCAGTTTGCCGGGTTCGCGGCGGCTGCCATTCTGGCGGTCGGATGGCAGGGGCTTCAGGCCCGCTTCGAAGACCGGGCCGGCGAAGCCGTCCGGCTGGACGCGCTCGAAGCCTCCCTCCACATGGTCCGGGACCGTCCCTGGACCGGCAGCGGCCTGGGCTCCTGGCCGCAGGTCTACCCTCATTACGCACGGCTCGACACCGGCGTCTTCGTGAATCAGGCGCACAACGACTGGGCCCAATGGGCGTCCGAAGGAGGCCTGCCGTTCTTCGCGCTGGTGTTTCTTTTCGCCGCCCTCTGCTCGAAACCGGCGGTCCGGTCGATATATGGACTTGGCGTCGTGGCGTTTCTGATGCACGCGCTGGTGGATTACCCGATGCAGCAGCGGCCCGGTCTGGCGGCCTGGTTCTTCGCCATCGCCGGGCTCGCTCTGGCGGGAGGGAACGCCCGCGCTCGGGATCATTGATGGACCATTATGAGGAGTTGGGCTTGCCGCGGTCGGCGTCACTCGAAGAGATCCGGCAGGCATACAGGCGCGTAGCTCGCCTGATCCATCCGGACCATTGCGCCGACGAGGAAGTCCGGCGCCTGGCCGATCTGCAGATGAAGCGGCTCAACGGGATCCTCTGGGTTCTCACCGATTCCGGCAGGAGGGCGGCTTATGATGAACGGCTTCTGGCCGCACTGCAAAGTCCGGCAGCATCCATGCCGCCTGCCGCATCACGGCAGTGGGGTTGGCCAGCGGCGGCCGCAATCGTATTTCTGACTTTGCTGTGGGCCGTCCCCCGCCCAACGATACCGCACAGCGCGATCCAGCCCCCGGCTGCCGCACCGCAGACGGCTGCCGCTCCGCCCCCGCGGGCCGTTCGCGAGCGGCGTGTTTCGCGTGCACCCCAGCCGCCCTTCGCCGCCGCCCTCCGCTTCTCTATCGGTTGAGCCCCTGCCGCTACCGGTTCTCGCGGACGCTCCGCCTCCTTCCGCGCTCGAGCTCCCACTGCCCCCGGTGTCGGTGCCCATACCTGCGGCTCCGCCGGTCGCACCTCCACCGGCCCCGGATAGCCTGGCCGGGGAATGGCTATACGTGCCTCCAGCCCGCGCCAGGGATAACGGGCTCTATCCTCCCGAATACATCGAACTGCGGGTCAGCGAGGAAGGCGGCATCGTGAGTGGCCGCTACCGCGCCCGCTATCGCGTCTCCGACCAGGCCATCTCACCCAACGTGGCGTTTCATTTTCGCGGTCATACCGGGGCCGACGGAGGCAGCCTGCCCTGGACCGGCGCGAGCGGCGCGTGCGGCCAGTTGACGCTGCGGCGCCTCTCGAACCGCGCCCTCGAAGTAACCTGGGTAGCCGATCACCTGGGCACGGAACTCGGCCTCGTCTCCGGCACCGCTACCCTGGTCCGCAAGCTGGAGTAGCGCGTCAAGCCCGATCGGCTTTGCGCCACCACGCATACCAGCGACGGGCTTTGACCGCGGGCCGCAGCCGCTCCACCGGCTCGCCATTCACGATCGCGCGCGGATTGCTCACGCACAGGCTCCGGGCCGTCTCCTCGCCGAATCGCTCCGCCACGTGTGCGTACGCTTCGTTCAAGACCGGCGGGCGGTGCTTGAGAGTCATGCCCGTCACTTGCCAGCACCTGCACCAGTCCGCGGCCAATCCAGGCAGCCGATGCGTTCCCGGCGGATTTGCCAAATCTTCCCAGCAGCGATTGCGCGGTCACCTGGATCAGGCACCCCTGCTCCACCCACGCCGCCAGGTCGTCGGTGCGGCTGCGCAGCAGGCGGTTCCGTTCCGGGTGGGTGATGATCGGCCGCATCCCCGCCGCCAGCAAGGCGGCAAAAATCTCGCCAGTGCTCTTCGGGATCAGGAAATCGGAGAACTCCACCAGCAGGTAGCCCCGGTGAGCGATCGAGTATTTGCCCGGTGACCGTAGCGCGTCTTCGATATTTTCGCGGGTGAGGTGAAAATCGCACCCGTAGTGAATGACCGGCGAAGCCCCCGCCGCCGTTTGCAGCTCCGCAATGCGCGCCTCCACCGTTTCCGGCTCGAAGCGGTACTCTTCATTGGCATGCGGTGACGCGACGATGTCCGTGGTACCCGCGGCCGCGGCTATACGGACCATCTCCAGGGATTCTTCGAAGGTGCGAGCACCGTCGTCCAGGTCGTGCAGAATGTGGCTGTGGATATCGATCATCGCCTGTCGAATCTATCGGCATCCCCGTCTGCCGGCGTTACATCCGTTCTACCGCAGAATCGGCCGGCTGAATGTGCGGGTCACCGCGAACTGCCAGAAGTTGTTGTTCTGAATTCCGGGCTGCAGGCCCCATTGCTTCCGGTAGCCTCCCTCGATCGACAGGTACTTCATCGTGATCGCCAGCATGGTCTGGTAGCGAAAGACCCGGTTTCCGTTGGCGCCGTAGAAATTCCAGGAGTAGGTATGGGCCGGCCCGTGACGGAAGGCGACCCGGAAGCGCTCCCGCCGCAACAGTTCGTACTGCAGCCACGCCTGCGTATGGAGCAGCGATCCGAGCGGCAGAGAGCTGCTCGCCAGCGTCCACGAGTCGCCGGTAAGCAAAAACACAGCGCGGTGGACCCCCGTCTGGTAAAGGAGATTGCCGGCCACCACCCAGTCATTCGCTCCGCACTTCACGCTCGGCAGCAGCCATCTCTGCACGCCCGAACCCAGGCTCAGGAGGTGGCCGACTTTCTTTAGAACCGGTGCCTTGTATCCGAGTCCCGCCTGCCAGTTGTAGGACCGGCTGCGCGTGTCGAATGTGTTCCATCCGTAAACGTAAAGCGAGTCGCCCGGCCGGAACGCGTTGCCGATCCCGGTGGAGACCCGGCTCTGCCACGCAGGTCCTTCGCCGAAGGTGCCTCCGAGAGCCATCTGGAAGGTGTCCGCCAGCCCGGTCTGCAGGGAAGTACTCCAAAGCACTGGCGGCCTGGATTGTCCCCAAAGCGGCGCCGATGCCAGAAGGCAAAGACCCGCGAGCGCCCGTAACTCCATCTATTGTGGATTTTAGCATCTTTAATATGTAATTCTCATCAGGCCTGCGCGGCCGCCGTATCTTCGCTGCGCAGCCCCAGCGACTTTTCCGCCCGCGCGATCAGCTCCTCCAGGTTCACCGGATTCGAAGGCGATTGCGAGGTCTGCTTCGACGCTCCGCAGATCGTATCCACCGTGTGCAGTCCCAGCCGCCGGTAGCTTTCAAACTGCGCTTCGTCGAAGAACTGGTCGGCAGTCGGCTGGTGCGGGAAGCGCGAGTCGGTGGCGGCGTACTGTACCACGTCGGGCGGTTCGTCCCCTGTCAGGCACGGCTTGATGTACAGCAGCACGCCATTCGGAGCCCCCGGGTCCACCGCGGAGTACACGATGTGCGCGATCGCGAAATGCATCCGCCCCCGCTCCTCTCCGTACTCCACCGGCGAGGTCGGCATGCAGTCCGTCGCCAGCTCGATCGGGATCCCCAGGTCCACCCGGATCTTGCGCACCGCGTTGCCCAGGTCCTCGTAATGAAACTCTCCGTCCGACCCCGCGTCCGACACGACAATCGTATGGCAGCGGCGCAGCACCATCTCGTACAGCCCCAGGTTGTCGAAATGCCCTCCGTCGGAGAGATACATCCAGGCGTTCGAGTCGGTGGTCAGGCCGAACGCTTCGTCCACGAACGGCCGGATGCCCCACCTCGGCCCGGGCCGCAGCCATACCTCCGGCTTCACCCGCGGGTTGCCCAGCCACCAGCCGAGGCGCGCGTTGAACAGCGTCATCACCACCGTCAGCAGCGTCGACGAATTGTATCCCATGTTCGGGCTGGCAGCCGCTCCCGAGATCGTGATCGCGGTGCCCAGTGAGATCGGTGTCTTGGTCGCCCGGTAAGCCCCGCCGTACACCAGTGACGAGCGGTAGCCCACCCGGCAGCTTCCCGTGTGGTATCGCGTCGAGGTGAACGAGGCTGCCTTGCGCTGCTGCCACGCCAGGTTTTCTCCCCGCACCAGGTTGAGCGCCATGTTCACCACGTGCAGCGGCTTCGACGCACTCAGCTCGCACATCGACAAATTGTCCTGTTCGTCGAACCCGGTAAAAGGGTGCGGATTGCGGGTCGTGTTGGAGGCCCCAAGGTACGCGCGAATCAGGCGCTGCCGGTACATCGCGTGCAACGAAAACTTGTTGACGTTGATGAAGTAGGATGCCGTGAGACACACCATCGCGTAAAGGAGCAGCAGCCACAGCGAATGCGCGGTCGCATCGCCCATCGGCTTCAACATCGGCGGCCACAGGGAAGGCACTTCCGGCATGCGCGCCGCAAGGAAACCGGTGAGTGTCTGGTTGAACGCCGCCAGCAGCAGCACCAGCAGGCACAGGAACGCGGGAAGCATGAGTTTCGAGAGGAGGTCCATCACCATCGAACTACTCTCCGCTTTTCCTCCGTTCTCCCCGCCTCCCGTCTGGGCTGCCCCCTCGCTCCGGTGCCCGGATGAGGTCTTCGAGCTGTGCCCCAGTCGCGAAGCCGCCCACCCGGTTAAGCCCGTGGCGGCCGTGAAGGCGCCGGTGAACTCCATGCTGGCCCAGTCCAGCACGCGGTCCGAATACAACACCAGCGCTGCCAGGATCGGCCACCCCAGCGCCAGCAGCAGAAGCCATCCGCCTGACCGCGACCACCATTCGCGGTCCTGATCCTCGGTGATGTAGCTGGTGCCGCCCACCAGCAGCACGGAGGCGCCCATAAACAGCCCGATTGCCGCGGGGAATGCCACGCACACATAAAGCACCGGATTCGCCAGCGCCCCGTCGCCCTCCCGGGACACCAGCGAGGTCAGCGAGTAGCCCGCGGCTCCAGCCGCCGCCCCCGTCAGCAGGGCGGCCGCCGACGCGATCAACCCCTTCAGCTTGGGAGGCCGGTCGTAGTGGAAGCGCGCCAGCACGATCCCCGCCAGCATCCCGCCCCCGTGCATCAACGCGCCGAACTCTGCGAAGTGCCCGAGCTTCAGGCCGTTCCTGCCGAGCCCCACGTAGTCCCATGCCGCTGCGTGGACGTATCCGGCCGGAAGCCACGCCCAGAACGTCGTGAGCTGCACCGCCGCATAGGTGAGCGGCGCCAGGCAGAAGCCCAGGTACCATCGGTAGTTTTTGCGCGCATTGCCCGCGCTGGGCAGGTCGAACCCCAGGTAGGCCGTCGCCACCCCGCCCGCCGCGAACGCCGAGACCAGTAGAAACCACAGGCTGGCCGGCGATACGTTGGCCGACTTGATCTGCGCCAGTTTGAGCGCCAGCACCGGAACCATCAGGACGGCCGCCAGCAGCGGCAGCAGCACCAGCCAGTTGAGAAACATGTTGCGTGCCACCGTTGCCACCAGCGCCCAGGTATCGCCCGACAGGACCCCCAGCCGCGGCGTCAGATAGTTGCTGTACTGCCTCAGGTAGCGCACGGGCAACGGCTCCGGATCGAACCCCGCCTCCTGCCGCTCCGCCAGCCGGTGGATCACCTGTGCGAAGCCGTCGGGGGCCGCTCGCTCCAGCCGAGCCGCCCATGCCGAAAGCCATCCGCCCAGGTACCCGCCGCCCGAAACCGTCGATAGAAAGTCGAACTCGCCCAGCAGCCGCGGCCGTCCCCCCTCCGGTCCTGGCGCCGACCATCGTGCCAGCCCTTGCAGCACTCCCAGCCCGAACGTCGCGCTGCGGATCCCGCCCCCCGAAAAGCACAAGGCCGAGCGCTTCGCGGCGTGAAACTGCGCGTACAGGCACGCCCGGAGCTCCCGTTCGGCCTCTTCGCAGCCCGTGCCGCAGGCCTTCGCGTCCGCGTACTTCCGCCGCGCCGCTTCCAGTCCGGAGACGTCTCCACCCGACTGGCAATACTCTTCACAGAGCATCTCGAGCACGGAAAGGCATGGAGCGTTTTCTTCCGGCAGGCATTCGCCGGCGCCGTTCAAGTCCGGTTCGGGAAAAGACATGAGTAATCACCCGCTTTAGATCGACTCAGTATATCCGAACCGCGGCGCTCTAAGTGGGGCAGGCCTCCCGGCCTGCCCAAGCGCCGAAGGCGCCCCTTACCGCACGTAACTCGCATTAATGAAATCATCCACGTCTTTGTGCATCTTATCGTGCGCCTTGCGGTCGATATACACCATATGCCCCGACTCGTAATACGCGAAGCTGATGTTCTTCCGCACCGAAGGCTCGAGCCCCATGTGCGAAACCGTATATTCGATTCCGTTGAACGGCGTCGCCACATCGTAGTACCCGCACAGCACCAGCACCTTCAAATGCGTCTGCTCGGTCATGGCCGCGCGGAGCACGTCGGCTACCTGGGTGTTGCCGGTCTGGTCCCACGGCCGCACATTGCCCGTGATCAGGTAGTGCATGTCGCTGTCCCACTTGAGCTCGCGCTTCGCGTAATCCTGGAACGCCGCCGAGTAGGCGCCTTCGTAGGAGGCCTCGCTCGAATCGTATTCGTTGCGCTCGCCCGCCGCGTCCGCGTCCATGCCGGTGAATCGCGAATCGAGGCGCCCCACCGTCTGCCGCTTGTCCCGCAGCAGTTCCTTGAACCATCGCTGCGCGCTCACCCGCAGGTTGCTCTCTTCGATATACTTCGTCGATAGCCCCGTGAAGCGCGCCATGTCCTGCACCGCCTTCCGGTGTTCGGCAGGCGTCATCTCGTCGCCTTTCTCGAGCGCCTGCGCGTACTCCCCGTGAGCGAACTGCCGCGCCGCCTGCACCACGCTTTCGATATTCTCCTTCTGCAGGTCCGGCGGCAGCAGCTTGTGATACCACGCCGTGGCTGCAAAGGTCGGCAGGAAATACTTGAACCGCTCGTCCGCGCCGAAATTCGAGAAGGCCACCGTCGAGAGCAGAACGATCCCGTTCAGATAGATCTGGTGCCGCTGCTGCAGCACGCCCGACAGCTCCGCCGACCGCGTGGTGCCGTAGCTTTCCCCGATCAGGAACTTCGGCGAAGACCACCGGTCGGCGCGCGTCAGGTATTGATAGATGTAATCCGCAAACCAGTTGGCGTCCTCGATCACGCCGTAAAACTGAGCCCGGTTCTGACCCGGCGCCGGGCGGCTGTAGCCCGTGCCGATGGCGTCCACGAAGACCATGTCCGTGGCATCCAGGAACGAATCGTCGTCATCCACCACGGAGTACGGCGCCGGCAGGCCGTGCCCGTCGGCCGTCAGCACCACGCGCCGCGGCCCCATCCCCATGTGAGTGAAAAGGGACGCCGACCCCGGCCCTCCGTTGTACACAAATGATATCGGCCGTTTCGTGAGATCGGCCACGCCGTCCTTCGTATAAGCTACATAGAAGAAGGTGGCCTTGGGTGTATTGTCTTCGTCCTTGATTACGTAGGTGCCCGCGGTCGCGGTGTAATTGATCTGCTGCCCTCCGATCTTCGCGCTGTGGTGCGTCACCACCGTGCGTTCCTCGGGAGGAGCCGCATGCCGGCCCCCTGCTTCGGGCGCCGCCTGCGGATTCTGCTCGCGCGCGGTCTGTTGTCCTCGCCCGCCGAACCTCTGCTGCTGTTGCGACTGCGGAGTCGTGATCTGGGCCGCGGCCGTGGCCGCCGCCATCAGAAGAAAAGGGAAACCTCGAGATCTCATCGTAGGTGAGATCGTACACAATTCCGCCATCCGCAAGCAACCGTTAACATGGAAAGGATGCCCGAACCCTGGCTCCGCGGACCGCTCCCCGGCGTCTCCCCGTTCCTCGCTCCGCTGCTCTACTCTTTCCAGCAGGCGCGTGAAGACCTGGCCGCGCATACCGCGGGCCTCAACGACGCACAGATCTGGGGACCCGGTTCGATCGGCTTCCACCTGGGGCACATCGCCGGCAGCACCACGCGCCTCATGCAATATCTCCAAGGCTTGTCGTTGACCGCCGGCCAACTGGCCGAACTCGATACCGAGAGCCAGCCCTCAGGCCGCGGCCGTGACGACCTGCTCGCGGAAATCGACCGTGTCTTCCTCGAGGCCGAAAATGTAGTCCGCCGCCTCGACCCCGCGACGCTAGCCGACCCGCGCGCTGTCGGCCGCAGTCACCTTCCCACCACGGTGATCGGCCTCCTCACTCACATTGCCGAGCACACCCAGCGACACGTCGGCCAGGTCATCACCGCCGCCAGGCTGTTGAGGTAGGGTATGCCTCCCGGCCTGCCCACGCGCCGAAGGCGCGCGCTTCGAATTGGCAACCTACGCCCGCCGCTTTCGGCCCGCCAGCGTGATCCCAGCCAGCACCAGGCCCGCTAAAGCGGTCAAGCCCGGCTCCGGCACCGGTGTTGCCACGAATCCATCCGTATTCTGGCCCGCGTCGACGTAGAATCCGACTAATTGACCCTTATCGTTGATCCCATTAATCGTGGTTGTTCCAATCCCATTCGGATCATCGATCGACAGATAATTCGCGGTACCCACGGTGTAGAGGAATCCGTGCATGTCGCCGGCCGCGTCCACGTAATCCCCGACCACCTGTCCGTGATTGTTCAGGCCCAGCGCCTGTGTGAAGACAGATCCCGGGAAGTCCAGCATCGTGAACGTGCCGCCGATGTCCAGGAAGCCGTCGGAAGTCGTTGCGCTGGTCATGTTGAATCCCGCCACGTCCCCCGCATTATTAACGCTCGTAGCCTGGGAGCTGACCAGCCCGACAAACGAGATCGGAGTGAATGTACTCGGGACCCAGGTGAATGGATGGAAATTGCCTGCGCCGTCCGTCCAGTAACCGGCCGCCTCGCCGCTGTCGTTGACCCCCAGTAACTGCGTCACGGTAGTCGTATTGGGGTTGTCGACGTTCGTGAAAGTGCCGAGAACGTTGATAAAACCGTGATTGACCCCGGCGCCATCGATCCAGAAACCCACGGTTTCGCCGGCGTTGTTGATGCCGACGACCTGGGTCTGTACCGAGCCGGGAAAGTTCTCCGGCGTGAAGCTGTTGGGTAACACCAGGGTGAACCCGTTGTTGGGAACAACGGACCCATCGCCGAAGTAACCCGCGATCGTACTGCTGTTGTTAATCCCGAGCAGTTGGGTAAATGCTGTATCGCCGGGATTGATGATCGTCTGAAACGAATAGAGTGAACCTGCGAAGACCGGCATTCCGAAGAGAAATAGGGCGATGCCGGACAGTGTAGCCTGCCTCAAAGTCGCCTCCTATTGATACGCGCAAACTATAATAGGCAGGATATACCAGGTGTGTGCCTTTGCTAATTACAGACGGCCTACGATTCCAGGCACTGCGTGATGTTTAATACGTATTAGTCAGGCCGCGACGAGCCATAGGTTCCTGGATATCCGGGCAGCAGGTTCACCACCAGCGCCGCCACGCCCGTCGCCCCAGCCAGCAGCACCAGCAGGGAAGCATATGATCCGGTAGCGTCGAACGCCCTGCCCATCAGCACCGGGCCGATCGCCCCGGCGATCGCGTAAGCCGTCCACGTGAACCCATACAGGGTCGAGAACGACCGCAGCCCAAAGTAACGCGTCAGAACATAGGGCGTGAAATCCGCCTCCGCCCCGACCCCGATCCCGATCAGCGCCGCCGCAACAATCCCCTGTGCTCCGGTCGACGCGCGCGAGAGCAGCAGGATTCCGCACGCGCTTGCCGCCAGCAGGCAGCAGCCCACGCGCGGGCCGAAGAACCGGTCGAGCAGCACGCCTGTCCACAGCCGGCCGGCGAAACTCGCGAGGCCCAATGCCGATGCCGCCAGCGCCGCGGTCTCCAGCGCGATCCCGCGGTCCGTGAGCAGTGCCGCCAGGTGCGCGATAGCCCCGTTGATGCTCACCGAGCTGAGGAACAGCGCGGTCACCAGGATCCAGAACGTGCGTCCTCGCAGGCATTCGCCCGGCGCGGCCCCGTCCAGCCGCGCCGCCGCATGGATCCCCGCTCCCGGCCGTTCGCGGACGAACAGCGCCGTCAGCGGGATCCCCAGTGCGAGCACCAACCCTCCCAGCGCGAAGTAAGCAAAACGCCATCCGTAACCGTCGATGAGCCATTGCGCCAGCGGCGGCAGCACCATTGCTCCCGTGCCCACCCCCGCCATCACCAGGGCCAGCGCCAGGCCGCGGCGCGAGTCGAACCACGTCGAGACGGCGCGCGAGTACCCCATCTGCGTCGTCGCGTTGCCGACGATCCCCAGCACCACGAAGACCGCGTACAGGTGCCAGATGTGCGGCGTCAGCAGGCCCAGCGAAGCGAAAGCGCAGCCGAACACCGCCATGCACGGCAGAATCACTCGCCGCGGCCCGCACCGGTCGAGCAGATGGCCGAGGCCCGGAGAGCACACCGCCACGCTCATTGCCGCCATGCCGAACGCCCCCGATACGGATTCCCGGCTCCAGCCGAACGAGGCTGTCAGCGGCTTCAGAAACACGCTGAAGGTGAACACCAGCAGCGATCCGAAGCTGACCATGGTGCCGAAATACGCTGCCAGCACCACCAGCCAGCCCGGATTCGCCGCTGCCTCCGACAGCTTGGGCGCAGCCTTAACTGCGGGCATAGCCGTGCATCGCGGTCCGCTTCCCGCCTTCGCGATGGGCCTCTTCAGAGAGGGCGTGAACCCCCGTCGCATCGATCCAGCGGTTATAGAAATTGAACAGCGCGCACACCGTTACCGCGAAATAGATCGCCTCATCATTCCATCCGGCCGCATACAAGGGTCTCATGTCTTCCGCCGTAATCGTTGGAGATTCCCGATTCACCTTGTCCACGAAGCGCAGCAGCGCTTTATGCCGTTCGTCGAGCTTTGACGTTTCCAGATCGCGCATGACTCCCTGCACCAGTTCCTCGTCCCCCAGCAGTTCCGCCGCAACTGCGGCGTGCGACTTCAGTCAGAACGGGCACTCGTTGCGCACCGACGTGTACGCCGCGATCAGCTCGCGAATACCCGGCGGAAACGGCCCCGGCCCGCGCAGGATCTCCTGCGTGAATCGCGCCAGGTGCTCGGTGGCTTTGGGCAGGTACGCGAACAGGTGCCAGATCTGTGGATACTCGGCGCCCCTCTCCTGCATTCCGCGGATCAGGTCCGCGTAAGGGCCCGGCTTCGGGTTCTGCTCTACCTCCGGAAGAAACATCGGCTTCATCATGGCTCCTCGGGAACTGCTCAGAACAACAATTTTGCGCCGAACTGCAGCAGCCGCGGCGGACCCGCGGCGAGCACTCGCCCGAAGTTCGGCGAAGCCAGGTCGTTATCCGGCAGACCGAAATTCGCATGGTTGAGCAGGTTGAACACCTCGGCGCGGAATTGCAGCCGCGCGCGCTCCCGCAGCGCAAAGGTCTTCAGCAGCGATGCGTCCAGGTTGGCGATGCCCGGCCCGCGCACTACGTTGCGGCCTTCACTGCCGAATTGCCCCGCCTGCGTATTCGGGTCCAGCCGACGGAACGCCGCGGCGCTCACCCACTGGTCCGCCGTGTGCGGCCCCGCGTTCGGGTCTCCGATCAGGTCCGGCCGGCTGGAGTAAAATCCCGTGATCTCCGGCGAGCTGCCCTGGAGCGCAACGTTCGCGCTGTCGTATACCGTGAACGGCGTGCTCGAAGAGAAGCTCGCGATGGTGTTCAACTGCAATCCGCCCCACGGCAGTTCGTAGCTGCCGCTAAACACGAAGCGGTGGCGCGCGTCGAACAGCGACGGCCCGTGCTCCGCATTCAGGTCGAACGGATTCTGCGCGAGGTCGTTTTCCCCTGCTACCAGTTTCGGCGCCGATCCCGCCACGTTGAAGCTCGAAACGTAATCCAGCGATTTTGAGAACGTGTACGATGCCAGAAACCCCAGGCCGTCGCGGAACCGTCGTGAGAAAGACGCCTGCGCAGCATGGTACGTCGAGCTGGTCGAGTCCGTCACCAGCCCCACCGACGCGAAATCGCACGGGCCGCTCGTGCCGTGGCATCCCGCATACATCCGGCGCTGGTCCGCATTCTCCGCCGTCGCGCCCGGCCCGTACACCGCCGGATTGGCCTCGATCATGCGCGGCAGGCGCGTCCCTTTATTGCCGATATACCGCACGTCCAGCAGGTATTCGCCGAAAGAATGCTGCACGGATAGGTTCCAGTTCTGCGCATACGGCGGCCGCATGCCGTTTTCAACGGTCAGCACCGTGGTCGGCTGCGGAAACGAATTCAGCGAGAACGGATTTTGCCCCTGCCACGGGTCCGCGAAATTCACAGGCGCTCCGAGTTGCCGCGCCTGCGTCCACGGAAGCGCGCTCAGTGGCGCCTGCAGCGGACCGCCGACTCCGTTAGTAACCGAATCATAGAAGATCCCGTATGCGGCGCGGATCGACGTCTTTCCCGACCCGGTGGGGTCGAACGCCACCCCCACCCGCGGCATGATGCCCTTCCAGTAGACCGGCGCGATGCCGTCCGGCACACCGGGGTCGCCCGGGAACAGCAGGCCCTTGGGTGAGTTCGGAAACACCTGCGATTGCTTGCCGGGCGACCAGGAGTTCATGCGGTTGCGAATGTCCGTGAACGGCGTGTCCACCTCGTAGCGCACGCCGAAATTCAACGTCAGCCTCGGCGTGGCGCGCCATTCGTCCTGCGCATAGCCCGCTGCGTCGATGTTGCGCAGTCCGCGGTTCATGTCGCCGCCGCCCTGGAAGAAGACCACCGGGAAGCCCAGCAGGAAACTCGCAAACGGATCGCTCGCCGGGAACGGCGCGAACACGAAGAAGCCGTTCGATGCGATCCCCTCGGTCATGTTGATCTGGCTGCGCCGGAAGTCCACCCCGACCTTCAGGCTGTGGCGGCCCGTCACGTGCGAAAGGCCATCGTGAATTTCGTATGTGTTCTGCGCCGTGTCGCGCGGCCCCGTAATCGGATCGCCGGCGTTGGCGTATCCGCTGATGATCAGGAACGGCGGCCCCTGCGCAGCCGCCAGCGTGCTGTCGTAGTTGAATCCTAGCTGCCGCGGCGAAGTGTGGTTCAGCGGCTGATCCGTGACGAACGCGTTGCGGAAGAATCCCACCCGGAAGTCATTGACCGTGGCCCCGCCGAAAAGGTGCGTCTCGGACACCGACGCGCTTTGCGGGCCCAAATCCTCGCCCACCGGGAATCCCGGCACATTCGCGCCCTTCACCGAGAGCGGATTTACGTTCGCGCCCGAGGATCGCGTGTAATGCGCCGACACCTGGTCGCTCGCGCTCACTACGTGATCGAAGCGCAGCCCTCCCTGGTCTGCGTTGTTGGTCATCGTCTGCGTGGTCGCGAAAAGATTCGGACCCGCGTTGGCGTGCGGATAGAAGCTCAAAAGGCTGAGCGCCATCGGGCTCATGGCCTCCGCCGGAATGCGGTTGCCGGGAAACGGCTGCCCCGTGAAGTAGTTGATCAGCGGAGACGGAAGCCCCGAAAAATCGCCCGCCCGCTGTGCGTCGCTCGGCACCGTCGTGCTCTGCGTGATGCCCTGCCGGTTGCGAAAGCCTTCATAAAAGCCGAACAGGAAATCCCGATTGCGGCGCACCGGGCCGCCCAGCGTCGCGCCGAACTGGTTCTGCTTCAGCGGCTCGGTGCTTGCCGCGAAGAAGTTTCGCGCATCCACCGCGTCGTTCCGCAAAAACTCGTACACCGTCCCGTGGAGATCGTTGCCGCCCGACCGCGTCACCACCGTGGTCGTGGCCCCCGCCGTCCCTCCGTATTCTGCGGGGGCCGTCTCGGTGAGGATGCGGAATTCCTGGATCGCGTCCACCGGCGTGCGCAGCGCATACCCGCCATCGACGCGATTTACATTCGTAACGCCGTCGAGCAGGTAGCTGTTCGATTCGGGCCGCTGCCCGTTCACCGCGTACGCCTGCCCGGAGCGCAGCGTTCCGCCCGCCTCCGCCAGTCCCGCCGTCAGCGGCGCGACCCCGGGCTGCAGCAGCCCGAGCTGCGTGAAGTTGCGCCCGTTGAGTGGAAGATCCACCAGCTCGCGGCCCGTCACCACGTTGCCGATCACGTTGGATCCGGAATCCACCGCCGCCGCCGTCCCCGTAACGGTCACTACGTCCTTCTCTTTCGCCACCTGTAGTTGCACGTCCACCCGCACCGTCCGGCTCACCTCGAGTGACAGGCCCGCCCGCTCGTACTCCGCGAACTTCGGCGCGCTCACCCGCACATCGTACTCGCCGACCGGCAGCGCCAGGTGATAGGTCCCCGACCGTGTGGCAGCCTGTTCCCGTGTATAGCCCGTGTTCCGGTTGACCGCGCGCACCACTGCGTTCGAGATCGCCGCGCCGCTCGCGTCCGTGATCTGGCCCTCCAAAATGGCACTGGTATCCTGAGCACTTGCCGCGAGGCACACGACTAGCGCAAGAATGCACGTTCTCATCCTGGTAGATTCCCCTCTCTCTCTGCTTCAGGCGAGAATATGCGAATCGCGGAATTCCGGCAATACTCGAAAAATACTAGCCCGCCTGCTCCAGCAGTTGAACCAGTGCGGTGAGTGTGTCGTTCACCGGCGTCGGGATTCCGTGCGCCGCCCCGCGCCGCGCGACGAAGCCGTTCAACGAATCGATCTCCGTCCGCTTCCCGCGGGCGATATCCTGCGCCGTCGAAGAGAGTGCCCCGTGCATCACTTCTCCCAACTGAAATGCCGCGTCCACCAGGGCCGGCTCCGAGAGCGACACACCCTCCGCCCGTGCGACCGCCACCGTTTCCGCGACGGCACGCCGGATCGCCGTACGCAGCGGCTCAGCCCCGACAATGCGGCCGTATCTCGCGCGGGTCAATGCCGAGATCGCGTTGAACGCGCAGTTCATCACCATCTTGCCCCATAGGTCCGCTTCGATGGCGTCCGAAATCCGGCACGGAATCTCCGCATGCTCGAACAGCGCGGCCAGCGGCCTTAGATCGGGCTGCCGCGGCCATCCCGCCCTGTGCCCGATGATCAGGTCCCCGCGGCCCGTATGCGTCACGTGTCCCGGACCGGTCATGGCTGCCGCCACATACACCGCCGCCGGAATCGCGCGGATTCCCGTCGCCGTGAAGATCCGGTCGACATTATCCACGCCGTTCTGAAAACTCAGCAGAACCGCATCCTTCGCAAGAAACGGATGCAGTTCGCGGGCGCCCGTTTCCGTATCCACCGTCTTCACCGCAAACAGCACCACCTCCGCATCGCGCACCCTTTCGATCTCCGTGGAGGCCTCGACTCGTATCCGCTGGTTCACGCGGACCCCCTCCAGCAGCAGGCCGTCCCGCGCAATCGCGTCCACATGCGCCGCCCGCCCGATCAAGGTCACCCGTACCCCCGCGCGCGCCAGCATCCCCCCGAAATAGCACCCCACCGCGCCCGCCCCCACCACCGCGCAATTCGGTCGCGCGCAATTCGGTGACAGGCTACGTAATCCCCAATTACCCACGCAGCCTCGCCCTCAAATACCTCCCCGTATACGACTCCTTGCACGCCGCCACCTGCTCCGGCGTTCCCGTCACCACCACCTCGCCGCCGGCATGTCCGCCCTCCGGCCCCAGATCGACAATGTAGTCCGCCGTCTTGATCACGTCGAGATGGTGCTCGATCACCAGCACCGTATGCCCCGCGTCCACCAGCCGGTTCAAACACTCGAGCAGTCGCTCGACGTCCGCCAGGTGCAGCCCCGTGGTCGGCTCGTCGAGAATGTAGACCGTGTGCTTCGACCGCTGCAGCTTCGCCAGCTCCGACGCGATCTTGATCCGCTGCGCCTCCCCGCCCGAAAGCGTCGTGGCCGACTGCCCCAGCGTCAGGTACCCCAGCCCCAGGTCGTTCAGCACTTCGATCTTCTTGCTCACCGAAGGCTCGTCCGCGAAGAAGCCCACGCCCTCTTCCACCGGCATGTTGAGCACCTCCGTGATCGTCTTCCCGCGCCACGTCACCTCCAGCGTTTCCGCCCCGAAGCGAGCGCCTTTGCAGGCGACGCACGTCACCTCCACGTCCGGCATGAAGTAGAGCTGCGTCGTGATCACGCCCTCGCCCTGGCACTCCTCGCACCGCCCTCCCTTCACGTTGAAACTGAAACGCCCCGCCTTATACCCGCGCTCCACCGATAGCGGCGCCCGCGCGAACAGCTCGCGGATCCCGTCGTAAAACCCGATGTACGTCGCCGGGTTCGAGCGGCTGTTCCGCCCGATCGGCGCCTGGTCGATGTTCACGACCTTGTGCACGTGCTCGGCGCCCTCCAGCCCGTCGTGGTCCCCGGGCAGCGTCCGCGTATCCACCAGCCGCTTCCACAGCGCCTTGTACACGATCTCGTTGATCAGCGTGCTCTTCCCCGAGCCCGATGCGCCCGTGATCGCCACCAGCGTGTTCAGCGGAAAGCTCACGTCGATCGCTTTCAAGTTGTTCTCGCGCGCCCGCCGCACCGTCAGCACCTTGCTGCCGCTCTTGCGGCGCCGCTTCGGCGTGGCGATCCGCCGGCTTCCCGAAAGGAACTGCCCGGTCGGCGATTCCTCGCACCCCGTGATGTCGTCGAGCGTCCCCTGCGCCACCACCCTCCCGCCGTGGATCCCCGGCCCCGGCCCCATCTCGAGGATGTGGTCCGCCGCGCGGATCGTGTCCTCGTCGTGCTCCACCACGATCACCGTATTGCCGATGTCGCGCAGGCTCTCGAGCGTCGCGATCATCTTCACGTTGTCCTTCGGATGCAGCCCGATGCTCGGCTCGTCCAGCACGTACAGCATTCCCATCAGCCCCGAGCCGATCTGCGTCGAGAGCCGTATCCGCTGCGACTCGCCTCCGGAAAGCGTGCTCGCACGCCGGTTGAGGTTCAGGTAGTCGAGCCCGATCCCCAGCAGCAGCTCCACCCGCGCGCGGATCTCCGTCAGCACCTGCCGCCCCGCATCCGCCCCGCGCCCCGCCGGCTTCAGGCCGCCCAGAAACGCCTGCAGTTCGTCGAAGTTGAGACCGCCCACATCGTGGATCGATTTCCCCGCGATGGTGAACAGCAGCCTCGTCGCCCGCAGCCGCGCGCCCTTGCAGTCCGGGCAGGTGCGCTCCACCATCACTTTGTCCAGCCACTCTTCCATGCCGGAGCTCGCTTCGCCCCGCTGCCGGTAACGGCGATAGTGCCGTTCGATGCGCCGCGCAATCCCTCCGAACCCCACCTCCTGCCGCTCCCACTCCTCCCGCTTCACCTTCGCGTCGGGCGGCACCGAGATCCGCATCTTCTTTTCCACGCCGTACAGAATCGCGTGCCGCGCCTTCTCCGGCAGCTTCTCCCACGGCGTCTCGAGCGAGAAACCCATCCCGCGGGACAGGCTGTACATCACCCGGCCATCCCACGTGTCCGGGTTGTATCGGAATGCCTCGCGCAGGAAACAGCCGCCCAGGATGCTCCGCTTCGGATCCGGCACCAGCAGTTCCGGATGCGTGATTTTGTGGACTCCCAGCCCTCCGCACGTCCGGCAGGCGCTCTCCGGGTTGTTGAACATGAAGTACTCGGGCTCGACCCCGCCGTAAACAAAATGGTGCGTGGCGCTGCACAGTCCCTTGTAAAACCGTTCCGCCTCGGCTTTGCCCGCTCCCCGCAGCACCTGCACCTGCATCAGTCCGTCGCCCACCAGCAGCGTGGCCGCGATTCCCGCCTTGATGGCCTTTTCGTGCTTGGGGCTGGCCGCGAATCGGTCCACCACCGCGTCCATGTTCCGCACCGCGCCTTCGTCCACTGGGGCCTCGGCCGCCAGGTCCACCCTCCGGCCGTCGATCACCATCTCCCGGCACCCCTTCTTGCGAACCTCCGTGAACACGAAATCCAGCTCTTCCCCGTAGACCGGGAACACCGGCGCGCGCAGTTCGATCTCGGTCCCTTCCGGCAGCGCCAGAATCGCTTCCAGAATCTGGTTCGCCGTCCGGCTGGCCACGCGCTCCCCAGTCCGCGGGCAGTGCGGCTCCGCAATCGTCGCGAACAGCAGGTTCAGGTAGCTCGCGATGTCCGTCATCGTTCCCACCGTCGAGCGCGGATTGCTCCCCGTCGTCTTCTGTTCGATCGAGATCACCGGCGAGAGTCCGAAGATGAAATCGACATCCGGCTTCGCCACCTGCGCCACGAACCGCTTGGCGTAAGTCGAAAGCGAATCCAGATACCGCCGCTGTCCTTCAGCGTAAATCGTGTCGAAGGCCAGGCTCGACTTCCCCGAGCCCGAGAGCCCCGTCACCACGATCAGGCTGTCGCGAGGCAGTTCCACCGAGATGTTCTTGAGGTTGTGGACCCGCGCACCCTGCACCGCGATGGTGGTCCGGTGCGCGGCCGGCCGCGCGCCCCGCCTGGCCCCGCTAGTACCCGCCATCGCCCGCCTTCGTTCCGTGAAAGAACGCCAGTTCCTCCACGTCCACATTGCTCTTCTTCGTCAATCGCACCGGCAGCGGCGCCTTGCCGATCAGCCCCTGGTCCGCCAGGTACTCGCAGGCCCCCGTGACTCCCTCGATCCCGAAGTTGCGCCGGAAGTGGTCCTCGATCTCCGTGGCCGACCGCGCCTCGCCCACCTCCTGCAGATGTTCGATCACCGGCGCGAACAGCGTCGCCGCGCGCCGCGCCAGGTAGCCGTCGATCGCCGCCAGCGCGCCCTCCACGGATTTCCTCGTCTTCTTCGTGTTGAGCAGGTCGGTATACACAACCTGAAAGAAGCCGGGATTCAGCTTCATCGCCTGCGGCAGCGCTTCGCGATCCAGCAGCAGCCGCGCCCCCAGCACCTCCACCTTCGCCAGCGAGTTCGCCGCGTAGAGGATCCACAGCGCCGTGTACTCGAGATCCCCCCGCGTGAGCAGCCACTTGTGGGCTTTGTAGATCGATGGCAGCGCGTGGGTGGCCGCCCCCAGCAGCTGCAGCTGCGTATCGCGCTCGCCCGCTCTCTGCAGCTCCGAGCACATCTCCGCAATCGATTCGTCGTGGGTGTAGAGCAGTCGCCCCTTCGCCAGAAACGAGTGCCCGAACGAATTCCGGATCGACCCTTCCACGATCTTTCGAAACTCCGCCCGCGGCATCAGCAGCGTATGCACGTTGATCCCGTCCGCATACAGGGCGAGGTCCCCGTTGGCAGTCTTCTTATCGTCGATCGTCACCAGCACCAGGTCGATGTCGGATTTCGCCCAAACCGTATCGTGCGACAGGCTCCCGCACAGGATGGCCGCCAGAACCGAGCGGTCCCCCCTGACCCGTTCGATCAGGGAGTCCAGCGCCGCGCTGAATTTCTGCTGCACCGTCGGCGGCATATTGTTTTTGAATTATAAAGGATGCCGCCCGGTAAATGGACCGCGCTGCCAAGCTCGCGCCGCAAAGCAGGGACAGGCATCGAATTTTCGCCGCACTTGCGAAACATTCGCCTGTCCCTGGTTTGCCCCTTTGCGAAATCACACTCCGTGCAGCTTGCCGCGCTCCACACTGGCACGTTTGCGCCCCGCTCTTCGTCCATCCGGAGCGCCGCCAGGACCGCGAGGAACGAGAGCACCCTCGTCGGATTCGTCAGGTTCAAGAGAAAGGCCGACGTGCCCGGGGCGGCCGGAGTAAATACACGACGCCGATCCCGATCAGCGGATTGCCGCCGAACAGCCGGATCCAGAAGATTTCGCGAATGAGCAGCGCAATGAAAAACCCATGCTGAGCCCCGCGATCGTGCCGTAAAGCGTATCGGCGGCGGATGCTCCGATGCCGGCCACCACCTCCGCCTTCCACCCCTTTGCGATCCTCCGGTGCATGCCGAACACATTCACCGGCCCCACCGGCGCCGGGACCGTCCCCCAGATCAGCAAATTGATTCCGTGCATGGTGCTCCTGCTGGATTGTAATCGCCCCGCACTTCGCAAAGCCGGGACTCGCCTCGAATTTCGCCGTCGTTGCGAAATTCGTTGCCTGGAGTGCACCTCCGCCGCAACCTCCGGGGACGCAGTCGCGTTTCTCGTTCCCTATCGCTGGTGGCCGAACAAAGAGTGCGGTGCGTCTCACAGGCCCAGCTGCATAATTCCCCCGCCTTACGTCTTACCTCTTTTCTTAGTCGCTGCTTTGGGCTGTGTTCGGCGCGGAGATTTCAACCCCTTGGCCGGATGAACCTCCATCTCTGAGCGGACGATCTTGCCAAACTCGATCTCATTCGCGGCCCTCGCATAAGCGAGCGCGTGCCGGTCGGGAAGTCGCCTTACCGAACGCTTGATCGACAGAAACAACTCGTATTGTTTTTTATTGCGAAGTGGAATACTCTCGCCACCCGGCCTGGACTGAGGAAGTGATCTCCTTGGAGTCGGAAGCCTGCGGGGCCAACGGACTGGCTTGCAGCTTCGATATCGCACGACCCACGGCCCCCTTGACGGCATCCCAGGCTGCGCCTTGTATAACGCCTTCCCACATCACCCCCGCGATCGCGACGAGCCAGGCAGGAGGCGAAGCCAAGGACGCCGCCGTTCTGTCTGTTGGCGGTAGCTCTTGTTGCCGCAATGAGCGTTCTCTGTACATGTGGCGGTAGTAAACGGCTTCCCACATAGGTGGCATCCGTTCAGAGTCGCTACACCCGACCGGAATCGCCATTGGAGAGTGCCTCTGATCGCTGAAGGCTATTTCAAGCGTGTCTGGGTCGATGTTTACAAATTGGACCGCGTGCTCCTTTCCCATGTGGATATCGTAGCCGATTCGCCCTTCGCAGGTACACATTGGACGGATAGTCCGCCCTTTGGCCCTATGCTGATAGTTGTGGGAAATGGAACCGCAGCAACGGTAGGGGCGCCGGAATGGGCAGACCCATGCGACGGCTTCGGGCACATCGTCGGCGAGCACGCCCGAAGATGAGAAGAGAACCGATTCCGAGTGCGACCTTGGCTCGGCTTGGCGGAACACCATCAGTGAACGCCGCACGACTTCACGCGACCGACGAGGCGTAGAGGCTATCGCCGCCAGTTTCCGAAGCGCCGTTTGAAGGGCGCCGCGTGCGTTTGCGGCGGACGCGCATTGACGGATATATGTTTCGGAGCGGGTTTTGGAACTTTCGAGTCTGCCGCAGCATAGCTGAAACGGGGCTTTGCGGAGGACTCGGGGGTCTGAAAGCCGTGATTGGCGCGTTTTCGGTGCGGCGTACTGCGGTGTTGGCAACCCCTTCGACCCGGCGGGCACACATCAAGTTTCCGGGCTCCCCGGGCCGCTGTGGCTCGCCAGGAGAATGGAACCGCTAAGAGCTGTCCGGTTCACGCCGTCGGCTCTAGACCGGAAGCGTGATAACTCGCGAGGAAAGAAGATCTCAACTACTTTCTCCCCGCCGCAGGTCACAGACCTAGAAACTAGGCGCCCCCAGCCTTCTCAACCGCCTGCCAGGGTCGGCATTTCAAATGTTGTCGGTCATCGAAAAGCATAGTTTTCTGAGCGTCCGCCGGGCCGGGCGACATCATCTGCGCCGAAGGCGCAGACCTGCCCGACGAGCAATTCCCACCGTTTAACGTCGTCCGCCCAGGTTCGGGGGAATCTCCTGGTATCCTGGCCCAGGGGCCGAAAAGATGAGCGCCAGGCCGATTCCTACCAGAGAGACCGCCGAGCCACCGAAGAATCTCCTGGGACGTTGGATGTTCGCCGGCAGCCGGATGGATGCACCGGCGCGGAATGGAGAGCATGCAACCCATCCTTGGTACCTGGTGCTGTGGCTGACTGGAGTCGACTACTTCTCTACCCTGGGATACCAGCCTGGCATTGCGCTTCTCGCCGCCGGGGTCGTATCGCCGATCGCCACGGCAATTCTGGTGGTGGTGACGTTGGCTTGCGCGCTGCCGATCTACTCACAGGTCGCCCGGCGGTCCTATGTCGGCCAGGGATCCATAGCGCTGCTCGAAAACCTGCTGCCGGGGTGGAGAGGAAAGCTCTTTGTCCTCGTACTGCTCGGTTTCGCAGGCACCGACTTCGTGATCACCATGACGCTCTCGGCCGCTGACGCTGCGCAACATGCGATTGAGAATCCCTATTTGCGCCCTTTCGTGGGTGGATCCCGCTTTGCGATCACCGCAGGGCTTCTGGTGCTGCTCGCATTGGTTTTTCTGCTGGGTTTCCAGGAAGCGATCCACCTTGCTGCGTTTGTGGCGATTCCGTACCTGATCTTGAATCTGATCGTTCTCTTCCGCTCGCTCTGGGAGATCATTCAACAGCCCGAACTGCTGCGGCACTGGCAGGCGAGCCTGGCGGTGCGGGGCGACTGGGCTTCGCTGGCGGTCTTCGGAGCACTGATTTTTCCAAAGCTCGCGCTGGGACTCAGTGGCTTTGAGACCGGGGTTTCCGTGATGCCTCTGATTGCAGGCGAAGAGGAGAACCACCCATCCCAACCACCCCGCCGCCGAATCCGGAACACGCGGAAACTCCTGGTGTCCGCTGCGTTGATCATGAGCGTCATGCTGGTCCTCTCCAGCTTCGTCACCACTTTGCTCATTTCTCCGGAAGCGTACCGGATCGGGGGGCCAGCCAGCGGGCGAGCGATCGCCTACCTGGCGCACCGCCTCCTGGGCGGCGCCTTCGGCACGTTCTACGACCTGTCGAGCATCCTGATTCTGTGGTTCGCTGGCGCCTCGGCAATGGCAGGGCTCCTTCACTTGATTCCGCGGTACCTTCCGCGCTTCGGCATGGCGCCTTTATGGGTGGCCTACACACGCCCCTTGGTGTTGGTCCTGATGACCATCAACATGTTGGTTACGCTGGCCTTTCACGCCAACGTCGAGGCCCAGGGCGGGGCGTACGCCACCGGGGTTCTGGTCCTCATGCTCTCGGCCGCGGTGGCGGCGGCGCTGGCATTGTGGCGTGAGAAGAAGCAGATCCTGAGCTCTTATTGCTGGCTGGTGAGCGCCGTTTTTCTTTACACGCTGATCGACAACGTGATTGAGCGACCGGACGGAATCATAATCGCAAGCATCTTTATATTGATCGTGATTGGGTTCAGTGCCGCCAGCCGATATCGACGCGCCACGGAATTGCGGGTGGCCGACCTGACGATCCTCGATGACAGATCCAAAGGGCTGTGGCAGTCCATTGTTTACAAGAAAGTGAATCTAGTACCGCTCCGGAGCACCGATTTGGCGAGCCGTCAACGCAAGGCCGCCGAGGTCCTACGGTATTTTTCCGTGCGAGGGCCACTGGCCTTCATACACGTGGAATTGCTTGATAACCGGAGCGAGTTCCTAGCGAAACTCTGCGTGCGAGTCAGCATGGAAGGCGATCATTACCTGATTGAAATATCTCAGGCAATCGCCATCGCCAATACGATTGCATATATCAGCGAACTGCTGGACCCGATCAGCATCTTTCTGGGCTTATCCAGGCAGAGCCTGATGACACAATCCCTCCGGTACCTTTTCTGGGGCGAAGGCGAGACTGGACTGATGGTGTACACCATTCTCGTCCGGTATTGGAACTGGACCCCACCGGGTGATGTAAGACCCGTCATCTTCCTGCTGAGCGAGTGAACCCCGGCCTTAACCGTTTTCGGAAGCATCCTTGGCGTCCCAGCCCGTCCGCCAACGCTGCAACAGCCCCTGGCGCAGGAGTTCGCGGCTTGCACGCGCGGTAACGTCGCTTTGAATGCGGGGCTCAAACCGGTGATCGTATACATAGCACTTGATCCGCAGGCGCAGGTAAGCCCTACGATCGAACACCTGGGTCGTCAGCACGATGACCGGCTTTCTGGCCAACAGGAAGGGTGAGCAGATCGCCGCTTCGAACCCGATTTTTTGGGCTACATCCGGATCGGTGTCGGGCGGCAGAAAAATCTCGGTCACGACCTGGCAATCGGGGACGCCGGAGTTGGCGTTGAATACCCGGTCGCTGAGGACTTGCGCGTTGGGAATTGTGACCCGGGTATCTTCGGCAGTGGTCAGCTTGGTGCTTCGCAGGCCGATGTGGTCGATTTCGCCGTAGGCATCTCCGATCCTCACACGGTCTCCGAGCTGGTACGGACGGTCGCCCACCACTACCAGGCCGCCGATGAGATTCTTCACCAGGTCTTGCGCTCCCAGCCCCAGAGCAAGGCCCAGCGAGGCGATTCCCGCGAAAAACGTCTCCCTCGAAGGCGCCAGCAAATTCACACAGATGAGGATCGCCACAAACCAGATTCCGATTCGAAGGACAGGCTCCACCCACTTGATGAAAAAACGCGCCCGGGTGCTCCGGCGGCTCATCGTTTCGAGCACTCGCGACGTCCAGCGGATAACGAGCCAGGCGACTCCAAGTGCCGCTACCGCTGCTCCGATCCTCTGAAACGTGAACTCCCGTAGTATGGACGGAGGCGCTATCTGCAGGAGCACCACCGGCGGACTCGCCATATTCTCCTCCTAGATCAAGTTCAGGCGATTTAACGCCGTGTGAACGAAATGGCCGGCTTCGGGCCGGATTCGCAGGCCCGAAGATGAAGGCTCAGGCTCCAGGCACTCCATTCCGACCAGCCGTTGCAGCTCCATGCGGCTTGCATCAATGGCGCAGTCGAAGATCTCCGAGTGGTCTCCATCCGTCAGGCTGCCGTGCTGGAGAATCGCCTGTAATGCGAATGCGTCATCCAGTGTCAGTTGACCGATCAAGTGCTCGTAGTCGGGCTGGGTAGGTTCGCGCATATACAGAACCCCGCCCTCCACCCGCTCCATATAGTGCTGCCACAGCTCAAACGCGCTTCGGAATATACCCTCCGACTCGCGGTAGAGGGAACCAAAAAACAACTCTTCGGCACTTGGTTGAAGCCCGAGCAACTTTCGCATCCGGCTTACTCGTGGATCAGATTCGGGAAGAGGCGGGTATTCGATTCTCAAACCGGAGAGGTAGTGTCGAAGCAGTATGGCGTTTTTCAGGTCTCCCGGCGGAACGGCCATGGCGTTGATCCTGTGCGTAAAGTGCCGGCTGAGATTTACCGCGGCATCCAGGTAGCCGAACGAGTGTTGATTCAGGCTCAGTATCCAAAGTGTGCTCCGGGCCGTAGCCGAGATGATGGACAATAACTCGCGCAGCCCCGCGAAACCGTGCATCGTCCGTAGAAAGGTCCGCTCCAGCTCCTCGATCATAACCACTCGCGGGCACGAGGACAGGTTGGCGAGCAGATCGTCGTTCTCATGTAATCCAAACAGCTCATGCAGAAATGTTCTTACCTGAGCTGGATGCGTGATGCGCCCCCGAAACTGACTGCGCACAACTGTCGCCTCCGAAAACTCCGCAGCCGAAACGCAGTTTAATAGGGAGGTTTTGCCGCTGCCTCGCGCCCCCACCACCAGCACCGAGACGGGGCGCCGGGCCTGCCACAGAGACCGGGCGTGTGCCAGGGCGGTCATTTCCGATTCTCGTCCGACCAGAAACCGCGGCTCCTCGACCGGCGCCAGGCGGAATAGCCGCCGGTAAATCATGGGCAGGTCGCGAGTTCCCGGCTGAAGATTGAGGACGTCGCCAAGGTATGCCTGCGAAACAACCGGCACCGGAGCCTCGATCGGCGGGGCTTCCCACCCGATCTTCTGGAGAAGCCGGTGATATCGAGTGCGAATGAAGTCCAACACCCGCCGGCCGGACTCGGAGGTCTTGTCAAGTCCCAACTGCCAACCGTCGCGGACGAGTTTCGATCCGCTCTGTTGGACCAGTTGCGTCAGCAGGCCAAGACGCCCCTGGTCGAGCGACACGTGAGTAAGCGTGATAACCGCAGTGGCGGCGTCGACGAGTTTCCGCTCGACCGGAGCGTGCGGATCCGTCACCATCTGCCTGCGGTAGGAAACCAGCGCCAGGGCGTTGGCGATGCCTTCCCGTCCGATCTGGAGCCCGCGCTCACCCTCCTTGCCCGCGGTCTCCAGGCTGAAGGTCACGACTTCCCTCGCGCGCTCGATCTCGCGGACGATCGTACGATGATCCGCTTCAGCCTCCCGGAATCCCTCCAGGACCTTGTCGCGGCCGGAGCGGGCGAGAGCGGACAGGAAAACCTTCTGGGGTTCCAGGATGCGCCAGGGTGACCACCAGGATGGCAAGGCCTGGCGCGGTTCGACGGTCTCGACGGTCAGGGGAAGATGTTCGAGCGCAGAGACCTCAGCTGTTCTCTCCCACTCCGATGTGCGATCATCGGCCGATGCAAGCCCCGCCTGCGGCGGCGGAAAGCTTCCGTGCTGATCTCCGCCCTGGGCCTCCTGAAGCCATCGGATCACCCCGTCGAGTTCTTCGAGAAGCCTGGATTGTTCCCGGTCCAGCGACTCCAATCCTTGTTCGCCCGCGGCCGTCAGATCCAGAGCTACGTGCGCCAACTCGTAATCCAGGTCGAGGACCGCCCTCACCGCCCGTTGCTGCCGAGACCAATGGCGGAAGCACTTCTGCCGGTTCCATAACCATCGCCGCCGTCGCCGCCGAGAAAGCTGCTTGGCGCGATTCAGAAGGGCTGTCGCCAGGCGTGCGTCCAGGCCGTTGCTCCAGGAGGTGATGTTCCTGGATGCGCGTACGGCGTCAGTTTCTAAAAGCCTCAACCGTTCCAGCCACCGGCTGCCGGCTTCCTTCAGCGCAGATCCGCCGTCATCATCTTGGGGACGCCGCAGAGAATGCCGGCGAACGGCCTGCCACGGCCCCAGCAGGAGGAGAGATCCCTTCGCCAGAGCCAGAAAGTACGCCGCATCCATCGCGGTCCGAACCTCTGCGTCCAACAGGACTTGCCGTTCGACAATGGATCTTACGGGGAGTTGCGCCCGCTGGCTGCGTCTGCGAAGTAGATACCGCCGCCAATAGGGCGCTTTGCCCGGATCGAGTGCTTCCAACATTTCCTCCCCGCTGACCGCCACCGTATGAGGTAATGTTCTTACCATGTCCTCGAGGCCCGTCTGGTAGTTCTCCAGCGCCGCCAGGGCCATCTCCTGAGGCCGCGCTTTGCGGTACGCGTGGACCATCTCAAGGAGCAGCGGTCTTGCCGTCTCGGACATCAGACGGTGGAGGGAGGCGAGGCCGGATGGCTGAGCGGCAGGTTCGATTTCGCGCTCAAACAGGGTTGCCTGAGCATGAAGCAGCGAGGCCATGTCAGCCCAGGCGCCCTCCAGCTCAGACGCGAACTGCCTGCTTCTGGCAGTTGCCTCCGTTTGCAGCCGTTCCCAGATCGCCGAAAAGCTTTGATCGTCTGCCATACGATTTCGCCAAACTGAGGTCAGCTCCTACCGAGGCTCCTGCCGGTCGCCCGAGACGTGAACGTCAAGGCTCGATCCCGTCACCACCTCAAATGTCGCCGACGCAAGGCGGATCTGGTTGTTTGACTTATCAATCTCTTCCAGAATCCTTGTATAGAGGTGGTCCTTCATCCACCGGCGCTTCCTGTAGTCCACGACGTACCGCACTGTAAATTCAATCCAGTTGTCCGTTGCACGCAGAGTGATCATCGGCTCCACGTTCGCATCTTCGACTCGGTATTGCTGCACCATTTTCAGCCAGGAATCCCTTACCTCGGCGGCATAGCCCGCCAACACCTCGTCCACAAGTCTCCGTAGCATCGCACGTGCGAGCACCCAATCGGAGCCGTACTTGACCGGCAGCGTGATCTCATCCCACAGGAACGGAAAATCTCCCGAGTAGTTAAATACCGGCGCCTTGAAGACAAAACTGTTCGCGATACGGACGATCCGGCCGGAGTAGAGGTCTCCCGCCACCCACTCTCCGATCTCCATTAGCGTGGTCCGGAGGATCGATACATCGATCACATCGCCCTTGATTCCTCCGAGCTGAACACGATCGCCCGACCTGAAAAATCCGCCGAGCGAGATCGCGGCCCAGCCGGCGATACTGGCGATCACTTCCTGCAAGGCGAACGCGATACCTGCACCTGCAACTCCGAGCGCCACCGTAAATCCGCCAAGCCGGTCGCTGAATACCGTCGCCACGATGCCGGCGGCAGCGAGATACCCGAGAAACGTGACGAATTTTCGAGCCCGGTAACGCGTATCTACATCCTGAACGTATCGGCTGACCGACCGCTGTAGAAGTCGAACCAGGGAAAAGACAACCAGCAGCGCGATGATCAGGGTAACGAGCTTTCCCACTATGGGATCAAACAGCCAGGTCTTCAACGTCTCCGGCATCTCAAACTCCCATGGTCGATGACGATCCGTGGAAAATGGGGGGCGGCACTCGACATCCTTCCGCCGGATCACCTCAATGGTACATCCGTGATATCCCTCGAACCGTGAATCGGGATTGGGGCGCTTACGGACCGCAAATGCAGATCCCTCTGCGGAAAGGGAATCTCGATGCTGTTCGCCTTGAACGCCTCGAAAATGGAGAAGTAGAGATCGCTCTTCAGGATGTGTGGAGTGCGCAGGCTTTCCGACGTCCAAACCCTCAGTTCGAAATCCAGGGAGCTGTCGCCAAAACCCAGAAAAATGACGTCCGGGGCCGGATCGCGCAGGATCGCCGGATGGGCAGTGGCGATCGCCAGCAGAATGGTGCGGACGTTGGCGGGATCGCTCTCATAGGACACGCCGAGCCCCAGGGTGATACGCACCCGGCGATCGTTGGCCGTCCAGTTGGTCACCTGGTTGGAGATGAAGTGCGAATTCGGCACGATAATCACGAAATTGTCGTTGGTGCGCACCCACGTACTGCGGGCACCGATTCGGACGATATCCCCGGTCAGACTGCCTACCTCCACGCGGTCTCCGACCTTGATGGGCCGCTCCACCAGCAGGATCAGGCCGGACACAAAGTTGTTCACCGTATTCTGCAAACCGAATCCGATCCCGACGCCAAGGGCGCCGGTGACAAAGGTCAGGCTGGAGAGATTGAGACCAGCCGATTGGAGGCCGACGACGATTCCGAGCACCAGAATGGCATACCCGGTTGCCACTTCCAGAGCGTACTTCAGGCCGGGGTCAAGCGACGTGCGTGCGAGAACGCGGGTCCTCAGAATGCGCCGGCCCGCCTTCGCACCCACACTCAGCAGCAAGAGGAAAACGACCACTTTCATGAAAAAATCGAGTGTGATCGGAATTCCCCCGAAATGGAAAAAGGGGCGCGTCCACACCGTGACGGCGCGGTTGAGGATCGACCCCAGCCAAAGAGGAAGAGTCAGGGTCGAAAGCCACCAGATGGCGGACGCCAGCAGAACAAGAAATGCAGCGGCGACTATGAAAAAGCGCGTTGTCAACTTCATATCGACCTCCCGTTCATATTCTGGCGCAGGCGCCAAATCTTGATCGCGCGAGCTTTGCCTCTTGCTATGGCGCGGCGGACTTATGGACCGCCTGGGTCTGCTGGATATCGGCCCTGAATTTTGGCAGGCTACCCGGATGCCGCTCCTGAAGAAACATAATCAAGCGTTCCCGGACCAGGCAGCGGAGGTCCCATGCTGTTCCCGAATCTGCGGCGCTCATGAGTGCGCGCAACTGCAGCACGCGATCGGTCGCGTCTGTAACCTGCAGCCCCCACGTCTTGCCATCCCAGCATCCCGACGTCTCCAGGATCCGATGCAGCTCCTGGCGGACTTCTTCGACCGGGACGCTGTAATCGGCATAGACGTAGACCGTACCGAGCAGATCGGCGGAGGTCCGCGTCCAGTTCTGAAAGGGGTGGTCGATGAAATACGAAAGGGGCACCACCAGGCGCCGGAGGTCCCAGATGCGAACGACCACATAGGTGGTTCCGATTTCCTCGATCCTGCCCCACTCGCCTTCGACGATCACCACGTCGTCGATGCGAATCGGCTCGGTCAGGGCGATCTGAATGCCCGCAAGCAGGTTGGACAGGGCGGGCCGCGCCGCCATGCCCGCCACGAGTCCCGCCACCCCCGCGGATGCGAAGAGCCCGGCGCCAATGTTCCAAATGCTCGGAAAGGTCATCAGCATGGCGCCAAATGCGACGATTCCGATGATCATCACGGTGATGCGCTTCAGGACGTAAAGTTGGGTTTGTATGCGCCGCGCGCCAAGATTATCGCTGACATCGAGCCTGTACCTGTGGCTCAGAAAATCATCCAGTACATTGGCCAGTCGAATCACAAGCCATGCCGTCCCGGCAATGATCGCCAACACGACCATGTGCCGGACCGGTTCCGCCAAGGTTTCCCGCAAAGGCACACCGGGCAGAGCCAGAAGGAGTGCCGCCAGGGGAAAGATCAGCTTGGCCGGAGTATATGTATGACGGACGATCGACTGCTCGATGGCGCTCCCGGTCCGGGCCGCAATCTTCCGCGCAATCGAAAAGCAGATGCGCTGGACGATCAGTCCAAGCACGGCTGCCCCCGACAGCACACCCGCGGACCAGAGCAAATTACGCCAGTTTTCAAATAGGCCTTCCATATGGCAACATTCTCCTGAAGCGGGGCGCGGGGACTGCCCGCGTTCACGCTTCTTTCATAGCGTACAATGTGCGACTCTATAGGCGGATGAAATCCGCAGCGAGGAGGATGCATGCTTCGCAGCCTTAGCACGGTCCTTGGTTACACGATTCAGGCGGTCGATGGGGAACTGGGGACCGTGCACGATTTCTTTTTTGAAGACCTGACCTGGACGGTCCGTTACCTGGTGGTTCAATCGGGTACATGGCTGAATCATCGCCTGGTGTTGCTTTCGACTGCGATGCTGGGAAAGCCCGACTGGCAAGCGCGCACGTTTCCCGTCTCTCTGACTCAGGAGCAGGTTCGCACGAGCCCCGATGTGGACACAGACAAGCCGGTGTCCCGGCAGCATGAGATTGCGATGAGCACCCACTACGGATTGCCCTACTATTGGAGTGTCGAGCCCTTGCCGATTTCGAGGCCGCCCTTGCCCGTCGCTGCTGTTTCTGTGCAGGAGATCGATGGTGACCCCCATCTCCGGAGTCTGCGCGAGGTTAGCAGTTATCACGTCCACTGCCCAGACGAAAACGCCGGCTCCGTCGACGACTTCATCGCCGATGATGAAACCTGGTCGATTCGGTGGATCGTGGTGGCTCTCGGCGGCGCCTGGTGGCTTCGCAAACGCGTGCTCGTGGGAAGCCGGTGGATCAAGAATGTCTCTTGGGCCGGCGGCGAGGTGTGTATTCGATTGAGCCGCAATCAGCTGGAAAAGAGCCCCGAGTTTGATCCGGCGGCCGCCGTGAACCGGGAGTACGAAGTCCAGCTTTACGATTATTACGGCAGGCCGGTCGACTCGGATGAACCCGTATGGCCTCCTGCGGCCGGGTAGCCGCAGGGTTGCTGCCGAGCGAGGACTGGTTCAGGGTCTGCCGAAGACCCTTAAAGTCCAGCCTTTTGCCGCCGCGGTGAAATCCGCCTTGACGCTCGGCTTCCTGAATGTTAAGGAGGAATATGCTCCACAGCCTAAACGCCCTGACCGGCGCCTCGATCATAGCCACAGACGGCGAGATGGGGACCGCTTGTAACTTTCTCTTCGACGACCAGACCTGGACCGTTCGATACCTGGTAGTCGAGACAGGAGGCTGGCTGGCTCGTCGAAGAGTAGTGATTGCGGTCTCCGCCATCGACCAACCGGATTGGGTCAACAAGTGCTTCCACGTTCACTTGACCATGGAGCAGGTCCGAACCAGTCCAGATGTCGATACGGAGAAACCAGTATCGCGGCAGCAGGAGATCGCGATGAGCCAATACTTCGGATGGCCAACATACTGGTCCGGTGTATACTTCCCTGCGGTTCCACATCGAGAATACCCAGTTCACACTGAGGAGGATCCGCACCTTCGCAGCGCGAATGGCGTGGCCGGCTACGATGTCCTGGCCACAGACGGCGAAGTCGGACACGTCGTTGACTTCATCATCGACAACGCGAATTGGCACTTCAGTTATCTCGTCGTACGCACGGGGGACTGGTTGAACTGCGGTCAACTATTGGTTTCGACGAACTGGGTGGCATCCATCTCATGGGGCGACCGTCATATTTATCTAAATCACGCCCGCGACAAAGTTTAGAGACTCTCGTCGATTCGGCCACTGCGCCTCCATTAGCCTCTATTCTGATGATACTGGCCTGTTTCCGTCATGCCTGCGATGAGAACCTTCTCGCCTGGTTCAACCACTTAAGCGCCGCATAAGGCCGGCTACTGGAACTCGGGCTCATTCAGCGGTAGATGGTGCCTTTTTCCTATACAACTCATGTTTGCCTGCGATGGTCTAACGTTTCGATCGGCAGTATACTGAAAATAAAGGAGAAACAGATGCGAAACCTACTTGTGATAATGATCCTGCTTGCCGCATTTGTCCTCCCAGCCTCCCTTATTGCTGATTCCTCTGCACCACATATGCGGTTCGTGGAACCAGCCAATGCCCAGGCTGGCGACATCGTAACGGCTACGGGCGAAAACCTTGACGCTTCCAGTATTGCCGCACTCTACCTGACTGACGGAAAACACGACACGAAGGTCGTGATCATCAAGGAAACCGCCACTTCGATCACGTTCAGAGTCCCACCCGGAACCGAACCCGGGCGCCTGGCTCTGATGGTGTTGACGACCGGTGAGAGTCCGAAGTTGATCGAGGAGCCCGTAAGAGTGGAGATTCAATAGGCGAGTTTATCCTCGCCCTACTTACCGCCTCGAGTTGGCGGCTGGCGCCTTTTGCGATTGTCTCTGAAAACCGGGATCGCTGATAGAGGCTTCCATCAAGACGGGCGCATAACCCCGTACCTGTGGGCGAATCTGTTGAGCTTCCCCAATCAGGACGAGAACAGGTTGTTTCCCTTCGTAATAGCGCTTTAGCACCCGGTTCGCGTCCTTGAGCGTCACGTCATCCAGGCGGGCAAACAGGCTGTCGACTTCATCCCGACCTATCCCGTACAGCTCCAAGTCGGCCAGAAGTGTCGCAAGTTGAGCTGCCGTCTGAAGATTATCGGGCGGATAGGCAGCCTTGATATACCTTCTGGCTGTGGCAAGTTGATCCGCCGAAATACCCTCTTTGGCGAATGCACGTAGAACGCCCAGGGCGAGATCGATGGTCCGCTTCGTGTTCGCCGTCGCCGTATAGCTATAGAGCTCGATTGCGCCGTTCAGACGATCCTGTTCCAGGTAAGAGTACGCGCCATAGGTGAGACCGGCCTCTACGCGAAGCCGTTCATTCAGTATTGACGTGAACCGGCCGCCCAGAACGTTATTGACCAGCCACAACGGAATTCGGTCAGGGTGTGTCCGGCCGATCCCGGGCAAACCAATCACGAATTGGGTCTGCGTGGCATTCGGCTTGTCCACCAGCAGCATCCTTGTGGGTTCCGAGCGATGTAGCGGCGGCTCCTTTCGCCATTCGTAACGGTTGCCTGCTGGCAAGTCTTGAAAGGCCTTCCTCAGAGCCGGTTCCAGCTCGGATCCGGAAAACGGTCCGACTGCCGTCAGAGTAAGGTTATGTCCCACATACATCCTGGCATAGTGTTGCGTTACGTCGGCCCGAGTGATGCGTTCCAGTGTCAATTCGTCACCCTCGAACGGCTGGCTATAAGGGTGGGGGGGTCGAAAGAAAAAGGACCGGAAGTACTGCCAGATGGCATCACTTGGGGAGTCCTTTCGTGACCGGGCCAGTTCCACCGCTCTCCCGAGCTGGCTTCGAACCTCCTGCTCGGCAAGCTCCGGCCGGAGCATTGCATCCGCGAAAAGATCGATAGCGGCTGAAGCATTTGAAGGCAAGACGTCCAACGCAATCGTGCTGCATTCCGGATTCACCGAGCTGTGAATGCTGGCGCCGAGATAATCGACCGCGGATGCAAACTGCTCGGCCGTTCGAGTCGTAGTGCCCCGCATCAAAAGAGCCGACACGACGGAGGAGAGACCGGCCAATTCGGATGGATCCGCTTCAGCGCCGCCGCGCACCTGGGCGCGCAGGCTCAGCAGGGGCGCATCGGATTTCGGCATTAGGTAGAGTACGGCTCCATTCGCCAAAACCTCGCGTGTGAAAGGCGGCAGCTTGACAGCGGCGGGCTGAGCGGCGAGGCACAGCGCCAGAACGATGCCGACACCCGCGATTTTCATTTCGCAGACTCCGGAAGTTGACGAGGCGAGGGCTTGAGAGTAGCGATCGTCCGGTTGGTCACAGAAAGGTACAGCCTGGCCACGCGCTGCACATCAGCAGCGCTGACCTTTCCGATGTCCTGTGGCGCTGAGAAGAGCCTATGGTAATCTCCGAAGAATACCTCGTACGTACCAAGCCAGTCCGCTTTCCCGGAGTTCGTACGTAGCTCGCGCGCATAGTCGGTAAGAAGCTTGTTTTTTGCGGAGCGCAGTTCGTGACTGGAGACAGGCGATGTCTTCAGCCGTTCCACTTCGTCGCTCAACGCCTGGTCGGCCGCGGAAACATTTGCTCCTTGCGCCAGATCCAGACTAACGATCAGTTCCCCGGGATCCAGACATAACCGTTGCCATGAACTCACGGATACGGCAACCCGGTCGTGACGTACCAGCCTCCGGTACAGGCGTGAACCCCGGCCGGATGTCAATACCGCGCTGGCCATCTGCAACGGCCAATAGTCCGGATCCTCAGAGGACGGCACGTGATAAGCGATCAACTGCTGAGGTGCGTGGGCCGGCCGCACTACCTCCACGCGGCACTCGTCGCGCTGTGCCGGTTCGGCCGGACCGACCGGCGGCGGGAGACGCCGGCTCGGGAGCACTGCGAAGTCCTTCCCAACAAGCCGCAAGAACTCCTCGGTTTTGATATCTCCTACGGCCACCATCACACAGTTGTTGGGAGCATAGCCCCGCTGGAAATACTCCCGCAGATCCTTCACCGTCCAGGACCGGATGTCGGCGATCCGCCCCAACACAGGCCACTGGTATGGGTGCTTCGTATACAGCACGCCATAGAGCTGTTCCAAGAGGAATCCGAAATTGTCATTCTCGACGGTCGAACGCCTTTCCGACAGCACGACCTTGCGTTCGGACTCCATTATGGCCGGATCGAAGGTGAGATTGCCGAGCCGTTCGGCCTCCATGGAGAGAATAAGCCCCAGACCGGAGCGGGAGAACCAGTCCGAGTAGACGGTGACGTCACGAGTTGTATAGGCGTTGTTACTGCCGCCGTTCTTCTCCATCACGAGGTCGAACTCCCCGGGGCCATATTTCCTCGAGCCGTTGAACATCATGTGCTCGAGGAAGTGGGAAAGGCCTGTGATGCCCGGCCGCTCGTTTCGCGATCCGACTCGGAAGAATAGGTACAGAGCAACGTTTGGGATATCGTGGTCTTCGTGGAGGAGGATTTTCATGCCGTTCCCTAAGGTCCGGGCCGTTACAGGGAACTCGCGCACGGCTCCCCAAGAAGTCCCGGTCAGATACACGAGCATCAGCGACGCAGAAATCCGGATCATGGCACCCGAAACATTTTATCCGTATTGCTGGGGAACCGCGCCCGCCGCAAGGATGCTATTATCAGCGACGTTCGGCCATGCGGCCCAGCGCGTCGATCACATCCGAGTGGGCGGCAAGAGAAAACCGCGCTCGTGACCGGCCCGTTCCCACATGGACGGTCCAGGACGTCTGCTGCAAGGATTCAAAAAGATCCTCATCGGTGCGGTCGTCGCCCACCGCGAGCACAAAATCCGCCGCTCCGCACATCTCTTTCACCCGCGTCGCGACTGTACCCTTGTGCAACCAACCGGGACGCACCTCAACGATCTTTCGTCCACGAATAGCCCGCAATTCTGTTTCCGCCAGCATATCCTCCAACATTGCAACAAGCTCCTGGGCCAACCAGTCGCTGAATGTTGCCTCTGACATGCGGTAATGCCACACGAGCGAGTACTCTTTCTCCTCGATGAAACTGCCGGGTGTCCGGTCGACGAAGTGCTGGAGCACAGGGCGGACTCGATCCAACCACTTTCGGGACTGATCCGGGCGAAGAGGCACCCACTCGTTTGAGTCTGGCGGGCGCAGGAGGGCGCCATGCTCAGCCGCTATCCAAAGCCCGCGGAATTCGCCAAACCACTGCTCCAGTTCGCTCCGTGAACGGCCGGAGATGATGACGACCGAATTCGAGTCGACGGAGCTCAGCGAGTTCACGAGGTCCAGCAGATCCCTCGAAGGAGCGGCCTTTTCGGGCCGGTCAAAATAGCCAACCAGAGTGCCGTCATAATCCAGGAAAAGTACGCGCCGCCGGGCGGCCTTGTAAGCGGCGATCATGGCCGGTACCTCGAGAGGGGCAGGACGGTCCGCAATAGAGTCGCTGCGGCGATCTGAAGCTTCCTTCAAAGCCGACAGGAACTTCCGGCTCCAGGCAGAGACGTCATTGCGTAGCACGCGATCCTGCAGGGCCGCCATTCTCCGGTGGCGCTGATCGGGCGTCAGGGCCAGCGCGGCCTCGATCACCGCGGCTGTACGGCCTTCGTCGTTGGGATTGATGATCAACGCCTCTCCCATCTCCTCCGCGGCTCCCGCGAATTCACTCAGGAGAAGAACGCCGTCCCGATCCGCTTTGCAGGCCACATACTCTTTCGCGACCAGATTCATACCATCCCGCAGAGGACTAACCCAGGCGATATCGGCTACGGCATAGAGGGCCACCAGTTCGGGGCGAGCAAGACCGCGGCGGATGTACATCACGGGGGTCCATTCGGGCGTCGCGTATTGACCGTTGATCTCTCCTACGAGTTCGTTTACCTGGCGGCGCAGCGCTTCATAGCTGAAAATGCGCTCCCGAGATGGAACTGCGACCTGAAGCAACACGATGTTGCCGCGCAGATCCGGACGCCGCTCCAAGAGCCGCCGGTAAGTGCGCAGCCGCTCCGGAATCCCTTTGGTGTAGTCCATCCGATCTACAGCCAGCAATATGCGCCGGCCCTGGTGCCTGTGACGCAATTCCTCGATATGGCGCTGAGTCTCTTTCTTTTGAAGAAACGATGTAAAGTCTTCGGGGGCGATCCCGATCGGAAGCGCCTCCAGCCTCACGGTCCGACCGCCGGCGTCCACTTCATCCAAGCGGCTTTCTCTGCCGATCACCCGGCGCAAGCTGTTTCGGAAGTGCTGCAAGTGCGAATACGTATGGAACGCGACGAGATCTGCGCCAAGCACCCCCTCCAGGAGGTCTTCGCGTTCCGGCAACACTCTGAAGACTTCCGAGGACGGGAACGGGATATGCAGGAAGAACCCAATGGCAGCTCCTGGCAGCGACTCTCGCAACAGCCTCGGCAGCAACATCAGGTGGTAATCATGCACCCACAGCAGGTCGCCCTGGCGATATTGGCTGACAACAGCGTCTCTGAACAGCTCATTCGCCGATTTGTATGCAGCCCAGCCTTCAGGGTCGAAAGTAAGCCGTGACGGGAAGTGGTGGAACAGCGGCCACAACGTCTGATTGGCGTAACCTTCGTAGAAATGCTGCGCGGTGTCGGGTGGAAGTTCTACCGAGACGAGGTTATCGTTCGCTCTCCACTTGTCGATGATCTCCTGGCGTTGAGGGTCTCCAATACGAGCAGACTCTCCCGGCCATCCGATCCACAGTCCTCCACAACTTTTTAGCATGGGGTTCATGGCTGTCGCCAAACCGCCCGTGCTCCTCTCCGCCCGCCAACCGCTCGCGGTCGACCGAAGGCTGGCCGGGAGACGGTTTGAGATCACCATGATGCGGCGAGCCGCGGGGTCGCGATCAAGTGTCGAAATCTGTCTGGCACGCAAATCGGTTGGCTCAGTTCCCACGCTGCTGATTCTAGCGCCTTACGGATCCTCAACGAGCGAGGCCAAAAGGGTCGAGCACCCGCGACACCGTTCCGGCTAATGCGAGACAATCAGAGTTTATGACGCCAGAACGGATTCGCGTGGCGGCCCTTCAATTCCTCATCCGGCCTGTTCAGAGCTTCGAACAGTTTCGCGATCAAGTGGAGTCATTGGTCGAAACGGCGGCGGATTACCGCTGCGAACTGGTGGTTTTCCCCGAATATTTCACGGTTCAGTTGTTGACCTTGGGAAATGTCAAACGCCCAATACGGGAGCAGATTCGAGATCTTGCAGGACAGGTTCCGCGGGTGCGTGAGGTCCTAAGCAGCCTGTCCCGCCGGTTCGGCGTGTACATCGTTGGTGGAACGATTCCCGTGATCGACGATGGCGCCGAGAATGTTTACAACGAGTGCTTCTTTTTCGGCCCCTCGGGCACCTGCGGCTCACAGGGAAAATTGCATATGACGCGTTTCGAAAAAGAGGAGTGGAAGATTTCGCCCCGCACGCAGATGCGTGTGTTTGAGACGAACTTTGGTCGAATCGCAGTAGCGATTTGCTACGATGTCGAATTTCCGGAACTCGCGCGTGCCGCCGCGCGCCAGGAGGCACACATTCTGGTCGTGCCCAGTTGCACCGACGACCGGCAGGGATATCTTCGCGTGCGGTATTGCGCGCAAGCCAGGGCCATTGAGAATCAGATGTACGTCATTCATTCGTGTACGGTGGGTTCGCTGCCCATGGTTCCCGCAGTGTCGTTGAACTACGGCTTGGCGTCTATCCTTACGCCAAGCGATTTCCCGTTCTCCCGCGACGGCATTCTGGCTGAGGGGAATGCCAATCAAGAAATGATGGTGGTCGGAGAATTGAATCTGAAGACCATTCTGGATACCCGGAGCAACGGGACTGTATTGCCGTTGATGGATAGCAAGCGTTCCAGCGAGATTGCGTCTATGATTGAGCTCGTGAAGTTATGACGCAGAGCACAGCCACCATCTTTGTACGCAACACGACCGTCGCTGACTTCTCTGGGATCATCGAGATGTGCGGTGAAGTGTATCCAGGGGCTCCATCGTGGACCACAGACCTGCTTCTCTCACACCGCAGCGTGTTTCCCGAAGGCCAGTTTGTGGCGGTGGATAGAGAAACGGGACAAGTAGTGGGAATGGCCGCGAGCCTGATCGTACTTTGGGACGACTATAGAATGGAAACGAGCTGGCGAGACTTCACGGAACGCGGTACCTTCACCAATCACGACCCGGAACGTGGACGGACGCTTTACGGGGCTGAAGTAATGGTGCGACCGAACATGCAGGGCCGAGGTATCGGAACGATGATATACCGTGCGCGCCGCGAGTTGGTGGAGCGTCTGGGCCTGCTTCGCATCCGGGCGGGGGCTCGCCTGCGGGGTTATCACCGGCACGCGGAAGAGATGACCGCCGAACAGTATGTTCGCTCGATCGTATCGGGCGGCTTGACAGATCCGACTCTGTCGTTTCAGTTAAAAGAGGGGTTCCGGGTGTTAGCCGTCGTCAAGGGATACTTACGGCATGATCCGGAGAGCCTCGGATATGCGGCCGTGATTGAGTGGATCAACAGACGAGTCGCCCTGCCCAAGGACTATCCGGGCACGGATCTCTTTCAGGCCGGCGGTGATCGTGGATCGATGGCGAGTGCGTGATGGCCCTCGACTGCCATTCGCCAGGCGTGACCTTTGCTGACCCATTGAGCGGCGCGTTCCGCGTCTTGACGGCTGAACCATGGTTGCAGAAGAAGAGCCGTCATTGCGGATGAGCCTTCCGGCCTATCCCTTACTGGATGTGCACGGGACTGCCTCAATAGCCGCCTGATGCTGGTTCGCTCGCGCTGGGTGATTGTCAACATTGGGGCCAGCCACCGCGTGAATCCGGATCACGATCAGAAGCCCCGGACACACAGGCCAAACAACAGCCACCCGAGGCCTCGCGCCTGAGTTGCAGCTACAATGGGCCGAGGCCATTTGCTGCCCCATCATCTTTCAATGAGCGATCAGAGTATCAGCGATCTCCAAGAAAAGCTTGCAGGCCAATCGCTCGGCGGCAACCGGTTCGGCACTTTCGGCGGGGTTTTCACGCCCAGCTTGCTGACTATCCTCGGCGTGATTTTGTACTTGCGAGAGGGTTGGGTGGTCGGCAACGCTGGGCTCCTCGGAGCATGGCTGGTGATCCTGTTAGCTTGTTTGATCACTACCTTCACCGGGCTGGCGATGTCATCCATTACAACTAATATCCGGATCGGGGCCGGCGGCGCTTTCTCGATCATCTCTCAGTCGCTTGGCCTGGAGGCTGGGGGAAGCCTGGGAATTCCTCTGTACCTCTGCCAAGCACTCGCGGTGGCGATGTACATCTTCGGATTTCGGGCAGGGTGGAAATACATCTTCCCTACGACGCCAAAATTGGTGCAGAACTACAATATCCTGATCGACCGCGCGGCGTGGAGGCCGGCTGTCCTGGCCGGCCTGGTGGGAGCCACCTTTTCTTCTGCGCTTTCCTCCTTGGTCGGAGCGCCCCGTATCCTCTGCGCCTTGGGGGAACACCACATCCTCGCTCGTTCCGAATGGCTCGCCCGGCGAAGCAAGTCCGGCGAGCCCCGTAACGCGATGCTGATTACCGGCGCGATTGTGCTGGGCGCCCTATTGATGCGCGACCTCAATGTGATTGCGCCGCTCATCACGATGTTCTTTCTCATCACCTACGCCATGATCAACGTGGTAGTGCTGATCGAACAGAACCTGGGGCTGATCAGCTTCCGCCCCACACTTCGTGTTTCGCGGATGATCCCCCTGCTTGGCGCAGTGGGGTGCTTTTATGCCATGTTCCTCCAGAATCCGGCCTTCAGCCTTATGGCAGTGGTCTTTGTCGTAATCCTCTATGGCGTTCTCCTGAGCAGGAGCCTGAAGGCGCCGTTCGGAGACGTGCGGAGCGGTCTGTTTGGGGCTGTGGCGGAATGGGCGGCAAGGAAGGTCGCCGACCTCCCAGCGGCACGGGAGCGCGCCTGGCAACCGAATCTCGTGGTGCCGGTTGAGTCCGCCCGCGAGCTGCGCGGTTCGTTCCGATTCATTTATTCGCTGGCTCGGCCGAGAGGCTCCATCAAAATACTTGGCATGGCAACATCGGGAGAAGTCGATCGCCTTCGGAGCCGGCTCCCCGTTCTGACCGGAACATTCCGCAAGCAAGGCATTTTTGCCTCTTGGGCTGTACTGGATACGGCCAACTTTATGCAGGGTGTTGTCGGTGGTGTCCAGGCTCTCCGCGGCGCCATTCTGCGCCCTAACATCTGCTTCCTCACCTTGCCGAAGGACGCCAGCCGTGAAGCAGACGTGCGCGGCATCATCTCTGGATCACGCGACTGGCAGGTCGGGGTGATGCTGTTTGGCAGGCACCCTACGGCCAGTTTAGGTTTGGAGAAGTCCATCAATCTTTGGGTGGCGGACAAGAGCCCGGCGTGGCAGATCACGATGGAACTAGGCAACCTGGATCTCTGCATCCTGGTTGCCTATCTTCTCAAGCGCAACTGGGAGGCGGACCTGAACCTGATCACTGTCGTCCAAGACGACGGCGAGATGTTGAATGGCCGGCAGTTCTTGAGTCGCTTGGTTGAACTTGCACGCCTTCCCAAGGATTCTCGGCTCACGGTATACCGAGGGGACTTCGCAGGCCAATTATCCCGCGCGCCCCAGGCCGACCTGAACATTTTCGGAATGCCGGACGAGGTCGACTTCAACCTGCTTCGCCGCATGGTCAGCGAGACGCGAGCTTCTTGTGTCTTCTTGCGCGAATCTGGAGAGGAAAGCGCCCTCGCGTAGCAAGAAGATCCGAGATTGTGTTGCCGCACTACAATGAGTAGGCATGGCGCCATTCCATAAGATCCTCTTTCCCGTGGATTTCTCGACAGCCAGCGAGGCGATGGTTCCTTATGTTCGAGAGATGGCCCGAGTGTGCGCGGCCCAACTGACCGTGTTGCACTCGTTCGACCTGGTGCGAGGCTACAACCTGGCCGGACGCCTCGATGCGATGGGCGAGTCTGAACGTTCGCCAATACCCTACACGGCGCCGGTCGCGAAACTCCGCGATCGAGAAGCCGCGCACCTTCAGACGTTCGTTCGGGAGCAATTCCCCGACATGAAATGCAGCGCGATCATGGAAGACGGCGATCCCGCCGCTATCATTCACGCGGTTGCGCGGCGGGACGGCATAGACCTCATCATGATGCCAACCAGAGGACTTGGCACATTCCGCCGCCTCCTACTCGGATCGGTTACTGCCAAAGTTCTGCATGACATGGATTGCGCTGTCTTTACAAGCGTCCACGACGTTGATTCGGCGATGGCGCATTTTGCAGGATTTCGCGCGATGATTTGCGGGATAAGGCTTGACGAGGAAGGGCAAGCTGTTTTGGGGGCCGCTCGCCTATTCGCTCAAGCTTCCGGAGCGAAGTTATCGACTCTGCACATCACGCCGGCGCAACCCCCAGAGCTCGGCACGAACACCGCAGATCTCGCACCCGCCGATGTCACGCGAGAGGGTGGCGCCACCGGCGTCGTGAGTGTGATCAGCAATGACGTAGCTGAGGGTATTCGTCGTGCCGCCATCGAGGATTCTGCGGATCTGGTCATAGTGGGTCGCGGACATGATCGCGGGCCAGTCTCGCGGCTCTGGTCCGACCTGTATCGGATCGTCCGTGAATCGCCTTGTCCTGTTCTGAGCGTCTGATTGTCCCCGTGCGAGCCTGGTCTTACAGTGGCGGCTTCCGACTGCTCGCGCCCCGCCTTGAGCCGCCGCGGAACGAGAGGGATAATGATTCCGTCTCTCCTTTATGGAAGCCATGACAACGCCGAACGGATCTGCGGCCGAGTCGGGGCAACTCGAACCGGATCCCCGCCTCGGCAGGTTGCGCTGGCTGCTTCTCCTTGTCTGTGGCGTGCTGCTGGCGCTTCTGCTGGCGTCGGGCGTCCTGGCGGACCGGTTTCTCGGCGAAATGCACGCTCAGCAGCAAATCGTCACCCATGTGCTGGCGGCGCGCACACAGATGCTTTCAGGCCTATTCCTTGCCGTCCAGAGCTACAACGAAGCCGTTGGGCAGTTCGTGGCGCAAGAGAAAGCCGTTCGGGACCAGGCGGCCCGCCAGCGTCTCGATCGGCTCACTGTCGAGATCGACTCCGACCTAAGAAGTTATCCGAGCGACCGTGATTCCGCGGAGACCGCGCTACTGGATGGAATGCGGGACGTCTTCATGCAGCAGCGGACTCTCTATATCTCCGTCCTCGCCGCGAAACCCGACGAGCAGCGGCGCCAGACCCAAAGCTTGGTCTCGGACCGCATGATCCCACTTCAGAAACAACTTGTAGATTGGTCCGGCAAGCTGCGGGCTTGGAATGAAGAGCGATTCCGGCAGGCCGATCAGGCCCTAATAGCAGAATTCAGCCGCCTGCAAGGGGGCCTGTCACGGGCGCTCACGATCGGTTTCGGGACCGGTCTTCTGCTCGCGCTGGGAGGCATGGTTTACATCGTGCGCCTCGAACGCCAGACTCACCAGCGCTATGTGCAGCTCGCGCGAAGCCAGCACGAGTTGCAGCGGCTTTCGTCGCGCCTGGTGGACGCTCAGGAGACCGAGCGGCGGTCCATCTCGCGGGAGTTGCACGACGAAATCGGACAGGCGCTGGGCGCGCTGCTAGTGGATATAGGGCGGCTGTCGAACACGCTTTCCAAGGATCATTCCGAGGCGAAGGCGCAACTTGACCACATGAAGGCCGTCGCCGAAAGGACCTTCCAAGCGATAAGGAATATCGCACTCCTGCTTCGGCCGTCCATGCTGGATGACCTTGGGCTGGTTGCGGCGCTGGAGTGGCAGGGGCGGGAAGTGTCCCGGCGCAGCGAGATCGAAGTGTCCGTCGAATCGGAGAACGTCCCGGAAGACCTGCCCGACGAATACAGGATCTGCATCTATCGGCTGGTTCAGGAAGCTCTCAACAACGCCGTGCGGCACTCCGGATCCAGGAATGCGAAGGTGACCGTCGTGCGTAATGCAACAGGCATTGCGGTCCGGGTCGGCGACGACGGCCGGGGATTCGATCCGACCCGGACGCGTGGGTTGGGGATACTGGGAATGGAGGAGCGGGTGAAGCGGCTAGCCGGGACGTTCAGCGTGGAATCCAAGCCCGGACAGGGCGTCACCCTTATGGCGGAACTCCCCTTCCCTCCCGCGAACCGGAATCATTCATGAACAAGATTGGTGTCCTCCTCGCCGACGACCACACGTTAATACGCGCCGGTCTTCGCATGGTGGTCGAAGCTCAACCCGATCTTTCGGTCGTCGGGGAAGCGGACAACGGGCGAGATGCCGTTGCCATGGCCCAAACACTGAAACCGGACGTGGTGGTCATGGATATCGGAATGCCAAGCCTGAATGGCATCGAGGCGGCTCGTCAGATTCGGGGGGCTCTGCCCGGCACGCAGGTCGTCATCCTGAGTATGCACTCCGACGAGGGCTATGTCCTCCGCGCGTTGAAGGCCGGGGCCAAGGGGTATCTTCTGAAAGACTCCGCCGAGGCGGACCTGGCGCGAGCCATTCATGCCGCTGCCAGCGGAAAATCGTTTTTCAGCCCGGCGGTCGGAAGGGTGTTGCTGGACGACTACATGCGAAAGTTGCAGCGCACCGGGTTGGACGATTCGTACGAACTGCTCACGCCCCGCGAACGGGAGATTCTGCAATTGGTGGCCGAGGGCAACTCAAGCAAGGAAATCGCGGATCTCCTGAATCTCAGCGTCTATACGGTTGAGACCCACCGAGCCAGGGTCATGCAAAAGCTGAAGCTGCGCGGCATCCCGGAACTGACTTTGTACGCGGTGCGCAAGGGACTCATCTCCTAACCGGTTGCTGCCCATACCCAATCGCGGGCATCCCATATACTAACTTCCCACCAACGACCACTTCCGCGCCGATCCGTCCAACTATTTAGGGCAGCCTGCCACGAAGTCATCTGATGCGGCGGCCCGCCGACTTCTCGAATTGGAGGGTATATGAACAAGCAGAGTTTTTGGAAACGTCCTCAGGCCGTGTTGCTCGCGGCAGCACTGGCATTAGGGGTGGCGGGCGTCGGCTTCGCCACCGCCAGCCGTATTGAATCCTTACATTCCGCTCTGGCGTTGAAGATGGCAAATCCCGACGAGGGACCCAGCCGGACAGGATTCGCACCGGTCGTGAAGAAGGTGCTGCCGGCGGTTGTGAATGTCTCGTCGTCGAAGGTGTCCAAGATCCCCGCGCAATTCTTCGGAGAAATGCCCGACGATCCGCTGTTCCAGAAGTTTTTCGGCAACGGCTCCAACCGGCAGTTCAGGGTGCCGCGTCAGGCGCCGGAGCAGCGTGAGCAGGGTGTCGGCTCGGGCATCATCATGACCCCGAACGGGTACATCCTGACCAACAACCATGTTGTGGAAGGCGCCACCGACGTCACTGTCACTTTGTCGGATAAGCGTGACTTCAAAGCCAAGGTCGTCGGAACCGATCCGAAGAGCGACATAGCGGTGCTGAAGATCGACGCCGCCAATCTGCCCTGCATCACCGTGGGCGATTCCTCGAAAGTCCAGGTTGGCGACTATGCCCTTGCCGTAGGCGATCCTTTCGGCGTCGGCCAAACGGTCACCATGGGCATTGTGAGCGCCACCGGCCGGACCCACCTCGGGATCGAAGACTATGAGAACTTCATCCAAACCGACGCTCCCATCAACCCCGGCAATTCCGGCGGGGCGCTGGTGAATGACCGCGGCGAGTTGATCGGCGTCAATACCGCCATCATTGCCCATGGGTCGGAAGGCAATCAGGGGATCGGCTTCGCCATCCCGGCGAACATGGCAAGTGAAGTCATGCAGCAGATCGTCAAGAATGGGAAGGTTACGCGCGCTTACCTGGGGATCGTCCCTCAAGACGTCACGCCGTCCATGGCCAAGGCGTTCGGCGAAAAGGAAGCTCGCGGCGCGCTGGTCGGCGATGTCAGCGCAGACAGTCCGGCTTCGCAAAGCGGCCTGGAGAAAGGCGACATCATCCTGGACGTCAACGGGAAGCCCGTTGAGGATGCCAACGACCTGCGTATGAAGATTTCCATGATGTCTCCGGATGCCGCCGTTAACCTCAAAGTGTTCCGCAATGGAGCCGAGCGGGAAGTTGCGGTGAAACTGGGTGAGTTGCCGACCACGGAGGCTGCCGTGCAGCGCCAGGGCGACAACCCCCACAGTAGTGCACTCGCGGGCGTGTCCGTGGGAGATCTGGATGCCGGATCGGCACACGATCTCGGGTTTCCGCCTGATACTCAAGGCGTCGTGGTGACCAGCGTAAGCCCCTCGAGCGAGGCGGCTCAGGCAGGTCTCCGCAGGGGCGACGTTATTCAGGAAGTCAACCGCAGGCCTGTCAAGAATACCTCCGAATTCGAGCGCGCCGTCCGCGGCTCGAAGGAGCAACCCCTCCTGTTGGTGAACCGAAACGGCAGCACCATGTACCTTGCTGTCTGAGTGGCGCACGACAGGATGGCCGGTCCTGGCGCTCCTCCGAGCCGGGACCGGCCTTCGCATTTCCGGGGCATAATGGAGAAGCCTATACTCGAAGATCGGTGAGGCAAGGCTCCTCTCGGGTGGATCTATGTTCGGAGCGGCGAGTGACTGAGTTCAGGTCATTCGCTTTTCCCGTACTTGTAGACGCCGGTTGGCTTGCAACGCCAAACCGTTGGACTTTCGCAATGGATTGCTTCCCCCTTTGGCGCCCGCCAAGAATGACCCAGTGATGCTCGGCCAAAGTGACCCACGCCAGGAACGGGATTGGGAACAGGAGGAGGGCGAGCGATATCATCCACGCCGCAGGCGTGCGGGTTGCTTTTCATCATCCGCGCCGAAGGCGCGGATTGAGCGTGGCTGCTGGATTCGTCGCTACCGGACGGACGCGAGGTTGGCGAGTTTGTCCCGCAGGTAGTGGAAGTAGTCTGGACTGACGCGCGACTCCAGCACCTCCTCTATCACCGGAAGGAAATACGCCAGCGAGCGAATCGCACCCAACGGCGGCGCCCCAGCCGGGCGGACCAGGCGCCGCGTGGCTGCCAGCACCAAGGCGTTTTCGATCACCACCACGGAAAGGCCGCGTTGGTAGAGTTGGGCAGCCAGCATCCGGTCCGCTCGGCGCACCGTCCCCATCGTGCCCGGCGTTTTCCGGTACGCCTCCAGGACTTGGCGAATGTATTCTTGCTGCTCGCGGCTGTGGTCCACGCCTCTGTCCTCAGCCTTGCGGCTCGCGCAGGGACGGACCTTTGATGTGCACCGTGTGGCAGTAGTGCCGCAGCCGGCTCAGCAGCGCCTCCACCATGGGCCGGTTGCCCAGGAAGTTGGGCCATTCGTCATAGCCCAGGTTTAATGCGGAGTCCATTTTTATGCGGACTCCGCGTTCTATGGAAAAGCCCCGCGGTCATTTCGCCGTCTTTTTACTCCGCATATTCGGAGCAGCCTTCAGCATCTCGATCAGTTTGTCCGTTGCTTTAAAGCGGCCCGTCCGCAACTTCGGAGCGATCACTGATTCGAGAGCTTCGAGCTTCACGGATGGGTCGGCGCGAGTGTAAATCTCGGTCGTTTGCATACTGGAATGCCCAAGCCAGAGAGACACCTTCCGCAGATCCTTGGTGGCTTGCAGGATGGTCAGAGCACAGGTGTGCCTCAGGACGTGGGGTGAAACATGTTTTGATGCGAGCGTTGAACAGTGCGTCTCAGCGGTATGGACATGCTTACGCAGGATGTACTCGAAGCCGGCGCGAGTCATGGCAGCGTTGCGAGCATTGAGGAATAGTTCGGGAACCTGGACTTCACCGCGGACAGACAGCCATGCACGAATCGCAGATGCCGTTTCTTTCCACAGCGGCAAGCAACGTTCTTTTCGGCCTTTGCCGTGAATCAGGACGCTGGCTTGCGGCTGCAGCATCATATCTTCAATTCGGAGCCCCACCAGTTCAGACACCCGTAGGCCACCCGCGAAGCAAAGATGAAGCATGGCTCGGTCGCGGATGCCGTCCCGGATAGATGGGTCGGGGGCATCTAGGATCGATTGCATCTCCCGGGCAGTGAGGTGCCTGACCAGCCGAGTATCGGTCTTTTTCGCAGGGATGGCCAGAATCCGTTGGATCTGCTCCAGCGCCGACGGCACGCGATATTCCATGTAGTGCATGAAAGATTTGATGGCTGCGAGCCGGATATTCCTGGAGCCTGTGCCATTGCCACGACTCGTCTCCAGATGGTTCAGGAAGTTCACGATGAGAGCGTCTAATTGTTCCAGTTGCAGTTGTGAGGGCTGCGTTTTGATGCAGGTGCTGGCGTATTGGAGCAGGAGCCTGAAAGCATGCGCATAGGAGTCGCAGGTGTTGGGGCTGGCGCGCCGCTCGATAGGCAAGCGCTGCTGGAGGAAGGCCGCGATGTGTGGGGCGAGAAGGATCATGGCCGACCACCGCTGAAGAAGCTCTGGCACGAATCCGCGATATTTCTCATCAGATCCGGTGTTGCCTCCAAATACCAGTACGTGTGGGCGACCTTGCTGTGGCCCAGGTACGTAGACAATGCCAACATGTGCTTCGTGATTCGATCCCGGCCATCAGGGCAGGTTTCCAGAGCCCTTACTGCGAACGTGTGCCTCAAGGAATGGATTGTGGGGCGCGGAAGCCCCGGTCCACGAGGAAGGCCGATCTTCTCGGCGATGACGTGAAATGCGATTTCGGCATCATGCAACAGCAGCGGGCGCCTTCGCAAAGAAACGAAGATGTGATCATCCAATGGCGTATAGGCGCGCCTGCGTTTGAGGTACTCTTCCAGGCCCGCCTCGGTGGTCTGGTGAAGGGGAACCAGACGGCTTTTGCGGAACTTTGAACAGCGAATGATCAGGCCGTCCGCGTTGATGTCCTGAAAGCAGAGATGGATTGCTTCCGACACGCGAAGCCCAGTACACGCCAGCAAGGCGAAGAATGTCTGGTAGGTGTGCCCGCGAAAGGTATTGCGCTTACCCAACTCAGATGCTGCTTGGAGGATTCGCTGGATTTCGTCCGACGAAAAGATGTAGGGAACGGGTCGCGGCCGGCTCTCACTGCCGAAGACTGCCGGCGGCGTTTCGTGGTGTGGGTCTTCCGCACGGATGTAACGCGCAAATCGGATCACCTGGCCAAGCCTGCGAGCGCGCGTAGACAGCAATGGCGCCGATCCAGCCCATTGGATGGCGGTTTCCGAGCAAACGAAGTGCTTGCCCGCCGCCTCGGAGAACGCCGCAAAGCTCTGCAACAGGCTGCCTTCGGATCGGAATGCGAATCCCGTGGCCCGGCGTAAAGCAATGTACGATTCCACGGCCTTGGTCAGCATGATTTCACCTCGGGCCAAGGTTGCGTAATCTGTCGCAGGTTGACCACATCTACTTTGGCGTAAATCTCCGTGGTCGCGGTGGAACGGTGTCTGAGCACACCCGCGATCTCCTGCAACGACGCGCCTTGCCGGAGCATAGAGCTTGCTACCGAATGGCGGAGGACATGGGCTGCACCACGGCTTGGGCAAACGACGCCCGCCCGGCGCATGGCCTGCGCAGCGATCACCGAGATTGCAGCGTGGTTCGCAAGAGCACGAAAGGGTGCGCGGGATCGAATAAACAGAGCATCCACGGCGGTCTGAGGACGACCGTCCTTGATGTAGCTGGCGATTGCATCGCCAATCTCCTGCGTCAACGGCATGATTGTCTGACGTCGCCCCTTCCCTGAAACGGAAATTCCAGCCTCCTTCCAATCGATATCGTCCAACCGCAGTTTTACGAGGTCGCCCGCACGAAGTCCCAAGCGAGCGAGCAAGAGCAAAATGGCACGATCCCGTTTGCCTACTGCCGTCAACGGATCACACGAACCAATCACCAGTTCGACTTCATCGGATTGCACATACCACGGCAAGGACGAGAGTCGCCAATGTGCGAGAACTGGAACGGATCCCTCCAGGCTGGCAGCACACCTGCCGTCGGCGATCAGAAAACGCAGGAACATGCGGACCGCCGTGGTGCATGATTTCGCTGCTGCCCATCCACACCGCTGACTTGTGTCGAGAACGAACTGCCGTAAGTTGTGAGCATCAAACCTACGCGGATCTTCTCCCACGGCGTTTAGCAGCTCGCGTATGCGGAGGCCGTAGTTGTAAAGGGTTGCGTCGCAGGTGCCGCGTTGTTGCCGCATCCAACAACCGAAGGCGGTCAGCAGCGCCGGAGGCTCTGCAATGACCTCTTCCGACAACCTTTTCGTCCATATGCCGGTACCTCGGGCATAGCCCAGAAACAGGCGAGCGCCCCGCTGGAGATCGCGCCTCTGCATGTCCCCGAATCGCGGGCATCGGCATCGATTCAGGTGTCCGACAAACTCGTCAATCAGATATTCGTCAAGCGCGCCAATCGAACGACCCGTTCGAGATGTCCAATACATAAGGTGCTCGGCCGCTCGAATGTGCCGCCGAGCAGTTATCTCCGCGTAGCCCGCCTGACACATCTGAGCAGCAAACCCTTCAAACAGGCTGCCATTCGGGCCGTCGCGTAATTCCTGGATACGTTGAGGTGATTCAAAGAACTCTGTCAGCATGACGTCCTCCTTCAGGACGTCATGATTATGCAAAGTGCGAGAGCAGCCGGTAAGTCATGTTGGTTCAAGCTAACCGGGCACGGCGCCGCCGCGCGGTCGCGGAGTCCGCATAAAAATGGACTCCGCATTAAACTTGTTATGCGGTGCACCGCATAACAGGTTGGTGGTGATGATGGTGGAATGGTGGCGATAACGCTCTTCCATCAGCTTGAAGAAGATGTTCGACTGCTCCGGTTTCAGGTTCAGATACCCAAATTCATCGATAAATGTTCAGCTGAACATTTATCGACTAATGTGAAGTTGTCAGAAATGTGGAGTTGACGCTTGGCAACGCGTCGAATTACGGGTTCCCCGGTTTCCAACTCCACATTTCTTCGGGCTTACAGGGACTCCAGCCAGTCAAGGATCGTGCGGTCCTTGCCCCAGGGCGTACGGGCGCGGCGTGAGACCGGCTTGACCTTGGCGATGGCCTGGCGCTTCATTTCGAGGTCGACTTTCGCATAGCGGTTCGTCGTGGTCGGGCTGGCATGCCCCAGCAGATGACTGATGCTCGATAGGTCGACGCCCGATTTCAGGAGGGCGACGGCCGTGCTGTGACGAACGCTGTGGGGGTGCAGCCGCTTCTTGCGGAGATTTGGAACATTGGCGCAAGCCAGGCCGAGACACTTAGGGCTGACGCAACAATAGATTCACATCGGAGCAATGGTGTAGTTCCAGGCTGGCAGCATGGAGTGTCGTTTGAGGGAAAGACGGCGGACCTGCTCCGGATCGGGTGATGTGCCGGTTGGATAATGTTTGCGGTCGAGGTAAGCAGAGACGGTGAGACCGGTTCGAGTGCAGGTGTTGCGGATGAAGTTGAGGACTTTGGGGTAGCTATCGAGAGGCTCGGCGGCCCAGTTTTTGGAAATTTCGGAAAACAGACGGTGCTCGATGGGATTCCATTTGGAAGCGCCGGTAGGATAGTGGGCAACGGTTACGGTGAGCCCAAAGCTGTTGCAGAGTTGGGTTTGAAGTTCGGTTTTCCAGGCGCCGGTCCGGCAACTGTTGCTGCCGCCAGTATCGGCGAGGATAAGCAACTGCCTCCCGCGGCGGTAGCGCTCGGCGCCGTCGCGCTTCCACCAGCCGGCGATGGAGTGGGCGGCAAAGGCTGCCGTGTCATGCGAAATGCCTACGAAGACCGAGCCTCGGTTGGCGAGCAGGTCATAGATACCATACGGAATCGCGACGCCGATGGCATCGGAACGGAAATCGTGATCATTGACCCGTACGGGCGTGCGATCCCACTTGACGCCATTGTTCTTGAAGTTGCCGACCAGTTCCCGCTTTTTGGTATCAACGCTGATGATCGGCAACCCTTGGCGCTCAAAGCGGGTACGTAATGAGGAGATGTAACGGAACTGTTGGTCGCGGTCCGGACTCGAGTCGGTGGCAATGGCTTTGCGATTCACGCGCAGGGAATAATCCATATCGTGAAGCAGCCGCGCCACGGTATTGGCTGAGATCTCGATATGGAGGTGCCGGAGCAGTTCGGCGATTCCGGCAGGCGTCTTGTGGGTCCATCGAATGCCCGTGATAGGATCGCCGGCGGTGTCGTGTTCCAGCAGGATTCCGATGGCTTCGATTACTTCGGGCGTTTTTTTTCCACCGGCTTGCGCCCGGCGCCGGACTGTCGGATCCGGCCGACCTCGACGTCCTGCTCCAGCAACTGGCGGCGCCCGCGGGCGATGGTGTGCGGATCGAGGCCCAGAAATTCGGCGAGCACGCTGTCGCCGCCGTGGCCGAGTTTCAGGGATTCCAGAGCGGCGTACAAGCGGCGCTGCTGCTCGTCCAGCAGGCTGTAGAACAAAATGATGGCAGCTTTCAACTCATCGGGAGACACTTCCAGACGAGCGGCATCGACCACCGTGGGAACCGACTGGTTGCTACGACGTGTCAGAGACTGCCGCTGGCGGGTGGCTGGATCGATGGAGGTATAGAGGAACAGACCGGAGATCAACTCCCGGGCGATCCTTTTCTGCTGAACGAGGTGGCGTAGCGCATCTTGCGCGCCTACATGGAGGATTGCCGACAGTTCTTCGGCAAAATATCCCGCCCCCGAGCTATGGATGAACGCCTCGGCGGTGGCCAGCAAGGTACCGTAGCGGGAGAACCATGCTGGGGCGCAGGACCACAGGCCGTCGGCTCCGAAGCGGACGATCTCGCGAAGCGTGTAGAAGCGGCCGCCATGAGAGTAGCTGGTCAGGTAGTCGAGTTCTTTGAGCTTTCGGAACACGGTGAGGTCGACATCCGTGCCGAGGACGCGTTTTAGATCGGGAAGCGTTGCGATTCTGTCGCGGAGCAGCAGCTTCCGCAAGGAATCCGGCGAGAAGGCGAGGGGCCTCATAATGTTATAGTTGCGACTGAAACAGCATTACAATCGAGACTATAACATAACCGAGAGTGAAACGGGGCAAAGGTCGGATCGGTTTCAACGGCCCATCAATATTGGACCAGCCGCTTACTGCGAAGGGGATGATCCGGAATCGGCAGCCCTTGATAATGTGGCTGTCACGACCACTGATGAGTGGTTATTTTTGCGTGGGCCCTTAGCGAGAATGTAGCGGATTCCGAAGCGGGTGAGCGGTCGGCCGCGGTGATTTAGAAACACCCGAGATTCGGACCGCAGGTCCAGGGTGCGTTGTTCACTGAACGCTCTCAACACCGCGGCGGTCTGCGGCCACAGCGGGCAGTAGCACTCCTTTCTCCCTTTGCCAAATAGCCTCACTTGAAAGGGTTTGGTCAGTTGGAGGTCACAGGCGCGCAGATCGGCGATCTCCTGGACGCGGCCGCCAGTGTTGAACATGGTCGCCAGGAGAGCATAATCACGGCTGCCCTGCGGGGTGGTCCGGTCGATCGCTTTGAGAATCGCGTCAATCTCATCGTATTCCAGGTAATCGATGGCCCGTTGTCGCGCGCGCTTAAACGGAATGCCCAGGACGCGCTGGGCCAACTCGAGATGCTCCGGATTACGCGACGCCACAAAATGAAAAAACGCGTGGATCGCGGAGAGGCGGACATTTCGCGTGGAGACGCCATTCTTGCGCTCCTGTTCAAGATGGGACAGGAACGCGAGGATTCCGGGAGGATCAAGATCCGTCAGATCGAGCCCCGTAATCGGCGTGTTCCGTTGTCGGGAAAGGAAACGCAGCAGCAAAACCATGCTGTCGCGGTAACTGTGGATGGTGTGCGGACTGGTCCCCCGAAGGCGGGGAAGGTGGTCGGTGAAGTAGTCGCGGATTGCGGCGCCGAGTAGATTCGGAAGCCCGGTTTTCATCCGTGCCTCCTTGCCGGGTTTGGCAGTGGCGCGACCAGTTCGCCGTAATGCTTCGCGAACCGCTCGCTGGCCGCGGTGCGGAGTGGTTCGATGAAGTGCAGGTAATGATGCGTCGACACGACCGAACCGTGACCCAGGTAGGTTGCCAGCAAGGGCAGCTTAGCCTCAACATCGGCGCCGGCTCGGTACCAGCGCAGTAGGGCATTGACAGCGAAGCTGTGCCGTAGGTCCTGGATTCTCGGCACCTTCCCTGTGGTTGTGGTGATGCCGCAATGTTCGAGGAGGGGCTGCACACAGTGTCGCAGCCCAGTACCGGTGTAGGCCCGACCTCCCCTGGTCGCATTCCACATGAGCGGTGTGTCCGCGGACACAGGGAGCCGCCGCCGGGCTCGGACGCGCAGATAACGCTCGATCTCATCCGCGATCTCGCCGTTGATCGGAAGCAAGCGGGATTTATAAAACTTCGTCTCTCGAATGTGCAGAGTCGCTTCCTGGCGATCGTAGTCACCGAGCGTCAGTTTCAGCAGTTCGCCGCGCCGCATTCCCGTGGTGAACAGCAGGACTATCGCAAGCCGAGTCAATTCCGGGCGAAGCGGCGATGCCGGATTCCGTTTCAAGTGCGCAGCCGCACTGAGCAGTTTCCCCACTTCGGCCGCGGAGAATATGTATGGCTTGAGCCGCTGATGGTAGGGCGGAAAGAAACTGGGGTCCGGAACGAAGCACTTCGGTTCGGTCCGGCGGCGATACAAGCAGAAGCTCCGAACCTCCAGCATGCGAACTCGTCGAACCCCCGAAGTAACGTGTTCGTGAGTGTGACACCACGCCTGAAACGCGGCAGCATTCAGGTCCGAGTACTTTGCACTTTGGTCGCAGAGGAACCGATCCAGGGACTGTAGAGTGCGGGCTGGAAGATCGAAACGCCGCCCCAAAGCCCGCTTCAGATCCACATACCGAGCGAAGGAGGGCGCCAAGCGAGACGAAAACACCGGGGTGAACGACGAGGTTCCTTTCATCACTGCCTCTCCTTTCCGGAGCGCGCGCTTGGAACTGCAAGAGCCACCTCACGCAGATCCCCAGTGGCCAACCGCAGGTACATGCACGTGGCCTCTGCGGTACGATGCCCGAGGATGTCACCGATGGTCTTAAGCGGAGTTCCAGTTTTGAGGAGACGCAGGGCGTACGCGTGGCGCATGCAATGTGGGCCTTGGTAGGAAACGCTGAGCCCGCTTTTGCGAACGAGCGCCTGAAAGGCCTCCGTGACAGCGGTCGGTTTCAGCACGCCCATGGGAGCGCGCATTCGCAGGAAGACTCTCCGATATGGTGCCGGTGGTGGCGTTCGTTTCAGATGCTTCACCAGCGCGGACAGAACCTCATTGGTGAGCGGCAGTTCCAAAGGCGAGGAGGTTTTGCGCTGGTGGATTCGCAGGATGCCTTGTCTCCAATGGATGTCGTCGAGAGTGATGGCCACAACCTCGCTGGCACGCAATCCGTAGGTAGCGATCAACAGGAACATCGCGTAATCACGCAGGCCCATGGGCGATGCCTTGTCCACGGATTGCAGAAGTGTGCGTACTGTTTCCCACGGTAGGGCGCGAGGGAGTCGCTCCAAGCGGTAGAGTCGCGGCATGTCAATCTGCCGATCCAATCCGGTAGGAGCCTTACCATCTGTTGCGAGAAAGCGGAGAAAGCCACGCAGGGCGGCGATGTCGTGTTGTAAACTCGCCCGGCTCAGCCGTTTGCCGGCCTGGGCGACATACGATTCGACGTGGCAGGGCCGGATGCGCCTCAACGCAGTGCCCTCTGCTGCCAGGTACTGCAGGAAACACTGCGCGGTGCGCCGGTGGCTGGAAACGGTGGAGGTCGCAAATCCGCGAACTTCGCGGAGGTGACCCACATACTCTCCGCTCAAACTCGATGGCTGAGTCGCTGCTGATGGGCGGCCATCCACGATCAGGCCGTTGGCGACCAGATATCGCTCCAGCGTGTGGATGGTTCCTGCACGGAAGGGATACCTCTTCTTCAGGGCCTTACAGCACTCCTCGAGAACCGCGTGGTTGAGCTTCGCGACGACGTCTACGCCGCGGCGGCGTAGCTTCTTGTCCGCAATCGGCAGTAGATTTATCGCCAGCGTGCGTGAGCCCAGAGTGAAGCCGCTGGCGGCTAGCCAGTCGTCAAAACCATCAGTGATCGGCCCCAATAGCGGAAGTGAGGAATACTTCTGATGAGCTCTCGGAAAAACGGAATGTAGCATCGGCACCTCAATGAAAAATGGGATTAGCCGCCGGACAGCGGCCGTTCCGATGCTACCGCCATAAATGTGGAGTTGGAAACCGGGGAATCCGTGATTCGACGCGTTGCCAAGCGTCAACTCCACATTTCTGACAACTTCACATTAGTCGATGATCAGCAGTTCCTGCCTGGCCAAATGCTTCTGATACCGCAACAGACGCTTCTCATCCCGCGCCTCGATCAGCTCATGCACCAGCGACGCAGCGGTGGTGAAGCGCACGCGAAATCCTCGCTGACATGCTGCCAGTCCCAACGCCAAGCCGATGTGGGTCTTCCCCGTCCCGCTGTTGCCCAGAGCCAGCACGTTCTCCCGTCGCCCGATCCACTCACACCGTGCCAGTTCCACCACCAGTTTTTTGTTCAGCGAGGGGAGGGCGAGAAAGTCGTATGTCTCCAGGCTCTTGCTCACCGGAAACTTCGCCGCTTTGATCCGCCGCTCGGTAGCGCGCCGCTCCCGGTCCACCATCTCCTGCTCCACTAGCCGCAGCAGAAATACCTCGAAGGTGGTTCCCTCCTTGGCGCATTGTTCGGCCAGCTTCGGATACTCTCGCACCATGGTCGGCAATCGCAGTTGCTTCAGATAGTGCTCCAAGAGCACTTGGGGCGTGTCCATCACAGAGGTCCCTCCATTAGCAGCACCTGGTAGTCGGCCGCCCGAGTCAGCGCGACCTCGGCAATCGGCAGATGCGGATAGTTTTCCAGGTCCAGCTTCGGCGGCCGTTGCTCGATGGCGCATAGCAACAAATGCTTCACCGCATCGAAGGCGATGGCACGCAGTTGGAGGGCCTGCCGGACTGCGGCGGCAACTTCCGCCAGCGAGAATGTCTCCATCAACCGGAGCACCTGCACATACTCGCGCCGCCCACGCTTGCCCAGCCGCGCTTCCATCTGGCGTCGCAATTCGCCGAACTCTTCCGGCAACTGCCAGCCCTCCAACGGCGCTGCCTGGTCCAGCGCATTGCTCTTTTGCTCCAGCAGCGCCAGATGGTGGAGCGGGTTGAAGATCATTTCCTCTCGCCCGTAACTCCGGGCGTGCCGCGCAATCACCTCACTGCCACAGGCAATGACCATCTCCCACACGAAGGCCTTCACCAACACCTGGCGATGCCCGTACTCCACCGGCACCGAGTAGTCGTTGGTTTCGTACCGCACCAGCGCTTGCGAACTGGCGCGTGCGGTGCGTTTCTCACAGGCTTCGCAGGGCGCCGGCGGCAGCGACAGTAGCTTCTCCTGATCGCGCTCGAAACGCTCGGCAATCGTTTCCGAGTGACCCCACACCTTCTGCTCGCGCCGCCCCCGGCATTGCTTGAGCAGTTGCGCGTTCAGCTCTTCCCAGTTGGCCGCCCGCGGCACCGGCACCATGAAGTTGCGCCGCGCATAGCCCACCAAACCTTCCACGTTCCCCTTGTCGTTTCCCTTCCCAGGGCGTCCGAACTTGGTCGCAAACAGGTAATGCGATTGCAACCCGCTGAATGCCTCGGTGGGCTTCCGCTCGCCGTCGCCGGTGATCTCCTTCACTGCGATCCTGGTGTTGTCGTAGAGAATGGTTCGGGGCACACCTTGGAAATAGGCAAAAGCCTGATTGTGTCCTTCCAGAAAGGCCTCGGTATTTTCGGCCGGGAACATCATCACGAAGCTGTCGTCGGAGTGGGGCAGGTCGATACAGAGAAAATGTCCCTTCTGTTCCTCGCCGCCTATCGCCACCAACGCTTCACCGAAATCGGCTTGCGCATCTCCCGGCGGATGCGCCAGGGGTACGAACACTTCCTTGTGCCTCAAGCGCGCCTGACGCACGTAGTCCTTCACCACCGTGTACCCGCCACCGAAGCCGTGCTCGGCCTTCAAGCGGTCCCAGATCCGTTTGGCGGTATGCCGCTGTTTCTTCGGCTGCGTCTGATCGTCCAACAGGATCTGATCGATGATCCCCAGCCAGGGGCCCAGCTTCGGCCGCCGAACCGGCTTCTTCCGTTCGTAGCCCGGCGGCAGCGAAAACTGCAGCATCTTCCGGATGGTCTTTCGCGCCAGGCCGAACTCCCGGGCCGCCTGCCGGATGCTCATGCCGTCCACCTGCACGGCTCGCCTTACGCGTGCATACACTTCCACCTTGTACACCTCCTGGTGTCCCACAAACACAACTGTCCTGTAATGTTCTGGAACTTGAAGTGTGGTGGTCTACTTTTGGACCGCCACGAACCGCCACTCACGCGGCGCTTCGCGGTCCATTATTGCTCCGCCGTTTATATCGAGATGGATGTCGCCCTCGATGAAGCCTCCGTCACTGCCGACGAAGACCTGTTGAGCCAGGTCTGGATCAACCTGCTCCACAACAGCATCAAGTTCACGCCGCGGGGCGGCACCGTGCAGATCGCCCTCGAACGGCGCGCGGATCGCCTGGAGGTCACTATCGCCGATACCGGCATCGGCATTGCCGCTGAGGATCTGCCGCACATCTTCGAGCGCTTCTACAAAGCCGACCCGTCGCGGCGCCGCTCGGAGGAAGGCAGCGGCCTGGGACTCTCGATCGCGAAGAAGGTGGTCGACATGCACCGCGGAACCATCGCCGTGCGCAGCCAGCCCGCCTCCGGCACGTCGTTCGTCGTGGACCTGCCCGTTTAAACTGCGTTTATGCAGTCCGGCTATCCTGACGGCCTATGATGCCGGACCGCTCCCACGGACACCGCCGCACGCGGCTCACTGTTCCGGACAGCAACGCCACCCCGGTTTCGATCCGGGCACTCCGCTGGAGGCGCCAGTTCGAATATCTGAAACCGTATCGCGGTCGGATGGCGCTGGCGACGCTCGCGCTACTGATCTCCACCGGGCTCGGACTGGCCTTCCCGATGGTGACATGGAGTTTCCTCGGCAGTATGAGACCGTCGTCGGCGAGCGCGGCGCCAGGCTGAGCGGAGGACAGCGCCAGCGGATCGCCGTCGCCCGTGCCCTCCTGAAAGATCCCCGCATCCTGCTGCTGGACGAGGCCACCAGCTCCCTCGACAACGATTCGGAGGCGCTCGTTCAGGAAGCCCTGAACCGCCTGATGGAGGGCCGCACCACCGTGATCATCGCGCACCGCCTGAGCACCATCAAGGTGGCGCACCGCATCGCCGTATTGGACGCCGGCCGCATCGTCGAACTGGGCACGCACCGGGAACTCATGGAGCTCGACAGCCTCTACGCGCGCCTCTACTCGATGCAGTTCCGCGACCCGCCCGATCGCTCAGTACAGCGTGAACGCGTACAGCGTGTCGCCTGCGGCTGACAGCAGGTACTGGTGGCCGTCCAGCATGTACGTCTCCGGGGCGTTGGTCACCTGCCCCAGGTGGCTGTGCCAGAGGATCTTTCCATCGGCCGGATCGTAGGCGATCAGGTTGCCGGCAATATCGCCCGCGAACAGCAGCTTGCCGGCGGTGGTCAAAAGGCCGGCCGCCAGGTTGCCGCTCGTCCCCGGATACCGGTGCCGCCACGCAATTTTTCCGGTCTTGTAATCGATCGCCGTCAGGTAGCTGCCGAGCGAGACCAGGCCGTCCTCTTCCTTGCCGCCCAACCCCATGGCACCGCGCGGATCCGTCTCCGTGAGGTAGTACATCGCATAGGCGTCGTTCGAGGGAACATAGAACAGGCCCGTATCTGGACTATACGCCGGAGGCGGCCAATTGGTCGCGCCGCCGTTGTTCGGCGAGACCAGCGACCCCGGCACGGTGGAGTCCTTCTCCGGATCGCGCTCGGGCTGGCCTTTGGCGTTGATCCCCTTCGCCCAGTTGACGGCGTCGGAATACTTGCTCGTTACCAGGTGCTCTCCGGTCAGACGGTCGAGCGTGAAGTAATAGCCGTTGCGGCTCGCGTGCAGCACCAGCTTGCGCGGCTTGCCGTTGAACTCGGCATCCACCAGGATGGGGGTCTCGGTGGAATCCCAATCATGCGTGTCGTGCGGCGAGGTCTGGAAATGCCACTGCATCTTGCCCGTGTCCACGTTCAGCGCCACGATCGAGCAGGTGTACAGATTATCGCCCTTGCGTCCCGGCGGGTTGGTGTAGGCCGGCGAAGGGTTGCCCGTGCCGAAGATATACAGGTGCGTCTCCGGATCGTACGCTCCCGGAATCCACACGTTGCCGCCGCCGTGCCGCGCGCTATCGATGCTGCCCCAGGTATCCGCGCCGGGGTCGCCCTTCTGCATCGGCACCGTGTACCACTTCCATTGCAGCGCTCCGGTCTCCGGATCGCGCGCCTGCAGGAACCCAGGAGCATCCAGGTCGTCACCCGTCCCTACCAGGATGTGGTTGCCCACCACGATCGGCGCCATGGTGGAGAAGTACTGCTGGTTGAAGTCGGCGATCTCGACGTGCCACTTTTCCTTCCCGGTCCTGGCGTCCAGGCAGACCAGGTAATCGTCGGGCGTCTCCATGTAGAGCCAGTCGCCCCACATGCCCAGGCCGCGGTTGCCGATGTGCGTCCCGCCGCGCGTCTTCCAGAAGTAATGCCACAGCTCGCGTCCCTCACGCGCGTCCACCGCCCACGCGTTATCGGGTGTCGACGCGTACAGGATCCCGTTCACTTCCAGGATCGACGCCTTGACGCTGGTTCCTCCGCCGAAGCCGGTGGTGGTCACGTCGCCCGTGCCTTCACCGCCGGTGATGGTGGGCGCCCCGCCTCCGCCGAACCGTCCTCCACGTCCACCACCCTGGTTTCCCGCCCCGGCCGTGAGCCGACTCGCCCAAGCCAGCGTCAGGTTCTTGACGTTCGATTGGTTGATCTGGGTCAGCGAGCTGTACCGCTTGCCCGAGTAATCGCCGTTGTAAGTGGGCCAGGAATCGCCCAGCGGCTGCATCAGAAGCGAGGGGTCGAGCATCTGCGCCGCACCGGTCGCGGGCAGCAGGCAAAGCGAGGTCGCGAGCAGCAGCGTTTGAATCGGTCTCATTTCAGCGTCACCAGGTAGGCGGTTACATCGTGGATGTCTTTGTCGCTGTACTTCGGGAGTAGCTCCTTGTGCGGTTCCACCGGATCGTGGATCTCCGCGGTCGTCCCTCCGCCGAGCCGGAACGTGCGCTCGGCGCCCGAGCCGTCCATCAGGCTCACGTAGAAATCGTCGATGCGCAGCAGCCTCCCGGCGGTCCGCTGGCCGGATGCCGTCGTCACGGTCACGGTAGTGGGCGGCACGTTGACCTGCGGCCCGCGCCCGCCGCCGAACCCGCCGCGTCCGCCTCCCGGCATCAGCCATGTGTTCTGCAGCGTCTTGGGATCTTCGATTTTCGCGGCCAGGCCCTTCAAGTCCCCGGTCACCGAGTGGCACGCCGCGCACTTCGACTGGAAGTACGCCTCGCCGGCTTTCGCGTCGCCCACCAGAATGCTGGGCGGCGTCATCCGCGAGACATCGTAGCCGCCCACGCGGAAGCTGTGTATGTAGGCCGCGACGTCCTGTATCTGCGCCGTGTTCAGGTCGATCTTCGGCATGCCGCGATCCGGCCGCCCGTTCTCGACCACCGGCGTAATCAGCTCGCCCGACTTATCGTTGAGCACCAACTCTGAGCGCAGCAGGTTCGGCCCGCCTTCCCCGCCCCGCGCGTCGGACCCGTGGCAGAACGCGCAGTTCACGCCGAAGATGGCCTTGCCGCGCGCCACAACGGCCGGGTCTGCCGGAGGATGCTCGGGGTATGCCGAAGGCCGCCGCCCTCCGCGTCCGCCAGCCGCGGGCGCCTGCGCCATGGCCGGCAAAACCGCGATCACCAGTGACAGCAAAACTCTCTTGCAGTGAACCCTCATTGCTCCCCTCGAAGCACTCGAAACGCTCTGGCGGTCCGATCGGGATCAGTATATATCAATCCAGCCGGAACACTTCCTTCATCATCGCGAAGCGTTCGCCCGCTTCTTTATCGGGCACCGGCTCGAACAGCCGCCCCATGAATTGCTGCCAGCGTTGATTGACCGGATCCCGGTCCAGCTCGTCCCACGCTTTGTCGAAGTCATCGACCCGCAGCGTCAACACCAGGTCCTGCCCGCGGCGGAAAATCGAGTAATCGGAGATTCCGACCTCTTTCAATTTCGCCAGCAGTTCCGGCCATACCCGCTGGTGCTCCCGCTCGTACTCCTCGATGGCGCCGGCCTTGATGCGTAGTTTGAATGCGTAACGAGGCATGCGATCAGGTTCACCCGAAATCGCCGCCGGAGTCAACCGTTTCGCGCCGTTTCGCGCCGCGCCGCAATCGAATATCATGGGGCCGATGCGTCTTCGAACCTGGTGCTGCACCGTCCTGGTCCTTCTCGGAGCGGGATGCCTGCTGCCGGCTGCTGCGCCGGCCAACATAGCCGCGCTCCGCCAAGCCTTCGAGCGCCCGCCCGACGACGCCCGTATCATGGTCCGGTGGTGGTGGTTCGGGCCCGCCGTCGTGAAACCCGAGCTCGAGCGCGAGATGCGCGCCATGAAGCAGGGCGGCATCGGCGGCTTCGAAGTCCAGCCGACCTACCCGCTGGAACTGGACCACAATTTCCCGTACCTCTCCGGCGAATTCCTGGACGACCTGAAATTCACCGCGCAAAAAGCGAAAGAGATCGGCCTGCGATTTCAACTCACTCTCGGCAGCGGCTGGCCCTTCGGCGGCCCGCACATCCCGGTCACCGAGGCCTCCGCCCGACTGCGAATCGAACACGTCGCCATCCCCGCCGGCGCTTCATCGTTGCCCCTCCCCAAGCTCAATGAGGGCGAGCAATTCATGGCCGCCTTCCTCGATAACAAGCAACTGGAAGTAGACGGCTCGACCGTCCGCCTGCCGGCCGGCTCAGAAGGCCGCGTGCTGTTCTTCATCTCCAGCCGCACACACCAGACCGTGAAGCGCCCCGCCGTTGGCGCCGAAGGCTGGGTGCTCGATCACTACAGCCGCGCCGCCGTCGACACACATCTCACCCAGGTCGGCGACAAGCTGCTGGCCGCCGTGGGTAAGAACGTCCCCGAGACCATATTCAGCGACAGCCTGGAGGTCTACAACGCCGACTGGACGCCCGGCTTCCTCGAGCAGTTCCGGAAACTCCGCGGGTACGACCTGACTCCCTACCTCCCCGCCCTGGCCGGCGATATCGGCGACAAGACCCGGGCCATCCGCCACGATTGGGGCCTCACCCTGAGCGAGCTGTGCGAAGAGAATTACCTGAAGCCGCTCACCGCATGGGCCCACCAGCACGGCACGAAGTTCCGCTCGCAGACCTACGGCATTCCGCCCGTCACCCTTTCGAGCGGCGCGCTGGTGGATTGGGCGGAAGGCGAGGGCACCCAGTGGCGGCGCTTCTCTACATCCCGCTGGGCCGCCTCCACCAATCACCTCTACGGCCGCCCCGTCACCTCCTCGGAAACCTGGACCTGGCTGCACTCCCCGGTCTTCCGCGCCACCCCGCTCGACATGAAGGCCGAGGCCGATATCCACTTCCTGCAGGGCATCAACCAGCTGGTCGGCCATGGCTGGCCCTACTCGCCGCCCGAAGCCGGCGAGCCCGGCTGGCGCTTCTACGCCGCCGCGGTGCTCAACAATCACAACCCGTGGTGGCTGGTAATGCCGGATGTCGCCGCTTACATGCAGCGCGTGAGTTTCCTGCTGCGGCAAGGCAAGCCGGATAACGACGTAGCGCTCTACCTGCCCACCGCCGATGCGTTCGCCGGATTCACACTCGGCCGCGATTCCGTCAACCAGGCGATCGACCGCTTGATCGGCCCCGACGTGATCCCGGCCATCCTCGACGCCGGTTACAATTTCGATTTCATCGACGACGGCGCGATCGCCAAGGTCGGCATTCCCCAGCGAATCCTGATCCTGCCCAACGTGGAGCGCATCCCGCTCGCCACCATGCAAAAGATCGCCGAGTGGGCGAAAAAAGGCGGCACCGTGATCGCCACGCGCCGCGCGCCTTCCCTGGCCCCCGGCCTGATGGAGGCCGCCGCCGACACTCCGAAAATTCAGGCGCTGGCGAAGGGCCTCCGCGTGATCACCGACGAATCGAAGCTGGGCGAAGCGATGCACGCGGCCCTCCCCGCCGACCTGTCCGCCAAACCCGAGATCGGCTTCATCCACCGTAAGCTCGACTACGCCGACATCTATTTCCTCGCCAATACCAGCAACCATCCCGTGCGCACGCAGGCCGCATTCCGCATCAAAGGCCTCGACTCGGCCTTTTGGGATCCGTTCACCGGCAGCGCCGTGAAGGCCGGCGGCGGCACCCTCGACCTCGACCTGGCGCCCTACGAATCGCGCGTGGTGGTCTTCTCGAAGGATCGCCCCGCGGCCGCGCCGGCACCCGCGCCCGCCGCCCCCATCGACATCACCACCGGCTGGAAAGTGTCGCCCGCCGGAACCGACAAGTACTTCTCCGGCATTCTCACTTACGAGAAGACCGTGGACGTCCCGGACCTCAAAGGCCGCCAGGTCTACCTGAATTTCGGCGAAGGGACTCCCGTGAAGGTGGAGGGCCGCCGCGCCGGCGCCGGGATGCGCGCCATGTTCGAAGGCCCTGTGCGCGAGGCCGCCGTCGTGTACGTAAACGGCAAGCGCGCCGGCTCGGTCTGGTGCGCCCCTTACGAGGTAAACATCGGGGCGCTATTGGTCCCCGGCGCCAACACCATCAAGGTCGAAGTGGCGGACACCGCCATCAATGAGATGGCCAAAGGACCTCTCCCCGACTATAAGGCGCTCAACGCGAAATACGGCGAGCGCTTCCAGGCCCAGGATATGGCCGCGGTCGTGCCGCTGCCCTACGGCCTGCTGGGCGCCATCCGCATCGTCCCGCGGTAATTCAGCGACCCTCTTGCCGTGCCAACTCCGCGCGGAACGCGTGCTCCCGCTCCGCCACGTACTTCCGGTATCCCTCGGGATCCACCCACGGATTCCCGCCGCTCTTGATCCGCGCGTACTTCTCGTCCATCCCGTAGTAGCTTCCGTGCGCCCCCAGGAACACGTCGCAGTCGAGCGACTTCAGCACCCGGAAGGTCCGTTCAAAGTCCGCTGCGATGCCCGGATAGGCCGCATTCTTCACCAGCTTGTACCCCGAATTCACATTCGGACTCCCCACGATCACGACGTTGTAAGTCCGCCCGCCTTCGTCTGCCTTCATGGTCCACGTGGTACAGCCCTTGGTGTGACCGGGCGTCAGATGCGCCACTAGCACGGTTCCGCCCAGGGTCACCTGGTCGCCGTCGTGCAGTACGCGGTCCACCTTCACAGGCTTGTATAACGAGTCCGGCGAATGGCCGTAGTGGAAATCGCTGCGCCCCCCGGACTCGATCACCGGCACGTCAGCATCCATCACCATGTATTGGGCGCCGGTCAGCTCCTTCACCCGCGCGCTACCGGCGCAATGATCCCAGTGCGCGTGGCTGATCAGCAGGATCTTGACGTCCTGAAACCGGAACCCCAGCTTCTCGACGCTCGCGCGAATCAGCGGCACCGAGCTTTCCAGCGCGCTGTTGATCAATATGTCGCCCTGGGGAGTCGTAATCAGGTATGCCGCCAGCCCCTCCGTCCCCACGTAATAAACATTGCCCACGACCCGATGCGGCGGGAACGGCTTGCTCCAATCCGCCTCCTGCCCCCACAACGATCCCGCAACGACCGCGCCCAGCACAAACCATCGAAGAATCATACCCGACCAGTATTCCAGGAAATTCGGTGACAGGCTACATAATCCCCAATTCGCCTTTGGATAGTATTTCTTCCTGGCAGGTGTTTTGGTATACTCCCACGCCATAGGAGGCGTTCGAATGCCACATCGAGCGCAAATGATAGGGATACTGTCGCTAGCCCTGGCCCTCTACGCCGCCCGCGCGGACCAGGCCGCCAAGCCGCAAAACGTGCCCGCCTCCGGAGAGCACGCCGTAAACGGGGTGAAAGTCGAGCTCGTCGAGCTCAAGCGCGAATCACCGACCGAGGTGCTCGCCCGCTGGCGCTACCGCAATGGAACCGGGGAAACCCGGCGGCTCACATCGGAAGCCACCGGCCCCCTCGACGTCTATCGGCTCTCCGTGAACAGCTACCTGCTGAACGAACAGACGCAGGCGAAATATCCGGTCGAGCGCGATAGCCACAACGACCCGGTCGCTTCGCGCACCGGGCGTGCCAACGAGTTCATCACCATCTACCCGAAATCGACCATCCAGGTCTGGGCCAGGTACAGCGTTCCGGAATCCGTTACCACAGTCACCGTGGTGATCGAAGGCGTCCAGCCCTTCGCCCGAACGCCGATCGAGCATTAGGCAGGCTGGTCGTACTTCCCCAGCCGCCGGATCCACACGTTGCGATAGCGCACCGGGTTGTGGTGATCCTGCAGCATGAGCGGCTCTTCGGGCGCATGCGGAGTGTAGTGGGCCACCTGGCGATAGACCATCGGCCCCATCGATTCCTTGTGGTTCTGCACCACCACGCCGTTATAGATCACCGTGACGATGACCGGCTTGACCACCTTCTCGCCTTCGAACCGCGGCGCCTCGAATATGATGTCGTACGTATTCCATTCGCCGGGCCGCCGCGCCGGGTTCGCCAGTGGCGGCCACTGTCCGTAGATCGCCCCTGCCTGCCCGTCGGCGTAGGTCTTGTTGTCCCACATGTCGAGGACCTGAATCTCGTAGCGGCTCATCAGCAGCACGCCGCTGTTCCCGCGGGCCTGGCTGTTGCCGCGGACCTCGGCCGGCGAAGACCATTCGATATGAAGCTGACAATCCCCGAACTTTTCGCGCGTCAGCAGATCGCCCGTGTTCGGAGCGACCTCGAAGTACCCTTCGCCGACCTTCCATTGCGCGTCCACCATCTTGCCGCGGTCCGCGCCGCGCCCGCGCTGGTTCCACTTGCTCAGGTCCCTGCCGTCGAACAGCACCGTCGCGTCGGAAGGCGGGCCGAACGGCGTCGAGGCCGGCGTCACGATTTTGGGATGCGGCCGGTCCGGATCGTGCACGTGGTAGGGCAGGTTCGGCAGCATTGGAGTGTCGGTGAAGCCGAGGTCGGCGTTCGCCTGCTGCTGCGCTTCGGAAACGGAGGCGCCCGCAATCGCGGCCGCTGCAGAGAGTTTCAAAAAGTCCTGACGCGTCATATCGCTCCTCAGAATCATACAGACTATCGCAGAACGCCTGCCAGCAGGAACACCAGCGGCGCGTTCCAGTTGATGGCCACTTCGTTGGCCGAGTACGCTTCCTGGTCGTCCAAGTAGCTCTTCGCCGGCGGCAGCCCGTCCGGCAGTTTGCGCATCGCCGGGTCCTGGTTCTTGCTGCGGTTCGGACCTCCCGAGAGCAGGCCCGGCCACGGCTCCGTGTTCGTATCGGCGCCGCTCGGACGGTGATGCGGATGCCGGAACGGATTCTCGCCCACCTGCGTCACCCACGAGAGCGAGAAGGTATTCCGCCCCAGCAGGTAATGCAGGTTGTCGAGCGCGGTATCGACAAAGCGCGGATCTTTGCGGAATGCGTTCGCCACCAGAAGCTGCATCCCGTAGTTCGCCGCTACGGAATTCGACCCCCAGACGTAATCGCGCGACGTCAGGCTGATGCGATATCCGTTAGCCGCCGAGCGCTCCACGATCTGGTCCGCCGCCGCCAGCGACTCCTGGCGGATGGCGTTCGCCGCCTCGGTGTTCTTGCCGCCGCCCAGCGCGTAGGTCCACAGCGCCAGGTTCGATACCGAGGCCCACGATTGCGGCCCCACCGCGCGAAGCTGATTGCGGAACTCGCCGTAGTGCGCCAGGAAGTAGTCTTCGTACTGCTTCCCGCCCGTGCTCCGCCACAGCTCGGCCGCGGCCCACAGGTGCTCGTCACCGCAGTTGCGGTCGCCATAGGCTCCCGTCGAAACGCCCTGCGGATTTTGGAACGTCACGTTCGGATGCTGCTCGAGCCAGTGAAACGCCCGTTCCGCCGCGCGCAGGCACTTCTCCGCGTAGGCGGCGTCGAAGGGCTTGAAGACGCGCGCCCCGATGGCCGCCACCGCCGCCAGGTCGCCGGTCGCGCACGAACTTTTGTAAGGCTCCTGGCCCGTGCCCACCACGTAGCTGACCAGCGTATCCTTCCCCGGCATGATAAACGGGCAGAACTTCTCGCTGGTCTGCTTGTGCCACACACCGCCGTCATCGTCCTGCATCGTGAGCATCCAGTCGAGGTTCCACTTGATCTCGCTGAGGATGTCCGGCATGCCTTTGCCGCTCTCGGGGATGTTCAGCTTGATCCCCGGCTTGAACATCTCCCAGGCCCACAGCAGGGTGCCGGTGGTGATTCCGGAGTTGACCATGTACCGCCCGTAATCGCCCGCGTCGTGCCAGCCGCCCTTCGACACATGCGGGCCGCTCTTGCCGGACGACGCGTGGAACGCGCCCTCCAGGTGGCAGGCTTCGTGTTTGTACCCGCCCCCCAGATCCACGGCCGTTCCGCAGCGCTGCCCGTAGTAGGAGCGCATCGCCAGGTAGTAAACATGCGAATAGACGTTCTTGCCGATCTCGAAGTTCCAGCTCCGCCCAGCGCCGGCCACGTCGAGATAATACTTCCCGGTCTTGGTGAGCTTCGAGAAATCGGCCGCTTGCACGCGGTCGCCCGAATCCGCATCATCGACGGGTGCGCCCAGTTTGCCTTGGAACACAACGGCGTTGCCGGCGCTGTTCCGGACGGTGAACTCCCCGGACGCGCCCTTGGCGGCGACAATCGCGACCTTCGGCGCATCCGGCAGGTATCCCGCCTGGTCCATCTTGATTTCTATAGTCGGAGTGGCCGCAAACGCGGCGATCGCAAAGAAGAGCGGGAGCGCCCTGCTAGCGTGGCAACGGTTCGTAGACCACATAAGCGAACTTTTTCGAATCGGGAGACCACGAGTTCACGTTGATAGTGCCCTGCCCGCCGTAGAACTTCACCAGCTCCTCGAACTTCACCGGCTTCAGCTTCTTTCCCGGCAGCGGAGCGATCCGCAGCACCACGCCTTCCATCTTGTCGTTGTGGTTGGCCGTGCCCTTGGGAAACGAGAAGACCAGCATCCACTTCCCGTTGGGCGAAATGTGCGGGAACCAGTCTTCCAGCTCGTCGCTGGTCACCCGCTCGGCCTTGGCGTCGCCCGGCCCGGCACCCTCCGGCGGCATCCGCCAGATGTCCCATCCGCCGCTGCGGTTGGAGTTGAAGTAGATCCACTTGCCGTCGGGCGAGTATTCCGGCCCGTCGTCGTAGCCGCCTTTCGAGGTCAGCCGCTGCTCGGCGCCGCCCGCCGCCGGCACACGGTACAGCTCGAACTTGCCATCGCGCTGGCCGACCACCCCCAGCCATTTGCCGTCCGGCGACCAGCCGTGGAAGTAACTCGGCGAAGCCGTCGTCATGAGCCTGGCTCCCGACCCGTCGGCCTGCGCCAGCCACACCTGCGACCCGCGCGAGTTCGGGCTGGATGCCGAGAACGCCAGCATCTTCCCGTCGAACGAGTAATCGTGGTCGTTGTTGCAGCGGTAGCCGCCCGGCCCCAGGTCGATCTTCTCCAGTTCCGGCTTGCCCGTAACGGGCAGCCGGTAGAGATTGCCGCCGGTATTGACCATCAGGAATTTGCCGTCGCGCGACCAGTTGGGCGCCTCGATGGTCTGATCGGCCTGGTACAGCGTGCTCGTGGAATGCGTCGTCAGATCGTAGATCGTGATCTTGCTGCGATACTGCGGCGGCGCCTGCCGCTGCTCCAGGCGGACGTTCGAAAACACCGCGGTCTCGAGCACATTGGCGTCGTGCGAGCACACCCCGATCCCCACGTACACCGGCCCGCTGAGCTCCACCGTCTGCGGCCCGGATGTTGTCAACTCATCACCGGTCCCCGCGAAGATCGTGAACTGGCTGCCGCGCCGCACGATGCGGATGCGCGTAGGAGCCGTCACCTTGGACTGGATCTCCTGCGTCTGCGCCCCCGCCGTGGGCCGGAATTGCAGCGACGTCAGCCCGCTGCCGTGCAGGGCGACATCGGCATAGGCCGAGCCCGGCGTCAGGTCCTGCCGCACCATCAGCACGGCCTTGCGGTGCTCCACCGCGCCTTTCCCGAGGAAATGCACATCGGCGGTGAGGGTCACATCGCCGCTCATCCGCTTCCAGGCGAAGAACATGGCATCTTCGGCCGCCCAGATATTCGCGCCTCCGCCGGTGATTTTGTACTCGCCGGTCCCGGCGTCGTACTCCATCGATCCGGTCTTGGGCGTAATACCCAAATCGCCGTGCCCTTCAAAGAGGCCCACCGGCACGGTCCCCGACTGCGCCGCGAGCAGACAGGGAAGAAACATCGCTGGCCAGAATCGCATGACCAGATTCTCTCTCAATGCGCCCCCGCTGTCATTCCGCCGGCCGTAGCCCGCCTTACATCGGCTCGTGGCAGAAGCTGCAGTCGATGCTCACCTTCTTTGCCTGGTGGCACTTCATGCATCCGCCCATCGTGATGTCGCCCTCGCGCGACAATTGATCGCGTTCGGCCACCTTGCCGTGGCATTCGTCGCAGGTGTTGCCGGCCGCCAGGTGCTTGCGGTGACTGAAATCCACGTATGACGGAATCTGGTAGACGCGCTCCCACGGGACGGCGCGGCCCTCCTTTGCGAACTGCGCCAGCCTCTGGATCGCCGGGCTGTCCGCCTTGATCGCCGAGTGGCACTGCATGCAAGTCGAAGCCGGCGCAATCGTCATGCTCTCGCCCGGGTTCGGATTCGGATGACACATCTTGCACTGCAGCTTCATGGTTCCCGCGTGCTGCTTATGACTGAACGGGACCGGCTGTTCGGGTGCATCTGCAGCCCACAGGAACCATGCCAGGGACAGAAGGACCAGCAGCTTCACACGTTCCCCGCGCGCATCTGTTCGGCCAGGTACTCCGATGCCCGCATCGACAGCGACAGAATCGTCATGGTCGGATTCTGCGACCCGCCGGTGACGAAGCTGCTGCCGTCCACCACAAACAGGTTCCTGATGTCGTGGCTCTGGTTCCACTTGTTCAGGACGCTCGTCTTGGGATCGTCTCCCATGCGGCATGTCCCCACTTCGTGAATGCTGTAGCCGGGCGGGAACATCTTGTCATTCTTGTTCAACACTTCCCAACCGGTGTTGTGGCACACTTCGGCCAGCGTATCCACCGCGTCTTTGGCCATATTGAACTCGTTCTCGCTGTACTTGCACTGGAAATTCAGCACCGGGATGCCCCACGCGTCCTTCACGTCTTTGTTGAGGGACACGTGGTTGTCGTACCGCGGCAGCACTTCCCCCATCGCGGTCGCCGAGAATGCCGCGCCCCGCGTGCGCTCGATCTCCTTTTCCAACTCCGCGCCCCAGGCGCCGAAATATTTCGGATCGGGCGTGCCGCCGATATTGAAATCGAACGCGTACCCGCGGATGAAACCGCGCTTCTCGCCCTCGGTGAGGTTGCGGAAGCGAGGGATGTATCCGCCGCCACGCCGCCCTTCGCCGCGGGCTTCGGGAACGATCGCGACCACACTGCTGGTGATGTAGAACTGGTCGTGCAGGTAGTGGCCCAGCACGCCGCTCGAATTCGCAATCCCCGAATTGAGCAGAATGCGAGTGCTCTCGAGACACGACGCACCCAGCACCACCGCCTTCGCTTTCACGTGCAGTTCGCGCCCGGAGAGCTTGTCATGGTAGTAGGCGCCGTTCACCCCGCCCGTGTTCTTGTCCACCGTGATCTCGCGGACCACCGCGTTCGGCACGAGCGTGAGCTTTCCGCTGGCCACCGCGTCCGGCAGCAGCAGGTTGAGCGAACTCGCCAGGGGGCCGACGCCCGTCGCGCGGCGCATCTTCGTGACCGTCATACCGGCCTGCTTGGCCGAGGCCGCGAACTTTTTCACGAGGTCGCTATCGGGCGAATCGTCTTCGATGAAGTTGCCGTCCGGCAGTTGCGGCAGCCCTTCCTTGCGGCCCACCACGCGGAAGATCGGCTCGACACGCGAATAGAAAGGGGCCAGATCGGCCAGGCTGATGGGCCAGTTCTCGCCGAAGCCGTCGTGATCCTTCGCCTTGAATTCGTAGTCGCTCAGCCGGAACGACATGCGCGCCCAGAAGTTAGACTTCCCGCCGAGCATACGCACCCGCACCCAGTTGAACGGCTCCTGCGGACTGTGGGTGTAAGGCACCTGCTTCTCGTCGACCCACTGGTTGGCGTTGAACTCGTTGGCCTGCAGGACGTGCGGAAGCCGCCCCGGCTGGCCGAAGCCGCGATACGGCAGGTCGTAGACCGCCCGCATCTCGCGGCCCTTCTGGAAATCCACTTGTGGGCCGGCGTCCAGCAACACGCACTCGATACCCTTTTTGGTCAGAATGTTGGCAGCCATCCCTCCGGACGCGCCGGATCCGATGATGAGAACGTCGTATTCTTTTGCCGGCATGGTTTCGCCTCCGCGTTCCCTATTCGATCGGCAGCCAGTAAAGGCCCTGCGCGCCGAACCGGCGGCCGCCGCCCGCCGCCGCGCCGGCCTTGTTGAATTCCCGCGAATTCACCGTGGCGGTGTGGACGTCGTGCTTGGCCTCGCGAAGAAAGTGCGCCAGGGGATCCGATGGCGGCTCGTAGGTCCACGGCTCGCGGAGAGGCGCCATGACTACGGCCGCGTCGGAAGGGTTCAGCTCCGCAAACGATTTGCCGCCGTGCGAGACGGCCGCGGCGTTCAGTGCATCGAGACCGCCGCGATACAGTTCCTGCCGGTCGGCCGGAGAAACCGAAATCAGGAAGTCGAGAAACTCCGGAACTTTGGCATCCAGCGCTCCAGGCGTGCTGTTGACGGCGGGCTGCAGAAGGTCGCTGAGTTTGCGCAAAGCGGAATACTGGCCGGCCGTGAAGAAATGCGGAACCGGGTCGCCCGCAAGGTCAACGGCCGCGGTTTCCAACTGGGGAATTTCCATGGATCCGCCGGGCATTCCGGCCGGCCGGCCGGCCCGGGACTGAGGGGCTGCGGGCTGTTGCTGCGCCAGGAGTGCGCCGGCGGCAGGAGCGGCAGCCAGAGTCTGAAAAAAGCGCCTGCGTTTCATGGCTTGAATCATATCAAGTCCAGCCAGAATAAGGCGATCGCGGCTGACCCGTTTCATGGATATGCGCGCAGGATGTTAGAGTGTGGGGTTATGAACGCGCCTCGGACCCCCATGCGGTGGCCCGGCAGCTGGACCAATCCGTCCGCTCTGACCTTGTTGAAGGGTACGAGCATCGACACCGTGCTGATCGGTAACTCCGACGAGTTCGAACCTGTCCGCGCAATGGCCGAACAGAGCGGCATCCGGGTGGTTCATCCGGACACGCCTCCCGACGGCGTCGCCCTCATTAAGGGCGAGTGGCCCGGAGTCCGGTCCGCGGCACACGGAGAAGGCGCCGGGCCCACAGGCGTTCCCTGGGTAGATTCCAACGGCTGGGCGGTCCGCCTGGCCGAGGCGCTGCAGCCGGGATCTTCCGTGTGGGTGGACGCGCCCCCCAAAGACAATCCGCGGTACACCTCCGGCTCTTACCTGATCGCGATCGCGGATGCCGCGGCCCGCGGCGGACGCTGGGTCATCTCGCTCGACGACGGGCTCGCGGCCGGCCTCTTGCAGCAGCGCCCCGATGCCCTGGCCACCTGGAAAACCATCACTACGGCGGCGGGTTTCTTCGCGCAGCACACCGAGTGGTCTACCTTCGTGCCCCAGGCGGTCACCGGGGTGGTCTCGGATTTCACCGGCTCCAACGAGTTCTTCAGCCGCGAGCTACTCAACCTGCTCGACCGCGCCGGCCAGCATTACCGCATCCTTCCCAAGGGCAAGCTCACCGCCGCGGATCTCGCGGGGCTGCGCGCGGTGATCTACGCCGACGCCGAGCCGCCCGCCGACACGGTGCGCCGCCAGATCACCGCATTCGTGAAGGCCGGGGGAATGCTGATCACGGTTCCCATCTGGGGACCACCGGCCGGAGCGAAGGTCGACGAGCACCCGCGCTTCGATATTCGAGGGCTCGGCAAAGGCCGCGTCGCGACATCCAAGGGTGAGGCCGCCGATCCATACGAGATGGCCAACGACACCGTGATCCTGGTGAGCCACCGCTACGACCTGGTTCGCTTCTGGAACGGCGGCGCCACCGGGTCCTTCTATGTTGCCTCGCCCGATCGCAGCAGGGCCGTAGTTCACCTGTTTTTCTTTGCAAATCGCGGGCCGGAGGAAGCCAGCGTCCGGGTAGTGGGGCGTTACCGCACGGTGAAAGCGTGGACGGCCGCCGGGCCGGAGATCCCGAACGTGGGAATGGTCGATCAGAAAGACGCGGTGGAATTACACCTGCCGCAGGTACCCCAATACATAGCCCTGGAACTCCAGGCATAGCGGGAGAACGTTTCATGATCCGTTGCACTCAGACGCGCCGCGAGTGGCTCCGCCAGACTGCCGCCGGGCTCTCGGCCGCCGCCTTCGCATCCCATCCCCTCCGTGCCGCCGCGGCCGCGGCTCCCGTTGCGGTGGCCCGCTGCCGCACCTACAGCCCCGCCGAACTGCTGCCGGTGATGCAGAAGATGTTCGACCAGTTGGGCGGGCTCGAACGCCTCGTCAAAGGCAAGACCGTCGCCGTCAAAATCAACCTCACCGGCTCTCCGACCTACCGGCTGAGATACCTGCCGCTCGAAGATACGCACTACACCCACCCGCAAGTGATCGCCGCCGCTACCCACCTGATGGGCCGGGCCGGCGCGCGGCGCATCCGGATTCTGGAGAGCCCCTGGTCCACCGCCGACCCGGTCGAAGAATACATCCTGCAAGCCAACTGGGAGCCGCGCGACATCCTGAACGCCGCCCCCAACGTGGAGTTCGAGAATACCAACTACCTGGGCAAGGCAAATAAGTACTCACGCCTCAAAGTGCCGTTCGGCGGCTATGTCTTCCCGGCCTTCGACCTGAACCATTCCTACGAAGACTGCGATGTTTTCGTAAGCATTGCCAAGATGAAGGAGCACGCTACGGCGGGCGTGACGCTCTCCATGAAGAACTGCTTCGGCCTCACTCCCTGCACGATTTACGGGAGCGGCGCGGGCAAGGACGAGCCGACGCTGGTCCCCAAAGGCGGCCGCGACCTCATCCATGCGGGCTACCGCCAGCCGTCGGCGAGCGCGCCGCCCGAGAAGGACCCGAGTTCCCCGCGCATCGACACATGGCGCGTCCCGCGTACCGTGGTCGACCTGATCTCCGCGCGCCCCATCCACCTGGCGATTGTCGAAGGCATCCGAACCATGACCGGCGGCGAGGGCCCCTGGGTCAACGAAGACCTGAAGGCCGTGGCGCCCGGCGTGATCGTAGCCGGCCTCAACCCGGTAAACACGGATGCGGTCTGCATGGGACTGATGGGGTTCGACCCGCTGGCCGTCCGCGGCACCCCTCCTTTCGAACGCTGCGACAGTACGCTCCACCTGGCGGAAGAAGCCGGCGTCGGAACGCGCGATCTGAAGCGCATTGAAGTCCTCGGGACGCCGGTCGCCGAGGCCCGCTTCGACTTCGCCGGAATGCGCGAGCAGCGGAAGAAATCTCCGCGCCCGCGCTACACGATGCGAGGTTGAGTGTTACTTCGCTTACCTCCTGAATACTCTTATGAAGACCCTTTCCTCGAGCGCCGGAGGGCGGCGCTCTTTCCTCAAGGGCGCTGCCGCCGCCATGGGTGTAGGCTTCTGGGCTGATCAGACCCTGGAAGCTCTCCCACAGAACGTGAATACCAGCTCCAAACCCTCCGAGCTGAGGATTACGGACCTGCGCATCGCCACCGTGGCGCGCGCCCCCATGACCTGCCCCTTGATTCGCATCGACACCAACCAGGGCATCTACGGCCTGGGCGAGGTCCGCGACGGCGCCAGCAAGAACTACGCGCTGATGCTGAAGAGCCGCCTGCTCGGGGAGAATCCGTGCAACGTGGACAAGGTCTTTCGCAAGATCAAACAGTTCGGCGGCAACGCCCGGCAGGGGGGCGGCGTTTGCGGAGTCGAGATGGCGCTGTGGGACCTCGCAGGCAAAGCCTACAATGTGCCGGTCTACCAGATGCTCGGCGGCAAGTTCCGCGACCGTATCCGCTGCTATGCCGACACCACCGAATCGCACGATCCCAAGGTCTACGGCGAGCGGCTGAAGGCGCGTAGGGACGAAGGCTTCACGTGGCTGAAAATGGATCTCGGGGTGGACCTGGTAGGCAATGTCCCCGGAGCGATCACGCACCCGGCGGACGTCAGCGTATCGCAGGGCGGGCGCGTGCAGCACATGTTCACCGGCATCGAGATCACCGAGAAAGGCCTGGCGCTCATGGGCGACTACGTGGCCGCCATCCGCGAGCAGGTGGGGATGGACATTCCGCTCTCGGCCGACCACTTCGGCCACATCGGCCTGAACAGTTGCATCCGGCTGGGCAAGGCCATGGAGAAGTACAACCTGGCGTGGCTCGAAGACATGATCCCCTGGCAGTACACCGACCTGCTCAAGAAGATCTCCGACGCCGTCGATATCCCGATCCTTACCGGCGAAGACATCTACCTCAAGGAGTCCTTCATCGAACTGGCCCGGAACCATGCGGTGGATATCGTCCACCCCGACCTGGCGACCTCCGGCGGGATTCTCGAGACCAAGAAGATCGGCGACGCCGTGCAAGAGTATGGCGTGGCCATGGCGATGCACTTCGCGGGCACTCCCATTTCCTGCATGGCGAACGTGCATTGCGCCGCCGCCACCGAGAACTTCCTGGTGCTGGAGAACCACTCGGTCGACGTGCCTTGGTGGAATGACCTGGTGGAGGGAGTCGCGAAGCCGATCTGCAGCAAGGGGTTCATCACCGTGCCCGACAAGCCTGGCCTGGGCATCACGCTCAACGAAGAGGTCGTGAAGCAGCATCTGGCCGAACCCGGGTACTTCGAACCGACGCCGCAATGGAACGTGGACCGCTCGAACGACCGTTTATGGAGCTGATGCCGAGGGCGGGATAGTTACTTCTCGTCAGCCGACGGACCGTACATGCCGGGAACCGCTATCTCGTTCAGGCGAAGATAAACGCCTAACTGAGCGCGGTGGTGCACCAGGTGGTTGACGAAGCTGCGGATTACAGCCGGCCGCCCGTCGGTGAACGAGAACAGATCTCCGAATCTTGAAAGTCCAGTTCTTCCGCATCTCCTCGTCGGTGGCCGCGGCAATAGCGGCGCGGCCTTCTTCCACGCTCCGGTCGAAGATCGCGAGCAGCTCCGCGGTGGACCCCGCAATGCGGGGCTGGAACCCGGGCTGCAGTTCGAAGACCTCGGCATCCAATGCCAGCTTCGGCCACGAGGGCAGCTCCGCAACGTGCGTGGCGAGTCTCTCGAGAGACATCGATTTCTCGTGGGGCTTGTAGCGGCGGTGGGCATCGTCGAGCGGAACGCGCTCGAGAAGCTTGCGGGTGCTCTTCATTTCCTGATCGAAGTCGATGGTGATCTGTTGGCAGATGGTCATAACAAGAGGATACGGAACATTGCGGACAACTTCCGTCCTCGATTCGATGGCACACTGGATTCATGCTGGAAACCTCCGCGCGGCTGCTGCGGCTTCTCTCGCTGTTTCAGGGACGCCGGTATTGGCCGGGACCCGAGCTGGCGGGCCGTCTCGAAGTGACCAGCCGCACCCTGCGCCGGGACGTGGACAAGCTGCGCACGCTCGGCTATCCGATCCATTCGACCTCCGGCACGGAAGGCGGATATCAGCTCGGCGCCGGATCCACCATGCCTCCCCTGCTGCTGGACGACGAAGAGGCGGTGGCCGTGGCCCTCGGCCTGCGCAGCGCCGCGACGGGCGCCATCGAAGGGATCGAAGAGGCCTCCGTTCGCGCGCTCTCGAAGGTCGAGCAGATCCTCCCGCCCCGATTGGGCCGGCGCGTGGCCGCACTGCAGGCGATGATCGTCACCCCCGCGGGCGCAGGGCCGCCGATAGACGCTCGCACCCTAACGGCCATTGCGGGCGCGTGCCGCGATCGCGAAGTGCTGCGATTCCGTTATTCCGATCACGCCGGCAAACCGAGTGCGCGCTCCGTGGAGCCGCACCGCCTGGTCCACACCGGCCGCCGCTGGTACCTGGTCGCCTGGGATTCGGACCGCAGGGACTGGCGGACATTCCGGCTGGACCGCATCCAGCCGCGTGTCTCGACTGGGCCGCGCTTCGCCCCGCGGGAGCCGCCCGCACGGGACCTGGCAGCCTACGTCGCGCGAGGCGTGTGGAACGCTCCGCCGTGCCGCGCCCGGGTCAAGGTGATGGCGCCGGCCGCGGAGGTGGCCCGGCGGCTGCCGCCGTGCCTCGGCTTGATCGAGCCGATCGACGACCGGACCTGTTCCTTCGAGGTGGGGGCCTCGACCTACGAAGGCCTGGCCATTCACCTGGCGCTGCTCGGCGTGGATTTCGAAGCGAGCGAGCCGGCCGAGCTGGTCGCACAGGTCCGCCGGCTCGCGGACCGGCTCCAACGCGCTACCGCACTGTCGGATACTTGATCCCGAGCTGTTCCAGGTAGGTGTCGTACTTCGCCGGGTCGTAATAATACTTTTTCATGGGTTCGCGGTATTGCTCCATGATTTTTGTGTTGAGCCAGATCGCCGGCTTGTCGTCGGGACGCAGGAGGCTTTTGTACTTCCCTTCTTTCGTCTGCACATTGTTGAAGTAATCCCAGGCGTTCTTCACCAGCTCGGGATGGAGCAGAATGTCGAGCATCGTCATGGCCTGCACCTTGGCTCCGGCGATCACGCCCTTGTGGGCGATTGGCGTCGCCATCGACACTCCGTTCGCCCAGTTGTGGCCCGGGCCGCCCGGAATGTTCGAGGGGTACCGGAGTGTAACCGTGGGAACGTTCCAGGAGACGTCCCCGATGTCGTCCGAACCTCCTCCGGTGGGGCCGACACCCTGGCCCTCGCCGCCTTCCGCCTCGTCGGTTGGCGCCTGGCGGGGCGCGCGCAGCTCCGGAATTTTGGTCGCCAGCCCGCGCAGCGGCACCTTCAGCTCCTTCTGCAGTCCCTTGGCGAGCGCCTGATCGTCTTCCGACCACTGCGGCAGCCCGACCTTCTTGATGTTTGCGTACATCGCTTCGGCAATCGGGCGATTGAAGTGCCCCGGCCAGGCACTGCCCAACAGCCGCGACGTGTAGGTGGTATCGGTCATCAGGGTCGCGGCTTTGGCCATGTTGTCACCGATGCGCCACATGTTCATGATGTGGTCGTAATCGGCTTCACGGAAGTAATACCAGACGGAGGCCGTCGGCGGAACGACATTCGGCTGATCGCCGCCGTTGGTGATCACATAGTGCGACCGCTGCGCCAGTCTCAGGTGCTCGCGCCGGAAGTTCCAGCCGACATCCATGAGCTCGACCGCGTCCAGGGCGCTCCGGCCGCGCCACGGGGCGCCGGCTGCATGGGCGCTCTCGCCCTGAAAGAGGTACTCGATCGACACCAAGCCGTTCTGGTTGGCCGGGGCGCCCCAACTCACGGTCAGGTTATTGGCGACGTGAGTAAACAGGCATATGTCGACGTCCTTGAAGAGGCCGGCGCGGACATAGTAGGCTTTCGTACCCACCAGCTCTTCCGCCACGCCCGGCCATAGTTGGAGGGTGCCGGCGAGATGCTCGCGCTCCATCACCTTCTTGACCGCCAAGGCAGCGATGATATTCAGCGGGACCCCCGAGTTGTGTCCTTCACCATGGCCCGGCGCGCCCTGAATGACCGGGTCATGCCAGCCGACCCCCGGCTTCTGAGAAGCCTGAGGGATATCATCGATGTCCGACCCCAGAGAAATCACGGGCTTACCCGATCCCCAGGTGGCGACCCAGGCGGTCGGGATCCCGGCAAAACCGCGCTGGATCCGGAAACCCTCCTTTTCCAGAATGCCGGTCAGGTATTTGGACGTCTCGAACTCCTGGAACCCCAGCTCGCCGAAGCTGAACACGCTGTCTACCATCACCTGGGCCTGTTTTTTCATGGCGTCGATCTGTCCGGCAAGATCGGCCTTCATGGAAGCTTCCTTCTCGGGCGACGCCTTGGGCTGCGCCAGGAGGGCGCCGGCGGTGAGCAGAAAGGCTAGGGCGGTCTTTTGCATAAGGGATAGTTTAAGCCGGAACCGGGCATTTTGGCGGGCGATCCGAAATCGGCTTCATTGAATTCCGACGTGTATATCTCTTATACTGTGTTGTCAGTAGCTCTTCGGGTAAACTCATCTGACACCCCGGTCTGCCTGAGCAGGCCCGGGCAACCCTTTAGGAGGATCTCAGCCGATGCTCTCCATTTCGGACACAGTCCGTGTCAGGCGGCCGGCCGGCCTTTTCACGGCCGCCGCAAACGCGCGTATCGCCGTAATCATGCGCGTTCTCATCGCAATAGCCGCCCTGGCGCTTGGTGCGCCGCTGATGGCGCAGGAACAGGGAGCCGGCGAAGCCAATCTCAAGCTTCCCGACCTTCGAACCGCCTCTTTCCTGGGAGGCATCAACGGACATACCCTTCTGCTCGGCGGCCTGGTGGTCAGCGCGCTCGGGCTGGTGTTTGGTCTGATGATCTTCGTCCGTCTGCGGAATATGCCGGTACACGCTGCAATGCGGGAAGTATCCGAGCTGATCTACGAAACCTGCAAGACTTACCTCGCCACACAGGGCAAGTTTCTTATGCTCCTCGAGGCGTTTATCGCGGTCATCATTGTTTTCTACTTCGGATTCCTGCAAGGTTTCGAGGCTTATAAGGTCCTGATCATCCTGGCATTCAGCGTGGTCGGAATCTCGGGGAGTTTCACCGTGGCGGCGTTCGGGATGCGCGTGAACACCTTTGCCAACTCCCGCACCGCCTTCGCGGCACTCAAAGGTAAGCCATACGCCTGCTACGATATTCCGCTCCAGGCCGGCATGAGCATCGGGATGCTGCTGGTCTCGGTGGAACTGCTGATCATGCTGTTCATCCTGCTGTTCGTGCCCGGCGAACTGGCCGGCGCCTGCTTCATCGGTTTCGCCATCGGCGAATCCCTCGGCGCCGCTGCCCTCCGCGTGGCCGGCGGCATCTTCACCAAGATCGCCGACATCGGATCGGACCTCATGAAGATCGTCTTCAAGATCAAGGAAGACGACGCACGCAACCCGGGCGTGATTGCCGACTGCACGGGCGATAACGCCGGCGACTCGGTCGGACCTTCGGCCGACGGTTTCGAAACGTATGGCGTCACGGGCGTTGCCCTCATAACGTTTATCATTCTGGCCGTGAAGAGCCCGCTGGTGCAGGTCCAACTGCTGGTATGGATCTTCTCCATGCGCGTAATGATGGTGATCTCCTCGGGCATCGGCTACTTCGTCAACGGCGCCATAGCCAAGGCCAAGTACGGCAATTCCGACAAAATGAACTTCGAAGCTCCGCTGACCACCTTGGTATGGCTGACTTCGATTCTTTCCATCGTCCTCACTTTCATCATCAGCTCTATGATGATTCCGGAGCTCGGCGGCGACACCTCGCTATGGTGGAAGCTCGCCACTATCATCAGCTGCGGAACCCTCGCGGGCGCCCTGATTCCGGAGTTCGTGAAGTCCTTCACTTCCACCAAGTCGCGCCACGTCAATGAAATCGTCACCAGTTCACGGGAAGGCGGCGCGTCGCTGAATATCCTCTCCGGTCTCGTCGCGGGCAACTTCAGTGCCTACTGGCTGGGCTTCACCATGCTGCTTCTGATGAGCGTCGGGTATTACGTCAGCATCGATTTTCCGGCCAGCCTGATGGTCGCTCCGGCCGTCTTCGCGTTCGGCCTCGTAGCCTTCGGCTTCCTGGGGATGGGTCCGGTCACCATCGCGGTCGACAGCTACGGGCCCGTAACGGACAACGCCCAGTCGATCTATGAGCTCTCCATGATCGAGACCCTTCCAAACGTAAGCGCCGACATGCAGAGGGAGTTCGGCTTTACACCGGAGTTCGAAAAAGCGAAGGACAATCTGGAAGAGAATGACGGCGCGGGCAACACATTCAAAGCGACCTCGAAGCCCGTGCTGATCGGAACCGCCGTGGTGGGCGCCACCACCATGATCTTCTCCACCATCGTGGCCCTCACCAATGGGCTCACCACGAACCTGGACAAGCTCTCGCTCATGCATGCCCCATTCCTGCTGGGACTGATCGCGGGAGGCGCGGTAATCTACTGGTTCACCGGCGCGAGCATGCAGGCCGTTACCACCGGCGCATACCGGGCCGTCGAATTCATTAAGCGCAACATCAAGCTCGAAGGCTCCGAGAAGGCCTCGGTGGCCGATTCGAAGAAGGTTGTGGCCATCTGCACGCAGTACGCGCAGAAGGGCATGCTCAACATCTTCCTGGTGGTCTTCTTCTCCACCCTGGCATTCGCTTTCCTGGAGCCGTTCTTCTTCGTCGGCTACCTGATCTCGATTGCGCTCTTCGGCCTCTACCAGGCGATCTTCATGGCCAATGCCGGCGGCGCCTGGGATAACGCCAAGAAAGTCGTCGAAACCGAACTAAGGGCCAAGGGCACGGAGTTGCACGCGGCCACGGTGGTGGGCGACACGGTGGGCGATCCGTTCAAGGACACCAGCTCCGTGGCTTTGAACCCGATCATCAAGTTCACCACACTGTTCGGCCTGCTGGCCGTTTCGCTGGCGGTGGACCTTAGCCGGAAGCAGGGCAACGCCTTGACCACCGGGCTGGCAGCCTTATTTTTCCTGATTTCGACGGTGTTCGTGTACCGCAGCTTTTACGGAATGCGGATCGAAACCGGAGACAAGAAGTAATCACTGGGGCAGGCCTCAATGGCCTGCCCTTTTTCACCTGCTACAATCTCAAGGCATGCACGTGCCGTTGAGCCCCGTTCGATGTCTCTTCCGCGGTGTAGACCTGTATGGCCCCAAGATAGGCGTCGTCTCTGGTGATCGACGTTTCACCTATTCCCAGTTCGGTGAACGCTGCGAGCGGCTGGCGGCCGGCCTGAAGATCGAAGGCGTCGTTCCGGGCGACCGGGTCGCATACCTCAGCTTCAATACCCACGAACTTCTGGAAGGCTATTTCGGCGTGCTGCTGGCCGGCGCGATCGTTATGCCGCTCAACGTGCGGCTGACGCCGGCCGAACTGGCCGTCATCCTGAACCACGCCGAGCCGCGGGTGCTCATCTACGAACCCGATTTCGCCCCGCTGGTGGACGCCCTGCGGCCATCGTGTCCGCAGGTACGCCGCTGGATCCAGACCGGCGCCGCCTACGAAGAGCTCCTGGCCCGCGACCGGCTGGAGCGGTTCGACCCGTTCTCGATCGACGAAGGCTCGACCGCCGAACTCTTCTATACAAGCGGTTCCACCGGCACTCCCAAGGGCGTGATGCTGGCGCACCGCACCTTGTATCTGCACGCGCTCTCGGTGGTCGCCGGATTCGTGCCGGACGATCGACAGGTGGAGCTGCACACGATCCCCCTATTCCACGCCAACGGATGGGGGCGCGCGCACTCCTCGACTATGTGCGGCCTGCGTCAGGTCATGGTCCGCCGCTTCGACCCGGCCCATGTGCTGCGGATCATCCAGGAGGAACGCGCCACCGGCATGGCGCTGGTCCCCACCATGGCGAATGCCCTGCTCAACTGCCCCGACCTGGCGCAAGCGGATGTGTCCAGCATGCAGCGGGTCATGATCGGCGGGGCGGCATCTTCGCCGGAGCTGATCGGCCGCATGGAGAAGGCCTTCCCCCATTGCCGGGTGGAGGCCGGCTACGGCCTGACCGAAAGCGCGCCCGTGGCCACCTGCGCCAGGCCCAAGGACACGGTCACCTACGCCGATGAAGCCGACCGCCTGCGCCGGCTGGCGATGGCCGGCTGGCCCGTGATCGGCTGCGAGGTACGCGTGGTGGATCTCCAGCTCAACGACGTGCCGCGCGACATGCAGTCCATCGGCGAGATCGTGATGCGCGGCGATAACATCATGGACGGCTATTATAAGGAGCCGAAGGCCACGGCCTGCGTGATGACCAATGGCTGGCTGCACACGGGCGATATGGCGGTGTGGGACGAGGACAACTACATCCACATCGTCGACCGGAAGAAGGACATCATCATCAGCGGCGGCGAGAACATCTCCTCGCTCGAAGTGGAGCGCGCCATCTTCGCGCATCCGGCGGTGCTGGAGTGCGCGGTGGTCTCCGCGCCCGACCTGCAGTGGGGAGAGGTTCCGGCCGCTTTCGTGGTGATCAAGCCCGGCCACGCACTCACCGAACCGGAGCTTTGCGCTTTCCTGCAACTGCGCATCGCCAGGTTCAAAATACCCCGCATCTACCACTTTACGGACGCCGCGCTGCCCAAAACAGGCACCGGCAAAATCGTCAAGCGCCAGCTGCGCGAAACTTTCTGGCAGGGCCAGGAGCGGCGGGTTCAGGGATGACGCCGGTCGCCGGAAACCTGCCGCTTTCCGCGCTGGTCGCGGCCGTCCCCATCTTTACGCTGCTGGTGCTGCTCGGCGTGCTGCGGCGTCCGGCGTGGAAGGCCTCGCTGGCCGGCCTGGCAGCCGCCGCGGTTATCGCCGCGGGCGTCTATGGGATGCCCGCCGGAAAACTTCTAGCCACCGTGACCTACGGCGCGGCGTTCGGCCTGTTCCCCATCGGCTGGGTGGTGTTCTCGGCGATTCTGCTCTATCGCGTGATTCTGGAGAGCGGCAAATTTGACCTGCTCAAAGATTCGATCGGCCACCTGACAGACGACCCTCGCCTGCAGGCGCTCCTGATCGCATTTGCTTTCGGCGCGTTCATCGAAGGCGCCGCGGGCTTCGGCACCCCCGTGGCCGTGGCCGCCGCCATGCTGACCGGTCTCGGGTTCTCGCCCTTCTACGCGGCCGCCATCTGCCTGCTCGCCAACACCGCCCCGGTGGCCTTCGGCTCGATCGGCATTCCCATCACGACGCTGGCTGTTACGACCGGCCTTCCCCTCGACCGCTTGAGCGCCGGGGTCGGCCGCATCTGCGCGCCCGTATCTTTGATCGTACCGGCCTACCTGATCGTCGTGATGTCCGGATGGAAGGGGCTGCGGGCCGTCCTGCCGGCCGCCGCACTGTGCGGAGCAGCCTTCGCCGGCACCCAGTTCCTGATCTCCAACTTCGTGGGCCCCCAGCTCACCGATATCCTGGCCTCGCTCGCCGCCATGGCCGCCGTGATCGCCGTCATCCGCAGGCGGTCCCGGCCCGCTTCGCCCCATACGGCCCGCGAGATCGCCCATGCCTGGGCCCCCTACGGCCTGCTGGTGATCTTCGTGCTGCTATGGGGTTACAAGCCCCTGCAGACACGCCTGGACAGCCTCACCCTGAGCTTCCACTGGCCGGGCCTGCCCACGTCGACGCCGTACAAATTCAGCTGGCTGTCGGCCTCGGGCACCGCCTGTCTCTTCGCGGCAATTCTGGGCGCCGCGGTGGCGGGACTCTCGCCGCGCCAGTTCGTGCGGGCCCTTCGCCACACGACGAAGCAGCTGGCGCTGGCGGAACTGACCCTGGCCGCCGTGCTGGCGCTGGCGTTCCTCATGAACTACTCGGGCGCCACCACTACGCTCGGCCTGGCGTTCGCCGCCACGGGCGCACTCTTCCCGTTTTTCAGCGCCCTGCTGGGATGGCTGGGTGTCTTTCTCACCGGCAGCGACACCTCCGCGAACGCCTTGTTCGGAACGCTGCAAGTGGTGACCGCCGGGAAGCTGCATATGAATCCCGTGCTGATGGCCGCCGCCAATTCCGCCGGCGGCGTGATGGGAAAAATGATCAGCCTGACGAGCATCGCGGTCGCGGCCGCGGCCACATCCATGAAGCGGGAGGACGAAGCGCTGCTCTTCCGCTTCACTTTGAAGCACAGCATTCTGCTGGCCTCGGTGGTGGGACTGATCGTGGTATTTTATACGTACGTCGCACCCGGCTGGGCGCCGTAAGTCTACTCCGCTTGAGCCAGCACGATCGGCACCGGCGCCATCAACGTCTTCCCCGCCACCGCTGTCAGCCCGTCCAGCATCGCTTCGAAGCGCGGGGCCAGAAGGCGGTCGCCGCCGGTCACCCACATCACCTCGCCGTTCGTCCAGGCCGACTCCCGCGCGGCCGCCACGCTCCACGCCGCCAGGCGGTCCTCCAGGAGCGAGACCGACGGCAGGGGATCGCCCAGCAGCCGCACCATCAGTTCCTTCTTCGCGGTGTCGATCAGGCTGTCGAGCGTGGAGTTCACGGCGGTGTAGTCCCGATATTCCGCCGATCCGTGCAGGGGCGCCGACCCTGCCCGCCGGCACGTCGCGACTATGGCGAACGGCAGGTCGTGGTTGATGTGCGCGTTCACGCCGCCCAGCGCAAACTGGATCCGCGCCACGGCCGCATCCGCCCGGTGGTCGAACAGCGCGCGCCAACACCCGGGCGCGGCTGCGCCGCCAAGCTGCCGGCGCAGCGCATCGAAGTACAGCCGGGCGAACTGAACGTCGAGGTCCGCCAGCCAGGCGCTGTTGGTGAAACCGCCGCCGGCCACGCGCGCGGCGACTGCCTCGGTCACCTGCAGGTACAGGTGGTGGAACCAGAACAGCCCGTCGCCTTCGCTGAAGAGCGCGTCCATGGCGCGCATCCCGGCCAGCACGTCGTCAATCGATTGCGGCGAGGCCGGGGTCGCAGCCAGCAGTGCGGCATCGTAAGAGAACATTCCGCCATAATCGTACAGTGCCGGCTACGATCGCAATCTTCCGCGCCCTCGGCCAGTCCGTGCGCCGGAGTCTGGGAACGTTCGGCTCGATTAAGGTCAACAACTTCTTCCTGTTCGTCGCTCTGATGATTTGGGGCGCTCTGGTCAGCGGCGTTAAGCCGGTCAGTTCCTATCCGTTCCTGCTTCTGATCGGCCTGCTCATGCTATTCCCGCTCTCCTCCGACCCGCTTTCGCGAATACCGCGCAGCCGGTTCGGGTTGTGGCCCCTCCACCCCGGCCAGCGCATTACCCTGCGGCTCGCCAGCCTGGCTCTCAGTCCCATCTTCTGGGCCGCGGCGGCGATCCTGGTGCGTACTTCCCGGCCCGGACCTGCGCTCGCGCTGTGCGGAGCAGCCGTAGCGACGCGCGGGCTGGCCGCGCCGCGCTGGGCTCCGCTGCGAATGCTGCCGCGCGGCCCCGGACGCCTGGGCCAGTTGATGCGCGCCAACCTCCGGCAGATGCTGACCGTGCTGGACACCTGGGTGGCCGTGCTGCTCAGCCTGGGCGCCGCCACCTGGCGCCTGGCGGCGCGCTCTCCCGATCCGGCCGCATACCCGATACTCTCGATCCTGGTGGCGCTCGCGCTCAGCACGTACGCGCAATGCCTCTTCAGCCTCGATTCGGCGTCCGGCATGACGCGCTACCGCCTGATGCCGCTCCACGGCTGGGAGATCCTGCTGGCCAAGGACGCGGCGTACCTGGCGCTGCTGACGCTCCTCCTGCTGCCGCTGGACCTGAGCGCCGGATGGACGTTCGGCCTCGTCAGCCTCGCGGCGGGCCGCTATCCTGCCGTCTCGGGCCGGCTCCCAGTGGATCGCTGGCGGTTCACCAGCGGGCGCATCCGCTTTGGCGTCCTGCAGTGCGTTTTGGGAACCGCGCTGGCCATGGCCGGGCTGCAATACGGCCCGATCTTCCTTCTCGCAGCCGCACTGCTCTACGCTGCTTCGTATCTGTTCAGAATTTGACTTCCGCGTCTTCCGGGAATATACTTCCGTTATTCGATAACGAATGTCGAAAACGAATTTCGATGGTGACCGCGAGCTGTACTCCGGCCTCATCCGCCTGCACGTGCTGCACCACGCCGCCGAGGAGCCGGTGTTCGGCCTGGGCATGATCGAGGAACTGGCCCGGCACGGTTACCGGATCAGCCCCGGCAGCCTCTATCCCCTGCTCCACGGGCTCGAGAAGAAGGGCTATCTCCGCTCCACGGAACAGCGCAACGGCCGCTCGCTGCGCAAGGTCTACCGCGCGACGCCGCGCGGCCGCAGGGCACTGGCGGCAGCCAAACACAAGGTTCGCGAGCTGTTCCACGAGCTGATTGAAGGCCAATGACCTGGAAAACACTGTGGCTGATCCTGGCGGGGGGCTCGCTATTCGGGCAGCCGCTGACCCTCTCGCAGGCCGTTGATGCGGCGCTTCACAACTACCCCGCGGTTCAGGTCTCGCAAGAAGAGCTCGCGGCTTCGGCCGCCGGCATCCGGCTTGCCCGCACTGCGTACCTGCCGCGGGTGGACGCGCTGGCCCAGGTCAACCGGGCCACCCGCAACAACGTGTTCGGCATGCTGCTGCCGCAGTCCGTCATTCCCTCCATGTCCGGGCCCGTGATCGGCACCAATAATTTCGGAACCGCCTGGGGCAGCGCCTCCGGAACCCTGGTGACCTGGGAGCCTTTCGATTTCGGACTCCGGCGCGCCAGCGTCGCCGCCGCGGAAGCCGCGCGAGCGCAATCGGCCGCGGCCCTCGAGCGCACGCGGTACGAAGTGGCGGTAGCGGCCGCCGACGCGTATCTCACGCTGGCTGCCGCTCAGGAAACGGTTAAGGCCGCGCAAGCTGCGGTCGAGCGCGCCGAAACCGTCGAGCGCACCATCACGGCGTTGGTGAATGCCGAACTGCGTCCTGGCGCGGATGGATCGCGCGCCCAGGCCGAAACCGCCGCCGCCCGCACGCAGCTTATCCAGGCGCAGCAGGCCGTGGATGTCGGCCGCGCGGCGCTCGCCCGGTTCGTGGGCGTGGACCCCGGCGCGGTGTCGATTGCGGCTCCCGGGCTCAGCCGCCTCCCCGCCGAGCGGCGCTTTCCCGCGCCCGATACGGCCGCCAACCCCATCGCCGCCGAACAGAACGCCGCTATCGAACAGGCCAAGGCGCAACTTCACGCGCTCGAGCGCTCCTATTTCCCACGCTTCTACCTGCAGGGCTCGGCGTATGCGCGTGGAACCGGCGCGGAAACCAACGGCGCGATTCTGGGCGGCGCGAACGGCCTGGCCCCCAGCACGCAGAACTATGCCCTCGGCTTCACCGTCAACTTCCCGGTGATGGATTACGCCGGGCTGCACGCCCGCGAGGCGGCGCAATCGGCCAACATCCGCGCCGAGGCGGCGCGCGCCCGCCAGATCGCCGTGGATCTGCGGGCCCGGTTTAACGCCGCGGTCGCGGTCTTCGAAGGCGGCCAGCGTATCGCCGCCAATACCCCGGTGGAAATCACCGCCGCGCGCGCAGCGTCCCAACAAGCCGAAGCCCGCTACCGGTCAGGACTCGGCAACATCGACGCCGTCGCCGAAGCGCAGCGCCTGCTCGCCCAGGCGGAAATCAACGGTGCCCTCGCCCGGCTCGGCGTCTGGCGCGGGCTGCTCCAGGTAGCCGCCGCGGCCGGCGACATACGGCCGTTCCTGGCGGAGGCCGGCCAGTAATGCGACTCGTTCTGGCCGCTCTCAGCCGTCCTGTCACGGTAGTGGTGGCTCTCGTTGCGATCGCGCTCGGCGCTGTGCTGGCGCTCGGAAGGATGCCGGTCGACATCTTCCCGCAGGTGGGCGACCCGGCCATTTACGTGGCACAGCCTTATGGCGGCATGGATCCCGCGCAGATGGAAGGCTATCTCACTTACTACTACGAGTATCACTTCCTCTACATCACAGGGATCGATCACGTCGAAAGCAAGAGCATACAGGGCGCTTCGCTCATGAAGCTGGTCTTTCACAACGGCACCAACATGAGCCAGGCGATGTCGGAGACGGTGGGATATGTCAACCGCGCGCGGTCGTTCATGCCGCCCGGCACGGTGCCCCCGTTCATCACCCGCTTCGACGCCGGCAGCGTGGCGGTCGGCATGCTCGTTTTCAGCAGCGCCACTCGCACGCAGGGAGAGATGCAGGATTTCGCCATCAACCGGGTGCGTCCGCTGTTCGCGACCCTGCAGGGCGTCTCCGCGCCTCCTCCTTTCGGCGGGAACCAGCGGACCATCGTAGTCACACTCGACCCAGGCAAACTGCAGCAGTACCGGATCTCGCCCGAGGAGGCCATCGCGGCCGTCAGCAAGTCCACCCTCGTGATGCCCTCCGGCAACATGTTTACAGGCACGGTCGAGCGCATCGCCCGCACCAACGCCGCGCTGGGCGGCAATCTGGCCGAACTCCTGAGCACCCCGATCCGTCCGGTCTCCGGCCCCACCGTCTACCTGCGCGACATCGGCACCGTCGAAAACGGCACCGACCTGGTCACCGCGTACGCCCACGTCAACGGCCGCCGCACCGTTTACATCCCGGTCACGAAGCGCGCGGACGCGTCCACGCTCGACGTCATCAACCGCGTCAAAGCGGCGATCCCCGACTTCAAGAGAGTCTTACCCGACGACGTGGATGTGCGGCTCGAATTCGACCAGTCGCCTTACGTGACGAGCTCCATCCGCGGACTCGAACTGGAAGGGATGCTCGGCGCGCTCCTCACGGGCCTCATGGTCCTCATCTTCCTGCGCGACTGGCGCAGCGCCCTGATCGTCATCCTGAACATCCCGTTCGCACTGCTGAGTGCGGTGATTCTGCTATGGGCGACCGGCCAGACCATCAACATCATGACCCTGGGCGGCCTGGCCCTCGCGGTGGGCGTGCTGGTGGATGAGGCAACCGTGGAGATCGAGAACATCCACACCCGGATGGTCCCCGGCGTTTCGCGCGCCCGCGCCGTGGTGGAGGCCTGCCGGCGCACGGCGCTCGCCCGCCTGCTCTCCATGGTCTCGATCCTGGCGGTCTTCGTGCCGTCGTTTTTCATGATCGGGGTGGGGCGCCAATTGTTCGTTCCGCTTTCGCTGGCGGTTGCGTTCTCGATGATCGCCTCCTACCTGCTCTCGAGTACACTGGTACCGGTCCTCTCCACGTGGCTGATGCGAGAGGCGCACCGGGGGGAAGCCTCCCGGCTCCACTCCTTCTACAGCCGCTATCTAAGAACGGTGCTGGGCCTGCGCTGGCCGCTCGCGGCCGCCTACCTTGCCGGCGCCGCCGGCATACTCTGGCTGGCAACTCCGCGGCTCGGTTCCGAGATTTTTCCCGACGCCAATGCGCCGCTGCTGCGCATCCGCCTGCGCGCGCCCGCCGGCACCCGCATCGAGGAGACGGAGCGAACGGTCCTGAACGCATGGGACATCATCCGCCGCGAGGCCGGTCCCGAAAACGTCGCCATCACCAGCGACTTTGTCGGAGTGGTGCCCTCCAGCTACCCGGTCGACCTGATTCACCTGTTCACGAGCGGCCCGCAGGAGGCCATTCTGCAGGTTGCTTTGCGACCGGACGCCCCGCGCGGCGAAGCGCTGCGCGAACGGCTGCGGACAGCCCTACGCCGCGAACTGCCCGGCGTCCGGATTTCCTTCGAGGCCGCCGACATTGTCAGCCAGGTGATGAGCTTCGGATCTCCCACGCCCGTCGAAGTGGCGGTGCAAGGCGTGAGCCTGGCCGACGACTACGCCTTCGCACGGCAGTTGCAGACCCGGCTGGCCGGCCTGGATTTTTTCCGCGACCTTCAGTTCGCGCAGGAAAACGACTTCCCCACCCTAGATATCTCGATCGACCGCGAGCGCGCCGGCCAGTTCGGACTCACCATGGCGGACGTGGCCCGGTCCGTGGTGCCGGCCACTTCCTCGTCGCGCTTCACCGACCCGAACTACTGGCGCGATCCCGTTTCCGGCAATGCTTTCCAGATTCAAGTGGAGTTGCCGCAGAACCAGATGCAGAGCGCCGCGGAAGTGGGCAACCTTCCGCTCATGCGCGACGGGCGTTCGCAGCCCCGCCTCAGCGACATCGCGGTTCTCAAGCCCGGGTCCATGCCCGGCCTGATTGAACGCTACAACGGCCAGCACGTCGTCAGCCTCACGGGCAATCTGCACGACATCACCCTGGGCGAAGCTGCTACGCGGATCAACCGCGCCATCGCGTCCGCCGGCACGCCTCCGAAAGGCGTCACGGTAAGGCTGCGCGGCGAGATCCCGGCGCTCGAACAGACGCTCTCCGGACTCCGCATCGGCCTGCTCCTGGCGGTGCTCGCGATCTTCCTTCTGCTGGCCGCGAACTTCCAGTCGGTCCGCCTGGCGCTGACCGTGATGCTGGCGATTCCCGCGGTGCTGGGCGGCGTCGTGCTGGCCTTGCTTGCTACCGGCACCACACTCAACGTGCAGTCGTTCATGGGCGCCATCATGGCGATCGGAATATCGGTGGCCAACTCCATCCTGCTGGTGACTTTCGCGGAGCACGAGCGCCGCGAGGGCCGCTCGACGCGCGAGGCCGCACTGGCGGGCGCATCGGGCCGACTACGCGCCATCCTGATGACCGCCGCGGCCATGATCTTCGGAATGCTCCCGATGGCCATCGGGCTGGGAGAGGGCGGCGCGCAGGCCGCCCCTCTGGGCCGCGCCGTGATCGGCGGCCTACTCTTCTCGACATTCGCCACGCTGACCGTGCTGCCCTCCATTTACGCCATTCTGCAAGGCCGCGCCTCCGCCGCCTCACCCTCCCTCAACCCTACCGATCCCGAGAGCCGCTACTATGATGCGCATTAACGCTCTACTCCTTGCGCTGGCTGCCGCGCACGCGGCCGACCTCGCGCCCGTCATCTCGAGGCCGGCCGCCCGCACCGTGGATCTGCCGGCCGAGGTCCTGCCGTACCTCAGCGTGGGCATTCATGCGAAGGTCGCGGGGTTCGTCGATCGGATCCTGGTCGACCGCGGGAGTATCGTCAGGCAAGGCGAGCTGCTCGCCCAGCTCAGCGCGCCGGAGCTTCGGGCGCAGATCGCAGAGGCGGAATCCCAGGTGCAGGCCGCGGAGGCCGACCGCTTGCAGGCGGAAGCCCAACTGGCCGCCGCGCAGGCCACGTTCGACCGCCTGAAGAAAGCGGCGGAAACGCCTGGAGCCATCGCGGGCAACGAGCTGATTCAGGCGGAAAAGCAGGTGGAAGCCGCCCGCGCTCTGGCCGGCTCGCGAGTACAGGCCGTTCGCGCGGCCCAGGCAGCCGTGCAGGCTCGCAAAGACCTGGAAGCCTACCTGCGCATTACCGCCCCCTTCGACGGCGTGGTCACGGAGCGTCTGGCGCACCCCGGCGCGCTGGCGGGCCCACCCGCCGACCCGGTGCTCCTGACCATCGAACAGGTCTCACGGCTGCGCGTGGTCGTCCCGGTCCCCGAGGAATACACGGGCGCCATCGCACCCGGCGCCGCGGTGGCGTTCCGAGTGCCGGCGTTCCCCGGCCGCGTCTACTCCGGAACGGTGGCGCGCATCGCCCACGCGCTCGACCCCAAGACGCGAACGATGGCGGTTGAGCTGGATATCGCCAACCGCGACGGCTCGCTCGCTCCCGGAATGTTCCCCGCGGTCCAATGGCCGGTACGCCCCGGCCACCCGTCGCTCTTTGTGCCGAAAACCAGCGTCATCACCACGACGGAGCGAACCTTCGTGATTCGCGACCGCGCCGGGCGCGCCGAATGGGTGGACGTGAAGAAGCTCGCGGCGGACGGCGACCTCGTTGAAATCCTCGGCGCGTTGAGTCCCGGCGACCGCGTAGTGCGCCGTGCGACCGACGAGATCCGCGACGGCTCGCCGCTCGCGAAATAGTGTCAGTCGGGAAACGGCTCGGGATGGACCGTCACGTCGGCGCGCGGTGCGATTTCCAGAATTGCCGCTTCGATGGTTTCGGTCAAGTGGTGGGCCTCGGCCAGTGTTTGATTACCGTCCACCAGCACGTGCAGGTCGATAAACAGGACCGGCCCCGACCAGCGGATTCGGATTTGGTGGCAGTTGCGCACGCCCGCCACCGCCTGGACGATCGCGGAAATGCGCTCTTCCATACCGGCCGGCGCCCTATCCATCAGGGCATCCAGCGTCTCGCGCCCCAGCTTGACGCTCACCCACACCACGACTGCGGAGACTCCCAGCGCCGCTACGGAGTCGCCGCCGTTCCAGCCCGCCTTGACGCCGATCAAGCCGAAGATCACCACCGACGAGCTCCAGATATCCGTCTGGAAGTGCAGGGCGTCCGCCTCGAGCGCCTGGCTGTGGTACTTCGTGGCTGCCCGCGAGAGCACCCGGGACCGCGAGAAGTCGGTCACGATCGAAATCCCCATCACCGCGAAGGACCAGGCATTGACCTCCACCACTGCGCTGTGAGACATCAGCCGGTGGACGGCTTCCCACACGATCCACCCGCAAGTGAGGAGCAGAAGAAGAGTCTCGAACAGAGCCGAGAGGTTCTCGACCTTACCGTGTCCGTAAAGGTGCGTACGGTCCGGCGGACGCCCGGCGATGCGCACCGCCAGAAAGGTCATCAGCGCGGCCACCAGGTCGAGGCCCGAATGCGCCGCTTCGGCCAGGATCCCGAGGCTGCCCGTAAGCACGCCTACAACGATCTTGATGGCCGTTAAACCGACGGCGGCGATTAGCGAGGTCAGCGCGGCGGACTGTTTCTCGCGGTCCTCAACCAGACGGGCGCTCAACAGGTCCAGGCTAACATGCCGGCTGTTTAGGGAGCGGGCCGCGCCTGCACATATTTGGGCCGTTCGCCCTTCGTCCACGGGTCGTACTCCGCGGAGAAGCGCACCCGGTCTCGGATGGACGGGTGGTCGTACAGCCAGAACTCGATGAACGGGCTCGGATTCGGATCGTCCAGGCTGATCTCGCCCAGCGTCTGGAATCCGCGCGCGGCAGCCTGCGCGGAATCGGGCACGATGCCGTGAATCACCTCGAGCCCGTAAATGTCGGCGTTGTGCTCCATCACGCGGCTGAAGTAATTCGAGATGGGCTGTCCGAAGAAGCCGAGGATGGAGATCGCCAGCAGCAGCACCGGAAGCGACGCCCAGTCGTCCAGGCCGCGGATCCCCCAACGCGAGCCCCAGCGGCCGAGCGCCCAGTTCATGCCGTGGTAAGCCAAAAACAGCGAGACCAGGATCCCCACGGCGGCCAGCGCCATGCCCAGCCAGATGTGTCCCAGAACGTAGTGCCCCATCTCGTGGCCGAACACGAACAGGATTTCCGGCATGGTCATCTTCCGGATGGTGGTATCCCACACCACCACACGCTTCGATGCGCCGATGCCCGCCACGTAGGCGTTAACGGCCTTGAGCTTGGAGCTTGCGTTCATCTCGAACATACGGTCCGGCGGAATTTCAAGGCCGCCGCGCGCTACGACCTTCTCGATCTCGGCGACCAGCGCCGGCTGCCTGCCGGCCAGCGGCGTGAAATCGAAGAACATCGGCTCGATCACCAGGGGCTCGATGAACATCAGGAAGACGACCATCGGCAGGGCCGCCAGCCAGAACCAGAACCACCACCGCCGCCGGCTGCGCCGGATCACGGCGTAGAGAATCCACAGCACCACGCCGGCCAGGGCGAACTGCAGCAACTCGCCTTTGGTCCAGTCCCAGAACCACGACCCCCAAGGCTGGATCGACTGGTCGTAAATCACCGACAACCGGTGGCCCGCCATCGAGACCGGCAGCTCGAGTATGTCGATCGAGAGCAGCAGCAGGGGCGCGAACAGGTAAGCCTGCAGAATGCGCCGGCCGGTGGCCGCCTCGGCCCAATCGCGAAAGCGCGGCGCCAGTCGCAGCGCCAGGAGCAGAACCAGGACGATCATGCCCCATGCCGTCCCCGCGAAGTAGAGGATGTGGCGCGCCCGGGCGTACTCGATCGCCCTCTGCAACTGGTCCGGGGGCAACGTATACGATTCGACTTTCTGGGCGGCGCAGACGCCCGCCGCCACCGCCGCTCCGCAAACTAAGCGGATGGCGGACCGAATTGTTATCCTGCTGTTTTGGCCGAACATATCAAGCTGCTATTCCGCCTCTGGTGGCGGCCGGCCGAAGCGATGGGCGCCATCCTCGATCGCGGCAGCCTTCTGGCGGCCAGCATCGCGGCCCTGGCCGCCGGCTTCGCGCTTTCGAGCGCCGCCGTGGTGCGGTTCTCATTCTACATGCCCCTGCTGGTGCTGGCGGTGATCTACGTCCCGGGCCTGCTCCTGGTCGCCGGCATCGTCTCACGCTCCGGCATCGCCTTCCGCCGCGACTACTCGCCGCTGCTCGCCTGCATCGCCATGGCGTGGTCCGCTGCCCAGATGCCCTTGCTGCTGGCGGCGTGGACCAGTCCGCCCCAGGTCGTGCTGGTAATCGCGGCGCTCTCGTACCTGTATTTCGGCGCGCTGGTATTCTTCGCGGTGCGTACGGTGTTCGGCACGGGAAATGGAACGGCTGTGGCGATCGTGCTGCTCTCGTGGATTCCGCTTGTGGCAGGCGCGTTCCTGTGGGTGCCGCTGCAGTTCATTTTCCGGCTGGTGGCCTCGCCGTTCTTCCTCTTTTTCATTATCTATTACCTGGGAAGCGAGTTCAGCAATCTGGGCGCGGGCCTGCGCCGCCAGCAGAGCTTGAGCCGCATGCTGCAGGCCGCCGCGGTGAACCCGCACGATGGCGAAGCGCAGTACCAACTGGGGCTGATCTACCAGCAGCGGCGACAGTACAGCGAAGCCATCCGGCGCTTCCAGGCCGCCGTCGCCATCGACCCCGAGGAAACCGACGCACATTTTCAGTTGGGCCGCATCGCGCGCGAGCAGGGACGGCTCGCCGAAGCCCTCGCGCACTTCGAGACCGTCCTGCGGCAGGACGACAAACACAGCTTGAGCGAGATTCACCGGGAGGTGGGGACGGTGTATCTGCTGCTCGATCGCCTGTCGGATGCCGAGCGCGAGCTGGCCCTGTACGCCGAACGCCGCGAGTACGATCCCGAAGGCCTCTACCGCTACGGCCAGGTTCTCGAGAGGCTGAACCGCCCCGGCGAAGCGCGCGCCGCCTATCTCCGCGCCGTGGAAGCGGCCCGCACCGCTCCGCGCTATCGCCAGCGGATCGTCGCGCAGTGGAGCCGCCTGGCCCAACGCCAGGCCCGCAAACTCGGGTAGGCATGCCTGGCGGCCAGGAAGAGGAGCGACGCGGCACACAGAGTTAGCAGGAAGATGCGCAGGTACGCCGCGGTCGAGAGGGAAAGCCCGACTCCGGTTCCGATCGCCACCCAGGCGGCGAGGCAGGCCGGACACTTCGGCACCAGCACGAGGATGGCGGCCGGAGCCAGCCATCCCGCGATGGTCCCTTTGCGCGCGCCGCAACATGGCGCGGCTTTCACGCGCGAGTCTCCTGGCCCGGCTGCACCCGCCCCAGCTTCGAGTCAATGGACAAAGTTTCTCCGGCCAGGGCGCTCGCGAGACCACCGCCAGGGTCGCATCGCGATGGGCCAGGTGAACCAGACTTCCATCGAAGTGGTCGGCCAGGAAGGAGCAGCTCCGGCAGCCCTCTCCCCATCCCGGGCCGAGCATGAAATGGTAGACGATCAGCTGACTCCGTCCGTCGAACAACTCCGCCAGCGACTGTCTTCCGCGGGCGCCCTCGAACACGTACGGCTTCTCGACCTCGACCCAGGGCAATTCGCGCCGGCGGCGGCTCAACTCATCGCGCAGCCGCGTGAACTCCTTTTCCTTTGCCAGAAGCGCCCGGCGCGCTTCCGTCCATTTCTCTCCCGAAACTACCGCGTGGGCCAAACCGGCTCCACTCATTTCTTCCCCTCCCCGGCTTTCGCCTCCGCCACCTTGCGAATCCGTGCAATGATGCTGCTCCATCCGCGGTTCACGTTCACGCCGTCCCGGATGTCGGGCGGGATCTGCCCGATCGCCCGGTGCGAAAAGCTGATCCGCGTTCTGTCCCCTTCCGAGGTCAACCGGTACAACACGTGCGAAATCGCCGGCGCCGACATGAACAGCGGGCCTTGGATTTCGAGCAGCGTGGGCGCCTTGATGGATTGGACGTGGCCCCAAAGATGGCCGTTGTTGTTGCCGAGGTCCCGGAACCAGCGGCCGCCCGGCCACGCCTCGAGTTTCATCGGCATCGGCTTGCCGTCGCCGGTTTCGTTGTACGGACCCATCTGTTCCAGAATCGACTCGAATACGATTTCGAGGGGCGCCGCGATCACCTCGTCCCTGGTGACTTCGAGTGTCTGAGTTCCCTGCTCGGAAAGACTTGCTGGCATGATCATTTCTCCTTGTCTTTTGGCGGATGCTCCCGAACCAGCCGCTCGGCCGCTTTGCGCTCGGCCCGTTCTTTGATGCGATCGAGATGGTGGGTCCAGAAGCGCTCATACTTGCTGAGCCAGTCGTGCACGGGCTTCAGCTCCCTGGCTTCGAGGCGATACAGGCGAAGCTGCCCCCTCCTGGTCACCGACACGATGCCGACTTTGCGTAGGACGCCGAGATGCTTGGAAACCGCCGGCTGCGGCATCCGGAGCACTTCAACCACTTCGCCGACCGCATGCTCCTTACCGTCGACGAGCATGTCGATGATTTCGCGACGCTTCAATTCGGCAATCGCGTTGAATACGTCGGTGGTGGTGGCGGCCCGGGGCATTGATTCTATTATATTCTCATATGGGAATATGTCAAGAGGGGGAACGTGGGGTATCGCACGTCTGTGAGCCGTGCTCGCACAGAGCTTTATTGCGGGAAGCGGGAGCGCACCAGGGCCATGGCTTCGCCGGCGGTGCGAATGCGGCCTTCGAGCTGCGCCTCTTCGACAGCGGAGAGGATTTCGGAGAACCGCGGGCCGGGCTCGTAACCCGCCGCGATCAGGTCGGCGCCGCTCAGAAGCCGCTCGGGGTGCAGCTGCTCTTCCGAGAGCTCGGAGAGCTTGCGGCGGATCAGCTCCCAGTTATCCAGGCGGCGATTGCTCGAAAGCACGTCCAGGCGATGCAATTCCAGATGCTCGGCGAAGCCGGGCATCCGCAGGAATTTCTTAAGCGTGCTCTCCTTCATGCGGGCGGCGTCCTTGAACTTCATGTGATTGGCGACTAGCGCCTCGACGCGCTCGGTTTCGTCGCGAGAGAAGCGCAGACGGCTCATGATGGCGCGCGTGAGGCGGACACCCTCCTCCACGTGCCCATCGAACCGGATGCGATCGGCCACCCGGAAGGTGCCCGGCTTGCCCACATCGTGCAGGAGGGCTCCGAGGGCCAGCTCCGGCGTGGGGTTCACGAGCTGCTCGAGCAGCAGCAGGGTGTGGGTCCAGACGTCGCCTTCGGGATGATACTCGGGCGGCTGCTCGACGCCTTTCATGGCGGCGACCTCGGGCAGTATGCAGGCCAGCATGCCGCTCGCATCCAGCATTTCGAATCCGCGCCGCGCACCGCCCTCGGTGAGGATGCGGACCAGCTCGTCGCGGACCCGCTCGGCCGAAACCCGCAGGACATCGGAATGCCGGCGGCGGATGGCCTCGAATGTGGCGGGGTCGATCGTAAAATCGAGGCGGGCGGCGAAGCGGACGGCGCGGAGCATGCGCAGGTGGTCCTCGCGGAACCGCTCGTCGGGGTCGCCGATGGCGCGGACCACGCGGCGCTCCAGATCCTGGCGTCCTTCGACGAAGTCCAGAATCTCGCCACTGTCCGGGTCCATCATGAGGCCGTTGATCGTGAAATCGCGGCGCTGAACGTCCTGGCTCGGATTGCGCTCGAAATGGACCAGCGCGGGACGGCGGCCGTCGGTGTAGTCGTGGTCGCTGCGGAACGTGGCGACCTCCACCTGGGAGAAGACATCGCGCACCAGGATTACCCCGAAGTGGGCACCGACTCGGCCGGAGCGCGGGAACAGATCCATGATGCGGTCGGGCCGTGCGTCGGTGGCGACGTCGAAGTCTTCGGGTTTGCGCCGGAGCAGCAGATCCCGTACGCAGCCCCCCACCAGGTAGGCCTGGTGTCCGGCGCGGCGCAGGGTCTCGATCACCTGGCGGGCCAGGGTCTCGGAATCCATGCTCCATGTTAGTATGGAGTGGCCGAACTCCACCCGGAGGCGGGGGAACCAGTTCTCAGGGGCTAAGTCCAAGGGGACGGAGTACTTTCAAGCTCCAGCCCGTCAGCTAACCTCGCAGGCGCATTTGAAAGTCACCGCGCATGGTGAACCAGGAGATATTTCCTTGACAATCGGGAAACGGCCGGAAACGGTCAAGGTGGTAGTCGCTACCACCGTGATGCTGTCGTTCATTTCGTTCTGGCGCGCGGCAGCCATCGTCTTGAGCGACCTGGCCTCTTCGGCCTACTACGTGGGAGGGATCGCCGAGCAGGCGATCGGCAAGGCCGCCCCCTGGTTCATTCTGGCGATCATGCTGTTCTCCTATGCGGTGCGCGCCATCTACATCGAGAGCTGCTCGATGTTCGTGCGCGGCGGTGTGTACCGCGTGGTGCACGAGGCCATGGGCGGGACCCTGGCGAAATTCTCGGTGTCGGCACTGATGTTCGACTACGTCCTGACCGGCCCCATCAGCGGCGTCAGCGCGGGGCTGTACCTGGGAGGGCTGATCAACGAGCTGGGAGTCTACCTCCACGAGCCCGCGATGCACGTATATCCGCCATACTTCGCCGCCGCGTTTGCCTGCGCGGTGACGATTTACTTCTGGCGTAAGAACGTTATCGGGCTGCACGAATCGAGCGAGAAGGCGCTGCGCATCATGCAAATCACCACGGTAATGGTGGTGATCCTGATCGTGTGGTGCATCGCTACGATCCTGAAGAACGGCTACAACCCGGTACCGCTGCCGGTACCCGCGAACCTCAAATTCAGCCCCGAGGCGCTCGGCTGGCTGAAGGGGACGGTGGCTCCCTCGATCACCGCGATCGCCATCATGATCGGGCTCGGGCACTCGCTGCTGGCAATGAGCGGCGAAGAGAGCCTGGCGCAGGTGAACCGCGAAATCGCGCATCCCAAGCTGAAGAACCTGGAGCGCGCGGGCTTCGTGATCTTCATTTACAGCATGTTGTTTACTTCGCTGGTTTCGTTCTTCGCGGTGATGATTATCCCGGATGCGGCGCGCGCTCACTTCCTGGACAACCTGATCGGCGGACTATCGATGTACCTGATCGGGCCGGTTTCCCTGAGGCTGCTGTTTCACGGATTCGTGGTGCTGGTGGGCACGTTGATTCTGTCGGGTGCGGTAAACACCGCGATCATCGGATCGAACGGCGTACTCAACCGGGTGGCCGAAGACGGCGTGCTGCCCTCCTGGTTTCGCCATCCGCATGTCAAGTTCGGCACGACCTCACGGCTCATCAACCTGATCGTCGGGATGCAATTGCTGACCATCGTGATCAGCCGCGGAGACGTGGGGATGCTGGGTGAAGCCTATGCCTTCGGAGTGGTATGGAGCTTCGCGATGAAGGCGCTCTCGGTGCTGGTGCTGCGCTACAAGCAGCCGAGCGGGCGGGAATGGAAAGTGCCCCTGAATTTCCATATCGGAAAGACCGAGGTCCCGATCGGACTGATGATCATCACGGTGTCGCTGTTCGCCCTGGCGATCATCAACGTGTTCACCAAACAGGTGGCCACCATTTCGGGTGTGACTTTCACAATCGTTTTCTTCATCGTGTTCGAACTGTCGGACCGCTACAACCGGAAACGCCGGCAGGGGCACTCGGAAGAACAGGAGAAGTTCCGGCTCGACGCGCATGCCGACGTCTCCGCCGCGGTAGTGAACGTTCGTCCCGGCAGCGTGTTGGTGGCGGTACGCAATCCCCACCGCCTGCAGCACCTGGAGCGCATCCTGCGCAAGACCGACACGCGCAAGATGGATATCGTGGTGCTCTCGGTGCGTAAGGTCACGCCGGCAGGCTCGGGAGAGCACCCTCTCGACGAGGGGCAGATCTTCTCCGACGACGAGACCGCGGTTTTCACGCGCGTAGTGAATCTGGCCGAAAAGGCCGGCAAGCATGTCGAGCTGATGGTGGTTCCGGGCTCGGACCCGTATGAAGCGGTGGTGCAGACGGCCGCACGACTGCAGGCGTCGCGCATTGTGATGGGGCTCTCTCCCTTGTTGACGCCCTCCGAACAGGGCGCGCGTGTGGGCGACTGCTGGGAGCGCCTGCCAGAGCCGCGGCCGGCGCTATCGCTCGAATTAGTGCTGGAGAACCAGAAGGACATCGTGTTCTTCAACCTGGGGCCGCACCCGCCCCGGCTGTGGCCGGAAGATATCGACCTGGCGCACCGGCTGTGGCTGGAGGTGAGCGGCATGGGGCCCGGCTCGAAACTGCATCACCGGGACATCGTCAGAGTGGCGCTGCGCCGCATGGATTCCGAATTGCACTCGGACCGCGCACACGAAATCGTGGCCGACATCCTGCGCGAGGTGAACGACGGCGCGGCGGGGCAATCGAACGGAACGGGTTCGTAGGGGCGTGTAGGCGTGAGCAATAGTCGCGGGAGTGTAGGCCGGCCATGCGTGAGGCTGCGGACTATAAGCCGGTTTCTGTACCCTTGCGGGCGGCAGTCATTCGTCTGGGCCGGCCATTACTGACCGGCTCTAGCGACCTACCCGGAAGTTGAGCGGGACGGGCCGTCCCTCCTCCCCTATTTGGTCTTGCTCCGCGTGGGGTTTGCCATGCCGCCGAAATTACTCCCGGCGCGGTGCGCTCTTACCGCACCATTTCACCCTTACCCCGTTTCCGGGGCGGTATATTTTCTGTTGCACTTTCCGTGGCCCGGCGAACCGAGCCCCCGGCCGTTAGCCGGCACGCTGCCCTGTGGAGACCGGACTTTCCTCTCCCGATTTCGGGAGCGACTGCCCGTCCCCAACCTCACCTATATATTGTCGCATTCAGGGGCGGCGTTTTGTAATGCTCCTCACCGCTCATGCAGTACAAACCTTAGGTAATCCCACCGGATACGCCGGAAATTCGTTGTATTCTAAACCTATATTGCGCTATCGGGTCTTGAAATCGGTAGACCCGCGCCGGGATTTGCTCGGAGGTTCCTGGCGTATTCGCTGTGGGTGCGACCCGGCGGCACGATGTCGGACCAGCGCATCCGATCGGTTTCAGTTACTCGCACAAGTGGACCAGTTGAGGAGAGTAAGAAGACCATGAAGAAACTAGCAGCGGTGGGCGCGCTCGGGCTACTGGCGTCCTGCCTTTATGCGCAAGGGTTAAGCACGGGAGGGCAAACCAAGGACGATTGGGAAGAGATCAATTTCGAGTTCAATTCCTCGATTCTGTCCGACGGTTATCCCAGCATGCTGCGGCTGGCAGACCTGCTGGCGCAGCACAAGGACTATCACGTCAAGGTGACGGGGCACACGGACTACGTCGGCTCGGCGGCATACAACGACAAGCTGGCGCAGCGGCGCGCTGACGCCGTGAAGGCGTTTCTCGTCAAGTACGGCGCATCCGCGGATCAGATCACGACCGCGGGTGACGGCAAGCGGAATCCGGAAGTCGAAAACCGCACCAAGGAAGGCCGGTTCATGAACCGGCGCGTGGTGCTGGCGGTTACCGACGGGACCGGCAAGCTCATCAAGGAAGGCGGCATCGGCGATGTCGTGCAGACCCTGCTCGACATGGCCAAAAAGCAGGAAGAGTGCTGCGCACAGATCCTGAAACGGCTCGATAAGCTCGACGATATCCTGGCGGCCCTCAAGGCCCTGCAAGGCGACAACGACCGTCTGAAGGGCGAGCTGGCCGACCTGCGGAATGCGCACAACGCGCTCAAGGACCAGGTGGCGAACCTGCCCAAGCCGCTCAACGAGCAGCAGACGCAGAGCATCGCCCACACCGAAGCCATGGGCGCCGTAGACGAAGCGCAGAAGCGCAACAAGAAGTTCACGATGCTCGGCATGAACATCGGGCCCACGTACGGTCCGGGGCGCACCGGCGATTTCACGTTCACGGGCAATGCGCAGTACTTCTCGCCGTTCGGAGGCGACGGGCACAGCGCGGTACAGGCCCAGGGCGAGTTCATGTACTACCCGGGGCGCAAGGAAGGCCAGTTCGACATCGGCCTGGTGCACCGGTGGGGCGCGGTGCAGGCCGGCAGTTTCGCCAGCTTCAAATTCCTGGACTTCAGCCAGTATCAGTCGGGCGGCGGCCTGGGACAGGGCGCCTTCCTGCTGGACTACGTGTTCAACAAGGGCCGCGTGGGTGCGTTCATTACCCGCGGGTTCAAGAATTACGCCATCCTGAACAGCGTCACGCTGGCGCCGGGCGCGTACCTGCAGACCTTCGCCCGCGTGGTGAACCAGCAGGGCGTGGACTTCCTGTTCGGCACCTGGGGAGACGCCTTCCTTTCGGGCGACCTGGCATACCTCAAGATGCGTGAAGACGGGCGCGACGCTCGTCCAGGCGGAAGCCTGAAGCTGACCCAGCCGTTCAGCCCGCACCTGGCATTCACGGCGGAGGCCGGCTACAACGAGACCTACATCACTTCCGGCGGCAGCGGCCGGCTGGTATTCGGCCTCGAGTTCGGCAATTACATCAAGCCGAAGGAGTACGCCAAGGTCACCACTCCGGTGCCCATGGACGTGCCGCGCATCCGCTACGAGTTCGGCACACGCCGCGTGGGCAGCAGCCCGCCTATCGCGGACGCGGGCCCGAACCAGACGATTGCCGGCGCGAGCGTCGTGACCTTGAACGGCACGGGCTCGTACGATCCGCTGGGTGAAGCCCTGACCTACGCGTGGACGCAGATCTCCGGTCCCCAGGTCGCTCTTACCGGGGCGAACGCGGCTACCGCGACATTTACCTCGGCGGCCAATTCGACCTACAGCTTCCGGCTGACCGTGACCAATACGGACGGCCTAAAGGGAACGGCGACCACGACGGTCTCGACTTCGTCGCCGAACCAGGTCCGCATCCTGCAATTCAGCGCGAACCCGGCCACCGTGCAGTCCGGCCAGGCTTCCACGCTGACATGGGTAGTGGAGAACGCCGACACCGTGACGATCAGTCCGGCGCCCGGCAAGGTCGACGCGCACTCCGGCTCGGTTTCGGTGACCCCGACGGAGACCACCACTTACACCCTGACCGCTACCGGCACGGGCGGCACGGTGAACGCCACCGTAACCGTGAACGTGGGCGGAACCGGGAATCCGCAGATCATCCGGTTCGAAGCCAGCCCGCTCAACATCGCTCCGGGCGGCTCGAGCACCCTGAGCTGGACCACCAACGGCGCGACCACGGTCAGCATCAGCGGGGTTGGCAGCGTGACTCCGAACGGCAGCACCGAGGTGAAGCCGACCCAGACCACGACCTACACCCTGACCGCCAGCGATTCGGCGGGACACTCGGTGACCGCTCCGGTGACCGTCACGGTATCGACCGCCGCGGTGCCCTCCATCGTAACGTTCGTCGCGACGCCGCCGAACATCGACGCCGGCCAGTCCACCAAGCTGTGCTGGCAGGTGACGGGCGCGACTTCCATCAACATCTCGCCGGGCGTTGGCACCAATCTGAATGCTAACGATTGCGCCACCGTCAGCCCGACGCAAACCACCACTTACACGCTGACCGCCACGAACTCCCAGGGCCAGATCCAGGGCAACGTCACGGTCAACGTCGGACAGGTGCGAATCCTGTCGTTCACCTCCGACCCGGTCACGTCCACCGCCGCGGGCAACCCCGTGGTGCTGTCGTGGCAGACGCAGAACGCTACCTCGGTCGTGATCGTCGGCAATGAGCTGCCCCCGCAGTCGCTGCAGCCCAACGGCACGATCACGGTCAACCCGATCACCAACACGACATACACGCTGACCGCTTATGGACCTGGAGGCCAGACCGTAAGCGTCACGATATCGGTATTCGTGAGGTGATGAAGCCTCGTTAAACCACAGGGCCGGGCAGTGAGAGCTGCCCGGCCCAAACCAGGGAGGCACATCCTATGAAGATTGCGCGTTACGTGATGGGGCTGCTGCTGGCGATTTCGCTCATGGCCGCGCAGCTGCCGAACCCCTCGGCCGAGGCTCACAAAGCCGCCGGCAAGGCGTCGAAAGCCACCAAGCTCCTGGATATCAACTCCGCCAGCGCCGAAGAGCTTCAAGCGCTTCCGGGAATCGGAACGGCCTATTCGGATAAGATCATCGGTGGACGGCCCTACCGGGCCAAAAACGAACTGGTCCAGAAGAAGGTCATTCCGCAGGCCACTTATAACAAGATCAAGGACCTGATCGTCGCCAAACAGAAGTAAGGCGGCGAGGGAGAAGCTCTACAGCTCGCGACGGCGGAGCAGTTCCTGCTCCGCGCGGAACCAGTCTTCCCATGGCGAGCCGCCCCGGCCACCACGCGATTCCCAATACTCGTACGCCAGGTTGGCGATCTGTTCGTGAGTAGGGGCCGAGATCTCGTCGGAGGCCTTCATCTCCTCGTAGGGCACGATTCCGGGCTCGTCGTCCAGCAGCTTGGTGCTTTCCATGAAGCCACCTCTATCCATGCTAGGGCTGGTCCGGGCACGGTGGTTGTGCGATCTTCCACAAGAATGGGGCATGCTGTTCCGAAAAATACTGTATATCAAATGGTGATGGCATTTGGGAAGTTACGATAGGATTTCCGGAGATGAGGATTCCGTGCGCAACCTACCGTCTGCAGTTCCACCAGGGCTTCCGTTTCGTGGACGGGCGGGATCTGGTGCCCTTTCTGAGCGAGCTCGGCATCACGGATCTTTATTCCTCGCCGGGCTATAAGGCGCGCCGCGGAAGCTCTCACGGCTACGATATCGCCAATCCCCTGCGGATGAACTCCGAGCTCGGAACGCAGGAGGATTTCGACGAGATGGCGGAGAAGCTGCGCCACTACGGAATGGGCCTGTTGATCGACAGCGTGCCCAATCACATGGCGGCGAGCTACGAGAATCCCTGGTGGTCGGACGTGCTGGAAAACGGCCCGGCCTCGGCGTTCGCGGGATACTTCGACATCGACTGGCACCCGAGCACCAGCAAGGCCGCCTTCCTGCAGGACAACCGCGTGCTCCTGCCGGTGCTCGGAGATCTCTACGGCAACGTCCTCGAAAACGGAGAGCTCACGCTGCGAATCGAGGACACCGGCATCTACGTGCGGTATTACGACTGGCGGCTGCCGGTGGATCCGCAAACCTATGCGTTGATCCTCGGCCGCACGCCCGGGCCGCCCGACCTGGAGGCGCTACGCGGCGAGTTCGAGGGCCTTCCCCACCGCAACGAGACCTCCGTCCAGCGGCTGATGGAGCGCCGCCGCGAGAAGGACCGGATGAAGGAGCGGCTCTGGCGCGCTTACCTGTCGGACCCGGAAATCAAGCGGTCGGTGGACGATTCTCTGGCCGCCATCGGCGGGTCGGTGGACGAGCTCGACCGCCTTCTCTCACAGCAGGCGTGGCGGCTGGCCTACTGGAAGATCGGCTACGAGGAGATCAACTACCGCCGCTTCTTCGACATCAACGAGCTGGTGGCTCTGCGAATCGAATCGCCCGAGGTATTCGATAACCGCCACCAGAAGACTCTCGAGCTGCTGCGCGACGAAAAGGTGACCGGCCTGCGGATCGACCACATCGACGGGCTCTGGGATCCGGAATGCTACCTGCGGCGCATGCAGTCGCGCTCCGGCGGCGTGTTCATTGTGGTGGAAAAGATCCTGGGCCGCGACGAGCCCCTGCCGCGCGATTGGCCGGTCAACGGCACGACCGGCTACGACTTTCTCAACGCCCTCAACGGAGTTTTCGTGGAGCCGCAGGGCCTGGCCCGCATGGAGGAGCTGTATGCGAACCGGACGGGCAGCCATCTGCCCTTCGCCGAGCTCTGCTATCAGTGCAACAAGTTGGCGATGGAATCACTGTTTACGGGCGACATCAACGCGCTGGCGCACCACCTGGGCGCGCTGGCGGCCTACCATCGCCAGGCTCGCGATGTGCGGTTTGCCGAGCTGCGCGAAGCGCTGGTCGAAGTGTCCGCGTGCCTGCCGGTGTACCGGACTTACATCCACGGCCCGGAAATTTCGGCGCGCGACCGCGGGTACCTCGAGCGTACGCTGGCGCTGGCACGCAGCCGCACGCCGCCCGACCGCATCAGCGACGCTGCGTTCGCGTTCATCCGGGCGGTGCTGCTGCTGGAGGTACCGTACTACGTGGAGGACCGGCGGGCCGACTGGCTCGACTTTACCATGCGGTGGCAGCAGTTCACCGGGCCGGTCATGGCGAAAGGGCTCGAGGATACGGCCACGTATCGTCACAACAGCCTGCTGTCGCTGAATGAAGTGGGGGGCGATCCGCTGCGCGAGCGTCCTCCATTTTCGCTGGGCGAGTTTCACGAATTCAACCGGCTTCGCGGGGAACAGTGGCCGGACAGCCTGAACGCCACCGCCACCCACGACACGAAGCGCGGCGAAGATGTGCGCGCGCGGTTGAACGTGCTGACGGAGATGCCGGAGGAATGGGAGCGGCGCCTGGACAACTGGATGAACTGGAACCAGTCCTGTCGTGTCAGCGTGAACGGCATCCCGGCGCCCTCGGTATCCGAGGAGATCATGATCTACCAGACGCTGCTGGGCGCCTGGCCGAACCAGCCCGAGGAGGAGGCGGGCCTGCTCGCCCGGGTCAACGAGTTCCTGGTGAAGGCGCTCCGGGAGGCCAAGCAGAACAGCAGTTGGATCGAGCCGCAGGAGGAGTACGAGCGGGCCGTACAGCAATTCGTGGAGCGCATTCTGGGCACAGGGGCGCCCTTCCTGCCCGACTTTCGCGAATTTCAGGCGGTGCTGGCGCGGTACGGCGCGCGCAACGGCCTGGGCCAGTTGCTCCTCAAGATCGCCTCCCCGGGGGTCCCGGATTTTTACCAGGGCACCGAGCTGTGGAGCTTCACGCTGGTGGATCCGGACAATCGCCGCGACGTGGATCATCGCCGGCGAATCGCCCTGCTGGACGTGCTGCGCCGGCGGGAGGCGGAAGATCGCGCGGCGCTGATCCGGGACCTGGCAGGCAACCTGCAACAGGACGAGACCAAGCTCTACGTGATGTACAAAGCGCTGGAATTTCGCAGGGCCAACCAGGACTTATTCTCGCGGGGCGATTACCTGGCGCTGGCGGCGCGCGGCACGTTCGCCGACCACGTGTGCGCGTTCGCGCGGCGGCTGGGCAACCAGACCGCGGTGGCGGTGGTTCCGCGGTGGACGAGCCAGGTGGAAGACTGGGCCGACACCCACCTGACGCTGCCGCACCGGGGCCCGTGGCAGGACGTGCTGACGGGCGTGGAGGCGCGCTCCGACCGGATCGAGGACCTGTTGCGCGAGTTCCCGGTGGCGCTGCTGCAAGGTTAAGGCCGCGGTCGCGGGAGAAGCGGGTTTTCGGGCCAGGAGTGCTTGGGGTACCGGCGCATCAGCTCGCGGCGGACCTGCGGGTAAAGGCGCTCCCAGAAGCCGGCCAGGTCGGTGGTGGTCTGGACGGGACGCTGGTTCGGCGCGAGCAGGCGGACGACCAGCGGCACGGCGCCGCGCGCTACTGCGGGGGTCGCGCGCATACCGAAGAAATCCTGCAGGCGGGAGGCGATCCAGGGCGGCTGGCCGTCTTCGTAGTGCACGCGCAGGAGGCGCCCTCCGGGAAGGCGAACGCGTTCGGGAGCTGCATCTTCCAGTTGCCTTCGATCGGCCGGCGATATCTGCTGTTCCAAAGCGCGTAGCAGGGCGCCGCCGCGCGTCGCGGCTTCCAGTTCCGCGAAGCTCCTGAGGCCCGAGGCGAGGGAGCACAAGGCTGCTTCGGGATCCGCAGCGGGGATTCCGGCGAAGCGGGCGCGGGCGCTGAAGGCCGCGATTTCCTCGGGGTCCCCGAAGCGCGCCAGGCCGGCTTCCACGGCTTTTCGCGCCAGCAGCAGGGCGGCGTCTTCGGGGCCGGGTGTGCCGCGGCTGCGCTCGATCGCGATCTGGTCGAAGAGCAGCGCACTGGAGCTTTCCACGCGTTCGGCGGCGCGGTTCCACTCGAGCTCGGAGACCTCGCGGACGCGGTCCGGAAAGAGGTCGATCAGCCACTCCGGCCGGATGGCGCTGGCGATGCGCACGAGCGGCGACTTCTGGTCGCGGCGGTCTTCGGCCTCCACGGCGACCAGAAATTCGGCGCCGGTGACGGTGGTCGAAGGCGCCAGCGAGGCGGCGCCTCCGGCGGCCATCTGCAGCTCCGGGCCTTGGCGGCGCCGCGCCACGCGATCCGGGAAGGCGGCGAGAATCGAGATCAGCAAAGCGTCCTCATCGCGGCCGCGCTGCTTCGGCGGGTTGACGATGCGCCGCACCTGGCGTACGGTCCGCGCGGTGTGCGGCTCCCATTCCGCTTCCATCAGGGCGAGGACGTCGGAGCGCGATTCGTGCTCCGGGCGGGCGGGCAGGCGTGGGCCCGCGCTGAGGATCGCGGCGGCGGTGCAGCCATCTTCCGCCACGCCGCGCCGCCGCGATTCGACAATCAGGCGGGCCAGGCGGGGATGCAGAGGATAACGCGCCATCTCCTTGGCCAGCGGACCTTCGGCGCCCAGCAGCCGCAGGAGTGCGGCGGCGTGCTCGATACCGGCTGGGTCGGGCGAATCCAGCCAGTCTAGCGCGGTCAGGCCGCCGATTCCCATGGCTTCGAGCATCAGGGCCACAGGCGCGAGATCGGCGCGCGCCACCTCGGGAGTGTCGTGGGCCGGGCGGCGGACGAAATCTTCCAGCGGATAGAGCCGGATGGCGATGCCGGGGCCGGTGCGCCCGGCGCGTCCGGCGCGCTGGTCGGCGGAGGCCCGGCTGATGCGCGCGACCTGCAGCGTCGGCAGTCCCGACCATGGCGAGTGTCCGGCGACCCGCGCGAGGCCGCAGTCGATCACGGCGCCGATGCCGTCGATGGTGATGGAGCTTTCCGCCACGTTGGTGGAGAGAATGATTTTGCGTTGGCGGGAGGGAGCCACGGCGCGGTCCTGCTCCTCGGGCGGCTGATCGCCGTGCAGCGGAAACACGGCCCAATCGCGGCGACGCGCCAGACCGGCGCAGGCGGTGTGGGCGCGGCGGATCTCGGCGGCGCCCGGCAGAAACACGAGGATGTGGCCCGCGGCGCCGCGCGCGTCCAGGCGTTCGAGGGCGGCGGCCACCTGTTCTTCGAGGGCCGCGGCCGAGTGCGGAGTGTACTCGATCTCGAGCGGGTATTGCCGCCCCTCCGACCGCAGAACGGGCGCGTCGAGGTACCGTGCGACAGGCCCGGCGTCGAGCGTGGCGGACATGGCGACGATCGAAAGATCGGGCCGCCGGGTGCGCTGCAAGCGGCGCAGCAGGGCGAGCGCCACGTCGCCCTCGAGGTGGCGCTCATGGAATTCGTCGAGGATCACGACGCCGGCACGTTCGAGCAGGGGGTCGGAAAGCAGCCGCCTGGTGAGCACGCCCTCGGTGAGAAATCGCAAGCGCGTACGCGGGCCCGCGACCTCTTCGAAGCGGACCTGGTAGCCGACCGTTTCACCGAGCGGCTCGCCGCGCTCGCCGGCCACGAAGCGCGCGGCCAGGCGGGCCGCCAGGCGCCGCGGCTCGAGCACCAGCACATCGCGCGCGGTGAAGTCGAGGAGGGCGGGCGGCACGCGCGTCGTCTTGCCGGCGCCGGCAGGTGCTTCGATGACCAGGTTGGGGGCGCGGCGCAATGCGTCGAAGATATCGGGGATGAGGGCGTCGACGGGAAGGCGCAAGTTCTATTGTCGATCAGATCGCCCGGTGCCCTTCCACTCCTCGATCGTGGCCCGCATTTTGGCGGCCTGGGGCCAATCCGGGTGCTGCTTCAGGAAATCTTCCAGGTCGGCGGCGGCAGCCTGCCTGTCGCCCCGGCGAAGGTGAATCTCGGCCAGGAAGAGCTGGGGGTGCGAGAAGTGCGCGGGGTCGGCCTTGCGGGCGATCTCGAAATGCTTTTCGGCGAGCTCCAGGCGGCCCATCCCGAAGTACGTCATGCCGAGCTGCGAATTGGCCAGCGCGTCGTTCGGCCGCGCGAGGACGGCGCGCACATTGAAATCCCAGGCTTCCTCGATCTTGTTCAGGTTGAGCAGCACGCCGCCCAGGTTGACGAGCGGCTCGAAGGACTGCGGATCGGCTTCCAGGGCGCGGCGGAAGCACTCCTCGGCGCGCGGGTACTTCTGCGTCTGGTAGGCGATGGTGCCCAAGTTGTTCCAGGCCACGGAAAACTGCGGCGCCAGCTCGACAGCGTGTTCGAGGCGCTGTATGGCGGTGTCGACGTCGTGCCGGGCGAGGTCCTTCTGGGCATCTTCGTATTCGCGGACGGCCTTTTCGGGAATGGCGAGCTGGCGGGTGCTCACGGAATTGCGCCGGCGGAGCGTATCGCCGAGCACGAAATCGGAATCGCTCAAGTTCAGGTCGAGGGTGACGCGGCCGTGTTCGTCGGCGCCGGCCGGTCCGATTTCGATCGTCCGGCGAGCCTCGCCGTGGAGTGGATTGAAGACCGCGATGGTATACGCGCCCGGCTCGAGCTTTTTAAAGGTGAAGCGGCCATCCTCGCCCGCGAGGGTGGAGACGGTGAAGGGGCTGGCCACCCGATAGAGCGAAACGGAGGCGGTTTGGGCGGGCGCGATGCGCCCCGCGAGCTCGTACTGCGCGGCGCCCGCGAGTGCCGCCGCGGCCAGCATCGCCGGCAGGAGAAACCTGGTCATGGCCCTTTCCCCGATTTTACCGCCGTGCCGCAGCGCTAATCTTCGCTTTCCCCTGCCCGTCTTCCTTTTAAAAGGTAAAATGGTAGTTGGGCTTTCCCCACCTATAGAGAACCATTCATGATTGTTGATGCCATTCTGGCAAAAGTTTTCGGCACCAAGAACGAGCGCGAAATCAAGGGTATGCTGCCCACAGTGGCAGCTATCAGCGAGCTCGAGCCGGCGATGCGTAACCTGTCGGACATCGACCTGGCCGCCAAAACCATTGAATTCAAAGAGAAACTCGCGCAAGGGGCGACTCTCGACGACCTTCTGATCGAAGCCTACGCCGTAGTCCGCGAGGGTGGACGCCGCTTCCTCAACATGCGTCATTTCGACGTGCAGTTGATCGGCGGCATGGTTCTGCACCAGGGCCGGATCTCGGAAATGAAGACCGGCGAAGGAAAAACGCTGGTCGCGACCCTGCCGTGCTACCTCAATGCGCTGGAAGGCAAAGGTGTACACGTCGTCACCGTAAACGACTACCTGGCCAAACGCGACTCGGAGTGGATGGGACGGCTGTACAAATCGCTTGGCCTGCAGGTGGGCGTGATCGTCCACGACCTCGACGACCAGGAGCGCAAAGACGCCTACAACGCCGATATCACATACGGAACCAACAACGAGTTCGGCTTCGATTACCTGCGCGACAACATGAAGTTCCGGATCGACGACTGCGTCCAGCGCGAGCATCGCTACGCCATCGTGGACGAAGTGGACTCGATCCTGATCGATGAAGCGCGTACCCCGCTGATCATTTCCGGCCCGAGCGAAGAATCCACCGACAAGTACTACCGGGTGAACCGCATCATTCCGAAACTGGTGCGCGGCGAAGTGATCGAAGGGCGAGAGCCGGGCGAGAAGTACACCACCGGCGATTACACCATCGACGAGAAGCACAAGGCGGCGGGGCTCACCGAAGAGGGCGTGCTCAAGGTCGAAAAACTGCTCAATCTCGGCAACCTGTACGATCCGCAGAACATCGAGTTCAACCACCACGTACAGCAGGCGCTCCGCGCGCATGTACTCTACGAGCGCGATCGCGATTACGTGGTGAAGGATGGTGATGAAGGGCCGGAAGTCATCATCGTGGACGAGTTCACGGGGCGCCTGATGCCGGGGCGGCGCTGGTCCGATGGGCTGCACCAGGCGGTCGAAGCCAAGGAGAGCGTGAAGATCCAGCGGGAGAACCAGACTCTCGCCACGATTACCTTCCAGAACTACTTCCGCATGTACAAAAAGCTCTCGGGCATGACCGGTACGGCGGAAACCGAGGCAGCGGAGTTCCAGAAGATTTATAACCTCGATGTGGTGGTGATCCCCACCAACCGCCCGTTGATCCGCAAGGAGAATCCGGACGTCGTTTACCGTACCGAGGAAGAGAAGTTTCGCAACGCGGCCCAAGAGATCAAGACCTTCAACGAGAAGGGGCAGCCGGTGCTGGTGGGCACGATTTCCGTTCAGAAATCGGAGAAGCTGTCGAGCATCCTGAAGCGCATGGGCGTCAAGCATGAGGTGCTGAACGCCAAGAACCACGAGCGCGAAGCTTCCATCGTGGCGCAGGCCGGGCGGAAGGACATGGTCACGGTTTCGACCAACATGGCCGGCCGCGGTACCGACATTCTACTCGGGGGCAACCCTGAGTTCATGACCAAAGATGAGTGCCTGAAACAGAAACTGGCGGAACGGCTCGCGCCCGAGGACATGAAATATGTCGCCGACGCCCATTTCTACTACTTTTCGCACCACGACCAGTTCTACCGGGTGCCGCTCGAGAAGTGGAACGAAATGTTTCTCCGCTTCAAAGCGCAGACCGATAAGGAGCACGACGAGGTGACTGCGCTCGGCGGGCTGCACATCGTGGCGACCGAGCGGCACGAATCGCGGCGCATCGACAACCAGTTGCGCGGCCGCGCCGGCCGCCAAGGCGACCCCGGGAGCTCGCGGTTCTTCCTCTCGCTGCAGGACGATCTTCTGCGCATCTTCGGCGGCGAGCGCATGCAGAACCTGATGCGGCGGCTCGGCATGGAAGAGGACGTGCCGATCGAATCCAAGCTGATCACGAAGCGCATCGCGAAGGCCCAGGAAGCCGTCGAGATGCAGAATTTCGAAGCCCGCAAACACCTGCTCGAATACGACGACGTCAACAACAAACAGCGGCAGGCGGTCTACGGGATGCGCCGGCAGCTGCTCGAAGGCATCGATCAGAAAGAGCGCATCATGGAGATGGTCGAGGGCATCATCGAGCAGTCCGTCGATATGCGCTGCGGAGAGGACAAGCACCCGGACACGTGGGACCTCTCCAGCCTGCGCAACGATATCCTCAGCCAGTTCGGCGCCAAGGTCGACATCGCGGAGTTCGGCGAACTTACGCGGCAGGAGATCATCGATCTGATTTTCCAGCGACTGCAGCAGAAATATCAGGAAAAGGAAGACCTGGTGGGTCCGGATGTGATGCGGCAGACCGAGCGCATCGTGATGCTGCAGGTGATCGACAACCAGTGGAAAGACCACCTGCTGTCGATGGACGAGCTCAAGCAGGGTATCGGCAACCAGGCTTATGGCCAGAAGGATCCGCTGGTCGAATACAAGAAGACGTCCTACGAGCTGTTCACGGCGATGATGGACCGCATCGAGGACGAGACCGTGCGGTACCTCTTCTTCCTTCAGGTGAATACCGGCGCTACGCCGGTCGGCCCGTTTCCGGAAGAGGAAGAGGAGGACGACGACGACGAATCCGCGCGGCCCGATCCTTCCGAACAACAGCGGCTGGCGGCCAAAAACTCCATGGAGGACTTCACGCGCAACATCCAGCGCAAGAAGGAGAAGGAGCTGGCGGAGCTGCATTTCGGTGGGGACGGCAGCGACACCACCAAGCAGGCGGTGGCCGGCAACAAGGTAGGCCGGAACGACCCGTGCCCCTGCGGAAGCGGGAAGAAATACAAGAAGTGTCACGGCGCATAGGAAGCCGCGCCTCCGCCATCGGCGTCTATATGAGCATGAAGTTCCTTGTTACCGCCCTTTTGCTGCCCTGCCTGGCCTCGGCCGCGATTCTGCCGGAGGCCCTCGGCGACCTCCATCGCGCGTCCACGTGGCGGCCGGCCCTGACCGACCGGGCGCTGTGGGACGAGTACGGGCTCAAGAGCGCGGAAGCCGCTGTGTATGAGAACAACACGTCCAAACTCAATGTCACCGTGTGGCAGCTTCCGGACACCACGGGCGCCATGGCGGCATTCGAGTGGCAGCGGCCGGCCGATTCCAAAGCATCACCGCTCGGCAAGATGGCCGCGGAAACGGCGAATTCGTTATTGCTCGTCGAGGGAAATTACCTGATCTCATTTTCCGGGGGAGTGCCCGGAAAACCCGAGATCGACGCCCTGGCGCAGTCGCTCAAAAACGTCGATACGACGTCGCTTCCGATCCTGGCCAGTTACCTCCCCTCGGACGGCCTGGTTCCCAACAGCGAACGGTACGTCACGGGACCGGTCGCCCTGGCCCGATTCTATGGGGCGATCCCTCCTTCGGTAGCCGCCTTCCACTTCGGCGCGGAGGGTCAGTTGGGCGTGTTCCATACTGCCAAGGGCGACATGACCGTGGCGATTTTCAACTATCCGACTCCCCAGATGGCCATGCAGCAAACTGCCGAATTCAGGAAATTACCGGGTGCCGTGGTCAAGCGGAGCGGTCCGCTGGTGGCGGTAACCCTGGCTCCACCCGACCCGGATTCTGCCGAACGGGTCCTCGGCCAGGTTCGCTATCAGGCCAACGTGACCCGCGACGAGTACGTTCCCACCCGCCGGGATAATGTCGGGGAGCTGCTGCTAAATGCCTTTATCCTCATCGGGATCCTGCTGGCGTTTTCGGTCGTGTCGGGGTTTGCGGTGGGCGGCTTCCGGGCTCTCCGGCGGCGTGGAAAGACCGCTGACGAACTGGAGCCGATGATCCAGCTGCACCTGGAGAATCGTTGAACCACTCCGGATAAGCTGATGTTTTTGTTTGCCTTAGACTGAAAAGTTCAGGTCCGGACTTCAACTTTCCAGAGCTTCGATGCTATCTGTGGAAAACTATCGCGTCGTGCAAGTGACCCGCTACGAGCAGCTTACGCCGGAAAAATATTGGGCCGGATTTTTCCTTGACTTGAAGGCCATAGGGAAATAAGATCCAACTACCAAAAGTTTTTGGCGGTTGCGATTCCGTCGAAACTGATTCTCCCATCGAACATCACCCTGGTAGAACAGGGGAAGAAATGCTCACCTCTCGGGGTGAGCATTTTTATTTCCTAACCAGCAAGCCATTATACTTACTGTATGCACCCTCCCCGGCCGACGCAGTCACCTCAGGATCTTTCCTGGCGTGACCGCCTGTCGGGGTTGCGCAATGTACGGCCGCTTCTCCGTATGGTGTGGGAAACCAGCCCGCCCCTGGTGCTGGCAACCGTCCTTTTGCGCCTGCTGCGGGCGCTCCTTCCGCTGGCAATGCTGTGGGTCTCGAAACTCATTCTGGACGCCGTGGTGGGCCGGATTTCGCGCGGCAGCGGGGATCTACGGCACGTCTGGAACCTGGTTGCTCTGGAACTGGGCCTGGCGGTCCTCAGCGATGTCCTGGGACGGGCGAATACTCTTTGCGACAGCCTGCTGGGGGACCGCTTCACGAACAAGGTCAGCGTCCGGCTGATGGAGCACGCCACCGCGCTCGATCTGGCTTCGTTCGAAGATCCGGTGTTCTACGACAAGCTGGAGCGGGCTCGCCGCCAGACGACCGGCCGCATGGGACTCCTGGCGGCTCTGCTGAACGTCTGCCAGGATACCCTGAGTTTGATCACGCTCTCGGCCGGGCTGATCGTCTTTTCGCCGTGGCTGATGGTCCTGCTGGCCGCCGCCGTGGTGCCGGCATTCCTGGGCGAGACTCACTTTACGACGCTGGCCTATTCGGTGCTCTACCGCTGGACGCCCCAGCGCCGCCGCCTGGATTACCTGCGGATGCTGGGTGCCAGCGTCCAAAGCGCCAAAGAGATCAAGATCTTCGGGCTAGGCAGCCACCTGTCTAAACAATACCATCAGATTTCGGAGGACATCTATCAGGAAAATAAGGTGCTTGCTATCCGACGTGCATCCGTCGGATCAGCTCTGAACCTGATCTCCACGGGCGGCTACTACGCGGCTTACGCGGTGGTTTTGATCAAGACCCTGGCGGGCGGAATCTCGGTCGGGACGTTCACGTTTCTGACCGGTGCATTCTCCCGCTCGCGCGGATATATCGAAAGGGTTCTCGCGAGCTTCAACGACATCTCCGAGCAGGCCATTTTCCTCAAGGACCTGTTCGAATTTTTCGAGATGCAGCCGACCATCCGCTCGCTGCCGGAAGCGGTCCCGGCGCCACGCCCGATCCGGCAGGGATTCGAGTTCCGCAACGTCGGCTTCGCCTATCCAGGCTCCAGCCGCATGGTCGTGCAAAACATTAACTTCTCGCTGCATCCTGCTGAAAAAGTAGCGCTAATCGGAGAGAATGGAGCTGGCAAGACGACCCTGGTGAAGTTGCTGGCACGCCTCTACGACCCGACCGAGGGATCCATTCTGCTGGACGGAATCGACCTTCGGGAGTACGGCGTAGAAGATCTGCGGCGGGAGATCGGTGTGATCTTTCAGGATTACATGCGATATGACATGTTTGTTCGTGAGAACATTGGATTTGGCAAAATCGAATCGCTCGACGAGCAATCCCGAATCGAGATCGCTGCCGGCAAGAGCCTGGCGCAGGGCGTCATCGACCGCCTGCCGAACGGCTACGACCAGATGGTAGGCAGGCGCTTCGAAGGCGGAGTGGATCTCTCGGGCGGCGAATGGCAGAAATTCGCCCTGGCCCGCGCCTACATGCGCGACGCCCAACTGCTGATCCTGGACGAACCGACCGCCACGCTGGACGCAAGGGCGGAGTATGAGGTCTTCCAGCGCTTCGCCGATCTGACCCGCGGGCGCATGGCGGTCCTGATCTCCCACAGGTTTTCGACCGTCCGGATGGCGGACCGCATCCTGGTACTCGCGGATGGCGCGATTATGGAGCAGGGTACCCACCAGCAACTCGTTTCCCTCGGCGGCCGCTATGCCGAGCTGTTCGAACTTCAAGCGGCAGGTTACAGGTGATATCAAAACTGAATGAGTGAAAACAAGTTACAAGTAATACCCATGGGCGGCCTGGGCGAGTTCGGAATGAACATGACCGCCATCCGCTATGGCGATGACATTATCGTCGTCGATTGCGGGATGATGTTTCCGGAAGCGGAGCTGTTGGGCGTCGACCTGGTCATGCCCGACCTCAGCTTTCTCAAAGAGAACCAGGAGCACCTCCTTGCGGTGATCCTGACCCACGGTCACGAAGACCACATCGGGGCCGTGCCCTACTTCCTGACGGAGATCGACGTCCCGGTCTACGGAACCGCCTTCACCCTGGCGCTGGTGGACCGGCGCCTGGAAGAGTACGAACTGGAGGAGCCGCGCTTCATTCCGGTGACGCCGAAGCAGATCATAGAGATCGGACCCTTCAAGATCGAGTTTATTCACGTCACCCACTCCATCGTGAGCGCGGTGGCTCTGGCCATCACGACGCCGCTCGGAGTCATCATCCACACGGGCGATTTCAAGGTGGACCCAACCCCCACGGATAACGAGCTGTTCGACCTCCACACGCTGGCCGACTATGGCAAGCGCGGAGTGCTGCTGCTGCTATCCGACTCGACCAACGCCGACCGGCCCGGGTACACGGAGTCGGAGCGCGCGGTGCGTCCGCGGATGGAGGAGATTTTCAACCGCGCCGAGCAGCGGGTGGTGGTTTCCTGCTTCAGTTCGTCGATTCACCGCATTCAACTGGTGCTCGACCTGGCGCAGGAGTGCGGCCGGCGGGTGGCCGTGATCGGCAGAAGTATGGTGTCGGTGACGGAGATCGCCCACTCGCTGGGGCTGCTGGAGATCCCGGACGGGATTCTCCTGAGACCGCAGGACGCGATGGACCTGCCGCCGGACAAAGTCGCATTTCTGATTTCGGGCACGCAGGGCGAACCGATGTCGGCACTGGCGCGGGTGGCGGTGGACAACCACAAGCACGTTTCGGTGGAGCGGGGCGATACGGTAGTGCTCAGCGCGCGCATCATTCCGGGGAACGAGAAGGCCATCTTCCGAATGATCGACCACATGTCGCGCCGCGGCGCGGACGTTCTGTACGGAAGCATGAATCCGCCGCTGCACGTCTCGGGACACGCCAGCGTGGAGGAAATGAAACTGGTGCTGAACCTGGTGCGGCCGCGCTACTTTATGCCGATCCACGGCGAGTTCCGGCAGCTTTCGAAGCACGCGCGGCTGGCGGACCACCTCCGCTTCCTGGGGCTCGAAGAAACGTTCGTCATGGATTCGGGCGAGATCCTGGAGATCGACCATCACGGCGCCCGCAAGGCCGGGCGGGTGCAGGTGGGCCGGGTGTGCATCGATTCCGGCTCGGTGGACGACGTGGTGCAGGAAGTGGTGATCCGCGACCGCAGGCACCTTTCCGAGGACGGGATCGTGCTGCCGATCATCGCGATCAACCGGCACACCGGGAGGATGGAGAACGTTCCCGAGATCGTGAGCCGCGGTTTCGCCGTAGCCGAAGACAGCGCGGAGTTTCTGGAGAGCGCCCGCCAGGTGGTGACCAAAACCCTCGAGAGTTCCAACCAGGAGGAGAAGACCGATTGGGGCGTCATGAAAGAGAAGATCCGCGCGGACCTGAAGCGTTACATCGTGAAATCCACGGCGCGGCGACCCCTGATCATGCCGGTGATTCTCGAAGTGTAATTGGATTTTCCGCGGTCTTCCGCTACAATCGGCCCACGAGGGGCATCCGATGAAAATCTGTATCGCCGTACTTCTCTTTCTAACCGGTCTGCAGGCCGCCGACCGTCTCACGATCGACCAGGCGATCGACATACGCGAGCCGTCCGACCTGCAATTCTCGCCGGACGGTCAACACGTCGCTTTGACGGTGCAGGAGCCGCCCGCCGCCAAACCGGCGCAGCGGCACATCTGGGTCTATGACACGGCCAGCCGGAACTTGGGCCAGTGGACTACTTCGGCGAAATCGGAACACTCCCCGCGCTGGTCGCCGGACGGGCGCACCCTGGCGTTTCTCTCGGACCGCGAGGAAGGCACGCAGATCTGGCTGCTGCCGGCTGGCGGCGGGGAGGCCGCGGAGCTGACCAGCGCCAAGAATTCGGTCGAGAGTTTCCGCTGGTCGTCCGATGGCAAGACCATCGCGTTCCTTGCGCCGGATCCCCGCACACCGGAGGAGGAGCGCAAGCAGAAGGAGCAGGACGACGCCCGCGTAATCGACCTGCCGCATCCCGCCAGGATCTGGACGGTGGACGTCGCCACCAAATCGGTCCGGGCCGTCACCAGCGGCGCCTGGCACTGGAGGGACCTGGCGTGGATGCCTGACGGCAAGCACATCCTGGCCTCCGGCAGCGACCATCCGGCCGACGAGCACCGGGGGCTGGAGCGCCTCTGCTCGGTGGCGCTGAGCGACGGTGCGGTGGAACAGATTCTTGCACCTAAAGGACCGTTTTCGAGGATTCAGGTGTCGCCCAAAGGTTCGGCGGTAGCGTTCGTTTCTTCGCCGGGCGATGGACCGAGCGCACAGGATCTGTTTCTGATGCCGCTCGATACCCGTGTGCCGCGCAACCTGACAGCCAGCAAGGACCGCCCGGTCGGGAACTTTCAATGGCTGAGCGAGACCGAGCTCGCCGCCCTGTTTCGCGATGGGTTTCACACCGAGGTGGAGTCGGTCGGCGGCTCGCCGCGCAAGCTGGTCACCAACGATTCACTCCAGATTTCGGCTTTTGCCATGAGTTCCAAGGGCGCGGTGGTCTACGTGGCGGAATCCGCGGCGACCCCGCCCGAGCTCTGGGCGGACGGCAAGCCGGCAAGCCATTTCAACGACGCGCTCGCGAAGCTGGACCTGCAGCATCCGGAGTTCTACCGCTATAAGAGCTTCGACGGCATGTCTATCGAAGCTGCTCTGTTTCGGGGCGCGGGGGCGAACGCTGCTTTGCCGCAGCCTCTGGTCGTGCTGATTCATGGCGGCCCGGCGGGGCAGTGGGCGAACCACTTCGACGGGCTGACGCAGTTGCTGGTCGCCCGGGGCTACTCGGTCTTCCAGCCGAACATCCGCGGGTCGGTGGGATACGGGCAGAAGTTCCTGGAATCGAACCGGGGCGATTGGGGCGGCGGCGATTTCAAGGACGTGATGGCGGGCGTGGATGACCTGGTCGCACGCAAAGTCGCCGATCCAAAGCGCATCGCGATCGGCGGGTGGTCTTATGGAGGCTACATGGCTGAGTGGGCCATCACGCAAACGGACCGCTTCAAGGCCGCGATTTCGGGCGCGGGGATGGCGGACCTGGCCACCGAGTTCGGCACCGAGTCGCGTCCCGAGGGTGACGAATGGTATTACGGAACGCCCTACGAGAACCTGGCCGACTTTCAGAAATCGTCACCCATCGTTTACATCAAGAACGCCAAGACCCCTACCCTGATCCTGCAGGGCGAAGCCGATACTACCGATCCCCTTTCCCAGAGCCAGATGCTTTACCGCGGGTTGAAGCGCTACAACGTTCCCGCGCAGTTCGTGGTCTACCCGCGGGAGCCGCACGGCCTGCGCGAGCGCAAGCACATTGCCGACCGCTACCGCCGCAGCCTGGAGTGGATCGCAGAATACCTGGGGCCGGCCGCCCCGTAAGCCCGGCATGATTCCGTCCAACTATCTCGAAGACGCTTCCGGATTGCACGGCCACGCCGAGCGTGTGATTGTCCCAGCGGATGAGGATGCGGTGGCGGCCGCCTTGCGGGAAGCGTCGGAGGCGGGCATCCCGGTGACTGCAGGTGGCGCCGGAACGGGGGTCACCGGCGGACGGGTTCCGTTCGGCGGCTGGGTGCTCTCCCTCGAAAAATTGACGCGCCTGGAGGTGCACCCGGGCTACGCCGTAGTGGGGGCGGGTGTCCTGCTGCGCGATCTGCATGCGGCGGCGCAGGCCTCGGGCCAGTTCTATCCGCCCGACCCCACCGAAACGGGCGCCTCGATCGGCGGCACGATTGCCACCAATGCGAGCGGCTCGCGAAGCTTCCGCTACGGGTCCACGCGCCGCTGGGTGGAAAGTCCTGCGGGTGGTGCTGGCGGATGGATCGGTGAGGGCGTTCGCGCGCGGCCAGGCGATCGACTTCGAGCCGCCGGCGATCCCGCTGCCGGAGGTCACGAAGAACACCGCCGGGTACCTGCTGCGTCCGGGGATGGACTGGGTGGACCTCTTCTGCGGGTCGGAGGGAACGCTGGGTGTGATCACCGAGGCCCGTGTGCGACTGCTGCCGGCGCCCAAGGCAGTGCTCGGCGGCGTGGTATTCTTTCCGGACGACGATTCGGCGCTCGACGCGGTGGACCACTGGCGCGACGCGCGCATGCTGGAATACTTCGACGTGCATTCGCTGCGGCTGATGCGCTCGCGGTTCCCGGAAATTCCGGAAAAGGCCGCGGCGGCGCTGCTGATCGAACAGGAACTGGAATCCGAAGAGGACCCGGAGATCGACCGGTGGCTGGAGCGGATCGAAGCGGCCGGGGCGCTCGCGGAGGATTCGTGGTTCGCGCTGTCGGCCAACGACCGGGAGCGGTTCCGCCGCTTCCGGCACGGCCTGCCGGAGATCGTGAACGACACCGTGCGGCGGTCGGGCGCCATGAAGATGAACACCGATTACGCGGTTCCACTCCCGCAGAATCGCGCCATGCTGGCGTACTACCGGCAGCGGCTGGACGAAGAGTTCCCCGGCCGGTACGTGATCTTCGGGCACATAGGCGACGCACACGTCCACATCAACCTGTTCTCAGACCCGGCGAATCCGGAGCATGCCAAAGAGGTGCTGGCCGATCTGGCGCGGCGGGCCGTCGCTCTGGGAGGCACGGTTTCGGCGGAGCACGGGCTGGGGAAGCGCAAGGCCCACCTGCTCGAGATGCAGTACGGCCCGGAGCACCTGGCGGCCATGCGCGCGGTGAAGCAGCGGCTGGACCCGGGCAATATCCTGGGGCGTGGGACTCTGCTGCGGGAAGGCTGATTGTCTACTTTTTGGGAAAGAATGCGGATTTTCATCGTGGAATGCGCCGCACCACGGACCAGAGATAGAACCACATAGTAAGAATAGAACCATTAGTTCGTGAGATGACATTGGCGAACGACGTGTTAGCAGGATGCGCGAACTTATATGGGAAGTCGCGGCCGCGTCGTCCTTATCACCGGTGGCTCCTCTGGGATTGGGGTGGCTTGCGTCCGCCGATTTCTGGCCGCGGGGTGGCGAGTGTCCGTGCTGGCTCTGCCAGACTCGGATCTGGTTCGCCTAGCGGGACTCGATGTCCTGACCATCCCAGGCGACGTTACCAGCGAACAGTCGCGCGAGACGGGGTTGGCCCGTACGCTTGACGAATACGGAGGGATAGATACTCTGGTGAACAGCGCCGGCGTCGGCCTGTATGCGCAGCCAAGCGAGACGCCCATGTCGTTGTTTTCGCGTCTGCTCGAAGTCAATGTGCTCGCACCTCTGGCGCTGTCCCAACTGGTGATTCCCGTGATGAAGCAGCGGGGCGGCGGAGTGATCGTCAACATAGGTTCCGTAGCAGGACGCGTAGCACTACCTTGGGCCGCCGGGTACTCGGCGAGCAAATTCGCCCTCGATTCGATCCACGACTCGCTCCGCCGCGAGTTTCGCAACGATTCGATTCGATTCGTCAGGGTTTGTGCCGGTATCGTGGACACGGATTTCCGCAGAAACGTGCTGGCGGGGTCCGCTCCGTCTGCGGTCAGACGCATTCGGAGAATCGTCCCGGCAGATGCGGTTGCAGCTGGCATCGTGCGGGCGGTGCAACGTGGCGGCAGGACGGTTTACGTTCCTTGGACCGGCGCGGTCTTCGCGCTGATGGGCACTCTTGCACCGCGGCTAATGGATCTCTACCTCTCACGGTTTCAGCCGTCGCCGAGATCTGCTGGCACCGGTGAAATTCTGCAACCAATCCTCGAGCGGTCAAAGACCCGGATGTAAGCCACCCGCATGCGTCTGTTTCCTACCCGGCACCTGACGAAGTCCGCAGTGTTCGAAGTATGCGCGGTGATCCTGCTGGCGGCGGGAGGAGTAGCCCTCCGGACGTCCGGCCTGGACGCAGTTCCCTTCTGGGTGGACGAAGCGGAATCGTCGATCAACGCGCTTACGATTCTGCAACACGCCTATCCGACGGATAGCTACTTAGGCCTGCCCATCTTTGAAAATACACTGATAGAGCCCTGGCCGGGCAATCCCGAATACGAATTTCGCGACGTGAGTTACTCCGAGCGGGGCGTTGCAGTGTATCACGGATGGTTTCCGCTTTATTCAATTGCGGCTTCGTTCGCAATATCCGGCGTCAAACCCGACGAAGTGGATCCAGCGCCTTCTGTGAAGCATGATTTGAACGAACGGAAGCGTCTGACGCGTGCCGCACGGATGCCGGCGGTACTATTCGGCGCCGGTTTCCTGATCGTGGTGTTCGTGGGCGCCAAGATGATGTACGGCCGCGATGCCGCATGGACAGCGCTGATCCTCGGGTCGATTCATCCAAACGCGATCCAACAATCGAGGCAGGCGCGATACTACTCGGCGCAGTTGTTATGGACTACGGCATGCTGCGTATTGGTGTGGGCAATGGTCCGGCGAGGCCGGTGGCGGCATTTTGTCATGGCCGGGGCAGCATTCGTGCTGCTGTTCCATACTCACCTGCTGAGTTTCATTACGGCGGTGATGGTGCTTGGGTTTGCCACGCCGCTGATCCTTAAAGCCCACGAGCAAGCCCTGGCAAAGATGGCAGTTTTCGGCACGATCGTGGCCGTCGGAACGCTTCCCTGGCTGATCCTTACAGGATTTCTTACCCACCAGGGAGTAATTCCTCGGGCTTGGCCCCTGCTGCGCTTGCCGTCGGACTTGGTCGAATTCCCGCCTTTTCAGCCCGCCACCATGGTGCTCGGAACGATATTTGCAGCAGCAGCCGCTGTGGCGCTGCTCACCAGACAGCGGGTTCCGTCACGCGCGAAGAAGCCGCTGACGGATGCGGCACCTTCGCTGACGCTGGTATTAGCGTGGACGGTCTGTGGATATGCGGCCTTCCTGGCGTTGATGCCGGCGGCCAGCTTTGACACGTCACGCCTGAACCTGAGTTATTGGGGGCCGGCTCTGATCGGCGCTTCCGTGGTTTGCGCGGCAATAGCACGGATGCTCGGAACGCGATTGACTCAACTGGTCGCCCCGGCAATAGGATTGGCGCTCTTCGCGCTCACAGGCCACTCGTTGCCGTCCAGTCCCCCGGACAGCGAGTGGGCGAAGAATACGCAGGTCATTGATCAACTTCGCGCGATGCGGTTGAACAAGGACACGAAGTTCTTCGCCGCGCCCAACAGTCACTTGATCTGGACCGTTTACACGGGCTTGCCCGTGCAGAGCATCGCGCCGGTACGCAGGCAATTTCTGAACGACTATCGGGGCGAGGTCGTCTATATCGATTCACCGGACTGGGACACTCTCAGCCGGGAGGAAGTTGAGGACGGCGCCCTGCGGGAGGGCCATCGCCTGACACCGGAGTCCGCGGAGCAGTGCCTGCGGCTCTTGAGAACGAGGCTGTATCGCGAAACCATGCTGCGCGATGTGGGCGCCGACGGAAGAGTACAGCTGGAGCCGCTGCCGCGATTCGGGGAGCCGCTCCTGAAGATAAGCGCGCAGCGGTCGCAGCATGCGTTTGCCCATTCGAGCATGGAGTTGGTAACCAGAGGCTTCCATGTCGATAACTGGGTCGATTGGCGCTTCGCGTTCATGTATCGTTTTGTGAATCCCGATTTGCGGCGAGGTGTGAAGTCGAATTACGCGGAGCGATTGCGAGGCGCCGACGCAGTTATTCTAGCCGACTCCGGGAAGGTGATTTACCGGTCCGCCTGGCAGGCGGCGCCACGACGGGGAAGTATTCAGTTTCGGTTTGTGCCGGAAATCCGCTGCCGGGCTTGTCTTTGACCGCGCGCGGTGCGGTTATGGTCTATCGCCGCAAGCCTTGGCCCGGGAAAACGCCATCCACCAATCGGCCGCGATTCACCACGAGGGTTCCGCCGACCAGCACGTAGTCGATTCCTTCGGAATACTGCGCGGGGTTCTCGAAGGTCGCTTTGTCGATCACGGTGGCCGGGTCGAACACGGTGATATCGGCGTCGGCGCCCACTTCGATGCGCCCCTTATTCTTCATGCCGAGGCGATCGGCGGGCATCACGGTCATCTTGCGCAGGGCGTCCATGAGGGTCAGGGCGTGCTGCTCGCGGACGTACCGGCCGAGCACGCGAGAGTAGGTTCCGGCGGCGCGCGGGTGGCCCTTGCCGTGGTCGAGGATGCCATCGCTCGCGATCATCACCATGGGATTCGCCATGGCGAGTTTCACGATGTCCTCGGGGATGGAATGGATCGCCACCATGCCGCCCTGCTTGCGGTAGCGCGCGAAGGTCTCGGCGGTCAGGCGCTCGCCGGTGGCGGCCCACTGCAGGTCATGGTAGGTGATTCCACCCTGGCGCTGCTGCCATCCCTCTTCGAAGATGGCCGAGCTCAAGTCGGTCATTCCGGCAGTGTAGGAGTATGCTTCGGTGGTGATATCGAGGCCCCGCTCGCGCGCTCCAGCGATCATTTCGAGGCACAGCGGCGTCTCGCGCAGCCCCATGCTGGTGATGTGGACCACGTGCACACTGGCGCCGGTAGCCGCGGCGTCGGCGATCACCTCCTGGAGCGCGTCGACGACGCCGGGCTCGACCGGTCCGCCGTTGCGCATGTGGACATAGATGACGGCATGGCGCTGGGCCGCGAGGCGGAAAAGATCGAGGATTTCGGCGCGGGTCACGAGCGGGATGTAAGCGATCCCCATACCGATGCCGAGGGCGCCATCGTCCAGGCCCTTCGCGACCAGGGCGTGAATCTGGCGCTGTTCCTCGGGAGTGGCGGCGCGGGTGACGGCGTTGTCGCGCGGCAGCAGGCCGCCGGAATCGTGCATCACGGCCATGCGGGCCGGCAGGTGGCCGGAGGTGGCGCCGAAGTTGATGAGCGCCTTCCCTTCCCTGGCCCGATACCACGGAATGACCGGCGAGACTCCGACCTCCATCTCAAGCGCGGTGGTAACACCGTCGCGGGCTTTGAAGCCGTAGTTCTCGGGGGTCTGGCCGTGCGAATGGAGATCGATGAACCCCGGCGAGACCACCAGGCCGCGGGCATCCACGGTGGTCTTGCCGCGCAAGGGCGACTCGGAGACGGCGGCGATCTTACCGGCGCGGATGCCGACGTAGCGGACCGCGTCGAGATTCGATGCCGGGTCCATGACGCGGCCGTTGGCCACGACGAGGTCGAATTCCTGCGCGCCGAGGGCGCCGGCGAAGAGAAGGAGGGCAGTCGCGCTACGCATCATCACCAATCCAGATTCGCATATCGACAGCCTCGCCGGTATTCTGGGAGACATGAAGATTGCGTTTATCGGACTGGGAAAAATGGGAACCGGGATGGCGCGGAATCTCCTGAGGGCCGGGCACGAACTCACGGTCTACAACCGGACGCGCGACAAAGCCGGTGCGCTCGTGGCAGCGGGGGCACGTTCAGCCGGCACGCCCGCAGAGGCTTGCCGGGGCGCGGAGGCCGCCATCACCATGTTGAGCGACGACCATGCCGTCGAGGGTGTGGTTTGGGGCGCGGACGGGCTGGCCGCGGGATTGGCGGAGGGCGCCGTACACGTTTCCTCGAGCACCATCAGCACCGCGTTCTCGCGCCGGCTGGAAGAGGAGCATCGCGGGAGGCGACAGGAGTTCGTCAGCGCCCCGGTCTTCGGGCGTCCGGATGCGGCCGAGGCGAAAAAGCTGCTGGTGGTGGCCGCGGGCGCCCCGACTCAGGTGGAAAGGTGCCGGCCGCTGTTCGACGCAATCGGGCGCGCGAGTTTCGTGGCGGGAGAGGAGCCGTGGCAGGCGAACGCGGTGAAGCTGTGCGGGAATTTCATGATCGCCAGCATGCTGGAGACCTTCTCGGAGGCCTTCGCCACGCTGCGCAAAGCCGGGGTGGACCGGCACCTCTTCCTCGACGTGATGAACGCACTGTTCGGATCGCCGGTATACGCCAATTACGGCGGCATCATCGCGGACGAGCGCTTCGAGCCGGCCGGGTTCGCATTGCGGCTGGGGCTGAAAGATGTCCGCCTGGTGCTCGAGACGGCGCAGGAGTGCGCTTCGCCGATGCCGGTGGCAAGCCTGGTGCGGGACCGGCTGCTCTCGGCCGTGGCCCACGGACAGGAGGAGAAGGACTGGTCTAGCGTGGCGCTGGTCGCGGCGCGGGCGGCGGGGTTGTAGAGGAGTCGGGGTGGACAGGCCGGGAGGCCTGTCCCACTGTCTTACGCCTTCAGGGCGAGGTTCATGTTTTCGATGGCCTCGTCGATTTCCGAAGTGCTCTTGAAGCCGATCGTCACAGCATCGACGGCTCCCAGGCCCATGGCGAACTTCAGCGACTTCTGGCGGTCCTCGCGGGAAGTGAACTGGCCCTCGCCCGCCAGCTTCATGCTGATGACGCCCATTCCCTGGGAGTGCACTTTCTTGGTGTGCTCTACGACTTCATCGACGTTGCCCGGGCCATTGGTGTCGTAGCGGTCGGCATCCATCTTGGTTCCCTTGTGGTTCATCCGGATCATGGCGATCTCCAGCCACTGGTTGCCGGGGAACGTCCGAAGGGTGGGCAGACCGTGCACGGATGCTCCCTTGGTGAGGATGATCTTCTTCGACTTCGCTTCCGAAAACGCATCTTCGACGCGCACCAGGTCGGTCGCCCAGGTCGGGCTGTGCATGTAGTGCATCAGCAGGATGTCGAAATATTCGGTCTGCAGATCGGTGCGGAACCGGTCGATGGTCGCGGAGGTATCGGTATTCGGGTTCACCGTCATCTTGGTCATGAGGCGGTAGCTGTCGCGCGGAATGCCCTTGAGGGCGATGCCGAGCATTTCGTGCATCCCGCCGTACGACTGCGCGGTTTCGAAGAAACGGATGCCGTTGTCATAGGCATACCGGACGAGGCGGGTGAATCCTTCCTGTCCGAGTTCACGCTGGACACGACCGCTGAAGGTGCCGGTGCCAAGCGCCAGGCGGGTTACTTTGACACCCGATTTACCCAGTGTTACCCAGTCGGTGGCCGAACGCTTGACGGCCGCGCCCACAGGAATTCCGCCCAGGCCCCCCAGCATTGTCGCCGCAATGCCGGTCTTCAGGAAGTCACGTCTGCTAGAGTGAGCCATTCAGCCCTCCGTTGGCCGTTATCCTATCACAGGAGCGCCCATAAACCCAGCGCCCGGCGGCATTGATCAGTACGACCGCGCCCCCAACTTTGGCCGCGAAGAGCCACGGATGCGCCACATCCAGAATCGGGACCACCTGCAGGCCTACCGACAAAACCGTCACGGCGGCAGCTGAGCCGGCCGCGATGCGGAGCCACCAGGGAGCACGCTCCTTCCCCTGCCAGCGCCCCACCCAGACCACCGCGAACATGATGAGGTAGTACAGCCCGGAGCAGGCCATTCCCGCGCCGATCAGCAATTGCGTGGCCTCCTGCTCGCCCACCTGCACCAGGCTCAGCGCACCGAATACCAGGCAGGCGAGCACCACCATCCCGAGTGAGCGGACCGGTGTGCGGAAGCGCGGATGGAGATCGCTGAGGGACTTCGGCAGAAGCCCGTCCCAGCCGGCCACCATGGGCAGGCGCGAAACCTGCGCGACGCATGCGACCGTCTGGGTGAAGTAGGCGAAGAGCAAGGCGAGAATGGCGCAGCCGCTGAGAGCGGCCACAATCGCCGAAGTCCCCAGGGAGGCGCCCAGGATCTGCGGGATGGGCGCGATCAGGTCGATGCGATCCACGGGTGTGTAGGCCAGTAGGGCGCAGGTTCCCAGGATGTAGAGAGTGGCGATACCGGGCGCCGCGATCCACACCGAGCGCGCGATGTTCCTTTCGGGCGTCTGGCACTCGCCGGCGAAGATGGCGACCTGCTCGAAGCCGCTCAGCGCGTTGAACGCCATTTTGCTGAACAGGTTGATGCTCATGAGCGAGATCGCCGGAAACGCCAGGGAGACGGCCGGCTGCGCAAAAGGCTCTCCGCGAAACAGCCGCAGCGCCAGGAGGCCGATAATCAGGGCATAGAGCGACATCACCAGGATTCCGCCCGCGCCGGTCACCCACCGCGCCAGGTGCAGGCCGCGGACGTTGACCGCGTAGACGATGGCGAAGAAGCCCAGGTTGAGAGCCATGATCAGCGGCTTGTTGCCGGTCATCCAGGCTGCACCGGGCCCCAGCAGGTAGGAGATGCTGTTGGCCACTACCGAGCCACTGGTGGCGTAGAACAGGATGAGGAAGAAGGAATAGTTCCAGGCGGCCTGAAAGCCCGCGAAGGGCGAAATGCCCAGCTTGGCCCACTGATAGATTCCTCCTTCGAGCGGCAGCCGGCGGCTGAGAAAGATCACGGTGCCGGCCAGGGGGAAGTAGAACAGCGCGATGGCGGCCAGCCAGACCATGACGTGCGAGCCGCCCAGCTTGGCCGCATACCCGACCCAGGGCAGCCCCACAATCAGCAGAACCTGCAGGATGACGAGGTCGGGGAGGCGGAGTTCTTTGGGCAGCGCGGCGCTTTGGGCCTGCGTGCGCCGGATGGCGTCGGGCTGTCGGTTGTCGATATCCACTTCCGCTATTGTAGAGACATGTTCACGCGACGAACACTGCTGGCCGCGGCCGGCGCTCTGCCGCTTGGGGCTTTCGCCCAGCCCGCGCCCTACGGCGCTGTTCCCTCCGCCAGGCAGCTCCGCTGGCACGCCATGGAGACCAGCGCGTTCCTGCACTTTACGGTGAACACCTTCACCGATAAGGAGTGGGGCTACGGCGACGAGGATCCGAAGATCTTCAACCCGGCGAAGTTCGATGCCGATGCTATCGTGGCCGCACTGGCCGCGGCGGGGATGCGCGGCGTGATTCTGACCGCCAAGCATCACGACGGCTTCTGCCTGTGGCCCACCGCGACGACCCAACATTCCGTGAGCGCGAGCGGCTGGCGCGGCGGCAAGGGCGACGTCGTGCGCGAAATCGCCGAAGCGGCGCGGCGCCGCAATCTGAGGTTCGGCGTCTACCTCTCGCCCTGGGACCGCAATAACCCGGCTTACGGCACGCCCAAGTACATCGGGATCTACCGCGCGCAACTCACCGAGCTGCTGACCAACTATGGTCCGATCTTCGAAGTGTGGCACGACGGTGCCAACGGCGGCGACGGCTATTACGGCGGCGCGCGCGAGAAGCGCACCATCGACAAGCGCACGTATTACGACTGGCCGCACACCTGGGAACTGGTCCGCAAGCTGCAGCCCGAGGCGGTGATCTTCAGCGACGTGGGCCCGGACATCCGCTGGGTGGGGAACGAGCGCGGGATTGCCGGCAACCCGTGCTGGGCCACCTACGACCCGGTGGGGATGGATGGCGGCCCGGCCTCGCCCGGAGACGTACGCGACAAGGAGTCGCCCACCGGCACCCGCCACGGCGCGCACTGGCTGCCCGCCGAATGCGATGTGTCGATCCGCCCCGGCTGGTTCTGGCACGAACGCGAGAACACGCGCGTGAAGACGCCGGCGCAACTGATCGACCTCTACTACGAATCGGTGGGCCGCGGTGCAAACCTGCTGCTCAACGTGCCGCCCAACCGGGACGGAATGCTGAATCCGGAGGACGTGGCATCGCTCAAAGGCCTGGGCGACTACCGGCGCGCGACCTTCGAAAAGGACCTGGCCGCCGGCGCAAAGGCCGCGCACAAACCCGAAGCGATCACGTACGACTTGCGCCGTCCCGCGACCTTCAAGGTCATCCGGGTGCGCGAGGATATCCGCTACGGCCAGCGGATCGATTCGATTGCGGTCGATCGCTGGGATGGCGGCGACTGGCAGGAGATCGCCACGGCTTCGAGCGTGGGGCCGCGCCGCCTGATCCGTCTCGAGAAGCCGGTCACGGCCTCGCGGCTGCGCCTGCGCATCAAAGCCTCCGCGCCGCCGCTGGTCAACGAATTCGCGCTGTTCGCAGAAGTAGGGTAGGCCTCCTGGCCTGCCCATCGCCCCGGAGGCGCGCGCCTACTTTGCGGGGGCCGGCGTCGCGGGCAGCATGTTGCGGATCGCCGCGATCTTCCATCCGCCTCCTATCTTTCGCATCACGAAAGTGCTCCACATCTTGCGGGTCTGCCCCCCCGCCAACCCGGTGAGTTCATACCTCCCGTCGGCGATGGCCACGTCCGGACCCACATAGCGCACCGATTCGACGGTGATGCTCCGCTTGCCGCCGGTCCTCTCGGAGCTTGCCATCGCGCCCTTCACGAGCGCCTCGCGGCCTTTCCGCCACTCGCCGGAAGAGACCAGTTGATCGGCATCCGCCACGAACAGCGCGGTAACGGCCTTCGGATCCCGCTCCTCGCGGGCGTTCAGGTATTTCTGGACGACGGCGTCGATCGCGGCGTCGTCTCCGGTTTTCTGCGCCGGCGCGGGCAACGCCCAGAGCATGGCAAACGAACAGATCAGAATCGTGCGCATCCAATCCTCCCCAGGCCAGTTTAAAACGCGGTAGCGTATTTCTTCTATGATCCGCGCAATTCTGCCGCTCCTGCTGACGGCCGCTGCCGCCTGGCCCGCCACGCCGCTCCGCCAGGGATGGATGATCCAATCGTCGGCGGACGTCCGCGAATCCGGCGCCGTCTTGTCTACCGCCGGCTATCGTCCATCCGGCTGGTACCGCGCCACCCTGCCCTCCACCGTGCTGAGCGCACTGGTCGAGGACCGCGTCTATGCCGACCCCTACTTCGGCATGAACCTCCGCTCGATCGCCGGCACCGAGTACCCCATCTCCATGAATTTCTCGAACCTGCCAATGCCGCCGGAGAGCCCGTTCCGCCACTCCTGGTGGTTCCGCACCGAATTCGCGATCGACGCGGGCTGGCAGGGCAAGACCATCCGGCTCGGTTTCGACGGCATCAACTATCGCGCCAATGTGTGGCTGAACGGGCGCCAGATCGCCGACGCGACCAAGATGGTGGGCGCCTTCCGGCTGTTCGAATTCGACATCACAAGCGCGGCGAGGCCGGGCGGCACCAACACCCTGGCGATCGAGGTATTCCCGCCCTCGGCCGGCGATCTGGCCATCACCTTCGTGGACTGGAACCCGCTGCCTCCCGACAAGAACATGGGGCTGTGGCGCGACGTCTGGGTGGCCGCCACGGGGCCGGTCGCTCTGCGCAACCCCAGCGTGGCCACCAAGCTGGTATCCGGCGCAGCCGAGCTGACGGTGCGCGCAGAGTTGAGGAACTCGAGCGCGCAACCCGTGGAAGCGGTGCTCCGGGGCAAGATCGAAGGAGCTACATTCTCCGCGGCCGCGCATCTCGATCCGAATGAGGCGCGCGTGGTGCACGCCCACGTGACGCTGGCCAATCCGCGCCTGTGGTGGCCGGCCCAGACCGGCCTGACGCAGGACCTCTACCCGCTCGATCTCACAGTGGAGGCGGCCGGCAGCGTCTCCGACACGCGCCATCTCGATTTCGGCGTTCGCGAGATCGCCTCCGAGATCGACGCGAAAGGCCACCGTGTGTTCCAGGTCAACGGCAGGAACATCCTGATTCGCGGCGGAGGATACACCTTCGACATGCTGCTGCACTCCAGTCCCGCGCGCCAGGAGGCCGAACTCAAGTACGTCCGCGACATGAACCTCAACGCGCTGCGCTTCGAGGGGAAGCTCGAAGACGACCATTTCCTCGAGCTGTGCGACCGTCTCGGCATCATGGTGCTGGCCGGGTGGTGCTGCTGCGACCACTGGGAGCGCTGGCGTGACTGGGACGCTGAAGATCACGTGGTGGCGGCCGAATCTCTGCGCGACCAGCTGCTGCGCCTGGCGCGCCACCCTTCCGTCATCGACTGGATGTACGGGAGCGATAACCCTCCCCCTCCCGACGTGGAGCAGATGTACCTCAAGGTTCTCAAGGAGACCGAGTGGCCGAACCCGTACCATTCATCGGCCACCGCGAAGCCGACGCCTGCCGGACCGACGGGAGTGAAGATGACCGGGCCGTACGAGTACATCGCGCCTTCTTACTGGCTGCTCGACCAGACGCGCGGAGGCGCCCACGGATTCAACACCGAGACCAGCCCGGGTCCCGCTCCTCCCCCCATCGAGACGCTGCGCCGCATGTTCCCAGAGGACCGGCTTTGGCCCATCAACTCCATGTGGGATTATCATGCGGGAGGCGGCGCCTTCAAAGACCTCCACGTCTTCACGGAGGCTCTCAACGCTCGCTACGGGCCGTCGCACTCCGCCGAGGAGTACGCGCGCAAAGCCCAGATGATGGCCTACGAAGGCCATCGCGCGATGTTCGAAGCGTTCGCCCGCAATAAGTATACGGCCACGGGCGTGATCCAATGGATGCTCAATAATGCGTGGCCCGGGCTGATCTGGCACTTATACGATTGGTATCTCCGTCCGGGCGGCAGTTACTTCGGCGCAAAGGAAGGCAACCAGCCGCTGCACGTGCAGTATTCCTATGACGACCGCTCCATCGTGGTAGTTAGCTCCTACTATCGCCCGTATCCCGGCATGAACGTGTCGGCCACTGTGTACAACCTCGACATGACACGAAAATTTCACCGGGAGGCCCGAATCGACGTCCCCGAGGACGGCAGCACCAGGGTATTCACGATCCCCGAGTTGGCCGGCCTGAGCGGCACCTACTTCGTTGCGCTGGAATTACGGGATCCGTCCGGCCATGTGACGGACCGCAACTTCTACTGGCTCTCCACGAAGCCGGAGACGCTGGATTGGGATAACTCCACGTGGTACCACACGCCTACCAAGACGTATGCCGATTTCACGGCGTTGGACCAGCTTCCCGCGGTGGAGTTGAAAGTCTCCTCCGAATCCAAGGCGGGCGCCACCACCGTGACCGTGACGAACCCGGGACGCACCCTGGCTTTCGGAGTCCACCTGGAAGTGAAGAAGGGTGCGGGCGGCGACGAAATTCTACCGGTCCTCTGGGAGGATAACTACTTCGCGCTGCTTCCCGGGGAGACTCGGCAGGTTACCGCGACTTACAATCCGAGCGACCTGGGGCGGGGGAAGGCCGTGGTGGAAGCGGAGGCGTGGAACACGCGGCGGTAAAGCCTCTAAAACTCCAGAGGGCAGGCCGGGAGGCCTGCCCCACGACAAGACAGGGCGTCACACTACGTACGGCTTGCGGTAGGAATCGCGCGTCAGCATCTTGTTCGCTTCGGGGTCGTTGGCGAACTTCGGGCCGGGGGTGAGGGTCAGCTTATGCCCGGTCCGGTAACTGATGTTCGCTAGGTGGCAGAGCGCGGCGCTCAGATAGGCGTTGCCAATTTCATCGTGCAGATCTTTGTAATTGCGCGATTTGCACGCAGCCAGGAAGTTCAGCATGTGGAGGTTCGTGGCATCGCCGCCGCGGCCCCTCTCGGGCAGTTCTTCCATCACCAGCTCGTTGCTCTCGCCCTTGAAGGCCTGGAAGCCCTGGTCGCTCGACGCGGCCCAGCCCTCGGTGCCATAAAACAGGTTGCCGACCATGATGTTCAGCGGTGCCGCGTTCTTGGGCGCGGTAGACGTTGGCGCCGGGGAATTGGGCGGCGCGACCGCGCCTTCGGCGGGAGCCCCGCCGCGGCGCCGGATCGGGAAACCTTCGGAGCCGGTCAGCAAGCCGCGAACCTCGAAGACGATCTCGCGCCCACCGTAATCGTAGCTTGCCAGCAGCGTATTGGGCGTCTCCTGATCGTCGGTGTAGGCGTACTTGCCGCCTTGCGCGTACGCCGTCTTGGGCATCTCGGGATCTCCCAGCGCCCAGCGGCAGATACCCATCTCATGAACGCCCTGGTTGCCGATGTCGCCGTTGCCGGTATCCCAGAACCAGTGCCAGTTGTATTTGAAGCGCAGCTTGTTGAACGGGCGCAGGGGCGCGGGTCCAAGAAAGAGATCCCAGTTCACACCGGGAGGCGTAGGGCTGTCGGGCTCGTGGCCGATGGAGGCGCGCCGCTTGAAGCACAGCCCCTTGGCCAGGTAGACCTTGCCAATGACGCCTTCCTGCACGGCCTTCATGGCTCGCATCTTGAAGGGCGTGCTGCGGTGCTGCGAGCCGATCTGCAGCATGCGCTTGGTCTCGCGCGCCACCTCAATCATCCTCTGGCCTTCGTGAATGTTGTAGCAGGCAGGCTTTTCGCCATAGACGTCCTTGCCCGCCTTCATCGCCCAGATCGCCGCCAGCGCGTGCCAGTGATTGGGCGTGGCAATCGAAACAGCCTCGACGCTCGAATCGGCAAATGCCTGGCGCATGTCTTCAAATTCTTTGGCTTTTTCCCCTGTGTTCCGCTGCAGGGTCGCCTGCGCTTTTTCGCGCGCGGCCTGGTCGATATCGCAAAGGCCGACAACCTTCGCTTCGGGCAGCCTGGAGTAGATATTCAGATGATTGGATCCCCGGCCGCCGAGGCCTACGATCGCGACGTTGATTTTGTCATTGGCGCCCCAGACGCGTGTGGCCGCGGCTGCCGTGGCCGCTCCGAGAAAAAACCTGCGGGTAGTAGTGGGATGAGACACGTTGATGCGAAGCTCCTTTACCGCGGCCTATTATATCAAGGGACGGCAGATTCGATATCATTTCCAGATCGGAGGCAATACGAATGAACAGGGCCGCGGCCTGCCTGTTGCTCGCTCTCACGCCCGCCTTGGGATTGGGCGGTCCCAGGCCTGCCTGGCTCCTCTCGGGGATGCCGCTACGCTTTGACGCGGAAGCCGGACCGCGGTACGTGGCGCGTACTGGCGGCTACACTCTCTCGCTCGACGCGGCGGGAGCCGAGTTCTCCGCGGGCAAGTCGCGGGTTCAGATGGCGCTGGCCGGATGCGGTCCGCTGTCCGCGCCTCTAGGCGAAGAGCCGCTGCCGGGCCGGACCAACTACTTCACCGGCTCGGACCAGCCTCGGCGGCAGGGCGGCGTCGCGGCGGTGGGAAGGGTTCGCTACCGCAACGTGTGTCCCGGCATCGATCTCCTCTTCTACGGCTCGAACGGCTCGCTGGAATTCGACTTCATCCTGCAGCCGCATGCCAATCCGCGGCAGATCCGGATGCTCGTGACCGGCGCGCGTCCCAGGTTGAGCGCAGGTGGCGACCTGGTGCTGGGAGCGGGGGAGCTACGCTGGAAGAAGCCGCGGCTTTATCAGACGGTAGGCGGCAAGCAGGTGGAGGTCGCCGGAGATTTTCGGGTGCGCGGGCGGGAGATCCAATTCCGCGTGGGCAGCTACAAACGCGGACTGCCGCTGGTGATCGACCCGGTGCTGTTCTACTCATCCTACTTCGGCGGGGCGGGCAACGAAGCCGCGCGCGCCCTGGGGCTGGACGGTTCCGGCAATATCTATATTGCGGGCTACACGACGACCAGTAACCTCCCGGTGCCCCGCAACGCGGCGCAGTCAGCTTATGGCGGCCAGACGGCCAACTTTATGACGGGCGACGCATTCGTCGCCAAGTTCAGCCCGTCGGGCACTCTGCTCTACCTCACCTACCTGGGGGGAAGCGGGGATGACGTCGCCAGCGCGATCGCGGTAGACGCGGCGGGGAACGCCTACATCACCGGCTATACCAACTCGGGCAATTTTCCGGTATCGAACGGAGCGGCCCAGGGCAGCAATCGCGGCGGTGGAGGAAACACCATCGTGACCTTCGGCGATGCGTTCGTCACCAAGATCGGCCCGAATGGCGACAAGATCCTTTACTCGACCTACCTGGGCGGCTCACGGGACGAGCTGGGGCTCGGCATCGCCGTCAATTCCGCGGGCGAAGCCTATGTGACCGGCACGACACTGTCAGCCAATTTTCCGGTCACTCCCGGGGTGGTGCGATCGACATTCGCCGGCAGCGGCGGCCAGCCGGTGACCGATCTCGGCGCGCCCTTCTTCATCGCCGGCGACGGCTTTGTCGCCAAGCTCAATGCCACGGGCACACAGATCGTGTTCGCTACCTATTTGGGCGGCAAGCTGGACGACACTCCGACATCGATCGCGGTCGATAGCGCCGGGAACATCTTCGTAGCGGGAGCCACACTTTCATCCGATTTCCCCACCACGCCGTCGGCGGTTCAGCCGGCGTACCACAATCACGATGAGAACCAGAATCCGTTCTTTTTCCTGGGCGACGGATTCCTTACCAAGCTGGCGCCGAAGGCCGACAGCATTATCTACTCTACGTTCCTGGGGGGCACCGGCGACGATTCGATCACGGCCCTGGCCCTCGATGCCACGGGCGCGGCATACGTGACGGGCACTACGTCGTCGCCGGACTTCCCGACGACTGCGAACGCCTTCCAGCGGGGCAACGCCGGACCGCTGTTCAACAATTCCGCCGAGCGGGTGGTGGGCGACGCCTTCGTTGCGAAGGTCTCTCCTTCGGGCGGGTCACTGGTGTTCTCGACGTATTTGGGAGGCGCGCGCGACGACGCCGCTTACGGCATCGCCCTGGGGCCCGACGGGTCGATATACGTCACCGGCCAGACCGCCTCCACCAACTTCCCTGCCAGTCCCGATGCGGCACAAGCCCGGATGGCCGGCTCCGGCGGACAAAATACCAACGGAGACGATTGGGGCGACGCCTTTCTCGCCATCCTCAGTGCCGACGGCACGAAGATTACGTACGGCACATATCTGGGCGGCAGCATGGACGATACGGCGCAGGGAGTGGCCGTGGACGCCTCCGGAAGAGTCTACGTCACCGGATGCACGATGTCCTCCAATTTTCCCGTGACGGCGAGCGCCATCCAGCCCCTGTTCGGCGGGGTGGGCGCGGCCGGACGGCTCAAAGGGGACGCCTGGCTGGGTGTGTTCACTCCGCCCACCGCTCCGCCGCCGACCTCCTCGGCGACACTTTCCGCCATCGAAAATGCAGCCAGCAACGCGGTCGGCAGTGTCTCGCCGGGAATGTACTTTGCGCTGTACGGCAGCGCGATTGGCCCGAAGACTCCCGCCGGCGCCGCGCTCGACTCGGCCGGCAAGCTGGCTACCAGCATCGGCAACGTGCAGGTCCTCTTCGATAAGATACCCGCGCCGCTGGTCTACGCCTCCGATGGACAGATCAACGGCATCGTCCCGTACTCGGTGCAGGGCAAAGCCACGGTGCCGGTGGTGGTGGTGTACCAGAACCTGCCCTCCGCCCCCCTTTCGGCGAAGGTCGTGGACGCGCAGCCCGCGTTCTTCTCAGTGGATTTTTCGGGCACGGGACAAGGGGCCATCCTCAACCAGGACGGCACCTTCAACTCCGCATCCAATCCGGCGGCGGCCGGCTCCCAAGTCGTGCTGTTCGGAACCGGCGAAGGACAAACGATTCCGGCCGGGGTAGATGGCCTGATCGCCGGCAACAACCCGCCGAAGCCCGCCATGCCGGTGGGCGTGACCGTTGGAGGAGTGCCCGCCGAGATGACTTATCACGGCGGCGCGCCGGGGGAGGTCGCGGGAGCGTTCCAGCTCAATATCGTGATTCCGTCGAACGTGCCTTCAGGGAACCAGCCCGTGGTAGTGAAGATCGGGAGCGCTACGAGCCCGCCGAACTTCACGGTGGCGGTGCGGAACCCCTAACGGTACGTGACGGACCGGACCTGGACGTTCGCGGCGAGGGCGAGTCCGTGTGCCGCCCCGGGGACCGAAAAGCGCTCCAGATCGGCGAGCGGCGCGAGAATCAGAAGACTCATCGGCAGCCCCGGCTCCTCGGGCGTCTTCGCAAGATTCGCGAGCATCGGGGCGGGGATCGTGAAACGGCGGTCGTCCGTGCGGGCCAGGCAGAAGCATGCGCCCAGAGCGGTGCTTTGCGGATCGACGCTCACGGCCAAAATGCCCATGCGCTGGCCCTTTGGGGCGCCGCGCCATGCCACAGTCACACCGGCGCCGCGGTCCACGGTTTCGATGGCGCGCGCGTTGGTCCAGGAGAACGGCGGGGCCATCCGAATCCGCACCTGGCCGCGCGGCACGTCCCGCCCGCCCGGCCACTCCACGGTGTAGGACGCGGGCGACAGGAAGAGCGGCGGGCCGGGACGCATCAGGGGCTTGTCGACGCCGATCTGGCCTTCGTAATATCCGCTGGTGTCCCGCCGCCCGGGTACGCGGGCTTCGCCGCGCGGTCCCAGGATGGAGAGGAACGCCCCCGCATCGTGCCCCGCGGCGCCGACCAGGCCGGAAAAGAAGCCCGGGAGGCTGGTCTCGCCGGGGTCCCCGTAAAAGCGGCCGGTGTACGCTGTGCACGTACCCGGCGGAGGCATCAGCCGCCATGGATTGAGTACGGAGCGCACCACCGAGACCGGCGCGAAAATACCGGCCCCGAGATCCTGCGTGAACTCGACCGGGTTGGCGGAATACGGTTTGATCCAGTCCACAAACCGCGCCAGGAACAACAAGGCAGCGGTGTCGTCCGCGGCCGCATCCTCGATGGGCAAGTAATCGCCGGGGCTGCAAGGGCCCCTGGCAATGGAAACCGTGTTGCTGACGGCGCCCCGCGGGGTCTTCGCGACCACGGGAACAAAGCAGCCCGTGGGCGCGCCGGCCGGTACTTCGAACTCGACGCGATCGACACCGGGCTGGCCTTCCAAGGGAGAGGCCGCCAGGACGCGCGCCGGTTTGCCGCCCACAAAAATTGCAAGGTCCTTGGCCGCGCCCAGGCCGGTGCCGAGAATGGCCGTGCGGCCGGCCGGCGCCTCCGCGGGCCGGGCCGGCCCCCAACTCTTCCCGTTTGAGCTGAAAATGCCGAAGCTCGAAGCGACGATCCGAACCGGAAACGGCCGGGAGCGGCCGTCCTGGTTGGTCACAGTAATTTCGGCCCTGCCGGACGGAAGGGAGGCGGGAAGCAACGCTTCGATGCGCTCCGGCGCGGCCGAGAGGATCCTGACCGCGAACTCCTTCCCTTGCGCTTCCAGGTTCACCCGCGAAGCACTTTCGAACCGGAGGCCCTCGATGGTAATGCGCGCTCCCGGAGCGAGCCCTCCGCCGGGCAGCGAGGGCGGAATATGGCTCGCGGCGTTGAAGACCCGCTCCTGGTCGATCGCCGGCGGTTGCGCGTGCAGCCCTCCCGCGAATGAGAGGACGCACAGCATGAGGAGAGCTTTCACCGGTCCATTATCGGACACTGTTCGCAGCGGCCGAACGCTCGGTATCGATCAGCGTCCGTTTCCGTTCGATGCCCCAGCGGTAGCCGCCGAGCTCGCCGGTGCCGCGGACCACGCGGTGGCACGGTATGACGATGGCCACCTGGTTCGTCGCGCACGCACGGGCCACGGCCCGCGCCGCGGACGGCTGTCCGATGCCCGCGGCCACTTCGCCGTAGGATTCGACGGAGCCGTAAGGAATGGTCTGCAGGTATTTCCAGACACGCATCTGGAAGGCGGTGGCGCGGATATCGAGCGGCAGGTCGAGCCGGCCCCTTTCGCCCGCCAGGTAGCCGCGAATGCTCTCGATCCAGAGCTGAAGCTGTGGATGGGAAGGAGCCTTCGAGGGTGACACCGCCGCCTGTGGATACTCGCGCCGCAGGGCGGCGGCCAGCTCGCCGGCATCGCTGCCGAACTGCAGGAAACAGATACCGCGATCGGTGGCGCCGATCATCATCACGCCGATCGAGGTCTGGGCGGCGACGTAGCTGATGCAAGCGCCCCGTCCCCCGTCGCGATACTGTTGGGGCGTCATGCCCAGCCGCGTGTCGGCGCGCTCATAGACGCGGCTCGAAGAGCCGAAGCCGCTGTCGTAAACCGCGTCGGTCACGTTCCGGGATTCGCGGAGGTTGCGCTTGAGCAACTGCACGCGACGGGCTTCCAGGTAATCCTTGGGCGTGACTCCCACGATGCTCTTGAAAGTGCGCTGCAGGTGAAAGGTGCTCAGCCCGGCCCGGAGGGCCAGATCGCGCAACCGCACGGGCTCGTCCGGATGCAGCTCCATGTAACGGCACAGCTCCCGGATGCGTTCCGCCCGTTCGTCTGAGTTTTGTGCAAGTCCGCTCGTCATGCTCCCATCTTGCACCGCGCCCGCCGGCGTCCGATATCCGCTTCTTGCGGAGCGAATTATTTCTTCCTGCGCGTGATCACCCGCACTTTGTGAGTCTGCGAGATGGCTCCGGGGGTGAGCGCGTCGTTCACGATTTCCGCCTGCTCCTGCTGGTGCCGCTTACCCGACCCGGTGGCCGGGCTGGCGCTTTCGGGACGCCCCACGTAGCGCATCTCGCGGCCGGTGCTCTCGAGCAGCGGCTGCATCCACTCGCGCAGATACCGCCACGGGCCCATATTGCGCGGCTCCTCCTGCGCCCAGACCACCTCGGCGGTAGTCGGATAGCGCAGCAGAACGTCGCTCGCCTGGTCCGCCGCGAACGGATAGAGCTGCTCCACCCGCACCAGCGCGACATGATCGGCATTGCGCTCGTCACGCGCCGCCAGCAGGTCGTAGTAGAGTTTGCCGGAACAGAAGACCACCCGCCCGATTTTCCCCGGCTCGATCGTATCGCCGGCGATCTCGGTGAAGCCGCCGGTCGTGAAATCGTGGATCGTGGAAACGGCGCGCGGATGGCGCAGCAGGCTCTTGGGAGTGAAGATCACGAGCGGCTTGCGCATGCCGCGCCGGTCGTGGCCGCCGTACATCTGGCGGCGCAGCAGATGAAAATATTGCGCCGGCGTGGTGACGTTGCACACCAGCATGTTGTTTTCGGCGCACAGCGTGAGGAAGCGCTCGATGCGCGCGCTCGAATGCTCGGGGCCCTGCCCCTCGTAGCCGTGCGGCAGCAGCATGACCAGGCCGCTGGGCTGTCCCCACTTGGATTCGGCCGAAGTGATGAACTGGTCGATCAGGATCTGCGCGCCGTTGGCGAAGTCGCCGAACTGCGCCTCCCAGATCACCAGCGTCAGCGGATCGGCAACGCTGTAGCCGAATTCGAAGCCCAGCACGGCGTATTCGCTGAGCGAGCTGTCGTATACGTCGAACCGCGCCTGGTCGGGCGAGATGTGCTGCAGCGGGACGTAGCGCCGGCTGGTCTCGGAATCGTAGAACGCGAGATGCCGCTGGCTGAAGGTGCCGCGTCCGGAATCCTGCCCGCTGAGCCGTACGGCGGTGCCTTCGAGTACGAGGGTGCCGAATGCCAGCGCCTCGCCGAAGGCCCAGTCCACCGTGCCGTCCTTGGCGAGGGCCTCGCGGCGGCGCTCTACAAACCCGCGCAGCTTGGGATGCAGATGGAAGTTCTCGGGGAAGCTGGTGATGCCGCGGACCACGCGCTCGATCACGGCGTGGTTCACGGCCGTGCGCGGACAAAAGTTGCCGATCTCCTCCGTTGAGACGGCGCTCAGCTCCTGCAGTTCGTACCGCTCCGACTGCTTTTGCGCGGCGTCGTGGGCATCCGAGAGCCGCTGGCTGACGGCCCGCCGCATGGCCTGCACCTCATCCGGAGCCAGCACTCCCTCGCGCCCCAGACGGTCGGCATAGATCGTGGCGACCGAAGGGTGTTCCTTGATCTTGCGATATAGGATGGGCTGCGTGTAGCTGGGGTCGTCGCCTTCATTGTGGCCGTGGCGCCGGTAGCAGATCATATCGATCACCACGTCCTTCTTGAACTGCTGGCGGTAATCGAAGGCGATCTCCACAGTCCGGATGGCGGCCTCCGGATCGTCGCCGTTCACGTGGAAGATCGGCGCCTGCACCCCGCGCGCCACGTCTGTCGAGTAGGGCGTCGAGCGCGATTCGTCGGGCAGCGTGGTGAAGCCGATCTGGTTGTTGATGATGAGGTGGATGGTGCCGCCCGTCGAATAGCCGTCGAGCTGCGAAAGGTTGAGCGTCTCCGCCACCACGCCCTGGCCGGCAAAAGCGGCGTCGCCGTGGATCAGCAGGGGGATAACCCGCTCGCGATTGGCGTCGCCCAGGCGGTCCTGCTTGGGGCGGACAATCCCTTCGACTACCGGGTCCACGGCCTCCAGGTGGCTGGGGTTGGGCGAAACGGAGATGACGATCTCGCGGCCGCTCTCGGTCTTGCGGATGCCGGTCGCGCCCAGGTGATACTTCACGTCGCCCGACCCTTGCGTGCTGGCCGGGTCGATGGCGCCTTCGAATTCGGAGAAGATCTGCTTGAGGTCCTTGCCCACCGCGTTGGCCAGGATGTTGAGCCGGCCGCGGTGCGCCATCCCCACCACGATTTCGTGGACGTTGTGTTCCGCCGCCCGCTCGATAATCTCTTCGATGATGGCCAGCGCCGTCTCCCCACCTTCGAGTGCGAACCGCTTCTGGCCCACAAAGCGCGAGTGCAGGAAGTGCTCGAACTCCTCTGCCGCGATGAGGTCGCGCAGGATGCGGACGCGCTGATCGCGGTCGAGCGGCCAGTTGTTGGCTTCCGGCTCCATGCGCTGCTGCAGCCAGCGCTTCTGCTCCGGCACCTGGATGTTCATGTACTCGCAGCCGATCTTGCCGCAGTACGTCTGGCGCAGCGTTTCCAGAATCTCGCGCAGCGTGGCTACCGGCTTGGGGCCACCCTCGCCGATCGATTCGCCCAGCGAGCCCGTCAGGAATTCGCGGTCGAGGTCCCAGATGGTGAGGCCGTAGGTTTCCGGATCGAGCTCCGGGTGGTAGCTGGGCTCGATGCCCAGGGGATCGAGGTCGGCGATGAGATGCCCGCGCACGCGATACGCGTTGATCATCTGAATGATGCCGGCTTCCTTGGCGATCTCGGCATAGCGCGCCGCCGTCAGTCCGGGGATCTGCGACTGCCGGTCGACGACCCAGCGCACCGGCTGGTGCGGCATGCGCAAGTGCTCGAAAATCTCCTCGTAAAATCCGTCGTTGCCGTCCAGCAGTTCCTGCACCTTGCCCAGGAACGCGCCGGATTCGGCGCCCTGAATGATGCGGTGATCGTAGGTGCAGGTGATCGTCATCACCTTGCTGACACCGATGACCGCACGAGTCTCCTCGGCGGCGCCCCGGTATTCGGCAGGGTAGTCGATGGCACCCGTCGCGATAATCGCACCTTGGCCCAGCATCAGCCGCGGAGTGGAAGACATGGTCCCCACCGTGCCCGGATTGGTCAGGGAAAGGGTGGTTCCCTGAAAGTCGGCGGGTGCGAGCTTGGCCGTGCGCGCCCGGCTCACCAGGTCGTCGAAGGCCGTGAGGTATTCCTGAAAGTTGAGGTTTCCGGCATCCTTGATATTCGGCACCATCAGGCTGCGGGCGCCATCGCGTCCCGCGACATCCACCGCGATTCCCAGGTTGACGTGCTTGTGAATCACGCGGAACGGCTGTCCGTCCTTCTCGTAGTAGGCATGGTTGAGGGCCGGAACATCTTCGAGGGCTTTGACCAGCGCCCACCCGATGATGTGGGTGTAGGAGACTTTGCTCCGCCCTACCAGGCCGCGATGCTGATTGATGACTCGCCGGTTCTCATCCATCACTTTGACGGCGATGGTACGCTGCGAGGTCGCGAGCGGGATGGCGAGAGAGGCCGCCATATTCTCCGCAATGCGCCCCGCCGCGCCGCGCAGCGGCTGAAGTTCGACATCCGCGGCAGGCGCAGGAGCGGCGGCTGGAGGAGCGCTCGCCGGAGAAGCCGGGGCCGGAGAAACGGGCGCGGCAGCGGCGGTCGATCCGCCGTTCTCTTCGAACACTCGCTTCCAGCTTTCGTCGACCGCCGTGCGGTCGTGCAGATATTGTTGATATAGCTCGTCTTCGAGCCAGCTATTGATACCCATATCCGGTTCGGATTTCAACGACATGGAAGGGGATGATTCCCTTACCATGATAGCGTGGCGGGGGTGGTGAGGGATTTACGTCACGGGCGCCCGCTCCTTAATCGAGAACTCCTTCTGGAGCGAGATGTCCCAGTTGTTGATGCCCGCGCTCGATCCGAGCAGGGCGGTCGAACTCAAGGTCGGGTCCTGATACTGCGGCAGGAACGCGGAGCCGTACGGAACGTAGTTCAGGTTGCGATTGTCCTGCAGGTGCCGGGAGAGCGCACCCACATAGGCGGTGTCGAGCACCATTCCGAGCGGCAGTTTCCTCTGCACCCCGAGGGTGAAGTTGTAAACCGTCGGAATCTTGCCCACGGGGTCGGCCGCATAGAAATCGGGCGGCGAAAGCAGCGCGCTGCTCGGGTTGATGGTATTCACCAGGCCGTAGTTCAGCACCGGCTGGATGCCCAGGGGCGGGTTCCGCACGAAGTCGAAAACGCGGTTGCCCGGCAGGCCGTTGCGATTGTTCAGCCAGTTGTTGGCATTCAGGCTGTCGTTGCGATGAAACCAGTACGAGCTTCCGTGAAATTCGGAGGTGCCGCTCTTGGTCACTACCGAGATCTGAGCCCCCATGGAGCGCCCGTACTCGACCTGGTACACGCCGGTGAGGATCTTGAACTCCTGCACCGAATCGAGGCTCACCGTGACGTTGAAACTGCCGTTCGAACCCGTATCCACGTTGCTGATTCCGTTGATGGTCAGCTGGTTCGAATTGGTGCGGGTGCCGTTGGCTGAGATACTGGCCAGGCCGCCGGGGCCCGCGGTTTGCAGGTTCACCGTGCTGACCACGCCGGGCACCAGCTTCACCAGGTCGAGATACCTGCGGCTGTTCACCGCGATATTCTCCATCTGCTTGGCCACCAGCGCCGACGACCGTTCGGCACTTTCCGTTTGTAACTGCACCGCGCTGGCAGAAACCTCGATTTGTTCGGTAACGGTGCCTACTTCGATGACCAGGTCTCCGATGGAGACCTTGTCATTGGCGTTCAAGGTGATACCCACCCGGTCGTACTTCTTGAATCCCGGCGATTCCGCAGAGATGCGATAAGTGCCGGGCGGCACTTGTGTAAAGACAAAGCGGCCGACCTCGTCGCTCTTCGTGTTGAATGTAAACTTCTTTTCCAGCTCCGTGGCGGTTACGACGGCGTTCGGCACGGCGCCGTGCTGCGCGTCGACGACATTGCCCGTGATGGAGCCGCTGGTGGTTTGCGCGTATCCTGGCGCTGCGGACACGAGCACCAAAGCGATCAGCATCGCTTTCCGGTGCATACCCAATCCCTCCTCTTACGCAGAGTTATGGCAGTCCTACGGCTTCAGCTTGGATTGGTGTCGGTGGTGGCGTTCCGGCGGCGGTGTATGGGAGGATTCTATTACGATCCGTAGGTTGTGTCGAGTAAAAATTTGAGGCCGCAACTAAATCGGTGAGGTTACGCGGTACGGAAGCGCATTCTTACCTCCCGTGGGGCAACACGCCGCTTCAATTCACTTTTGTGACCGTGGCTTCGACCTCGAACTTGCGGGTGGTGACCGGATCGTCGACCATTGTGACCGCGGTGGATTTTCCCGGCGGCAGGTCGGCATTCAGGTTGAACCGGATCTGCGTTATGGTCGGATTCGGCGCGGGCGGCACGCCCTTCTCGGGAGGCGCTATCATGCTGAGATCGATACTCGCGTTGAGTCCCACGCTGGGTCCGTGTTCGGCAATCGAGCATTCGATATTGACCCCTACGTCGATATAGGTGAACTGTGTGTTGCCCCCCGGCTGAAACGAACCGGTAACTACCGGCACGCGGCTTCCGAGTTTGAATACGCCCTTGGTGCCGTTGTTGATCAACATCGTGTACCGGCGGCCGGCCTTGGCAGACTCGTTGCCATCCCGGATATTAAACTCCACTTTGTAGACGTTTTCGGCGAAGGCCGGGGCGGCGGCCAGAATCGCGAGCACTAAAGCGGCGCGGCAGCGCATCATATGCGTCCTCCTGCTGGAACCGACGTGCGGGAGGCCCGGAGCGTGCAGGCGATTCAGGGCCGGCGCAGCGCGGCGGTCGGACTGGGCTGCTCCAGCGGATTCGTCAGGTGCTGCTGCGCATAGTATCCCGGCCGCACGCGTTCCACGATCTGCGCCACCGAGCGATCGAGCACCCGGAAATATGGCTGCGGGTTCAGGCCGATCCAGAAAACCCACACGATGAGCGGCGCGAAGATCGCGATCTCCCGCCAGGAAAGGTCCTTCAGCGTCCGGTTCTTCTCGCTCACCTCGCCCAGCATGGTGCGCTGGAAGAGCCACAAGAGGTACGCCGCGCCGAGCGCGATTCCCACGGCCGCCCAGAAGGCCCACACCTTGGACATCTGGAACGCTCCCCCCAGAATCGTGATTTCCCCGATGAAGCCGTTGAGCGGCGGCATCCCCATCGAGCTCAACGCCGCCACTCCAAACACGAGCGTGAAGATCGGCATCACCCGCAGCAGCCCGCCATACTCGGCAATCTCGCGCGTGTGGCGGCGTTCATACACCACGCCCACAATCAGGAAGAGCATGCCGGTCGAAATTCCGTGGTTGATCTGCTGGATGATCGAGCCCGAGATTCCCGCCGGGTTCAGCGCGATGATGCCCAGCGTGCAGAAACCCAGGTGGCTTACCGATGAGTACGCCACCAGCTTCTTCCAATCCTTCTGCATCAGCGAGGCCAGCGCGCCGTAGACGATGCCGATGATAGAGAGCACCGCCACAATATTGATCACGGTGGGGTTTTTGGCCGCATCCGGAAGCAGCGGCAGGGAGAAGCGCAGGAACCCGTACGTCCCCATTTTCAGGAGGACGCTCGCCAGGATCACCGAGCCCGCTGTGGGCGCCTCAACATGCGCGTCCGGCAGCCAGGTGTGGAACGGCCACATCGGCACCTTGACGGCAAAGCCGACGAAGAAGGCCCAGAAGACCCACCACTGGACGCTGCTCGAGAGGTGCAGCCGCATCAGATCGGCGATGTCGAAGCTGTAGACCTGGAACTCCTGAAAATGATGGAAGTAGAGTGTCAGGATGCCGAGCAGCATCAGCACGGAGCCGATGAGCGTATAAATCATGAACTTGATGGCCGCATACGCCCGCCGCGGGCCGCCCCAGATCCCGATGATGAAGTACATCGGCACCAGCACGGTCTCCCAGAAGACGAAGAACAGCAGAAAATCGAGCGCCATGAAGACGCCGAGCATTCCGGTCTGCAGCAGCAGGAAGAACGCGTAATATTCCTTCAGCCGGTCGTGCACTGAGCTCCAGCTCGAGAGCACCGCCAGGAACCCGATGACGGTCGTGAGCATGACCAGCAGCAGGCCCAATCCGTCGATCCCGATGTGATAGGTGGCGCCCAAAGTGGGAATCCATGGGGCCCTCTCCACGAACTGGAAATCCTTACCCGGATCGAACCGGAACACCAGCGGGAGCGAAACCAGAAAGCCCGCCAACGCGGCGAAATTGGCCCAAAGCTTGATGGCGCGCACGTTCGACGAGGGGATGAACAGCAGCACCAGAAGTCCGGCCAGCGGCGTGAACAGGACAATTGAGAGGATGTGGTCCATAATAGGCAGCCAGCGAATAGCCCCTCATATTATCACCACTGCAAGCCGCCGGGAGACCAATGTCACAGAGCCGCGCACGTAAGTAAGCGGGCCGGCCCGCTACGTTAGCCGGCGAAGTGCATCTGTTCCACCAGGGAGTGGAACTCGGCGGAACGCGCCATGCTGGCGAAGTTCGCGAAGCGCAGGAAGATTAGTCCGCTCGATCGCTGGCGGTAGGCCTCCCGGAAGAAGTGGAGCGCGCGGTCCTCGTCCCCCAGCATGAGGGACGCGTTGCCGAGGTCGTACGGGGAGACATAACGCACCTGCGCCAGCCGCTCGAGCTGATCGAGGAGCTGCCGGCCCTCCTGCTGCCTTCCGCGTTTGGCCAGCGCACAGGCCATCAACGAGAGCGCGTGAGGATTCCCAGTGGCGGACTGCACCGCGCGGGCCAGCACTTCATCCGACTCCGCCGCCTTGGAATCCGCGCGCAGGGCGTTGGCCAGAATGAGCTGCGCGGTCACCAGCTCCGGAGCCATCTCCGCGGCGTGGCGGGCCGCGTCGGCCGCGGCGGCGTAATTCCGGTCCAGCATGAACGCGTGCGCGATGTTGATGCTGGTCATTACCGAGAAGGGTTCGAGCTGCGCGGCCCGCCGCAGCTCGGCCAGTCCCTCCTTCAGGCGGCCCTGGTCGCGCAGAAACATGCCATACCAGAGGTGAGCGGTCGAGAGCCAGGGATTCAACTGTAGGGCGCGGCGGTATTCGCGTTCGGCGCCTGCCCAGTTCCAGTCGTAGGCCTCCAGAACGGCGGCCAGCGAAACGTGGGCATCCGCCAGCCCGGGATCGATTTCGAGGGCGCGCCGCGCATCTTTCCGCGCCTGCTGCATGCCCTCCGACGGGGAGATGTACCCATACTGCGCCAGAATGTTATGCGCGTCGGCCAGCCCGGCATAGGCCGCGGCGAATTTGGGATCGAGCGCCACCGCCTGCTCCAGGCACCGTATGCTCTCGCGCAGCGCCGGCTCGGTTTGCCGGTCCATGATATAGCGGCCGCGGATGTATAGATCCTGCGCGCGCGGATCGGGCACGTGCGAGGCTCGCCCGAAGTCGCGCGAATGGAGCGGCCAGAACACCACCGCGGAGAGCGCCAGCAGCACTACGGCGCCCAGTGCCCGCGCGATCCGGCCGGCACGCGGCCGGGATGCCGCGATCGTTACCGGCGCCGCGACCGCTGCACACGCGGTAACCGCCGCCGCCACTGCGACTGCCTCCACCTCAAAAGCAGGGACCGGTTCCGGCATCCGCGACCGAAACACCGGAACGTAGGTACGTTTCGGAAGTTCGATGAGCACCGCGTCGGCGTCGCCCGGCCCATCGTAATATTGGGCCAGCCGTGCCCGCAGATTGCGCGCCTGTACACGCACGATCGGGTCCATCCGCGGATCGAACGCTTCCCCGCGTCCGAATACTTCCGCTCCCAGCGAATACTCCTTGAGTGCGCCGGCCCTTCCGGCCAGCGTCTCTTCCACCACAAAGCGCAGCAAGCGGCACAGGCTCGGTGCCGACTGCAGTTGGGGGCTCCTCAGAATCCGCTCCAACTGTCTTTGAACTGACTCTCGATTGCATTGGTCCGGCACGGGATCACCCTCGCGTCATGGTCATACATGAGACGAAGGAAACGCCCGTTGGTCACGCGCCGGAAGTGCGTCTTCCATCACTTTGCCGGTAGAGTTTACACGTCCGGCTGCCACCCCGCCTCGTGTTAGCGTAGAAACTGATGAAACCCGCTGAGATTCTGGCCTTGATCCGGCAGTCTGGTATCGTTCCGATCGTGCGCTGCTCGAGCGAGGAGGGCGCCATCCTCACGGTAGAGGCGCTTTATAACGGCGGCCTCCGCGCGGTCGAGATCACTATGACGGTTCCGGGCGCGGTGCGCGCTCTCGAAAAAACGGCCGACCGCTTTGGCGGCAAGCTGGTGCTCGGCGCAGGCACGGTGCTCGACCCCGAATCCGCCCGCACCTGCATGCTGGCCGGAGCGGAATTCTTCGTTACCCCCAGCCTGCGCGCTTCCACAATCGAGATCGCGAAGCGTTACTCCAAGGTGATCTTCCCCGGCGCGCTGACCCCCACCGAGGTGCTCTCCGCCTGGGAAGCCGGCGCGGATGCCGTCAAAATCTTCCCCTGCGGCAACGTAGGTGGGGCCAAGTACATCAAGGCGTTGAAAGGACCGTTCCCCCACATCGAGATGGTGCCTACCGGCGGTGTGAACCTCGAGACTATCGGTGATTTCCTGAAGGCCGGCTCATGGGCCTGCGGCGTGGGCAGCGAACTGGTCGACAATCAAACCGTGAGCGAGGGCCGCTTCGATGTCATCGAAGCGCGCGCCAGGCAGTACCTGGACACCATCGCCAAAGCGCGTTCCGAGATGCAGAACGCGGCCAGGGCGTAATTGTTAAACTGAGAGATTCGCTATGGCTATCAATAAGGAGCTGCTGGAGATTCTGGTGTGCCCCATCTGCAAGGCTGAATTGGAACTCAAGCCGGACCAGAGCGGATTGAAATGCGTCCAATGTCATCGCGTCTATCCCATCCGCGACGATATTCCCGTCATGCTGGTGGATGAGGCGAAAGTAGAAGAATAGATCCGTGGATAGCGTTTTGGAATGTCTGCCGCGCGGCGGCCGGGTGGCTGTGATCCGGCTGCGGTCGCTGGGCGATTGCGTGCTTACTACTCCTGCACTCGACATTCTGAAACGCTCCCGCCCCGATCTGAAGCTCGCCGTCGTGGTGGAAGACCGCTTCCGCGCCGTCTTCGAAGAGAACCCAGCCATCGACGCGATCCTGCCGCCGTCGACCGGCGCTCTGCGCGGATGGCGGCCCGAGTTGTGCCTCAATTTACACGGCGGCACCCGCAGCGCGTGGATGACGCGGCTGTCCGGCGCGCGCTTCCGCGCGGGCTTTGCGCACTTCCGAAATCGATTCGCCTATAACGTTCTGATCCCCCGGGCCCAGGAGATTCTCCACCTCGATCGGAAGGTCCACACCGCCGAACATCTGGCGAGCGCCATGTTTTATCTCGGAGCCGCCCCTGTCGACATCCCCCGCGCCCGCCTCTTCACAGAGCCGCGACCGTCAGGGAGCGGGCATGCCGTCATCCACCCCGTAGCCTCCACCCCAGCCAAGACCTGGCCCGCGGAGCGCTTCCTCGCCGTGGCCGGGCATCTGCGCAGCCACGGCCTCGAACCGGTTTTCATCGGCAGCGCCACGGACGACCTCAGCCCCTTCCGTGAGTTCCGTACCATCGCCGGAGCGTCGCTCGCGGAAATCAAGCGTCTGCTGGCCTCGGCATTGCTCTTCGCCGGCAACGATTCCGGGCCGGCCCACATGGCTGCCGCCTTCGGCCTCCCGGTCGTCGTAATCTTCGGTGCCTCCGACCCGGCCATCTGGGGGCCCTGGCGCACCGCCTCGGAAGTCGTCACGTCGCCTTCCGGAGTCGCCGGCGTGGAAGTCTCTCAAGTGCTCGACGCGCTGGCGCGCCTGCGGGTGCCCGCATGAAGGAATTGATGCGACTTCTCGGATACGCCCGGCGGTACTGGGTGCACCTGGCCGCGTCCGTGATCCTGATGGCCGTCGCGGGCGCCGCCCAGGGCGCGTTGGCCCTCCTGGTACGTCCGATCTTCGACCGCGTTCTGACCGCCGACCGGCCCGCCGGACTCACTCCGCTGCTGGCCAAGCCGGTTTTCGGACATCAGATTTTTCTCGAGCAGGTGGTCCCGCTTCAGGGCCGCAGCATCTGGTTCATGGTGGCGTTCGCCCTTATCGCGTGCTTCCTCATCAAGGGCATTTGCGACTACCTGGGCAACTACCTGGTCAGCTACGCCGGGTTTTCCTCGGTCACGGATCTGCGCAACGCCGTCTTCGACAAGGTGCTGTCCAAAGGCGCCGAGTTTTTCGAATCGCACTCCACCGGCCAGCTCATGTCGTCCCTGATGAACGACATCGACAAGGTGCAGCTCGCCACCTCGCAGATGCTGGCGGATTTCTTCCGGCAGTGGTTCAGCGCGATCGCGCTCCTGTTCGTGCTGGTGAGTACCGACTGGATGCTGGCCCTGGTCAGCCTGACCATTCTCCCGGCCGTGATGCTGCCGGTGACGCGCATCGGCCGGCGCATCCGCCGCACCAGCCGGCGCACGCAGGACCGCCAGGCCGAGTTGAACCAGATCCTTCAGGAGACCTTCAGCGGCCACATGGTGGTGAAAGCCTTCGGCGCCGAAGGATACGAATCGCGCAAGTTCCGGGAGGCCTCGCGCCGCCTGCTCAAAACCAACGCCCGCTATATCCTGCAGCAGGCGCTCTCGTCTCCCCTGGTCGATTTCATCGCGCTGGTGATGATCATCGCGCTGCTGACGTACGCCCGCACGAACATCAAGACCGGAACCATCAGTGCGGGCGATTTCGTCAGCTTTCTGACCGCGCTGCTGCTGCTGCTCGAGCCGCTGAAACGGCTGGTCGGCATCAACAACATCTTTCAGCAGGCGCTCGGCGCTTCGCAGAAAGTTTTCGAATACCTCGATCATTCCGAAGCCATCGTCGAGCGCCCCGGCGATCCGAAGATCGAAGGCTTCCACGAAGGAATCGTCTTCGAGAACGCTTCGTTCTTCTACCCCGGCGCGCCCGACGGCTTCCAGGTCCACTCCGTCAACCTCGAGGTCAAGGCAGGCGAAGTGGTAGCGCTGGTCGGGCCGAGCGGCGCCGGCAAGACGACGCTCGCCAACCTGGTCCCGCGCTTCTACGATGTGACCGGCGGCAGTGTGAAAGTGGACGGCCGCGACGTGCGCGAGATCAGCCTGGCTTCCCTGCGGCGGCAGATCGGGCTGGTGGCCCAGGACACCTTCCTGTTCAACGACACGGTGGCCAACAACATCGCTTACGGCCAGCCGGGCGTGCCGGCGGATAAGATCCGCGAGGCGGCGCACACCGCACTGGCCCACGATTTCATCGAGGCGCTGCCCGAAGGCTACGACACTGTTATCGGCGACCGCGGGCTCAAGCTTAGCGGAGGCCAGCGGCAGCGCATCGCCATCGCGCGCGCCCTTTTGAAAAACGCGCCGATCCTGATTCTGGACGAGGCCACGTCGCACCTCGATACCGAATCCGAAATGCTCGTGCAAAGGGCCCTGGCCAATCTCATGGAACACCGCACCGTGATCGTGATCGCGCACCGTCTTTCCACGATTCGCCGCGCCGACAAAATCGCGGTGCTCGAAAAAGGGCGCATCCGCGAAACCGGCACGCACGAGGAGCTGGTCGGGCGCGGCGGGATCTATCAGCGGCTCCACGAGCTGCAGTTCGAGGCTGCCGGATCGGTGGTTGACCTGTGAGTGTACGCAGCATGACCGGCTTCGCCCGGGTGAGGAAGACGGCGCCGCAGGGCGAGATCGTCGTCAGCTTGAAGGGCGTCAATCATCGCGGCCTGGACCTGCATTTCCACCTGCCGGCGGAGTTCGATTCGCTCGAGAACGATATTCGCGGCGTCATCAAGAACGGAGTGGCGCGCGGGCACCTGCAGGTCCATGTCACGCTCACGCGGACGGGGGCCGCCGCGGGCCGCGTGAACCGCGAGCTGCTCGGCCTTTACATGCAGGCTTTTCGCGAAGCGGCGGAGCTCTACCAGCTGGGCGGCCAGCCGGACCTCAACGCCGCCTTGCGGATTCCCGGCATGCTGGGCACGGGCGAAGAGCAGGAGCTGAACGACGAACTGGCCAAGACGGTGCTCGAAGGCGCGTCCGAGGCAGTAGCCATGCTGAATGCTTTCCGCGAGCGCGAGGGCGAGGCCACCGCCGCGGAGATCCGCCAGCGCTGCGAGAACCTCTGCGATCTGGTCGTGCGGATGGAGAAGATCCGCGAGGGCGCCATTCCAGCTTTTCAAAAGCGGCTGCGCGAAAAACTCACCGACCTGCTGAACGGTGCGGGCATCGAGCCGCAGCGCCTGGCGCAGGAGGCCGCCCTGCTGGCCGACCGCAGCGACATTGCCGAGGAGCTGGTCCGCCTGCGCACTCACGCCGCACACCTCGAGAACCTGCTCGCCGCCGGAGGCGAAATCGGCAAGCGGCTGGATTTTTTGCTGCAGGAGATGAACCGCGAATCGAACACCGTTCTCTCGAAGACCGGCGGCCTCGGCGATCTGGGCCTCACAATTACGGACCTGGCCCTCGCCGCCAAGTCCGAAATCGACAAGATCCGGGAGCAGTCGTTGAATCTGGAATAATGACCACCGTCTTCATCATCTCCGCGCCTTCCGGATCCGGAAAATCGACGCTAGTGTCACGGCTGCTGGTCAGCGTGCCCGAGCTAATGTTTTCTATCTCTTACACCACCCGCAAGCCGCGCGGGACCGAGGTGGACGGGCAGAACTACCGGTTCGTCTCCCGGGGGGAGTTCGAAGCCATGATCGCCCGGAACGAGTTTCTGGAGTGGGCGGAGGTGTTCGGAAACTACTATGGCACGCACAGGGGAATTCTGGAGGAAGCCCGCGCCTCGGGGAAAGACCTGGTACTCGACATTGATGTCCAAGGTGCGAGACAATTGAAGTGTCAGATTCCTGAAGCCGTAAGTGTGTTCATCCTGGCTCCCTCTCGCGAGATTTTAGAACAGCGGTTGCGTGCGCGCAGCGAAGACCGCGACGAGGTGATTGCCCGGCGGTTGCGGGAAGCGGCGGAAGAGATCCGGAACTACGACCAGTACGATTACGTGGTCGTCAACCGCGACCTGGCGGAATCCGACGCTGTTTTGAGCGCCATCGTTCGCGCCGAGCGGGCGAGACGGACCAGGATCGAAGAGCAGATCCGCCCGATTCTGGAGACATTTCGAGTTTGAAGAGGTATCGACAACATGGCTGACAAAGCCCCACGGAACAACGCGCACTGCACGATCCCGGACGACGCGGAGCAGAGCACCTACCGGTTTATCATCGTTGCCGCCAAACGCGCCCGGCAATTGCAGGGCGGCGCGCGTCCGGTGTTGCCGACGTCCTCCAAGAAGCCCACCATCATCGCCATGGAAGAAGTCCGGCGCGGGCTCGTCAAATACAGCCTCACCGGCCAGGCGCCCGAGGAACCGGCGCCCGAACCGGTTCTCTAGATCGCGTCATGAAAATCATTCTCGGCGTTGGAGGCGGTATTGCCGCCTACAAGGCGGCCGAACTGGCGCGCCTCCTCATGCAGGAGGGCCACGAGGTCCAGGCGGTGATGACGGCCGCGGGCGAGGAGTTCGTCCGCCCGCTGACCTTCGCGGCGCTCACAGGGCGCAAGACGCTTACCGATCTTTTCGCCATCGAAAGCGCCATCGAACACATCTCGGTGGCCCAGGAGAATGAAGTCCTGGTGGTCGCTCCGGCGACGGCCGACCTGATCGGCAAAATGGCGCTCGGGCTGGCATCCGACTTCCTCACGACGCTCTACCTGGCTTTCACCGGGCCGGTCGTAATCGCGCCGGCGATGAACGTCAACATGTGGCAGCATCCCGCCACACAGGCCAACCTGGAGACCCTGCGCCGCCGCGGGCACCGGATTGTCGAGCCTGGAAGCGGCTACCTGGCCTGCGGGATGACGGGGCCGGGCCGCCTCGCCGAACCGCTGGAAATCGCCGCCGCCATCGATGCTCTTTCGCACCGCCGCCGCGACCTCGACGGCGAGACCATCCTGATCACCGCCGGACCGACCCAGGAACCGCTCGACCCGGTGCGTTACATCTCCAACCGCTCCAGCGGCAAGATGGGGTACGCCCTGGCCGAAGCCGCCGCCGAACGCGGCGCGCGCGTGATTCTGGTTTCCGGACCCGTGCACCTGGATCCGCCCAAGGGTGTCGAGGTCCTGCCGGTGCATACCGCGGTCGAGATGCGCGACCGGGTCTTCGAAAACCTGGAGCCGGCATCGATCGTGATCAAGGCCGCCGCCGTGGCCGATTTTCACCTCAGCAAGGTTCCCGATCAGAAAGTCAAAAAGACCGCCGCCCGCATCTCGCTCGAGCTCGACCCGACGCCCGATATCCTGGCCGAACTGGGGCGCAAGAAGGACGGCCGGCTGCTGGTGGGATTCGCGGCCGAAACGCAGAACCTGCAGCAGGAGGCCCGCCGCAAGCTGCAATCCAAGAACTGCGACATGGTGGTCGGAAACCTGGTCGGCGGACCCGACGTGGGCTTCGAATCCGACCAGAACGAAGTCATCCTGGCGCTGGCCACGGGTGAGACCATTCCCCTTCCCAGGGCTTCCAAGCGCGAACTGGCCGATCGCATCTTCGACGAAATCCTCAAACTCCGGCTGGCCCTGCACGCCTCCAATGGACGCTGAAACCCTACGCCGCTATCTCGAGTTCTACCAGGACCTCGGCATCAAAACCCTCTATCGCCAACCGGCACCGCTTCCGGAACAGAGCCGCGACAGTGAGGGAGCGGGGGTCCTCGAACTTCCGCCGCTCGCTCCCGAAGGCGACACGCTGCTGCGCATCCTCGACGACATCGGCGATTGCCGCCGCTGCCGCCTGCACGAAGGGCGCAACAAGATCGTATTCGGCACCGGCAACGAACGGTCCTCTCTGGTCTTCGTGGGCGAGGGCCCTGGAGCGGACGAGGACGAGCAGGGCATCCCTTTTGTCGGGCGCGCCGGCCAGCTACTCACCCAGATGATCGAGGGCACCGCGAAAAAAGAGGGGATTCCTCTCTCCCGGGCCGACGTCTACATCTGCAACGTGGTGAAGTGCCGCCCTCCCGGGAACCGCACTCCCGAGCCGGACGAGATGGAAACGTGCGGCCAGTTTCTTTACCGGCAACTCTCGGCGATTCATCCCAAAGCGATCTGCGCGCTCGGTGGAACCGCCGCCCGGGCGGTGACCGGACATAAAGAAGGAGTTACCAAGATGCGCGGTAAGTGGTTTCAGTGGCGGGACATCCCCGTCATGGTGACATACCACCCGTCTTACCTGCTGCGGCCTTACAATCAGAGCGCCAAGCGCGAAGCTTGGGAGGATCTCAAGAAGATCCTCCACTTCGTTTACGACTAATGTGCTACCCGGCCGCCTGCCACATCATGTCGCGAGGAGCGTGCGGCAAGCCGACGCCCTGCTGCCGGAGCGTCTCTTTGAGCGCCTCGGCATAGATGTCCATATGCTTCCTCGAATAGCGCAGCATTCCCAGCCGGCGCAGCCGGTTGAGCTGGAACGTCACGATCTCGCGCGACGTGCCCACGTACTCCGCAATGGTGTGATGCGTCAGGGGACCGATCCGGACACCGCCGTCCGCCATGGGCGTTCCCAGGCTGTTCGCCAGTTGAATCAGCGAGACCATCACCCGTTCCGGCGTCTTGTAGACCGCCATGCTCTGAATGCGGTCCTGCAGTTCGATGCACTGGCGGATCAAGTACTGCGACAGTGCCAGGCCGAGGCGCGGCTCGGTTTCGATGTGCCGCTCGATCTCCGCCATGGTCCACGACATTACCGAGATGTTGTCGAGTGCGACAGCGGATTCGGAATGCCGGGAACCGACCAGCGCGCCTTCGCCGAACAACCCGTCCGGGGAGGCGATGCGCGCGATTGTCTGAGTACCATCGTCTGCGATGCTCGTGAGCTTGACTCGTCCCAGGATCACGACATAGAGGCTCTCAGAGGGTTGATTGGGGTCATAGATCACTCGACGCCGCGCAAACTCCTGGACGGGTTTGCGGGGAAGGTATGTCAGAGGATCTTCAAACGACAGAACAGCTTCGTCGGCGCGATTCATATAAGGACCTGCCGTGATTTGTGGCGTTTACTCCAGTTAATGAAGTCTAGCGCTATACGGTTGCAGTCGTCACGAGATATTTTTAATTCGTACCACCTCCAACGTACCGCCGCACACAGACCTTACCCTATGCGTACTAGTACATCCGGTGGATGTTCACAACAATCAAGATATTGTGAGATATCAGACAGCAAGACGTACCGGAATCTCCCTGAGCCCGCGCGGCCGCGAGCGCGCCGAAGCACTGGCAGCGGCCGCTCTGTTACACTTGCGCTTTGCTTTTGTAACGAGGCGAAACCTTGAAGCGCAAACCATATTCGGGAGATCCTCTCTTTCTCATAGCCGAACAGCAGGCGGCGGACGTATCGCGCTTCCCTGCTGAACGGGGCGGAATCGGGATTCCGATCGAGGGAGTACTGGACCGCGAGGCGGTAGACGCCCGCATGCGCGAACTCCGCTCACTGGGTGTCGACGACTACGTGGCGTCGGTCGTATACCCGTCGGAAGATCCCACCCGGCAAGGCGCGCGCTGGGTCATCCGGCGGCTCGGCGGCGAGACCCTGCGCGAGATCGAAATGGGTCCGCTGTATGCCGCCGAAATGCTGCTGGATTTCGGCGCCCCGGGAGGCCTTCGTCGCGTCGGAATTCTGGCTCACGACCGGCGCAAGCGGAACGGCATCTGGATGCCGGAGCACCATCTGCGCGCCGTTGAGATTATTCGCGGGTTCGCCAGCCGCGCCATCCCGGTCGTCACTTTCATGGACACTCCGGGCGCGGACGCCGGCGAAGCCGCCAACCGTCACAACCAGGCGCATTCCATCTCGCGGCTGATCGCGGAATTTGCGCAACTGCATGTGCCCACCGTCGGCATTGTGCTAGGCAACGGATACAGCGGGGGCGCAATTCCGCTCGCCACCACCAACATCCTGCTTAGCGTCCGCGATGGTGTCTTCAATACCATACAGCCGCGCGGCATGGCCGGTATTGCACGAAAGTACGACCTTTCGTGGCAGGAATGCGCGAAATACGTTGGGGTCAGCAGCTACGAGCTTCTGCATGCTGGAATTCTCGACGGCATCATCGATTTCGTGCCCGGAGAAGCGGAAAAGATCCCGAACGTGCTGGCGGCCATCGGCAGCGCCATCCGCGCCGCGGAGCGCGCCGCCGAGAAATTCGTCGCGGAAAACCCCGCCGAGATCTTCGAGCACTACCGCCGTGCGGTGCTTCGGTACCTGGAGCCGTCGGAGGCTCTCTCGAAACTCCAGCGCGCTCCCCTGTCCCTTCTGGATAACCCGACCGAGCAGCCCAACCTGTTCGGCTGCGCCTTCCGCCATGTGCGCTACCTGGGACTCCGGCGCCGCATCCGCTCCACCACGCGAGAGCAATACGGGCGCCTCAGCGCCTCCGACATCCCGCGGGGCGACCTGCGCCGCCGCATCGCGCAGGAATACCACCGCATTTTTCAGAACTGGCTGGCCCATCCGCTCGAGCTGCACTACGACGAAGAGCTCACTAAGGCGTGGAAGGGGTATCTGAAGCGGCGCGGAGAGCTGGCCGACGCTCGCGGGCGGATCGGCAGGCTGATCTTCGGCGACCCCGAGGCCAACCTGCGCGGCGCCACGGACCAGTTGCTGTTCACCGTAGGCTTTCACCTGCTCAATCAGTGGAAGGGAGCGGCGCAAGCCAACTTCGTGGCGCTGGCCGACCACTTGCGCCGCGGAGACGCGGGCAGCGGCGCCGCGGGCGAGGCCCGCACCGTGCTGGACGTGCTGGGGCGCCGCGAATTCCGCGACATCGCAGTCGAGGAGTGCGAGAACTTCCTGCTCTTCGACATGATCTACGACAACCTGGTGAACGGCATGCGGCTGATCGCCCGAGAGGCGATCGCCGCCAACGCCCTCAGCCGCGAGTCGGTACGCCGCCTCTTCGAAGGATCGCTGGAGCAGGCCTCGTCGGAACTGGCGCGGCAGCGCATCATTCCGGATTCGAGCGAAGAGCGCCAGCGCTCCATGAAGCGCCGGTTCGTGTCCTGGATCGGCTTTTTCGCAAAACACGGCGACCGCCAGAAGCTGCTGAAGAAGGCCGAGGAGTGGAAGAAGCTGGTGCACCCGCGGGTGAGCGAGCCGCTGTTCGCCATCATCACGTTCTACTTCGAGCACCTGCTGCCGGCCTACTTTGAAAGCGTCGCGTCGGGACGGCCGTTCGAAGGCCAGATCCGGCCGCAGAACATCGGGATCCGCGATTTCTGGAACCGCCTGACCGAAGCCTACCAGGACCTCTTGATTCAGGACGAGCTGCAGCAGCTCAAGAAGCAGAGCCCGATCACCGCCAACGCCATCCTGGAGCGGTTCTTCGTGGATTTTCGCGAGACGGATGCGCGGCTGATGACCGCCGACCCGGCCCGCTTCCCTGGTTTTCGCGCCTCCATCGAAGAAGCGCTGGCGAAAGGCATTCCCCCCTGCGGCGCCATCACCGGCATCGCGCGCCTTAAGGCCGGCGCCGCGCGGCGGCACGTCGGCGTGGTGGTGTCCAACCTCGAATTCCAGGCCGGAGCGTTCGATATGGCGGCCACCGAGAAGTTCTGCCGGCTGCTGGTGGAGTGCGCCAAGCGGCGCCTGCCGGTGATCGCGTTCATCTCCTCCGGAGGCATGCAAACCAAGGAGAGCGCCGGCGCCCTGTTCCCCATGGCAGTGTTGAACGACCGCATTACGCGATTCGTCCGCGAGACAGGCCTGCCGGTGGTGTGCTTCGGATTCGGCGACTGCACCGGAGGCGCGCAGGCCAGCTTTGTGACCCACCCGCTGGTGCAAACTTACTATTGGGCAGGCACCAACATGCCGTTCGCCGGCCAGATCGTGGTGCCCGAGCACTTGCCGTGCGCTGCCACCCTCTCGAATTACCTCAGCCGCGAGACGGGCGCCATGCGGGGCCTCGTGCGGCACCCCTTCTACGAAGGGTTGGACGACGCGCTGCGGGCCATCGATCCCACCATCCCCACGGCTCGAGAATCGGTCGAAGAGGTGATCGGCCGCGTATTGCGGCTCGAGCTCGAGACGGCCGAGGAAGAAACCCCCGTCGAAATCGGCGAGCAAATGCGGACCGCCCCTTTCACCCGGGTCCTGGTGCACGCGCGCGGCTGCGCGGCCGAGAAGATTGTCCGCAAGGCCCAGGAGAACGGCCTCGAAGTGGTGCTGGTGCAGTCGGACGCCGATATGGAATCGCCGGCTGCCGGCCTGCTGCGTCCGGCGATCGACCGGCTCGTCTGCATCGGCGGCAATACGCCCGGCGAGAGCTATTTGAACGCCATGAGCATCGTGCGGGTGGCCGAGCGGAACGGAGCGGAGGCCCTGCATCCGGGCATCGGCTTCCTTTCCGAGAACGCGGCCTTTGCGCGCGTCTGCCGGGCGCACTCCATCAATTTCATCGGCCCGCCGGCGGAGAGCATGGAGCTGATGGGCCACAAGTCCAACGCCATTCACACCGCCATGCGGCTGGGGATTCCGGTGGTGCCGGGCAGCCATGGCATCGTCACCCAGGCCGAAGCGGCCGCGCGGCTGGCCGGAGAGATCGGATACCCCGTCATCATCAAAGCGGTGCACGGCGGAGGCGGCAAGGGCATCGCGGTGGTGGAGCAGCCCGAAGAGTTCGCTGCCGCGTTCCTGCGGATCTCGGCCGAGGCGCGCAGCGCGTTCGGCAACGGCGACGTCTACCTGGAGCGGTTCATCGCCTCCCTGCGCCACGTGGAGGTGCAGATTCTGCGCGACCACCACGGCCACACGAAAGTGCTCGGCCTGCGCGATTGCTCGGTGCAGCGCAACAACCAGAAGGTGATCGAGGAATCGGGCTCCGTGGTGCTGCCCGCCGATCTCGAAGAGGCGGTCTACCGCCACGCCGCGAAGATCGTGGAAGCCATCGGCTACACGGGCGCCGGCACCGTGGAGTTTATTTACGACCTGGCGCGCGGCGAAGTCTACTTCATGGAGATGAACACGCGCCTCCAGGTGGAGCACCCGGTGACCGAGGCCGTTTCGGGAGTGGACATCGTAAGTGCCCAGTTTCACGTCGCGGCGGGCAATTCGATCGAAACCATGGAGGCCGGGCACAACGGCTACTCGATGGAACTGCGCATCAACGCCGAACGCGCCGTGCGGAGTCCGGGCGGCGCCCTCTCGTTCCTGCCCTGTCCCGGGGACGTCACGGTCTTCCGATTCCCCGAGCGCCCCGGCATCAGCCTGATCCGCGCGGTGGACCAGGGCAAAACCGTCACTCCCTATTACGACAGCATGATCGTGCAGCTTATCGCGCACGCCGGCACGCGCGATGAGGTAATCCGCCTGCTGCGCGAGTATCTCGACCAGGTGGAGATCCGCGGCATCTCGACCAATATCCCCGTCCTGAAGCGGATCCTGGACGACCCGCAGTTTCAGGGCGGCGAGTACGACACCACATACCTGCGCGAATTCACCCGGCGCATCGACGGCGCGGAATTGATCGCCGAGATGGAATCCGCGGCCGGGGAAACCACGCAGCCCATGGACCTGGAGAGCCTGCGCATCCCCGGCACCGACGAATACCGCGTGCCGGCGCCTTCGGCGGGCATCTTCTACCGCGCGCCTTCCCCCGGCGAGCCGGAATTCGTCGCGGCCGGCGACGTGGTGGATAGCGAGCACACCATCTGCCTGCTCGAAGCCATGAAGAGCTTTCGCCCCCTCAGCCTGGCGTCGTTCCACTCCGGCGAGGAGCGCCTGTTCCCGGCCGGCAGCCTGTTCCAGATGGTGAGGGTAGTGCCTGAAAACGGCCAGGCCGTGAATCGCGACGACTTGATGTTCGTGGTACGCCTGGCTTCCAATGGGGCCAACACGGAGAGCACCGCGTAAAATTTGCCCCGGGAGCGCTTGCGCTCAAAGCGCCGACGTCGTACCCAACTCCACAAGGGCTTCCTGTTTCGTCCGCCGGGCCGGCGCGGGTCGTGGATGAATGGAAGCGCGCGGCAGGGGCCGCGCCGGCTGGCCGTCGGGATATTCCGCCAGCACCCGCTTGTATTCCGGAACCACCGTGTCGCGAGTGAATTTGTAGTAGTGATAGCCCATCACCAGGTAGTCCAGCGACTGCTGGAAGTATTCCGGGCACTCGCGGATCATGATCCCCATGAAGCGCAGCGCTTCCCGGCGGTAATCCGGCTCCACGTGGCGCAGGAAACGCACGAGCGCAGCCGCCCGGGCCTTTCCGCTCATCTGGGGGAGGGCTTTCCCCTGCGATCGCGTTCCGCTCCCCAGCACCATGCCGCTCGGGAACAGGAGCCGCGCCAGCTTGCGGGACCAGCTCTTCTCTCGAGGCAGTCTCCGATAAGCTTCCAGCAACCGGTCGAGGTAGGCACGCGGCTCGTAAATGGTTTCCAGGATCTTCTGCTGGCCGCGGACAATCATGCCGAACGGCAGTTTTGTCTGGAAGTTGCTGTAGAAGGGGCCGAGGCCGCCGGGGTCCGTAAGGGACCGCAGCAAGCGGCCTTCCTTCTCCATGCGCGCCAGCAGCGGCGTTCCCGGAAGGGCGCCCAACTGGCCGATCAGGGCGTTCGGAATCGCTGCTTCCTGGATGAACTCGATCTGCCGGTCGAAAATGTCTTCCGTCTCATTGTCGAAGCCGAGAATGAACCCGCCGAAGACCAGCAGGCCGGCGTTCTGCAGCAGGCGCACGCGATCTGCTAGCGAGCCGCCAATGTTCTGCAGTTTGCGCGTTTCCTTGAGCGCCTCCACCGTGGGGGTCTCGATGCCGATGAAGATCCACAGGAACCCGGCCTCAACCAGCTTCCGCAGCAGTTTCCTGTCTTCCGCCAGGTTCAACGAGGCTTCCGTACCGTATTGAAACGGATTGCCGTGTTCGCGGTTCCAGCGTTCCAGCTCCGGAAGGAATTGCGCGACTTCCCGCTTATTGCCGATGAAGTTGTCGTCTACGATGAAAACGCCGCCGCGGTAACCGGTCGCATATACGGCGTCCAGCTCGGCGAGCATCTGGGCCGGGGTCTTCGTGCGGGGCACCCGCCCGTAGAGGACGATGATGTCGCAGAATTCGCACAAGAACGGGCAGCCGCGCGAATACTGCAGCGGGATCATGGCGTAGTCGCCCATATTCACCAGGTCGAATCGCGGGCACGGGCTCCTGGTAACCTCCGGCTTCTCGGTGCTGGCGTAGACCGGCTGAAGCTCTCCCGCCTCCAGGTCCGCCAGAAACAGCGGCCACGTTACCTCGCCTTCGTTCAGGACCATGTGGTCGCAGAACGGGCGGCATTCGTCCGTGAACGACGTCGGAAAGGGCCCGCCGAAGACCACCGGCTTGCCGGCCTGGCGGCAGCGTTGGGCGGCCGTAAAGAGGGTCCGCTGCTGCATCATCATCGCCGAGAAGAGCACCATGTCGGCCCACGCGATGTGCTCGGCGGTAAGCGGCTCGCAGTTCATATCCACGATCCGGAGATCGTAGCGGTCGGGTGTCAGGGCCGCGATGGTCATGAGGCCCAGGGGCGGCATGAACGATTTTCGCCCCACCAGGGGCAGGGCGTGCTGCATGCCCCAGTAGGTGGGTTCGAAATCGGGATAAACGAATAGAAGTCGTTTGTAGGGACTCGGCATCTTTAACCTGACCCAGCCCTCCTTTGCCTATTCTCAAGCGCGATGCGGCCCATCACAATGCAGAAATTGGATAGCGGGCGTTGTGTTATCCAAGGGGATAACACCTGGGATACGCGTAAGCGAATACCAGCCCTGATATCCTACAACTGGCGTGTTCTGGTATTGGTTCTTCGCAGGCCCTGCCCTCATCCTGGCATTCCTTTCACTGCGCGGCGAGCGCAAGCGTGCGGCCTACGTGTCGCAGCAGCTGGCGATGCGCCCCTCGGGGTTTCCTCCGGCCACCGTGATCGTCCCGGTGAAGGGCGAGGACGACGGGCTGCGCGAAAACCTGGCGGCGCTGGCCTCGCTGGATTATCCGGATTACGAGCTGATCGTGGTGGCGCGCACCGCCCGCGATATCCCGCCGGGCGTTCTTCCGCCGCGCGTCAAGGTGGTTCTGGCGCACGGCTCCGATCCGAACACCGGAGAGAAGGTGCAGAACCTGCAGGCCGCCGTGCGGGCCGCGCGCAAACGCAGCGAGATTTTCGCTTTCGCCGATTCGGATGGCCGCCCGGCGTGCGGCTGGCTGCGCGCCCTGGCCGCGCCGCTCGCGGAGAAGGGCGTGGGCGCGTCCACCGGCTTCCGCTGGTTTACACCGGTGCCCCCCACCTTCTGGTCGCTTCTGCGCGGTGTGTGGGACGCCGTGGCGGCCGGCACCTTCGGGCCGGGGGACAATTCTTTCGCCTGGGGCGGCGCCATGGCGATCCGCAAGGAGACCTTCTTCGAGATTCACGTGCCGGAGCACTGGAAGAACACGGTGAGCGACGATTACGCGCTGGCCCAGGCCGTCCATGCGGCCGGGCTGGCGATCGCCTGGGCGCCCGGCGCGCTCACCCCGTGCCTGGGCCGCACCGGCGCGATGGAGTTTCTGCGCTGGGCGCGGCGCCAGATGACCATTACCCGCGTCTACCGCCCGCGCCTCTGGTGGCCGGCAATGGTGGCGCACGTTTTCTATTGCGGAGGCATGGCGGCCTCGGTGATTGCGTCGATCCGCGGCAACCGCCTGGCCGAGTGGGCGCTGATCGCGCAGCTTTCCCCGGGCATGCTGAAAGGGCTCAACCGCGCCATCCTGGCCCGGGCCGTGCTGCCCGAATGCGAGCCCTGGTTTCGCCGCCACCAGTGGGTGCACGCCATCTGGGTTCCCCTGGCCACCTGGGTGTGGCTCGCCTCGCTCCTCTCCTCGGCATTCGGTAATACCATCGAATGGCGGGGATATCGCTACAAATTGAGCCGTCGCCGAACGGTATAGCAGTTATAATCTCAACGTAAGGGAGGATTCTCAGTGGCCAAGGACAGAAGCCCGAAGAAGGAAGTCAAGAAGCCCAAGAAAAAGAAGTAGCAGGCGAGACCAAGGTCCGGCGCGGGCGGCTTGCCGGGGGCGCTATTGTAGCCCGGCGATCCGTCCGCTGCTGTTTTCAGGGAGCGATCATGCGCACAGAGTGGGTAGCGATACGAAACGACGATCCAATTCGCACGCAAATGCATTACGCCCGCAAGGGCATCATCACGGAGGAGATGCAGTACGTCGCGAAACGCGAAGGCCTGTCCCCGGAGCTGGTTCGCTCCGAAACGGCGCGCGGCCGGATGATTATCCCGGCCAACGTGCATCACACGAACCTGGAGCCGATGGCCATCGGTGTGGCCTCCAAGTGCAAGATTAACTCGAACATCGGAAATTCCGCGGTCACTTCGAACATCGACGAAGAGCTCGAGAAGCTGCGCTACTCGGTGAAGTACGGTGCCGACACCGTGATGGACCTCTCCACCGGTGGCGACATCCCGGCCATCCGCAAAGCCATCATTGGGGCCTCGCCGGTACCGATCGGAACCGTGCCGATTTACGAAGCGCTGTCGCGGGTGCGCCGCGTCGAAGACCTGAGCAAACAGGTGATGCTCGAAGTGATCGAAGAGCAGGCCGAGCAGGGCGTGGACTACATGACCATTCACGCCGGAGTGCTGGTGCAGTACATTCCGCTCACCACCCGGCGCATCACCGGAATCGTCAGCCGGGGCGGCTCCATCCTGGCCGAGTGGATGGTCAAGAACCACAAGCAGAATATGCTGTACGAGTGCTTCGAGGACATCTGCAAGATCTTCCAGAAGCACGACGTGAGTTTCTCGCTGGGAGACGGGCTGCGGCCCGGCAGCGTGGCCGATGCCAGCGACGAGGCGCAGTTCGCCGAGCTGAAGACCCTCGGCGAGCTCACGAAGAAGGCCTGGGAGTATGACGTCCAGGTGATGATCGAAGGCCCCGGGCACATCCCCATGGACCAGATCGAGATGCAGGTCCAGAAGGAAAACGAGATGTGCTACGAAGCGCCCTTCTACACGCTGGGCCCGCTGGTGACCGATATCGCGCCGGGCTACGACCACATCACCTCGGCGATCGGCGCGGCCATGATCGGGTGGTACGGCGCGTCCATGCTGTGCTACGTCACTCCCAAGGAGCACCTGGGCCTGCCGAATCGCGACGACGTGAAGGCGGGGATCATCGCATACAAGATCGCCGCGCACGCCGCCGATATCGCACGGCGCCGCCCGGGCGCCCGCGACCGCGACGATGCCCTGTCCCGCGCGCGCTACACCTTCGACTGGAACCGCCAGTTCGACCTCTCGCTCGACCCGGAGACCGCCCGCGCCATGCACGACGAGACGCTGCCGGACGACGGATTCAAGGACGCGCATTTCTGCTCCATGTGCGGGCCGAAATTCTGCTCGATGAATATCTCGGCGAAGGTGGAAGCCTTCACGCCCGAGGAAGCCGAAGCCGTGGCCAACGGTACCGCGGTCGAACCGCTGGTGAACATCGCCGGCAACGACTAAGCCGCAGATTTTCGGTCAAAGATTGGCGGGAACCCCGGGTAAATCGTGTGTTTTCATACACACGCCCGCCAATCATTGGCCGTCGACCCGCACCCCTGGCGCTTGGTTTGCACATCCATACGATTGGAGGTGTGAATGAAAAGACTATTGGGGATTTGTCTGTTGACACTCGCGGCGGTCGCGGTGCCGTGCCTGAACGCACAAGCCATGAAGTCGGCCGACCGGTCGGTCAATCCAGGACCGGGGACCGATCGGATCGCCCGCGAAGTGCGCCACGAGCTGGTCATGCTGCCGTACTACGGCGTATTCGACAATCTGGCATACAAGGTCGACGGCCACGCCGTCACCTTGCTCGGCGAGGTGACCCGGCCCACTCTGAAGAGCGACGCGGAGAACGTCACGAAGAGAGTCGAAGGCGTTGAGAGAGTCGTGAACGAGATCAAGGTGCTGCCGCTTTCGCCGGCCGACGACCGCATTCGTATGGCGGAGTACCGTAAGATTTACAGCCAGGCGAACCTGCAGAGGTACGCACTGCAGGCTATCCCGCCGATCCACATCATCGTGGATAACGGCAAGGTGACGCTGGTCGGCGTCGTCTCGAACGAAGCCGATAAGAATATCGCCGGCCTTCAGGCCAATTCAGTACCGGGCGTGTTCGCGGTGACCAACGACCTGCGCGTGGAAAAGCAGTAGGGCCGCCGGCCCGCAACTCGCGCTGGCTCGAAAACCTGTGCGACGCCTTCGCAACAGAGATGGAATGAGAAGGCCGGACCTCCTCACCGGGAGCGTTAAACTCCCAAAAAGCGCACTCGATTAGGTGCAAAAAGGAGACCGGATATGAAAAAGAATACCACTGCGAAGTAGAGCCCGAAACAGGTTGAAAGGGCAGAGGCCGGCGATCCATCGACTGGCGGCAAAACAGAAGCTGACTGTCTGCGGGCATGGGGATTGGGAAAGATGGGCAGCGGCGGGAAGCGCGCGAAGAAGCGGGCGGTAGTAGGGGTGGCGCGGAAACTGGCGGTGGTGCTGCATCATCAGCGAGACAGTTGGCCAGGGCGAGGCGGGAGGCGCGCTGAAGCGCGCCCACCAGGCGGCGGTAGAGGAGTTGAAAGATGCTGCCCGCGGAGCCCGATTGGATTGGGCCTGTGCCAGATGCAGCACACACTGCTGTTCCAGTTGCCGCCACACCGGCTTCCAATACTGTGCCGTCGATTCCATGATGGCCTCCTTCCCCCCCACTCCGCCAACCATTTCATCGCCCGCAGGGTCATGGGGATAGGCTGGGAGGCCTACCCCACTAAAGGCGGTCGGGGGGTGGGGCGGCGGGAGGTGGGACGGGTTCGCGCTTGGGGCCTAGGCCGAGAGCGATCAGCGAGAGGGAGTTGATCTTGCCGCTGGCTTCGATGTTCTGTTCGGCCTGAAAGCGCTTCAGCGCATCCACGGAAGACGCGCCCCAGGCGCCGGTGGCGTCGCCGGAGCTCAGATAGCCTTTGGCCACCAGGGCTTGCTGGATCTCCTTATAGCGCTCGGGCGTGGGGGTCATCTGGCGATTGCGCCAGGTGGTGGTGGAGCGACGCTTCGAAGTGGATTTGCGGCGGGCCGTCGATTTCCGGCGGGTGACGGGAGTCTTCTTTTTGGCGGGCACAACAGCCCCGGCGCTCCAGTCGAGGGCCAGGAACACAACGGCCACGGCAAGGAAAACGAGCTTCCGCATTGAAATCTTAGTTTAACAAAAGAGAAAAGGCGGCCGGGGTCAAGCCGGCCGCCTGGAATGATACGGCGTGTTACTGCTGCGGGTTGGCGGGCAGGGTGCCGGCCACGAAGCTGGACGTCCAGGTGTTGTTCTCGCCCTTGCTCAGAACGCGGAAGGCAACGGCATCGCCGGGCTTCAGCCTGGCTTTCGCGGCCATCACGTCGGCAGTCGAATTGATGGGCTGCCGGTTGATGCTGAGCAGGATGTCGCCCTGCTGCAGGTTGATATCCTCGGCGAAGGAATTCGGCTCGACGGACGTGACCAGCACGCCGCCGGGTTCCTTGATGCCCATGGTCTGCCGCTGCTGGGCGGACAGGTTCTGGATCTGCATGCCGAAGCTGGTGGCTCCGCCCTCTCCTTTGACCGAGGACTGATCGTCGGGGTTGCCGAACCGGTCGGGGAAGACCTGGGCAAGGTCGCCGACGGTCACCTTGTAAGTGGCGCGCTGGCCGTTGCGGAGGACCGCGAGGTCGAGCGGTGTGCCGATGGGAGTGGCGGTGACGATGTTGACGAGTTCGGTACCGTCGCGCACCGTCTTACCGTTGACGGCCACGATGATGTCGCCCGCCTTGATGCCGGCCTTCTGCGCCGGGCCGCCGTCGGCCACATCGGCGACGAAGACTCCCTCGGTGGCATTGTAGGCCTTGAGGAGCGCCCGCGCCTTTTCGGGATTCGAATCGAAGGTGATGCCGATGGAGCCGCGAGTTACCTTACCGTTCTTAATGATGTCGTTATAGACCTGCGCGGCGGTATTGATGGGCAGGGCGAAGCCGATGCCCTGGTAGCCGCCGGAGCGGGAAGCGATGGCGGTGTTGATGCCGATGACCTCGCCGCGGATATTGAGCAGCGGTCCGCCGGAGTTGCCGGGGTTGATGGCGGCATCGGTTTGCAGGAAGTGCTGGAACTGGGAGGTATCGCCGGGGATATCGCGCTCCTTGGCGCTGATGATACCGGCTGTGACGGTGGCCTGGAACCCGAAGGGAGATCCGATGGCCATGCACCAGTCACCCACCTGGACGGCTTCGGAGTTGCCGATTTTGGCAGGGACCACGCTGCTCTTGCCTTCGACGCGGATGACGGCGAGATCGGTAGGAGCATCGACGCCGACTACCTTAGCGTCGTATTCGGTGGGGTCGTCGTTGAACTTCACCTGGATGCGATCGGCCTTGTCGACCACGTGATTGTTGGTCAGGATGTAGCCGGCCTTATCGACCACCACACCGGAGCCGAGCGCGTAGCCGCGACGAGACATTTCGGGGCTGTTGTTGCCGCCGAAGGGATTGCCGCCGAAGAAGCGGTAGAGGAAATCGTCCATCCCGCCGCCGCCGGAATCGCCCTGATCGCCGTCATCCGGCTGCTGCAACTGGCGCCGGTTGCGGGTGGTACGGGAAGGCTTGGGGTTGTACGTGGTGGAAATGTTGACGACCGAGGGCTCGACCTGCTTGGCGATCTGGCTGAAGGTGCTCGACAGTTCCACCGGGTTGGGGATCTGGAGCGGGGACGCACCAGGGGCCACCGGATTATCTTTCGCTGCCTTCACGCCGGAGCTCACCAGGGTACCGATCACGATACCGATCGACAGCGTGAACAGAACGAGTGTGAACGACAGCAGCTTCTGCGTGCGTAACTTGTCTAGAAAACTCATGGAACCTTTCTACTCCTACGCGTACTTGCAACCGAAGACATTATAGTCCGGCCACAGACTCTAGTTGGATGGATGTAGCCGCGGATTCAATGGTTTCATCTCCACCACCAACACTCCTCCCAGGATGAGGACGGCGCCCACGGCAGCGCGCCCTGTAAGGCCCTCACCCGCCACGAGATACGATGTAATCCAGGCAATAACCGGCTCCAGCATATAAATCAAAGCTGTCCGGGTAGCTGTCGTATACTGCTGCGCCCAGGCCTGGATCGTAAACGCCAGTGCGGTTGCTAATATCCCTGTTGTCAGTATGGCGTAGATCACCGCAGGCCGCCAAACGAGGTGTGGCGTCTCACACAGACCGAATAGTGACAAAGCCAACAGGGCCGCGGCGCCGACTTGCGCAATCGACAGCAATTCGAAGCTCATTCGTTCGGAGAAGTGGCCCAGAGTCACGATTTGAGCGGCAAAAGCGGCCGCACCGCAGACAGTCAACAAGTCGCCCCGGCTGATGGACCCAATGTCGCCGTGGAGCGTCATCAGGGCCAGGCCGGCCGTGGCCACCAGAACCCCGACAACCTCCGAAACCTGGGGTCTGCTTTTATAGACGAGGCGGGTGAGCAAAGGTACCATCAGCGAGGTCAGCCCGGTGAGGAACGCGGACTTGGGGGCGCTGGTCAGACGCAGTCCGAGGGTCTGAAGGAGGAAGCCGGTGTAGAGAAAACCGCCGACCAGGCAGCCGGCGGCCACGGTCTTCCACTGGTACCGAATCTTCGCGGTCCCGCGGAACACCAGCAGCAGGACGAGGGAGGCGAGGGAGAATCGCAGGGCCAGAAACAGCAGAGGGGAGATATCGAGGAGGGCGGTCTTGACGAGGATGAAGGTAGCCCCCCAGACCACTACGTTGAAGAGGAGAGCCAGGTCCGCCTTGCGGCGATTCACTTGGCAGGGCCCCCGGGATCGCCGGCGGAGCGGGGGCGGCGCATGAGCAGGAGGAGGGTGAGGAAGATGCGTTTCAAGGCGAGGTCGCGGCCCTCGGGACGGTACCATTCCTGGGAGGTATGAGCGCCGCCGCCGACGCCGCCCGCGCCGATGGCCACAGCGGGGATGCCGAGCGAAAGGGGGATATTGGCGTCGGTGGAGGAGGTATCGAAATGCGAGCGGATGCCCAGGTGGGAATCGACTGCGCGCAGGTATTGCAGGACAGCGGCGGATTCCGGCAGCGCGGCGGCGGGGCGGGAGCCAATCTCGCGAAGTTTCGCGGCGACCTTGCCGGCGGTGGCCCGCTGGTTTTCGAGCTCGCGGGCGCGATCGACGGCGTCCGAGAGGACGTCCACGAGCTGATCGATCTTTTCGTTGGATTCGGAGCGTATGTCGACCTTGGCGCGGGCGAGTTGGGCGATGGCGTTGACGCTCGAGCCGCCTTCGATCAGGCCGACGTTGACGGCCGACTTGGGATGGCCCTCGATGCGGGTATCGGTGAACAGGGTGACGGCGCGGCAGAGGGCGTGGAGCGGGTTGCCGACGCCGTAATCGCTCCAGCTATGGCCGCCGGGGCCGGTGAAGGAGATTTCGAAGCGGCGGCTGCCGAGCCCGCGGGTGGTGATGTGATCGGTCCCGGCGCCATCTACGACCAGGAAAGACTCGATTTTGCGGGCGTGGGGCGATTGCTTGCAAAGGTGCCGCATGCCGAGCAGGTTGCCCTCGCCTTCCTCGCCGACATTGGCCACCAGAAGGAGGCCGAGGGGGAGATCGGGGAGGGCGGCGCCGTTCTTCCAGACGCGGCCGACGGCGAGCAGGGCGGAGAGTCCGGCGCCGTTGTCGGAGACGCCGGGTCCGCGAAAGCGGCCGTCGGGATCGACGGCGATGTCGTCCTTATTTCGCGGGGCGAGGACGGTATCGAGGTGCGCGGTGAGGGCGACATACGGGGCGGATCCGCTGACGGCGACGACGTTGCCGGCGCGATCGATGGAGGCGTCCCAGCCGAAGGCGCGGAACTGCTCGAGGAACCAGGCGGCGCGTTCCTGCTCGAGAAAGGTGGGTGAAGGCACGCGGCAGAACTGGAGGTGCTGCTCGTTGATCCACTGTTTCTCGCGGGTGAACCACTGGAGGCACTCGCGGACACCGCGGTGATCGGTCAGCTCGGTGAGGTTCGCCCCCGTTAAAGCATTGACAGCCATGCCTGTTGCCAGTGTAGCAGCAGGGGGCTGGAAGGCCGGGCTACGCCCGGCTGGGCAGGCCCGGAGGCCTACCCTACTTGTGGCGCAGGCCGTTGTAGGCGGTAAGGAGACCGGAGACGGCGCCGGCTACGGCGACCAGCATGGCGATGGCGTCCTTGTAGCGGACGTACCACGGGGAGAGACGCTGGCCGAGTTTTTCGGAGAGCGCGACGACGTTCATGAGGGCCGACTGGCGGTCTTTGCCCTCGGAGGCCCGCTGGTACTCGTTCAACATGAGGGCCACGGTCCCGGCCAGGATGCGCTCGTCGATCTGGCGGAGGCGTCCGACCAGGTCTGTGACCTGAAGCGCCATGGTCGCGCTGAGATCGACATGCTGACGGGCGTCGATGGCAAGTCCGAGCGCCTCGGATTTGAGATCCGAACCGGAGCGGTTGAGCCGGCCGCGTATCCAGAAGCCCGCGCCGACTCCGACGATCGTCAGGAAGACGCCGCCGAATACGGCCGGGAAGAAGGACGCCCAGCAGTATGGCGGCGCAGAACGCGAGGGCGAGGGCGACAGCCGCGGCGCCCAAAGCGGACGGCGGGCGGCGCGCGGCGAGGGCCCGGACGGCACCCCCTGAGAGCGTCGGCGAAGCGGTCGAGCGTGGGGCGCGCGGCGGGGTCGCGGCGGAGAGATTCGCCAATCAGCCGCGCGAGGGGCGCGGGCACAGAGGGGGGCAGGAGGGGCGCGGGATCATCGAGAATCGAGCGAAACAGCGCGACCGTGTCTTTGCCCTCCCGCAGCTTGCGGCCGGTCAACATCTCGTAAAGCAGGAGGCCGAGCGCGTAGATGTCGGTGGCGGTGGTCTGCGGCTCGCCGAGTACCTGCTCCGGCGACATGTAAAAGGGGGTGCCGAAGATCATGCCGGCCTGGGTCGCCTGCGTGGACGGCTTGAGTGCTCCGGCAACTCCGAAGTCGAGGAGGCGCACGGAGCCGAAATCGGGCTGAGCAGGCCAACCGGGAACCAGGACGTTGGACGGCTTGAGGTCGCGATGGATAATGCCGTGGGCGTGCGCCTGACGGAGGGCGCCGGCGATCCCGGTGCAGGCTTCGATGGTCTGCGCCAGGGACAGCGGGCCGGTCTGCAGGACCGTGTCGAGACTCGCGCCTTCGACCCAATCCGACGCGGTATAAGGGCGGCCCCCGGCCACGCCCGAGTCGAGCAGGGAGACTACATTCGGGTGATCGAGGGCCTGCGACACGCGGGTTTCGGTGCGGACGGCTTCGAGCACCTCCTCGCTGGACGAGGAGAACACTTTGAGGGCGACGCGGCGGCGGCGGAACTGGTCGCGAGCGAGGTAGGTGACGGCGAACGCGCCGCGGCCGAGGGGAGATTCGATCTCGTAGCGATCGGCGAAAAAGGATCCGGATGGCAGCAGGTCGGGCGATGGTCCCATACGCGGCTTGCGCGCAATTCTAGCATAGGCCCCTACTCGGGAAGGGGCCGGCCTTTGGTTTCGGGGGCGAAGGGAAGCGCAGCCAAGCCGACCAGGAAGACCAGGCACATGGTGACTCCGGCGTAACGCATGGGCTCGGCCTGGTTGACGAAGACGCGGTTGGTCAGCATGCCGAGAGTCAGCGGGCCGGAGGCGGCCACCAGGCGGCCGACGTTGTAACAGAAGCTGGTGCCGGTGCTCCGCAGGCGGGTGGGGAAGAGCTCCGGCAGGTAGATGGCGTAGCCGCCGAACAGGGCCAGTTGCGTGAAGCCCATGAGCGGGATCATCCAGAAGATGTCGCTGAGCGTGCGGAGGTTCCAGAAGGTGTAAGCCGTCATGAACATCGCGGCGACGAAGCTGACGGCGAACGCCTTTCTGCGGTTGGTGCGCTGGGTGAGCCAGGTGAAGGCGTTGACTCCGAGGAAGGCTCCGAAATTCTGGAGGAGCGAAGTGATGCCGATCCAGGTGGTGGTTTTGCCGGCGAGCGCGGCGCCGGAGAAGCCCTGGGCGCGGAAGGTCTTTTCGAGCACCGGGCGCAGCAGGTCGTAGCTGAAGAAGCCGATGCCCCAGAGGCCCACCACGCCGGCGAAGGCCAGCGCCAGGCCGACGTAGGAGTTGCGGCTCCAGCGCGGGTCGGAAAGCAGCTCCTTGAACGAACCCATCTTCTTCTTTTCGGCGCGCGCCTTGAGCCACTGCTCGGGCTCCTTCAACTTCTTGAAGACCACAAGGGCGAGCGGCGCGGGCAGCGCGCCGGCCAGAAACTCCCAGCGCCAGGCTCCGGCGATGGCGCCGGACTGCTGAATCTGCCCGAGCATGATGCCGGTCAACGCGGCCATCATGTTACCGAGGGCGGAAAAGGCCTGCACCATTCCGAGAGCGTAAGGGCGCGCGCGCGACGGCACGACCTCGGCCACCAGCGCGACCCCCACGGCGAACTGCCCTCCTACACCGAGGCCGCACAGGAAGCGGTAGGCGTTGAAATCCCAAACGCCGATGGAAAAAAGACTGAGGCCGGTGAAGATGGTGTAACTCAGGATGGTCAAGATCATGGTCTTGACGCGGCCGATGCGGTCGCCGAGGACACCGAAGAGGACGCCTCCCAAGGCCCAGCCGATCATGAAGATCATGGTGGCGTAGCCGGCCTGCTCGGAAACCTCGCCGGGGGTGGCATGGCCGCCCATCAGGTCGCGCAGCGCCGCCACGCGGGCGAGGTTGAAGAGCTGCTGCGCCATCGTGTCGAACATCCACCCGCCGGCGGCAACCGCTACGACGAACCATTGATAGCTGGTGAGGTCCTTATACCAGACGTATTTGGGCTGCCCGCCGGCGGCCCCGCTCGAACCGTTTGATGGCATGAAGTTGTATCGTTACCCAATTCGATCGGGAACCGCAAGTGGCCGAATTTACAGAACCGGTGAAACGCGGCTGCCTGACTGAAGAGGAAAGTCCGCAGGCAGCGCGACAGGTTCGCCTTCGGTAAGCCCGCTGGTCACTTGAACGAGAGAGACGCTGGAGATCCCCGTGACGACGCCGCGGCGCTCCAGAGTATCGTCTTTGACGGTGAATACGTAGTCGCCGGCGGAATCGTGGCGCAGGGTCTCGCGCGGGATGACCAGGGCGTCGCGGGCGGCCGCGGTGCGGATCTGGGCATCGACATTGGTGCCTGGGATGAGATCGCGGCCGGGGTTTTCAATGGTGCAGATCACCTCGCCGACCTGGCGCGAGCCGAGGGCCTGGATGGCGGTAGGCTTGCGCTCGACGGTTCCCTGCCATTTCCTGCCGGGCAGCGCTTGCCAGGTGATGTCGACAGGCTGTCCGACGGCCACACGGCCGAGCTCGGGCTCATCGACATAGACGCGGACGTGAAGGCGGTCGAGAAGGCCGACGTTGGCGATGAGATCGCCGGGGTTGACGTAGGCTCCGGGGCGCACGGCGAGTCCATAGACCACGCCGTCGAGGGGCGAGTGGAGGACGTTTTGGGCGGAGCGCGCGCGGGCCAGCTTGAGGGCGGATTCGGCGTCCTGCAGGCGGGCCTGGGCGGCGGCCACGTCGGGCTTGGCGACGAGCGAGTCGCGGCGCTTCTCGAGGCCCTGGATTTCGAGCTCGAGCTGACGTACGCGGTCGGCGGCCGATTGCACGTCCATCCGGGTGGCGGCCTGTTTTTCGGCGAGGCGCTGCAGGGAATGATAGTCGGCGGTGGCGTGCTGGAGATCGTAGCGGTTGCGCTCGAGGCGGTTTTCGATGTCGGCCAGATCGGAGGGGCGGCCGCCGGCTTCGAGAGCGGCGAGACCCGCGCGGGCCTCCGACAGCTTGGCTTCGGCAGCCTCGATATCGGCCTGAAGGGCGGGATCGCTGAGGGTTGCGAGCACGGCTCCTTTGGCTACGGTCTGGCCCTCGCGCACCTCGACTTTGGCCACGAGCGCGGCGGATTCGGCGCGAACCGCCTGCCACAGGTACGGCTCGACTTTGCCGTTGGTGGGAAGGGTGCTCACGAGAGCCTCGCGCCGGACGCGGGTGAAGTTGACGCGCGGAGGCGCATTCTTGCGCAGAATCCCCCAGCCGATTACCGCGGCGACGAGGGCCAGCAGCAAGAGCAGCAACAACTTTTTCAAAATCGATTCTCCAAATTCTATTCTAGCGGGGGGCGCGCGCGGGCCGCCGCGATCAGGCGGGACAGCGAGGGGGGAGGCCCAGTCGGCGGCAGCACTCTTCGAGCATTTCGGCGGTACGCGTGGCGCCGGAACGCGTGACGCCGATCTCGCGCACGCGAAGCAGCGCGTCGAGGTCGCGGATGCCGCCGGCGGACTTCACCTGAACGCGCGGCGGGCTGTGGCGCCGCATGAGCCGCAGGTCTTCAAGGGTCGCGCCGCCGGTTCCGTATCCGGTGGAGGTCTTCACCCAATCGGCCTCCAACTCGCCGCAGATCGAGCACAGGCGGATCTTCTGGTCGTCGTTCAGGTAGCAGTTCTCGAAGATGACTTTGACCTTTTGGCCGGCCGCATGAACCACCCCGACGACCGCACCGATATCGTCGCGGACGTAATCCCAATGGCCGCTGAGGACGGCGCTGATGTTGACGACCATGTCGAGCTCCTCTCCGCCATCGGCGAGGGCGCGGCCGGCCTCGGCAACCTTGACCGCGGTGGCGTGGCCTCCGTGAGGGAATCCGATGGTCGTGCTGGCCTTGACGGCGCTCCCGCGGAGGATATCGGCGCACCGCCGCAGGTAATAAGGCAGGATACACACGCTAGCCACGTCGTAGGCCACCGCAAGGCGGCAGCCTGCCTCAAGCTGCGCGGCGGCAAGCGTGGGGCTGAGCAGCGAGTGGTCGATCATCTTCGAGATATCGGAGTAAGTGAAGGTCATACTTCGCGGCGTGCGAAGTATAGCATGGCGCGGCGTAACGGTTGCGGCCGGCGATCGAGAATCGTATGCTTGAAGCACAGATGTACTGCTTGATCATGTTCACCTGCAACGGCCTTCTGGTCTATTGGGCCACCCGGACCGCCATGCTCCTCAACGGCCCCGAAAAGCGGACCGAGCAGACGCTCGAGAAAGATCTCTGGAGCGGCCGACAGATTCTGATCGGCATCCGGCACTTACTCATGCCTCCCGCGAATCTGGCCGGGTAAGACACCATCTAACATCGCAAAAGGGCAAACCAGGTACAGGCTCCGAATTTTGCAACTGCAGCGAAATGCGAGCCAGTCCCTGTTTTGCACGTTCCGTTACTTGCGGATGCCGCCTCGCAGTCTTATGCTAAAAGCCGATGCCGGGGCGGGAACTCTCGAAGCTGATTCTGTTGTTCTTTTGTGTATCGACGGCGCGTTTGGCATCCCAGACCGCGCCGGCGATGATTGATTTCAATCGCGAGGTCCACACGATCCTCGCGGCCCGATGCCTGGAATGCCACAGCCAGGAGAAGCGATCGGGCGGACTGTCGCTGGCCACGTACGAAGATGTGCTGAACGGAGGCCGCAGCGGCGCCTGCGTGAAGCCGGGCAACAGCGCGGGCAGCCTGATCCTCGCGAGGCTGAACGGCTCGACGGCGCCGCGAATGCCGCTGGGCAGACCGGCCCTGAGCCCTCTCGAAATTCAACTGATCGCGACATGGATCCAACAGGGCGCGCGCCCGTCGCCCAACGCGCCCGCGGCTAAGGCGAAGTGGCAGGCGCCGCTCACGCTGGAGACTCCGGCGCCGCCCCGGTCTCCGTGGAAAGACTGGAGCGGACCACTCGATCGCTTCACGGCATCGTACCTGGCGAGCCACGGCAAGAGCGAACCCGCCCTGGTATCAGACGCGGTATTCGCGCGCCGGGCCTATCTCGACGTCTGGGGTCTGCTGCCGCCGCCCGATGATCTGCGCGCGTTCCTGAACGATCCGGCTCCGGACAAGCGGCACCGCCTGGCCGCGCGCCTTCTGGCAGGCAATCAAAAATACGCCGAGAACTGGATCTCCTACTGGAACGATCTACTGCGGAACGACGAAGGTGTGACCTATTACTCGGAAACGGCCAAGCGGAAAAGCATCACCGGGTGGCTGCTGGAGGCGCTCGAAGCGAACACCCCCTACAACCGGTGGATCTCGGAGCTGCTGAATCCGACCGCGCCCACGGATCCCGACGGGTTCCTCACGGGGGTCAACTGGCGGGGAACGGTAAGCGCCAGCCAGACTCCGGCGCTGCAGGCGGCGCAGAACACGGCGCAGATTTTTCTTGGGATCAATCTGAAGTGCAATTCCTGTCACGACAGTTTCATCAGCCGGTGGAAGCTCAAAGACGCCTACGCGCTGGCGGCGTACTTCTCGGCGGAAGAGAAGCTGCAGCTTTACCGGTGCGATGTCGCGCAGCAGCAGTATGTCTCGGCGGCCTTCCTGTATCCCGCACTCAACCGTCCGCTGCCCTCGGCGAATGCCACCGACCGGCGCGCCGCGGCTGCCGCGATCTTCACCGATCCGCGCAACGGGAGGGTTCCGCGCACGCTGGTGAACCGGATGTGGCAGAAGCTGATGGGGCGAGGGCTGGTGGAGGATGTGGACGATATGGATGGCGAGCCGTGGAGCCCCGAGCTTCTGGACTGGCTGGCCAGCGACTTCGTCAAAAGCGGGTACGACATCAAAGCACTGCTGGCTACCATCATCGATTCGCGCACCTACCAGCTTCCGGCGGTGCCGCGGGCCGGCGAGGCATCGAAGAAGTACGTCTTCAGCGGACCCGAACTGCGAAGGATGACCGCCGAGCAGTTCGCCGACAGCGTCGCCTCGATCACGGGCGAGTGGCCGGTGGCGGCGCATTCGACGAACCGGCCGGCGGCCTCGATCCCGCCCGGAAATTATGTGCGGGAATGGCGGATCGCCGGCAGCAGCCTGGACCGCGCGTTGGGACGCCCGATACGCGACCAGGTTTATTCGACTCGCGACACGCAGGCGACCACCATACAGGCGCTCGAACTGGTCAACGGCGAGACGCTGACGCACTGGCTTTGGCGGGGCGCCCGCCGGATGCTGGGGGAGCTTCCGCCGGAGCCGCTGAGCCTGGTCAGCCACCAGTTGAGTGCGGGGCGCACTGCTCCGGCCGCGTTCGACGTGGACGTATCGAAATCCGCGAAGCTCTACCTGATCGTCGAGGATGCGCTCTCTACGGCGCCGGACAAAGCCGCTCCGCTGTGGATCCAGGCGGAGCTGAGCGGTCCGGGCGGCACGACACCGCTCTCGGCGCTCACTCCGGCCGACGGATCGGGGCTGAGGGAGAAGAGCCCCGCGGCGCTGCGGGTGAAATTTCCGTCGGTGCTGGTCTACAACATCGCGGGGAAGGGATTCACCCGCTTCCGGGGCGCCGCCGGCTTCGAGGCCATCCCGCTTACCCAGGGCGAGAGCGTGCAGGCGCGCTTCTTCGTCTTCGACCGGAAGCCGAGCATGGACCGGCTGGTGCCGCCAGACCCGGAAACACCGCTGCCATCCGGCCCTACGCTCGAGACCGTCTCCGCAGCGGTGGACCGCGTGTACTGGTATGCACTGGGCCGGGCGCCGAGCGCAGCCGAGCGACAGATCGCGGAAGACGCATTGCGCGAACCGGCTTCCCGGAAGCCTTCGGCCGACGGACTCGCCGACCTGTTGTGGGCGGTACTGATGACGCCCGAGTTTCAGTTGATTCGCTAGGGGACCTTTTCCATGAACGTCGAAGAAATATCAATCGTTGCCAAGCTCAGCCGCCGTGGATTTATGGGTATGGGAGTGACCGCGGCAGCATCCCTGGCGGCGCTGGTGGGCCGCGAACCGCAGGTGGTGCGCGCAGCCGGGCCGGAAGCCACTGCGGATTCCATCATCGTCCTGTGGATGGCCGGCGGAATGGCGCAGACCGAGACATTCGACCCGAAGCGCTATACCCCCTTCGAGCCGGGAGTGCGGACCGAACGGGTCCTCAGCACGTTCCCGGCGATCGACACGGTAGTAGACGGCATCAAGATCTCGCAAGGGCTGGAACGCGTGGCGAAGGTGATGGACCGCGGATCGCTGATTCGCACGTTCCAGGCCGCGGATCTCGGCTTCATCCTGCATTCGCGGCATCAGTTTCACTGGCACACGGGATATGTCCCGCCGCAATCGCTGGCGGTCCCGCACATCGGCGCGGTCGTGGCCAAGACACTGGGGCCGAAGAATCCGACGGTGCCGCCCTTCATCGCGATCGGCCAGAACATGGAGATCGGCGGCGAGAGCGCGTCGATCAAGGCGTTTCACACGGCCGGATTTCTAGGAACCGAATTCGGGCCGTTCCTGATTACGGACCCGCAGGATGCCGCATCGGCGGTGCGGCCGCCGGCGGACCTGGGCGACGTTCGCTTCAAGAGCCGGCGCCGCCTGTATCAACAGATCCTCGCCCAGGAGCCGGTCTACCAGTACGCCGGCGACTTTCAGCGCGAATCCATGATCAAGGCGATGGACGCGGCGGACCGCCTGTTGACGTCGCCCTCGGCCAAGGCGTTCGATCTCTCGCTCGAGCCGAAGAAGAGCTACGACGTCTACAACACGGGCCGGTTCGGGCAGGGATGTTTGCTGGCGCGCCGCCTGGTGGAGGCGGGCGCGCGCTACGTGGAGGTGACCACGGAGTACATCCCGTTCCGCTATTGGGACTCGCACCAGGACGGCCACGAGCGCGCGGTGACGATGAAGAAGACGGTCGATGCGCCGCTGGCTCAGCTGATTCTCGACCTGGAGGAGCGCGGACTGCTGAAGCGGACGCTGGTGGTGGTGGCGAGCGAGTTCGGCCGCGACGCGATCACCGAGGGCAAGGTCGGCAAGGAGGTCAAGGACCAGTCGAACACGCCCGATGTGATGACGCGGCCCACACACTACGGCATGCACCGGCACTTCACGGGCGCCGGATCCGTACTGCTGTTCGGCGGAGGGATGAAGGGCGGGTTCGTCTACGGCAAGACCGCGGACGAGCGCCCGTGCACGACGATTGAGAATCCCGTACCCGTGGAAGACCTGCACGCGACCATGTATGGAGCGCTGGGCATCGCGCCGACTCAATTCTTCGTCGCGGAGAAGCGGCCCGTGTATGTCACGAAGGACGGCAAGGGCAAGGTGATTCGCGAATTATACGCATAGCCGCGGGCGCCCTTCCGTAGTTCATGTAAAATGATGGGCACTATGACACGCACTCATTGGACAGCCCTCGCAATCGCATTCGCCCTGTATGTAGTGGTCACGTGGAGCGCACCTCCCAAGCCCGGAGCGGGCGTCCTGCTGGTGGCGAACAAAGGCGACCATGCCCTGGGAATCATCGACCCCTCGACCGACAAGCAGGTGGCCGAGGTGCCCGAAAACGGGGTGACCGGCCACGAAGTAATCGCTTCGCCGGATGGGAAGACGGCCTACGTGCCGATCTACGGCAACTCGGGCGTCGGGAAACCGGGCAGCGACGGCACCAACATGGTGGCGATCGATCTCGCCTCACGCAAGATCGTGGGGAACCTCGATTTTGGGCATGGCGTCCGCCCGCATTGCCCGCAGTTCGGTCCGAAGAACGGGCTGCTATACGTCTCGACGGAGCTGGACAAATCGATTTCGATCATCGATCCGAAGAGCCTGAAGGTGATCGGGTCGGTGCCCACCGGCCAGGCGGAATCGCACATGTTCGTGATCAGCCACGATGGCAAGCGGGCCTACACGGCGAACGTGGGTCCCGGCACCGTCTCGGTTCTGGACCTCAATGCCAAGAAGACGCTGAAGGTGATCCCGATCTCGCCGACGACGCAGCGGATTTCGATTTCCATGGACGACAAACTGGTCTTCACATCGGACCAGACCAAGCCGCGCCTGGCGGTGATCGACACCGGGACGGACGAAGTCAAGAGCTGGGTCGAACTGCCCGGGCTGGGATACGGCACCGCTCCGACGCCCGACGGAAAATGGCTGGTGGTCGCCGTGCCGACGGTGAACAAGGTCGCGGTAATCGATCTCCAGACGCTGAAGGTCGCGCACACGATCGACGTTCCCAAGGCCCCGCAGGAAGTTCTGGTCCGGCCGGACGGCAAGATCGCCTACGTCTCCTGCGATTCGAGCGCCAAGGTCGCGGCCATCCGCACTTCCGACTGGGGAGTTGCCGCAATGATCGACGCGGGCAAGGGGGCGGACGGCCTGGCGTGGGGGGCGGAGCGGTAAGGCGGCCGGCGATTCCCTGCTTTGCAGCGCATTGCCGCAGGGTCCTCAACGTTATCCACGTCAGGGAACCGCCTGAACGTCAATCTTGCCGCCCTCTTCCCAGGCGGCCAGCACACGCCCGTCCGGAAGCGCCACGAGATTCGGAAATGTCCCGGTGGGCGCGAGAGTGACCGGTTCCTTCGTTCCCGGCCGGAGTGCCTGCACGCCGGCAGGCGTTGACCATACTGCGTAGACCCCGCCGGCGCCAGCCGCGATCGCGACGTCCACACCCTCACCGATGCCCACCTCCTTCTCACCGGGAGCCGCAAGGAAGATCTCGTGCTCTCTCCGCCAGGCTGTCACGACGCGGTTTCCGGCGACCGCGATTCCCCCTCCATCCATCGGGCAGGCATTCAACTTCCACGTGCCCGTCCCCAGTTTTTCCGGCTTCGAGAAGGTCACGCCGTCGCGCGATCGAGTCAGGTACATGTCGCGATCGCCTGCCAGCCAGTTGCGCCACATCACCAGAATTCGGCCCGTCGGAATCGATCGCGACGCGAGGGATGGCAGCACTCGCAGATGGTGCCCTCCGGCGACTCGTAGATCATCACATTCTTCGACCAGCGTGAGCGCCGCCATCCGTCGAGCGCGCGCCATAGAGCTTGGTACCGTGGCCGCCGCGCTTGTCGAGCCATGCGGCGAAGAGCATCCCCTTGCCATCCGCCGCGAGCGCATGCAGGCCCTTCGGTCGGAGCGCCCGGAACGTCGTTGATCGCGATCCCCTTCGACCACGTCTTGCCGCCATCGGTCGAGCGCCAGGCGATCAGGTCGCCATCGGACGGCAGGCCGTGCGCGTGCGGCGCCTGCGGCCGGCGTTCGTTGCCCACCACGGCGGTGATCACGATGGCGCTGGCCGGCAAAGGCGATACGCGGTCCGCGATGCCTGCGTCAGCGGCACGATGCCGCCTTCCGCGACCTTCACTGGCGTCCGAGAAGGTCTTGCCGCCGTCGTGCGAGGCGCTGAAGTAGATCGCCTTGCCCCGCACCGAAGGCGAGCGCCACGGTCGATCCATTGGACCGCCATCTGCGGCTCGCGCGCCGGGGCATCCGCGACCCATCGGCCCCAGATGTACGGCCAGGGCGATCCCAGACAACGAAAGAGAACTTAGGCACTCCTAAAAGCTCAGCCGGAGCGCAAACTGGAGCGTTCTCGGGTCCGCCACCGCGGTGATCTGCTTGAACGCCGGGGATGGATTCGCGGGATACGCGCCCGTCCCGAAGACGCCGTTCAAGGTCACGCCGTTGAGATGATTGAGCAGGTTGAAGGCTTCCGCCATCGTTTCGAGGCGGACGCGCTCGCCGATCGAAAACGCGCGGCTCAGGCGTGCGTTCACGTTGAAAAGATCGAAACCGCTTCCGGCGTTCCGGGCGATGTACGCTCCATTGACAATCGGACGGGCAGCGTGCCCTGGATCGTGGTAGCACCCGTGGTGATGTTGAAGGGCAGCGGCGAGTAGTATTGCAGCACGCCGCTCAACTGGAATCCGTGGCTGAAGTGCTGCCAGGGCGTGGCGGCCTTGGCCGTCGATGAGTGAATCGTGCCCTCGAATACCAGGCGATGCCGCTGGTCGTCGTCGGAGCGGCCGTAATCGCTGCCAGATATTGAAATTATCGATCGGCGAGCTGAAGAAGAACTCGCCGACGTTATCGAGCGCTTTCGACTAGGTATAGGAGATCCGATAATTTCCCCAGCGCGTGGGCCGCTGCACGAATGAGACGTGCAGGCCGTCGTAATGCGAATCGGCGAGCGAAGAGTACTGGCTGTCGTTGCCGAAGGTGGGATTGGGGCGGCATCCGTTGTTGTTCCCGGAGGCCGCGCACGACGGCACGTTCTGGTTGACGGAGATAATCAGATGCAGGCCGCGCAGGTGCTCGTATCCGACGCTCAACGTGCTGCGCGCTCTCCGATCTGCCGTTCGATCTCGAAGCTGCCCTGTTCGGAATACGCATTCTGCATGTGCCGGTCCATGGTGCTGAAGTTGAACAGCACGCCGGGCGGTAGGGTCAGGCTGCTGAGGATATTCGGAAAGACCGGCGCGCCTGCCTGCGCAGGCGACAGGCTGACGCTGATCTGGCTGAGGTTGGCGGGGTCCACCGTATTGCCCGCCGACAGGAGGGCATTCGCCAGCGCGCGCAACGGCACACGGTCGTAGAAAAGGCCGTAGCCGCCGCGCACCACCGTATTGCGCGAGGCAAAAGGAGACCACGCGAAGCCCGCGCGCGGCGAAACGTTGTTGGTATCCGTCGCGATGGTCTTCAGAAACTGCAAGTCATATCGCAGGCCGAGGTTGAGGGTCAGGCGCGAGCTCAGTTTCCACTCGTCCTGGGCATAGAACCCGACATTCGGATTGGTCTGCGACACCACGAAGTTATCGAACGTCTGCGTGAATCCGGAATTGTTATAATGTTCCCGCCAGGAAGTTCGCCAGCGAGGAAAACGAATAGCTGCCGCGCACGGACCGCGGGAACGTGATGGTGTCGTCGTTGTACAGAAAGTCGGCCCCCACGCGAATGGCGTGCGCGCCCACCTGATACGACAGGTTGTCGGCGATCTCGTAAAGATCGTTCAGGCGCCCCGTGGGAGAGCCGGAGAGCGTGCCGAAAGAAGCCACCCCGGAAATACTTACGGCCGGCCCGATCGGATCCGACGGCAAGGCTTGTAAACTGCTGTGCGTAAACTGCGCCCGTGTCTCGTTGACCACGCGCGGTGACAACGTCGCGATGTTGCTGGCGGCCACCGTCTGGTCGGTATCGTCGAGGTTGGCCGATGCGCTGGCCGCGCTCAGCCCGCCCGCGCCCCGCGAATTGGCGCTGTGAACGTCATAGAGGCTGTAGCGCGCGCTGAACTGATCCTTTGCGCTGAACTGATGATCCACCTTCGCCAGAAAATTGCTGTTGTGCACCGGGTTCGGATAGAGTCCCGTATGAGATCGGCGGCCCCGGATACCCGGACGCGGCCAGCCTGGCATTGATGGCGCCGACATTGGCCGGAGAGATTGTAATCAGGCCCGACTGGTTCAACGCCCGGCTGCTCGAAATTCGCGAAGTAAAAGGTGCGGTCGTGGACCACCGGACCGCCGAGGCTCGCGCCGTATTGCGCCTGCGTCATGGGAAGGGCCGTGATGGGAAAGGGCATTCGCGGCATTGAAGCGCTCGTTGCGGAAATAGCCATATAAATCGCCGTGCAGCGCGTTGGTGCCGCTCTTGGTGACCACGTTGACGTATCCGCCCAGCGCGCGCCCGAACTCGGCCTGCCCGCCCGAAGTCACCACCTGAAACTCGTTGACCACGTCTAGCCCATAAAAAATGCCGCTCAGCCCCGCCGCATCGTCGTTGGCGGAGAGGCCGTCCACGATGAAGCTGTTCGAGAAGTTGCGCTGGCTGCCGACGGAGATGCCCTGGCCCGGAACAGCCGACGTCTCCGCAAAAAGCTGATTGCTGGCCGTATTGGTGGGCGACACGCCCGGCACGAGCAGCGCCAGGTCGAGAAAATTCCGTCCGTTGAGCGGAAGGGCGCGCACCTCGGTTTGCGAGACGGTGCCGGCGATCTGGGAGCGCGCCGCCTCGAGCACGGCAGCCTCGCCGCTGACCGTGACGGCGGTCTCGGTGGAAGCGATGGTGAGCGAAACCGGCAGCTCGAATGCCGAGCCGACCGTCAGGGTCAGCGAGCGCTCCAGTTCCGCAAATCCCTCGTGATGCACTCTGATTTGATACCGGCCGACGCGGAGATACGGAAACCGGAAGCGGCCCTCCCGGTCGGTATTCGCAATACTTGTCAGATTTGTGTCCAACTGGCGGGCCGTGACCTGGCACGCCTCGATCGCGGCGCCGCTCGCATCCGTAACGCGGCCGCTGATGCTCGCGTAATTGACTGATTCCTGTGCCGGGGCCGCCTGCACGGCGAGCAGCGCACAGCATACGACACCACAAAATACGGGTGATCTCACGTATTTCCCTCCCGACCCGGAAATTGACTGCAACGAAATTGCGTTAGGCTGCCGGTGACAGGAAGGGGGGGCCGCGTTTACAGATGGAGCCGCGCGATACGAGGTGAGGACGATTTTCGGCGGGTCTCGCCACCGTGAGGCGAACCACATGGAGTTTACCCGCGCGCAGCCCACAGCTGAGGAGGGAAACTCCGGAAAACGTCCGCACGCCGAGAGTCCCGGGATAGAGCGGACACTTCGACTGGATGGCTTTCCAGGACGGAGCGCCGGACGATTCGGCCGTGGAGCCGCGGTCCGCCATCGCGCAATGGTGCTTTCCATTGGCGCGGCAGCACGCGGGCAGGGATGAATCCGGGTTGGCGAGAAACGCCGCCGCGATCAGCGGGAAGCTGAGCAGGACCACGAGCAGCGATGCAAGCGAACGACGCATCCGGATGAGTGCTTTTCATTATTAGACAGCAAATCCGTCCCGTTGTCATGTGGGAAATTGCCTGTGGGAAATTGGCACAGCAGAATTGCCGGAAATTGGCGGAGCCGGTATTCTATGGATGGACAGCGGGCTTTGCTGAAAGGCACTCACATTCGTCTCGAACCTCTCGGGCACCATCACGTCGAAGGGCTGGTGTCCGCCGCGGCTGCCGACCCGTCCCTCTATCGCTGGAGCCCGGTTCCGCAGGGGAAGGCCGAAGCCATCCGCTACGTCGATACAGCCCTCGCATGGAGAGATGCAGGCAGCGCCGAGCCATTCGCTATCGTGCGCATGAGCGACGATCTAGTGATCGGGTCCACGCGATTCTGGAACCTGGAGCACTGGTCCTGGCCGAGCGGCCACCCCTTGCACGGCCGCGGCACGCCCGACGCCTGCGAGATCGGCTACACTTGGTTGAGCCGCCCTGCCATCCGGACGGGAGCCAACACCGAGGCCAAGCGGCTCATGCTGACTTATGCCTTCGAAACGTGGCGCGTCCTCCGGGTCTGCCTGCACACGGACGCCCGCAACGAGCGGTCGCGAGCCGCGATCGCGCGCATCGGCGGACAGATGGAGGGAATTCTACGCGCGCATCGGATGGCCGCCGATTTCATCCCTCGCGACTCCGTACGGTTTTCGATCCTGGCATCCGAATGGCCCGATGTGAAACGGCGCCTCGATCAGCTTGCAAGCGCACCGCGCTAGCTGGAATTTTCGGCTATTCATGACGCAGCGCCTCAATCGGGTCGATCCTGCCGGCGCGCCGTGCCGGCAGGAAAGCCGCACCCCCAGCTACCGCCGCCAGGGTGAGTGACGCAACCGCGGCCGTCCCCATGCCGGCGGCCGCGACTCCGAAAAGCTGCGACGAGACGTAACGGCTCAACCAATAGGCACATGGGATTCCCAGTGCGAACCCCAGTCCTACCAGGCCGAACGCATCCTTCATCACCATCCAAATGAGGGACCCCTGACGGGCGCCCAGTGCCATTCGCAAGCCGATCTCCCTGGTCCGCCGCGCCACCGTCAGGGCGATCACACCATAGAGACCGACCGCCGCGAGCAAGGTTGCCAGCACTCCAAGAGCCACCGAGAGAGTCGCACTCAAGCGTTCGGTGCCGAGCGTTTCATCGAGCTGGCCCTCCAGCGTCTTCATTTCATAAACCGGCATCGTCGCGTCCAGTTCCAGGACCTTCAGTCGAAGCGCGGCAAACATACTGCCCGAATCGCCGGACGCGCGCACATAGAATGCCGCACCCACCGTCTGATTCACTTGGGGAAACGGAAAGAAGACCTGGCGGCGCACACCTTGCCGCGGACCCTCGTATAACGAGTCCTCGACCAGGCCGACAATCTCGATGTCGGGCTTCGCTCGCGGGCCGGTGTCCAAACCGATGCGCCGCCCGATGGGACTCCGGCCGCCGAAGAAATCGGCGGCCTTCCAACAGCGGCACTCCCATCGTTCGCCAGTAGCCCGGCGAGAGGCCGTTCACATATGCCTGGGTATCGCGATCTTCAGCCGGACGGCCCTCCACCAACACATCCCAGTCCGTTTCACGGCCGCTCAGGAGCGGCACCCACGCGTAGCCCGCCGCGTTTACTTCCGGCATCGACCGGACGCTTTCCAGCACCTGCCGGTAGAAAGCGTTCAGGCGCGGCAGGAGTAGCCGCTGCGAGCCGGATCGATCTGGAAAGTGATGAGGCTGCCGATGTCACCGAATCCCGAGTCCGTCCCTTTCAGGTTGAGCAGCGTCTCGACAAACAGCAGGGCGCCGGCCACCAGCAGAAACCCTGCGCGGTCACCAGGGCCTTTCGCAATCTCACCGAACCGCGGCTTCCGCCGACCGAGCCCGCCGCTTCCTTCATCGTGCTCCAGAGATCGACTTTCAAGGCCTGCCACGCCGGCGCCAGCCAAGGATCAAAAACTGGAAGCCATGTTCGGGAATCTCGAGGTGGACGAACTGCAGCAGACCGCCGCATTCCTGGAACGTTTGACCAAGGGAATTGTCCACAATAGCGCGAACACCGAAGAGATCTGTCTCCAGCGATGTTGAAACATGCAATGAGAAGAACCACGCCGCTCCCGGACGGGCTGAGAAGGAACCATGGTAACGAAGATACAGACCATGAGGAGGACCGCTTCGGACTGCCACCGGCAGTCGGACTAGTTGACATACCTTCTTTGGCTTACCCACACGATTTCGCCGGCTCCCGGGCTTTGGCCAAGGTCCGGCCCAGTTGCCGCCGCGTGTTCTGCAGGCGTTGCGCGATGAGGCCGGATAGTCTCTCGAGGAACGCCTGTGCCAGATATGGATTGGCGTCAAGAGCCGCACGGAGGTCCGCGACCTCGAAAGCCGAAGCCTCTGCGGGTTCGAGCGCCCGGGCGCGGAACTGCTTCTTTTGCCCAAGGACAGCCGACCAGCCGAGCTCATCCCCGGCATAGAGAGCGTCAATAAGAACCTGCTGTCCCGCTGAGCAGAACTCAAGCGCCACTTTCCCGGAAACGAGCACGTAGAACTGCGTGTCGTCGTCCCCCTCCTGGAAAATGATCTCGCCCTTGGAGAAGTGCACAAGGGAACAGAGGGCGCTGAGTTTCTCGAGGTGTTTGGGCTTGAAGTGCTCGAAGAAGGGACATTTTTCGAAGACCGGCATATCGGATGTCATAGACGCGGATGAGAAATCGCATCCGTCGCGGAAGGGGTTTCCTGCGATCAAACAGGACGGCCCAACCCGCTCGACACCATTGAATACCAAACCAGAGAAATTGTTCAATATGATTAATATTCAATTTGATTGATTAAATTTGGAGCATGTCCAGTGAGAGCGTCCCGACGGCGGCGGCACTGGACGGCGACCGTCTCGAGCTGCCGCAACTGGCCCGGCGTGATGCAATCGCCGTCGGATTCGATCACGGCGTAAGGAGTGTCGGTTCGAAGGGGAAGCGAGTGGATCACGGCCGAGGCCGTGCTCGAGGGAGCGCAGTTGAACGCGCCGATGTTGACATAGCCGTCAAACGCCCCGGAGGCCAACATGGCGGCATACCGGCCCACCGTCATCGGCGCCTCGGTGTAGCCATTCAGCGAGATGCGCTTGTGGCCCTCTCGCTCTACGTCGCCGAAGGGCACGTACGGGCTGAACAGCAGTCCGGATTCGGCCGCGATGCGGCGCCACCGCTGGTCGAGCAGTTCGATGAATCCGATGCGCACTCGGGCGCTGAGAGCGCGCCGGGCGATGGTCCTGTCGTCCGAGGTAACCAGTTCCGACAACAGCACGGGCAGCGAGCATTGCTCCATCGGGGCCAAATAGCCGTGGGAAAAGCCCAGCCGCACGATGTCTTCGGCCTGGAGAAAACAGATGAACTCCGACATCTCGGTGGTTTTGGTGAGGATGCGGCGCTCCTCGAAGAAGTCCTTCACCGGTCCATCCACGAAAATCCGGTTGACGCCGCCGAAGAGCAGCACTCGCGGGCTGTGTTCCACGGCCGCGCGGAGCGGCACCGCCGCCAGACGCCGCGCCACACGGCGAAGTTCACGCTCGGTTGCCAGCAGGCCGTTCCGGCTGGCGGCTGTCAGCCCGGTCTCCTGTTCGTGAAGAAGCTCCATCGCCAGACCGGGGTCCCGCGCCAGGCAGCGGAGTACGGAGTGCAGCTCCGCCATCACGTCGCCCAGAACGTACGATGCCACTTTCATGGCGCCAAACCGGTCGCCCTTGCCGAGAAAATTGTTCCTGGCGGTAGGCCACGCCACATCAGATCCTGCGTGTAGTGCCACACGTTGCGTTCGTTCAGAGGAGATTCCGAAGACACGGCGTCGCCTGGAATGACGGTGCATCCGCGCGTGGCGATCTTGCGAGGAACAGAGAGGTTTACCTCTGGCGCGTATGCGGCGTACGGGCGGCCCGCGAGGATGACCGCGGGATCATTGACGCCCGGCAGCGCATCCTCGATCGCTTCCCGGTAGGACTGTTGAAACGTGCCTTGGTGCGCCACGGCCGCGAACCAGCTTTCGGCGGTCCGGGCGGCGGGAACTCCCAGCCTCGCACCGAGGCCCGCCAGCTCCTGCAGGGTTACCGATTCGAGGTGCGGCGACAGGCCGATCTCCGGCGTCAGGATCCTGCCCGCGTCAGACTCGAAGAACGCCGCGATCACTCCGGGCATATCCTGAGTGATCGGGCACAGGTACGCGTGCACGTCGTTTGGCCCGGGCGGAAACTCGCGCATGTAGGGAAGGAATACGAAATCCACTCCCTGTGCGAGCAGATCGTCCACTGCCGCGTGCATCAACTCCCCCGGATAACACATTGGGGCGGAGGTCCGGCGGGAGCCGCAGCCGCGCCGCGAGAGCACGACTTCAAATCCGAGTCCGCACAAAAAGCTTGCGTACAGCGGGTACAGTTCGTAGGTGGTGAGGGCCAGGGGCAGTCCGATGCTGCCGCGCGGGCGGCTGGGCGGCGCCGGCGCGAAGGTCTTGAACATCAGCTCATGGCGCAGCGCAACCAGGTCGCGCCCTTCCGCGGGACGAAGGCTCTTCACCCTCCGCGCCATTTCCCATTTGGAACAAAGGCCTCCGAAAGCGAGCGTCCTTTCGCCGAGCCGGAAGCGCTGAACTTCGCAGCGGTTCTCGCACGCGCTGCAGGTGAAGGGCGCCCTGTTTTCCATTCGAACCCTGCCGAACGAGCCGAGATCGCGCTCCCATGCGGGGAGGGCCCCCGTGGAAAGAAGATCGCCGGCCATGCGCGCCGCACCCTCACAGCCCATGAGCTCCGGGTTCGGCGGAACCGTCACCTTCACGGCCGCCAGAGCCGCCACCGCCGGGGCCACCGCGGGATTCAATGCGACGCCCCCTTGAAGTACAACCGCCCTCCCGATCTGGCGTGAACCCACCACTCGCGAGAGATAGTTTTCGACGATTGCATACACGAGACCTGCCAGAACATCGGCGCGCGGGACTCCCTGCTGAAGGGCCGAGCGAACCTCGGTGTTGATGAAGGCGGCGCACCGCTCGCCGAAGGCGATGGGAGCGGTGCTGCTCAAGGCCAGAGGCCCAAGCTGCTCGATCGGAACCTCCATATCCGACGCCGCTGCTTCCTCGAGGAAGCTTCCGGTTCCGGCGGAGCAGCCGTCGTTCATCGAGTAATCCACCGGGATGCCTGCCTGGAGCGCCACGAACTTTGCATCCTGACCGCCGATCTCGAAAAGCGTATCCACGTCCGGGGCGAACTCGCGAACGGCGCGGGCGTGCGCGAGAATCTCGTTAAAGACCGTACAGTTGTCGAGATAGATCGACACGATTTCACGGCCCGAACCGGTGACTGCCGCCTGCACCACCCGGTGCGGGACACCGGCGGCCTGCCGCGCCAATTCGGCGATGCAGTCGAATGCCGCCTGTACCGGATTGCCGTGGGTCCGGAGATAACATCTTGCCGCGATGCGACCGGAGTCCTGATCGAGGAGAACGGCTTTGGTGGTGGTCGAGCCGGCGTCCACGCCAAGGATGAAGTGCATCCCCGGCCTGAGTGGAACCGTCCCGGGATCCTCGATCCGGGTTACGCGGTGGGAGAACCGGCTCAGCGGCTCGCGCTTGGGGAACTGCCCGGAATCCGCAGGTTTCACCCAGGCAGCGAGGGCGGGCAGCGCCTGAGTGCCGTCTTTGCGGGCAGCTATGGCGGCGCCGGCAGCTTCGAGATAGCCGCTTTCGGGTGCCACGTCGAATCGAGCCTCCGGCAGCAGGCTCGACAAATCATCCACCAGTTGTGTGCATTGCGCGAGTCCGCCCGCCAGCAGCACACGACGGTGCGGCCAGCCGCTCGCCACAATCAGGGTGACCACCTTCGCAGCCAGGCTGGAGATCAGCGAGCATGCGATGTCCGCGGACGTGCACTCGCCTTTGTTCAGCTTGTGGGTAGCATCCGACTTGCAGTGGACCGAGCACCGGGAAGCCAGCGCCACGCGGCGTCCGTGCCGCGCGGCGGCGACGCCGGCCTCCAGGTCCAGATTCATTCGCCCGAACTGCTGAACGAGAAATTCGCCGCTGCCGGCCGCGCAGCGGCTGCTCGACAGCATCCGGCGCACACTGCCGCCGGCCATGCAGTAGACAACAAAGCTCTCGCCCCCCAGCGAAACGACCAGGTCCGGGTGCAGACCGAGATGGCCCAGGGCCGCTTCCACGCAGATCGACTCGGGAAGGTAGGGAAGCGAAAGGAAGGAAAGCGACTGGGGGCCGGTCACAACTGCGCCGGCGGGAATCCGGCCGCCGTGGTCCAGCATCAGGCGGATCATGCGGCCGGGGTCTCCGCCATGCCTCCGGATATCGGCCTCGATTGCGCCATTTGCGCGAAGACGCACTCTTTTCACTGAAACGGCGCCGATATTCCAGCCCTCGAAAACGGCGTCGGGGGAGGACTCGGTACCGCCGGCCGTCCGGTCCATATTCGGACCCCCAGATCCGCTTTAAGAATACACCCGCCATCTCGATTGTGAGCCCTAAGACATCGCGTTTTTGGTGAAAAAGGCGCAGAATCACAGTAGGAGGACCCAATGATCAAGGAAACGGACGCATTGGAAATCCTACGCGCCCAGGGGTATGCCGTTGGCGCACCGGATGTTCACACCGGCCGGGTCAGGATATGGCTTCACGGGAGCGATGAAGCGATCGACGTGGAAATCGGGAGAGAACTCTGCGAGATGGCGGAAGGCAAGTTGAGTTTTGAGGATGTGCGGGCGCGGCGCGAGGACGAGACAGTCCTTCGGAGTGAGTAAGCGCCGCCGGACGCCGCTCGGAGTCGAACTCTAAAGCTTTACGTGCAATCCGCCGATCTGTCTTCCGATGCGATTGGCTTGGATTGTTCTCGCCTGCCGTCTGCTCGCCCAGACTCCTCCGCCGCCGCCGGTGCCGCCGGCGGCGCCGCCGAAACCGGCCGAGCCTTCCCGCACGGCCGCCGAACTGCAGCGCGAGTCTATTGCGAAACAGAAGGAAGCGATCCGCATTCAAGCGAAGGCGACGGGGGTGTGGCTGGTTCCGGGAGCCTCCGCTCCGCAGGCCCCGTGCGACCCCATCGACAGCGTCGTGGTGAACCCGATCATCGATTCGGCCGCCAAGGCGCACCAGTTGGATCCGACCCTGGTGCGCGCGGTCATCGAGCAGGAATCCGCTTTTAAGCCTTGCGCCGTCTCTCGTAAAGGCGCCCAGGGACTCATGCAGCTTATGCCCGAGACTGCAGCGGATCTCTCCGTGGAGGACCCATTCGACCCCCGGCAAAACATCGATGCCGGCGCCAAATACCTGAAGCAGTTGATCGATAAGTACAAGGGCAGCCTGGAACAGGCCCTGGGGGCATACAACGCCGGTCCGGGAACCGTAGACCAGGCGGGCAAGGTGCCGGACATTCCCGGAAACCCAGGATTACGTCAAAGCGATCCTGGACAAGTTGCGGCCTACACGAACTGACCCGCCGAGTATCCCGATGCCCAAGCCCATTGAAAATTGAAGCCGCCGAGATGGCCGGTGACGTCCACCACCTCGCCGATGAAATACAGCCCGGGCGCGCGCCGCGCTTCAAAGGTCTTCGACGACAATTCCGCGGTATCCACGCCTCCCGCGGTCACTTCGGCCTTCTCGTACCCCTCGGTGCCGGCGGGCTGAAACTCCCAGCGGTGGAAGCAGCCCGAGATCGCTTCGATCTCGCGGTCGGAGAGCGCAGCGGCGGGTCTGGACGGGGCATACAACTCGAACCAGCGGTCGGCCAATCGCTTCGGAAGAAACCGGCTCACGATGGTGCGGGCCTCGGAGCGGTCGCGCTCCAGGCGGCGGTCTCGCAGCAGGGCCGGCAGGTCCACGCCCGGCAGCAGGTCGATGGCCACCGCCCGGCCGGGCCGCCAATAGGAAGACACCTGCAGAATCGCGGGTCCGCTCAGTCCGCGGTGGGTGAAAAGCAGTTTCTCGCGGAACGCGGCGCCGCCCGTCTCGGCCGTGACCAGCGCCGCCACGCCCGCCAGCCCTTCGTATTTTTCACGATCGGCGCCGCCGAACGTGAAGGGCACCAGGGCCGGGCGGCAGTCGATTACCTTTAACCCGAACCGGGTTGCCAGGCGGTACCCGAAAGGGGTCGCACCGATTTTGGGGATGGAGAGCCCGCCCGTCGCCACTACCAGCGATCCGGCTTCCACAACGCCGCGGGTGGTCTGGATCTCGAAGTGTGCGTTGCGGGACACCTGGCGCACGCTGCAACCGGTTTCGATGCGCACTCCGGCCGCGGCGCATTCCCGCTCCAGCATTCCCATGATGTCTCCGGCGGAGCGATCGCAAAATAGCTGGCCGAGCGTCTTTTCGTGATACGGGATGGCGTGCCGCTCTACCATGGCGAGGAAATCCTCCGGCCGGTAGCGGGCCAGTGCCGATTTGGCAAAGTGTGGGTTGGCGGACAGGAAGTTCTCGGGCCGGGTCTGCAGGTTGGTGAAGTTGCACCGCCCTCCGCCGGAGATTAGCACCTTGCTCCCGATTCGCGGATTGTGCTCGAGCACCACCACGCTCCGGCCTCGCTTTCCGGCTTCGATGGCGCACATCAGGCCGGCTGCTCCGCCCCCCAGAATCGCCACATCCCGCGAAGATGCCATACCCCCTATTCTGGCAGCGCGCGACACTGGTATGCTGGCGAAGGAAACGATGAGCAGAAAGGTCCTGATCGTCACCGGCGACGGCGGCGACAGCTACGAAGTCCTCTACGCCTATCAGCGGTTTCTCGAAGCGCGCTGGGAGCCGGTTGTGGCTGCCCCGTCGCGGCGCAGGCTGCATCTGGTCTTACACGATGTCGAGCCGGGCTGGGAGACCTACATCGAACGACCGGGCAATTCGATCGAGGCCGACGTGGCAATCACGGCGGTAGCGGCCCGCGATTTCGCCGCGGTGGTATTCCTGGGCGGCCGCGCGCCGGAATACTTACGGAACGATGCCAGCGTCCTTTCCCTGGCCCGCGAATTCGCCGACCAGGACAAGTGTATTTGTGCCATCGGCCACGGCGTCCAGGTACTCACCGCCGCCGGCCTCACCGTCGGCCGGACGCTGACGTCCCATCCTCATGTCCGGATCGAGGTCGAGCGCAGCGGCGGAACCTGGGTCAACAAGCCGGCGGTTCACGATCGCAAACTGATCACCGCGCAGAATTGGAAGTGCCACCCCGAGTTCTACCGCGAGGTGTTCGCCTGCCTGCCGGTTTACTGAGCGGGAGTTGAATTAACGCGAGCAGCAGATCTGGCTCGAGATCAGGGTCGCGGGCGTCACCGCGCCCTGCTGCGCGAAGTAGTTCATCTCGTCCATGCGGCGGTAGAAGTCGCCGGCGATGCCGGCGGCCAGGGGGCCGATGGCCGGGCGGCCGCCGGTGAGCAGCACCACCACCACGAGTTTCCTCTTCCCGACATCGTTGAACGAGCCGAACCAGCCCAGGTGGGTATGGTCGTTGCTGCAGGTGCCGGTCTTGCCGGCGATGGGGCCGTCGTCCCGCGCGCGATGCGCCGTGCCGAACTCCACCGCGGCGCGCATGCCGGGCTTCACCATGGGGACGAAGTTCGAGATATCCAGCCGGCGTTTGACCTGCGGCGCGAACGAGCGCACTTCAGCCTGGTTCCGCGGATATTGCAGGTAGTACAAAGTGCCGCCGTTCGCCACGGCGCTCATGAGGGCCGCCAACTGCAGCGGGGTCTGGGATATTTCTTCCCCGAAACTCGTGAGCATTCCCACACCGCCGTTGCGCGGCGGCGCAGCCGGATAGTGGCCTGGCTGCTCGCCCGGAATATTCAGCCCGGCCTTCTCGCCGTATCCGAAAAGGTGCGCGTAATAGCTCACTTTTTCGAACCCCATCCTGAGGCCCAGGGTGGCGAAGTACAGGTTGTTGGAGTGTGCCAGGGCGTAGGTCAGATCCATCCGCATTCCGTTCAACCGGAACTTCGTAGCCGGCCGGATGATTCCCTCGCTCAAGCCGGCCAGGGCGACCGAGACCTTGATCGTGGAGCAGGGCTGGAATCCGCTGCTCAAAGCGACCCTCTGGTTAACCATGGTGAGTATCCGGCCCGAATTCGGATCTACCACGACCACCGTCCCGTTGTAGGGGCCGAGCGCTTCCACCGCCGCGCGGCGCACCGCAAGATCTTCCCCGTCTACGATGTCACCGGCCGTCGAGTCGGCATAAGTCGGCTCGGTCCACGGGCCGCCCCGGATGACGGGGGCAGTCACCGCTCCCTGGCGGACAACCCTGGTCGCCACGCCGCGAACCGGCACGCGCCGGGCCGTGGATCTTCTGGCGGATGCAGTGGACCTGTGATGGAGCTTGTGCTTCCTGGAAGTCGCGCCGAAGCACAAACTGGCTAAGACGGCAAAGATCAGTACGAACCGGAACATGAGGGGTAGTGGCGACCTGTTCATAGACACAACCACGCTGATTTCTGACGCGGGGGGAGCTTATGCCAAAGCAATAATGTCCAGCCCGGCCGGAGCAACCGGACTACGCTTATTGTCACCAGCTTACATGGGCTCCGTCAAGACATTTCTACATCATTTTCACATCTCACATCGGTGGATGCAGCAGAGCGACGGACAAGGTGCATAGATTTTTCATGCAGAGGGATCGCGGGGACCTTCCGTACAATCCGGCGGCTGGTGACTTTCGGACAGTCCGGTATGGTTCAACGGTAGTGGGGAAGTCCGCCGATGATATACTACGGCAGGTCGAACGGGCATGCAGTCGCACGCCAGAATCGCCGTTTGGGGGGTCGTTGCGGTTGCTGCTTTGGCGGCCGCGTACGGTCTTGCCGTGGTGTGGCCATCACAGCACGTCGAGAACCGAGTCTACCGGATCGGCTGGCAGGATGCCCCGCCCTTTCAGCGGAAAGGGCCGAACGGCCCGACCGGGGTTGCTATCGACCTGGTTCGCGAAGGGGCGCGCCGCCGCCAGGTCAGACTGGAATGGGTCTGGGCGCCGGAGAGTTCCGATAAAGCGCTCCGCGCACACAAGGTCGATTTGTGGCCGCTCGTCACGGTGACCCCCGAGCGCAGGCGGGAATTCCACCTCACCCAGCCCTACATGCAGCACGAGACGGACCTGGTGGTTCTGGCCCGGAGTCCCTATACGCAAGCCAAGGACCTGGCCTCCGCCACCATCGCGCACCTCGACCTTCCGATCATGCACGTTCTGTTGCGGAACGTACTGCCGAACGCCAAGGGAGTCGAGAAGGCGACTCACAAAGCGGCGGTCGAAGAAGTCTGCGCCAATCGCGTAGACGCCGCATTTCTGGACGATTTCAGCGCCACGTCGGTTTTGCTGAGCGGCTTTTCGTGCTCCGGCCAACCGCTACGGGTGATTCCGCTGCCGCTCCGGATCGAACTGGCGGTGGGCTCCACACCGCAAGCCGCCGCGGCGGCCGATGCGATCCGCGACGGGATCAGCGATGCCGCGCGGGACGGCGCTCTCGAGCGGATTCTGGCGAACTGGAATACCTTTTCACCCTGGAGCATGAACTATGTAAGTGCGCTGCTCGCCGCGCAGCGCCGCGAGCGCTGGCTGATCCTGGCCGTCGCCGTATTCGCCGCGCTGTTCGCTCTCGCGGTACTCGGGGCGTATCGCATCCGCCGCCAGAAAGACCGGATCGCCCAGGCCGAGGAAGCGCTTCGCAAGAACGAGCAGAACCTGAGCCTGATGGCGGCCAATCTGAAAGAGATGGTCCTGGCGTATGACATGGAGCGCAAGCTCACGTTCGCCAATCCGGCGGTCCAGGAGCTAACCGGTTATGCGCCTTCCGAACTGGAGGGCCAGTCAGCGCTCCGCTGGATTCAGACCGATGACCAGGTCCGCATGCAGGCTTATTGGGACCAGATGTTCAACGGCGGCGCCAATCGCAACGAGGAATACCGGTTGATCACCAAGGACGGCCGGCTGAAGTGGGTGAGCGCCACCTGGGGTCCGATTTTCGATGGCGGCGGGCGGCAGGTGGGAGTGCAGCGCAGCGAGCGCGACATCACGGAACGCAAACAGGCCGAGGACGCCCTGCGGGAATCGGAGCGCCGGCTCCGCGAGCTTCTGGAGAGTGTGCAGCTCGTAGCCGTCATGATCAATCGCAACGGCTACATATCCTTTTGCAACGATTACGCCCTGGCCATCACGGGATGGACCTTGGACGAAGTGGTGGGCCACCCGGCCGGGAACCTGCTGGACGGAAGTTATCTCGGACAGCTCACCCAATGGATGGAGGGCGCCGCGGCATCCGGCGTGCTTGAGCCGCACATGGAGAGCGGGATCCTGACAAAGGACGGAGGAACGCGCCGGATTCGATGGAGCAGCGCGGCGCTGAGGGACCCCCAATGCCGGGTCGTGGGTCTCGCCATCCTGGGCGCGGACGTCACGGAGCTCGAAAGCCTGCGGGCAGACGCCGCGCGGCGGGAAAGCGAAGCACGCTTCCGGCATGCGGTGGACGCCTCCCCGGTCATGATCTGGATCTCCGGGACGGACAAGCTCTGCACGTTCTTCAACAAAGGGTGGCTGGCCTTCACCGGCCGCAGCATGGAACAGGAACTCGGCGAGGGGTGGACCGAGGGTGTCCATCCCGACGACCTCGAACGGTGCATGACGATGTATGTCCGCTCCTTCGACCACCGCGTTCCCTTCCAGATGGAATACCGGCTGCGGCGTGCGGATGGGGAGTTCCGCTGGGTGTTCGACAGCGGCGTGCCGCGCTTCGAGCCGGATGGCGCATTCGCCGGCTATGTCGGCTCGTGCACCGATATTACCGATCTGAAACATGCCCAGGCGGAGGATCTGGCGCGGCAGAAGCTGGAAAGCGTAGGGCGTCTCGCGGCCGGAATCGCCCACGACTTCAACAACCTGCTCGGCGGCGTAGTGGCGCACGCGGAGGCGGCTCTGTCGGACCTGCACAGCAACGTGACGCCGGAAGCGGAGTTGAATCGCATCCGCGCCGTGGCGATCCGGGGCGCGGGCATCGTCCGCCAGTTGATGATCTACGCCGGCCAGGAAAACCCGGAACCCGAGCTGGTGGATATTTCGCAGGTGGCCGCCGAGATGGTGGAACTGCTGCGGGTGGCCGTTTCGAAGCACGCAACGCTGAAAGCCAGCCTGGCCTCGGACCTGCCCCCGGTTCGGGCCAACCCCGCGCAACTCCAGCAACTGGTGATGAACCTTGTCTCCAATGCTTCGGAGGCCATCGGCGAGCGCGACGGGGTGGTCCGGATCGAGACCTCGCGGGCGGGAGACGGCGCCGTGCAGCTGCAAATCTCCGACACCGGGTGCGGCATGGGCGCGGAGGCACAAGCCAGGGTATTCGACCCATTTTTTACCACCAAGTCGCAGGGCCACGGACTGGGGCTGGCCGTAGTGCAGGGAATCGTCAGGGCGCTGGACGGCAAGATCGTGCTGGCCAGCATTCCGGGAAAAGGCACGACGGTCCGGGTGGTGCTGCCGTCGGTGGCTGGAGCGCCGCGCCGCCCGCGTCGCCCGGCCCCCGGTCCGGCGGAAGACGCGCCCCGGCTGGCGGCCCGGACCATCCTGCTGGTGGAGGACGAGGATGCGCTGCGAATTCCGGTCTCGAAGATGCTGCGCAACCGCGGCTGGTCGGTTCTGGAGGCTCCCGACGGCTCCGCCGCGATGGAGCTGATTCGCGGACACGGCGTTCCCATCAGCGTGATTCTGCTCGACATGACTCTTCCGGGCACGCCCAGCCGCATGGTGTTCGAAGAGGCCCGGCGCAAGCGGCCCGACACCAAGGTGATTATCACCAGCGCGTTCGGCCAGAGCCTGGTCGACGCCACTTTTCCCGGAGTGCAGGTGGACGCTTTCATCCGCAAGCCTTACCGGCTGCAGGAGCTGACAGGGCTGCTGGCGGAGGTGCTCTCGCCGTCGCGCGTCGGCATGGGACAGTCCCCTTCGTGAGGCGGCGGTGTACTAAGCTGTAAGATTGCTCGAGGTCCTGCAGAACGAAATCGTCCATTGCACGCGGTGTCCCCGGCTTCGCGAACATTGCTCGCGGATTGCCGAGGTGAAGCGGCGCGCTTACCGCGATCAAACCTACTGGGGCCGTCCCGTGCCGGCGTTCGGAGATCCCGCGGCGCGCGTGCTGATCCTGGGGCTGGCTCCCGGGGCGCATGGCTCCAACCGCACCGGCCGCATGTTCACGGGCGACCGCTCGGGCGACGTGCTTTACCGCGTCTTATATAAGACCGGCTTCGCCTCGCAGCCGGAGAGCATCTCGCGCGACGACGGGCTGTCTTTGCACGGCATCTACATCACCGCAGCGGCGCACTGCGCGCCCCCGGGGAACAAGCCCACGCCCGAGGAGATCCGCAACTGCCGCCCGTTCTTCGAGCGGGAGCTCGACCTGCTGACCGGCGTTCGGGTAGTGGTTGCTCTCGGTAAGATCGCGTTCGACAATTACCTGGACGTGCTGAAGCAGCGGGGCGTGGTCCGCAGCCGCGCGCCGTTTGTGTTCGGGCACAACCGCCGCTTTACGATCGCGCCGGGACAGCCGGTGCTGATCAGTTCGTATCATCCGAGCCAGCAGAATACGTCGACGGGGAAGCTGACGGAGAAGATGCTGGTGGAGGTATTTCGGAAGGCTCGAAAGTGGGCGGAGGCCGACGGTCCAGGCCGGGCGACGGACGGCGCGGAGCAGTGAACCGCACGGCGGCGCCGAGCAGCAGCAGGACCGCCGTGCAGACCACACTCCCCTCCGGGCCGACGGTTCCCCCTGAGATCCAGGCCGGGCCGCTGGGAGCGGCGGAAAGGAAGTGGTGCCACACCATCTGGCCGCTGTCGGCGACTCCGTAGAAAAAGCTCTCCGCCCAGTCCCAGGCCATATGGGCGCCGATGGCCCACCAGAGCGACCCGCTCCAGCGCACGCTGAACGCGAAAACCAGCCCTGCCAGCACGGCATTGGCGATTCCGATATACTGCTCGCCGCGATTGCCCGCGTGACCAAGGCCGAACAGCAGGGAGACGATCACCGCCGCGGGCGCGAAACCGATCCCCTCCGCCAGGGCGAAGAGGGGGTAGCCGCGGGACAGCAACTCCTCGCTCCAGCCCACCAGGGCGAAGACCGCGATCCAGTACAGCGCCCAGGTAAGGACGGCCGTTCCCGAGAGAGCGGGAGGGTCGAAACGGCAGGCGCCGGCAGCCACGAGCAGGCCGATAAGCAGCGACATCCCGGCAAATCCGGAGGCTGCGCCCTTGACGAAATTCCATCCGCCGTTGTCCGCGGCCAGACCATAGGCCGTGAAGCGCCGGCGGTCGAGCCGCGACAGAATCCAAGTGGCGGCGGCAGCGGCCAGAGCCTGGCTCAGTTCGGCAGGGAAGAAGCGAAAATCGGACGCCGTAGAGCGCGGTATGACGAAGCCCAGTGCGAGAGTCAGCACGAAGGCTGTCAGGAAAAAGAGCAGGCACCGCCACCCCGACCTCAGGCCATGGGGTCCCAGGAAGATGCGGACGGACAGGGGTCGCGGCGGCAACCTTCAGGGTATCGCACGGGCTGCGGCGTGAGTGAGCGTCAGCCGTACGGAGAAGCGTTTCATCCCCACACGAGTGCCGATAAGAAACGTCGGCGAGAGGTGTTGGATCGACGTTTCCCGGGCGCCGTGGTGGGCGTACTGTCGTGTTACGACCGAGTGCTGGTGCAAGGCACTCTCCCCGGAATCTGCTTCGCCGGCGGCATGGAAAGGTACCTGCGAACGCATCAGATCCTGTTGAAAGATTACACGCAGTGGGCCTTCCTCTGGCCGAGCAGGTGAAATGTCGAGCGGAAACGCTGGCAGCACAGGCGGGGGTTGTGATCGAGTATCTTCGCAAGAAAATTCGCAAGGAAGACCGGGGCCAGGAGATCCTTGCGAAACGTGGCAACCAACCGGGCCTGGTTTGTGTTTTTTCGGCCTTGTGTCCGTAACGAGCCGCGCAATCTTACTCTTTGTCCCCCACTTTCGGGGCTAGCCAGTATCCGGGGCGGGTCTGCACGCGCTTCACATCCGGACGGCCGGTGACACTCACTTGGATCTCGTGGAAGCCTCCCTCGTCGCGGTTGTTGGGCGCGTAGCTGATCATGTATTCGCTGTGCAACTCTTCGCCCACGCGCTCAATGGCCTGCTCCAGGCTCTTCTGATTGTGGAACCCGAATTCGCTGCCGCCGGTTCCCTTGGTGAACAGTTCCACCGGGTTGTCGCGAAAGACCGCCTTGGCATCCTTGAAAAGCTCCACCATGAGGGGCAGGAACTCGGCTCGTCCGGCGTTATAACCGTAGGTCTGCGCCACCGTGGTGGGGGTGGCCGGAACGTTCGACGGCAGGGGATGCATAGCGGGCGGCAGGTTGTCCGGCCGGCCGACGGGCGTGGGCGCCGTCAGGGTAGTCATGAAGCGCGACATATCCACCGAGTAGAACGCGATGTTCTGAATCTGCAGGCCGATGAGCGCTTCCCTGGCGCGGCCTTCGCTGCCGATGTCACGCGTTTCCCCGATCGCCAGAATGATCCGCCGACGGTTCTTGGGACGATTGCGCAGCATGCGGGTACCCTCGACCACGGCGTCGATCAACCGGTTCGACTGGCTTCCCGGATAGATGGTACTCACCTTCTGTGTGATCTTCTGTGGGTCGTTGGTGAAATCCTGCAACACGCGGATGCGCGCGTCGTAAGCGATTAACGCCACTTCGCCCTGGTCCCCCACCACCAGCGGCGCCAGCAGGTTGCCGATTCGTTTTACCTGCGGCAACAGCCCTTCCACATGCTCATTGGCTTGCACCAGCAGCACCAGGGAGATGGGGTTGAACGATACGTCCACCTGAACATTCTGTTCCTTGCCGTTGTCGAACAGGCGGAACTGGTCCGGCCGCAGCCCGTTCACATAATCGCCGTTGCGGTCGAAGACCAGCACCGGCGCGGCGACGTATTCGGCCCCTACGCGAAACCGCAGCAGATCGTCGTCCGAAGGCGGCTGGGATTGGGTGGGAGCGGCCGCCGGCTTGGACTGGTCGGAAGACGATTGCTGAGCAAGCAACAACCCGCAGAGAAACGTCGCGAAGATCAATCGGTGCATTCTACTCCTGCTGTGCCGGGACGTGCTCGGTCTCGCCTTTCAGCAATTCCAGCACGTGAGGCACCAATTCCACGATAGCATCCAGGGATTCCACGGCTCCCCGGGGAGACCCTGGAAGATTGACGATCAGGACCCGTCCGCGGGTTCCAGCAATCGCACGGGAGAGGGCTGCAAGCGGCGTGGATCTGAGGCCCCGGGAACGCATCATTTCACCGAATCCGGGGATTTCGCGATCGAGAATCGCCCGTGTGGCCTCCGGGGTTACATCGCGGCACGCCACGCCGGTGCCCCCCGTAGTGAAGATGGCGGAGACCTGGCCGCCATCCGCAAGGGTCGCAAGCCGGCCGCCGATTTCGGAGGATTCGTCCGGGATCACTTCCATCACCGTGACGCTCCAGCCCAGTTGTTCCAACCGGTCACGCACGGCCGGCCCCGAGCGATCCACGCGCGTGCCGGCGCTCACCGAATCGCTGATCGTCAATACCGCGGCATTGATCATGATTTCACCTCCCTTCGGAAGTTCCCGCTTTTACCGCCCGTCTTTTCGAGGAGATAAAGATCCTGAATCTCGATCGATTTATCGAGCGCTTTCACCATGTCGTAAACCGTGAGAGCCGCGACGGCGGCGGCCGTAAGAGCCTCCATCTCCACGCCTGTCTGCGCGGTGGTGGCCGCGTCGGCTACAATGCGCACGCCCTGGTCCTCGACCGCAACCTCGACATCGGCGTGCGAGAGCCCCAGCGGATGACAGAGCGGAATCAGCTCCGAGGTGCGCTTGGCGGCCATGATGCCGGCCAGGCGCGCGACTTCGAGCGGATTGCCCTTGGGATTCTCCGGCAGTCTCGCGAGCACCGCCGGAGAGATGCGCACAAACGCGTGCGCGCGCGCCGTGCGCCGCGTCTCCGCTTTCCCGGAAACATCCACCATGCGGGGCGTGCCCGCCGAGTCGTAATGCGACAGCTTGTTCATTTGAGCAGCACCCGGATCAATTCGCCGCGGGGATATTCCGCGCGGCCGGAATCTGCCACCAGATAGGCGTTGGCGCGGGCCATGGCGGGAATGTCGCCCGAGCCGTGCCAGTCGATGGGGGTCACCTCGGCGCCGTCCGCGGAAAGCCGCGCGGGCAGAAAACGGGTCAGCCCGGTGCGGTGGCGGAACTCCCGGGTGAGCCTCGCGAACGGCATGTGCAGCGCCGGCTCCGCTTCCCCGCCGAGCAATTCCACCGCGGCACGCGCGAAGATCTCGAACGTCACCATAGTGGAGGCCGGATTGCCAGGCAGGCCGAAGAAGAATTTGCCGGACGCGCTGCCGAACACCAGCGGCTGCCCCGGCTGAATCAGCACGCGATCGAAAAAGAACCGGGCGCCGAACTCCGCGAGCACCTCTTCCACCACGTCATACTTCCCGGCCGAGACGCCGCCCGAAAGCAGCAGCAAGCCGGCGTCGAGCCCTTCGCGAATTCGCTCGCGCGTATGCTCCACGGTGTCGCGCGCCACCGCCAGAATTTTCGGCACGCCTCCGGCGCGCGCCACCTGCGCGGCCAGCGAGTACGCGTTGGAGTTGCGAATCTGGAACTCCGCGGGGGTCTCGCCGACCTCTACGATTTCATCTCCGGTCGCGATGATGGCGACCTCGGGACGCCGGTAAACGGAGACGGAGCCGCGCCCGAACGCCGCCAGCGCGGCCGCTCCGCTATAGTCCAGGCGCAGGCCCGGATGCAGGACGGCTTCTCCGGCGCCCGCCTCGCATCCGCGTGGATTGATGAACTGGCCTGGCTCGCCGCTGCGATCGATCACGACGTGCCCCTGCTCGCGGAGCGTGTGCTCCACCATCACGACGGCATCTGCACCGTCAGGCACCGGCGCTCCGGTCATGATCTCCACAGCCTGGCCCGGCCCGACGAAGCCCGCAAAACGCTCGCCGGCGCGCACTTCGCCGATCACTTCCAGGCTGCCCGGCAGATCGATGGCGCGCACCGCAAAGCCGTCGCGCACGGAGCGCGAGAGCGGCGGCGTGTCGCGGTCGGCGTGGATCGATTCCGCGAGCACGCGTCCGGCCGCGCTTTCGAGTGGAATGTTCTCGGCCTCCAGCGCGGGCAGCGCGCCTCGCACCGTCGCGAGCACCATCTCCCGCGCTTCGGAAAACGTCAACGTGGCCACAAATTCCATTGTAGGGTAGGCGCAAGTATCGCGCTTTACATTGGCACGCGAGAAATGGTTGAACTCGTCACTGCGCATTTCGACAATGAGGAAAGGAGGATCTGATGGCAGACACTAAAACACAAGAACCGTCGCGCGGCCTTGCTACGCGCTGGCAGGAGACGCTTCCCGCCCGCGAGTACGCGCGCGATATTTTCAATCCGTTTTCGATGCTGCGGCGGCTCACCGAAGAGATGGACCGCGCTTTCGGCACCTCGTTCGGGCTGGGGCGCGGCTTCGGCGAAACCGGCACATGGCTGCCGCCCATCGAAGTGCGGGAGCGCGACAACAGCCTGGAAATCAACGCCGAGCTTCCGGGCATGAACAAAGAAGATGTCAAGGTGGAAGTGACAGCCGATGGCATCCTGATCGAGGGCGAGAAGAAGCGAGAAAGACAGACGGAAGAAGGCGGTATCCACACGACGGAGCGCAGCTACGGGCATTTCGCCCGCAGGATTCCGCTCCCCGAAGGCGCCGAGACCGACAAGGCCAAGGCCGAATTCAAGAATGGCGTGCTGCAAATCCGCGTGCCATATCCCGAAGAACATCGCAAGAGCCGGCGTATCCCGATCGGGTAACCGGCACCCGCTCCCCCGCGATCAGCATCATGACCGTCCGGGAGCGGGCAAGGTTACACTGAAATCGTGCCGTACCGGTCGTCCCTGTGCCTGATGGTTTCGATGGTGCGGAGCGGCGCGATATCGCCGGTCGAACTGGTCGAATCCCATCTGCGGCAAATCGAGTCGCGCAATCCATCACTAAACGCCTTTGTCAAGGTCTTCGCCGAAGAGGGGCTGGCCGAGGCTCGCGCGCGCGAAGCCGAAACAGTCCGGGGCGAGCCCGCGGGACTCCTGCACGGCGTCCCGCTGACCATCAAAGACAGCTTCGACACGGCCGGTTTTCCGAACCGCGCGGGCAGCCGCCTGCGTGGCTCGCATCCGGCCGCGCGGGATGCCGCGGCCGTGGCGCAGCTCCGGCGCGAAGGCGCGATCGTACTCGGCAGGACCAATACTCCCGATTTGTTGGCCAGCTACGAAACCGACAATTCTCTGACCGGGCGCACGAACCACCCGCTCGATTACGAGCGCACTCCGGGCGGTTCGAGCGGCGGCGAAGCGGCGGCCATCGCGGCTCTCTGTTCCCCGGGCGGTGTGGCCAGCGACGGCGGCGGATCGATCCGCGTGCCGGCCCACTTCTGCGGCATCGCGGGCTTGAAGCCCACCCCGGGCCGCATCTCCGGCTGCGGCCATTTCCCTTCTCTCGGATATCCCGGCGGACTCACCGGCACGGCCGGCGCGATGGCCCGCACGGCCGAGGATCTGCGGCTGCTCTTTGCCGCGCTGACGGCCTTCGACCCCGAAGATCCGTTTTCGACACCGGCGGCATTGCGCAAAATGCCCTCGCACGGAACGCGCATCGGCGTGTGGGACAGTTTCTATTCGGTGCCGGTCGATCCGGAGATCCGCGGCGCCATCCGCCGCGCCGCCGGATTGCTCGAAGGCGCCGGCTTCCCGGTCGAGGAGTTCGCGCCGCGAGGCCTCGAACGCGCGCCGAATCTCTGGGCGCTCCTGTTTAGCCAGTGGCCCCAACAGGAAACCAAAAAGCTCATCGAGGGGCGGGAATCGGAGGCTCACTGGACGCTGCTCGAATCCCTGGGCGCCCCCGCACCCACTTCGGAACAGGTACTGCTCGCCTTGGGCGCGCGCGACCGCATGCGGGCTTCCCTGGTTCGCCAGATGCAGGATGTCCCGGTGCTGGTCATGCCGGTGAGCAGCATTACGGCGTTCCGCCATCGCGAGCGAAAGTGGAAGATCGGCGATCAGGAGATCGGCCTCTTCCAGGCCATGATGCCTTCGGTCGTGGCTAACGTCCTCGGGCTCCCCGCCCTGACGATTCCGATGGGCCTGACGGCCGCGGGGCTGCCCGTCGGAATCCAACTGATGGGGCGCCCCTTTGAAGACGAGCTCCTGCTGGATGTCGCGGTGCGGCTGGAGGAAGAGCGCGGAGCCGTTGCCGCGGAATCCGCCATACGCTAGATTTTGCGTGATGGCAAGATGTCTGATTCCGCTGCTGACGCTGATAGCGCTGCCGCTGGTCGCGGACCAGGATTGGTCGTCCACCATGCAGAAGGCGCGACAGGAACTCGCGCAGGGAAGCTATACACTCGCACTTGAAGATCTCCGCGCCGCCCTGGCGGCCCTCGATTCGCAGGAGGGGCAGCAGGACAAGGCGCGCCTCGAAACGCTTCGCCAGCTCGCCTCCGCCGCGCGTGCCGCCGGCAAGGCCGAGGATGCTATGGCCTACGTTCAGGCCGCCATTCAACTCCACGAGGACAACGGGGTCGCCCAGCCCGATGAGCTGGCCAAGGATGTAACACGGCTGGCCATGCTTCAGCTGGCGGCGAAGGACCGTAAGGCGGCTAAAGAATCGCTCGTCCGGGCGGTCGAGCTGTGGAACCGGGCGCCCTCCGCCGAGGGCATTCAGGAGCTCGCCGCTGTGGATTCGCTGGCCGCCATGCACCGCGACGATGCCGAGTACCCGGAGGCCGAAGCTCTGCTGGTGCGCGCGCTGCGCACCCGCGAGGCGGCGTATGGACCCGAAGCCTCGGAGCTGATCGCTACCGTGGATTCGCTCGCCTACGTACTGTTCGGCCAGAAGAAGTACGCCGAGGCCGAGCCGCTCTACAAGCGGCTGCTTTCGCTTTGGGAGAACAGCGCCGGGCCGGAGCACCCCATGGTCGCCCTGACCCTCGACAAGACCGCCGAATTCTACGCGGCCCAGCAGCGCTACGCGGAGGCCGAGCCGCTGGTGGAGCGCTCGCTCGCGATGCGCACCAACCTCCTGATGAGCAGCTTCAACCAGACCGGACGCATCGCGCTGATGCAGGCCAAGCTGGACGAATCGCGCGAGCTGTACACCCGCGCAATCCGCATCGGCGACGACTGCAAGGTGGCGGACGAAGTGATGGACCCGCTGCTGCGCATCCAGTCGCGCCTGTTGCGCCAGATGAACCGGACGGAGGAGGCCGACGCCATCGACGCCCGGGTGCAGGCCGCCCTGCTGCGCAAGGCCGATCGTGAAGGAAGACGTCCGTCGCCGGTGAAATTGAAGTAAATGCTATGATGTCTCAGGCGCGTTTCAGGGCGCCGCCGTGTCCGCGGAAAGGACTGCGTCCCCCTGGAAGCGTCGTCCCCTGGATCGTGTTTCGATGAACTCTTTTCTGCCCGAGCAAGCGGACACCGGGCGCAACGGAAAGGAGCTCATGTGAAGCAGAAACTGCCCACCCGGCGGATGCGGGAGTATCCGGATCTCGAACAACTGAAGCGACAGGCGAAGGAACTGCTGCGCGGTTTTACGGCTGGCGAAGCGGCGGCCGTCGCGGAGGTCAACGCACATTACCGCGCGGCGGACGCAAAGAGTTTCGCCCTGCACGACGCGCAGCTCGTGATCGCCAGAAGCTACGGCTTCGACAGCTGGCCGAAACTCAAGGCATACGTCGACGGAGTGACCGTCAGGCGGCTGGCCGGCGCGATACTCGCGGACGATCTGGACCAGGTGAAGGCGATGCTCGACGCGCGTCCAGAAATTGCCGACCTGACGATGTCGTACGGCGACGAGCACCGGCCCATCCACTACGCGGTGATGAAACGCTCGCAGGAGATGGTGCGGCTGCTGATGCGGCGCGGGGCCGATGCGCGGCACGGCATTCATCCGCACCGTGACGCGACGGCGGCCTGGACCATCGCGAAGGAGCGAGGCTATGAGGAAATCGCCGCCATCATCGAGGAAGAGGAGCAACGGCGGCAGGGCGGCGAGGCAACGAGGGGCGAGTCCGCAGCGGAGGCGGCCGGCGACGAAGCTGCCCGCGCGGCGGTGGCGGCGGGCGATATCGCCTGGCTGCGCGCGCGGCACGCGGAGGGGACCCTGGTGAACCCGGTGCGGTGGGATGGCGGCGGGCTGCTGACGGTCGCGGTGCGGCACAACCGGCCGGAAATACTCCGGCTGCTGCTGGATTACGGCTTCGACCCGGATGAACGCGTCTCGTCCGGCGAAGGCGACTGGGTGGCGTACTCGCAAGGGTATCCGCTGTGGTCCTGCGCGGCGCTCGGACGCCGCGAGATGGCTGAGATCCTCCTCGAGCACGGAGCGAATCCGAATGTGCATGTGGATTCGAGCGGCTCGGCGGTGTACAGCGCGTATAGCCATAAGCAATGGGAGATGGTCGAATTGCTGCGCCGCCACGGCGGTGTCGTGAGCGCGGATACGGCGGCGATCTACCGGCAGACCGACCTGGCTCGGCAAATGCTGGCGGATGACAGCGGCGTGGCGCTGGCGGAGGAACTGCTGCGCTTCGGGGCAAGCGGCGGCGATCCGAAGATCGTCCGCATGGCCCTCGAGCGGATCGAGTGGCCGCGAGACGACCCACGCTGGTTCCGGTGCCTGACCGAGCCGCTCAGTTTCTGGCACCACATTCCGTGGCTGTACGCGGGCAATCGCGAGTTCGACCGGTCAACCTACCTGGCGTGCTTCCGCCTCATTCTGGAGCGGTGCGACCCGAACCTGGCCGGAGGCTTCACGCGGACCGCGCTGCATGAAGTCGCCGCGATGGGCGAGCACGTCACCGAAGGAGAGGCGGAGGCGTTCGCGCGGGCGCTCCTGGATGCCGGAGCCAGGATGGACGTGCGCGACGACATTCTGAAGAGCACACCTCTCGGGTGGGCGTGCCGGTGGGGCCGTGCGAGTGTGGTCAAGGCGATGTTGGAGCGGGGCGCGATTCCCGCGGAAGAAGGCGCCGAGCCGTGGGCCCAGCCCCGCGCGTGGGCCGCGAAAATGGGGCACACCGGCATTGTGGAGCTGCTCGGCGGACCCGGCCTGCCCCACTGATCAGCTCAGCGTTTCCTTGAGAATCTTCTCCCGCTGCTCCGCCCGGAACTGCCGCAACTTCTCCCGCAGTTCCGGTCGCTGCCCCGCCAGAATGGCCACCGCCAGCAGCGCCGCGTTCCGCGCTCCCGGCGCGCCGATCGCCAGCGTTCCTACCGGGATCCCCGCCGGCATCTGTACCGTCGAAAGCAGCGAATCCAGGCCCTTCAGCGAAGCGCTCTCCATCGGAACACCCAGCACCGGCAACACCGTGTGCGCCGCGCAGACGCCCGCCAAGTGCGCCGCCCCGCCGGCTGCCGCGATGATCACCTCGGTGCCGCGCGGCTCGGCTTGGGCTATGTACTCCGCCGTTTCCACGGGTGTGCGGTGCGCCGACAGCACCCGGCACTCATGTTCCACGCCGAATTTCGACAGCATCTCGGCGGCCTGGCGCATCACTTCCCAGTCCGACTTGCTGCCCATCAGGATAGCGACCAGCGGTTTCGTGGCAGCCATGCGTTACTGACCCTGTGCCAGGCTATATCCGCTCTGGCCGTTGAATCCGCGCAGCGTCTGAGTTAGCGCGATATCGATGCCCGCCTCCGCGATCCGCTTCTGCAGGTCGATGAACGGGCCCATCGCGGCGGCGCCCTCCGCCATGAACCGGCAGCGGAAGCTGTCCGTACAGAAGGTCTCGGCCCGACCCGCCGGCCATACTTTCACGCCGCGGTTGTCGATCATCTGCAGCGTCACCCCCACACCCGCCAGTTTTTGCATCGCCGCGGCCAGTCCGTCCGGATCGCGCGACGGCCAGTAGACGAATATGTCCATGCCGCGCAGCTCCATTTTCGGCACCTCCCTGGAAGAGGCCGTATATGCCGGCGTGGATGCCGAGCCTTCCGGACGATGCGCATAGGCCACCGGCTTCAGCCGGTTGGGCTTCTGCCCCAGCCGCGCGATCACCGCGCACGCAAACTCTTTCGTCCCGACCTTCTGCGTGCTGACGCCCTCGGTGAAGATGTCGTACGTGTGGACCCCGTCTTCGATCGTCCGCAGCCACGCGTTGTGCACCTTCGCGGCAACCTCCGGCTGGTTGATGTGCACCAGCATCAGCACCGCCCCCAGCAGCAGCCCCGAGGGGTTGGCCAGGTTCTGTCCGGCGCGCCGCGGCGCCGACCCGTGGATCGCTTCGAACATCGCGCACTGCTCCCCGATGTTGGCCGACCCCGCCAGCCCCACCGAGCCCGCAATCTGCGCCGCCACGTCCGAAAGGATGTCGCCGTACAGGTTCGGCATCACAATGACGTCGAACGCTTCCGGCGTGTCCGCCATCTTGGCCGCCCCGATATCCACGATCCACGCCTCTTTCTGGATCTCCGGATATTCCGCAGCGATCTCGTCGAAGACCTTGTGGAACAGGCCGTCCGTCATCTTCATGATGTTGTCTTTCATGAAGCACGTGACCTTCTTGCGGTTGTGCAGCTTCGCGTATTCGAACGCATAGCGCACGATCTTCTCGCTGCCCGGCCGCGAAATCAGCTTGATGCACGAGGTCACTTCCGGCGTCAACTGGTATTCGATTCCCGCGTACAGATCTTCCTCGTTCTCGCGCACGATCACCACGTCCATGCCGGGGTGCTTGGTGTCGACAAACGGATGGTAAGACACGCACGGCCGCACATTGGCGTACTGGCCCAGCGTCTTGCGCGTCGTGACGTTGAGGCTCTTGAAGCCCCCGCCCTGCGGCGTCGTGATGGGCGCCTTGAGAAATACCTTGGTGCGCAGGAGCGAATCCCACGAGCTCGGTTCAATGCCGGTCGAATTGCCGCGCAAATAAACCTTTTCGCCGATTTCGATGGTCTCGATTTCGAGAGCCGCGCCGGCCGCCTCCAGAATCTGGAGCGTGGCGTTCATGATTTCCGGGCCGATGCCGTCGCCGTGGGCGACTGTGATTGGGGTTTTGGCTGCCATAGCGGAACACTTAGGATATTGGAATGCACCACACCACGCAACCCCTGGAACGCGGTGTTTCGCTACAGCACGGTTGTCATTGAGTCAACTGAAAGTCCACCGTGATGGTCGTGAGCATCTCCACGGGCTCTCCGTTCAGCAGTGTCGGCTGATAGACCCACTGGCTCACAGCGTCGATCGCCGCCTTCGCCAGCCGCGAATCCACGGTGTTCACGACTACCGGATTGAGCACCGAGCCATCTTTCGAGACCACCGCGCGGATCACCACCGAACCTTCCGTCGCCCCGTCGGGAAATACCGGCCGGGTCTGGCGGATCAACCGGGACGGCGTAACGTTGCCCCCAACCCGGATCCTCTGCGGCGTGCCCGTGGTCCGCGGCGCGGGCGCAGGCCCGGTCCGCGGTCCGGTCACCGCCACATGTTCAATGGCTTGCCCGATCGCGAGTTGCATATCGGCCCGCGCGGCCGCGCCGCTGACGAGGGTAACGGAAGCTTTCCCGACCGCGAACCCTTTCGACAGGAATTCGAGCGCGTACTGGCCGCCGGGAATCGAAGCGAAGGAGTACTCTCCGGCGGCATCGGCGACGGCCACCTCTTCGTGCGAGCCGTCGGCGTATTTGGCGACCACCTTGCAACCCGGAACCCGCGCCCCGCTAGGATCGGTGACCACGCCCGCCAGGGCCGCCCGGCCACTCTGCGCGTGGACCAGGGCCACCGGGAGCACGCACGCCACTGCGGCCATCGCGACCGTCGCCGCCGCACGCCGGCTTAGAGGATTGCGGTTGCGCCGGGCATCCAAAAGCGCCTTCACACGCGATTCGAAATCCGAGGGTTCGGCCATGGCCGGCGCGTCGGCCCAGCCATTGCGCCGCGCCGCCGCTTCCCTCAGCACATCCACCAGGTGCCCGGCGTACTCGTGCGCCGCGGCGCCGCGGGCCAGCACTGCGTCGTCGCAGGCGCGCTCGCGCTCTTTACGAAACTCGCGGAGCGCCCACCATGCCAGCGGGTGGAACCAGTAGAGGGCGCAAGCCGCCTGAGCCAGCATCTGCGCAGCCAGGTCGTGCCGGCGCACATGTTCGCCTTCGTGCATCAATACCGCGCGCAGCCGCTCTTCGGGCCAGTCGCGGGCCTTTGCCGGAAGCAGCACCAGCGGCTTGTGGAGCCCCCAGGCGAGCGGCACCGGAGTGCGGTCGCTCAGAAGCACAGGCAATCCGGCCAGTGCCTCGGCGTGAGACCACCGTTCCGCCCGCCGCGCCATCCACGCAGTCCGCGCCGCGCCGATCGCAAAACGCGCCGCCGCCGCAAACATCCCTGCTGCCCACAGCCACAGCAGCCAGGGAGTTCGCGAGACCGGAGCCGCCGGCGCCGGCCCTTCCGCCACGGCAAGGACCACGGTACTTCGCGCCTCCGGCATACGGACGTTCCAAGCCGGCGCGATCCGGATCGCCGCCGGCAGCACCAGCAGGCCCGCGAACGCCGCCACCCAAAGAAAATGACGAAACGAAGCCGATTGCCGCCGTGTCACGGCCGCGGCCGCGAAGGCCGCCGCCAGAACGATCGTCCCTTTCCACGCGCCCGCCGCGAGAATTTCCATGCCTGTCATCTTCAGACTCCTTCCTCTGCCTGCTGTTTAGCTTCCTGGACGAGCTTCGAGATCCGGTCCAGGTCCTGCCTGGACAGGTTGGCGGACGAAAGGTCGAGCAGCGCCGCCACCGCCTGCTCCACCGAGCCCTCGAAGAAGGTCGCCACCAGGTGCCGCATGGCCGACCGCCGCGCCGTGTCGCGCGCCACCACCGGCAGGTACACGTACTTGAGCGCCTGCTCCTCGTGCCGCACGTGTCCCTTCTCTTCGAGCACCCGCAGCTTTGCCCGAACCGCCGAGTAAGTCGGCGCATCCGGCAGCGCCTGGTGGATCTCCGCCGCGGTGGCGCGTCCCCGCTGGTAGAGGATGTCCATGATCTGGCGCTCCCGCCGGCTCAGATTGCGATGCCCGTCTTTCCGCATAATGTATGCTGCAAAAGCAGCAACCTGTTGCAAAAGTAGCACCGGCGCGCCGGGCGTGTCAAGAAAATTTAGAATAGAAATGTCCTCCCCATGCCGACCGCACAAGTTCGCACCCCACAAGCCGCAGCCAACCACCGGTTCGCACGCTACGCCTGGGCCGTGCTGGGCTACAACATGGCGGTGGCTCTCTGGGGCGCATTCGTCAGGGCCACCGATTCCGGCGCCGGCTGCGGCAACCACTGGCCGCTGTGCCAGGGCGAGATCACACCGCACTCCCCTACCCTCGCGACCATCATCGAATTCACGCATCGCGCCACCAGCGGCATCGACCTCATCCTGGTCGCGCTGCTTCTGGTCTGGGCTTTCCGGGCCTTCCCGAAACATCACCCGGCGCGCTTCGGGGCGGTGCTGTCGTCGGTCTTCCTGATGACCGAAGCGCTGATCGGCGCGGCCCTGGTGCTGCTGGAGCACGTGGCCAAAAACGCGTCGCCCAACCGTGCGTACTCGCTTTCCACACACCTCGTCAACACCCTGACCCTGCTGGCGTGCCTCACCCTGACCGCCTGGTGGGGGATGGGCAAGGCGCGCCTGCGCATTGAGGGCCGGGCAGCCCGCCTGGCGGGCATCAGCGTCGCGGCCGTGATCGTCCTGGGCATCAGCGGCGCCATCGCCGCTTTGGGCGACACGCTCTTTCCAGCCACCTCGCTGGCCATCGGACTGGCTCAGGATTTCAACCCGGCGTCCAGCATATTCGTGCGCCTGCGCTGGGTACATCCGGCCGTCGCCGTGCTTGGCGGCGCCTGGCTGTTCTATTTCGGATTGAGCGCGTTAAGCCGCCCCGGGACCCGCCGCCCGGCCGCCCTGATGCTCGGGATGCTGGCCGCCCAACTGCTGGCCGGCGCGATGAACCTGCTGCTGCTCGCCCCGGTCTGGCTGCAGATGGTCCACCTGTTGATCGCCTATCTCCTGTGGGTCTCGCTGGTGCTGCTGTGCGCCTCGATGCTGTCCGAAAAGACGCCGGCGGCTCATTCCTGACGCAAAGCGTCTAACGGCTCGATGCGTCCGGCGCGGCGGGCGGGAACGTAGCAGGCAAACAGCGCGACGGCCCCAAGCAGCGCAATCACACCGGCCCACGTGAGAGGGTCGATGGGGTTCACGCCGAACAGCAGGCTGCGAAGCAGGCGGCTGGTGGCGGCGCTGAGCACGAGGCCGATGGCGGACCCGGCCGCCGCAAGCAGCAGGCCTTCCTTCAACACGGTCCGCAGCAGATGCCGCGGTGAGGCGCCGAGCGCCAGTCGGATGCCGAACTCGCGCGTGCGGCGCGCGGTGTGGAAAGCGATGACAGCGTACAGGCCGATGCCGGCGACAACCAGCGACCCGGCCGAGAACAGGCTGAGAAGTCCGCCGATCACGAGCGCAGGCGCGGTGTATTGCTGCATGAGTGCGTCCATGGTCTCGACGGTGCCGACGATCCGCTGGGTGGAGGAGAGGTCGCGGATCACGCCGCGGACTGCGGGTGCTGCGGCCGAGAGGGGTCCACGGTAACGGATGTTGAAGTACCGGACGCCCGCTCCGTTGCCGGGGGTGCGCGACAGAAAGACGAACTGATCGCCTCCCTGTTGCTGGAGGCCGGAGTAGGCGCCGTTGGAAGCGACGCCGATCGACCTCGTAGGGGCGGCCAAAGATCTCGATGGTGCGGCCTATGGCGGACTGGCCGGCGAACAGCTTCTCCTCGGCGCGGCGGGTGAGGATTGCGACGTCGCGGGTGGGGTCGGAGGCCCGAAAATCGCGACCTTCGACACTAACCCCGAGGGCCTCGAGGTAACGCGGTCCGGCCACCATGCCGCGGAGGGGCGTCCGGCCGACGAGGGCCACGAGTTGGCCGAAGGGATCGGGAGGAACAGCGGTTGCATACGAGACGGCGGCGACATTGGGCATGGCGGCGAGCCGTTCGCGCAGGGTCTCGAGGAGCGCTCCCTGGTCGTCAGCGCCGCCAGCGCCAAGCGTGTTGAGGCGCAGGATCAGGCGGTGGTCCTTCGGGAAACCGAGATCGGCGGCGTTGATGAGGAAGACGGAACGGCTCGCCAGCCCGGCGCCCCCGAGCAGAAGGACGCAGAAGGCAAGCTGGACCACAACGAGGATGTTCGCCGTCCGGGAGCGGCCCTGGATGACGCTGTGCTCACCCCCTTTCAGAAAAGGCAGCAGGTCCTGGCGCCAGGCGCGCAAGGACGGTGCGAGGGTGAAGACGAGCGCGCCGAAAATAGCGAGTGCCAGCGCGTAAACGGCGACGCGCCAATCGGGTGCGACGTTGGGCTCGATGCGGGCTCCCGATTCGAGCGGCGGGATCAGCGAGGGAACCGCGCGCCCGACCCACCATGCGAAGGCCCAGGCCGCCGCGGCGGCGGCGACCGAAAGCACGAGGCCTTCCGAAAGCAGCAGGGACAGGATGCGGCCTCGCGAGGAGCCGAGCGATTGTCGAACGGCGAGCTCTCGGCGGCGGGCGGTGGAACGTCCCAGCATCAGGTTCGCGACGTTCGCGCACACCACCAGCAGGGTGAGCAGGGCCACGCCGGTGAGGATCGCCATAAACATGCGGGCCTGTGAGCCCTGCCAGGGGCCGAAGGCGGTAGCGGAGTAAGGTGCGACTACAATCCGCTGGCGGCCGAATTCGGGATACTCCGACGCGATGCGGCCCGAAAGGGTATCGAATTCCGCCTGTGCCTGGGCGACGGAGCTCGCGGGCGCGAGGCGGCCGATCACTTCGACGCCGCGGTTGGCCAGAGCCTGGGCGTTGCCGTGGAGTCGGGCGTAGGCAAGGATAGGGACGCCGATTTCAAAGGTCGGGGCAAAGTGCGTGCCGCGGAAACCGGGGGCGGCGACCCCCACGATGGTCGCGGGCATACCGTTCAGAAGCACCTGCCGGCCGGCGATATCGGGCGCGAGCTGAAACTGGTTCTGCCACACGTGCCAGGCGATTACGGCCGCGAGTCCGGCGGAGCCGCGGTTTTCCTCCGGGGTGAAGCCGCGTCCCTTGACGATGGGGACGCCGAGGATGTCGAAGTAATTGGGAGTGACCGCCTGGCCGCGAAGTTCGTACGTTCCCTCAGGAGCGGTCATGGCGAAGCGCTCGAATCCGAAGGCCGCGATGGATTGGAGGGTGCGGGAGTGCGCGAGGAATTCGGAAAAGATGGGGAGGGCAACCACGTCGCCATTGGGGTCGCCGGGCAGGGTGGCGGCGATATTGACCAGGTTGTCGGCGCGCACACCGGGCGCGGGCTTGTTAAGAACTCCGTTGATCAGGGAGTAGACGGCCGTGTTGCCGCCGATACCGACAGCCATGAGCGCGACGGCGGCCGCGCTGAAGCCGGGGGCGCGGCGAAAGATGCGGATGCCGGAGCGGAGATCGGAGAAGAAATGCTCGAATCGCGTGCCGAGGGGCACGGGCGGAGGCGCTTCGAGGGCCGATTCCAAGTCGAAGATCGGACGGGGACGGACGGAGACGCCGGCCTCCACGGGAAGCGGCGGGCCGGACGGCGGGACGGGAGGCGGATTGTGGAGGTCGAGCGCTTCGACGTCCGCCTGGCGGGAGATCTTCGAACTGGATCCAATTGTAAGGCGACCTGGCGAACTCCCACCAGCGGCGCCAGGCCCAGGCGGCTGCCAGCGCCAACACCCCGCAGAAAATCGCGAAGCGCCAGGGGTGGGGCATCGCGAAGTATTCGATTTGTATGGAAAAGCTCGCGATCGCCAAAAACGCCAGGCCATAGATACCGAGCTTCACGTGCAGGTTCGACTTACCGGGGAGATACGAGCAGGCGAACGGAATCTTGCGGAACTGATCGAGAAAGCGGTGCACGAGGAAGACAGCGGCGATGGCGAGCACCAGCATATGCTGCGCGGCGGGGCGCGCCGGCCAGATCAGGAAATAGCCTCCGGCGCACGCGAGCCACACGGGCAGGACCGTCACCGCGAAGAGGGCTTTGCGGACTCCCGAGAAATAGGAGCCGGGCGGGTGGACGGCGGTGAGGCGGAAGATCCAGTTCGAACCGAGTGAGACCGGGAGGGAGAAGATGGCGCGCGCGCCGGCCACCGCGAAGCAGAGCAACACCAGGCCGCCCATCAGCAGCGGTACGTTGAGCTGGTTCCAGTGCGTCCCCAGGCGCCGGGCGTAGAGGTCGCTGGGGCCGTAGAGGAGGTCGCGGCCATAGGCGAAGGCGATGGCGAGGCCGATGCCGCCGTAGGCTGCCAGGAGCAGGCGGTGCTGGCGGCTGCGCGCGATGGTGCGGGCGGTGAAGAGGACGATGGCGCGGTCCACCGGGCGGCGGAGAATCGCGTAGCTCAGGCGCGGCGCGCGGCGGGGGCGGCTGCCCGGCAGGATATCCGGCTGCTCGACAATCTTACGGATGCTCGGCCCGTAAGCGAGAAGGAAGGTGATCGCGGCGACGGCCGAGACGCCCAGCAGCATCCAGAGAGCGCGGGCAGCGAGCGGGTGGAACGGGACCGCTCCGCTGAGCTGCTGCTGGAGCCCGAAGAACCACGAGGAGGGCAGCCAGGGCACCGCACCGGGAGGTTTGAGGAAGTAAGCCGCCAGGATGCCGAAGAACGCGGCGAGTTGGAGGAAGCTCGAGACGCGCAGGAAATAGCGATAGGGCAGCAAGCTGCGCGGCGAGGCCTTGCAGTGCGAGCATCCCGCAGCACACAAACAGACCGGCCGCGGCCATGGCCAGCCAATATCCGGCAAAGGCCTGGAGCGCCGCCATCCAGCCGGCGCTTTCGGGAAGCGCGAGAAAGGGGAACAAGAGGCCGGTAAAGATATTGAGGGCGACGATGGCGACGCCGAGCGCGCTGGCGATGGCTGCAATCTTTGCCAGGAACACCGTCCTGGTGCGCACGGGCAGGAGACCGAGGATGAGGGAATCGCGACGATCGGGCAGGACGTTGTTCCACGCCAGAACCGCGAACAGGCCCGCGACCGCCATGGTGGAAGCAACCAGGAACTCGAACTCGCTGCTGACCGCAATACGGAGCTGAGCTTCCGGCACCGCGCCGCTCAGGTATTTCGGGCCGGCGAATATCAGAAAACTGAAGTTGAACGCGGCCAGCATGGCGGCGAACTGGACGAGCAGTTTTTCCATGTCTCCATGCGAGGAGAGAACATCGAGATCGATGACACGGCGCAGAAAATCCCGATACAGGATGCGGAACTGATGGCGCTCTTCGGGCATTTACGCCTCCATGCATTCGAGGAACTGGCGTGTGATGCCGGCGGTGTCCTGCTCGACGGCGAGCTGCGCGAAGATGCCTTCCAGGGTCGGCAGCGACATGAGGGTGCGGAGGTTCTCGATGGAGTCGTTGGCAACGACGCGGCCCTTATGCAGGATGATGACGCGGGCCGACACCCGCTCGACGGTTTCCAGCTCGTGCGAGCTGAAGATGACGGCCTTGCCGCGGGCAGCGAGCTCGCGGATGAGCTCGCGCAGCACGAGCGCGGAGTTGACGTCGAGGCCGGAGAAGGGCTCGTCGAGAAGGACGAGGTCCGGATTGTGGAGCAGCGCGGCGGCCAGGAGCACCTTCTGGCGCATGCCTTTCGAGTAGGACGAGATGGGGACGTAGCGGTCGCCGTGGAGCGAGAGCAGGTGGAGGAATCCGTCGATCTTGTCCGCCAGCGGACGCTCCGGCACGCCGCGCAACTGGCCGACCATCTCGAGATATTCGGCGCCGGTGAGATGCGGGTATAGTTGCGGCTCTTCGGGGACATAGCCGAGGCGCTGGCGGTAAGCCATCGGATCGCGCTGGATGCGCTCGCCGTCGAAGAGGATTTCGCCCTCGGTCGGCTCGATGAGGCCGGTGATCATCTTTAACGTGGTCGATTTGCCGGATCCGTTCGGTCCGAGGTAACCCGTGACTTCGCCGCGGCGGGCTTCGAAGCTGACGTTCTTGACGGCCGTCGTGGCCGGGTATCGTTTCGTGACGTTGCGAAGCTCGAGCATCTACACTCCCATCCGGCGCGCCAGCTTGCGCCACCAGAAAACCAGAAAGACGACGGCAGCGACCAGGCCGACCGCGGTAAAGGCACCGAGGCGCATCATTGCGGCCAGCTCCGGGTTTTCGGCCGCCGAAGGGCTCGGGCCGCTCTGCAACCGCCCGATGCTGAACAATAGGGCGCCGCCGATCGACACCTGGAACAGGGCGCCGGCCAGGGCGGCGAGCAGCTTCCAGCAGCCGGAGCGCAGTATCCATTGGCGCGCCAGCGAGACGAAGCCGTCGAGCAGCAGGGGGGCGACGTTCTCGCTCCGCGCGGCTTCGTCGTAGATCCAGAGCATCTCGCCCGCGAACTCGCGGCGGAAGACCGGCGGATGCATCCACACGAGGCAGCGGTATAGAGTGCGGGTCATGAGGCTCTCCGCGGGGCAGTCCGGAGGTGCAGGCGCGCCTCGCGAACGACGGTTTCGAGGCGGGCGATCTCGGCGGTCAGCACGCCGCGTCCGGCCGAGGTGAGGCGGTAATACCGCCGGCGCGGGTCGAGGTCGCCTCCGCGGTGAGGGGCTTCTTCGACCAGACCCTGAGACATGAGTTTTTGGAGATTGTCGTAGAGCGTTCCGGGGCCGAGCTTGTACTGGCCTTCGGACTGGCGGGCCACTTCCTGCATGATGCCGTAGCCGTGGCGATCCTCGGCGGCGAGGGAAAGCAGGATGTGAAGGGTCGCCGGCGAGAGCGGCAGGTACGAGTTGAAATCTTCCAGCATGGCTCGGATTCCGTTATATCGGAATCCGAGTGAGGTGTCAAGCCGGGCGAGGCGGCTATCATTGGTTTTGATGAAATTCATCACCGCCACCACGGCCGCCGCGATCCTCATCACGCTAGCGCCCGCGGCAAGCCATTCCGAAGTCCTGGATTCCTCCGCCGGGGGATTCACGATCCAGGCAACGATGGCCATCCGCGCCAGGCCGGAGGATGTCTATCCAAAGCTGATCCGCATCGGCGAATGGTGGGACTCCGCCCACACGTTCTCCGGCGACGCGCACAACCTTACGATCGACGAAAGGCCGATGGGGTGCTTTTGCGAGAAACTACCGGGGCAGGGCGGTGTGCGGCATATGGAAGTGGTGTACCTCGCGCCAGGCAAGCGGCTGGTCATGAGCGGAGGACTGGGGCCGCTGCAATCGATGGGCGCCGCCGCAACCCTGACGATCGACATTCAGGCGGTCGAGGAAGGCGTGAAGCTGGGTTACCGGTACGCGGTGAGCGGGTATCTCCCGGCGGGAATGAATACGCTTGCGCCGGTCGTCGATACGGTGCTCGGCCAGCAGTTCGCGCGGCTCAAGAACTATGTGGAGCACGGAAGCCCCACGCCGGCGCAGAAGTGAGTCACGCGGATTTCGCGGTGCGCGTCTTGAGGCGCGTGGTGAGCATGCCGAGGACGCTGGTCTGCAGCCATCCTCCGGCGATCGAAAGCACCAACGCACTGAGCGGGTTCAGGGCGACGGCGCGACTGACCGAGGCCAGTCCCAGAAAAATGCAGATCCAATAGAAGACGAAGCCGGTGATGAGGCCGATCCAGACCTGGCGGATGCCCGACCGCTTGCGCTTCACGTAGGAGAGATAGCCGCCGGCGGCCCCGCCGAGCGCCGATAGAAGCAACAGAGCAAGCGGAAGCGAAACCTGCAACGGGACAGTGGCAGTGAGAAGGTTGGGTGTGGAAGCGGAGATGGTCACCTGCCCCGACATTCCAGGCTGGAAGCGGCTGCGCGCCTGAAAGCCTCCTGCGGGTATCTGTAGTTGCTGATTCTCGATCACACCGCGGCCGGCGTCGATCATCAGGTTCACGGAGCGCGCGGAGTCGGTAGCGAGGGGGCGGCCCTGGCTGTCGGTGAGGGTGGCCACCAGGTCGGACGTATCGAGCAGCGAAATGCCGGGTGGGCTGGCTTTTAGATCGAGCCGCGTGATGGCCGGGCGGAACAGGATCTGCAGTTTCCTGTCTCCCTCCACTTGCGCGGGGGGCGCGCTGCCCAGGTACTCGACCGTGACCGTACCGGGCTGGGTCGAAGTGAGAACCGCGCGGCCGCTGGCCTCCCCTTGCGCAATGGTCAGCGGCGCCGGGTGCAGGGTGCCGCTGCTGTCAAATATGTTGAGGCGGATGTCGTTCGGAGCGGCCTCGGCATCGCCTACCAGGAATGCCTGAACGGTGACGGCGTCCCGGCCATCGGCCAGGAAAGCGCGGTCGGGGCTGAAGCGCAGCGCGAGTTCGAGCGCCGGCAGGGCCATCGGTGTTTCGGCCATGGCGGGGTGCGAGCCCTGCGGCACCGGCGGCGGGGCCAGACCCTGCACGGGTGCCGCCTTGACGCGAACAAACGCGCCTCCCGGCAGAAGCTCGGCATGCTTCGCCCAGAGATAGACGAGCCCCGGTCCGGGAATGCCGATGGCGAATTTCCTGGCGGACTCACCCGCCGCGAAATCCACGGTTCGCAGGCTCTCCACCTTGCCGGACGGAAGCCGGGCCTGCAGCAGAACATGGAAGGGCCGCGGTGCAATCACCGGCTGGTTCGCCGCGTTCAAAAGACGGACCTCAACCGTCAGTTGTTCGCCGGCGCCCAGCACATCCTGGTCTGCGATCACATCGAGTTTGACGGGCGGTGAAGCGGTGCGGCACAAAGCGGGAGCCGCGGCCAGCACCAGGCAGAACAGCCCATATCGGTAGGGCATCCGGACGCTCCTCATCAATTTGGACCGATGATAACAAATCAAGCCTCGCGCGGCTGCGGATCGATGAACGCCCACGAGATCGCGGCGAGCAGGTAAAGAGCGGCGAGCAGGTAAAGCGGGAGGCTCCAGTCGCCCAGGCGATCGACGATGTAGGCGAGAACGATGGGGCTGAGAATCCCGCCGACCTGTCCGGCGGTGTTCATGGTGGCGCTGAGGACCGCGGCGTTAGGTCCGCCCAGATCGATGGCGGTAGCCCAACTGGGTGCCAGAGTGAACATGGAAAGCGCCCCGGCCACGGCGATGAGAGTGCCGGCGGTTTTGGCGTGGGGCGAGGCGGTGCCGAGGAACAGGACGCCAGAGGCAAGGAGGTAGGCAGCGAAGCCCACTCCCGAGCGGCCGATGCGCACACCGAAGCGGCGGGACAGGGCGTCGGTGGTGATGCCGCCGGTGATATCGGCGGTGACGCTGAGAAGCAGCGGGAGGCCGGCGAAGATGGCGAGCTCCGCGGACGCCATGCCGCGGGCCTTGGCTAGATAAACCGGAAGCCAGGTGATGAAGAAGTAGAACCCGTAGGTGTTGGCGAAATATTGAATGCAGAGCGGCAGGAGGCTCGGAGTGCGGAAGATGCGGCCCCACCGAACGGCGCCGTGGACGGCGTGGGGACCGCGCTCCTTCTCGATCAGGGACCGCTCGGAGGCGGAGACGGAGGGGTGAGCGGCAGGCTCATCCCGGAACCACCGGTACCACAACACGGCCCACGCGAGTCCCACGAAACCGAGCGAGAAGAAGACCAGGCGCCAGGGCAGGAAGGTAGCGATCCAGGCGACCAGCACCGGGGTCAGGCCGCCGGCCAGGTGCGCACCGGCGAAGAATACGCCCTGCACCCGGCCGCGCTCGCGTGCAGGGATCCAACGGGAGAAAACGCGCGCCGCATTGGGCCAGGCTCCGGCCTCGCCCGTACCGAAGAGGAATCGGATGGCGAGAAGCGAGGGAAAGCTGAAGGCAGCGCCGGTAAGCATGGTGAAGCCGGACCACCAGAGGACGATACGGGTGAGGACGGGGCGGCTGCCGACGCGGTCGGCCCACCAGGCGGTGGGGATCTCGAAGATGGCATAAGCCAGCGTGAAAGCGCTGAAGACGTAGCCCATTTCGATCCCGCTGAGCGCGAGATCGCGCATGATGGGCACCGCCAGGATCGAGATGCAGACGCGGTCGAGGTAGGTGACGCCGGCCAGGGCGACCAGGGCGGCGACGACGCGGTAACGAACGCGGCTGGTGTGCGGAATCAGAGTCGGGTGAGTCATCCCTTGCGGCGACCGGGTGCAGTGCCAGTGTATAAGGAACGGAGCGGGCGCGCTATTTCGACGCCGGGGCCGGCGCGATGGGCGCTTCCCGCCGGCCGGGCAATTCTGAGATGATGAGCCGGAACGATGCGCCTCAGGATCTTGTATGGCGGCACGATTTTCCTCAGCTCGCTGCTGCTGTTTTTGATCCAGCCGATCATGGCCAAGGCGATCCTGCCGTGGTTCGGAGGATCGGCCGGGGTCTGGACCAGCGCCATGCTGTTCTTCCAGATCGTGCTGCTGCTGGGATATGCGTGGGCGCACTGGACGACCCAGCACCTGGCGCCGCGGGTGCAGATCGGGCTCCACATTGCGATGCTCGCGGGGAGCCTGCTGCTGCTCCCGGTGGCGCCGGCGGCGGCCTGGAAGCCGGCGGGTGAAGGCCAGCCGATCCTTCGAATTGTGGCGGTGCTGGGGGCGTCGATCGGGCTGCCGTATCTTTTGTTGTGCGCTACGGGGCCGCTGATCCAGGTTTGGTTTGCGCGGCGCGCGAAAGAGGCGTTCCCGTACCGGTTGTTCGCCATTTCGAACGCCGGATCTTTGGCGGCGTTGATGGCGTACCCCTTCGCGATCGAGCCGTGGATCTCGGTGCGCCATCAACTCATGGCGTGGTCGGCGGGCTATGCGGGCCTGGCGCTGCTGGCGATGCCAGCGGCCCTGCTCGGAGCGTCGGGAGCAGCCGCCGAGCCATCGAAACGAGCGGCCACACCGGGGTTGGAGCGGCTGCTATGGATCGCGCTGGCTGCGTGCCCGTCGGTGCTGTGGCTGGCGGTAGCCAACGACCTCAGCCAGAACATGGCGCCCATTCCGTTCCTCTGGATTCTGCCGCTGAGCCTGTATCTGCTGAGTTTCATCCTGTGTTTCGACCGCGAGGGCTGGTACCGGCCGGCCATTTTCCGGATTGCGCTCCCGGCATCGTGGGTGCTGATCTGGTATTGCCTGTACCAGCGCGGCGCGATCCAATCGATCGAGTGGACGATTCTGCTGTTGTCCGTGGCGCTTTTCACCTGCTGCATGTTCTGCCACGGAGAGCTGGCGAGGCGCAAGCCGCACGCCCGGGAGCTGACGTCGTACTACCTGATGCTGGCGGTGGGCGGAGCGCTGGGCGGTGTCTTCGTGGGATTGGCCGCGCCGCTGCTGTTCAATCAATACCTGGAGCTGCCGGCCGGGGTGGCCGGCTGCATGGTGCTGGCGATGGGACTGCTGTACGGATATTCGCCTCGCCGGCTGCTGCGCCTGGGATTGCTGGTCGCGGCGGCGCTGGTGGCCGCGGTGACGATCGGCGGGTACGCGGATGGAGCGCTCGTCAGGGAGCGGAACTTCTACGGGACGCTCAAAGTCAGCGAAGCGGGGCTGGGCGAGGCAGCAGTCCGGGTGCTCAGCAACGGACCGATTCGACACGGCTCGGAGTTTCTTTCGCCCGAAAAGAGCCGGACCGCAACGACCTACTATGCCGCGGACACAGGCGTGGGACGGGCGATCCGCTTTCTACAGAAGAGGCCGGAGCGGGTGGGAGTCATCGGGCTGGGTACGGGCACGCTGGCCAGTTACGGACGGCAAGGCGATTTCTACCGCTTCTATGAATTGAACCCGGCGGTCATCGCGCTGGCGAATACGGAGTTTCGCTATCTGCGCGAGTGCCCATGCCGCGTGGACGTGGTGCAGGGCGATGCGCGCCTGGCGCTCGAACACGAAGCGCCGCAGAATTTCGACGTGCTGGTGGTGGACGCCTTCAGCGGCGATTCGATTCCGGTGCACCTGCTAACGCTCGAGGCGTTCGAGCTCTACTACCGGAACCTGAAGCCGGATGGGATTCTGGTCGTGAACGTAACCAACCGGTACCTGGACCTGAGCCCGGTCGTGGAGACCCTGGCGCGTACTACGGGAAGGGCTTGGCGGATCGTACAGACACCGGGCGATCCGGCAAGAGGGGTTTTCGCGGCTACCTGGGCCGCGGTGACGGCGAACCGGGACGCGCTGGCCGTATTCCCGGAGCAGGCAGCGCAGCCGCGTAGGTTGCGGGTTTGGACCGACGACTATTCGAATCTATTTCAAGTGCTGCGCTGAGCGCGCTACGCCCGGAGCGGGATGGCGGAGCCGCTGAGCTTGACGTCGGTATAACCGAGATGATTTAACAGGCCTCCCGCGGAACGCACTGCCAGTGTCGGATTGACGGTAGGTCCGTGTCGCACCTCCCGCACCGCTTTGACTCCGTCCTTCTTGAAGAAGAATGGAAAATACGGGATGAAGATCCCGCTGGGCGCCACGCGAAACCGGACCTTGCCCTGGTCGAATGTGAAGCGAATGATGATGACGCGCCATTCGCGCTCTTCTTCGAAGGCAGGCGATTTCATACGGGCCAGCAGCCGTCCGAGGAAATTCGAAGTGGCGGCGGCCCAGCGGCCCAACGCCTCTTCGAGCCGCGGATGGTCCGGGTAGTTGGCGCAGCAGCGCTCCGCCGTCGTGACATAGTGGCGGAATGCGTGGCGAAGCACTTTCTCCTGCTCCTGGGGATCGTACATGACACGAACCAGTTCCGCGTACTCGGGCAGGACCTTGCGGAGGTCCTCCGCGGCAAAGCCGATGCAATAGCCGGCCGACTGCGCCCCGTAAGCGCGCCACTGGCTGAGCAGGTCGGGCTTCTCGCAGAAGCAGGAAACGAAGTATTGAAAGTCGGGCATCTCCAGGCTGCGGCGGATGGCGGGCAGAAGACGCCTGATCGGCTCTACGACACGCTCCGCGGCATCGTCGAGGAGGCTGGAGGCCAGCGCGCGGCCGTAATCCATCTCGGAGGAATCGTTCATGTAGAGGATATTGGTGCAGTGCACTTCACCGGAGTTGAGAATCCCGAAAAGTCCCTGCCCCGACGTGTAGTGGTGCAGTTGAACGGGGCCGTCCTCCGGATCACCGTTGGGCTCGCCGGGAACGGCCGCCCGAAAATCGGACTCGATGAAGCGGACCGGGTCGTGCGGCGCGATGCCTGCTTCGAAATCGCTCATCCGTGTCCCTTCATTCGGCCCGCAAGGCAATGGCCGGATCCACGGCCGCGGCACGGCGGGCGGGCAGCCATGCGGAAAAGAACGTCAGGAGCACGAGAAGAAGTCCCGCGCTCGCAATCGACAGGGGATCGGCCGGGGAAAGCTGGTAAACCAGGCTCTTCATCACCCTGGCAAACGATAGCGAGAGGAGCGCGCCGATCATCAATCCCGGCAGCGTGAGGGCAATGGCTTCGCGCAGGATCATGGAGACCAACTCGCCGGGCGCGGCTCCCACGGCCGCCCGTACCCCGAACTCGCGGACGCGCGCGTTCACTGACTGGGTCAGCAAGCCGTAGATGCCGCCGGCAGTGAGGAACGCGGCCATCGCTCCGAAAACCGCGAGAAGGATGAGGGCAAAGCGCCGTTTCGCCAGGGAATCCGAGAGGTTCTGCTGCAAGGGCTGGATTGTGGTGACGGGGATTTCGGGATCGACGCGATAGACCGCTTCCTTCATGTCCCTCGCGGACTGATTCGAACCGGCCGCCATTTTCACCAGCAGGGTCATCACCGGTCCGGTGGCGACGCCGTATAGAGTGGGCTCCACTTCCTGGTCCAGGCCCAGGTCCCGCACGTCGCCCACGACGCCCACGATCTCGTCGAACTCCTGCTTGGGATCCATGACTCCGAGGACTATCCGTTTGCCTACCGCGTCCTGATTCGGGAAGAAGCGTCGAGCCAGGGTCTCGTTGACCAGAATTCGGGGCTTTCCGCGATCGTCTTCCGAAAGCCAGCGCCCGCTCTTGAGGGGGATGCCGAGCGTTCGAAAGTATTCCGGTGTGATCCAACGGTTCTGGGCAACTGGATAACTGCCGCGATCGAACGTCCTTCCTTCGAGACCGAACCGCGTGGCGAACCGGCTGTGCTCGGTGGCGCCGAGACTCATGGGAGCGGAATTGACGGCTGCCACGTCCACCACTCCCGGCACGCTGCGCAGGGCGGGGGCCAGTTGGGCCGTCAGGAAGTTCGCGGATTTCACCCAGTCGCTCCGCAATGGGAGATTCGGGATCGCCCACACCTGTTTGGCCTGGAAGCCGGGATCTTCACCGAGCAGCGCCGCGAAGTTCCGGGTCAGCAGGGCTGCTCCGGAGAGAACCAGAAGCGCCATGGCCACTTCGCCCGCCATCAGCACCGCGCTGAGACGCGACTGCGCGCGGGTGATGGACCGGCCGCCTGCTGCGAGACCGGTTCGCGGACGCATCACCTGCCAGCAGGCGGGCAAGCCGAAGAGCACGCCGGCGATCAGGGTAGTGCCGATGGCAAACAGCCACACCGGTCCTTCGAATGCTGTCCAATCGAGCCGTGGAACCTGGCTGCCGGCCAACTTCCGGGCGAGCTGACTCGCCCACGCCGCAAGCGCCATGCCGGCGGCTCCGCCGATCGCGGCCATCAGCAGACTTTCGGACAGGTACTGCCGTGCCAGATGCCGGGGCCTGGCACCCAGCGCTTCCCGGATCGCCATCTCCTGACGGCGTTCGATCATGCGCGCCAGGAACAGGTGAGCGAGGTTGGCGCAGGCGATCAGCAGCACCAGTCCGACCGCCGCCCATGCCAGCAGCAGGGACGGGCGCACGGTCTGGGTCATCTCCTCCGCCAAAGGAATGACATACGCGCCGATCGTGGCGTTCGTTTCCGGGTGGGCCTGTGCCAGTTGGCGGGCGATCCCCTGAATCTCGCTTTGAGCCTGTTCCGCGCTCACGCCGGGCTTCAAGCGGGCAATCACCTCCAGCGGATGGAACTTCCTTCTGTTCTGCAGGTCGGGTTCGATGAGCGAAAGCGGCATCCACAGGTCGGCCCATTCAGGAAACGCCTGCCGCTGGGGCACGATGCCGAGCACCCGGAAGGACTGGGTTTCGAGCCTGATCTGCCGGCCCACGATGCCCGGATCCGCAGCGAACTTTCGGCGCCACAGATTCTCGCTGATCAGCGCCACCTGCTGTTTGGAGCGCTCCTCCGCTTCGTTGAAGGCGCGCCCGGCGGACGGCTGGATGCCCATGGCAGGAAACAGTTCGCTGCTCGCCATGGTGGCGTGGACGACGGCCGGCTCGCCCTGACCCAGCAAGGTAGACGTATTCATCGCGGACAGGGTATAGGCGGCGATCTGCTCGAAGCTGCGGGCCTGGTTTCGCCAGTCCCGAAAGTCCGGGACCGTTACCTGCAACTGGGGCAACGCGGGATGGGTCTCCCAGATTTGGACGAGTTTGCCGGGGTCGCGAAAGGGGAGCGGGCGTAGCAGAACGGAATAGATGACGCCGAAAAGAGCCGTATTGGCTCCCACACCCAGCGCGACCGTGAGAATAGCGGCGGCGGAAAACACGGGCCTCCGCCAGAGGGAACGGAGTGCAGATCGCATCCTCCCAGCATACGCCCGAATTTTTAGTTCACCACGGCGATCAGCCTTGTTTCGTGCCTTTGAGAGTGCCTTTGCCCGAGGTCTTGCCGGTGAACGTACCTTCGAGGTTCTTGCCGTCGATCTTCGCCGTGACTTCGACGATTTCCTCGGGATTGATGGGCACCTTGAAAGTCAGCGTGCTGCCATCCAGCTTTGGGTCCAGCAGTTCGACCGTTCCGCCGTCCGGAAGGTCGGCGATCGACGCGGAGAGCTTTCCGCCGTCTTCTTTGACTAAGAGGGTCCAATTAATTTGGTTTCCACGTTCATCCACCGACGCGCAGCGCCACTTGCCTACTGCCGGGTTATCCGCCCACGCGAGGGCGGCAAAGGACGCGAGTAACAGGATGTAGAGTACGGACCACTTACGGATCATGCGTGATTAGACGCCGCACCGGGCTGCGAGTTCCCCGTGCGGAAAAAGCTCCGCAGCGCGTGTTGCTCGGTATATACTCAATCCCCACGGAGAGGAAATACCCATGCTGTCTATACGTGTATCTCGGAACTATCTCGCGCTCCTCCTGACGTTCGGCCTTCCGTTGACGGCCGCGACGTGGTGTGTCAATCCCACGGGATCCGGAGGCTGCGCCAAAACCATCGGAGCAGCGGTTACGGGAGGGGCCGCCGGCGACACCGTCACGGTCGCGCCGGGGACTTACACGGAAACCGTCACGATCGACAAGCCGCTGGTGCTTGCCGGCGGAGACCCCGCTACCACCATCATCGACGCCACGGGACTGGCGAACGGCATCTGGGTCAACGGAAATGCAGAACCCGGACGTGACTGCCAGCACGCCTTCCGGCTTAAGCGGCGTCGTGGTCTCCGGGTTTACGGTCAAGAACGCCAAGTTCGAAGGAATCCTGGTTACGAACGCCTCGGCGATCACCATCTCGGGCAATGTGGTGACTGGGAGTAATACAGGACTGACGATAGTCGGCGGCATGCCCACCTGCCCCGGGACTCCAGCGTGGGAAACCGCCGAAGACTTCGACTGCGGCGAGGCCATCCATCTGGCCGGCGTGGATCACTCCTCAGTCCTCAACAACACGGTGAAGGTTAACGCGGGCGGCGTCCTGCTGACCGACGAGACGGGGGCGACCCACGATAACCTCATCAGCGGGAACTTGGTGGCCGACAATCCGTTCGATTGCGGCATCACCCTGGCGTCGCATCCTCCGGCCGCGACGGCAGTGGGGGCGAAGGGGCCGCTGGGCGTCTACGCGAACACGATCACGGGGAACCAGTCGCTCCGCAACGGGCCGAAGGGCGAGGGCGCCGGCGTCGGGATCTTCGCCGCCCCTCCGGGAGCCGGCGCCTACAATAACGTGGTTGCGAACAATGTCCTGACCGGCAATGGCATCCCCGGAGTCGCCATACACGGTCACGCACCCGGACAGAACCTGAGTGGCAACGTCATTGTGGGAAATACGCTGAGCGGGAACGGCGCCGACACGGCTGACACCGCTACGCCCGGAACGGCCGGAATCGCGATTACCAGCGTCAGTCCCGTCACCGGGACGGTGGTGGCGCAGAATTCGATTGATCACGAGATGATCGGCGTGGCCTGGAATGCCGGGGGAAGCGCACGTCAACGGTAATTCGTTCATCGGCCTGACCTACGGCGTCTATAACCTCGGACACGGGACCATGAACGCCGAAGGGAACTTCTGGGGATGCTCCGGCGGACCCACGGGACCCGCGGCCCATTTCGCCGGCTGCTCGCTCCCCGCCGGCGCAGTGACGGTGAACTCCTGGCTGCTGGCGCCAGTCGGAGGGATAAAGTGAAGAACGCTTAGGGCGTTGCCTTTGGAAGCCGTGCCACTCCCCATAGCGCATGGTGGGCGTCCAGCTCAAGCGCGACGGCAAACTGGATGCAGACATCAACCCTGGGTCGGGAGTCGAGCAGATGGCCAGGCGGTCCGCGCACCGAACTCGAGTTGGAGACGCAAAGCTAAATTGTGCATGCTCCTTGTAGCAGTCCCGCCCGGCGACAGGCCTGAGCTCATGCCCGGCTCACTTATTCGGAAGGCCTCGGTGGAACTGGATAAAGCCATGCAATCCGTCAGAGTCAAGGTGGGTTCCTACGATATCGCCAACCTCGTTCAGGGAGCAACGTCCCAGCACGAAGTGACCAGCATAGAGGGCATTCATCCCTTCGATCATGCTGTAGAGCCCATTGCTATCACGGACAAATCCTCGTACATTCTGATAAGAATACGAGTCAAAGGTGAACCCTGCGACATCTCCCCCCTCGTTGATGTCCCAAATCACAGTGTTCTGAGCCCCAGGAACATCCACGAGGACGTAATACCCATGCTTATCACGGATGAATCCTCGATATTGATTGCCCTGCAAAAAATCACCCGCAATCGTACGCTGATTGTTGATGGCTCGTGCATCAGTAGAAGTGGAGCTGGGTGGATCAAATGAACTTTCAGCTCCATCCCACGTACGAATGTATCCGTGGAACTGGTCCCCTCCCCAGTACTGCCCTACAACATCGTCCAGGATGTTGAGACCAGATACCGATACAGATGCCGATAGCGGACCATCGAACACAACCATATGTCCGTTGAGCGTCCGTAAGAAGCCGTGATACCATGCACCCGCAAGTGCCCCTAAGTTGTTCAGTCTGGTAACCACCTGAGGACCAATCGGAATCGATACCGTCGGTGCTGGGGCGCTAATGAGCGTTTGAGTTGGCAGATCGAATAGATCGAACCGCCCAAAAGGACTACGGACGAATCCCCGCCACTTAGAAGAAGAATCGATGAAGACCCCGGCTACGTAGCCGACGTCATTAATGGCAGAAGCTTGAGTAGTAGTGGAACCGGGAACGCCGAAGATAGTCAGATAGCCGTTCGGGTAACGGATAAATGAGTATCTGTTGATCGTGGTTTGATCGGAATACCAGCCAGTCACGATTCCAAGATTGTTGATACTTTCGGCATACGTACCCGTAGAGCCTGGAGGGTCGAATACTACGGTGGTCGGCAGACCGGAGGAAGGTGCAGAGACCTGACTAAAGAGGTTCACGACAGATGCCAGCGCAACGGCTAAGCATCTAATGGATCGGCGTCGCGTCCCGGAAATCCTAACCGTTATGCTGTATGACGTAGGATCAACCGGGAATTTAGTGCCGAGAATGTGGTCAACAAGGGCTGTCGAAACCCTCTGTTCCTTATTCATAGTCATTGGTAAATCTCCTCGCCCTTAATAGCCAGCGATGATAAGGCAATTGGCGTTACAAATGTCAGCGCAGAACTGTCCGGCAGGAACTTCGTGTCATTGACGTCCGTATAGGGCACGCTCGCTCCGACAACTGGATGTACCGAATTACACAATGGCGAAATGCAAGCACCCGAATATGCTGCATTCCCGTAATCCTGTTTCTGCCGCCGAACGGTGTCTGTAGTTGTCCATTGTGGTAGAGATTTCCGTCGCTATCCGCCACCAACAGGTGAGATTATACGCTCTCCGCCAGCCAGATGAACAGAATGTAGCCCTAAAACGTACTGGAACCTTTCGCCTAGAAGTACCGGAAGCCAACGGGCGAGAAACGGCCTGTGCGCTTGGGATCGAGTGTGGGCCGCGAGATCTGGAGCTACTCTTCGCAGATCCGCCCCTTGACTGGAAATGAGCCCTAGAGGCGGACGATTTTGGAGGAGCGGTACTTCTTCAAGGCGTTGCGGGTGTCGACGATTAGTGGGGCGCGTTCCACCAACGCTCCGTAATCGAAGGACGAATGGTCGGTCACGATCACGACGCAGTCGGCCTCAGCGGCCGCGATCTCGGGTAGAGCCTGGAGATTCAGGCCGTCGAGCTTCACCACCGGCACGTGCGGGTCGCTGTAAGAGATAATCGCGCCGCGCTTCTGAAGCAGGAGCATGATGTCGAGCGCGGGCGACTCGCGCATGTCCTCGATGTCGCGCTTGTAGGCCACTCCCATCACGTGGACCCTGGAGCCCTTCACGGGTTTGGTGGCGTCGTTCAGGGTGTTCTGCACCTTGTCCACGACGAAGTGCGGCATCTGGCCGTTGATGTAGCCGGCCAGCTCGATAAAGCGCGCCTCGATGCCGGCCTGCTTGGTCTTCCAGGACAGATAGAACGGGTCGATGGGGATGCAGTGGCCGCCCAGTCCGGGGCCCGGATAGAAGGGCATGAAGCCGAAGGGCTTGGTAGCGGCGGCGTCGATGACCTCCCACACGTTGATCCCGATGCGGTCGCACATCAGGGCGATCTCGTTGACCAGCCCGATGTTGATCATGCGGAACGTATTCTCCAGCAGCTTCACCATTTCGGCCACCTGCGTGGAGCTGACGGGGACTACCGTCTCGAGAGCCTGCGCATAGAACAGCCGGCCCATCTCCGTACAGGCGGGAGTCACGCCTCCCACGACCTTCGGGATATTGGAGGTCTGGTACTTGGGATTGCCGGGATCGACGCGCTCCGGCGAGAAGCAGAGAAAGAAATCCTGTCCGACTTCGAGGCCCGATTTGGCGAGCATGGGCAGGACGACTTCGTCGGTGGTGCCGGGATACGTGGTGGATTCCAGAATAACGAGCATTCCGGCATGGAACGACTTCTCGATTTCCTGGCACGCGCTGACGATGAAACTCATGTCCGGGTCCTTGGTCTTGCGCAGCGGAGTAGGGACACAGATATTGATGGTGTCCAGCTCGAGCACGGCCGAAAAATCGGACGTAGCGTGCAATTTGCCGGATTCCACGAGCGGGCCGAGCACAGAGCTCGGAATATCTCCCACATAGGAATCGCCGGCATTTACCCGCTTGGCTTTTTCGGAGCTCACGTCGATTCCGGTCACCTGGAACCCCGCCTTGGCAAACTCCACGGCCAGGGGCAGACCGACGTAACCAAGCCCGACGATCCCCACGCGAGCCGTTCGCGTGCGGATCTTCTCCTCCAGAATTCTGGCAGTAGCTTCGACAGCTATTTGTTGTGCTTCGGTCATCGAGTCCTCATTTTCTCATAGGTGAAACAAGCCTTCGGCGACGATTTGGGCGGGACCGGTGAGGTAGATGTCTCCTTCCAAACGAAGGCGAAGGGAACCGGCGGGAGTGAGCACGCATACAGGTGACGAAACCAGGCCGCGGGCGAGAGCGGCAGCGGCGGCCCCCGTCGAGCCCGTGCCCGAGCTCATGGTTTCGCCCGCCCCGCGCTCGTAGAACCGCACGTCAATCGTGTGTTCATCGACAGGCAGGACAAACGAGACGTTGGTACGGCTGGGAAAGTGCGGATGCGATTCGATTTCCGCGCCCATGGCTCGCCAGTCGAAATCGAAGCCGGAGACCGGGACGGCGCACTGGGGGTTGCCGACGTGCAGGACAGTGACATCGCGGGGACCCGACGAAAGCGGCAGATCGAAGCGGCCGGCCTGGATCTCCGCGCGCCCCATGTTCATCTCGAACTCGAAGGTGAGGCCGTCCCTCTGCAGCAGGCGCAGGGTCTTTACGCCCGCGCCGGTACGGATGCGCACGATTCCGGCGCTATACCCGTGACGGATCAGAAAGGCCGCGGCGCAGCGAGTGCCGTTGCCGGAGATTTCTGCCATGCTGCCGTCGGAATTGTAGAGCTGGATTTCGCCTTCTGCCTCGGCATCCTCCGGCGGCGTGACGAGCATCCATCCGTCGGCGCCTACGCCGGTGTGGCGTTCGCAGATAGCGCGGGCCATCGCGGCATGGTCGCCGTCGGGAGCGTCGTGGCTCCAGGTGAGCAGGAAATCATTCATGGCGCCGTGCGCCTTGGTGTAAGGAATCCTCATCGCTAGAGGGGCTCGACCACGACGGCGGTGCCGTAGGCCAGGACTTCGGTGACGCCCTGCATGACATCGTTGGCGTCATACCGCGCGCCGATGACGGCGTTGGCGCCGAGTGCCGATGCGTGGTCGATCATGAGGTCGAAGGCGTCGGACCGGGTCTGCTCGCAGAGCTTGGTAAAGAGCGAGATATTGCCGCCGACGATGGTCTGCAGGCCGGCGCCGATGGTTCCGATGAGCGAGCGGGAGCGGACCACGATCCCCCGGACAACGCCGAGGTTGTGTTTGATGCGGTAGCCGGGCAGTTCGAATGCGGTAGTAACGTTTTCATGCGGGACCATGACTTCCTCCTATACGCCGGTAGATTTGAATGACCGGCTCGTCCTTTTCGATGATCACCTTTTCGAGCTGATAGCGTATGCCGAACCGGGCGGCGCGGGCGATGGCCTCATCGACCTGGTCGCCGCGCTTGACGACGGCCCACTCTTGACTGAGCCAGAGCTCGGGGCGGCGCACCGTGGCCTCCCAGGGCAGACCGTTGGAAACGCTGAAGGTCTCGCGCAGGGGAATACCCATGTAGCGGTAGATTCCCGCGAAGTCGTCGCCACTAGAAGAGATGATACCGGAACCGGGACGAAAGCGAGGCTTGAGGAATTGCGCGGCTTCGGTGGTCCAGGCGCGCCGGCCGGTGGAGTTGGCGCGGGATTCCGCCCAGGTGACCCAATTCTCGGGCCCGGGATGAGACGCCCAATAGACGGTTCCGGCGGCGATGACGAGGGCGGCGGTGGCGGAACGAAGCCAATTGGGCAGGCCGGGATACCTGCCCCACATTGCCACCAGCGCACCGGCGGCGAAGGCGAAGAGCGGGAGGGCGGCGGTACCGTAGCGGGTGTTGTAGTAGGAGTGCGGCCACATAGTGGGCACGAAGATCGGCGTGCCGGACGAGTGGAGGCTCCAGATATAGAAGATAGGCGGGAGCGCCAGGAGGAGCAGGGGCCACCAGGCCCGGCGGACAGCCGCGGCCACTATGCCGGCGAGGGCGACGAGGGCGAGGCCGGGACCGGCGCAAAGCCGCGCCGCGGTACCGAAATAGAGAGCGGCCAGGTACCAGTTCTGCTTGCCGGGATAGTAGGCGGCACCCTGGATGGCCGCGGCCGAGCCCGGGCCGCGCAAGAAGTACAGGGCATCCCCGGTCAGCCACCAGTTGTGACCGACCCAGTAGAGCGGCGCGGCTCCGGCGATCAGAGAGAACCAGAGCGCGCCGCGCCAGCTTTTCCGCAGGAAGTAGATGGCTACGAAAGGGATCAGGAACCACCCGTCGTAGCGCGTTAGTGCCGCGGCACAGGCGGCGATTCCCGCACCGGCGGGCCATCCCCGGACCGTGCAATAGAGCAGCGCCGCGAGAGCGGCCAGGAACACCGGCTCGGTCATCGCGGTGGACTGCAGGTAAAGCAGGTTGGGGTTGAGCGCCAGCACCGCGGTGGCGGCAACAGCGGCGGCGGTGGATTCAAAAATCCGTCGTACCGCGGCGAAGAAGAACGTTCCGCCGATGATGAAACAGGCAGCCGAGGGGAAGGCGGCGGCGAGGCCGCTGTACCACCACGAGTCCACGCGCGCGAAGGGCAGCAGCAGCAGGTGCGGCAGCGGAAGCCAGGGGGTGCCGATCTGGTCGTAGCCGGGGGTTTGGGAATCGAGGATGCGGCGCGCGATATTGAGGTGCGCTTCGGCGTCGCCGTACCACTCCAGCCAGCCGCGGGTGAAGAAGAACCAGACGGCGGCGGCGCTTAGGAGCGTGAGTGCCAAGGCGGCAAGGGCGACCGCTGCCCTAGAACGCGGTGGAGCTTTGAAATTCCTGATAACGGGCCTCGATTTCGTCGCGGGTGAGCGTGCGGAAGCGGTCCACGCCGAATTTCTCGCAGCAGAAACTACCCATCACCGAGCCGTAGATGACGGCACGCCGCAGCTCTGCGAAATCGATCTTTCCCCCCGTGCCGGCCAGGTAACCGATGAAGCCGCCCGCGAAGGAATCGCCGGCGCCGGTGGGGTCGAAGACCCGGTCGAGCAGGTAGCCGGGGGCGATGAAATGGCAACCGTTCTGGAAGAGGACCGCGCCGTATTCACCGCGCTTGATCACCAGCGACGAAGGTCCCATTTCGATGATGCGGGCCGCGGCACGGCGCAGGTTGGACTCACCGGAAAGCAGGCGGGCCTCGCTGTCGTTGATCAGGAGGAAATCCCACTCGCGAATGGTTTCGAGCAGCTCGTCGCGGTAGTCGTTGATCCAGTAATTCATGGTGTCGCCGCCCGAGAACTTCACGGAGGGCATCTGGGCGCGAACGCTCTTCTGAAGGGCCGGCTGAATATTGCCGAGCAGCAGGTAAGGGGCGGTGCGGTACGATACCGGCAGCTTGGGGTTGAAATCGGCGAAGACGTTGAGGTCGGTCCGCAGGGTGGTGCGGTCGTTCATGTCGGCGGAATAGGCCCCCGCCCAGAAGAATGTCTTGCCGCCCGGGACGCGCTCGAGGCCGTCGAGATCGATACGGCGGGAGGCGAGAAGGTCGAAGTCTTCGCGAGCGAAATCATCCCCCACCACGCCAACCAGCTTGACAGGCGTGAAGTAGCTGGCGGCCAGCGAAATATACGTAGCGGCGCCCCCCAACATGCGGTCGACCTTTCCATGGGGTGTTTCGACGCCGTCGTATGCGACGGATCCAACAACGATGAGCGACATGTAAACCACGATTGTAGCAGCGGGGGAACTGCGCACGAGCGTGCGTGAATTCGCCCATCTGACACGACCCAGGAATGTAGCAAAATTCGGCGATCATGGCGGGACTGTTGAATTTCAGAGCATAAGACCTTTTGGTTATTAAATTGCAAACGTTCCGTCGAATCTGCATCGGAAGAGGGGGTACATTGCGCAACACATTCCGCGACTCGGGACACCTGATCCGGCCCACGCTGGTGCTCCTGGCTGGAATCGGGGTCTTCTTCGTCGTTCGCGGCGCTATCATTCCAAAGGACTTCGGCAAGTACGGCCACTACCGCCCGGGCGCCCTGGAGTTGATCCGGCAGCGGCCCGTCTCCTACGCGGGGCAAGAGACCTGCGTGGTTTGCCACGAGGACGAGGGCAAAGCCCGCGCAGGGGGAAAACACGCACACGTTGCCTGCGAGGCGTGCCATGGTCCTCTGGCGCCCCATGCGAACGACCCGGCGGGCAACGTTCCCAAGCTTCCCGACGTGGCGAACCTGTGCCGCCGCTGCCATGAAAAAGATGCCGCCAAGCCGCGGACATTCCCCCAGGTGGTGACGGCCGAACACTCCGGCGGGATGTCCTGCAAGGACTGCCACCAGCCCCACAACCCGCACCTCTGAGGAGACATCGACCATGGATTTGACACGGCGTGACCTGTTCGAAATTGGCGGCAAGCTTCTGGTTCTGGCGTCGGTGGGCGCGACCCTGGAGCAGATCATGGGCGCCGAAGCCCCCAGCGACGCCTACAGAATGGCCGACCACTGGTGGGGGATGATCATCGACATCGACAAGTGCATCGGGTGCGGAAACTGCGTGCGCGCCTGCTCCAAGGAGAACGGAGTGCCCCAGGGCTACTTCCGGACGTGGGTGGAACGCTACCAGGTGGAAGAGGGCAAGCAGCCACAGGTCGATTCTCCGGACGGTGCGATCAACGGCTTCCCCGCGAACACACGGGCGGACGTGAAGAGCTTCTTCGTGCCGAAGCTGTGCAACCACTGCGCGGATTCCCCGTGCGTGCAGGTCTGCCCGGTGGGCGCGACGTTCGTCAGCCCGGACGGCGTAGTCCTGGTGGATGAAACGTACTGTCTGGGGTGCCGCTACTGCGTGCAGGCGTGCCCCTACGGCTGCCGTTACCTGCATCCGGAGAAGGAGACGGTGGACAAGTGCACGCTGTGCTATCACCGGATCACGCAGGGCCTGACGACCGCCTGTTGCGAGAACTGCCCGACGGGGGCGCGGCAACTGGTGGACTTCAAGAACCCGAAGGACCCGGTCCACGAGTTTCTACGGAACAACAAAGTGGAGGTCCTGAAGCCATATATGGCCACTCAGGCCAAGGTCTATTACAAGGACCTGGACGGATCGGTGCGTTAGAGGAGCAAGATGATGATACCCGGGGTCGACGGTTTCATGTATCCGAACGAGGTCGAGCTGCAGTGGAGCCTGCTGATTGTTCTGTATCCATATATTACGGGGCTGGTGGCGGGGGCTTTTATTCTGGCTTCGCTCGAGCGCGTCTTCAAGGTGGATGCGGTCAAGCCTACATACCGGCTGGCGCTGCTCACGGCGCTCGCATTTCTACTGGTTGCGCCGCTGCCACTGCAACTGCACCTGGGACATCCGGAGCGCTCCGTCGAGATGTACCTGACGCCGCACCGGTCGTCGGCCATGGCGATGTTCGGCTTTGTATATCTGTGGTATCTCACGGTGGTACTGCTGGTCGAGATCTGGCTGGAGTATCGCGCCGACATCGTGCGGCTATCGAAAGAAACTAAGGGAGCTGTGCGCCTGATCTACAAGGCCCTAACACTGGGGTCCGATAACATCAGCCCGGCGGCGCGCCGAATAGACGACAAGGTTGGATACGTCGTGACTGTGATCGGTATCCCTTCCGCCTTCTTGCTGCACGGTTATGTTGGGTTCATCTTCGGCTCCATCAAGGCGAATCCCTGGTGGTCGTCGCCCCTGATGCCGATTGTGTTTTTATTTTCGGCCATGGTTTCCGGCATCGCTGCCGTCCTGGTGCTGTACGCCCTCTCCATGAAGCTGAAGAGGCAGCCGGTGGACATGCGCTGCCTCGACACGATCGCCAAGTACCTGTTTTACACATTTGTCATCGATTTTACGCTCGAAATGCTGGACCTCATCCACCGCACTTATGAGGCGGACGAATCCTTCCGCAGTCTCGATTTTATGGTGCACACGCGCCTTTGGGGGTCGCAGGTTATCCTCCAGATCGTGCTTGGTACCCTGGTGCCCCTGGCCCTTTTGGCGGCTACGCAGGTATGGAAGTTCTCCGAGATCAGACGGCGGGCCATGTATCTTACGGCGAGCGGGCTTGCCCTGATCGGCATCTTTGCGATGCGCTGGAACGTCGTGATCGGCGGCCAGCTATTCTCGAAGAGCTTCCTTGGGTACACGAGTTACAAGGTCGGATTCGTCACGCGGGAAGGACTGCTGCCGGCGATTGCGCTGATGCTGCTGCCCTTCGTGATCTTTGTGGTGCTGGTCAAGCTCCTGCCCCCCTGGCAGGAGCAGGGAGGTTACGATGCAGCCACCGGAGCTCGAACATGAGTTAGCGGCCCTTGCGCAGCGCGTCGCGGCGATTGAAGAGCGGCTGGGGATCAACGCAATGGCGGCAGCGGAAGAGCAGGCTGGACCGGTTGCGGCCGCGGCCGGCGAGAGGCCGGCCGACCCAACCGAACTCCTGCCGGCATTCGGCCGGGCGCTGCTCGGCTTGGCGGCCGCATATCTCCTGCGTGCCGTGACGGAATCCGGCTCGCTCCCCGGCCGCATGGGCGTAGCCCTGGGGATTTCCTACGCCATCGCCTGGCTGGTTTGGGCTGCGCGCACTCCCGCCGAGCGGCGAATTCAGGCCGCGCTGCACAGCCTCACGGCGGTGCTGGTCCTGGCGCCGCTGCTGTGGGAGGCGACGCTCCGTTTCCACGCCATCTCCAACTGGACCGCCGGCGGGCTGCTGCTGTTCTTCACGATCTTCGGCCTGGCGGTATCGTGGCGGAAGAACCTGCTGATCGTCGCGACCATCGCCACGCTTGCCGGAGTGGGAACCTCGTGCGCGCTGCTGGTGGCCTCGCACGACGTTCTGCCTTTCACGTTTGTGCTGCTCGCGATCGCCGCCGCGGTGGAGTCTTCGGCCTGCCTGGACCACTGGCTGAGCGAACGCTGGCTGGCGGCCGCGGCGGCCGACCTGTCGGTTTTGCTGGCAACCTGGCTGGTGACGAATGCGCGCGGGGTGCCGGACACCTACGCGCCCATCCCGCACTCGTGGCTGCTGGCCGCACAGGTGGCTCTGCTGGCCATATACCTGGCCAGCGTCATCGTGCGGACGCTGCTGCGGCACTGCACTTTCACGGTCTTCGAGACGGCGCAATGCGCGGCGGCCTTCCTGATCAGCGTGAGCGGCGGGCTGCAGCTTTCGCCGGCCATGGCCGTGGTGGCGGTGGTCTGCGGGGCAGCCTGCTACGTAGTCTCGTTCGCGGTGCTGGAACGGACCGGGCGCGACCGGAACTTCTACACGTACTCGACATTCGGCATCCTGCTGGCGCTGGCGGGCAGCCGGATTTTGCTTTCAGGAGATGCGGCGGCAGCGGCATGGACTGCGGTGGCACTCGCCTGCATCTGGGCGGGCGGAGCATTTCAAAGCCTGACCCTGCAAATGCACGGCGGCATCTACCTGGTGCTGGCGCTGACGTTTTCGGGCGCCTTCCGGCAGGCGGCCGCGTTCGTGCTCGGCTCCGCGGACTGGCCGGGCGCCGAGCCCCTGGCGATTTCGTTGGGGGCCCTGGCCGCCCTGATGGCCTGGCTGCTTGCGGTGCGGGCAGAGTCGCAACTCTTCCGCACAGCCATGGCAGCAGTGCTGGCGTGGCTCGGGGCTGGGATCGCCGCGGGTATGCTGGCCGCGGCGTATCACGGGATCTTCGGCGCCGACGCGAGTCATGCCTATTGCGCCACCCTGCGGACAGCGGTTCTGTCGGTGGCGGCGCTGGGGCTGGCGTGGGCCGGAACGCGCTGGAAAGCGGCGGAATGGACGCGGCTGATCTACCCGACAATGGCTCTGGGGGCCTGGCGGCTGGTGATGGACGACCTGCACCAGGATCGTAAGGCGGCGCTATTTCTTTCGCTGCTGGTTTACGGGGCGGTCCTCACGATTCTGCCCAAGCTGCGGCGGGTTGCCGCAACTTAGTCCAGACGGCGGATGCGGATGTTCTTGAACCACGCGTCGGAATCGTGATTCTGAAGCGAGATCTGGCACGCCTTCCGAGGCTGGTTCACGAGGAGGTTGTAAACGGGCGAATCGGCGCCCCAGCGCTTGGCGCAGGCGCGCGCAATCTCCGGAGCCTTGAGGCTGGCATCGATCACCTTCACGCCGTTCAACCAATGCTCAACGTGGTCGCCCTTCACGACGAGCCGCGAATGGTTGAAATCGCCCACCGGCCTGGTGGCGTCCTTCAAGGGAGAGAACATGTCGTAAAGCGCCCCTGCCTGGTGCAGCGCGCCCCCGCGTAGGGCATCGGGATTCCGCTGGTCGTCAATCAACTGATACTCGAAGCCGATCACGTATTCCTGGCCCTTGGACGGACGATCGGTCCGGCGATTCTTGAGCGCGGCATTCACCTCGTCCTCAAAGCGGGGCAGATGCTGATCGAGGAGGTAGACGCGGTCCTGGATGCGGTACTTGATGCCGGTGTTCCCGCCGGGCGAGATCTTCCAATCGAACTCCAGCTCGAAATCGCCGTACGTGTCCTGGCTGAAGAGGTCTTCGGTGAGGGGCGGACGCGCTACGGCTTTGAGACAGCCGTCCTCGATCGTGAATGAGGTTCCGGGGGGCGATTTCCTGGCCGGGTCCTCCCAATGAGCGAACGTCTTGCCGTCGAAAAGCACTTGCCAGCCGGTGTCGGCAGCGCCGGCCGCGGCGACGGAGACCAGGGCCAAAAGAATTGTGCGGGAAAGGGTGCGCATGCGCCTATTTTGTCACGGCCGGCGCTAAACTGTAGCAGATGATACCGGTGAGAATGGCGGTGCTGGGCCTGGGGTTCATGGGCAGCACCCATCTGAAGGCACTGCGGGACGTGCCGGGCGCCAAGCTGACGGCCGTATTCAGCAATGATGAGAAGCAACTCTCGGGCGATCTGACGGGTGTGCAGGGCAACATCGGCGGGCCGGGCGAGCGAGTGGATTTTTCGGGCATAGGCCGCTACCGCGACGTGGATGCACTGCTGGCGGACCGTGCGATCGACGCGGTAGACATCTGCCTGCCGACGGATTTCCATGAGCCGGTGGCCCTGGCAGCCCTGCGGGCCGGGAAGCACGTCCTGGTGGAGAAGCCGCTAGCGCTCGACGGCGCGGCGGCCGACCGGATCCTCGCGGAAGCGGCGCAGTCCGGGCGCATTCTGATGACGGCCCACGTGCTGCGCTTTTTCCCGGAATACGTCGCCCTGCGGGAATCCATTCGAGGCGGGCGTCTCGGCCGGGTGCGGTTCGCGGAATTCCGCCGGCGCTGCGCCGCCCCGAACTGGGGTGGCTGGCTGAACCAGCCCGCGAAAAGCGGCGGAGGTGTATTCGACCTCCTGATCCACGACGTAGACACCTGCATCCATCTGTTCGGACTGCCGGAAGCCGTGTCGGCCACGGGCTATTCGGACGCCTCGGCCGGGCTCGACTGCATCCACGCCTGGCTATTCTACGCGGGCGGCCCCGCCGTTCTGGTAACGGGCGGCTGGATGGGCAAGGGCCTGCCGTTCTCGATGGAGTTTGCCGTCACGATGGACGCCGGCACAATCGACTTCAGCTCGGCTGGCCGGCCGATGACCCTCGCGGGCGAGCCGCTCCCCAGCCCCGGCGGCGACGGCTATCGGGCTGAGATCGAGTACTTCGTGGATTGTTGCGCGGCCGGGCGCGCTCCGGAGATTTGCCCGCCGAAGGAATCGGCGGCGACGGTCAAGCTCATGCGACTGCTGCTCGAAGCACGGGAACGGAACGGAGAGAGACTGCCATGCACGATCTGAAGCCGATGGAACCGGGTGTGATGTTCTGGGCGGGGCGCGACAGGATGGACGAGATCCGCGGATTGGGAGTGCGCTGCGGACAGATGGCCATACCGGGAGACATGGAGTTGAGCGCCGCCGCCGCCGATGCATGGAAGCGGGATCTGGGTGATTTCGCCGTGATCACGCTGTTCGCCACGTACCGCGGCGAGAACTACGCGGACATTCCCACGGTTCAGCGGACAGTTGGATTCATCCCGCCCGGAACCCGCGCCGAACGGGAGCAGCGGACTCTCGAAGTGAGCGATTTCGCGGCGCGGCTGGGTGTACGCGGTATCGCGTGCCACATCGGATTCGTGCCGGAGGACCCGTCGAACCCGGACTATGTCGCGGTACGGGAGGTCGTACGCCGGGTCTGCGACCGGGCGGCGCGCAACGGCCAGACCTTCGCTCTCGAAACCGGGCAGGAGCCGGCCCCCATCCTGCTCGAGTTCCTGCGGGACGTGGACCGGCCGAACATAGGGATCAACTTCGACCCTGCGAACCTGATTCTGTACGGCACCGGCGATCCGATTGAGGCCCTGGAGACCCTCTTCCCCCACGTGCTCTCCGTGCATTGCAAAGACGGCGACTGGCCCCCGGCGGGAGTCGCTGGAGCCCTCGGAACGGAGCGTCCGCTCGGCCGGGGGGCCGTGGGAATGGATCGATTCGTCGGCGCCCTCGCCAAGGCGGGGTTCCCCGGAACGCTCAATGTGGAACGGGAGATCGAAGACCAGGCGCAGAGGATTGAGGATATCCGGTCGGGCCTCGAGTTACTGCGGCGTCTGACCTCCAGCTAAGTTTGCGGACCGTTTCACCCCACAGCGATTCGAATCCGGCCCAAACCGGTCTTTAGAACCAGCACCATCCAGCCGAAGCACGATTTTCCTATCCAAAGTCTGTATTGTCACCTGTGTAACCACTATGTTAGTTTTCCTACTTCGGGTCGATCACTACTTACACGGCCATTCCAGCTCCAGTGACCCGATTCAGGGGAGCTAATTCCTCGACTTAGTTGACGCTTCCTCTTGTTTTTCGCGGACATTTGTTTAACAAGCGTTTTTTGAAAAACGATCTACCTGTCCTTCACTCCGCTCGCGCCGCGCCGGAGTGTGTTGTCGGGAAGACGAACTATCTCATGGAGAGTGCCTTGGATGATACTTACTAATTCGTTAACGAAGTTATTCCCGGCCCTGGCCGTCTCTGCCTTAATCGCGGCAGCAGGGGCCAATGCAGCGGCGCAGAGCGTCAACATCGACTGCGGCGGTCCCGCGATGACCGCGTCAGATGGATCGGCTTGGCTGGGCGACCAGTATTTCACGAGCGGGGACCTTCTCTATAGCAGCGACGCCATCAACGGGACTACCGACCTGCAGCTCTACCGGAGCGGCAGAGCGGGCTTGTACAGCGACTTCAGCTATGCCATTCCGCTGGCCAACGGATCCTACTCGGTCACGCTGAAATTCGCGGAGATCCAGTATTGGAACCGGGGCGATCGGGTTTTCAACGTTGCGATCAACGGGTCGCCGGTTCTGACGAATTTCGACATTCTGGCGCACGCGGCTCCGAGAACGGCCTTCGACCAGCAGTTTTCCGCGGCAGTGACCAACGGGATCCTGCGAATCGACGTTCAGGGCGTCGTGAAGAGGGGCTTGTTGAACGGAATCCACGTCGTGCCCGCGCCGGCATCGCCGTCGACGCCGGTGTTGAAGGCGAGCCCGGCGAGCCTCAACTTCACGGCAACCGCGGGGGGTACGAATCCAGGGGCGCAAACCGTGGCCATCAGCAACGCGGGGTCGGGTACGCTCAACTGGACGGCCGCGAGCAGTCAGGCGTGGCTGGCGGTCTCTCCGGCCTCGGGCAGCGGCACGGGCAGCCTTTCCGTCCAGGCCAAGACGGCGGGCCTGGCGGCGGGAGTGTATACGGCATCGATTACGGTGAACGCGCCGGGCGCCACGGGCGCGCCGGTGACGGTGCCGGTGAAATTCACAGTGGGAGCAGCGCAAACTTCGTCCGGCAATCCGGCGCCGGCGACTTCGACTTCCACGCTGAACATCAACTGCGGGGGGCCGGCTTACACGGCCGCGGATGGCTCTCAGTGGATCGCAGACCGGTATTTCGCCGGGGGCGATCTGCTCTACACCAGCAGCCTGGTACAGAATACCCCGGACCTTCCGCTGTATCGGAGTGCGCGGGCCGGCCTGTACGGCGACTTCACGTATTCGATTCCGGTGGCGAACGGCGCATACATCGCGACGCTGGAGTTCGCGGAGATCCAGTACTGGAACAAGGGCGACCGCATTTTCAACGTGACCATCAACGGGTCGCAGGTCCTGAGCAACTTCGACATCCTGGCGCAGACGGCGCCGCTGACGGCGATCGCGCTGCCGTTCCCTGTCACGGTGACCAACGGCACTCTGGAGATCGCGGTGCAGGGCGTGGTCCGTCGCGGCGTACTGAATGGCATCCGGATCAGCCCGGCAAACGGGCAGCCGGCCACGCAGCCCATACTGGGAGTGAGCACCAGCAGTCTGAGTTTCAGCGGAACGGCCGGCGGCGCCAATCCGCCGGCACAGACGGCGAGCCTGAGCAACATAGCCAGCGGAACCCTAAGCTGGACCGCGAAGGCCGACCAAAGCTGGCTGACGGTGTCACCCGCGGCAGGCACGGGGCCGGCGACGATCTCGATCCAGCCCAACATCGCGGGGCTGGCGGGCGGCTCCTATTCCTCTACGGTAACGGTGAACGCCGCGGGCGCGAGCGGCTCGCCAAAGACGATTACGGTCAGGCTTACACTGGCCGCGCCGGCTGCCTCGCCGGCGCTAACCGTATCTCCGGCCTCCCTTTCCTTCTCCGGGGTTACAAACGGCGCTTCCCCTGCCGCGAAGACGGTGAGCGTGGCGAACAGCGGGGGCGGATCGCTGAGCTGGACCGCATCCGACAATCAGACCTGGCTGACCGTCTCGCCCGCTTCGGGGACGAACTCCGGCAGTATCTTGATTCAGCCGACTCTTAGCGGACTGGGCCAAGGCACTTACTCCGCGGTGGTAACAGTGATTTCTGCGGGCGCCAGCGGCTCGCCCAAGACCGTTGCGGTGAGCCTTACCGTAGCAGCGGCCCCAACCACCACAATGACAGCGGCGCCAAGCGCGCTTACCTTCTCAGCCAGCGCGGGATCGTCCAATCCGGCCTCGCAGATGGTTACCATCGGTAGCACGAGCGGCAGTTCCTCCTGGACTTGCACCAAGACGAAGCCGTGGCTAACCCTGTCGCAAACCTCGGGAACCGGGGCGGCAACCGTTTCGCTAGGAGCTCAGATCGCCGGGATGACCGCCGGGACGTACGCCGATACCGTGACGATCGCCGGCCCCGCGGGCACGACTCCGGCGACAGTCAACGTGACGCTCAGCATCGCCGGTTCGACGCCGCCGCCGACAACCGGCAGCGGGAACAGTTGGTACGTCTCGCCCTCCGGCAGCCCCAGCGGCAATGGCACTATCGGCAGCCCTTGGGATGTGGTGACGGCGTTTCAGCAACCTAGCTCGGTAAAGCCGGGCGACACGATCTGGATGCGCGCCGGAAAATACGGCGACGGCACGTCGGGAGCGGTGCTGGCCAGCAACCTCGTCGGGACTGCCGCCGCGCCGATCGTGGTCCGCGCCTATCCGGGCGAGCGCGCGATTATCGATGCCTGGCTCCAGATCGGCTGCTGCGACCAGGCCCCCAATCCATCGAAGGGCGCCTACACCTGGTTTTGGGGCATCGAGTTCGCCAGCTACAATCCGGACCGGAGCAGCGGGACCGGCGGGCCGCCGGAATGGGCCCACCAGGCTAACCATGCCGCCGTCGATACGTGGGCGCCAGGCACGAAGCTGATCAACTGCATTATTCACGACACCAGCATGGGGATCGAGATGTGGGACGAAGCTACCGACTCCGACGCTTACGGAAACCTGGTCTACAACGTCGGCGGCTACGGCAGCGATCGCGGACACGGGCACGGCTTCTATCTCCAGAACGCAGCGCCTTCCGTGAAACATATCTTCGATAACATCACCTTTAACAACTTCGGCAACGGCTTCCAGATCTATGGATCGGGCAGCGCATACGTTCAAAACTTCGACGTAGAAGGAAATGTCAGCTTCAACAACGGGACTCTGGCGCTGGGCAGCAACACGGCGAACGGAACGGTTTCCGCCGGTCCCCGCACGGACAATATGCTGTTCGCCCAGGGGAACGGCGGGCCGAAGGGGATGGTGCTGAAGAACAACTACCTGTATCACACGCCGGACGCCGACGACGGGTACAGCGAACTCGGATACCTGTGGACGCCCCGGGCTAACGACCTGGTAGCCACCGGCAATTACTTCATGGGCGGCATTGAAGCGGCCGATGTATACCGGTGGGATTCGGTGGTCTTTCAGAACAACGTGGTCTACTCCAAACACAATACGGAGACGAATCTGATCTACCGGGACGACCAGAATCCGCATAACTATCAGTGGAATAACAACCAGTACTACGGTTCAGGCCGCTGGGTAGTGATGCCGGGTTGTGACGATTTCCCCTGCGGCAACAGCTCGGGGTATGACTTCGCCGGCTGGAAGGCGGCGACCGGCGTGGATGCGAACAGCACATTCACGGCGGGACCGCCGACCGGAGTATGGACCTTCGTCAGGCCCAACACTTACGAGGCGGGACGGGCGAATATCGTGATTTACAACTGGGACCTTCGGTCGAACGTTCAGGTGGACCTGAGCAGCAGCGGCATCAAGACCGGAGACGCCTACCAGATCCGCGACGGCGAGAATTTCTTCGGAGCTCCGGTGGTATCGGGGACTTACAACGGACAGCCGGTGACCATTCCGATGACGGGCCTGCAGGTGGCCCTGCCCTTTGGAGTCGTACCGAATCCACAGCCGCACACGGCTCCGCAGTTTGGTGTCTTTGTGCTGCTTTCGGGCAGTTCGCTGCACTAGCGGAGTGCGTAACAAGTAACCCGCATTCTGAACTCGCAAAAGGGCAAACCAGGTACAGGTTCCGAATTTCGCAACTGCAGCGAAATTCGGGCCAGTCCCTGTTTTGCACCGTATTCCGTTACCCGACAGACTGATTCAGCGGCTCGCCTGGGTAAATATCGACTTCGGAGGCTCCGATTCGGTCCTGACAAAGGGCCAGTAGCACATACCCGCGAGAAAACCTGTCCCGTACGCGATGTGATACGCGAAGAAGACCAGCGGCAGGGCAGGCAGCAGCATCCAGCCTTTCTTGCGGGCGCAATCCGCGGAAGCGACGAGACAGACGACCAGATAGATCGCGATCATCGCGGCCCAAAGCACGGTCAAGCCGGGAACGACCAGACCGGCCGCCGGAATGGCCAGGTTGGCAGTGACGAAGGTCGGCGGGACGACGTGCCGCCAGGACGCCGGGATGCGGTGCTTGCGGATCACCGCCACCTTCCAGAACCCGTACTGGAAATACTGCAGAACGAGATTCTTGAGCGAGCTGCGCGGCCGGTACCAGGAAACGATGTCGGGCGATTGCCAGATGCGCCCGCCGGCACGCCTGAGCCGCAGATTGAGTTCGTCATCCTGGTTGCGGATGAGCCGCTCGTCGAAGAGGCCGATCCGCAGCAGGGTGGATTTTCGCCAGCAGCCGTAGGGCACCGTATCGACCCAGCCCTCGTAGCCGGGGTCGTGGAACTTCGCGCCGCCGCAAGCCACGGCCGAATGGTACGCCGCGGCGATCGCGCGCCCCCAGTAGCCGTTAGGACAGGTTCGGGCGGGACCACCGACGTTCTCAGCCGCGGCGGCGTCCAGCGTCTCGACGCATCGCCGCACGTAATCCGGAGCGTAGGAAGTATGGGCGTCCATGCGGAGGATGGTGTCGCCGCGCGCGGCACGAATCGCCATATTGAGGCCCGCGGGCACCGCCTTCGACGGATTGTCGATGACGCGGATTCGAGGTTCCAGGTGCTGATAACGTTCGAGGATGGTACGCGTGCCGTCGTCGCTCGTGCCATCGGCGACGATGACTTCCCATTCGCCGCTGCCGAAATCCTGCGCCAGGATGCTGTCGAGAACCGGCACGATCGAGCGGGCTTCGTTCCGGCAGGGGATGACAATGCTGATCTTATCCGTGAGCATAAGCGTGGCGGTCCCCGGGTGCGAGCTTGCAGACGACGGCGCGGAATTTGCCGTTGGGCCCTCGCGGGATGCGTGCGACCGGCTCCAGCGCCACATGGACATCGCCCATGCGCTGGCGCACCAGGCTGACGAGTTCACGGGCAGAGCGGTCGTCGAAGCCGGCGGCGGGGACGTACAGGATGCGGATATCGGTTAGACGCTCCTGAACGATTTGCGCCTCCTGAATGGGGAGGCGGCTCTTGAAGACCGGGTCGAGACGGCCGATCCTTCGGCCGTCCCTGGTGATAAGGACGTCGTCCACGCGGCCCTCAATCGACGCCAGCACCGGGAGCGTGCGGCCGCAGGGGCAGTCGGAAGGACCGGCCGTGCCGCACCGGTCGCCGGTGCGATAGCGGATCAAGGGCATATCGGTGTCGAGCAGGCTGGTCGCGATCAGCTCGCCATCGGGCAGCAACTCGAGGCGGCCTACTTCGGGCCAGAGGTGCAGGGCGCCGCTCTCACATTCCCCGGCAGCCGCCACGATCTCGGACATGCCGTAGGTCTCACGAACTGGACATTGGAACGCCTGCCGGATCTTGTCGCGCTGGACGGGATCGAGCGGCTCGGCGTTGGCGATGACGACCAGCGGGCGCAAGTCGCGGCGGCCGTTTCGCAATGCCGCCTCGGCCAGCACTTCGAGCGCGGAAGGATAGCCCAGCAGGTACTCGACCCGGTACCGCTCGAGGGCATCGAGGTAGTAATCCGCCAGGCGGGGAGCCAGGTGATAGACGGACATGTATAACTGGCGGAGGGCGGCATTCCACACCCAGAACGGCGGCGTCGATTGCTCCACGGGGACAACCAGCTGCCCGCCCAGGAGGGCCCACCGGTTTTCGCGGGAAACGCCGTACCAGAGGCGGCTGCGGGCCTCGAACAGGGCATACCATCTGCGCATCACGGCGCGGCTGCGCCACAGTTCCAGCGGGGTGCCGGAGGTCCCGCTGGTGCCTTCCCGGCACATGCGGCGCAGGTCGCAATCTTCGGCGACGAAGGCGCGGGAGTTGCGGCGCAGGGCGTCCTTCTCGAGAACCGGCCAGTTCTCCAGATTTTCCCAGGAATCCCGGTCGCCGAGACGGCGCCGTTCCGCCCAATGCTCGCGGTAGTAGGGCACACGGGTGGCCGCGCGATGCAATACAAAGGCGAGCCGGTCGTCCTGCCAGGACTTCCAGCGCGCGCGTGTCCAATGCTCGCGCGCGATGGCATCCTCGACGAGGGTGGCGGTTTCCGGTCCGTACCGCGCCCGGCGAAGCCCCAGGCCGCGGGCCGAGGCTGCCAGGGAGCGCAGCGGGCCGGGCAGGCCGTGGTAGAGGCGCAGGGCCGCGGCGTTCATTGCGTACCTCCGGCGCGTGTGAACGCTTCGATCTCCGCCATGGTGTGGAGCTGCAGCAGGCCGCGGCGGCGCTCCGTCTCGAACTCGTCGAGGAAGCGGCTCAGTCTGCCGGCGCTCTGATCGTTGTCCTCCAGGGCCTGGTTGGGATGGCCGTAGATCGCCAGCGTGAGGCTCGTCCGAAGATTGCGCCGGACCAGCGCGCGCGACGCCTCTCCGAAGCCGGTGGAATGCAGCGGAATGGCCACGATCTCGCCGAAAGCGAACGGCTGCGCCGGAGCCGCGTCGCCCCGCCATCCCAGGCGGCGCGCCAGGGCCGCGACCTTGTCCTCGAAACTTACTCGCGACCAGCCGTAGCCTGCCCGTCCGAGAAGACCGAGCAGCGATCCCAGGCTCTGCCGGGCGCGTCCACGGCCGTGCACGCCGAGCAACTCACTGAGGCTGAAGGCGCGCCGCTGCGGAAAATGCATGGGGCGGTTGAACGGAGGGATGAACCCGCGAACCGGTCCGCCGATGCGGGATTCCAGAACCTTGCGGCTGGTAAGGATGTCTTCGAAAAGCTCGCCGCGGCCGAGCGGCGGCAGGTATTTGTGCAGCATGGAGTGAGACGCGACTTCATGGCCGGCCGCGTGGATCTCGCGCACCTGCTCCGGGCAATGCTCGGGAGGCTCGCCATCGAGCGCCACGCGCCCCACGATCCCGAAAGTGGCGCGCACGTCGTGATCGCGGAGTACGCGCAGCAGCACGCGCGCGCCATCCTGATCAGCCGTAGGACGGCAGCCGCGCATGCCGAAGGAGCGGCGGTAGCCCTCTGGAGAATCGTAGTCGAAAGAGATTGCTAATCGCATGTGACAGAGCGCAACAGCGCGTGCCATTGGGGCATCACGCGAGACCAGTCGAAAACCACCGAGTCTTCGCGGGCGTTGCGTGAAAGAGAAGCGGCCAGGCCAGGGTCGTCCAGCAGGCGTTCAACGGCCGAAGCCATACCGGTGGCGTCGCCAGGCTCCACCAGCAGGGCATTGTGCGCCTGCTGCAAGAGGTGCGGGATCCCGCCGGCGTTGGTGCTGACGATGCACGCGCCGCAGGCCATAGCTTCGAGAATGGATACCGGCATATTGTCCACAGTGGTCGTGTTCAGGAAGATATCGCCCTGATCAATCCAACTGCCGACTTGGGCCTTAGGTACGGCGCCTACGAAACGGACGTGCCCGGCGACGCCCAGCGTGGAGGCCGCGGCTCCTGCCCGGTCGAGGCTCCGATCTCCCTTGTCGGGACCGATCATGGTCAGGGCCGCCGGCCGCCCGCGCTGCCGCAGCAACGCCAGTGTGCGTACGGCTAGCACCGGGTCGTACATACCGTGGAACGCCCGCAGCCAGACCAGCCGCGCTTCGACCGGGTTACGGCAGCGGTACGGGTATCGCTGCAGTTCGATGCCGTTGGGAATGAGCCGGAGATCCGGGCGGTAGCTCCGCATCGATTCCATCAGATACCGCGACGGCGCGGTCACTGCGGCCGCGGATTGGAGCAGATGGCGCGTGCGGGTGGTCCAGCGGCGGGCAAACGACGGAAGGCCTCCGCCATGCAGCGTCAGGACGTACGGCTTGCGCGCGCGGCGCAGGACCCACGCCGCCGCCTCCGCCCAAACGAAAGAGGGGCCGCTGAAGACATCCACTTGCGCGACGTCGTACCAGCGGCGCTTCTGCCAGGCGGTAGATAGCATATCCTGCAGCCGGGCCACTCGCGAGCGGCGGGAGGACGTGGTGAAAACCGACCAACCTTCGGCGGCGAGGCGCTCCGCCAGCTCCTCGCAGACGCCGCGGTTTCCCACGGCGGCCGACAGAAAGTTTCCGACCATCAGCAGAGAGTTAGCCATGTCCGCAGTAACGATTTGGGGAGGGCCGGCGCTTATTGGGGTTTCGGCAGGAGAATAAAAGCCCCGAATTCCGGAGCGGTATGTTTAGGAGGCGTCGGGAACACGCCATTCGTGGCGGCCGGCTTCAGGTTCGTCATCGGAATGACGATCGGCTTGCCATCGTAAGTGCCGGTGAGTACCGGCGGGCCGAAGAAGTTCTCGGCATCGCGAAGCTCGTAAGAGGTCCCGGACCCCAGGAGGCTGGATACGTCGACGGAGACGGAGGGATTGAGGTCCCAGTTATAGATCACAATATTGCCGCGGCCCTGTTCATACCGGTTAGGCCGGACGAACGTCCAGACTCCGCTGGGGCGGCCGCTCGAGAACCGGCTGTCACGGTCGAGGCCGGACGCCGTCCAACCCTGCCAGTTCGTCTCATTGCCGGCGTAACTGAAACGGCCGGACCCGTAATAGGTGTTGCTGTCCCAGGAATAGCCGGCCGAGCTTTGGCCCGGAAGAAAGTCGACTAAGGCGAGTAACTGGGTTTTGGAGTACACGGTGTTGCCGGTAAAGGTCGCGCTGTTCCAGCGATTCAGCATGATTGCCATGTCACCGCCGATCCAGTAATTGTTAGTGACTACGGTATTCTGGTTCACCGGATCGAACTGCCAACCGACCCGCGAATAGCCGATGTCTCCGTCGGGAGTGTGGTAGGTATAGTTATTCCGCACCACGATATTCTGCAGGCCGCTGCCGGAGGCGAAGAGAATATTGTCGTCATTCTTGCCGCCGGTGCTGACGCTCCCGTTGTTGAATACGATATTCCCTTCCGCAGTGATATTACGGACCTGCGCCTGGTCGGTGCCGTAAGCATGGATGCCCACGCCGAATTGATCGAGGATTACATTGTCGGAAAGAAGCTTTACGCCTACGTTATTCTGGACGTAAATGCCGTGGCCGTGGCCGCGGTCGCTGGCCTGAAACCCGTTGTTGTAAATCAGGCATCCGTAAACTTCGCTGTTGACGGCCTCTTTCCAGAATCCGACGCCCTGTCGTGTGTCGTGGATCACGAGATTGATGAGGCGCGTACCGGGGGCCCAGCTATCGACGGCGTTCACGGTGGCGGAGGACGCATAACTCGGCGGGCCCGAGGGCGTTCCCGTGCGATCCGTAATGCTGCTGGCGAATTCCAGGCCCCAGAACCAGACGTAAGCGCCACGGTCGGGGTGGGGGTCCTGATCGCAGCAGCCGATCTGCAGCCAGCCGTTGATGACCGCACGCTCGCCGGGATATTGGCGGACCACGATTGGGGAGGAGGGGGTTCCGACCAGGCTGCTTTGAAAAATGGTGGTGCCGGAACCATAGACGCCGCCGCGCAGCCAGATCACCGAGCCGGGTCCCACCCCGGCCGGCTGACTGAGGGCGGTGTTGATGTCCCAGGGGTGCGCCAGCGAGCCGTCGCCATCGGGGGTACCGCCGGGAGCGGCATAGAATTGGCCGCCGGGGGTGCGGCGCACGGTGTGAAGACGCAAAGCAGCCGGGCGGCCTTGCTGGGGTGCGCACTGCAAGCAGATTGGCGCGGCCGACAGGGCCAGGGCCGCGAAAGTCAGCAATCGCGATAGGCTCATTCCGCTCTCCCTAGAATCATTTCATATACCGCGCAGATCTGCCGCATCACGCGGCGGGCGCTGTAGTGCTCCTCGACGTGGTCGCGGAAGCTGCGGCCCAGGCTGTGTCGAAGCTCGTCGTTCGCGAGGAGGCTGAGGATCGCCCGGCTCAACTCGACGGGCGACCCCGGCGGTACGAGCAGCCCGGCTTCTCCGTTGCGGAGCACTTCGGAGCATTGTCCCACCGCAGTCGCCACCGCGGCCAGGCCGGCCCGCCCGTATTCCAGGAGCGCCAGAGGCAGTCCCTCGGACGCGGAGCTGAGAACGCCGATGTCGCAGGCGTCCAGAATCGCGGCGACATCCTGACGCGGGCCCAGATAGGTAACGGCGTGGTCGAGCCCGAGAGACGTGATGAGCGACCGGACGTTGCGGACATACTCCGGTTCGGCGGAATCGCCGACCAGGAAGAGATGCGCCCCGCTAGCCCGCCTGGTCCACGAGGGCCGCGGCGCGGAGCAGACGTGAGGTGGTCCTTCTGCGGGCGGAAGTTCGCAACACAGACGACGCGCTTTCCGGTGGTGCCGGGCAGTTCGAGGGTCCGCGCCCGGCCGGCGCCTTCCTGTCTTCAACCAGATTCGGGATATACCAGACGCGTGTGGCGGGCAGGCCCAAATCGAAGCGGCACCAATTCGAAAGGGTCTGGTTCACGGCGATCACACCGGCAACTTTCCACGTAGCCAACCGGTAGAGCCAGGCCGGGCGGTCGTTGAAATCGCAGCGGCCGTAGTGATCGTGCCAGATCAGCGAACAGCGGCGCGAGAGGGCCGCCGCCAGCCGGCAGAAGAACAGCGAGGAAGCATGTGCGTGAACAATGCGGACGTCGTGCGTGTCCACGAAGCGGACAAAGCGGCGTACGGCAGCCATGTCCAGGCGGCCGCGGCGTTCCAGCTGGATGCGGCCGACGTGAGGAGATATGAAGGCGCTGAGGGGGCCTTCGGTGCGCGTCGTGCAAAGATACGGCGTGTAGCGGTCCGACGGCAGATGATTAGCCAGGTTGACGGCAACGTGTTCGGCGCCGCCGATATTCAGCGTGTCGACCACGTGCACCACACCGACGCGGGAGCGCGCATCGACGGCGAAGAGCTGTGATCCGAGGGTCACCGAACGGAGAACTCCTTCACCTGCGGAGGCGGCACGCCCCACCATTCGGCCAGCAGTTCGCGCAGCGCGGCCTTCAGTCCTTCGAGCGAGTAGCGCTGGGCCCAGGCCGCGGCGCGCATGCGCATGTCTTCGAGGCGATCGGGGGAGCTTGCGATCGTTCGGAGCACTCCAGCAAGAGCATCCGGAGCGCCCGGGGGCACGGTGAAGCCGCGCCCCTCGAGCATCTGCGGCACAAACCCGACGTTCGAGCCCACCGCGACCAGTCCGAACGCCATTGCCTCGGCGATCGCCTTGGGCCAACCTTCGGTTTCCGACGCCAGGACCAGGACGTCGGCCGCTTCCAGGTGGGGAAGCACACGATCGAACGGAAGCCCCCCGGTGAAGCGGACCGAGGACGCGATCCCGAGCGATCCAGCCAGTCGTTCGAGCGCCGCACGCTCGGGGCCCTCGCCGATGATGGTTGCGGAAACGCCCGGGAACTCGCGCCGCACAACGGCCACGGCTTCGAGGAGCACGTCCACGTTCTTGGCTTTCGAGAGACGGCCGGTAAAGAGTACTTCGAGTCCGGGGCCCCGGCGCTCGCGAAGCGCGGAGAGGCGGGCGCGGCCGATCTGCTCCCCCGTAAGCAGCGAGGTAAAGAACGGCACAATGTGCCGGCGATATCCGGGCCAGGATCCGTAGACGGTGACCGGGCCTCTCCACCACGGCGAGCCGAGGATGGCGCGCTGCAGTTTCGCGGACAAGGCGATGCCGTCGCCGCCATGCCACTGGGCAGCGTACTTCGCGACCAAGCGGCGGCTGAAGAGCGGCGCGAGCACGACTCCAACCAGGCCGAGGTTTCCGGGGCACCGCACGTGGATGGCGTCGGCGCGCTGCATGGCGCGTGCCAGCCCCCACGCCATGGCCGGTACCGACGCGGCCAGCGCGAGTTTCGCGGCGAGGCTGTCTCCACCGGCCTCGACCTGCGGATCGATCGAGATATTCTCGCGTTCAAAGCGCAGGCAGTCGCCCGGCGCCGGCTCGTTCCGGCAGGGCGCGGCTATCACGACTTCCGGGAACAGCTCGGCCCAGATGTCGATTTCGCGGGCGTACGGACCGTACGCGTACAGCCCGCCGCCGTGGCGGTAATGAATCACGTGCGACACGATCAACAGCCGTGTTGGATTCACGCGGACGCCTCCAGCCGCGCGGGCCGCTTGCGGCCGCTGCGGGCTTCCCGGCACCGCGCGGCGGCCCACAACGCCGCGGCGCGGAGCAGGCGTTCGGCGGTGAACTTCACCTTCGGTTTCTGGATGCGGGCCCATATCAGCTCGCGGCGGTGAGTCGCCATGCGCAGCTTGTACTCGTCGAAGCTGGCCATGAAGTCGTAGACATCGCGGCCTCGCGCGAGGTTGTGGAGAATCGCCTCCGTATGGCAGACAAAGCCCGGCTTGAGTCGGTTGTCCCGCTCGAGGCGGAATCCGCTCTGGTAGAACGAAACCACTCCGCGATAGTCGAAATTGTAGAGGCAGCCGATGGTTGATTCGCCGTTCCGGACGCGCATCAACTGGATCTCGCCCGAGTCGAAGCGGCGTTCGATCAGGCTCCGGTGCAGGCGGCGGAAGTGATCGGAGGCAAATGCGCCGCGGTGGCCTCGCCGGATCCACCGGGTCTGGTGAAGATCGATCAACTCTTCAAAGATGTCGAGGGCGCCGGCCAGGTCGGTCGCGACCGTGGTCCGGACGCTGCCGTAGAGCTTGTAGCTGCGGCGGATCTGAGAGCGCGTATTGGCGCTGATGGCGGAGAGATAGTCTCCCCCCTTGCATGCGATCGCGCGCAGGTCCACATAGGGCGCGGGGATGCGGTTGGCGATCAGAACACGGTAAGGCGGCGGCACGTCCTTCAGCCAGGCGGCCGGCGGGAGCGCCGGGTTCAGGCCCGAGAGGTATATCTCCTCCCAGCGGTCCGGAAGCAACTGCAGGAAAGCGGGCCACGCGGGGACGGCATTCGGCGCGCAGAGAAGCGAGTTGTCCTCGATATAGAACTGATCGAGATCGCGATCGCCGGCCTGGTTCAGAAGATAGGCGGTGCTGCGGAAGACGCGCTGGCGCAGCACCCTTGCGTAGCCTAGGAAACCCGCGGCTACGGGATTACCCTTGCGGCGTACGACGGCAAGCCGCACGTTGCTCCCCGGCGGAAGACTGTCCAGCCAATTCCCGATCCACCCCCACGACAGAAAATAGGAATGCGGGGACGCCGCGGCCAGTGTCTTCCAGATGTTCTCGACGGCCGGTCTGCAGGTAGCGATGTTTAGAAGCTCGGTCATATTGGCTATCGCAGGCAGGCCAGCAGAGGCGCCAGCTTGGTGGCCGCCGCTGAATAGGACGCGTCCTCCCGGTGCAGGTTCAGGCAGCCGGAGCATCGGGGGTCGGCAGTGCCGCCCCGGGTGACGAAGGCAAACTCGGTGTCGAGGCCCCGCAGCACCGCTTCGGTACCCGCGCGGCGCTCTTCGATTCGGCCATACGGATAGCAGAAGACCCGGGTCTTCCGCCCCAGCCGCTGCTCGATGACGTCGTATGCCTGCGCGACATCGAGCTCGAATTGCCGGATATCGTCGGCTGCGGCGGTGGAGTGGAACATCGTGTGGTTCCCGATCAACATGCCGCCGGCATCGAGCTGGGTGAGCGCGTCCCAGCCGGCCAGGCGCTGGCCGCGGGTCAGGTCCTTCTCCACCCGTAGGTCTTCGCGGATCCGCCGCAAGAGGGCCGGATGATGCGGGCTGGGGCAGGCGAGAACGATCGGCCAGAGGCGGTTGTAGGCGGCGGTTCGGCTGCCGCCGTCCCGGATCTGGATTCTTATCGGAGGATTGACGCACACCTTGTAGTTGCCCGCGGGCGCGGCGGCGCACAAACACATCAGTTCGATGCTGGGCAGCACCCGCCCGGCTGCGATCAGTCCCGGATTGACGAAGAAGCAGGCCGACAGCCCCCGGCTGGTGAGCTCGGGAAATGCCTCGGCAACGGCACTCTGGGGGCAGTCGTCGAACGTGATCAGGGTGGCGCGCCTCGGCAGCGTGCCCTGGCGGAGGCCCTGGAGAAAAGCGTCGGGCGGAAGCGGCGTCAGGCGTTCCGAGATAAAATCGAGGACCCGCCGGAACTCGAATTTGGAAATGAACAGATCCTCCGCCACACCGGGGAGGACCGGCTCGCCAATGTAGTGAAACGTGAGCACCAGTCCCTGGCTCTTGCGGATGAGGAACCGCGACGCCATGCTGGTCGCCCAGGGCCACAGCGCCTTCCCCAGCAGGCCTTTGACGTGCATTCGTGTGCCGGCAGAGAGCATCGATTCGAATCCGTGAAAGCGGTAACCGGTGACCCTTGATGCGGTTTATGGAGCACTCGGAGGAAGATACTCCGATGAAACCGGCCAAGGGCCACCGGCGCCTGCTGCCTCCGGCTTACCCGGGGGTCCGGCCGGAGACACCGGCGGCCCGCCACCGGACCGCCGTAAAAGATCAAGCCGCCGCACGCATGGTGCGGCGCACCACGTACATGCGGGAGAAGTCGCAGCCGGCCAGGGCAAGCCCCACGTACATTCCGGAGAGTCCGTCGAAGGCAGGGACCGACACGCCGATCATCATGAAGCCGGCGATGCCGATGAGCGGCATGATCTCGCCGACCATGCGATTATGCAGCCAGGCGCGGCGAATCATGGCCCCGAGCAGGATCGCGAGAAGTGCCATTCCGATGAGGCCCGCTTCCGCTCCTACCTGGAGATACAGTGAGTGCCAGATGATGTTCTTGTGCGCGTAGATGATGGAAATACGGCGCCCGTTGCCGGGGCCGAAGCCCCAGACGGGCGAGTCTCGAATGACGCGCGGAAAGGCCTCCCACTGTTCGGCGCGTCCGGTGGTCCGCTTGGACCAGCTTTCATCCGGAGAGAAAGTCTCGTGGAGGTAGTGGCGCACCATCTGATCGTTGTCGAAATGTACATACAACGCGGCCCCGATGATGAGTAGCGCCACTGTCGCGAAGATCAGGGTTCGCTGCCGGCGGTTCAACGCGAAAATGATCACCATTCCGACAGCCAGCACCAGCCAGCTGCCGCGAGAAGTGGAGAGCACCAGGAGCACGCCGATAACGAGATTCATGCCAATCCGCAGCCAGGGGCGGGAGTTTACGAGCATCCATCGGCCAGCGTCGGTGAGGGACGCCAGCAGCGCAAGAGCGGCGGGAACTCCAAATGAGATCGGATTCCCCAGCCGGCTGCCGGCGACCTGCGCCATGCCGAGACGGCTTCCGTAGGGCAGCAGCCCGCATCCCATGGCAATTACGGACAGGGCAACGCCCGCCAGGGCCGTGGCCAGCCAGCGGCGATGCCGGGAGAGCAGGCGGACATTCAGCGCCGAGAACAGCAGCTCGAATCCCCGCAGATTGGCCGAATAGTCTCCAGTGAGATAAAAAGCGACCAGCCAGTTAATCGTGATGAGAACCGCGAAATACTGAACGACGCGGTCTCTCCACAGCACCCGAAAGTCCGACAGGCGGCCTTCCATCCACGCAAAGACACACAGGCCGAGCACCACTTCGATGGAGCTGTAGTAAAAATACTCCCGCAGCAGCATCCATACTGGCAAAGTCCCGATAGCCAGCGTCGTTGCGGCCACCGGATTACGGCGGAGGATGTAGTAGAGCTCGCAGGAGAACAGCACCACGAGAAAGTAGACTCCCGCAATCCGCGGCCGGTCGAGGGCCACCGCGGCCATGGCGGGAACCACGCACACCGCGATCTGAATCAGCGACGCACGCACAAACGGAATGCGCGCCGGGCGGGATGTCGGGTTCGTCGCCTGAACCCTCTGCAACGCGTAAGCGGCTGTCATCAGTCCTTCCTCTGCTCCACGCGGTCAACTTCGAGCACATATTCCCGGCGTGCCGGTGGTTCCTCGAAGGCCGGCGGCAAGGCAAGGCAGCGAACCATCTCGGTAAGAGTGCCTCGGGCGTGGCCCAGAGGTTCGAATCGCCACGGGCGGACACAGAACCACGCCAGATCCATGGCAATGAGAAAAGCGGTGTCTAGCCAGAATGCCCACACGAATCGAGCGCCGGGATGGGGGCTGTGGCGCTTCCATATGAAGTACCGGTTGCGCATTTCCATGACGCCGCGGCGGTAGGACATGGGGCGGCCGCCCGCCCCCGGCAGATGCAGAATGCCGGCATCCCCGCAGCAGAGGATCTCCCACCGCCGGCCGATGCGCAGCGACATCTCCAGGTCTTCACCCTGCGAGTAGCCTTCGAAGAAGCAGGAGAAGCGGTCGGTATCGAAGACCTCGCGGCGGAGAGTCCAGGCGCAGCCCGGCATAACGTCGATCTTTCGAACTCCGGAGAAGCGCTTGAGCAGGCCCCGCGGGGTGTGGGTGCCGGAAGGGCAGTAGACCATCGGTTCGAGCCGGGGAACCAGGCCGAGTGCAAAGCGCATGCGCCAGCGCCGGGCGATAGGCTTGTCCATTTCATTGATGACGCATCCGGCAAGACCGCCCACGCGCCTCTCCCGGTCCTCGTCAAACACACGGCGCATTTCAGTGAAATATCCGGGCAGCGGCACTGCATCGTCGTCCAGAAAGAAGAGATACGGACGCGTGCTGAGGTCCACACCGGCGTTGCGCTGGCGGGTCAACCCGGCGGGACTCTCCGCATAGCAGAAGTCGAAGCTCGGCCTCCGGGACTCCACCCACGCCCGTAGCGCGCCGCAAGATTCCTCCGTGGGCCGCCCGTCCACGATCACGACTTCGCCGGGCGGTTCAGCCATCCGCAGGAGACGCTCGAGCAGACGCATCAACTCCTGCTGCCGGTCGCAGGTTGCGACGATCAGGCTGCAATCTTCGAGTGCTCCGCCGCTGCCGGGGATCCGCCAGCCGGGTAGACTCGTCACGTTCGTGCGCCTCACCATATGGAGCTAGGCATACCGGGAAACACATGCCCGGTAGAACTCTTCGTTGCGCGCGGCAATCACGCCGCTCGAAAACCGGTCGGCCACGGTGCGGCGTCCGGCGGCGCCGAGGCGTTCGCAGCCGGCGTCGTCATTCAACAGCCGCAGGATCGCGTCGCCGATCTGCGCGGGGCTGCCGGGGTCGATCAGCAATCCGTTGACGCCATGTTCGATCAACTCGGGGCCGCTGCACCGCGCCGAGCAGATCACCGGGCAACCTTCGGCCATCGCTTCCATGGGAGCCAGCGAGAAAGCTTCGGCGAACGAGGGAAACACCGCGAGGCGGCATGCGCGGAACTCCGACTGCAGCCGTTCCCGATTACAGTGGCCGTGGAAATGAACCGATACGGCGCACTCCTCCGGAAGGAGCGACACCAACAGATCTCGCATGGGCCCGCCGTCCGGGGCGCCGGCGTCTTTGCCGAAGAGGTGCAGTTCCGCGTCGGGCCGGGAGAGCGCCACTCGGGGCCATGATCGAATCAACGAGACAACCCCCTTCTTCGCCGTCAGCGTGCCGGCATAGACCACCCGCCGGCAGTCGCGGCTCCACGGAGGCGTCTCCACGGGAACGTCCACGGGATTGAATAGAACCGAAACCGGGCGCAGCCGGGAACCGAACAGGCGCGCGGTCCGGTAGGCCGTATATGCGCTGGTCGAGCAGCAGTAATCGGCCCTATGGAAGGATGCCGCTTCGAGACAATACGCCGGCCAATCGAGAGGCTCCTCCATCTCGCGAGTGAAATAGGTGATGGAGCCGTGTAGCCGTGTCACCACCGGGGCCGCAAGGGACGGCCAGCAGGCGGCGTATCCCTCCCAGTCGGGGACCTCGACCAGGTCCGTCTCGCCGCGTTCCACCCAGCGCGCGATACGCTCAAACAGCAGGCGACGGCCCCGAGTCCATCCGAAGCGTCCGCCCGGCCTCTGCAGCCGGTAAACGCCGATCCCGCCGTCGTCTTCGGCTTCGGCAAGGCCATCCAGCGAAGGATATATTCCGATCACGCGAACTTCGTGGCCCGCCGCCACGAGCGCCCGCCCGAGCACCTGGGTCATCGAGCCGATTCCGCCGTGCGGAGCGGGCGGATATTCGCAGCAGACGAAACAGATCTTCATGGAGCCTGTACACACACAGCCGGGCGAACGGAGGTTTCACCGCGGCCGATCGCCTTCAAGGTTTCGACAATCCTGCGGCTGGATTGTCCGAGCGGCACATCGATCTGCAACTCGACCAGCCGGCGCCGCCCCTCCCGGTCGAGCGCCGGGTTATCCAGGTAAGCATTGACGTGCTCGGCCAGTTGTTCACGCGAGCGGGCAATGCGCGAAGCGCCGAACTCGATGACCGGCTGCAGGTGCTCGTAGCAGTAGTAGTAGTCGAACACAGGCATTCCGAAAATCGGAGGGTCGGCGCAGTCGAACGCGACATTGACTACCGGCCGGTCATGAATTCCGAAATCGAGCGTCATCGTGGATCCGAGATTGACGTTGAGATCCGCATGGTGCGTGAGGTTGGCAAGGAACTGAACGTCCTCGGCGAGTGGAATGACGCGCGCCCAGTTCCCCGGCTCCGTGTGAACCCAGTTGGGCTGGAGCTTCATGAGCTCGGGGTAGCGGCGGCAGACGGGTTCGTACCGGGAGCCATCGTCGACCGGCACCGGCCTCAGCACGACCTGGGGCTTGTGGCGGATCCGGCCCGAGCGAACCATGCTCATCAACACCTCCACATGCTTGGGGTCTTCAGGCGCGGTGCCGGCGTCGCCGCCCGAGTAGCAGATGACCGGGCGCAGCGGATCGAGGCCGGTTCGCCGGCAGAATCCCTCGCGGCTCCAAAGCAGTGAAGCGTCGCCGTAGGGGTCGAACTGCGGTGTGCCCGCCAGATGGATATTTTCGCGAGGCACATGCGGGTAGTAGAGCAGCAGCTCTTCCCGCATATGGTCGCTCCACACCAGGTAGTGGTCGAAGGGAGCGGCGATCCGGCCCTTGCTGCTGAGGTTGTCCCAACTGAAGATGAAGCTCGCGGTGGGAATTCCGAGCGAGCGGGCGGCCAGCACCGCGGGCAGAACGCTGGTGGGCCGCTGATGCGAGCAGAACAGGACTTCCGGCCGCAGCTCCGAGAATATGGCGCGATAACGCTCCACCTCCGGAAGCCCCAGGGCGGCCCGGCAATGCAGACGGTCCAGGACATCGATCGCCCCGGACGCTGCGGCAGCGCGCCCAATCAGGCGCGACCCGCCGACCAGCAGGCGCGATCTCCATGGACCCTTCACCGGCCGGCGCAAAGCCCGGCGCATGGCGTGCGTATCGGCCCAGAACATGTGCGCGGATTCGAGCGCCTGCTGGAGCACCAGCCCGGCGCGGCTCTGCCGGTACGGAATCAGGGGCCTCCATACCACCGAGGGATCGGCGGCCCTCGCGTACCGGTCGAGCATCTGCGGCGGGATGATGTGGAAGACGTGGGGGCGGAAAACCCGCGCTATTTCATCGAGGAAGCGCCCAATGACAAAGTTGCGCACTCCCACTCCATCGGGCACCAGGACGATCGCGTTGGGCTTGTTCACCGGCCCTCCCCGAATGCCCGTTCAGCCGCGTCGGGAGCCGGATGGCGCGCCGATTCAAAGACGCTCCATTCCGCGCGCGGGCTGATGATGGAACCGCGTCCGCAACTCGCTCCGCTCACGTCGAGATGGAAGACATCGGATTGGATAGTCGACTTGACGGCACTGCCCTGGAAGATCGCCTTGAAGTACATCGTGTACAGGCCGGGCTCCAGCCACAGGGTGGGCAGCCGCAGCCGGCACTCGTAAGCTCCCCGGCGTAACGCCCCCAGGGACATGTCCGAACTGGCGCGGCGCAGATGAAAGACGCGCCTCTGGTTCATATCTTCGAGCACGCAGATCAGAAAGAAACCAGCCACCTCCGAGGCCAGCCATAGAGTCGCGGACATCTCGAACGGATCCGCCTGGTCGATGGTCGATCCTTCGTGGCTGGCGAGTTCGAGAGGTCCGAAGCAGGATCCCCGAAAGCTGATCTTCGACGAGGCGTCGCGGCTCTCGGTGGCGATCAGCTTGTGGTAGGCCTCGATGCTTGCCCCGATACTTCCCGCGGCCACTATCCGCCCGTTGTTCAGTACGACTCCCTTTTCGCACAGCGAGCGAACGGCGCCCATGTTGTGGCTGACAAAGAGGATGGTCCGGCCGTTTTTGGCCACATCCCCCATCTTCCCGAGGCACTTCTTCTGGAACGCCAGGTCGCCCACCGCGAGCACCTCGTCAACGAATAGGATGTCGGGGTCGAGGTGCGCGGCCACCGCGAATGCCAGCCGCAGGTACATGCCGCTCGAATAGTGTTTTACCGGCGTGTCCACGAACTTCTCGACCTCCGCAAAAGCCACGATGTCGTCGAACTGGCGCTCGATTTCCGTGCGCTTCATGCCCAGAATGGCGCCGTTCAGGTAGATGTTCTCCCTGCCGGTAAGCTCATTGTGGAACCCGGTGCCGACCTCCAGCAGCGTCCCCACCCGGCCGAATATGTCGGCCGTGCCCCGGGTGGGCTCGGTGATCCGTGAGAGCACCTTGAGCAGCGTGCTCTTCCCTGCCCCGTTGCGTCCGATGATGCCGACGATTTCACCTTTCTTGACTTCGAATGTGACATCCTTCAGGGCCCAGACCTTCGATTCCTGGTGAGGCCGGTCGCCCTTCCGCCGCAGCGCGCGAAACGGGCGCGCGAACGCGTCGGAGACGGTATCGCGCAGCGTGCGATAAGACTGCTGCCGCTCACCGATTCTGTAGAGCTTCGATAATCCTTCTGTGCGGATGGCGAGATTGGACATGGAACTCCCTGGAGCTAGACGCCGGGCGTCGCGAGCCCGGCTGAGTGGATGTGCTCCCGCAGCTTGCGCGCCAGGAATACCTCGGTTTTATGCATCGACTCCACCGTGCACCCGCCGAGGTGCGGAGTCACGATGAGGTTCTGGTGCCGGCGGGCGTATTCGATCACCGGGTGGAACCCCATACCGGCCGGATCTTCCCTGGTGACTACGTCGAGCGCGGCGCCCGCGAGCCGGCCGCTGCGCAGGTTCGCGAGCAGCGCCGCTTCGTCCACTAATTCGCCTCGCGCCGTATTGATAAACCAGCTTCCCTCCTTCATACGCTCGAACTCCCGGGCCCCGAAAAACTGCCGGGTGTCGGAGGTGAGGCTCACGTGCAAGCTGACGATATCGGACTGCCGCAACAGGGTGTCGAGCGGGACCATCACGACCCCGGGCTCGGCCGAATCAGCGGGAACGGCCGGATCGCAGGCCAGTACCTTGGCCTCGAAGGCGCGTGCATAACGCGCCACAATTCTGCCCAACCGGCCATATCCTACGATCCCGATGTTCTTCCCATACAGTTCCCCGCCCTGGAAGAGATCGCGGTTCCAGCCGCCGCCCCGAACGTGCTCCACAGAGGCCGGAAGATGCCGCAACAGCGCCAGGATCAGCCCCACGGTGAACTCCGCGGTACCCCGCACGTCCTTCAGGAACTCCGTCTCCCCGCGAAGGGAGAGCAGCCGGATCCCCCGGCGTTCGAGCGCCGCGGTATCCACATGATTCAACCCGGTGGTCGGCGTCGCTACCATTTCGAGCCGCGGCGCCGCCTTCAGGAGATCGGCATCCACGCGGTGGCGGAGCCGGACCCATAGCACTTCGGCATCGCGGACCATCGTCTCGATCCCGCGCCGGTCCAGGTCGGCCAGCACCACTTCGGCGTCCTGCCGCAGCAGGTTATACGCTTCGAGCGGAAAGCCGAACGCTTCCGCAACCAGAATCCTCGTCCTTCGCATGAGAGTACTTGAACATCTGCTCGACGATGAATAGATCGAACGGCGAATCGATATTCCACGCGCGTTCTTCGGGAATCAGCCACGCGCGGCAGTCTTTTCCTTTGAGCGAACCCTGCTCCATCAACACATCGCGCCGGGTAAGATAGACCGATCCCTCGCGCAGGAAAAGCTTCGGCAAGCGCTGGCGGGGCATGCCCTCGAAAGGCTCGGCAAACGGCGGATCGAGAACCCGGCCGCCGGGATCGATCGTCTTCATGCGCGCCGGATGACGTTCGCCTGCATCCACGAACGAAATTACGGAGTCGGCCCCGGTCCGCTCCAACAGTTCGATCGCTCCGTCGATATCGTCCGCCGTTCGCAAGGGGTTGGTGGGCTGCAGCAGAAACACCGCGTCACACCGGCCTCCGCCCGCTTCGAGCCGCCGTACCGCGTCCTGCAGCACCGGAACCGTGGGAGTGTCGTCCGCCGATAGCTCCGGCGCGCGCAAAAATGGCACCTCCACCCCGCAGCCGCGCGCCACCTCGGCGATTCGCGGATCGTCCGTGGAGAGCACGACCCGGCTCAGCCGCCGGGCGGCCAGCGCGGCATCAGCCGTGTACGCCAGCAGCGGCCGTCCCATCAGTTCCACGATATTCTTCCGCGGGATCCCCTTGGATCCTCCCCGCGCCGTGATGATGCCCCAAACTTGCATATGGGTAATCGGTCTCGTAAACGTAGTGGAGCCGCTTCTGGCGGTACGGCGTGATGCGGACCAGCGATTCGGCGATCCGCTCGGACACGTGGCCGTCGCCGTAAAGAGTGCTGGGAGGGTACCGGCCGTGGCGCGCCTGCCGCCGGATGGCCATCGCGATTTCTCCCGCATCCGCCCGGCAAGCCGTGACGTGGGCGTCCGCCTCGCGCCCCTCCTGCCGGTCGCCTACCAGCACCACCGGCGTGCCGAAGTAGCTGGCGTCGCGCACGAAGCTGCTGGAGTTGCCGACCGCGCATGCTGCCGACATCAGGATCTTCAGATAGTGGTCCGGCCGGATATTGGTGATCGTGCGTAGCCAGTCCGGCGCGTTCTGATCGCGAAAGACGCGGATGGCCTTGCTGATATGATCCGAGCCCGCGTCGATATTCGGCCAAAGCAGAATCGTCTGCGTGCGGACCTGTCCCAGCGCCGCCAGCAGTTCGCGCATCTGCCCCGACTCGTCCCCGTATTCGGTGGTGGTCGGATGAAAGATCACCAGTTGGAATGGACTCTTCAGGTCGATCCGGGCGCCGCTGCCCGTGCCGTTGATCGCCTCCTCGGACACGTTGAAATCCAGGCCATAGGCGATGTCGCTCGACGGGCAGCCGATACCCAGGATCGACTCCGGGCTCTCGCCCATCCGCAGGAGATATTCCGCCGAACGGCGAGTGCTCGGAAAATGATAGTGCGCGAACTTGGTGATCGCGTGCCGCGCGCTTTCGTCGATCGATCCCGAGACTTCGCCGCCCTGGATATGCACCAGGCAGAGGTTCATGTAGGCCCCTGCGATGGCCGCCGCGAGCGCTTCGTACCGGTCTCCGATCAACACCACCAGGTCGGGAGCCAGCCTCTGCAATTCGCCGGCAAACTCCACCACGCCAAACCCGACGGATTTCGCCATGGTAGCCGGCGTGGAGCCTTCAAGCTCGATATAGACTTCGCTATCGACCCGGAACCCGTCCGCGCGAACCATGTCCACCGGGCGTCCGAAGCGCCCCAGCACCATCGTGCCGGCCGCCACCACCTGAAGCTCCATCTCGGGACGGGCCGCAATCGCCTCCATCACCGGTTTCAGCCGCCCGTAATTGGCGCGGTCCACAAGCACCACGCACACCTTTCGACGGTTCATCAGGATGCCCCGGCCCCCACGCTCAACGCCTTCTTGCAATCGGTGCGGCAGAGGGTGAACACATCCGCCCCGCGCCGGTTGTCGGCGGCTTCCGTCGAGAACGCGCAGTGATAGTTCAGCTCCTGCAGCTTGCGCATTGCGCGGATGTGGAACGAGTCGCGCTTTCCGTACGGATACGAAAACGGCCACACGGCCTGCGGCATAAGATTCCGGATCATCAGCCGCTGGCAGGTCTCGAGATCCCATGCCAGTTCGCGCGACGATAGGTTCGCGAGCGGCTTGTGCTGGTGCGTGTGGCCGCCTATAGCCATGCCCGCTCTCTGCATGCGCCGCGCCTCTTCCCAGGTGAAGTACAGGGATTCGGCAAACTCGCGCTCCGGCCCGATGTAGCTGGTAAAGAGCTCTCGCACCGTGCGGTCGCGAAGATCGGGATCCATTCCGAAATTGAACAGGTACTTAAAGCGGGCGATCTCCGGCGTGTCCCACGGATAACTCTGGGCGGCGCGCGCAGCGTCGACGTTCAGCGGCGCGAATGCATCCGGGCAAAAGCTGACGGCCTTGCGGAAGAATGCATCGGCGTACTCCTCGAACTTCAGGGACGCCATGAGGAAGTGGTTCATGTGGACGGGTGCGACCTTCTTCTCCTCGATGCACGAAGTGATGATGAAGAAGGCGCCGCGGACCTTCTTTTCGACCAGCCACGGCACAACGTCCTCGAAGTGCTCCCGCAGCCCGTCGTCGAAAGTGACCAGGCAGAGGTCGCGGCGCGGCCGGTATTCGCCCGTAAGAAAATCGAAGCTGGATTCCACGCTCGCCATTTCGAAATGCGAAGCCAGTTCCGTGACCTGGTGCCGGAAATCATCGAGCAGCATTCCCTTCAATCTTGGGAACGGCGTCCGCGGCAGATCGCGTACATAGTGATACATGACAACGCGAAGGACATGATCGGAAGGCATGTCTTTTCTCCTGAACTGACTCAGTTGGGACGATCCTGATCGGAGTCGGATTTGGTCCAATACCAGGCGCAGTCGTTGGAATCGGCGCAGGGCGGCATCTCCGACTGCTGGAACATCGCGCTCAGGATTCCCCCGCCCTTGCCGTCAAGCGGCTGAAAGCGGGAAGGAATCGAGCGGCCGTCCGGATGCTGCGAGGTCTCGTGGAAGCCGAACTGGCGGAGCAGGCCGCGTGTCTGGCTGTGATAGCCGTAGTAATCCGCTCCCATCGCACCGGCCTCCCCGAGCTCGCGGATAAAGGCGGCGAACAGTGCCTCCGCATTTTCGGCGGAGACCGGCAGGAACTCGACGAGCCGTCCGATACGATCGACATCCACCCGGCCCTCAGGAGTCTGCCGCCGGATCGGCTCCAGGCGCCAGACCGCCAGGCCGGTGCGTCCGCCTTCCGCCACCGTTACGAAGCGGTATTCGAAGACGGGGTGCTTGCGATAGCGCCAGGTTAGATAGGCCGCATCGCGCGCGGCGCCCACCGTGCGCTCCGCGATAGCCGGCCATTCTTCCTCGTCCCAGGTGCGCGGAATCAGGTTGCCGGCTTCCGGTGCCGCGGCGGGTCTCTGGCTCAGGACCAGCCCGCCGGCCAGCTCGCGCGCGCGTTCCGTGGACCAATCCGGCCACGCCAGTTGCAGCAGTTGCGCCATTCTTTCGGCGGCTCCCGGAAGCACAAGAAAGTGCCGCGGAATCTCATCCAGCACCGTCCCGCGCAGGACACGGTAGATGGCCGACGTGGCTGGATTGATGCCGAATGCGATCACCGGGTTGAATTCGGGCCGGCGAAAGCGGCTGAGAAGCTGCAGCGCCGCGGAACCTCTTCGATGGTCGGGACGGATCACGTAGTTCACAATCCAGACGCCCGGAGACGTGCGGCCAAACTGGTTGAAGCGGAATGGGATCCCTCCCAAAATTCCGGCCAGCTCGCCCTGATCCTCGGCCACCGCGATGCTGAAGCTCTCGGTCTCCCATTGGTCCTTGCGCCTGAACGTCCACTCGAAGAGCTCCCGGTCGCGGCAATAGACGTGGTTCTGCGCCCAGAACTCGTGCAGAAACGTGCTGACTCTGGGATACTCCTCGATCCGCGCGAATCGAAAATCCAACGCCATTTAAGGCACCTCGCAGGCGGCCCGCTTCTCCTGGAGAAGGGCCGCGACCAGTTCGACCGAAAGGAGCTGCTCGATCTCTTCCGGCGTGAATTGAACGTTGAACTCCTGTTCCAGCGCCAGCACGAGGTTGAGATGCTGGAGCGAATCCCAGTTGGGAATCGTGTCCGGCGATGAATCCGGCTTCACATCCTCCCTGGGAATCTGGAAGACATCCGCGAAAATACTCCGCACTCGATCAAGGGATGGCGTATTCACGAAGCGACGTCCCCCTGGAAGTAATCAGCCGGATCCAGGCCGGGCATTCGATGGCGGCGCGGCCGGGATCCACGCTCCACAACGTTCCGGCCTCAGTCGTAGCACTGCATTCGAATCCGTGCCGGGAATAGAAGTCGGATGCCGGCGCATTCTTGGCCGTCGGCAGGAACCAGCCGCACAGCGTACGCACTTCGCGCGCGCGGCATTCCGCCGCCAGGAAAGCCAGCATGGCGGTCTCGACGGTGCGGCTGATCACCCGGCAGCTCAACAGGAACGTGTCGATCTCGCAAGTCTCGCCCGCGGTGCGGGTCAGCATCACGCCGACCAGCCCGTTGTCCCCGAAGCGGTCCTTCACCCTCACGGCATACAGATCCCAGCCGGGTTGCTCCCGAAGCTCGATGAGCTGCGGCTCGCGGTAGCGCCGGGTCGTCAGGTTGAACTGGTTGGTCTTCTGCGTGAGCTGTGCGGCGCGCGCCAAAGCCGCGTTCGCAGCCGGCACGATCTCCACTTCCTGTTCGAGTGAATGGTAGAATTCCTCGATGCTTCGCGCGCTGCTGCGGGCCGCCTCCCGCGACCGCCCTTCCACGTAATACCGGCTGCGCTCCGAATCCTCCGTCGAGACCGCGATCCTCTCCAGTGCCGGATGCCCTCGCAATACTTCCGCGAAGCCCATCGGATCGGCCGGCAGCTCCAGCACTGTGACTTCCGGCAGCTCCGTTTTGATGCGCTCGCGCTCTACCGGGTTGTCGTCGAGAAAGGCCAGGGTGTCCAGCCCTACGTTCAGCTCGGCGGCGATCTCGCGGAGACTCTGCGCCTTGTCGCACCAGTTGATGCGCTCGGCCGCGAAATCTTCCGGCCGCAGCAGCATGCCCGGATGCCTGCACAACGCGTCCACCGCATCTTCCCGATTGTTCTTGCTCGCGATCGCCAGGATGATGCCGCGCCGCTTCAGGTCGAGAAGGGCCCGCTGCACTTTCCGGTAAGCCACCCCCGGATACTCGCGGTCCACCCGGATGCCGTCGATTCCGCTCTCTCCGACCACCCCTCCCCATAGGGTATTGTCGAGATCGCAGACCAGCACTTTCGAGGAGCGGCCGCACACCGGCGCGAGATAACGGACCCACTCGTTGGCCAGGGCCGGCATGCATTCGGCGCGCAGCGGCATCTTTACCGTGGCCCACTTGTGCTCGTCGCGCCAGCGGGCTTTGCCATGGGCCGCCACCAGCGCATCGTAGTCCAGCACGTGCACCCCGCGGCTCTCCGCGGCCAGGCGGCGGAGTCCAGAGTTGATCTCGCGAATCGCTTCCGCCTGGCCGAAAACGCTCTGAGCATCCAGGATTCCGCGGTTCAGCGTGCACGGAACTTCGAGCGTGTGGACCACCAGATACGCCGCGCTGCGGGAGCGGAAGGCGCGGAACCAGCCCTCGAAATCGTCCAGGACTCGACGCACCGTCTCGCGCAGGGCTGCCTCGGAGAGATCGGCCGAGTCTTCCCAGAGCGCCGGCGCCAGGTCCTCCGTCTGCACCGCCAGAATCGCCGCGTCCGGAGCGTATTGGTAGACCCAGCTTTTGGGGTCGTGCAGCTCCTGGGCGTATGCGTTGAACTCGCCGATCTCGGCCGAGAGCTCGATGCCGTTCACCCAGGCCGCGGCGCGCGCCAGCGGAACCACCGGATCGAGCGTAAAAGATCGTAGGATCGCCGCACGGCACTGGCGGAATTCGAGGTGCCCCCGGAGACGCTCGAAGCTCGCCGAAACGTACGGCGCCAGCGCCGCGGAAGCGTGGCAGTTCCACAAACGCTCCAGGGCCGCCCGGGCTCGTGTCCACTCGCCCGTGTACAGATGGCGCTCGATATCGCCGCGGATCTGATCGCGATCGGGTGCGATAGCCATGGCTACATCCCCACTCCGCCGCAAACCGGGATATCCGCCCCGGTAATGAAGCCGCTGGCTTCCGAACAAAGGAAGACCGCGGTCTGCGCGATGTCTTCGGGCGACGCGAGCCGCCGCAGCGGCGTCTGCATCGCCTGCAGCTTGCGAAGCCGCTCTGGAATCTCGAGCGTCGATTCCGTCTCGGTGATGCCCGGCGAGATCATGTTGATGCGGATCCCGCTCGGCCCCAGCTCCGCCGCCAGCGACTTCGTCATGGATTTCAGCGCCGCCTTGGCCATCGCAAAGGCGCTCCACTGGACCGGCGGCACCCCCCACGTGGCCATGGAGCCGATGCTCACGATCCTGCCGGACTTCTGCCGCACCATGCCGGGGACTAGCGCCCGAATACAGTGGAACGCTCCGCGCACGTGAATATCGAGGGCCTGCTGGATGTCCGCCCACTCCATCTCCACCGCGGGCCGCGGCGCGACCGGTGCGCCGGCGCAATGAATCAGCACGTCGATCGTTCTGCCCAGGTGGGCTGCGGCGCTCTCCACCGCGCGGCTCACCGATTCGGCGTCGTTGACGTCCGAGCGAACCGCAAAAGCCTTGCCGCCATCGGCGGTAATGGCATGACACAGCTCTTCGGCCGCGGCCGCGCTGCTCCTGTAGTTCACCACCACCCCCGCTCCCGCATGCGCCAGGGCGCGCGCCGCGGCGGCGCCGATTCCCCTGGAGCCGCCGCTCACAAACGCCACCCGCTCGTGGATCGGGATCTCCGCGCCGTTCCGCCGCACTTCCGGCAGCGAGACCGTGCCTTCGCCGTCCATGACTGTCTTACCGTTCTGATTCATAGCTGTAACTTCGAGCGACAGGATGCGCGACCCCTCCGATTTATGGGTCACCCGCAGCGTGAATTCCAGCGTGTCGCCGATGTAAACCGGCGCGCGCCACCGGAAGCTCTGCTGCATCCAAAGGCTGCCCGCGCCGGGCAACTGCATGCCGATCAGCGTCGAAACGTAGCTGGCCACCAGCATGCCGTGCACTACTCGCTGCCCCAGGTGTGTCTGGCGCGCGTACCCGGAATCCATGTGCAGCGGATTGTAGTCGCCGCAGAGCCTCGCGAAGGCCTCCACGTCCGGTTCCGTCAGTACTTTGGAAAACACCACGGCATCGCCCGGCCGGATCGACTGAAAATCGACGAATCGCGCTTCCCCGCGCGGATAACCGGTGCTGGCTGCCGTCTGCATTTCAACTGGCGTGCGCAAATTCCGGGGCTTCGAAATCCGACTCGCTGAGAAACTCGCCCGCGCGAACGCCGCGGCTCAAGGTGCGGCCGAGAAGCCCAGGTATGCGGTCGGCCGGAATCCCCGTCCCCGGCTTCCGCAATGCGAGATGCGACAACTCGACTTTCGAGCCCGCCGAGAGGTCCGTCCGTGCCGCCACGCTCTTCGAAAAGATCGAGCGCAGCGGCGACAGCTCCGACGCCATCTGGTCTTTCGACACCTGCGTCCAGCGCGCCCGCTCGATGAACCGGATGCCGTCCACCAACTGCCGCAGCTCCGCCGTGGTGATCGACGCCTTCACATCCGGGCCGAACATCTCGCGGCTCAGCGTCACGTGAACCTCCAGGACGTCGATCCCCAGAGTGGCCGCGGCCAGCCCCGCGTAGATCGTGCCGGAGTGATCCGAAAGCCCCACCCCGCACCCGAAGCGGCGCCGGAAGAGCGGAATGAGGTTGAGCCCGACCCGCTGCGGAGGGCACGGATACTCCGACGTGCACTGCAGCACCGTGACCTCGGCCCGCTTCCGGATGCGTTCCACCGCCTCCTCGATCTCCGTCAGGCGGCTCATGCCCGTCGACAGAAACACCGGGCGGCCCGTCTCCAGAATGCAGTCGATGAGCGGAATGTTGTTGAATTCGCCCGACGCGATCTTCCAGGCGCAGACCCCCACGCGCTTCAGCATCTCCGCCGCTTCCAGCGAAAACGGCGAGCTGAGAAATTGCAGCCCCTGCTCCTCGGCGTGCTGCTTCAGCCCGGTCCACTGCGACTCGGTGAACTCCATGCGCTTCCAGTAGTCGTACCGGGTGGCGTCCTCGAAGCTGAATTTGACGCGCCAGGGCTCCGACGGCGAGCTTTCGGCGGCCGCGATGTGAGTTTGAAACTTCACGGCGTCGGCGCCCGTGCGGGCTACCGCGTCCACGTAGGCGTGAGCCGTGCCCAGGCTGCCATCGTGGGCCTGGGCCACCTCGGCGACCACCAGGCATCGTTTCTGGATTTCAGACGACATCGGCGAAGGTCTTCTCCATGCGTCGGAAGTAATACGCGCCGCTCACCAGGATTACGATCGCGGCGAGCCACGAAATCGCGATCATCCCGGTCGGAGCGGTCTTGGCGCCCAGCAGCGCCCATCGGAAGGCTTCCACTACCCCGGCCATCGGGTTCAGGCCGTAAATGAGCCGCCATTTGCCCGAGAGCAGGCTGCTCGGATACGCGATGGGGGTGGCGAACATCCACACCTGCGTAATGAACGGAACTACATATTTGACGTCGCGATATTTCACGTTGAATGCCGAAAGCCACAGTCCCACGCCCAGAGCGGTGACCAGTGCCAGCGCCACGAAGACCGGAAGCCACAGCACGTTGACGGTAGGCCGGATCCCGTAAGAAAGCGACAGGATCACCAGCACGCAGAACGCCAGCGCGAAATCGACCATGCCGGCGCACACCGTGCTCACCGGAATCGCCAGGCGCGGGAAATAGATCTTCTGAATCAGGTTCGCGCTGCCTACCAGGCTGTCGGAGGACTGTGTCAGCCCCTGCGCGAAGAACGTCCACGGTACCAGCGCCGTGTAGCTGAACAGCGGATACGGAATGCCGTCCGAGGGAACTTTCGCCAGGCGTCCGAAAAACAGGCTGAACACCAGCATCGTGAACAACGGCTGGATAATCGCCCACCCCGCGCCCAGTACGGTCTGCTTGTATCGGACCTTGATATCGCGCCAGATCAGAAAATAGAGCAGCTCCCGGTAGTCCCATAGCTCCCGCAGCCGGAGAGAGACCCACCCCGTCGATGGTTCGATGCGCAGATGGTGCTCGGCCGACCCTCCGTCGGCGGGCTCCATGAGGATACGAGTCGATTCTTCTTTCAATAAGGGTGTCATAACGCGGCTGTGGACCGGGTTTGTGCCGTTTCCAGCTCCAGGGCCTCGCGCCAGCGGCCCATCGGCTGGTATTCGGGGACCAGGCGCTTCAGGTGCGAGACGATGGCCTCTTCGTGTTCTCGAACCACCAGCGTCTCCAGTTCGTCCAGCCACCCTTCCATGAAGCCCTCCCCCTTGCGGGGTCCGCGGAAGATCCGGATCTTCTCGTGGTACGTGGGCAGGTGGCTCTCGCCTTCGAGCGCGATTTCCTCGAACAGCTTCTCGCCCGGACGCAGGCCGGTGAACCGGATTTCGACATCGACGTCGGGCTCGTGGCCGGAGAGCCGGATCATGTTGCGCGCCAGGCTGACGATGGTCACCGGCTCTCCCATGTCCAGCACGAATACTTCCGACCCCTTGCCCATCGTGGATGCCTGCAGCACCAACTGCACCGCCTCGCGGATCGTCATGAAGTAGCGCCGCATTTCCGGATGCGTGACGGTCACCGGGCCCCCGGCCGCAATCTGCTGCTGGAAGAGCGGCACGACGCTGCCGTTGCTTCCCAGCACGTTTCCGAACCGCACCGAGACGCATTTGATCGATGAGCCCTCATCCGGCGTGGGCAGCGAAGAAACCAGCAGCTCGGCCACCCGCTTGGTGAGGCCCATGATGTTGGTCGGGTTCACGGCCTTGTCAGACGAGATCATCAGGAAGTCGCTCACGCGGTTGCGGCATGCCGCGCGAACCACGTTGCGCGTTCCCAGGATGTTGTTTTTAACGGCTTCGAGCAGGTGCGATTCCATCACCGGCACGTGCTTGTAAGCCGCGGAGTGGAAGATCGAGTTGACTTGATGCCCGCGGATCGCCTGCTCGACGCTGGCCGTCTCGCGAATGTCGGCGATCAACGGCACGATGTCGGCGTGCGGGTACTTATCCGTAAGCTCTCGGTGAATCCGGAACAGGTCGCTTTCCCCCCTCTCCAGAATCACCAGCCGCATCGGGCGGAACGACGCCACCTGGCGGCACAGTTCGGAACCGATGGAGCCGCCCCCGCCGGTCACCATCACCGAGCGGCCTTCGATCGATTCCCGGATCAGGGTCTCATCCAGCTTCACGGCCTCGCGCCCCAGCAGGTCTTCCACCGACACATCGCGGATCTGGCTGGTCAGCACCTTGCCGCTGAGCAGCTCGGCCATGCCCGGGATGGTCTTGCACACCACTCCCGCGGCCCGGCAATTGGAGATGGCCTCGTTCATGGCGCGGCCCCCGGCCGACGGCATGGCGATCACAATCTCGTCGATGGCCTCCCGCCGCCGGATCCGCTCCACGATCATCGGCGCGCTGCGCCCGGGACCCAGGACTTGCACGCCCTGCAGGTTGGTCCCGAGTTTGCTCCGATCGTCGTCCAGGAATCCCACCACGCGGTATCCCATCGCCGCGTTGGTGCGGACTTCTTTCAGCAGCGTGATGCCCGCCGCTCCCGCGCCGTAGATCAGGATGCGCTTGCGCTCGCGCCGCGACACGCTCCGCGCTCCCCTCTCGAACCACGCGCGCGATGCCAGCCGCACTCCCACTGTGGCCAGCAGGCAAAGCACGAAGTCGATGGCATACACCGAACGGGGAAACCGCGTCCCGATCAGCGCGAGGACCGCCACGGACCACAGGAATGATCCGGCCAGATTGGCCGCCAGAAGGTTGTAGACATCCGGGATACCCGCGTACCGCCACCCCGCGCGATCGCTTCCCGCGATGTGGAAGACCGCCAGCTTGACTGCCAGCGCCAGCGCGATGCCCTGCCAGAGGCGAGGTAGCTCGCGCGCCGGGATGACATATTCGAAACGCAGCAGGAAGGCCACCAGCACCGAAGCGGCAATCGCGCCCGCCAGCACCACGATCGTCACCGAGCGGTGAAACCTGCTGAGTAATTTGATGAGGTCCATGATGGTCCTATGAGGGTTCGACACTGCCGGCCTTGAACGCGCGCCGGCGTGCGGCCGAGCCGGCGATCTCCTTGACCGAATCCGCCACGTACTTGACCTGCTCGATCGTCATGGCCGGATACAGCGGCAGCGAGATCAGCCGCGGATAGAGCGCCATTGCATTCGGGCATTGGTTCTGCGGAAGGGACGCCCATCGCTCGAAGAACGGATGCATTGGGATCGGAATGAAATGCACGCTCGCGCCGATTCCGCGGCGGCGGAGCTCCAGGATAAACTCATCGCGCCCGATCGTCAGCTTCTCCAGGTTCAACCGCAGGATGTACAGGTGCCACGCGTGGCGCCCGTAATCGCAGCCGGGCGGGCCCTCGATCTCCTCGCAGTTCGCGAGTCGCCGTGTGTAGACCCCCGCGTAAGCGGTGCGCAGCGCGTGAAATCGCTCGAGCTTCGCCAGTTGGTGGATTCCGATCGCCGACTGCACATCGCTCAAGTTGTACTTGAAGCCCGCTTCCAGCACCTCGTAATACCAGCTGCCTTTTTCCGTATAGCGGTTCCAGGCGTCTTTATTGATGCCGTGCAGGCAGAGAACGCGCATGCGCTCGGCCATCTGCCGGTCGTTGGTGGTCACCATCCCGCCCTCGGCCGTCGTCATGTTCTTGGTGGCATAGAAGCTGAACGCCACGGCATCGCTGGAGCGCGCCGCGCCTTCCGCGCCGAGCGGCTTCGTGCGATAGCACGACTCGGCGGCATGCGCGGCATCCTCGATCACCGCCAGGTCATGGCGCCGCGCCAGTTCCCATATGTCGTCCATCCGGCACGGCAGCCCGGCCAGGTGCACCGGAATCACCGCCCGTGTGCGCGAGGTAATCCGCCGGGCGACGCTTTCCGGATCGATATTCCCGTCTGGGAGAACGTCCGCCAGCACCGGCGTGGCACCCACGTGCAGAATCGTGTTCACGGTCGCGCAAAACGTCAGCGGCGTGGTGATCACCTCGTCGCCGGCGCCGATGTCCGCAGCCGCCAGCGCCAGGTGCAGGCCCGCCGTGCACGAGTTGACCGCCAGCGCATGCCGGGCGCCGGTATAGGCCTTGAAGTCCCGCTCGAAGCGCGCCGTCCGCTCTCCGGTGGTCAACCAGCCCGAGCGCAGCGTCTCCACCACTTCCGCGATCTCTTCCTCGCCAATCGATGGAGAGTGAAAAGGGATGAACTTCCGGTCTGCCATCATCGTCCCCTCCGGAGGACGGAGTCTCTCACTCGATGGGCATCGAAGCGGCCGGGCCAGAAGCTGTAACAGACCGTGAGGGCCAGCAACCTCAGGTCGCGCGACGGCGACCGGCGGTCCAGGTATTCCAGGTTGAGGGCCAGCTTGGCGGGAAGCACCGTGTCGAGATACCCGCGCTCCGGGTCCGGAAAGCCGGACAGGATCAACTCTTCGTCCCGATACACCAGCGTCGCGAGGTCCGTGATTCCGGGCCGGACGAGATGCACGCGCCTCCACGCCGGTTCCGCCGGGTCCACGTATCGCGGCACTTCCGGACGCGGCCCGACCAGGCTCATCTCGCCCCGCAGCACGTTCCACAATTGCGGCAGCTCGTCCAGTTTGTACCGGCGCAGGAACCGGCCCGTCCGTGTTACCCGGTGGTCGCCGCGGGACGTGATCTCCGGGCCGCCGCGGCGCATCCGCATCGAGCGGAATTTCAGGATCGTGAACGGCTCGCCGTGCCTTCCCACCCGCCGCTGCCGGAACAGGACCGGCCTCCCGTCGTCCCACAGGATGGCCATCGCGATTGCCGCCATCAGGGGACATGCGGCCGCCAGCAGAATCGCCGACATCACCAGGTCGAAAGCTCTTTGCATGCGGATCTACGAGGTGTAGCCGGTGTACCCGTATCTGGTCTTGGATTTGAGATCCCAGCCATTGAGGATCGTGCCCAGGACGCGAATGCCGTCGTCCACCAGCCTCTCCTTGGCCGCGCGGGCTTCGTCCCGCGTCGTCTTCGCGGCCCGGATCACCAGGATCACGCCGTCCGCCAACTGCCCCAGCACGCGCGCGTCCGACAGGTAGGACATCGGCGGCGTGTCGATGATCACTACGTCGAATTCGATGCGTGCGCGGTCGATCAACTCGCTCATCCGGCTGGAATACAGCAGGTTCGTGATGCTCACCGTTCCGGGTCCGCTGGGCAGCACCGAGAGACCCTCGATATGGCTCTTGCGCGCCAGCGCCTCCACCGGACAGTCGTTCAACGATGACTTTTCGCGCAGCAGGTCGCTCAGTCCCCAGGTGTTCGGCAGGTCGAATATGTCGTGCAGGTGGGGCTTGCGCATATCCGCGTCGATCAGCAGCACCCTCTGATTGATTTCGGCCAGCGCAATTCCCAGGTTGCTCACCGTGGTGCTCTTTCCCTCTCCGTGCGCGGAGCTGGTAATCATGATGACCCTCGGCCTTCCCTTCCCGTTGGCCGCCAGCAGCGACGTCAGCGCGTTTCGATAGGCTTCCGCCAGCAGCGAAGGGCGGTCCTGCCAGGTCACCAGCTCCAACCGTTGTTTTTGCAGGGCGACGCCCGTGGGCTTCACGGAAATCACGCTGGGCAGCAGGGTCTGCTCGGAAACCGAGTTCCGCGATGGGATCACGCCGAGCTCCGGCACGCGCAGATGGACCGGCGCTTCTCCCGGCGCGCGCAGGCTGCGATTGATGAACTCCCCCGCGAACACGAAGCCCAAGGCCAGCGCCAGGCCGGAGGCAAGTCCCGCGATGCTGTTGCGCAGCAGATCGGGCTTCGAAGGCCGCTTGGGAATCTCGGCCGCATCCACAATCCGCACATTGTTGGTCTGCAGCGCCGACCCGATGCCGATCTGCTTGGTCTTCTGCAGTAGTTGGTCGTAAACCTGGCGGTTCGTGTCCACCTCCCGCTTCAGAATGCTGTAGTAGATCGCCTTGCGGGACTGCTCGGAGGCCTTCTGCAGCTGCGACGAATAGGCGCCCGAGAGCAGCCGTTCCCGGCGCGATGCTGCGTGGTACTCGCTCTGGATGCGGCTCAGGACGTTGCCCCGTTCGCGGCGCAGCGTCCCCTCGAGTTCGTTGATCTGCGCCTGAACCTGGGCCACCTTGTAATAGGCCGGCGTGTAGACCGAGCTGAGTTCGGCCAGCGTTCGCCGCAGGTCCGACAGCTTGGACTGATAGTCGGCCAGGCGCCCGTTGTCCAGTACCTGGGGCAGCGCCTCCACGGGTGTAGTCGAAGCCACCTCGTACGCGGATTCCTTCGCGATCCGGTCGGCCTGCGCATCCGACAGCTGCTTCTGGATCTGCCGCAGTTGCTCGTCGTCGATGTTCTGGTCGGTGCCCGTAAAGACCAGGCCCGAATCGCGCGTGTAAGCCTGCAGTTGATTCTCGGACTGTTCGAGCTTGTTGCGCAGGCCATCCAACTGCCGGGTCAGCCAGTCGGACGTCCTCTGCGCCGTCTGCCAGAGGGCCTCCAGGTTGTAGTCGATGTACTCGGCAGCCAGGCCGTCGGCGAAGTCGGCCGCCATCCGGGGGTCCGCCGAGGAACCCATGATTTCTACAATGCGGCTGTTGTCCAGAATGCGGATCCGCGCCTCGACCTTGGGCAGGGGGGCCGCATCGGGCTCCGCACTGGCCGCCGACACCCGGAACAGCGATCGCCACTTATCGAACCGGTCCGGAACGGTGTACGGCCTGTTCTCCGCCGCCTTCTTCAACTTCGCCAGCACCCTCTTTCGCAGGGCGAGGCTCTGCAGCACCTTGACCTGGGTCTGTAGATAAGATTCCGGAGTAAACCCGGAATCCGCCTCGGTCAAGCCCATCATGGACTCGCCGTTCCTGGTGCTCTGAAATTCCAGCGTGGCGCTGGCGTCGTAAACCGGGATCTCCACCATGCTGAACCCGAGACTGGCCGCTACTCCGGCCGCCGCCAGCAGCGCGATCACCGCTTTGCGCCCCCGAACCAGTTGCCACAAGGCCGAGAACCCGCCGGTCTCTTCCGCCGGCGCCGCGAATGTCTGAAGCGGTTCGAGATACACCAGCCCGCCGCCGCGCACAGGCAATTCCTGATGAATCATCAGCTCTTTGCCGGAATCGCTTGACGAATGAGTACGGTTGTCCATGATTTTCCTCCCGAGGAATCTAAAACCTGCCCAGGACGTACACGCTGGACGTGATGGCCGTCGTCGACATCGTCTGCAGGTAGGTCGAGATCTGGCTGGAGGGAACGATCACCACATCACCATCCGAGAGCAGCAGGTCCTTGGCCTTCCCGGACATGATCTTCTTGAGGTTTACAAAGGCGAAGGCGGTCTCCTGGCCCTTGGAGTTGATATGCCGGATTACGGTCTTGCCGGGCGACGCGATGTGCGTAAACCCTCCCGCCATGGCAAGCACTTTGCTGACCGAAACCGTATCCTGCGACGCAAGTTCGATGGCGCCCGGTTTGTTCACCTCGCCGGCGATGAAGACCATCTTCGGCTTCCGCTCCGCAGACACCGTAACCACGTCGAAGGGCTGCACGGAGACCGAGGCCGCGTCGCCGTGGCCCCGGATCACATCCTCGAGCGGAAGCTCGAGCGTGCTGTACTTGCCGTCGCGCGATTCCACCGCCCGGGGGTCGGCAATCGGGCCATTGTCCATTTGCCGGGTCAGGGTCACCGTCGGCCCCGCATCCTTCGGTCCGCCCGCCTGTACCAGCGTCGAAAAGAGGGAAGCCGGCCCCTCCACCTGGATCACCCCCGGCTTCTCCACCGCACCCGCGACCGTCACCGGATGGCTGCGGAAATCGCTCACGAAGATCGTGACCTGGGGGTCCTTGACATACTTCTTGAGCCGCGTGGTGATTTCGGTCTGCAGTTGCTCCACCGACATCCCCGAAGCTGGAATTCGTCCCAACATCGGCAGCGTCAGGTCGCCGTCCGCTCCCACCCGCCAGGGCTTGCTGATCTCCTCGACATTGAGCGCCGTGATCGTCACCGTGTCGTCCGGGCCGATCACCCCCCGGCTGATGCTGCTGCCCAGGGCCGAGGCCCATAACATTAAGAGAATGGTTACCGTACGCATATCGCTATCCGCTAACGCAGGTTCACGCTCAACGCGTTCGAATCCCCGCGCGAATTGGACGCCGTTACGCTGACAGACTGCACGGCATTCGGATCTCCGTTGACGTTGACGATCACCGATGCCGTGAACTGGCTGCCGAAACTGATTCCGGTGGCGCTTTGGAACCACGTGCCGAACGGCGCTTCCGTGTTGATACTCAGGCTGGACGTCTGCAGGCTGGCTCCCGAGGCCGCCGTGAACTGCAAAGTAATGGCGCTGACCGAACGCGGCGTCGAGAGCCCCGTGATCAGAAGTTCGATGCTGTTCGCCGTGCGCGCGCCCACCTGCACGTTGCGCAATTGCGGCGGGCCGGCCACCACCAGCGCTGTCTGCGACGGAGGCGTCGCCGGCGTGATGTCCACCGACCCGACGGTGAAGGACGCGCTGACCTTGATTACTCCGGCCACCGTCCCGGACTGAAACTGCACCTGCTTCGAGCCGTTGAACAGTGCGTCCGTCGTATTGGCCGGGATCGTGAAGGGCACCGTCCGGCCCCCAGTCGCGAATTGGATATTGGGGTCGTCCGCGAAGGAATCGGAGTTGAACGAGAGCGTCAACGTGCCGCCCACGGCCAGCGGGTAGGACTTGCTCAGCGACAACCCTATGGCAGGCTGGGTCAAGGCGCTGGTGCTCTGCGGCAGGCCTGTGAACGACGCCGGGGCCAGCGCCGGAGGAGTGTTGCCCGTGCCCTTCAGGCTCACTCCGAAGCTGTCCACCTGCAGGCTTCCGCTGGTGGTTCCCGCGGCGTTCGCCGTGAACCACACCAGGAACTGCAGCGTGCCGCCCGGAGCGATCGTAGCCGGCAGCGCGGGCAGCGAGGGAATCGAGAACGGAGTTCCGCTCGTGCTGATCCCGCTGACCGTCGCCGGCGCGTTCCCGGTATTGCTGATGACGATCGAGATGCTGCTCTTGGCGCCGATGTCCGTGTTGGGGAAGACTACCGTGCCCCCATTCGCCACCGGAGTATTCGCCGACCCCGTCACGCTGGCGAATTGCAGGCTCGATCCGACGCCCGTCGAGGTGATTGGAATCGAGACGTTGTCCACGATCAACGTGCCGTTGGCCGCCCCTGCGGTCTGCGGCGCGAACCCCACCGTAAATCCGAAGCCGCTTCCCGGCGTGAGCGTGGCCGGCAGCGGTGGCACGCTGGTGAGCGTGAAGTCGCTGCCCACGATGCTGATCGTAGCGATATACGCATTGGCGTCTCCTGTGTTGTCGATGCGCACTGCCGCGGACGTCTTGCTTCCGAGATCCGTGGCGGGCAGCGAGAGTCCCGCGCCCGCGCCCAGGGCCACTGTCTTCCCGCCGATCTGCGCCGAAAACGTGAGAGTCGAGCCCACCGCCTGCCCTCCCAGAGGGACCGTCAGGCGCGAATCGCCCAGGTCCACGCTCATCGAGCCCGTGAGCTGGCCGCGCGCCGTGGGTGCAAAAGCGATGGTGAAGCGGAAATCGCCGCTCGGCGGCACCTTCGCCGGAAGCAGCGCGAGCCCCGAAAGTTGAAACGCCGTTCCCGAGATCGTGACCGAGTTGATGTTCCCGGTGCCCGTACCTGAATTCGAAATCACGAATGTGGCGGTGGCCGTGCTGCCGACAGTGGTCGCCGGGAACACAATCGGCATGCCGCTGCCGAGAGCCACCTGGTTGCCGTTCGGATTGAGGATGTAACTCAGAATGAAGTTGGCCTTCAATCCGTTGCCGGTCAGCAGGAAAAGGTAATTGGCGCTCTGTCCTCCGTTGACCAGTTGAATCGACAGGTTGTCGCTCGCCAGGCCGCCCGTAATCGGAGTAAAGGACAGGTTCACCACCACCGCCGCGCCCCCCGGCACCTGGCTGTTGCTGGTGGAGGTCACCTGAAACACCTTGCCCGCCGTCGAGGCGTTCGCCAGCGTCCACAGGGCGCCGGTCTGGTTCTCGATGATCAGCGTCACCGCGCTGCTCGAGCCCAGCGACACCGACGGCGCCGGAATCGTCCCGTTCGCCGGAATCCCCTGCGGCGCCGCATTGTCGGTACTCCGGTAGCTGAATGCAAAACCCTGGGCGCCGGCCGTTGCGGCCAGCCCCAGCCAGGCCGCCAGTATGCCCACACGAATTCCCAATCGCAGTTCCATCATGAAGTGGCCTTCTCCCTGAACCTGAGCTCGATGTCAGTTGACTGGAACGAAGAAAATCTGGGGCGCGGCCGAGGTGTCGAGCAGCAGAAGAGGCTCGCGGCCGGCCTGGTTGAGCGCCAGCACCGAGTTGCTCAACCGGTCGCAGCGGCTGGCCTGCCCGGCCGGCTCCAGCCAGCGAACCGCCGGCGACGCCAGGTCGATCATCGCGGCCTTCCCGGACGATCCGTCCACTACGCATAACTCCTGCCCGCCCGCGTACCGCAGGGCGATCGCCGATTGGATGCCGTCTCCGGCCCCTGCCGCCCGGCTCACCGTCAGCGCCCCGCCGAGGCCGCGAAACAGCATGACGTCGCCGGTGGTCGCGCTGGCGACGGCCGCGCCATCCGTCCCGATAAAGCTCACCGCCGCGGCGCCCGGCACGCGGCCGATCCACTCCGGCTCACCCAACGACGTGCCCCGTACTCTCAACACGTAGATACTGCCGTCAACGGCCGCAGCCGTCACGAGGGTTCCGCTTGGGTCTACGGCCGCGGCGGCCAGTCCGCCCCAATCCGAGACATCGGCCGCGGCCAGCGCCTCCGGTTGATTCGGCAGTCCGCGAATCAGTTGGAGTTTGCCCTCCACGGCGGAGCTCAGAAGAACCACCGAGCCGCCATCGCTCAACTCCAGGGCAGTCGCTTCGATGGCCCCGTCCAGCGGAACGATCTGGGGATCGCCTGACGATAGTCCTCTGACAAGCATTGCAGTCCGGCCGGATCGAAATGCGGTAGCCACCGCGTAGTCGTTCTCCGCCGAGACCGCTGCCAGGTTCAGTCGGAAAGCGAGCCGCAGAGGGTCGCCGAGTGTCGCTCCCCCCGGTATGCCGTTCACCGGGCGCAGCGACCGGCTGCGCGCGTCCAACACGTAGCCGGATACCGGTCCCGTCACCGTTCCGCGGTCCGCCGCGGACGCGGCCGTCGCCAGTATGGCCGCCGCGAAATACCAGCGTCCGCCCGTCATCTCGGCCCTCCGATCGTTACCGTTCCCGCCGAGAGCGTTGTTGGAATTGCCGTCGCGGAAGCACTGGAGTTCGAGGATCCGCCCCCGCCCCGGGTCGCTGCGAAAATCCCGCCCCCGGCCGCCCCCGCCACCGCCAGCAGGATCCCCAGCAACCGGCTGTGGCCCGACTTCATGGCCCGGTCGCCGCCCGCCAGCGTATTGGTCTCGCGCACTTCCGCGCGGCCCGTTCTGGCCCCTGCCGACACAGTGACGATGATCTGGAACGGCCCTTCCACGCGATTCGGTTTGAGCCCGATCGCTCCCGCGCGGCCCTCCCGGTCCGTGGACGCTACAAATGCCCGGCTGCCGTCCGCGAAGGTCCCGCTCGGCCCCGTCTCCGGCAGGTGGAACACGACCCGCGCCTCTGGCACCACCTTCCCGTTCTCGTCGCGCACCTCCACGACCGGCGCTCTTGCGGTGCCTTTGTTGATGTCGTTAAATGCGCCCTCGCCCTCCAGAACCAGCACCTGCAAAGGCCTATCGGCGCCCCGCGCCGCAGCGCCCAGCAACAGGCATGACACCACGCACGGTAGTAACCTGCCGGTAAGTCGATTTGACGTCATTAATTGGAGCCTCCACCGTCCTGCTCATTGGGCTCGGGGCCGTCCTCGCCTCCGAGCACTCTCCCGATCAGCCCGCTTGCCGCCCTCAGCATCCGGTCTAACTCGTGCAGCCGGTTTGTTAGTGTCACCAGGTCGCCCCCCAGCGAAGCCTTCGACTGCCCGCCCGCCTCCACGCTCGCCAGCACTGCTTCACGCGCGAATTCCGACATGCTCCGCGCACCCGTTGTGATACACACTCGCCGCAGTGCGGCATATTCTTCCGGGTCGAGACGGAACGTCACCAACCTGCTTCTACTCCGCAATACCGCCACGGGTTCTCTCCGCCGATGTAGATTTTGGATACCCGGGAACCGTTGGTTAGAGGCTGCCCTACTCTGCTGCCTTGAGCGCGGGGTGCCCTTCTCCCCCGCCGGCAATCCATGCGCCCGCCGCAGCTCCCATTCCGCGCGGCAGGCCTCTCTCCCGGCCAAGAGGCTTCACCGCGGCGCGGTCCACCTCCACCGCCACCGAGCGCCGCAGCAACTCTACCGATAGTACGATCCGCCACGAATTCTTGATCTGCAACAGAATGCCGTTGACGCCGGTGAGCGACCCTTCGCAGATCTCCACCCGCTGGCCCAGCTCGAGGTAGGGACACGGCACGGCGGAAACACGCGAGGCCACAACCCTCCGCAGAGCTTGGATCTCTTCCTCGTTGACCGGGATCGGCGAGCGGCCGTAGCCGACAATCCGCTGGACCCCGGGGGTGACCAGAATGGGTAGTCTGTTTCCGGCCGGGAACCGGCAGAACAGGTATCCCGGGAAGAGCGGGAGTTCCAACTCCTTCACCCGGTCGGACCATTTCCGCCTGGTCCGATAGACCGGCAGGAACTCCTCGTAGCCCTTGTGCTGGAGCAGGGTCGATACGGCCCTTTCCCGGCCGCTCGCAGTCCGAACGGCAAACCATTGCGCACCCGTAGCGCGGTCGTGCATTGCTCCTCCGAAGCCATATAGGTCCGCGGATGGGGCTGGCAGGCTACCGCCGTTTCAGCCCCATTACGACCTGCCGACTGGCTGATCTCCCCCCAGATCCACTGCTGACTGTCTGGTATCCGTAGTGTGACCGCTTGCCGGACGCCAGTCAAGATCAATTACATTACACCAGCAGTAAGTTGTAAGTTGTCGCGCAAGCAACCTGTTAGTAGTCTTGCAGTCTGGATTTGCACTTACAATTGACTTGCTCGTCCCAACCGCCCCGGTGTTAGTTACCTGACATCAGACTAATCAATATCCGAGGTACTCGTGCGCGAATTCCCATAGCGCAAAACGGGGACTGGCTCGAATTTCGCCGCTCTTGCGAAATTCGGAGCCTGTACCCGGTTTGCCCTTTTGCGAGATCCTTTTGCGCGGCGCGTCTAAAAGGTATTCTGGGGCGGCTTGCGGGATTCGAACCCGCGACATTCGGAACCACAATCCGACGCTCTACCACCTGAGCTAAAGCCGCCGCAAGGTTGGATGTATTCAATCGTAACACACTGGGCGTAGCCGCCGGTCAGGCAGGCAGGCCCGCGCGCTTCCAAAGCTCGTCCACGCGGCGCTTCACATCCTCCGACATGGCGATCACGCCCGGCCACGGTCGGGTGAAACCCTCTCCGCTCCACTTGCGGGTCGCGTCGATTCCCATCTTCGACCCGAAGTTCGGAAGCCGGCTGGAGTGGTCCAGCGAATCTACCGGCCCCAGCACCATCTCGATATCGCGCTGCGGGTCGATGTTGTTCAGCGCTTTCCATGCGACCTCGCGATAGTTCTGCACATCCACGTCTTCGTCTACCACCACGATTACCTTGGAAAACATCGCCTGCCCCGTGCCCCAGATCGAGTGCATCACCTTTCTGGCATGCCCCGGATACGATTTACGCATCGACACCAGAATCAGGTTATGAAACACGCCTTCCGCCGGCATCGAAATATCCCGCACCTCCGGAAGCTGCAGCCGCATCAGCGGCAGAAAGATGCGCTCGATCGCCTTGCCCATATAGTAGTCTTCCATCGGCGGCGGTCCCACTATCGTGGTTGCATAGATAGGATCCTGTCGCGCGGTTACACAAGTGACGTGGAATACCGGATATTCGTCGGCCAGTGAGTAAAAGCCCGTATGGTCGCCGAATGGTCCTTCGGTGCGCAACTCCCCCAACTCCACATAGCCTTCCAGCACGATCTCCGCCTGCGCCGGAACCTCCAGGTCCGAGGTTCGGCACTTGACCATCTCCACCGGGCTTTGCCGCAGAAAGCCCGCGATCATCATCTCATCCAGATCCGGCGGCAGCGGCAGGATCGCGGAGTACATGGTGGCCGGGTCGGCGCCGATGGCCACCGCCACATCCATCCGCCGCGCCCCTTGGTTTTGCATCCGGCGATAGTGTTCCGCGCCCTGTTTGTGAGTCTGCCAGTGCATTCCGGCGGTGCGCGCGTCGAATACCTGCATGCGGTACATCCCGCAGTTCCGCTTGCCGGTGTCGGGATTCTTCGAAAAGACCAGCGGCAGCGTGATGAAGCGCCCGCCGTCTTCCGGCCAGCACTGCAGCACCGGATAATCCAGCAGCGAGAAGCCCTCCGTCCGCACCACCTCCTGGCAGGGCCCTTTGGAGACGAGTTTTGGAAAAAATGCGCCCACCTCTGCGAGTTTCGGCAGCATTTTGAGCTTGCCGATCAGGCCCTCCGGCATCCGCGTCTCGAGAAATCCGACGATCCGCGCCGCCACCTCCTCCACCGACTCCACTTCCAGCGCGATCTCCATCTTGCGCATCGAGGCGAATGCGTTGATCAACACCGGCGCCGTGTAGCCTTTCGGCTTTTCAAAAAGCAGCGCCGGGCCGCCCTGTTTTACCGCGCGGTCCGCGAATTCCGTGATCTCCAGGATCGGATCCACTTCGAACGGGATCCGCTTCAGTTCGTTCTTCTGTTCGAGCGCGCGAATGAAGTCGCGCAGGTCGCGATATGCCATACGTTATGATGTGAGTTTAATACCAATACCTCCGTAGGAGAGAGAATGTTCAACCGAGTAGCCTTCGTTACAGGCGCGAGCCGGGGTATCGGCCGGGCGATCGCTCTATCGCTCTGCCGCGCCGGCTTCGATATCGTCGTCGCCTCGCCCGAAATCGAGAAGAACGAAGAGGTGGCCGAGGAAATCCGAGCCTGCAGCGGGGAGGCGATGACCGTCAACCTCGATGTGACGTCGCCCGATTCAGTCAAGGCGGCCTTTGCCAAAGCGATCCAGGATAAGAACCGCATCGACGTGCTGGTCAACAACGCCGGCATCGCCCGCGACGGCCTCGCCGTGCGCATGAAAAAGGCCGATTGGGACCTCGTCCTCGACATCAACTTGAACGGTGCGTTCCAGTGCATTCAACAGGTGCTCCCCCATATGATGCGCAACCGCTGGGGTCGAATCATTAATATTTCATCGGTGGTCGGACAGGCCGGCAGCGCCGGACAGGCCAACTACGCGGCTTCCAAAGCCGGGCTAATCGGCCTGACCAAGGCCCTGGCGCAGGAAATGGCCAGCCGCAGCATCACCGTCAATGCCATCGCCCCCGGATATATCGCCACCGATATGACCGCCGTCCTGCCCGATGACGTGAAAGCTAAAATCCTAGCCGCCGTGCCGCTCGGCCGCATGGGGAAGCCCGAAGATATTGCCGCCGCCGTGAAATTCCTGGCCAGCGAAGACGCCGCCTATATCACCGGACAGGTGCTGGCCGTCAACGGCGGCATGTATATGTAGCCGGAGAGCCTCCGTGCCTTACGATCCCGACACCGCCATCGGCGGAGCGCGGCCGCAGTTTCCGACAACCCGCCACACTCTCGTGGCCGCCGCCTCGTCGGGCGGCCCCCCGGCGCGCGAGGCTCTCGACGCGATGATCGCCGTCTACTGGAAGCCCGCCTACAAGCACGTCCGCGTTCGCTGGAACCGCGGCAACGAAGAGGCCAAGGACCTCGTTCAGGGCTTCTTCGCGGCTCTCGTGGAGCAGAACCTCCTCTCGGCTTTCGACCCCGCCAAAGGCCGCCTCCGTACCTTCCTCCGCGGCTGCCTCGACCACTTCGTCATGAAGCACGACGAGTCCGCCGGACGCCTGAAACGCGGCGGCGGGGCCGAATTCGCTTCGCTCGATTTCGACGCCGCCGAGCGGGAGATCGCCGTCTCCGCCCCTTCCCCCGAAGACGTCTTCTTCCGCGAGTGGCGCCGCGAAATCTTCAGCGCCGCCCTCGCCGACCTCCGGCGCCTCTGCGTTGCCGGCGGCAAGCAGGTCCACTACCGCATCTTCGAGCAGTACGATCTGGCGGAGTCGGATCGCCCCGGTTACGCGGACCTCGCCGCCGAACACGGCATACCGGTCACGGCCGTCACGAACTACCTGGCCTGGGCGCGCCGGGAATTGCGGCGCCTCGTGCTGGAGCGCCTCGACGCTGTGACCTCGAGCGATCGCGAGAGCCGCGCCGAGCTCCGCTTCCTGTTCGGCCCCCCATGAGCTTCCTCTCCGACGACGCCCTGGAGCGCCTCCGCCGCGTCACCGAGCAGCCCGACCTCTCCGGCACCCGCTACCGCCTCGAGCATGAGCTCGGGCGCGGCGGCATGGGAATCGTCTACCAGGCCTGGGACGCATCCCTGGAGCGGTCCGTGGCGTTGAAGGTGATCGACGCCCTCTCCGCCGCCGAGCCCAAAATTCTCGCCCGCCTGGAACACCCCGGGCTCGTCCCGGTCTACGACTCCGGCTCCCTCCCCGACGGACGGCTCTATTACGCCATGCGCCTGGTGCACGGCCGCCGCCTCGATGAGTATCTGCGCGACGGAGAATCCCTCCCCGCCCGCCTGCGCCTGTTCGTGCGCATCTGCGAAGCCGTCGCCTTTGCCCACGATTGCGGAGTGATCCACCGCGACCTCAAGCCGCAGAACATCATGGCCGGCAGTTTCGGCGAGGTCTTCGTAATGGACTGGGGCATCGCCCGCCGCATGGACGATTTGGACTTGCCCCCGTCCGCCGGAACCCCGCCCTATGCCGCCCCCGAAGCCTCCCCCGATCGCCGCGCGGACATCTACTCCCTCGGCCGCATCCTGGAAGACGTGGTCCGCGGCGCCGAAAACCGCCCTTTGGCCGCCGTCATCCGGCGAGCTACGGATCCCGACCCCTCCGCACGCTACCCCGGCGTACCCCAACTCGCCGAAGACGTCACCCGCTTCCTGGACGGTCTGCCGGTTACCGCCTATCGCGAAAGTCCTTGGGAGCGATCCGCCCGCTTCATGCGCCGCAACCAGGTTCTCCTCCTTCTCATCGCCGCCTTCCTCGTGGTAAAGTTCGCATTATTTTTTCTTTCGCGCCGTTAAAGGAAATCGTCGGAAACGCGGAATGTATGTGTAGAGGTGAAACATGATCAATAAACCCGTCGTCGGGATCGTCGTGGGCGCCACTCTGGGAATCATTGATGGCGGCACTGCCTGGTTCACTCCCCAAGTCCGTCCCATGATGGCTAGTATCCTGATGGGGTCCTGCGTGAAGGGCATGATCGTCGGAGTCCTGTGCGGCCTGTTCGCCCGCAAGGTCCAATCCAACCCGGCGGGGATCGCCGCCGGCGCCATCCTGGGGCTGATCTTTGCTTACCTTGTGGCGGCCATGCCGTCTGAAAACGGAGAGCACTATTATTTGCAGATCATGATGCCCGGTTTCGTCGTCGGCGCCATCATCGGATACCTGACCCAACGCCTGGGCACCGCCCCGGCTCAAATCGCGAAAAGGAGCTGAACATGAACAGACCGGTACACTTCGAAATCCCCGCGGAAAACCCGGAGCGGGCCATCGCTTTCTACCAGAGAGTCTTCGGTTGGACCTTCCAGAAGTGGGATGGCCCCATGCCCTACTGGCTCGTCATGACGGGCCCGACCGATCAGCCCGGCATCAACGGCGGCCTCATGCCGCGCCGGGATCCCGCCCAGCCGTGCGTGAACACGATGGATGTCGCGAACGTGGACGCAAGCCTTGCCACCATCACCGGGAGCGGCGGCCAGTGCGTGGTTCCCAAGATGCCGATCCCCGGCATCGGCTGGCTGGCCTACTGCAAGGACACCGAAGGCCACATCTTCGGCATCATGCAGAACGACCCATCCGCCAAGTAGGGTAGGCCTCCAGGCCTGCCCCGCCCCGGAGCTCCACAGACTAGCGATAAAGTAACGGATGATGCGCTACGCCGCCGCTCTCCTCGCGTCTCTGTCCGTACTCTCCGCCGCCCCAGCCCTCGACGTCTGGACCGCCAGGCACGAAATCCGCACCGTCGAGCCCACCACCGCGCTGAAGCTCTCCGGCACGCGCGCCGGCGACCTCTATCGCGCCCGGCTGACCAATACCGGCACCGCGGCGGTCCACGTAAAGGAGGTCGCCCTCTTCCGCATCAGTCACGACCTGCCCGGGGACACCGCCCTCTATGGCGAGAGCTTCCAGATGCTCTCGCAAACCGCCGGCACCCTCGCGCACCCTGTCGACCTCGGTTACGACGAACTGGCCCACTACAAAATCCCGCAGCCGCCCGACGCCCGCGTCCTCACCGGGATGATGACCCTCACCCCGGACGGCGGACCCACCATGCTGCTCGCGTTCACCAGTTGCCGCCGCTTCATCGGCCGCTTCTACCTGCGTCCGAAATCCATCGAGGTGGTGCTCGATACCGAAGGCCTGGCGCTCGGCCCCGGCGAATCCTGGGACCTCGAAGAGTTCCTCTACACGACCGGCCCCGATCGCGCCGCCCTGCTCTCCCAACTGGCTGCCCGCATCGACCATAACCACCCGCCGCTCAAGTTCAAGGCTCCGCCCGCCGGCTGGTGTTCCTGGTACTGCTTCGGACCGCGCGTCACCGCCAAGAACGTGATGGATAACCTCGCCGCCATCGCCAAAGACGCGCCTCAGCTCAAGTACGTCCAGCTCGACGACGGCTACCAGCCCGCCATGGGCGATTGGCTGGAGACCGGCAAGGCCTTCGGCGGCGGCGTGCAGGGCGTCCTCCAGGCCATCCGCAAACAGGGATTCGAGCCCGCGATCTGGGTAGCGCCCTTCATCGCCGAAGCCGGCTCGCACCTCTTTCAGCAGCACCCCGACTGGTTCATGAAGGGCGACGACGGCAAGCCCCTACCCGCCGACAAGGTCACCTTCCAGGGCTGGCGCCGCGGCCCGTGGTACGCTCTCGACGGCACCAATCCGGCCGTCCAGCGCCATCTGGAGTCCGTCTTCCGCACCATGCGCCAGGAATGGGGCGTCACCTATTTCAAGCTGGACGCCAATTTCTGGGGCGCCATGCACGGCGGCCACCTCTACGACCCGAAGGCCACCCGCATCGAAGCCTACCGCCGCGGCATGCAGGCCATTCTGCGCGGATCCGGCGACAGCTTCATCCTGGGCTGCAATCATCCCATCTGGCCGTCCTTCGGCCTGATCCACGGCTCGCGCAGTTCCGGCGACGTCCGCCGCACCTGGGAAACCTTCGAGAAGATCGCGCGGCAGAACCTGAACCGAAACTGGCAGAACGGACGCCTGTGGTGGAACGACCCCGACGCCGTCACTTTGAGCGGCAGCCTTCCGCTCGCCGAGTACCGCTTTCACGCCACCGTGGCCGTCGCCGCCGGCGGCCTGGTGCTCTCCGGCGACGACCTCACCACCCTGCCCGCCGACCGTCTCGCCATGCTGAAGAAGCTGCTGCCGCCCACCGGAGTAGCCGCCGAGTTCCCCGATGAATCGCTCCAGACCGGCACCGTCCACCTGAAGGACCGCGACCTGGTTTGCGTCTTCAACTGGGGCGACAATCCCGCGAAGCGGACAGTCCAACTCCCGCGCACCGCCCGCGTCACCGACCTCTGGTCAGGCCGCGATTACGGCCGTCAATCCACCGTCTCGATCGACCTGGCCCCCCACGACGCCACCGTCCTCGTGCTCCGGTAGGGTAGGCCTCCAGGCCTGCCCAAGCCGAGCCAAGCTCGGCCTGCCCTACTTAGACCCATCCGTCAGCGTCTTCAAAAACGCGACGACCTGATCTTCCTGCGCCTCCGTCAGCCCCAGCCTCCCCAACTGCGTCTTGTTGACATTCTCCTCCACGTCCGGCGCGGGCCAGCAGCTCACCTTCTCTCCCGGATCCCCCTGCCGGCACCGCGGCAGCGCATCCCGCGTGTTGTAGAAGTGCACTACTTCCTTCAGCGACTTGAAGTACCCGTTGTGCATGTACGCCTTCACAAACTCGGGATAAGGCCGCATATCCACATTGCGCAGCGTAGGCGCCTGAAATTTGCCCATGTATGCCGGTGCGTACTTCGACCACTGGGCATAGTTCGGATTCGCGCTTCGATCCGCCAGAAACGCTCCGACGCCGAGGTCCGGCTGGTGCGATCCCGGTGAGATGTCCAGGTTGGCCGGAACCCCCAGGTTGTCCGCCGTGAAGTCCGTGAACAGCGGCTGTGTTCCGGACGAAATGTGGCACTCGTGGCAGCGCGCCTTTCCGTTGAACAGTTCCATCCCCGCCTGCTCCTCCGGCGAAAGCTGCGCCGCGCCGGCCTTGAAATGGTCGAACTTGGACGTGAACGGGCTCGCCTCCTCGGAAGCTTCGTTCACCGCGATCGACAGTCCGAATTCGTCGTACGCCCGCATTATCGCCGCTCGCTCTTCCGCCCTCAGGCTCAAACAGGACGACGCGCGCGGATCCTGGTCGCAATGCTTCCCCTGGCCGTTCCAAACCGTGTCGCAAACCGCGGCTGCATTCTTCGGCCATCGAAAGTTCAGAGCTCCGGCTCCCCAGACGCTCTCGAACAGCGGGCGGTAGGGCCGCTCGGACATCCGGTACACGACGCAGGCCGGATCGCGGAACCCCATCTCGTCCGGATCGATCGGCGGCCCCTGCGCCTGCGACGCCGCGGGGTTCGCCAGGTTAAGCCCGGTGGCGCGCATGTCCCAGAAGTTTCCTCCGAGGAAATCCCCGGTCAGCGAATTGTAGTGCAACATGGGCGCGAACGGCGCGTAATTGTAACTCTGCGGCCGCCGGCGGCCGTGCCGTGTGCGCACCGATCCCGGGTAAGCCACGGTCGTACTGTTGACGGCCGGCGAAGGTCCCGTGTATCCCGCGTCCGCCGCGTGGCAGAGCACGCAGGCGCTGTTGCGGTTCACCGAGAGGTTGCGATCGTGCAGCAACAGGCGGCCCAGCAGCTTATTCCGCTGGTACCGGTCCATCGAGGCCATGCCGGAGCGCATCTCCACCAGCGCCGCGTTCTCGCCGGCTTCGATCTTTCGCGCAGCCTCCTCCACCTGCCGCAGCCCTTCTGCGGAGGTCAGGCGCTCCGCCTCCTGCTCCCCGCGGCCGTGCCGCAATGCCTCCTGTCGCGCGGCTACCGCCGCGACCAACCCGCAGCAAACCGCAGCGGAGACCCAAACCGGCCGGCGCATAAGAAACTCCTCACGGGAACTTGGCTAACATTGTGAGTCGCGCCGGGTGAATTCGACTGTCTCCCCGGTAACAGAAAAGCGGATTGCCTGAAGGAACGGTGCCGGAACTACCAATCCGGACGTCGCGCGCTGACCCTTTACGTGACCAGGGTCACAGGTTGATGCCGCGGCGCGAGGCCATCTCCCCGCCCATGGCTTTTCGTTCAGGCAGGTCTAGCGCGCGAGCCGCCGCCGGAAACACCTCGCCCTCCTCCACGGCGATGTGGTCCCGGTAGAGATCTGCCAGTTCGGCGAGCAGCGTCCCAAGCCTGCCCGCGTCGCTCGCCGCCAGCGTACCGGCAGTCAGCCACGCTTCGCCTAGCCGGTCCACCTCGGCATGGCGTCGTTCCGCCCGGTCGTGGTCCCGTTCCAGCCAATCCACCCGTGCCATCACGGCCGTCACCTCGGGCTTGTCCATCGAACGCATTCGCGGAAACAGCGTCTCTTCCTCGTCGGCGATATGCTTCGGTGCGGCTTCCCGGAAGTACCGCAGGGCCGTCTCGAGCGCGGCGCGCTGCTCGTCGTTGAGCGGCCCCCCATGCGCTTCGGCGGCAATTTGCACCAGCACCGACAGGAACCGCTCGATCCGGCGATGACAGTCCGTCAACAGGCCGATCGGGTCGGCGAACGGACTCTCCGGCTTCGCTCCAATCACTACAGGCATGTTTCCCATGGTGACCCATGTCTGAACACAGCCGCTGTGACTTAGATCACGGCGATTGGCTTCGAGAGAGGTAGATTGTATAGGAGAGGAAAGGAGGGGAATGCCCAATTCTCGCCACGTCGCGCTGGGCACCATCTCTTTTACGGCCTGCTTCGCCGCTTGGGGCCTGATCAGCGCCTTCGCTCCCCGCTTCCGCGAAGTCTTCCATCTCTCACCTTCGGAGACAGCCTTCCTCGTGGCCGTCCCGGTGATTCTCGGGGCGCTGGCACGCATTCCCATGGGCATGCTCACCGACCGTTTCGGCGGGCGCATCGTGTTCACCCTCCTGATGGCCGCCGTCGCGGTGCCGGTCTGGCTCGTCCCGCACCAGTCCACTTATTCGGGCCTCCTGGTAATCGCTTTCCTGGTCGGGCTTGCGGGCTCTTCGTTCGCGATCGGCGTGGGCTACGTCTCCCGCTGGACTCCGCCGGAGCGGCAGGGCAGCGCCTTGGGCGTTTACGGATTGGGCAACATCGGCCAGTCCGCCGCCGTCTTCCTGGGACCGGTCCTGGCCGCTCGCCTGGGGATGCCGGCGGTTTATCGCACGGTTGCGGTTCTGCTCGTCCTCTGGGCCGTGGTCTTCGCCCTGCTCGCCCGCGACGCCCCCGCGGTTGCGGGCGCGCGCCGCAATGGCGCGCGCGACATGATCGAGGTTCTCACTCGCGAGAAGCTCTCCTGGCTGCTGGCGGCTTTCTATTTCCTGACCTTCGGCGGGTTCGTTGCCTTCTCGATCTACCTGCCCACCCTGCTCAAGGACGAGTTCGGACTCGGGCCCGCCGATGCCGGATTCCGCACCGCCGGCTTCGTGGTGCTCGCGACTTTGACGCGCCCGCTGGGAGGCTGGCTCTCCGACCGCATCGGCGGCGCGCGCGTGCTGAGCGCGGTCTTCGCGGCGCTGGCTCCTTTCGCCATGCTGCTGGCGTGGCCTTCCGTCGTGCCGTTCACCGTGGGGGCACTCGGCTGCGCGGTGCTCCTCGGCCTGGGAAACGGCGCGGTGTTTAAGTTGGTCCCCCAGTATTTTCCTGGCCAGACCGGCACCGTCACCGGCCTGGTGGGCGCCATGGGCGGCCTCGGCGGATTCTTCCCGCCGATCCTCCTGGCGTTCTTCCGGCAGCGTGCCGGCGCCATCTGGCCGGGCTTCCTGCTGCTCGCCATAACCGCGCTTCTCTTGTGGTGGGCCAACCACCGTGTCTTCGTGCCCCGGCAGCGCGACCTCGATATCGCTCTCCCGGCCCACCTGCGCCGCACTGCCGACCGTTTGCGCGCGGGCGCCTGGGCCACCCTCTGGACGGCCGTCCTGGTGGCAGCCATCGTAGTCGGCTCGCGGAATCTCCAGAACTTCGACCCGGCCCTCGTCATCTACACATTCGCCGTGATCTTCGCCACCTGGGGCGTCGTCTACCACTACAACGTCTGGCTCGAAAAGCCGCCCACCCGCGTCTATTGGGATCGCGGCTGGGAGCTCGCCCGCCGCCGCGGAGCCGTTCGCAGCCTCATCCGTCTCGTGCCGCTGGCCGTCACGAACCTGGCCGCGCAGCGCTTCATCGCGCACCGGTCTCGCCTGCGCTGGTGGATGCATCAATTCCTTTTCTGGGGCTGCCTCCTGGCCGTTGCCATCACCTTCCCCCTGGTCTTCGGGTGGATCTACTTTCTCACCCTGCCCGGCGACCAGTTGGTCTACGTCACGTACTTATTCGGATTCCCTGCCGGCAGTTTTCACCTGAATACCGTAACGGCGCTCTTGTTGTTTCATGGGCTGGATATCTCGGCCATCCTGGTTTTGGCAGGCATCTCCCTCTCCCTCTGGCGCCGCATGATGGATAAAGGCGCGCGCGCCCTGCAGCAATTCGGCATGGATTTCCTGCCCATCATTCTGCTCTTCGCCATATCCGTCACCGGCCTGGCCCTCACCGTCTCCCAGGAGTGGCTGCGTGGCTCGGCGTACAGCTTTCTGGCCATCCTGCACGCCATCACCGTGATCGCCGCGCTGCTCTATCTGCCGTTCGGAAAGTTCTTCCACATCTTCCAGCGGCCGGCCCAGCTCGGCGTAAAACTCTATCAGGACGCCGGGCTTGACGACCCGGGCGCACACTGCGCCCGCTGCGGCCAGCGCTTCGCCTCCCGCATGCACATCGACGATCTTCACGCGATCCTGCCGCAACTCGGCTTCGATTACACCGTTCCCGGTCCAGCCGGCCGGTGGCAGGAGTTGTGCCCTGCGTGTAAACGGAAGACCATTTCCATCGCTCAAATGAGAATCAAGGAGAACTCCCTTGGCTAAGCTGCCGGCCTCCCTGGACGACCTTACCGGCCGCTTCGGCCCCCATCTGAATTTCGTTCCACCCGGCGGCTGGCAGGATGAATCGCGCAATCCCGCCGGGAAGCTGGTGAAGACGCATTGCTGCTTCTGCGGGCAGCAGTGCGGCATTCAGCTCAAAGTCCGGGAGAACCGCGTGATCGGCTTCGAGCCCTGGGAGGACTTCCCCTTCAACCGCGGCATGCTGTGTCCCAAGGGCGTCAAGCGCTACCTGCAGGGCAACCATCCCGACCGCCTGCTCGATCCCCTGATGCGTACCGACACCGGCTTTCGTACCGCTTCCTGGGATGAGGCCCTCAGCTTCGCCGCACGCCGCCTGCGCGAGTTGCAGGAAACGTACGGACCGGACTCGGTAGCTGTCTACGGCGGGGCCTCCCTCACCACCGAAAAATCCTACCTGCTCGGCAAGTTCGCGCGAGTCGCGCTCGGAACGCGCCATATCGATTACAACGGCCGGCTCTGCATGGTGTCCGCCGGAACCGCCTACAAGGGCGCGTTCGGCGTGGACCGCGCCCCGAATCCGTGGAGCGACATCCCCAAGGCCGAAGTCGTCATGATGCTCGGCGCCAATATCGGCGAGTGCGCCCCCATCACTACCGATTACGTGTGGCGCGCCCGCGACAACGGCGCGAAGCTCATCGTGGCCGATCCGCGCTTCACTCCCATCGCGCGCAACGCCCACCTGTATCTTCCGGTCCGCCCCGGCACCGACCTGGCGCTGCTCCTGGCAATGCTGCATGTCATCGTTCGCGACGGACTCACCGACCCGGAGTTCATCGAGGCGCACACCACCGGCTTCGAGAAGACCGCCGAATCGGCCAAGCCGTGGGACCCGCAGCGCGCAGCCGAAGTCTGCGGCGTTCCACCCGGCGCCATCGAGCGCGCGGCGCATTGGGTCGGCGAATCCCGCCGCGCCATGATTCTGCACGCCCGCGGCATCGAGCACCATTCCAAGGGCGTCGAGAACTGCGAAGCCGTCTGCGCCATTGCGCTCTCCACCGGAAACATCGGGCGGGAAGGCGCCGGCTGCGTCATGATCACCGGCCAGGGCAACGGACAGGGCGGCCGCGAGCACGGCCAGAAGTGCGACCAGCTGCCGGGCCAGCGCAGCCTCACCGACCCCGCGGCGCGCCGGCATGTCGCCGGCGTCTGGGGCATCTCGCCGGACGACCTGCCCGGCCCCGGCTACACCGCCGTCGAGATCATGAACGCCATCCACCGGGGCGAGATCAAGGGCTTGCTCAATATTTGCTTCAATCCCCTGGTCTCGCTGCCCGACGCCAACTTCACGCGCGAGGCGCTCGAGCGCCTGGAGTTCCTCGGCGTCATCGATTTCTTCCTCTCGGAAACCGCCATGCATGCCGACGTCGTGCTGGCCGGCAGCCTGCAGGAGGAAGAGGAGGGCGTCACGGCCAACGTGGAGGCGCGCGTCATCCACATTCAGAAAGCGGTCGACCCGCCCGGCAATGCGCGCGCCGATTCGGATATCATCTGCGACCTCGCGCGCCGCCTGGGCCGCGGCGAATTCTTCAACTTCCGCGAGCCCCGCGAGATTTTCGAAGAGCTGCGGCTCGCGTCCCGCGGCGGCATCGCCGACTACTACGGCATCACCTACGACCGTATCGACCGTGAGAAGGGTGTCTTCTGGCCGTGCCCCTCGCTCGACCATCCCGGCACGCCGCGCCTCTTCGAAGGCGGCCGTTTCTTTCACCCGGATGGCAAAGCGCGCTTCATGGAACTGGTCTGGCGCGAGAGCGGCGACCCCGTGGACGACGAGTTTCCGATCTACCTGACCACCGGCCGGGTCGTCAGCCAGTACCTCTCGGGCACGCAAACCCGCCGCATCGGCGCCCTCGTGGAGCAGTATCCCGAGCCGAAACTCGAGCTTCATCCGCGTCTTGCCGAACAGCATGGCATCCAAACCGGCGATTGGGTGACCATCACTTCCCGGCGCGCCGCCATCACGCTCCAGGCCATAGTGGTGCGGACGATTCGCCCGGATACCGTCTTCATCCCCTACCATTGGCCCGGCAGCCGCAGCGCCAACCGGCTGACTCACCGCACGCTCGACCCGCGCAGCAAGATCCCCGAGTTCAAGGTCTCCGCCTGCCGCATTCAGAAAAGCGCCGGGGGACCCGCCTGATGTTCGGCATGGAGTTCTACGTCGACCCCTCCCGGTGCATCGGCTGCCAGTCCTGCCTCGAGGCGTGCGAGGAGTGCGAAACGCACCGCGGCGTTTCCATGATCAACTTCGATTTTGTGGACCGGCAGGAGACCATCGCGACCGCCGCCTACGTCTGCTGGCACTGCGAAGACCCCACCTGCGCTCAGGTCTGCCCGGCCGACGCCATCAAGAAGTATGAAGACGGCATCGTCGGCTCGTCCCTCAAGCCGCGCTGCATCGGCTGCTCGAACTGCGTGCTGGCATGTCCCTTCGGCATCCCTAAGCTGGTGCCGGAATACGAGCAGATGATGAAGTGCGATATGTGCTACGACCGCACTTCGGTGGGCAAGCGCCCGATGTGCGCCACCGTTTGCCCCAGCCAGGCGCTCGCCTATGTCGCGCCCGAGACCATCGCGGCATCGCGCCGCGAAAAGCCCGTCAACACCTTCTGGTTCGGCAGCCAGAAGATCACGACCAAGGTCTACATGATGGCCCCCGCCGAGACCGGGGCCATTTCCATTGACGTTGCCGATTACACTTGGGAGAGAGCCAATGAAGTGGCTGCGCCGGCCTTCTGAGACGCCCCTCTGGCGCGACGAATTCTCCGTCTTCACCGCCGACGAGCGCTACGTCAACCGCCGCCAGTTTGCCAAGTTCCTCACCCTCACCAGCTTCGCCATGCTCGCCGGCAACCTGTGGATCCTGGCGCGGTCGCTTTTCCGGCGCGCCGCTTCGTATCCCGAGCTGGCAGTCGCCCGGATTGACGAGGTGCCCGTCGGGGGAGTCAAGGTCTTCTCTTATCCCACGAGCGGAGACCCCTGCATCCTGGTCCGCGCCACGGCCGGGTCGTGGGTGGCCTTCAGCCAGAAATGCACGCATCTCTCCTGTGCCGTGTACTTCTCCCGTGAACTGAACCAGCTAGCCTGCCCCTGTCACCAGGGGTTCTTTTCGATTGTCGACGGCAGCGTCCTGCAGGGTCCGCCGCGCCGCCCGCTGCCCCGCGTGGCGCTTGAAGAAAGAGGTGGACAGATCTTCGCTGTCCGCATGGAAGGAGAAGGCGCTTGAACCCGCACCCCCCGCAGAACAGCGGGCTCACGGCCATCGATGGCGCCATGGCTCTGATCGTGGTGCTGCTGATCGTCCAGATCTGGCTGCTTTCGGCGACTCTCGAATCCTACCTCGCCGGCCACCGGGACGCGGCCGTGCCCGGCGCGATCATTTCGGGACTCCTCTTCCTCGCCTGCCTCGGGCTATACCTGTTCGTGGACCGCATCGATTCCGAGATACGGAAAAGTTGATCCGCCTACGCGGATCGATGCATCCAGGATGGCGGACAGCGGCACCAGACCCGCCAGCTTCACGCCTCCCAGTGCGTGCATTCCGGCCGAGGCAATGCAGCCGCATTCCGTGCATACCGGCTTGCCGCCGAACTGGCACGGGCCGATGCGCGTCTTCAGGTCGGCCGAAACACACGTGGTCAGCCGCGCGAAGGTGCATACCTCGGGCGACCTCGGCGGATGGCGGTAGCCTTCGAGCACCACCCGCGGCAGATGTACTTTCGGAAATCGCGCGGCGGCCCCGGCGAGCTCCTCGAAGAGGGCCTCCCGGTCAGGCGGCGTCAGTCGCTCCGGCGAGTTCTCGCCTTCCTGCGGAGTATAGATGCTGAACCAGATCTTGCGGATCTCGGGCCGCTCCGACCAGAACCGCGAAAATTCGGCCAGGTACCCCGGCCGCTCCAGCATCTGCCTCGTCACCGTGCAGTGCACCGTCACCGTCTGCCCGGCGATGTGCTTCAGGATACGCTCGTAAGTCGCCGGGCTCCGCCGCCGGTCATGCTCCGGCGCCAGCCCGTCGATCGACACTACCAGGTGCAGGGACCCGATCGACTTCCACTCCTCCGGAATCGGCCGCACCGCGCTGGTGACCAGCTGCACTTCCACGCCCATGCGATCGAGGATCGGCAGAAGCTCGCACAGCTCGCGATACCGGACCAGCGGCTCTCCGCCGATGATCGAGAGGTGCACCGGCCGGACGCGGCGCACCACCGCCACCGCCGCGGTCACCAGTTCCTGCCCCCGGTAGTCCGACAATTGCCGTAGCGTGGTCAGCGGTCCGAGATGCTCCGGCGCATACGCGTAGCAGCCGGGGCAGCGAAGGGGGCATTCTTTCGTGATTTCGATTGAGAGAAACGGTGTGTGTCCCCTCAGGACGCGGCCCCACACACGCAGCACGTCCGATTTCTTCATGAGTTCCCCTCCGCCGGATCATGAACTGCCTGAAATCAGGTCTACGGACGGAGCGGACAATCCGTTTCGGATCGGTCCGGCAGCGATGTGATCCCCGTTACAGCTGGGGCATTTCTGGGATAAGATATCCCCATGCCCGTCAGCACGCGCCGCCGCTGGCTTCTTTCCCTCCCTTTTGCTTTCGGATTAACCTCCATCTCCGCCGCCGAGAAGAAGGAAGGCGGCGACGAAGGCAAAAAACGAAGGCCGGAACTTTCCACCGTCCGCTGGTTTACGCGGCCGCCGTTTCTCACTGCGGTCGCCGCTGTGATCGCCGCGGCGGGGGGTATCTTCGCAGCCACGCGGCGGTCTTCCGCCAAAGGCTAAAACGTTCGACCGCTTTCCTTATTCCTCGCGCAGTGCGATCCCCGGGTCGATCCGCGCAGCGCGCCGCGCCGGGACATATCCCGCCAGCGCCGCCACGGCCAGCAGAAACAGCGACGCTCCCGCGAACACCAGCGGGTCCGTGGCGCTCACTCCGAACAGCATCGAGCGCAGCAGCCGGGTCAGCGCGAGCCCGCCGGCCACTCCCGCCGCGACCCCGATACCAGCCAGCGCCAGCGCCCGGCCCACCACCGCCGCGGCAATCCGGCCGCGCTCCGCGCCGAGCGCCATGCGTACGCCGATCTCGTGCGTGCGGCGCGTCACGGAGTACGAGATCACCCCGTAGATGCCCACCGCCGCCAGCAGCAGCGCCATCGCCGCGAAGCCGCCCAGCACCCACGTGGAGAACCGCTGCGATCGCGTGGATTGCGAAACACTCTCGGCCAGCAGCCCCACGTCCGCCAGCGGCAGGTCCTTGTCGAGTTCCCGCACCGCCCGCCTGATGGCCGGCGCGAGGCTTTCCGGATTCCCGCCCGAGCGCACCACCAGGGCCATCGTGGGGCCGGGAGTCTGCGCATACGGCATGTAGGATTCCAGGTCGGGCTCGTCGGTGAGCGCGGTCTGGCGCAGATCCTTGATCACACCCACCACCGTCATCCAGTGCGCCGGATGCCCGTCGCCGAACCGCTTGCCCACCGGGTTCTGGTTGGGCCAGCCTTTCCGCGCCAGGGATTCATTGATAATCGCCACGGGCGAGCCTCCCGGATCGTGATCATTGAAGAACCGGCCGCGCAGCAGCCGCACCCCGATCGCGGGAAAGTATCCCGGGTCCACGGTCCGGTTGAACACGATGGTCGGCTCTCCCGGTTTGGGAGGCGGCGCTCCTTCGACCGCGATGTTGGCGCCGCTCTTGGCCCCGCCGAACGGCAGGTGCGACACCAGGCCGAAGGCCGTCACGCCCGGTATGGCCGCCACCTTCGCGCCCAGCGCCCGGTAGAAATTCACACGCTTCGCCGGCTCCGTGTAGTTCTCGCCGCGCAGCGTCAGGAAGCCCTTCCAGACTCCCGCGGGACGGAAGCCCGGGTCCACGGCCTGCAGCCGCGCCATGCTCCGCACCATCAGGCTGGCGCCGATCACCAGCAGCAGCGCCAGCGCTACTTCGCCCGCCACCAGCGCGCTCCGGAAGCGGTTGGTCCGGATCCCTTCGCCGCCTCCGCGGCCGCCCTCTTTCAAGTGCTCCGCCAGGCCCGAACGCGCCGCCGTGATCGCCGGAGCCAGTGCGAAGAGCAGGATCGTCAGCAGCGACGCGCCCACCGTGAACGCCAGCACACGTCCGTCGATCGCGGCCGATTTCTGAAACGGCAGGTACGCTTTGGCCGCCGCCAGAGCCCGCACCCCCGCCCACGCGGCCGCCAGGCCGAGCGCTGCGGCGATCCCTCCGAGTAGCGCACCTTCGGTCAGCAGTTGCCGCGCAATGCGCCAGCGGCCCGCTCCCAGCGCGCTGCGGACCGCCATCTCGCGCTGCCGCGCCCCCGCCCGTGCCAGCAGAAGGTTGGCGACGTTGGCGCACGCTATCAGAAGCACCAGCGCCACCGCCACCCCCATCGCCACGACACTGGATCGCACCGACCGGACCGCGAACCCGCGCACCGTCCAAATCCGCGCTCCCCAATCGTTCGGATAGTGATACTGCTCCACCCACCCGCGGCACAGGCTGTCGATTTCCGCCTGCGCGCGCTCCAGCGTAACGCCCGGTTTCAGCCGCGCGTGCACGCCCACCGAGGGCATGCCCGGAGCCCGCGCCGTGCTCGCCGCGATGGGTAGGTAGACATCTACCTCATCGCCGTACAGCTCGAAATCCGCGGGCAGAACTCCCACCACGGTGTAGCCGGCGCGGTCGAGCGAGATCTGCCGCCCCACCACCGCGCGGTCTCCGCCGAACCGCCGCTGCCACAGCCTGTGGGCCAGAATCGCTACCTTCGGCCCGCCCGGCTGGTCTTCCTCCGGCAGAAAATCGCGCCCCGCCGCCGGCCGCATGCCTGCCACCCGCAGGAAGCCCGCGCTCACCCGGAACATCAGCAGCCGCTCCGGTTCGCTCCCGGAAGTCAGGTTCATCGACCCCGGCGTGAACGCCGCGATCGATTCGAAAGAGTGGTTTCGCGCCTTCCACCATTCGCCGTAGGTGTTGTATTCGATGAAGGCCCCAATGATGTTGAGGCTGGGAATCTGCGCCCGGATGGTTACCAGCCGGTCGGGATCCCGGTATGCAAGGGGCCGCAAAAGCACGGCGTCCATCACGCTGAACATGGCCGTATTGGCTCCGATTCCGAGAGCCAGTGTGATCACGGCAACCGCCGTGATCCCGGGGTTTTTCGCCATCGTTCGTAGGCCGTACGACACGTCCTGGAACATCAGCTCAACCTCCGCGTTACGATACTAACGAATTAGTAGCAGAATGCCCGCCCGCGCGCCACCCCCTCCTGTACGATAATGGCATTCTCATATGAAATCAGTGCTGCTGTGCCTGGCGATGGCGGCAGGCCTCTACGCGCAACCCGCCGCAACGATTCCCACGATCACTGCGAAGACCGCATCCATGCGCAAGCTTCCCGGCTACTTCCCGCTCTATTGGGACGAGAAGGCCGGCAGGCTCTGGCTGGAAATCGACAAATTCGATACCGAATTCCTCTATGTCAACTCCCTGCCCGCCGGACTCGGCTCCAACGACCTGGGCCTCGACCGCGGACAGATCGGCGGCAGCCGCATCGTCAAGTTCGAGCGCAGCGGGCCGAAAATCCTGCTGGTGGAGCCCAACTACCGCTTCCGCTCCATCGGCGGCAGCCCCGACGAGCAGCGCTCCGTCGAGGAGTCGTTTGCGCAATCCGTGCTCTGGGGCTTCGATGTCGCCGCCGAAGAGGGCAGCCGCGTCCTGGTGGAAGCCACCGGCTTCTACCTGCGCGACGCGCATGACATTCCGCGCACCATCCAGCGCGCCCAGCCGATCGGCGGCACCCCGCAGGCGCCCACCCCCGGCGCTCCCGGGACGCCCCCGCCCACGCTGTTCCACCTCGACCCCTCGCGCTGCGCGTTTTACCTGCCGCGGACCAAAAACTTCCCGAAGAATACCGAGGTCGAAGCCACCCTCACCTTCAACGGCGACAACCCCAACCAGTTCGTGCGCGACATCGCGCCCACGCCCGAATCCATCACCGTTCGCGAGCACCATTCGTTCGTCGAGCTGCCCGGCCCCGGCTTCCAGCCGCGCGCCTTCGACCCGCGCGCCGGGTACTTCGGCACCGGCTTCGTGGATTACTCGGCCTCTCTCAACGATCGCATCAACAAGCGCTTCATCAACCGCCACCGCCTGCAAAAGAAGGACCCCGGCGCCGCCCTCAGCGATCCCGTCCAGCCCATCGTCTACTATCTCGACCGCGGCGCGCCCGAGCCCATCCGCTCGGCGCTGCTCGAAGGCGCCCGCTGGTGGAACCAGGCCTTCGAAGCCGCCGGGTATCGCAACGCCTTCCGCGTCGAGCTGCTGCCCGAAGACGCCGACCCGATGGACGTCCGCTACAACCTCATCCAGTGGGTGCACCGCTACACGCGCGGCTGGTCTTACGGCGCCTCCATCACCGACCCCCGCACCGGCGAAATCATCAAGGGCCAGGTCACCCTCGGCTCTCTGCGCGGCCGCCAGGACTACCTGATCGCCGAAGGCCTGCTGGCACCCTACGAGCAGGGCAAAGGCGTGCCGCCCGAGCTCGAGCGCGTGGTGCTCGCGCGCCTCCGCCAGCTCGCCGCCCACGAAGTAGGCCACACGCTCGGGCTGGCCCACAATTATGCGGCCAGCGTGAAGAACCGCTCGAGTGTCATGGATTATCCGCCGCCGCTGGTCAACCTCAAAGGACCCGGCGCGCCCGACCTCTCCGACGCCTACGCCACCGGCATCGGCGAGTGGGACAAGGTCGCCATCGATTACGGCTATCGCGAGTTCCCCGCCGGCGCCGACGAGCACAAGGAGCTCGACCACATCCTGCGCCGGGCCACCGACAGCGGCCTGCTGTTCATCTCCGACGCTGACTCGCGCCCCGAAGGCAGCGCCCACCCTATGGCGCATCTGTGGGACAGCGGATCGAACGCCGTGGATGAGCTGAACCGCATCATGGAAGTGCGCGGTCGCGCGCTCAGCCGTTTTTCCGCCAACAATATCCGCGAGGGCGAACCCATGAGCCGCCTGGAAGACGTCCTCGTGCCCGTCTACCTGCTCCACCGCTACCAGACCGAAGCCGCCTCCAAAGTGCTCGGCGGCCTTTTCTACACCTATGCGCTGCGTGGCGACGGCCAGAAAGTGACCGAGCGGATCCCCGGCCCCGAACAGCGCCGCGCCCTCGACGCCCTGCTCCGCACCATCCGTCCCGAGACCCTCACCCTGCCGGAGAGCATCATCGCGCTGATCCCCCCTAGCGCCCTCGGCTATCCACGCACGCGCGAGAATTTCCGCAACCGCACCGGCCTGACGTTCGACCCGCTGGGCGCGGCGGAATCGGCCGCGGCCCTCACCGTCGGGCTGATCCTCAACCCCGAGCGCGACGCCCGCCTGGTGCAGTATCACGCCGAGGATCCCGCCCTGCCCGGCCTGGACGAAGTCGTGGACCACCTGCTGGCCGCCACCTGGAAGGCCGAGCCCGCCATGGGCCTGGGCGGGCAGGTGCAGCGCACCGTCGATAGCGTGGTGCTCTATGACCTGATGGCGCTCTCCGCCAACGAGAAGGCCTCGCCGCAGTCGCGCGCCACCGCCCTGGCGAAGCTCGCCGCCCTGCGCGACTGGTCGAACGGCCAGAACCCCTCGGACGCCGGCCTGAAAGCCTTCTACCAGTTCGCTTCGGCCCAGATCCGCCGTTTCGAGACCAATCCGAAAGAGATCGGAATCCCCAAGCCCGCCGAGGCGCCGCCCGGGCAACCCATCGGCGAAGAGGAGTGCAACTTCATCCCATGAGCAACGCCGCGAACGATCGCCGGATCGACTATATCGAGCTCCCGGCCACCGACATTTCCGCTACCCAGCGCTTCTACAAGGAAGTATTCGGCTGGAACTTCGAGGACTACGGTCCCGAATACACCAGCTTTTTCGACGGCCGCCTGGCCGGAGGCTTCTGGAAGGCCTCGAAAGTGGCCGCAGGCGGCGTCCTGGTCGTGCTGTACGCCGTCAACCTGGAAGCCATGCTTGAGAAGGTGAAGACTGCCGGCGGCAAGATCGTCAAAGAGATTTTCAGTTTCCCCGGCGGCCGCCGCTTCCAGTTCCAGGACCCCAACGGCAACGAGCTAGCCGTCTGGTCCGAGTAGGGTAGGCCTCCGGCCTGCCCCCATGGGATATACTCGGGCCGAAAGGAACTCTATGCGCAACACGTTGCTGGTCCTCGCGCTGGTTGCGGTGACGGCACTCCTCGCGCAGCCGGCTTCGTCGTACCGCATCACACGAACCTATACGCTGGGTGGGGACGGCCGTTGGGACTACATCGTGCCCGATCCCTCGAATCACCGTCTGTTCATCGCCCGCCAGAATCGCTTGATGGTGGTCGACGAAGACCGGGGGACGCTGCTCGGCGAAGTCACCGGCATCGACGGCGCGCACGGGACTGCGCTGGCGCCCGCCACGGGCCATGGATTCGCCACCTCGGGCAACGACCAGTCCGTGGTCATGTTCGATCTGAAGACCTTCAAGGTGCTCGGCCGCATCCCCGCCGCCGAAGATGCCGACGCCATCCTCTATGACAGCGCATCGAATCGCGTCTTCACCTTGAATGGCGACGCACACTCTTCGACCGTGATCGACCCCGTGGCGGGGACCCGGATCACGAACATTCCGCTCGGCGGCAAGCCGGAATACGGCGCGTCCGCCGGCGACGGCAAGGTGTACGCAAATCTCACCGACACCAGCGAGGTGGTGGAGATCGACGCCAAGACGGCGGCCGTGCTGCGGCGCTGGCCCACCGCCCCGTGCAAGCAGCCCGTCTCCATGGCCATCGACACTGTGCACCACCGGCTCTTCAGCGGATGCCGCAGCGGTGTGATGGCGATCTCCGACTATCAGGGCGGCAAGGTAGTCGCGACCGTGCCGATCGGAACCGGCGTCGACGGCGCCGGGTTCGACGCGGCCTCCGGCGAATGCGTTCGCCTCGAATGCGAACGGCATGCTGACCGTGATTCATCAGGACACTCCGGACCGCTATCACGTGGTCGAAAACGTGCAGACGCCGCAGGGCGCGCGCAATATGGGGCTCGACCCGACCAATCACCGCGTGTTCCTTGTTTCCGCGAAGTTTGGGCCGGCGCCGGCAGGCGCGCCAGGCCGGGGCAGGCCACCGGTGCTGCCCGGCTCATTCACATTGATGGTGGTCGAAAACAGCCCGCCGGCTCCCTAAGATCGCCAAGTGATGGAATGAGCGGCAAAGCAGGCTTGGACTGGCTTGAATGTCGCTGCGGTTACAAATGTTCGTGCCTGGAGGGAGGCCTACCCTACTGCTTTTTGGCTTTTACGAATTCCATCTCCGTCTGCTTGGGGATGCCTGGCTCGAAGCAGCGCCGGCAGCGGGCTTCGTACATGTCGGCGGCGCCTACTACGATCAGGTCGTCCGATCCCCGCAGGCGCTGCGTGTGCTTGGCGGGGTTCCCGCACCGCACACAGATCGCCAGCGTCTTGGTGATCGATTCGGCGTGCGCCAGCAGGTCGGGGATGGGCGTGAAGGGCCGGCCCAGGTAGTCGGTATCCAGCCCGGCAATGATCACCTGCTTGCCGCTGTCCGCCAGGCGCTGCGCCACCTCCACTAACTGCGGACCCATGAAGTTGGCCTCGTCGATCCCTACCACCTCCGAGCGCCAGTCGATCCGCTCCGTGATTTCGCCGGCGTGGCTGACCACCTGGGAGTGCATCCGCAGGTCGCCGTGCGAGACGATCTCGTTGGCGGAATAGCGGTCGTCGATCGTCGGCTTGAACACCTCCACCCGCTTGCGCGCGATCATGGCCCTGCGCAGGCGCCTGATCAGTTCTTCGCTTTTCCCCGAAAACATGGGGCCGCAGATTACTTCAATCCATCCGACGTTGCCCGTGATGATGTCCATGAACCGTTCAGGATGGCATACTGGCGGCCTGGGAATCCAGTCACCGCCGCTGGGGATTTTTTTGCCCTGTCCTGCCAGGGACTTGAACGCGGATCGCCCGGGCGCGCGGGGGTCCGGGGCGCATAATGGAACCGGGAAGCAGCCTCGCGCCGGGCAATGATTGGCGGACTGCGCGGCTAAGTCCTTCCCCATCATCAAGAGCTCCGCCAATCGTTGGCGAAGTTCCCCGGAGAACATCAAATGAACGAAGTGAGTAATCTGCCCGCGGAGGGGAGTTTTGACCTCGGGCAGTGGCTGGGACGCCGCCAGGCGTTCGGCCTCGTGGCCGGCCGCTGTTCCGCGGCCGATGCCGAGTGCATACGGCGCATCCGCGAAGATAAGCTCTATCGCAGCAGCGCCTCCGACTGGACCGAGTTCTGCGAGAAGGAACTCCACATGTCCCGCAGCAATGCCGATCGCCTGATCCGGCTGCTGGAGAAGTTCGGCCCCGAATACTTCCATATCTCCCAGATCACGCGCATCCCACCGGAGCAGTACCGTGCCATCGCACCGGCCGTTGCCAACGGATGTGTAACGGTCAACGGCGACGCCATCCCCCTGACTATAGAAAACAGCGAGCGGATCGCGGCCGCCGTTTCGACGCTCCGACAGGCTGCTCGCGCCGAAGCCGCCGGCCCGCCGCCCTCGCCCCAGGAGCAGCTCGCCGCGCTCGATGCCGATTGCCGGCGCCTGCTGGAAGCCTTCCGCGAAACACGCAAGTCCCTCGGGCCGAACCCGTATCTCACCGGGGCCGTACAGAGTCTTGCGAAGCAGGTCACCCGCCTCGTCATGGAGTTGGACGGATAGAGGCCGCGTCCCTACCTTTCGCGTGCCGGGCGCGTCTATACTGGGAACACTCGATAAGGAGGTCCTTTTGAAGCGGCTTCTCTTTTTCTTAGTCGCGGCCGCTGCCCTGGCCCTCGGGCAGCAGTCCAGGATCGCGCCCGTCAAGTTCACCGACACGACCCTCGACAACGGCCTTCGCGTGATTATCGCGGAGGACCACTATGCGCCTGTCTACGCGATCGCCGTCAGCTACAAGGTCGGCTCCCGCGACGAGCGGAAGGGGCGCACCGGCTTCGCCCACCTGTTCGAGCACATGATGTTCAAGGGCTCGGAAAACGTGGGGCCGGGCGAGCACTTCTACACCATCTTCACCAAGGGCGGCAGCATGAACGGCACCACCAACAACGACCGCACCCTGTATTTCGAAGTGCTACCCAAAAACCAGGTGGATCTCGGCCTGTTCCTGGAGGCCGACCGCATGCGCTCGCTGCGGATCACCAAGGAGAACCTGGAAAACCAGCGCCAGGCGGTGAAGGAAGAGCGCCGCCTGGGCGTCGATAACCAGCCCTACGGCCAGACTTACGAGAAGCTCGACGAGCTGGTCTACGACAATTTCGCGTATCACCATTCGGTGATCGGCTCCATGGCGGATCTCGACGCGGCCTCGGTCGAAGACGTGCAGCAGTTCTTCAAGACTTACTACGCGCCGAATAACGCCGTCCTGTCGCTGGCCGGCGACCTGGATACGAAAGATACCCTGGCGAAGGTAAAGAAATACTTCGGCACGATTCCGCGGCAGGAACCGCCCAAGCCGGTGGACCTCACCGAGCCCGAAAAGAAGGAAGAGCGGCGCGCCGCCATCGACGATAAGCTGGCGCGCGTGGCGCGGCTCGATATCGCCTACCGGATTCCCGACGCCACCAGTCCCGATAACCGGGCGCTGACCGTCGGCGCGTCGATTCTAGGAGGCGGCGAAAGCTCGCGGCTTTACCAGAAGCTGGTGAAGGAGAAGGAGGTGGCTAGTTCGATCTCCTGCTATGCGCAAGGCCGCGCCGGACCCTCCACCTTCCAGATTGTCGCCATGGTGCGGCCCGGCAAGGATCCGGCCGAGGTGGAAGGGCTGATCTCCGAAGAGATCGCGAAGTTCATTTCGGAGCCGGTGACCGATAAGGAACTCGCCAAGGCGCGGACAGGCATCCGCCGCAGTATGCTGTTCCCGCGGGAGAGCGTGCTTTCGACGGCCATCTCGCTGGCCGACGACACGGCGCTCTATAACGACCCGAACCGCATCAACACGGAGCCGGAGAAGCGGCTGGCGGTGACCGCGGGCCAGATTCAGCAGGCCGCGAAGACCTACCTGCGGAATGCCAACCGCGTGGTGATCGTAACCAAACCGGCAGCAGCGGGCTCCCGCCCGGCCGCGCCCAGGCCGCAGAACTGAGGAGGCGCCGTCATGAAGAGAGCACTCATTATTTCCCTGATTTCGGCGGCCATGGCCGCTGCCCAGGGGCAGGCGCCTCAACAGGCGCAGCCCCAGACGCTCGCCGGCGTCGTGCGCCTGAACCGGATCCCGGTGTCGAACGAAGTGCTGAAGGTGAAGCTGCCGCGTCCGGTGGAGCGCCAGCTACCCAACGGCATGAAGCTGCTGGTGGTGGAGAGCCACCGCGTTCCCAGCATCTCGCTGCGCATCACCCTGCCGGCGGGCGACCTGCGCAATCCTCCCGACCTCAACGGCGTGTCGGACGCCACGGCCGCGCTGATCCGCCTCGGCACCAGGACGCTCAACTCCAAGGAGATCGCCGAGAAACTGGCGGAGCTGGGCGCGTCGCTGAACATCTCATCCAGCGAGGACAGCGCGAATATTAATCTCAGCACCCTGACCGAGAATTTCGATGCAGCGCTGGCTCTGCTGGCCGACATCCTGCTCAACCCGAGCTTTCCGCAGGACGAATTCGATAAGTGGAAGACCCGCGAAAAGGCCACGCTGGAGCAGATGAAGAGCCAGCCGTTCATGCTCGGCATGGAGCAGATGTACAAGGTGCTATATCCGGAAGACGCGCGCCGTTACATACGTCCCACGGCTGGCGGCGCTCGACAAGATGACGCGCCAGGACCTGATCGATTTTTACAAGAAATACTATGTGCCTTCGGGACAATGGGCGGGCATCGCGGGCGACATTACGCCACGCGAGGCCGTAGCGAAGCTGGAGAAGGCGCTGGGCGCATGGAAGGGCGGACCCATCGCGAAAGTGACGATGCCGATGCCGGCGCCCATCGCGGAAAAGAAGGTGTTTCTGATTCCGCGGCCCAACTCCGTGCAGACGTTCCTGATTATTGCGAACCACGCGATCGACCGCACCAGTCCCGACTACATCGAGTGCCAGGTGATGAACCGCGTGCTCGGCTCGGGACCTTCGTCGCGGCTCTTCCGCAATATCCGCGAGGAGAAGGGATACACATACGGCATCGGCTCGGGTTTTGCCGCGAGCCATGTGATCAACTTCTTCAACGCTTCCACCTCGGTGCGGACCGATGTGACGGAGCCGGCGCTATCCGAGGTATTGAAGGAGTTCCGCAGCATCCGCGACACCCCCGTGCCCGCGGGCGAGCTGGCTGACGCCAAGAGCGCCATCGTGGCGAGTTTCGTGCTCGGCCTGGAAAGCTCCAATTCGGTGCTCGGCCGCTGGATGGAGCAGCGCGAATACGGCTTCCCCGAAGACTACTGGGACACCTACTCACAGAAGGTCACGGCGGTGACCGCCGAAGAGGTGCAGGCGGTTGCCAGGAAGTACGTCCCGGTGGATAACGCGCAGATCATCGCGGTCGGGGATGCCGCCAAAATCACCGAGCTGATGAAGAAGTTCGGACCGCTCGACCAGGTCACGCCGGATCAGAATTAGTCAGTGGGGCAGGCGAATACGTCTTCCTAATGTTTGCCTTTGTAATCGACAAACAGCTCCGGAAACTCCTTCTTGAGGGCGTTGATCTTCGGGCGGTCGCACACTTCGATATATGGGTTGTTCGGATTCTTCAGGGCGTAGTCCTGGTGATATTCTTCCGCCCGGTAAAACGCTTTGAGCGGCGTGACTACGGTGACAATGGGCCTGGGGAATACCTTCGCCGCGTCGAGCTGCGCGATGTAAGCGGCCGCGATGCGCTTCTGTGTCTCATCGGTATAAAAGATGGCTGACCGGTAAGACGTGCCCACATCGGGGCCCTGCCGGTTGAGCTCGGTGGGATCGTGCGCTACCGAAAAATAGACGCGGAGTAGCTGACCGTAGGTAATCCGCGAAGGATCGTAAACCACCTCAACGGATTCTGCGTGGCCGGTTGTTTCAGTGACTACCTGGTCGTACGTCGCCGAAGACTTGGAACCTCCCGAGTATCCGGCCGTAGTCGCGATCACACCCTTGACGCGTTCGAAAACCGCCTGAACGCCCCAGAAACAACCTCCCGCGAAGACCGCGGTCTGCTTGCCGGCCGTTGCGGCGAGCGGAGCGTCAACCGCCGGCGGCGGAATGGGCCCGCTCGCGGCCCCGCAGGCAACCGCGGTCAAGAGCGGCAGCAGAACGAGAATAGAAAACCAACGGCACATCCGGCACCCCTCTTCCAGCATACGCCGAACGTGGTTGACTTCGGATCCGTTACACCCCATACTCAAACCGACTGGAGGCAGCCATGGCACCAACACGGCAGCCCGACGACACGGCCCTCATGCCAGCCCGAAAGCTCTCGGGTATCGGCGCAACCGAAGATCAGGTAGACATGCGGGACACCATCCCGCAGCGCAACGATCGATTCGGAACCAAAATCGAAGACTTGGCCGGGACCGGGGACGGTGATTCCCCCGGCGGCTAATCAGCGATAGATCAGGTACCGTTCGCGAACTTTCAGAAAGGCCTCCAGCGGATCCTCGAAGCTCTGCAGAATTTGGCGCGGATCTTCGCCTGCCTTCAGGCGTTGAACGACATCGTCGCTCCCGATCAGTCGCTTGCTTGCCGCGAAGTCGATCTTCCCGGGGTAGAGCTTCTCGAGCGCCGCGCCAACTTCCAGGCCCAGCCGCGTTGAATCCAGAAGCTCGCGATTCGTAATCACGAAGCGCACGCCCTCGATGCGCACGCCTTTGAAGTTCGATTCCGTGGGCGTGAAGCTCGTGGGATACACCCGCACGCCCGGAATCAGCCGCTTGTCGAGATACTCCGCAAGCTCGCGCCCGCCGATGAAATCGGCGCCGATCTGTTCGAACGGCGCGTCGGTTCCGCGTCCCATCGATAGGTTCTTCGAATATTCCAGCAGGCATAGCCCCGGATAGAGCGTGCCGGCCGCCAGGCTGCGCATGTTCGGCGACGGGTTGACCCAGGGCAGATTGGTGGAATCGTACCAGTCGCCGCGCTGCCAGTCTTCCATGGGGATGACGGTGAGCGCCGCCCCGATGCGGCCTTCGCCGTTGAACAGTTTCGCCAGCTCTCCCATGGTCATGCCGTGCCGCGCGGGCAGGCCCGCGAAATAGCCCACGAACGACCGGTTGGCCGGGTCAAGCAGCGGTCCTTCCACGCGAACCCCGGTGATCGGGTTGGGCCGGTCGAGCACGTAGAACGGAATTCCAGCCTGGGCCGCGGCCTCCATCGCGTACGCCATGGTGGTCTCGTAGGTGTAGAAGCGCGCGCCGATGTCCTGAATATCGAACACCAGGGCGTCGATGCCCTGCAGCATCTCGGGTGTGGGCCGCTGGGTGGCTCCGTAGAGGCTGTAGATGCGGATATCGGTGGCGGGGTCCACGGAATCCTGAATCCCGGGGCGGTCTTCCCTGCCCGCGAAGCCGTGCTCCGGCGAAAACAGCGCCGCGATCTGCACGCCCGCCTGCCGCATGACGTCGATATTGCGGCGGCCCTCGCGGTCGAGACCGGTGTGGTTGGTGATCAGCCCGATGCGCTTGCCCTGGAAGGGCGCGAATTTCTGATCTTCGAGCACGTCGAGCCCGGTCTTGGTGGTTCCGTTGCGCGCCACTTCGCGCCGCGCGCCCGCGCCGCTCAGGGTCTCGTTGTAGCCGGTGAGCGTGATGCCCTGCGTGTGGATTCCGAGCGCCGCCGCCACGATGGTCGCCACCTCGCCGCGCAGCGGCGTGAGGGCCGGCCGCGAGTGGGGATGCACGCTGTTGGCCAGCAGGATGACGTACGTCTTGCTCGCCGGGTCGATCCAGATGGAGGTGCCGGTGAAGCCGGTGTGGCCGTAGGAGCCGATGGGGAACAGGTCGCCGCGATTGCCGGAGAGCGGCGAATCGATGTCCCATCCCAGGCCGCGCAGAATCGACTGGTTCGGCGGGCTCTGCGGCTCGGTGAACTTCTCGATGGTCATCGGGCTGATCACACGCACGCCGTCCAGCTCGCCGCCGTTCAGCATCATCTGGGCGTAGCGCGCCAGGTCGTCGGCGGTGGAGAACATCCCCGCGTGTCCGGCGATTCCACCCATGTTGCGCGCGGTGGGGTCGTGCACCACGCCTCGCAGCGGTGGTCCGTTCCTGGTCAGCTCTTCGGTGGGCGCGATGCGCGGCACCAGCGAAGCCGGCGGCTGGAACATCGTGTCCTTCATGCCGAGCGGCTGGAACACGTTCTGGCGCGCGTAATCCGACACCATCTCGCCGCTCAAGCGGTGCACGAGCTCGCCCAGCAGGATGAAATTGATGTCGCTGTAGACAAACCGCGCGCCCGGGGGGCCGGCGGGTGGATCGGTGTCGGCCAGCTCGATGCCGTGCTGGTAGCCGGTCCACGGAATCTTGAGCGGCACGTCCGGCTGCAGGCCCGAGAAGTGCGTCATCAGGTTGCGGATGGTGATGTCGCTGTTGCCGCCCTGGAACTCCGGAATGTACTGAGTGACCTTGTCGTTCAGCCGGAACTTGCCCTCTTCGAACAGCTTCATGAGCGACGGCGTGGTGGCCACGACCTTGGTGAGCGAGGCGCAGTCGAAGATCGTATCGACGGTCATCGCTTCGAGCTTCGGAACGATCGCCCGGTCGCCGTAGGCCTTGCGGTAAACCACCTGTCCGTCGTGCCCGACGATCAGGACCGCGCCCGGCAGCCTTCCCTCCTCGATGGCGTGGTGTATGGCCGCATCGAGGGCGGGGCCGGCCGAAAAGTTCTGCGCGCACACTGCGGACACAGTGAGGGCCGCGCACCAGAAAAACTTCATATAGTTCTATGATAACCGCCTATTCGCAGCGCAGCGCCTCGACCGGGTCCACGCGCGCCGCGCGCAGCGCGGGCGCGACGGCCGCCAGGGCCAGCACAAGCAGCAATACGGCCAGGGGTAAAGCGAGGGCGGCGGTGTCCGAGGGCTTCACCTCGAACAGCACCCCGGCGAAGTACGCAGCGACCTCGCGCCCGCCGGCGACTCCCAGCGCGACCCCCATGGCGAGCACGAGCAGCAGTTCGCGGAAGATCATCCGGACGACCGCGCCCGTTTCCGCACCCAGGGCCATGCGGATGCCGATCTCCCGCGTGCGGCGAACCACCGTGTAGCCGAGGACTCCATACATCCCGACCGCCGCCAGTGCCATCGCGACGATCGCGAAGAACCCGGCGACCATGGCGAGAAGCCGCTCGCGCAGCAGCGTGTCATCGATCTGCGTCGATTGCAGCGTCACGCCGGTCACCTGTGCAAACCTCTGGATGACCGGGCGCAACTCGGCGGCGGCCCTGCGCGGATCGCCGGCGGCCCGAACTTCCAGCGTTCCGCGCATGCCTTCCAGGGGTAGGTAGACCGAGGGCGACGGCGGCTCGCGCACGTTGTTGTACTTGGAATCGTGCACTACGCCGACGATTTCTTTCACCACGGCGTGCGCATCCTCGCCTTCCATCAGGTCGAAGTGACGGCCGATGGCGCTCTCTCCCGGGAAATAGCGGCGCGCGAAGCGCTGGTTGACGATGACCGCGGCGGAGTCATGGGCCGCGAAGTCGCGCCCTTCCCGAAGGCGGATCTGCATGGTGCCGAAGAAGCCCGGCGAGACGGCGAGGAACTGCGGGCCGCGCTCCCAGTCGTGGCCGGGCAGGCGGATCTGCTGCATCCAGATCGGAGCGAACGGTCCGCGCGCCGAATGTTTCGACGAGCCCGCTTTTAGCACCTCGTGGGGAGCGACGCCCGAGGCCCGCCACACCGGGATGAGGCCGAACAGCAGCACGGTGATGCCGCCCAGCCCCGCGACAAACGCGAGCACGCGGCCGTCGAAACGCAGGTCGAGGTAGGCGGGGTAGGTGGAGGGCGCCAGGCGGTTGACGATCATGGGGGCGGCAGCCGCGCTGAATATCAACCCGAGGACGCAGGCCGCGGACGCCACCAGCACTCCCTCCGCCAGCACCTGGCGGATGAGCCGCAGACGCCCGGCGCCGATCGCGGCCCGCAGGGCCATCTCGCGTTCGCGGGCCGCCGCACGCGCAGCGAAGAGGTTCGCCAGGTTCGTGCAGCAGATCAGCAGGACCAGCCCCGCGACCATCCCCAGGATCCAGAGCGGCCGCTCGAACTGTCCGCGAAAGAGCGACGTGTGGCCGGTGGCGGCGGGCTTCACCAGAAGACCGGCCTTGGCGAAAGTCTGGAGTTCGTCCGCCGAGGCGCGGCCTTCATACTTTCGCGCCACCTCCGCGCGGAATGTGGCGAACAGCGGCTGCAGCATCGCGCCGATCTGTTCCGGCCGCACTCCCGTATGGGGGCGTCCCCAGATCGCGAGCCACTGTCCCGCCGGATTGTGAAGCGCGCGGTCGTCCGCGGCCGCGGCCAGCGGGACCCAGACGTCGGTCAGCAGGCCCGGCTCGAGTCCGCTGAAACCCTGTGGGGCAACGGCGTCGATCTGATACGGCTTGCCGGCCACGGTGATCCAGCGGCCGATCGCCGACGTGCTGCCGCCGAAGCGCCGCATCCAATAGTCGTAGCCGAGGACGGCAACCGGGCGGCGGTCGTCGTCCGGCAGACGGCCGAGCGCGGGCCGGATTCCGAGCACCGGGAAGCCGTTCCCGGAGATCGATTGCGCACGCACGGGCTCGGCATCGGCGCCGGCCTCGACCACCACCGGGGTCCTGCCGCCGCCGAAGGTCATGATCATCGCGGTCCGGCGGTCCAGCTCAGGCTGCCGGCCCATCATCTCGATCCAGTAATAATGTGCGTCGAGATATCAGGGGAAGATAAAAGTCGGGGGCCTTCGCCGGATCCACGCCGAAGAATCCCGGTGGCGCGACTCCGATCGCGGTGAACGGAATGTTGTTGACCAACACCGTCTGGCCGGCGGCGCCGACCGTGTCGCCGAAACGCCTTTGAGCGAATGCGTAGCCGAGCACCATCACCGCCGGAGCGCCCGCGCGGTCGTCGTCCGCCATAATCAGACGCCCCGCCGCGGGTGCGAGGCCCAACCCGCGAAAGTAGCCGCCCGAAACATATTCTCCGCTCACCACCTCGGCCTGGCCGCGGATCACTATGGTGAGTGTTCGAGCCGGGTGATATGCGAAGAGAGCGGAAAGCACGTCGTTGGATTGGCGCAACAGCTCGAACGCGGGGTACGGAAAAATCGGCGTCGTCTTACCGGTCTTGGGATCGTCGTAAAAGTAGCCGCTCACATCGTGCACCACGGACGTGCGAACGATCTTCTTGCCGGTGACGTGCCAGTTGAGCACCGCGAGCGACCCGGGATCGGCCGCCGGCAGCGACCGCATCAGCAGCGCGTCCATGAAGCTGTAAATCGCCGTATTCGCCCCATCCCCAGGGCCAGCGACAGCGCCGCCAGAACCGTGAAAGCCGGCCTGCGAAGTACGGTCCGCGCCGCGTAGCGCAGGTCCTGAATCAGCTGCTCCAGCAGCGTCCAACCCCAAGCGCCGCGGGTCTCCTCCTGCAGCAGGGCGAGGTTGCCTAGTTCCCGGCGCGCGGCCCACTTCGCGTCGTGCTCCGCTAATCCGGCGGATTGACGCTCCTCTGCCTCCTCATCCAGGTGGAACTGCAATTCCTCGCGAAGATCGTCTTCCTTGCGGCGGCGTTCGGTCAACCAGCGCAACTTGCGAAAGAACGGGTTCATTCTCCCTCCTGGGCGGCTGGATTCAGGACCAGTCCCATGGCGCGGGAAAACGCCTCCCATTTCGATTGTTCGGCGGCGAGCTGTTTACGCCCAAGCGGCGTCAGGCGGTACCTCCTGGCCCGCTTGCCCTTGTCGGACAGCTCCCATGAGGCCGCGATCCAGCCTTTGGCCTCCAGCCGGTGGAGCGCCGGGTACAATGACCCGGTCTCAACCTGGAGCAGCTCTTCCGAGGTCCGCTGTATGTGTTTGGCGATGGCGTGGCCGTGCGTGGGGCCGGCAACCAGGGTGCGGAGGATGAGGAGATCGAGCGTGCCTTGCAGAAGTTCGAGACGGGGCGGCGGCTCTCGGCGCATTGTGTAGAGATTCTACTATGTTTTTGTGTAGAATGTCTACGGCCGTCCAACTGTCGCCGATGGTTGACGCCGCCCCACGGCCCGCCGGCGCTACGCCTGGGTAAGTTCGCACGCCTGGCGCTCGTGCATCGGCACGAAGTCCCGCGCGTCCTCGCCTGTGTAAACCTGTCGCGGGCGGGCGATCTTGCGGTCGGGATCCTGCATCAACTCCTGCCACTGGGCCAGCCAGCCTACCGTCCGCGGGATGCCGAACAGCACAGTGAACTGGTCCGGCGTGAAGCCCATGGCCTGGTAGATAATCCCCGAGTAGAAGTCCACATTGGGGTAGAGCTTCCGCTTGATGAAATACTCGTCGGAAAGCGCGATCTTTTCCAGCTCCAGCGCGATATCGATCTTGGGGTTCCGGCCGGTCACTTCGAACACCTCCTCGGCCACCTTCTTGATGATGCGGGCGCGCGGATCGTAGTTCTTGTACACGCGGTGTCCGAAGCCCATGAGCTTACGCTTGCCTTCTTTTACCTGCTCGATGAAGGCCGGGATATGGTCGGCCGAGCCGATCTCGGCGAGCATGCGCAGGACTTCCTCGTTGGCCCCCCCGTGAAGCGGGCCGGAGAGCGCCGCGATGGCGGCCGCCGTAGTGACGAACGGGTCGGCGTTCGAACTGCCCACGGCCCGCATCGTGTTGGTGCTGCAATTCTGCTCGTGGTCGGCGTGCAGAATGAAGAGGACCTCCAACGCGCGCGAGAGCACCGGGTTTGCGGCGTACTTCGGCTCCGTCCGCTTCCAGAGCATGTTCATGTAGTTCTTGGTGTAGCCGAGTTCGGGATCCGGATAGATATAGGGCAGGCCCAAACGGTGCCGGTACGCATAGGCGGCCAGGGTCGGCATTTTACCGATCAGCCGGATGGTCTGTTTGCGCCGGCACTTCGCGTCGGACACGTTCCGCGCATCCGGGTAGAAGGTAGAGAGCGCCGCCACCGTGCTGATCAGGACGCCCATGGGGTGGGCATCGTGATGGAAGCCGTCCATGAACTTCTTCACGTTCTCGTGGGTCATGGTGTGCCGCATGATCTCGCAATCCCACAGCTCCAGTTCCCGCTCGGTGGGCAGTTCGCCATGCAACAGAAGGTACGCGACCTCGAGGAAGGAACAGTTTTCCGCGAGTTGTTCGATGGGGTAGCCGCGATAGCGGAGGATGCCCCGATCCCCATCCAGATACGTGATAGCGCTCTGGCAGGAAGCTGTATTCATGAAAGCCGGATCGTACGTCATTAGCCCGAAGTCCTCCGGGCCGGTCTTGATCTGGCGTAGATCCATGGCGCGAACGGTGCCGCGATAAATCGGGATCGTATAGGTCTGGTTGGTCCGATTATCGACAATCGTGAGTGTCTCGTTATCCATGCGTGTTCTCCTGGCTCGCACCTCTGGTTATTCAGGCAAGTCCTTGCAATATGATTTCCATACCTTAATGTATAAAATATCAACACTTTGTGGATGGATCTGTAGATTTGAGATAATGTAAGTGGCAGCACCGGGGCTTTTCGCGCAAGCTACTGGGTGCGGAGAACCCACCGGTGCCCGAACCACAGGAGGGTCTTTGCTTTCTACGAAACTAGTTCAATTGATCGAAACACACTGGGAGGAGATTGCTGAGCGCCTGATTCGGGAGGTGCGAAGAAACGGAGAGATGAAGAACCTGGCGGCATATCCGGATTCCGAACTTCGGGACTGGTGCCGGGTAATCCTGGAGAACCTGGGGCAACTACTCGGAATTAAGAAAGAGGATGAGATCCGGCGGCGCTTCGAAGCGCTGGGCAAAATCCGGTTCGAAGAGAACATCCCGCTGCACGAGGCCATTCTGCGGCTGCATCTGCTGCAGGACAAAATCGTCGCCTTCGTGCACGAACAGGGATTTCCGATGACAGCGCTCCAACTCTACGCCGAAGAGGAGCTGGAGCAGCGAATGACGCGATTCTTCCACGCCGGCGTTTACCACGTAGTCCGCGGGTACGAAGCGGCCCTGCTGCTGGAGCAACGGGTGGCGTCGTAAGCCGGGCGGGCAGGCCGCATACCGTACCGGACCGGCCTGCCGCACACCCCAGGCTCAGAAGCCCGTCGGGGTGATCCAGAAGCTCTCTTTCCACTGACCGCGGGGCGGTACGCTCTGTAGATCCTTGTACACTCCGGCGTGCGCGAGGTTGAATCCGTCTGTGAGAGCGGCCATGGGCTCGAAACAGATGAAGTCGCGGCCTGGGGGCGCATAGACAACGCCTACGGTGTACTTGGGACCGTAAGTGACGGCGATGCGCTCCTTCTTTCCCTCCACCCAGAATCTGGACTTTCCTTCAGAGCCGCGCACCAGATCCGTGAAGACATCGTCGAACTGCACCCCTGCCAGGGGCAGCGGGTCCGCCAACCCGTTCGGCTTCCCCTCTCCGGTCGGGATCAGGAGGTTGTTGAGCGTCATGTGCGTGCGGGCGGCCAAGTGGACTTTCCATTGGTCACGCGGCGCGTCGTGCAACTGGAAATAAGGATGAAAGCCGATCGCGACGGGCAGCCGCTCATCGGAGAGGTTCTCGATCGTGGTTTCGACTTCCAGCTCTCCGTTGGCCAGCCGGTACGTCATCGTGAGGGTTTGCGCGAAGGGGAACTGCGCCATCAGATCGGGGTGGCGCGAGAACTCCAGGCGGCTGGTGACCCAGGCGGATTGCGCACCGGCGCCGGTCGACACCAACTCCCAGTCGCTCGAAAAGTTGAGCAGGCCGTGGATGGGCTTTTGGTGGTTGTCCTTGCGGACATTCCCCAGATCCGGGTTCAGCACGTACTTCTTGCCGTTGGCCCAGTAGAAGTCGGCGTCCAGCCGGTTGGCCCAGGGCGCCAGAAACGGAATGCCCGCAAAGGCCTTGCGTTCCTGGAGCTCGCCCGGGCCGTGGAACGGGAAATAGAGGGCGTTCTTCCCGTCGACCAGGAACTCGTAAGCCATGTTGCCGACCGAGGGAGCGACCGAGACCTGCATGTGCCTTGCGGCATCGCCGAGCTGAACGACCTCGATGCCATCGATGGTCGTCTTGCGGGCGGAATAATTGGCGGCGGCGGGCATCATAAGGGGAAACAGGAGCGTGAGAAGTGCCAGCTTCATTGGATTTCGTCCGGATCTCGCAGGTCGAGCGTGGTCTCCCTCTGGCAGCACACGCAGGGACCCGGCGTAAAGGAGCGTATGGAACAGACGTCGCACCAGTAAGTGATCAGTTTGAGCGCGCCGTCCTTGCGAACCAGCAGCGCGCGAGTGTGCATGGGGTCGATCAGGAAGCGGTCCGCCGCGGTGTAATGGCCCTTCGCTTCCACGTTGAAACCGTTGATCCTGGTATCGTGGAGCACCTTTTGTGTCTGGCTGTCGCCATCCAGGGCGATCTGTTTATGGTCCGGCGTTTCGATCACCGCGCCGTCCGCCTTCACCAGAATCTTGCCGCGCAGCGTGACGGTGCCGGGATGCACGTCAGCCGCGAGGCAGCCCATTGCCATCGCGAGCAGACACAGACAGAGTCGCATTTGCTTTCATTCTACCTCCGGGGCTCCGGCGATCGGTGCTGCGCGGCGATCCATGCACTGGCGCGTGCCACCGCGCGGTCCCGATCGGCGAGCGGCATGTTCCCCGAGATCCCGAAGTTCTGCCCGGAGAGCGCCGCTACCGCGCCGGCCGCGACATCGCAGTAGCGAAGTGCGACAAAGCCCGGACGGCGGTCGTCGAGCAGAATGGCGGCCAGCCTCAGGCCGCGCCGGTTCGAGCCGAACGCTGCGGCCCCCCAAAGATCGCGGTAGGCGTTTTCGTTCTCCCGCTTGAATCGCCCGAGGGCGTCCGCCAGCGCGTCGAAGTGGCGGTCATCGCCGTAGGTCACGATCAATTGGGCGGCGGCCCGTAGTTCTCCGGGCGAGATGGCGGCGCGGTTGATCAGCCGCACCGCCAGGTCGAGCGCCTCAGGCGCGACGGCCCGTTGGCCGGCTTTCACGATGAAATACGCGATGGTGATGGACCCTGCCGCGTTGCGGCGCATGGCCCGGTTGAGCCCGTCGATCAGGACCGTGGAATCCTTGTACTGCACCAGTGCATTGGCGGCGCCCCAGGCATAGTCCGCGCTGTGGCGCAGCAGGCGGCGGATCAGGCGGTTGGGATAATCCCGCCGGTCGCCCTTCCAAAGGATCCAGGTCACCATGTCGCGGACCCGGTGGAAAGGAGGCGATGCTTCCCCGTAGGTCAGTGCGGCCTGGTCGTCCTGTGGCGCGCCGTAAAGACCCAGAAAAGCGCAGCCGGTTTCGAGCCACGCATCGTCGTCGCCGCCGAGAGCCGCCCGTAACAGGCGCGGGAGCTCCGGCGGCACGTCGCCGGCGAAGGCGGAAACCCAGGTCACCGCTCCGGAACGCTCCCGCGCCGTGCCGTGCGTGAGGGTGTTGGCCAGCTCGCGGAGAACGAACCCCCTGGCGGTCCGCGGCGGAGTGGCAAACGAAGGCGCCTCCGGGAGGGCCGGGAATGCCGTCTTCCACCCATCGTTCGCCGCCAGGTCCCATCGGCCGCTCGAGGGCTGCCAGGGGACCAGCGGGAACCAGGCAGTCTCGCCTGTTTGGAAGCTCACCACTTGGGGAGGGAGGCTGCTGCCACCGCCGCCGCCGGCCTCAAAAGGAACTGGAATTTCGGCGCTGACGTAGCGGATCGCGATCCGGTCACCTTCGGCAAATCGGTGCGGCTGCGCCTGGAAGAAGACCCGGCGCACCAGCACACGAGCTTCGTAATACCGCTCGGGCGCACTGGAACGCCGCCTATCCGCGGGTACAGGACCGAGCCCGGTCACCCGCTCGACGGCCCCGACGACCTGGACCGGCGCCGCATCCAGTGTTCCAAAGCTCCGGTATCCCATGGGACCGGCGCCTGCCGCCGGCGCCAATGCCAGTAGGGCGAGAACCGGAGCGGCGGCTCTCATATCAGCGTTAGACTCGCCCGCGGCTAGCAGGGTTACGAGGCCGGGTCCGCTACGTCGAAGCCGCGGCCGTCTGCCCGCGGAGCTTGGCCATCTTCGCCTGCCACTCGTTTTCCAGTTGTCCGCGGCGATTGAGCACGTAGGCCTTGGCCTCCGCAAGGTCGCGGAAGACCCGGTTTCCCTTGATGACGTTGCACGGCCGGCAGGCGGCGACCAGGTTGGACGGGGACTTCTTTCCCTTCTTCGCGCGCGGATGCACGAAGTCCACCGTCATGATCAGGGAGTTTTCGAAGGTGGCCATCCCGTCCAGACCGCAATACTGGCAACGGTAGTGGTCGCGTTCGAGAATGCGGTGCCCTTCTTCCGATGTCAACGGCTTGTCCAGGCGGGTCAAGCCGAGAGCTTTGGTAATCGGCATGCGACTCCTCCAGGGGCGATCTCGTACGCGTGTATTATGCTCCCGGCGCGGCGGGAAAGAAAGGGGGACGTCAGCGCCTGGTCCGAAACTTCGCAATCGACCGGCTCTGCAGCCCCGGCACGTATTCCAGAATCGCCCCCTGTTCCAACAGCGTCCGGGTCAGCGCCGCGGTGTCGACGTCCTGCACGGCGCGGTTCGCCCGAATCGCCATGGCCGCCGCCACACCCGCGGCCTGCCCGATGATCATGTATTGCGGCTCCATGCGCAGCGTGCTGTACGCCACGTGGCTTGCCGAAAAGCAAACGGGCACCAGCAGGTTCTCCGCCTCGGGCTTCTTCGGGAGCATCACGCGGTAAGGGATCTGGTAGGGCTCCACCGCCACCTGCATATCGCCCTCGTTGCGCACGAACCCTTCGCGGTTGATCACGCGCTCCACGTTGTGCGAATCGCTGTTATAAGAACCCATCCCGATCGGGTCCGGCTTGGCGAGGTCGGTCTGGATGTCGCGCTGGGTCATGACGTATTCCCCGATCATCCGGCGTGCCTCGCGAATATATAGCTGGTTGGGGAAGTTGCCGTTGTCGGTGAATTCATCCTTGGCCAGGCCCCACGTGTTGACCTCCTTTCGCAGCGGCGCCGCCACGCGCGGGTCGTGCGAGAGGAACCACATGTATTCCTTCGTGTACTCTTCGTGGTCCCGCCAGATCGCGGCGCGGCGTTGGTACCCGGCATTCGGATAATCCCAGCTCTTGCCGATGTAGTCGGTGGAAAACGGGCCGTTGTTGTTGATGTCCGCCTTCTCGTTGGGGATTGGGCCGATAGAAAGCACCTCGCCCATGCGCAGCGGTCGGCCGAGTTTCTTTTCCATTCCGGAGAAGAGCCGCGCTGCCAGTTCGAACCGGGCCGGGTCGTAGTGCGCGGGCTTCGGGTAGGGCGTCTGGTTGGCCGGATCGTGGGAGAAGATCATGCGGAAGTTGTAGGCCTGGACCTTCCTGTCCGCGGCGCCGGGCTCGCCCGAGGGAGCCTCGGAGATCTCGGGCAGCAGCTTGTGGTTCGCCCCGTACGGCGAGATGTCGATCAGGAACTGGTGCTTGGGAGTTTCGCCGCGCACCCCGGCGAGCGATTCCCCGTATTGCGCGGAACTCTCCCGCCCCCACGTGAAAGTGACACCCGACTGCGCCATGAGGTCGCCTTCATACGTGGCATCGGCGAAAACCCTGGCCGCGAACCGCTCACCGTCTTCCATGGTGATGGCGGCCAGCCGCGCACCCTGCTTTTGGACGCCGTCCGTTTCGCGCAGGCGGCGGCCGGAGAGCACCGTGACGCCGGCTTCATCGAGCATCTGCCGGAAGATCGCCTCCGCGGCTTTCGGCTCGACATACCACGCGATGTCCTGGAGGTACTGCGGAAGGCCGTAGTGCAGGCCGGCGCGCCAGTAGAACTCGAGCGCCGCTCCGCCGATCACTTCCCGCCTCCCGACATCGGTGTGGGAAAGGCCTCCCGATACCATCCCGCCCACGTGCCGGCCAGGCTCGAGGAGCGCCACCTTGAGGCCCGCCCGGGCGCCATAGACAGCCGTCATGACGCCGCTGGCCGTCGCTCCGTACACCACCAGGTCGTACGAAGTCGCGTTCGGCTGCGCGGCCGCCGCCAGGGCGCCGGCGCAGATCAAAAAGAAAAGCTTCCGCTTCATCGGATTCCTTTGTAATCTTATGACAGGAAGGGCGGCACAATATGGTATCGGCAACCGAAGCCAAGGTGGAATGGAACGCAGACAAGAAGCACTGGCAGGTGATGATCCAGGTGGGCGCGGAGGTCATCCGGCGCACGTGCCCCGAGCAGGCGCACAATGCGGGCGATGAAGCGCTGCGGGCGGTGGCGCTCGCCACGGCCAAAGACGAAGGCTACGAACTGGACTCCGCGCACGTCGAGATCGTGCGGTAAGAGCGGAGCCGGCCGGTTCACGGACGCCGGAGGAAGTCGATCACTACAGGGTTGACGATCTCCGGGTGCTCGTAGTGTGGAATGTGCGCGGCGTCGTCGACCGGATGGAATTCGGCCTGCGGGACCGCGCTTCTCACCTTCTCGCTCAGCTCGAACGGCACGTCCTGATCCGCCTTGCCCCACACCAGCAGTACCGGTTTCCCGCCGCGCCCGAGCGCCGCGAACTCGCCGGTCACATCCTTTGACAGGTAGTTCCGCAAAGTGCGGAGCAGCGCCCGCCGGAAGCCGCGGTAGCGCATCTGCGTGTAATAGGGGTCCAGGTAGTGCGGATAGCGCTCGGGATGGAGGAAGTCGGCCCACTGCGATTGCGGCAGACCCGGCGCGATGGTGACCGCCATGTTGTATTCGCCGAGAAGCGGCGTACGCAGAGCGAACGGAAGGGGGAAGTCTTTCCAGTAGCCGGGGTCGAACAGCAGCACACGGCGGACCCGCGAGGGGTGCCGGTTGGCGAACGCCGCGGCGATCGGTCCGCCCATCGAAACGCCCGCAATATCGACCTGCGGAATCCGCAGCGCGTCCAGCAGGTCGAGAATCTGCCGGTCGTAGAACGCGGCGTCGTAGGACGCATCCGGGCGGTCGGACCACCCGCGCCCGTACAGGTCGTAGCGGATCACCCGGATATCCGCGTTGGCCAGCGCCCAGAAGGTCGGATCCCAGACGTTGTACGGTGTGGAGAAGCCCGGGACCAGCAGGACCGGAGTGCCGCCTTCGCCTTCCGGACCGGCCGCCTGGTAGTGCGTGACACCCCCGGAGAGGCGGACGAACAGGCCGGGTGCCTTCCGGCGCGCCCCCTCGTCGAGCGTCAACGTCTCGAGGTTCTGGCGGCTGTAGCGCAGCAGGGGCCAGGCGACGAACACGCCGATCGGCACAAGAAGGACGGCGGCAGCGGCGACCCGCGAAAGGCGCATAGTTCCAGTGTATCGAGGCGCGCCTGAAAGCTGCGGACGGGCCTTGCTTCGACCCCAGGCAGGTGATAGCTTGGTCAGACAACGGGGATGCACGTCGTTTGGCGTCGAGGTATTGCCGGTGCTGTAACTCTCCTGCTCGTGCTGTGCGTGGTCGGGTTACCTATCTCTTCCGATATTTCGGGACCCCCGACCTTGTTGCGGGCAAAACAAGTTACAGGCAGGCTGATTGGGCATCTCGCCATTTCGGCCCATACCATCTGGCACATCCAGAATGCCGCCGGGGTCTTCGCCACGACCCTGGAAGTCCCGCAGGGGCCTTCTCCTCGCATCCTGCGGTTGATTTGCGTCTTGATCTGCTAATCCTTCCGCCTGGAAAGCGTGGACCGTTGCGGCTGCTACTTTGGCCGGCGGCAACCATAAGATGATTCCGGTCGGCTCCGAGCGCCGAAATTTGACGAAGGAGGATTGGATGCCCGATCTTATCTATCTCTTCGGTCCCGTATTGGGCTAGAGTTACGTGCCGAAGGCGCCGCCAGCATGGTTCTGCCATTGCGGAACCGGTCGTGCGCCCGACGACCTTCTGCGGTCGCTCGCCGATGCCGGGCTTGGTCTTGCCCCCGCCTCACGCCGCCTATCACAGGGTCACGGCATCGTCAGCTTCTCCGAGATTACCGGCGCCTTGATCGCCCTCCTGGGCGAAGCCCGGCGGCAATCGGGCGGTCAGGTGATCGCTGTAGCGGCGCAACCCGCGGCTCTCGATCTGGTCTCCACCTGGCGCCTGCTCGAGGCCGGTGCAGCCGACGTGATTGCCTGGCGCGGCGGTCCTTCGACCGCGCAGCACATCCAGGCCAGGCTCGAGCGATGGTCCGCCGTCGACGACCTGGTGGCCGATCCAGCGGTGGCCGGCACGTTGATCGGAAACAGCGCCGTGTGGCGGGCGTTTGTCCGGAGTGTCGCCGAAGCCGCCCGGTTCACCGAGGCTCCCATTCTGCTCATGGGCGAAAGCGGGACCGGCAAGGAGCTGCTTGCCAGGGTGATCCATCACCTCGACGGCCGCGAGCGCCGCGGCGAACTGGTCACGGTGGACTGTACGACGCTCGTGCCGGAGCTCTCCGGTAGCGAACTGTTCGGGCACGAGCGCGGCGCCTTTACCGGCGCCATCGCCCCGCGCGAGGGTGCGTTGGCGCAGGCCGATGGAGGCACTCTCTTCCTCGACGAAGTCGGCGAGCTGGGCGCCGGCCTGCAATCCCAGCTTCTGCGCGCGATTCAGGAGCGCATGTATAAGCGCGTCGGCGGTAACTCCTGGCAGCGAACCGAGTTTCGCCTGGTGTGTGCCACCAACCGCGACCTCGAAGACCTCGTGAATCGCGGCGAATTTCGCCGCGACCTCTACTACCGGCTGGCCGGCTGGGTCTTTCGGACGCCTCCCCTTCGCGAGCGGCGCGAGGACATCCGGCTCCTGGCGAATCACTTTCTGCGCCGCGCGATCTCCGTGGAAGATCCTCCCGCAATGGAAGAGCCGGTGCAGCAGTTTCTTGTGAACCGAGACTATCCGGGCAACGTCCGCGATTTACGCCAGCTCGTCCACCGCATCGGAAACCGGCATGTCGGCCCGGGGCCGATCACCGCCGGCGATATTCCCGAACAGGACCGGCCGTCGGGCGTGGCGGTCCCATCCTGGCCCGACGGCGCTTTCGAAGAGAGTATCCGGCGGGCCCTGGCGGGGGGCGCCGGCCTCCGGCAGATCAGCGACGCCGCGCGCCTGGCCGCCATCCGCATCACCGTGCAACAGGAAAAGAGCCTCCAACACGCGGCGAAACGTCTCGGCGTCACCGATCGCATCCTGCAAAAGTGGCGCAAGGCCGGCCTGCTGGCAGGCTGACGGCCCTTACACCGGCGAGGCGCCCGGCCATGGGTCGCGAAACTCGAGCTGCGGAGCGGCGCCCGGCGCACCGGTCGACCGGCTCGCAACGGCGTCCGCTCGAACCTTGGAAATGAGCCGCCGGAAGTTGCCGCCCAGAATCAGCTCCTCCGCCGCCGGCGCCAGCCCGAGCGCCCGCACCTTGAACAGTTCCACCCCCGGGTGCAGCCACGGCCCGTCGGACCCGAACAACAGTTTCTCCGGACCGGCGCGCGCCAGCCCTTCCTCCAGCAGGTCGAAGCGCCGCACGCCCGAAGTGTCGGTGAATATATTCGGGTAGCGCGCCAGGGAATCGAGGAAGCTCACTTGCGCGCGCCAGTCGTCGGCGAAGCTTCCCAGGTGGGCGATCACGAAGTTGACATCCGGATACTCGGCCGCCAGCAGATGGGCGATGGCCACCTCGCCCATCGGGTCGTACAACACCGGCAACGAGAATGCCCGTGCCGCTTCGCAGATTTCCCGCGTGAGCCGCGCGTCATAACGGTGCACCTTGATCCCCACGAATCCGTACTCGCGGACCGCCGTCCGTACCATTTGCCCCACCCGGCCTCGGTCGCGCTCCGCGTGGACGAACGCGAACCCCTGGAAGCGGCCCGGACGGCTGGCAACAATGCGCGCCACCTCACGGTTGGCCACGGCATAATCCGAGTGAAACGCCGCGAACAACACCGTGCGGGCGATCCCGGCCCGGGAAGCGCGTACCAGGTACTTGCGCAGCGGCGCAGCCGTGTCCCAGGGGCCTGTGAACCCATCGCCCTTTCCGGCGTGGCAGTGAGAATCGATGATTTCGGATGCCATGGCGTTTCCGGCTCGTGGTCTCTCTAAATGGGATTTTTCTTATCTCTCGTTGTGACGCTGGTGCCTTCCGTCAGGATGAGCGCGCCGCCGGAATCGAAATGCACGGGCTCGGTCTGCTTGTTGCCGCCCCGTTTGATCACCTTCTTCCCAACCTTGATCTCCCTGGTGCCGAGGCTCTTGATCAGGTACTGTTCGAGCAGCGAAAGAGCGGCCGTCAACGGCGGAACCGCGCGGTACGGCTGTCGCTTCTTTTGCGAACGCCTCCCGACTCCGCCTCCCGTGATGGCCGGTTTGCCGACGTTGAGCCATTCGATTTGCCGCCCATCCAGGCACTTGGCATCGATATCGAAATCGCTCAGCGACTTGAACCGGTCCTGAAACCTCGCATAGACGCTGCGCTCGGCAAGCCCCACATACCAGGGGGTCTGATTGACATAGATGATGTAGATTCCGGGCTGCCTTATGCCCGCCTCGCCGCCGGTGAGCGCGGTAACGCCGGTTCGCGGCGATCGCGTGATGGTCACCGCCACCTGGCCGGTGACCTGAAACTCCTGTTCGGCGCCCTCTTCTTCCTCTAATTCGAAGGGAACCGCCGGCGCTGCGCAAGCCTCCCGCAGCGCGCCCTCCGTGGCAGCATCGACGATTCCCGTGTCCGGCAGTCCTTGCTCCTTTTGAAACATGCGAATCGCGCGTCGCGTCGCCGGTCCCATAATTCCGTTCTGCGGCACCCCGTTGCCGAGCGCCGTAGCCAGGCACTGCTGCACCCAGCGGACGAAATCGGACCCGGTCGTCACGACCCCCGCGTACCCCGCGCGGAGCAGCGGCCGCGGATAATGCCTGCGCTGCGGCGGCGGAAATCTCCGTGCCTGCCGCGGCGGCCGGAACGTTCGGCGATACTCCTCTTCCCCAATCAGGTCCGCTTCGAATTCGAATTCTTCGCTCATGGAATGCTCCTTGTGGACACCCTACAGGCTCGCCTTCTGGCTGATTCCCTTCCTCGCCTTCGTCGAGGCCTGACGCAGGAAATCCGCCTTCGCTCCCGGCACGTGAATCCATTCGAGCGACCAGTAGGCCGCCTCGTTCACGCGCAGATCCTCGGCCGCCGCGATCGCCTTCTGCATCGCTCCAGCGTCCGTGAGGCCGCCATGATGATTGAGCTTGTAGGCCGCCAGCCCCATCACCACCGGCTTGCCCAGCGGGCTCCAGAGACGGTGAGCCTCCGCCTGCGTCACACCCGGCCGGTACACGTTGCTCGGCTTATCGACGCTGTATGCCTGCGGCAGCACGTAGTCGCATCGCGCCGCCACCGGCTTCACCGCAGCGGGAATATACGTGATTCCGCTTGCGCCCAATGGGCACGGCCACGAAGTGAAGCCCCAGAATCGATCGACAATCGCCTGCGCCTTCGCCTCCGCGTGCTTGCCGTGGATCGCCGGATTCCGCGTCCACGGCTCCTCCACGTCGAACATCAGGGAGCGCGCGCCCGAATCCACGCACAGGCCCCGAAGCTGCGCCGCCGCTTCCGCCAGGTACCGCTCGGCCGGCCGCAGCCAGATTACCAGGTGTGTATCTACGTTGATCGAGCGCAGCGCCGCGGCCGACTCGCGGATCGCGATTTTCCGCGCCGGCGAGATCACGAACTCCGTATCGGAGAGACTGTTGATCATCAGGGCGATGTCCGTAAGCTGGAGGCCGCCCACTTTCCTGACCAGCTTGGCTTGCGAGGAGGCTTTCGCGGGCACCCCCATCGCGAACGCCCAGACCCTCGCGATTACGGAACCACCCTTAGTCCCGGGCAAACCCGACCGCGCCGAACTCCGCGCCAGCACCGGGCGGACCACCGTCTCGCGAATCTCCAGCCACTCCTTGGCCAGCGCATCGAAGCCCGGTTCGCCCGCCATCAGTTTGCGCCCGCCCCGCTCCGCGTGGCGCCAGAAGAAGACGAGGCTCGTGAGGTGGTCTTCGTCGCGGTTGCCCAGCGCGGCCGCCAGCCGGACCGCCACGCTCTCGGGTCCGCCCGAAAGGGCCGAAAGGACCGCCTCTGGAATGCTCGAAAAGTCGAACTCCCGTTCCAGGTTTTCAACCGCGCGCATAGGTCCTCTCCCTCACCAGCTCCGCAAATACCCGAAGAGTCCGGTCGATCGCCGCCGCGGTGTGGCGCGCCGTCACCAGGAAGCTGATGCGAGCCCCGCTGCCCCGGTCCCGGTGCAACGCGGCGTTGACATTCGCGGCCCGCAGTCGCTGGTGGAACCGGATGGCATCGAACTCCGGTCCGGCCCGTAGCGTCTGTATCGGGAACGGGCCGCCCGAGGAAGTGATCCCCAATCGCGCCCATCCGCCCCGCAGCCGGAGGACCAGCGCCGCCACCCGCAGCCGCAGCGCATCTCCGCGGCTCCGATTCACCGCCAGTGCGTGAACCACCGCGCGAATCACCGCCACGGATGGCGGGCTGCAGTGCACGCGTGTGGCGCTGCGTTCTTCGAACTGGGAAATCATCTCCTCGCTCCCCGCCAGCACGGCCACCGGCACGCCGAACGCCTTGGCCATCGAACTCACCACCAGAACTCCCCCCTCGCTTACGCGGTGGAACCTCAGTGAGCCGCCGCCGCCCCGGCCGTACGGCGCGCCCGGCCCGGGCGATTCGCCCAAAATCCCCATTGCCTGGGTATCGTCGAGAACCAGCAGCCCCCCGTGCGGCCTCAGGCACTCCAGCAGTTCCGCCACGGGCGCCGTGCAGCCGCACGCCGGGCAGTAACCGTCCGTGACGAACACCGGCAGCCGGCGCCCGGCCGCGCCGCCGTCGAGCAGCGCCCCCAGTGCCCGCGCGTTGTGCCGCGGCACCGCCCGCACCGGAGCCCCGCGCGCCGCTGCCCTCTCTACGCCCCACCGGGCGATCGGATACGCGCAGGCGTCCAGAAACACACCCGCTCCCGCATCGCCCAGCATGCCGAACAGGTCCCAGAACAGGTGCAGCGTGGAGGGTGCCAGGATCGCGCGCCGGCACCCCATCAACGCCGCGAGCTCCGCGCCCGCTTCGGCCGCGCCCGGGGGCGCTTCCATGGCCGCCGGCTTGCCGAGCGTCAGTTGGTCCCACGGTTCGAGGGACCGCGACGAATGCCTCAGCCCCAGGTACAGCGCCGAGGTGAAGTCCAGCGCCCCTTCCGTCACCGCGCTCGCTGCTGTGCCGCCAGCCGGTTCTGCAGGTGGACCGCCGGCATCGTCGCATCCACCGTATCCGGATTCGTCAGGTCGATGCCCGTGACCGCGCGGTAAGCATGCAGGTACCCTTGGATCTCCGACCGCCAGTAGCGCGCCCAGTTCTTCGCCGAGTCTTCGTCATTGACGTCGATCCAGTCCCCGTACCGGATCGAAAGCAGGATCTGCTCGCCGTACACACCCAGGTCCCGGAAATGCGTCACCGTCACGTCGCTCCACCCCTGCAGCGTCTTCATGGTGTCCACTTGCGGCATCCAGGCCTCTTTGTACGGCACCATCGCGCGGCTCTGCAGGAAATCGCGCATCTCCGGTCGCGCCAGGATCCATTCCTGCAGCAGCATCTCGGAGCGCGCCGTCCACGGAAGATCGCCGAACTGGTTGTGCGCTCCCTGCGCCAGCGTCAGATGCACTTCCTTCAGGGCGTTCAGGAGCGGGAAGCCGTCGGCAATCACCGTCGTATCGTTGTCCTCTTTGAAGAACACCGACGCCAGGTTCAGCAGATTGTGGAACCCCTCCAGGAACTTCGACCGGCTGTCTGCCGGCCGCAGCCGCGGCACCACCTTGCCATACAGCGTCAGCCCGTAGTGATGGTCGTACTCATACGCGCGGCGACGCACGCTCAGCCGGTTTTGCTCGTCCTGCAGGTAGCCCCACAGGATGTTGTTCAGCGGCCGCAGCGGGTCGATCTCCAGATGCGCCAGCGGATCGCGATCTCCCGGCCCACGCAGGTTCTGGAACCGCCGGCTGATAGCCGCCACCGTCTGCACCAGCATGCCCTCTTCGTGCCAGTAGGACCAGATCAGCTCGATCAGGCACGGCGAATTCGCTTTGGCTGTAAGCACGTTGTCGCAATGCGCGTTCCCGATCGGAAGATTCGGAAACGCCGCGTTGACGACCCGTGTGATGTACGGAAGCTGCCCCGGCCCGAGGTATTGCAGAAGGCGGTCCTGAAGCTGCCCCAGCGACAGGTTCTCGCCCAGGCGCGCGGCCTCCTCTTCCGGCTTGAACAGCTCGATGTCGTCGAACCTCCCGGTCGCTTCGATCGCCACTCCGCACTCGAGCAGCAGAAAAACCTCGGTGGCCGTCTTGAGCAGTTGATAGGCGCCCACCCCGTACACCTGGCGGCCCAGCTCATCCAACTGGCGCGTGAGCTGCGGGCTGGCCGGCACCAGCGGATCCCGGGCGCACAGCACGCGGTCGATGAACTCCTTATAACCGCCGCCGCTGAACGAAAGCGCCTTCGTGCGATTGCGAATCGCCACCCACAGCGCCTGGTCGCGCGTCGGAATGGAGGCGGTGCGTGAAAGAGTCACTCCCACCCTGCCCGCGATCGCTTGAGCGAGCGCCGGTGTGGCGGTAAGTGTGGTGCCCGCCCCGACCTCCGGCGCGCCTGCGCCCGGCGGCGGGCCCGCTGGAACGGCCCCCGGCACGGGCGTCGCCAGGCCGATGGCGCCGGTCGACGGCGTTCCCACCAGCGTGGCAGATGCCGTGAACGTGCCGGGCGTCCCTTTGATGACCTGCGCGTCCCAGCTCCCGGGGCCGAGCGACGTGATACTGATCCGCGGATCCGGCGAGGAGAAACGAATGGTCTTCACGTACTTCGCAATCTGCTGGTTGAAGTCCGCGCTGAGCACCGCCGGCTGGTCGACGAACACGCAGTCGGTGGATTCCAGCGTCCGGCAGTCCCCTTTGGAATACGCCTTAGCCGTCACCTTCAGGTCGATCAGGAAATGGAAATCCACTTCCGCTGTGCAGCTCGGCACCACCTCCACTTCCTGGCCCGCGAACTGGCCGAACACCTCGCACCATACCTGGTACCTGCCCGGGGGCACATTCGGAATCGACCACGCGCCCGTCCGGTCGCTCCACGTATAGAGGTAGGTGGGCGTCCGCGGCGGTTTGCTGCCCGGCGCTTTCCTGGCGTCCAACGGCCACGCGCCTACCAGGCCGCACTTGATGGGCGCCTTGCTGCCGCCCTCGTCGAGAATTGAGCCGGCAATGGAACCGTTTCGTTGGGTGACTTCATTTTCCATGACATTTCCTCTTTCCACTTAGAATCTCGCTACTCCGCTCCAATTGCGATGGCGCGGCGCATCCGGACCCGGCGCGCCGTTGCGCACCGGGCGGATGATTCCAAACTGCCCTGGAGCGCCCAGTGCGTGAGCAGTTTGGCCAGGACCGTACTCTCCTGTTCGGGTGACAGTCCGCCATCCGCGCGGGCCTGGCCGATCACCGCGAACACCAGCGACGGCCGGGCCCGGTACATTCTCCAGGGCGCCGCCCGCCACGTCCGGAACAGCGCCGAAAGCCTCGCCGGCTGACGCTCGCCCGTGTCCAGCGCTTCCGCCAGCGTCCGTCCCCGCAGGGAGCGCGGCCGGTGATTCGCCAGCAGCGCCACAAACCCGGGTATGGTGCGCTCCAGAATCGCAATCAACTGCCGCCGCGGCGGGGAAAGTCCTTCCAGCGGGTAGAAGTCCTCCCATAGCCGGCACAGACGGTCCCACTGCCGGTGCGGAAACAGGGCCTTGCCGATCGCCGCGCTGATCTTCACCCGGATCCAGGGAAACGGATGCGGATCGTTGAGACTGACCCTGAAAACGAACGCCCGCGGCAGGCTCACCACCCCCATCAGCCCCAGGGTGCTCGCAATGCCCACGCGTGCGACCGAGAAGAAATCGGCGAGGATCTCCGAGATCCAGCGCTCCCAAAACTCCCACGCGATCCTCCCCACCCCGCGGTTGCGCTGCATCCCGCGTAGAATCGGGCGCAGCGATTCGATCAGCTCCAGCAGGACCGATGCCTGGTGCCCCACCTCGTGAATCAGCGAAGACGCGATGCCGCTGCCGACCATGCGCTCCCTCGGCACCCGCACCACGGCGCACGGGTTGTCGCCGCCCCCGGGTAAACGCGTCCGCGCCCGCCGGATCGCGGCCCCCACCCCGCGGTCGAGGTAGCAGATGACCGGCGGAATCTCGTAGTAGCCTCCCTTCAGTCTCAGTGCGTCCAGGGAGGCAGCGTCGAGGCCCGCCAGCCAGACCCCCGTTTCGTTCTCGCTGCGCTGCGTGAGGACGTCGTCGAATACGTCGAAATGCGTCAGCACCGTGTTGAACCGGAGTCTCAGGATCGCGAATCGCTGCTGCGCTTCGTCCGCATCCGCCAGCCTGCCCTGCGGGGAATCCAGCCACGCGAGGAAGCCCAGCACCCGCCCGTGCAGCTCGCGCCGGCCCGTCATCAGGTAGTTCTCGATCGCCGTTTGCGCGTTGGGCATGATGGCGGCGGCCGGAACCATCGTTTCGACCAGCGCGAACGGCTTGACCCGGGCGAGCCGCGCCAGCAGGGCGCGAGCCTCCTGCGCGAGCGTCCACGCGGCATAAGGTGGCAGTGGCATGACGCTCTACACTCCCAGCAGGACGATTTTGCTTCCGCGCCGGATCCATCGTCCCGCGTGTCCTCGCACGCCCGCCGTGCGCGCTGGCGGAGCCGGGGCGACCGCCGCCGCCCGGAGCAGCGACGGAGCGCAAACCTTCGCCGCCTGCACCACGGCGGCCCGCGCCGCCGCCCTGGGGTCGGTGCCCGGCGCCGCCGCCGTGGCATTCTGCACTGCCTGCGCAGCCATACGCACGAAGTTGCGCGCCGTTTCCAACTCCCCCTCCCCTTCAAGCTCCAGGCCGAATGCCTTGCCGGCGGCCGTGGCGAGCTGCCCGCCGGCCTTCGCGCCGCCCGCTCCGCCGATGTATCCGCCCAGGGCGCTCCCCACTACGGGCAGAGCCTGTTTGGCCGCGTTCTTCAGAATGCCGCCCAGGGCCTGGCCGGTCGGCGAGCTGACGAACCGCCCCAGCGCGCTGCCGGCTTTCTTGATCAGGTCGCCCAGAAACTGCTCGAGCTCGCCTTCGTCCTGGACCTCTAACAGCTGCCCGGCCAGCTCCAGCTCATCGCTCTCGTTGAACACTCCGCTTTCGCCGGAGAACTCGAACGCTTCCAGCTCCCCGCCGTATTCCATCTGCGTATGATCGATGTCGTGCATGGTCCGCTCCTTCGAATGACGTTCCCTATACGCCGAACACCACGATGGTGTTGCCGCGGCGAATCCACCGCCCGCTCTTGCCACCCACCGCAACCCCCATGCCGCCCACCAGCCCCGGAGCATGGACCCGCGCAGCTTCCGTAATAGCGGCCTTCGCCACCGCCATCGGATTCTGCATGGCCGCCGACGACGAAACCGCGTTCTTCACGGCGTGCCCGGCGAATCGCACAAACTGCTTAGCCGCTTCGAACTCGCCCTCTTCCTGGCTGAGCCCTTCCAGCTCGAGCCCCAGTGCCTTTCCCGCCATCCCCGCGAGGCCGCTGCCGATCTTCGCGCCGAGCGGCCCGCCCACCCACGCGCCGAGAGCTCCTCCCGCGATAGGTAGCGCTTTCTTGGCGATCCCTTTCAGCGCTCCGCCGATTGCCCGCCCGATCGGCGACTTCACGACTTTGCCGATGGCGCTGCCCGCCTTCTTGATCAGGTCGCCCAGGAACTGGTCCAGCTCCGCTTCGTCGGCCACCTCCAGCAACTGCGCGGCGAGTTCCATCTCATCGGTTTCGCCGAACACCCCGGTCTCTCCGGCGGAATCGGTTTCAAATTGCGAATACTCGAATGCCTCCATCTGGGGGCTGTATTCGGTGAGTCCGTTGCCTGCTGTACTCATGTCGGTTTCTTCCTTTCTGACTGTTGAACTGGGCGTTACCCAGCGCCGGGCGCCTCTAATGCACACGCCGTGCCACGTAAGAAACCGATTAGATTCGAGGGTTATTGGAGAGTCGGGCGAACGCCGGTTCGGCGAAAGCCCGGAAGAAGCGGGCGCCGGCGAACTTTAGTTCGCCTACTTTAGTTCGCCTGGGATTGAGTCGGCTGCGGCTCTAACCTAGTGGCTGCCCAGCCCCACGAAAAACACACCCAGCAGGATTAGCCCGAGGCCCACGAATTTCTGCTTCGTCAGCGCTTCCTTGAAGAACAACCGGGACCAGATGATCGTCCAGATGTACCCCAGCGACACCATCGGGTAGAGCACCGAAAGCTGCCCCCCGCGAATGCCCAGCGCGTAAAACACCGACGAGCCAAGGAACAGTCCCACCCCGAAAACCAGGTGGCGATTGAAGAAGCTGAAGACCGAGCCATCCAGGTGTGCGGCGCCGAGTTTAAGGAAAACCGCCCCGAACGAGCCGATCACCGAGGCCGCGAACACCAGCAGCATCGATTGGATCACTTCTTCCCTCCCCGGCCGAGTACCGCCACTCCGGCCACGATGGTGGTGATGCCGATGTCTTTATAGAGGTTCGGAGGCTCGTGCAGCAGCAGGTAGGAAAGCAGTGTCACCCAGACATAGGTGAGGGCGATGATCGGGTAAAGCATCGAAAGCTCACCCTCTTTGAGCGCCAGCACCAGCATCAGGGTATTCAATCCGTAAAGCGCATACCCTGCGACCAGGGGCAGGTTGGTAGCCAGGGCGATCGGGTCCGGCCGGAAGTGCGTCATCCCGATCTTCATCAGGATCTGCGCGGCCGCTCCCAGAATCGTGCAGGCGAATACCAGCATCACCGACTTGCGGCGGGACGCTGCCTCAACTAAGGGAGTGACGGTAGCGGTACTCACGGGACCTCAAATCAGGATACCAGGGATTCGCTAAAATGAATATCTGTGGACCAAGAACCGCAAAATGTAGTAGCCACCCCGGAGATGCCGCCCGAGCCGCCGGCGCCGCGCCGGCACGACTCGCCGCGCGGGTTTATCGCGGAGTGGACCGTCACGATTATCCTGCTCCTGTTCGGCACCACGACCCTGGTGCAGGCATTCGTGATTCCCACCGGCTCAATGGAAGACTCGCTCTTGATCGGCGATCACCTGCTGGTGGATAAACTGGCGTACTCGCCCGGAGGCCCGGTCTCCAGCCACATTCTGCCGTATCGCGACGTCAAGCGGGGCGACATCATCGTATTCCGCTACCCGGTAGACATCCGGCAGACCTTCGTCAAGCGGGCCATCGGCGTGCCGGGAGACCACCTCAAGCTGGTCGATAAGAAGCTCTACCTGAACGGGCATCCGGTGGATGAGCCGTACGCCTACCACAAGACGGAATACATCGATAGTTACCGCGACAACTTCCCGAGCGAGCCGAACGTCCACGTTTCCGAGGGCGCCATCGAGATGCTCGTCAACCACGTGAAGAACGGCGAGGTGGTGGTGCCGCCGGGATTTATCTTCGCGATGGGCGACAATCGCGATTCTTCGCTCGACAGCCGCTATTGGGGCTTCGTGCCGCGCGCCAATATCATAGGCAAGCCGCTCATCATCTACTGGTCGTACGATGCGCCCACCGACCAGTTGGCCGACCCGTCGATTTCGATCGACCATCTGATCGATCTCGCGACCCATTTCCCGACCAAGACGCGCTGGAAGCGCACCTTCAACCTGATTCACGGCTATCCGCTGAACTGAATGAACGCGCACTATTACGGGCTGATTCTGGCCGGGGGCCGCGGTACGCGGTTCTGGCCGAGGAGCCGGAAGCGCTCCGCCAAGCAAGTGTTGAACGTGGTGGGAGATCGCAGCCTGATCCAGGCCACGGTGGACCGCCTGTCGCCCGTGATCCCGCCGGAGCGCATCTGGATTCTGACCAATAGCCACCTGCGCGACATTATCATCCGCCAGCTTCCGGACGTTCCGCCCGAGCAGATCCTGGCCGAACCCGCGCCGCGCAACACAGCCCCGGCCATCGGCTTGGCCGCCCATATCCTGCACTCGCTCGACCCGCAGGCGATCATGGGCGTTTTTCCCGCCGACCATGTGGTAGGCAAGCCCGGCGCGTACCGCAAAGTCCTCAAGGCGGCGTTCCGGGGCGCCGCGGCCGGCCGCCTGATGACCGTGGGGATCCAGCCCCGCTGGCCCGAAACCGGGTACGGATATATCGAGTTCCCGCGCGGCACCGAAGCCGGCGCCGCCACTCCCGTGCCCGTGCGGCATTTCCACGAGAAGCCCGACGCCGCCAAAGCCCGGCGTTATGTCGCGGCCGGCCGCTATTTCTGGAACTCCGGCATGTTCTTCTGGCGCGCCGGCGCGCTGCTCGAAGCGCTCCGCCGCCACCTTCCGAAGACCGCTTCGATCCTGGCCGCGCTGCCCCGCTTCGGATCCCCCCGCTTCGCCGCGCAGCTCAAGGACGCCTTCCCGCTGTGCGAAAACATCTCGATCGACTATGCCGTCATGGAGAAGGCCCCCAACGTGAGCGGCATTCCCGCGGGCGATTTCGGATGGAACGACGTAGGGAGCTGGAACGCCGTCTATGAACTGCTGGCGCGCGACGGCCACGGCAACGTCATCATCCACGATTCCGTCTGCCTGGACTCGCACAACAACTTCGCGGACGCCCCGGGCAAAGTGGTGGCGTTAATCGGCGTGCGCGACCTGATCGTGGTGGACACACCCGACGCTCTGCTGGTAGTCTCGCGAGACCGCGCCCAGTCCGTCGGCGAGATCATTAAGACCCTGGAAAAACGCGGCCGCCACGATCTGTTGTAATTATCGCCCTTGACTTCCGCGCAATCTCCCGTCAACGTAACTAATCGGAGGTCAGCCGGATGTTGAAGTCGATCGACATTCTGATCGGGTTTTCGGTGATCATGCTGGCGGTGAGCATGAGCGTGACGCTCATCATCCAGTGGGTCCTGAGTGTATCCGGCATGCGCGGGAAGAAGCTGGTCGTGGGGGTCATCCACCTTCTGCGGCAGATCGATCCGGTCCTGCTCACACCGGAGCGGGCCGCCGAGTTGGCCGACACCATCCTCCGGCATCCGATGCTGGCCGCCGCGCCGGGTAAGATGGCGGAGGTCGTCCAGCGCGAAGACCTGGTTAAGACCATTCTGACGGTCGCGGCGGCAGCGGTCACTGCCAAGCCGGCCGCGGCCGGCGCCGGCGGCTCCGTCACTACCACCACCCCGCAGCCCGCCCGTACCCCGTCGGATGCCGAGCAGGCCCTGATCACCGCTTTGTCCAACGCCGGGATCCCCAACCCCGGCGCCACGCTCGATTCCATCCGCATAGTCTCGATGCGGATGGAGGCCGCCAGGCCGGAGCTGGCCACCCACGTGCGCGAAGCCATTGCCGTGATCGAGCAGGCCGAGAGCCAGTTCGTCGCCAGGCTGAACGGCGGGTTCGACCAGACCATGGAACGCGTGAGCCACAGTTTCGCCAACTATTCCCGCCTGTGGGCCATCGCCATATCGGTGTTTCTGGCGTTCCTGCTGCAGCTCGATTCGTTCCGGCTGCTCAACCGCCTCGCCATGGACGATGCCCTGCGGAACTCCCTCGTGCAGCAGGCCGTGGCAGCCGCGCCCGCGCCCGCAAACCAGCAGCCGCTCGATGCGGCCACCCAGGCCAATCTCCAACAGCTTCGCCAGCTCGCCACCGACTCGCTGATTACCTGGCCCAGCAGTTGGGGCGGCTGGCAGGAGCAGATGGCACGTTCCAGCATCTTCGGCCTCCTGCTGACGGCCGCCCTGCTCAGCCTGGGTGCGCCCTTCTGGTTTAACGTGCTCGGCGACCTGCTCAAGCTGCGGCCCATGCTGGCATCCAAAGAGGACGCCCAGAGGAACGCGCGCGAGACGACCCAGGCGCCCGCCGGCTGAGGGTCGCCGCTATTTCGCCAGCACCACCCGGCCGGCCCCCGGCTGCGGCGCCGCAACGTTGTTGACGCGGACCCGCGCCACCACCGCCAGGGCAGCCAGGTAGAACAGGCCGCCGATGATCAGGGTCTGCACCAGTCCCATGTAAATGGCGCACACCAGGGCCCCTACCGAGCCCAGTACGCTCGATGCGGCGTTCAACGACCAGGCCCACCGGACGGAAGGCGCGTGCCACCCCTCCAGCCGCCGCAGGGCGGTGGGAAACGGCATGCCCATGACGAAACCGAGCGGGGCGATCAGCAGCACGGTAATCAACTGCTTCACCACCAGCGGCAGGCCGACCAGCGCTCCCAGCAGGCCCGACGCCACCAGGGCAAGTACCGCCGAGAGCAGCGCCACGCAGCCCAGCGCTTTGATCAGCCGCCCTTCGTCGTCTCCCAGAAGGCGGCGGGCGGCGGCGCTGCCGATTCCGCTGGACACCAGCATCGAGAAGATCACCACCGTCAGGGCCTGCGTCGGATGTCCCAGAAACAGCACAAACCGCTGAATCAGCCCGACCTCGATCAGGATGTAGCCGATACCGATGAACAGGAAGTACAGCAGGAAGGCCCGTACGCCCGAGTGCCGCGGCAGGCGCGTCCCCAGCACCAGAGGCGGCGCCAGCAGGATCAGCGCCGTGGCCGCCAGGCTGATAAACATCAGGCCGAACAGCAGGGGCACGGCCTTGTTGATCTTGTAATCGGCGCTCTCGTGGGACGCGTGCCGGATGAATTCCCATAGGTCCCGCGGCTGCACCGTGTAGAAGAAAAACGGCCGGTTGTCGCTCACCGGGCTGATATCGAACGTGTAGTTGCGCTGGTAGGCGGCCGGGATCGGGGCTGTGCAGCAGATCGTAAAACTCGTTGTGGCTCACGGTTCCCGGCAGATAGATCGCCTGCATCCCGGAGGCGTCCAACATCGCGCGCGCGCGGCCGATGTCGCCGGCGCTGAACGGCTTCCGCGAGACCAGCACCGTATCCTGCGCGCCCCAGCCCTGCACCGAGCCTCCCCGGCCCACGATGATGTGCTCGTCCGGGTGGGTCTCTCCGATCTGGCCCAGCGCCTCCATCGCCAGCGAGACCAGCCTCAGGGATTCGCGCGGCGGCTCGAAACCCCAGCGGGTGAAGGCGATCAGGCCGTCGTCGGTGAGGTGCAGCAGGTAGTCGCGGAAGGCGTCCGTCGTGTAGAGGTTGTTTTCGGAAAGGGCGAATGCGCCGGCCGCGGTGGAGGCCCAGGTGTCCACCAGGGTGGCCTGCAGCACCTGGTACTTGTCGGTGCTGTGCCGGACGAAGCTGCGGCCGTCCTCCACGTAGATGTGGACGTCCGGCCGCGTGTACAGGCCTTTGCTGAGCTCCGGCATGCGCTCCTGCATGATGGTCTCGGCGATGATGGGGTTGATCTCGACGCCGGTGATGTCGTGGCTGCCCGAGGCCAGGGCGCGGGCCACGTCCCACCCGCCGCCCGGCCCGATGATCAGGGCCTTGGCGCCCGGCCGCACGGCATAAGGAAGCGCGGGGGGCTGCTCCAGCAGATCGTGGCGCTGGTGTGGGGTGAGGTGCTCGAAATCGAAATTGGCCACGCCCGTGGAGGCGTCGGCGTCGATCACGATCAGGTCGGGATGCTCCTCGGCCGGGTTCGGGCTATGCGTGAGGCCGATACGGGAAAAGCTGTTCCATTTCTGGAAGGTCTCGTTGGCGATGGTCTGACCTTTGGCGTGGCGGATGTCGAGCAGGTGGTGCCGGATGTTGAACGTCAACAGCGCCACCAGCGCCAGGGCCAGCGCCACGCTACCGGCGCGTCCGGCCACCGACGACGCCATGCTGTGCCAGATGGCGGCGGCGACGGCGAAAAAGATGGCCGCGGCGATCACCGTTCCCGGCCCGCCGAACAGGTCCAGCAGCGGAATTAACAGCAGGCAGCCGGCCCCCGCTCCCAGCAGGTCGAAGAAATATACCCGGTTCACCCGCTCGATGGTCTCCGAAATGGCGAGCGAAACGATGATGCCGGAAAAGCAGAACGGCACCGCGGTTGTAAAGTAGACCAGGGCGTAGTCCCAGGCCCCCAGGTTGTTGCCGCGTGAGAGAATCACCCACAACGCCGCCACCACCGCCAGGCTGTTGACGGCGCTGATGCGGCCCAGCTTCACCAACAGGGGCGCCTTCCACCCGGCCACCACATACGAAAACACGCCCCCGATCCCCAGCCCGAACATCGCGATCGAAATCGCCAGAAAGGCCAGGTGGTAGTAGAACACCACCGAGAAGATGCGGGTGAGCGACAACTCCAGCAGCAGGGTCGCCAGCGTGGTCAGCGCCACGCAAAGGTAGACGTGGGACCAGGGGGTGGGAGACGGTTTCACGGAGATCAATCCTTATGGTAGTGGATTTGCACTCGCCGCCGCTATTGAACGGCAATCCATACGGAGTTACTGACGCTGTCGGGAAACGCCAGGCGCACGTCCACCGTTCCCTTGGGCGTGTCCGGAGGAATCGTCACGTTGATCTGGTAGAGTCCCGCGAAGGTCGGGGTCAGCGCGGCGAACACGGGGCTCACCGTCGCTCCAAAGATGCCGACGCCGAAGCTTACCTGCGGATTCGTGGTGAGCCGGGCAAACGGTTCGGCCGAAGGAGCGGGTTCGCCGGTGGCCACCGCAGGACTGGTGGGCCCCAACCCGATCGCGTACATCACCAGCGTGTCGCCCGCTTTGGCAGGATGCGTGACCACGCCGGGTAGAGCGCCTTCAGGCATCGGCAGGCTGTAGTCGGCCGCATTCTGTATGGCCCCGTATCCCGTAGTCCCGATCGTCAGCAGGCGCGGCGCCCGCTCGGCCACATTCACCGAGACGGTGTTGCTGGTGAGGCCGTCGCGCTGCACCTGAACCAGGTTGGACCCGAGCGGCGCGTCTACCGGCATCTGAAATGCCAGCTGGCCGTACGACGAATAGTACATCGGGGCCTGCTTGCCATTCACCAGGACCGTCGCTCCGCCCACCGATGGATCGAGCGGCGGAGCCTTCCCGACCTTCAGCGGATCGAAAGAAAGCTGCTCGCCCAGCACCACCATCACGTCGCCGCGCGCCACCGTATCCCCCGCGCCGAAGGTGCCGTTATCCACCACGCCCTGGTACCGGATGAGCGGCGCCGCCTTCGGAACCACTTCGAACGAGACCGGGACCGCCACCGTCCCGTTCACCGCGTTGGTGGCGATCGCCAGAGACCCCGCGTAGATGCCCGGCGTCAGGGATCCGGGGTCGAACGTAGCCACCGCGCCGCCCGCGCCCGAGGCCGCCGTCACGCCCGAGCCGGTCGCGGTAACGCCCGAGATCGACAGGCTCCCCGCCCCCACGTTGGCCACCGCGACTCCCGCCGCGAGCGGAGGAGCGCCTTGCGCCAGGCGAATTGCCAGGTGATCGGGCGTTGCCTGCGCGATGGGCTGCGACGTGACCCGCATGGTGACCGGAATGGTCTGGGTATCGCCCGCAGCCGCACCGGTAGCCGCGATCGAGCCGTTGTACACCCCCTCGGCCATGGCCGCGGGCGGTTGAATATGGATGCGGTACGGATAGCTGAAACGGAAACTGCCGGTGCCGTCGAGCACCAGGCTCAGCCATGAGTTTCCATCCTGGGTGGTGGCGTGAGAGCTGACTAAGCCTTGCGTCGCGATCGGTACATCGCGCGCGCCGCCGGGAGCGACGTGCAGATCCACTCCGCCCAGCCGCACGGTCACCGTGATGGTCTGCGGCGCATCCACCGCGTTGGGGTCGCTCACCGTGACGATCCCGGTGGAGAGGCCGGCTGCCAGGCTGCCGGTCGAGAGAGCCAGTTGAATCGGAATGCACGACTTGCTGTCGGTCGTGGTGGTGCAGCTCCTTGGCGTCCCCACCGTCGCAACGATCCAGGAAGCCGAAGAGCTCACCGAAAGCGAAAGCGCGCCATCCCCCGCGTTATAGGCCTCCACAGTCCTACTTGCCGAAGAAGTGCCGGTGGGAATCGCAATCGGGCCGACGGTGGTCGCCGCCAGGCGCAGCATCGGCGCGGCGGAACAAACTGAAGCAATCGCAAGCAGAGCGGCGCAGCGGAACAATCCAGGGAACCCTAGACCCACTCCAAGGCACCCTTCTTGTAGGCCCAGATATATCCCACGACCAGAATCCCGAGGAAGACTGCCACTTCCCAGACTCCGAACCAGCCGAGCTTACGGTATTGGACCGCCCACGGAAACAGGAAGATCGTTTCCACGTCGAAAATCACGAACAGGATCGCGACGATGTAGAACCGCACCGTGTAGCGCCCGCGCGAATCCGAAGCCGCCTTGATGCCGCACTCGTAGGCCTCCAGCTTCGTCAGGGACGGAGCGGAGGGGCGTATCAGCTTCGCCACGATAATCGTGACCACCGGGAACAGTATCGCCACCGCCAGGAAGATCAGGATCGGGATATAGCCGCTCGGCATGGCAACAATATAACATGCGGATGCGAAAATGAAGATGGCCGGCCAATGAATCCACGCGCGCTCTACTCCCAACTGCTCCAGCAACGCCGCGACGAAATGAAGGAGCGCGAGAAGCGCCACCGCGCGCTCGGCTATGTGCGGCTGGCGCTGGCGGCGGCGGCCCTCGCGATTGTGGGGGCCGCGCTGGCTACCGAACGCCTGTCGGTCGTCTGGGCAATCGTTCCCGTCGCGGTGTTTGCGGTCCTGGTCGTGGCGGGCGACAGCCTCCTTCGCGACCTCGAGCGCCGGCGCCGCGCGGCGGCGTATTTCGAGCGCGGGCTGGCCCGCCTGGACGGCAAGTGGGCCGGAACCGGCGAGACCGGCGATTCGTATGCCAACACTTCCCACCCCTACGCTCAGGATCTCGACCTCTTCGGCCGGGGTTCCCTGTTCGAGCTGCTGTGCACCGCGCGAACCCACGCCGGGTCGGACACGCTGGCGCGGTGGCTGCTGGCCCCCGCCGCACCCGAGGTGGTGCGGAGCCGCCAGGGAGCGGTCGAAGAGCTTCGCCCCCGCCTGGACCTCCGCGAAGACCTGGCCGTGGTCGCGGAGGAAGCCCGTACCGGCGTAGACCCGGACTCGCTCGCAGCCTGGGGCGAAGCTCCGCCGCTGCTGGAGTCGAGCGGCCTGCGGGTGCTGCTCTGGGCCCTCACCCTGCTCGGATCCTGCGGATTCGTCGCGCTGTGGGTCTGGCTGGGCTACATGGGCGGCTTGCTGAGGCTCTCCGACGGCCAGGCGACGCTGGCCCGCGACCTGTTCCTGCTCGCCCTGGTCGTCAACGGGCTATTCCTCTATCTGCGGCGGGCGCCGATCGCGTTCGTCGTGGGAGCCGTGGAAGCGGCCGCACAAGAACTGGGGCTGATGTCGGAGGTGCTGGTGCGCCTCGAACGCGAGCAGTTCCATAGCCACCTGCTCGCCGGGCTGCGGGCATCGCTCGATGTCGAAGGCGATCCGCCCTCCCGGCGCCTCCGCCGCTTGCAGCGGATCGTCGAGAACCTCGATTCGCGCGATAACATTTTCGTCCGCATGCTCGAGCCCTTCATCCTGTGGACGCCGCACCACGCCGTCCGGGCCGAGGATTGGCGGCGCCACTCCGGCCGCGCCGTGCGCCGCTGGCTTACCGCCATGGGTGAAATCGAGGCGCTCTGCTCGCTTTCGAGCCACGCCTTCGAGCACCCCGCCGATCCGTTCCCGGAGTTCGCCGAATCCGGCCCGCTGCTCGAGGCCCGCCAGGTCGGGCACCCGCTGATCCCCGAAGATCGCGTGGTGCGCAACGACGTCCGGATCGGCGGAGAGTTGCGCGTGCTGGTGGTCAGCGGCTCGAACATGTCCGGCAAAAGCACCCTGCTGCGGACGCTCGGCATCAACGCCGTGCTGGCGCAGGCGGGCGCGCCCGTGCGCGCCGAGGCGCTGCGAATCTCTCCGCTGGCAGTCGGCGCTTCGATCAAGGTGACGGATTCCCTGCAGGAAGGCGTCTCGCGCTTCTACGCCGAAATCCTGCGCCTGCGCCAGATTCTGGACCAGACCGGCGGCCCGCTGCCGGTCCTGTTCCTGGTGGACGAGTTCCTGCACGGCACCAACTCCCACGACCGCCGTATCGGCGCGCAGGCCCTGGTGCACGGCCTGGTGGAACGGGGCGCGGCCGGCCTCATCACCACCCACGACCTGGCGCTGGCCGAGATCGCCGACTCGCTCGGGGGCCGCGCCGCCAACGTGCATTTCGAGGATCAGATCGAGGACGGCAAGATTCGTTTCGACTACCGCATGCGGCCGGGAGTCGTGCGAAAGAGCAATGCGATCGAGCTGATGCGCTCGGTGGGGCTGGAGATTTGACGGGCGACGAAGTGCGCGCACTGGCGGCCGCCTGCGGGTTCGAGCTGGCCGGGGTGGCGCGAGCGGAACCCGCGGAAGATCGCACCCGCTACCGCGATTGGGTTCGTTTCGGATACGCCGGCGAAATGCGCTACCTTACCGACCGGCGCGCCGAGGTGCGCGACGATCCGCGGCGCCTCCTGCCTTCCGCGCGCTCGGTGATCGCGGTCGGCAAGGTCTACCACACGCCCTGGCCCTGCTCCACGCGATTCGACGATGACGAGCGGGCGTGGATCTCCCGGTACGCCTGGGGCGGCGACTACCACGACACGGTGCGGCGCGGCCTGGAGCGCCTGGACGCCCTGCTCCGCGAACGCACCGGCGGCGCCCTCGAGTCGAAAATCTGCGTCGACACGGCGCCGCTGCTCGAGCGCTCCTACGCCCGCCTGGCGGGGCTGGGTTGGATCGGCAGAAACACCTGCCTCATCAACCAGCGGTTGGGGTCGTGGCTGTTCCTCGGTGAGCTGCTGGTTTCGATCGACATTCCTCCGGATGCCCCGCCGCCGGACCGCTGCGGCACCTGCCGCCGCTGCATCGATGCCTGCCCGACCGCGGCAATCGTCCCCCGGGAGGACGGCTGGACCCTCGATGCGCGTCTGTGCATCTCTTATTTCACGATCGAGCTCCGCGGCGCGGTCCCGGAGGAGCACCGCGCCGGCATGGGTGGGCACGTCTTCGGCTGCGACATCTGCCAGGATGTCTGCCCGTGGAACCGCCGGGCGGCCGTGACGGAGGATCCCACCTTCCGGCCGCGCGATTTCGCACCATCCCTCGAGAAACTGGCGTCTCTGGACGAAAGCGAATTCCGCGAGATGTTCCGCGGATCGCCCGTAACCCGAGCGAAATACACGGGTTTTCTGCGGAATGTGGCGATCGCCATGGGAAACCGCGGGCTGGCGCGATTCCGGCAGCCCCTCGAGCGCCTGGCGGCGTCCCCAGATCCGGTCGTCGCGGAGCATGCACGGTGGGCTCTCGGACAATTACCATAGAAGTGTGAGGATTTCGGCGGCAGCCTTGTGCCTGGTACTTCCCTGGATCGCAGCGGCACAGGAGTCGCTCGTCGCGAGGGGCTATAACCATTTCTATAACCTCGAGTACCACGAGGCCATCGCGGATTTCGAGCAGGCTATCCGCCAAAATCCGGACGACCCGGAGCTGCACAATCACCTGGCGCAGGCCATCGTGTTCCAGGAGATGTTCCGCAACGGCGCTCTCGAGAGCGAACTGGTCTCCGGTACCAACTCGTTCCTCCGCCGGCCCCGCCTGAACCCCTCGCCCGAGACCGAGAAACGGTTCCTCGACGAGGTTTCGAAGGCCATCGCGCTCGGCCAGGCCCGGCTCCAGAAGAATCCCAAAGATACGGCTGCCATGTACGCGCTGGGGATCTCTTACGGGCTCCGGTCCAACTATTTCTGGGTGGTCAAGAAGTCGTGGCGCGATTCCTTGCGCGACGCCACCGCGGCGCGGCGCTACCACAACCGGATCACCGAGTTGGAGCCGGGGAACGTCGATGCGCGCCTGGTTCAGGGACTGCACGACTACATCGTCGGCAGCTTGCCCTGGAGCTATCGCATGCTCGGCTTCCTGATCGGGATCCACGGCGATAAGGAGCAGGGCATCCGGACCGTCGAAGATGTGGCCGCGCACGGCAAGGACAACCGCGTGGATGCCGAGATCTTCCTGTGCGCCCTGTACCGGCGTGAGAACCAGACCCGCCGGGCCGTTCCCCTGGTCCAGGACCTGATCCACCGCTTCCCCCGCAACTACCTGCTGCGGCTTGAGTTATCGCAAATGTACAGCATGGCTGGCGACAAGCAACACGCGCTCCAGGCGGTCGAGGAACTGGCCCGCCTCAAGACCGAGGATGCGCCCGGTTTCGAGGGTCTCGCCTGGGAGAAGATCTGGTTCCAGGAGGGCACCATTCAATTCTGGTATCGCGATTTCGACCAAGCCCTGGAGAATATGAAGAAAGTGGTGGCCGCCGCCGAAGATGTGGACCTCAATACCGGGGTATTTGCCTTTCTGCGGATGGGACAGCTTTACGACCTGACCCACCGCCGCACCGAAGCGGTGGCGGCGTATAAGAGGGCGATCGCGTACGCCCCCGAGGCGGAAGCCGCGCAAGAGGCTAAGAAGTACCTCTCGGCGCCTTACCGCCGCTCCTGACCGGCCTCATTCGTCGATCGTAACCTTGACCGGCTGCTCGATCAGTTTGGCGTCCTTGCCGCCGGTGAGGACCATCAGGGCCAGCCGCCCGGTCGCCTTTGCCGGAATCTTGAACTTGATTGTCGTGCCGCTCTGTTCGGTGACTTCCACCAGTGTGTCGTGGGTGCCATCCGTCAGATACACCTTGGCAACGTTGTCCTTCTCTAGGTTTTCACCTGTGACCACGATGACATCGCCCGCTTTCCCGTTTTGAGGTTCGGCCGATACCATGCGCGGCATCGCCGCTTGACCCCAGCCCGCGAAACTCGCGGCTGCCAGGAGTGCGACTATAAGAGACAGTTTCATCTGAATATCCGATCCTTTGACTCAATGCTATGTCCATTGAGGTTGAATTTCAAGCGCATGTGTTGAAATAAACTTCAGCGGACGCGGCTGGAAACAACAGAGCGGGTATCGTATCATCTCGCTATGGCCGCTATTGCGGGCGCTCCGCATCTGGGTCCCCATCGCGAACCGGGGTGGATCTATAAACCATCCTGGGATTTACCCTTGATCATTTTCAGCGCCGTTCTGGTTCCCCTGCCCTTTCTGATCGCCTGGCTGGCCCAGATTTCCGGGTGGATGAAGCCGGCACAGGCGATTGACGCCATCAACATCACGGTGGCGGGCCTGGTGGGCGGTCCGCACCTGTTCTCCACCTTTACCTACACGTTTCTCGACGGCAACTTTCGCTCCCGGCACCCGCGGTATACCGCTTTCGCGTTGATTCTGCCGGTCTTCGTGATCCTGCTCGGCGTCTATCAATACCGCTTGCTGATCACCTTTTTCTTCAGTTGGGCGTCGCTGCACGTGCTTCATCAGATCATCTACCTGACCGACTGCTACCGCGCGCGGAGCCGCAAGTCCGAACCGGCATGGTCCAGGTACGTGGATTACGGATTGATCCTGACGGGTCTTTACCCTATCGGGATCTACAAGATCTCCCTCGGAATGTTTCATGTCGGCGGGGTCGTCCTGCCCTACCCGGATTTCCTCCGTCCTTTGCACCTTCCGGAAGTAGCGGGGGCCGTATTCGGAGCCTTGCTGGTGGCCTGGACGGCCAAGACGGTGGTCGAATTCCGCGAGGGCCGCGGCAGCGTCCCCAAGACGCTGCTGATCGGGATCACGACGGTGGTGTCGTTTCTGCTGCCGATGGGCTCGAACCTCGACGTGCTGTTCCAGGGCTACAACACCTGGCACTCCTTCCAATACCTGTTCCTGTTGTGGCTGATCAACCGCCTGCGCGATCAGCGGGGTGAAATCGGCAGCGCCTTCGTCCGCGGCATGGTGCGCCGCAACAGCATGACCGCGTACTACCTGTGCTTCCTGGCCGCTACCGGAGCCCTGGTGGTGCTCACCGTCATCGTGCGCGCCCTGACGCCGCTATCGGCCGACCAGAGCTACTTCGTGGTGGTGTTGAGCGTCCTGCTGATTCACTACTACTTCGACCACTTCCTGTTCACGCAGCCGGAGATGGTGGCGTAGCCTCGGGCATCACGCATTACGCTATCGTGTCGGTATGTCGAACCAAGCGTTCCGCGAAGCGGAACGGAAACAGGTGAGCATGCTGGCGGCGGCCGAGAAGAAGGTGCTGGTCTGGCTGGCCAACCGCATGCCGGGGTGGGTGAACTCCGATCATTTGACGGCGCTCGGCTTCGCCGCTATGTTTGCCGCGGGTGCGTTCTACTGGGCCGCAAGCCGCGACCGGCGGGCGCTCCTCGGAGTGATCGCGGCGCTGGCGGTGAACTGGTTCGGCGATAGCCTGGACGGCACGCTGGCGCGCGTCCGCAACCGTCTGCGGCCGCGCTACGGCTTCTACGTGGACCATATCACCGACGCCATCGGCACGTTCTTCCTCATGGGAGGGCTGGCCCTCTCCACATACATGACCCCGTACATCGCGCTCGGCCTGCTGATCGCGTATTTCCTGCTATCCATCGAGGTGTACCTCACCACCTACACGATCGGCTCGTTTCATCTCTCCTTCTGGAGTTTCGGGCCGACCGAGCTGCGCCTGCTGCTGTGCGTCGGCAACATCGCGCTCTTCTTCCGGCCGGTGGTGCGGCTGTTCGGACGGCAGTTTCTGCTGTTCGACGTCGGCGGCGCGGTCGGAATCGCGGGCATGGGCGGGATGCTCGTGTGGTCCGCCGTGCGCCATACCCGCGCCCTCTACAACGCCGAGCGCCTGCCGTGAAGGTGCTGGCGCTGCGCTGGCTGAAATTCAACGCGGTGGGCGCCCTGGGCGTCGGGATTCAGCTCGCGTGCCTCTGGGTGCTGGTCGGCGGCCTGGGTATGAACTACCTGGTGGGCACCGCACTGGCTGTAGAGGCGGCCGTCCTCCACAATTTCGTGTGGCACGAGCGCTTCACCTGGAAGGACCGGGCCGGCGGACCGCCGCGGGAGATCGCCCTGCGGCTGTTGCGGTTCCATGCCGGAAACGGCCTGGTATCGATCGCCGGCAATCTCGTCCTGATGCGCCTGTTCGTCGGCGGCCTGCACTGGAAATACATGGCGGCGAACGGCGTGACCATCGCGCTCTGCTCGCTCCTCAACTTCGCAGCCGGCGAATGGTTTGTGTTCAGGCACAAAAGGTGAGGTAGAATCGTAGAGGAGCGTGTCTGCGATGTCGGTGCCGGTCTTCCTATTTTGATCCGAACACCATCAAAATAGGGGGTCCGACTCGATCACAACGCGCTGGTGTGCAAGCTCCCGGCGGCATGCCGCAAGGGAGAAGCCTGAAGGCGCTCGGAGGACTCCACCCCGTTTACAAAACGCGGGTCATTACGGGGGTCGGCACGGCCGAGCGGTACGCTCCATATCCTCCCCTCCCGATTCGTTTCTCCGCACATTTCCCCAAGCCTTATCAGTATGCCGGGTTAAAGTTAGTACGGTTTGCTAACTTCCGATAGTCCTGGGTATCATACCGGTACTAACTATGGTCAGCATCAGCCTGCTATCTCGCTGAAAACAGGTACTGGAAGGACCGGATTTCCTCTTGATTAAGACATCGTCCGTCGGTTGTAATATCCATGGAGGCACCCGATGGCACAATGGGTATCGCGGTTCTGGTTCGAGGAAAGCGGACAGGATCTGGTTGAGTATACGCTAATCATTACGATTTTCGCGCTGATGACGATGGCGCTGGTCGGCGGCGCAACGCCCTCCGTCAATGTGATCTGGACAACCATGCATTCGCATATCAACGAAGGCTCCTCCGTGGCAGCGGGCAGCTAAGCGCCCGAGACCCAACCCCGTCCGCAGCGAACCGGGACGAAACCCCACAATCCGGCTTGGCCATCGAGTACGCCGATCTGATTGCCTCCCCCCTGATGCTCTGAAGTTAGAATAGAGGTTCGTGAAGCCGACGACCCTGCTGCTCCTTCTGCCGGTGCTCTGCGCCGCCGCCGATTTGAATCCCCTGATCGACGCCGCACGCGCCGCGCCGCCCGAATTCGCCGCCGACGCGTTGATCCGGCTGGCCGGGTTCGATTCCCTCCCCCCATCCCGCAGGATCGAACTCCTGGAGGAAGCATTCGCTGACGGGGCCCGCGCGCAACTCCCCTTCAAGCGCCATGCCGCGATGGCGCGGCAGGATGGTCCCGTACGCTTCCTCAACCGCGCGTTCGATCAGAACCTGGACGCACTCTCGCTCCAGGTGCGGGCCGTCGAAGCGGCCCTGCCCCTGGACACCGCCAAGGCCCGCGAGTGGTTCGCCAGGATCAAGCCGCCGGTGCTGCCCCGCCTGACCTGCGACGATTTCCTGGCGTACGACGTCAGCTCGTACTATGAAGCACTCGGCCGCCTCGCCGGCCAGGGCTTCCCGGAAGGGGAAAGAGCCAAGGGCGGCGTATTCCGCTTCCTGCGCGACTATGCGGGAGCGCTCTCCTCCCCGGTCCAGGTAGCGCCCCTCGCTCGCGTGCTGGCCGCCGCTCCCGTGAGCGATGAGGATTTTGTGGCGCTGGTCTCCTCCTTCGGCGCCGCGCTCGGCAAGATCTCGGGTGACGACCGCTCGTTCACTTATTCCCGGACCGCCGGTAGGGAGATCCAGGCGCTGGCGGCGGAATGCAGGCGGCGCAAGATCTCGCCGCTGCCCCTGCTCGAAAGCTATCGCCTCTACCTGGTGGTGAACCTCTCGGCCGCGAGGTGCGCCGACGACGACCAGATGGATGGAAGCTCCAGCGCCGCGTTCGGCCTGGCCGGCGGCATGGCGCTCGATACACTGTCCCTCGATTACATACGCTTCTTCAACGAGAAGCTGCGGACGGGGCCGCTCGCTCCCATCGGCGAAGGAGAATCCACTCCGGCGCGCCTGGAAGGCGCCGCCACCGGCCTGCGCGGCTGCCGGGATGAGGAGTGCGGCGCTATTTCCAAGCTCTACCAGGGGCTGTTCCTGACGCCGGAAGGAACGCCATACCAGCCCGCCGCGCGCAGCAGCGCCGAATGGGCAGCCAAACTCGAGGCCCTGCTGAAGGCTCTCGCCGGGTGGAAGGAAAGCGCCCGCGAGACGCCGGTCGAGCAGTTCCGCGAAAAGGCCGATGCCTACGCTTCGCTCCTCAACCTGGCGCCCGCGGGGCGGCTGCGTGAGGCCGTGCTCGCCGCGGAAGTGGAGTTCCTGTCCCGAAACCCGGTGTCGCAAACCAACCGGGCGGAATGGCTGCTGCCCGTCAATTCGCTGGTGGGCCGGATGACCCTCGACCCGGCCGGATTCGGCAAGGCCGCCGCCGAGCTACGAACATCCCCGGACCCCGTGATCGCGCTTTACGCCCGCCTGGAAGAGGCGGCGCCACGCCGGCCCGAACAGATTCTGCCGCTGCTATAAAACGTCGGCGAATCCGCGCTTCATGTGCCGGAAAAAGAGGCCTCCCACCAGGAAAGCGGCGCCCGCGCACGCGGCCGAGACCGCCAGATCGCGCGGGTCGGGCATGGCCGAGCTGAGCAGGACGGTCCGATACGACCGCACCACGTAATACAAGGGATTGGCAACGAGGGCGAAGCGCGCCCATGGCGGATAGGAAGTGGACGGGATCATGATGGGGGTCACCCAGAACCAGAAGGTCAGCAGGACGCTGACGAACTGCGCCGTGTCCCTCAAGAAGACGTGCAGGCTGGCGACGATCCAGCCCAATCCGACCGAAAGCAGGCCGATCACCAGGATATAGACCGGCAGCAGCAGCAGAAAGATGCTGATGCGGTTCAGATAGACTCCCGCCGCCGCCACCATCAGGGCCAGCGCCAGCAGATGGCTGATGACCGAAGAGAGGAACACCGAGACCGGGATGATTTCAGCCGGGAACACGGTCTTCGTGATCAGGTTGGATTGATCGAGCAGGCTCGATGCCGAGCGCTGTACGGTGTCGTTGAACAGCAGCCAGGGCAGCATGCCTGCAAACAGAAATAGCGCGTAATTGTCGGTAGGCTGGCCGACCAGTTTCATCCGCAGGCAAACCTGGAAGACAAAATACCAGCTGGCCAGGAGTACCAGCGGATGAATCAGGCCCCAGATCCAGCCGATCGCGGAGCCGACGAAGCGCTGCTCGAAGTCGCGGCGCACGAGTTGGAAGAGCAGGCCGCGGCGCTCCACCAGATTCCGCAAAAATAGAGTTCCGGGCAGTCTGCGGGGCACGTTAAGATTGAACAATACCAATTTTTTCAATAACTTGCAACGGCTGGTCGGGCTTGACAACGGTGTGTCCGAGTTGTTACAGTTCATGTTTCGCCAATCGGTAGTTGCAAATAGCCCCACCGGGTTCCGGGTGTATGCACGTTCACCCGAATCCAAAAGAACCCGGACGGAGAAGACTATGAAGCAAGAATACTTTGTGGTAGTACTGGCCCATTCTCTCCGCGGCAGGCTCCGGCGCATTCACGTCCCTCATCAAGCTGTCTATATCATCCTTGCTCTCGCTCTTTTCGGCTGTTTCTCGGTATTCGGTTTCGTCGCCAGCTACGCCCGGATGGCATGGAAGGTCGCCAACTACAACGCACTGAAACGCGAAGCGGACGCGCTTCGGACGCGTTACCAGAATTTGCAGAACACGGTCAGCGAGACCAACCGGCAGCTCGCCAGCCTGCAGCTGTATGCCAAGGAGGTTTCCCTGGCCTACGGCATCAAGCAGAAGCTCGAAGGTCCCGCCGACATCACGTCGGAAGGCAAGCTGGTTCCCACGTTTGCGGAGAGCGTGAAGGATTACGACTTCCTCAAGAGCGCCGACCTGCTCTCGCTGCAGAACCGGCAATCCCGCGGATTCACGGTGGTCGGCTCCAAGCCGAGCATCTGGCCGGTAGACGGAAAACTGATGCAGAGTTCCTTCGGCATGCGAACCGATCCCTTCTCGGGTGAAGGCGCATTCCACAAAGGAGTGGACATCAGCTCGCCGTACGGCGCCCCGGTACACGTCACGGCGGACGGCATCGTGGTGTACGCCGGCTGGGACAGCGGTTACGGACGGCTGGTGTGCGTGGACCACGGCGGCTCCCTCGAGACCTGCTACGCGCACCTCTCGCAGATTTTCGTGCACACCGGGCAGACCATGCGGCGCGGCGAGTATGTCGGACGCGTGGGCAGTTCGGGCCGGGCGACCGCTCCGCATCTGCACTACGAAGTGCGGGTAGGCGGGATTCCGCAGAATCCGTATCACTACCTGGCGAATGCCGGGATCTATCAGAAGCCGCATACGCCGTCGGAACTGTTCTAGCGCGTTTTTGTGCCACAATCACCTAGGTATGCGTCTGTTGATTGTGGCGGCCGCGATGGCGGCGGCGGCGTGCAGTCCGGCTTCCCAGGCCGGCCCGATTCCCGAGTACGGCTACACGGTGGTCCACGCCTATCCGCACGATCCCCTGGCCTTCACGCAGGGCCTCTTCTACCTCGACGGCTACCTCTATGAAGGCACCGGCCTCTACGAGCAATCCACCATCCGCAAGGTGAAGCTCGAAACCGGCCAGGTGCTCCTGGAGCGCGAAGTGCCCGGCCAATACTTCGGCGAGGGCATCATCGACTGGAAGGACCGCCTGCTCGAGCTCACCTGGAAATCGCAGCTCGGCTTCATCTACGACCTCGCCACCTTCCAGCCGAAAGGGCAGTTCGAATATCCGGGCGAGGGCTGGGGCTTAACGCAGGACGGCAAGCGCATCATCATGAGCGACGGCAGCGCGCAATTGCGGTTCTGGGACCCGGAGACCTTGAAGGAGACCGGCCGGATCACGGTAACCGCCGACGGCCAGCCGGTCACCGATCTGAACGAGCTCGAATGGGTAAAGGGCGAGATCTACGCCAACATCTGGCAGACGAACCGGATCGCCCGCATCGACCCCGGCACAGGCAAAGTGGTCGGCTGGATCGATCTCACCGGCCTGTTGAGCCCTTCGGACGAGGCGCCCGACACCGACGTCCTCAACGGCATCGCCTACGACGCGCAGGGCGGAAGGTTGTTCGTGACCGGCAAGAAGTGGCCGAAGCTGTTCGAGATCAAGCTGGTAAAAAAGGCTCCTGCGCAGTAAATGGGGCAGGCGCCCCAAACCAAACGCCTGCCCCACTGTGCGCGGCCGCTACCACTCGAAGCGAAGCGCTCCCTGCAGCAGGCGCGCGTTGTTGACCACGCCGCTGACCTTGCCGAAGGTGCTGGGCGAGGAGATATCCAGGCTCGGGATGCCGAAATCGGCGTTGTTGAACAGGTTGTAGGCTTCGGCGCGGAACAGGACGTGCTTCCGCTCGGTGAGCGCAAACCGTTTCACCAGGGACGCGTCTACGTTGAAGAAGCGCGGGCCCCGGAATGTGTTCCGGCCGGCATTGCCATAGTCGCCGGCAATCGGAAAAGCGAAGCTCGAGATCAGGCTCGGGTCGATGAAATAGACGCCGTCGCCCTTGCGCTGCACGCTCCCGATGTTGCGGCTGCCGCTGTAATTGTCCCAGGAGGCCATGGTGTACGAATACGCCGTGTAGCGATTGGAACTGGCGGTCATCACCGCGCCGCTCTGCCAGATGACGATCGTGCCGGCATCCCATCCGCCGAATAACGTGTTCGCCCATCGCGGCATATTGCCTCCAATCGCATGGCCGTTGCCGATCGGCAAGGTGTAAGTCCCGTAGGCGTTGAACACGTGCGGGCGGTCGAAATCCGACCGGCCCTTGTTCAGGTTCAGGTTGTAGTTGTCCATGTTGTCCGTGAAGCCGTTGCCCTCGGCCGACGCATTGTCGAGGCTCTTGCTGTACGTATAGTAGACTTTGACCTGGAAAGACTTCGTGCGACGCTGGAATCCGGCCTGCAGCGAGTTATACCAGGAGAGCCCGGCATTGGTTCCATAGGCGAGCCGCACGAATTGCGGATAGTGGCGCAGGGCATACTCCGAGTAGCCGGCCGCGGCATACTTGGCATAAGCGCCGGTCTCCATGTTGTACATCGAGTTGTTGTATTGAAGAGTAGTCAGATTGCTCGCGCCCAGTGTCGAAACGGCGGCCGCGGCCGTGCCGAATATCTTCACGAACGGGTTGGAGGGAGAGACGCTCGCCAGGCTGCCCGCCGCGTAATTCGCCGCGAGTTCGTTGAAGCCGTTCAGGAATTCGGGATTGATGTGGATCTGGGAGAGATCCTGGTTCATGAACATCTTGAGACCGCGGTTCCCGATGTAGCCGAACTGCACAACCGTATCCCGCAGGATCTCCCGCTGGATGTTCAAGCCGTACATCTGCACATAACCGGTGCGAAGATTCGGGTCGAACGCCGAGACGATCGACACGCCCCGGGTAGCCGGCAGGGTGAGGACGGGTGCAGCCGGCTGCGCGGGCGATGCCGGATTGTCGGCTGCACGCACGTCAAGACCGCCGAGGTTCGGGAAGACGGTTACGGCTTGCGAGAAGCCGGGAGTGTTGCCGTCAACCGAGCTCGTGGTGGCGCCAATGATCCGGTCATAGAAAATGCCGTAGTTCCCACGGATGGCGGTCTTGCCGTCGCCCTTCGGGTCCCACGCAAAACCGAAGCGCGGCGCGAAGTTGTTCCAGTCGTTGTTGTACCAGGCTTTGCCCTTTTGCATGCTCAGGTTGTCGATGGTGCTGACCGTGTTGAGAGCGCCGGCCTGGTCGAAGGCGCCCGAAAGCCCGTTGGCCTCGGTGGGCACTCCGCTGAAGTCCCAGCGGATGCCGAGGTTGAGGGTCAGGTTGCGGTTCACCTTCCAGTCGTCCTGTAAAAACAAGCCGTATTCGTGGAAACTGAAGTCCCGAACGCGGGGAGTCCCGGCCGCCTGCCAGCTCTGCAGGTTGCTATAGAACGTCTGCGCAATCGAGCCGACCCGGCCTGTGAGATTGTTGTACAAGCCCTGAAGGATCGAAAGCTGGCTCGAATTCAAACCGGCCGGCGTCGCGAAACTCGGAGTGTTGCCCGATAGTGTCGTGCTGAGACTGGCATTCGGATAGATTCCAGCCGCGTTGTACCCGTCCTGGGTCGTGAAGCGGAACTGGCCGCCCATCTTGAAAGTGTGGTTGCCGACGATCTTGGTCAGGTTATCCGTGAACTCGTTCACCGGAGAGTTGCGCCCCTGCGCGAAAGCGTTGTAAATGGGCATGGTCCACTGGTTGAACGTGTACATCGTCCCGGCCACGCGCGACGGCCGCAGGAAATCTACGCCGGCGCTCTGGTGGCCGTAGCGGAACTGGTTCACCATGCTGGTGGTGACGGTCCAATCCCATCCGCCCGCGACACCCCAGCGATGGCCGCCCTGCGCCCCCTGCGGCTGCCCGGGGAAGTAGGCATCGGCGCTGTTCAGAGAATCGATGGACGAATTCCGCTGCCAGCTGTGGCGGTAGAAGATGTGATGGTTGTCCGCGAGATTGTAGTCGCCCTTGATCGTGAACTGGTCTTCCAGGCTGTTGGCCGGGTTATTGAACCGGTAGCCGGCATAGTTGAGACCGTCGCCGACGTCGGTGTTATTGGGCGAAGGATAGATCTTGAGCAGCGTGGCGATGGTAGGGTCGATGCCCTTCTTGAGCGGATCGGCGTTGAGCACGTTGAACTGCTGGGTGGCGCCGCCGGAAACCCACTGGAAGATGCCCTGCTTGGCCAGGTCGGTGGGCACGGTACGGTTGCGCGAGACCTGCTGGTGCGTGCGCCGGCCCTGGAAATTGCCGAAGATGAACAGCTTGTTGTGCTTGATCGGGCCGCCCAGCGAACCGCCGAACATATTCTGGATGAACATGGGCTTGGCGACGCCCGACTTATTACTGAAGAAATCGTTGGCGTTCAGCGCGGTGTTGCGTATGTACTCGAAGAGGTTCCCGTGATACTCGTTGGTGCCCGAGCGCGTGACCAGCTCCACCTGGCCGCCGGCGTTGCGTCCGTATTCGGCTTTTCCGCCCGCGGTCACTTCGCGAAATTCTTCCACCGAATCCGAATTGTTGGCCGTCATGGCCAGGCCGAGACGCGGCGCAACGGCGTCGTTCACATCGATGCCGTCCAGCGTGTTGTTATTGCTGCCCTGCCTCAGGCCATTCACATGGGAGTAGCTGTAATCGGCGCCCGCATTGGTGCCGCTCGTCGAGATCTGGACCCCCGGCTGAAGGTAAGCGAGACTGACGGGAGTGCGCCCGATCTGCGGCAGCACCCGGATATCGTTCAGGGTCACCGCGGAGTTGATCTGCGCATCGGTGGTCGCCACCGCCACGGTATTGGCCTGGACTTCGATGACTTCCGCGACTCGCCCGATCTCGAGGGTCACATCCTGGGCGACGCTGGCTGAAACCACCAGTTCGATGCCCTTCACCGTGGTTCTGGCGAATCCCGGCGCCTCCACCGAGAGGGTATAGATGCCCGGCCGCAATGCCGGCAGGACGTATAGACCGCTTGGGTTGGAGGTCGCGTCCGTCGCGTCCTTGGTCTGGTCGTGGACCGCCACGACCTTGGCGTTGGGAACCACCGCGCCGGTCGCGTCGTGAACGATTCCCTGCAGGCGCGCCGTCTGGGTCTGCCCAAAGCCGAGCGTGGCCGCCAGGAAGAGAAAGAAGGCCCCGAATAGTAGCTTTCGCATAGTGAACCTCTGACACCCGCAAATTCAAAAATGCCGAGGCTCACAATGCGCCCACCCCGGAATGGCACGGGGCTGCGTCCCAACACTCAATTTCAATGTCACGGTGACGTGAAATCCAACACGTCGGACTGAGGGCGCTCAGACTACCTCAAGCACTTTGTGACAGTGTACTCCAAAGAGCTATTGCATACAACTCTTTTCAGGACCTTTTTACTGAAATTCGGGGATTTCTTCCACAGGCACATTCGGCTGGATTGTAGAACAAGCCAACAAGCAAAAGGGCCGGCGGAGTGCGATGCACGCCGCCGGCCCCCGTTCCTTAGCCCGTAAATGCGATCAGAACCGGTAGTAGGCGCCGATCTGAATCACCCTCGGGTTGTAGTTCATCGAAGTGATCTTCCCGAAAGACGTGTTGTTGACGATGAAGTTGGTCGTCGAACCGTAGTCACCGGTGTTTGGTGGCACGTAGAACGTCGGATGATTCGTCCAGTTGAAGAAGTCGAAGTGCAGGTCGAGCGTGTGCCGCTCGCGGAACCGGAACATCTTCATGACGGAAGCATCCCACGACCACTGCCACGGACCGGAGAACATCCGGCGCTGGGTATTGCCCACGGTGCCCGCCACCGGATTGAAGAAGACCTCGCCCGAGAAGGGGTCCGCACCCGCTTGCGCCGCGCCCCGTCCGTCGGTGTTGATGATGGTCGGAGAGACGAAGTACGGGCCGTTGCCGGTCATGTAGACGCCGTCGCTGGTGAGCGCCTGCAGCGCGCTGCCGCCGGTTCCAGCGACCGAAGCCGTGTTGGTGCTGGTGGAACGCGCCGACCGGTTCAAGGTGCCGTAGCCGGAGAGAATCGAATAAGGCGACCCCGACTGGTAGGCCCAGATGCCGGAAATGGCCCATCCACCGATCAGGTTGTTCGTCAGGGAGTTGCCGCTCCAGCGTTTGCCCTTGCCGAAGGGCAGCTCGTAGTAGTAGTTGGCCTTGAACGAGTGCCGCACGTCGAAGGGGGAAGGCGCATATTCGAGGCTCGGATTGTTGTTGTCGAGAAGCGGCTCGAAGTTGGTCTGCGCGTCGCCGGTCGTATTGGAAAGCGACTTGCCGTAGGTGTAGCTGAACTGCGCCTGGAGCCCGGAGCGCGTCCGCTTGGTGGCCTCGAGCTGCAGCGCATGATAGATGGACATGCCGCTGTTCACAATCACGTTGGCGCCCTGCACGTTCGGATTGGTGTAGAAGTTCACGGGCCCGTTCCACTTGTTCACCATATAGGTGTTGGCCAGCTCGCCGATCTGCCCCTGACGCAGATAGGTCTGGATGGTGGTGTTGGTCAGGTTGCCGCCGCTGGTGAGCAGCGGGAACACCGTCAGAGGCTGGCTGCCCGGGATCGCCGCATTGTACGACCCGTTGTAAGAGCCGTTGGCGGCCTGCGACAGCGCGGCGTTGCTCTGCGCCCGCTGGAAGTCGGCCAGGAAGCCGTTGGCGTTGTAGAGCACCTGGTTGTAGTCGAGCGCCCGCAGCAAATCGTTGCCCCGGTTGCCCACGTAGCGAGCCGACACGATCGTGCCTTTGATTTCGTGCTGGATGCCCAGTGTCCACTGCTGCACGTACGGAGTCACCAGGTTGGGATCGGGCATGCCAGTGGCCGAGGTCGTGGTAATGGCATAGTTGTCGGCCAGCGTGCGCGGCACTTTGTAGGCCGGCGCCGGAACCGTGGGTGCCGCCGCAAGTGTGGAGGTGAGGTTCGACTGCGTGTTCGCGAACTGCAGACCGCTGCTGGTGGCCACGCTGTTGCGGACGGCCGTTACCACGTTGTCGTTCACATACGCGATCATGTAGCCGCCGCGGATGGAGGTCTTACCTTCCTTGAACGGATCCCAGGCGAAACCGATGTTCGGCGCGAAGTTGTTCTTGTCGGCCTTGTAGAGCGGGCGTCCGGAGGGGCCGCCGATGAAATCCAGTACCGCGTTGGGGTCGAGGAGGGTGGCCTTCACGTCGCCATTCTCCAGCCGCGGCGCCAGGTACAGGCCGTTGGTCTCGTTGAGCGGCGTCCAGTACTCGTACCGGACACCCATATTGATGGTGAAGTTCGGCAGCACCTTCCACTTGTCCTGCACATATCCCGCGTAGGTATTGTGAGTGAAATTACGCAGGTTGGTCGCGCCCGGCACGAAGCCGGAGGTCGTGCTGGTGACGTTGAATGTCTGGGCTGCGCTGCTGATGATCCCGGCCAGGTTCGCATACAGGTTGTTAGCGGTCGTGAGATCGCCGGATTTGATGCCCGGCAGATCGGTGGACGTCAGACCCAGGGTGTTTGCCGTGCTGATGCCGAGAGTATAGGTCGGGATAATGCCGGCGTCGTTGAACGGCGCGAGGCGGAGCATCTGGCTCTGAAAGCCGAACGAGAACTCATGCTTGCCCTTCAGCCAGTTCGCATTGTCCTGAATATTATAGGTGTTGACCTTGCGGCCCTGGTTCAGGAACGTGTTGACCGGATTGCTGAACAGCAGGTTCGTGGCCGACAAAATCGACGACGGATACTGGTTGCTGTCCAGAAAAGACGTGTCCGAACGCATGTAGCCGCCGCGCAGCTCGTTGGTGAGTGTCGCGGAAGCCGTCCACCGCCAGGAGAGTGACAGCAGGTTATCTTTGATCGTGTTGCTCACCGGCGGGACGGTGGTGTAGAAGGCGCCTTGGTCCGGCCGGTCGGTCGGATTGCTGATGTAGTTGTACGTGCCGGTGAAGCTGTTCTTCGAATTGAGGTAGTAGTCGCCCTTGTAGACGAACTGGTCGCGAGACTCATTGTTACGCGGATTGAACCGGTAACCCGAGGTGTTCAGGCCGTCGCCGGCGTCGGAAGTATTCGGCTCGGGCAGCTGGCCGATCATAGCCTTGACCGTGGGGTCGGCGGTGAAGTTTCGGAGGCTCTGCAGGTTCGCGGTCTTCAGGTTGCCGGCGGAGTCGCGGTAAGTGAAGATTCCGTTGCGCGCCGAATCGGTCAGCACCGTGCGCAGGTAGCTCGCCTGGCGCTTGTTCCGGTACAGCTCGTAGTTCGTGTAGAAGAACAGCTTGTCTTTGATGATGTGGCCGCCCAGGGCTGCGCCCGGCTGGTTCAGGTCGAGGAAGGTCTGCGGGACGCCGGCCTTGTTGTTGAACCAGTCGTTGGCCGCCAGCGCGCTGTTGCGGTTGTACCAGTACACCGAGCCGTGAAAGGTGTTCGAGCCGGATTTGGTGGAAAGCACCATCTGCGACGCTCCGCCGCCGATCGCGGCGCTGGCATTCGAGGTCGAAACCGTGATCTCGGAGATCTGGTCGATGGTGGTGCGCATCGGAGCGTAATCCAGATCGTTGGTACGGATGAAATTGTCCTGGATGTTGACGCCGTCGAGCGTGACGTTGGAGAACGAGCTGCGCAGGCCGTTCACCGAAGTCGTGCCGCTGGTGCCAACCACCCCCGGCTGGGTCTGGAAGAGCGACGTGACCTGGCGGCCGAGCACCGGCAGATTCTGCACCTGCGTGGAGGTGACCGTCGCGGTATTCTCGCTGTTGGAGAGCTGGACCGTAGAGACATCCGCCGCCACTTCCACGCTCTGCGTGGAGGACTGCACCTCCATCTTGATGGGAGGCAGCCCCGTCTCCTGCACCGGCGCGACCTTTACCTGGCGCATGTTTACCTTGGCAAATCCGGCCGCTTCCACGGTGATGTCGTAAGTGTCGGGGCTTACCGCGATGAAGGTAAACAGGCCGGCCTCGTTAGTGGTGCCCGTCAGAACAGGCTCCTTACCGCCGAGAATGTAAACGTTAACGGTTGCGCCGGGAATGACCGCGCCGGTCTGATCAACGACCGAACCGCTTAACCGGCCGGCAACCTGGGCCTGCACCGTGCACACGGCCAACAAACACACTAAGACTATCAGCGCCAGATGGCGGAGTTGCATCATACTTCCTTCAACCTTTCCGAATGTTTTTTGAGTGCCGCACAAGAGCGAGACTTTCGCCCCATGTAAAGACGAACACTAACCTTAAAGCGATAGGCTTACTGTAACTTATTTGCGCGGCGAATCGCAACCTTTTCAGGCCGGATTAGCCGAAAGACACTAACCCTGGTTAATGGGGTGGTGGTTCAGGCGATATCGGGCAGGAGGAACCGCGCGGGCTTCCCGGCCGCCTGCGACACCGCTTCCGCCGCGAGATAGCCGCTGCGGACGGCGCCTTCCATGGTGGCGGGCCAGCCGGTGCGCGTCCAGTCTCCGGCCAGGAACACCTTGGGAAGGCCGCCTTCGGGCGTCGGACGCAGGCATTCGGTCTCCGGCGCCGCCGAAAAGGTCGCGCGCTGCTCCTTGATCACGTGCGCCTTGAGCAGGTTGGCATCCTTCACGCGCGGGAAATAGAGGCGCAGGTCGCCGATGGCGATGTCGATGATCTCGCCGCGCGAAAGATTGGTCAGGTCGCGCGACGCGCTCACCACCAACTGGATGTAGCGGCCGGCGTCCTTATTAAACATCCACTGCATGGTCCGGTCGAGCAGGGTGGCATGTGGAAGATTGGTCACTTCCCGGTCGAACCACAGATGGACGCCGGTGATCGGCGAATGCTCGAACTTGGGCGCCGGCAGTCCCAGGGCCTCCAGGCGCTCGAAGGGGAGGGCGCAGATGTAGTGATCGGCCGTCTGAAGCTCGCCGCCCACCAGGAAACCGTCCTCCTGGATGGCTTCCACGGCGCTGCGAAAGTGGAACCGCACGTTCCCGATTCGCTTCCACGAATCCACCGAGTACAACTGCCCGAGGGGAACGTTCGGCACCCCCATCTCGTAGGAATCGGCGCGCGCCAGAAAACCCAGCCAGAAAACCTGGAAGCCGTGGATCGCCGCCATTCTCTCCAGATCTTCGTTGACGGCGCTCACCAGCACCTGCCGCCAGAAGCGGTCGATGGCGTGAGGCGTCTGGCGTTTCTGCAGCAGCCAGTCGAGCATGCTGATGCGGTCGAGATCCTTGCGGCGGGTGCGCTCGCGGCGCAGGGCGAAAAGAGCGCGGGCGATGGAGCGCTTGTCGGCCGAGCTCAGGCAATGCATGCGTAGAAACGAACCCGTGAAGTGAAAGGGCGCGGGCAATCGGCCGCGGCGCAGAATCGAAAGACGCCCGCCGGGCTCCAGGAAATAAAACTCGCGATAGAACTTGATGCGGTCGCGGACCCCCAGGCGCTGGTAGAAATCGAGCAGGTTGACGCAGCACCGCAGCAGAATGTGCTGACAATTGTCGATGATCTCGGGCTCCTCGCCGGACCCGTCAGGGACCGGGAAGGACGTGGCGCGGCCTCCCAGAAAGGGGCGCGCTTCAAACAGGTCGACCTCGAAGCCGGCACCGCCCAGCGCAGCCGCGGCGGAGAGACCGGCAAGTCCGCCGCCGGCAATCAGAACTTTGGGCATTCAGTAGTCCGTATCCCTATTACCCTATTACGTCAGCGTGACACAATGGCGCGCACTATTTTTGGGCAGGCCGGTAGGCTTGCCCCACTTTGCTTTCTCACATAGACGCAAAAAAAGAGATTTGGTTCGCAAAAAGTAGTCACCCGACTATGACAGAAGGGCACGGATGGTGTCTATGCTGTCGGCCTCTTCGGCTTTCTTGTCGCGCCGCCAGCGGGCCATCCTCGGAAAACGTACGGCAATGCCCGAACGGTGCCGCGTGGAACGCTGGATGCCCTCGAAATGCGAGCTCGAAGACCAGCTCCGGCTTTACTGCGTGAGACCGGGCCGAATTTCTCGATGGTATTTCTACGAACAAACTCGTCCACCTCGCGGATCTCCTCGTCGCTCAATCCGGAGTACGCCTTGGCGAACGGCACCAGCTTGCCGTTGTCCCAAATGCCAAAGGTGTAGTCGGTGAACAGGCTGGCGCGGCGCCCGCTGCCGTGCTGCGCGTAGATCAGGACGGCGTCCACCGAGTACGGGTCGATCTTCCATTTCCACCAGTCGCCGCGGCGACGGCCCACCCGGTAGGCCGACCCGCGCCGCTTCAACATGAAGCCTTCCACTTTGCGTTCCCGCGATTGCTCTCGAACCTGCGTCAGGTGTTCCCACGAGTCAGCCCGGATGATGGGAGAGAGCACCAGCGCGCTCTCCGGCGGAGCGATCGCCTCCAGTTGTTCGCGCCGCCATTCGAGCGGACGCTCGCGTATGTCCTCACCGCCCAGTTCCAGCAGATCGTAGCCGACCAGCACCACCGGCACCTCCGCGAGGATCCGGCGCCCCAACACCTTCCGCCCGATGCGCCGCTGCATCTGCGCAAACGGGAGCGGCGCGCCGTCTTTCCACGGCAGGACCTCTCCGTCGATCACCGTGCCCTCGGGCAGCATAGGGCCGATCGCCTCGATCTCCGGGAAGCGATCGGTGATCAGTTCCTCGCCGCGCGACCACAGGAAAGTGCGCGACTGCCGGCGAATGAGCTGTGCCCGGATGCCGTCCCACTTCCACTCGACCTGCCACTCGCCGACCTCGCCGAGATCTTCGACGCGGCCTTCGAGCGGGTAGGCCAGGCAGAACGGATAGGGACGGCTGACGTCGGCATCGCGGGTTTCGGGTGCGGTGAGCCTCTCCCAGGATTCGGCCGTGGGCGCCCACTCGCCCATCAGGCGGTGGGCAATGGTCTCGGGAGAGACGCCGCTCACTTCGGCCAGCGCGCGCACCACCAGGTTTTGCGAGACGCCTACGCGAAACTCGCCGGTCAGCAGTTTGTTCCAGGCGAAGCGCTGGCGCTCGTCCATCGCGCGCCAGGCGGAGACCAGCCAGCCGCGCCGGGTGTCGTCATCGGCCTCGCGCAGAGGCAGCATGCGCTCCTCCACCCAGTAATGGAGCGGAAGATCGGTGGAACGGGCGGCGGGCGGCAGCAGCAGCGCGATGGTCTCGGCGAAATCGCCCACCGCCTGGTAGCTCTCGCCGAACAGCCATTCCGGGATGCCGGCCTCTTCGATAGCCCATTGCGCGAGCTTGCGCGATTCGAGCAGGCGCTTGGGGCGGCGGCCGATCAGGAAACTGACCGCCCAGATTGCGTCGGCCGGCGCCGCGCTCGCGAAGTAGTTCTTCAGCGCGGCCACCTTCTCGCTGGTGCGGGTGGTCTCGTCGAGCGCGGCGTATAATTCGGCGAATGCCTGCATGGCTACTCTTCGGGCACCTCGGTTCCGGCGTCCACCGCCACGGCCCGGCGGCCGTGCTCTTCGAGCCAGCGGACCAGCGGCAGCGCGGAAGCCGTGGGTCACCCACACCGTCTCGGCGCCGGATTCATCGATGGCTCGCAGCAGCTCGGGCCAGTCGGCATGGTCGGAGAGGACGAAGCCGCGGTCGAGCGAACGCCGGCGGCGCGTGCCGCGAATCCGCATCCAGCCGGAGACCATGGCGTCGGAAGTTTGCCCGAAGCCGCGCGCCCACGGCGTGCCTAGCAAACTCGGAGGGGCGATCACCAGCCCACCCGCCTGCATGCTGCCGGTTGCCCCGAGCGCGATTCCCTGCTCCCGATAAATTCTGTTGAATCTCTCGACCTCCTCGCGCGCATGAATCGGCCCCACGCCGGCATCAAGGGCAGCCAGGACGCGCTGCGCCTTCCCCAGCGGCCAGGCGTACAGCAAGCTCACCTTCCCGGCATCACGGTTGGCCCGCCACCAGGAGTGGATGTCCGCCACCACGTCGGACTGCGCCGGCCAGCGAAACACCGGGAGTCCAAAGGTCGATCCGGTAACAAACGTGTGACAGCGCTGCGGCTCGAACGGCGCACAGGTGGGGTCAGGCGCCAGCCGGAAATCGCCCGCCACCACCCACACTTCGCCGCGATGCTCGATGCGGACCTGCGCGGAGCCGAGAATGTGCCCGGCCGGATGGAGCGAGACCGCCGCATCGCCGAGCGTCACGGCAGCGCCGTATTCGACGCCTTCGATGGCGGCTTCGCCCAGAACCTCCCGCAGCAGCGGCACCCCCGCACGGCTCGTGAGATATGCGCGCGAGCCGGGGATGGCCCGGTCCGGATGCGCATGCGTGATCACCGCGCGATCCACCGGTTCGCGCGGGTCGATATAGAAATCGCCCGGCGGGCAGTACAACCCGGCGCTTCGCAATTCGAGCACGCTACGAGCCTACAATGCTGTCGACGGTGGCCTGCGCGATCGGATGATACCCCGCCCGCGCCTTGGCATAGATGCCGTGAGCGCGCTCCTGGCCTTCCGGGGTCTTCATGAGATCGGTGTACAGCGGCCTGAGGAACTTGCGGCGGCCGACCGAGCACAGGAACTGCTCCAGCCGGGGAAACGCCGGCCGGTAGTCGGCGCGGATGGCCATCATCAGCCACTGAGCGATGATTTCGGAGTTGCCGGATTCGGTGAAGTGGAATTCGCGGTCGAGACGCGCCATATCCGGATCCTGGCGCGTGCGCAGGAAGTGGAGCCACTGGTGCGTGTTCCAGCCGCTCGTGTCGGCGGGTCCCGCGGCTTCGATGCGGGCAAAGGCGTCGGAGTGCGGCTCGTTGGCGCCCTCCGGAATGCCGGGCTGGAAGATCCACTCGTCGAGCGGAACGGCGCTGGGCAGCTCGCGCCGCACATAGTCCAGAAAATCGGCCGTGGTGATGCTCTGGAAGGCGAAGCGGTCGAAGTAGCCGCGCAGAAAGGCGTCGAAGCACTCGCGGCCCACGGCGCGCTCGATGGTGCGCAGCATGAGCGCCCCTTTTTCGTAGGGAACCAGCGTGCAGCCGGCATCGGGGTCGCGGCCGCCGAGATCGACGTGGAGGACGCGGTCCATTTCGGGCAGTCCGCCCATCTCGCGATCGAGCTCGCGGCGGCCCAGCACCGCCTCCATAGCCTCGCGCTCCGGGCCGTAGATCTTCTCGATCACGCGCCGCTCCACGTAGACCGTGAAGCCTTCGTTCAGCCAGAAATCGCTCCACGTGGCGTTAGTCACGAGGTTTCCCGACCAGGAATGCGCCAGTTCGTGGGCCACCAGCGAGACCAGGCTCTTGTCGCCGGCGATGACCGTGGGGGTGGCGAACGTCAGGCGCGGATTTTCCATGCCGCCGAAGGGAAAGCTGGGCGGCAGCACCAGCAGGTCGTAGCGGCCCCAGCGGTACGGGCCGTAAAGCTCTTCGACCGCGCGGATCATGGCCTCCGTATCTTCGAATTCGCGCGCGGCGGCATCCACGACGGAGGGCTCGGCATACACGCCGGAGCGCGGCCCGATCGGGCGGAAGGCCAGGTCCCCCGCGGCCAGCGCGATGAGATAGGAAGGCACCGGCTGCTCCATGCGGAAGCGGCCGTCACCCAACATCTCGGCCCCCATGACGGCGCGCAGGCCTTCGGGGGTGCGGATCTGCGCCGTGAACGTGACGCGCACTCCCGGGGTATCCTGCAGCGGGATCCAACTGCGCGCATGGATGGCCTGCGACTGGGTGAAAAGGAACGGGTGCCGCCGCCCCGCGGTCTGCGGCGGCTCCAGCCACTGCAGTCCGGAGGCGCGCGGCGACGTGGAATAGCGGACGGTCACACGATCCGCGCCTTCCGCCGGGCGGATGCGCAGGGGCGCGCCCAGTACGGGATCGGCGGCGCCCAGCTCGAAGGCCGCGGCGTTGTCGACTGCGTGGATCGCGAGGTCCCGCGTGTCGAGTATTAAGTCGTCGCCGGCGGCACGGTCGAAGTGGACCGTGACGGCGCCTTCCAGCGTCTTGCGCTCGAACGAGACGTCGAGATCGAGATCGAGATGGCGAACGCGCACCCGATCCGGGCGTGACCACGAGTGGACATCCATAACTTTCATGATAGAATTCAATCGTCCCCACCTTCTAGTATTCAAGACAGGGCAAGTAAGACCCAACAGCACAAAATCTATGCAGAAACAGGAACCGAAGAGAGTCCTGGCAGTAGTCAGCGACCTGTTTTTCTCGGTTAAGCTCACCGAGGCCGCCAAGCGGGCCGGGCTCGCGCTGGAGTTCGTCAAGGAGTCGAAGGAGGTCCTGGAGAAAGCTCTCGACAAGCCCTCGCTCATCATCTTCGACCTGAATTTCGAAGACGCCCAGCCCCTGAACCTCATCGTCAAGCTCAAAGAGAGCTCCGTAACGAAGGGGATCAGCCTGATCGGTTATCTTTCGCACGTGCAGGGCGAACTGAAGCTGCAGGCGCAGGAGGCGGGCTGCGACATGGTGCTGGCCCGGTCGGCATTCTCGCAGAACATGCCCTTGATTTTCAAGCGTCACTCGTCTTAGTGGGGCGGGCCTCCCGGCCTGTCCATCCGCAAAAGCGCTACACTGAGGGCGGCAGGAGGAGTTATGGACAAACCTCGCCACCCGCAGGTCGTTCGCACCTGGACCGTCGAACGCATCAAGCGCCCCGGAGGTCAAAATGGTCGTCGCATCCCAACTGCGCGCCGGCATGGCAATCAAATTCCAGGGACAAGATTATAAGGTTGTCGCCGCGGAGTACCATCCCGGACAGGGACAGATGGGCGGCGCCACCCACGCCCGCCTGCAAAGTCTCAACAGCGGCACATTCTGGGAACACAGCTTCCGCGCCGATCTGAAGCTGGACGAGCTGCCGGTCGAGAAGCACCCGCTCGATTTCCTGTACACGGACGCCGGACACTGCTGCTTCATGCACCCGGAGAGCTACGAACAGTCGGAGATCCCGAAGGAAATCGTCGGGCCCCAGGCGGAGTTTCTGGAGCCCGGCATGCGGCTGGCGGTGGAGTTCGTGGAAGGGCGGCCGATCGCCGTGCTCTTTCCGGACGTGTTGGAGGTCGTGATCGCGGAGACGGCGCCCCCCATGCACCAGCAGCAGGACACCAATTTCAAGCCGGCCCGGCTGGCGAACGGTGTTTCCGTGCAGGTTCCCCAGTTCGTCAAGGTGGGCGACCTGATCCGCCTGGACCTGCAGACGCTCCGCTACATGGACCGGGCCCGCGCCCGGCATCCGTAGCCCCCTCGCCGCGTTCCAGCGAGTCTGAACCATATATAATGGGCGGTTTCTACAGGAGACTGGATTGAAACCATCGCTTCCAAAGGCTGTACTGACGGACCTGCAGTTCTGGCTGCCGGTCGCCGTCCTGGTGTTGGGAATCGCGGTCCTGATGGCGGTCCGATGAAGGCCGCGGTGAAACCGGAGCTGTCGCACAACTCCCTGCACCGGCTGGGAGTAGTCTGCGGGCTGGGCGCCGGCGCATGGCTGGGCGCGGCGGAGGCTCCCACCAAGCTCGTCACCGTGGGGTTCTCCCCTTTCCTGGTCTCGCTCGGCATGGTGGCGGGCGTATTCGTCGCGCGCTGGACGGTTCCCATGATGCTGAAGGGAACCGGCTACATCATGGAAGACCTGCGCGAGAAGAAGCACCTGATCGTGTGGGCGATCCTGGCCGGCATGCTCTGGGCAGTGGCCAACACCCTGACGGTCTTCGCCATCCGCAACGTCGGGCTTTCGATCGCCTTCCCGCTCTGGAACACCAACAGCCTGGTCGGGCCTGCTGTGGGGCTGGCTGCTGTTCAAGGAGCTGCGCGGCGCCGGCGCGCGTCAGTGGCTCAAAGTGCTGGGAGGCGCGGCGGCCATCGTGGTGGGCGCCTGCCTGCTGGCCTACGCCACCACCTCGCACGCGGGGGGCGCGGAAGCACCGAAGCACGCGGCCACGCTGGGAATTCTGGCCGCTCTGGGGGCCGGCGCGCTGTGGGGCACCATGTACATTCCGTACCGCAAGGCGTATATCAGCGGCATGAACCCGCTCTCCTTCGTCACGGTCTTCACCTTCGGCGAGCTGAGCACGGTTCTGGCGCTCGCGCTGATGTTCGACGGCGGATTCTCGCAGGTGTCGGCGGACCTCGTGCGCGCGCGTCCCGCGCTGTTCTGGCTGTTCCTGGGCGGATTCTGCTGGGTGATCGGCGACCTGTTCCAGCAATATGCCGCCAAATATATCGGGATCGGCCGCGGCATCCCGCTCTCCAACACGAACCAGTTGTGGGGCCTGGCCTGGGGCGCGCTGGTGTTCGGCGAACTGCACGGGCTGGATTCCGCGGCCAAGACCCTGGTGGTGGCGGGGTCGCTGGTGATGATCGCGGGCGCCACCGCCATCAGCTTCGCCGAAGCGCCGGAATCGGAGCAGTCGTCGGGGAAGGAGGCGGTGGATCGCGAGTGCACGCGCTACGGCCTCGATCCCGTCCGCGTCGAGGCCACGCTCCGCGGACACGATCCCCTGGCGAAGGAGCGGCCCGGCCGCCGGCCTTGGGAATGGCTCATTTTGGCCGCCGCCCTGGCGCTTTTCGTGTGGCTCGGATGGGGCGCCCAGCGCCCGGCTATCGCCATGAATCCCGTGTGGATGGGGGTGCTGATCTCCCTCACCCTGGTGTTCCTGGGAGTGTGCGGAACGCTCTTGTGGAAGCGCACGCGGTTCTCGTAGGCGTATGGTAGACTCAGGTTTCCATATCTGAAACCACGAAGTATTCAGGAGCGTTTTAGTGAAACTCGCGGCGGTTGATTACCTCATCCTCGCGCTGTATTTCGCCTTTGTTTTAGGCATCGGCTGGAGACTTCGTAAAAAAATCTCCACCAGCGGCGACTTCCTTTTATCCGGCCACGGCGTTCCTGTTTGGATTACCAGCCTGGCCTTCATCGCCGCCAACCTGGGGGCGCAGGAACTGATCGGGATGTCGGCTTCCGGAGCGAAGTACGGCATCATGACCGCCCACTTTTACTGGATCGGCGCGATCCCCGCCATCATCTTTATGGGCCTGTTCATGATGCCGTTCTACTACGGCAGCAAGGCCCGGTCGGTGCCGGAATACCTGAAAATGCGGTACGACGAGAAGACCCGCGCGTACAACGCATTCACCTTCGCGGTGATGACCATCTTCTCGTCGGGCATCTCCATGTACGCGCTGGGGCTGCTGCTCGAACTGGTGCTGGGCTGGAACTTCACCACCTCGGTGCTGGCCTCGGCGGTGATCGTTCTCATCTACACCTTCCTGGGCGGATTGACCAGCGCGATCTACAACGAGGTGCTGCAGTTTCTGCTGATCGTGGCCGGCTTCGCCCCGCTCGCCATCCTCTCGGTTTCGAAGGCCGGCGGATGGGGCGGTATTTCGAAGCGGCTCAGCGCCATGACGCTGTCCACCGGGCAGCCCGGCACGGTCATGACGCACGCCTGGGGTTACATGGGTAGTTCCAGCCAAAACCCCATGGGCGTCGAGATCTTCGGAATGGTGGCCGGTCTCGGGTTCGTCCTTTCCTTCGGATATTGGTGTACGAATTTCCTGGTGGTGCAGCGCGCCATGGCGGCGCGTTCGATGTCGGAGGCGCGCCTCACTCCCATCATCGGCACGTTCCCCAAGATGCTGCTGCCGTTCATCGTGATCCTTCCCGGCATCGCGGCGCTGGCGCTCTCCCGCATGGACCTGGGATATGCCCTGCCGATGAAGGCTAGCGGCCCGGATTACGACCAGGTGATCACGACCCTCATGGCGAAGTTTTACCCCGCCGGGATGCTGGGGGTCGGGCTCACCGGCCTGATGGCCTCCTTCATGTCGGGGATGGCGGGCAACGTCACCGCGTTCAACACCGTCTGGACCTACGATATCTACCAAAGCTACATCAGGAAGGGCGCGCCCGATCATCACTACCTGAACGTGGGGCGCGCGACCACGATTGTCGGCGTGGCGCTCTCCATCGGGGCGGCCTACCTCGCACAGCACTACAACAACATCATGGACCTGCTGCAACTGGTCTTCGGATTTGTGAACGCGCCGCTCTTTGCGACCTTCCTGCTGGGCATGTTCACGAAGCGCGCGACCGGACACGGCGCCTTCTGCGGGCTGGTGACCGGTACCGTCGCGGCGTCGGCGACCTGGGGACTCACGGTGGCCGAAGGAAAGGGCGGAGTCTTCGGGCAGCTTCACGTGTTCCCCTCCGTCATGGCGCAGAATTTCTGGATCGCCATCGCGGCGTTTACCACTTGCCTGGTGGTGACCCTGGTGGTCAGCATGGCGACTGCGCCGCGCGCCGAGAAGGAACTGGAAGGCCTGGTCTACGGCATGACCAAGATCCCCCACGATGCAACGGCAAAGTGGTATCAGCGGCCCGCGCCCCTGGCGATTGTGGCTTCGATCCTAGTGATTCTTTTGAATATCTGGTTCGCCTAATATGCTGGATTTGAGAGTGCCTTCGGGCTGGTTCTTCGCTATCCTCGGCTTGATTCTGCTGGGGCTGGGCGTGTTCGCGCCGGATATGCGCGCGGATCTCACCGAATCGAATGTCAACCTCTACTGCGGAATCGGCATGCTGCTTTTCGGATGTTTCCTGTTGCTGATGGCGCGCCGGGGTTCGCACACCTGACAGTGGGGCATGCTTTAGCTTGCCCAACATTTGACTATCATGATCGACCAATTTCGCAGCCTCTACGGCCAGGCCGATGGCCTACGGATTTTTCGCGCGCCCGGGCGCGTCAACCTGATCGGGGAGCACACCGACTATAACTTCGGGTTTGTCTGCCCGGTGGCCCTGGACCTGGCCACCTACGTGGCGGCGGCGCCTTCCGGCGACGGCAAGCTCCACATCTACTCGGAAGACCGCAAGGAGTCGCGGGAGTTCCTGGTCTCGGACCTCCCCAATGCGCAGCCGGCGCGTCACTGGACCGACTATCCGGTCGGCGTCGCGCGCGAAGTGATTCGCGCCGGATTCCCGGTGGAGCCCGCCAACCTGCTGATCCGCAGCACGGTGCCGGATGGCTCGGGGCTGAGCTCCTCGGCCGCGCTCGAGGTATCTTCGGCGCTGGCGTTTCTCCGCGGAAGGCTCTTCGATCCGATGGAGCTGGCGAAGCTCTGCCAGCGGGCCGAGCGCGAATTCGTAGGGATGCCCTGCGGCATCATGGACCAGTACATTTCGGTCTTCGGCCGCGAGAATTCGGCGGTGGCCATCGATTGCCGCAGCCTGGAGCATCGCGACGTGCGCATCCCCGACGGCGTCACTTTCCTGGCCGTGAACACCATGGTCAAGCACGAGCTTTCCGGCACCGCCTACCGCGACCGCGTGCGCGAATGCGCCGAGGCGGTCGAGCGCATCCAGAAGCGTTTCCCCGCCGCGACCAGCCTGCGGGATGTCAGCCCCGCGCAGTTTGCCGAGGTGGAAGCTCAGTTGCCCGACCTCATCCGGCGCCGCGCGCGGCACGTGGTGACGGAAGACGACCGCGTGAACCGCTTCGTGGAAGCCGGGGCGGCCGGCGAGCTCACCGGGATGGGCCGCCTGCTGGTGGAATCGCACCGCAGCCTGCAGCACGACTACGAAGTGAGCTGCGAGGAGCTCGATTTCCTCGTGGATACGGCGCTGGGGATCGACGGCGTTTACGGATCGCGCATGACCGGCGGCGGATTCGGCGGCTGCACGGTCACCATGCTGAGCCCGCGTGCGCTGGAGAAATTCCAGGACGCTATCGTTTCCGCCTACCACGGCCGCTTCGGAATTACGCCGCGCATTTACAGTTGCAAGCCCTCGGCCGGCGCCGGCGAACTGAAGAATTTTGAGACGATCCCGGCCGTCGCCTGACTAGTAAGCATAGATCAAAAGAATGTCCTTCCCTGGCGGGGGCAAATTCCGGGTTTGCCCTGGCCGAGGATCCGTACTCCGCTGCTACACTCGTCTCAGAGATGCCGAGCTGGCTGACCATCCCTAATCTCTTCACATTGCTGCGCCTGTTTCTCGTACCTTTTGTAATCCAATCCATCTTGACCGGACGGCATTTCACCGCGCTGGCCCTCTTTGCCGCCGCGGCCGCGACCGACCTGCTGGATGGCGCGGCGGCACGACACTTCGGCTCGTCCACCCAGGCCGGCGCCTACCTCGACCCGATCGCCGACAAGTGCCTGCTCAGCGGCGTGTTCCTGGCCCTGGCGGCAGCCTCCATCCTGCCCTGGTGGTTCGTGGCCATCATTTTCGGACGCGATCTGTACATCCTGCTGGCGGTGGCCGCCATCATGCTCCTGACACCCCTGCGGCGCTTCCCCCCCACCGTTTGGGGCAAGCTCTCGACATTCGTACAGATTGTTACAGCCGTTTCCTGGATGGCGCGGGATGTGCTCCCCTACCGGGTACTAGATCTGTTCTCGTCCGCAATGCTATGGCCCTGCGTGGGTTTTACGGTCTGGAGCGGCCTGCACTATACCTGGCGCGGAATTCAGTTGGCGCGAGCGCATTGACGGGTTGTAAGCGCGGGAGTAGTCTAAAAATGACGGGGTTGCTCATGACTCGCTATTTGCCCGCGCAGCATTACCGGTGGTTCGGCCTCACCGCGATCGTTCTGGGTGGGGGCTGCGCGTGGTTTGCGTTCGAGTTCAGCTTCCGGCCGGCCTTCATTCCGGCGGCCCTGTTCTTCCTTACCGCGGCGTTTCTCCTGGCCCTGGGCTTTCGCCCCACCGTGGAAGTTCACGAAGGTTATCTGGCGATCGGCAAACGGGTTATCCCCTGGATGGACATCCGGCGGCTGGATCGCACCGGGTGGGTTTCTCCCCTGATTGCCCGCATCACCCTCTTCGACGATTCGCGCCTTCTGCTGATCTACCCCGGCGACCTGGACGCCTGCAACAGCCTGCTGCGCCACCTGCGGCGGCTCTCGCGGGATGCCCTGATCGACGGAATCCCCTACCGGCAATACTGGGGTGAGGTGCTGGCGCCCGGCAACGAGCGCAAAGAGGCGGCCCCGCCGCCGCCCCGGTATCGCATCCTGAGGCCGGAAGACGAAGCCGAAGTCGAGCGCCTCTACCAGCGGCTCAAGACGGTCGGCAACCTCGACCAGAAGAACTCCACGGACGAGAAGTAGTTGGTGAATTCACCCTTTCGGCTGCAACCCCTGACTGCCGCTATGGAACCCTGACGCCATGTGGGAGTCGCTTTCCACCGTTCGCAAATACCTCTGGCGCTATCGCGGCGGAATGGCGCTGGGCTTCTTCTGCCTGATCCTCAAGGACGTCGCGCAGGCTCTCCAGCCGCTCATGATCAAGCAGGCCGTGGATGCCTTCGGCGCCAGCGGATCGACGCTCTTCCTGCGGTTCGCCGGATACCTGGTGGGGCTGGCGCTGATCAAGGGCGCCTTCCAGTTCTGGATGCGCGTGATCCTGATCGGCGTGTCCCGCGACATCGAATACGACCTGCGCAACGACCTCTTCCGGCACCTCGTGGATCTCTCTCCGGATTTTTACGCCCGCACCCGCACCGGCGACGTCATGGCTCGCGCCACCAATGACTTGAACGCCGTCCGCATGATGCTCGGACCGGGAGTGATGTACTGGTTCGAAACCTCCCTGACCTTCGCGCTGGCGATCGCCATCATGATGTCCTTCGACTGGCGCCTGGCCCTCTTCGCGATCATGCCGGCCCCGGCCGTCAGCCTGGCCGTGATCTTCACCGGCCGCGCGATCCACACCCGCTTCGAGCGCATTCAGGAGATGTTCTCCGACATTTCGAGCCGCGTCCAGGAAAACCTCTCGGGCGTGCGCATGATCCGCGCGTTCGTGCAGGAGCGCGCCGAGATGCGGCGCTTCGCGGAATTGAACCGCCAGTATATCGGACAGAACCTGAAGCTGGTCCTGATTCAAGGCTTCTTCCAACCGCTGCTCGAGGTTCTGATCGGGACCACTTTCCTGGTGGTGCTGTGGGTCGGCGGCCGCCAGGTCCTGTTGGGCAAAATCTCGATCGGCAGCTTTGTGATGTTCAACACCTATATGGGGATGCTGGTGTGGCCCATGATCGCGCTCGGCTGGGTGGTGAACCTGATGCAGCGCGGCAGCGCGTCCTTGAAGCGCATCAACCAGATCCTGGCCGAGCGCCCGACCATCGCGGCCCCTCCCGCGCCGGTCGCGTCCGGAATCGTTCCGCGGCGAGATCGAGTTTCAGGAAGTTTCGATGGATTACGGCAGCACCCTGGCGCTCGACTCGATCGACCTGCGGATTCCGGCCGGCGCGACCGTCGCGCTGGTAGGACACACCGGCTCCGGCAAGACCACTCTGGCGTCACTGATTCCGCGGCTGATGGATCCCACCGGCGGAGCCGTTCTACTGGACGGAATCGACATTCGCGAGCTCGACCCGGCCGATCTCCGGCGGCAGATCGGCTTCGTCCCGCAGGAGACCTTCCTGTTCAGCGCCACCATTGCGGAGAACATCGCGTTCGGAGTGGATACCGCGACCGATGAAGACATCCGCCGCGCCGCCACAATTGCCGGGCTGGCGGACGATATCGAGTCTTTCCCATTGGGCTACCAAACGATGGTCGGGGAGCGCGGCATCACGCTCTCCGGCGGCCAGAAACAGCGCACCGCCATCGCCCGGGCGATCCTGCGAGACCCGCGCATCCTGGTGCTGGACGACGCCCTGGCCAGCGTCGATACCCTCACGGAAGAACGCATTCTGACCCACCTCGCCGGGGTGATGCAGGGCCGCACGGTCATCCTGATCTCGCACCGCGTCTCGACGGTGCGGCAGGCCGGCCGGATCATCGTGCTGGAGCGGGGCCGCATCGTCGAGCAGGGCACGCATGCCGAACTGGTGGCGGCCGGGGGCTACTACTCGGAGCTCTCCCAGCGTCAGATGCTCGAAGAGGAGCTGGAATCGATCTGATCTTTTCTTGGGCGCCTTAGAAGAAATCGACCGGCGACGTGCCGCATTACTGTACCCCTACTCGAGAATGAACGCAAAGCGCCGTCCGGCGAGTTGCTCGTAACTAAGGAGCGGTCAACGGCTTCCGGAGTCAGGTAATTTGTGACGCCTTCCCAGATCAAAGATGCGGGTCGTGAGTTGTCGAACCCGGCATGAAGGAGGACCTCCGCGATCGACTGACTATTGAAGTCGATACCGATGTACCGGATGCGTTCGGGCAGGTCTCGCCGTGCGATCGCCTGTTTCGAATGCGATGTTTCTGGATGGTCCAGTTCAAATGTGCGGGCGTGTGTTGCCGAGCGCAAACGAAACGCACGCATATCGAATCCAGCCCCGAGTAAGACAAGCTGTCGCGCGGTTTCCAGCGCGCCTGTGGCTTCGTCGTCAATCCATTTGGTGCGGGCCACGCCCGTTGCCCTTGCACCTGGAGATGCTCGATCAAGTAATCTCTCCGCAATCTGGCGCCCTGCCGGTACGGTCGCTAATCGAGCAAGCCATTTTCGCCAGCCGCACAGGAAAAGAGAAGCATCAGGGTCTACAAAGAAGCGCGATCCGGCCGGGCGTGACGATTCGAGGGCGCGGAAAAGCGCCATGTACTCCGCAGTGAGGCTTGCACGATTGGTCATGAGGGCTTCTCCTATCGATTGTCGAACGATGTCAATGGTCCGGCAAGGCTCCCTGCGGACGCAGTCGCGATTCGGTCCCGAGTGCCGTTCCGCGAAACGCGTGGACTTTTTCTGGGTGGCCTGTCGATCCGCGGATTCCGGATCGTCGTTCCCTCAGAAGGAGAAACAAATGCAACTCAGAATTTTCCGCAGCACTCCGATATTGATCTCAGGCGTCCTGGGCTTCGCGGCCGCTGCCGCCGGCCAGGACATCACACCAACCGAACGCAGCCAGGCGCTCCACTACCTTGCCCAGACCCGCGAGGGCTTGATCAGGAGCGTCAAGGGCTTGTCGGAAACTCAATGGAAGTTCAAGCCGGCAGCGGACCGCTGGTCGGCCGCGGAGGTGCTGGAACACATCGCTTTGACCGAAGACGTCGTCCTGGCGAACGTGCTCCCCCACCTGGCCGACGGCCCCGCGCCGGCGAAGGGTATCGACCCGCGACAGATCGATGCCATGATTCTGTCCAAAGTCCCTGACCGTTCCACGAAGCTGCAGGCTCCGGAGATCCTCGTGCCTACCGGCCGCTGGAGCCCCAACGAGGCGCTCGATCGCTTTCTCGCAGGCTGCGGAGAGTTGATGTCGATTCTCGAATCGAACCACGGACTGAGAGCCCACGTCGTGCCGCACCCGGCGCTCGGACCCCTGGATGGCTACCAGTGGATCCTGGCTGTGGCGGCCCACACCGAGCGCCACACGAAGCAGATTCTCGAGGTGGAAGCCGACCCCCACTTTCCGTCCGGCCCCCTGCCGCGCAACACTAACTGAGGAGGGATTCCCTATGCGCTACATGATGCTGATCTATTCGCAGGAGCGGCCCGAAGGCCTTCCGCCAGAGGAGGTGGAGGCCGTGAAGCAGGGCCACATCGCCGTGATGGACGACGCGATCCGGAAGGGGGTCCTGCTGGGGTACGAAGGGCTCAAGCCGACGTCCACCGCGACCACCGTCCGGGTGACCAACGGAGCAGCCATCACCACGGACGGGCCGTTCGCCGAGACCAAGGAACAACTGGCGGGCTACTACATCATGGAATGCAGCAACCTCGACGAGGCCATCGAATGGGCCAGCCGCATTCCCAGCGCCTGCAAAGGCGCCGCGGGATGCATCGAAGTCCGCCCGATTGCCGACCTTCCGCGGCGGATGTGAAGATGGACGTCCGGGCGGCAGCGGAATCCCTGTTCCGCGAGGAGTCGGGCCGGATCACCGCGACGTTGATCCGTATCTGCCGCTCCTTCGACCGTGCGGAGGAGGCGCTCCAGGAAGCGTTCGCCTCCGCGCTCGCCGTGTGGCCGGAGAGGGGCATCCCGCAAAATCCGGCCGCCTGGATTACCACCGCCGCTCACCGCAAGCTGATCGACCAAAGCCGCCGGGAGCGCACCCGCCGGGAGAAGCAGGACTCGCTGCTCTACGAGTCGGATGCCTTCAGCCTGCCCGAGGATCTGAGCGAGGAGCCGCCCGTGCCTTTTCCCGACGACCTGCTGCGCCTGATCTTCACCTGCTGCCACCCGGCCCTCAGCCCGGAGGCCCAGGTGGCCCTGACTCTGCGCACCCTGGGCGGGCTGACGACGGTGGAGATTGCCAAGGCGTTCCTGGTGCCGGAAGCCACCCTCGCCCAGCGGTTGGTGCGGGCCAAGCGAAAAATCTCCGAGGCGCGCATCCCTTACGAGGTTCCGCCTCCCTCCCGCCTGCCCGAGCGGCTGGAATCGGTGCAGGCCGTGATCTACCTGATTTTCAACGAAGGCTACTCGGCCGCTTCCGGAGACCGGTTGGTGCGTCTCGACCTGTGCGCCGAGGCGATTCGATTAGGCCGGATGCTCTGTGCTCTGCTTCCCGCGGAGCCCGGGAACCACGGCCTGCTGGCCCTGATGCTGCTGCACGATTCGCGCCGGCACGCGCGAGTCCTCGACGGCCGGCTCGTGACCCTGGAGGAGCAGGACCGTTCGCAATGGGACCAACCCCAGATCGCCGAAGGCCTGGCACTGGTGGAGAAGGCCCTGCGCCGCGCTCCGCTCGGCCCTTACCAGTTGCAGGCCGCGATTGCCGCCCTCCACGCGCAAGCCGCGACGCCCAGGGACACCGATTGGCCTCAGATCGCGGCCCTCTACGAGCGGCTGCTCGCACTCCATTGCTCCCCTGTGATCGCGCTGAATCACGCCGTGGCGGTCGCGCTGAGCGCCGGGCTCGAGGAAGGTCTCGCGCGGATCGACGCCCTGGGCGCGTCCGGCGAGCTCGATGGATACTACCTGTTCTACGCCGCGAGGGCGGATATCCTGCGCCGGATGAACCGGCCGTTGGAAGCCAGGGAAGCCTACGGACAGGCCCTCGCGCTGGCGGCCAACCGCATCGAGCAGGAATATCTCAAAAGGCGGATCGCCGAGACAGAGCAGCGCTAACGCAATTCATCCAGCTTCAACCTTCCCGTGTAAATCGCCATTCCGAGCGCGGCGTGAATATCCATCGCCGCGAGAGCCCGGATATCTTCCTTCGTGGTGATCCCGCCCGCGGCCGTCAGTTCGCGCGAAGTCGCGGCGCGCAGGCGGCGGAACCAGTCGAGGTCCGTGCCCTGCATCATGCCTTCCTTATCCACGTATGTGCACAGGAATCCGGAGCAGTACGGCTCCAGATCCGCCAGCACCTGCTCGGCGGTGAGCGCCGTAGCCTCCTGCCATCCCTTGATAACGATATGCCCGCCTTTGGAATCCACAGCAATGACCAGGCGCTCGCACCCGATGGCATCGCGGATGGCGGCCAGCAGCGGCGCATTGATGCCCGTCGCGGTGAACGCCGAAGTCCCCACAATCACGCGGTGCGCTCCCTGCTGCACCAGCGCCCGCGCGCGATCCGCCGTACGGACGCCGCCGCCGACACGCGTCACCGCTCGCGAGGCCAGCATACGCACCAGCCCGTCGTTCGACCCGCGGCCCATGGCGGCGTCCAGGTCGATCACCTGGATTTCGGGGAAGCCCGCGAACCGCTCGAGCATCGCTTCCGGCGAATCGCCTTCCAGCGCCTTCTCGCGCCCCTGCACCAATTGGACGACCTTGCCGTCCATCAGGTCGATGCACGGAATGATCATTGCGGCGGCCTCACCGGAATGCCGCGCTTGTCCAACTCCTCCTTCAATTGGTAGACGGTGTACGTGCCATAGTGGAAGATCGAAGCCGCCAGCGCCGCGTCCGCGCAGCCTTCCGTGAGGACCCGCACGAAGTGTTCCGGCTTGCCGGCACCGCCCGAGGCGATCACGGGAACATGCGTCGCTCGCGAAACCGCGCGCGTCAAGTCGCAGTCGAAGCCGGTCTGGACCCCGTCCGTGTCCATCGACGTGAGCAGAATCTCTCCCGCGCCCAGTTCCTCGCCGCGCGCCGCCCAGGCGATGGCGTCCGAGCCTTCGTCGTCGCGGCCGCCGCGAGTGTAAACGTGCCAGTTCCCCGCCCCGTGGCGCCGTGCGTCGATGGCCAGCACCACCGCCTGCGCGCCGAACTCCTGCGAAAGCTCCGTGATCAACGCCGGACGCCGGACCGCCGCGGTGTTGACCGAAACCTTATCGGCGCCCGACATGAGTATGCGGCGCGCATCGGCCACCGACCGGATCCCTCCGCCGACCGCCAGCGGGATAAAAACCTTGCGGGCCGTGCGGGCCACCACGTCCGCCATAATCTCGCGGGCATCGCTCGAAGCGGTGATATCGAGGAAGACCAGTTCATCGGCGCCGTCGCGATTATAGCGGCCGGCCAGTTCCACCGGATCGCCGGCGTCCCGCAGGTTCACGAAGTTCACGCCCTTCACCACGCGGCCGGCGGTGACGTCCAGGCAGGGGATAATGCGCTTGGCTAGCATGCGTCGCTCAGAAAGTTCTTGACGATCCGCAAACCCAGGCTGCCCGATTTTTCCGGGTGGAACTGCACGCCGTAAACATTGCCGGCCTCGAGCGCGGCGGTGTAGCGGATCTCGTAAGTGCACAATGCCGCCGCATCGGGGACCTCGGGCACATAGTAACTGTGCGCGAAGTATACATAGGGACTCGGTGGCAGCGCCTGTAGCAGCTTCGACCCGGTCTTCGGTTCCAGCTCGTTCCAGCCCATGTGCGGCACACGCGCGTCGGCGGGGAAGCGCTTGACGATCCCCGGGAACAGGGCTAAGCCTTCGACCTCCGGAGCCTCCTCGCTCGCTTCGAACAGCGCCTGCATGCCGAGACAGATGCCCAGGAACGGCACGCCGGCGGCGATCCGTTCCCGCAGGGTGTCGCGGACCGCCAGCGCGTCGAGCGCGCGCATCATCTGCCCGAAGTGCCCCACCCCGGGAAGGATGATTTTGGCCGCCTGCCGCAGACCTTCGGCGTCGCGCACCAGTGTGTATTCGCAGCCGATCTCGGCCAGCGTGTTCTGCACGGACCGCAGGTTGCCGGCGCCGTAATCGAAAATCGCGATCATAGCAGACCCTTGGTGGAGGGCAGTTGATCCTTGAGCCGCGCGTCCTTCGAGCAGGCGTATTTCATGGCGCGCGCGAAGCACTTGAAGATCGCCTCCACCTTGTGATGGTTGGAGCGCCCGTAGAGCACCTTGGCGTGAAGGTTCGCGCCCGCATGGTTCACGAATCCGCCGAAGAAATCCTCCACCAGCTCGGTTTGCAGATCGCCCACCAGCCTTACCTTCACCCGGTCTTTGTAGACCAGCGCCGGGCGCCCGCCCAGGTCGAGCGCCACCACCGCCAGCGTCTCGTCCATCGGGAGCACGAAATACCCCGCGCGGTTGATCCCCTTGCGGTCTCCCAGGGCCTTGGCGAAGAGCTGTCCGAGCACGATCCCCACGTCTTCCACGGTGTGGTGCTGGTCCACGTCCAGGTCGCCATCGGCCTGCAGATGCAGGTCGAAGCCGCCGTGCTTCGCGAAAAGCTCCAGCATGTGGTCGAAGAACCGTATGCCGGTCGAAATCTCGTAGCGGCCGCGACCTTCGATCTTCAGGCGACCGGCGATGCGGGTCTCTTTCGTGTTGCGCTCGATCGCGGCCCTTCTCATGACGCGAAAACCTCTTCCAGATAGTTGATATCGTCCACGATGGCGTAGGCCCCCTCTTCCTGGAACAGAAACACCAGGTCGATGTAGAGCGGGTTCGAAGGCGAGGCGATTCCGATGAACGGCACACGCGCGGCGCGCGCGGCCCGGGCGTCATCCACGGTATCGCCGACATAGACGATCTCGCTGCCCGGGTTGTCTGCGACGATGCGCAGCAATCCCTCCGGATCGGGCTTGTGGCGTTCCACGTCCTGCATGCCGATGATCGGGTCGAATACGAGTTCCGGGGCAAAGCGGTCGAGCGTCAGGCGGATCTCCTCCCTCGGCCGTCCGGTAAAAACAGCGAGCCGGAACGCGCGACGGAGCGTCTCGAGCGTGCCGGGCCTGGCCACCCAGCGCTCCCGCCGGATCAGGCCGTCGCTGCCGCTACCAAGGAAGATCGACTGGAAGTATGCCTTCACTTCCTCGAACGGCACTTCGACCCCGGCGCTCGCGACGATATGGTGCGAGAGCTTCCAATCGTCGTTCCAGCCTCCCTGGTTCTTGTAGTCCTGAATCTGCTGGTTGGCGGGCTTGGTCCCCGTGAAATGCTCCACGGTTTGCGCGATGGTCTCGCGATAGGATTCGGTCACATCCACCAGGACGCCATCCATGTCGAAGACCAGGATCGGCCGGCTCATCGGTTCCAGATCTCCTCGAGCGCCGCCAGCAGCCGCCGTGTCTGTTCCCGCGTTCCGACCGTGATGCGGACGCAGCCCGGGGCTTCATAGCTGCGGTCGCGCACCAGGATGGCCTGGCCGCGCAGCGCATCGCGCACTTCGATCGCACGGCGGCCGAAGTCACCCAGGACGAAGTTGGCGGAGCTGGGCACGTAGCGGATGTCGAGTTTCTCGAGGCCCACGCACAAAAGCTCCCGCGCGGCCAGCACTTCGGCCACGTAAGTTTCGATGTATTCGCGGTCCTCCAGCGCGGCCTGGGCCGCCAGCACTGCCACGGAATTTACGCTGTACGGCGATTGCGCTTTGTGCAGGTAGGCCACGTTGGCCTCGTGCGAAAACAGGCAGCCCAGCCGCATCGCGGCCATGCCGAACACTTTGGAGAAGGTCCGGCAGACGAACAGGTTGGGCACCCGCTCGATTTCAGTGAGCGCCGTGACACCGCAAAACTCGTAGTAGGCCTCGTCGATCAGCACCACGGCCTTCCGCGCCCGGTGCAGAATGCGCTCGATGCCGAGCAGCCCGATTCCCGTGCCGGTGGGGTTGTTCGGATTGGCCAGCAGGACTGCGCGCGTTTGGGGTGTGATGGCATCGAGCACGTCCTGGAGCGGGAACTCCATGCCGGGCCAAGGGTACTCGACCTCCTTGATCTTTGCGCCCGCCACCTCGGAGTAGAATCGGTACATCGCATAGGAAGGCTTCAGGAGCACCACTTCCTGCCCGTCATCGACATACGTATTGAGAAAGACCTGGATGGCTTCGTCGGTTCCGTTAGTGAAGACGAATTGCGACGGCGCGACGCCGAAGTAAGCAGCGACGGCCTCTTTGGCCCCGCCGTATTCGGGATAGATCGCGAGGCAGCCGGGCGTGAGCTGCTCCCGGATAGCGGCGATCACGCGCGGCGAGCAGCCCACGGTGTTCTCGTTGAAATCGAGCCGCAGTTTGCCGTTGCGGCCGGCGGTCGGAGGGGAGTAGGGCGCCATGGCCTGCACGGCGCGGCGCGGCCGTATCGCGCCTTTGGGGAGCTTGGGTGCCTTAACGGCCATCGAGCCGAACCTCCACGGAGCGGGCGTGGGCTTCCAGGCCCTCGGCGCGCGCCAGCGTCGTCACGGCGGGCGCGATGCGAGCGAGCGCGGCCGCCGAGAGTTCCTGCACGGAAATGACTTTGAGATAGTCCATTACGGAAAGTCCCCCGCGGATGCGTGCGGCGCCGCTGGTGGGCAGGACGTGGTTGGGGCCGGAAGCATAATCGCCGGCCGCCTCGGGACTGTGCGGACCGACGAACACGCTGCCGGCGTGCTTCACCCTGGCCAGCAGCGCGGAATCCGGGATGCTGAGATGCTCGGGAGCGAAGCGGTTCGAAATCTCCACGGCCTCCTCCAGCGACTCCACCAAAATGATGGCCGAGTTGCGCGCGATGGATTTCGACGCCACCGCGGCCGTCGGCAGAACGGCAAGCTGCCGCTCCAGTTCCCTGGCGACTGCCCGGGCCAGCCGCTTCGATGTGGTCAGCAGGATCGCCGAAGCGTCCACATCGTGCTCGGCCTGCGCCAGCATGTCCGCCGCAATGTGACGCGGATCGCCCTCGGCGGCAATCATCAGAATCTCGGTGGGCCCGGCGACGAAATCGATCCCCACCTCGCCCGCCAGCAGCTTTTTAGCCGCCGCCACGTAGATGTTGCCCGGACCGACGATGCGGTCCGCGCGCGGCACCGTGCGGGTCCCGTATGCGAACGCCGCGATGGCCTGGGCGCCGCCCATCTGGAAGACGTTTCCGACTCCCAGCAGCGACGCCGTACCGAACACCTCAACCACAGGCCGCGGCGAAGCCACGCAGATATTCGGCACGCCGGCCACCTGCGCCGGCACCACCGTCATCAGGAGGGTGGAGGGCAGCGGATAGCGTCCGGCCGGGATGTACGCCGCTACCGTGTCGAGAGGCCGCACGATCTGACCAAGCCGCAGGCCCGTTCGGAATTCGCGGCTCCACTCCGGCGGCATCTGGCGTTCGGCGTAGGCGCGAATATTGGCTGCGGCGGTCTCGGCGGCGCGCCGGAACTCCGGCGCCAGGTTGACCCGCGCCGCCTCGAGTTCCGCCGCGGGCACCCGGACCGACTTGCGCGCCAGGCCGTCGAATTTGCGGGCATACTCCATCAACGCGCGGTCGCCGCGGCTCCGCACGGCCTCGAGGATCGGCCGCACCACGGCTTCTGCTTCCGTAAATCGCGCCGCCTTGCGAGCCAGCAGGCGGCCGATATCTTTGCTTGCCAGTATGCGGATCACAGGACGATCTTATTCAGCGGATATTCCACGATCCCCTGCGCTCCCGCCTGCTTGAGCCGCGGGATGATGTCGCGCACCGTGGATTCATCGAGAATCGTGTTCACCGCCAGCCATTCCTCATCGCTGAGGTGCGAGATAGTCGGCCGCTTCAACGCCGGCAGCACGCCCAGCACGGCCTGCAGGTCGTTCTTATGGACGTTGAGCATCAACCCCACTTTGCCGAGTGCGTTGATCGCGCCTTCGAGCAGCATCTTAATGTCGAGCAGCTTGCGTTGCTTCGCCGGGTCCTCCCAGGACCGGCAGTTGGCGATCAACTGCGTGTTCGACTCCATCACCGTATCGATGATCTTGAGCTTGTTGGCGCGCAGCGAAGAGCCCGTCTCGGTGACTTCCACAATGGCATCCGCCAGCACCGGCGGCTTCACCTCGGTGGCGCCCCAACTGAATTCTACCTTCGCCTTCACACCGTGCGACGCCAGGTACCGCTTCGTTGTGGCCACCAGTTCGGTGGCGATGATCTTGCCCTCCAGGTCGTGCACCGTGTGGAAGCTCGACGCTTCCGGTACCGCCAGAACCCAGCGGACTTTGCCGAAGCTCTGCTTGGCGTAGATCAGGTCCGCCACCGCCATCACGGTCGCCTCGTTCTCTTCGATCCAATCCCGCCCGGTCAGCCCCGCGTCCAGAATGCCGTCTTCCACGTAACGCGCCATCTCCTGCGCGCGGATCAGCATGCACTCGATCTCCGGATCGTCGATGCCCGGAAAATACGAGCGGCTGCTGGTGGTGATCGAAAATCCGGCGCGGCGGAACAGGTCGATCGTGGCGTTCTCGAGCGAGCCTTTCGGAATGCCCAGCTTCAGCTTCACGCCTTGCCTCCGTAGACCGCGTCCGGATCGTACGAGCGGACGTCCGCGACCTTCCATTCGCCGGCTTCGAGGGTGCGGAAGAAGCAGCTCTGGTAGCCCTCGTGGCACACGCCGGGGCCCAGGGCTTCCACCTTCACCAGCACCGCGTCCTGGTCGCAATCGGTCGCGATCTCTTTCACCAGCAGGCGGTGGCCCGAGCTTTCTCCCTTCAGCCAGAGCTTCTTGCGCGAACGCGAATAGAAGGTGGCGAAGCCGGTCTCCACGGTCTTGCGGAAGGCTTCCTCATTCATGTAGCCCACCATCAGGACGCGTCCGCTGGCGTGGTCCTGAATGACGGCGGTGATCAATCCGTCCGATTTCTGAAAGTCGAGATTCATGTTGAGCACAAAATAAAAAAGCCCGCCGTTTCGCGGCGGGCGTCATTTCAAATTCCGGTGTGAGGCCAATCAGAACACCGCCCGTCGCGTTGCGGCACGATGGTGATGATGATGCCTGGCGAGGGTGGCTGCTGCCATAAACCGGTAGTTTAGCACATACTGAAAACGATGCGCGTCGCGATCGACGCCGTACCTCTGCTCATCCGCAGCGCCGGTGTCAAGAATTACCTCTATTACTGGATCCAGCACTTGCGCCGCGCCGCCGGGCCGGACGAGATCCGCACCGTGCCCGCCATGCCGGAACTTCGGCCGCTCACGCACGAAGGGTCGATCGCCGGCCGCTTCGCCACCACGCTCGGGCTCGGTTCGCTGGCGCTCTCGAACTACGCCCGGCTGCCCTCTCTCGATTGGATGACGCGCGGCGCCGACGTCTTCCACGCCAGCAGCCTGGTGCGGAACCCGCCGCGGCGGCCGCGCCTCACCGCCACCATTCACGACATGACGAGCTGGCTGATGCCGGAGCTGCATCCCGCCGCCAACCGCCGCGCCGATAGCAACTTCGCCGAGCTCGCGCGCCGGGCGCATCGTCTGATCGCGGTCTCGGCCGCAACCCGCGACGACGCGGTGCGCCTGCTGCGCCTGCCGCCCGAAAAGATCGCGGTCATCCACTCCGGCATCGCCGGCTCGTTCTTCGACCCGGATGCCCGCGCGGTAGACGGCCTGCGCACGCGCTATCACCTGAAGCAGTCGTACGTCCTGTTCGTCGGCACCATCGAGCCGCGCAAGAACCTCGACACGCTGCTCGATGCCTGGGAGGCCCTGCCGGCCTCGCTGCGCGAAGAGTTCGAGCTGGTAACAGCCGGTCCCGCGGGGTGGGCCCCGGCCGCCACCCTGGAGCGGGTACGGCAGACCCGCTACCTGGGATATGTCCCCGAGGCGGATCTGCCGCTGCTCACGGCCGGCGCAACGGTCTTCGCCTATCCTTCGCTGTACGAGGGATTCGGCTTTCCGGTGGCGCAGGCCATGGCGGCCGGCGTTCCGGTGGTCACATCGAACGTCTCTTCCCTGCCGGAGATCGCCGGCGATGCCGCGGTGTTGGTGGATCCACGCAGCCCGCAGGAGCTGCGCGATGCCCTCCAGCGCCTGCTCCTGTCGCCCGCCCTGCGTGCGGATCTGGCTGCTCGCGGACGCGTGCGAGCGGCCGATTTCCGCTGGGAAACGTGTGCCGCGCGATCCCTCGAATTCTTCCGGGAATCGATGGTTGGATAACCATAGGGAATGTACGTCTGGTACTCACAATTTAGCCGTTAACACTGCAGGCATACTTGAACCCGCGGCGTGTACCTGTTTTACTTTCTGAAGACGGAGGAGTACCATGACCAGTCTCATGACGAATGTTCAGGAACCGCAAACCCTCGCCCAGGTGTTGGGAGGAGGCAGGATCCCAATCACCGACGCGTTGAACCACGCACTCAGTCTGGCGGAGGCCCTTAGAAAGATTCATGAGGCCGGCAGCGCACACGGCGCCCTGACTCCGTCGCAGATCAGGGTGAACTCGGACACGGTAGAGCTTCTGCCGCTGTTTGAATACGGCAAGGTCACGCCGTATACCGCACCCGAATTGCTTTCAGGCGCGCAGGCGGATGCCCGCAGCGACATCTTCTCGTTCGGCGCGATTCTGTATGAGATGTTCACCGGCAGGCGCGCGTTCGAAGGGGAAGGCCCGGAGGCGATCGCCCAGTCGCTTCAGCACTCACAGCCCGCGTCCTCGGGCAGCCCGGCGGTGGACCGTGTGCTCAACGGCTGCCTGTCGAAAGATCCGGCGGGCCGCTTCCAGCGCGTTCAGAAACTGATGCTCGAGCTGAAGCTGTTGAGCGTGGCCGCACGCCGCGCCAAGGCTCCGACGGTGCCCGGATGGGAAGCCCTCGAGACTGCCTTCCACGCCGAGATGCAGCAGATGGAGTCGCGCTTCTCCAGCATGATGCAAATGCATGAGAACACGATCTCCGCCCTGGAACGTTCCGCGGGCGAGGCCTTGAACAGCCTGCGCAGCGAAGTGGCCGCCGCCGGCGACGAGCGCACAGCGCTGGCCGAACGCCTCGCGGGTGTGGAGCAGGGCCTTATCGCCACCAGCGAGCGGCTGCACAAAATCGAAGCGATGATGGAAGGGTTCGACCAGAATGCCGCGGCGTTGCGCGACAGCCTGACCGCGGAGCTCAAAGTCTTCGAGCAGTCGATCGAGGGACACCGCAAGTCCGTCGATTCCATCCGCACCGCTGTGGCGCAGACCGACGACCTGGTGGAGCGTGTCGTGGAAGCGCTCGAATCGCTGCAAACCATCGTGCTGGACCAGGCCGAGCGCCGGCCGTCATCGGTTAACTAGGAAACACAGAACCGGGCAAGCTAAAGCGTGGGGCATGCTTTACCTTGCCCGGAATCTAATACCCGTTCTCCCGCAGTTTCTCCACCGTCAGCGGCGCCTTCACATCCAGTTTCCGCAGCAGCTTCTCTACGTGCTTGGCCAGCACATCGCACTCCAGGTTCACTTTGTCGCCGGTGCGGTATCCGCCGAGCGTCGTATTGCGGTAGGTGTGCGGGATGATGGTCACGGAGAGGACGTCTCCTTCGAGCTCCGCGATCGTCAGGCTGATGCCGTCGATCGCGATCGAGCCTTTGAAAACCAGGAACGGGTCCAGCTCCGCCGGCACGCGGATCCGCAGCCACCAGTTCTCGTCGCCCAGCGCGTCCAGCGAAACGAACTCCCCGGTGCCGTCCACGTGGCCCTGCACGATGTGGCCGCTCAGCCGGCCGCCCGGCGAAAGAGGCCGCTCCAGGTTCACGCGCGATCCGGCCCGCAGTGCGCCCAGGTTGCTGCGCTTGAGCGTCTCGGGCGCCATGTCCGCGAAGAAGCCGTCCGGCTCGAGATCCACCGCCGTGAGGCACACTCCGTTCACGGCGATGCTGGCGCCTTCGGTCATGTCCTCCATTACGGTGGAGCAGCGGACCTTGAGGCGCGCTCCGGCGGCGCGCGCCACGACCGATTCCACCGTGCCCAGCTCTTCAATAATCCCTGTGAACATCGACGTATCCTTCCACCGCGAACTCATCGGGCGGGATGGGATGTATGGTGACGCCGCCGATCCTTATGGCATCCGCCCGCCGCCTGCGGCCGATTCCCCCGGCTAGCGGCAGGGCCTCCAGGCCCCCCAGGATCTTCGGCCCGTAGTAGAAAAAGATGCGGTCCACGCAGGAGCTCTCGAGCGCCGACCAGTTCAACTTGCTGCCGGCTTCGATCATCAGCGAGAGGTACTTCTGCCGGCCCAGCCACTCGATGGTTTCAGCGAGATCGGCGCGCCCGCCCGGGCCGTCGAATACCAGCACCGTAATGCCGCGCGCCTCCATTGCCTTGCGGCGCTCCGGAGCGGAGGCGGAAGTGGTCACTACCGCCAGGTCTCCCGCCGCGCCGCGCACCATTTTGGAATCGGCAGGCAGGCGTAGCTGCGAATCCATGACGATCCGCAGCAGGGGCCGCGCGCGCGGCAATCCGGTGCGGTCCGTAAGCGCGCAGTCGTCGGCGAGCACGGTGCCGATCCCTGTGAGGATGGCATCGTGATCGTGCCGCAGTTCCTGAACGTGCGCCCGGGCGCGCTCGCTGGTGATCCAGCCGCGGTTGTCGTCCGGCGCGGAGATCTTCCCATCCAGCGTAATGGCGGCTTTGAGCGTCACCAGCGGGCGGCCGGTCCGCATGAAATGGACGAACGGCTCGTTGAGCTTTTCCGCTTCGGCGGCGTACTCGGCGGCAATCTCGACCTCGATGCCCGCATCGCGCAGCTTGCGGAAGCCTTCACCCGAGACCAGCGGATTCGGATCCTCGATGGCCGCGACCACCCGCGCCACTCCCGCCTCGATCAGGGCCTCGGCGCAGGGCGGCGTGCGGCCCTGGTGCGAGCACGGCTCCAGGCTGACATACACGGTGGCGCCGCGCGCCTGCGTGCCGGCCTCCGCCAGCGCGATCACTTCCGCGTGGCGCACGCCCGCCCAGGTGTAGACGCCGCGGCCAACCACCGCGCCGTCGCGCACCACAACGGCCCCCACCATCGGGTTGGGGCTCGCCATCGCCCGGCCCTGGCGCGCCAGGTCGAGCGCCTCCCGCATGAAGTTGTTGTTGTTCATTCGAAGAAGAGCGATTCGACAAACTTTTCGGAATCGAACGGCAGCAGGTCGTCCACCCGCTCGCCCACCCCGATGTAGCGGATCGGGAGGTTCAGCTCGCGGGCGATCGCCACCACGATGCCGCCTTTGGCCGTGCCGTCGAGCTTAGTCAGCACGATGCCGGTCACCCCGGAAGTCTCGGTGAATTTGCGCGCCTGTTCGAGGCCGTTCTGTCCGGTGGTGGCATCCAGCACCAGCAGCACTTCGTGCGGCGCGTCGGGAATCACCTTCCTGGCGGTCCGGCTCATCTTCTGCAGCTCCGCCATCAGGTACTCCTTGGTCTGCAGGCGGCCGGCCGTGTCCACGATCACGTAGTCCGATTTGCGCGCGCGGGCGGCGTTCAGCGCATCGAACAGCACCGCGCTCGGGTCGCTGCCCGGCCCCTGCCGGATTACCGGCGTATCGGTGCGGCTACCCCAGATCTCCAACTGTTCGATCGCCGCGGCTCGGAAGGTGTCGGCCGCGCACAGCAGCACCGAGCGCTGCTCGCCCTTGAAGCGGCTGGCCAGCTTGCCGATAGTAGTGGTCTTCCCGGAGCCGTTTACTCCCACCACCAGAATCACCGCCGGCGGTTCGGAAACGCGGGCCGGCGCGCGCTCGCTGGCCGAGAGAATTTCCAGAAGCTGTTCGCGAATAAGCCCCTTCAGTTCCGTCGCGTCGTTCAACTGGTGGCGCGAGACACGCTCGCGGATACGCTCCAGAATCTCCTCGGTGGTGCGCACCCCGATGTCGGCCGAAATCAGCGTGAATTCCAGCTCATCCAGAAGATCGGCGTCGATTTCTTTCTTGCCCTTGACCGCGTCTTCGAGCGCCGTGACCAGTCCTGCCCGCGTCTTCTGTACGCCGCTCTTCAGTTTTTCGAGCAGGGATGGCTCTTGTTCGACCGAGCCGAATAAGGTTTGGATCATTATTGCCTCTATTTTACCAGCCGGGAAATCGCTATACTGGCGACGTTCATGGGATTGATACAAAGAGCGGCGATCTTCGGCGCGGCGGGCGCCATCGGACCCTGGGTGGCGGCCGAGTTCGAACGGCGGGAAATTCCGTTTCGCGTGGTGGGCCGGTCACGGCCCCGTCTCGAAAAAGCCTTCGGAGGAATGCGCCACGCGGAGATCTTCGAAGCGGACCTCGGCGACCTACGCTCGGCCGGCGCCGCCGCCCGCGGGGTCGATACCATCATCTATTCGGTAGGACTGCCCTACCCCATGCACGCGCTGCACCCGAAACTCATGCGCACCACGCTCGAGGCGGCCGCGGCCATGCAGGTCCGCAGGCTGGTCCTGGTCTCGAGCGTCTACGGCTACGGCGTGCCGCGCACGGCCCGCGTGGCGGAAACGCATCCGCGCGAGCCGCAAGCCCGCAAGGGCATCTGGCGCAAGGAGCAGGAAGACCTGCTGCTCGAAGCCGCTAAGAAGGGACAGATCGACGGCCTGATCGTCCGGCTGCCCGATTTCTACGGGCCCGGCGCCGACAACAGCCTGGCCAACCCGATCTTCCGCGCCGCCCTGGCGGGCAAGACCGCCAACTGGATCGGCCCCGTCAATCCCGCGCACGAATTCGTGTTCGTGCCCGATACCGGCCCCGTGATCGCGGATCTGGCATCGTGCGCCGAATGCTACAACCAGGCCTGGAATTTCGGCGGCCCGGGCGAGATCAACTCGCTCGATTTCATCACCCGCATCTACCGTGCGGTGGGGCGCGCGCCCAAGTACCGCACGGCCGGCCGCGGCCTGCTCAAGATCATGGGCTGGTTCAGCCCGCTCATGCGCGAGCTGCCCGAGATGCTTTACCTGGTGGAGACGCCCCTCATCCTGGACGACAGCAAACTGCTCGCGAAGTTCCCGAACACGCACAAGACCCCCTACGACGAGGGCATCCGGCGGACCATCGCCTGGATCAAGGGAGCCTGAGAGCGTAGAACGCGTAAGCGTCCGTTTTCCCACAACTCGCTTCCATCCTGGCAGCCCATCTGCACTAGCATCACCGAGGAGTGCAGATATGACAACACCAGCAGCCGTTGCCGTGATTGTCGTCGCGGTCATCGTGCTCGCCATCGCGGCCTGGCTATTCTGGCGCAGCCGGCGGTCCGAGGCATTGCAGTCTCATTTCGGACCCGAGTACGACGATGCCGTCCGCAAATACGGCAGCCGTCCCAAGGCCGAAGACGCCCTGCTAGACCGCAGGAAGCGAATGGAGAACATTCAGATACGAAGCCTCCAGCCCGAGGAGCGCGATCGCTTCGCGGAGCGGTGGCACCTCACGCAGGCGGAGTTCGTCGACAATCCGATGCGCGCGATTCAGGACGCGCACCGCCTGGTTTCCGAGCTCATGGTCGCGCGCGGATACCCCATGGCGGAGTTCGAACACCGCGCCGAATACCTCTCCGTGGACCACCCCCACGTGGTCAGCAACTACCGGGCGGCGCATGAAATCGCCCTCCGGCGCGAACAGGCCAGCACCGAGGATCTTCGGCAGGGGCTGGTCTACTATCGCAATCTGTTCGATGAGTTACTGGAGGCCCATGCGGCCGGACCGAGGAGGAGAGTATGAGCCAGGTCGAAGAACATCCGTCGACCGCCGTGGAACCCGGGCCGGGGCCTCTGCTGCCGCCCGATTTCATTCAGGATCTGCGGGCCCGTTGGGACCAGGTCCAGACCGGCTTCGTGGACCAGCCCCGGTCGGCCGTACAACAGGCCGACGAACTCGTGGCGATGACGATTCGGCGCCTCGCCGAGGGCTTTGCCCTGGAGAGAAAGAGCCTGGAGGAGCAGTGGGGCCGCGGGGACGACGCGAACACGGAAGATCTGCGCATTGCCCTTCAAAAGTACCGGTCGTTTTTCCATAGGCTGCTGTCCATCTGACGCGGCGGCCGGGCCGGGCCTGTAAAATAGAAGCGGTGCCACTGGTTCCTCCATATATCGAATCGCTGCGGCCGTACGAGGCGGGGCGAACGATCGAATCCGTCCGCCGGGAGTACGGCCTCGCGCACATCGCCAAGCTGGCGTCGAACGAGAATCCGCTGGGGCCGTCGCCCAAGGCGGTCGAAGCCATGACCCGCGTGCTGGGCGGGCTGAATCTCTACCCCAACGGCGGGCTCGACCTGCGTGAGGTGCTGGCGAAGGAGTTCGAGCTCAAGGTGGAGAACGTCATCGCGGGCAGCGGCTCGGAAGGCATCATGTCCAACATCATCCGCGCCTTCCTGTGCGACGAGGATGAAGTTCTCACCACCGAAGCCGCTTTCATCGGCTTCCAGGTGCTGGCGCGCTCGCGCGGCGTGAAATATCGCACGGTGCCGTATCGCGAGTGGCACTACGACCTGCCGGCGCTGGCCGCCGCCATCAACGAGCACACCAAAATCGTCTACCTCGCCAACCCCAACAACCCGACCGGCGCCATCTTCACGAAACACCAGTTCGACGAGTTCTACCGCCACGTGCCGGAGCGCGTCCTGATCATTCTCGACGAGGCCTACTTCGAGTACGCCAAGGACAATCCGAAATATCCGGACTCCATGCACTACCGCTACGACAACGTGATCACGCTGCGCACGTTCTCGAAGATCTACGGCCTGGCCGGCGCGCGCATCGGCTACGGCTTCGCCCACGAGGAGCTGATCCGCAACCTGCTCAAGGTCAAGCTGCCGTTCGAGCCTTCGACGCCTGCACAGGCAGCCGGAATCGGCGCGCTCTCCGACAAGGAGTTCCTGCACCGCTCGCTCGAATTGAACGCACGCGGCCTGCGTTACCTGCGGGAAGGACTCGAAGACATGGGCATGCAGGTGGTGCCTTCGGAGGCGAACTTCGTGATGACGGTGCTCGATTCCGAGCAGGAGGCCGCCCGCATTTTCGAGGAACTGCTCAAGCAGGGCGTGGTGGTCCGGCCCTTGAAGGCCTTCGGCCTGCCCCACTGCCTGCGCATTTCCACCGGCACCGACGACGATAACCATCTATGTATCGAGGCCCTGAGGAGAACCTATGCCGCAAATGCTGGAGCATCCCGCGCCGATTGAGAAGGACTTTCTGCCGCTCAACGGGACCGACTATGTCGAGTTCTATGTAGGTAACGCGCGCCAGGCGGCGCACTATTACCGCACGGCGTTCGGGTTCCGCCTGGCAGCCTACCGCGGACCGGAAACCGGCACTCGCGACCGCGCTTCCTACGTGCTGGTGCAGAATAAGATCCGGTTCGTCCTGACCACGGCGCTCCACCCGGACCACCCGATCAGCGAGCTGGTCCGGCTGCATGGCGACGGAGTCCACGATATTGCCCTGTGGGTGGACGACGCCGAATCCGCGTGGCGCGAGACCGTCGAGCGCGGAGCCCGCAGCGTACGCCCGCCCGAGGTCTTGAAGGACGACCACGGCGAAGCGCGGCTGGCTTCCATTTCGATCTACGGCGACACCATCCATACGTTCGTCGAGCGCCGCGGCTACCAGGGCGTGTTTCTGCCCGGATTCGCGCCGGTGGAGGGCGAAGATACTCTATCGCGCCCGGTGGGCCTGAAGCACATCGACCACATGGTGGGGAACGTAGGCCTCGGCGAGATGAACCGCTGGGTCGATTTCTACCGCGACGTGATGGGCTTCCGCATGTTCAAGCACTTCGACGACCAGGACATCTCCACGGAATTCTCCGCGCTGATGTCGAAGGTGATGTCGAACGGCAACGAGCGCGTCAAGTTCCCCATCAACGAGCCGGCCCACGGAAAGCGCAAATCGCAGATCGAAGAATACCTGGAGTTTTACCGCGGCCCCGGCGTGCAGCACATCGCCATGGCCACCGACAACATCATCGAGACGGTGGCCGCGCTGCGGCGGCAGGGCGTGGATTTTCTTCGCGTGCCTTCCACTTATTACGAAGACCTGCTGTCGCGGGTCGGCCCGATCGACGAGCCGGTCGCGGAGCTCGCCGAACTCGGCATCCTGGTGGATCGCGACGACGAAGGCTACATGCTCCAGATCTTCACCCGCCCGGTGGAGGACCGCCCCACGCTATTCTACGAAGTGATCCAGCGGAAAGGCAGCCGCAGTTTCGGCAAGGGCAATTTCAAAGCGCTATTCGAGGCCATCGAACGCGAGCAGGAACGCCGCGGCAATCTCTGATGAAACTCTGCACCTTCGAGGTGTCCACTCCCGTGGGCCGCCACCGCCGTGTGGGCGCCTGCAAGGACGGGGTAATCGCCGATCTGAACTTCGCGACCGCCTGGTATCTCGAGCAACAGGGGGAAGCCGAGCCGCAGCGCCTGGCCGACGCCCTGGTACCGGCCGCCATGCCGGATTTCCTGGCCGCCGGCCTGCGCGCCATGCACACGGCCGAAGAGCTGTTCCTGGATTCAGGCCCGCGTCCGGCCGAATGGTGGAAGCTCGACCCGCTGCCCCGGGGGCCGAACGACGAAACCCTGGCCTACGCTCCGCGCGACGTACGGCTGCTCGCGCCGCTGCTCAACCCCGCGCGCGTGGGCACCGACGAAGATGTGCGCTGCGGCGAAGCCTTCGTTTCCGAGTTGAAGCTGGCCGCGATCATCGGAAAGCAGGGCTGCGGCGTTCGCGCCCTGGAAGCGCGCCAGTACATTGCCGGATTCACCGCGATGAACGACCTGGGCACGCGCACGGCGCTCGGCCCGTATCTGGTGACGCCCGACGAGATCGGCAACCCCTATGACCTCGACGCCGTAGTCCGGGTGAACGGCGAGGAGCGCGCCTGCGCCAGTTCGGCGAACCTGCGGCCGAAGTTCGAGGATGCCATCGAGCGCCTGTCGTCCGGCGACCTGATCCTTCCCGGCGATATCATCGGATTCCCTCTCGACCTCTTCCCGGAAATCCACCCCGGCGATGTCATCGAGCTGGAAATCTCGAAAATCGGAACGCTGCGGACGCGCGCGGTGTGAGCGGTCGCGGCTCCGCTCTTCACCTCACGTGCAGGCGGATCACGACTACCCGCGCCGGATGGTTCGGGTCCCACGGCCGGGCCAGCCGGGCTGTGATCATGTGGTCGCCGGGCGGCGCCGTCACCCGCAAGTATCCGCCGGAAGCGCCCCCCAGCCGCTTCGAAGGGTCAACGCTCCGCTCCGGCCCATCCTCGATCCGCTCGACCCCCTTCGGGAGTTCCAGGCTCCAGGCGTAGCCGGTCGCGGGACCGCCGGCGATCGGAAGAGTGATCGGCTCCCCGGCCTTCCCTTCTACATCCAGATCTTCGGAGTGGTCCGCCACCGGCCTTCCTCAAGCCCAGTGTATCCCCCAGGCTCTCCGTGGACAAATCGTTCGTCATCGATGACGCACCGGCCTATACTAGATCCAATCGCGTAGAAAGGACTGTCTACATGGCAATTGAAGTGAACATTCTACAGAAGGCGATCCATGATGCGGGACTTACATGGATCGTACGCACACCACCACCAACTGAACGCCATGGCCTGGGGCGGCTTGCTCCGGATCCGAAGAAAGTGGAGGCGGCAGAGGCCATCGCCAACGTGATGCTGCGGGCGCGTATCCAACTGGCTCCCCCAAGCCCGGGGGAAGCCCACATAGCGGCCGGCCTGAGTCCGGCGATTTCGGCGACCACACTTTCCGTGGCCGCGGCGGCGGCCAGCCTGCCAAAAGATATGGACTGGCGGACGAGAGGAATTATCGGACCGGTGTTGGACCAGGGTTGGTGCGGCTCCTGCGTTTCGTTCTGCACCACCGGCCTGGTGGCGGCCATGGCCTGGCTGGAGCTGGGCCTGCGGGACCTCACCCTCTCCGCCGCCGATCAGCATTTCTGCTCGTCGCACGGAGCCAACTGCGGAGGTTGGAACGAAGCCGACGCGCTGGGGCAGATCAAGTCGCGCGGCGTCGTCACGGAGGAGGCGTTCCCTTACATGAAGGCCTTCGACAGCCCGCCGAAGGGCGACCCCAACGACGTTCCCGACCATCTGTGGCTGGCGTACTGCCGCGCCGAGGTCAACCGCAAGGAGCGGCGCTACCGCATCACGGAATACAGCGCCTGGCCCTCACAGATGGCCGGCCTGCCGTTCGACGCCCGTAAGTACTACCTGGCCAACTTCGGCCCGATGGCGATGGGGTTCACGGTCTACGAGGATTTCGACAGCTATGGCGGGGGAGTCTTCAAGCACGTGACGGGCAAGTCGCGCGGCGGCCACTGCGTGCTGGTGGTCGGTTACTCGGACACGCACCAGGCCTGGATCTGCCGGAACTCGTGGGGCACCGGCTTCGGAGGCTCGGCGCATGCCGACGGAACCGGCGCCGGCTTCTTCATGATCGCGTACGGCGACAGCAACATCGACGACACCTTCTACGGATGCCATGGAGTTCTCGTCCCGCCGCAATCGCGGCTGGCGCAGCGGGTGGGCGACGTGGACGGAGATGGAATCACCGAGGTGATCGTCACCAGTCCGTGGGGCATCGGGGTCCTCAAGGAGGCCGGCGCCACCATGGCCGCCCCCATGATGGCCCCCAACGGCACACGTTTCGGAGGCTGGCTGCTGAACACCGGCGACAATCAGGTCGGGCCTGTAGCCGATTTCGATGGCGACGGCCATGCCGAAATCCTGGTGACCAGCCCGTGGGGCATCGGCATCCTCAAGCTCGCCGGCAACACGCTCAACGCGCCCATGATGGCGCCCAACGGGACTCACTTCGGCGCCTGGAGCCTGGACACGTCGACGAACAAGGCGGGTCCGGTGGCAGACTTCGATGGCGACGGAAGAGCCGAGATTCTGCTCTCGAGCCCTTCGGGTATCGCCATTCTCAAGCTTTCGGGCAATACGCTTATCCCGCTGGTGGTTGCCAACAACGGTACCCGCTTCGGAGGCTGGCTGCTCGACACCTCGAACAACGTCTTTGGCCCGGCCGCCGATTACGATGGAGACGGTCACGCCGAAATCCTGGTCGCCAGTCCATGGGGCATCGGGATCCTGAAGCTCTCCGGCGGCGCGCTCAACGCCCCCATGCTGCAGCCCAACGGGACGCGCTTTGGCGGCTGGCTGCTCAACACCGCCGACAACAATTTCGGTGAGGCGGGCGACTACGATGGGGATCGCCATGCCGAGGTCCTCGTGACCAGCCCGTGGGGCATCGGCATCCTGAAACTGGCAGGAGCGACCATGAGCGCGCCCATGATGCAACCCAACGGAACGCGGTTCGGCGGCTGGCTGCTGAACACGGCCGACAACCAGTTCGGACCGGCAGCGGACTACGACGGCGACGGCAAAGTGGAACTGCTGGTGACCAGCCCGTGGGGCTTGGGCATCCTGAAGCAGGCCGGCGCAACCATGGCGGCGCCCATGATGCAACCCAACGGGACGCGTTTTGGCGGCTGGCTGCTCAACACCGCCGACAACCAGATCGGAATCGCGGGCCGCTACGTGTCAGGCCGTCCAGCCGAGATTCTGGTCAGCAGCCCGTGGGGCATCGGCATTCTGAAGATGAGCGGCAACACCCTGACGGCGCCCATGATGCAGCCCAACGGAACGCGGTTCGGCGGCTGGCTTTTGAACACGCGCGACAACGAGTTTTGACCCGCGAAGCGGCCGGCACTATTCCCACCGCAAAGCGATCAGAGGATCCACTCTGGTGGCGCGTTGCGCAGGCAGCAGGCCGGAGAGGAGCGCGACAACCACGAGTAGCGCGGCTACCACCAGGAACGTAGGGAGATCGGTGGGCTTCACTTCGAACAGGAACTTTGCGAGGACGCGAGTGACGGCCAACGCGCCTGCTACTCCGAGCGATACACCCACGGTCACCAGAAGCAGACTGCGCCTGAAGATCATGCGAATGATGTCGCTCTTTTCCGCGCCTAACGCCATGCGAATTCCGATTTCGCGGGTCCGTTCGGCTACCGCGCAGGCCAGGACGCCGTACACACCGATTGCCGCCAGAAGGAGAGCGAGCATCGAGAAGATCGCAATCAGGCGGGTCTGAAACTGCGGCTCCGCGATAGTTTTCGCGACCAGATCCGTCATGGTTGCGATCGATACCGGCTGATTCCGATCCACTTCCCGCAGAACGCCACGCATGGCAGCCGCCAGACTCGCGGGGGGAGCAGCGGTGCGTATCGCGAAGGTCATGGAGGTGAGAAAAAGCGGGTTCTTTACCTGTGCGAAAGGTTGATAGATGGCCGGATGCACCTTCTCCGTCAGACTGCTTTGCCGCACGTCATCCACCACGCCGATAATCGTGAGCCAATCCTCGTGCCCGGGTTTGGGGTGGTCTTCCAAGGTGATGCGCTGTCCGAGAGCATCGCCCCCCGGCCAGAAAGTTCGCGCGACATTCCGGCTGACGATCGCGACACGCGGAGCGGTAGAGCTGTCCTGGCTGCTAAAGACCCTACCGCTCAGCAACGGGATTCCCATCACCTGGAAATATTCGGGACTGGCGGCGGGCTTATCCACCATATAGCCGCGCGGCACTGGCCGCCCGTCATAGAGATGAAAGTGCCCCCACATCAAGGGGCCATTGAGGGGAAGCCAGTTGACAGCGCCCGCCGCCAATACGCCAGGCAGGTTGGATAACTTCTCCAGAGTGCGTGTGTGAAATGCCTGAATGCCGGCCGAAGTGTTGTACAAGGACTCCGGAAGATCGACCGTCATCGCCAGAACGTTTTCCGCGCGAAAACCAGGATCCACCGCGCGCATCCGCAGAAAGCTCTTGAGCAACAGGCCGGCGCCCGTGAGCAAGACGACGGCCAAGGCAATTTCGGCGACCACCAGGACACCACGCAATCCTTCACCCCGGCCGGTTACGGCGCGCCCAGCCTGACTGAGGAAAGTACGCAGCTCCCGCCCCGTCGCCTGGACTGCCGGCAGCAAGCCAAACAGAATTCCGGTGACAGCCCCAAGCCCCAGAGCGAAACCGATCACCCTGCCATCCAAGTGGATCCCGGCGAGGCGGGGAATGGTTCCGGCCGGCGCGAGTGCGAGCAGAGCGCGGACTCCAATGATCGCGAACAACAATCCGGCTATGGCGCCGCCGAGCGACAGCGTCGCGCTCTCGGTCAGCAACTGTCGAATCAGCCGGCTACGCGGGGCCCCCAGCGCCGTGCGCACCGCCATCTCCTGGCGGCGCAGGGATCCCTTCATCAGCAGCAGGTTAGCCACATTGGCGCACGCGATCAACAACACGAAGGCGACTGCTCCCATGAAGACGAGAAGCGAATTCCGAATCTGGCTGACGAACAGATCCTGGAGTGGGAGAACCTGGGCCACCCAACCGCCACGATTCGGGGCGCCGGCCGCCTCCAGAAGATGTTGCTGGGGTAACTGCGGAGCCAGCGCTTCCAGTTCCGCCTGCGCCTGCCGCTGAGTCACAGACGGCCGCAATCGCCCGAAGACGGACGGGAAGAAGGCGTGCCTCGGGTCGGCATCGATCGCAAGAGGCAACCACAATTGAGCGTCGCCCGGAAACGCGAACCCTGCCGGCATGACGCCAATCACGCTACGCTGGATCCCGTCTACGGTGACGGCCTTTCCCAGGATGTTCGGATCCGCCGCAAAGCGGCTGCGCCAGAGTTCCTCGCTCAGCACAGCGACACCGGGGGAGCCGGATTCCTCTTCCCGGGCGCCGAAAGTTCTGCCCATCGCCGGATTGACACGCAGAACCGCAAAGAAACTCGATGTGACGCTCCCCACCGGCAAGCGAACGGCGTCTCCCGCTCCGCTCAAGGTGACCTGCCCTCCGAAAAAAGCCGTGACGCGCTCAAAGGCGCGGGTTCGCCGCTGGAATTCGAGATAGTCGTGGTTCGACAGGCGAAGCCGGCCGAAAATACCGCCAACCCGCGGCGCGTAGGAGATCAGGAACAGCCGTTCTGGATGGACTAGAGGCAGTGGGCGCAAGAGCACCCCGTTCACTACAGTGAAGACCGCGGTGTTGGCTCCGATGCCGAGCGCCATCGCCAGAACAGCCAGTGCCGCAAACCCGGGGGACTTGCGCAGGCTCCGGAACGCGTAACGGAGATCCTGACCGAGCGTCTGGATGGTCACGATGATGTTCATTTCGTGCGTCCGCTCCTTTGCCAGAGTCCAATTACCGAAGCGCCGTCTGGCATCCAGCCGCGCGGCTTCCTCCGTCATGCCAGCCTTGAGGTTGTCGCGCGTGCGCGCATCGATGTGAAACTGCAGCTCCTCATCGAGCTCCCTGCCCAGATCTCCACGGCGCAGCAGGTTCGAGAGTCGATTCCACCAGCTCACATCAGCCTCCTTCTAAACGAAACGGAGCACGCGGGTCACGGCTTCGGTCAACTGCGCCCAGTTCTGCTCTTCCTCAGCCAGCTGCTTGCGTCCGGATGGAGTGATCGAGTAATAGCGCGCGCGGCGGTTGTTTTCCGAAGCACCCCACTCAGCTCGAAGCCAGCCCGACTGCGTCATGCGGTGGAGAGCGGGATAAAGAGAGCCTTCTTCCAGACGGAGGACGCTCGCGGAAATCTGTTCGATCCGCAGAGTGATCGCGTAACCGTGCATACGACCGTGCGAAGCCAAGGCCTTCAGCACAAGCATGTCGAGTGTTCCTCGCAGGCGATCATTGGTATGCTTGCGCATGCTCTCCCTATAGCCAGCTATGGGGAAAGCATAGCCCACATTGTTCCGAGCGTCAAGCGTAGTGCGACGCCGCTTCCGGCTCTCACTCTCATTGCCCGCGCGGCACCAGGGTAAACCCTTGGACCGTCACCCGCATGCTGCGGTTGCGGTCCACCGGACGCTGAAACAGAATCCGGATCGCATCCACCAGGAGCGGTCTTGCGGTGGCCGGCACCGGAAAGCCCAGCGTCTCCTCCCGCTCCCGGTCCGCTCCCATCAACTCGGTTCCGCCGTCTTCCACACGGCGCCCGGAGACCAGTTGCATCGACGCCAGCAGCGGCTCGATCTCCTCGCTGGTCAGGGCCACCAGTACCTCGCCGCAATGCGTCAGGTCGATCGACGGATTGAACGTCTGCACCGCGACCGTCTCCATCGGGCCGCCGCTGACGGTCCCGAACAGATTATCCAGCGGCGTTCCCGTTTCCACGATAGAGTCTTTGGGCAGGCCATTGGTGCTCGTCGGATAAAGATCATACTCGCCCGTGAACGGAATCGCGAGCGGCTGCCTGGAAGAAAGGCGAAGCCGCGAACCGGGCGAAACCGGAAGGAGCCGCCGGATCGGCTTTGACCGGGGACGAAGCACCACGCCGGGGACCCCATTCAGCCCCACCAATCGGGTCACGACTGCTTTGGGGGCGGCTCTGGCGGGACTCGACGCCACGGCCCTGTCCGTGTTCTCCTCCACGGTCTCCTTGCGCACCAGCACAGCTGTTAGCGTGACCGTCAAGAGCAGTGTCAGCAGTGTGCCCGGCAGCGGGTAGAGGACCCGGTCCGCCGATCTCGCCTCCATCGCGCCGCGCGCTACCGCCGCCACGATCCAGATGCCGGTCGCCGTCGCGAACGAAACGGCCGCCAAAATCGGATATTTCGCGGCGAGCGCATAAATTCCGGCCTCGAGCGCCAGCGCGCCTAACATGGCCGGGAGCATCCCGCGCGAAAATGCCGGCCGGTTCGGCTGTTCGCGGAAAAGCAGCGGCTCCGGGTTCCCGCCGGACCGCCGCCGTCTCACCTGGACTGTTTCCCCAACCGGCGGCCGGCTGCATGCCAGCAGGCACGCGCTGCCGATCACGGCCGCCAGTCCCGCCGCCACCGCCCATTGCGAACGCGATGCCAGCAGCAGTGTCCCCGGGACCAGCCACATGGCCATCGCCGAGACCTCCAGCGACGCCGCCAGCACGGCCGGGAACGGCGCCCACGAAAGCACGAGGTAAATCCAAAGGGTGATCCCAGCGGCCGCGACCCACGCTGCCAGAACATAGACCAACGCCAGCCGGAGATGCCCCGCTGCCGGAGGGCTCCAGGTGACCCATGCCGCAACCAGGGCCGCGCTCTCGGCCAACAGGATCGACAGGCGGGCTGTCTTAAACGCGGCCATGCTTCAGGATACTTCGTCGCGTTGTCCCCGAAAGGTTATGTGCTATTGGGACCAATTACAGCGGAAGATGTCATTGACGGACGAGTTACAAAAGAGCATACTCAGGTCCGATTTATTACAAAGACTGGAAAGAGGGCAGACCCGATGAGTCCAAAGTTATCCGTCAATATGCAACCGGCCGCTTTACCGGCGTTGGCCTGGGTGGCGGGCACGGTTCACGAAATACTGGTTCAACCTGGCGAGCAATTCTATTTGTTCGCAATTCAGCAAGCCAGCGGTCCCACGGTATTCGTACGCATCGCCGACCCGCACTCAGGCGCTCCGATCCATTCCGTGACCACCGACAACCTGGTTTACGATGTGCTGAAAGAGGCATACTTCCGGAAGCTCAATGTGCAGGTAGCCTATCGCGACTTCGGCCCCGATCCCCAAAGCGGCATCAACAAGCTCTGTATTGACCGCGTCATTCTGACGCAATGAAGACCGCCCGGAATTCCTGGACTCGCCAAGGCCCTGCACGCCGCGTGGACCGGGGAGAGTTCCGGCCAGGGGACCCGTACTCCCCTCGCCGGCAGCCGTCAGCCGAGCGCCGCCGGATGTATACTGGCTGGCCACAAGGAGGCCAACATGGCGTGCGCAAAAGACAGATACGCAGCCACCTATGTAGTGGCTGCGCAACTGGGTCCACCTGACTGCCAGGCGGCGGATTTCACCGACATCCAGGATGCTATCAACGCCCTGCCCCCCGCCGGCGGCAAAATCTTTGTGAAGGCGGGCACCTATCCCATCACGAAAACCATCCAGATCCAGGCGGGCAACGTGCAGATCCAGGGCGAAGGCATGGGGATCACCAATATCGTCGCGGATCAGGCGACCATGACCGCCAGTCCCGCGCTGGAGGTCAACAACCCGTCCGCCGGCAGCCCTTTGGTGCTGGCCACCGACACGAAAAGAGGCGATACAACGGTCGAGCTGAGTCCCGCCGACGCGGCAACGTTGACCGCGGGCGACTATATCCTCCTGTTCTCGGACAAGCCGGTAGACGCCGAGATCCCGGCCAAGCACGCAGGCGAGGTAAAGCAGGTCGTCTCCTTGGACGCGGCAACCGGCGTGATTACGGTCGACGACCAGATATACGATTCGTATCTGGTCGCGGATTCCGCCGCGGTGGCTCGCATTACTGTCCTGCGGAACGTCACGCTGTCGGATTTTTCCATTACCACTGCGGCTACATCCTTTACGGGGGTCGCCGGATTCACTTCCTTTCGACTTGTAGACAACCTGCAGATTGAGCGTGTGGAATCGCATCACGCGTACGTCGCCGGCATGTCGTTGCTGTCGGTGCTCAACTCGAAGATCTCGGACTGCTACATCCACCACATCAGCGACAGGCAGCCGCCGCAAAACGTCCACTATGGCATCGTCGTCAGCGGCGCTTCGCAAAACGTGAGTATTACGGGCTGCCGCTTTTCACATACACGGCATGCTGTGACCACCGGAGGCTCCAGTGGCAAGCTGAATAACGGGGTGCAGCGAAACATTGTTATTTCAAATTGCACTTCGATGGCTGCGGACACCGCGCACTTCGATACGCACGATCCGGCGGAGAACGTCAGCTATGTCGGCTGCGTGGCGATCGGCGGAGTGCCTGCGCCACCCCCGGCGGGCCAGGAGGTGATCGGGTTCCAGATGCGTGGTGCCAATAGTTCGATCGTGGGGTGCTCGGTGCTGCAGGCGGTCGGCAAAGGTATCTTGATTTTCGAAGGGAAAGGCAACCCGCAATTTCACGCCGGATCCGACGGCGCCACGATTACGGGAAACCTGATCGCGGGTGTACAGTCCGTCGCCGGGACCCTTGGAATCGGAATACATCTCGATTCTTCGGGGACCTCACGCCACACGATTACGGGCAACGTGATCAAGCAGTGCGAAGGCTCGGCGATTCGAGGAGAAGGCGGGAACAACGACGTCGTGGTAAGCGGGAATATCATCGACGGCACTAACGGAGTGGTGCCGGATGCGAGCATCGTTTTCCATAATGCACAGCGGGTCACAATCACCGGGAACAAGATTCTCAACAACCAGGCGGGGAGCCCCATCGGGATGAAGGGCACCTCCGGAAACTGGCATATCGCCAACAACTCCTTCGCTCAAAACAACAGTGACAGCCCGGCGGCGCTGAGCATCGACTCGATTGTCATCAACAACTCGGGATATAACCCGGTGGGCGTCATCGCCGATCCATGGAGTAATACCGGAGACCTATCGAACGACGGCGGCGGCAGCACTGCTCCGGTAAGCGGGCAGGTCTATACCGTTAGACAAAGCCCGAAGACGATCATCATTACGGGTGGCGCGGTGACGGAGATCGCGATCGACGGCACTCCCACCGGCCTTCCGGCCGGGGCCTTCAAATTGGGAATCGGCGAAAGCATAGCGGTTACCTACAGCGCGACGCCAACGAGCAAGGTCGTGGCGGATTAAGATCGAGGCATTTCGGAAAGCCGGGGCCCTCCGCTCTATCTCCCCGGCGCCGCCTCCAGAATTTCGCAGCTCACGCTGGAGAATTTCTCGAAGTTCTTGTTGAAGCGCGCTGCCAGGTCGCGCGCGGCGTGGTCGTAGGCCTGCTTGTCGGCCCACATCTCACGAGCGTCCAGAAAGTGCGCCGGAACGCCGGGGCACGATTTCGGCACGGCCACCTTGAAGACCGGATGAACTTCCATCGGGACGCCGTTCAACCCGCCGGACAGCGCGGCATTCAACATGGCGCGGGTGTAAGGCAGCTTCATTCGGCTGCCCACTCCGAACGGACCGCCCACCCAGCCGGTGTTCACGAGCCAGCAGGATGCCTGGTAGCGGCGCAGCTTCTCTCCCAGCAGCGAAGCATACACAGCCGCCGGCCTGGGAAGAAACGGCGAACCGAAGCAGGTGCTGAAGGTCGCTTCCGGCGCCTTGCCCAAGCCCCGCTCGGTGCCCGCCACCTTGGCGGTATAACCGCTCAAGAAGTGATACATGGCCTGCTCCGGCGTCAGGTGCGAGATCGGCGGGAGAACGCCGAACGCATCGGCGGTCAGGAAAATGACGTTCGCTGGATGGCCGCCCTACGCTCGGAAGCATCGCGTTGTCGATGTACTCGAGCGGGTAGGCCGCGCGCGTGTTCTCGGTGATCTCGTCGGAATCGAGATCGAGCAGGCGCGTGCGCGCGTCCATCGCCACGTTTTCGAGGACCGTGCCGAAGCGGATGGCGTTCCAGATCTGCGGCTCGTTCTCCCGCGAGAGCCGGATGCACTTGGCGTAGCATCCGCCCTCGAAGTTGAAGACTCCGTTGTCGCTCCAGCCGTGCTCGTCGTCGCCGATCAGGCGGCGCAGGGGGTCGGCCGAAAGGGTGGTCTTGCCGGTGCCGGAGAGCCCGAAAAACAGCGCCACGTCTCCACGCTCTCCCTGGTTGGCCGAGCAGTGCATGGGGAACACGGACTGCCCGGGCAGGAGGTAGTTCATGATGGTGAACGCCGATTTCTTCATTTCCCCGGCGTAGCTGGTGCCCACGATCAGCACCACGCGCTTCTTAAAGTTGATGACGATGCAGGTCTCCGAGTTGGTGCCGTCCCTCCCCGGATCGGCCTGGAAATCCGGCGCGAACAGGATCGTGAACTGCGGGGTGAAGGTCTCCTCGCTGCCCGATTCGCGGCGGATGAAGAGCTGGCGCGCAAAGAGGCTGTGCCATGCCAGTTGGGTGATCACGCGGACGGGTAGCGCGTATCCAGGGTCGGCGCCGACGAAGCAATCCTGCACGTACACATCGTGGCCCTGCCAGAACGCGCGCGCGCGGGCGTAGAGGCGATCGAAATCCGATTCCAACATCGGCTGGTTGACTGCGCCCCATTGCACTGTGGAGTCGGTAGTCTCGTCCCTGACGATGAATTTGTCCTTCGGCGAGCGGCCGGTGAACTGTCCGGTGCGGACCACGAACGAGCCGTTCCTGGCAAAGCTACCCTCACGCCGCTGGACCGCCTGCTCCAGTAACTGGGCAGTCCCGAGGTTCCAGTACGCGATGTTGATGTTGTGAATTCCGTGCTGTTCCAGCCCCGTTCGACTGGCAGTGATTCCAGCGTTAGACATGATGTTTGGCTACGCTCCGTGTCAGCTATCGTAATATGGTCTCATGAACCGGCTCTTCGGTGGCTTGTCCCTGGTGTGTCTGCTGCTTTGCCAGGCCCGCGCCCAGGTCATCGAGTTTGAATCGAACGGCCTTAAATATCAAACACTTACCAAGTCTGGGGTGACCGTCATGTTCGCCCAGCTGCCGGTCCATGTGCGGGAGTACACAATCGTCCAGGTAGCCGTATCGAACGGTTCGGGGGCGCCCTACGTAATCCGCCCGGAAGATTTTTCGTGGGCGCGCACCGACGGAACCGTGATCCACGCCTCCCCTGCGAAGACCGTGGTCACCATGCTCTCCCAAAAAGGCACCGGGAATGACGTGATCAAGCTGGTCACCACCTACGAAGCCTCGGTGTACGGCAATGCCCACATGCGTTCCACCAACGGCTACGAACAGCGAAGGCAGGCCGCTCTTGCGATGAGCTCGACCAAGCTGCGGGCAGCCGCGACCGCCAGCGCGCTGGCGATGGTGCAGACCAAGCTGGTCCCCGGGGAATCGACCGACGGCGCCGTCTTTTTCGCCACCGAGGGCAAAGTGCTGGGACCGGGTCATCTGGTGGTCCGCACGAATACCGACCTGTTCGATTTCAACAACAGCTCGTACTAGATGGCCCGCGCTACCGCTGCGGCTCTCCCACCGCCTTCGGGTACAGCTTCGCGGCGCACGGCCCGCAGTACGTGTGGGTGAAGGTGACTTCCGCGTTCTCCGCAAGGTAGTTCTCGAGCTTGCGCCAGCTCCCGTCCGAAGTGCGGATCGCCTTGCAACTGGCACAGATCGGAAGCAGCCCCTGAAGGACTTTCACCTGTGCCGCCGAGGCTCGTGCCGCTTCCTGGGCCGCCAGGCGGGAGGACGCCGCGTGAACCACTATCCAGATGATCCCAATCGCCATGACGCGGTTCAAGGCGTCGATCCAGGCCGGGAAGTAGGGACTCGGCGAGTTCCACAAACCGAAGAGCATGGCGGCCGATGCCACCCCCGCCACGGCTCGCATTTCGGCGGCCGTGCCCCACACCGAAGCCAGCCAGACGATCGATGCCTCCGCCATCCAATCCGACACCCCGAGCGGAGTCAGACGATTCAGCCCGAATGCCAGACCCAGTGCCAAACCATACAGCGCGAACCGCCTCCAGCGCGCACCCGCGACACCCATAGCGATCTCTAGCTTAACGCTATCGTTGCAGGACGCAATTCAGAAAAATCCTACCGCAAGGGGTAGCCGCGGATGAATTTGAACGTGCGCGACCAGCGGGTCTTCGTGAAGAAATGGGTCACCACATCGACAATGTGATCGATCCCGATATTGGGGTTGGTCAGATCCTGCGTGGGCGCCTCGAACGACCAGTAGATGAGCAGCGGAGTACCGACGATGTTTTCGCGCGGCACGAACCCCCAATAGCGGCTGTCCAGCGAATCGTCGCGGTTGTCGCCCATGGCGAACAGGCAGTTCGGAGGCACTACCACCTCACCGTTCACCACGTGGTTCTGCAGCATGTCGACGGCGCTCGCGGGGAGCGACACGTCCGGCGACGACGGGAAATTGTCGCGGTACGAATCGACGTATGAGGTCCGGTGGATGACGTAGGGCTCGTCGACCAGGTGCCCGTTGAGCATGAGCTGCTTGTTGACCAGCCGGATATGATCGCCCGGCAGGCCGATGGCGCGTTTCACGTAGTCCTGGCTGATGTCGCGCGGATAGCGGAAGACGATCACATCGCCGCGCCGCACATCCCGGTATGGCAGCAGGTGCCGCGAGATGGGGCCCGACGGCGCGTAAACCATCTTATCGACCAGCACGTGATCGCCGATCAGCAGCGTGTCCTCCATCGAAGCGCTGGGAATGACGAACGCCTGCACCAGCGTCGTGGTCGCGAACAACAGCAGAACGATCGTCACCGCCCACTCGGCGATGAACCCGCGGCGCACGTCGCGGGTGAGTTCCGTGTACCGGTTCCATAAGCCGGGTCGCGCAGTCTGTTCCTGAGTCTCCACTGATGTCATTGTATCGGATACAACGGGTGCCCACCGTGTGGGTCTGGTACAATCGCGATCAAGGGGGGTATGCGTGTCAAAACGAGCCACTCAGGAGTTGCCCCGCACCCTAGGCACGCTTCGCGAAAGTTCCTATTCCGAAGCGACAATTGCAGTCCGAACCGTCAAGGACGAACTCCGCAGCAATCTCATCTGTAAGATTCAGCGGGGCGATGCCCTGTTTCCCGGCATTCTGGGATACGACGATACGGTCGTCCCGCAGGTAATCAACGCCGTTCTTTCCCGCCACAATTTCATCCTTTTGGGTTTGCGCGGCCAGGCCAAAACACGCCTCATCCGGCAGCTCACCACGCTGCTCGACGAGTTTACCCCGTACGTGGAGGGTTGTGAAATCCACGACAATCCGTACCGCCCCACCTGCCGGCGATGCCTCGAACTGATCGCCGAGCGCGGCGAAGAGGCCCCCATCGCGTGGCTGCATCGCGACCAGCGCTACGTCGAGAAGCTCGCCACTCCCGACGTCACGATCGCCGACATGATCGGCGATATCGACCCGATCAAGGCGGCGCGCCGCGGCCAGGACATCTCCAACGAGCTGACCGTCCACTACGGCCTGCTTCCCCGGTCGAATCGCGGCATCTTCGCGATTAACGAGCTGCCCGACCTGGCCGGCAAGATTCAGGTCGGCCTGTTCAACATCATGCAGGAAGGCGATGTGCAGATTAAGGGCTACCCGGTCCGGCTGCCGCTCGACCTGATGCTGGTGTTCACCGCCAACCCGGAGGATTACACCGCCCGCGGCAAGATCATCACGCCGCTCAAAGACCGCATCGGCAGCGAGATCCGGACCCACTACCCGGCGGCGATCGAACAGGGCATCGCCATCACCGAGCAGGAGGCATGGCTCGACCGGACCTCCCCCGTGGAAGTGCGGGTCCCCGCTTATATGAAGGAAGTGGTGGAGCAGTTGGCCTTTCTGGCGCGCGAAGACAAGCGCATCGACAAGCGATCGGGCGTCTCGCAGCGGTTGCCCATCTCGGCGCTCGAAAACGTGGTTTCGAATGCCGAGCGCCGGGCCCTCAAGGCCAAGGAGTCGGTAGCGGTGCCGCGCATCGTCGATCTGTACTCGGCCCTGCCCGCCATCACCGGCAAGCTCGAGCTGGAGTACGAAGGGGAGCTCAAAGGCGGCGATGCCGTGGCGCGCGAGATCATCCGCACGGCCGTGGGCCGCGTCTACGACCATTATTTCGAGGGCGCCAACGTCGCGCAGATCGTGCAGTGGTTCGACCTGGGCGGATCGCTGAAACTGGATGAGAACGTGGATTCGTCCACCATGGTGAAGCAGTTGGCCGGTATTCAGGGACTGATGGAGAAAGTGAAATCCCTGGGGCTTACGCCTAACGAGCCGGATGCGGTGCGGGCGTCGGCGGCCGAGTTTGTTCTGGAAGGCCTGCACGCGCACCGCCGCATCAGCCGCAGCGAAGAGAGGGGCTTCGCGGCCGAAGAAAAACGCCGCGAACCGCGGGAAGAAGGGCGGCCGGAACGCCCCAATTTCCGAAGGCAGTATAACTGAGGCGCTTGGTGGGGCATGCTTTAGCCTGCCCACGGAGGGGTTATGAAGTGGGTACATTACTCGCGCTATACGGGCGAAGATCTGGGAATCGGCGCCGAAGACCTGCTTCAGGCCCTCTCCGACTTTCTCCTGGAGAGCGGTTTCAACACGCAGTACATGCCCTTCAGCGAGTGGAACCAGCACACGCTCGACGACCTGAAGCAGGCCATCCAGCAGGCCCTCGAACAGGGCAAGCTCTTCGACAGCGACGCTCTCGAAGAGATGATGCAGCGCTTGCAGCAGATGTCGCCCGAACAGATGGATAAGCTGCTCGAGAACCTCGTTCAAAAAATGGTGGACGAAGGCCAGATCACGATCGAGGATCCCTCGCAGCAGCAGGCCTCCGCTCCCGGCGTCGGCAGCGGCAAGGAGACCAAGGTCAAGTTCGAAGTCACCGACAAGTCGCTCGATTTTCTCGGCTTCAAGACCCTCAAAGACCTGTTGGGCTCGCTCGGCAAATCGAGCTTCGGCCGCCACGACACGCGCGACCTGGCCACCGGCATCGAGGCCTCCGGCTCGTCCAAGCAATATGAGTTCGGCGACACCCTGAATCTCGACGTCAGCGAGACGCTGTTCTCGGCGATCCGCCGCGAGGGCGCGAAGGTGCCGCTCGACATGGACTACTCCGACCTGCACGTCCACCAGTGCGAGTATCAGAGCTCCTGCGCCACGGTCCTGATGCTGGACTGCAGCCACAGCATGATTCTGTACGGAGAGGACCGCTTCACCCCGGCCAAAAAAGTGGCGCTCGCGCTGGCGCACCTGATCCGCACGCAGTATCCCGGCGACAGCCTGCGCTGCGTCCTGTTCCACGACACGGCCGAAGAGCTGGCGATCAGCCAGCTCGCCCGCGTGCAGGTAGGCCCCTATTACACCAACACGCGCGACGGGCTCATCCTGGCGCAGAAGCTGCTCAACCAGGAGCGCAAGGACATGCGGCAGATCGTGATGATCACCGACGGCAAGCCCAGTTGCCTGACGCTCGAAGACGGCCGCATGTATAAGAACGCCTTCGGCCTCGACCCCCTGGTGATCAGCCGCACCCTCGAAGAGGTCAACCGCTGCAAGAAGCAGGGCATTCTGATCAACACCTTCATGCTGGCCAGCGACTACGGCCTGGTCAACTTCGTCCAGAAGGTAACCGAGATCTGCCGCGGCAAGGCTTACTTCACGACTCCCTTCACCCTGGGTCAGTACCTGCTGATGGATTACATGAATCGCAAAACGCGGACGATCCACTAAAGCCAGTGCGGGCATTGCCTTGACGGCTATCCGCCAATGGCGGATAATAGACGCAAGTGGAGCTGATCGAAACGTCCACGTTTACGAGGCAGATCACGGCCCTGCTGGTTCGCAGGGACCTGATACTGCTGCTCTATGCATACCCGAAGAACGTGTCGGCCGATCTGACCCCGAAACAAGTGACGCAACTCGCCAGGGTAGTCAAGGAGGAGTTCAGGGATGAAATCAAAGATGTTTGAAGAACTGCTGGAGAGCGTCCGCGAAGGTGGAGCGATTCTGCACGGCAAGCGGAAAGCCTCACGCCGGTTTGAAGTCGGGTCTTCCGGCATACGGGCGATTCGCGAACGAACCAGCCTTTCCCAGTCGGAGTTCGCCCACTTGATCGGCGTTAGCGTGAAGACCTTGCAGAACTGGGAGCAGGACCGTCGCCGTCCGACCGGACCGGCAGCGGCCCTCTTGAGGATCATCGCATTTGAACCGCGGCTGGCAGTGAAGGCAATCCATCAGCCGAACACGCCTGCTTGAGACGCCTCACCGCAGCGCCAGTCCCAGGCGGAAGCCCCAGTAATGGGAGGTCGAGCAGCAAACTGCGTAGACCTGATCGCGGAACTCGAACCGCAAACCGGCGTGGCGCACAGGCCAGTAGGTGGCGCCGCCTCCGAAGTAAAACAGATTGGCGTGTCCTTCCCGGAACATCAGCGTGTAACCGCCGTTGACGAACGGCTCCAGCTTCAGCTCCTTCCCGCGGCGGAAATACCAGGTGGCGCCTGGCGAGAACATTCCGACCACCGCGGAAAAGTCATCGCGCGGACCCACCGCTCCCAGTTCCAGGTTCAGGCCCAGCCCTTTCACCAGGTGGATGTCGGCGCCGGCGCCGGCCTGGATGGTCATACTCGTGTACCCCCCGGAGGTCACGCCTCCGGGAGCGACGAACAGGTATCCGTTGGAACTTTGCGCCGCCGCGGCGGCGCTCATCACCGCAAGAAGGATCGTAACTTTTCGGATCATGATGTCCTCCTGAACAGGTCCAGCTTACGGCGGGTCGGATCGAGGCTCGTCACGCTCCCTCAAGGGCGGTGTGTGCCCGCTGCAATTTGTTTGTCTGGGAAATGTGAAGCCTTGACTTGTCACCGGCCATTTCGGATAGTGGACTCGGAACGGGAACCTTCCCGACATGGCGACTGGCAACTACCTCTTACCGGCCATTCTGGCGCTCGGCCTTCCCGCGTTTGCCGCCGATCCCCAGGCGCCCGCCGCCGGCGGGCCGGGGCCCGAGACCGTGCGCGCCTTCGAAGCATACACGCGCCTCGCCGAATCCCGCCTGGATTCGGTGGTGCAGAGTCCGGAAGGGTTCCTCTGGGCGGACACGGCGGCGCGGCGGGCGAGGCTCCGGCAGGCGGGCGTCATCTGCGAGCCGCGCAACAGCAAGGGCGCGTTGAAGATCCCGCGTGGGCTGGTGCACGACTGGGTGGGCGCCGCCTTCATCCCCGGGGCCACCGCCGGCCGCGTACTCGAGCTGCTGCAGGATTACGACCATCACCGCGACACCTACCGGCCCGACGTCATCGAATCCCGCACGCTCGCGCGCAACGGCAACGATTTCAAGGTCCGCCTGCGGGTGTTCAAACGCAAAGTGGTGACGGTCGTCCTGGATACCGATTACGATATCCACTACCGCCCGCTGACCGGCCATGACTGGCAGAGCCGCTCCTACAGCACACGCATCGTCGAGATCGCCAACCCGGGCACCGCGCGCGAACGGGAGCACAGCCCGCGCGAAGACCACGGCTATCTCTGGCGCCTCAACTCGTACTGGCTGCTCCGCGAGCGGGATGGCGGTGTCTACCTGGAATGCGAAGCGGTATCCCTGAGCCGCTCCGTACCTTCCGCGCTGGCCTGGCTCATCGACCCGATCATCCGCAGCCTGCCCAAAGAGGCCCTCGAAAACGCCCTTCGCACCACCCGCAGCCTGATGATCCGGCGCTCCGGCTCGCTTCTGTATCCGACGTTGCGGTTTCCTGACGTTTTCATGACACTTGCCCGGCTGCAACCGCTAGAATCGGGATCGGAATAGGAGTGTTGCGGCACTTTCGATGCGCGCCTTAGGCCCCCGTTCGCAATTAGTTCTCTTCGCAGCCGCGGTGCTCGTGCCCTGCGCGGTCCTCATCGCCTTGAGCCTGCGGATCGTGGGCCAGGACCGCGAGCTGCAGGTGAAGCGGCGGGCGGATGAGCGGCACCAGGTGGCCGTGCGGGCGCGCGAAACCCTGCTGGCGGCCCTCGAGACCATCCGGGTCGGCGAAGCGACCGGCGATCTCGCGCCGGGCCAGTCCTATCGCTACCCCGAGACGGTCTTCGTCGGCTGGATCGAAGAGGGACGCCTGGCGCTGCCTTGGGAGGCGGAGCACGACCAGGCGGTCCGCCGCAATCGGGAGCTGATTGCGAAGCCTCCCTTCGATGCCGCCATACGGGCGTGCTCTCCCGCCGCCGCGGATTGCTACGAGCGGGCCGCCTCCGCGGCCGTGCGTCCCCAGCAGGCCGCCTATGCCCGCTGGCTGCAGGCCCAGGCGCTGGACGCCTCCGGCCAGTCCGCGCGCGCCGCTTCGCTGTTCCGCTCGCTGCTCGATACGCCGCCGGAAGTCACCGATCCGGATGGAATCCCGCTGGGCCTCGACGCCGCTCTCTCCCTTCTGCAGAGGGGCGCGGCGGATCCGCGGATCATTCCCAATGTGCAGGCAACCCTCGCCGCGAGGCCGTGGCTCCCGCCGCTTTCCTCGTTCGTGGTCACAGAGATCGCCGGGAAGTTGCCGGAGGCCGCCGGACTGCGGCGCCGCGCGGATGCCCTGGTCCGCCTGCAGCAGCAGGCCGAAGCCTTGCAGAACGATTTTCCGCGGCTGCGCGAGATATGGAACGGCCGTACCCGGCAGGCGTGGATCGCCTACGGCCAGGACCTGTGGCTGCTCGGTACGGCGGGGAATCAGGAGGCGGGCGCGCCCGTCATTGCCGTGCGCGGCGAGGACATGTTCGGCCGCGCCGCGCCGCCGGGGACCCGCTTTGCCGATTCCCGCGAGCCCGGCGGGGAACCGCTGGGGGAAGCGCTCTCCGGCCTGAAGCTGGTGATCGCGCCTGACACGCCGCTCGATTCCGCCGGCGGGGATCTGCAGCGCAACCTGTTCTACCTGTCGCTCGCCCTGGCAGTGGGCGTCACGATGTTCGCGGCCTGGCTGCTGTGGCGCGACCTGCAGCGCGAGATGAAGCTGTCGGAGCTCCGTGCGCAGTTCGTGGCCAGCGTCTCCCACGAGCTCAAGACGCCGCTTACGGCGATCCGCATGTTCGCCGAAACTCTGCAGATGGGCCGCTGCACCGACGCCGATACGCAGTCCGAATACCTGGGCACCATCGTGAACGAGTGCGAGCGCCTCTCGCGCCTGGTGGACGGCGTCCTGCTGTTCGCCAAATCCGAGAACGACAAGAAGATCTGGCACTTCCGCACCGTGCAGCCGCTCGATGCCGTGCGCGCCGCCCTGCGCGCCCTGGAGTATCCGCTCTCGGAGCAGGGCTTCCAGCTTCATGTAAAGGCGGAGGACCACCTGCCGCCCATCACCGCCGACCGCGACGCGCTCGAGCAGGCGGTGCTCAACCTGGTGGCCAACGCCATCAAGTTCTCCGGCGACTCCCGCGAGATCCACCTGGCGCTCGGGCGCGAAGGCGACGAAGTAGTCCTGCAGGTCACGGACCAGGGGATCGGCATCGCGCCCGAGGAACAGGCGCGCATCTTCGAGAAGTTCTATCAGGCCCGGACCCCCGAGACGCGCGCGATTCCGGGCGCCGGGCTGGGGCTGGCGCTGGTCTCGCAGATCATGAAGGCGCACGGCGGCTCGTGCGCCGTAAACAGTTCGCCGGGCAAAGGCAGCACGTTTACTTTGCGATTCCCCGTGCAGCCCGCCCGGCAGGAGGAACACTCATGAGCGTCATTCTGGCGATTGAAGACGATCCCGCGATTCTGCGCGGGCTGGCCGACAACCTGCGCTTCGAGTCGTACGAGGTGCTGACAGCCTCCGACGGGCAGTCCGGCTACACGCTCATCCGGGAGAAGCACCCGGACCTGATCATCCTCGACCTGATGCTACCCAAGCTGAGCGGGTACGAGATCTGCCGCAAGATCCGCGCCGAGGGCATCCAGACGCCGATTCTGATGCTGACGGCACGGGGCGAGGAGGCCGACCGTGTCCTGGGCCTGGACCTGGGCGCCGACGATTACGTCGCCAAGCCCTTCTCTATCCGCGAGCTGATGGCGCGCGTGCGGGCCATCCTGCGCCGCGCCCAGCCCGCCAAGGCGCAGCCCGACGAGCTCCGCTTCGACGATGTCGTGATCAACTTCGTTTCCTACGAGGCGCGCAAGGCCGGCCAGCCCATCGAGATGACCCGCAAGGAGTTCCAGATCCTGCGCCTGCTCGCGTCGCGCCCCGGCGAAGTGGTCACGCGCGACGAGCTGCTGAACGAGGTCTGGGGCTACGAGAACTACCCCACCACACGCACTGTGGACAACCACATTGCCGCGCTGCGCGCCAAGACGGAAGCCCAGCCGTCGGACCCGCAGCGCCTTAAAACCGTCCACGGGGTGGGCTACAAGCTGGTGCTCTGACAATTTCCAGACAAAGTTTGTGCATCCGCCACACGCACCCTTCCCATCGCGATGACAAGTGAGCGCGCCTTCCGGGGCACCATGAAAAGGAACTCAGGAGGATGGCATGAGACGATTTTCATTCGCGATGACGGGCGCCCTGCTTTGCATGAGCCAGGGCCTTTTGTGGGGAGCCGGGGCCGAGCAATTGAAGTGGGGCGAGCTCGGTCCGCGGGTCGGGCATAATAAGGTTTCGATGGCGCTGCCGGGCGGCGTGTATATCGAAGGCAAAGTGGTGGAGGTCGAGCCCAGCGGCCTGCGCCTGAAGATCTCCAGGACTTCCGACCGGGCCGTACAGCCCAAAGGCGAACACCTGATTCCGCGGCAGTCGGTGTCGGTCCTGCACATCACCGAGTACCGCAAGCGCGGGAGGCTGCTCGGCACCCTGGTTGCGGCCGGGGCAGCGGGCGGAATCGCGGCGGCCAACTATCCGGACCTCTACGAAGGACCCGCAGTCATCGCGGTTCCCGCGGTTGTGGCGGCGGGGACGGCCGGCGCCGCGGTAGCCGGATATTTCATAGGGAAGAAGATCGACCGGCAGGAAGTCGAGATCCGCATCATTCGGGACTCGGGCGAGCCCGAGTAGCCGTCTGCGGCCTCGCGGTTATAATCTTCCTTTGACACCCAAAACCGCGTTTCTCTTCCCCGGCCAGGGCTCCCAGGCTCCCGGCATGGGCAAGGCTCTGGCCGACCGGTTCGCTGTGGCGCGCCGCGTCTTTGAGGAAGCCGACGACACTCTCGGCTTCCCCATCTCCCGCCTCTGCTTCGAAGGCCCCGAGGACCAGCTCAAGCTGACCGAAAACACCCAGCCCGCCCTGCTCACCGTTTCCACGGCAGCCTGGACGGTGCTCCGGGAGCGAGGGTTGGCGCCCGATTACGTGGCCGGCCACAGCCTGGGAGAGTATTCCGCCCTGGTGGCCGCGGGCTGCCTGGAGTTCGCCGCTGCGCTACGGCTGGTCCGCAATCGCGGCCGGTATATGCAGGAAGCCGTGCGCCCGGGGGTAGGCGCCATGGCCGCGCTCCTCAAACTGCCCGATGGCAAGCTCGATTCGGTGCTCGAGCAGGCCGCGCAGGGAGAGGTGGTGAGCGCCGCCAACCTGAATTCCCCCGACCAGGTGGTGATCGCCGGAAACGCCGGCGCCGTCGCCCGCGCCATCGAGCTCGCCAAGGCTGCCGGGGCGCGCCGCGCCGTCCTGCTGCCGGTCAGCGCCCCGTTTCACTGCTCGCTGATGGCACCCGCCCAGCAGCGCCTGCGGGCCGATCTCGATGCCGCCGTATTCCGGCCGCTTGCCTGCCCGCTCGTGAATAACTGGCAGGCCCGAGAGGTATCGACCGGAGAGGATGCGCGGGAAGGTCTTTACCAGCAGGTGCCGAACCCCGTTCGCTGGGTGGAGACGATCCGCCTGCTGGCAGCGCGAGGGGTTACCCGGTTTATCGAGACCGGCGCGGGCGCGGTATTGACCGGCCTTTTGCGCAACATCGATCCTTCGCTCACCGGGCAGAAGTTCGGCGATCCCGCCGACCTGGACAAACTCTAACGCCGAACGGCGCTACTTGCGCGGCACCGTGCCGAGGATTCGCGCGACCATGGGCTGCGACGCGAGCTCGAAGAAGCCGTTGGCGTCGGCTTCAATCAAGCGCGCGATCTCGGAGATCCGGGCGAAATACTCCAGCCGTTCCTGGAATTCGGCCTGCGGATTGGAGAAGCGCTGGATCAGGGTCTCCAGGAACCGCGCCTTGGTGCGCATGGTCTCCGCGATCTGCCCGCTGTTCTCGGCCAGAAACCGACTGGCTGTGGTTTCCGCATTGCGCAATTCTTCCCTACTCCACTTGCCATAGTGGCTTTGATCATCCGGCATCCGGCTCTACCTCTAAGCCAGCCTCTATCGCGAGCCGCGAAACTTCAGCAGGAGGGGGAAGGGGCGCAACGGAGTTCCTGAATTCGCATTTGGGTCTGGCCCGACACGAAAATTTGACTAACTCTGATGCCAGTGTACCCTAACGAACGGTTTTTTTCTACAATGTTGTGCGCATACGCACCATCCTCTGCTACCTTGTAAGGAAAGTACGGGAGCCTGGGAGGATTGAGAACGCGCCTTGAGCGAAGCTGACACGGACGTTATCGTACGTTGTCCTGCATGCGGCGGAAGGGATCTGCGCCCGTCCCATAACCGCGGCCTGCGCGACGCCGTTATGCTCCATTTCCACCGAAGCCCCTGGCGCTGCAGGGGTTGTGGACACCGCTTCTATCGTCATACAGATATCGCGGATTCAGGAACCCAGGGCTCCGCGCAGGCCGGCGACCGGTCCGGCTAGATTCGCCCTAAGCGCTTCACTTCGAGCCGGTGCGGCTTGGCTGTGAGATAATGGCTCGCGCCCGGTCGTCAGGCATGAAGCTGTCCAGCCCGCGGACCAATCCCGGCGGCCCCTCCGATGTGCCCTACGACATCGTGCAAGCACACGTAGGCCGGATCTTGGAGAGTCCGGGATTTGCCAGGTCCGAGCGCCTCAAGCGCTTTCTTTCTTACGCGGTTGAACGATTCCTTGCAGGCGACGCCGGCAATCTCAAGGAATACTCCATTGCGCTCGACGTATTCGACCGCAGCCCGTGCTACAACCCGAAAATCGATGCCATAGTCCGGGTGGAAGCGCGGCGCCTGCGCGCGCGGCTCGAACGGTACTACGCTACCGAGGGAATGCATGATGCCATCCGCATCGAGTTTCCCAGCGGCACTTATGTGCCGCTGATCGTGCGCAACGAGGCGACCTCCCTGCTGGAAACGCAGCGTCGAGGACGGCGAGCCATCCGCCTGCGTTGGGTAATTGCCGGAGGTTTGGCCATAATCGCGCTGGCCGCAGTTGTTTGGCGGTTGGCTCTTCGCCGTCAGGCGACACCCGAGATCGTCCGCCTGATCAAAGACTCAGCCGCGGCGTTCGACCCTTGCGCTTCCCGCGATGGGCGACTGCTGGCGTACGCCAGCGACCAATCCGGCAACGTGGATATCTGGGTCCGCTCTCTCGATAGCGGTGAAGGACGGCGCCTTACGAGCGACCAGGCGGTGGATGCGTCACCCGACTTTTCGCCGGATTCCTCGCGACTTGCGTTTCGATCCGAGCGGAATGGCGGCGGAGTATACGCGATCCCCGTCGGAGGCGGGCCGGAGCGCCTTGTCGCCCCACTAGGAAGGTCGCCCAAATTCTCCCCGGACGGTAAATGGATCGCGTTCTGGACGGGCGAATCGCACCATTTCGAAGGTCAAGCGTTCATTGTTCCGTCGGCCGGCGGGAAACCCATCCGCGTGGGCGCCGATCTCGCAGATGCCAAACGGCCGGCGTGGTCTCCCGATGGAAGTGCGCTGCTTGTCTATGGAAGCCGGGTTCCGCCAGGCGGGAGTGGCGTTGTGCCCGGCCCGATGGACCTTTTTCTGCTCCCGGTGAACGGCGGGCCGGCTCATGAAACCGGATGGGCGGCCGCATTGCGGCGCGCGAACATCTGGTCCGAGGGACCGGTCTCGTGGTACGGTTCCCGGCTGCAATTCTCGGCTGCGGCGATGCCCGTGAACGACTTCAGCGGACTTTCACAAGGTGTTGCGAACCTCTGGCGAATGCGCTTTTCACAGCAGTACGGGCAGGTGGAGGGGGAACCTCGAAGGGTAACGTTCGGCGCCGCACTCGAGCAGGGTTCGGTGCTGCTGCCGGACGGAGGCGCCGTCCTGGCGAGCGGACAATACACGTTATCCGCCTTCGACGCTGCCCTGGACGACGCTGGCCGGCCGCACACCGGGTTCCGGCCATCGTTCACTTCCGCCGGATCGTACGTCATGCCTCGTATTTCCCGTGACGGCTCCGCCCTCGTAGCCCTGTCGGACCGGTCCGGGCAAGTCGATATCTGGCTGAAGGATCTGCGCACCGGCGAGGAGCGGGCCCTAACCTCCACCGCCGACGCCGAGCGTTCCCCTCAGATTTCGAGCGACGGCGCCACGGTTTTCTTCGGCGTCCGAAAGGGTCCGAGCTACCCGATGTACAAGGTCGGCGCACGGGGAGGTGCACCGCAAAAAGTGTGCGACGATTGCGGTGCGGTCTCCGACATTTCAGCGGACGGCAAATATGTGCTGTACCATGCGGGCGAGCCATGGTCTGCCTACTCCCTGAACCTGGCCACGGGCAACCGGACTTTGATCGCGCGCCACCAGCACCGGGTCTATTCCAGCCGGTTCTCTCCCGACGGCAGGTGGATCACGTTCCATACGGACACGGGCAAGGACGAGGCGCCGCGCCGGATCTTCGTTGCGCCGTTCCTGTCCGGCCGGACCAGTCTGGAGACGGAATGGATTCCCATCACCGATGGCGAACACAGGGATTTCGAGCCAACCTGGTCGGCCGATGGAGCGATCATCTATTTCCTCAGCGATCGCGATGGCAATCGGTGCATTTGGGCAACGCGGGTGGACCGCCAAACCAAACATCCCGCCGGCGAGCCGTTTCCGGTGGTTCACCTTCACCGAATGAGCGCCCACATCCCCGGTTCCTCTGCTGCGTCCGTATTTGGCGTCTCGGCGGGGCGCGGCCGCCTGGTCTTCGGAGCACAGGAATTGAGCTCCACCCTTTATCGCGTGGATAATCTCAAGTAGCTTACGCCCGCCTTACTCCCCTTAACTCCCACTTACGCCGTGGCGGCGCCTATACTCAGCGGATCGGAGACGGATGCCATGATGCAGATCATTCGGACTTTCCTGGTCGTAGTGCTTGCCGCAGTTCCCGGAGCCGGCCTGCAACTCAAGGACTCTGGTGGGGCGCTCCTCGATGCCATCCGCGCCAACGGCGGAGATCGGGTCCAAGCCCTTCTCGCCAGGGGGGTCGATCCCAATATTAAGGACGCCGACCAGGCGTCGGCCCTCATGTACGCAAGCCTTTACGCCGGTCCACGGGTGCTCGGCATGCTGATCCGCGCCGGAGCCGACCTTAAGTATCGCGACAAAAACGGATTGACGGCCCTGGCTTGGGCGGTTCATTCGTACGAGTCCGCGAAGGTCCTCATTGAGGCGGGCGCCGACGTAAACGCCAGATCGAATATTGGGGGAACCCCCTTTTTCACAGCTGCAGCTTATCCCGGAAATGCGGCCCTCCTCCGGATGATGCTGGAACGTGGAGCCGATATCAAAGTTTCCGTCTTCGGGGGTACGGCGCTGACACTGGCCGCCCTCTCGGGTGATGTCGATTCCGTCACGTTGTTGCTCGAGAAGGGTTCCGACCCAAGTCCCCCCGGTCCGGGTGGATTCTCTCCCCTCCATCTCGCCGTCATGCGCGGAGATCGCCGGATGGTGCAGGTGCTCCTCGACGGAGGGGCCAACCCCAAGATCCGCACCTCACAGGATGAGGATGTTCTCGAGCGTTACGGCTTTTGGAACGACCGGGCTCTGGTGCGGATGTTGCTCGACCGGGGCATCGACCCCGCCAGGAAGGATGCTCGCGGCCACAACGCCCTGCTTTTCGCAGCCGCGTCAGACACGGTGACGGCCGAGGTCTTCGGCATGCTGTTAAAGCACGGCTCCGCCACGGACGCCCGGACCGCGTATGGCGATAACGCACTTCAGGCGGCGCAGCGGCGGGCGGATGCACGCATCGTGGGACTCCTGGGCGGAAGCCTGCCGGTCATCGAACCGCCCAAGGTCCGCGCCATCGTGCCAAGCCCACCGCAAATCCGGGCCGCCGTCTCGCGCAGCCTGGACCTTCTCGAACGGACCGGTCCGTCGGTGGTCAAGCAAAGAGGATGCTTCTCCTGCCATCATCAGGGCCTGCCGTCCCTTGCCGGATGGTATGCGCGCCGCGCAGGCATCGGCTCAGGCCAGATCACCGAAACGAATCGCAAGCTGGTCTATCCCATTTTGCAGGGCTCCGGCCAGTTGCTGCAGAATGGTGCCGCGCCCTCCGGCGAAGCCGCCACTGTCTCCTGGCAACTGATCGGACTCGCGTCCGATGGCCAGCCCGCGGATCTGGTCACGGATATCGCAGTCAATTACATCGCGGCGACCCAGATGCCCGATGGAAGCTGGCCGGATCGGTGGGGACGTCCTCCGCTCGAATACAGCACCATTTCCGCAACCGCGGTAGCGACTCGAGCCCTCGGTTTGTACCGGCTTCCCGGCCGCAGCCACGAGTTCGATGATCGAATCGCCCGAGCTGCGGCGTGGCTCGCGAATGCCACGCCGGCCGCCTCCGAGGAGAGTTCCATGCGCCTGCTGGGACTCGTCTGGGCCAAAGCATCCCGCGACGTAATTGGCAGGGCGGCCCGCGGACTCGCATCCGCGCAACGCCCCGACGGAGGATGGGCGCAACTCCCGGCCCTACCTTCGGACGCCTACGCGACCGGACAGGCACTGGTCGCCCTGCGGGAGAGCGGTTTATTCGATCCCGAATCGCCCAGCTTCGTCCGCGGAGTTAAGTATCTCCTCGGAACCCAGGAGGCTGACGGTTCATGGCACATCAGGAGCAGATCGTTGCCTGTTCAGCCCTTGTTCGAGAGCGGTTTCCCCCACGGACGCGACCAGTGGATCTCCGCCGCCGGCACGAGTTGGAGCGCCATCGCGCTCTCTCTCGCTCAGCGGTTCCCGTAAGGCTTCGGTCTTTCAAACGAAACCTTGGGCTTGACGACGTTACTTACTTCTATTTCGGTTGTTCCGTGACCTTTGGCGGTTGTGGTGCACCGCGCCCGCGCCGGCTCCCAGAATTCCGCCCATCGCTGCGCCCCTGCCTCCGCCCGCGATCGCGCCGACTGCCGCTCCGCCCGCTGAGCCGATACCGACGCGCCTAGCCGCGGTCCCGCGACGGCGGGAGCGCGAGGTGGAAGCCATCTTGGTTTTACCCTTCTTCGGCCGTGCCTGGCGAGACGAGGGCTTGGTTGCCGCCTGATGAGACGGCGGCGTAGTTGCCAATAGAAGTCCTGTAGATAAGATTGCTGTTAAAAGACGTTTTCGCATACTGTTACCCCCACATGCCGGTTATCTGATTAGCGCCACCGTCCGGCGACGAACGTGTAACCCCGGGGGCTGCGGCGCCACCTCGGCGACACCCACCTTGCGCCTCGACGCGGTGGGGCTGCCCACCTTCCGCGCGTCCAGGCGTACCGTCCGCGGCTCCACCGGTAGTAACCGGGGGTCCAAACCCACCCCCGGTGGGGCGGTCTGCCGACGACTCTGGTGGACCTGGCGCGAGGCGGCGGCGTCCTCACAACTATTGGACGAGCCTGTACAACCAGCCCCTCGGCCAACATCACCGCGGCAATCACAACACCGATCAAATGGCTTTTTACGGACATCCTTCCTCCTCGAAGTACTACTCCGTCAGCCGTTCCGATGTATGGATGGTCCCTACTTTCCTCCTAATGTGTTGATGCCCCCCTTTCGAGCCGCCGTCTCATTATTTTTCGCGCGGGAAAAGTGAGTCATGAGGGTCCCCGGGGAATCGCCTTGTGGAAGAGGATGCCCGTCCCGCCCATCTGGAATTTGCGGCGTGGTGATAGCGACGATAACCGTACGAGCCCGTACGGACGCGGAATGCGGAGCGTCGTCTTGTCGGCAGCGCTCGAATTCAACTACCTGAGAGCATCGATCGGTTTTCTGGCTCTGATTGTCGGTCCGGCCCTGCTGGTGGGGATCGCACCGTCGATCGCGTTCAGTTACGGCCGGCTGAAACTCCACGCGGCTACCCTGATCGGTAGCCAGCCGATCTTCGCGCTCGCTCTGCTGGTTTTTCTGGTGGCGGCTGCTCTGACCATCGGCCGGCCGCTTCTGGCGAAAGTTATCGACAGCTTCTGGCAGCTCCATTACACCCTCATCCTTCCTATGTTCGTGGCTTTCCGCGAGGTTCTCCGCTATGTCGCGGAACGGTTTCCGAGCCGGGCCCTCACTACCCGACAAGTCGATCGCAGGCGCCGGCTCGGTACGATCCTGGCGGCGTCGCTGCTCGCCATCGGAGGCGTCGCCCTGGCGATGACCGTAGAGTTTTCGGCGGGCTTCCAACTGGTCGATCTGAAGCGTGCGAGTCCGTGGGCCGCGGCCAGGGCCGCGTTGAGCAATGCCGCCGTGGTCCTCGGCCTCTCCACCGCCGTCGAGAGCGTGTACTGGCTGGTGCGCGAGCTGGCATTCCGAAGCCCGGTTCTCGACTGGACTCCAGAGCCGCCGGAACCGCAGCGGTCCACCGTCCGCGTGGCGCACCTTTCGGACCTGCACCTGGTCGGCGAGCGCTACGGTTACCGCATGGAGTCCGGTACGCACGGCCCGCGAGGCAACCGGTGCATTCGTAATGCATTGCGCAGGCTCGCCGCGATCCACAAGGCGGCCCCCGTAGATCGGATCCTGGTAACCGGCGACGTCACCGACGCCGGAACGCGCGCCGAATGGGCGGAATTCGTCGACCTTCTTCGATGTTTTCCCGAGCTGCGAGCCCGATTGTCGTTTGTGCCGGGCAACCACGATGTCAACATCGTCGACCGCACCAATCCCGGGCGGCCCGACCTGCCCGGGAGCACCGGCCAGTCACTCCGCAAGCTGCGTGTGGTCCTCGCTCTCGATGCGATCCAGGGCGATCGGACCTACCTGGTCGGCCGCAAATCCGGTGCGCTGGGACCATCGCTCAACGAATATCTGCGGGAGGGCCGGCGGGCGGAGCTGCTGCGGGCGCTCGCTCGGCGCGGCTCACGGCGCGGCCGGTTGGAGATGACGAGGGTCTGGGATGCGATCTTCCCCCTGGTGGAGCCCGCCGGGCAGCACGGCTACGGAGTCATTCTGCTCAATTCCAATGCCCGCAGCCATTTCTCGCTCACCAATGCGGTCGGCGTCGTGGACCGCTCGCAGTTGCGCGCTCTCCGGTCGCTCCTCGCCAATTCTCCCGGCCGGGCCTGGCTGATTCTGCTCCATCACCAGGTAGTGGAGTATCCCCTGCCTTCCATCAGCCTCACCGACCGTATCGGTCTCGCGCTGGTCAACGCGCCGGATCTTCTGGCAGCCATCGCGCACTATTCCTCGCGGATCCTGGTGCTTCACGGCCACCGGCACAGAGACTGGATCGGGACCTGCAGCGAGGTAGTTCTATGCTCCGCCCCGTCCGCAGCGCTGAAACCCGAAGGCGGCGGCGACTATCGGGGAAGCTTCCACATCCACGAGCTCGCCTTCGGCGTTGATGGAGACGTTCGACTGACCGGAACCGAGCGCGTATGGCTCGGTTAGAAGGCAGTTGATGACTACGGCCGTTCGATGGATTCGTACCATGAAGAGATGGTCGTCCGCTTAAGGTCGCGCTTGTCCTGGGTGTTCTGCCTCGTCGGCATCATCGCGATGGGTATCCTCTCGAGAGTCGTTCACACAGGATTAGCGGTCTTTGACAAGTACCTGGGCGACGCCTTGTACGCGATGATGGTCTACGGGATTTTGCGGCTGTGGTCGGGGTCTGCGGGGTCGGCCGTGGGTGCGATGGTTGCCACGACCGCTATCGAGTTGTTTCAACTGACAATGATTCCGGCCCACATGCTTGCCAGTGAGCACTTGATGGTGCGGGTTTGTGCCCGATTGATCGGTGTCGAGTTCAGCTTTCTGGATCTGCTCGCGTACGGAGCGGGCATCGGGTGCATTTATCTCGTTGACTCCTCCCAACCGAAGGACGAAGGAGAATCCCCCGTCTAACCCGCGAGGCCCGGTGCGCTGCGCGTCCGTACGGTGCATTTTACGCCCGATAGAAGACTTCCACGGGCGCTTTCCTAAGCCCTGCCGGAAAGAGCTCCACCCTTCCGCGCAGTCGCAAACCGCACTGCGGCCGGGTTCACTGATCACGCTCGGGCGTTTTCCGACCAAGTGCCCGCACATCTGATGTACACTTTGCGACTTTCGGCGGACACCAAAGAATTATGCAACGCGAACACCTGTTTTTCCATCGTGGATCATTGCACTCGAGGAGGTGGTCATGCCACTCTGGACTCCCGATCCCACGTTCTATCCGTCGCCCAAGATGGCGATGGAAGCACCCCCTGAGAAGCTGGCTTTCGTAGCCTTGCTGAACACTGGCAACGGTAACCAAAAAGATGCTCTGGGAGTTGTCGATACCGACCGAGGCTCATCGACATATGGGAAGATTGTTGGCAGGGTCGACATGCCGCAGGGTGACAATGAACTGCACCACTTCGGCTGGAACGCCTGTAGCGCCTGCCTTTGCCCTTACGCGCCGCACCCACACATGGAGCGGCGCTATCTCATCGTGCCGGGCATCAGATCGTCGCGAATTCACATCATTGACACCAAGCCCGACCCCAGACACCCCAAGATAGTCAAGGTGATCGAGCCTGAGGAATTCACGGCGAGGACCGGCTACACCGCGCCACACACCATTCATTGCGGACCTGACGGCATCTACGGAAGCGCACTGGGGTCGGCCGGTGGAGACGGTCCGGGAGGGGTATTCGTCATGGACTCCGAGAGCTTCGATGTTCTCGGGAAATGGGAGGTCAATCGAGGACCGCAGAACCTAGCCTATGACTTCTGGTGGCATTTGGGCTACGACACGATGGTCACCAGCGAGTGGGGGACTCCCAACATGATTGACCATGGTGTCAATCCGGACATCCTGCTCAAGGGTGGCTACGGTCACGCGCTGCATCTGTGGGATCTTCGCAAACGCCGTCATCTGCAAGCGCTGGATCTCGGATCCGAGCAGCAAATGGTGCTGGAGCTGCGACCAGCTCACAATCCGACACAGGCGTACGGCTTTGCTGGAGTGGTCATCTCGCTCAAGGACCTTTCAGCGTCTGTCTGGGTTTGGCACCAACAGAATGGTAATTGGAGTGTGAAGAAAATCATCGAGATTCCTGCTGAGCCAGCCGAGCCGGACAAGCTGCCACCATTGCTCCAGGGGTTCAAGGCGGTGCCGCCACTGATCACCGACATCAACCTCTCCCTAGACGACCGCTTCCTCTATGTTTCGTGCTGGGGCACTGGAGAATTCCGGCAGTACAACGTCTCTGATCCCTTCAACCCCAAGCTCACAGCGTCCGTTCACATGGGAGGAATTGTGCGTCGAGCAGCTCACCCGAAGCAACCCAAAGCGCCGCTCAACGGCGGACCGCAAATGGTTGAGGTAAGCCGTGACGGCCAGCGCGTCTACTTCACGAACTCGCTGTATTCGTCCTGGGACGACCAATTCTACCCGGATGGCGTTAGAAGCTGGATGGTGAAGTTGAAAGCGGCTCCACAGGGAGGGTTGGAGGTTGACCAGGACTTCTTTGTGGAGTTTGGCGATCTTCGCGGCCACCAAGTCCGGTTGGACGGCGGTGACGCTTCGTCCGACTCTTATTGCTACTCGTGAGTGACACCGGGTCGGTCGCCGGCCTCAGCACGACGGCGCTGTTCGTGATACTCCTGCTTGGCGCCTATCACGGGATCAATCCCGCGATGGGTTGGCTGTTCGCCGTGGCTCTGGGAATTCAGGAGCGCAGCAGCGGCGCGGTGGGCCGAGCTCTCCTGCCCATCGCGCTAGGGCATGGCTTGGCGATTGGGGTGGTGGTGTTATCTGCTGTTCTCCTCGGGACCGTGATTCCACTCAGCTACCTCAAGGTAGCGGTCGCTCTGATTCTGCTCGGGTTCGGAGTATACTGCCTTCTTCGGCAACGTCATCCTCGCGGAGGGGGGATGCGGGTTGGCTTCCGTGATCTCACTAGTTGGTCATTCTTCATGGCGTCCGCACACGGTGCCGGCTTCATGCTGTTGCCTGTGCTGCTGGGCTCTTCCGCAGAAGCCGCACACAGCGCCCATGCAGGAAGCGGAATGGGGGTACATTCTCTGACGACCCCGATGGCCGGACTAATAGCAACCGTCGTCCATACGATGGGGTATCTGGCCGTCACCGGCCTGGTTGCCTGGGTGATCTACAAGAAGTTAGGTTTGGCACTACTTCGAAAGGCCTGGATCAACCTGCATCTGATTTGGGCAGTAGCCCTCATCATCAGTGCAGCCTTCACGTTACTGATCTGAAGACAAGATCGAACCGACGAGGCGGACTCTTCCAGGAGGTAGCGCTCCGCCCACGACCGATCATTCCCCACAAACCTAGGGTCGTTTGAAGGAGGCCGCCCTGGATTTGGTAGGGCATTTGCACTGATTGGGCAATCGCAATACTACGTAATAAGTGGTCCCTCTGATCTTAGGGTGTTTGAGGCGGCTCGACGGGAGGGCGCGATCTAGACCATGCGCGCGAAGCGGGGACGCCTCATCAGCAGCACGGCAAGAAAGCCGCTGGCGACAATATCGAATGCCATGCAGAAACCGGACCACCACACCGGAACACCCGGATTCTCAATGAACAGGTGATGAAAGAAGTCGAAGACACCGTGTCCGGCGATAGCGGCGACAACGAGCCAGAGATTCTTCTTGAACCCCACCACCGCAACCACCAGAAATAAACCCGCCACAACGGACTCGATCGTCAGCGCCTGTACAGATCTCGCCATAACGGCAAACAAAATATAATAGCCGGCAATGAACATGAGTAGCGTCGGGTAAAAGACACGGTCGCGGTCAAATCCAGTTAGCATTGCGAAGGCGCACATCACCGCCGCCAGGACAACCCGATCAGATATTCCATGGATTCCCCTCCAGTCGACGTGTCGGCGTCGGGCCGAACCACGGCGTGTTGACCGGGTTCTGATGATAATGTGATTCAGTTTTGGGGGCTGACTGTTTGTACTCTGCTCTGTTGATCGGCGACGCCCGGAGGCGGTCTAGATGTCGACGCCGGCATCCCGCGCGATTCGAAGTGCAAGCCCTGCCTTCAGATTCTTCCTTCCGTGTACGGAACCGAGATGACCTTCCCCTCCCCCGGTTTGGAGTAGATATGGTGACCTCCATTGATGCGCTTGAGCGATCAGCCGTTAGCCGGCACATTTCCGGCCCGGTCACGGATTTCAAATCGCCACATCCAGGATCTGAATGTTCGAGTCCCGCTTCCGTCCTTCTTCCCTCAGAACTTCCAAAACCCCGGCAATCGCCTCGCGGATGTTGTGCTTGAGTTCATGGTCTCCCCCTGAGAATAGCAGCCAGGGAGGGCTGGAACCTCTGCCCAAAATCCGCCTTCCGGGTCTTCGTGGATGACAACAGCGTAGTTCTGCACGCCTTGATTCTCTTACAATGGCCAACCGACGTTTCGATTCCGCAGCTCCTGTGAGCCATATGAGCGTATAGTCGCCATTGCTGAGGCTGGCAAGAGCCGCGTTGAATGGGATTGCTTTCCCTCCTGGTCGCCTACAGCAGACCGATGCGCACCACTTGCCGCGTTGCCCAAAACCGCGGAGCCCGAAGCTGACCTGCTTCCTCCGGCCGATCAGGCGCCCACACACCATCGCCAACCGGATCCGGGTCGCCTCACTCCGGCGGCTGACTTCACTGCTGCGGACACATGAGCCCGGCGGCAGGCGGTAACTGAACACCGTTGGGATTAAACCGGGCGAAGGCAGCTAAACCCGCCTCACCCGGATCTTGGCCTCGCCGAACAGCACCTCCACCATGTGGAAATGCTCGTCGTAATATGCGCTGGAATACTGCGCCATGCGCTCCGAGGAGACCACCACCTCGACGATCCCCGCCTGCACGATGGCCCGGGCGCAGTCCATGCACGGCATGATCTCGACGAAGATGGTGCATCCCTCGGTGGCCGTCCCGGCGCGCGCCGCGTTGCAGATGGCATTGCGTTCGGCGTGCTCGATCCAGAGATACTTCGTCGGCCTTTCCAGCCGCTCCGGCACGTCGTCCCGAATCCCGCGCGGGAACGAGTTGTAGCCGGTGGAGCGGATCTCGCGATTGGGACCGATAATCACGCAGCCCACGTGCGTATTCGGATCTTTGCTCCGCGTGGCGACCACCTTGCAGATGTCGAGATAGTACTGGTCCCAGGAAGGAATGCTCCGCATGGTTCTACCAACTGTAGCAAAGTTGCGCGAGCGTCTATAATGTGCGGCATGACGTCGAAAACCCTCGTCCTCTTCCTGCCGGCGGTACTGGCCGCCGCAGCCGCGGTTCCCACCATCGACCAGGCCCTGAGTATGCAATCCGTCTCCGGCGCGCAGATTTCCCCCGACGGCCGCTACGTGGCATATACCGTTCAACAGACCAACTGGGATGACGACGAGTTCACGCAGCAGATCTGGATCGCGGTCCCGGCCACGGGCGACCGTTACCAGTTGACGGCCGGCAAGAAATCGAGCAGCGGCCCGCGCTGGTCGCCCGACTCGAAACGCATCGCCTTCACCTCCGACCGCGACGGCAAGCGCCAGATCTACGTGATCTCTCCGCAGGGCGGCGAGGCCTCGCAGCTCACCAACGAAGAGAACGGAGCGGGCGCGCCGGCGTGGTCGCCCGATGGACGCTCCATCGTCTTCACCTCCACCGGAGCCGATTCCAAAGCCCGGAAAGACCGCAAGGAGAAATACGGCGACTTCGAAATCGTCAACGGCGACTACACCATGACGCACCTGTGGCGGGTCGAGATCCCCGCCGAGTTCCCCGCCGACCTGAAGAAGCTCCCCAAGCCCGAAGCCCTGACCTCCGGCAGCGAGTTCACCGTCGGATCGTTCGCCTGGTCGCCCGACGGAAAGCGCATTGCGTTCAGCGCGACGCGTGACCCGGACCTCGGCTCGGGGGACACTGAGCAACTCTATCTGCTCGACCTCGCGGATCATCACGTGCGCAAACTGCTCGACGGCGGCGGTCCCAACGGCAACCCCAAGTGGTCGCCCGACAGCCGGCAGATCGCTTACGAGACCTCCTCGGGAAATCCGTCCTTTTATTACACCAACCGGCGGATCGCGGTGATCCCGGCGGAGGGCGGCACGCCCCGCGTCCTCACCGAGGCCTTCGATGAAGACGCCAACCTGATCGACTGGGGCCCGGACGGCATCTACTTCGGCGCCACGCAGAAGACCTACGCCCACGTCTTTCACCTCGACCCCGCCACCGGGGCCATCCGGCGCGTCAGCGGACCCGACCGGTTCCTGCTCTCCGGCGCTTCGTTCACCAGCGATCACCGCACGCTGGCCGGCACCGGGGCCGCTCCGGATGGATTCACCGAAGTGCTGGTCTCCCCGGTCGCGGATTTCCACCCCCGCTACCTCACCACCATGAGCGCCCAGTACAAGGAGTTTCAACTCGCGACCCGCGAGGTCATCCAATGGAAATCGTCCGATGGCGCCGAAATCGAAGGCGTCCTGATCAAGCCCGCCGATTACGACCCCACACGGAAATATCCGCTGCTGGTGGTGATCCACGGCGGCCCGACCGGTGTGGATATGCCGTTCCGCTCGCCCGACCGCTATTACCCCGTCGAGCGCTTCGCCGCCAAGGGCGCGCTGATCCTCAAGCCGAACTATCGGGGGTCGGCCGGCTACGGGGAGAAATTCCGCGCGCTCAACGTGCGCAACCTGGGGGTCGGCGACTACGCGGACGTCATCTCCGGCGTGGATTATCTGATCGCGAGGGGTATGGTCGATAAGGACCGGGTGGGCGCCATGGGCTGGAGCGAAGGCGGCTACATCTCCGCGTTCATCACCTGCTACAGCGACCGGTTCAAGGCGGTCTCCGTCGGCGCCGGAATCTCGGACTGGATGACCTACTATGTAAACACCGACATCCACCCGTTCACGCGGCAATACCTCAAGGCCACCCCCTGGGAGGATCCGGAGATTTATCGCAAGACTTCTCCCATCACTTACGTGAGCCGCGCCCGCACCCCCACACTGATCCAGCACGGCGACCAGGATAAACGCGTGCCCCCGCCCAATTCGTTCGAGCTGTACCAGGCCCTGAAGGACCGCGGGATTCCCGTCCGGCTCATTCTCTATAAGGGTTTCGGCCACCCCATCAACAAGCCTAAGCAGCAGCGCGCCGTGATGGAGCACAACTACGAGTGGTTCAGCCAGTACATCTGGGGCGAGCAGGTGGCGTCACATGATACTCCGTCTCCGCGGGACCCCGCGCATCCTCAGTGAATGAGGAGAAACACCGTGACACCTGATTCTTCCGTGGGGGGCAACCTCCGAAGTCTCGTGAAGCACTGGTGGGCCTTGCTGCTGCGGGGCCTGATTGCGATCGCGTTCGGGGTGCTGGCCTTCACCTGGCCGGGCCTGACCGCCCGGGTCCTGGTCCTGATGTTCGGATTTTACGCACTGTCGGACGGCATCTTCTGCCTGGTCAGCGCGATCGGCAGTACCCGCGACGACCGCTGGCTGCTGATGCTCGAAGGCGTCGTCGGCCTGTGGGCCGGCCTGGTCATGCTGCGCTCGCCCTCGCTCACCGCGGTGGTCCTCATCTTCCTCATGTCGATTTGGGCGATGGCCACCGGGGTTCTGCGGCTGGCCGCAGCCTTCCGCCTGCGACGGACGATACCGGGAGAATTCTGGCTGGCCTTCAGCGGCATACTGGGCGTGCTCTTCGCGCTGCTGCTGATGTTCCGGCCCGGCATCGGCGCGCTCAGCGTGGTCTGGATTATCGGCGCCTTCGCCCTGGCCTTCGGCCTCACCGAAGTCGTACTCGGCGTGGAGCTGCGCAGAATTCAGCACGCCCACTAGCGCCCCAATGGGGCAGGCCTCCCGGCCTGCCCCACTAAACCCCGGCGGCGCGACTGCGGACTTGCTTGCTTAACTGGGCGATCGCGTCCATCATGCCCTTGCGAGCCTCGGCAAAGCCCTTCACTTCGACCGAACCGGATTTGAGGTAGTCGAGGACGATCGCCTCGGCCTTCACGAACTCCGCCGCCGCCCCGGCCACCTCGGCCGCGATGCCGGGCGGAATCGTCGTCACCCCGTTGGCATCGGCGTGGATCAGGTCGCCGGGGCGGATCGTCACCCCGCCCACCCGTACCGCGCCGTGCACCTCCACAGTGTGGCTGTACCCGTGCGAGCAGATGGCGCCGTTGCTGAAGGTGGGGAACCCGATGCGCCGCACCTGGTCGAGGTCGCGCGCCGGTCCGCTGGTCACCAGGCCCACCGCGCCGAACGCCTGGTACGTCGTGCACATGATCTCGCCGAAGGTCGCGGCCACGGCCGGATCGTCCAGGTCCTGGTAGACCACCACCGCCGGGCCCGGCAGCTCGGCGAAGCGCGCCACCTGCTGCTCGAGCGAGCTGTAGACATCGCCTTCGCTGCGCGGCTGCTCACACCGCATGGTGGCGGTGGAGGCGTACCCCACCATCGGAGGCATCTCCGGGAAGCAGGCGCGGATGCGCCCGTCCATATAGCCCGCGTTGCGCGGGCGTACCTCGAAGAGCTCGATGGTGTTGCAGATGGTCGGTGTGTCGAATTGCGCGAGTAGCTTCAGGTCGATGGCCATGAAGCTTCTATTTTACCGGCTCCGGCTGCTTCTCCATCCAACTGGCCCAATATTCCTTCCACTCCACTTGTTCCCCCGCCGGCAGCACGTGCATCGGATTGAGGCCGTCGAGCATGACGGCATACTCGTCAGTCTGGGTCTTCTTGCCCTGGTTGGCCAGCGCCTTGGGGTGCGGCCCGTGGTGTATGCCGCGCGGGTGCAGTGTGGCATAGCCAGGCTTGATGTTGTCTTTGCTGAAGAAATCCCCGTCGTGGTAGAAAATGAACTCGTCGTAATCGGTATTGCGGTGGAAGAACGGCACGCGCAGCGCCTCGGCATCCTGCTCGAGAGGCCGCGGCAGGAAGCTGCACACCACCGCGCCTTCCGTCACGAAAGTGGTGTGGGCGCTCGGCGGCAGGTGCGCGCGATGGCTCATGATCGGCCGTATGTCGCGCATGTTGATCTTCCACACCGTGAGGTCGCCCTTCCAGCCCACCACGTCGATCGGGTTGAACGGGTACACCACCTTCGAGATCTCATCCTCCACCTTGATCCGCACTTCCCACTCGCGATCGTCGTCCAGGTTCGGCCGCGGCTCGGGCGTGGTGATGACGCCGGGATCGTACAGGGCGTGGTGGCCGATCAGTCCCTTGTCCGGCTGGTCGAACTCGGTACGCGATTGAATGATCAGGAAGAAGTTGTCGTCCGTCTCGGGAATCAGGCGGTAGGTCACGGCCCGCGGCATCACCAGGTAGTCGCCCGGCTCGAACATCAGCGGCCCGAAATCCGTTTCGATGCTCCCGCGTCCGCGATGCACGAAGATCAGCTCGTCGCCGTCGGCGTTCCGGTAGTAGAACGGCATGGGCCGGGAGCGCCGCGAAACGTAGAGCGTCACGTCCTGGTTGCCCAGGAAGGCCGCCGGCATCCCCTCCGGATCCTGGCGATCGGTGGCCGCGATTCGGTTCAGGTCGAACAGGTGGGGCCGCAGCTTGCCCTCGAAGCGGATCCAGCCGGTGGGCGGATGTGCGTGATACAGGTGCGCGCTCTTGCCGTAGAACCCTTTGCGCCCGTGCTCCTCTTCGTAAGTGCCTGGCGGAATCCCCACGTGCGCCTGGGCCGCGAATTTCCCCTTCTTGAGCGGGTACATATGCCCTCCTGTAGACAGGATACCCACTTTACGGTGGGTCGGACTCCGATTCCGCGCGGAAAACCGGAGATAATGCGAGTCTATGGTTCTGGGCCTCACGGTAGCGGCGATCTGGGCGTACCTTCTGACCGCGCGCGGCGGATTCTGGCGGATGCGCGAAGATCGCCCCGAAGGCGCGGTGCCTTCGCCGGCCCCCTCCGTGACCGCCGTCATTCCCGCCCGCAACGAAGCGGAAACCGTGGGACTCGCGGCCGGCTCGCTGGCCCGCCAGAAGTACCCCGGCACGTTCCGGATCGTGGTGGTCGATGACGACAGCTCGGACGGCACCGCCGGGATCGCCCGCGCCGCGGCGCCCCCCGAATTGCTGACCGTTGTACGCGCTGCGACCTTGCCGGAAGGCTGGACCGGGAAGCTGTGGGCCGTCGCGCAAGGCGTCCGCCAGTCCCGGCCGGATTACTACCTGCTGACCGATGCCGATATCGTGCATCCCCCGGCCAACGTGGCGGCGCTGGTAGCCCGCGCCGCGGCAGGCGAATACGACCTGGTCTCCTACATGGCCACGCTGCGCTGCGAGACCGCGGCCGAGCGATCCCTCGTCCCGGCCTTCGTCTTCTTCTTCTTCATGTTGTATCCACCGGCCTGGATCCGCAATCCGCGCCGGAGCACGGCGGGCGCGGCCGGCGGATGCATGCTGGTGCGCCGCGACGCCCTGGAACGGATCGGCGGCATCGAGCGCATCCGCGGCGAGCTGATCGACGACTGCGCCCTGGCCCGCGCCATCAAGCGCTCGGGCGGCCGCGTGTGGCTGGGGCTGAGCTCCGGCACCCGCAGTATCCGCCGCTACCAGACCTTCGGCGAGATCGAACGCATGATCTCGCGCACCGCCTTCACCCAGCTGCGGTACTCCACGCTGTTGCTGCTCGCCACACTGGCTGGCCTGGCGTTGACCTATCTCGCGCCTCCCGTGCTCGCTTTTACCGGTTCCTGGTACGGAGCCGCCGCATGGACCATGATGGCCGCTTCCTATATCCCGGTGCTGCGGTTCTACCGGAGATCCTGGCTGTGGGCGCCCCTGCTGCCGCTGATCGCCGTGTTTTATTCGGCCGCGACCATACACTCGGCGGTGGCCTGCTGGCGCGGTTCCGGCGGCATGTGGAAGGGCCGCCCGCAGGCCTGAGTGCGGGGGAGCCTTGCATAGATCTCGAGGTACCTGTAAGCTTGTGCGAATGAACACGGGCGTGGATACTTGGCCCGCTTCAACGCTGCTTCCGCAGGCGAACACGTCAAACGGGCAAACAACGGAACGGAGGTCCTCATGCCTTTAGCCCTTCAGCTCTGGAATCGAGTCAGCGCTGCCCTGAAAAGCAGTCCGCGCCAGCCCCCGAGCGCGATCACGATTGCCCGCGACCACATCGATGAGAACCTGGGCGGGGCGCTGAACTATTCGTTCCGCGAGGGCCAGCACTACTTCCAGGTCCTGGTGAACGAGATGTACCTGACGGACTCGCGCCGCTGGTTCACCCAGATCGACCCGGTGATCTATGCCGTCGCCGAGTTCACCTATGCGGGCAAGCCGGAGATCGCGCCCTTCCTGGTCGGGCCGAACCTCCTGAAGGAGAAGGGCGTGCCCGACCAGTACGGGAAGCAGGGAATGATCCTTCGGAACACTCGCGTCTCCGGGCTCCACCCCTACCGCGGCGGCGGCCTGACCCTCACGATCGTGCTGTGCGAAGCCCCGGTCGGCAACGCGATCCGGTCGTTGCTGCGCGTGATCGAGGGCACTGCCGGGGCCCTCGATTTTTCGCCGGTGCTGGCGCCCTATACGAAGGTGGCCTCGGTCCTGATGGACGGCTTCGATGCGCTCCTCGGGTCGACGGGAGTCACCCCGCTGGCGGGTTTTCGGGATTCGTTCGGCCCCAACTACAACATCCCGTTCCGGCCCGCCTATTTCGCGCTCGTGGACGAGCCCGACGTGGATCCCGCGGAGCTTTGGGTATGCAACAAGCAGTTGATGAAGGGAGCGACCCTGGGCACCGCCAAACCTTACCGGGACTCGGATTTCGTGCTCTACAGCATCGCCGGCACGGCTGACAATCTTCGCGACGACACCGAGACATTGCCGTTCAACGCGCTCTGGGACGGCGTCAAAAAAGAAGCCGCTTCCCCCGTCGACGATCCGAATTACAAGAACGCCAAGATACAGATGATCACGCTGTATCAGAACATCGTGCTCAGCCCGGATCTTACGGAGCCGCATGCGGATGCCCTGGCCGATCAGTACCGGGGCCGGATGGAGTCGATTCACAAGCGGGCCGTCGCCATGGGCATGATGGGACCCGGAGATCACGAGGACACAAGGGAGGCGCGGGCGCGCGCGCGGGCGCTTTCCCTGGTTAGTTGACGGGCCAGTGGCGGACTTATGCGAACTATCGACTGCACCATCACGATCAAAGATCTGAAGAGCCTGACCTTTGAGTCCGAGGAGTCCGGCAGGATGCGCGAGATAGAAGGCACCCTCGGGTCGGATCCGTTCGCCCAGCTCACGATCGAACGAATGAATTACTGGGTGCATTATGCGATCAAGGTCCAGGAACAAAGCCGCGGCAGGGGCAATCCCTGCCAGTTGGCCGACCTCCAGGTCATGGGCCTCAACCTCTACCGGATCCTGTTCGGAGACCCCCGGATCCAGGAAAGATTCAGCAACACCCTCAACGTTTTCGAGGAGAAAGTCCAGCTGGAGAAAGAATCCAATCCGAACCCTGACCTGCGAATGCGGCTGCGCCTGGTATTCGAGAGAGGGGCGGAGAGCCTGGGCCGGCTGCCGTGGGAGTTCCTGTTCATCCCCGGCGAAGGCAACGACATCGGACGGGGGTTCTTTTTCGCAGGGGAAAAGACGGAGCTGATCCTGACGCGGTTCGTCCCTCCCTCGCAGTTGGTCGGCCGGATGGTGGGACTCCGGCAGGAGACGCTGCGGATCCTGGTCGCCGTGTCGCGTCCCGTCGATAAGCGGAGCGATCTCGGCGAGATCAGCAGGGACGATGCCGACCTGCTGCTGGCGCAAATCCGGACCATCGCGACTGCCGATATCCACGAGATCAACAACCCGGATTATGAGGCGCTGAAAAAGGAGATCGAAACCGTCCAGCCGCACATCTTTCACTTCATCGGGCATGGACGCGCCGGAAGCCTGGCGCTGGTGTTGTCCCAGGAAGATCCGGAGTACGACGAATCGCTGGGGGAGAAGCCGCCGCGGTGGGTGGACAGCCAGCAGTTCCGGAAGCTCTTCAACGTCCACCGGCCGCGCCTGATTTTTCTTCACGCCTGTAAGGGCGCGGCCTCCACGTCGCAGGACGCGTTCAACAGCACGGCCCGCGAGCTGGTCTATGCCGATATCCCGGCGGTGGTCGCCATGCAGTACAGCATCTCGAACCAGGATGCCGCCAAGTTCGCCCGCCGGTTCTATGAGGAGCTCGGAAAGGGCCGGGAGATCGATGAAGCGGTCAAGGAGGGGCGCCTTGCGCTGGGCCAGGTCTTCCCGCCCTGGGAGCATCCGCGTTTCGGCACGCCGGTAGTCTACCTGCAGACCAACGACGCGATGGTGCTGCCGGTGGCCGCCGCGGGAGAGCCGGGCGAGGAGCCGCTTCCGGCCGGCCGGATGGCAGCGTCTCCCAGCGCGCTTCCGGGCGTGGCCGGCGAAGGCTCGCGGCCGAAAACCGCACCGGGCCGGGCGGCTGCGGCAGGCGCGCGTGAGGGTTCCGGCTTCCGCCCATAGGAGGAGTATGCCCACCAATTGCGAGATCGGTATCACGGAAGCGATCGCCCAGGCTTACTTCGATGCGGCCCGGGCGGGCGCCAACATGCGTGCCGCCGCGGACGCATTCGAGACCATTCGGGAATCAGTCAGCCGGGGCGACGACGTCTTTGCCTCCTGGGCCGTCATCGACGAGCAGATCGGCCTCGCCGATCTTCAGGTACTCGCGCCGCTGCTCGTCCGGGTGCGGCAGGAATTCAAGCGCTGCGTGATCGCGGCGGCGGTCGAACGCCTGGATCGCGCTTTCGAGGAGGACCGCTCCAAAGGCTGGCGGACCTGGCTCGAATCCTACCTTGCCTCGTTCAGCCAATGGGGCTGGTACACCAGTTACGGCGCCGCCATCGCGAAACAGGCGCTTCGCCATTCCCCGGTCGAGGCGTGGCCCATCGAGCGGATTCGCCATTCGGCGGCGCTGGTTGAGAACCTCCGCTGGCCCGAGACCTATGACTGGTTTCTATTCCTCTCCGGCACGGAGACGCCGCCGGACATACGCGCCCGCATGCTGGTAATCGCCGCGGAAATCCAGCTCTACCATTTCGCCCAGCCCGGCAAAGCGCGGGGGCTGCTCGAGCAGGCCCGGGAACTGGCGCCGGACAGCCCTCGTGTGTGGGCCGGATGGGGCGAGTATCTGCTCGACCGCGGCAAGGCCGAGGAAGCCAAGCCGTACTTCGAACGCGTGATCCTGGCCAGGCCCGAGGATTCCGACGGTTTCACCGGGCTCGGCGATTACTACGACGCCGCGGGCGATCAGTTTGCCGCCGAAAGCCAGTACCAGCAGGCCATCCAGAACGCCCCCGGCACGTCCGACGGATATCGCCGCCTGATCAAATGGCACGGGCGGACGAACTGGTTCAAGGATCGCGAGAACCTGCTCGGACCCCTCTTCGAGAGGCTCAAGCTGGTGGACAGCCCGGCCGCCGCATGCACGGAGCTGGCCGTCGTCTACAAGCAGAACCTGCTTCCCGCCCGCGCCCGGGAGTACTTCCAGCAGGCGTTCCGGGACGACGAGCAGGATTTCATCGCGCGAACCTGGGCGGGATACACATATATCGACGAAGCGGTCGCGGACGGTGTCGAAGAGGCAGCCGCAGCCGAGCTGTACCAGAAGGCGCAGGTTATTTTTGAGATCCTCGTGGAGCTCGCGCCGAAGGCCTTGGACGGCTACTGGGGCATGACGAGTCTCCTCATGCAGCGCAAGGACTGGGCGGCGGCGCTCGAGTGGTGCGATCGTGCGCTCGGCTGCCACCCCGAATGGGAAAGCTACATCCGCGCTCGCCGGGCTGATGCGCTGCGCGAGCTGGGGCGCCTGCCCGAGGCCCGCAGCGACGTTCTGCGCGCTCTGGAGCTGGAGCCGGAGAGCGCGACGGCGCTGGACGCCCTTTCGAACCTCGCAGAGGCGTTCGAGAACACCACCACGGCCGATGACGCGCTCGAGCTGCTGGAGCGGTTGCGCCAGTTCAAGGGGCCGTCGTTCGAAGACACATACCAGAACCGCGTCGGCAACCTGAAATACGGGGCGGACGACTATGCGGGCGCCGCCGAGCACTACCGTCTGGCTGTCGCGGCCAAGGAGACCGACGCGGTCCTGCATTCGAACCTGGCACTCGCGCTCGAGCACCTGCGCGTTCCGGGCGCCCGCATCGCAGCGCTCGACGAAGCGATATCCGCGCTCCGGCGGGCGCTCGAGCTGGATCCCAGGAACGACGGCTACCGCTCCCGCCTGTCGAGCGACGACCTGGAGCGGGCCTTCGTTCTCGCCTACGGCGAAGACGCCCTCGATCTCGATCCCATGATTACTCCGGTCCGCGTGGAAGTGAACGAGGATCTCCTGCCCGACATCCTGGACAGCCGCACGCAAAACCTTTCGGACGACGTGCTTTCGAAAATCGAGGCGATGCGGAGCGGCGTGGCCGCGGCCTTCGGCGTCAAGGTGCCCGGCGTGCGGTTCATGACCCTGGGCCAGGCGGAAGCGTCTCCCGGCCGTTACCGGATTCTGATCATGATGCGCGAAATCGAGTCGGGCCAGGCGCAGCCCGGCGCCGTATCCGATTCCATCCTGCAGCATCTCCGGCGCGTGCTCGAGCAGAAGCTGGCCGATTTTGTCGGGCACCAGGAGGTTACCGCGATGCTCCAGACCTGCCCGGAGGAGTCGCGTACGCTCATCCTGTCCGAAAAAGGCGAGTTGACGCGGCTCGTCCGCGCGCTCAAATCGATGTGCCGGCAGCACGTGCCCCTGCTGCCTTTCGACCGCCTGGTGGCGGAGTACCTGCGCCTCCGTCACTCGGGATTGACGGCGGTCGAAGCATCCGCAAAATTGCCGGCCGCCCTCGCCGGAGCTGCGGCCGGCGCGTCCGGCGCATCAAGGTGAACCGTATGGATAACGCATTCCCCTCCCTCGCTCTCCGATACGGCACGCTGCCGCCGGAAGCGCCTGACGGAAGCCTCCCCGCCTGGCTCCCTACCATTCGCTCCACCGTTTTCGACAACAGCGGCGTGATTGCGCCAGTGGCGGTCCTCGAGGCCGATCCGGAGCTCGACGAGTACAACTATCGCCTCGAGTTGAACGGAGAGACGCTCTTCGTTTTTTACTCCGCCGGGACCCCCAAGGACGTCGCGGAGAACGCTCTCTGGGTGCTGAACCAGCACCTGGACAAACTCCTGACCCCGCGGCTGGTGGAGTACTACCTGCACAAGATCGGAGTGCCGTTTCCAGCCTTGGTGGAGGCCGTCCGCGCCCGGTTCGATCTCGAATCCCTGACCGCGGAGCTGCAATCCACCGTTCGCGGCGGCGCCTCCATCCGGAATTTCGTGGAATCCCTCGAGTCCATTCTCGAGAGCGCACCCGAGGTACCCTGAAACCGATGCGATACTTTTTCGGGTTTCTGGTGTGTTTGTCCCTTTCCGCCCAGGCGCCCCCCGCCCGGCCGAAAGTCTTCGGCGTGGCGCACTATTCCATCTTCGTCAGTGACCTCGCGAAGGCGCGCGCCTTCTATGAGGACTTCCTCGGTTACGTGGAGGCTTTCACGCTGCCCAAGGCCGATGGCTCGGTCCAGATCGCTTTCGTGAAGATCAACGACCATCAGTACCTGGAACTGGTCAACGAGCCGAACCGCGGCGAAGGCCAGTTGAACCACCTGGGGCTCTACACCGACGACGTCGAACGGATGCGGCAGTACCTGGCTTCGCGCGGCGTTAAAGTGCCGGCTCAGGCGAGCACGAACCGGATCGGAAACCGCAAGATCTCGGTCGTCGATCCGGACGGCCACACCCTCGAGATCGTGCAATATCTGCCCGATAGCTGGACCGGCAGGGACACCGGTAAGCACATGCCGGCGACGCGTATTTCCGAAAGGATGATGCATGCGGGAATCCTCGTCGGAAACCTGGACGCGGCCGCCCGGTTTTACGGCGGAATTCTGGGGTGCCGCGAGACGTGGCGCGGCAACAGCCTCACCAGCACGACGCTGAACTGGGTCAACATGCGCGTGCCGGATGGCGACAACCACGTGGAGTTCATGCTCTATAAGGAACTCCCGCCGCCCGAACGCCGCGGCAGCCCTCACCACGTCTGCCTGGTCGTGCCGGACATCAAGAAGGCAGTGGCCACGCTCGAGGCCCGGCCCGCCCGCAAGGATTACGCGCGCGAGCTGAAAATCAACATCGGTGTAGACAACAAGCGGCAGGTCGGCCTGTTCGACCCCGACGGGACGCGTGTGGAGATGATGGAGATCGACACTATCGACGGCAAGCCGGCTCCTTCTTCTACGCTTCCGCCCCCGAGGTAGTCGATTTCGGGGGCACGCCGATTTTGGGTGACGTCTCAGAAGAGTTCCACGTTGTCCCCCAGATCTCCTTCGTCGGGAGCGGTCTTCGGCGCTTCGAGGGGCGCCCCGGCGGCTTCCGCCGCGCCCCGCGCCACAGCCTCGTGAACGTCCCGCTCGGTCTGCATCGTATAGTGCCGGGCGAGATTCTCCAACTGCTGCTCCGGAGTCGTATCGACGCCCTGCGGATCCCCCGCCCCGCCTTGCGCTCCGATCCGCTCGAGCCCTGCGCGGGCGCGACCCACCACCTGCTCAAAGAGCGGACCCGCCGATAAGCCGCCGCGGACCGCGCCGATCTCGCCGGCGAGCCGCGCGCCCAGGGCCGCAATCTGATTGGCGCGGCTGAAGCTGCACTCGCTCGAAGAGTGCAGTTCCAGGACCGCACGGCGCATCTGGTCGATCACGTCCTTGGTGGACGGATGGGAGCCGGACGCATCGTATGCGGCGCCCCCGGACACACGGCGCATGTTGAGGCCGATGGCGGCGATCGAGCCTGCTGCCTCTTCGGTTCTGGTGTTGGAATCGAGAGCCAGGTATTGCATCGCCTCGGCAATCACGTTCAGAGCGTCTCCCGCGGTTCCAAGGTGCGCCGCCCGGATCGTGGCGTTGATCGCAATCCGCTGGATCATGATCTCGATTCCGCGGATCTCCGCCACCGAGTTCCGCATCGATCCGATCGTTTCTTCGAGGCGGGCCGCCGTGGACGCCACTTCCGCCTGGGCCACGGCACTGGAGCCGAGCATTTCGAGAATCTTCGTGAACTCACCTTCCATCCGCAGGAAGAAAGAGTCGTGCTCGTCGGCCGAAATACCCATCAGGGCCCGTCCCGTCTCGGCCATCCGGCCTGCGCGCGTCGCAATGGTTGCAAGATCCATCTCCATGCGTTCGATCGACGAGGCGAAGGTCTTCGCCGCCGCGGCCAGCTGCGAGGACTGCAGGGCCAGAATCGCGGGAGCGTCCCGCGGCAATGCCTCCGCGTTCGCGGGGTTGTCTCCAGCCCCGGAACCCAGTTGCCGGAGTGCCTGCGCCACGTGCTCGACCTGTTGCCGCGTAATATCGTGAAATTGAACCGACCGCACCACGCCGTCGATCGCGTCGCACAGCCCCCCGTACTCCGCGGTCTGGCGGATCGACGATTCGACCGCCCCCCGGCGCCTTTCTTCGAACGCTTCCATGCCGTGCTGGACGCCTGACAGCAGGGCAGGCAGGGCCTGGATTTGCCTGGCACGAGCCGCCGAGCCATTCCGGATGGCGGCTTGGACGCTCTGTTCGAGACTGGCGGAGACATCCAGGACACGCTGCCCGCTCGACTGGATGCTTTCCGAAAACTGCGCCACTTCCGCCGCCAGATCGCTGAAATCGGCGCCCGTGCTCCCGAGGCGGGCTGTCTCGATACGCGTGAGCGTACATAGCGTCCGGAATGTCGATACGGTATTGCCAAGGCCGCCGAAGGCCAGGCGAACCTGGTGCGAAAGCTCGTACACCTCCCCCAGGGCCTGGAAGGCCTCCTCAGCTTGTGCTTCCAACCCTCTCGAATGGTCGAGCACCTGGGTCAGGGCCTGTGCGGCATTGCGGCCATGCTCACCCGAGATGAGTTCGGTCAGCACCGCCGAATCGGACGCGATCCGGCGCACCGTCGAACGGAAATCCATCAGACTTCCACCCACCGCTAGAAAATCGCTCTCCGTGGAACGATTGAGGCCGTCCAGATCCTGTGCGACCTGTTCGATTACCGCCCGCCACCCGCCACCGGCCGGCCCGTGCGGGCGAGTCAGGATGGTGAGGCTCCGCCGCAGGGGCCTCGACCACACCCGCAAGGCGTTGCCAAGCGGCCCCGGTCGCCGTGCTGTGCTTCCGTCCCCGGTCGTCATTTTCCGGCAATTGTTCACTGGCTCCTCACCTGACTCCACTGCTACAGGCGCTGGGATACCTTTCATATCGACCGTAGTCCACAAGTTGGATAGATGCCAACTCAGGGGCTACAGGAATATTCCACCCAGCCGATAGGTTAGTCAGAACAAGGAGTCACCCGCAGATTCACGGGATGCGGCTCGCTGGCTTTGCAAGCGGTCGAGTGCCAAAGAATTTTCGCGAGGAGTTGAGCTCTGCCGATAACTACGGAACGATCCGAAGGCCATTCGCTGATCCGGCTGGAAGGTGAATGCAGCGTCACGTCTGCGGCGGAATTAAAGAGATTGCTGCTCGAAGCGCTCGAGACGGGAAACGATCATCAATTGGATCTGGAGTGCGCCGGAGAGGTCGACATTACGGTTGTACAGTTGCTGTGGGCCGCCGCCCGCGAAGCCGACCGTACTGGCGCCCGCATCGTGATCCGGCTGTCCGAAGCGGCTCTTGGGACTGCGCGGGAAGCCGGCTTGGAACGGTTCCCGGGACTGGCGGTTCAGGAGTGACGGATGGCTAAGGTGATTCTCACGGTGGACGACTCGGCCAGTGTGCGGCAGATGGTCAAGTTCACGCTTTCCGACGCAGGCTATACCGTGATCGAAGCCGTTGACGGCAAAGACGCACTGGCGAAGCTGACCGGGCCCGTGAACCTCGTGATCACCGACTTGAATATGCCGAACCTGGATGGGATCGGCCTGATCCGCAGCGTTCGTGCGAATCCGGCATGCAAAGGAATTCCGATCATAATGCTGACTACCGAATCCCAGGAAGCACGCAAGCTGGAGGGCAAGGCAGCCGGAGCGACGGGCTGGATCGTGAAGCCGTTCGCCACTCAACAGCTCCTTGCGGTGGTAAAGAGAGTGCTTGGATGATTGACAAGTATAAGCAGGCTTTCCAGGAAGAGGCCCGCGAGCTGCTCGTCGAACTGGAATCGGCGCTCCTCGAGCTGGATCAGAACCGCGACGACCGCGAAGTCGTCGGGAGGGCCTTCCGGGCTCTCCATACCATTAAAGGATCGGGCGCGATGTTCGGCTTCGACGACATCGCGGGCTTCACCCACAATCTGGAAACGGCCTTCGACCGTCTGCGCAACGGACAGCTTGCCGCCACCGCCGACCTGATCAATCTCACCCTGGCCGCCGGCGATCAGATCAAAACCATGCTGGACGGCGCCGCGGGCCGCGGCACCGTGGACCAGGCCCGCTCCTCGGAGATTCTCTCCAAACTGCACCAGCTGACAGGCTCCTCCGGCCCTCCGCCGGACACAACCCCTTCGCCGGCGCCGCAGGACAGCCCCGCGAGCGGCCTCGCGCATGAGTGGCGCATACGCTTCCGGCCGGGGCCGAACGTAATTTTGAATGGGACCAACCCGCTGCTCCTGCTGCGCGAACTGCGGGAATTGGGCCGGCTCCGGATCGAACTCGATACCGCCGCCGTTCCTCCACTCCGCGAGATCGACGCGGAACGCTGTTATCTGGCCTGGGACATGGTCTTGACCACGGCCGCTGCGCCCGAGGCGATCCGCGATATCTTCATCTTCGTCGAAGACGATTGCGAACTCGCCATCGAGCGGGTCACGGACCGGGAGGAGGACGCCGGCACACGGCAGGCCGCGTCTGCCGGACGGAGCGGGCCGGACTCGCGCCTCGCGAGCGGTCCGGGGAGCGCGTCGAGCATTCGAGTGTCGGCCGACAAGCTGGACCAGCTGGTCAACCTCGTGGGCGAACTGGTCACGGTGCAGGCGCGACTGAGCGAGGTCGCCGGCCGCCGCGACGACGCCGACATTGTCGAGATATCTGAGGCGGTCGACCGGCTGACGTCTGCGCTTCGGGAAAACTCGATGAGCATCCGCATGCTGCCCCTCAAAACCACCTTCGAACGGTACCGGCGCCTGGTTCACGACCTCGGAATCGAACTGCATAAGGAGGTTGCCCTAACCATCGAGGGCGCTGATACGGAATTGGACAAGACAGTCATCGATCAATTGAGCGATCCCCTGGTTCATCTGATCCGCAACAGCATGGATCACGGTATTGAGCCGTCGGACGTCCGCCGTGCGGCGGGCAAACCCCCCACCGGTACGATCCACCTCTCGGCCCGCCACTCCGGCGCCAATGTGTTGATCCAGGTAAGCGACGATGGCCGGGGCCTGGACGCGGAGGTGGTGCGCGCCCGTGCGATCGAACAGGGCCTCATCGACGGCGCCGCCCGGCTCTCGGAGGCCGAGATTTTCTCTCTGATACTCACGCCCGGCTTCTCCACGGCGCGGGAGGTCACCGAGGTTTCCGGACGCGGCGTGGGAATGGACGTAGTCCGCCGCAGCATGGAGGCCCTGCGCGCGTCCATCGATATCGGCAGCAGGCCCGGGGCCGGGGTCACGGTCACGCTCCGCCTCCCCCTGACCCTGGCGATTATCGACGGGCTGCTGGTCCGTGTCGGCCGGGCGCACTTCGTGCTGCCCCTGGCCAACAGCCTGGAGTGCGTCGAGCTCACCCGCAAGGATATACAGGACGCGCACGGCAAGCACATCGCCAACGTGCGCGGCGAGCTGATTCCCTACATCCGGCTCAGCGAGTACTTCCAGATGGAGGCGGCCCGGCCCGAGCGCGAACAGATCATGGTCGTCGAAACCGAGCACGGGCGCTGCGGCTTCGTCGTGGACCAGGTGCTCGGAGACCATCAAACCGTCATCAAGAACCTCGGAAGGCTGTATCGAAATGTTCAAGTGGTCTCCGGCGCCACCATCCTGGGCAACGGCACCGTGGCTCTGATTCTCGATCCGCACCGCCTGGTGCAAAACGCATTCCAGAGCGCGTCTCTGGACAAGCGCTCCGAAGCCGGCCGGGCGCGGCACAGCAGGAACCGGCACGAGTCAATACATACTGACGCATTCGTCAAGAAGGAAAACACGACCGATGGCACGTAACGTAAACGTTAAAAAACAGCCGCGGAACTCCGGCAATGGCGGTACAGCCGTTGTAGGCGACGGCGCGCAAGTTGAGCGCACCCGCGCGGGTAGCATGTCGAAAGCAGCGGATTCAGAGATGGAGCGGCTCTCGCAAGAGATCCTGCGGCTGGTGGAAGCATCCCGCCAGGGACGCCTCGACGAGCGCGGCAAGGCCGACCAGTTTCAAGGCACGCATCGCGAAATGGTGCAGGGTATCAACGAAATGCTGGATGCGATCCTGTTGCCCATTGCCGAGGGCAACCGCATTCTGGCGCAGATTTCGAATGGCAGGATCGACGAGCTGATCGCGCACACCTACAAGGGCGATCACGAAAAGATGAAGCTGGCGGTCAACAATGTGGGCTCGGTTGTGCAGGGCCTGCAGAAGGAGCTGGGGCGGCTGACCGACGCATCCCGGGACGGGCACCTTTCCGAGCGCGGCAAGCCCGAGCAGTTCCGCGGAGCCTATGCCGATATCGTCAGCGGCGTCAACGCCATGCTCGACGCAATCCTGCTGCCGATCGGCGAAGGCAACCGCATTCTCGCCCAGATCTCCGACGGCAAGATCGACGAGCTGATCGCGCACACCTACAAGGGCGATCACGAAAAGATGAAGCTGGCGGTCAACAATGTGGGCTCGGTCGTGCAGGGCCTACAGAAGGAGCTGGCGCGTTTGACCGACGCCTCCCGGGAAGGACAGCTCTCCGAGCGCGGCAAGCCCGAGCAGTTCCGCGGCGCGTACGCCGAGATCGTGAGAGGCGTCAATGCCATGCTCGATGCGATCCTGCTGCCGATCGGCGAAGGCAACCGGATTCTCGCCCAGATCTCCGACGGCAAGATCGACGAATTGATCGCGCAAACCTATAAAGGCGATCACGAAAAAATGAAGCTGGCGGTCAACAACGTGGGCGCGGTCGTACAGGGCTTGCAGAAAGAGCTGGCGCGCTTGACCGACGCCGCAAAGGGCGGCCAACTGTCTGAGCGCGGCAAGCCGGAGCATTTCCGCGGCGCCTATGCGGATGTTGTGCGCGGCGTCAACGGCATATTGGATGCCGTGATCGGTCCCTTGAACGTCTCGGCCGACTATGTGGATCGCATCAGCAAAGGCGATCTTCCGCCCCAGATTACCGACACCTACAACGGTGACTTCAACACCATCAAGAACAACCTGAATACCCTCATCGCCGCCCTCAACGAGGTCACGCGTGCCGCCGAGGAGATTGCCCAGGGCAACCTGACAGTCGCGGTTCGCGAACGCTCCGGCCAGGACAAGCTCATGCAGGCCCTCGGCGCGATGGTCTCCGGCCTGACTCGTACAGTCACCGACATCCGCAATATCGCCAACGAGGTGTCCGGCGCGAGCCAGTCCATCAGCGCGGCCTCCGTGCAGGTTTCAAACGGCGCCAGCGCGCAGGCTGCATCCGCCGAGGAGGCTTCCTCCTCCATGGAGGAGATGGTCTCCAACATCAAGCAGAACGCCGACAACGCCCAGCAGACGGACAAAATCGCCACCAAATCGGCGAAGGACGCGCAGGAAAGCGGAAAGTGCGTGCTGGAGGCGGTCTCCGCGATGAAGGAAATCGCCACCAAGATCTCGATTATCGAGGAAATAGCCCGGCAGACTAACCTGCTGGCCCTGAATGCGGCAATCGAGGCAGCGCGCGCCGGCGAGCACGGCAAGGGGTTTGCCGTCGTAGCCGCCGAGGTCCGCAAGCTCGCCGAGCGCAGCCAGAAGGCGGCCGGCGAAATCAACCATCTCTCGGGAACAACCGTGAAAGTGTCCGAGAAGGCCGGAGAGATGCTCGATAAGCTCGTGCCGGATATACAGAAGACCGCGGAGCTCGTGCAGGAAATCACTGCCGCCAGTAAGGAACAGGACACCGGCTCCGAGCAGATCAACAAGGCACTTCAACAGCTGGAGAAGGTCATTCAGCAGAATGCTTCGGCAGCTGAAGAAATGGCGTCTACCACCGAGGAACTGACGGGCCAGTCCGATCAACTCCTGAGCGCCCTCGGGTTCTTCCGCACGGGGGACGTCGCCCAAGCTCCTGCCGCCCGCTACGCGGGGTCTAAGCCGGCCGCGTCGCTGGCCAGGCTCCAGGACGCGGTTGGCCATGGCGTAGCCCCTTCCGCCTCGAAGAAGGCCGCCAAACCCGGGGTTGCTCTCAAGATGAGGGAGGCCGGTGACCGCATTGATAAGGAATTCGAGCGCTTCTAGAGATGCCGCGGCGCGCGGCCCACTACCGGCCCGCGCCCCGACTCCAGGACGCGAAAGGAAACTAATCATGAGCGTTACCGAAATCACTGATACGCGGCAGTACCTCACATTCAAACTGGGGGACGAGGTGTTCGCCATCGACGTCTCCAAAGTGCGCGAAGTACTCGATTTCACCACCATTACCAAGATTCCCCGGACACCCGACTTCATGAGCGGCGTCATCAATCTCCGCGGAAACGTGGTGCCCGTCGTCGATCTCCGCCTGTGCTTCGAGATGTCGAAGACGGAAAAGACGGTCAACACCTGCATCGTGGTGATGGAGATGCTGATCGAAGGCGAATCGACGGTCATCGGAGCCTTGGCCGATTCGGTCGAGGAAGTCATTGACCTGGAGCCCGACCAGATTCAGCCGGCACCCAGGATGGGAACCCAGATCCGAACCGATTTCATCAAGGGCATGGGGAAACGCGACTCGCAGTTCATCATGATCCTCGACATCGACCGCGTCTTCTCGGTCGAGGAGCTCTCGGCGGTCCGGGTAGCGGAAGGAACCAACACCCCGGCTGAAGTACACGCCTGAGGGGAGGCGGGGCCCGATCCGTCGCGGCCCCGCCCGCTTTACGCCATGACTACGCGGAACGAAGGGCTTTCCAATGCGGATTTCGACAGGCTGCGCACCCTGATCTATGACGAATCCGGCATCAATTTGAATTCTGACAAAAAGACGATGATGGAGATCCGGCTCAAGCGCCGGCTGCGCAGCCTCGATCTCTCGTCGCTCGGGGAGTACTGCGATCATGTCTTTACTCCCGAAGGGAGGGCCGGCGAGATCGTCCACCTGATCGATGTCATCACGACCAATAAGACCGATTTCTTTCGCGAGCCGGGCCACTTCGACTACCTCGTTTCCAAAGCGCTGCCGGACCTGGCCGCGCGCAGGGGTGCCGCCGGCAGGTACCTGGTCTGGAGCGCCGGCTGCTCCACCGGCGAGGAGCCCTACACGCTGGCCATGGTCCTCAGCGAATATTCGCAAGAGCGCCCGGGCTTCCGCTTCAATATTCTGGCAACCGACATCTGCACCAGCGTGCTCGCCAAAGCCGCCCTGGGAATATACAAAGCCGAGGTGCTGAGACCCGTGCCCCAGGTCCTGCAGCGAAAGTACTTCATGCGCAGCCGCGATCCGGAATCGGGGCTGCTTCGGATCGTTCCGGAAGTGCGCGCCCTGGTCGAGTTTCGGCGCCTCAACTTCATGGACTCCGACTTCGGTTTGACCGAATCGCCGGAGGTCGTCTTTTGCCGGAACGTCATCATCTATTTCGACCGGGCCACGCAGTTGCGGCTCCTTCAAAAACTGAGCCGCCACCTCGCGCCGGGCGGGTACTTCTTTGCGGGCCATTCCGAGTCGCTTCAGGGTATGGACTTGCCCCTGATTCCGGTTGCCCCGTCCGTCTACAGGAAACGCGGATGATCGAAACCCTGCCCCTCCCGGACCTGAACCTTCAGCCGGGAGAGCTGTACCTGGCTCGCAGCCCCGCGATTCTACGAACGATTCTCGGATCGTGTGTGGGGGTGACGTTCTGGAGCCAGCGGCTGGGCGCCGGCGCGCTGTGCCACGGCGTACTGCCGAGGTGCCCTCAGAACTGGCCCACCGGTTCCACGCTCTCCGAGGGATATCGTTATGTAGATTTCAGCATTCGCTACCTGGCCCGCCAGTTTGACGCGCTCGGGGCCTGCCGGCGCAACCTCGAGGTCAAAGTGTTCGGCGGGGCCGACGTGCTTCCGGTGAACGGAACTTCCCGCGACAGGCCCACTGTGGGGGCGCTGAACTGCGCTGTAGCCCTGGAGGTCCTGGCGGCGGAAGGTTTCGCCGTATCCGCTTCCGACGTGGGCGGAATCCGCGGCCGGACGATCCACTTTCACACCGGGACGGGCGAAATCCTCCTGCACCGTTTGGCCGCCTGGAGGGAGCCGCCCCGATAAGCGGCCTTTCCGGCACTTGAGGAATCAGGGAATTTGCGCTATGAATCAGCCTAGAATTCGCGTATTGATCGTTGACGATTCGGCCGTAGTTCGCCAGACCCTGAGCGACGTCCTGTCCGAGGACCCGGCTATCGAGGTCATCGGCACGGCCAGCGATCCGTTCGTCGCTGCCGAACGGATCCGCGACCAGGTGCCGGACGTCATCACGCTGGATATCGAGATGCCCCGCATGGACGGCCTGACATTCTTGCAGACCATCATGAGCCAGCATCCGATACCTGTGGTGATTTGTTCCAGCCTCGCCGAAGAGGGCGCGCCGACCACGCTGAAAGCTCTCGAGTATGGGGCCGTGGATATCATCGCCAAGCCGCGCCTCGGCACCAAGCAGTTTCTGGAGGAGTCGCGCATCATGCTCTGTCAGGCCGTCAGAGCGGCGGCGGCCGTTCGCCCGCGTTCTCCCGGGACGTCTCATGCCGTGCAACCGAAGCTGACCGCGGACGCCATCCTCCCGCGCGCGACGGCCGCCATGATCGCAACCACCGAAAAGGTCGTCGTTATCGGCGCATCCACGGGCGGCACCGAAGCCCTGCGGTCGCTGCTCGAAGTCTTGCCTCCCGACGCTCCCGGCATCGTCATCGTGCAGCACATGCCCGAAGTGTTCACCCGCGCGTTTGCCAACCGGTTGGACGGTCTCTGCCAGATTTCCGTGAAAGAGGCCGAGGCCAACGATACCGTCCTTCGCGGACGCGCCCTGATTGCGCCGGGCAACCACCACCTGCTCCTCAAACGAAGCGGCGCGCGGTATTACGTGGATATCAAGGATGGTCCGCTCGTCTCCCGGCACCGCCCGTCCGTGGATGTGCTGTTTCGTTCGGCGGCGCGCTACGCCGGGCGGAACGCGGTCGCCGTGATCATGACCGGAATGGGCGACGACGGAGCCCGCGGAATGCTGGAAATGAAAGAGGCCGGCGCCGCCACCATCGCTCAGGATGAAGCGACGTCGGTGGTCTTTGGAATGCCCAACGAAGCCATCAAGCGCGGCGCGGTGGATTCGATTCTCCCTCTGCCGGCCATCGCCGGTGGGATCCTCGCTCGCACTCGCTGAGCTCATGCCGCCGCCTTCGATTTTGCAAGCCTGGCATTTCGGGGCATAATGGATCGCATGAAACGTGCTGTTTGTCTTCTCCCGCTGGCCGCGGCGCTGGCGTTCGCCGAATCGTTTTCCGGCACCGTGGTCGATGTGATGTGCCGCGGAAAGGACCTGGCCAGCCACACTCGCGAATGCGCGGTCGCCTGCGCCAAGAGCGGCTACGGGTTGGTCACCGCCGAAGGGAAGTTTCTGAAATTCAACGAGTCGGGAAACGCCCGTACGCTCACCGCCTTGAAGAAGCTCACGAAAGAGAAAGACCTCAAAGCCAAAGTGACGGGTACCGTCGACGGCGATGTCCTTAAGGTAGAGGAGATCGAGTTTCAGTAGGCGTCACGCGCAGCCGGATCGCCTGCGGAGCGGCGTAGGACGATTGCTGGTTCGACCGCGTCTCGACATCGCCCGACACGTAAATCATCTGGTCGGCCGGCTGCGCCATGGGAAGCGCTTCGATGGTGAAGCTCCGGCGCGATTCGTCTTCCGTGATCAGCACCCCGTTCAGCCCGACGTCCAGCACCCGCACATAAGGCGGCAGATTGCGGACCTCCACGGGGACCCGCCCTTTGAAATCGCCCTGCCGCGCGATCGCCACCGTGATCTCGGCCTTGCCTCCCGGCGCCAGCGTGACTTCCTTCGTCTCGGCCGTCATCAGAAGATCGGGCGGCGGCATCAGAGCGATCAGCTTCAGGTGGTCCTCGGGATTCGCGGCATGCGCGAGCCCCCCTTCGGCCCTTCCGGTCACCAGCAGCGGCGCGGCCCCGGCCATTCGGGCGCCCGCGTCGGAGCTCAGCGCGATGGTGGTGGAAGTCTGGCCCGCGGCAATCACGCCGCGCGTGGCGTGGAGGCCGCCCGGCAGCCCGTCCAACGCAACTTCGATCGGTCCTTCGAACCCATCCATGCGAAACGCCGTCACGGCCACCGGGACCGTGCCGCCCACCGGCACGTTCGGATTCCGCGGGCTCACGCTCAAACGGAAATCGGGATGCGGCTTCCGCACCGTCAGGCGATACGCGTAGTTCTCCCCGCCCAGCCCCTGGACGTCGCGAATGCGCGCGATGTACTGGCCGTCGGCGGGCGCCGTGAAGTGGACCACCGAGTCCCGCCCGTACCCCGGACCGCCGTCGTCGTTGCGATAGTAAAGATGCGCCACCGGCAGGCCGTTCGGCGAGAGCTTCGTCCCCGGCGGATGGATCTGCACTTTGTAGACCGCCGAGTCGATGGCGTGCGCCTCGGTGGTGGTATCGAAATAGGCCATCCGCTGGCCGCCGAACGACGCAAAGACGGTGTCGTTGTCGGGGGAGAGCGGCAGCGCCTCGACGCGGATAATTTCCCCGCCTACCATCACGTAGTCGCCCGCGCGCAGGCCGTCCCAGGCCGAGATGCGAAGCCCGCGCCCCGCGGAATCGTGGTCGCGCAGCGTGATGGAGGTTTCCCACACAGGCCGCACCACCGCGCGCTCGATCGGGCCGCCGTTCGCATCCAGCACTTCGAGATACGAGTCGAGATCGCTGCCCAAACGGCGGGCGTTCACTTCCAGCACCAACTGCTCGCCCTTGTGCGCCTGGAATCGGTACTCATTCTGGCCGCCGCGCGCGGCGATCCGGCCGTTCACCGTCACGGGCACGGGAATTGCGCCGCCCTGCAAAACCATCTCGGGCTCGTCGCCGAGCCCCACACGCACTTCGTCGAAGGCGTGTTCCGGCCGCAGCGTGACGGTATCTTCGGAGTCGGCCTCCGGCTTGCCGGCCACCCGCACCTTCGATTCCAGGTTGTAGCCGCGCAGCACGACCTCGCCGCCCGTACCCTTACGCACGCCCAGCGGGTACGCGCCCAGCACCAGTGGAAACTCGCCCGCGATGATGCGGTAGAAGTGGCGCGCGTCTCCGCTCTGCTGGAAGTCCGCCACCTTGATGTAATAGATCCCCGCTTTGTCGAAGCGGTACGCGAACATCGACTGCTCGACTCCGCCGTTTTCCCCGAATTCGTGCACGGGCGCGGCATTGGCATCCAGAATGGAGACCACCGGCTGCAACGTCGATCCGATCCCCGTGGCGCCGTTCTCGAACGTCACCAACTGCCCCGCATCCACCTTGATCTTGTAATAGTCCACGTCGCCGGGCTTCGAAATCGTTCCCGAGAGAATCGCGGGAAGGATCGTCTCGAAGGCCGTCTCCGTCGTATCGTTCGGCTCCTGGTCGGGCGCCTCACCGTAGTAAGGCTCGATGAGGAAGCGGCCCTCGGGGCTCGTCCCCAGGGGAGTCAGCAGGCGGAAGCTCACCGCTCCGATCTCCGCGTCGGGCGCGACTTCGACCTCGACCGTCACCTGGTTGCGCGGAGGCAGCGGACCCAGGTCGATCGATGACGGCGTTCCGTTCGAGCCCAGCCGCACGTCCGGCAGGTCGGGCAGTTCCTTCACGCGCAGGATCCGGCCTGTGACGCCCGACCGGCTGAAGTACACGGCGCTGGCCTTGGCGAGGTTCAGCCCCTCCACCGTCATCTCGACCGTCGTGCCGCGCGCCACGCCCAGCGGCGCCACCGAGTTCAGCGTCGGCGGCGTGGTGCGATTGCCTTCCGCCGCGGCAGTCGCGGCGAGTGCCAGCATCACGACGCTATTTCGCAGCAACCATCCTGTCATGATCGACCTCGTAAAATTGCAGCGCGCCATTGAAGAAACCCGCCGCCAGGGACTTTCCATTGGGAGAGAACTCCAGGCCGAACGCCCAGTCCGGCAGCTTGGCAAAGGTCCGCACTTCGCTCAGGTCCGCTGCCAGAAACAGGCGGATGGTGCGGTCGGCGGAGGCGGACGCAAGGTATTTGCCATCCGGCGACCACGCCACTTTGAGAATCGCGTCCTCGTGCGCGATGAGCGTATTCTCGAGCGTGCCCGCGTTTGCCCCGAGCCGCCAGATGCGTATGGTCCGGTCGAGCCCGCCCGCGGCGACGCGCGTCCCGTCGGGCGAGAGCGCGATACTGTTGATGCCGTCCGTCGGGTCGGAAAGCGTATACAGGCGCGCACCGGTGGCGATATCCCAGATCTTCACCGAACGGTCGGCCGAGCCCGAGACCAGCCGCTTCCCGTCCGGCGAAAAGGCCAGCGCATAGATGGCGTCGATGTGATCCCGCAGGGTACGGATCTCTTTGGTGGAGGCCACGTCCCACAGCTTGATGAGCTTGTCGTAGCCGGCCGTCGCCAAGGTCGCGCCGTCTGGTGAGAATGCCGCCGCGTAAATGCAATCGGAGTGGCCCGAGATCGTGGCGGAGACCGTCTGCGCCGCGACGTCCCAGATCTTGACTTCGCCTTTGCGCGCGGGCAGTCCGCCGGCGGCCGCCAGCAGCTTGCCGTCGCGCGAAAAAGCCAGGGCGCGCACAGCGTCCGCATGGCCCGTGAGCGTCGCCAGCGGTTTGTGCGTCGCGGCATCCACGAGGCGGATCTCTTTGTACCCGCCGAGCGCGATGACGGCGCCGTCGGGGCGCCAGGCCATCGAGTAAACCTGCGGCGCGGGTGCGGCCAGCGCCGCCCAGGCAGCGAAATACAATAAGCAGCGCATTAGTGGTTGAACAGGAACTCCTTGCTCGTGAGCATCGCCCACACCATGTCTTCGATTGCCTGCCGGTGCGATTCGCGGCGCGCCTCCTCGGTTCCGGTCGTCAGGCGCGCCTGTTCGAGCGCCGCGCCGAGCGTCTGCCGCTCCTGGTCCGTGGGGTAGCGGCTAAACGCCGACAGGTACATGTATTCGAGAATCCGCCGGTCCGACAGGCCGAGCTTCAGGAACAGTGCAATAGTGCCCTCCGGCGCGCTCAGCTTCTTGTTGAGCGTATCGCCGTTGATCACGTGCAGCGCTTGTGCCACCGTCGGCACGCTCGACCGTTCGGCCGCATCGCAAAGCAGCCGCGGCGGGCGTCCGAACGAGGTCAGGAATTCCGATTTCACTTGTGTGTCGGGCAACTGGAGCGCGCGGGTGCCCGCCGGATAGCCCGGAAATGCCGTGGGCGCGCCCGTCACACGCGACATCGCGTCGAGCAGCACTTCCGCCGATAGCCGCCGCACGATGAATTTGGAGTAGTAGACGTTGTCCGACTGGTTGGTGGCGTTGGCGTCGCTCGAAAGCTGGTAGACGCTCGAGTTCATGATGAGCCGGATCAGTCGCTGCACATCGTACCCGTGCTCCACGAAATCCTTCGAGAGCGCCGCGAGCAGCTCCTCGTTCGACGCGGGATTGGTGGCCCGCAGGTCGTCCACCGGGTCTACAATCCCGCGGCCCATGAAGTTTCCCCACACGCGGTTCACGATGGTTCGCGCGAACATGGGGTTCTGCGGGCTGGTAAGCCACTTTGCGAAAACCGCGCGGCGGTCCACCGGCGAATCGATCGGGATGCCCTGGGCATCGAGCGGCGTCGGCGGCAGCGGCTTGCCGAGCCGCGGATGCAGGACGTCGCCGGATGCCTTGGCGAATATGATGTTCTCGCCGGCCTGCGAGCCGTTCTTCACCCCGATTCGCGCGAACAGATTGGCCATCTCGTAGTACTGCGTCTGCGTCCACTTCTCGAGCGGATGGTTGTGGCAGCGCGCGCAGGTGATGCGCTGGCCGAGAAACGCCTGCGTGGCATTCTCGCTGATCTCGATGGGGTCCTTGTGCAGGACGAAATAGTTCAGCGCGCCGTCCTGGCGCGTGCTGCCCGAAGTCAGGAAGATCTCGCCGGCGAACTGGTTCCACGGCTTGTTATGCTCCACCGAATCGCGGATCCAGTCGTAGAACGACCACATGGCCGTCGAGTTCAGCTTGCGGCTCGAGACCAGCAGCAGGTCGGACCACTTGTACGCCCAGTAGTCCACGAACTCGCTCGTGGACATCAGGCGATCCACCGCCTTGGCCCGCTTGTCGGCCGAAGTGTCGGCCAGAAAATTCTCCACTTCCTCCGAGGTTGGAAGCACGCCCGCGGCATCCAGGTAGGCGCGCCGCAGGAAGGTCGCATCGTCGGCGGGTTTGGAAGGCGCCAGATGCAGGCCCTTCCATTTAGCCGCCACGAGGTCGTCGATAAAATTGTGCCGGGGAAATTGGTCGTAGACCTCCGCGCTGATCTGGTTCGGAAACGGCACGCTCAGCCGCGAATACAGCACCCGCGACGAGTACCAGAGCGTGATGGCCGATTCGCCCGATCCGATCATCTTCACGTGGCCGAAATCGTCCACCGTGGCGACGCCCTCGTTGCTGGAGCTGAATTTCACCCAGCGCGTGACGTCTTCCGAATGGCCGTCCGAGTAGCGTGCGCGGACCACGATCTGCTGTTCCGCACCTGGAGCCAGCACGGCGGCGGCCGGGAACACTTCGAGGCCGCGGATCTCCGGATCGTTCGCCGCGGGGGCGGGGGCGCCGGCCGCAATCCACTGCTCGATCACGCGGTATTCCAGCGAATCTTTCGCGAACCGTTTGCCGCCTCCGTGCGGAATCGTGAAGGTCGGCTTCAGCAGCATCAGGCTCGCGGGCGGATCGGCCAGCGAGACGCGCCGTCCCACCGAGGCGCGCGTCAGCGTGTTGTAATCCTCGTCCGGATCGTAGCCGCGCAGCGTCAGCTTGAAGCCGTTTTTGCCCGCCAGCGCGCCGTGGCAGGCGCCCTGGTTGCATCCCACCTTGGTCATCACGGGGATCACGTGATTGCGGAAGCTCCAGGTGAACGGCGCGTGCGACGCCTTCACCGTCACCGTAATGGTCGCCGCGATCCCTTTCGCGCGCGCCGTGATCCGCGCCTCGCCATCTCCCGCCGGGCGGATCAGCCCGTGCTCATCGACCGTGGCGATCTTGACATCCGAGGAACTGAACTGCGCCGCTTGCGACCAATCCTCCTGGTGATCTCCGAGGTCGGCCTCCGCCACGAGCTGCTGGCGGGCTTCCGGTCCCGTAAGCTCGACCGAGCCCGGCAGCAGCATGAGCTTCTGCGCGAACAGCGGAGTCGCCAGCAGCAGCAGAAGCCGCTTCATGCGAACAGCTCCCGGATCGGCTCCGTGCCGCGATCGACCAGCGGAATCGGGCGTCCCTGCGCTCCCGGCAGCTCGATCGAAAGATCGATGCCGAGTCCCTTGTATACCGTGGCGGCCACTTGCATCGGTGTCACCGGCCGGTCTTTGGGGGCCGCCGCGATGTCGTCCGATGCGCCCACCACCGTCCCGCCTTTGATCGGCCCGCCGCCCATCAGCATCGTCCAGCATTGCGGCCAGTGGTCGCGCCCGCCCGCCGGATTGATCTTCGGCGTCCTGCCGAATTCGCCCGTGGCCACGATCATGGTGTTGCTGAGCAGGCCGCGCGCGCCCAGCTCTTCGAGCAGCGACGCGTACGCCATGTCGAACATCGGGCCGACCAGGTCGCGATAGCAGCTGATCGGGCTGAACGGCTTCGACCCATGTATGTCCCACGTGATCTCGTCGAACACCGTTTCGAACATGTTGACGGTGACGAATCGTACGCCCGCCTCGATCAACCGGCGCGCCAGAAGGCAGCTTTGCCCGAACCGGTTCATGCCGTACTTCTCGCGCACCGCCTCCGGCTCGCGATGCAGCTCGAACGCCTCGCGCGCCTTCTGCGACGACATCAACGTGTAGGCGTCGTGAAAAGTGGAATCGAGCAGCCGCGCATCCTGCGAAGTTTCGAACTCGCTCACCGACCGGTCCACCATCTCGCGCCAGTTCTTGCGGCGGTCCACACGCAGCGCCGTCAGGTAATCCGGCGGCAGCATGTCGGGCACCTTGAAGTTCGGGTCCGAAGGATCGGCGTTCAGCACGAACGGGTCGTAGCGCTTTCCCAGGAAGCCGGCCGTCTGCCCGTGGGGCATGTTGCCGCCGGTGTTGCCGATGGGCCGCGGCAGCAGCACGTGCGCAGGCACGTCGCCCTTCGCCCCTTTCAGCTTGTTGAGGACGCAGCCGAAGTGCGGCTGTTCGATGCCGCCTTGAAACAGCCGGCCCGTCTGCATCATCTGGTGGCCCGTGTCGTGCACCGCCGCCGCAGTGTGATAGACCGAACGAATCAGCGAAAATTTGTCGGCGTGTTTCGCCGTGCGCGGAAAATTCTCCGAGATTTCGATGCCCGGGACGTTGGTCTTGATGGGCTTGTAAGGCCCGCGGATCTCCACCGGGGCGTTCGGCTTCATGTCGAACGTGTCGAGCTGCGACGGTCCGCCGATGAGCATCAGCAGGATGCAGTTGACGTCTTTGGCGCCGTCCGTGGCGCCCAGCGCGCGCAATCCGAACCAATCCGGGAGGCTCAGCCCCATCGCCGAGAGCGCTCCGGCGTGCAGAAAATCACGCCGCTTCAGGCCGTCGCAGAATCGGACCGGCCGGTCCGCATCCAGACGAAACATCCGTCCCTCCTTATAGTATTGTTAGGAATTCTATCACCGGCGGAGTTGAACTCCTAGGCTCATGCCATCCGTGCGAAAATCAACGCTCATGAAGAGCGCTGCGCTTCTGCTGCTGATGGCGGCCTCCATCGCCGCGCAGGACCCATTGGACCTCGCCAGGCTCAAGGACTTCCGCGCCTACCGTTCGTCCAGCAACAACCCCGACCTCACCAGCAACGACGACAGCCTCCGCCCGACCCCCGGCGAGACCGTCGTGCTGGCCGACCTTCGCGGGCCGGGCGTGGTGACGCACATCTGGTTGACCATCGCGGCGAACGAGTACGGCTGGCCCCGCCTGCTGCGCCTGCGCGTGTATTATGACGGCAGCGCGACTCCCAGCGTGGATGCGCCCGTCGGTGACTTTTTCGGCGTCGGGCACGGCTATGAAAAGCCGGTCCATTCGCTGATGGTGGTGGATGGCTCCGAGGGCCGTTCGCGCAATTCGTATTGGGCGATGCCCTTCCGGCGGGCCTGCAAAATCACCGTCACGAACGAAGGGAAGCGGCGCGTTTCCAACCTCTACTACCACGTGGACTGGGAGAAGCGCCAGGCCCTGCCGCCCGGCACCGGATACTTCCACGCGTGGTACCGCCAGGCAATCCCCGCGCACGCCGGAGAGCCTTATGAGGTGCTCGCGGTGCGCGGCCGCGGCCACTACGTCGGCACCGTGTTCAGCGTGATCCAGGCCGCGCCCGGCTGGTTCGGCGAGGGCGACGACGCGTTCTTCGTCGATGGCGAAAAGCAGGCCGGCATTCAGGGCACCGGCACCGAAGATTACTTCAACGACGCCTGGAGCCTGCGCGTGAGCGAGGGCCCTTACTGGGGCGTGCCCGTCGCCGAGGGCACCGGACAGGGCGCGCGCATGACCGCCTACCGCTGGCACCTCCGCGACCCCATCCCGTTTCGCGAGAGCCTGCGCTTCGTCTTCGAGCACGCCGGTTGGACGTACAACCCCGATGGCTCCGTACGCTCCGCGTTTGAAGAGCGCCCCGACCTCTTCTCATCGGTGGCCTTCTGGTATCAGGACGGCATCGCATCCGGATTGCCCGAGCCCCCGTACGGATCGGCCCGCCTGCCGCATGGAAACGCGCGGCAGATCGAGGTCGAATCCCTGATCGACCAGATCCGCACCGAAAACGCGAAGGCCGAGGTGCAGAAGGAAGTCTTCTGGTCGCGCGACCTTTTATTCCTGCGGGCAAACGGCCCCGGCGCCCGTGTGGACATTCCCGTCGAGATCGCCGCCGATGGTTTCTACGAGCTGGTGGCGCAGGTGGCGCACGCCCCCGACTATGGCGATTACCGCACCCTGCTCGACGGACAGCCGCTTGAAGCCGGCGACCTGGAGCACGAGCCCGGCGCGAATACCGGCGGCGGCACGCTCGTGCGCGCCTGGGGCAGCGAGTTGTACGTGGCCGAAGATCATCTGCTCGGATGGCGGCGGCTTTCCAAAGGACGGCACGTGGTCTCCTTCGTCTGCGCCGGCAAAGACGCCCGCTCCGACGGATATCACCTCGGGATCGACACCATCGTTGTGGCGAAAGTCGCTTCGCCCGAGAAGACCGAGGCGCCGCGCGTGCCCTCCACCCTGACGGAGATGACGGACATGCTGCGCTCTCCCGACCCGATCGCGCGCGGCGTGGCGGCGCTGGCCCTGCGCGATCTGGGCAGCGCGGCGCGCGAGGCTCTCCCGGCCCTGGCGCAAGCCTTGAAGGATCCCGAGGTGGCCGTGCGCATGACCGCCGCCGATGCCATCGCGCGTCAAGGGCCCGCCGCGGCCGTGGTCCTGGACGCACTCATCGCAGCCGCCAAAGTGCCCGGCGAGCACGTACACGTGCAGCGAAGCCTCGCCACCGCCTTGGGAAGCATCGGGCCCGCCGCACAGCCGGCGCTCCCCGTGCTGGCGGAACTCGAAAAGATTCCCAGGGTCGGCCCGGCCGCCACCACAGCCATGCGGCGAATCCGGGGACGCTGAATTCGGGCGCCTTATGCGCGGAGAGTTGTCGCACGGCCTGCCGGCCCTCGTCACTTCGGGAAATCGGATTCTGCGCGGCGACACCGGGAACCCGGTCCTGCTGCGGGGCCTCAACCGTTCGGGCTTGGAATACGCCGAGCCCTCCACCGGTGGCTTTCTGGCGGCGGCCGAGTTCTCGCAGGCGGAGTTGCAGGAGATCGTTCTGAACTGGCGGGCCAACGTGGTGCGCGTTCCCTTCAATCAGGATTGGGCGCTCAACGGCCGCGGCCCCTGCACTGCCGCCGACTATCTCGCGGCGTTGGACCAGGTCGTCGATTGGGCCGCTGCCCTGGGCGCCTACACCATCCTCGATCTCCAATGGCTGGATGCGGACATCGTCTACGGCCACGCATCGGGCAAGGAGAACCACGTGGCTCCCACTCCGAACGCCGCCACGCTCACGCTGTGGGCCAACCTGGCCGCCCGCTACCGCGACGAGCCGGCCGTTCTCTTCGATCTCTTCAACGAGCCGCACGACCCCGTCGATGACGATTTCGAGCCCATTCACCTGATCGGTGAAGATGGCGGCGTGGTCGCTCGCGCCGGCGGCCCCGTCGGTCCCGAAGAGTGGGTGCCCTGGGCCGAGCGGCTGGTCGGTGAAATACGGCGCGTCCACCCGGACTCTCTCATCCTGGTTGCCGGTGTCGATTGGGCCTTCGACCTCCGCCGTGTCCACATCGATGCGCCCAACATCGTATACTCCGCCCACATCTACCCGAACCGCCGCCGTCACACGTGGCATAGAGCCTTCGGCCACGCGGCTGCCGTCCCCGTATTCGTCGGCGAGTGGGGCGGCCAGTCACACGACCTGGCATTCGGCCGGCGTCTGGCGCGAGTGCTGCGCGAACAGGCCTGCGGTTGGACTGCCTGGAGCTGGGTCGATCACCCGAAACTGGTCCATACTCCGCGCGCGCCGCTCTACCGGCCGACCGACTTCGGCGCCCTCGTCCAAAACGAACTCCGGGCGTAAGCCGACCACAGCGATCCCGCCAGGGTCAGCACCACGCCCCACAGGGCCGCGCTTTCCCAGCCCGCACCGAGCCTCGCCGCGCCGATCGCCAGCGCTCCGGCCGAGACCAGGTAAGCTCCGCCCATCCGCCCCGTCGAGTGTCCCCGAATCCAAACGCTCGCCACGTTGATCACCATCAGGATCACCAGCACCGGTTGGAGCGCCGTAAGATATCGAGCCTGGCTCATCCCCGCGATCCCGAACATGCTCAGGTACGCCATCCAACAGACCGGACACTTCGGAAAGAACGCCACCGCAAGCGACGCCAGCGCGCCCCACATCGTGCTGTGGTTCTCCGGGCCGCGTTCTTCGAGCACCTCGGCCGCGCGATCGACCACCGCCCGCTCATCCCAGTGGATCCGTTCGAAGCTCGCGGCGATCCGGCCCCCGGCATCCAGCACGAACAATTCTATGCGGTGGCGGTTCACCAGCGATTCGACGAAATTCACTCCGAGGCGGAAATGTCTCCGCAGCGCGTCGAAGCCGCCGGTCGCTCGCAGCATCCGGTGGTTCGCATCCAGGCGCGCACCGCGTCCCTGTCCGTAGGTGCGGATTCGGTCGGGCAGGTCGAAGCCCGGGTCGTACGTGATCGCCGCGGTGCGGATTTCGCCGTCGAGCCCTCGCTCCGCCAGCAGCTTCTGCACGCGCGCCAGCTTCGTCACCGTCAGCGAGCACTTCAGCGGATTGTCGCAGCGCGTATAAAAGAAGACCACGATGGAAGGCTTCCCGCGGAAGAAATCGGCGAACCCGATCGGGGCGCCCTCGTGATCCTCAAACACGATCGACTCCACCGTCTCGCCGCCGCGCGAGCCCGGCGCCCATCGAAACGCCCCCAAGCCGACCGGCAGGGCGCAGCACGGTTCGACTCCGGGGTCCGCGCCCCCGATCGCCGCGATCGCCCGGTCCGCCTCGCTCCGCAGCTTTTTAGGCAGTCCTGCGCGCAGCGCCGTAAGTTCGCCCAGCACGCCCTTCGCTCGAGGACCCAGCCACGCCAGCGTGGCAAGCAGTTCGCGCACAGGGCTGGTCGCGGTGGAGGAGGTCGCGTATTCGCCGTAGCTCTCGAACGACACAGGCTCGTCGCGATACCGTATGTTCGTGAGTGCCCGCATCACGAACGGAGCCAGATCCACCGAAGGACTCGGGCACGACCGCAACGCCCGCGCCGCCGCCGCTACCAGGTACGGATCCGCCCCGGCGTCCAACTCTTCGAGCGCGAACAGCAGCGCGTCCCCGCGCAGCCCGGTCCGCGCCATCGCCAGCAGCACCCAGCCGCGCATGCGGACGATCGCGGCCGCGCCCCGCTGGTCGTAGACTGAATGGTCTTCGCGCAGCAGCTCCGCCAGGCGCTCGGGTCCCTCGGGGCCGGCCGCCCGTGCGTCCACCATCGCTGCGAATTCGAGCTCCGGGTTCACGCGCTGAACTTATTCAGAAAGTAGCGGGCGCTCTGTTTCAGCTTGTCCCGCTTTCCGGTGGTCATGCGTTCCACACGTTTCATTAGCGTCTTGTCTTTGGAGATGGTTGACGCATGGCCGAAATTAGTGAGGGCGGCCAGGCTGGTGGCCTGTATGTCATCGTACTCGGATGGGTCCATCAGCATCTCGCGCGCGTGCTCCTGCAGCTTTTCCGGGTGCAGCGCGTGCAGCGCGGCGGCCGCGATCTGCCGGTTTTCCTTCAGCTCATCCTTGTCCCGTAGGATCTTCTCGAAGAGCGGCGCCGAAGAGGCGTCGGCCGCCAGCAGCCTCAGTGCTCCGCTCTTCGCCGCCGGGTTGGGCGGATTTTTGAGGATCGCGCGCGCCGCCGGGTACGCTTCCGTATGCACGTCGTACCCGAGCAGTTGCAGCGCCTTCTCGGGCGGCAGCAGGGCCTGCTCCGGATGCTGCAGCCCGTCCACTAGCTTCTTGAGCGCGAAGCCGTCTTTCTCGCGCGCCAGCAGTCCGAGCACGCGCTGCCGCATCTCCGGGTCCGGATCTTGCGCTACCTCCCGCAAGGCCGCGATGTAATCGGCCCGGCACGATTCGAACGACACCACGGCGAAGCTCGCCGCCTGCAGCGTCTGCAGCGCCGCGAGCCGCACATCCATCGGCTCCTGGGTGTTGCGCAGGATTTTCAGTGTCGATTGCAGGCGCGCATCGCTGTCGCACACCGCCAGGGGCGCCGCCGCCAGCGCCGTAACCCGCTGCTTCACCGTCCTGCGAGGGTCCTTCGCGATCGCAAACGCCCCCCGCGATCCCGTCTTCACGGCGCCTTTCGCCTTGGGCGCCGCCTTGGAGCTCTTCGTACCCTTCTTGGTCATGCTTCCCATCTCCTCGTGCAACGCACTTCAAGCAAACTGCACATCGTCGTAATCGAATCCCAGCCGGCCCACCGCCGCCACGGATCCCTGGTAATCCAGGGAGTCTTTTACCTGCGGGTGCGGACCCGGCGCGCTCACACACGGCGAATTCGCCATCGGGCCCCCCGGAGCGGTCGGCGGACGCGTCCCTCCGGTGACCCCGTTCCACGGCCACATCGTGTCCGGCAGATTGTGGCCCACCGGATTGCTCGGATCGGTGTCGTACGAAGCTGCCTGCGCCGCATTGAAGCGGCCGAATTTCCGCTGCCATTTGGCCCACAGCCGGTCGACATTGCAGTGAAGCAGGAAGAACAGCGGATCGCGCGCGGCCGTCGGTATGCTCGAAATCGAGCCGCCGAAACTCGTGTGCGCCAGTCCGTGCGGGTTGCCTTCGAGATCCCGGAAGAGGCGGTAGAGATTGCCGAGGCCCAGCGTCTGCGCCTCCGAGAGCAGCCCGGGAGGCGCCGTCGCGGTGTCGAAAAGCGGCCGCCGGCTGATTCCCTGGACGCCGTCCGTCCTCCAGAACACCAGCGGATTCGACGGGCTGAACTCTACCGTCCCCAGCGAATTGGAGGCCCCGAAGAATTCCGGTGTGAACAGGTTCGGGGCCGGCCGGTCGAACCGCCAGTAGGGCAGCGTCACCGTCGGGTCGATCTCTTGCAGCGCGCGTTCGAGATCCAGCAGGTAAGCGCGGTGCCAGGGCAGAAACCCCGCCGCGCCGTGGGCCTGAGGGGAGCTCACCGCGGTATGCATGTCCCGGAAATCCGCGAAGCGGCCCGCGCCCTGGTTGTTGAGCCGCGCGAAAGCGGAGACGAACCGGTCGCGCTCCGCCGGCGTGAGTTTATTGGCGTTCTTGCGCACCCGCACCATCACCGGCACCGAGCCGGCCAGTGTCGTTCCCACGCGGGCTTCGATCGTCACGTCTCCGTTCTCGACGCTCGGCCGCCCGAACTTCCCCGCGACGAAAAACGGAACCGTCGTCCCGGCCACCGGCACCGTCAAAGTCAGACTGTTCGCAAACGCACCGGATGTGCCCGCCCGAAAGACCAGCGCCCCGCCGCCGGCTGCCGCTTTCCCGTGATCTTCACGGTAACCGTGGGCGTCGCGACGCCGGACGGGTTGGAGACCCGGATCCGGCACGGGGAAGGCGTCCACGAGACGAATCGCGAACTCGCATCTGTGCTGTTATTGATCTGCATCTCGACGTTCATTTGACCTGCCTCGATCGGGGATACCACCCAGTGGGAATTGGATACAGTCTATATCAATCCGGTAGGGGAACGCGGGGCCCTTACGCGGCGGCCTTCCGGAGCAGGCTTTCCACCTTGGCATCCAGGTCACGCGCCACCTTGAGGGCTTCCGCGCTTCCGTAGGGCGCGAGGAAGCCGGCCATCGTGTCATACGACACATGCACGCCGTCCGCGCGCTCGTCCACCAGCACCGTCACCGGCGCGTACGAGCCGGCATCCGGAACATGCTTGACCATTTCCTTCATGATCAGAGGATTGCCGATGAGAAACCGCATGCTCCGGGGCGCCTGCGGCCCGCTGCTCTTTCCGCAGTACCGACCCCAGGTCGAGACGCGCAAACTCCATGAAGCCCGATTCTCCGACTCCCCGCTGCACCACCGCTTCCATCGCGGCATAGGTGGGCGCGGCACCAACCTCGTTAATGAACTGTTTCACATCCGGATGGGCCACGGCCCCCTCCAGCGCGGCCACCACCGCCTCGAACGGCCTGGCGGAAGTCAGGCTCCATCGCTCAACGTTGGTCTGCTTGATAGTCATCAATCCATAGGATGCGCCGCCCGGTATTAAGTTGCTCATTGGGGCATGCTGGAGCGGTGCGTGATAAGATCTAGGCTTCCATGATCTCCCCCATGCTCTCGGTGCGGCGAGGCAAAAAGGCACTCGAGTTCTACAAGGCGGCCTTCGGAGCCGTGTGTCGTACCTCATCGAGAATGAGAGCGGAGAGGTGGTCGCCCGTTTGTCCGTCGGAACCGCGGAATTCTGGGTCGCCGACGAATCCCCGGAGCACTCCAACTTCAGCCCGGAGTCCCTTGGCGGGGGCACTATCAGAATGATTCTGACCGTGGAGAATCCGGACGCCGCTTTCGATCGGGCCGTCGCGGCGGGCGCCACGGTCGTTTGGCCCGTCGCCGAGCAGTATGGGTGGCGCATCGGACGAATCGTCGATCCGTTCGGACACCATTGGGAAATCGGCAAGCCCTTGACGGCAGGTCACTAACTCTCGAAGGCCGGCACATGTTACCCATCACACGGCGGATGTTACTCGGCACATTGGCCTGCCAGGGAGCGGGCATAGTTATGGCGAGAGCCGCGGACGAAATCGAGGGCGCCGCGTCGCGCCGCACGGAACTGTACGGCTTGCTGGGCGACCTGCCGCCCCGCCGGCGCCCGATCGGCGTCCGGTCCGTCTCCACCGAAGAGCGTCCCGGCTATCTCCTGGAAAAGCTCGTCCTCGATGTCAACGGATTCGAGCCCGCGCCTGCCTATTTCGTTCGCCCGAAACAGTTGCGCGGCCGCGCGCCTGCCATCCTCTTCAATCACTGGCACGCCGGCGAGTACCAACTGGGGAAAGACGAGATGCTCCGCCCCAAGCCCGGCGGGGTCCCATCCTACGCCGAAGCCCTCACCGCGCAGGGCTACTGCGCCTTGTGCCTGGACATGTGGTGTTTCGGCGAGCGCTCCACCCGCACCGAGATGGACACCTTTAAGGAGATGCTCTGGAAAGGCCAGGTGCTCTGGGGCATGATGGTCTACGACACCCTGCGCGGCCTCGACTATCTCCTCACCCGGCCGGAGATCGACACCACCCGCGTCGGAACGCTGGGTATGTCCATGGGAAGCACGATGGCCTGGTGGGTAGCCGCCCTCGACCCTCGCCTCCGTCTGTGTGTGGACATCTGCTGCCTCACCGACTATCAGGCCCTGATCGAGACCCACAATCTCAAAGGACACGGCGTCTACTACTTCGTGCCCGGACTGTTGAAGCACTTCACCACCGCTCAGATCAACTCGCTGATCGCCCCGCGCCCGCACCTGGCGACCGCCGGCACCCGCGACGATCTGACACCTGCCGCCGGACTCGACCGCATCGACCGTGAGTTACAAGCCGTCTACCAGTCGCTAGGCCACCCGAACCACTGGAAGTTACTTCGCTACGACGTCGGCCACGCCGAACCCCCCGAGATGCGCCGGGACATCATGACCTTCCTCCAAGAGCGGCTATAAAGCGCAAAACGGGGACTGGCACGACTTTCGCCGCACTTGCGAAACTCGTGCCTGTCCCCGGTTTGCCCTTTTGGCTCGCCAGAAGAAATCGAGGGGGGATTCCGGTCGGGCAACTTGCCAAGTTTGAGGCGGCCACAGAGGACGAATCAGCCACCCGAGCTGGTAAGGCGCGTTGGAAAGTCTTTGGGCATCTTCAAGATGCGTGGCCATGCATAATTCCGGGGCTCGACCTCGTATATAGTGTATGGTTGCCGTGGTGACGGCCTTTTCGCGTGTGTCGGAACCCGAGTCTCAGTGCATCGCGCGTGCACTGCGGCGAAGAGACTCGGAATTCATCGGCCGAATGGTGTCGCGGTATCACTATCGGCTCCTCCGATATCTGGTCTACTGGACATCCAGGCGTGAACTGGCCGAGGACCTCGTTCAGGAAACCTGGTTGCGTGTTCTGGAACACGCGGGGCAATATAACGGCCGCCTCCGTTTCGAGCCGTGGTTGTTCTCCATCGCACGAAACCTGGCGATCGATCACCTGCGAAAGCAACAGACGGCAACGCATCGGATGTGCCGGGAGGATGAAGCGGGCGTGGACGTTCCGGCGCCGGATTTCGAATCGCCCTTCTTCGCGGCCGCAAGAAGCGAAGATGCCAAACGAATCGCGGCCGCTTTGGGGGCGCTGGAACCAATCTACAGGGAAGCGCTTCTCCTGCGTTTCCAGGAAGAACTGTCGCTCGCGGAAATTGCCCAAGTCGCACGCGCTTCCATCTCGACCGTTTCGTCGAGGATTCATCGCGGCCTGTCGATGCTCGAAGCCTCTCTCGGAGGAGGCGCCGATGCCGCTTGAGAACCATGAAAAAGCCCGCTTTCTGTTTCATCGGGCCCTCGTTGAAGGAATTTCGCTGGAGGATCGGCGCTGGCTCGATGCTCACGTCGGAGAATGCGCCGAATGTGGCCGGTATGCCGATCTCTCGGCGCGCGCCGTCCGAGCGCTGGATTGGTTCGCGCTTGAACTCGACCCGGCAGCAGCGCTTCGAGTTGAGAACATAGTCCGCAGCCGTGCCGAGGAGATGAGATCGGCCGAGTCGCGTGCAAAAAGTCTTTGGATCGGCACAGGGGTCGCAATTTTCCTCACGTGCACGGGATCTGCCGTTACGTGGCGCACTTTGGCATCGCTAGCCAGTCAATGGAATCTCCCCAGCCGCGTATGGCAGATCGGATTCGCGGCGTTCTGGTTGCTGCCATCCCTTCTGCTTGCGTTGCTGCCGCTCTTTCGAAGAAGACTTCTGGGAGAGCTTTCCGATGGCAAAGGACGGACTATATGAGCTGGCGCAGCGGATTCGGTCTCATTCCAGGTCCGGCCAAGATCCTGGCCGCTTTAGCCTTCGTGGTTTTCTTTTTCGGGGTCTTGGAAGAGCATCGGGCGAGCGGCCTCCGGACCTTGATCGGTCTGGCGGGCGGTACGCTTGCCGGCGCTTACTTTCTTCTCGCCGGCTATGTTTATGTAGACGCAGTGCGGCGCGGTATGCCGGCGATTCCCTGGACGGCGCTCGCGGTGCTCATTCCGAACTGCGTTGGCTTCGTGCTCTACTTCCTGTTGCGAAAGCCGATCCTCCATCCGTGTCCCGGTTGCGGGCGCGGAGTTGCACCAGATGCGGCGTTCTGTCCCCGCTGTGGCCAACCGCAAATGAACATGGGACCGCAGCCCTCACCGGAAGAATCTTGAAAAATGAACCGTCGGACCTCGGTGCGCGTACATGAGGCGCAGAAAGACGAATCTCACATGAAACAGACCGCTATGTTGACCACAGTGTCGCTGCTCACCATTCTATTGATGACGATTCATCTGACCGGCGACATGCTTTTCCGGATGGCCCCGGCAGGTCTCGTAAATCTGTTGGTGGTATTCATTTTCGTCGTATCAGTGACCCACAGATTCCTCCGACGAGGCGCCCTTTTTGCGACACTAAAACCAATCGAACTTCTTGAGTAAGACCAGTAACCCCGCCGTCGCCACAACCATGCAGCCCAGCGCGATCTCACTCCCGTATGGCGAGTCGATCCACGGCAGGCCCTTGGTATTCATGCCGTAAAAGCCGGAGATCACAATCGAGGGAAGCGCGATCGTCCCCAGCACCGTCAGCACTTTCATCACCTGGTTCGTGCGGTTCGCCACGCTCGAAAGGTAAACGTCCATCGCGCCGCTGAGCAGATCTCGCTGCATCTCCGACATGTCCATGTTGCGGGCCAGGTGATCGTATAGGTCCCGCAGAAACGGCCAGAGGTCCCGCCCGATCAAATCGGTCTCCAGCCGCTGGAGATGGCCCGCCACGTCGCGCATGTTGCTCAAAGCCCGCCGCAAGGCGATCAGCCCCCGCTTGGCCTCGAAAATTCGCTGCAGCGTCGAAGGCGAAGGCTTCTCGAGAACCGTATCCTCGATATCGTCGATCGTCTCGCTGAACCAATCGAGGGCCGGCGCGTACGCGTCCACCACTCCATCCGCTACTTTGTAAAAGAGCTGGTCCGGACGCGAATGATCGGCGGTCGCATGGAGCGCGTCCAGGTGCGCGCGAACCGCCGGGCACTCATCCTCTTGAACCGTGATCAGGTAGTCGTGCCCGAGGAACAAATCCAGGTCCGAGATATTGACCTCGCCGGCATCGTTGACGTGAACCGGCTTCAGCACGGTGAACAGGTAATCCACGCCTTCTTCGACCTTCGCCCGCTGGTCGCCATGGCGGCAATCCTCGATATGCAGCGGATGAAGATGATATCGCGCCGCAAGTACATCCAGTTCCGGATCATTCGGGTCCCGCAGATCATGCCAGGTCACACACGCTCCGCATGCCTGATTATACGCGGCAGCCCGCGTAGAATGGAGAGCGGATGTCCATCCTCCAGGACGCTCGTCTGGCCCTCCGCCTCCTTCGCCGCGCCCCCCTTCCCACTGCCATCGCATTGCTCTCCATCGCGCTGAGCGTTGGCGCCACTGCCGTGGTATTCGCGGCCATCAAGTCGGTCCTGATCGACCCTCTGCCCTATGCGAACCCCGACGGGCTCTTCCAGTTCCGCAGCGAATACCCCCGTATGCAGGAGCAGGCCCACGGCGACTGGGTGGTCTGGAACGACACCCGCGAGCTGTCCCGCCGGACGCGCACCCTTCAGGCCATCGGAGTCTACGGCAACGCCATCTTCGACCTCGCCGGCGATTCGAACGCCACTCCCGAAGCGCTCTACGGCCTGCGTGCCAGTGCAAGCCTGTTCTCCGTCCTGGGCGTCTCGCCCATGCTCGGCCGCAACATTCTTCCCGAAGAAGATCAGCCCGCGCACGCCCCCGTCATGATTCTCAGCTACGGCCTCTGGGTGCGCCGGTTTCACTCCGACCGCGCCGTGGTCGGCCGCTCCGTCACGGTCAACGGTCACGCCTGCCTGGTGATCGGCGTCATGCCGCCCGGCTTCAATTTTCCCCTGCGCCGGCAGGCGGCCCACACGCCGTCGCCATACGTCGAGTTTTGGGCCGCGCCCCTCGCCCCGCCCGCCAACCCGGGGGCCGGACTCGGCGCCGTAGCCCGGCTCCGGCCGGGCGTCTCGCTCGCACAGGCGCGGCAGGACGTTGCCTCCGTGAGTCGCGCTCTCGAGCACGACTTCCCCGCCACCAATCGGGACCGCGTCCTTACCCTCAACCTCTTGCGCGCCCGGACCGTCGGAACCGCCGCGCGCGGCCTCTGGCTCCTCATGGCCGGAGCGGTCCTCTTTATGTTGATCGGCTGCGCGAACGTCGCCAACCTGCTGCTGGCGCGCGGACGCGCACGCCGCCGCGAGATCGCCGTGAGGGTCGCGATCGGCGCGGGCCGCGCGCGCATCGTCCGCCAGCTTCTCACCGAGAGCTGCGTACTCGCCGTGCTGGGCGGCCTCGGCGGCTACCTCCTCACCGCCGCGGCCTGGCGGATCCTGCCGGCAGTTGCGCCCGTGAGCATTCCCCGCCTCGCAGCCGCCCGCGCCGGCGCCGCCGTCTTCTGGTTCGCCCTCGCCCTGGCCATGATCAACGGCATCCTCTTCGGAATCGCGCCCGCCCTGCGCATCGCAGGGTCGAAAACCGCCGGTGCCTGGGGCGGGTTCGGTTCGCGCGGCGCCTCCGCCGGCCGCGACCGCCTGCGCTCCTCCCTCGTGGCCGCCGAAGTCGCCCTCTCCGTGCTTCTGGTCGTGCTCGGCGGCCAGGTGCTGGCCGGATTCCTGCAACTCGTCGCCACCGATCCCGGCTTCCAGGCCGATCGCGTCATCGCGTCCGTCGTCCTCCCTGCCCCCGAACGCTACCGCGACCCCGCACTACGCGCCCTCTTTTACCAACGGATTCTCGACGCCGTCCGCCAGCTCCCCGGAGTTGCCGCCGCCGGAACCGTGGACGCCCTGCCCTTCAGCGGGGAGAATCACGGCGGAGGAGTCAGCGCCTCCGAGTTCACCACTGGCCAGGCGCCCATGATCGCCGAGATCGACGTCGCCGGCGGAGAGTATCTGCAGACCATGGGAATTCGTCTGCTCGAGGGCCGCTGGTTTCGTGAGGACGAGACGAACCCGTCGAACGATTCCGCCATCGTCAACGACCTGGTGGCCCGCCGTCTGTGGCCGGGAGCGAATGCCGTCGGCCGGCGCATCTGCGTCGATTGCACCCCGGAGAATCCGCGCAACTGGAAGCGCGTGATCGCAGTCGTCTCCAATGCCAGCCACTCCGCCCTCGATGAACCGCAGATCGGCAATGTCTACCTCGCCGCCGGAGCCATGGAGAAATCGGTATTCCTCGTCGTGCGCACCGAACGGCCCGCCGGCGAGATCGAGAAGGCCATCCGCCGCGCCATCGCCGCGATCGACCCCAACCAGCCTGTCTTCCTCAGCGCGTCCATGCGTGATCTCATCGCCGATTCCGTGGCCGACCGCCGCTTCATCATGATCCTGCTCGCCGTCACCGGATGCCTTTCCCTGATCCTCTCGGCGGCCGGCGTCTATGGCGTCATCTCGTACACCACTTCGCGCCGAACCCAGGAGATCGGGATTCGCATGGCGGTCGGCGCAACCCCGGCCAATGTCTTTTCCCTGATCTTCCGGCAGGGCTTCCTCACCGTCGCCATTGGGCTGGCCATCGGACTGGGAGCGGCATGGGCGTGCCTGCGGTTCCTGCGGAGTATGCTCCTGGGCCTTGGCTCCGGCCATCCCCTCTCCGTCTGGGCCGCCGCCGTCCTGGTGTGCGTCACCGCCGCGCTCGCGTGCTGGATCCCCGCGCGCCGCGCGACCCGGACCGACCCGATGGCCGCCCTTCGCCAGGAATGATTCGCCGCAGCCCCGAAATCTTGACCAATCTTTACAATGCCTGCATCGGCAAACCCGCGCGCTAAGCCGTCATCCCTGGTATGAGCACCATCCACATCCTGGAAACCCTGCCTGGGATTCTTTCGCAATTCACCTCGGATCTGGCCGAGCGCGTCGATTGCCTGTGGGCGGTCGTCGTGACCCGCGTCGGCTCGCATTTTCTTCCTCTTTATACATATGGAGAGCCGCCCCGTCTCGATCTCTGCCTTTCTTCCCTCTCTGCCGCGCTCTCGGGAGAGCCCGAGCCCCCTTCCCCGTGCGTCCCCCAAATCGTTTGCCCCATCCGGATCGCGGGAGAGGATCTCGCGCTGATTGCGTTCGGCCCCTCGAAAGGTGGCAAACCGTACGCCCAGGGCGATCGGGATCTCATCGTCAAACTCGCCGCGCACGTCTCCGCCCTGATCGGCACCAGGGAGGAGCTCGCGAGCGCCCGCCACTTCCAGCAGCACTTCCCCGGCCGCTTGCAGCCCATCCGCGGCCTCGATTACTACGGCGAATGCCGCGAGGCCGGCGAAGTGGGCGCCGACTTCTTCGACTTCATCGCACCCGATCGCTGCTGCCTTCTGCTCTCCATCGGCGATGTCTCCGCCAAAGGCATCTCCTCCGCCATCGTCATGGCCGGCCTGCAGGCATCCCTCCGCGCGCTCGGCCCGGGCAGCCGGAACCGCATGTCGACCCTCGTGCGCGATCTCAACCGCGTGGTCTGTCAACTGTCGCCCGATCGTTTCTACACCACCATGTTTTACGCCCTCGTCGATAGCGCCCGCCGCGAGCTGCACTACGTAAACGCCGGACACGAGCCCCCGCTCATCGTGCGCAAAAGGAACAACGCCGTGGTGGAGCTCCGCGCCACCGGAACCGTGCTGGGCTTGAGCCCGCGCACCGCGTATGAGCAGCGCGCCATTCCGCTGGAGCCCGGCGACGTGCTCGTGGCGGTTACCGAGGGCGTCGCGGATGCCCTCGGTGCCCGCGGGCCCGGCGCCCACAGGCAGGTGGTGATCGAGGCCGTCCGCGAACACCCCGGCGCCTCATCGAGCGAGGTCGCCGCCCGCATCATCGGCTCGGTCGAGGCGGCCCAGGACGACCGCGCCGTCGTGGTCGTGCGCCTCCTCGAAACCGGGGTCGTTGAGCTGATCGACAAGAGGCGGGCTTTTCATCACGAGCCCGCCGGCGCGAGGGAGCGTCTCGAGCCCCTCCTGGCATAAGCTGAAGTCATGCAGCAACGAACCCATTACTCAAAGGCGGCGCCCGAGGTCTATAAGACCATGCTGGGCATGCATCATTATCTTCAGAATTGCGGGCTGGAGGAGTCGCTGATGAATCTGGTCTATCTCCGTGCTTCCCAGATCAATCACTGCGCATACTGCATCGACATGCACTCTAAGGATCTGCGGGCGGCCGGCGAGCCTGAGCAGAAGCTCTACATGCTGAACGCCTGGCGCGAGTGGGATGGCTTTTCCAGCCGCGAGCGCGCGGCCCTCGAGTGGACCGAAGCGGTCACGCTGGTCAGCGAAACCAATGTCCCCGACGAGGTCTACCGCATCGCCCGTCAGCAGTTCGACGACCGCGAGCTGGCCAACCTCACCCTCGCGATCATAGCCATCAACGGCTGGAACCGCTTGAACGTAGCCTTCCGAACGCCCGCGGGCTCGTATCAACCCGCGGCCGTCCACCAAGCCCGCTAACCCAGGGGCGTGCCGGTCCGAATCCGGCCGCGCCCTACTAACTTCAGTTAACCCCCCACATAGAACCGAAGCCCCTATCCTCTAACTGAGTTTCAGGTTACTTTATATCATTCACCTATGCGCAATCCCGGATTCGCGGCATCGGCTCTCGCGTACTTACTCCTGACGGGCACCGTCACTTGCTCCGCGCAGGACGCCGCACGGTCCTCCGGGTGGGTTGCCATGCCTGCCAGCGAATACCGCGCCTTGCGCGCCCGTGCCTACCCCGCGGGGCATGAGCCCGAGTCGCCCCCAGATAGACGCCACCCTCACCCGCGTCGATTACGATCTGCAGATCGCCGGTGACCTCGCATCCGGCCGCGCCACCATCACCATCGATGTCCTGAACGATGGGTGGGTGCGCGTTCCAATCCCCTCCGGCCTGCTCGTTCGCGAGGCCCGGCTCGATGGCAAGCCGCTCGCCCTGGCCCCCGGCCCGCCGGGAAGAGGCAGCGTTCCGTTGACCGCTCTTCTCTCGAAGCGCGGGCGTGCCGTCCTCACCCTGGACGTGGCGCTTCCCATCGCGTCCACTGCCGGCGAGGAACGCCTTTCCCTGCCCGCCGGTGCATCGGGAGTCACCCGCGCCTCCGTGGTCCTTTCCCGGGCGGATGTCGATATCAAAATCGCCGGCGGCCTGCTCTCCGAGAAATCGCAATCGGCCTCGGAGACCCGGTGGCTGGCCTACGGCCGCGGAGACGGGCCGCTCACCTTCACCTGGCGCAAGAGAACGGAAGATCACCGCATTACGCAGCCCCTGCGGCTTCGCGGGTCGCTCACCCAGCTCTTTAGCCTTGCCGAAGACTCCACCTCGCTCTACGCCGAGGCGAATCTCGAGATCGTCCAGGGTACTGCCACCGCAGTCAAAATCAGAATCCCCGAGAACGTCACCGTCAACCAGGTGCTGGGCGCCACCGTAGCCGATTGGGAAACCCAGGCGGGCGAGCTGACCGTAAAATTTCTGGAGCCGGTCGAGAAGACCGCCCTGTTCGTCATCAACGGCGAGGTCCGCCTGCCCCGCGACGGCAGCATCGATATCCCGCTGCTCGGCCTTCTCGGCGCCGAACGCGACTCCGGCGGCATCGCGGTCGAAGTGCTCGGCGCGGGCGAGATCAAAGACCTGAAGTCCCGGAACCTCGAAAGAGTCGACGCCGCCGAATTAGGCGCGATCGCTTCCAGCCGCCAGTCGCCATCCCTCATCGCGTTTCGATTTCGCCCCGGCGCTCCCGCCTCCGCCCCGTCGCTCGCCATCCAGTTGGCCCGCTACGACCAGCAGGCGGTCCTCACCGCCAATATCGAAGAAGCCCGCTACCGCGTCCTCATGAGCGCCGACGGCAAGACCCTCATTCAGGCGCGCTACGCGGTGCGAAACAATCAGCGGAACTTCTTGAAAATCGTGCTGCCCGCCGGATCGGCGGTCTGGAGCTCCTCCCTCTCGGGCAGACCCGTGCGGCCCGGCCAGGCGCCGGACGGCAGTTGGTTGTTCCCCCTCGCGAAAGCGCGAGCCGGCGACGAGGCTCCGGCGTTCACCGTCGAGCTTCTCTACCTGGTCCGCGGGACGCCCTGGAGCGATCGCGGCCGCGCCGCGCTCGTTTTGCCATCCCTCGACCTCCCGGTATCGAAGACCGGAGTCATGCTCTACTACCCGCCCACGGTCCGTGCCGCCGCCGAGCCGGGATCGTTCCGCACCCAGGCTTACGCGCCTCCCGCCTCGTCCGCGCTCAACACCCCCGCCGGGCCGCCGCCCTCGGACGAGATGAATGCCGTGCAGCAGTCCAGCCGGTTGCCCCAGCAGGCCGCGGTCCAGGTGCTCATCGACAGGTACAACTCGAAATCCGAAGCGCGCAAATCCGCCGCGGCCCTGCCGATGATGATGTCCTTTCCCGCGGTGGGCCCGTCCCTGTTCCTGGCTGCCGAGCTGACCGGCGAGAACCAGTCACCCTCCATCGACCTCACCTATCAGAAAGAGAAGAACGGAGGCACGAAATGAGAAGCGGCCTGCTGCTCCTGATGCTGGCCCTGCCGCCGGTCGCGCTCGGACAGGAGAGGACCCCGCTTCCCCTGCCCGCAGCCGGCAACGTCACGCTGCCGCTCGACGAATACAATCGCCTGCTCGAGCTCGCAGGCAAGCCCGTCAAGGAACCCCCGGCGCCGCCCCAGCCCTACGCGTTGGAAAGCGCCGACCTGGCGTTCGAAGTGGCCGGCGAAAAAGCCTCGGGCAAGATCCTGCTCGAAGGCGAAGTCTTCCGCGCGGGCGCCACCAAAGTCCCGCTAGTCGCCGGCCTCACGATCCTTGATGCGCAGCAGCGAGGCAAGGATCTTCCGCTACAGCAGGAGGGCGGAGCCCGCATCGCCGTGCTGTCCGGTCCCGCCGCGTTCTCGATTGCGCTCGACACCGCGTTCCCCCTGGTCATCGAGGCTGGCCGCGCCTCCTTCAGCCTCCCCGTCCCCGCCGCCGGGGCCGTGCGGCTCACCCTCGTGGTCCCCGGCGATCACACCAGCGTCAACATCACCCCCGGCCTGATTACCGGGCGAGCCTCCGCCGCCGGCCGGACCACCATTCAGGCCACCCTCGCGCCGGGCCAGAACACCTCCATCTGGTGGGCCGCGCGAGAGAGCGTCGCGCCCGCCGTCCCCAAAGAGGTCCGTTTCCTCTCGGATATCAAGACGCTGGTCTCCGTGAGCGAACTGCAGCTCGCAGCCGCCGCCCTCGTAGATATCCAGGTAGTGCAAGGCGAGCCGTCCCAGTTCGAAATCGAGATGCCCGCGGGATGCGAACTTACCGGCGTCACCGGCGCCGCTCTCGAATCAAGCGAAGTGCAAGGCGGCGTTCTCATACTAAAAGTAACCAGGCCCCAATTGCGGAGCTACCAGTTCCTCGTCTCGCTCGAAAAGCCCATCGACCGGCCGAAGACCGGCGCTCCCCTGCTCCGGCTGAGAGGCGCTCAGCGCGAAACCGGCGAAATCCTTGTCGAGGGTGAAGGCACCATCGAGCTAACCGCTCAGGAAGCTGGCGGTCTCAAGCGCATGGACCTCAGGGAGACCACCCCGTTTCTCCGCTCCATGGCGCACAACTCGCCGCAGGCGGCCTTCCGCTACCACCGCCAGCAGTCCGAGCCGCCCGCCCTGTCGCTCGAATGGGTCCGCTTCCCCGAGGGCAAGTTACTGGCTGCCGTGGCACAGGAAGCAGTCGTCACCACCATGGTCACCCCCGAAGGCAAATCGCTCACCGAAGTGAAACTGATCCTGCGGAACCGCGCACAGCCGTTTCTGAAAGTGGCCCTGCCCGCCGGCGCCGGCATTGTCTCCGCCGACGTCGCGGGCGAGCGAGTCAAGCCCGTGCAGGGCCCTGACGGCAGCCGCGTGCCCCTGTTGCGTCCCGGCTTCCGCCCCGTCGATAGCTACGCGGTGTCGTTCGTCTTCATGCACTCCGGGGCTCCCTTCGCCAGAAAGGGCGGCGCGGAAATCGCCTTGCCCAAAATGGATCTTCCGATCGGCATCCTCGAATGGGAGATCTTCCTGCCCGAGCGGTACAAGGTGGCAGATTTCGGCGGCGATGCGATCCCGGCAAACCTGCTCACGCCCTCCAGCCCGGACGGTGCGCCTGCCGCTTACGCGAATCCCGCCGCCACATTCGATGGCAACCTGCTTCCCGGCCAGGCGGGAGGCTTGGTGGTCGACCCGACCGGCGCCGTGGTTCCCGGCGCGCAAATCTCGGTCGTACATCCCGCGACTGGATTTACCGCGCGCGCCGTCGCCGACTCCGCGGGCCGCTGGAGAGCCGCCGGCATTCCGTCCGGCCGCATCCGCATCACCGTGGACTCCCGTGGCTTCCAGCGGCTGGTCCGCGAAATCGATTACGATGCGGTGCGCCCCTCGCACTACAGCTTTGCGCTGCAGGTTGGCTCGATATCGGAGTCGGTCGAGGTTACGAGCAGTACGGCCGAGATCTCGCGGGAATCCAGGCGCGTGGAAGATCAGGTGAAGAAGGATGCGGCCGCCGCACAAAACGCACCCTCCGTCAACATCGTCAACCTGCAGCGGCGCGTGGCCGGCGTCCTGCCGATCCCGGTCGAGGTTCCGCGCGCCGGAAGGTCGTTCCGCTTCGCGCGCCCGCTGGTGATCGACGAAGAGACCAGGGTGACCTTCACCTACAAGACGCGATAACTCGCGGGCTCACCCCTCGCGCGTATCGCCTGTCAAGCCGTCTGGGCAGTGGCCTCGGGAATTAGAGTCTCGCCCTTTTGATATGCGTCCTCGAACCGGTCGATGCCGATATTGCCGCCATTGACCAGCTTGCGCGCCGTCGCGAGGTCGCGATTCTGCAGGGCCGTGCGGATGGCCGGCTCCCGGTTCTTCAGGAAACTGGCCAGCAGCCGAGCCGCGATCTCCGGATCGTTCGCCAGGTCCGGATTGTCAATGAGCTGGCTGCCCAACCCGATCGCCTGGCTGTGTTGAAGGTAATTGGCGCGGCCGGTCAGTTGGATGAAACCGCGGCCGCGAAAACGCGCGCCATCGGGCGATCCCTGGTTGCCGAGTTTGTGGTCGTATAGATCGAAGGCCTGTCCACCGGGCGACGTATTGAAGTGCGACTGGCCCTCGCTGATCGGCAGGAACGACTCTGTTTCCGCGCGAATGGTGGCCAGCGACATCAGCACCATGCTCTTGTCGCTCAGCGCCGGCGCGATCAGCGCCTGCAAAACGCTGGGAAGATTCGCTCGGATATTCGGGATGGGCGTATCCGGGAACATCCTGGCAACCGCCCTGAGCGTGACGCCGGGAATCACCGGTGCGATCTCCGGTTCGCTCGAAAGGCCCAGTTCCAGCGCGGTTCGGGGCCCTACACCGCCATCTACGCTGAGCCCGGCGTTTTGCTGAAACGCCCTCACCGCGGCCTCGGTCTGGGGGCCGAACACGCCATTCTCGGCGCCGGTATCAAACCCCCGCGCCCGCAGCTTCTGCTGGAGTTCGGATACTTCGCTTCCACTGGATCCTGATTTCAGAACTGACATCTCGTATTCCTTTCCGCCACCGTTTCGGATTATAGCCCGTCGAGCTACGGGAAGCCTGCCCCGCCGTCCGGTATCGTTTCACCCCGCATAGTAGAATCGAGTGTATGCGCCGCATGCTTGCTTCGCTCCTCCTCGCGGTCTCCGCTCCGCTTTGGGCCGCGCAGCCGGTACGTGCGCGGCACGGGATGGTGGTCACGCACGAGCGCCACGCCACGGAAGCCGGGCTGAAGGTGCTGGAGTCGGGCGGGAATGCGATCGATGCCGCCGTCACGGTCGGGTTCGCCCTCGCCGTCACGCACCCGTATGCGGGCAATCTCGGCGGCGGCGGGTTCATGCTCATTCGGCTGGCCGACGGTCGCACTACGTTCCTCGATTTCCGCGAGCGCGCGCCCGGCGCCGCTTCGCGCAATATGTACCTCGACGCCTCCGGCAAGGCCACCCAGGACAGCATCGTCGGCTACCGCGCTTCGGGCGTTCCCGGCAGTGTCAGCGGCTTCGAGTACGCTTCGAAGAAGTACGGCAGGAAGCCGTGGGCCGACGTCGTGCGGCCCGCCGTCGAGCTCGCCTCCAAAGGCTTCCCCATTTCCTACGCGCAGGCGCAGAGCTTCCAAACGGCCTCGCGGCTGCTCAGCCGCTTCCCGGAATCGAACCGCATCTTCCTGCGCGGCGGCAAGTTCTACGAGCCCGGCGAGACTTTCCTGCAGCCCGAGCTCGCCCGCACCCTCGACCGCATCATGCGGACCGGCGCGAAAGATTTCTACGAAGGCGAAACCGCCCGCATCCTCGCCAAAGATATGCAGGAGCACGGCGGCCTCATCACGCTCGACGACCTGAAGGCCTACCGCACCATCGAGCGCAAACCGATAAGCGGAATGTATCGCGGCTATGAAATCGTCACCTCGCCGCCGCCCAGCTCCGGAGGCGTCGGCATCCTGGAGATGCTCGGGATACTCGATGGCACCGGGTACGAGAAGGCCGGCGCCGGCTCGGCCTCCTCCGTCCACTATATGGCCGAAGCCATGCGGCGCTACTTCGCCGACCGCTCCGAGAACCTCGGCGACCCCGATTTCGTGAAGGTCCCGCTCTCGAGCCTCCTCGACCCGGCCTACATCGCGAAGCGGCGCGCGTCGATCGATCCCGAGCGCGCCACCCCTTCGAGCGAAATCCACGCCGCGAAGTTCGAAGGCCACGAATCGAACGAGACCACCCACTACTCGGTGGCCGATGCCGACGGCAACGTCGCCATCGTCACTTACACTCTCAATGGCGGGTACGGCAGCAAGGTGACCGCCGAGGGCCTCGGTTTCCTGCTCAACAACGAGATGGACGACTTCGCGCCCAAGCCCGGCGAAGCCAACATGTTCGGCCTGATTCAGGGCGAAGCCAACGCCATTCAGCCGCACAAGACGCCGCTCTCGTCGATGACCCCGACCATCGTGCTCAAGGACGGCAAGCCGTTTCTGGCCCTCGGCTCGCCGGGCGGCCCGACGATCATCAATACGGTCCTCGAAGTGATCGTCAACGTCATCGATTTCGGAATGAACGTGCAGGATGCCGTCGACTGGCCGCGCTTCCACCACCAGTGGATGCCGGACGTGCTCGCCATGGAGCCGGGCTATTCGCCCGACACCGTCGCCATTCTCGAGCAGCGCGGCTACACCGTGAAACGAATCAACTCGCAGGGGGAATGCGCCGCCATCCGCTTCGACAACGGCTGGCTCGAGGGAGCAGCCGACCCGCGTAGCGAAGGGACGGCGGAAGGACATTGACCACCCGATGAACCACGTACTCTCGACGCACCTTTTCGTCAACCACCGGCTTACCACGGCGATGCTGGCGAAAATCCACCAGGCCGGGATTCCGGCGGTGGAGATCTTTTGCGCGCGCCAGCACCTGGATTACCGCGATAAGCCGCAGATCACGGAACTGGGACACTGGTTCCGCGATTCCGATCTGCGCCTGCACTCGCTGCATTCCCCCATGTACAACGACGAATTCTGGGGACGCTCCGGGCCGCACTCCGTCATCAGCATCACCGAAGCCGTGAAGGCGCGCCGCCTGGAAATGGTGGACGAAATCAAGCGCGCGCTCGAGATCGCGGAGACCATTCCCTTCCGCTACCTGATCCAGCACATCGGCGTGGGCGGCGAAGAGTTCGACATGCGGAAGATCGACGCGGCATTCTCGTCGCTCGAGCAGATCACGGTCTTCGCGCGGCAGTTCGGCGTGGAGGTGCTGCTCGAAAATATCCCCAACGATCTTTCGAGCGCGGAGCGCCTGCTGACCTTCGAAGAGCTCACCCACATGAAGCTCAACTTCGTCTTCGACACCGGCCACGCCAACCTGCATGCCGGCGTCGAGCCTAGCTTCGAGCTGATGAAGGGGCGCATTCGCTCCACCCACGTTCACGACAACGACGGCAAGAGCGATTCGCACCTGTTCCCCTTCCTGAGCGAGGGCGGCACCATCGACTGGAAGAACACTATGCGCCTGCTGCACGGCTGCGGCGACCAGTTTCCGCTGCTGCTTGAGTTGAAGGAGCGGCCCGAAATCTCGAACCCGCTCGAAGCCGTCAAGCAGATCTTCGGCCGCCTGGAAGACCAATAGCTCCAAACAATGATTCAACCGAACGAATACGTCCGCAGCCTGCTGAAACGCACCCCAGGCGAGACCGTCACTGCCAGGGGCTGGGTCAAGACCCGGCGCGACAGCAAGAACGTGCACTTCATTCAGCTCAACGACGGCTCGTCCCCGGCCGACCTGCAGGTCGTTCTGGATTCCGGCGTGGTATCGCCCGAAGTCGTGGCCGCCATCACCACCGGCGCCTGCATCAGCGTGGAAGGTGAGCTGGTCGCGTCGCCCGGCAAGGGCCAGGCGGTGGAGCTCAAGGCCCGCGCCGTCACCGTGCACGGCGCCGCCGACCCCGAGAAGTACCCGCTGCAGAAGAAGAAGCACACGCTCGAAACGCTCCGCGAGATCGCCCATCTGCGCTCGCGGTCGAACACCTTCGGAGCCGTGTGGCGGGTGCGCAACGCGCTCGCCGCGGCCATCCACAAATTCTTCCAGGACCGTGGATTCCTCTACGTCCACACGCCGCTGATCTCGGCGTCGGACGCCGAAGGCGCCGGCTCCATGTTCCAGGTGACCACGCTCGACCTGGGCAAGCCGCCGGATTTCTCGCAGGATTTCTTCGGCCGCCGCACCTACCTGACGGTCAGCGGACAACTGGAGGCCGAGATCTTCGCCCTGGCCTTCGCCAACGTCTACACGTTCGGCCCCACCTTCCGCGCCGAGAATTCGAATACGCCGCGCCACTTGGCCGAGTTCTACATGATCGAGCCGGAGATGGCGTTCTGCAATTTGCAGGACAACCAGGACCTGGCCGAAGCGTTTCTCAAGAGCCAGGTGGAGCAGGTCATGGACGCCTGCCGCGCCGATCTCGAGTTCCTCAGCAAATGGTACGAGCCCGACCTGCTCAAAACGCTCGAGCTCCTGGTCAACAGCCAGTTCGAGCGCATCACCTATACCGAAGCCATCGACCTGCTGCAGAAATCCGGTCGGAACTTCGAGTTCCCCACCGTATGGGGCGCCGATCTGCAGAGCGAGCACGAGCGCTACCTTACCGAAGAGCTGTTCAAGAAGCCCGCCATCGTCACCGACTATCCGCGCGAAATCAAGGCGTTCTACATGCGCGCCAACGATGATGGCCGCACCGTCGCCGCCATGGACGTGCTGGCGCCGCGCATCGGCGAGATCATCGGCGGCAGCCAGCGCGAAGAGCGCTACGACGCCCTGATCGACCGCATCCGCTCCGGCGGCGCGCACGGCATGACCGAGGAAGCCTACTGGTGGTACCTCGACCTGCGCCGCTTCGGCGGCGTCGAGCATGCCGGCTTCGGCATGGGCTTCGAGCGTATGATGATGTACCTCACCGGCATGAAAAACATCCGGGACGTGGTCCCGTTCCCGCGCACGCCCGGCAACGCGGAGTTCTGATGATGACGCACCTTCTTGGTGGGGTAGGCCTCCTGGCCTGCCCACGCGCCGAAGGCGCGCTCCGAGGCCGGGCAGGCCAGGAGGCCCGCCCCACTTAACTATGCCCCGCTCTCACGTCTCCATCATCGGCGCGCCGCTCGACCTCGGCCAGGGCCGCCGCGGCGTCGATATGGGCCCTTCCGCCGTGCGTGTGGCCAACCTGAACGCGCGGCTCGCCTCGCTCGGCTACACGGTCGAAGATCTCGGCAACGTTCCGGTCGAACAGGCCGAGGCGTCGCCCGAAGGCCATCCCCACGCCAAGTACCTGCCGCAGATCGCCGCCACCTGCCGGCGCCTGGCAGCGCTGGTCGGCGAGACGCTCTCGCGCGGGAGCATCCCGGTTGTGCTGGGCGGCGACCACTCCGTGGCGGTCGGCACGGTCAGCGGCGTCTCGCAGTACTTCCGCGACAAGGGGCAGCGCGTCGGCCTGATCTGGCTCGACGCCCACGCCGACATGAACACTCCCGAATCGAGCCCCAGCGGCAACGTCCACGGCATGCCGCTCGCTTGCATCGCGGGGATGGGCCCGCCCGAGCTCACCGAACTGTTCGGCTACAAACCGAAGGTCGAGCCGCGGAACATCGTGATCGTGGGGCTGCGCGACGTGGACCAGATGGAGCGCCCGCATGTCCGCGATTCCGGCGTGCGCTCTTTCACCATGCGCGACATCGACGAGCGCGGCCTGCGCTCCGTGATGGAAGAGGCCATCCGCCTGGCGTCCGAGGGCACCGCGGGCTTCCACCTTTCGCTCGACATGGATTTCGTGGACCCCCAGGACGCCCCCGGCGTCGGCACCCCCGTTCGCGGCGGCGCCACCTACCGGGAAGCGCATTTGGCAATGGAAATGATCTGCGATTCCCGGAAGATGATCTCGATGGAAGTGGTGGAGGTGAACCCCGTAATCGACGAGGTGAACCGCACCGCCGACCTGGCCGTCGAACTCGTCATGTCCGGTTTGGGAAAGCGAATTCTATGAAATTACGTGTCGCCGTCATTTATGGCGGCCGCAGCGGCGAGCACGAAGTGTCGGTCCGCTCCGCGCGGGCCATCCTGGACCGGATGGACCCCGAGAAGTACGAAAAAATCGAGTACTTTATCGATCAGCAGGGCAAGTGGCTGCCCAAGCCCGTCCTGCCCGAGCCGGGCGCCCAGCCCGAAATCGATGTAGCCTTCCCGGTGCTTCACGGCACCTTCGGCGAAGACGGCACGGTGCAGGGCCTGCTCGAGCTGGCGGACATTCCTTACGTCGGCGCCGGTGTGCTGGGGTCGGCCGTCTCCATGGATAAGGAGATGATGAAGCGTGTCTGCGCGGAACGAATGTTGCCGGTTGTAGACTACGTGTCGGTCTCGCGGGAATCGGCGGATCTCGCGGCCATCCATGCCCGGCTGCCGTTCCCGGTGTTCGTGAAGCCCGCCAACCTCGGCTCGTCGGTGGGGATCTCGAAGGCCCGCGATGCCGCGGAGCTGGAGGCCGCCATCGCGCTGGCCGCGCAGTACGACCGCAAGATCATTGTGGAGCGCGCCATCGTGGGCCGCGAGCTCGAGTGCGCGGTGCTGGGCAACGAGCAGCCCATGGCTTCCCTGCCCTGCGAGATTCTGCCCTCCCGCGATTTCTACGATTACGAGGACAAGTACCTGCTCGACCGCGCGAAGACGCAGGTTCCGGCCGACCTTCCGCCCGACAAGACCGACGAGCTGCGCCGCCTGGCGGTGGAGTGCTTCCGCGCCGTGGAGTGCGAGGGCATGGCGCGCGTCGATTTCTTCCTGGAAACCGCGACCGGCCGGCTTTACATCAACGAGATCAACACCATCCCCGGTTTCACCTCCATCAGCATGTATCCCAAGATGTGGGAGCACAGCGGCATCGGCTTCTCCGCGCTGATCGACCAGTTGATCGAGCTGGCGCTCGACCGCCACCGGCGGAAGAAGGCCACCCGGTTCACGCGATAGAATGGAAGGGAGCATGGCAAGCCTCCCCAATTCCAAGACCGTCACTTACGAAGAGTGGCTGCGCATGCCCGAAGTGAGTGACGCCGTCGAAGAAGTGGTGAACGGCGAAATCCGCATCATGCCCCCCGCGAAATGGAAGCACGCGCTGATCGTGCATCGCTTGAGCACGGCGCTCAACTCCCAGGTGAATCCGCTCGAAGTGCTCGTGCTCGCCACCAACTTCGGACTCATCATCCGGCAACGCCCATTGACCTCGAGGGTGCCGGACCTGGCGGTCTTTGAAATCTCTTCGGTGGTCGAGCAGGATGGCTACATTCACTCCGCTCCCCAACTGGTGGTGGAAGTTCTTTCGCCCGCCAACACCCGCCGGGAGCGTGAGGAGAAGCTGGCCGACTATGCGAGCCTGGGCGTCCCCGAAGTCTGGGTGATTTCGCCGGAGGGTCTCACGGTCGAAGTGCTGCACCTGGAAGAGGGCCTCCTGCGCACCGCAGGGGTCTTCAAAACCGGCCTGCTGAAACCGCTTCACTTCCCGAACGTCCAAATCGATATCGCTCAGATCTGGCCCGATTGATGCTTCGCTGTATCCTAGCCCTACTTTGCACTGCCACTACGCTCGCGGCCGCGGACGATCTCCCGTCGCAGATGAAGTCGGTCATCGACGCCTTCTCGATTGTGGAGAGGAACGCGGCCGACCCGGTCTCCTCCGAACAGGCGTTTTACCAGGGCGCCATTCCCGGACTGCTGCGCAAGCTCGACCCGCATTCGGTATTCTTCGACCCCGGCCAGTTCGACCAGCTCAAGAAGATGGAGAGCTCCACGCAGAAGGGCTTCGGCAGCGTCGTATCGCTGCTGCCGGGGCGCGTGATCGTGCTCCAGACGCTGCCGGGGACGCCCTCCGCCAAGGCCGGGCTGGCACCGGGCGACGATATCATGGCGGTCAACGGCTACATCATCGGCCGGCTCGATCTGGACCAGATTACGCAGCTTCTCTCGCAATCGCGGCAGCAGCAGGCGCAGCTCGAAGTGCGCCGGCCGGGCAGCTCGCGCATGCTGCACATGGTGCTGACGCCCGAAGATATGCAATCGCCAAGCGTGGAGCGGGCGTTCTTCGTGGGCGCGGGCGTCGGCTATATCCGGGTGGCGAGCTTCGATGAAAACACCGCCAAAGAGTTGAAAGAAGCCATCGAAAAGCTGGGCGGCGACCGCATGGTCGGGCTGGTGCTCGACCTGCGTAACAATCCCGGCGGCCTGGTAACCGCCGCGCTCGATACGGCCGCCCTGTTCCTCAAGCCGGGCGCGAAGATCGTGACGGTGAGGGGGCGGCACGTGGCGGAGAAATCCGAAACCGTGCCGTCGATTGCCATGCCTTACGGGTTCAAGCTGGCCATCCTGGTGAACGAAAAGACCGCCAGCGCCGCCGAGATCGTGACCGGCGCCATGCAGGATCACGACCGCGCGACCGTCCTGGGAGAGCCGAGCTACGGCAAAGGGCTGGTGCAAAGCGTTTTCCCGTTGAGCCAGAACACCGGCCTGGCGCTCACGACGGCACTCTACTACACACCGAGCGGGCGTTCGATCCAGAAGCCGCTGGATGCGGCGCGGTTCGAGCTCGCCAACAAGACCTCCCATCCCAACACCGCGGGTGTCTTCCACACCGACAGCGGCCGCGTGGTGACGGGAGGCGGCGGCATACAGCCGGATTACGTGGTCTACCCGCCTCCCATGAACCGGCTTCGCGCGGTGCTCGACGCCAGCGCCAGCTTCACCAATTTCGCCACCCAGTACCTGCACGACCACAAGGTAACCGAAGACTTCGAGGTGACCCCCCCGGTGCTCGCCGAATTCCAGGTCTTCGCGTCGGACCGGGGCATTCAGCCGAGCGTGGGAGACTGGTCCTCCGAGCGCGACTTCGTCACCAACCGGCTGAAGACCGAGATCTTCAACCAGGCGTTCGGCGTGGAAGCGGGCGACAAAGTGGAAGCGCAGCGCGACCCCGTAATTCTGAAAGCGCTCGAAGTTTTGGGTTTGTAGTGGCGCAGGCCTCCCGGCCTGCGCTCGACAGGCTACCATAAGGTATTCGGGAGGCTTACTAGTGGCCACGTTGACACCCCCTGTTTCCATATCTCACGAGAACGAAAAGAACCCCTGGCTGGCCGCCGCCGCGCGGTTCGACGAAGCCGCCGCGCGATTGAAACTCGACGACGGCATGCGCAAGGTGCTGGGCACCTCGGCGCGGGAAATCACCGTCCACATTCCGGTGCAGCTCGATGACGGCCGCATCGAGGTCTTCACCGGCTATCGCGTGCAGCACTCGGTGGCGCGCGGGCCGGCCAAGGGCGGCATCCGCTTCGCGCCGGACGTGACGCTGGACGAAGTGCGAGCCCTGGCCTCCTGGATGACGTGGAAATGCGCGGTGGTCAACATCCCCTTCGGCGGCGGCAAGGGCGGGGTGATCTGCGATCCGAACGTGCTCTCCGAGACCGAGCTCGAAAAGCTCACCCGCCGCTATACGGCCGAGATCATCGACTTTATCGGGCCGGAGCGCGACGTGCCCGCACCGGACGTCAACACTAATGAGCAGGTCATGGCGTGGATCATGGACACTTACTCCATGCACGCACGCCACACGGTCACCGCGATCGTCACCGGGAAGCCGATGGCGCTCGGCGGTTCGCGCGGCCGGCCGGAAGCCACGGGGCGGGGCTGCATGATCGTCACGCTTCAGGCGCTGCCGCGGTTCGGCCTGACGCCGGAGACCACCAGCGTGGTGATCCAGGGCTTCGGCAACGTCGGCGGGATGGCCGCCAAGCTGATGTCGGCGATGGGCTTCAAGATCATCGCGATCGTGGAGTACGACGGCGCCGTCTACAACCCGCGCGGCCTGGATATCGCCGCTCTGCGGAAGCACCGCGACGAGACCGGGTCGGTCGCCGGGTTTGCGGGCGGCGAGGATATGGATAAAGGCGAGGCCATGTTCCTGCCGTGCGACGTCCTGATTCCCGCGGCCACGGAGAACGTGATTCACTCGGGAAACGCCGACCGTCTGCGCTGCAAGATCCTGTGCGAGGGCGCCAACGGCCCGACCACCCCTTTGGCCGACGAGATTCTCGCCGAGAAGAAGATCTTTGTGATTCCGGACATTCTGGCGAATGCCGGCGGCGTTACGGTCTCCTACTTCGAGTGGGTGCAGGACCGCCAGGGTTTCTTCTGGAACGAGCAGACCGTCAACGAGCGGCTGCAGGAGATCATGGTGGAGAGCTTCGACGCCGTGGTGCAGTACGCCGAGACGCACAACACCAACAACCGCATCGCGGCCTACATGCTGGCCCTCGATCGCGTGGCCCACGCCATCAAGCTGCGGGGGATCTACGCGTGATGCGTGATGTGCGGCGCAATGGCTGACGCCTCCACGCCGCTCATGCGGCAGTACCACGGCATCAAGCAGCAGGTCCCCAACGCCCTGCTGATGTTCCGGCTGGGCGATTTCTACGAGCTCTTCTTCGAAGACGCCGTCACGGCGGCGCGCGAGCTCGAAATCACGCTCACTTCGCGCAACAAGGAGAAGGGGGCCATCCCGATGTGCGGCGTGCCGTACCACGCGGCCGAAGGGTACATCGCGCGGCTCATCCAGAAGGGCTACCGGGTCGCCATCTGCGACCAGATGGAAGACCCGCGACTCGCCAAGAAGCTGGTGAAGCGCGAGGTCACCCGCATCGTCACGCCGGGCACCGCGATGGACGCGAACCTGGTGCGCTCGCGCGAGAACAACTACCTGGCGGCGGTAGCGAACGCCGATGGCCGCTCGGCGGTGGCGCACGTGGACCTTTCGACCGGCGAGTTCCGCGTCACGGAGATGGAGCCGGCGGAAGTGTCGGGCGCTCTCGAACACCTGGGCGCGCGGGAGGTCCTGTTCCCGGGCGACCTGCCGCTGCTGGCCGGGGCGGACCGCGCCGGGCCGCGCTTCGTCCGCACCGAAATCGAAGAGTGGGTCTTCAGCGCCGATTACGCCGGGCGCACGCTGCGCGACCATTTCCGGCTGCTCTCGCTCGATGGCTGCGGCCTGGCGAACCGTCCGGCGGCGGTGGGCGCGGCCGGCGCCGTCCTGCACTACCTGCGCGATACGCAGCGCGCGGCGCTCGACCATCTCGACCGGCCCACTTTCTACGACCGCGCCGATTCCATGGTGCTCGACGCCGTCACGGTGCGGAACCTGGAGCTGCTCGAGCCGATCTTCGCCGCCGATGCCTCCGGGCCGCAGACGCAGGCCACCGTGCTGGGCGTGCTCGACCACACGCAGACCGGGATGGGCGGGCGCCTGCTGCGCCAGCGGCTGCTGCGGCCCTCGATGGATCGCGCCGAGATCGAGCAGCGGCTGGATGCCGTTGGCGAACTGCTGCAGCAGACCATCCTGCGGGCGGAGCTGCGCAAGCAGCTGGCGACGATTCTCGACCTGGAGCGGCTGCTGGCCAAGGTGACGCTCGGCTCGGCGGGGCCGCGCGATGTGCTGGCGCTCGGACGGTCGCTCGAGAAGATTCCGGCGCTGCAAGCGCTGCTTCGACACCCAACAAGCGGAACGCCTGCGGTCGATCCACGAGCGTCTGGACGAGCTGCCGGACGTTGCGAACCTGATCCTCGAGGCGATTGCCGACGAGCCGCCGCTGAACCTCGCGGACGGCGGGACGATCCGCGGCGGCTACCACGCGGAGCTCGACGAGCTGCGCGATCTCAGCACCAACGGCAAGCAGTACATCGCGCAGATCGAGGCGCGCGAGCGGCAGCGCACGGGCATCCAGTCGCTCAAGGTGCGGTTCAACAACGTCTTCGGCTACTACATCGAGATCACCCGCGCGAACCTGCACCTGGCGCCGCCGGATTACGAGCGCAAGCAGACGCTGGCCAACGCCGAGCGCTTCACCACCCCCGAGCTGAAGGAGTACGAGCACAAGGTGCTCGACGCGGAAGACAAGATCCTCACGCTCGAAAAGGAACTCTTCGCCGACGTGCGGAAGCGGGCGGCCGCGCAGGCGCAGCGCATTCGCGCCACGGCCGGCGGCGGTGGCGGAACTGGATGTCACCGCGTCGCTCGCGCAGGTGGCGGCCGAGAACCGCTATCAGCGGCCGGCGTTTTCCGACACGGGCGAGATGCGGATCCTGGCGGGACGGCATCCGGTGATCGAACGGCTGGCGGAGCAGGAGGCGGGCCGGTTCATTCCGAACGATCTCTACCTGAACGATTCGAGCGACCTGATCGCCATCATCACGGGGCCCAACATGGGCGGCAAATCGACCTACCTGCGGCAGGCGGCGCTGATCGCCATCCTGGCGCAGATGGGGTCGTTCGTGCCGGCGGAAGCGGCCTCGCTGCCGGTGATCGACCGCATCTTCACGCGCATCGGGGCGTCGGACAACCTGTCGCGCGGGCGTTCGACCTTCATGGTGGAGATGACCGAGACGGCGGTGATCCTGAACACGGCCACGCCGCGCAGCTTCATCGTGCTGGACGAGATCGGCCGCGGGACCGCCACGTACGACGGGCTGGCGCTGGCCTGGGCGGTGGTGGAGCACATCCACACGCACACGCGCGCCAAAACGCTTTTCGCCACGCACTACCACGAGCTGACCGAGCTGGCCGAACAGCTCGAGGGCGTGCGCAACCTGAAGGTCTCGGTGAAGGAAGCGGGCGACCACATCATCTTCCTGCGCAAAGTGGAGCCGGGCAAGCGCCGACCGCAGCTACGGGATCGAAGTGGCGCGGCTGGCGGGGCTGCCGCTGCGGGTGATCGAGCGGGCGCGCGAAGTGCTGAAGCTGCACGAGCGCACCGAGCACGTGGTGACCGAGGAGCTGGCCAAGTCCGAAGACGAAGGGCCGGTGCAGATCCAACTGTTCGAGCCGGTGGGCTACGGCATCGCGGAGCGGATTCGCGGGCTGAACCTGGACGAGCTGCGGCCGATCGAAGCGCTGCAACTGCTGGCGGAATTGCAGAAGGAGCTGAAGCGGCCATGAGAGTGGCGGGCGTCATGAGCGGGACATCGCTCGACGGAATCGACGTGGCGATCGTGGAAGTCCGCGGGCCGCGCGGTGGAGACGATCGGGTTTCAATCGACCGCATATCCGGAACCGGTGCGGCTGGGGATTCTCGCCGTGTCGAATGCCGAGACTCACACGGCGAAGATTTCGCGCCTGAATTTCGAGCTGGCGGAACTGTATGCGCGGGCGGTGCTGCGCGCGATGAAGCGCTGGGGCCCGGTGGAGCTGATCGGGTGCCACGGGCAGACGGTCTTCCACGAAGGGCGCTCCAACACCCTGCAACTGGGCGAGCCGGCGGTGCTGGCGGAGCGCACGGGCGTGCCGGTGGTTTCGAACTTTCGCGCGCGCGATATTGCGGCGGGGGGACAGGGCGCGCCGCTGGTGCCGTTCGTCGATTACCTGCTGTTCCGTCATGCGAAGCGCACGCGCATCGCGCTCAACATCGGAGGGATCGCCAATATTACCGTAATTCCGCCGGGAGCCGCGCCGGGCGAGGTGATCGCGTTCGACACGGGGCCGGGCAACATGGTGATCGACGCGCTGGCGCGGGACTTTTCCAAGGGGACGCTTTCCTGCGACCGGGGCGGGCGCATCGCGGAATCGGGCCAGGTGAACGGCAAGCTGTTGGACGAGTTATTGAAGGACCCGTATTACCGCCGCAAGCCGCCCAAGAGCGCGGGGCGCGAGCAGTACGGCGCGGAGTTCGTGGCGCGGCTGACGCGCACGGGCCTGCCCGCGGCCGACCTGATCGCGACCGCAACCGTACTTACCGCGGCCACCATCGCGATGGGGATCGGCGAAACACGCGGCGACCTGATTGTTTCGGGCGGCGGCGTGCACAATCCGCAAATCATGGGGCACCTTTCGGGATTCTTGCCGGGCATGGCGATCTCCACCTCGACCGACCACGGGATCGATGCCGATGCCAAAGAGGCTATTGCATTCGCGGTGCTGGCGGCCCAGACCTGGCGCGGGAAGCCAGGAAATCTACCTTCAGCGACGGGCGCGCGGTCGGCAGTAGTGTTGGGAAGCGTTACGCGTTAAAGAGCCCCAAAAATCAGCGGAACAGCGGTTGGACTTCGGTGGCCGGCACGGCAGATGTCACCGGCTGGCCGACGCGCATCTGGTCCCAGTTGTAGGCGAATTCTTTTCCGCAGTCCAGGCAGACCACGTAGGTTCCACTGCGAACGGCTCCGGGAGCCTGGTGTCCGGCGTTTCTACGCCCGGGGGTGAGTGGAAACGTCGTGCGTTGATGTGAGCATCCAAAAATCGAACTGAATAGAGATTGAAGCATCGTCGGGCTCCCTTCCATACCTTAGATACAAGAAGAATGCGGAGAGTTTCAATTGGGTGCCGTACTGGAGTACAACACTATGTACTGGTACGGACACTGAAGTGTGAAGTGTTACAGTTTGCGGGCGATGTCTTCAGCGATCAATTGTCCGTGAAACCTACCATTTTCAATGAATATCTCGTTGGTATGCATGCCTGCAACGATGACACCCGCGAGGTAAATTCCAACACGTTCGCTCTCCAAAGTTTCGGGATCGGTGCGCGGGCGTTGTGTTTCGGGCTCGAGAGTAATTCCTGTGGCATTCAGAAACTCGAGGTCGGGCTGGTATCCGATCAGCGCAAAAACGAAGTCATTTCTTAAGGAAACTTCACCTTCGGGCGTCGCGAGACGGATCGAATCCGGGCAGAATCTCTAAGACGCGGGAGTGAAAATAACCGCGAATTTCTCCGTTTTTAATACGGTTCTCGATGTTGGGCTTGATCCAGTATTTGACCTTATCGGAGATACCGGCGCCGCGGTGAATTAGGGTAACGCGGGCGCCGGTCCACCATAATTCCAGGGCGGCGATGGCGGCGGAGTTCTTGGCGCCGATGACGGCTACGTCGTGGTTATAGTACGGATGCGCCTCTTTGTAGTAATGCAGGACCTTTTCCAGATTCTCTCCCGGCACGTTGAGGAGATTGGGCACATCGTAGTAACCGGTGGCGAGGACGATCTTACGGGCCTGGTACGTGTGGGCGCACCCCAAGCGATCGGTGGTAAAGACCTGGAACGCGTTATCCTGCCCCGAGATACGATCCACCTTCTGGTACTGGCGGATATCCAGGCGGTAATGGTCGGCAACCCGGCGATAGTACTTGAGAGCCTCGATGCGGTTGGGCTTGTCGTTGAGGCTGGTCATCGGCATGTTGCCGATTTCCAGCAGCTCGGGCGTGGTGAAAAAGGTCATGTTGGTGGGGTAGTGATAAATCGAGTTCACTACGCACCCCTTATCCACCAGGACGGTTTTGACGCCGCGGTTCTGCAGTTCGATGCCGCAGGCGAGGCCGGTGGGGCCGGCGCCGACGACGAGAGTGTCAAAGGATTCAGATCTTGGATTCGACATCGCGGTAGACGGTTTCGAGAGCGGCATCGAGCGCGGACGGATCTTTGCCGCCGCCTTCGGCCATATCGGGGCGGCCGCCGCCTTTGCCGCCGACGGCCTGCGCGATGGCGGAGACGAGCTTGCCGGCATGCACCTTGCCCGTGAGGTCCTTGGTGACGGCGGAGATGATGGAGACGGCGCCGTCTTCGGCGGAGGCCAGCACGACCACTGCGCTCTTCCACTTGTTGCGCAGGGAATCGGCGAGGGCGCGCATCTGGGCGCGGTCCATGCCGTCGAGGCGGGCGGCGACGACGCGCGAATCCTTCACCGTGCGGGCGCGCGATTCGAGGTCGCCGGCGGCGGACTGGGCGAGCTTGTTCTTGAGCTGCTCGACCTGTTTTTCGAGGGCACGTTCGGTGGAGAGCATCTTTTCGACGTGCTCGATCAGCTCGGGCTCGGAAGCGCGGAACATTCCGGCGACGCGGCGCAGCACGTCCGTGGACTCCTGATACTGGCGGAGGGCCGTATCGCCGGTGATGGCCTCGATGCGCCGCACGCCGGCCGAGATGCTTCCTTCATAGACTATTTTGCAGATTCCGATATCGCCGGTGCGGCGCACATGCGTGCCGCCGCACAACTCGCGGCTGAAGCCGGGGACGGAAACGACGCGGACCTCTTCGCCGTACTTCTCGCCGAACAGGGCCATCGCTCCGGTGGTGAGGGCCTGGTCGAGCGGCATGATTTTGGTCTCGACCTGGATGTTCTTCAAGACCTCATCGTTCATGAGGCGCTCGACCTCCTCGGTCTCGGCGCGGTCCATGGCGGCGTAGTGGGTGAAGTCGAAGCGCAGGCGGCCGGGCTCGACCACGCTGCCGGCCTGCTTGACGTGAGTGCCGAGCACCTGGCGCAGGGCGGCGTGCAGCAGGTGGGTGGCGGTATGGTTGCGGCGGGTGGAGTCGCGCAGCGGGGCGGCCACTTCGGCGCGCAGCAGGTCGCCCACGCGGATTGGCGCGAGGGTGGCGATGCGGTGCACGGAGAGGCCGGGCACGCCGGGGAAGGTGGACTGGACATCGGCGACCTTCTCGCCGGAATCGGAGTAGAGAGCGCCGCGATCGCCGACCTGGCCGCCGGCCTCGGCGTAGAACGGGGTCTGATCGAAGACCAGCTCGGCGTGGACGCCCTCGGGAACCTCTTCGACGATCTGCTTCTCGATCAACAAGCCGATGACGCGGGAACTGGCCTCGAGGTCGGTGTAGCCCAGGAATTTCGTGCGGCCCTGTTCGAGCAGCTTCTGGTAGGCGGGAACGACCGCGCCCTTTTCGGCGCCCCGCCAACTGGCGCGGGCGCGCTCGCGCTGCCGCTCCATCTCCTGCTCGAAGCCGGCGCGGTCGATGGTGAGCGAGTGCTCGCGAGCCATGTCCTCCTGCTCGTCGAGGGCCAGGCCGTAGGTGTCGTAGAGCTTGAAGGCGACGGCGCCGGGAATGGCGCTATCGACGCCCTGAATGGCGGCGTTGAACTGCTTCTCGGCTTCGAGGAAGGTGGTGGCGTAGCGGTGCTCCTCGTCCTTGACGACGCGGGCGACGCGCTGCACGCTCTCGAGCATCTCGGGGTAGGCTTCCTGCATGTGCTCGGCGACGAAGCCGGTGAGCTTGTAGAGGAACGGCTCCTCGACGCCGACCAGGCGGGCGTTGCGCATGGCGCGGCGCATGATTTTGCGAAGCACGTAGCCGCGGCCCTCGTTGGAGGGAATGACGCCGTCGTGAATCAGGAAGGCGGCGGAGCGGGCGTGGTCGGCGGCGATGCGGAGCGCGGTATCGACGCGGGATTCGGAGCCGGGAGCGACATTCCACAGGCCGGCGGCATGCTCGATGATCGGATAGATGAGGTCGGTCTCGTAGTTGGAGAGCTTGCCCTGGAGGACGGCGGCGACGCGCTCGAGGCCCATTCCGGTATCGATGGAGGGGCGCGGCAGCGGAGTGAGCTTGCCGGAGGCGTCGCGATCGTACTGCATGAAGACGAGGTTCCAGATTTCGACGAAGCGGCCGCCGGCATCGCTGGGGAACTGCTCGTGCTCGCGACCGGGCTCGGCGGCTTCGACGCCGAGATCGTAGTGGATCTCGGAGCACGGGCCGCAGGGTCCGGTATCGCCCATCTGCCAGAAGTTATCCGCTTCGTCGAGGCGGAAAATGCGGTCTTTGGGGACGCCGGCGACGGACTGCCAGAGCTCTTCGGCGTCGTCGTCTTCGCGGAAGACGGTGACGTAGAGCTTGTCTTTGGGCAGGCCGTATTCCTTGGTGATGAGGTCCCAGGCGAAGCGGATGGCGTCGGCTTTGAAGTAGTCGCCGAAGGAGAAGTTGCCGAGCATCTCGAAGAACGTGTGATGGCGGCGGGTGTAGCCGACATTTTCGAGATCGTTGTGCTTGCCGCCGGCGCGCACGCACTTCTGAGAGCTGGCGGCGCGGTTGTAGTCGCGCTTCTCGAGGCCGAGGAAGACGTCCTTGAACTGGACCATGCCCGCGTTGGTGAACAGCAGCGTGGGGTCGTTGGCGGGCACGAGCGAGGAGCTGCGCACCACGCGGTGGCCTCTTTCGGCAAAGAAATCGAGAAAACGCCGGCGAATCTGGTTACCTGTCACTGGGAATCCTTGTCAGAGTGGACTAAATACAATTGTAGCGGACCGCCCGCTCCCTTACGGTCGCGGCTCTGTGCGAGGACTATGCGATGGCGGCCAGGGCTTGCTCGAAATCGGCGAGGAGGTCGCGCCAGTCTTCGATGCCGACGGAGATGCGGACCAGGCCGTCGGTGACGCCGGATTCGGACAGCTCGGCGGCGCTCATGCCGGAATGCGTGGTGGATTTGGGATGGCAGGTGAGCGTCTCGACGCCGCCCAGGGAGACGGCGTTCTTGGCGAGGCGGACGTGGCGGAGGAATTCGAACGCAGCGTCCTTGCCGCCCTTGAAATCGATGGAGAAGAGGCCGCCGGGGTAGGCGCACTGCTTCTCGAAGATGCGCTTCTGCTCGGGGTCGGTGAAGAGGGTCGGGTAGATGACGCGGCTTCAGGAGCTTGTGGCCGTGGAGGGCTTCGGCGATGCGCTGGGCGTTCTTGCTCTGGCGGTTCATGCGGAGAGCCACGGTGGGCAGGCGGCCATCGAGCAGCCAGCACTCGTCGGGCTGGAGGATGTTACCGAACATGCCCCGGCGGGAGCGGAGTTTCTGGATGACGGCGGGATCCTTGGCGAGGGCCACGCCGGCCACCATGTCGCTGAAGCCGGAGAGGTACTTGGTGGCGGAATAGAGCGTCATGTCGGCGCCCAGCAGGAGGGGGTGCTGGAAGGTGGGGCCGAGGAAAGTGTTGTCCACCATCAGCATGGGATGGTCGGGATGGCGCTGGACGGCCTCGGCGGCGCGCTCGATGTCGGTCATGATGAGGGTGGGGTTGGCCGGAGTTTCCATGTAGACGATGGCGCAATCGCGGGCGGTGCGGATGGCTTCGTCGATGGCATCGGCTTTACCGGACGCGACGGGGATGCCGTGCATGCCGAAGGGTTCGAGAAAGTTGTGGATCAGGCCGGTGGTGCCGCCGTAGAGGGGGGTGGTGTAAACGATGGAGCTGCCGGGGCGTCCGAAGGCGAAGAACGCGGTCATGATGGCGGCCATGCCGGAGTTGAAGACGGCAGCGTCGGCGGCGCCGGGCTCGAGCGGGACGATCTGGTCTTCGAAGATCTCGGCGTTGGGGTGGGAGAAACGCGAATAGATGAGGTCGGCGCGCTCGCCTTCGGCCGGCTGGACCTTGCCGTTGGCAATGGCGAAGGCGTGCTCGGCGGCTTCCGGAGTGGCAAATACGTAGGTCGAGCTGCGGAAGACGGCGGGACGGGCGGAACCGAAAGAGAGGCTAGGGTCGAAGCCCCGGGTGAGGACGGCGGTGCGAGGCCGTACGGCGGAATGACCGGTATCGCGAGTGGACATAAGACTCCCTCCTGAGTGTAGCGCGCAGAGCCGGAAATGTACACCTCGTTTGGGTGGTGGCTTTAGTTGAGGAGGAATGCTCACCGCGGAGACGCGGAGGCGCGGAGGAAGCGCGGAGAGTCAGAAGGGAAGATTGGATTTGGGGCGAAGGGGGAAAACGGCGCGTCTTCCCGGGAGAGAGGGAGCGGAGGACGGCCAAGAAAGGGCGCCTCCGGCGCCTTGGGCAGGCCGGGAGGCCTACCCCACAAAAAGACACTACGGGTAGGCGCTGCGGGGGCGGCCGGGGGTGCTCGGACTTTTCGCCGGACGTGGTCCGGCCGCCCAGTGGGTCGAGCGAGAACTTCGAGGACCTAGGCGGGCTGGATGGCCCACATATCCTTGCCGATTCGATCTTCGCTCTCTGAGATCCCTTGGGACGGCGATACGCGCTATCCGTTCATCCAAAGGATGGGATGGGTTCGAACCCAAAGTCTCCCCGCCGGTCTCATCCACGTAGGTGATGACCGTTCGGGCTTTAAGGGCCCTACGGGAAGTTCAGTCCACCGCAATGCAACGCTTCCTGGCCAGGAAGAAAGACCTTGTCGCGGGTGGCGCGGGTGGGGCGCAACCCTACTTACGATTCCATGATAATCGGCGGGACCAGGGGCAGCCGGGCCAGCGGCGCGGAACCGGCCCGGAATCAACGCGAAATAATTTCGAAGTGCGGTGAACGCGGTTACGGCCGCTCGGAGACGATGGCGACGCCGTTGGCGGCGACGTTCATGTCGGCAGAGCCGTTGACGGTCAGGTTGCCATCTTCGTCGACGTTGAAGATCGACAGGTGAGTCGTGGCGCCAGAGCCGTCGATCACGGCAACCATACCGGCTCCGGAAGCAATATCGGTGGGGCTTCCGTTGAAGCTGGCGGCAACGGCGGCATCCTGAACGATCTTCTGGCCGTATACGGCGTAACGGGAGACCGACTTGCTGGGCGAATTGGTGGAGTACAGGAACGGGCCGACCAGGGCAGCCCAACACGGCGCATGCTGGGTGCCGGAGGGAGTGGTGGTGAGCACGCTGCCATTGCGGACGAGGCTGATTTCATCGGCGTGGGCGATGGTCACGTACGCATTGTTGCCGCGGGTCACGAGTCCGAACGGGGTATCCACGTTGGCGGGGATGTGCATGACGAGGGCGGGGAGTCCGGAGACCGAATCGTCGAAGAGCAGACCGATGGTCTCGATGACGCTGTTCTTCTCGGTAATGACGAGGCTGTCCGGGAGGACGCCGACCTGGGCGGCGGATCCATCGGACTTCAGCAGGGCGACGACGCCATCGGGGTTGGGATCGACGAGGCGGCCGAAGATGAGGTGCGATTCGACCCGGGTGGTGCCGAGGATGTAGAGATGATTGTGACCAAAGGCGACCGACACGGGGCTGGAAGCGGTTTGAATGGACTGGCTCAGTTGGAGGCGGTTGCGAACGCGCTCGAATACCGATACGGTCTGCGAATTGAAGTTGACGACGGCCACGAAGCCGTTCCAGGCGGCGACACCGCCGGAATTGCCGCTCACGCCGCCCTTCCCTCCGGTGGCCAGGGTCTGCAGCAGATGCCCGGCGGAGTCATAGACCATGAGCTGGTTCTGGACCTGGTTAGACGCGGTGACCACCAGGGGGCCGGTGGCGGGGGCGGCGGCAAAGGCGGCGGCGGCCCCGATCAGCGATAGGAAGATGTTCCGTGCGATGTTCTTCATGCTTGCTCCTCGCAGAGTGGTTCGGAGTGGGCCGGGAGAAAGTTACGGCGGGCGCAAAAAAAATCTGCGTAACTTTTCCGGGCCCGGCACCGAACACACGTCAAGGAGCCGGCCATGGTAATAATTGGGTGAGCGCCCTGCCGACGTGCACGCGAACACCAGCCTGGAAACGCTAATGGCCCGTTACCAAGAGGGGGACTCGACCGCCGCCGCGGCACTGGTTCATCGCGTGAGCCCGCAGATCCATCGCTATTTTCTGGCGCAACTGGCGAGCCGGAGGCATGCGGACGACCTGCTTCAGGAGACGTGGCTGAGGATCCACGAAGCGCGGCACACCTATCGCACGGGAGAGCCGGTGCTGCCGTGGCTGTACGCCATCGCACGGTACACTCGTGTAGATCACTATCGAAAGGCGAGCCGCACGGAGTTCCGCGAGCAGCAGGTGGAGGAACTGCCGGAGATGGCGGCGCCGGAGCCGGGACGGGAGGGCACGGTGGTTCCGGATCTGGAGACGCTGCTGGCGGGGCTGCCCGAGAGCCAGCGGGAAGTGGTAGCGATGTTGAAGTTCTCGGAGATGTCGCTGGAGGAGGTCGCGCGCGCCACGTCGTCGAGCGTGGGATCGGTCAAGCAGAAGGCACACCGAGCCTACGAGCGGCTGCGCGAGCGGCTGACCGCCAAGGGACTGGGCCGCAGGGCGGGAGAGGCTCGATGAGAGACGGAGACATCGACGACATCCTGAAGGCGGCTGCACGGGCCGGCGACGATGTTGACGCCGGGCTGGTGGACAAGATTGCGAAGTCCATCGGAGACTCGGCGCGCCCGGTACGGCGGCTGCCGCCAAGATGGGTCCTGGCGGGCGGCCTGGTATTCCTCTCGGGGGCGCTGGCGGTGGGCGGAGGGGCCCTGCTGGGGCTTCACGGCCTTCACCAGCTGGGCTGGGCGGAGCTTGCGGCGATCTTCCCCGCCCTGGGACTGCTCACGTGGCTGGCAGCCACACTGTGCGTGGACCAGATGACGCCTGGCAGCCGGCGGCGGGCGGCGCCGGGCTGGATGCTGGCGGGCGGCAGCGTCGCGCTGGCGGCTCTCTTCGCCGCGCTGTTCGACGATTACCGGACGGTGCGGTTCGTGCCGGCGGGGCTGGTGTGCCTGACCGCGGGCCTGGCGCAGGCGGTACCGGCCGGCCTGGCCGGGTGGCTGCTGCTGCGCCGGGGATTCTTCGTTCATCCGGCCGCGGCCGGCCTGGCGATCGGCACTCTGGCGGGACTGGTGGGCGTGACGATGCTGGAATTGCACTGCGCGAATTTCGAAGCGCTGCACGTGATGGTCTGGCACACGGCGGTGCTTCCGTTGAGCAGCGCGGGGGGAGCGGCGGCGGGGTGGGCCGCGCATTTCCTGGGAGGGAAGCGCGGCCGCCAAGGGATGGGCGTCTAAGTCAGTAAGAATTAAGCGCGACGTTTCCGGCGCACTAAGCCGGCAATCAGGAACGCGCCGCCGGCAAGCAACAGGGTGGACGGCTCCGGAGACGAGACATCAATAATGCGCTGCGTAGTCACAAAGATGCCGTCTTCAGACTGGTTGGGCAGGTGACCGTCCAATTGGGTAACGGCGAAGGTGCCGCTGCCGCTGTCGTAGTGGACGTCCCAGAGGCGCGAATTCACGGGGTCCTCGCTGGTGATGACGGCATCCCCCTGGAGACCCGCGAACTGGCTGGCATCCGCGAACTGGATGTTGACAGCATAATTCGCAACATAGAAGCCTTCCAGAGAATTTCCCGAAAGACCGAGATTCAGCGGCACAAAACTGACCGTCTCGGCTTCGGGTACAGTCCCGACTAGCGTCACGCCACCGGTCGGGCTGATGAGCCGCAAGGTCCCGCTGCCTTCCGAATCAACAAGCAGATAGCCGGCGAACGGACCCCACGCCGAGGTAGCGATGTCCATGCCTTCGGTGTCCTCTCCCACGCTGGCGAGGACCGTCGCGACACCGGCACTGTTGACCCGATAGATATTTCCGGAGTTGGTGGTGACGAGCATATCGCCGCCGAAGGTTGAATCCGGGTCGAAGAGAATACCGCGCACTCCTCCGGTCAGGCCGCTCGCGAATAGTGTGGCAGCGCCGCCGGCATTGCTGATGTGGTAGATGTTGCCATTGGCCTCGGAGCCTGTATAGATATCGCCGGTAGGGAACCCGCCCTGACCTAGCGAGGCAGCCAGCACGACCTCGCCATTCGCGGTAGGAATCGGCGAACCGAACTGCTGGACGTTGCCGCCGGTAAGATCCGTTGAATAGAGCTGGTTGTTGTTGGCGCCGAAGTAAACCGATCCGACAAACTTGTTACCGGCATAGGTGAAGCCGATCGTCTGGTTCTGGCCTTCCGCAGCGTTGATGCTGGAACTCGAGACGAACGTATTGAAGGAGATAGTGGCAGCGTTCGCACCGATCGAAGCCGCTGACAGCACGGCGACAGCAAGTGGCAATATTTTCGACATAGCCCCTCCGAGGGTCTTTGGATTATATCGGCATATTAGCCACAAGTTATCAGGAATATACCTGATTCTGGAAGGTACGGTACCGAACTCTGGCAACCAAAAGTACCAGACCCAGTGAGGTTTCGTACGAATCGAGGGTTGGGAGCGGTGGATCCCGCCGGGTGGCCGACGGCGAGCAACTCGCGCTCTGCGCGAACCCGGTTCTCGTCGGCGGACCCGCCGCGTTGACGGTTTTCTGGAACGATACAGCGTGCCGCCATTGGCAGCGGCGCGCTGTGCCGCGCGTTATTGGCCGACCGGCTAAATATGCATCTTAACGGACAAGGTGTGCATGAGGGCGGGATTAGCCCTTGCTATTGCCAGGCGTCGCGCTTAGTATTTCAGTGGGTATAGGGTCGATCAGTCCTATCTATTTACCAAAGGACCTAATTGAACAGCATTCAAGGCGATTGTGGTCTTACCCGGCGTGCGTTTGCGAGCCGGACGGCAGGGATCGTGGCCGCCTGCGCGGCGATAACATCCGAGCACGGGAATGCTCAGGGTCCGGGCGAGCCTCCGGCCACTCATAACATGATGGTCTTTGGAGAGAAGACCCTCTACGTATCCCACCTCCCCATGTTCGATAAGCTGAATGCGCGTAAGGATGCGTATGTTACACCGCATCGATTCCAGGTAATCCTTGACGCAACGCTCAGCGCGCGCGCGGGGAACCCGCAGCAGACCTACTTCGACGATCGCCAGACGCATCCTCAGGTCCGCATGTATACGCTGCAGCCGGAGCCGTTCGTCCTCGCCACATTGTTCCCCGCCGCGACTGGCCCCGCCCAGGCGAGTGAGTTTCCCGTGGCCGCGGTGTTTCGCGGGCATTTGGAGCGTCAGGGGCGTGTCAAGATCCTGACGGGTGGCACGATCTCCGTGCGGAAAGTATTGTACGCACACCCTTTCAACGCGGCCGAGAAGCGCCCAGCTCAACTCGAATACCTGCTCTTCGGCAAAGGCGATGAGTTGTTCGCTTGCCACCTGATAGCCGCGCCGCCGGACTTCGACCAGATTGTCCCCGTACGCGTCGAAGCCGGGACGTTTCAGGCCGAGGAACTGGCGCGTGGGATTCGCATCTCCATTCCCGGCAGTAAGAATGCGGCCGCGACCCGGGTGAACTCGCAAGCCGGGATTTCCGCTCAGACGGTTGCCGCCGCGCCGCGATCCTTTCAATTGGACGCTGGCCGCGAACTTTACTTCGAAGAAGGCGAACTCTCTATCCCGCCGCAGTTCGAGCAGACAACGGAAGAAAAGCGAGCCGGCTTCACCGAAGAAATGGCCTGAAGCTCTCAGGTGAACGCCGAAGAAGCGCCGCTCACAGACTGGACATTACTCATCATGACTACTCGAATCCTGTTCCCTGCCGCAGGCCTGCTGGCGCTGGTTGCCACGGCCGCGGCCCAAGCGCCCATCTGGGTCTTGAATCCCGCCAGCGACGCCATCTATAGCGGCGGCAACGTCGGTATCGGCATCGACTCCCCGCAACACCGGCTGCAGATTGCTGGTGGGCCTGTGTGGACATCGAACAGCTGGCTGGGAGCAATGGGCATCGAGAATGGCGCCGCTATCGCCTGGCCTGCCAACACCGCCGGCCAGCGATTCGGCATGGGCCACGCCAACGGAGGGTTCTTCCTCTTTCGGACCGCGAGCGACCTGGGCACCAAGGCGGCCCCCGCCATCACCGACTTCGTGGTGAACGACGCCGGCCTGGTGGGCATCGGCACGTTCGCGCCGCAACACCGCCTGCAGGTTGCCGGTGGGCCCGTATGGACATCGAACAGCTGGCTGGGAGCAATGGCCCTGGAGAACGGCGCCGCCATCGCCTGGCCTACTAACACGGCCGGCCAGCGATTCGGCATGGGCCACACGAACGGAGGGTTCTTCCTCTTTCGGACCGCGAGCGACCTGGGCACCAAGGCGGCCCCCGCCATCACCGACTTCGTGGTGAACGACGCCGGCCTGGTGGGCATCGGCACGTTCGCGCCGGCCGCCAAACTCCACCTGTTTGACCGCGTGTCCGTAAGTCAACGGATCGAGACTGCCGGGGCAACCAACGCGTGGGCGCGGCTGGAGTTCGTGAACGGCAATGGCCAGTGGAACGTGGGCACGTCCCGCACGTTCCAGGGCGACGCGTTCTACTTTGCGCGGCAGGGCTCGAGCGACCTCGCGGTCCTCATCCACCCCGCCGGCGACGTGTTCGTGAATCGCAATCTGTCGGCGCGGTCGGTTACGGTACGCGGCGGGGCCGACGTGGCGGAACCGTTCCTGATGGATGAACCGGAATTGGCGAAGGGGTCGGTCGTGGTCATCGATGAAGAGCACCCCGGCCGATTAAAGTGCAGCACTTCGGCATACGACACCCGTGTGGCCGGCATCGTGAGCGGGGCGAACGGCATTCACCCGGGCATCTCGCTGCGGCAGGAAGGGGCTCTCGACGATGGCCAGGATGTCGCACTCAGCGGTCGCGTGTACGTGCTGGCCGATGCGTCGACGGGCGCGATCCGGCCGGGCGACCTGCTGACAACCTCCAACCTTCGAGGCCACGCGATGAAGGCATCCGAGGCAACCCGCGCTCCCGGAGCGGTGATCGGGAAGGCGATGAGCTCTCTCCGTGAAGGCACGGGGCTGGTCCTCGTCCTGGTCACCCTGCAATAACATGATTCGCGGTTTGTGCTCTCTTACGGCCGCGCTGATCCTGACGACGGCTCCGTGCCCTGGCGCCGATCTGCAGAACTTTGGATTCGGATCGCTGAAGCTCGGCGGCGTGCCGGCGCGGGGCAATTTTCCACTACTGGTGATCCTCTACGAGATGTCGACCGCGAACAGCACGCGCACGACCCTGGCGCCGAACATCGCAACCGCGATGGACGGCCTGTTCTTCAACACCTTTCAGACTCCGAGCGTGAGCGGCTACTATCTCGAAAACTCCGCCGCCGCGTTTTCATGGCAACGTGCCGCGGTTCTCGGCCCGGTGAAGTTAGACGCAACCGAGAGCGCCACACTCCTCGCCAAAACGTCCGACGACGATGGGGACGGTAACCTGGAGACCGGCCTTGACGCTGCCGCAGGGTTCAGTTATCTCCTCGGGATTGTGGCCCAAAAGACCGGCTATAACTTCGCTCAGTGGGACAGCAACGGCGATGGCCAGATTACACAGGACGAGTTGTCAGTAGTTGTAATAGGCAACAATAGCCATGCACCCGACGGCAGCAGCCGGGCGGGTGCGAATCGCCCCATCGGGTCCGCCGGTTTGAGCTGGGCCGTACCCGGGCAGAACGTGACGCTGCGCGGGCAAATTGCCTCGCTCGACCATCACTCCGGGTTTCTGACGATGGCTCACGAATTGAGTCACAGCCTGCGAACTGCCGACCTTTACGGAGCCGGATGTTTCAGCACCGGACTAACACTTATGACCTGCACGATCGGGGGGACCGATGACGAGCGGCTGACTTACTATCTGGACCCTTGGCATCGGATGAAGTTAGGCTGGATTGCGCCCCGGATCTTTATGCTCGGGACGGGTGGAGTCGCGACCATTTCGGCATCGCAAATCGCTTCCCCGAATACCCCCATCATCCTCTATGATCCGGCCAAGGGGACGAGTGAGTATTTCATCGTGGAATACCGGAACAATCGCGTCTCCAGCGGTTTCGACCACGATGCGAACCTGGGGAACTCGCGCGCCGCCGACGCCGGGATGGCCGTCTGGCACGTCGATCTTTCGCTGAACAACAATCCCACGTACCACGAAGGGTCGCCCAACCGGGCGATGGGAGGGAGCGCCCTGTGGAACAGCATGACCCCGCCGCTTAGTTGGACTGACGGCACAGTCCTGAATACGCGGTTGAATCCGATCGCGAGGATCAACGGCGGGCGGGAACTCGTCTTCGAGTGGATTACCGCGTCCGATACGTTCGTGGACTTCTCTTATCACGGGCCGGAGGCGGGCACGTTCGCTCAGCCTTTCGCCGCGCTGGCCAGAGCGGTGAACGCGGCGAGCCACGGAGGCACGCTCAAGTTCAAAACTGCGGGGAACGATCGCGGGGCAATTACCATTGCGAAGCGGCTCGATCTCTCCGCGCAGGGCGGTCCGGTGACACTAGGAAAATGAAACGCATCCTGTTGATCGCACTCCTCCTGCCGCCGGCCGGCGGCGCGGCGAATCTTTGGGGACGGCTGGCCAACCCGGGGTTCGAGGGCCAGCGGATCAAGGCCACGTTCTTCTTCGCAGGGCCGGCGCGCGATGGATCGGCACGCTATCACTGTGCGCCTCCGGGCTCGAATACGGGCACCTATACGCTCACGCCCGAGCCGGCTGACCTCCACATGAACTGGAGCGAACCGGATCGCTCCAAGGTGATGAGCATGCTGGCAGACGCGGGCATCAACGTCATCACGATGTCCTCGTGGGGAGAAGATTTCCTGGCGTGCGACGATGGCTGGGTTAGCGGGGCCGCACCGATGCAGACGTCTCCCCAGGCCCAAGATGAATTGTTCGATGCCGCGGCCGCCCGGTCGCTGTTGATCGCGCCGATGATCGAGTCCCGGGGCAATTGGACGATGCGTCAGGAGTTCCCCCGCTGGTCGGACGGCCGGGTATCTCCGGGGCTGGTAAGTCAGATCGTCAACTTAGTCCGGCGATATCTGCAGAATCCGTCCGCGCCGCAACGGGCTAAAGCGTGGGCCCGAGTGTACGGTCATGACGGAGCCCCGCGGTATGCAGTGGGCGTGATGCACGCGGCGTCGGACAACTTGCCGGGCCTCGGGGGTGATTCTTTCTTCGCGGCGGGGTTGGACCAGGTGGCGGATGCCGTCGCGTCGGCTACGGGCGTTCGCGTGGGCTTCTTCCTGGATGCCACTCCCGAGGGTGGAGGCCTGCCGCACGCCAGCTTCAAGCTGTCGCCGGCGTTCACCGCTCCCTGGCTCTTGCGGACGGCGTCGCTGCTCGGCATCGAGTGCTTTGCGCCGGAGATTTTCGCCGATGTGAGCGGCGACCATGACATCCTCGCCTGGAAGCACAACCTGATGCGCCGCTGGATCTCCACGAATATCCCGGTACTGGTCGACGTGTCGCCGGGGTATAACGGCGACATCGTGTTTGGCGCGAATGCGCATCCGCGATACGGTCTGGGAAAGGAATGGTTCGACGGAATGACGGCCATCGTGGACGACCTCGCCCGCAACGGCATGGTTTACAACTCGTGGAACGGGTACACGGAGGGGATGGCGGCCACGCCTACTCGCGAGAAGGGCACCTTTCTGTATGACTGGCTGAAGTCGCTGAACGCCCGCCGGACTCTATTCGTCGATGCCGCTGCCGGCGGTGCGCAGTCGGGGACGGCGACGGAGCCGTTTCGCACGATTGCGCCCGCAAACGATGTGTCCAGCAATGGCGACGTCATCTCGATTGCGGCGGGACGATATCCGGCGGCGATCACCTTCACCAACCGGCTGGAACTCATGGCGCCGAAGGGCGCGGCGGTCCTTGGCGTTCCGTGATGCCGAAAAACGCCCGAAATCAGACTGGCGCACCCGATTAACGCCGATCAACGCAGATTGAAAACAATAGGCTTATCGGCGTAATCTGCTAAAGGCCCTCATTTTGTAAGCGGCGTCACCACGAAGCTTTTGATCTCGACGTAGCTGTGGTCGCCCTGGACGATGAACGGGCCGGGCTCGGATTCGTCGGCGTTATCGGCGATGGCGGTGAGGCCGTCTACGTGGACCTTATCGAGGACCAGCTTTCCGTTGTGGACAACGGTCAGGGTTCGTCCGACGAGGCGGATGTCGTAAGACTGCCATTCGCCGGCCGGCTTGCTGGCATTGACGGAAGGCGCGATGCGGCTATAGAGCGCGGCGGCGCCGTGGGTATTGGGAGGGCGGCCGTAATCGTCGAGGATCTGAATTTCGTAGCGGCCACGCAGGCCGATGCCGCTGTTGGAGTGCGCGACGATGCGGAAATCGACGTGCAGCTTGAAGTTCCAGAAGCTCCGCTCAGAGATGATGTCGGTGGTGGGGGGCGCGTTGCGGAGAACGCCGTCCTGGACGGTCCATTTCACGGCGGCGCCGGGGACGAGGCCCTTCCAGCCGGTGAGGTCCTTGCCGTTGAAGAGCTGAATGGGCTGGCCTTCTTTCCAGGAGCCGTCGTCCTTCTCGTCGATGGCGGGGGCGCGGACGCCGGTCCATTTGAGGGGCGCGTCGGAGCGGCCTTCGAGCTCATAGGTACCTTCGAGTTTGCCGCCGACGAGGCGGGCGCGGTAGACACGGGTGGGCTGGGGCTCCTTGCCCTCCCGGTTGGGCGGAGAGCAGGTGAAGCGAAGCTCGCCGTTGCGGAGGGCGATGGTGTCGATGACGTTGCGGTCGCCGGCGTAGGCGCTGACGAAATAGCCGGAGGGGCTGGCGGTGCCGACGCCGGTGAGCTCGACCCACCAGGCGCGGGGGCGGGGGTGTGTGTCGGCGCTGATATCCCAGCGGCCGTTGAAATCGGAGCCGGCCGCGAAGGTGGAGGCGGCCAGGAGGAGGACCAGGGCTAGGGTTCGCATGGCTTTGGTCAAAATAGCACGCGGCGGGGGTCGCTGGGGGGCGTGTCTTCCCGGGCGAGAGGGGGCGGAGAAAGGACGGCGGAAAGGCTGCTTATTGAGCCTGGAAAAGATGACGCGAAGATGAGGTGGCGGAGGCGGAGGCGGCCATGACGGGAGGGCCCATTTGCATGTTGGCGGCATCGTAGTGGAATTGCTTGCCACACTCCAGACAGGCAACATAGACCAAGCCTGCGGGGGTACCGGGCCGGTGAGCCCGCGTGATCGGCCGGGTAAGCCGCTTGTGACGGCACCCGAAAAACAGGTCTATCACTCTTGCGACCATATGCACGCACTCTCAAGAACCGCTAGCTCGCGGTCTACAAAGAGTTTCGGCTGATTACCAGAAAGGGTCAATACTATAAAGGGTTAGGATTGGACCGGTAGATGCAGTTATTAATCGGGGAGAAGTTACTTAGATATGGCGCGCCTTCGGCGCTGGGCAGGCCGGGAGGCCTACCCTACTTAAGACTGTAATCGGTGCGGGTGGGGGTGGGGCGGTCGATGGTCAGGGTGACGCTGCCGCGCTTTTCGGGGGACAGGCGATCGGGAGGGAGAGGCGTGGTCTGGTCTATCGTGAGCACGTTGCCGGATAGGGTTACGGTACGCTTCCAGCCGGGAGCGGTGAACTCGAGCGAATCGCCGGCGGCGGTGACTTCGACGGGGCCGGGGGCGGCGAAGGCGCCGGCGTCGGGAAGGAAGTTGGCGTCGGTGTCCTTCCAGGTGAACTCCATCCAGCGGCCTCCATCCTGCGGGGAAAAGACGGCGCGGATGCGCGCGGATTCGAGGATCCACTCAGGGGTGCCGTCGCTATCGAGATCGGCGGTCCAGGCGACGGTTTTGCCGCGGGGGATGAGGATGGCGCGCATGGGAAGGTCGAGGTCGGCGCCGCCGGTGACGCGGAGATGCCAGTCGCGGAGTCCTTGGCCGGGGTCCTTGGCAAACACGCGGAACGAGACGCGGCGCTCGGCGACGGCCCCGATGCTGATATCGGCTTGGGGCGGAAAGAAGTCGAGGCCGGCGGCTACGGGCTGAAGGTGATAGGTCTGGATGGCCGGGGTGTTGTTGCGGATGGCGATTTCGAAGTTGGTGCCGGCTTTGGGCTCGATGGGGGCGGCGGGCGGCTCGGGGACCAGAACGGTTTGGGGCCCGAAACGCATTTCGATCGCGTCGGCGAGGCGGATGGAGGCGGGGCGGAAGAGCTGGAGGCGGGCGCGGCCCAGGGGCATGCCGTCGGCTTCGAGGGCGAAGTCGGCATAATCGCCGTGGAGCTCGTCGGAGGGGACGTTGACCTGGTACTCGATCTCGTTGGGCGACTTGACGGTGGCGGAGGAGGTGAAGCCTTCGGGCAGGAGCAGGCGCGAGCGCTTGGCGACGTCAGGGGAAGAGTAGGTGGTGGAGACGACGTTCGGCCGGCCGATGATGAGGCGGTGGGCGTCGTTGAAGAAGGCCGAGGTATCGGGCTCTTCGATGGCGATGCCGATGCGGACGCGGTTGCCTGGCGCGGTGGAGGCCGGGATTTTCAGGCGCGCGCGGAGGGTCTTGTCGTCCCAATCGAACTCGATGGGCTTGCCGGCGGCGAGGTAGGGGCCGACGGGCTTGCGGGCGAGCTGAAGGACGACTTCGGCCGGCTCGGGGGCGGCGAATTCCATGGCAAGGATGCCATTCTCGAACTCGATATCGAGCAGCTCGGCGTTGGCATAGATGATGTGCTCGGCACCGGAGAAGTTGGAGCACTCGCGGCACAGGCCGTCGGGGCCGATGGAGACGGAAACCGGGAGCCAGAGGGAATCGCCGGGGCGCACGGCGACGGCGGGGATGACGAGGACGCGGCGGCTGAAGGGCTCGAAGACGCGCAGGTCGTCGTGGAAGAGCTGCTTTCCGAGATTGGTGATACTGACGGCGGAGGCGGCGGGCGAGGTGAGCTCGACGGCGGTGACGGCTTCGGGGAGCTTCCCGGCCAGGGGCTTGGGCATGGCCACGGGCTTGAGCGCGGGCAGCAGGGGGGCCCAATGGCGAAGGAGCGCGGCGTCGCGGCGCAGGGCGGTGGCAGCGGACCGTTCCTCGCCAGTGAGCGCGACGGCGCCGGGGCGCAGCAGCGAACCGGCATTCGGGGACCAACCTTCGGGATAGAGCGCATCTTCGACGCCGGTCCAGAGCAGCGCGCCGCGGCTTCCCGCGAGGGCGGCGCGGGCGGCGGAGAGGGCAGCGGGGTCGCCGGCGGAAATGACGGCGACGGGCGAGGGGGGAGCAGCGGCATCGATGGCGAGCGCGCGGCCTTCGACGAACTCGACGGGGCCGCCATGGCGGGCGGTCTGGGTGGTGAGCAGCCGGTCGAGCTGTTTGAGCCAGGCGCGGCGGAGGGCGGCATCGGCAAAATCGGGGGCGCCGTCGCGCGGCCAGTTGGAAACGGGAGGCAGGGGGCGAACCCAGGCGCGGAGCTCGAGGCGGCGCAGGAGGCGGATGAAACCGGCGAGGTCGCGGCGCGGGCTGGTGCGGCCGGTGAAATCGAACTCGCCGGGCTGGGACTGGTGCCAGTTCCAGGGGATGGAAAACTCGATGGTGCGAACGCCGATGGTCTTCAGCCAGACGAGCTCGCGCTCCCAGAGCTGGCGGGGATAGAGGTAGTAGGGGAACTCGACGGCCTCGACGACGGGGGGCTTGGGTGCGGGCGCCGCGGGCACGGGCACGGCGGCGGCCAGCGCCACGAGCAGGGCGGCGAGGCGCATCAGAACTTTTTGGCCTTTCGCAGGCGGTAGTCCTCTACCTGGGGCATGCGCACGACGGTGCACATTTCGAAGAGGCGCGAGCGGGCGCGCGGGCCGATGTGCTCAGCGAGGGTGCGGCGGTATTCGGTGCCGACCGGGGTGCGCTGCACCACGTTGCTGCCGGCATCGGGATCGGGGAGATTGGTGGTGGCGATGAGCGGTTTCCGGTTGTTGCAGCGGTAGGTGATGATCGAGGTGATGGTGTCTTCGACCCAGTCGGTGACGCGGTGGGCGCCGAGATCGTCGAGGAGGAGCACTTCGGCGTCGAGGGCGACGCGGTAGGCCTCCTTATCGGAGGAATTGGAAGCGGCGTCGTAGCCGGAGCGGATGCGGTCGAGCAGGTTCTGGTAATCGCAGAAGAGACCCTCGAAGCCCTTTTCGATGATGCGGCGCAGGGCGGCGACGGCGAGGTGGGTTTTACCCGTGCCGGGGTCGCCGACCAGGAAGAGGCCGGGGCGGGCGTCGTCGGGGAAGTCGCGGGCGTAGTTCCGCACGGTGACCATGATGGTGGAGAGCTGGGTGCGGGCCAGGGGATTATCGGAGGGGAGGACGAAGTTATCGAACGACGCATTGCGGTAGAGGGGCGGGATCTGGGAACGCTCCTCGATGCGGGCGGCACGGCCCTGGAAGCGGCAGCCGCAGGGTTCGGCGCCGGAGACCGCGGAGCGTTCGACGATGATCCATCCGGTGCCTCCACACTTCGGGCAAACGGGTTCGGTAGCCATCGCTCCCATTATCAGTCAGACGGGGTGGAAGGAGGCGGGGTTTCGGAGCGGAGAAAGGCAGGGGGGCGGGAGGGCAGGCCGGGAGGCCTGCCCCACATTCGCTCAGTGGCGGATGGGAATCACGACCGGGCCGGGCGGCGAGGAACCGATACTGGCGGGCGAGGTAACCCCGGCGATGGAAATCGAGATGGGGTATAGGCCCGGCGGCGCGGAGGCAAAACTTTGCGGCAGGGTGAAGTTGATTTGGAATTCTCCCACCGTCACCAGCGCCGCGGCGGTCGCCGGAATCGTGACCGTGCCGATCGTCACGGTCACGCCGTCCAACAATGTCGTGGAGATCAGAGTGCCGGCGGGCGATGGAGCCAACCCGGTGGCGTAGAGTTGCACCGCATCGCCGGGCGCCGCGCTGCGGAATGCGGCTCCATTCGCCGGATCGCCGAGGAGTTTGCCATCCAGGAAGACTCCGGCGGCGTAGTTGGTTCCGTTCACGGTTACGGGGAAAATGCCGGGCGAGTTGGGGGCGGCTGCGGCGGTGACGGTATTGCTCGCATGGCCGTTGACGATTACCTGCACGGTGGCCGCGCCCGAGATTCCCTCCGGCACCTGGAAGCTGACCTGCGTCGGGCTGATGTAATACACGGCGGCAGGCTGGTTATTGACGTTCACCTGAACGCCGCTCAGGTTGGTGGGGAGGCTGTTGCCGAGGCCCGTGAAATCCGCGCCGGTCCAAACGCGCGTAGTGGAGCCGAGGCTGGTGCCCTTAACCTGGGCCCAGGATCCTGGCACCAATCCTCCGGCAAGATATGTCGCGCCGTTAGCGAGGGTGCCGTCCTGCAGCGACGGCACGGGGTTGGGAGCCAACTTGACCACAAAGCCGGTCATACTCTCTCCTTTTCTGCGATCATCAACAGTATCATAGGAGCTTTTTATCTTTTATAGGAGGCGGCCGAGCTGCGCGCGGCTTGGACAGGCCGGGAGGCCTATCCTACGGGGGCATGCTAACCTGAACAGTCGGAGCGATATGAACCTCACGCGCGAAAAGGCTCAACTCATGAGCGCGTCCGAGATCGACCGGACGCTGGTCCGCCTGGCCCACGAGATTTTGGAGAAGACGAAAGACCTCGATCAGCTCGCGTTCATCGGTATACGGCGGCGCGGGGTGCCGCTGGCGCTGCGGCTGGCAACGAAGATCGAGTCGCTCGAGAACCGGAAGATTCCGGTGGGGATCCTGGACATCAATCTCTACCGCGACGACCTGAGCACGGTCGATATCAAGCCGGTGGTGAGCAGCACCGATATCCAGTTCGACGTCGCCGGGAAAGACATCATCCTGATGGACGATGTGCTGTACACGGGGCGGACGATCCGGGCGGCGCTGGATGCGCTGTTCGATCACGGGCGGCCGGCGCGGGTGCAACTGCTGGTGCTGATCGACCGCGGGCACCGCGAGCTGCCGATCGAGGCGCGCTTCATCGGGCGCAAGGTGCAGACCACGGATCTGGAAATCATCGAAGTGAAGTTCCAGGAGATCGACGGAATCGAAAAAGTTCTCCTGGTGGAACGAACGGCCGCAAGCGAAACCGCATAAACTGACATGCCCGCCGGACTGCTCGGAATCGAAGAGCTGGACCGCGCCGAGATCGAAGCCATCCTGGCGCGGGCCAAGGACTTTCAGCCGCTACAGAGCCAGTCGTTGAAAAAACTGGACACGCTTCGCGGGAAGATGATCGTGAACCTGTTTTACGAAGCTTCCACGCGCACCCGCACCAGCTTCGAAATCGCCGCCAAGCGGATGGGCGCGGACGCGGTGTCGATCACCGCCTCCGGGTCCAGCGTCACCAAGGGCGAATCGCTGGTGGACACGTTGAACACGCTGGCCGCGATGCGGCCGGACGCGATCGTGATGCGGCACTCGGCGTCGGGCGCTCCGCATTTCCTGGCGCGGCATCTGGAAACGCCGATCATCAACGCGGGGGATGGGACGCACGAACATCCCACGCAGGCGCTGCTGGACGCGCGGACGATTCTGGACCGCCGTGAATCGCTCGAAGGGCTGCGCGTGGCGATCATCGGGGACATCGCGCACAGCCGCGTGGCGCGGTCGAACGTTCACCTGCTGGCGAAATTCGGCGTGGACATCGTGCTGTGCGGGCCGGCCTCGCTGCTGCCGCAGGAACTGGCGCAACTGGCGCCGGGGGTGCGGCTGACGACGGATATCCGGGAGGCGATCCGCGACGCGGACGTGATCATGATGCTGCGCGTGCAACTGGAGCGGCAGCACGAGGCGTCGTTTCCGGCGAGCGAGTATTTCCAGTTCTACGGGCTGCGGCTGGAGCACATGGACCTGGCCAAGCCGGACGCGATCGTGATGCATCCGGGGCCGATCAACCGCGGGCGCGAGCTGTCGAGCGAGGTGGCGGATTTCCAGCGCTCGGTGATCCTGAACCAGGTGGAGAACGGCATCGCGGTGCGGATGGCGGTGCTCGAGAAGGTGATTGGATAGGCCATGGCGATCGTCATCAAGAACGGAAGGGTGATCGACCCCGCATCGAACACGGACCGCGTGGCGGACGTGCTGATCGTAGAGGGGCGGATCGCGGGGGTGGCGCCGAACCTGTCGTCGCCCAAGGCCGAGGTGTTCGACGCTACGGGGATGATCGTGGCGCCGGGGTTCATCGACATGCACGTGCATCTGCGGGAGCCGGGGTTCGAGCATGCCGAGACGATCGAGAGCGGGTCGCGGGCGGCGGCGGCGGGCGGGTTCACGTCGGTGTGCTGCATGCCGAATACGAAGCCGATCAACGACAGCGCAACGGTGACCAGCTACATCGTGGAGAAGGCGCGGCGCAAGGCGGTGGTGAACGTGTACCCGATCGGGGCCATCACCAAGGGCAGCGCGGGCGAGGAACTGGCGGCCATCGGGGCGATGAAGGCGGCGGGGGCGGTGGCGATCTCGGACGACGGGAAGCCGGTGATGAACGCGCGGGTGATGCGGCGGGCGATGGAGTTCGCGCGGTCGTACGATCTGCCGATCATCCAGCACTGCGAAGATCTGAATCTGAGCGCGGGCGGCGATATGCACGAAGGGGCGCAGTCGGTGCGCTGGGGGCTGCGCGGGATTCCGGCGGCATCGGAAGACGTGATGGTGGCGCGCGACCTGATTCTGGCGCAGTTGACGGGGGCGCGGTACCACGTGGCGCACATCTCGACGCGCAACGCGGTGGCGATGGTGGAGCACGCGCGGCGGGCGGGCCTGGCGGTGACGTGCGAGGCGACGCCGCACCACTTCGCGCTGACCGACCGCGAGATGCCGCCCTACGACAGCAACTACAAGATGAAACCGCCGCTGCGCTCGGAGTGCGACCTGGGCGCGGTGGTGGACGGGATCGCGGCGGGCACGATCAGCGCGATCGCCACGGACCACGCTCCCCACCCGGGCAGCGAAAAGATGCAGGAGTTCGAGCGCTGCCCGTTCGGGATCATCGGGTTCGAGACGGCTGTGGGGCTGGCGCATCGAAGAGCTGGTGCGGCCGGGGAAGATCTCGCTGCAGCGCCTGGTGGAGCTGTTCACGACGGGGCCGGAAGGAGTCATGCGGCTGGGGCGCGGCACGCTGGCGCCGGGCGCGCCGGGAGACGTGACGGTGTTCAGCACGGAGGTCGAGTGGACGTACGACGTGAACCAGTCGCCCTCGCGGAGCAGGAATTCGCCATTCGACGGGCGGACGTTCCGCGGCGGAGCGGTGGCCACGGTGGTGAACGGCGAAGTGGTTTGGCGGAGAGGGTAGCGCCTTCGGCGCGTTTGTGCGCCTTCGGCCTCGGCCAGGATGCCCAGCTTGTACTTGGCGGTGAAGGCCGCTCAGTAATTATGACCGGGAGAACTGTCTCATCAATGTTGGCACGGAGGGAATCCTGCCGGAAAAACACAGAAAATCAACGCGTAGGGACTACCTAAGGCCGGCGGCGAGACCGTTGGGGCCGGTCCCGGTCAACGAGGGCGTCGCGGCGCAGCTCCAGTTGCCGGCGTCTTTAACGTCGCCGGTGCCCTTATACCTGGCCATCTCGGGGAACTTGCAGAGCGGCATGCGCCGCTCCGAGTTTCTGGCCTCGATCTGGTCCGGCGCGACGCCGCCGGTCACCCACTCGTCGAGCGGCGTGAGCGTGTCGAACACGTTCGGGCCCGGACCGCCGCCGCAATGCTGCATGCCGGGCACCATGAACAAGCGCACGTTTTTCTGGAGGGCATCGTAGCCTTTCATCAGGTCCGCCAGCTTCTCGTAATAAAGGATGCTGCGGTAGGGCGTCAGGGCCGGGTCGCTGAAGCCGTGGTACATCAGCAGCTTCTTGCCCTTCCGGATGAACGGCAGGATATGCGACGGGTCGTCGGCATTGGCCGCGCCGGTGCGTTCGTCGAAGAGCTTCAGCGCCGCGTCACCGATCACGCCATCCGCGCTGATATCGAAGGTCAGCGCCTCGAATTTCGGATTCCGCTCCACCAGGTCTCTGCGTGATGTGGTTGGCGAACAGCCAGCCGGCGGGAGCGTTGGCAGCCCAGCGCTCGGGATTGTGGAAGTCGGGCGGAACCGCGCCGGTATTCCACGCAATCATCCCGCCGCGGCCGTCCCCATCGGTGATCGAGAGGCCGGGCTGCACCAATCGCCCGCGCCGGTCGCGGACCGCCCCCATGTAGCGCTTCAGCGTTTCGGCCTGCTCGGATGTAAGGCACTGGTCCGAAGCAGTCCCCTTGCACACCATCGACGCCGGATCGAAGGAGCATTTGCCGGGATTCTGGATCAACCCGTCCTTCACGCCGTCGACGGCATCGCAACTGGCGTTCATGGCGGCGTCGATGGCCGGCCACAGCTTCGGCGGAATGTATCCCGCTTCGGTCAGTCCCTTCATCGCGCGGAGCGGGGTCATGATGGCGTGGACGCTCATGAAGGGCGCGCCCGCGATGATGCCGTCGTAGTCGTCCGGATAGCGCTGCGCTTCCATGAGGGCCATGCGCCCGCCGTTCGAGCATCCGGCAAAGTACGCCTGGCGGATGTCGCCGGCGTAGTGCTTGCGAACCAGCTCCTTGGCCGCCACGGCCACGTCGTGCGCCGCGCGGAAATAGTAATCCGCGATCTTGGCCTCGTCCGGCTTGCCCTCGGCAGTGACCGCCCAACGGGCATCGGTTCCGGAGGCCTCATGGCCGGCGTCGGTGATGGCGATGGCATACCCGCGGCTCACCGCGTTGAGGCCGTCGGGATTCGATGGAAGCGACCCCGCGAGGCCGCCCACTCCGTAGAACAGAAACTTGCCGTTCCAGTTCTCGGGCATGCGGACTTCGAACTGCGCCGACCCGTCGGGCGCGCCTTCGCCCGTGGTGGTGACGGTGCCGCGGACCTGGCAGGACGCCGCCGCCGTCGCGGCAGATTCAATCTGCATGTGAGGAACCTTGAAGGCGGCGAGCGCTTCGGTCGAACAGGTCGCGGACCATGCGGGCCCGGCGGCAAGCATGGCAAACGGTAGCAGGCGTTTCAGCATGGCTTCGATTATCGCGCCTAACGGCCTTGCCCGGCGCACGCCATTGCGCTACCCATAAGGAATATGACCGGCGGCGACCTGCGCTACGCGCTACGCTCGATGCGGCTCAAACCGGGGTTCACCGCGATCGCGGTGGCTTCCCTGGCGCTCGGCATTGGGGCCAATACCGCAATCTTCAGCCTGGTGGATCAACTTCTGCTGTGGTCCGTACCGGCGCGCGCCCCGGATCAACTGGTCCGGATCCAAGGCGGTTATAGCGATGCTTACCCGTTTTATCGCGAGTACCGCGACCGCAACCAGGTCTTTTCGGCGGTCTTCGCCAGCAGCCGCAATCTCCCGGTGGGCCTGCGGCCGCAAGGAGCGCCGTCGGTCGAGGTCGGCCACGTGCACTATGTGAGCGGCAGCTATTTCCCTGCGTTGGGGATCGGCGCCGCCGCCGGCCGTGTGATCGCGCCTTCCGACGACACCGGTCCCGGCGCTTCGCCGGTTGCGATTCTTTCCTACTCATACTGGCAGCGGCGGTTTGCCGGAGATCTCAATGTGATCGGCCGGAGCCTGGCGGTGAACGGGTTCCCCCTCCGCATCGCAGGCATCACCGAAAAGGGCTTCACAGGAATCTATAACGGCCAGGAGGCGGACGCGTTTATTCCGCTCACCATGTTCCCGGTGGTCAACCCCGCCGCCACCCGTGCATGGAACACTCCCAGCATGTTCTGGCTGACGACTATGGCGCGGCTCAAGCCGGGGGTGCCGGCCGGCAGGGCGCAGGCCGCCATGCAGGTGCTGTGGCCGCAAGCGGCCGAGGCGGTCAACGACGCCGCCGTGAAGGCGGGCGGCCGGCGCCGCAAGTTTCGCGAGCAGCAGATCACGCTGGCGCCGGGTGCGGCCGATCCTTCCAGCAGCCGCAAGGAAATGACAGACCCGCTGCGCGTCCTGGCCATCGCCACCAGCCTGGTGCTGCTGATTGCCTGCGCCAATGTGGCCAACCTGCTGCTTTCGCGGGCCAGCGGACGCCGCCGGGAAATCGCGGTGCGGCTGGCCATCGGCGCGACACGCGGCCGGCTGATCCGGCAGCTTCTGGTGGAGAGCCTTGCGCTGTCGGCGGCCGGCGGAGCACTGGGCGTGCTGTGCGCCTGGTGGGGCGTTTCCGCCATGGCGAGGGCCAGCATCCTCAGCTCCGGCTTGCATTTTTCGCCGAGTTGGAAGGTGCTGGTATTTTCTGCCGGGGTCACCCTGCTGACCGGCATCCTGTTCGGGCTGGCGCCGGCATTCCGGGCCACGCGCCTCAGCCTGGCGGAGAGCATCAAAGACGGCGGCGCGGCCGGGCAAAGCACGTCGCGGATGATGCTCGCCAAGGGGCTGGTCGCCGGACAGGTGGCGCTCTCGCTGGCGCTGCTGGTAGGCGCGAGCCTCTTCATCCGTACGCTGCGGAACCTTGAAAACGTGGATGTCGGTTTCCAGCGCGAGAACATCCTGGTGGCCGATGTCGACCCCACCAATCTCGGATACCGGGGCCAACGGCTGCGGGCATTCTACGACGAACTGCTGGAGCGCGCCGGCCGCCTGCCGGGTGTGCGGTCGGCCGGGTTGTCGACGATGACTCCGATGGGCATGTACTCCCTGGCGTACAGTTTCTCGGCCGAAGGCTACCAGGCCAAACCGGGCGAGCACATGGTGGCACTCGTAAACCCAGTGACCCACGGCTACTTCACCACCCTCGGGATTCCGATGCTGCTGGGCCGCGACTTCCGCCCGGAAGACGAGCCCGCGATTACTCCCGGCGAGAGTATGATGGCGGCCATCGGGCGCTCCAGCGGGGGCACCAGCGAAGGCCCCGCCAATGCCTCCCACGTCTGCATCATCGATGAGCAGATGGCCCGGCGGTTCTTCGCCGGCGCGAATCCCGTGGGGCGCCACCTGAGCTACCGGGACCGTTATTCCGCCGCGGGAGCGCTTGAAATCGTCGGCGTGGTAAAAGACGCGCACTACATGCAAATCAAGGCGACCGACCGCGAGGGCACGTTCTACATTCCGAGCTGGAGCAACGGCGCGGAAGCGCGCTTTCTGGAACTGCGGACGACGGCCGGGGACGCGGGCGCGGTCACTGCCGCGCTGCGCCGCGAGGTCCGCGCGATCGACCCGAACGTCCCGGTGCTGCGGACCGGCACCCTCGAAGACGATTTCAATCGCGCTCTCTCGCGCGAGCGGATGATCGCCTTCCTGTCGGGCTTCTTCGGACTGATCGCCCTCGGCCTGGCTTCAGTCGGGCTTTACGGCGTGATGGCCTACGCGGTGACGCAGCGGACCCGCGAGGTCGGGATCCGCCTGGCGCTGGGCGCAAGGCGCGGCGAAGTGGTCGGCTTGATCGTGCGCGAAAGCCTCAAGCCGGTTCTCGCGGGCATGGCGATCGGGCTGGCGGCAGCGCTGGCGGTCACCCGCCTGGTCGCCGGGCTGCTCTACGGAGTGGCGCCGCGCGATCCGCTATCGATCATCCTGGCCGCTGCCGCCATGCTGACCGTCGCACTGCTGGCGGCCGCTTTGCCGGCCCGCCGGGCGAGCCGGGTCGAGCCCATGACCGCGCTGCGCCACGAATGACCGCATAATAGAGTTTGTGGTTCTCCTCGGGTTGCTGGCGTTGTTCTGGGCGGGTAGCGTACCGCCCCCCACCTATTCGCATGACGTCGCGCCCGTCCTCTACCACCACTGCGCGTCCTGCCATCACCCCGGCGCGGTGGCTCCTTTCAGCTTGCTGACCTACCAGGACGCCGCAAAACGCGCCGGACTCATCGCCACCGTCACCCGGAAACGCTACATGCCGCCGTGGCTGCCCTCCGGCCCGCACTTCGAGCACGAACGGAAGCTCTCGGCGGCCCAGATCGAGACCCTGGCGCGATGGGCCGCCGCCGGCGCTCCGCGCGGCAATCCCGCCGAAACTCCCCCGGTTCCCCACTTCAGGCAGGGCTGGCAGCTGGGTAAGCCCGATCTCGAAGCCGGAATGCGCACTACATTCCAGGTCCCCGCGGACGGTCCCGACCTGTACGAATGTTTCGTCATCCCGTCCCCCGAACATGCCAACCACTGGGTGCGCGCACTCGACATGCAGCCCGGCAACCCGAAAGTGGTGCACCACGCCCTGCTCTTTCAGGACATCACCGGCACCGCCCGCAAGCGCGATTCGGGGGCGGGCTATCCCTGCTTCGGGACTCCCGGATTTCTGCCCGCGCGGGGGTTGGGCGGCTGGACTCCGGGCTCCGTTCCGCTGCGCATGCCGGACGGCATTCCGGTCCTGCTCGAGGCGAATGCCGACCTGGTCCTGCAGGTCCACTATCATCCTACCGGCAAACCGGAGACGGACCGCACCAGCCTGGCGCTCTACTTCACGCCGCAAAAACCGCAGCGCTACCTGATGGACGTCCCGCTCGGCTCGAATCACATCGACATTCCCCCAGGCGACCGGGCCTACCGGGTCACCGACCACTTCACCCTCCCGGTGGACGTCGACGTCTTTGCCATCAACCCTCACGCGCACTACGTCTGTAAAGAGATGTACGGCTATGCCGTGCTTCCCGACGGGACGCGGCGCACTCTCATCCAGATCCCCGACTGGAATTTCGACTGGCAGCAGCTTTACACCTACCCGCGCCCCATCCGGTTGCCGGCTGGAACCGACCTGCGGATGGAATTCACCTACGATAATTCCTCAAACAACCCTAGAAATCCCCACCATCCGCCCCAGCGGGTACTCTGGGGACCCTCTAGTACCGATGAGATGGCAGGACTGCATATCGAGGTGGCACCGGCCGACAACGATGATGCGGACGAGCTCGCGGACACGCTATGGGGCAAGATGATTCGCCAACTCGGGGGCTCCCTGTACCGTCGCCGATGAGGGCTAGTACTGTTCCCGGGTTTAATAACTTTGGTTAAGGTAGCAGAGGTACTTTCGCCTAATTAAGTCATGGTACACCAGTCACTTGCGCGGGAACCGATCTTCCGCCATGATGGACGCCAGAAGGGAAACGAGTTGACGATCCGATACGCCAGTGGGTTAACCAAAGAGAGCGTCCTGCTTTCGCGCACGAAGGATTTGCTCCGGGTGGCGATAGAGGACTGCGAAGACGTGACCGAACTGCGCCTGGTGAACGGCACCTGGGTCACTGACGAGTGCGAACCGGTCCAGGTGACCTACGCGTGGGATCGCGATCCGGCCCCCGAGGTGACGGAAGCCGACTGCATCTGCCCGTCGGATCTCGCCGCCCGTCTGGTTCGCCTTCTCTACGTCGCCGACGAGGAGGAGCCGGCGCCCTTGTCGCGGTCGGCTTCAGCTTCGCCACTGGTTTTCTGAGATTCGCGCCAGGATCTGCTTGGCGGTTAAGGCTTTCCTACATGCCGGTCCCGCCAAACAGCACCATAATTACCGCCTGCGGTCCCCGAAACGGTTGCGCAGCAGTGCCCGGATGACTTCGGGAGTTGTCTGGTGGTACATGCCCGGAGTTGAAGGCGGAAAACTCTCGCCGTTGCGCGGGCTTGCCAGGAAGGCATGCACGTCTCCGGTCGTTGTTACGCCAATGCCTACGATCTGTCCGGCATCGCTGATTGAGTAAGCAGCCAGCAGTTGTGCAAAAGGCGAGGGATCACGGACGAAATCGTTGAGGTCCTTCGGCTCTCTACCTTGCCAGATCAGGGCGCGCATGTCCCCGCCCGGGAGGAAAGCAAAGCCAACGATCTCGCCTCGATCGTTGATGGTGTGGCAGCAACCTGGCACAGTCGCTACCGCGCCGGGGAAAGAGCCGTAGTCCAGCATACCGGTGTGGCTGGTCCACAGGAACGCGTGAACTCGTGCCGTCTTTCGGCGATGGCGATGTCCCGACCACCTCACCGCGGTTATTGATGCTGCTCGCGATATTAGCCGCGCCGCCCAGACTACCGAGGTCGACGACGGAGCCGTCCCGATTCCACAGGACGGCATGGGTGGCTACGGTCGAATTGATGGCGACAGGCGGCAAACCGGTGGTCGAGCACAAACCCGACGCTCCGACGGTCACGCCGCTGTCGTTGATCGTAAAGGCGTATGCGACGGTGTCGCCCTTCGCTACGAGCGGAGAGAGAACCTTCTGAATCTCGCCGCGCGGCCCCCAGATCACCGGTTGAAAGCGGCGTAGCTGAAAGGGCGTCCCGAGGGCACAGCTCGAATCGGGAACGCCGTTCTCTGAAAATCCGCTCGACTGCCCCAGATTGTTCATCCAAAAGACATTGGCGTTGTTGCCGCCCGGCAGTACGGGAAGCGCCGTCAGAACCCCATTCCTCCAAATGGCCCCGCGACACTCGCGGTGTGTGCCGTACTGGCAAAAATCTTCGCCATTCGGATCCATAGTGGCAATCTCGGAGCCAACCGCGACCTCGCCGGCTGCACCGACTGCGGCCGCCCCGCTGTTGCACGTGGGACAGGCCGGAAAGGCCGGTGGGCCCAGGGTGCCAAGGTTGGTCATGCCTTTCTGCCTGGTCCACAGGAAGGCGGTTGTGGACACGAAATCCGTCTGAGCCGGTGTGGCGGCCCCGCCGGCAACCTTGCCGGCATCGTTAATGCCAAAAGGAAAGCTATACGTACCGCCCAGCGTGCCGAGGTCGGTGACGGTATAGCGCGGTTGCGGCTGTGCCGCGGCAACTGCCGCGAGCAGGCTGCAGGCGGCGATCGAAGTCAGTGTGGATCTCATAAGTGCTCCTCTACTCTGGTAGGCGCAGAATGCGCCGGCAGCGGATCATGCCATGGAAGGGTATAATTCAGCGCATATGCCTTGGAAGGGGGTGGCCCAGGTGGGTGAGCCGGCGGCCGCCGAAGTCAGCAGGCTCCTCCGCGCCTGGAGCGATGGAGACCAGAACGCTCTGGAAAAGCTGACTCCCGTGGTCTATAAGGAACTCCACAGCCTGGCGCGCCGTTACATGAGGGGCGAGCGCCCCGGCCATAGCCTTCAAACTTCCGCACTGGTCAACGAAGCGTATATGCGCCTGGTGGATTATAAGCGCATGCGGTGGCAGGATCGCGCTCATTTCTTCGCCGTATCTTCCCAGGTGATGCGGCGCATTCTGGTGGATCATGCGCGGCGGCACAACCTGAAGCGAGGCGGCGACGTCCAGCACGTCTCCCTGGAACAAGCCGCCATCGTAGGCGGAGAACAGGACGTGGACCTGGTCGCGTTGGACCATGCGCTGAACGCCCTGGCGCGGATCGACCCGCGTAAAATGCAGGTTGTCGAGATGCGCTTTTTCGGCGGGCTCAGCGTTGAGGAGACAGCCGAAGTGCTCAAGGTGTCGCCGATCACGGTGAAGCGCGACTGGCGGGCGGCCAGAGCCTGGCTCTACCGTCAACTGACCGGGGTGAGTGCCGCCGATGAACTCTGAACGATGGAGACAAGTCGATGACGTTCTGCAATCGGCCCTGGAGCTTCCGCCCGAAGAGCGCGACGATTTTCTGCGCTACGCCTGCGCGGGCGACGAGACGCTGGAGCGCGAAGTCCGGTCGCTGCTGACGTCCGACCGGCAGGCTGGAACGTTCCTGGCGGACCGAGCGGTGGAAGTGGCCGCAAGAGCCTTGGCGCGGCAGCAGGGCAGCACAGACACCGCACTCGGCGCCACGTTCTCTCATTACCGCATCCTCGAGAGGTTGGGGAGCGGCGGCATGGGGGTGGTGTACAAAGCAGAGGATACGCGGCTCGAGAGATTCGTTGCTTTGAAGTTTCTGTCGGATCAACTGGCTCGCGATCAGAAAGCCTTGGACCGGTTCCGGCGGGAGGCCCGGGCCGCTTCCGCCTTGAATCATCCGAACATCTGCACGATCTATGACATTGGCGAACAGGACGGCCGCTCCTTCATCGTCATGGAACATCTGGAAGGCGAAACGCTGAAAGAGCGCATCGCCGGGCGGCCGCTGGAAGTGAAGACGCTGCTGGCGCTCGGAATCGAGATCGCCGATGCTCTGGACGCCGCTCACTCCGCAGGCATCGTTCACCGCGATGTCAAGCCCGCCAATATCTTCGTTACGTCGCGCGGCCACGTCAAGATGCTGGATTTCGGCCTGGCTCAATTCCGCGCCGAAGAGCCGATTACCCATCCCGGCATGGCACTCGGCACGGCCCTCTACATGGCGCCGGAGCAGGCTCGCGGATTGCCTTTAGACGCACGTGCCGACCTGTTCTCCTTCGGGCTCGTGCTGCACGAAATGGCCACGGGCACGCCTCCTTCGTCTGGAATGCAGCCTGGCGGGCTGCCGCCGGGACTGGGTCGCGTGGTCGCGAAATGCCTGGAGAACAACCCCGAGCGGCGCTACCAGCGTGCGTCGGAGATTCGTGCCGATCTCGACCGGCTGAGGCAGGGCGGGGGTTACCGAACTGGGGTTCGGAAGCGCTGGATCGCGCTATCGGGATCGGCGCTCGTAGCGTTCGCCGCCGCGGCGTCTCTCTATTTGTGGTCACACCGCGCGCCGCGTCTTACCGACAAGGACACGATCGTTCTCGCCGATTTCGACAATAGAACCGGCGATGCCATATTTGACGAAACGCTCACGCGGGGATTGGCCGTGCAGCTCACGCAGTCACCTTTCCTCAGCATTGTCCCCGATGAGCGAATCCACCGAACGCTGCGGTTCATGGGCAAGCCGGCAGATACGCGGCTGACGCCCGACATCGCTCGCGAGATTTGCGAGCGGACCGGCGGCGCCGCGGTGCTCGACGGCTCCATCGCAAATCTCGGAAGCCGGTACGTCCTGGAGTTGCGTGCCAGAAACTGCCGCACCGGCATCCTCCTCGATCAACAGCAGGTGGAGGTAGCCAGGAAGGAAGACGTTCTGAATGCACTGACGCAGATCTCGAGTAAATTCCGAGCCCGCGCAGGTGAATCGCTGTCGACGATCCAGAGCCATGATACTCCGCTTCCGGAAGCCACGACTCCCTCGCTCGAGGCCTTGAAAGTATATAGTGAGGGCCTAAAGTTCCAAAGCTCCACCAGTCCTCTCACCGCGCTGCGCTTTTTTCAACGCGCGATCGAAATCGACTCCAGGTTCGCCATGTCCTACGCGCGGCTGGGCTGGATCTACAGCGATCTGGACGAGTTTGAGCTAGCGGCTGAGAGCACCCGGAAGGCCTACCAGTTCCAGGATCGAGCCAACGACGCGGAGAAGTTTTATATTTCCGTTTCCTACGACCGAAACGTGACCGGCGACCTGGAAAGAGCGAAGCAGACCGCCGAACTGTGGGCGCAAACCTATCCGCGTGACCCGGTCCCCCACACCGCCCTGTCCGGCACCCTCTACACGGTCTCCGGCAAATACGAACAGGCTATCGAGCAAGCGCGGATCGCCATTAATCTCGACCCGGACTTTGGGATGGCCTACTACAGCCTGGCTCGCCGGAATGTAATCCTCGGGCGCCAAGCTGAGGCTGAGACGATCCTCCAGAGAGCTGCCGATCGCAAATTGGAGATTCAGGAACTCCTGGGACTGAGATATGAGATCGCCTTCTTGAACGGCGACAAAGCGGGGATGGAACGCGCCGTGGCTTTGAGCGAAGGAAAGCCCGAGGCGGAAGCCATGCTCGCCGATCACGAAGCTTTTGCATTCGCCTATACCGGACACCTGCAACAAGCAAGAACCGCATTGCGACGCGCGGTGGATTTCGCCCGCGAGGCCGGTCACCGTGAGCGGGCGGCTGAATGGCAAGCCGGTGGCGCCCTCTGGGAAGCATTTTTCGGGAATACCGCGGCCGCCAGAAAAGGTACGATCGAGGCGCTGGGTCTATCTAAAGGGCGGGAGGTACAGTACACGGCTGCATTGACCCTCGCCTTGCTGGGAGACTCCTCGCAGTCACGGGCACACGCCAACGATCTGGAAAGACGTTTCCCCGAAGATACCTGTGTTCGATTCAGCTACCTGCCCGTGATCCGCGCGCAACTCGCGCTGAACGACGGCGACCCGATGAAGGCGGTCGAACTTCTGGAAGTCGCCGTCCCTTATGAGTTGGGCATTCCGCGGGTTCACGGAAATCTCGGCTTTGGAGCCCTTTATCCGATCTACCTGCGGGGCGAGGCTTGGCTGGGCGCAAAAAAGGGCGTCCAGGCCGCAGCGGAATTTCAGAGAATCCTCGATCACCGCAACATCGTTGTCAGCGACCCGGTCGGTGCAATTGCGCGTCTGCAATCAGGCAGAGCGTTTGTATTGGCTGGCGATAAGACGAGGGCCAAGGCCGCGTACCAGGACTTCCTCACACTCTGGAAAGACGCCGACCCGAACACCCCAATTCTGAAGCAGGCAAAGCTGGAGTACGCGCGACTGCAGTGAGCGCGCCGACACCGGGCCGGCAATATGGTCGCCCTGGGCGCTGTTCAGGCGAAACTTTTCTACAACTCCCGCTCCGGAGCCTTCATCACGATGGATGAGTCCTGGCTTATCCAACTGCAAGCTGGAGTCTTCGGCGGCTCGAACACGGAGCGCTCGGCAATCGAGAATGAGAGGGAACGCCTAAGATGCCTGATGTGGCTCCGCCCGTCGATCAGAGGCGGAACTGGCTGCAGCGTCTCAGTCACTGGCTGATACCTTCGATCGTTCTGCTCATGGCCGCCGGGATTGTGTTGCTGCTCGCGGGCAACTGGAATGCATGGGTCAGCGAGCGGCCCGTGCAAAAGACCGACGATGCCTACCTGCGAGCGGACCTGACGCCCCTCAGCACGAAGGTAGCGGGACTGGTGGCTGAGGTATGCGTCTCCGACTATCAGCCGGTGAAAGCGGGAGATCTACTCGTCCAGTTGCAAGACGACGATTTCCGGGCGCACGTGCAGCAGGCGGAAGCCGCGGTGAGTGCCGGCGAAAGTTCCCTCATCAACAATCGTCGGGAGAAAGAACTGCAGGACGCTCGCATCGTTCAAGCGGACCATGGGGTCCAGGCAGCTCAGGCGGACATCGCCGCGGCGCAAGCTGGAATTCAGGCGGCGGGATCGGCGATCGCGAATGCGCGCAGCGCAATATCGGGGGCTCAAGCGGAGGTGGTGCGAACAGAGGCAGAGCGCCGGCGGCAGGAGGCGCTGTTCGCGACCGCGTCCGCAACCCGGCAAAAACTAGAGCAGGTGGTGGCGGAAGCGGAGCGCTTTCGCGCACAGCTCGCCAGCCGCGAGGATGAACTGAACGCGACGAAAGCACAGTTGACCAGCCGCGAAGCCGATCTGGCCCGTGCGCGCGCCGCGCTAGGGAGCGCAAACGCCCAACTCGAAGCGCAGAGGCGCCAGCGTGCCGTGCTGGACTCGCAGGAACTTCTGCTTCGCGCCGATCTAAATGCGAAGCGAGCCGCCCTCACGCTGGCACGGATCGATCTCGGTTATACGCGAATCACGGCGCCGGAAAAAGGGATCGTCAGCGAGCGCAAGGTGCGTCCCGGACAACTGGTCAGTCCCGGCACGCAGGTCATCTCGCTCGTTCAAAGCGACGTTTGGGTGCAGGCCAATTTCAAAGAAACACAGGTCCGGCACATTCACCCGGGCGACCGGGCCGAAATCCGCGTGGATGCGTTTCCGGGGGTGAGTCTCACTGGGAAAGTCGACAATCTGTCTCCCGCCAGCGGTTCGCAGTTCGCATTATTGCCGCCGGACAATGCCACCGGGAACTTCACAAAGATCGTGCAGCGGATACCCGTGAAAATCGTGTTGGATCACGGCCCAGCAATGGCCAGCCGATTACGGCCCGGGCTGTCCGTGACGGCTATCGTCCACACGAGTGGCGGCGGGCGGTAGTGACGCAGAAAGCATAAATGGCAACCGAAGTCGCCAGCCCCCCTTCGACCACGGCGCCGGCCGCGGCGCCTCCGCAGCGTTCGAAGCATCCCTACATCGGAATTCTGGGTGTATTTTTGGGCGCATCCGTCGCGACCGTGAATGCCCGCCTTCTGAGCATTGGCCTGCCCGATCTTCGCGGCGCGCTCGGCTTGGGATTCGACGAAGCCTCCTGGCTACCCACGGTCCTCGATATGGCGATGATGTTCAGCGGGGTCTTCTGCGCGTTCTTGAACGCCCGGTTGGGCCCTCGCCGCATTCTGCTTCCGGCTGCAGCGCTGTTCACGATTTCGTCCATCCTGCTTCCTTTTTCACCAAACCTGTGGGTAATGTTTTGCCTGCTGGCAATTGCGGGGCTGGGGTCGGGGACCTTCTATACACTCACGTTGACGTTCGCTCTGACTGCGTTGCCGATGCGGCTGGTGATCTTCGGTATTGCGGCTTATGCCGGAGACATCGTCTTTACCAGCAACATGGCATCCGCGCTGCAGGGCTGGTACGCCGAGCATCTCTCGTGGCGCTGGATCTTCTGGAATGCCGCGGTCTTCACGCCGCTCATGATGATCTGCATCTATTTCGGCGTTCCCCGCCGAAATGCGCCCCCGCTGCCGAGGCCGAGCTGGCGTGGCTTCGCTTATTTCAGCGGGGGCCTGGCCCTGCTGGTCGGAGCCCTCGACCAGGGCGAACGGCTGGACTGGTTGAACTCTGGTGTGATCGTCGGAATGCTCGCGGCGGGACTGTTCCTGGTTGGCGCGGCTTGGGTCAGGCGGATGAGACAGCCAAACCCGGTCGTAAATCTGGCCTTCCTGAAGACTCGGAACATCATCATCCTCGCGGGCTCCATTTTCGTCTTCAGGTTCACCCTTCTGGCAGAGTATCTGGTCATCCCTGCATTCCTGGGAAACATCCAGCACTATCGACCCCTTCAGACGGGCCAGGCCCTTGCCTGGGTGGCAGTGCCGCAGTTCGTGGTGGTATGGCTGATCGCGCTAATCGTCATCTATACGAATTCACGGCTGATCCTGGCGGCAGGCCTCACTGTGACCGCGGCGGCCTGCTGGATCTGCGCGCACCTCGATCCTTCCTGGGCAGGAAGCACCTTCGAGCTGATAGAACTTGTCCTTGCGCCTGCACTTGCCTGCTCCTACATCGGCCTGGTGTCTTCGATCGTCCTCGAAGCACTCCAGGCGGGTGCATTGAACAGGCCCGCCGACGTAGCCACGTTCTCGGGATTCATGCACTTTTCCCGCATTTTCGGCGGCGCAGTGGGAGCGGCGCTCATGATCCGGTTCATTTCCGTGCGCGAGCAGTTTCATTCCAACCTGCTCGGACTGCATGTGCAGGAAGGCAGCTGGCTTGCCGACCACCGCTTGCAGGCGCTGACCGGAGGAGTGTTTCCGGGCTCTACGGGCCTGCAGGAATCCGGGGACCGGGCGATCGAAATTCTGAGCCAACAAGTGCGGGCACAGGCCTACACCATGGCGATAGCCGATGGCTTCATTCTCATCGGGTGGATGGTGGTTGCCTATCTGTTGTCGATGTTGCTGCTGCGGCCCGGCAGGATCAGCTACAAGGATTTGAGGAACAAGCAATGAATCGAGGGTATTTCTACCGGATCCTGGCCCTGGCAGGGCTTGCCGCCCTGTCTCGGGTGCCTCAATTTGCCGCCGATGTCCGGCATGTGACATTGACCGAGGCTGTCCATCTCGCGATCAGCCAAAACCGCGCACTGAAAATCGCGCGTCTGAAGGTAGTCGAAAATGAGCAGAAGAAGGCAGGCGAACGTTCCGACTATTTCCCCATCCTTACGAATCAATCGAACGCACTGCATATCACCGAACTGCAGAACATCGTGATTCCGGCTGGGACTTTCGGAGCCGTCGGCGGAGCGCTCATTCCCGCGCAAGGCATCACGGTCCCTCAGGGACAGCTCACGTTCTTCTCCAGCGGCACTCAGGTCACCCAGCCTTTGACACAGTTGATCCGGGTTCATGCTGCCAACCGGATTGCATCCGCTGGAATAGCCATCTCGCGTGACGATCTGAAGAAGGCCGAGAACCAGGTCGCACTCCAGGTGCACGAGCTTTACTTCGGGATACTGATTGCCCGTCTTCAAAAACAGGCGGCCGAACAACAGAGTACATCCGCCGGCGAGCAACTGCGGGAGAGCGAAGAAGATGTACGTAACGGCAGCGCCCTCCAAGTTGTGGCGATTCAAGGCCGCGCAGGCCTGCTGGAAAGCCGGCAGGCTGTGCTCACCGCGGAACTCCAGGTGGATGATCTGACAACGGAACTGAACAACCTGTTGGGGCTTCCGCTGGATACGCGACTCGACCTGGACCCGGCCGTTCCGGCGAAATTCGATACGCTTCCCCGCGAGAAGTACGTACAGGCCGCATGGTCGGAGAATCCGGAAATACAGGCCGCGGAGCACGCCGTGCAGAAGGCACGCGCGGGCGTGACTGCCGCAAGATCGGCCTATATTCCCGACATCGTCGCCTACGCCCGCCATAGCTATCAGGACGGCGTGCCATTCCTGGTGCGGAACTTCGGCACGTTCGGGTTCAATCTCAATTGGGACGTGTTCGATTTCGGCAAACGGCGGGCGGCGGTGCGCGAGCGCGAAGCAGAATTGGAGGGGGCGGAAGAGAATTTGAGCCGCGTGAAGGATGACGTAGCCGTCACGATCGAGCGTAGTTACAACAGACTGGAGCGGACCAGGAACCTGGTCCAGGTCGCGGCCCAGGTCGTCAACCTTCGGCAGGAGGGCGAGCGCTTAGCACGGAACCAGAAGGCCCAGGGCGTGGTGTTGGCGTCGGAACAGCGACAGGCGACTGCCGCCAGTTATCAGGCCCAGGCAGATTTTCTGCAGGCGAGCCTGGGGTATCTGCTGGCGTGGGCGGAACTCGAGCAGGCTGCCGGACGCACCCCGGGGTTCTAAAGCACGGCTCTCACACTTGCCGGTGAGCCCACTCCAGGGGCAATTTTCGGCGGGAAGCGGAAACCGGGCGAAACCCGGTAAAAGGCGGTGGAACCAGAGCCAATACACCGGTGGCGGCAAACTCCGCCAGCACGCTCTCGATTCGTTCGGCGCACTCCCGCACCTGGGTCTGCTGGCTGCCCAATTCTTCGGCGCCCGGCCTGGAGGCGGCCCCGGCGCACATTCGATACGCCTCGATGACGGCCAGGACATCGTCCAGATCCCGCGGCGACGCGTGCCGCAGCGCATCCCTGATGATCTCTTCCCGAATGATCATGGCGTATTGATCGTCAGTCGCCCGCCGCTTCTTTAGCGGCTGATAATAGATACCGTATGCCGGAACTCCCGGACGTGGAGATCTACGTGGAGGCGCTGCGCGACCGGCTGGCGGGCCGCACGCTCCGCCGCATCGCGATCCGGGGCCCCTTTCTGCTGCGATCGGTCTCCCCCGCCCCCGAGACTCTGGTGGGACGGGCCGTCGAAGGTGTGCGCCGGATCGGCAAACGCATCGCGATCGGCTTCGAGGGCGACTTGTGGCTGGCGATCCACCTGATGATCGCCGGGCGGCTGCGCTGGCGGGAGAGCGCACCCAAACCGGCCGCCAGAGGTCCGCTGGCCGTATTCGAGTTCGACGGCGGGTCGCTAGTGCTCACGGAGGCGGGCACCCAGCATCGCGCGAGCCTGCATGTGATCGCGGGAGCAGAGAATCTCGCCGCGCTGGACGCCGGCGGCATCGAGGTCCTGGACGCAACTCTCGAGGAGTTCAGCGAGAGGCTGAAGCTGGAAAACCATACCCTGAAGCGCGCCCTCACCGATCCCCGGCTGTTTAGCGGCATCGGCAATGCGTACTCCGACGAAATCCTGCACCGCGCCCGGCTTTCGCCTGTGACTTTGACCCGGAACCTGAGCGGGGCGCAGATCCGGACTCTGTTTCTGGCGACCCAAGAGGTTCTCGTCGAATGGCTGGAGCGGCTCCGCCGGGAGGCCGGCGGGAGTTTCCCGGAGAAGGTGACGGCCTTCCGGGAAGGGATGGCCGTGCACGGCCGCTACGGAATGCCCTGCCCGCGATGCGGAAACAAGGTACAGCGGATTCGCTATGCCGCCAACGAAACCAACTATTGCCCCACCTGCCAGACCGGGGGAAAACTCCTTGCCGATCGGGCTCTGTCCCGGCTCCTGGGCGAGGATTGGCCTCGTTCTCTGGAGGAGTTAGAAGCCCTGAAAAAGCGCTAAGTACTAGTACGCACGGTTGGGAAAAATCTACGTGAAAAAACCACCCGGAATAAAAAAAGTACTTTCCTGAACGTTGTGAAGTGTCTGATAAAAAGCATCTTATCCATGGCATTTCGATTGCTTGAGGGAGGCATCGGAAAAACCTCGTCCGCCAGTGTGTAGCTTTGCGCGGCTGCCCCCGGATGAGGGACTAGATCGAGGAGGTCTGCATGGAGACGATCAACGGCGAGCGCCGTACCGACAGACGATACCAGGTTCATCTTGCCATTCATTACCGTTTTTCCCAGAGGGGATCGCTGCCCTGCACCGGGTCGGGAACCACCCGGGACATTAGTACCACCGGCTTGAGTTTCCGGTGCCGCCGCGTCCTGCCCGTCGGTTCCCACATTGAGCTCAACATCGAGTGGCCGGCCCGATATGCCGAAACCTACCCGATCGATCTTCAACTCACAGGCTTCGTAGTCCGCAGTAACAGCGGGCGTACCGCGGTTCGCATCACTTCCCACCGCTTCCGGATCGCGGAAGCACCCGCGCAGCCCTATCGCGCCTCGGCGTAACGGGGCGGGCCTCCTTTTTCACGCGCACGATTCCGCGAGGGGCGGGCGTACAGCGCCGGCCCTACTCCTCATTTTCCCGCCAGACGTGTTGTACTATAGGGAGTTACTTCATGAAGGCGTTACTGGAAGTGCTTCAGCCAGGAGAGAAGGACTGGCACCTGGCGCAGGCGCTCGACCCCGCCCGCCTACCGGCCCATATCGCAATCATTATGGACGGTAACGGCCGCTGGGCGGGAAGGCGCCGGCTGCCGCGCGTGGCGGGGCACAGGGCCGGCATCGGGCCGGTTCGATCGTCGGTCGAAACGTGCGCGCGCCTGGGTGTCAAGGTCCTAACGCTGTATGCCTTCTCGGTGGAGAACTGGAAGCGGCCCCGGCACGAGGTAGAAACGTTGTGGCGCCTGCTGCGCTATTACCTGGGGCAGGAGCTGCCGGAGTTGCAGAAGAACGACATCCGCCTGCAGGCCATCGGAAGGCTGGATGCGCTTCCGCCGCAGGTTCGCCGCGAGCTCGACGCGGCGGTGGAGGCCACCTCCGCGAACCGCGGGCTGCTGGTCAACCTCGCGATCAACTACGGCGGCCGCGCCGAGATCGTGGACGCCGTCAATTCCATTCTCGATATGGCGCGCCTGGAAGGCAGCGTCGATTCGCTTCGAATCGATGAGGACCTGATCGCCACCAGCCTGTATACCGCGGATTGCCCCGACCCCGACCTCCTGATCCGCACATCGGGCGAAATGCGGATCAGCAATTTCCTGCTCTGGCAGATCGCCTATTCCGAGTTGTACGTGACGGAAACGCTGTGGCCGGACTTCACTCGCGCCGATCTGCTGCAGGCGGTCCTGGAGTATCAGAAACGCGACCGCCGCTATGGCGGACTCAGCTCCGGACAGCCCGTCAATGGAGACGCCCGGAATAGCGACGAGAGTCTCATCGAAGCGCTTCGTTCCTCATGAAGCGCGTCCTCACGGCAGCCGCGCTCATTCCTATAGTCGCCTGGGTGGTGCTCTGGTCGAACATCTGGGTGTTCATCGGGGTGGTCGTTGTTGTGGCGTGCCTGAGCTACTACGAATACAACTCCATCGCCGGCGCGTACGGGTTCGGAGCTCCGGGCCTGGCCGGCTACGGAGCGGGCCTGCTGATGCTCCTGCCGGGGAACCAGATCTGGCTGGTCCCGGTGGCTCTCGCGCTGGTCGCGCTGGTCATGGTGATGCGATCGGAGGATCTCGCCAAAGCGCTGCCTCGCGCCGCGCTGCTGGTGACCGGCGTGGTTTACGTATACGGCTGCTGGCGGTGCGCCATCCCGCTGCGGGAACACAGTCCGCATATCCTGATGTTCGCCCTGATCGTCAGCTGGGCCGGAGACATCGGCGCCTACTATGTCGGCCGGAAATTCGGCAGGCACAAGATGGCGACCCGCGTGAGCCCGAACAAATCCTGGGAAGGGTCGGCCGCTTCCGTGGTCACCTCGGTCGCGGTGGCCGGGAGCTACCTGGTGTATTTCGTGCCGGGGACCGGCATCCCGGCCGCGATTGCCATCACGGTGGCCGCCAACGTGGCGGGCCAGCTCGGGGATCTCGCAGAATCCGCCATGAAGCGCGGGGCCGGGGTAAAGGATAGCGGCACGCTGCTGCCCGGCCACGGGGGGTTTCTGGACCGCGTGGACAGCACGCTCTTCGCGCTGCCGGCGATCTACGCCTGCATGTTGTTGTTGGGGTAGGACCCGTTGCACCCTTCGTTACAATGGTAGACACGTGCCACTAACCTGCTATCTCGATGCCTTCTCGGGCATCAGCGGCGATATGCTGGTCGGCGCGCTGGCGGATGCCGGCGCGGACCAGGCCGCTATCATCAACGCCATCGGCTCGCTCGACGCGGGCGCGGTGGTGTCTTTCGAAAAGGTGAAGCGCTCGGGCATCGGCGCCACCAAGTACCACGTTCACGTGGAACAGCAGCACGCGCACCGGCATCTGTCGCACATCGTGAAGATGATCGAGAAGGCCGCGCTCCCGGAACGGTGCCGCCGCAACGCCATCGCGATCTTCCAGAGACTGGCGGAGGCGGAGGCCGAGGTGCACCAGGTCCCGATTGAAAAAGTGCACTTCCACGAAGTCGGAGCCTCCGATTCGATCGCCGATATCGTGGGCGCGTGCGTGGCCTTCGACCAGCTCGAGATCGATACGATCCGGTGCTCGCCCCTGAACGTGGGCAGCGGCACGGTAAACACCGAGCACGGCGTTCTGCCGGTGCCCGCGCCGGCCACGGCCCGCCTGCTGGTGGACGTGCCGGTCTACTCGCGGGGGCCGGCCTTCGAGCTGACCACGCCCACCGGGGCAGCCGCCGCCGTGACACTTTCCGCGGGCTTCGGCGTTATGCCGCCGATGAAGATCCGGCAGACGGGCTACGGGGCGGGCGGCCGCGACTTTACTGAGCAGCCCAACGTTTTGCGCGTGCTCATCGGCGTGCCCACGGGCGCCGACGAGGCGCTGGCGGTGGCGGTGATCGAGGCCAACATCGACGACCTGAATCCGCAGGTGCTGGCCTATGCCACCGAGCGGCTGCTCGAATCGGGCGCGCTGGATGTCGCGCTGTCTCCGCTGGTCATGAAAAAGGGGCGGCCCGGCAACCTGCTGCGGGTGGTCGCCAGGCTCGAGGACCGCGAAGCCTTGGCGCAGATCATGTTTGCCGAGACCTCCACGTTCGGACTGCGGATGTACAACGCCGAGCGGCGGGTCCACGGGCGAAGCTGGCAGGAAGTCGAAACACCCTACGGCACGGTGCGCATGAAGATCTCGAGCGAAGGCGATTACGCCCCCGAGTATGAAGATTGCCGCAAGCTCTCGATCGCTACCGGAGTCGCCCTGAAGCACATCATCGCGGAAGCCAACTACGCCTATCTGAACCGATCAAGATGAAATACTACCTCACCACTCCGCTCTACTACGTGAATGCCGCGCCCCACATCGGGCACACGTACACCACCATGGCCGCCGAGACCATCGCCCGCTTCAAGCGCATGCAGGGCTACGAGGCCGTGATGTTCACCGGCACCGACGAGCACGGCCAGAAGGTGGAGCGCGCCGCCCAGGCGACCGGCAAAACACCGCAGGAGTTCGCCGACGTGATCTCGGCCGAGTTCCGCGGCCAGTGGGAGAAGCTCAACATCCGTGTGGACCGCACCATCCGCACGACCGATCCGCGGCATCACAAGGTGGTGCAGTGGCTGTTCCAGCGCTGCGTGGATAACGGCTTCATCTACAAAGGCAGCTACACCGGCCAGTACTGCGTGTACGACGAGCTTTACGTCAACGAAGCCAAGCCGGGCGATCCCTGCCCGGAATGCGGCCGCATCACCGAAACCGTCACGGAAGAGAACTACTTTTTCAAGCTCTCGGCATTCACCCAAAAGCTGATCGAGCTGTACGAATCGCAGCCGGATTTCATCCAACCGGAGACGCGCCGCAACGAGGTGCTGTCTTTCGTGCGCCAGGGATTGAACGATCTCTCCATCAGCCGCACGACACTCAAGTGGGGCATCCCGCTGCCGGTGGAGGGCAAGCACGTCTTCTATGTTTGGTTCGACGCGCTGATCGGCTACATGAGCGCGGTGGATGGCGAAGACCTGTGGCCGGCCGACCTGCACCTGATCGGCAAGGAGATCGTCCGCTTTCACGCGGTGTTCTGGCCCGCCTTCCTGATGGCAGCGGGCGTGGCGCTGCCGAAGCGGGTCTTCGCGCACGGCTGGCTGCTGTTCGAGAACGACAAGATGAGCAAGTCGCGCGGCAACATCGTGCGCTCCGAGCCGATCCGCCAGGTGATGGGCGCCGACGCCCTGCGCTACTTCCTGCTGCGCGAGATCGTCTTCGGGCAGGATGGCAGCTTCAGCTTCGACGCGCTGGTGGGTCGCTACAATTCTGATCTCGCGAACGGCCTTGGGAATCTTGCCAGCCGCACCCTGACCATGATCCACCAGTACCGGAATGGCGAAGTGCCGGCAGGCGCGGGAGGCGACCCGGAGATCGCGGCGCTGGCCGACGGCGCCATCCGGGCGGTACAGGAGACCTTCGACCGCTTCGAATTCTCGAAGGGACTGGAAGCCGTGTGGAGCCTGATCTCGGCCGTGGACAAGTTCATCGTGCAGCGCGCCCCCTGGAAACTGGCCCGCCAGCCGGACGCGGATTCCCAGCGGCAGCTCGACGCCACGCTCTACACGTCGGCCGAGGCGCTGCGCATTGCCACGGCGCTGCTCGCTCCGGTGCTGCCGCAATCCGCGCCGAAGATCTGGACGCAGCTCGGCATGAGCGATTCCATCGAATCGGTCCGCTTCGACAGGCTGGCCTGGGGAGGCCTGGCAGCCGGGCAGAAGATCGGCGAAGTCGCCGCCGTATTCCCGCGGATCGAAGCCAAAGAAGCCATCGCGAAGATGCGCGAACTCGAAGAACGGATCTCCGCGGAGCAGAAAGCGCTCGTAGGCCAGGCGGAAGCGCCCAAGGAGCCGGAGACGCCCAAGATCGCCATCGACGATTTCGGGAAGGTCGAGCTGCGGGTGGGCCAGGTGCTGACCGCCGAACCGGTCAAAGGCTCCACCAAGCTGATGCACATGAAGGTGGACCTGGGCGAAGCGCAGCCGCGCACCATCGTGGCCGGGATTGCCGAGGCATACACTCCGGCAGACCTGGTGGGCCGCAAGGTCGTGATCGTCGCCAATCTGCAGCCGCGCAAGCTGAAGGGCATCGAGTCGAACGGGATGATCGTGGCAGCGTCGGTGGAGGGCGGAAAGCCCGTGCTGGCCGGATTCCACGAAGACATCCCGGTCGGAGCGCGCCTGAAGTGACGCTGGTCGATACGCACTGCCACCTGGACGACCCGAAGTTCGACCCGGACCGCGAACAGGTGATCGAGCGGGCGCTGGCCGCGGGGGTGACCCGCATGGTGGCCATCGGCACCGGCAACGGGCCGCCCGACCTCGAATGCGCCGTGCGCCTGGCGGATCGCCACGATTTCATATACGCCACCGTGGGGGTACACCCGCACGATGCGTCCAAGGCGGCGCCCGAAACTTTCGCACGCCTGAAGCAGTTGGCCGGGCATCCAAAGGTGGTGGCCATCGGCGAGATCGGGCTGGACTACCACTACGACTTCTCTCCGCGGGATACGCAGCGCGCGGTCTTCGAGGAGCAACTGGCGATCGCGGCCGAGGCGGGTCTTCCGGTGGTGATCCATACCCGCGAAGCCTGGACGGACACGCTCGACCTGCTGCGGCGGCGCTGGCACGGAGGCGGCATCATGCACTGCTTCACGGGCGACGCGGCGCAGGCCCGGGAGGCTCTCGACCTCGGCTTTCACTTGAGCTTCGGCGGGGTCCTCACGTTCCCGAAGGCCGAGGACGTTCGCGAAGCCGCCCGGCTGGCTCCGGAGGACCGGCTTCTGGTCGAGACGGACTGCCCTTACCTGGCGCCCGTTCCGCACCGCGGCAAGCGCAACGAGCCGGCGTTCGCCGTGGACACTTTAGCAGCGCCTGGCGGAAGTGCGCGGCAGCACAGCCGGGGCGCTGGCCGAGCGGACCTCCGCGAATTTTGAGAGGCTGTGTTTGCGGGGCGGGACGCGTAACGGGTAAACTGGTTAACTTACATGAATTTAGGCAAGCTGGGGCAAGTCCTGACCGCCCGCGAGATTTTCGAGCTGATCCAGGATGAACTGGAACAGGTCGAGAAGAAGATTACCGCCGAATCGGTGGCATCGGTGGATGCCGTAACCGCGATCGGACAATATCTTCAAGCGAGCGGCGGAAAGCGGCTGAGGCCGGCGCTGCTCCTGCTTTCCGCCAAGCTGTGCGGGAATGCGGGGCCGACCGCCATTCAGTTGGGCGCGGTAGTGGAACTGATCCACGCGGCGACCCTGGTGCACGACGATGTGATCGACGCCGCGAAGACGCGCCGCGGCCGCCCCTCGGCGAATGCCCGCTGGGGCAATCACACGTGCGTCCTGGCCGGGGACTGGATGTACATGCAGGCCTTCCAGATCGCCCTGCGGGAGCGCAACTTTGCGATCCTCGACCTGCTGATCGGCCTCACCCAGATGATGGTGGAGGGCGAACTGATCCAGCTCGACCGCATCGGGGTCATCGATATCAGCGAGGCCGACTGCATGGAGCTGGTGGACCGCAAGACGGCCTGCCTGTTTTCGGTCTGCGCACGTCTCGGAGCCCTGGCCGGCGGGGCGGACTCGCAAACCCAGGAAAGGCTCGGCGAGTACGCCTGGAATCTGGGGATGGCGTTCCAACTGGTGGACGACGTACTCGATTTCACGGCCCGCGAAAAGACCCTCGGCAAGCCGGTGGGCGGAGACCTCCGCGAAGGCAAGGTCACCCTCCCGCTGGTCTATGCCCTGGAATGCGCCACCCCCGGGGAGCGCGCGCTGGTCGAAAACATCCTGCAGCGGCGGAGCTACGACGAGGTGCCGTTTGCCGGCATCCTGGCGCTGCTCGAAAAGTACCGCGGGATCGAGCGCGTTCGGGAACGCGCCCAGACGTTCACCGAGAAGGCCCGCCGCACGATCGGGGAATTTCCTGAGTCGCGATACCAGAGGGCTTTGCTGGCAGTGACCGAGCTGGTGACCGAACGGGACCACTGAAGTGTCTCGCTCCGTACGGACTTTTCCCCGGAACGGATATACTACAGATTCGGAAGAGCGTGACCCTTTTCACCTTCGACGCAGAATACGTGGATCGGCTGACGGCCGGAGATCCGGCGATCGAGCGACATTTCCACGAGTATTTCGGTGAGCTGATCTTCATCAAGCTGCGCTCCCGCAAATACGCGCGGGAAGCCATTGAGGACATACGCCAGGAGACGTTTCTGCGGGTCGTGCAGGCGATCCGGCGGAAGGCCATACAGGACCCCAGGCGGATCGGGGCCTACGTCAACACGGTCTGCAATCACGTGGCGCAGGAGTATCGCCGGGCCGACGCCCGCCACCCCCTGCTCGAAGGGGATCCTCCGCCGCTGGCCGACACGCATCCCGGCGCCGACGGCGAGCTGATGACTCGCGAGAGCCAGGAAGAGGTCCGCGCGGTGCTGCGTGAGCTCTCGGACAAAAACCGGCTGATTTTGACGGCTTTGTACCTGGAAGAACAACCACTTGCGGAATTGTGCCGGACGTTTCGAGTGGACAGCAACTACGTGAGGGTGCTGGTTTTCCGCGCACGGTCGCAGTTCCGAAGCGCTTTCGAGAAACGGAGGAAGATGGCGGCGGGCGGTCCGGGAGAAACGGATCGCAATTGAGGATCACTAATCGTCAGGTATTCGGATGGATCATAATCGCGCCGCAAAAAGCCAGGCTGTCGAGCGATATCTCCTCGGCGAGATGAAAGACGAGGAACGAGATACCTTCGAGGAGCATTTCTTCACCTGCGAAGAATGCGCCGAGGAGGTGCGTGCCAGCGCCCGGTTCGGCGCGAACGCACGGGAGGTCCTGCCGGAGTTTCCGAGGGAACCGGCCCCAGGGCGGGAGAAGGCCCCGGTACGTTGGTGGCATCCGCCGGCCCTTGCCTGGGCAACGGCCGCGCTGGGAATTCTGGTGGTCTATCAGGCGGCGATACAGGTCCCGGCGTTGAAGCGGCAGTTGCGGCCGCAGGCGGTTCCCGCCCTGGCTTTGCACGCCACGACCCGGGGAGGCGATTCGCTGCCCGTGGTTCCGGCATCCGCCGGCCCGTTCACCGTGTATTTCGATGTGCTCGGCGAGCCGGCACAGGCGTCTTATACCTGCGTGCTCACCGATGCGCGAGGCAATGTCGTGGAAACTTTGGAGGCGCCGGCCCCCAAGCCGGGAGACGCCCTCACCGTTCTTCTCAACCGGAGCCAACTGGATCCGGGACGCTACACACTCACACTGAAGAGGGCCGCCGATCCGAAGGCGCCTCAAAACCAGTTCCTGTTCATGGTTGAATGAGGAAAGCTCATGGCAGACAAACCCAATAAGAAGTTCCTGTATCACGCCCACACGACGGCTCTGGCGGGGACGCTCCGAAAGCCATTTTCTGAGCACATTGAAACGCAGGCCGGCAGCGCCCTCTCGGTGACCGGCGGGGTCTCGAACAGCCGGGTGGAGAAGTTCCGTCACCGTGACATGCTTTCATGCGATGCCGCTTACACCACGGCCGTCGGCCACGGGGAAGACGGGCTGCACACCACCCTTGTCACCGCCACAGTGGAGTATTTGAACATTCTCAATATGGTGACGGCGGACCGCGTGGTGACGCGGATCGCATCCCGTCACAAGCTGGACGGATCCGAGCCGAAGATCCTGACGGTGGGAAGCCACATCGACAACCTGAAAATCGCCGGACAGCCGGTGGAGTTCGAGTACGATGCGGATTTTCTATCGACCTGGGATACTTTCGCCGAGGCAAAGACGGGAGCGGCCGGCAAACCGGGCGCGAGCGTCCACGACGGTATGGTCGGGGCGTCGATCGTCAAAAGCATCAAAGCGCCGGCGGGACTCACTGTGGAGAATAACCGAATCCACTTTCCGGAATTCGGCTCCATCTACCTCGGAGAACTCTACATTTGGCGCGATCGCCGCAAGGTTACGATGTTGCGGCTGGTGCTGGGATGTTCGCACGACGGAGATGTTACCATCTGCGATGGTGACACCAACGGCACCGGATTCCCTCCGTAGATATTACTTGCTATTCATCCTCGTTGCCTGCTTGGGCTGCGGTCCCGAGGCGGCTCGCCACCCAGCGGTCGTATACGAGCGCGCGGAATCTCTGCGCCGATCCGGCGACATGCCAAATGCGCTTCAGGAGGCGCAACTCGGCTACAAGGCATGGCGCAGCCGACCCGACTTAGGGTGGCACTGGAAATTCCGGCTACTGACCGCAGAAACTCTAATTTCGCAAACCAAGTTCTCTGAGGCTTCACTACTTCTGCAAGAGGCTCCCCCTCCAGCGGTGCATGACCGGGATTCCTTCGAAGCGCGCCGCGAACTCAGCCAGGCGGTGATTGCATTCTCACAGTCGAGCTATATCCCGGGCCTCGACCTGCTCGATCGTGCCAAGGCACTCGCAGAACGGCATGCCGACTGGGGATTGGTTTCAGAGGCCTCGATGCGAAGAATCAGCTTCGACCTCAGGTTGAACCGTCCTGATACCGCGGAGGCCGATGCACGCGCCGCCACGTTAGCCGCGGAACGAACCAGCGATCGCTACCTGCGCGCCAATGCTCTTGGCAGTTTGGGCTATTTTCTGTCCAATCGCTATAGATTCGACGAGGCCATTCGCTGGCTGGAACTCAGCATCGATGCGTCCCGCCCCGGAAATTATCAGGCGGTCATGGGCTTTGACTTCTTGGATCTGGGTTACTGCTATTACCGGCTGGGTGATTGGGACCGTGCCGTGAGTTACATGCAACAGGCAGACACGATACTTGGCAAGGCCGGATTGCTTGCACAACAACAGATTGCGGTTGCCAATATCGGACTCCTGCGGCAGTCGCTCGGCGATTATCCGGGAGCTATTCCCTTCCTCAAGAGGGCGCTCGAAATCTCCATTCGTCTCCACGACGATTTCTGGACAGCCAAATGGTTGAATAATCTCGCCGAGATCTACATCAGTCTAAGGGACCTCAGCACCGCTGAGCAGTACAACAACCGGGCAATCGCAATGCAAAAGGCCCGCAACGATCCGGAAGCATTGATTTACCCGACCCTAAACGATGCTCGAATCGCGGCCGGCCGCGGAGACCTCGCTCTGGCACGCAAGGTCTACCAGAGCGCCCTGGAACTCAAAACCAAGGACCCTGGTTCCCGCTGGGGTGTCTACGCCGGCTTGGCAAACCTGTCGTTCCACACCGGAGATGTCCTACGCGCGCGATCGGAAGTGGAGAAGGCCGTCTCCACCATCGACGCCAGCTGGTTGCAACTGTCGAATGACCAGTCCAAGCTAACATTTCCCAGCCAAGCGATGCGCTTCTACCGGCAATACGTCGACTTCCTGGTCTCGGAGAACCGCGGCGAGGAGGCGCTGGCCTTCGCGGAATCGCGTCGAGGCCGCTTGCTGGCCGAAAAGATGGGTGTCGATCCCTCATTGAGTGCCGCGAAGGACTTCCGCCGGCTGGCGCAACAGGAACACGCCACCCTCCTCTCCTACTGGCTCGGCCCGGAGCGCTCCTACCTGTGGGCGGCCGCGCCGAACGGCTTCCGCACCGTCACGCTGCCTGGCGAGCCGAGAATTCGCGCGCTGGTCGATAGCTATACGCGCGCTATCCAGGATCCGCGGTCGTCCGATCTCGTCCAGAACCCCGCCGCGCGCGAACTGTATCAGACCCTCATCGCTCCCGTGCACGACCTGCTGCCTGAAGGCTCGCGCGTAATCGTGGTCCCGGACGGCTGCCTGCACAACCTGAACCTCGAAACACTCGTTACGCCGGCAAATCGCTTCTGGATCGAAGACGCCGCCGTCGAAATCGCTCCTTCGCTGCTTCTACTGGGCAGCGGGGAGCGTGCCCGGCGACCGGGGGCGGATTCGGCCCTGCTGATCGGCAACCCGGAGCCCTCGGACCCCGACCTGCCGCCGCTCCCGTACGCATCCAAGGAGATCTCGGGCATCGCGCAGCTCTACCGGGACAACCAGGAGCTGACCGGCCCCGCGGCGCGGCCCGAGGCGTATCGCACGGCCGATCCGGACCGCTTTTCGCTGATCCACTTCGCCGCCCACGCCATCCCGAACCAGGACAGCCCGCTCGACTCGGCGGTGGTCCTGTCGCCGGGCAAGGATACCGCCAAGCTTTACGCGCGGGAGATCGTGAGCATTCCCCTGCGGGCGCGGTTGGTGACCATCTCGGCGTGCCGCAGCGCCGGAACCCGCACGTATTCCTCGGAAGGGCTGGTCGGCCTGGCATGGGCCTTCCTCAGCGCGGGCGCGCAAAACGTGGTGGCCAGCCTGTGGGATGTCAACGATCAATCCACCGCATCGTTGATGGAATCGCTCTACGGGAAGTTGCGCAGCGGCGAGGCGCCCGACCGCGCGCTGCACGAGGTCAAGCTCGATTTCGCGCGAGCCGGTGGTACCCGCGGAAAGCCCTACTATTGGGCCGCCTTCCAGCTATACACACGTTAGGAACAGGAGTGGCGGTGGCGCCGGGGCACGATCCGGCATGGTTGCCACCGCCTCAGGGAAGGGGTGCGTGTCGAGCCGCCGGTCCTCCGCGACCGTCGGATGTCGCAGCCCTGTTTGTATAACCTATGGTGACGAACGGAGGCGGGACGTTTCAGTCTTCACAGAGCGTTTTTTTAATCGAGTTCCCGCCAGGCGCGCTCAGGCAGGCTCTTTAGGGCCTGGCTCAGGTCGTTCAGCCCGAATGGCTTCTGCACAAACTGCGTGCGCGGGTCGCCCCGCGGCACGGGCGAATCCGAATAGCCGGAGACGAAGACCACTGGCAGGTCCGGATCGGACTTGCGAAGCTCGCCCGCCAGGGCTATTCCGTCACGGCCGGGCATCCTGATATCGGTGACCAGGACGGAGGCAGCGCCTGGTGAAAACGCCTGCAGCACTCGCTCGGGTTCGTGAAAGGCGCAGGTCTGGTAGCCCGCCATCCGGAGCAGTGCCGCGATCAGGTTTTTGACGATGGCGTCGTCATCCACGACCAGCGCCAGCGGGGAGATATCTCGCACGAGGAAAAGGCGCGCGACGGTACCCCGGTACTGGACCTTACAGGACGACACTTCGATCGCGAACGAAGATGCATCCGCACGCACGCCGCGGGTGCGGATGGGGTTTCCCGGCTCTGCCAGCGCCTTCTGCACGGCCGCATCGAGGTGCTCGGTGTCGATGAACCCCAACACCTCCCGTCCGACCACCACGTCGGGCGATCCGTAACCGAACATCCGTGCCAATTCCGGGCTGGATTCGAGCACCCGGCCTCCGTCGTGCAGTCCGTAGGCCGGCACGTGACAAGCCTGCAGATTGATGGGGTCCTGATCGGTCATTTTGAACGCCCTGAGCTGTTTAAGCGCGCGGGTATAGTATGTCCGCGAAAGTATAGTAATGCAAGGATAACTAAGGGATGAATACCTTCGGAAGGAGTGTCGGCAAATACGACACAGCCGCCCGCGGTGCTCCTTTGAAAATCGGCCGCCGGGATCACCCTTTTTACTGCCCAGCCAGACTGCCGCCGGGGAGTCTCTCCGCGATAGGGTGTGGGCGGTAGCGGGCCGGCGGGCCTTCGCGCACCTTGCTCGAATCCGTGCGGGCGGGGGCCGCTTCGAACCTGTCGTGGTGCTGACGGCCGGCCGCGGGATCAGGAGGCACTTGTCCCGCATGCGAGAGTACGATCACGACAATGCAAAAGATGGAGCTGGCGGCGATCGGGTAGTCCCGAAGGCGCGAGGTTACTCCGAGTAACCTGTCGAACCACTTCCCTTTCGAGCGAGTGCCACTTTCCGGATAAGTCGATTCCATATCGGGCTCATTTCCGCACGCCCAGCGCGCATGTGTGGACCCGATGCAGGACTTTGTCCGTGGTTGTACTATTTTTTGGGAAGCTCCGGAGCGCGAGATTGTCATCGAGATGTAACTCGAGATTGAGCGGTCGTGAGGCGCCATCTCTTTGATTTTGGCTGCCCTCCAAGTTAACCCCAAAAACTAGCGCAGTCCTCCGGCGATTGGATCATTTCTGGCGTAGGGGTCAATAAACGGGCCTTTCGGTAGGACATCAATGTCCCGGCAAGGCCAATGGGCTTCCAGCCCGATTTGGATATTCAGAGGAGATCTCGCATGAAAAAGAGCTTTATGTTGGTTGCCGCCATATTGGTATTCGCCTTTGTTGCGGCCGCCCAGGATGTGCCGAAGTTCGAAACGTTCCTGGGGTACACGTACGTTCGGTTGGGTTCGTCCAATGACTTAGGTTCAATCAGCGCAAATGGCGGCAGCGGCCAGTTTGTCTGGAACTTCAGCAAATGGCTCGGAGTTGTAGCCGATCTCGGCGCCGTGCACAATAACGGCTTCGGCGGCTTCGACATCGACAACACGCAGGCCTTCTACCTGTTCGGACCGCGCTATTCGTTCAATAAATGGTCTCGCTTCAGGCCATATGCCCAGGTGCTGTTCGGCGGCGCGGTCTATACAGCCAGCACCAGGATCGACCTTCTGCCAGGGGAGGATCAGATCAATCCCCTTCAACCGATCATCCCCGGTGAGCCCATTACCGCCCGTCTACGATTCAGCCAGAACGCCTTCGCGATGACAGCGGGCGGCGGACTGGACATCAAGATCAACAAGCACTTCAGCGTGCGGCCGGTCGGCCTGGACTATTACTATACCCGGTTCAGCGACCTGCGCGACCTTGGTGACAACTCCCAGAACAACCTGCGCTATACCGCGGGAATCAATTTCACGTTCGGAGCGCGGTAACTGTGCTACCCTTACCGAGCCGGCGCCTCTCCGACCGTTCCGGTCCGCCGGCTCGCATTGGGTAATCACGGAATTTTTCTACCAGAGTTTCCTTCTCTTCCCTCAACTCTTACGGGCCGCCGGTCGCCGAGTTTTGCGACCCGCCGGCCCGCCCTTTTCATTGGGCAAGCCTTCGCAATGGCGATCCAAGACCTCCCGGACCTTGACGGCCAGCATGGAGGGAGTGAACGGCTTGCGGAGAAAGTCCATTCCGGACTCACCGATCCTCTCGACGACCTCGGGCACATCGGTGTGGCCCGACATCAGCAGTACCTTGAGCTTCGGACGGGAATGCCGAAACAGTTGAGCCAGTGAACTGCCGCTCATGCCCGGCATCATCACGTCGGTGAGCATCAGGTCGATATCAAGGCCGCATTCGGATAATTCGATGGCGTGTGCGGGACCCTCCGCTTCGAGGACGTTGTACCCGAGCCCGCGCAGGGTCCTGGACGCAATGGCGCGCACCTCGTGATGGTCCTCTACCACCAGAATCGTCTCCGACCCGCCGCGAATCTCCGGCTCCTCCCCGGGCTCCTCCGTATCGACCGGGGAGACGGACGCGGCCCTGGGAAGGAAGATCCGGACGCAGGTGCCCTTGCCGGGCTCCGACTCCACGACAATCTGGCCGCCGGTCTGGTGCACGATGCCATATACCATCGGCAGACCCATTCCGGTGCCCTTGCCATGTTCCTTGGTGGTGAAAAACGGCTCGAACAGGTGGCTGCGCACCTCCTCGGTCATGCCGCTTCCGGCGTCGGCCACACTGAGCACCACGTATTCCGCTGGAGGCACACCAGGGAAAACGGCGGCGTGCCCGGCATCGACCGTCACATTCTTCGAGCTGACGGTGACCGGGCCGCCATGCGGCATGGCGTCTCGCGCGTTCACCACCAGGTTCATCAGCACCTGGTGGAGGTGACCGGGATCGGCGCGGACGCACCCGGCCTCGGGATCCAGTTTCGTGATCAACACCACATCGTCACCGATCAAACGCCGCAACATGCCCTCCGCATCCTCGACCAGGTCGTTCAAGCGGACTACCTGCGGCCGCAGCACCTGGCGCCGGCTAAAGGCCAGAAGCTGGTGCGTGAGCTGCGCCCCTCGTTCGGCCGCTTTCCGGATCTCGTCCACGGCGGAATGGGTCGAGTCGGTCAGGTCGTTCTTCTGAAGAAGCAGGGCGCAGTAGCCCACGATGACCGTGAGGAGATTGTTGAAATCGTGAGCGATGCCGCCGGCCAGCCGTCCAATGCCGTCGAGCTTCTGGGACTGACGGAGCTGCTCCTCCATGGCCCGCTGTTCGGTAATGTCGCGGCCGATGAGCACCGTGGCCTCGATGGCGCCTTGGGCGTTCCGCAGGACGGTGGCGTCCCATTCGATCCACCAGCGGGCGCCTGAGGACCCGAGCAGGGTGCTCTCGAAATGCGTCGGGCGATCGGTGGCTGGCATGGCCGCGGTCAACTCGCGGATCCTGGCGTGCTCTTCCGCGGGAACCAGGACTTCCAACCAGTTCTTCCCGACCAGGTCCTTGGACCGCCATTCCGTCAGACTCTTCAGGTAGCCGTTTCCGTAGGTGATCTCGCCGTTGAGATTCAGGATAACGACCACGAGCCGCACCACATCGAGCAGGCTCGACACGCGGCGCTCCCAGGCCTCGACCTCGAGCTGCGACGTTTTCAGCTCCGTCACGTCCCGGGTGGTGCCCCAAATGCGGACCAACCTACCGTCTTCGACAATTCCCCACTCCGTGCGCACGTGATGTCTGTGCCTGCCAAGGTAATTGGGCAGCTCGACTTCCGAGACCGTGAGCCGGTAACCGGAGCGGATCAGATTCAGGGTGGCCTCCCGCGCGCTACCCTCCAATTTCGGCATCAGTTTTTCGAGCCGTGAACCGAGCAGGAGCTCGGGCTTCTCCACTTCCATGAGGCCGGCCAGCGATTGGTTGCACTCCGCCAGGTAGCCGTACCGGTAAATTCTTTCGAACTGCTCCATTTCCGGCAGGTCGGTCGGGATCGGCTGCTCGAACTCGAGACGCCACATCGCGATCGGGTTTCGCGAGACGAACACCCGGTAACGCTGCTCGCTCTCCCGCAGGCGCTCCTCTTCCTGCTTTCGAACCAACTCCGCCGAGCAACGGGGAGCGAAGATCTTCAGCAGCGATCTCGGAACGCCGAGATTGGAGACAGGGTGCCGGTAGATCGCCAGCAGGATCCCGGCGGGCAACGCCTGCGGACCCAGCAGGGGCACGCCGACCAATGCTTCCGCACGCAGCCTGGCGAGCAGCGGATCGTTCGGGAAGTGCTTGCGGGCGCCCGACCGGCAAAGGCACGATTTTCCCCCGATCACCTGCCAGGAGGCGCTGCCCGACAGCTCGTGGTCGAAGCAGTCCTCCTTGCCGTCGGTAACGGCCGCCACGCTTCTTACACGCTCGACATGTCCGTGGACAAACTCGCCGATCAGGACGCAGTCGGCCGCCATGGCCTTTGCGAGGTGCTTGGCGATGGCGTGGAAATAGTCGGCACCGACGGTCGCCGATATCCGCTCGGCAATTTGCTGGACTGCGATACGTTCCGTGTCGTCGCCCTGGAAATCCACGGACCGCACTTGTAGACGCCTGGCCATCTGAGTTTCAATGCGGTACCAACTGTGTGCGCATCACTGGGGATGCTGGCCCGGCGCGGCAGATGGAGAAAAATGCGTTCCAGCCGGAGTCCCAAACGTTTAGATCGAGGATTTGCCCTTCGCATCAATCCCAATGCGAGGGGAGGGACCCATGAGAGCAGTCCATGACATGAGGCGATCGCGTCATTTGACCGGTTGCGTAATCGGGCTGATTGCCGCCGCGGCCGTCGGCTCCGCCCAAAGCCCGGCGACACCCGCCAACAAGCCGGGAACCCCGAAGGCAGTTCCGGAGAGTCCAAAACCGGACCAACCTCAGGCCAACCGCGGCGTCGAGGTCCGGCTGAGGCGGCTCGAATCCGTGAGCTGGAATCCCGTTACACAGGAGCTCACCTGGGTACTCTCGTCCGGAGACCTGGGCTCCGGCGGATACTCCCCGACCAAGCAGGAATCCTATGTCATCCACATGGACACGGCGATCATGAAGTTCGAAGGAGCGGACCGCCACTTCGATCCCGATGAAGCGGAGCAGGTGGGGAAGTTGATGGACCTGATCTGCCGTTACGCCCTGGAATCCACGATCTGGTGGGAGCATGGCGAGAGTGAGAAACCGGACGATCAGTCCGCGCCGGTTCCCACCCCGGATCCCAATACGAAGGACAAGGGCAATACCGACAAGTCCAAGAAGGTGCCTCCGGGAATGCTGCGCGGCTCCACGCCGCCCCCGGCCGAAACCCAGACAGTGGCCACTACTGTCGCTGCCCGGCCGTGATCGCGCGGCTCGCTGATCGAGCCGGGGGAACCCTTCACGGGCGATGGGGCCGGGAACGTGCGGAAAGAGGCAGCGTGAGCTGGAATACCTGACCTTTCCGGGAGTCGCTTCCGGCTTCGATGGTGCCGCCGTGGGCTGCCACCACCAGCTCGACCAGCAGAGCCGACAGGGTTCTGGCGGCATCGCCCGGCCGCACGCCATCCACGCCCGGAAGCAAGGTCCCGTCGGTTGACACCGTAATCGCCACATGGTCGCCGGCCTTGGCGACGCGAATCCCGATGCCGGCGCCTTCGGGAGCGGAGCCGATGCTCATGCCAATCAGGCGGTGAACGGCCCGGTGCACCCGGGCCGAATCCATTTCCACGGGCGGCATCTCGGGCTGCGCCTGTAGATCGATGTGAATCCCCTTGCGGTCGGCGCCAGGCCGGTTCTGCGCAATGACACCGCGGATCATGCGCACGATGTCCTTCGGCTGAGCGTCTGTCTGGAGCTTGCCTGATTCGAGGGCCGCGATCTCCGAGATGTCGTCGATCACGGCGAGCATCTGGCGGCTGGAGGACTCGATTGATCGAAGGACCGCCAGGTGCTCGCTCTCGAGGAGATCCGCGGCATCCTCGAGCAGGTACTCGCTGGCGCTCATGATCCCGCTCACGGGATTCCGCAGATCATGGGCGGCGATCGCCAGCAGGCGGCCTACGTCGGGTATCTTTCCTTCGATCTTTCCCAGCCGGCGAAACGCCCCGAGCATCATCTTTCGGTCTGCGCGAGCCATACCGAAATCCTCACAGAGCCCGGCCCCCGGATTCCCGGGAATGCGATCTTCCGCACGTCACGTGACGCAGAAACGACCGGAGAGATTCGTGCTCCAACGCCGCCCGCGCGGGCATGGAGTGCACGCTCGGATTGTAGCGCGATTCGGATGGCCCAGTGCTACGGGAGTGTTCCCTAACTAACTCGCGCGAGTATAGGCGGCCTGGTTGTATCTGGCTTTCTGCATCAGCGTGCCGGCGCCTTTCCGGCCACAGTGCTTCCCGATACGCGAGCGCAGTTCCATCCGCGCGCGCATCAGTCTCGACTTCGCGGCGGGAACCGACAGCCCCAGTTTGGCGGCGACATCAGGCATCGACAATTGCTCGAGGTCGCGCAGAAGCATCACGTTGCGCAGCAGCGGCGGAATTCGCGAGATCTCCCGGCGTACCAGGTTCACGACCTCCTGCCAGCCCAGCTCGTCCTCCGGATCCGTGATCTGTCCGACCAGCTCGATTCGTACGTTGGATTCGGTGGATTCATCCAGGTAGACAAAACGCGAGTTACGCTCCTCCCGGATGCGCATCAGGCATTGGTTCTCCACGATGCGGCTCAGCCACGCCGCGAAAGAACCTTCGCCCCGGTATTGCTCCAGGTGCTGAAAGGCCTTCCAGCAGGCGTTCTGGACCTCATCTTCCGCGTCGCTCCGGTTGCGGATCATGAGCATCGCCCGCTTCAGGCACGGGTTGTGGTGCCTCCGAATGAGCTCGCCGAATGCGACAGCATCTCCGTGGCGGGCCCGCTCGACGAGCGCTTCCTCGGTACTCAGGCTCAGATTCTCCGCTGGTGCGCCGTCGGACGCGCCTCCGATTTCTCTGGGGGACTCGACATCGTTGATGGGAGTCTCCGGTTTGGCCGATTCCGTAGTGTGCCCCGGCATACGCACCAAGGAGGGCACGCCGAAGGCCAACGACCGCCACAAAGCGGCTCAATTACTTGCGTAGTAACTTCGGCGGCGGGAAGACTATCTCGGTACGCTATGGTCGAATGGTGGACGGGGGGCTTGAACCATTTGGTGCACAGGAGGGGTCGGAAAAATCACACACTCTGCCTCAGAGTTTTCAGAGTCTCACTCAGAATTCCATACTTCTCCAACCGGTAGGCGAGGGTGCGGCGGCTCATGCCGAGGTACTTCGCGGCGCGCGTCTGGTTGCCGTGGAACTTCTCGAGCGCCTGCAGGATAAGGCGCTTTTCGACGCTGCCGAGGCTCATCCCTTCCTCGGGCAAGGCTATGGGCGGCGTCGCCTGGGGGCGTTCGGAGCGTAGGAAGTCCGGTAGGTCGCGAATCGTGATCTCGGAGCCCCGGCATAGCAGCACGATCCGTTCGATGGCGTTTTCCATCTGCCGTATGTTACCCGGCCACTCGTAATTCGAGAAGTAGGAAAGCAAGGCGTTGGGCAAAACGAGATCCTGGCGGCTGTGCTTGGCCTTGCACTTCAGAAAGAAGTGCTCCACCAGCTCCGGAATGTCGCCCTGCCGCTCCCGGAGCGGCGGCAGGTTGATAGGCACCACCAGCAAGCGGTAATAGAGGTCCTCCCGGAAGGTGCCCTCTTTGACCATGGCCGCCAGGTCGCGATGGGTCGCCGAAATAATCCTCACATCCACTTTTGCCGGCGCCGTAGCTCCGACCTTCTCGATCTCGCGCTCCTGGATTAATCGGAGGATTCTCACCTGCAACTCGAGCGGCATTTCGCCGACTTCGTCGAGGAGCACCGTTCCGCCGTCCGCCATCTCGATCTTGCCCTTCTTGTGGGTCATGGCTCCGGTGAACGAGCCTTTCACATGGCCGAACAGCTCCGATTCCAGCAGTTCCCGCGGAATCGATCCGCAGTTGATCGTGATGAAGGGGTGCTCCCGGCGTGAACTGCGCAGGTGCATGGCCTTGGCGACCAGTTCCTTGCCGGTCCCGGTCTCGCCGTGAATCAGGACGGTTGCATCGGTCGGCGCCACCCGCGCCGCCACGTCCAAGGCCTGGAGCAGTGCCTCCGAAGATCCGATGATCTGATCAAATCCATACTTCCGGTCGAGACAGGTCCGCAAAACCTGCACCTCTTCGATCAGACGATAGTGGTCCAGCGCGCGGCTCACCAGGGCCTTCATCTCGTACGGGTGAATGGGCTTCGTGATGTAGTCGTAAGCCCCGGCCTTGATGGCCTCGACGGCGCTCGGAATGGTGCCGAAGGCGGTCATGACGACGACAGCGGTCTCCGGACACTCGGCGCGGACCTTCTTGAGCAGATCCATCCCCGACACTCCAGGCAGATTGAGGTCTGTAATGACCAGGTTCTGCGGAGACTTGTCCAACACCGGAAGGGCCTGCTCGGAGTCGGCGACCGAAGTGGTATCGTACCCTTCCCGGCTCAACTGGATGTGCATGACGCGTCGAAGACTTTCATCATCTTCGACGATCAGAATTTTCGGTGTCACTGAGTCTCCCGTACTCGGAACCGCCGGCCTTTTGCCTACCCCTGTCGAGGAAGTCGTAGCCTTAGCATCATAGCGGATCGGTGCCCCCATTGTATTTCAATGGCTTAAGGCTTAACCCCTTCGACGTACAATTTCAGCGACTCGGCGGCACTCATTCTGTTACCATCCGTACAGACCGTAACGCAAGGAGATTCTTCAGAATGCCCTGCAGGACGAACCTCCCCGTCCAGTCCCTGTTTTTCAAAGCCATCGCCGCGATTGCCGTCAGCGTAACCGCATACGCATCGATGCAGAACGGCCCGCTGCAAACACAGGACTCGCCTGGCGAGGGACCTCGTGTTTCGATTGTTCCCCGCCTTCATCGTGAAGAAAAGACCCCCGGCGCCCTTCGCGTCGACGTCAATGTGGTCCTGATTCCAGTCACCGTAACCGACCCGATGGGTACGCCGGTGCTCGGACTCTCCGAAAACCAGTTCAAAGTGTTCGAGGACGGTGTGGAACAGCCCGTCGCGCACCTCTCGAACCAGGACGCCCCACTCTCGGTCGGAATCGTCTTCGACGCCAGCGCGAGCATGGACGGCAAGCTGAACAGTTCGCGCGAAGCCGTCGCCCACCTGGCCAACACAGCCATACACGGAGACGAGTTCTTCGTCATTCGCTTTAGCGATGCGCCGAAACTGCTCCAGGGATTCACATCCGACCCGACCCAGATCCAGGACGCCCTGAGGTCCATTCAAGCCGACGGCTGGACTTCGCTGTTCGACGCCATCCGGCTGTCCGTCAGCCAGATGAAGAAAGCGCACAACCCGCGGCGCGCCCTGGTGGTGCTCTCCGACGGCGCGGACAACAACAGCCGGTTCACGCAACACGAGATCATCGACCTCCTGCGGGAGAGCGATGTCGTGGTATACGCCATCGCCATCAACGGTCCGATGGTGGCCCCGGCCAGCTTCAAGGTATTGAAGAAGCTTGCGGAGAACACGGGCGGCCGTATGTACCAGGTGGACAAAGTCTCCCAGCTTCCGGGCGTAGTAGCCAAAATCAGCCGGGCCCTGCGAGACCAATACACCCTGGCTTACTACCCGACCAACCCGCGGCGCGACGGCAAGTATCGCAGGGTTCTGGTGAAGATCATCCAGCCTTTCGGCCGCCCCTCGCTGCGCGCTTCCTGGCGCACCGGGTATTACGCGCCCTAGACTGCGGCCGCACGAAACCGGCCGCTCCACCCGGGCGGCAGCCGATCGTCCGACAGCCTTTTTCACGCACGGCGCGCTCACGGTTACGACGATGGAGGCGCAGGCACGGCCGACTTAGTCTTTTGCTCCTGCCTTGTGCTGTAAGTCGGCGAGATAACCTTCTATCTTGCCGCGCTCCGGATCATCCCGCGCAGTGACACGCAAATACTCCTCCAGCTGATTCGCCGCGTCCTCCGGCCGGCCCGCCTCTACAAGAAGCTGAGCCTCGAGCAAGTGCGCTTTCGGGATCTCGGTCTCCGCCTGACGCAGGTTGGCCAGCGCCTCCGCGGCATCGCCATGGCTGGCGACCAGGCTGGCCGCCAGAATGAAGCGAACGGGGGCGCTGGCAGGTGTTACCCGCAAAGCGCGGCGAGCCACATCGGCGGCTTCCTTGTAGCGCTTCATCTTGGCCAGCACGATGCTCAGATTGGGCAGTGCCAGGCGGTGCTCCGGAGCGAGGTCGATGGCCTTCTGAAAGTCGTCCGCGGCTTCCGGCAGGTTACCGAGGGATGCTTCCGCAGCGCCCAACTCGTTATAGCCGTCGGCAAACTCGGGATCGATATCCACGGCTTTGCGGAAGAACGCCTGTGCTCCCTCGTTATTTCCCTTGTGCGCGGCAGCCTGGCCCTTCTCGAATGCTTTTCGCGCCGCGACGGGGACCTTGTGCTGCAGTTGCTGCAGCGACACCGTATCGCCATCCGCGCGGTTGGCCTTGGGCGCCTCCGGAAGACGGATCGAAAGCTGCTGGGTAGGTCCGGTGACTGTGACGAATTCACGGAAAATGACCGTGCCCCCAGCGGCACTGATCCGCAGCTCTCGCATCCCGGGCGTTGCCGAGTGGAACTCGAAAGTGCCGTCCGGATTGACCATCGCAGTCTCCGCCACTCCTCCACCGCTGCCGCCCAGTTCCACGGTCAACACGCCCGGCAGCATATTGCTGGAAGAAATCTCACCTTGTACCCGCACGCCTCTCGGCGTGTTCTCGGCCTGTCCCCACAATAGGGAGGTCGCCATCATGCCCAGTCCCATCCAGTACAAACCAATTCTCATTTTCGGTCTCCGGCCGGTTCGGCCACGGCTCTACCCGTTGGAGGGATGAGGTCGTCCACGGAGAGGCGCAGTTCTTGGGGTGACCCGGCATAACGGATTCAGGCGGCGGATTTCTGAAACAGTGCGAACAAGGTGGCATCGATCTAAGTGCGTCTATGATTCCAAAACGGTTAATTCTCACCAACACCTGGATCATCATGCTGGCCGCGTGCGCTTTCCCACTGCGGGCACAATGGAAGGCGCTCGGCCCATTCGGTGGTTCCGTGAACGTCATCCAGATTGATCCAAATCACCCGGACTCGGTGCTCGCAGCCACGGCCAACGCCTCGCTGTTCCTTTCAAAGAACGCGGGCGAATCCTGGACTCCGCTCCCGTTTCCCGGAGAATTCCGGGCCACATTGCACGCCGTAGTGATCGACCCATCGAACGCCGATACGTATCTGGTCGCGCTCTCGAGCGGGTCGTCCCGGTACGCAGGCATATTCCGCAGCCGCGACAGCGGCTACACGTGGCAGCAGCTTCCGGGTATGCGGAACCGGCAGGTATGGTCGCTTGCCGTCTGGCGCGGCGATCCGCGTTTCATCGCGGCCGGCACGGAAGACGGCATTTTTCTGAGCTCCGACAGCGGCGAGTCGTGGCAGCCCATCTCGCCGCCCGGCGATCCGGAACTGCGACCGGTGGTTTCCCTCGCTTTCGATCCGGCCGACCGCAGCATCATCTACGCGGGCACGCCCCACCTTCCGTGGAAGACGGAGGATGGCGGGCGCCGCTGGCAGCCGGTCCACGACGGTATTGAGACCGACTCGGACGTTTTCTCCATAGGGGTGGACTGGAAGGACCCGGGACGAGTCCTGGCGGGAGCGTGCAGCGGCGTCTACCGCAGCACCGATGGCGGAGGCTTGTGGGCCAAAGCGAAGAGCGCTACGGATCGCACCTACGTGGTAGCGCAGCATCCAACTCTGCCCGGTGTGTGGTTTGCCGGCTCAAAGAGCGGCCTGATGAAAACGGTGAATGGCGGCGCCTCGTGGACGAAGGTTTCGAACGACGTGGCGCAGGCCATTGCGTGGGACCGCGCCCATCCGGGACGCGTATTCCTCGCCACCGCGAACGCCGGGGTTCTTCGCAGCGACGACGACGGCCGGCACTGGCGGGAAATGAACCGGGGCTTGTGCAGCCGCCACTTCCTGCCGCTAGTCGAATCGGGCGGCGCGTTATTCAGCAGCGCGCTGGGAGAGAACGCGGATGGCGGCGTCTGGACACTGCCGGCCGCGGCGTCGAACTGGGTGCCGGCATCGGGCGGGGGCGCGCCATCCAAGCGCCTCACGAAGAACTCAACGGCAGATGACCCCTCCGATCCCGTCTATGTCACGGACGGAGGCAAGCTGGCTACCTCGGGCGATGGCGGACGGACCTGGGCGTCCATTCCCACTCCGTCGCCGGTCACATCCGTAGTTGCGGCTTCCGGCCATCTGTTCACGTCCTCGGCTGCCGACCTCTATCGCAGCGACGACGGCGGGCGCACCTGGAACCGCATCGACTTGCCGGGCGGCGGCGGGCCTATTCGCGACCTGACCGCGATCTCCGCCACCATGCTGGCGGCCGCGGCCGGTCCCCACATATGGATCTCTTTCGACGGCGTGCGTTGGAAGACGGCCTCGCCCATTCCGGGCGATCCAGAAGTCCTCGACCTGGCGGGCAACGCCGCGGGCCTCCTGCTGGCAGCCACCACCGCCGGACTAGCGCAATCCCGCGATTTCGGCGTCACGTGGGAATTCGCCCAGGGAAGCCTGCGCGGCAATACGGTCGATGCGGTGGTCCGGCATCCCGCGCGCGAGGACGTGTACTACGCCGCGGTCTACGGACTCATCTATGAAACCAGCGACAGCGGAGCGTCGTGGCAGCCTAGGGGCTCACAAAGCCTCGAACTGGGCCCGATCACCCAACTGATGGTCGTGCCCGGAGATCCTGACCGTCTGTTTGCGATGACCGACACGCACGGCGTCTTCGAACTGGAAGATCCCGCACCCGGAAGCGGGTCCATTTCGTCTGCCAGCCGCGCGAAATACTAGGCCCGGTGCCGCGCGATCGACATCTAGCTAAGCGAGGTGGGAGGCGGATGCTCTATCGGTTGATCTCGCGCGCGCGGCGTCGTCTGATATGTAACGCCATCGCGGCCGAAGGCGCTCGTGCGCTGACCGTGACAGTAGCGCTGCTGATCCTGCTGCTCCTCCTGGGCACCGACATCCTGGGATGGCGCTGGCTGGTCGCCATGCCCGCCGCCACTCTCGCGGCTGGAGCATACCTCGCCAGCCGGCGCATCCCCGGGCCCTATCTGACGGCTCGAATTGTGGATACGCGCTTGCGCCTCGCAGATACGCTTTCGACCGCGCTGTTCTATTCGACCCCGGACGCGGGCCGGCGCCCCGACGACGGCATGCGGAGGGGGCAGCACGAGCGGGCGCTTCGCGCTTCCGAATCGGTGCGCGCAGCCGACGCGGTTCCGTTCCGCGCGCCGCGCATGCTGTATGCGGCCGCGCCTTTGGCTGTGGTGGCCGGGAGCCTCTTCGTTCTGCGTTACTCCTGGAGGGACCATCTGGACCTGCGCCAGCCCATGCCCGCGATCGCCGAATGCCTGCTGCGACTCTCCAAGGTGCAACTTTTGGAAGCGCGCGAGCGGAAGGATCCGCGTGCGCTGCCGTCGCCCGCGGAACACGACGGCGGCGAGGATTCCGCGGAAAGCAAGGGCGAAGGCAACCGCTCGGCCGACGCTCTTCCCCACGATCTCCAGGCGAAAGCAGAAGAGCGCGACGATCGCGGCGCGGCTCCCACTCCGGCGAACGCGGCGGCCGGCGCGCAGGATTCCAATCATCCGCAGGGAAGCGCCGACCGGCGCGAGGAGCAGCAGCAGGATGCAGAGGGCCAGGAGGCGCAACAGTCCGACAGCAGCTCGAGCCTGATCTCGAAACTGGGCGATGCCGTCCGCAGCATGTTGTCAAAGCTCCACTCCGAATCGAAGGGACGCTCCGGAGGCGAGATCCGCGAGGCCCGGCTCGGCCGCGATCCGGGCCGCCAGGGCAGCCGCGCCGGCCAGGGCCAGGACGGCCGGCCCACAGGCAAGCCCGCCGATGGACAGCCCGGCTCCGCCCAGGGCAACCAGAGGCAAGGGCAGCAGGGATCCTCCGCCATGGGCGCCGGCCAGAACGACGGCGCCGGCGATCCGGAGGGCAAGAGCTCGGCCGGCAGCGAAGAGGGCAACAAGGAAGCCAAGAAGGCGGAGGAACTCGCCGCCATCGGCAAGATCAGCGTGATCCTCGGCAAACGGTCGGAAAATGTCACCGGGAGCGCAGCCATTCAAACTGTCTCGGGAGAACAGAGGCTGGTCACGCCATACGCCGACGCGCGGGCCGCGCATCGCTACGGCGGCGCCGACATCGATCGCGACGAGGTGCCGGTGGCGCTCGAGGACTACGTCGAGCGGTATTTCGCGGCAGTGCGGAGAGGCACGCCGAAAGCCGCGCTTGTCCCCGTCAAATAGAGACGCCCGCGCCACTCCTTCGGCACCCGGGTACCCGGCACCAGCCGTTGAGCCTCCCGGAGCAGGCGCTAAGAAAAACACAACGGCCAACGAGTACGATGCGGACAGGATCCGGTGCCGGGCATCTTACGCGAACAACACCACCCCCCGACGGATGCGCCGTGCGGCGGCGAGGGCGCAAAATCAGCGGGCGCCGGCGTACGCAAACGGTGAGTTTTGGACATGCCGTTATGTGAAGCACCAAGAATTGGGACCGCCGCAGTACGCCCTGCATCGTAATTAGCGTGAGGCGAGAATCGCAACGATCCCAGGAATATGTCGCACCCGAGGCGCCGGATTCGGTGGGGGCGGGCGGCATTGACGGCTCGGATGTATGGCGGGCCGTCGACCGAATACGCAAGAGCCGGGCCATGAGCGGCTGTCAGCGGCTGGCACAGCTGCTGACATTCGTCGTTGACACGACCCTGCGCGGCGATGCCGACCACCTGAAGGAGACGACCATCGGAGTCTCCGTCTTCGGCCGGAGCCCGGATTACGATCCCAAGGTGGACACCATCGTGCGCAGCCAGGCTTGGCGGCTGCGGGCCAAGCTCAAGAAGTACTACATGTCGGAAGGCCTGCACGATCCCATCGTCATCGAGATCCCCAAAGGACACTATGTTCCGCTCTTCCATGTTCGCGCCGAAGTCAGCGTGTAGGACGCGGCGCGGGCGCCGGAACGCGTCGAGAACCGCTCGGAAAACATTGAGTCCCGGTTCACGCGACCGCATCCAGCGCAATGTTCAGCCGGTTACGCATGGTTGCCGCCAGCAATCTCCAGGCGGACCGGCGGCCGCCGAGAGAACAGCGGTATGGAAAACTCGAACTTAAACTCCGCACAGCAATCCCGCCACCGTAGTTCCGCTACTATTCCTCCTTTGTCCCAAACTGCTTCAGGGGCCGATATGGGCGCCTCAGCGGCCCGAGCGCAAGGCTCGGGCGTCGACCGTGACCAATCCCGGCACGGGGAGACTGACGCCACCACCATCCTGCGAGCGGGCCTTCTGCCCGCTGCACGGGGTGGCGAGCCGGCTCACCAGGCATCCCTGCCGAGATAGCGGATGGGCGGCCATCCGAGGCAAGTCGTCGCGGTTCTCTTCATCGCATCCGCGCTTCGCGCCGCGGCACAGACTCAGGATCAGTACTGGCCGGAAGTGAAGCTCTACATCGGATTGAGCGAGACCACGCGCTTCCTCATGAAGGGCTCGCTGGACGGGGACCGCAACACACGCTCCCGCGAGGGCAACTACAGCTACTTCGGGGAGGTCGCCCTAAGGCCGATCTTCCGGCGCAATCTGCGCGAGCGCGGGGATGTGTTCCGCCAGCGGTATCTCACCTTCGGCGGCGGGCTTCAATACACTAACAGCCTTACCCGGAACGATCACAACCGGGAAGAGCGGGGCATCCTGGAGGTTACGACGCGCTATCCCCTTCCCGCGCAGATCGTCGCCGCCGATCGAAGCCGGGGAGAGTTCCGCTTCATCCACGGACAGCCGTTCTCGGCCCGATATCGAAACCGCCTGTGGCTGGAGCGCGACCTGAAGTTCGGGCGCTTCGTCGTTACCCCGTTCGGTTACGCAGAGATCTTCTACGACACGCGCTACAACGCCTGGAATCAGAACCGGCTCGCCGTGGGGCTGGAATTTCCCGCTGGTCCGCACGTTGTCTTCCAGCCCCACATTGTCCGGCAGAACAACTCGCGATCCAACCCGCCACGCGTCAATGCCTTGGCACTGACGCTCAACCTGTATTTCTGAGTGCTCACTGCTCGGGCGCCCGATAGCTCGAGCGGAATGTCGCGCGCAGCGGCGCCACACCCTTCGGCCGCAGCAGCTTCACCGTAATGCGGTGGAATTTGCCGTCCCGCGGCCCCGAGGGCGAGTATCCCAGCACATACTGGTTTCGCAGGGCCCTTCCCAACTGGACAGCTATGGCGGGCAACTGGTTGATGTCGTCGACCTCGTACAGACGGCCTCCGGTCACCCCGGAGATCTCGTCCAGCAGGGCCGGGCCGATCATCTCTTCGGGCGTCCTGGCGCGGGCGGCAACCGGCTCGACGATTCCGATCGCGTAGATTTGAATATCGGCCTCGCGGGCGCGCTCCTTGACCTCCTTCTCCGTATACCGGCTGCAGTTGTCGCCGCCGTCGGAGATGATCAGGATCGCTTTGCGCCCGTATTTCGCATGCCGCATGAGGCTCATGGCGAGATAGATTCCGTCCAGGAGCGCGGTCCGCCCCTTGGATGCGGTGAAAGCGAGGCCGTTCTGCAAGTCTTCGGGCCGCTCGCTGAAGCCCGAGACGATGTGCGCGCGGTCGTTGAATTCGACCAGCGCAAACTCATCTTCGGGATTCGCAGTCTTCAGAAACTCGGCCACCGCCAACCGCGACTTCTTGAGCTTGTCCCCCATGCTGCCGCTGCAATCGAACACCAGCACGACCGAGATGGGAGCATCTTCCGACGAGAAGTGCGTGATCTCCTGTTCGATCTTGTCGTCGAACAGCTTGAACTGTTCCTTGCCCAGACCGGTCACCAGCCGGTCCACGTGATCGGTTACCAGGACCGGGACCAGAACCAGGTCCGAATCCACCCGAATATTCGAAGCGGTTCGATCGGCACTGCCGAGCCGCTGTCTCGGCGTAATGGAAACAGCGGAATCCTGAGCGCCGGCATTTCTAATCCCCGGCCACAACAGAAGCCCAACAACGGCAGGCGCGATTGCGAGCAAAGGGAATGCGACGTAACCCCGGAAATGTCCCACGGTTGACCCCTCGCTGAGCACGATGCAGAGCGAAAAGAAGCCGGAGCAATTCTTGGGGCTTTCAGGATCTCTTGGCGCGCGCGGCGGCTAGCCTTCGGCCCACACACCGACAGGCAGGAGCCCGTGCACCGCGCCTCTCAACGTGGCCATCGAAAATGGCTTCGGCAGCAGCCGAAACCGCGGGCATGCGCTCAGGTGCGCATCCTCACGGGAAGCAGACATGAATAGCACAGGGAGTTGCGGATTCGCCTCCAGCAGTTCGGTTGCCAGGGTAGGCCCATCCATTCCGGGCATCGCCACATCGCTGACCAGCAGATCGATTGCTCCGTCATGCGATCGGGAAACCGAGATCGCCTCGGCTCCACCGCCGGCAGTTAAAACAGAATAGCCGTCCTGCTGAAGCATCAGCGCCACCACCTGGCGGATCAACGGCTCATCGTCCACAACCAGGACAGTAGGCATCATGTTGGTCTCCACCAGTCGGGATGGCGTACCGTTTCCAGCGGATTTATTAAATGTGTGCAAAGCCTCGTTGCCACTATTCGTCGCGGGTAACCCCAAGATATGTGGCCCTGCGCCCGCTTGCCCAATCTAAACCAGTAACGGGAGAACGGCTGTCGGGGAGTGCGGAGGAATCTGAAAACCACCGTCTCCCCGAGGGCCGTGCAGAGGGCTTTCCTGAATTCACGGCAGCGCCAAACGGAGACGCTTTTCAGCGTTAAGCTGTGCGGTTGCGCGCCGGTCCACTGTATTCAGCGCGATTTGTCCTGACGTTTTGTCCGGGGCTGTGAAATGCAGCACGCCGGCCTGCACCCACACGGCAACGGCAAAGCGCACCGTGCCATCCTTCGAAACGATCGAGAAAGGCACGGCTTCCCTGCCGTTCGATTCGGGCCAGATGTATTCGCGGATCACAGGGCGGACGGGCTCGGGAGGAGGCGGGGGCGCTTCCGGCGCAACCACTTGGGGTCCAGCCTGCGCTGCGGCCTGACCGCCCCTATCCGAGAAATCAGGCGGCCAGCCGTCGTCGTAGTCGTTTTCGCCGTAGCTCCAGGGAGCGGCCCCCCAAAAGGAGTTGCGCCCGACGCTGAAGTTGCGGCAATTAAACGCACCCGTTGAACCCGAAACCCCCGCCGCGGAACCGCGCCCTCCGGACCGTCCTCGTTGCCAGCCGAAGGAAGGCGTCAAGGCCACCCACGCGACGATCGCGCCTAGAATGAGTTGCTTCACAAGTATCCCCGATGCAGGAAATCTGAGGCGGATGGCAAATTGTTGAGGAGCGGTGTGTGAGGTGTAACCCCTTTTCGCGGGTCCCGGGGTGAAACGCGGTCCGGTATGGATCCGCACGGCACGAGCGTGTGTTATGATCCAAATTACATGGCCAGAAGTAGATTGGCTGTCGCTGTCTATCATGGGATAGCCGCAGTTTCCCTCCTTTTTCTTTCCACCCTGTTTCTTCGGTCGAATGCGAACCCCGTATCGGCTGCGGAGCACAGCAACGCAACCACCGCCAAACAGGGCGAAGCAATCGCCGAAAGCGCGATCGCCTCGGAGACCGGAACAACAATTAACCCCAAACAGCGCGAAGCGATTGCAGATGCATTTGTCAAAGAGAAGATGCGCATCTGGCAACAGCGATTGAACCTGGCGGATTGGAAGATCCGCGTGAACCTGGTCCGCGCCAGGAAACTCGAGCCGAACACGTTAGGCAACGTCCACTGGGATCTCGATGAAAAGGAGGCCGCCGTGGGAGTGTTGTCCACCTACGACTACACGCTTCCCTTTCAGGCCATGCTCGACGACATGGAAGTCACGGTGGTGCACGAACTGGTGCACATCCAATTGGCCTCCCTGCCGCGCAGCACGGCCAGCCGTGGACAGGAGGAGCACGCCGTCACCGAACTGACCAGAGCGCTCCTCCAGTTGGCGAAGCAAAAATAGGGGCGGCCCCGCGCGGTTATCGGAATCGGAATGCAGACGAGAATCCTTCGAACTGATAGAAGACCCCCACCTGCAGGCGGCTGAAGTTTCGGGTGCTGATGGTGTACCTGTACTCTCCGCGAATTCCCCACATCTCGCGCACGTAGTAGCGGAGCCCGCCGCCGGTTTCGAATCCGAACTTCCAATCGCTGAGGCCGCTGCGCGACACTACGGTGCCGTTCGGCTGGACGACTTGAGCGCGATACAAGTTGTAGAGCAGCGCCGGCGCGAGGATGCCGTAAGGCTCCCAACGCTCTTTTACGGGCACGCGCACATTGACGGCGAAGGAGAAGTCGAAGAGTCCGGAGCTGCTCGCGAAGACCCCCGGGTGATACGCCAGTGTGCGGTTATCCAGCGGGATGTACGAAGTTTCGATCAGCGCGATGGCGTATCGCGAGGCACTGATTCCACTGCTCCCGCCCACCGTCGGGCGCGCCCCTGTAGCTCCGAAAGCGATTCCGGTATAGGCGCTGACCTCGCCCGCATCTGTTGCGCCCCATTGAGCCCAAAGGCTGCAGGAACCGGCGACGAAGCCGCAGAGCAGCAGGCGTGAAAGCACGCCGGTTGCGGCCCGAAAGCGATTCATGGACATGGAGACCGCCCCCTTTCAGGTGATGGTAGGAGCGATTCGCCTTCGAGGCATCCGGTGACAATTTATTTTTCGCCGGCGGGGCGACTTACGGAGTTGGGGTGCGCCGTTTCAATACCGGCCGGGTATCGGAGCCGTCCACCGGAGAGCGCGGAAATCTCCAGCGCACATAGTTTCCGCCTTCGATCTCCGTCAGGCGCTCCTGGATTTTCACGAATTCGGAAGTTTGAAACAGGTACTGCTCTCGAGGCCGCAGGTCGCGGTCGATCTCTTTCTGCAGGGCGCGGATGCGGCTGGGAATTGCAGGATGCATCGAGAGCATTGCAGTAAATACGCCGGGATTGCTCTTCTCGTTCAGAGAGACCCTCTCCAGGAAGTCGATCAACGCCAGAGGATCGTATCCGGCCGAGTACAAATACTGCACGCCGAGCAGGTCGGCCTGCCCTTCCGCCGCCCGGGAGAATTTTCGGGAGGCCAGCGGACCGGCGATCTCGAGTCCACGCTGGACCGCGAACGCCGGCAGCCCTCCGACAAAGATCAGCGGAATGCTCGCCAGGCTGAAGATGTCCCGCAGGCTCTCTTCCCGCGTGTAATGCCTTGCGGCTACGTGGGCGATCTCATGCGCCAGGGCGCCCGCTAGTTCGGCTTCCGTAGCGGCGGTACGAATGAGCGCGGAATTGACGTAGACGAAGCCGCCGGGCAGCGCGAAGGCATTCACGTCCGCCGAGCGGATCACTTTGATGGTGACCGAGAACTGGGCGTCCGAGTTGTTGACGAGATTCTGTCCGATCCGGTTGACGTACTCGGAGACCACCGGGTCGTCGATCATTTGCGCTTCGCGTTCTACATCGCGGGCGAGATCCCTGCCTAATTCCAGCTCGTGTGCTCGCGAGTAAAAATTGACTCCGCCGCCCACTTTACGGCGGCCGATCTGATCTGGATCCCGCTCCTTCCTGTCGCCGCCGGAGCACGGAGCGGCTAACAGAATCGCAAACAGCACCGCGAGACACCTCATGCTGAAGACCTCCCCTGAAATCTCAGCGGGAAGAACGCGGTCAAAGAGCCCCGTTCAGTTCCCATCCTGAACGGCTGGATGCCTTCCGACCGCGTGCGGCTGATGAATTTGGCCGCGAACGGGTGAATTATCCCAACGAGTTACGAGATTTTGCATCGGAAACGGGGTAGCGCATCCCCGCGGAATGTCCGATTCGGGCTGCTCGCTGAGACCCCATTTCACCCCGCGCCACTTGGCGCAAGCGGGGTCGCGGGCATATACTATTTCGATTCCTACGCCAAGGTGGCTGATGCCCGGTCCAGGAGTCAAACAGCGTTCGAGAGCGGGGTTTGGCGGAGCAACTCTGGCCGCGCTCGCATTGGGCGCAGCACTGATTCCCGCCGCCTGGACACAGGAGCCCACGGTCTCGATCACCCCGCGCATCGTCCCCATCCATCACCGGACGATCGGGCGGTCGAACATCCGGCTGGACGTAAACCTGACCCTGGTACCAGTCACCGTGACGGATCTGCAGGACCGCCCCGTACCCGATCTTACCGCCGGCTCCTTCCGCGTCTTCGAAGACAACGTCGAGCAGAAGGTCGTGAGCGTCTTCAAGGAGGATGGCCCTGTATCGGTCGGCTTTGTCTTCGATACCAGCAGCAGCATGAAGAAGCGCATCGACCGGTCGGTCGCGGCGATCCGGCGCTTCTTCGAGACCACGATCCCGGGGGACGAATTCTTTCTTGTTCGCTTCGCCGATCAGCCGGCGCTTGTGAGAGACTTCACGCCGAATCCCGGGGACATTTTGCGGGATCTGTCGACACAGGAACCGCAAGGCTGGACAGCCCTGCTGGACGCAATCGGCCTTGGCGTTCACCAGATGAAGAAGGCCAAGAATTCCCGCAGGGCGCTATTTGTGCTGACCGACGGCGGGGACAACAACAGCCGGTACACGGAGGCGGAGATCAAGGACCTGGTGATGGAATCCGATGTCCGCGTCTATGCGATCGGGATATTCGAGAGATATCAGTTCCTGGAGAAGCTGACCTCGGAAAGCGGAGGGCGCGCTTACTTCGCGCGCAAACTGGGGGACCTGCCGGAAGTCATTGACCGGCTCAGTACAGACCTCCGCGAGGAGTATATGCTAGGCTACTCCTCGAGTAATCAGGCGAACGACGGCAAGTACCGCACTCTGAGAGTGGAAGTCACTCCTCCCCGCGGGGAGACGTCGCTCAACGTCATGTGGCGCCGAGGTTACTACGCGCTGCCGGACTAACTCGACGCCGCAAAGCTTACTTATTGGACGATTCGGGCGGCAGACTTCGTTTCCGGGAGCGGGACCGGTTCCCGCCAGCACGGCAGAAGGATCCGGAACGTTGTACCACATCCGGGTGTACTGGCCACGTCGATGCTTGCTCCGTGACTCGCCACAATGCTCTGCAGCGCCGCGAGCCCGAGACCACGGCCGTCGAATTTGGTGGTGAAGAAGGGGTCGAAGATCCGGGCGCGTGTCTCGTCCGTCATGCCGCAGCCGGTATCCGTCACCTCGAGGCTCACATACTCGCCCTCCGGGAGCCTGCACTCTCCGGGCGAGATATGAGCGGAGGACGTTTTGAGGGTGATGACGCCGGCGCGGTCGCCGATCGCATCCGAGGCGTTCCTGATGAGGTTCATGACTACCTGGCGGATCTGCGCCGGATTGGCCCGTACGAACGGCACAGCGCGCAGGAGGTCGGTCTCGATCCGGCACTTTTTCGGGGTCGAGCAGCGCATCAACCCGGCCATCTCGGCAACCAGGCCGCGAAGATCGGTAGGTTCGAAATCGACGGTGTGGTAGAGAGCATAGTGCATCAACTGGGACACAACTTCCGTTGCACGGAGCGAGACGGTGCGGATCCTCTCGATCTCGCCGCGCGCCGGCGAAGCATTGTCGAGTTCCTCGAGGGCGACTTCGGAATTCAACAGAATGCTGCCCAGGAAGCTGTTGAAGTCGTGGGCCACTCCTCCGGCGAGGAGCCCGAGTCCTTCCAGGTCGCGAGAGCGATTGACGCGATCTTCACTCGTGCGGATCGTGCGTTCGAACCGCTCGCGCCGCGCAAGCTCGAGACGAGCATCGACACGGGCCAGTACCTCCATGGTACGGAAGGGCTTGTACAGAAGATCCACCGCGCCGAGCCGAAGGCCTTCGACGATCTCGGCTTCCAGCGGCGAACTGAGGAAGATTACTGGGATGGCGCGATACTCCTCGTCCCGTTTAAGGCGGCGGCAGACTTCGAACCCATCCATCGACGGCATCCGGATATCCAGCAAAATCAGGTCGAATGAGTTCGCGGCAACGGCGGCGAGCGCGGGCTTCCCTCCACTGGCGGTAAAGACTCGATAGCCCTTGTCCGTGAGAATCCGGCATAGGAATTCCAGCCACCTCGGCTCGTCATCTACGATAAGAACAGTACCTTTGTGCGTCATGATCTGACTCCCAAAGAGTAACGGTATAAGTAATAGTAGTTTAGTTCCACTTCCGAAACTTCTCCAGGAGAGTATTCCAAGGTCAAATGGAGAAGGGGATGAAGCGCACAAACAAAACGTATGCCGCTTAACGATGTTCTTCGGGTTACACGCCACGGGCCGGCACGTACTTATAAGTACATCTTAGAAGCAGGCAATCAGCCGCCAAACTGTCGGGGAGGCGCCGGGCGGGCGCGGCGGCCCGCCCGGCTATTCCTAGGGATTGACAGAATCGGAAACAGGCGCCCAATTCCCATCGGGATCGTAGGCCGTCATGGCGCCGGCAACATCGGCGGTTTGCGGGCCCAAATCCCGTTGATATACGATGCCCGTCTTATCCACGACGAAGGTCATCACGCCGGTGGAACGGTAATCGGAAGGCCAGGCGACCAAGGCAAAACCCCGGTTCATGGCACCGTTATCGAGATAGCTCATGGCGCCTCCCGGAGCGTGGGGACCCTGCTCCTTCAAGATGCGGAAGTAGTATCCATGGTAGGGCGTGCCCTTGGTTCGATAGCCCTCGCTGATGGCCTTGGCAACCATTTCGGCGACGGGACTTTGATCGTTTTGGTCATCGCTCTTCCAATAGAGTCCGTCCCGCTGGCCGGGCGAGCTGAAAAACTTTTGCGCGAACTGGGGCGCCTTACCGGCAGCACCGGCCCGACCGGCATATTCGTTCTGAGCTTCCACGAAACCGCGGCTGATCTCGATCGCGGAAAGTTCGTTGTCGCCGATACGTCGCAGGAGAATCTCCTGTTTGGCCGCATCCACATCGAAGCGCCAGCCGCCGTTCCCGCGAGTCAGCGGAATCGGCAGGGGCCAGCGGCTCTCGCCGACCTCGACTACTTTGTAGCCGGGGCGATTGGGATCGGGAACCACGCTCATCCGCTCCGAGGCCTTCGTGGCGAATTTCCGGCGCACGGTGCGGTCTGATACCGGGTCGTTGGTAATCAGGATAGGACGCGCAGCGGGCCCGAGGATTCGAAGCAGGCCCGGTACGTCGTTGGCCCTGGCCGCGGCGGCGAGCGCTGCGGCGGCGGCCTCCGGTGTCCGGAAACTCTCGCCCCGCGGTTGTGGGCCGGCATAGCCGGCGCCGATTTGGAGAAAGGCCGCAGCAGCCAGAACTGCCGCGGCCTGGAGGCACGAACTACTTTTAGGCATCCACATAGGCTCTTTCGTCTTTCTTCTTCGCGGGTGTTCAGCGACGCCGTCCACCGCCGCCACGACGCCCGCCGCCTCCGCGGCTGAAGCCGCCGCCTCCGCGATTGAAGCCGCCGCCTCCGCGATTGAAGCCGCCGCCTCCGCGATTAAATCCACCGAAGCTGGAGGAGCCGCGGTTACTGTTCATGCGCGCCCGGCCGCCCCCTGCGTTCATGCCGCCGAATGCGCCGCCCATATTACCGGGAGCGATCTGCCTGCCGCCGATCCTGTTGCCCATGTTGTTAGGCATGGCGCGATTGGCAGATCCGGTATTGGCCCGCGGCCGGTTGGCGGGATTCATCGCGGGCCGCTGGCCGGGACTGACCTGTCCGGGCCGCCCCGCCATTCCCTGACCGATATTGCCCGGTCCGCCCTTTCCTGGTGTGCGCCCGGTCCACTGGCCTTGTCCAGCACGCCGTCCGGCCTCACCGAGGCGCTGCTGCGTTTGTATCGGATTGGGCCGGTTCGGAAGGTTGTTGGCGGCGCCGGGCTTGAATCGGCCCGCCGCTCCGGCATTGTTGTACGGTACGGCCCGGCGATGTTCCGGGTTATGCCGCCACTGGTTGCCGTTCCCCACGTTGGCTCTGTTGAAATGGTTGTTCCGAATGAAATTATTGTTGACGATCACGGCGTTGTTGCCCCATCCGCAGCCCCAGCCCCATCCGCCGCCTCCCGAGACCAGAGCCCCAATTGCCACGCCCGCTCCAAAGGAGATGATGCCGGTTGCAAGCGCGCCGCCGTATGGATAGGCGATCGCCGGGTACGGGTAGTATGCCGGGGGACCCCAGACCGCGACAGGTTCGTATTGCGGCACGTAGATTACCTGCGGGTCGGTGGGCTGGATCTCAATGTAGCTGGCGTCATTGACGGTCGCAGTGGTGACGGCCTGCTGTGGCGTGGATTTGAGTTTACCGTTCTGCTCCGCTTTCTGCCTCATCCGCTGCACGGCATCGAATACTGCACTCTCCTGGCCGAGGAACGCGTTACCCAGGTCGGTGGTCCAGCCGATGTTCTGATCCATCTGGGCGAGCACCACAGGAAACAGCACCAACGCCTGGATACTCGGGTCCCAGGGCTGTTTGGCTGCCGCGTCGGTGAGGTTCTTTCCTTGCAGGCCGGTATTTTGTTTCACCCACCGGTCGGCTTGCACGACTTCGAGCGGATAGGTTGATGCCACCAGAACCTGGCTCAATAAGGGATCCGGGTAGAGCGCAATCGGCGCTACCAGACTGTCGAGTTGCTCGGGTGAAAGGGATTGCGCCTGGGCTTGTCCCGAGCTCGACGAAGCTGGCTTGGGCGGCTGCGCGAACGCTAACGACTCCTGAAACAGAAAGACTGCTGCAACCAGGAGCGCGCCGATTGCGCGAGCCTGGGCTCCTAAAGGTATAAGTCGGACGATTGCATCCTTCTTCACGACCGCGCCTCCTTTCTCTGGTTCCGTACAGTTCATGATGCGGCTCCAGGCGGGGCCGGTCCATATTGGGGTGTTAGCACGCAAGGGGGTGAAACTTGTTCAGTCACGCCCAATAATGAACCCTCCGCCGGGGACCTGCCATCTCCGCTAGTGGAAGCACTATAACCGCCTCGCTGTGCAGAAGGGGGTAAGTAACACGATGGTGATATGTGAAGTGCAACCTGAAAGACGCTTAACAGACGCGGCTGCCGGCAGACTCAGCGCCCCGCCTAACTTAGGAACGCTGAGGGTGATGGAGAAACCGAAGCAATACCCGGACGACTGCCTGAAGAGGTTTATGATCGAACCCGGCTCACGGGTGAGATTGGGAAACATCGACCCGGGATACCGGGATCGATACGAAACGCCGGAGGCGGCGCTACCGGACATCCGCTTCCACGTGACGAAGATCGACGAGCAGCACTACACGATGCACGCCGAGAAGAAGCATTCCCTGCTGGTGGTGCTGCAGGGACTCGATGCCGGAGGCAAGGACGGCGTGGTCCGTCATATCTTCACCTGCGCCAACCCGGCCGGCTGCCGGGTCGTCGGGTTCAAACAGCCAACCCCGGAACAACTCGCCCACGACTTTCTCTGGCGGGTGCACCCGCACGTCCCGGCCCGGGGAGAAATGGTGATTTTCAACCGCTCGCACTACGAAGATGTGCTGGTGGCGAGGGTCCACGGACTTGTGCCGCCGCAAGCCTACTTGAAACGGTACGACCTGATCAACGACTTCGAGAAACTTCTGGCGTTGGAGAACAACACCAAGATTCTCAAGTTCCTTTTGTACATTTCGAAAGAGGAGCAACTGGCTCGCTTCAAGCGCCGCCTGGAAGACCCGGTGCGCCGCTGGAAGGTCAGCGAAGCCGACTACCGCGAAAGAGAGTATTGGGACGATTACATCGCGGCATTCGAGGATATGCTGCACAAGACCAGCACTCCGCACGCTCCGTGGTTCGTGATCCCGTCGAACCACAAGTGGTTTCGCGACCTGGCCGTGTCCCAGATCATTTCCCGCACGCTGGAGGACCTCGACATGAAAGTTCCGGCACCAACCGTGGACATCGCCCGGATCCGCAGCAGGTATCACGCCGCCGAAATCGAAGCCAAGGCATCATAAACAGGCTCGCGGGCGGCGGTAATGGGACGGTAACAACCAGGCACCTTCCCGTGTACCGTTTGCGGCATCTCTTTAAGTGCCAGGGCAGCGATGCCGCGGCGGGAAGAGGGGAAGCGCCATTCGCCGGTGGAGGGGAGCCATGCCGCAGTCGATCCATTACAGGCGCATGACCCGGCTTCAGAGCGACCTGGTGGAACACGCACTTCGCCAGGTCACCAGGATTTCGCAGTCCGGGTGGGAAGCGATTCCAGTCGAATTGCACTCGTCTTTCGCGAGATACATGTGTAAGGATGTCTGGAGTGGAGAGTGCGATCTATTGACCCTGCGGGACGCGGCGTTGATGATCCTACGCGACGCGATCACGCGCAGCGGTGAATTCTCGGAGCCCCAAGGATAAGACCGGCTTATCTCCAAGGCCGGGCAGAAACTGGGGCGCCGGAGCGATCGGTTGCATCGATCCGTGTAGCGCGGCCAGAGGGTCGTGCGTCTGAATCTCGTTGCTACAGAGGGAGAAGTCAATCCTATGGATCGTTTTGACGAACTGAAGGCCAAGTACCAGCCGGTGCTTCAGGCAATTCGGGAGCGGGGTGTGCGTCTGGACCACCTGCACCTCCAGGAGAATAAACTGTTCTTGCAAGGCGCGGCGCCGAACGCGGATGTCAAGAACCTCATTTGGAACCGCATCAAGAGCGTGGATCCGGCTTATGCCGACCTGGTCTGCGACCTCAGCGTGGATCCCAGCCTGCCGCAGCCGGCCGCGCCCGCCCAGGCGGCGCAGCTGTACGAGGTGAAGTCAGGCGATTCTCTATGGAAGATTGCCGAGCGGTTTTATGGGCGGGGCAACCAATTCCCGAGGATCATCGCGGCCAATCCCGATAAGCTCAAGGATGAGCATTCGATCATCCACCCGGGTGACCGACTAAAGATTCCGCAGGCTGCATAGTTCCCCAACAGCTGACGGGCCGGTGGGCGTTTGCCGCCCACCGGCTGGAAGCACCCTGAACCGGCCGGCCCAACTCCATGGCAACCGATTCCAAGCGACCGAAGCTGAGCATCCGCCACCTGCTGAAGCCGCACACCACCGGGCTGGCGATCGGCGTGGCCGCGGTTCTGGTGGAGGGCGTAGCGAGCCTGGCGGAGCCTTGGCCACTCAAGATCGTCCTAGATAACGTGCTGAAGTCCAAGCCGGGCAGCGGTGGGTTGAGCCGGGCCATCCTTTTGATGGCCGGGGCGGACAAGCTGGCGATCCTGAAGTTCGCCGCCCTGGCGGTGCTGGTCATTGCGGCGATCGGCGCCGCGGCCACGTACACCGAGAGATATCTCACTACGCGGATCGGCCAGTACGTAATGCACGACCTGCGCCAGACGCTTTACTCGCACATTCAGCGCCTCTCGCTCGATTACCACGACCGCAAACATACCGGCGACCTGATCAGCCGGCTGACAAGCGACATCGATGCCATCCAGAGCTTCATTGCCTCCGGCCTTCTGGGCGCGATGATCAGCAGTCTCACGCTGGTCGGCATGATGGCCGTTATGTTCTGCCTCAACTGGCGGTTCACCCTGATCGCGCTGTCCGTGGCGCCAATCCTGTTCGTCGTGGTCTTCCGCTACACGCGGCGCATCAAGAGCGTCTCGCGCGAAGTTCGGAAAAAAGAAGGCGAGATGGTCTCCGTGATTCAGGAGGTGCTGTCTTCCATTCGGGTGGTGAAGGCCTTCGCGCGCGAAGAATATGAACAGCAGCGCCTAGCGGAGGAGAGCCTGGAGTCGATCACCATCGGCTTGCGGGCGCGCAGCCTCAAAGTGAGGCTGCCATCGGCGGTGGACCTGCTGGTTGCCGCCGGAACCAGTCTCGTCTTGTGGTTCGGAGGCCGGATGGCGTTGAGCGGCGCGCTGAGCGCGGGGTCCCTGGTACTCTTCATCTGGTATCTCGGCCGCATGTACAAACCCATGCGGGACTTGTCTAAGATGACGGATGCGTACTCGAAGGCCGCAGTGGGCTACGAGCGGATCCGCGAGGTGCTGGAAACGGACCGCGAGGTAGTGGACCTGCCCGGGGCCCGCGCGGCTCCTCGGTTCCAAGGCGAAATCGAACTCTGCAATGTGACCTTCGGTTACGAGCCGGACTACCCGGTCCTCAAGCATGTCAGCCTGCGGGTGGAGCCGGGGCAGGTGGCGGCGCTGGTGGGTCCGACGGGGGCCGGCAAGACCACCATCATCAACCTGATTCCGCGCTTCTACGACCCCGCGGCCGGGATCGTCCGGATCGACGGCCTCGACGTGAAGCTCTATCGCCAGAAATCGCTGCGCCAACAGATCAGCTTCGTCCTGCAGGAGACGCTGCTTTTCCACGGGCCGGTGTGGGCCAACATCGCGTATGGAAAACCGGACGCGACGCGTGAAGAGATCCTGCATGCCGCGAGACTGGCGAACGCCCACGAGTTCATCGAGCACATGCCGGATGGCTATGAGACCATGATCGGAGAGCGCGGCCTCACACTCTCGGGCGGGCAGCGCCAGCGCATCGCTATCGCCCGGGCCTTGATTCGCAATACCCCGATCCTCATTCTGGATGAAGCCAGCGCGGGCCTCGACGCGGCTTCGGAAAAGCTGGTCTTCGACGCGCTGGACCGCCTGATGAAGGGACGAACGTCGATCGTCATCGCGCACCGGCTATCGACCATTCGTTCGGCCGATGTGATCTTCGTGGTAAAGGACGGAGAGATTATCGAGCGCGGAGATCACGACGGCCTGCTGAAGACGGGCGGCTTGTACGCCGAGTTGCATGAGCTGCAATTCCGGGTGGCACAGGCCGCAACACCCCCGCCCGCGGACGCCTGATCAATCGGGATCGGACGCCCGCGACCGTGAAATACACCCCCTAAATTGCAACCCGGTAGTCTACACCCCATCTCTCCTAACGTAGTGCAGAGGCGAACCTCGCAAAGCTTCGGGACCAGATGAGGAGGGATTTATGGCGGATTCGCTATTCTCTTCGTTAAAAGAGATGCTGGACAAGCGCGCTGTCGGTGCAATCGCCGGCTCGCTTGGTCAACCGGAACAATCGGTGTCGCGGGGGATGGAATCGTCCATCGCCGCTTTGCTGGGCGGCCTCGCTACCAAAGCCGCCGACCCTGAAACACTCCGCAAGCTACTGGATTCAGCGCCGCCGGGAGAAACCTGGTGGGGTGACATCGCGAGCGGAGTCTCCGACCCAAACTCATCCCTCGTGGCGAGTGGGAAGCGGTTGATGGGAAGCCTCTTCGGATCCCGGGAAGGCGCGGTCGTCAATGAGATCGGCCGGGATACCGGCTTGGGTACCGGAATCGCATCCACTCTGATGGCGACTCTCGCGCCGCTGGTTGTGAGCTTCATTGGCAAACGCGTGCGCGACGGCCACCTCAGCATGAGCGAACTCGGAAGCATGCTGCAGCGTGAGGCCGGCACGATCCGGAACTACCTCCCAGCCGGGTTGAGGGACATGTTCTGGCCTGCCGCGGAGGCCTCCAGGGTTTCACCGGTCGTGGCGCAAGCCGTGACGAGGGAAAGACACTCGAACTGGCTTCCGGCCCTGGCGCTTGCCGCGCTGGGATTGGGGCTGATCTGGCTTCTGGGCCATGGACGCCGTGCCCCCGTCGCGCAGGTGACGCCCGTTCCCACCGGAACCGCTAACCGCGCCGTTCCGTCAGGGACCTTCGCGGAGCGCACTCTGCCGAACCGGACGAACCTGAACATCCCCCCGAACGGCGTGGAAGCGAACCTTCTGGCATTCGTCCAAAACCCAAATGCGCGCGTGGACAACTCGACCTGGTTCAACTTCGACCGACTGCTGTTCGACACCGGTTCGGCAACGCTGCGGCCCGCATCGCAGGAGCAGATCAATAACATCGCCGCGATTCTGGCGGCCTATCCGAATGTCCACCTGGAGGTCGCTGGATTTACCGACAACGTGGGCAGCGGCGCATCCAACATGGAGCTTGCACGGGACCGCGCCAACGCAGTGGTGGTGGCCCTGGTGAATCGAGGGGTGCCGCAAGATTGCCTGACGGCCGGTGCGTACGGCGCGCAGCGTCCCGCGGCCACCAACGCCACCGAAGAAGGCCGGGCGCAGAACCGGCGGGTGGCGCTGCGAGTCACGCAGAAGTAAACACACTCGGACAATCAGTTAGACGGAGCAAAGGAGAAGCGATGAACTACGAAAAAATCGTCACACTCTACGACACCGCGGAACATGCCGAAACGGCCAGGCGCAACCTGGAGGCCGCGGGATTTGCGCCCAGCGAGATCAGCATGATCAGCAACAAGACCCTCTCGCTCGCCGGAGACAAGCTCCGTGAATCGGGGCTCTGGCACCGTCTCTTCGGCCGCGACATCCAGCCGTATGAAGCGACCCTATACGGCCGCTCGGTCGAGAATGGAGGAGTCGTGCTTACGGTCCGCGTTCCGGAAACGGAAGTGGCCAAGGCAACCGCGATTCTGAATTCTCAGAACGCCGTCGACGTACACAAGCGCGCGATGCAGGAGGGCTTGATCTCAGCCACCTCCACCCCGAAGCCGGCCGCGGCGCCGGAACGGCCTGCGACCATGACCGCGGGCGGCGGCCTCTCCGGCGAGGAGGTCCTGGCCCTGGCGGAAGAGCAGATCAACGTCGGAAAGCGCATGATTCAGGAGGGCACCACGCGCATCCGCCGCTTCGTCACGGAAATGCCCGTCGAAACGCAGGTGACCTTGCATGAGGAGCACGCCCGCGTCCTCCGCCGCGCCGCCACAGACCCGAACTATACGCGGAATATCGACTGGACGGATAAGACCATCGAAGTCACCGAGACCGCCGAGGAACCGGTGATCACCAAGTCGGTCCACATCACTGAAGAAGTGGTCATCCAGAGGGAGGGGACCGATCGCGTGAAAACGTTCCGCGACAAAGTGCGCCGCCAGCAGGTCGAAGTGGAGCGCACTCCCGGAACGGAGCCTACCACCAAGAAGGCCTAGGAGCCGGCGAGGCTGCTGCTCGTCGTTCTCTCTCTCTTCATCGAAACGGGCGCCGGCCGCTCGATCGGCGGAGCGGCCGGCGTCTGCGGTGCGGAGCGATAGCAGCGCTTGCTTCTCATGAATCAAGGTCGATGCATCATGATCGCGCTGGCAGCATGGGGTCTGATCGCTTCCGCGTTCGGGAGCGGCCCGGTATCGGGCGACGAAATCCTGGCGAGAGTTGCTGACACGGCAACCGCGCGACTTTCGATTCCGTACTCCGGCCTTCGAGAATACAGGCTTCGCAACCGGCGATACGACAAGGAGGCGACAGTCTCCGTGCGAATGACGTACCGGCCAAGCGTGGGCAAGCAATTTACGGTGCTGGCGCGGGCGGGGTCGCAGAGGCTCACCGCGATCGTCGACCGGATCCTCGATTCCGAAGCTGAGCAGAGCCAGCCCTCAAAGAATACGGAGCACGAGATCGGCCCCGAAAACTACCGGACCCGCCTGCGAGGCACCGAGAGGGTCAAAGGACGGCCCTGCTACGTGATCGGGTTGAAGCCGAGACACAAGAGTAAGTACTTGATCGAGGGAACCGTATGGGTGGATGCGGGCAGCTTCGGTGTCGTCCGCCTGGATGGTTCAACCGCGGCCAGCGTATCGATGTGGGTCGGAGCCCCGCGGATTACTCAGGAGTTCACCGAGATTTCGGGACTGTGGCTGCCGAGCCATGTACGGTCCACAAGCTCGGGAATGTGGCTCGGGACGAGCGAGCTCGAGATCCGCTATACGGCCTACCAGGTCGGAGAGATCGAGAGGGGCGTCGGGGACAGCGCACCGGTTCGACCGGCCGCGAAGGCCAGCGCGGAGCATTCCGGCGCCGTATCTTCGAACGGCCCCGGAGCACGCCCGCGCGCACTGAATTTGTCCGCGTGGCATCTGTATCTCATAGATAACTCTCGGCGGCACCTTGTGAGCCGCGGTAGTTTTGCGGCTGTCGTCACCCCAAAAAATGGAGCACCCCTTCCATCCCCGAAGTCCTTATTGATGTAAGGCCGGGTGGGGCTACAGAGGTCCGACCTTCACACCGAGCCCGTGGAAACGCATTGCACGCAGTAAATGCTTGAGTGGCCGTTGCACTTGAGAAAGCGGTAGCTATGCTCAGTTACGAGAATCCGAATGACCTTTCAGTCTGCCCGGAGTCAGGCGCCGGCACGGCGCACCAATTCACACAAGCGGGCCCGCTCCAATGGTTTGCTCTCGCCGTAAAACCGCGCTACGACAAGGCCGTCGCCAGAACACTCGCGGGCAAAGGCTATCAAACATTAGTCCCTCTGTACAAGAAACGGCGCCAGTACGCGGCGCGTTACATGGAATCGGAGCTGCCTTTGTTCCCGGGTTACGTTTTCTGCCGCCTCCACCCTCTCAAACGGCTGCCTGTGCTGACTACACCCGGGGTCACGCAAATTCTCGGCGCGGGAAACACGCCGATCCCTTTGTGCGACTCCGAAATCGCCTCCCTTATGAAAGCCATTGAGTCTAGGCTGCCTCTCGAGCCGTTTCCGTATCTTCAGGCCGGCCAGAAAGTGCGAATCAACCAGGGGGCCTTAACGGGCATCGAGGGAGTCGTGGTGGGTTCCAGGCAGCGGCCGCGCCTGGTTCTATCGATCACGCTGCTGCAAAGATCGGTATTGCTCGAGGTCGATCGCGGCCTTGTCAGAGCGGAACAGGCATTCGACCTGGTTTCCTGAACGGCAAGCGTAACGGCGGAGGGCCGGCCGACCTAGTACAGGGCCAAACAGACCCGCCAGGTATCGAGGAGACTCCATCGTGAGTAATCATCTGTCCCCAGGGACCCGAAGCCAGACGCCCGAATCGCCGTTCCCCGCCCCGCCGCAGGAATGGACCGCTGCCCAATGCGCGCAAACGCTCTTCCGCCGCAGGAAGCTCGTGGCCGGCATCACCGGCCTCGGGATCCTTGCGGCGATTCTGCTGAGCCTGTTTCAGCCGCGCTGGTACCGGTCCCAGGCGTCGCTGGAGCTGCAGGGAGTCAATGAGAACTTCCTGAACTTTCGCGAAATCTATCCAGGCTTAGGCGCCGACGCGGATGGCACGTATCTGCAGACGCAGGCCGAGCTCCTGCAGGAAGACGCGCTGATCGGGCAGGCCGCCGGCAGACTGCATCTCGACAGGTATCCGGACTTTCAGGGCAGCCCCGAGAAAGCCGCGGCCGCGGTCAGAAAGCACCTCCAGGTGAATATCGCTCGCGGCAGCCGCATCCTGCGAATCACCGCCGAGGCCCGCGAGCCCCAACTTGCCGCGGACCTGGCCAACGCGGTAGCCGGGACCTTTATTGAACAGACCACACAGGCGCGGCTGCAGGCGGCACGCCAAACCTTCGATGCGCTGAACGCCCAATTGCAGGTGATCCGGAGCAAGCTGACTCAATCGGAGGCGCGGCTGGCCGCAGGCCGGACGGCATCGGGCATCCTTCGAAGCGAGGTCGATGCCAACCGCCGCTTCTACGAGAGCATGGCGCAGCGGGTCGACGAAGCCGCCGTGGCCTCATCGATCCCTCAGCCGAACATACGGCTCATTAGTCCCGCACAGGCAGCATCGCGCCCCTACAAGCCAAACGTGCCGCTCAACCTCGCGATCGGGACCTTCGGCGGACTTCTCCTGGCTCTCGGATCCGTATTGTTGCGGGAGCAGACCAATTCCGCGCTGCGCGCCCCCGGTGACGCCGGCATGTATCTGACGGTTCCGGAATTGGGAGCTATCCCGAGATCGCCGGACCGTGGTTCGGGCTCGTCTCCGCCGGTAGAGCGGGCGGCGCTGGAGCAGCGCTTTTCCGGCGTCTCCGAGGCCTTTCGCGCTACGCTGGCTTCGATACTCTCCGCCGGCACGGAGGTCGAGCATCAGAGCCTCTTCGTGATCACCAGTTCCCAGCCCATGGAAGGCAAGACCACGGTGGTCAGCAATCTGGGGATCGCCCTTGCTGAAATCAGCAACCGCGTGCTGCTGATCGACGGCGACATGCGGCGGCCTCGACTGCACAGGGTGTTCGATCAGGCCAACAGTTGGGGCTTGAGCGACGTTTTGGGCGAGAAGAACGCAATCGAGGAGCTGCCGGTCGAGGCCCTGGTCCGGAAGACCGCGGTTCCCCATCTCTACCTGCTGCCGAGCGGCGCGTCCCCGGACAACGTCTTCAGCCTGCTCTACTCCGGGCGTTTGGAACGGCTGCTGCCGCGATTCCGGCAGGAGTTCGATTACGTCCTGATCGATGCGCCCCCTTGTCTGGAGTTCGCCGACGCCAGGATCATGGCGCGGTGCGCCGACCAACTGCTGCTGGTGGTCAGGGCGGATTACACCGACCGGCAGACGGCGCAAGCGGCGCTGCGCCGGCTCCGTCTGGACGGGATTCCGGTGCTGGGGGTGATCCTCAACCGATGGAACCCGGCCTATAGCGACGGGTACGCATACGCCTACCAGAGCGGCTTGGCACGACAGGACGCCCGGTGAGCGGGATCGAATCCAATCCGGGCATCCTGGCCGGCAGGGAGCCGGAAGTTCGAACTCCCTCGCCGGACGCGCGGATCATAGAGACCGCGCCGGGCCTGTCGCTGCGCTCGAATTTCGCATGGGTGCTGGCCGGCAACGTCGTGTTCGCCGGGTGCCAGTGGGGCATGATCGTAGCGCTCGCCAAAATGGGAAGCACCCTGATGGTCGGGCAGTTCTCGCTGGGACTCGCAATCGCGACCCCGATCCTGATGTTCACCAATCTCCATCTGAGGACCGTACAGGCTACCGACGCCCGGCAGTTCTACTGTTTCGGCGAGTATTTCCGGCTCCGCGCGGTCATGACGCTGGCGGGGCTGGCGGTGATCGTGGTCGTGGCATGCTTCGGAAATTATGGCCGGCGCACTCTCATGGTGATTCTGACCTTGGGCTTGGCCAAGGGGATCGAGACACTGAGCGATATCCACTACGGGCTCTTTCAACTGAAGGACCGGCTGGATCAAACCGGGCGCTCCCTGATGATCCGCGGAGTCCTGTCGCTGGCCGCATTGAGCGCCGGTTTGTACTTCACCCGTGACGTTTTCTGGGGCTGCGCGGGCCTGGTGGTGGTGTGGCTGACGGTTCTCCTCCTGTTCGACGTTCGTCGCGGCCGGATCTTCGCAACGCTCCCGCGGCAGCCCCATCGGCCGCGGCGGCAGTGGACGCTGGTGCGCCTGGCCCTGCCTCTCGGCATCGTGACCACCATCGCCGCCATCAACCTCAACATGCCGCGCTACTTCATTCATGCCCGGATGGACGATCGCCAGCTTGGCATTTACTCGGCGATGGCCTACGCCACCGTGGCGGTGACGCTAGTAAGCGACTCCCTCGGGCATTGCGCCATTCCACGGCTGTCCCGTCTGTATGCCGCGGGACGGCAGGCCGAGTTTCGCACGCTGCTCGGGAAACTGCTGGGAGTCGGATGCGTGCTGGGACTGGCGGGATTGACGATGGCGTATGCCGGCGGCGGACGGCTGCTCACCATTTTCTACAGCCCGGAATACGCGGCCCGCTCCGGCGTGTTCACGCTGCTGATGACGGCTACCGCGATTCAGTGCGTCGCGTCGGTGTTCACGAGCGGTGTCACCTCCGCCCGATGCTTCCGGATTCAGGTGCCGCTGTACGCGGCGATGGCCGGAGCCAATGCTCTCGCCTGCGCCTTCTGGATTCCCAGGCTGGGCTTGGCGGGCGGCGCGATGGCGATGATTGTCGCGGCTTCCGTACAACTGGTGCTGGCCGCCGCAATCCTGGGGGTCCTGATTCTGGCTCCGGCGAAACGCGCGGAAGACCTTCCGGCGCCTCCGGTATGTACGGACAACTGGGAGACCGGCGTATGACGAACTCCCTCACATACCCGGGCCCCTGGCCGCGCGCCGAGGCGTTCCGGCGCCGCGCGGACGTGCTGGGAACTCTGCTGGTCGCCTACGTCGTACTGCTTCCCTATCAGTTCGAGGTCGGCCAGGGCATGAATTTCGCGCCGGCGGACTGTCTCCTGGTGCTGGTGCTGCTGCTGTCGGCGGGCCGGCTGCAATATCGCAAACCCGCATGGACAATCTGGCACCTCGGAATCGTTTTGACCTTCGTGACCGGTTCGCTGGTGGCGGCGCTCCGGTTCGGTACGCTTACCCGCTACGAGTTTCTGAACAAGGACCTGGGTTTACTTCTCCCCTTCCTCTGCTATGCCGCAATTACGACGGCTGTGGCGGAGTGGGCGGATCTGCGGCGCCTCCTCCGCTTCTTTACCCTGGGCGTCGTATTCGAAAACATTCTGGCGGTAGGTTCGTACCTGGCCGGGTATTTCTTCGGGGTGAACTCGCCGTTCGCCCGCTACGGAGGGCTGCGCCTGTCCGGGATGCTGCTGGATCCGAACGCCTACGGAGGACTGCTGGTCGCGGCGCTGGTAATCTGCGAGGCCTCATCGTGGGGCCCGGCGCCGCTGTTCGGACGCGCCGTGCTTTGGGGATCGCGAGTAACGCTGCTCCTGGGCATTCTGTTCACCTTCTCGCGCTCGGCATGGACGGCCCTCGGGCTGACGCTGCTGGTCCTGTGCCTTGTGCGGATCCGGGTGGTCATCCGCCTGGTGCTGCCCCTGGTGCTCGGCGCGCCGCTGCTCGCGCTGTTTCTGGGCCACCGCTTCGTGGGCATTTTCGAGCAGATGGCCAGCCGGCCGCAGCAGGTCCAGCAGCGGTTCGACCTGATCCATGCGGCGCTCGATTCGTTCGCGCGGTACCCGTTTCTGGGTGGAGGACTCGGCAGTTTCCGGCTCTCGAACGGGGAAGTCGCGCACAACACTGCCATGTGGTTCCTGGCAGATTTCGGCATCGTGGGGCTGGCCGCGCTGCTGGGATTCATCGGATGGTTCTTCGCCGTCTCGTGGCTCGCTTACCGGTCCGCGCCCGAAAGGGAAAAGCCGGTCGCTCTGGCGCTGCTGGCGGCCCATACCGCCATGTTCGGCCTGGCAATGGGAATCGAAGCCTTCTATCAAAGACACTGGTGGGTCATCTTCGCGCTGATCGCATCGAGTTACTGTCTCTCGCTGCGCCCGGCGCCGCCGGCTCGCCGCGAGGTTGAGGTACCGCTTCATGTCGAAACCTAGGTCAACCGATTCGGTGAGGCTTCTTCACGTGGTAGGCGACTCGCGCTTCGGCGGGGCCGGCCGTATCATCCTCGGCCTGGGGAAGACCGCCCAGGCGGAGGGCTGGGAGGTGGATGTATTGGCCACCGATCCGGTCTTCCAGCGTTCCATTCGGGAACAGGGTCTGGGGGTGGTCGACCTGGACGTCATCCGGCGGGAGATCCGTCCGCTCTGGGACCTGGCCGGCCTCATCCGGCTGAACCGTTTTCTGCGGCAACAGCGCTACCGCATTGTGCACACCCACACTTCAAAAGCAGGCTTCATCGGAAGGCTCGCGGCGCGCCTTGCGGGGGTGCCCACGATCGTCCATACGGTCCACGGGTTTGCATTTCACGAACAGAGTCCGGGTTACGTCCGCTGGTTTTATTCCACTCTCGAGCGGATAGCCGCGCCGTGGTGCGATCGCCTTGTTTCGGTTAGCGAGTTCCACCGCGATTGGGCGCTCGCACTGCGGATCTGCGACGCCGGCCGGATCACGGCGATACCGAACGGCATCGCAGCGCCTGAACGTAATCCGGAAATCGCGCCTGCCGAGTCCCGCCGCCGCATGGGCGTGCCGGATGACGACCTGCTGATCCTGACAATGTCGAGATTGGCGGGCGACAAGGGCCTGGACTATTTGATCGAAGCGCTGGCGGCACTTCCCCCCGATCTGCGGAAGGTGCGTCTGGTGGTTGCCGGAGATGGTCCGGTGCGGGCACCCCTGGAGCAGCTTGCCCGGACTCGGGGCATTTCCGCCCGGGTGACATTCCTCGGATTCCGCGACGATATCGGCGATTTGCTGGCCGCCTGCGATCTGGTTGCCCTGCCGAGCTTGCGCGAAGGCCTTTCGATCGCGCTGCTCGAAGCCATGTCCGCCGGCAAGCCAATCATCGCGACCAGCATCGGCAGCCATCGGGAACTGGCCTCCCAGGCGGATATCGCCCTCCTTGTGCCTCCCGCCGACGCACGCTCACTGTGCGATGCGATTGTGCGGATGGCGGGCGATCCGGCAATGATGACCCGCCTCGGGGCCGGCGCCCGCGCGCTGTTCGAGAGGCGCTATACGGAGGACCGGATGCTTGGTTCTTACCGGCGTTTGTATTCCGGACTGTTGGCAGCGACAGCTCCGGCCGAAGTTATCGATGCGCGGCGCGACTCGCCTTCCGGTGCACTGCCGGAGTGGGCGGAACGCCAACCGAAAGGCGGAGGCATATGACGCAGATGTTCCCGCTCAATGAGTGGGCGCGGACCGGCAGCAGCGATAGCGCCACGGTGCGGCAAGCCGCCCGGCAGGACCTTCCTGGCATCGTCGCCATTCATCAAAAGGCCTTCAGCCACTTCTTCCTGACCCGGCTGGGGAGTGAATTCCTCCGGCGGTATTACGAGCTTGTCCTCAACTACGCCACCGGAATCGTGCTGGTGAGCGAAGGCCGGGGAGAGTTGGACGGATTCGCCTGCGGCTTCGTGGATCCGGCCGAATTCTACCGGGAAATGTGGCGGGCCCGGCGGACCTTCGTACGGCCGGCGCTAGCCGCCATGTTGCGGCACCCGTCTCTGGCGGCCGGAGTGTTGTACGGAGTGCACCGTATTCAGGAGTCGGCGTCACACGCGCCGGCGCGTTCGTGCGAGCTGTCGTCGATCGCGGTGGCGCCGGAAGCCGCGGGGGCCAAGCTGGGCAAGGCCCTGATCCGCGCGTTCCTGGCGCAGGCATGGTCCATGGATGCTCGCTACGTCTATCTGACTACCGACGCGGACGGAAACGATCAGGCCAACACCTTCTACAAGAGATCCGGCTTTGAGCACAGGCGGCGGTTTCTGCAGCGTAAGGGGCGTTGGATGAACGAGTATGTCATCGAACGCGCAGCTGAAGAAGATAGCGGGGGCATCTTATGACGCGCGCGCGAATCCGGCTGCCCAGCGCCCGAAGACTCTTCGACACCGTTTGCGCCGCGGCCGGGATGTTGTTGCTGGCGCCCCTCTTTGCCGTGCTCGCGGTCCTGATCCTCTGCGACGACGGCCGGCCTGTCTTCTTCAACCAGATACGAATCGGCCGCATGGGCAAGCGGTTCCGCATCTGGAAACTTCGCACCATGCGTGCCGGCAGCCGCGGCTCCGCGGTCACCGCGGTCGGCGATTGCCGCATAACGCGGGCCGGCGCAGTGCTCCGAAGGTTCAAGCTCGACGAGCTGCCGCAGTTATTCAATGTTCTGAGAGGCGACATGAGCCTGGTCGGGCCTCGACCCGAAGTACCGGAATACGTGCATCTCGACGCTCCCATCTGGCAGGCCGTCCTGCAGGTTCGGCCCGGCATCACCGATCTCGCCAGCCTGATCTATCGAGACGAGGAGCGCATGCTGGGAGCATCCGGCGATCCGGAGACCGTATACCGCAACCAGGTACTTCCAGCCAAGCTCCTGTTGAACCTGTCGTACCTCCGGTCAAGATCGTTCCGGCAAGACCTGAAGCTGATCCTGCTGACCGTTCGTTACAGCTTCCTTCCGCGGAAGATCGATCCCGATCGTATCTGCAGAACCTTCAGCGCAGGAGCCGGTTTCGATGACTGATTTCATACCCTTCCACCGCCCTTCGATCGGCGAAGAAGAGATCCGCGAAGTCGTCGAAACGCTCCGCTCGGGGTGGCTGACTACCGGGCCGCGGGTGGCTTGCTTCGAGCGCGAGTTCATGGAGTATACCGGCGCCCCGAACGCGTTGGCCGTGAATTCGGCGACCGCCGGGCTGCACCTCGCGCTCGCTGCCTTGAAAATCGGCCCGGGCGACGAAGTGATTACTTCGCCGATGACGTTCTGCTCCACGGTCCAGGCCATTCTGCATGTGGGAGCCACGCCCGTGATGGCCGATATCGGGGCGGACGGCAATATCGACCCCGAGGAGATCCGAAGGCGGCTTACCGGCCGGACACGCGCCATCATCCCGGTACATCTGGCCGGCTTGCCGTGCGACATGAAGGCGATCTGGTCGATCGCACAGGAACGCGGCCTGGCGGTGGTCGAAGATGCCGCCCACGCGGCGGGTGCCTGGTACGACGGGCGCCCGATCGGCGCGGGGCCGGCGGGCATGGGAACCGCCAGCGACGCTGTGGCGTTCAGCTTCTACGCCACCAAGAACCTCACCACCGGCGAAGGAGGCATGATCACGACTCCCCTTCCCCGGCTGGCCGGCGCTATGCGAATGCTGTCCTTGCACGGCATGAGCCACGATGCCTGGAACCGCTACGGCGCGGACGGAGACTGGCACTACGATGTGTCCGCCCACGGATTCAAGTACAACCTGAGCGATCTGCAGGCCGCCGTCGGCATTCACCAACTGCGTAAGCTCGAGTCGTTCATCGAGCGGCGCACCATTCTGGCAGGCATGTACCACCGCGCCTTCGCCGATGTGGAAGAAGTCGAGACTCCGCCCGACCACCCGCGCTCCCGGCATGCATGGCACCTGTACATTCTGCGTCTGCATCTGCAAAAACTCACGATCGATCGGGGGGAATTCATCCGCGAGCTGCGGTGCAAGGGAATCGGCGCCAGCGTTCACTTCATCCCCATCCCCCTGCACTCGTTCTTTGCCGGACTGCTGCCGGCGCGCTGCTCCTGCTCGCGCGCCATCGAGCTGTACCCGCGGATCGTCTCCCTCCCGCTGTACCCCGGGATGACCGAAGAGCAAGTCCAATATGTCGCCCGGTGCGTGCGGGACGTCGTGGAGCATTCAAGAGTAATCAAGACCTGTGGCGTTTGGCCAGGCGGCCGGGCCACAGCAACTTCTAAGAGATCTTTATGATAAACCGTCGGCACTTGGATATCTGGCTTGAGCGTGCTTGTCACCTGGCCGCTGTCGGGCTGTCGGTGATCGCTGCTTTCCTTCTGAAATTCGATCTATCCATTCCGGGCGCTCTGGACACGGTCGTGAAGCAAGCCCTGCTGATCGCTGTCCTTGTGAAACTGCCGGTCTTCGAGTGGGCCGGTTTCTACCGCGGCTTGCGCCGGTTCGCGAGCCTTCCGGATCTGCACATGGTGTTTCTCGGCAACCTTGCTGGATCGATTCTCTTTGCCGCGATGTCGATGCTCTGGATCGGGGCTTCCATGCCGCGGTCCGTGATTGTGATTGACGCGCTGGTCTGTTTCGTGGCCACCGCGCTTGTGCGATTCTCGGTTCGTATCCGCCGTGAGGCGTTCACCCGCGATACGTCCGGGCCGGAGCGAACCGGCATCCTCATCTACGGAGCCGGCAGCGCCGGGGCGGAGCTGGCTCGCGAGATCCACTCCAATCGCTCGAGCCAGTACGACGTGAAGGGTTTCCTGGACGATGACCCCCAGAAGCGGAGCGCGCTGATCCTGGGCGCGCCGGTGCTCGGTACGGGACGCGATGCGGCGGCCGTGGTGCACGACCTGAACCGGCTTGGACCGGCGGTGAAAGAGATCATCATCGCCATGCCTTCCTCCACGGGCCCCCAGATGCGCGAGGCGCTGGCAAACTGCCGCGCCGCCAGGATCGCCTGCCGGACAGTCCCGCGGATCGAGGAGCTGCTCAGCGGGAAGGTCCTGACGTCATCGGTACGCAACCTCTCCGTCAAGGACCTGCTGGGCCGGCAACCCGTGCAGCTCGACGAGAAGCTCGTCCGAGAGCGCATCGCCGGACGTTCGATCCTGGTGACCGGCGCCGCCGGCTCCATCGGCTCGGAGTTGTGCCGGCAGGTGGCCCTTTTCGGGCCGGCGAGCCTGGTCATCTTCGACCACGGAGAGAGCGAACTGTTCAGGATCGAAAACGAGCTGAGGGAGACCTATCCGAAGCTCGAGCTCTACCCTGCCCTTGGTGACATTCGGGACCGCGGCCGTCTTTCCGAGCTGCTGGAGCGACATTCGGTGGACGCCGTTTTCCATGCTGCCGCTTATAAGCACGTGCCCATGATGGAATCGCACGTTCTCGAAGCAGTCCGCAACAACATTCTCGGCACGTGGAATATCGTGAACACGAGCTGGCGCCACGGGGTGGAGAGCTTCCTGATGATCTCCTCCGACAAGGCGGTCAATCCGGCCTGCGTGATGGGCGCGACCAAGCGCGTTTGCGAGCGCATCGTTTCGTCTCGGCCGCCGGGCGGCGGAGAGACCAAATGCGTTTCGGTGCGCTTCGGAAACGTGCTCGGCAGCAACGGAAGCGTCGTGCCGATTTTTCAGGCGCAAATCGCCGCGGGCGGACCGGTGAAAGTGACACACCCGGAGGCGCGCCGCTTCTTCATGACGATCTCCGAAGCGGTCTCCCTGGTGGTTCAAGCCTGGACCCGGAGCGAAGGCTCGGAAATCTTCGTTCTGGACATGGGGGAGCCGATCCGGATTTTGGACCTCGCCGAGAACATGATCCGGCTGGCCGGCCTGGTGCCCTACGAGGATGTCGAGATTCAGTTCACCGGACTGCGGCCGGGCGAAAAGTTGATTGAGGAAATCAACGGCCAAAGCAAAGGCCTGACAGCCACCTATCAGGACAAGATGCATATCATTCGCGAAGAGCCCCTGGCATGGAGGACCATCGCCGCCTGGATCGGAGAGCTGGAGGAACTGGTCGCCGTTCGACAGGAGCCGGAGATCATCGCGCATCTCCGGAAACTGGTGCCGGAATACAACCCGGCCGGAGCGTGGGCGGCGCAACCGGACCTCCTGCCCTCTCCCGCGCCAAGCCTGGTGCCTTCGCCGTTGTCTCTGCGGGAAGCGGGCGGCGACTCCCGCAAGGTCGTCCGGCGGGGCGTATCCGCGCCGCCGATAGCCTGTGAGCAGTAACCACTTGGGGGGTTCTCCATGCTTGCTCCATCGGTTCAAGACACCGCGCTCACCGAGCTTCCGGGAAGCGTCCTGGCAAGGTTCCTGGAACTGCGGGGGCGTCAGATCATTCGAGCCTGCGGCGCGCTCTGGTACACAGTCCCGGGGCGATTTCTCATGAGCCTGCCTTACCAGGCCATGTTGAACCCCGATCCCGGAGAGCTGCGCCGGATGCTTCGCGAAGCGCGCGTCTTCGGCGCCCGCTTCCCCTCTATGGAGTGGAGCGGTCTCGAAAGCGGCATCTACGTGCTCCGGGGGCGCCGTTACGACCTCGGGTCCGTGCACGTCAAGCACCGGCCGCGGGTGCGCCGCGGGCTCCAGTGCTTCGAAATCAGGCCCGCGGAAAAAGCCGAGCTCCTCGAACAAGGCTGCGAGCTAAATTTGAGCACGATGGCGCGCCAGGGGCGCTACGACGCGGAATTCGGTGAGCGCCGGCAATGGGAGAGGCTCGTGGATGCGGCATTCGCCTGCCCGGAGATCTCCTGCCCCGCGGCGTTCGCCGGGAAGCGAATCGCGGCTTACATGGTGACGTGCCGCGAAGACCGCTGGCTCCACATCCTGCACCAGATGTCGCGCCACGAAGATCTGCCGAATTTTCCGAATCACGTGCTCACATACACGGTGACGAAGGAAACCCTTGCCGACCCATCGATCGAAGCCGTTTCCTACGGGTATGTGCCGCTTTTTTCGGCCGACGGTTTGCATGAATATAAACTCCGGTTCGGCTACGAATTGATTCCGCACCGCTCGGCCATACACCTTCACCCAGTACTCGACACCGTACTGAACTTCCCCGCGGCACGGGCCGCCGTGAAGGTCGCGCGGCGGTTCCGGCGCGATTATCAACAACTCGAAACCCTCGAAACCGTTTTGGAGGGAGCCCGCTCATCTGGACGGCTCTGACACCATGCCCATTTCCCGACTGCACTCGATTCCCCGATTTGCCCTCCCCTACACGGCCGCGGATTTTATGGCCGCGTTGGTGGCGATCTTCCGCGGCGCTCCGCCTCCGGCGGCGTTCGCGCTGCTCGGCGACAGTCCGAAATTCTGGACTTCGAGCGGCAGGCAAGCCCTGCTGCTGCTGCTGCGCGCGCTTCAGCTCGAGCCCGGATCGGGAGTTGCGGTCCCGCTGTTTACGGATCCTTCGCTGGTCAGGGCCATCGTCGCGGCCGGCCACCGGCCGGTGTTCGTCGATATCGACCGGCGGTACCTGACGGTCGACCCGAAATCGGTCGAGGCCGCGCGGGGCCGGTTTTCGGCGCTGGTAGCGGTCCACATCTTCGGACAGATGGCGGATATGCCGGCCCTGCTGTCCGCCGCCGGGAACGTCCCGGTGATCGAAGACGCCGCGCACGCCCCGCTCAGCTTTCTGAACGGGCGGATGGCCGGGTGGTTTGGACGGGCGGCGTTCTACAGCTTCGCCTCCACCAAGTACTGGCCCGCGGGCGGCGGCGGGCTGGCCTTGGTCAACGACGCCCTGCTGGCGTGGAGACTGGCGGAGCTGGCGGAAACCCTGGCTCCCCGATCGCGCCTGGTGGAACTGCGCAGCCTCATCCTTCAAGGGTCGAAAGCATCGGTATTCCGCCGGAAGCTCTACGGCTTCCTCGGGCGCCCGATGCGCTGGTGGGCCGAGCGCTGGGCCCTGCTCGAGCCGTCGCTCGACCTGAGGGCGATCCAGCGTCCATACGCAGCCGTCGCTTCCCGCCAGGTTACGCGTTTTCCGGAGAGAGTCGAGCTGCAGCGCGCCAACAGCCTGCGCCTGCTCTCGCGGCTCAGCGGTGTGGAAGACGTGGTCTTGCCGAGAGAGCGGCCGGGAGCCCGCTACAACTATCATCTGTTTCCCGTCCTGCTGCGTGACCGCGACGAGCGCGCGGCGATCCGCAGCGCCATGTGGGGGAAGTTCGTCGATACCTCCGCAATCTACTGCGACGTGGTCGAAGCATGCCGGCAGTTCGGATATCGGGGCGGCTGCCCGGTGGCCGAATCCGTGGCGGACCGCCTGATCACGCTGCCCAATCACGCATCCCTGTATGACGAGGATATCGAGGGCGTCGCGGATGTGTTTCTTTCGACCCTCCGGCTTTACCGGCAGGACCACCGGCCATCGTGGCCGCGCGCTGCCGGAGGTTTTGGCGAGCCCGCGGTGAGTCGCGGCCCCGGCCGCTGAGGTGCTTTCATGCAAACCGATTCCCGCCACGATCGCGGCTCTCTGGAACGCGGCGTAGTGATTCTGTCGATCGACACCGAACAAAGATGGGGATATCTCGATCTGCTGGACGGGCCCCGCTTCGACAGCCGCTACCCCGACGCGCTGGGCGCCCACGACAGATTGCTGGCCGCGCTTTGCGCCGCCGGCGTAAGCGCCACCTGGTTCGTAGTGGGCGGCATGAGCCTGCGCGGCAGCCGCGGCGCGCGCGACCGCCGCATGGCCGGTCTGCCCGCCGCCTGGGTGGCCCACATTCCCGTCGGAAACGAAACCACCATGCCGCTGTGGTACCGCCAGTCGTTCGTGGAGCGCCTGCGCGCGGCAAGCCCCCATCAGGAGATCGGACTGCACGGGGGGTTGACCCATTTCATCTGGACCGACGAGCGCGCCACCCAGGATGTCGTGGAGTGGGAGCTCGTCGAGGGCCTGAAGGCCCTGCGGCAGGTTCGTGTGCAGCCGCTCTCCTTCTCCTTCGGACGCGAGCGGGAGGCGCACCACGAACTGCTGCTCCGGCACGGAATCCGCAGCTACCGCGGACGCACGACTTCGCTCGCGCACCGCCTTGGCTCGACCATTCCCGGAGCGATGCTGCGCGCCATCAACGAGCTGACGCTGGGCGACACCGTCGCTGGTGTGGCCGCAAGAGACGCTGCCGGGGCTTGTGGAACATTCCGGCGTCGCTCTTTCTTTATCCGATCGGGCCGGCCAGGTGCCGCACCATCCACCCGCGCTCGCGCGTCGAGCGGTTCAGCCGCGGCGTGGACGCGGCGGCCCGCTATCGCGGCATATTCCACTTCTGCCTGCACCCCGAAAATCTCGCCGAGTCCCCTGCGGGCTTTTCCCTGTTCGACGACATGCTGGAGCGCCTGCTCCGTGCCCGCGGCCAGGGCGACGTAGACGTCCTGACCATGAGCGAAGTTGCCGCACGAACCGAGCTGAGCCGGGAGACCTTCGCCGGCGACGTCCGGCGGGGGGCGTGAACCGGGCCAGACCCTGCTTGGAAAGGAAAACGGACCATGATTCACAAAAACAAATTGCACACCCATGACTACCTCAAGATGATCGGCGTGGCCGACCTGCCTCCCCTGTCCAGCCCGTTCGACCCGGGTTACGACCCGGTCACGCTGGAGGGCCATCTCGATCAGAGTTCGCACCTGATGTCGATTCTGAAGGTGTCGATGGCGTGCTGGATGGTAGCCAGCGAGGACGCCACCCGCCGAAAGGTGGCCGCCGCGGCCCGCTATCGCGTGCCTACCGTGACCGGCGGAGGCCCCTTCGAAATCGCCGTAGCCCAAAAACGTCTTCCCGAGTACCTGGATCTCTGCGCCGATATCGGCTTCAACCGGATCGAATGCGGCGAAGGTTTCACGGATATGCACCTGAGCGCGCCGGAAGTGATGAAGATGGCCGACCAGCGGGGCCTGGAAGTACAGTTCGAGCTGGGCAAGAAGCACGGCGGTGCTTTCAGCTCCGACATCACCTCGCAATTGATCTCCCAGGGCCACCGCTGGCTGGATGCCGGTGCCCGCGAACTGGTCGTCGAGGCTCGCGAGAGCGCCCAGGGCGTCGGCCTGTTCGACGACTCCGGACACTTTAGCGGCGCCCTCGCAGACCGCTTCGCGGGAGAGTTCGGGCTCAATATGGTGACCTTCGAAGCGCCCACTAAGCCCAGCCAGTTCGCGCTCCTGAATCACTTCGGTTCGCGTGTGCGGCTCTGCAACATCCGGCTGGAAGAGCTGCTGCGGGTCGAAATCTACCGTAGGGGCCTGCACTCCGATGCATTCGGAAAGGAAAACTTGCGCCCGCGCATGCTGACGGAGCCGCTTTCGAAGGCATCGTAACCGGGAGAGACCTATGAGGAAATCGGTCGTTATCGACTGTTTGCCGGAAAGCGTCAGCCGCTACCGGCAGGGATGGGCGGTGGTGGCCGTGGATGTGATCCGCGCCACTACAACCGCGATTACCGCGGCCGCCACCGGCCGGCGGTGCTTTCCGGCCCCGGACATCGGGACGGCCCTCGCCCTCGCCCGCGGCCTGACGGGCGCGCTTCTGGCCGGCGAATCGAGCGGAGCCAGGCCCGCCGGCTTCGAAATAGACAACAGCCCGGCGCAAGTGGCCGGCCGCGGCGATACGCACCGTCCGCTGGTGCTGGTGTCTTCCTCGGGCACCAAGGTAATTCACGAAGCAGCCAGCTGCGAAGCCACGTATCTCGCCTGCTTCCGGTGCCACTCGGTCCTGGCGTCTTACCTGGCGGGGCGTCACGACCGCGTGGCCGTGATCGGCGCGGGGACCAAGGGCGAGTTCCGTGAGGAAGACCAGATTTGCTGCGCCTGGGTCGCCGCGGACCTGGTGGCAAGTGGCTACGAACCTGAAACGCCGCAGACGGTCGCGGTGATCAATCGCTGGCGCGACGCCTCGCCGGAGGCCTGTCTTTGCAGCCGCAGCGTCGATTTTCTGCGGCGCACGGGCCAGTTGAGAGACCTCGATTTCATTCTGTCCCACATCGACGACCTCCAGGCCGTCTTCGCCGTACGCGACGGAGAAGTGACCATGACGTCGCACAGCGGCGCGACCGTAAAGGAGCGGGCCGCGTGAAACACGACACGCCGGTTATGGTTCTTCGTTCCGGGCATCATGGCGATCTGGGAATCGTACGCAGCCTGGGGCGTCTCGGCGTCCCGGTCTACAGCGCCGGCGCCGCGTGGTGGGAGCCGGTGTGCCGCTCGCGCTACTGTCGCGGCCGCTTCGGCGTGAACCTCGAGAATGACGTTGCGGACCGGACTTTGAACATGTTGCTCGAAGCAGGCCGCAAGCTGGGCGGGCGCCCGATCCTGATTCCGACCACCGACCGGGAGACGATCTGGGTCGCCGATCATGCCGCGGCTCTGCGCGAAGTGTTCTACTTCCCCAGGCAGGATGCCGGTCTCGTCCGCGTTCTGTGCGATAAAAGCCTGATGCAGCACCTGGCCCGGCGAAGCGGCGTACCGACTCCGCAATCGGCGGTGCCGCACTCCAAAGAAGACGTCGAACAGTTCGCGGAGGGCGCCGAGTTTCCAGTCATGGTGAAGGCCACCGATGTCGAAAGCGCGCGGCAGCGGGTCGGAGGAACGAAATTTCTCATTCATTCGGCTCGCGAGCTGCTCGACCTGTATACCCGGGCCGAAGATCCAAACGGGCCAAACCTGATGATCCAGGAGTTTATCCCAGGTGAAGACTGGATGTACGACGGCTACTTCGACAGCGGCTCGGAATGCCTCTTCGGAGTAACCGGCCGGAAGATCCGCCGCTTCCCGGTGCACACAGGCGTGACCAGCCTGGGCGTCTGCATTCGAAACGAGGCGGTAGAGAAGACCACGGCGCAATTCATGAAAGCCATTGGGTACCACGGGATTCTCGACATCGGGTACCGGCGCGACCGGCGCGACGGGCAATACAAAGTGCTGGACGTGAACCCGCGGATCGGATGCACATTCCGCCTGTTTGCCGGAACGAATGCGATGGATGTCGCGCGGGTCCTCTATCTCGATATGACGGGCCAGCCGGTCCCGCCGTCGAATCCCTGCATCGGCCGCAAATGGTTGGTGGAAGACTTCGACCTTCTTTCATCGCTCCGATTGTGGCGCGAGGGATCCCTTACCTGGAAGGATTGGGCAAAGTCACTCCGGGGCGTACAGGAGAGGGCGTGCTTCGCGCTCGACGACCCGCTTCCCTTTCTGTGGATGTGGGCGTCGGATTGCGGCGAGTTGTATCGTTGGATGCAACGGCGGCAGGGACCGCAGCGGCGGGAACCGGTAAACACGGCCGGCGCCGGGTGCACGGCAGGCCTCTGCGGCGAACGGTGACTTGTTTTTTACAACGCGCTGCCGCCGGTTGCATCGTTCTCACCAGGGCTCGGAATGGACGGCTCGCGGTCCACCACCCATTACATTCTGATCAGTGCTACTTCGAACTGGTATGGACAGAACGTGGGCGGCCCGTCTGCGCCGTTTTGCACGTACGGCATCGATTGCCCTTTGCCTCAGCGGCTCCCTAACCGCCCAGAAAGTCCTGACTTGGGAGGACGCCAAGCGGGAGCTCGAGGCCGCCAGCCCGGCTCTTCGGGCCGGGCGGATAGGCATCCAGGAGTCGCGCGCCGATGAGATCACCGCGTTCCTCCGGCCCAACCCCGAGCTGACATTTTGGGTCGATCAGCTTACCCCTACGGACCGCAATCCGTACCGGCCGTTCAGCAACGCCCTGCCAATCTTTTCCGGCGCCTACCTCATCGAGCGGGAGCACAAGCGTAGTTTGCGCCGGGAAAGCGCCGTGCAGAGTACCGCCATCGCCACATCGGAGTTCGCCGACCAGGAGCGCAACCTGATCTTCAGTCTGCGGAATTTCTTCATCGAGGTATTGCAGCAGAAGGCAGTGGTGGCAGTCGCGCGCGCCAGCCTCGAGTTCTACGACCGGCTGCTGGAAGTCAGCCGCAACCGCTTCAATGCCGGCGATATCGCACAGGTCGACTTCGACCGCCTGGAGATACAGCGAGTCCAGTTCGCAACCGATGTGCAGACGGCCCTGGTCAACCTGCGGACCGCCAAGATCCAGTTGCTGGCTCTGCTCAACGACCGCACTCCGGTCGAGCAACTCGATGTCGCCGGGAGATTCGATTTCGACGAATTCATCACTCCGCTCGAGGAATTGCGGCGCGTGGCCCTCGACAATCGGCCGGACCTGCGGGCGGCAGTCGAGGGCGTGCAGAAGGCCAAGACCGATTACCGGCTCGCGGTGGCCAACGGCTCCACCGATCCGGTCTTTGGTTGGGACGTGGCTCACGACCCGGATTTTCATACCTATGTCGGAGTCGGCGTAACGATTCCCTTGCGCATCTTCGACCGGAACCAGGGTGAGAAGGCGCGTACCCAACTCGATATCCAACGCAACCAGCGGCTGGTGGATGCGTCGCGAGCGCAGGTGTTCAGCGATGTCGATTCGGCATACGCCGCCCTGGAGAGCAATCTCACTTTGCTCCGGCCTTACAAGACCCGGTATCTCGAACAGGCAGCCAGGGTACGCGAGACGATTTCCTACTCTTATCAGCACGGCGGCGCTTCCCTGCTCGATCTGCTTCAGGCCCAGCAGGATTACCGGATCATTCAATTGAGTTACCTGGACCTCGTGGGATCTTATCTGAGCGCCGCCAGCCAGTTGAATCTTGCAGTTGGACTTGAGGTCATCAAATGAAGCAGACTGTTTACCTGCAGGCCTTACTCGCCGTTGCGACGGGTATGATGATGGCCGGCTGCAACCGGGACCTGAGCGCGAAAGATCCCGAACTGGAGGACCCGCCGCCTGTGATTGTGGAGCATCAGGGCGGTCACGAACTGCTGAAGGTGAGCCACGCGGAGCAATATCCCCTCGCGAAGGTCGGTTCGCTCTCTGCGGGAGCCGAGCTCAATGTCACTGGCGTCGTGAGCGCCGACATCTCGCGAAATGTGCCGGTGGTGTCGATGGCTTCCGGAAGGATCGTGGAGGTCCGCGCCCGCCTCGGAGACCGCGTCCAGAAGGGCCAGATTCTGATGCGCGTCGAAAGCGCCGACATCGCCTCGGCTTTCTCGGACTACCGCCAGGCGGTTGCCGACGACAACCTTATGGAGGCGCAACTGGCCCGCTCCAAGGCGTTGTACGACAAGGGCGCCATCGCCAAGAAAGACCTGGAGATAGCCGAGGACGCCGAGGAGAAGGCGGACGTCACGCTCGAGACCACGATCGAGCGTCTGAGGGTGCTGGGAGCCGACAAGGATCACCCCACATCCACCGTCAATATCGTGGCGCCCGCTTCCGGAGTGATTACGGATCAGCAGGTTACGGCCGCTTCCGGCACCCAGGGTCTCGCGTCTCCCAACGCGTTCGCGATCTCCGACCTGTCCCACGTCTGGATCCTCTGCGACGTCTACGAGAATGATCTGCACATGGTCCATGTGGGCGAGTATGCCGACATTCACCTGAACGCCTATCCGAATGTCGCGCTCAGAGGGCGCATCAGCAATATCGGTGCGATTTTGGACCCCAATATTCGTGCCGCAAAGGTGCGCATCGAGGTTGAGAACCCCGGGCAGATGCTGCTCGGCATGTTCGTCCGCGCGACATTCCATGGCTCCGATCGGCAGACGCGGGGTGTCGTTCCGGCAACCGCCGTCCTTCATCTCCACGACCGCGATTGGGTGTACGTGCCGCATGGACCCGGCGTGTTCCGCCGGGTCGAGATCCAGTGCGGTCCCGCGCTGTCTTCCGGACAGCAGGTGATTCTGTCGGGAGTCATCCCCGGAGACCACGTGGTCACCAATGCTCTATCACTGGAAGGTACCAGCGCGGAAAACTGACCGGTATGATTCGGGCCGTAGTCGATTTCGCGCTGAACAACCGGCTGTTGATCCTCGCCGCCGCGCTCCTCCTGGCCGTCTGGGGAGTGATCTCCTTCCACAACCTGCCGGTCGAAGCCTACCCGGACGTAGCCGCCAAGTACGTGGCCATCGTCACGCAGTGGCCGGGGCGCGCCGCGGAAGAAGTCGAACAGCAGGTGACCATTCCACTGGAGATCGCAGTCAGCGGGCTGCCCCATCTGGAACATCTCCGCTCCATCTCTATGTTCGGGCTCTCCAATCTGATTCTCATCTTTGACGATGGGTCGGACAACGATTGGAACCGGCAGAAGGTCGCCGAGCGGCTGGCGGGGGCTGAACTGCCTTCGGGGCTCGAACCAGAGATCGGCGCCGATTTCAGCCCGGTCGGAGAAATCTACTTTTACACGCTCGAGAGCACCAATCCCCGGTTCGACCTCATGGAATTGAAAACCCTGGACGACTGGGTGGTGCACAAGAATCTACTCTCCGTGCCGAACGTCGTCGACGCGGACGGATTGGGCGGAGCCACGCGCGAATACCAGGTTCGCATCGATCCCGATAAGCTCGTGGCTTACGGCCTCAGCTTAAGCCAGGTCGAGGAACAACTGGGGAGTAACAACTCCAATGCCGGAGGCAGTTTTCTGAAGGTCGGCCTGCAGCAGGTAAATGTCCGTGTGGTCGGCCTGGTCGGGAATGTGGACGACATCCGGCGGACCGTCATCAAGACCCAGAACGGAACCCCGGTTCGCGTCAGCGATATCGCCGTCGTGGAACAAGGTACCAAGATCCGCCTGGGACGAGTGGGCAAGGCGATTCGCCGGGCTGATGGCACCATCCTCGATGATGACGATGTCGTCGAGGGCAGCGTGTTCCTGCGCAAGGGCGCGAATGCCGATTCCACTTCGAAGGCCATCCACGAGAAGGTCGCAGCCCTCAACAGCCGCATCCTGCCGCGCGGAGTGAAGATCGTGCCCTTTCTGGATCGCAGCGACCTGATCCACTATACAACCCATACGGTGCTTCGAAATCTCACCGAAGGCTTTGTCCTCGTATCCATTGTGCTTCTTTTGTTCCTCGGCAGCCTGCGCAGCGCCCTGATCGTCGCCCTGACGATTCCGTTCTCCCTCCTGTTCGCGTCGATCTTTCTCGATCTCCGGAACATTCCGGCCAACCTGCTCTCTCTGGGGGCATTGGATTTCGGAATGGTCGTGGATGGCTCGGTGGTGATGATCGAAAACATCGCTCATCATCTTCGCCGCGGGCAGGATGCGCCGCGATCGGTACCCGAGCGGATCCGCGCAGCCGCGCACGAAGTACAGAGGCCGGTCTTCTACGCGATCACGATCATCATCACGGCGTACCTGCCGATCTTCACGCTGGAGAAGGTGGAAGGCCGGATCTTCCGGCCCATGGCATGGACCGTAGCGTTCGCGCTCACGGGCGCGCTGCTCTTTTCGATGGTCATCGCCCCGGTCCTGGCAAGCCTCCTTTTCCGTCGGGAGATCCGCGACTGGGAGAATCCTCTTCTACGCTGGATCACTAGAGGATACCGGCACGCGCTGGTCTGGACCGTGCATCACCGCTGGGTGATGGCAGGCGTTGCTGCCGGGGCGCTGGCCTGCAGCACTTTCCTGTTGACCAGCGGCGTGATCGGTTCCGAATTTCTTCCGCACCTCGATGAAGGATCCATTTGGGCATTCGGCACGGCCGCGCCCAGTATCGGACCGGATGAAGGCGCGGATGTGATGAACCGCGCACGCATCGCCTTTGCCTCCTTTCCGGAGGTCAAGCAGGTGGTTTCGCGTGTGGGGCGACCAGACGACGGCAAAGACCCGGCCGGTTTCGACAGCTCCGAGTATTTCGTCGACCTGAAGCCCAAGGAACAATGGCGGCCGGTGTTCCAGCAGGATAAGAACTTGTTGATCGCCGCCATGAACCGTCAATTGGAAAAAATCCCCGGTGTGCTCTGGCATTTCACCCAGCCGATTGCGGACGAGATGGAAGAGGCGGAGACCGGCGTCAAGGGAGAGTTGGCGGTCAAGATTTATGGCGACGACCTCAAGATCCTGGAACAGACCGGAGAGCAGGTCGTTCGGACGATGCGTCCCATTCCCGGAGTCGAGGACCTCGGGATGCTTCGTGTAACCGGCCAGCCGAACCTCAACCTGGCCGTAGATCGAGATGCGGCCGCGCGCTACCAGATCAACGTGGCGGATGTGGAAAATGCGATCGAGACCGCCGTCGGCGGTAATGCCGTCAGCCAGGTGCTGCAGGGCGAACAGCGGTACGACCTCGTGGCGCGATATCTTCCCCAATACCGCGACACCGGCGAAGCAATTGAGTCGATCCGCCTGCTCTCTCCCTCCGGCGAGCGCGTTTCACTGGCGCAACTCTGCAAAATCCGCATGGCCGATGGTGCCTCCATGCTCTATCGTGAAGCCAATTCGCGCTATCTCGCGGTCAAGTTCAGCGTGCGCGGACGCGACCTGGGCGGCACGGTGGAAGAATCCATCCGCAGAGTCAACCGCCAGGTGAAGCTGCCTCCGGGGTATACCTTCGAGTGGGCGGGCGAGTACGAAAGCCAGAAGCGTTCCGAAGCCCGTCTGTTGATTATCGTTCCGCTTACGGTCTTTCTGATCTTTCTGATCATCTACGGGGCGTTCGGATCCGCAAAGTGGGCCTGCCTGCACCTGGTAAACGTGGCCGTCGCCAGGGTCGGCGGTCTTCTCGCGCTGTACCTCACCGCCACCAATTTCAGTGTTTCGTCGGGAGTGGGCTTTCTGGCTTTATTCGGAGCTTCCGTTCAGACGGGCGTGATCATGGTGGAGTACATCAACCAGTTGCGGGCGCGGGGGCTTTCCATTGAAGAAGCCGCCATAGAGGGAGCCACGCGGCGGCTCAGGCCGATCATGATGACCATGCTGGTCGCCACTCTCGGCCTGCTGCCCGCCGCGGTTTCGCATGCGATCGGCTCCGATTCGCAGCGTCCGTTCGCCATCGTGATCGTCGGAGGATTGATCGTCGACCTGATTATGAGCACATTCCTGCTGCCGACTTTCTATGTGTGGTGGGCGCGCCCGTCCGACCACCTGTCGGGTTAGTGGGGCAGGCCTCCCGGCCTGCCCCGTAAGTGCGAAACGGGGTCCTCAGTTGCCGGCGGGCTGGCTGGAAGCCGCCGCGTCGGATGTCCCGCGCGCGTTCATGATCTGGTTGATGGCCTCGCCGAGCTGCTGCCGGGCCGATTCCACCGCCGCATGATCGCGCGTCCAGTTGGTCCAGTCAGGCGCGACCGACTTCGAGATCTTCATCGCCACGTCCTCGCGGCCGAGGTTCTTCAGGATCTGCACGTAGTCGTAATCCTCCACCCCGTCACGCAGCCACTTCAGCCGCATCGAGGCCACTACGCCCGAGACCCCCACGTCTTTGCCCGGATAAACCAGCATCCCATCGCCAGGGTAGTTGCCCGAGCTGAAGGTGCCAGTGTTATTCACGTTGTTCCAGGGATCGGACTGGAAGCGATCGACCCTCCAGTAGAGCAGGCCTGTCAGCTTGAGGCTCTGGTTGAGGAAGCCCGGCTGAATTCGGAAATTGATGGGGTCGAAATCGATCAGCCACTTCGGCGAATAGGCGTCTTGGACCAGGGTGTTGTAGGACCAGACCTCATCGCCCTTCTGCAATACCTTTTCGATCGCCGCCTTGTTGTTGTTGTACATAACGGGCAGCACCACCCAGATATCCACCGCGGAGCGGCCGCTGCCGGTGCCGTCGTCGTAGAGGGCCGGTGTCGGCGACATGGAGATCAGATTCTTGATCCCTGCCTGGTGCATATTGGCGGCCCACTGCTTGATCATGGGATAAAGATTGCTGCAGTGGCCGATCTCGTCGGCGCTGTAATCATAGAGAAACAGGCCGGGCTGCTGAGCGGCAGCAAGGGCCTTGAAATGGCTGGCCGAAGGCGCCGGCGACATATTGCAGCGCCCGACATCCGCGCCGCTGAAGGGGCCCGTGTTGGCGACGCTCAGTCCATACTCCTTGAGCGCTGCCTGGTCGGCCGGATTGCCCGAGGCGGGCGAAATCTTGTTGCGCAGCAGTTCCGCCTGCGCCGCCCGGGTTCCCGACTGGAAGAACAGGAAGGACGACTTCAGCGCGGGGGCTGCCGGCAGGGTGAAGTTCCAGACGGTCAGCGAAACCGCGCCAGTGGTCGTGCCCTGCTTGCTGGTCACCGTATAGGTGCCGGAATAGGCGCCGGCCTTGGCCGTGCGCGGCACCTGCAGATCCACCCACACCGGCTGGTTATTGCCCGACTTGACGTCGAACGGCACAGCGGTCAGCGCAGCGCCAACCGGCGCCTTACCGGTCGCTGGGTCGGTGAACGGAATCAGGGCATCCGCGTACCAGCCGGGTCCCATTGGCTGGTTGCTCCCGTGCCAGTTAGGACTGGCCTTATCGACGTGCACGTATTTCTCCCGGTACAGCGTGAAGCTGGACTGCGGGATGAGAGCGCCATCGGGTCCCTTTAGATCGGAGACCGCTACATTGACGCCGTTGAGGGCGCCGCTCGCGACGATCTGGAAGGATTCGTATTCGCCGCGCGCAGCGAAGAGTTTGACGTCCTTGTTATCGCCGGGGGCCTGCGTCATGCCCACCCGGTCCAGGCTGCGCGCCGTCCACACAACTGGAGTGCTTTGCGCCCGCGCCGGTGTGGACCATGCTGCCAGGCTGGAGAGAAGAATTGCCGGAAAGAGAGTCTTTCCGATGGAATGGAGTTTCACGTAATACCTCACTGTGGAAAATCAATTATTTGCGGTGTAGGGACACACGTCCCCTGTGGCGGTTCCGCGGTGTATACCCGGAGCCATCCTCGGGACGTTAGTTTTGCGTTGCGGCCTGCGCGGGAGTCGCGGGAGCGGTGGAGATGGTTAAAGCGCGGGCATTTGGCTGGAAGGATTTGATGTAACTCTTAAGGCCAAACTGGGTCCAGGCCATACCCAGAGCCTTTGCCTCGGAGAACGCCTGCTTATTGTTCCAGCGGTCGTGCGTCATCCGGTAGCAGGCGATGATGGTTCCCGTGCGGTCCGCGCCACGCTTGCAATGCACGAAGACCGGGTCGGGCGAATTCAGCAACAGCGAAAGAACCTTGGAAACCTGGTCTTCGCTCGGGGCAACCACCCCCTTCATCGGCACGTTCACATACTTCATGCCGGCAGCCTCGACGGCCTTCGCCTCTTCTTCGGTAGAGTGCTCGTCGGCCCGGCGCAGATCGATTACGGTTTTCACGCCCAGTTTGGCCAGACTCGGCCAACCGTCCGCGGAAGGCTGCCCCCCGCGATAAACGTTCTCGTTAACCTGGTGGAAATTCGGCACTCCCGTCACTTCCAACCCGGCGGCCCAGGCTGGGATAGAGAGTGCCAATGCGAGGACAGATAGCCCCCGTACATTCTTTAAAGCGTTCATTCTATTACCAATTACGTGCATTACGGTTAGTTTTATTACAACTGCCGCTTTACTGTAAGACGGTGCACATTTCATTGCGGTTCCGGGGTACTGGAGCGGCGGGAAACGCCAAGGGGTGAAATCAAATCGCACCGGACCGGCCGGGTGTCAGTTCCGGTAGGGTAGGCCTCGGGCCTGCCCTACCACCGCCTGGGAGACATCTGCATGCATCGCAACTGGCCGATCGCTTTAGCGATCCTGACACTGCTCGCTGCCGGAATCGCCGCCGGTCCGGGCGACAAACATCCCGCCGAGGGACCCGCCGTATTGTGGCGCGACCCGGCCGACCTCGCGTCCCGCGACCTCTATTACGGTCCGGGCGGGAAGGCCCACGAGCCGCGCGGTCCGTTCCGGTTCGAGAAGGAAAACACCGGCGGCAGCAACCCCAAGTTCGACGTGATCGACCGAGATGGCGTCCGGTGGACCGTGAAACTGGGGGAGGAAGCGCGTCCCGAGACGGCCGCTTCACGCCTGGTCTGGGCGGCCGGCTACTTTGCCACCGAGGACTACTTCGTGCCGGTCCTGCACGTCGAGCAGATGCAGCGCCTCCAGCGCGGCAACAACAAGGTCTCTCACAACGGCACGGTCCATGATGTGCGTCTCAAGCGTCATTCCCCGGACCAGAAGAAGATCGGCTCCTGGTCCTGGGCGAACGCTCCTTTCGCGCACTCGAGGGAATGGTATGGCCTTCAGGTCCTGATGGCGGTCATCAACAACTGGGACCTGAAGGACGACAACAACTCGATCTTCCAGGTTCGCGGCGAATCCGTCGAACAACGGTACCTGGTGAGTGACCTGGGTTCGAGTTTCGGTTCCACGGGGCTGACCGGCTCCGCGAAGGGCGGCTTGAAAGCATACGAGCGTTCCAGGTGGATCGGCAAAACCTCGCCGGAATCCGTCGACTTCAACGTGCCCTCGGCGCCCTCCCTCCCCATCTTCTTCAACCTTCCGGAGTTTGCCCTGCGCAGGAGCCTCTTGTGGATCGGAAGGAAGGTGCCGGTCGCCGACGCCAGGTGGATCGGTACGCTGCTCGGCCGGCTTTCGCCCGACCAGATTCGCCAGGCGTTTCGGGCCGCGGGCTATTCCCCCCAGGAAGTCGAGGGATACAGCCAGATCGTCGAGCGGCGGATTGCCGAGTTGCAGAAGCTGTAAATCCGGGTCAGGACTCCGGCCTGAGATAATCCCCCGAGGCGATCCGCGGCTTCGTTGCGGTTTCCGGGCAGTAGATATAAGCCCACGCTTCCAGATTCCGCCCGTCCTTCAGGAGCACCGGGACCATCTGCCGGTCGAACTCGCTTCCTTCGTAAGCGTCCAATGCCGAAAGCGTGGAGGACGGGGTATTGAGAAGATAGACTTCGCCGGTCACCCAGGCGTCGCCCTCCGCGAGGACTTTCATCCCCGGATATCCATCCAACCGGAAGAGCGCGCCGCGAGTGCGGCCCGGGCCCACGAAACGCGAAGCGGCAATCAGGAATTGCGACCACTTCGTACCGGCGCCGGCACGCAGCGTCCCGTACACAAAGAGATAGCGGAATTCGGGGTTCTTTTCGGACATCCGTTGCTCCCACCCTCATTATTCTGAAAGAAGCCCCTTGCTGTCCGCATTTCAAGTTGACGACGTTAACTTTGCAATAGCGGGAGGCATGGAGGAGAATGTACTGGTCGGATGAGCCCTTCGGCTGGTCATCCCGTAGCGGGAGATCGACAACCCGTGCCGCCGGCGCGGGATGCCGCAAACTACTCTGGACCCCGAATACCGCGAATAGAGCGAGAACAGCAAAACGGCTGCCGCTACAGCGGCGGCGCCGGCGGCGATCAGCCGGACTCTATGTGGAAATCGAACGACGTTGGGGCTGGGGACAGCCAGCTCGGGGAATCGAGCGAGGCTTGCGCCAACTGGCGAGCTTCCTCGGGGGAGAGTTCGCGCCGGACATAACGATCGGTGCGATCTTCGAGATTCGGCTTGCCGGAACCGGTCATCGTCCCGCACCTCCGGACTGGCGGGTAAAGCTCTCGGTGCGCCGCCGGACCCGCTGAGCGAGATCGCGGATCCCGCGGACAGCCGGTACTCCTGGCGAGCGGCCTCCAACCAGCTGCGGATGGCGCGCCGGCGTTCCGCGGCCCGTCGCCGGACAGCCGCGCGCCGCAGCCGCTCGGCTCGATCGTCTCCATGGAAGATGGGCAGGCCTCTGTGAATCTGGGTTCGCTGGACGGCCTTTCGAACGGGAACGAGCTGCAGATCGTTCGCGATAGCCGGCCCATCGGCCGCCTGGCCGTGACCACGGTTTTCCGCGAACGCGCGCGCGGCCGGATTCTCGCGGATCAGCCGGTCCGCGTGAACGACCAGGTCCGCGTCGCCGGTGCGGCGCACCTGGACGCCCTGCTCGAACAAGTGGAAGCCCTTGGTGCCCGCGGCGACCCGGGCGGCGCCTGCAACCTGGCGGAAAAGGCCGTCCAGTGGGCCGAAACCGCGGACGTCACGCCGGCGAAAAAGGGGAGCGCCTATGCGCAGTTGGCCGGCTTGGAGTATCGAGCCGGGTTGCTCGAAGCGGCGGAAGCGCATCTGCGCGTGGCGGCGACTAGCCTGCTCCCGGGCGACCAGCCTGCTACATGGAACAATCTCGCCGTCCTCGAGATGCTGCGCGGCGACTATCCCGCGGCCGAGGCACCTCTGAACCAGGCGGTCTCGGCGACGCCGAAGTCGGACCTGGACTACGCCCGGAGCGCGAACAACCTCGGAGTCTTGGCCGAAATGCGTGGCGACCGCCGCAAGGCGGAGGCCTTTTACGCGGATGCCCTGCGCACATTCGCACGTGCCGCCGGCGCACCCGTGCTGGAGCGCCAGGCAGTAGAGGCTAACCTGGCACGCAGCAAAGGCCTGCGCTAAGCTGTGTCTGGACGCCTCCCAGCGTTACTCTCTATCGCACTCCTTTGCGGGGCTTCGCCGGCGCATGCGCAGGATTGGGCGTCGCTCGACCGTCAAGCCGAGGAGCTCTACACCAAGGGCGATTTAAAAGAGGCGATTCGCGTCGCCGGTCTGGCCCTGGCCGCCGCTTCCGGCTCCAAACAGTTCCGCCCGCAGCATGGACCGCCTGGGATTCTTCGAATACACCTCCGGGGATCAAAAGGACGGCGAGTCCCACCTGCGACAGGCCCTCGAGCTGCGTAAGACGGATCTTGAAATCGAGACGTCCGATTATGCGGAAAGCGCCAACGATCTCGCGCTCTTCTGCCGCGACTCCGCCAAGCCTGCCGGAAGCCCGAACCCTGGCCGAGCAGGCCGTTGCGATCCGTTCCCGCGTGCTGGGAGCCAGGGATCTGCAGGTTGCCGAAAGCCTCAACACGCTCGGAAGTGTCGTAGCCCTGGTGGGCGAATACGACCTGGCAATCTCCCGGTTCGAGGAAGCTCGCGCGATCCACGAATCGCAGACGGCGCCCGCCGATCTCGGAGAAGGATACGGTACGCTGTGCATCAACCTCGCGGGCACTTACCAGCGCGTCGGCAAGTACACCCAGGCCGAGACCCTGTTTGAAGAGGGACTCGCCGTCCTGCGCCGGAAGCCGGGAGTCAACCACCCCGCGTATTCGGCCAGCCTGGTCGCCTATGCCTACTTGCAGGCGGATCTCGGCCATTACTCGGCCGCTGAGAAACTCTATGACGAGAGTGGAAAGCTCCTGCGCGAGCAGCTTGGCGAACAGCATCCCTATTACGCGGCATTCCTGAACAACCGCGCGGCTCTGTATACAGCATTAGGCAACCTGACCGTCGCCGAGTCCGACTACCGCAAGGCGCTCGAGTTGAAAAGGAAGATCTACGGCGCCAATGCCCTTACGATCGGCGCCTCCTTGCGGAACCTGGCGCGCCTGGTCTACGGCCGGAATCCCGCGGAAGGCGAGAAGCTCTTTCAAGAGGCCGTCGATCTCTACGCCCGGAATCCCAAAGCTCCCGCCTTCGACTATGCCAGCGCATTGCTCGGCCTGGCGGAAGCCCAGCGGAGACGCGGAGATCTGCCGGCGGCCCGCGCCACCCTGCAACAGGCCACCGAGATCACCGAGAAAGGGCTGGGCACGAAACATCCTCTCTACGCTCGCGACGCGCGGGCGACCGGCTTCCCGCCGCCCGGGCCCTCGCCTTTGAAGTCGTGGCACGCCGCAAGGGGCGGATCCTCGATGAGGTGCATGACTGGGGCCAGAGCTTGCGCTCGAGTCCGGACAGCGCGATTCGCAGCCGCTTCCGCCAGTGGGAGGAGATGCTGCAATGCGAGGCCTCCTTGAGCATCGCCCTGGGATATCGCGAGCTGAAGCCGGCAGTCGTTGGAACATGCGCGCTCCCCGATACCGAGCTGGCGGGCCGCTATGAGCGCCTCCTCCACGATTCTGAAACAGCGCATCGACCTGCTCGAAGCCGGCCTGAGCCGCCAGATCCCGCAGTTCTCTTCGGCCATACGGCCGGTGCAATTCGAAGACATCCGGTCGAACCTCCAGCCGGACGAGCTACTCATTGAGTTCGTCTCCTACCGGGAACGGCAATCCCGCGAGCCTGACCGGCGCTATGGCGCATTCCTGCTCGGCCGCAACGGCGATCTGCGCTGGGGCGATCTGGGTCCGGCCGGCCCCATCGATCGGGCGGTCCAGGATCTCATCACCGCGGCCAACGACTGGAGCGTTTCCCTGTCCAGCCGGGAGACCCGGAGCGCGCAGGCCCCCGAGGAAACGGCACGCCAAGCCTTGAAGACTCTCTCGGACAAGCTGAGCCCGGTGATTGCCGCTTTGGCGCAGTGGAAGGGTGCCGGCCGCCTGCGCATCGCCCCCGACGGCATGCTCAACCTGGTACCTTTCGGTGCGCTCCTGGATGCCCGCGGCCGCTACCTGGTCGAGCGTTTTGCGACCAGCTATGTTTCCGCGGGACGCGAACTGGCCGCTCCTCCCCTGCCCGGCCGCCGGGAGGAAGGTCCGATCATCGTTGCGGTGAGTCCGGGCTCCGGCGGACCCGCGCCGGACGCGTTTCGCGCGGACCGGCTGGAAAGGTTGGAGGACGCGGAGTTGGAAGCCCGCGAGGTCAGGAGATGGATTCCGCGGGCGCTCCTGCTGGGCGAAGGCCAGGCGACCGAGCAGAGGATGAAGCAGCTGCATCGCCCGGCGCTGCTTCACATCGTGGGGCACGGTGTCGTCAAGGGGAATGAAGATTGCCGGGACGATCCTTCCGGCACCGGATGCCGCTGGTCTGACATCGGTCCGGCCGCACGCGTAATGAGCCTGTCGGCCATCGTGCTCGAAGAGGCGTACGGACGCGGCGGCAGCTCTCCGCAGGACGGCATGCTGACCGCACTCGAGCTGCAAACGCTGGATCTGCAGAGTACCGAGATGCTGGTTCTTTCGCAGTGCCGCATGGCGGATGGCGTGCCCTCGTCAGGCGAAGGCGTTTTCGGCATGCGGCGCGCCGCCGCCATCGCGGGCGTGAAGACTTTTGTCGCGCCCCTTTGGAAGGTGGCGGACACCACCGAGCAGGCGCTGATGAACCGCTTTTATCAAGAGCTGAGCGCTGGGCGGAGCCGCGCCGAAGCCCTGCGCCAGGCCCAACTGGGCTTGCATCCGGAATCCGCTCCCTCACGGACGCTATTTACTTTCAAACTCTTGGAACGCCTGGGCACGTCCTGTGAGGTCTGCTGGCCGCCGCCGCCCAGGGTTTTAACACGGTCCATGAATTTCTCAATCGCCTTTGCCGAACTTTTTTGGGCTTGACAAGACCGGGCTCCGGGGACTATCGTTGATCGACGATCATATGCGAGCGAAATCTTCTAACGGCGATCTATGCTGCGCGCCGGAGCAGTCACTGCCTGAAATGAGTCTGCAAACACTCGAGGGACCTGAGGCAGACGACCAGCTAGCCAGACTGGCGAAGGCCATCGGGCATCCTGCACGCGTGCGGATCCTCCGGCTGCTCTCACGGAAAGAGGCGCGAGTTTGCAGCCAGATTGTGGACGAACTCCCGCTTGCCCAATCCACGGTCTCCGAGCATCTGCGCATTTTGAAAGAGGCCGGTCTGGTGCGGAGTACCGAAGACGGTCCGCGCGTCGGCTACTGCATCAATTTCGACGGGCTCCGGCGCTTGAAAGCGCTCGTAGCCATCATCTGACGAACGGCCTCCTTTTTATGATGCATCAATCGCCTATCGTCGATGTACGGCGCAACAAGAAGCGACTAAGCGTGTTCGAGCGCTACCTGAGCCTGTGGGTCGGCGTTTGTATGATCGCCGGCGTGTTGATCGGGCGCTCAGCCCCTGCCATCGTCGACGCGCTCCGCCGGATGGAGTTCGGCTCCGGCAGCCAGATCAACATTCCGATCGCAATTCTGATTTGGCTCATGATCGTGCCGATGATGATGAAAGTGGATTTCGCCTCGATTCGCCAGGTAGGCGGGAGGCCTCGCGGCCTTCTGGTGACGCTGTTCGTGAACTGGTTGGTGAAGCCCTTTTCGATGGCGTTCATTGCCTGGCTCTCGTTTCGGCTCGTGTTTGCGCATTGGATCTCACCGGCAGATGCCGGCCAGTACATTGCCGGATGCATCATTCTGGCCGCCGCGCCGTGCACGGCCATGGTCTTCGTCTGGAGCTATCTGACGGACGGCGACCCGGCATACACGCTTGTCCAGGTTTCCGTGAATGATCTGATCATGCTCTTTCTGTTCGCGCCGATTGTGCGGTTTCTGGTGAACGGCGCTTCGTCATTGCACGTGCCGTTCCAGGTGCTGCTGTACGCCGTTGGCATCTTCATTGTGATTCCACTTGCGGGCGGCACCGCGCTGCGGGCCTACTTTATCCGGGCTCATGGACGCGCCTGGTTTGAAAGGCAACTGCTGCCCCGTTTCGCCCCTGTCAGCATTGTTGCACTGCTGACAACGCTCGTTCTCATCTTCGCGTTTCAGGCCGACAACATCCTCGGCAAACCATTACATGTTCTTCTCATCGCGATTCCTATCCTGATCCAGGTCTATTTCAACGCATCCCTCACCTACGGCCTTATGCGGCTGCTGCGGGTTCGATATGCTGTGGCAGCTCCAGGAGCCTTGATCGGAGCAAGCAACTTTTTTGAGCTCGCGGTTGCCACGGCGATCGCTCTTTTCGGACCCGGCTCGGGGGCGGCCTTGGCGACCGTCGTAGGGGTCCTGATCGAGGTGCCGGTAATGCTGTCCGTTTGCGCCTTCTGTAACCGGACACGGCACTGGTTCCCGGAAGCCGACGCGGCCACGACGGTATATGAACAACCATAAACGCATCCTGGTGCTCTGCACCGGCAATTCCGCCCGCAGCCAGATGGGCGAGGGACTATTTCGCCACGAAGGAGGTGCCGGGTACGACGTATTCAGCGCCGGGACTAAGCCAGGCTCAGTGCGGCCGGAGGCGATCGCGGTTATGCGGGAGGCCGGCATCGATATTTCCGGGCATAGGTCCAAGTCCGTCGACGAGTTCGCCGGGCAGAGCTTCGATTATGTGGTGACGGTCTGTGATAACGCTCGCGACAACTGTCCGGCCTTTCCGGGAGGAACTCAGCGCGTTCATTGGAGTTTCGAGGATCCTGCTGCGGTTGCGGGCAGTGAGACGGAGCGGCTATCGGCCTTTCGCCGCATTCGCGACCAAATCCACGAGCGCGTGAAAGAATTCTTCCGGGATCAGGCGAGATCCGCCGGACGGACTTAGTTTGGAATCAAAGCTAAATAGGGAAAGGATGCTAAGGATGCGCATTTCCATTATGCGGATGTTACTAATTGCCGGGGGACTGGCGGGCATCCACCCTGCGATGGCGCAGGGCACAGGGAAGGCTGAAGACGTGCTCCGGCAAGTGCTGGCTGCCCTTACGGCCAATGATCAGCCGGCCCTGAACAAGTTGAGCATCGACCAGAGTGAGTTCAAAAAGTATGTGTGGCCAGGACTCGCTGCGCATATGTCCGGATCGAACAACAGCGCCGACAAGTACTATACGACGTATCAGAAAACGAGCCAGGTCGGCATCACCGACGTCAACGCGGCTTTGGCCGGGAAGAAGTGGGAGATCGTCAAGGCGGACTTGGAGTCGGCCCAACGGACGGGCAAGGGATTTCAGGTGTTTGGTCCACCCCTGGTCACACTGCGGGACGAGAACGGACAGGAACGAACAATCAAGCTTGTTGGGGGACTTCTGGAGCATGATGGAGGTTATAAGGTAACAACATATTATGTGAGCCCATCCCAGAGGGCTAACAAGTAGCTCGAGCGCGCATTGGAAAGAGATGAGGGGCGTTGGATAAGTGTCCCGAGTTGAGAGTGTTTCGACGCCTCTGGTGAGGGACAGTTCCGACAGCGCGTACTAGCTTGTACCGCACAGAGAGCAGAGGGTTCCGAAAAGTCCGCGACGAGATCAAGGCGCGGTTTACGGATTTCTATAGGAAAGAAATCCTGCCGACGATTTAGTTTGTTCCGTAAAGATGGACGGGTACGGCTATGTTCAAGCTAATCGTAGGCTTGCTTCTCATGCAGTACAACGCCGATCCCATAAGGACCGCCGAGCAGGCTCCCTTGGTCGTCGAGGCTCGATCGCGAGCGCTCGCCAATGTCAACCGGCGTCAAAGAGAGTGGCAACGGCATTCTTTTGAGGAGAAGTTCAATGCTCTCGTCAAGGCCGCCGGGGCATTCGCCAGCCAATACAACAAAAGCGATGGCGACGTATGGCCCCAAAAGGAAGCGAAGGCTTTGAGCAAGGCCTTGGTCGATCTGCAAGGAGTACCGGAATAGAAACGGCACACCAGCCCGGGGTCACACCACACAGGGGTCTTGACACTTCTTCCCAATGGATGACATAATTCACCCCACGAACAAATATCGGCTGGGGTGGTCGATGGGGTTTACCAGGCGGAATAGCAACGATATGGCAGGGCCTTGGTAGCCGTTGCACGGCGGTGCACCATCGGCGCTCGCCCCATACACTCGTCTTGTTATGGAGGTTAGATGCGACGTCTAGCAGTCACATCCGGCTTGTGTTTCCTGATCGCAGCCACTGCTTTTGGCCAGGGCGGCGGAAATGCCGCCATGAACGGTACGGTGACGGATCCCAGCGGCGCGGCGATAATCGGGGCTAACGTGACCATGACTCAGATTGGGACAGAGGTCAAACGCTCGGCCTCTACCAACGAGAACGGTCACTTCACGATCCCCGCCCTTCCCCCTGCGTCCTATCGGGTGGCGGTGGAAGCCAAGGGGTTCAAGACTTACGCCCGGGAGGTAACCCTCCTGGCCGACCAGAACGGCTCTCTGCAGATTCCAATGCAACTGGGTGCGTCTACAGAGACGGTCACCGTGGAGGCAACGGCCACGCTCGTCAACACGGCCACACCCGTGTTGGGCCAGGTGATCGAGCAGGCCCGCGTGGTGGAGTTGCCGTTAAATGGCCGCAACGCCGCCGACCTCACGAGACTGGTGGCCGGCGCTGTGGATTCCAGCAACGGGGCCGGCACGACCCAGGGGGACACGAAACAGGTTCCCGGCGCCGAGTCGATTTCGGTCAATGGAGCGCGTCCGGACCAGATCAGCTACAACCTGGACGGCGGCTCCAACCAGGACCTGATGAGCAATACCAACAATCCTTTCCCGTTTCCCGACGCGCTGCAGGAATTCAGCGTTCAAACCAACAGCTTCGATACCCAGTACGGCACCAACGCCGGGGCGGTCGTGAACGTGGTGACGAAGTCCGGAACCAACCAGTGGCACGGCGATGCGTTCGAATTCGTGCGCAATCGGGAATTTAACGCGCGTAACTTTTTTGCCGCCACGGCGGACCCGCTGAAGCGGAACCAGTTCGGCGGAACCATCGGCGGTCCGATCAAGAAGGACAACGCCTTCATCTTCTTCGGCTACCAAAGGACCGCGATCCGAACTACCGGCAACGCCAACAACACCATCCTGCCGACAGCCGCCAACATGCGGGGCGATTTCTCGAACTACCTCACCGCGAACCCGGCGGTGAACCCCCAAGGCAAGGTCATCCAGATCATTGATCCGACCACGGGAAATCCATTCCCGAACAACCAGATCCCGGTCAGTCCGGTCGCCGTGGCTCTGACCAAGTACCTCCCGATCGATCAGGCGGCAGCCAATGGCCGCATTACCTATGGACTACCAACCGCACAGAACTTCAGTGAGTACATTACGCGCTTCGATAAAGTGGTGCGTGGTCAGGATAAGCTCTATTTCAGGTACTACCTGGATCGCTACGAGCATTTGCCTGGATATGACGGCAAAAACCTGCTCACCGACGTCCCGGGATCCACGGTAAAAACGCAGAACGCAGCGGCCGGTTACACCTGGGTTCCGGGAGCGACTTTCGTCAATAATTTCGTGGCGGCATTCGTGCGGGCGGCTTCGGACCGCGGCCAGGGCGGGCAAGTTCCTCAGTTCAACGACTTCGGCTCGAACGTCAAGCAACTCTCCAAATCGGAAGGCGGCATTCGCGGGTTCGGCATCACCAACGGGTACTTCGGCCTGGGCAACTTCACCGACGCCAAGTTCATACGGAACACCTACGAAATCCGCGATCAGGCCACCTGGACGCGTGGATCCCACACCTTTCAGGTCGGCGGCAATCTTGCGGAGGACCAGTCCAATATCCGCAATACCGATTTCGAAAACGGCAACTGGCAATTTGCGGACACCTTGACGAACCTCGGGCTGGCGAGTTTTGTTATGGGCCATATGCACTCGTACAGCCAGACTTCGGGGGACTATTCGGATTCCCGCCAGCACGTGATCGGTCTGTTCGCCGAAGATAAGTGGAAAGCGCGCTCTAATCTCTCCGTGACGATGGGTTTGCGCTGGGAGCCGCAATCCGTCATGAAAGAGATCTTCGGCCGTATCGAGCAGTTCCGCCCGGATATGTACTACGCCGGCGTAAGATCCAAAGTGATTCCCAGCGCTCCCGCCGGGGAGGTCTTCGTCGGCGATTCGTATGCCGGGGTAACTATGCCCGATACGGGACAGACTGCGGACATCAACAATTTCGCTCCGCGGCTTGGGATCGCCTGGGATGTCTTCGGCACCGGGAAGACCGTGGTTCGGTCCGGAGGAGGAGTGTTTTATTCTTCGCGGCTGCCCGGTCTCTTCCTGAACGACGCGTCGATCAGCCAGCCGTTCAGCCTTCGTCAGGACCTGACCGAACCGTCCAGTCCGAACAACCTCATCCCTTTCGATAATCCGTTACAGAGCGTTCCGTCGTTTGCCGCGCAATTCCCCCTGCGTTATACGCTCGGGACCGTCCCCTCCACGGTACCCTTTACCGGGGGAGTGTCGGTGTTCGGGCTGGAGCCCGGCAAGAAGTGGGTAACGCCGACAACATATGACTGGAACCTGACGATCGAGCATCAGTTGTTGCCCGACACCTTGCTCAACGTATCCTATGTGGGGCTTCGTGGAGTGCACCTGCGTCAGGACGTATATCTGAACCCCAGAGCCATCGGAGTCGGAACAGACGCCAGCAGACCTTTCCAGGGATTCACGGATATTTACCAGAACCACAACACCGGTATGTCCGACTATAACGCTTTGCAGGTGAATATTCAGAAGCGGCCCGGCGGCGGCAGGGGCCCGCTCAAGAACCTCACATTGCTTGGCAACTACACCTTTTCGAAAGCGATGGAAATCGATCTGGCTTCGAATGGCGGTATCACTGATATCGGGTCGAGCAAGGGATCCGGCATGCCGTTCGGCAATCCGAATCAAGGCCGCTTCGAGACCGGGCCGGCACCCGGGCAGGACCGCACCCACCGCTTCGTGCTCTCCTTTGTTTGGGACCTGCCCAGATTAAGCGGAGCGAACCGGGCCATCCGTGCCGTCGCCGGCGGCTGGCAGTGGTCGGGGATCTGGAGTTACATGACCGGAGACGCGATGACCCTTCTCGCCGGCACCGACCGGTCCCTGACGGCGCTGGGCAACGACAGGGCTGATTACATAGGGCCAGCCGGCCAGTATGGCAAGACGGCGGCCGCGGGCTCCCGGACTGGATGCGGCTCCGCCACCTGCTTACCGTGGCTCAACACTTCGTTATTCGTACTCCCCGCGATCGGAACCTTTGGAAACACCGGTAAAGGCGCCTTCCGGGGACCCGGCCGCACCAATGTGGATACCGGGCTCATCAAGAACTTCTTCCCGTTCCGGTCGCATGAAGAGATCCGGTTCCAGCTTCGCGGAGAGTTCTTCAACGTCTTTAACCATTCCGAGTTCAACGATCCCACTACATCCAGGAACAGCGGGAATTTCGGAGGTATCTACGGGGCGGCCGACCCGAGAATTATCCAGTTAGCGCTGAAGTTCTACTTCTGAGGATCGTTTTCCACCGGCGCCGCTCCTGAGCCCTGAACAGGAGTGGCGCTCTTCACGGCCGGCGAGGCGCGCGCTCCAGGCTCCCGCGGCCTTCGCTGGAAATGAATGCTCGCAGTTGAATGTACGGACGGTGCGGATTGTTCCGGCTCAGCGTGGGGCGGATCCAACTCTCCTCGTACCAGCGGTCGAACGGTGGATACTCGGCCCGCGCCAGTTCCGTCTCCAGCTGCTCCAGAGAGGTGCGTGCCTCCAGAACGGACTGCCACGTCCGAGCCGCATCCGGAGCGCGCAACGCCTCTTCCAACTGGAGCGCTGCTTTGGTTTGTCGCTGCGCCACCTCCACGCCGAGCGCTACCGCAACCGAGAAGAACTGCTGTTGTGCGCGCGGCATCAGGCGTTCCGCCCGCGTCACCGCTTCGAGAGCATCCTGCAACTGCCGGTTGCGGGAGTGCATCCGGGCCATGGTTTCGGAGTCCACCGGCGGGTACGCCTTACCCGCCACCTTGAGATACAGCCGGTCGAGCAGGTCCTCGATCGCATCGGGCGCCTGCCAGAGTTTTTCCGGCACATCGAGCAAGGCGAAGTACTGGTGATATGCCTCATTGGCTGCTTTGGCCGCTTCCTCCGAATTCGTGCCGGCGCCGAAATACTCGCTCGACCACCACTTCGTATAGCGCCCGGCGGGATCGGGCGTGGCGTAAATCGCGGGAGCGTCCCACGTGATGTCCGCGAGCATGCGGGCGCCCATGACGTAGTCGCGCAACTCGGACACATTGACCAGCATGTACTCCGTGGCTCCCGACTTGACGATTTTGTCGAACTGCTCCGCGATGACCGAGGGCCCTACCGTATGCGTCAACTGTTTTGTCAGGTTGCCGCCGAGGTATGCCAGGTGGTAGTAGACACCGTGCTTCCAGCGCCCCAATCCGCTCGGCAAGGCACGCATATGGCCGTCATTGTCGTCCGGCCACACGATCATGACATCGGAGGGCAGGTCGAATGCCGCGGGATTGCGCTGGTATTCAGGCAGCATCTCCGAATACATGGTGAAGTGAAACAGCGGCGTCTTGTCCTTCGGGAGCAGATCCTTCACCATCCTGACCTGGTCTTTGATCACGTCGCGGAAGGTCTGAGCCTTCTCGTCATCCGTGGTCCCGGCCGGGAAAACGAAGGGACGGTCCTGTGTGCCCCGCATGCCGACGGGCCAGATCACGTCCAGATCGCGGTTCTCCAGGACGCCGCCCCGCCAGAACTGGAGCATCCCCTCGCGGTTGGTGAACCAGTCATAATCCGGCCGTACGCCTCGCTCGGCCGCCAGGTTGAATCGCACCAGTCCCCAGGGATTCGAGACCAGAATGTCGTAGTGATGCGAGGTGTAGTAGAGCCCCCAGTCGCTCGCCAGCTTTTGTACCTCGTAGCGCCGGTGGACGCGCGTGTAGGGCGCCACCATGTTCATCCGCAGCCGCAGCGCCGTCTCGAAGAACCGCTTGTACCATTCCAGCGGCACGTCGCCGGTCTGCAGGGGGTACCCGTTAGCGTCGAAAGGGCGCGGCAGGAGGTCCTCGTCATCGTGGAAAAAACCGCGATAGCGGAATGCCGGCGGACCCTGCGCGAGGCTGGCGTGTTTCATCACCAGCGGGTCGCGGTGTTCGGGCTGGTAGCCCGTCCAGATGTATAGGGGATCGATGCCCAGCCGCTCGGAAAGAGTGTAGGCAGCAAACGCCGTGCCGCGCGCGTCGGACCCGACGAGCCACACGGTGGTTCCGGCGGTCACGATACGATAACTTTCCCACTGCCCCCGCAGGGCCCCGGCATCGATCGAGGATGGCGTCTCCCCTTGCCCCAGTGTGACGAGCCGGATGCTGGTCCGATCCGTGCCCGGAGTCTTCACAACTCGCGGCCGGTCCCCGCTGATCCTCTCGATGTCGCCGGCCAGGAACTCGGCGGCCTGGTGCACGGCGGAGCTCTCGGCATCGCTCACAACGATTTCGCAAACGCCGTCCTTTCCGGCAAGTACCACGTCACCCCGGGCAAGCGGTCCGGTTTGCACCCACGAGCCCCTAAGGCGGGTCTCCCACGTAACCGTTTGAGCCGGCGTCAGAGCGGAGCCGAGTAGCCAAAGTGCCAGTCCTACATACGGAACGCAACGGCTTTGTATGAAAGGTCGGAGCATTAGTTCAGACCTCGAATCAATGTCAGTGGAAGTGTAACACTGTTCTCGCTGGCTGAACAGGTGTACAAATCGCAGGGAGGAGTTGTACTGAGTGTTTTGAGCCGGACGGGGGTCGAACCGGAAGGGGTTTCTGAGAGACCGTAAGTTGTTGATTCGGTGTAGTCCCAGATTATGCCGTCTTGGTTTAACAGCCCTTCACAGTCAACCGGATTTCATCGCTGAAGCACTGATGATTACGAAAGAACCAGTATCCTCAGCCACGGCTGAATCTGGAAGACAATCGTGATACAAAGTCGCCGCAGAACCAGAGCCGCCATCGGCCAGGCTCCAACGAGATCCGATAGCCGCAAAGCGGGAGACTACGGACTTCAAGAACCGAATATGCGGCAACATTAGACGTTAATGACTGGGATCCGCTGGTCCTCCAAAGTATCGCGCCGTCAGACGAACGCCTTGATTTTTGCCTTTCTCTGTGCCGGGTTGGCGTTTAGGCTTGCCCACAGACGGCTGGCGCGGCGAGCCCCGGCCACACATACTTTTTGAAGTCACTCTGGCGCTGCACCAGACGCGCGCAGGCCGCCTGGCGCTGGCTGTTCCCGAAAGCGATGACTTGCTGGAGCGCGCCTCACCGAGACAGGGTGTATGCCATCGGTTTGGCTCCTTCCTACCGCGACCAGCGGTCCGAGTGGGTTGCGTAGTTCAGCGAATAACTCTCACCTTACGTCCGTTGGAATCGACCCCGAAGATCGCTCGGGATGATCGATCTCCTACCCATATGGTGCCGTCGATACCCACGGCTAGCGCGAGGGGTTCCTGCAGTTTGAACGATGATGACAAGAATGCAGATGCTCTTGGACGATTCGCATTCATGCCCACAGTCCAGACGCATCGATTCAAGGCGTCGGCGATGTACAATATCTGCCCACCGTGGCCAACGGCCAATGCCGAAGGGTTGCCCAAGCCTTCGACTAGGACTGAACTCTTGCGCGTTGAGAGTGTGATGATGTAGATCTTTCCAGAGAATACGTCAGCCACGAAGAGCCGGCCGGTGGAGGGATCCAATGCCAAAGAGGCCAACCGAGACGCTCCGGACACCTCAGCGACATAGCGTGCCATTGGCCCGTTTCCCTTCAGATTCACACTGTAAATCGATTCGCCCTGCAGCGATGAAATGTACAGAATTTTATTTGTGTAGTCCAGGGCAAGCCCCGAGGGATACCCGTCCGGAAGACTCCAACGCCCCAGCTCCTGACCCTGCGCTGAATACCGAATGACTTGCGACATTTGAATTATTGGACCCCGTGTTACGACGAAGATTAAGTTTTCATCCAGTCTGCCACCGGCGGTCATGTCTATGCCGTCGGGAAACGTTGGCAGCCGGACCTTCTGTAATTCTCCCGATCGTCCGTCGGCTACGACGAGGACGTTGCCCTCAGCGAGGATGATTAGCTTACCATCGCTCAGGGCCGAAGCCGCGACGGGCCGAATCTGTGCAGAGAGTGCCGCCGCCGTCAGCATCAGAGTCGCAGAAAGTTTCAGCGTCATTCAGGTCCTCCAGGAGCCGTCGCCTCGGAACGTTTAGGTTGGCTAGGTCCTCCCCGACCCACCATCGGTCCAATTACATCGTAGATGTTGGGCCCGAGCACACCTACGAGAGCTGCCATCAGAAGCACCTGTGGAAACTGAAATGGATCGAGTGTAATTCCGAAAAGCTTAAATTCACTGTTTAGGCTCATTAGCACGATGCCCAAAAGCTCCAGCAGGATAGCACTAAGAGCCGCCGTGAAACAGGCAACTAACCAAGCGTGGACAGAAGTCCGGTGTTTCGCACTGATAAGGCTTATGGTCGCGCCGAAGAGTGCTCCACCCAAGATCGCAGCGAACAAGTAAAATAACGTTGGGACAAAGCGTACGTTGATTTCGATGGGCAGGTTCTTCGGTTTGCCGCCCGCCGCTGCTGCATATTTGATATTCACCTTCAGCTGAGTGTCGGCGTCATTCTTAAGCTTCAAGAAAGTATTGGGAATAACCCTAGCCGCATTCGGGCGAACTCTGAGGCCATCCAGCGTGACCGTCCCCATTTCCGGGAGGGTTATGTTAGGTGTCAACGATATCGGTGGTGAACTCCAGAAGTCGGGCTGTGAATTGGTCAATTCGATTGACTCTATTACCACGCCCATCTCTTTAAGTCGGTTCTCTACCTTCAGAGGAATCTGCGTCTCGGTTCCAAGCCGCACTTCTAGAGCCGTATTTCCTATCGAGGAGGTGATGTATTGATCGGAGGTAAGGCTGTGCAGGGGCAATCGTAATTGACCACTTTCAGCCCGAGTGCCTTCAGTAATCGTAAACGTCAAATCGTGGACGTTATCCAAGAACTGGCCGCCTGTAAAGTGAAGTGAAGCCACTGACCAGACCGCAAGTCTTTTACGAACAGCTCGTAGCCGAATAGCCGGTACACATCATCGTATGTTCCTGCTCCCGGTACTGAGTAAATCTGAAAGTTCTTGCTCTGTCCAATATTCTCGCTGGCGTTTAGGCTCTTGTACTCGGTTGGAATAGCTCGAAATTGGATCTTGCCACCATCCTCGAGAGGTACCGGCTGTACCTCAAGATGCGCAGTGGGAACTTCGGCATTACCGCAGGCAGTCCCAATGACCAAAAGCGCCACGTATCTGACTGGCGAGATCGGCATGAGCCCTTGACCTCCAATAAGTCGGGTGGAGGATCTCATCGGGAGATCTCCCTTGACCAACTCGATCGGAACAAGTCTCGTCGATTTCGTATCCGGTGTCAAGCGGCAAAGATCGTAACTTCTTCGTTCTAAACAACAACGCGTGGCAGCCAACTACGTTCGTTCTCTATGAAAGGAAGACCACCAGCCACTATGAACATGAACACAGCACCCATCCCCGCCAAAGAAGTGCCACGTCGAAGCGCTCCGCGCCGTCTCTACGGGCATCGCCGTTTGCGGTAGCGCCACAGTGCAATCCGCGGACGGCACCACGGCCACCCGGGTCGTTCGCCTGAATAAACGGCCGAAGGAACTGGCAAAGGGACCCCGTTGGGTGGACCACGCAACAAGCGTCAACTTCCAAGCCTTCCGGCGTACGTGCGCCACCTGGTTTCAGAACCACGGCCGCGTAAAGGACGCCCAGGCCCACTTGCGGCAGTCGACGCCGGTTACCACCATGACCCACTACATGCAGCCGATCCCGGTGGAGGTCCAGCATGCGGTCGAGGCCTTGGATCGCCACCTCAGGTACCGGAGTCGTTCAACAAGGTTCCGAGCGGGTCAACTGAACCGACAGCGGATATTCCCAAGACCATTCCTAATCTGGCCAAGGACCGTTCGGGCTGGTTGCTTGAGTTGCTAGGCTTATAGACATGCCAGCCGACGATTTTTCGTTCGATGCTCTGCGGCATCAGTTCGACCTAGAGGACACCTCGGCTTCCCCCGTCAACAAAGCAATCCTATCCGTGTTATCGTCCGTCCCTTCCGAGCTTCTTCCTTGGCCTATAGACAAGGCTGTCGAGAAAATCAAGGAACGCCTCGGAGCAGATTCCCTCGACCGAATCCGCGTCATGCTCGAAACCTGTATGGAAGAGGTTCGCAGGCACGACACTGAACTGAAACGTCTTCGAGAAGACACGTCTGCCGATGAGCAAGCCAAGCGCACCGAGGCTATGAAGGAATTGCTCCTCGATGCCGCCCGGAGAGCAGAAGCGACGCGTGCTATGGAGCGAGTGAAGCGTATCGGTACGATTCTCGCGCACGCGGCTGTTGAGCCCAAGCCCATCGACGCAGAGGAAATCGAGGAGATGATGCGAATCGCCATGAACCTCGGTGACCGCGACACCGAGTATCTGGGTGAACTCGTTCGGATAGAGGGGGCGATGGTTAGAGATAAAGGGCGCGCGGAGCGCCAGTCTGCATATCGCCAGTGGGAACTGGGTTTCTGGGGGCCCCGCCTGGACCCGGAGATCGACAGCGTGTTCAGTAAACTTGAAAGCTACGGCCTCGTTTCGAGGATTCCGCCGCCGAACAATCTTAACATCAGCGCGGATATTCAAAATCGCTACGTCCTTCTGGAGAAGGGATTGCGTTTTTCTGATCTCATGAAACGCCAGGGGTCGGCAATCCAGGGCTAAAGAAAACCGCACCCTCGGAGCGCGCCCAGGCTATCGAAGATCCCAAGGGCTTGGCCTCTTGAGCGTGGTGAGCCGGGCGGGGGTCGAACCCGCAACCACCGCCTTAAAAGGGCGATGCTCTACCAATTGAGCTACCGGCCCGCTACTCAAACCGTTACTGGTTCAGTTTAGCAGACCGTGCGGCCCGGCCAACAGTTCGCGCCAGCCGTTATACTTGGTCCATACGAAATCCATGAACCGTCTGGCTCGGCGTTTCCTGGTCATCGGCCTGGCCATCGCGTGCACGCTGCTGATCGGCACGGTGGGGTTCACGCTCATCGATCACTACCCGCCGTTCGACGCCTTCTACATGACCCTCACCACCATGACGACGGTGGGCTATGCCGAGGTCCATCCGCTCTCCCGGGCGGGACGCATCTTCAATTCCTTCCTCATCTTTTTCGGCGTCACCACCATCTTCATCGCCATCGGCGCCATGACCCAGACCATCATCGAACTGGAATTCGGGGACGCCATCGGCCAGCGGCGGAATAAACGAATGATCGACAAGCTCAAGGACCACTACATCATTTGCGGCTTCGGACGCGTGGGGCGCGGCGCCGCGGCGGAATTGCAGCACGCGGGCGTGCCGTTCGTTGTCGTGGACATCAGCCCGGAACGCGTCGAACGGGCCATGCAGGCCGGCATGCTGGCGGTGGCGGCCGATTCCACGCACGACGAAACGCTGCGGCAGGTCGGCATCGAGCGCGCCGCCGGGCTGGTGGCGGCGCTCGCCACCGACGCCGACAACCTCTTCGTCCTGCTCTCCGCCAAGGGCTTGAACCCGCGCCTCTACGTGGCCACGCGCGCGGCCGAGGAAGGCGCCGAGGAGAAGATGCGGCGCGCGGGCGCCGACGCCGTCTTTGCCCCTTACGTGATCACCGGGCACCGCCTGGCGCAATCGCTGCTGCGGCCCCACGTCGTGCAGTTCCTCGACTTCACCACGAAGGACATCGGCGAAGACATCGCCATCGAACAGGTACGCGTCTCGGAGACCAGCGACATGGCGTCCAGGACCATCCGCGAGATGCAACTCGGCCGCGACGTCGGCGTGATCGTCATGGCCATCCGCAAGGGCGACGGACAGATGCTGTTCAACCCCCCGGCGGATACCGCCGTCCACGGAGGCGAGTACCTGATCGTGATGGGACGCCAGGAGAACCTGCGGACGCTCGAGACGCTGATCGCCGAGCCGCGGCGCTCGCGGCGCATTTGAAAACGGGGGCGGGGCCGGCCGCACCGCCCCGGCCGCGCTATTTCTCGGCGGCTTCCGCCATCTGCAGGTGATGCTCGAGCGTCGGGAGCATATCGGCGGCGTACTTTTTCAGTTCGGGGTCGGTCCCGTGCTCAGCCTCGCGGCGGAATACGATGATGATGGCCTTGTGGTCCTTGACCTGCTCGTGAGCATACGCTTTGTCGAAGTCGCGGCCGGTCATCTTCGAGAGCTTGTCGTACTCCACCTGATCCTTGGCGTCCATCTTGTTAGGCAGGGTAATGTTCTGCTTGCCGGCGATCTCCTTGAGCTGGGTGTTGGCCTTGGCGTGGTCGGCCTCGAAGCGCTGCGACATATCCTTCACTTTCTGAGAAGTGGTGGTCTTCATGGCCAAATCGGCCATATGGATTTCCGCGAGGTTCGCTTCCGCGGCCCGGGCGGCGAAATCGCTGTCGACGGCCAGCCGGTTGGCCGACTGGTGGTGCTCGTGCTTCTTGGCGAAGACGCTGGAAGCGAAGATCAGCAGAGCGGCCACAGCCAACCCAGTCACGATATTGCGATGTTTGTTCATAGGGTCTCCTTATCCGCGTTCTACGTTGCATGCGCCCTGCCGATGTCGTCAAACCGGCAGATCGCGCGAACTTAGGTTCGGAACCGGACGCTATAATGGCGGGGAGTATGGCAAAAAGTCCGGATGGTTTTTCCTCACGGGGCGAAACCGGCGGTATGCGATGGCTGGGTCCGCTCGGCTCCTGGATCAATCGACGGCTGAATGCGCCCGCCGCGGCGGATCCTTTATACCTGAGCAATCGCACACTGGTACAGAAGTTGAAGGTGTGGATACCGCTGGCGGTACCCGGCCTGGCGGTGGCGGTTGTGGTCTACCTGGGGCTCACCGGCCGGTTCGCATCCGAGGCCGCGCCTACATCCCCCGCGGCGGTGATCCCGCCGGCCGAGATCGCCGCACGGATGCTGCCGAACCTGGGCGATCTGAGCGTCCATACCAATCACGACCTGGAAGTGCTGGACGCCCGCATCGTGCATGGCGCCACCACCACCATCGAGGGCACGGTCCGAAACAACACGACGCGCCTCATCGATGCGGCGGAGGTTGTATTCGATCTGACCGATGCGAACGGATCGCAGCTCGGCGGCGTCACCGGCCGGGTGAACCACCTCGAGCCCCAGGCCCGCACGCCGTTCAAGCTTCCCATTCAGCAGCCAAAAGCAGCCATCGTTTTGGTCCGCGAGCTGCACACGATGTAGGCTGCGTTCCCGCTACACCGGCGGCGGCGCAAAAAACGAGAGCGGGGCACAGGCGACGATTCGCCATCGCCGGCCGTGCTTTTCCAGCCGGCAATGCACGGTTTCCCGGCGGCGTGTCACTTTCGAGGAGCTGCCCACCGATGTCAGGTGCAGCAGCCAGTCGACATCCACCGTGCGCGCGCGTTCATCGCCGTCGTTGCGTACCGCGTCCACCGCCGACTGCACCGAGTCTGTCTCCACCAGGGCCTCGATATTGGCGCGCAGGCCGGAAAATCCGGGCATGGCGGGGTCGAACGAGGCGAGGAACGACGCGGAGTCGCCCGCCGCCAGGGCCGAGGCCATGCCTGTAAACAGGTCCCACACTTCTTGCGCCGGGTCGGCCGCCCCCAGCGGCGCAGCCATCGCGATCAGCAGCAGTCTGCGGCGCGTCATAGATCAAGTGCGATAGCTGGCGTTGATCCGGATGTAGCCTTCCGTCAGGTCGCAGGTCCAGAAGCGCGCCTCGCCCTTGCCCTTCCCGTGAATGGCCACGCGGATCTCACACTCGGGCTCGTCCAGTTTCTTCTTCAGCTCCGGCTCGGAAAACGGCGCGGCCAGCCCGCCGCGGCAAACCGCGACGCCCTGCATCGAAATATCGGTCCTGGAGGGGTCGAAAGCCACGCCGGAATTGCCGGCCGCCGAAAGAATGCGCCCCCAGTTCGGGTCAGAGCCGGCCACCGCGGTCTTGACCAGCGGCGAATTGGCGATGGAGCGGGCGATGCGCGCCGCCCCCTGGTCGGAAGGCGCCCCCTTCACGAGGATCGTGACCAGTTTTTTCGCCCCTTCGCCGTCGCGCGCGATGGCCCGCGCCAGCGATTCCATCACGCCCGCCACGGCCTCTTCCACTTTGGCCATCTCCTTGGGGTCGGGGCGCACCCCGGAGCCGCCATTCGCAAGCAGCAGCAGCGTGTCGTTAGTCGAGGTGTCGCCATCCACCGAGATGCGGTTGTAGCTGCGCTCCACCGAACGCTTCAGCATGGCCCTTAGCGGGGCCGGCGGAATCACCGCGTCCGTCATGACGAAGCCCAACGTGGTGGCCATCAGCGGCTGGATCATTCCCGAGCCCTTGGTCATGCCCGCGATACGCACGGTACCGCGGCGCAGGCGGACCTCGCCGAAGGCGGTTTTCGGGACGAGGTCGGTGGTCAGGATCGCATTGGCCGCGTCGTCGAAGCGCGCCGGATCGAGACCCCGGATCAGCTCCGGCAGCGCGCCCGTGATCTTCTTCGCGTCCAGTTCCACTCCGATCACACCCGTGGAGGCAGGCAGTATCTGTTGGGCCGGCAGCCGCAGCAGTTTCGCCGCGGCCTTACAGGTGGCGGCGGCCACGGCGTCGCCCGTCCGGGTGGCGCAGTTGGCGTTGCCGGCGTTGATCAGGAGCGCCCCCACCAGGCCGCGCGACAGCTTCAGGTGACGGCGGCACAACCGCACCGGCGCGGCCTGCACGCGGTTCTGCGTGAAAACGCCTGCGGCGCTGGCGGGCAGGCCGCTGACGATCAGAGCGAGGTCGTCCCTGGGCACCTGGCGAATGCCGGCGTAGACGGCCGAATACGCGTATCCGAGCGGGAGGTTCAACGGATTGGCTCTCCTAACAGTTCATTCTCGGCCAGGCGCTGGCCGTTGGCGAAATCGGCGGCGGTCATGCGCTTGCGGCCTTCCATCTGGACTTCGATCAGTTGCAGCCGGCCTTCCCCGCACGCCACCACCGGCGGCTTCACCGAAACGATACAGCCGGGAGCCCCCGAACCGGCCGTCCGGCCGCGACTTCCACACGTGGAGCATACGGCCGCGCAATCCCGTATATGCCCCCGGCCACGGCTGCAGCCCCCGGACCTGGTTGTGGATGGCGGCGGCGGGCCGCTTCCAGTCGATCAGCCCGTCTTCTTTCTTGATGAGCGGCGCATACGTGGCCCGGGCGGAATCCTGCTTTTCGGGGGTGATCGTGCCGGTCTCGAGACCGCGCAGTGTTTCCACAAGCAGGTCGGCGCCCATCATGGCCAGGCGGCTCCCAAGCTCGACCGCGTTTTCCTCGGGACCGATCGGGGTTTCGGCCTTTAGCAGCATGTCGCCGGTGTCCAGGCCCGCGTCGATCCGCATCGTGGTAACGCCGGTGCGCGTGTCGCCGTTCAGGATCGCCCATTGAATTGGTCCCGCGCCGCGATACTCCGGCAGCAGGGACCCGTGCACGTTAATGATGCCCAGTGGCGCCAGGTCGATCACGGACTGCGGGATGATCTGCCCGTACCCCACCACCACCATGGCTTCCGGAGCCAGCCCGCGGAGATACTCGACCGCTTCGGGGCGCCGTACACGTTCCGGTTGGTAGACCGGGAGACCCAGGCGCAGCGCCGCGACCTTCACCGGCGGGGCGGCCGCGTGCTGGCCGCGCCCCCGGGCCCGGTCCGGCTGGGTCAACACCGCCAGCACCTGGTGCCCCGATTCCACGATCCGCTCCAGTGTGGGAACGGCGAAGACCGGTGTGCCGAGAAAAACCAGGCGCATCGGAAGCTATTCCCAATCCCCGGCGCGCTGCATTTTTTTGATCTTGCGCTTCATCAGGTCGCGCTTGAGAGCGCTGATGTGGCTGATGTAGAGCCGTCCGTAGAGGTGCTCGGTCTCATGCAGAAAAGCGCGCGCCAGCAGGTCTTCGCCGGTCATTTCGAACGGCTCGCCCTTGGCGTTCTGGGCGCGGATGGTGACCCGCCGGCCGCGTTTCACCTGCTCGCGAAAGCCCGGGATGCTGAGACAGCCCTCTTCGCCTTCCTGCTTCCCTTCTACCTTCAGGATCTCCGGATTGATGATGACCAGCTTGTCAGCCGGATTCTCCCCGTTCGAGCAGTCGATGACGGCAATCTTCCGGCCGATGCCGATCTGCGGCGCCGCCAGGCCCACGCCCTTGGCGGCGTACATCGACTCGAACATATCCTCCAGGAATTTGTGCAGCTCAGGAGTGTCGAACTCGGTGACGGTATCGGCTTCGCGTTCGAGCACCGGATTGCCGTACTTCACAATCGAATAGACCATAATCAGTAGCTCTTCACCTGTTCCAGGTAATTGTCGTAGTTGCGGCGGGTCTCCGGCAGGGAGTCGCCGCCGAATTTCTCGAGGAATGCCTGGGCCAGCACTAAGGCCGTCATGGCTTCGCCGATGACCCCGGCGGCCGGCACCACGCAGACGTCCGAGCGCTCGTAGGCCGCCAGGGCCGGCTCGCGGGTTTCGAGATCCACCGATTCGAGCGGCCGCCGAAGCGTGGAAATGGGCTTGAGCATGCCGCGGACCAGCACATCCTGGCCGTTGGTCATGCCGCCTTCGAGGCCGCCCGCGCGATTGGCGCCGCGCGTGAACCGGCGGCCGGCACGGTCGTAGTGAATGGTGTCCTGCACTTTCGACCCGAAGCTGGCCGCACCCTCGGCGGCGAATCCGACCTCCACGCCCTTCACCGCCTGCATGGAGACAATAGCCTGCGCGAGCCTGCCGTCGAGCCGGGTGTCCCAGGCGATGTGCGAGCCAAGGCCCACCGGAACCCCGCGCGCCACCACTTCGAAGACACCGCCCACGGTATCGCCGGTGCGGTACGCCTCGTCCACCACGGCTTTCATGCGGGCTTCGGTTTCGGCATCCACGCAGCCGAGCAGAACCTCATCGCGGAGGCTGAGGGCTACCAGTTCCTCCCAGGCGGCCGCGCGTTCGAGCCGCACCGGCCCGACGGCGATCACGTGGCTCAGCACCTCGATTCCGAATTCCCGCAGAAGCGCTTTGGCGAGCGCGCCGATCGCCACCCGCGCGGTCGTCTCGCGCGCGCTCGCCCGCTCCAGGATATAGCGCGCATCGTGAAAATTGTACTTGATGGCGCCTGCCAGATCGGCATGGCCCGGGCGCGGCCGGGTGACCGGGCGGCGCTTATCCTCCGCGCCGTCGATATCTTCCACGGGCAGGACCTCGGTCCAGTTCTGCCAGTCCCGGTTACGGATCAGGATAGCCACCGGCGACCCGATCGTGTGGGAGTGCCGCACCCCCGCCACAATCTCGGCGCGGTCGGTCTCGATCTTCATCCGCCCGCCGCGGCCGAAGCCTTGCTGGCGCCGCCACAGCTCGCGGTTGACGGTTTCCAATGATATGGGAATCCCCGCGGGGAGTCCGGTGAGGGTCGCCACCAGACATTCGCCGTGGGACTCTCCGGCGGTCTCAAATCGCAGCATTTCGCGTGATTTTTTATGGTACCAGACTCGAACAATTAGCTGGCCCGATCCGTATTACCATGAGGATCGGAAAGGAAGGCTTGCCGTGGTGAAGTTCCTGCTGTTTTGCATCCTGCTGGTGCTGTGCTGGCCGCTGGCGCTGGTCGCCCTGGTGCTCTATCCGCTTGTCTGGCTATTGCTGCTGCCCTTCCGCATCGTCGGAATCGCGGTGGGCGGGGTGCTGGAGTTGGTATGGGCGCTGGTGACCCTCCCCGCCCGCCTGTTGCGCGGCCTGGCCTAAACTGCGCGGCGTCCGGTAATCAACTGGATCAGCAGGATCGCAACGGCTAGGATCAGGAGGATGTGTATGAACCCTCCGAGCGTGTAGGACGTTACAAGTCCCAAAAGCCAAAGAACCAGCAGAATCACAAAAATCGTCCAGAGCATGGCATTCTCCCGCGTTGGGTAGAGCATGTGCCATGCCGGAAATCAGCTGATCTTGCAACGGAAGTACGGTTTCGGACCCTTTGTGGTCCGGGGGCTTCAGCTCAACATCCTGTATTCCACTGGTTGCACGGCCGGCTGTTGGAACGCGCGCGAGCCTTGCGTCCGGAACTCGTAGCGTTCGATGGCCACTACAGCGCCGCCATCATGCGCGCGGATTACGCAGCCGTAGATCATGAGCTTCATCGGGCAGGAATCGTTCAGCAGCACCGGCCAGTTCATGGAGAGCTCTACCGGCATGCCCATGGTCAGCATGCTCTCGGTGGTGAACCAGACACCGCCGCTCGAGATGTTGATGGTACGGCCCGCGCCGGTTTCGGCGATCCGTTGCCCGTACAACATCTTGTACCGGACCTCCTGTTCGATCTGAAAACGTCGTTTGCTGCGGCGTTCGCGCTCGCTGTGGGCGCTCAACACTCGGTCCTCGTTGGTTTCAATCACCGGGCTACCTCTCCTACGCACGGTACACTCCGCAGCCGGGGTGCTCAAGATGTCTTTGGTTATTCGGGTCACGCTATCCACTCCGGGCCATCTAACTAATTTGATTACAATTACTTAGATGACGTAGATAGCAGTACTTTCGGCCCGGTACTCCAGCCCGCTCCCGAGCCTCGGGCAAGGGTCGCGTCCACAACTGCGCACTCACCCAAATGAGGGTACAAGCGGGTACCCGCAAAATTGGCCCTGAATTTGTGTTTTTAATACTGGACAATCAGATCTTAAATTGTTAATCTTGGAACAACACAGACAGCATCCCAGGCGGTGAGTCCCCTCCCACCGCCAACCCCTCTGAGTGCAGGCCCCGAGTTTCCCAACTCGGGGCCTTTTCATTTCCCTCTCGAAACCCTCTACCCCCGAATGTGGGGAGGCCGGTACCCTCAAAATTACCCAAAAGTTTCTTTCGATATAACTGGACAAACAGGTCTTAAACTGCTACTGTTAGATCAACACAGACAGCATCCCAGGCGGTGAGTCCCCTCCCACCGCCTACTCTCTGAGTGCAGGCCCCGAGATACCCAGCTCGGGGCCACTTCTTTTTTAGGCTCCTTTTTTTCCCTACTGTATGGCTTAGCGGCGCAACAAGCCGTGATGCGGGTCGAGCGTTACCTTTACCGGAGGCTGTTTCAAAGCCACCGTGAATGTCACCGGATCGCTGCCGGAACGAACCCATTCGGTAATGGTGCGCCCGCGCGAGACCTGAATCTCCACCGGCACGTAAGCCGTGAAATCCGGGTCCACATCCGACTGCGTGAGCGTCCCGACCAGGCGCAGCGCAGGAGCCTTTCCCTTGATGTTGTAGCTCAGTTTCATGGCGGGAATCCCCGTACCGTACACCCACTGGTCGAAGAAAGTCTCGAGCTTCGGGTCGTCCGACTTGGGAGGCAGAAACGTAGCCGCCGTCTCCCGGAACTGTTCCGTCGAAAGCTCTTTGTGGTCATAGCGTTTCATGACCTCCGAGAGCATAGCCAGGAAGCGCGCATCCCCCAGGCGGCGGCGCAGCATCTGTATAATCCAGGAACCCTTGCCGTAGGTAATGACCCTCCAGGCACGCGGCTCCAGGGAGTTCTCCAGGCGTGGTCCAAGCACGATCGGCCCGGTTGACTCCACGGTCTGCCCCGCCTGGCTCTTCTCCAGCAACCCGGTCCGGTACGAATCAAGCATCAGGTCGGTCGAGCGCTCCCCGCGGTTCTTCTCGAGGTACAGGAGTGCCGAATAGTTCGCCAGGGCCTCCATCAACCAGTAATCGCGATAGGTGGCCGCCGTCACCCGGTTCCCCCACCACTGGTGGGCAGTCTCGTGAGCCTGTAGCACTTCCTCGTAGAAGAGCTCCTGCGATTCGGTCGGGTTGAATGCGCTGCGGGGGACGTGCTTGAGGTATGCCAGGGTGGAAAGGTAGATCAGCCCGGGGAAACCCTGGCCGAATGTGCCTGGGATGGGCGAAACGGTCAGGTGCGGCAGTGCGGGCGGCCCGAATGTGGACTTCATGAAGTCCATGGCGGCACTCACTTCGGTGGCGAGCGCCTGCAGGCGCTCCATAGGGTCCGGCGGCGGCGGGTTCAACGGAGCTTCACTCAGCGGGTCGATATGCCGGGTCCGGGCGGTGGGCCCGGGGATCATGGGCGGGAGTTGAGGCTTGGGCTGCAGCGCCTTTTCCAGCGCGCGATTCGCGCAAACATCCACAACCAGGCCGCCTCGCTCGGCTCGGGCATGCTCGTAGTCGCCCAGGTTGAATCCGGCCATCCGAATGGGGGCCGGGGTGCGGCGTTCCGTGGTGCGCCAGTCGCCTTCGGTGCGATCGGAGACGACGTCACCGGGGGTCACCAGTTCCAGGTCGCGCGGGTAGCGGAACTTGAGATCGAAATTCGCGAACTGGGAGCCGTGAGTGGGATACCAGTTACCCCGGGCGCTGACATAAAAGACGTTGTCTCCGGCGCTGAAGATCACCCGGCCGGCCTCATGAAAGACGAATTCGTACTGGCGTCCGGCTCGCAGCGGCTCCGAAGGCACGACCAGAAAGAGGTTGTTCCCGCCGCGCGTCAGGTTTAACCGCAGCGATTCGCGCTGCAGGACCTCGGCAGGCTTGCCGTCTACCGTCACATCGCTGACGGTCATGGCTGGGGAGATGTCGAAGGTCGCGCTGATCATGCCGTCCACTTTCGGCGTCACTTTGACCCGAGTGACGGCGGTCATCGACAGGTCCGGCTCGATCTGCGCATCGACGCGGAAATCGCTCAGCTCCAGGTCGATCCGGGGAGGGACCGGCTTGAGGCGCGAGGAACGGTCGGGAAAACTCGCCCAGGTATCGAAGTAGAGGCGATTCTCGCGGGTGACGATTTGGCCCGCGGAGATCTGTTCCGGGCTGGCCGGGTCGTAGATGACGTCGAAGTTCTGATACCGCACACCGGTCAGCAGCGCCGCAAATAGCCCGGGCGGATGCGCGGGGCCGCCCATCAGGTCGAGCACCAGGCGGGACTGGTAGCTGGCTGCGAGGTTGCGAAGCGTGGGGGTCCACTGTTCATCCAGGAGGGGGGCGATCTCGGGAGCGGGCTGGTTGGCGGGACTTTGGTCGAACTGGGCCTTGAGCGCCTGGTAGTCGTCGCCGGTGAAAAGGAACAAGGCGGCGCGGAAGTGCTCATCCAGGTTCGGAGAATCGATGAACCGCGCGAGGGAACTGCGCTCGGCACGGTTGGGAGGCATGAGGATCACTTCGGCGTCCCCGCCATCCACATCGGCGGTGAAAACGGCGGCGATGCGCTTGCCTGCTACCGGTTTGCTGAAAATCAGGTGCCCGTCCGTGAGGTAGATTTTGAGATCCTCCTTGACCAGGCGGAGATCGCGCACCCGATAGCACTCGGTGCGGTCAAAGCTGTTTTCGCGGATGGCACGGGCCAGATCGGCCGCCGTGCCGCCGGCGGCGGGCAGAGCGACCAGGCAAAAGACTGCGAGCAGGCGCACCATGAACCCAGTCTACTCTTAAGCGTTACACTCGAATGAGGCGATGGGGACCCATCGCCCGGAGGAAAACATTTGCGTCTTGTGACATTGGCCCACGACGGCTACGACGAGCCGGGCGTGCTGGCCGGCGATGAGTGGGTGGGGCTGCGCGCCGCGGGCTTCCCGGACATGCTTTCGGTGATAGCCGGGGGCGCGGATGCCGTCGACCGGATCAACCGCTGGGCTTACAGCGCCCCGGGAGGCCACCGTCTGGACCAGGCCACCGCCAGGCTGCGCGCTCCAATCCGGCGGCCGCCGAAGATCATCTGCATCGGACTGAACTATCGGGACCACGCCGCGGAATCCAAGCTGCCTATCCCCGAGGTGCCGACCGTCTTCGCCAAGTTCTCCACGGCGGTGATCGGGCACATGGATCCGATCGTTCTGCCGAAGGCCTCCGCCAAGCCGGACTACGAAGCGGAGTTCGCGGTGGTGATCGGCAAGGGCGGCCGGCACATTGCGGAGGCCGCCTGGCGCGACCATGTCTTCGGATACACCATTCTGAACGACGTGAGCGCGCGCGATTTCCAGATGGCGACAAGCCAGTGGATGATCGGCAAGACGTTCGATACCTTCGCGCCGATCGGCCCGATGATCGTGACCGACGACGAGATCGAGGACCCGCACAACCTGAACATTTCGCTCACCTTGAACGGCGAGAAGCTGCAGGATTCGAACACCAGCCACCTGATCTTCGGGATCCCTCAGTTGATTGCGTATCTTTCGAGCGTGTTCACGCTGGAGCCGGGAGACATCATCTCGACGGGAACCCCCGCCGGCGTAGGCTTCGCCCGCAAGCCGCCGCGCTATCTCGCGCCCGGCGACGAGGTGAAGATCGAGGTACAGAACATCGGGGAGCTGATCAACCCGGTGGTGGCAGAAGCGTAAGGGCTGCTAGAATCGACGAAGGCGCGCGCCCGTAGCTCAGGTGGATAGAGCGGCTGGCTTCGAACCAGTAGGTCGGGAGTTCGAGTCTCTCCGGGCGCGCCAGAAACCCTCCGAAATAATAGAGGTTGGGCATCTCAGGCCAGCGCGTTCCGCAGTGTTTCCAGGTCCGCCTCATCATTGTAAAAATGCGGCGAAACGCGCAGCCTGCCATGCCGTGCCGACACCAGGATCCGCCGCTCCTCAAGCGACCGCGCCAATTCGCGAGCGTCCCGGCCCGGCAGGATTGCCGTAACGATTTGCGATTCGTCCGCGTTCACCTCCGCGCCCAGCCCGCATAGAGCAGACCTGACTTTCCCGGCCAGTTCCAGTACCCGCGCTTCGATCGCCGCCGGACCCACTTGCAGCATCAGGTCGACTACGGCGCCCATTCCATAAATCGGCAGAAAGGGCAGCATTCCGCCTTCGTACTTCTCGGCCGTGTGCGAAAAGACAGGCTCGCCATGGTTCAGGCAGTCGACGGACCGCCAATCCCGATCGCTCCGCCAGCCCACCACGGTCGCGGGCAGATGCTGCCGCAGCTCCGGATCGACATACAGGAATCCAGCGCCATTCGCCGACAGCATCCACTTATATGCGTCGACACACAGCACCGAGGGCCGCACGCGCCAGATATCGAATTGCAGTGCGCCAACACTCTGTGAGCCGTCCACATACAACAAGACGCCACGCTCCCGCAGAAACTGCGAGACCTCTTCGAGCGGCGGCCGGAAACCGGTCGCATAATTGACCGTGCTCAGGACGGCGAGCCGCGTCTGCTGCTTCACCGATTGATAGAAGTCGGGCCACGCCACCGGCCGTAATCGGGCTCCGAAGCGCGCCAGCACCGCCGAAACATAGAGTTGATTCGGAAACTCGTCATCGAGTGTGAGCACCTCGTCGCCAGACTGCCAGGGAAGCCCCAGCACCAAAGCCGCCAGTCCTGCCGACGCGTTGATCACGAACGCGATGTCCGACGCCTCACAATGCACCAGCCGCGCGCACGATGCACGGATCGCATCCATGTCGTCGAACCAGGCGAGGTAGTCGCGGCACGCCAATTCGTCCCGCCGCGCCAGGTGACGGCCCATCGCATCGGCGGCACTCCGCGGCATCTGGCCATAAGTGGCCGTATTCAGATAAGTCCACTTCCCAAGTGCGGGGAATTCCGCGCGTAGCGCCTTCCAATCGGGTGTCATCTCATCGATCTAGTTGATCACAAGGCTGCCGCGGCCGGCGGCCTGGCCACCTTCACTCGTGGTGCAGCGCGACGATCGGGTCCACGCGCGTGGCGCGGCGCGCGGGAATGTAGCACGCCAGAGCGGCAACCCCGGAAAGGAGCACAGCCACGGCGGCGAATGTGCCCGCGTCCGTAGCCTTGACTCCGTACAGCAGGCTGGACATGACACGTGTGAGGCCGAACGATGCGGCAAGCCCGATCGCCACGCCGATGCCGGCCAGCAGCAGACCTTGGCCGACCACCAGGCGGAGCAACTGGCCCGCGCCGGCTCCGAGAGCGATCCGGATGCCCATTTCGTTCGTCCGCTGCTGCACGCTGTACGACATCACGCCATAGATCCCGATCGCTGCCAGCAGTAGGGCGACACCGCCGAAGATCCCCAGCAGGATCATGTTGAAATTCTGGCGGGCGACTGATTCGGCGAGAATCCGGTCCATCGGCATCAACCGGGCCACGGGCAGGTCGGGGTCAACCCGGAGCACTTCCTGTTGTGTCGCGCGGGCCAGCGACGTCGGATCGCCTCTAGTTCGGACCGCCCAGGAAGATGGCAATACGCGGTTGGCGAGCGCGATAAAGCCGTTCGGCTCCTGGCCGACGGGGATGTACAGTACCGGCGGCGGGTCTCGGTCGACGCCGGATTCCCGCACGTTGCCGGCTACGCCCACGACCTCCCGGGGTGGGTCGTCGAAACCCGGAGCGAGGCCTTTTCCGATCGTCACGATTGCGCCTACAGGATCTTCGTTGGGCCAGTACTTCTTCGCCATCGCTTCATTGACGATTAGGGTCCAGCGGCCGGTACCGCTGTCGCGCTCATCGAACGAACGGCCCCGGCGGAGCGGGATTCCGAGTGTCTGAAAATAGTGCACGCCGACCGGCCGGTAGAACTCGTCCCCATTGTACGGTCCGCCATCGTGCGGGACTTTTCCGGCGATGGAAAACGGCATATCAGGACCCAGTTGCATGGGCAGCGAAAGCGCGTACGTCGCGCCTTGCACGCCCGGGAGAGACTCGAGCCGGCGGGTCAGTTCGGTGGCAAGACGCTCCACCCCGGCCGCTGTCTCGTACTTTTGGCCGGCGAGTGAGGTGCTCATGGTAACTACGGATTTCACTTGAAACCCGGGCTGCACGTTTCGCAGGGCCAGGAATGTCCGGATCATGAGAGCCGCGCCGACCAGGAGCACCAGGGCCAGGGCAGTTTCGACAACCACCAGAATGTTACGCGTCCTCTGCCGCCGGGAACCAGAGGTGGTTCGCGCGCCTCCTTCCCGCAGTGCGGCGTTCGGATCGGGCCGGGAGACCTGCAAGGCCGGCACGAGCCCGAAAAGGACGCCGGTGAAAACCGAGACGGCGGAAGCAAACGCGAGAACCCGTCCGTCCATCAAAGCGAAGATGTCGAGGTGCTGGACGGCGAGCCGCGGCATCTCGGCCGGGGACGCGGCCAACAAGGCGCGGAGACCGATGGCGCCGAGGAAGACGCCGGCCACCCCACCGGCAAGAGCAAGCAGCAGACTCTCGGTCAATAGCTGTCGAAGAATCGCGCCCGGGGTGGCGCCCAGGGCCATGCGGAGGGCGATCTCCTTGTTACGACCGGCCGCGCGCACCAACAGAAGGTTGGCGACGTTGGCACACGCGATGAGCAGGACGAACGCCACCGCTCCCAGCAGAATGAATAGCGGCTTGCGCAGGTCGCTGATCGCGGTCGAGCCGAGAGGCTCCGCCATGAAGCTCTCGTCTTTTGAGATCACGCCGGGGTAGAGCTTGCGGAAGCGATCGGCGATGACGCGCAGCTCGGCGTTGGCCTGCTCGATTGTGACGCCGGGCTTGAGCCGCGCGCCCAGGAAAAGAAAGTGGCCCTGGTTGGCGCTGTTAAGATCCGCCTGCTCGGCCAGGAACAGGTCGGTCTCCGGTTCCCCCTTGAAATCGGGGCCCATGACACCGACTACCGTGAAGGGCTCGGAGTTGAGCCGGATGGCGCTGCCGATGATGCCGGAATCGCCGCCGAAGCGCCTTTTCCAGAGCGCGTTCGTGAGAAGCACGACGCGCGGACCGCCGGGCCGGTCTTCCTCGGCGGAGAAGGTGCGGCCCATCGCCGGGGCGACACCCAACATCCGAAAGTAAGCCTGAGAGACATGGACGCCCCGCACCTGCTCCGGCTGGCCCGCGCCGCTGAGATTCATGCCAGGACCCATAAAGTCGTATACAGCGACAGCATCGAGCAGGCTGGCCTGCCGTACGGCAGCGAACTTGGGTATCGACTGGGACGGGCTTGTACCGGTTTTGAATTTTCGGACTACATTGACCAGGCGATCGGCGTCGCGATAAGGCAACGGCCGTAGAAGTACGCGGTCTACGACCGTGAAGATAGCTGTGTTGGCGCCGATGCCGAGCGCCAGGGCAAAGACTGCAATCAGGGCGAAAGCAGGATTCCTCCGCAACATGCGGAAGGCGAAACGGCTGTTCTGGCCCATATCAAACCAATACGACGCGCGTGCCGCGAAGTTCCCCGGCAGCTCGCAGGACTACGGTTGTTCCTGCTCTACAATCGCCACGCCCCAGGGATCGAGCGCCAGTGTACCGCCTTTCGACACCGCGCGGTTCAAGAGCAATTCCGTGCCGCTTCCGTACGGATAGACCACCGGCTGCGGCGCCGCCGAGAAGTTGAAGTAATAATGGATCACTTTCCCGGATCGGCCGGTGCCGTGTTTCACCCGGACGCCCGCAGGCATTTTCTGGTCGGGCCCAAGCAGCTGCGCCTGGCCGAGAACCCGTTCCAACACCTTCTGCTGCAACACGTCGCTGAGCACCGTTCCCTCGTACGTCACCATCCCTTTGCCGAACTGGTTCTCCGTGATCGCTGGATATTTGCCGAAGAACGGGTGGTCGTAGAAGGCCAGCGGCCTGGCCGTATCGAGCAGAAGCATCTCGGCCCAATCGCTCACCTGATTCTCTGCGCCGGCCTGGAAGGGGTCGTCCTTGAGCGGCAGCGGCTTCGCCAGGTTGGAAAACTCCTGGTAATGAAAGCCGGCCGCCTCCCGCAGCGGTCCGGGGGCCATGCTTGGACGAACTGTCGAATACTCGTCGCAGAAGCCGCTTTTCAGGGTCAGCACCAGGTGGCCGCCGGCGCGAACATATTCAACGAGGCGCCGGAGCACTTCATCGCTCGCGATATAGAGCGGCGGCACCACGACCACTTTGTACTCGCTCAGGTCCGCCGTCTCCGGGAAGACAAAATCTACGCCGGTATTCAGGCGGTAAAGCGCACGGTACAGCCGCCGCATTTCCAGGTCGTAACCTCCGGGATGACTCCACGGCATGTCGCCGCGAGGCTGAGAAATAAGGAACGGCATGTACTCTGTGCCGCGGCGTGAATCGTTGCTATACAGCAGGGCCACCGGATGGGCGGCCTTCAAGTCGACGATACGCGAACCGATCCGTTGCAGCTCATGCGCGGTACGCGCCACCTCGGCGTAGGCGCGGCCGGGTTCGAGATCGTGCGACAGCACGCCCTTCCAATATGTCTCCTGGCCGTAGTGAAGCGAATGCCAGTGCCAGTATTCCACCATGTTGGCGCCAGTGGCAGCCATCAGGTAAACATCCTGGCGAATCTGCCCGTCATAGGGCGGGAACTGCGTGCGCGAATCCCAGCCGATGGTCTGGGCATTGGTCTCGGTCACCAGGTAGTTGGTGCGTTTGAGCGACCGCGTAAAATCGCCGCCGTAACTCGAGCCCTCCCCGTCGTACAGATCCTGGGTTGGATGATAGGGATTGATGGCTGCGATGTCCAGGCTCTTCGAAACCTGGTATTCGTTGACGTCCGCGCGGGTAGCGCCGCCAAAATCCTGTGTAACGAACTGGTCCGGGCGAAGTTGCTCGCGTACCAGACCGGCCTGCCAGGCCAGAAACCTGGTGGTCAGCAAGTCCTGGTAGCGGTCCCACTCCAGTTTCCATCCGGGGTTCAGGATGCCATTGCGCGGAGGGAGCTCGGACCAGTCATGCAGGCTCTGGCCCCAGTAGACCAATCCCCAGATCCGGTTCAGCCGTTCGACGCTGGAAAATCTCTCCCGCAGGTACTCCACGAAACCGGCCTGCACATTGGGACCAGCCGTACCGTTGGAAGTGGTCTCATTGTCTACCTGGTAACCGATCACGGCCGGGTTGTCGCGATAATGTTCGGTGATCTTACGAATGACCCGCTCGGAATAGCGCAGAAAATCCGGGTTCGTGATGTCCATATTCTGGCGCAGGCCGTAGGTGGCCTTCTGGCCGTCCAGCCTCGTCACCAGGATCTCCGGATGCTTCTTGAACATCCAGGGCGGAATCGAGTATGTGGGCGTGCCCAGGATCACGCGGATATGCGCCCGCGCCAGGCGTTCGATGATCCGGTCCATCCAGGCAAACTCGAACCGGCCGTCCTCGGGCTCCCAGAGACTCCACGTGGACTCCCCCACGCGGACTACGTTGATGCCTGCCTGCTCCATCAACCGCACGTCTGTCTCCAAGCGGTCCTGGGGCATGTATTCCTCATAGAACGCGGCGCCATAGAGGAACGTGCCCATCTGATCGGCGGCAAAGCGCGTCTGGGCAGGCCCTTGCGCGCGGCTCCCCACGGTGGCGACGGCGACAACGATCGCCAGAGCCAGGCACGGCCCGGGGCGGAGCGGAGATTGGATCTTCATAGCTGCATATCCTATCAGGACACCAGTGTCCGATGGGAGGGTTTCGGAGTTCCCCCGCCGAAAGTGGGGTCTGCGACACGCGGCCTTGTGTTAGGCTAGCGTTCCATGGCGGCTAAGGACAACAATCGGAAGCTGGACCGGCGGATGTTCATCCTCGGCTCTGCCGCGGCGGGCGCTCTGGCCGCACAAGTGCAGCCGGCCGGCCCGGCTGCGGACCCGCATCGCCGTTCGTACGACCTGAACCGCAACTGGCTGTTCGGCGGCAAGACTCGTGCCGGGGTCGCGGCTCCCGGCCTCAATGATTCGGAATGGCAGAAGGTCACGCTGCCGCATACCAACGTGAGCCTTCCCTGGCACAGCTTCGATGAGAGCGCCTTCCAGTACGTGTCCGCATACCGCCGCCACTTTCGGGCCTTGCCGGAATGGAACGGCAAGCGGATCTTCCTGGATTTCGGCGGGGCCATGACGGCGTCCACGGTGACCGTGAACGGGCACCGGTTCGACGAATACAAGGGCGGCTATACGCCTTTCAGTTTCGAGATCACGCCGCAGATCAAGCTTGGCGCCGACAACGTGATCGCTGTGGAGTTGGATTCGACCGAGCGAAGCGACATTCCGCCATTCGGACAAGACATCGACTACCTGACCTTTGGCGGCATCTACCGCGACGTCCAGCTTCGTGTGGTTCCGACGACGTTCATCGACAATGTGTACGCGAAGGCAACGCGGCCACTGGAGGCCGATCGCTCAGTCGGCGTGCGCTGCTATCTGCAGGGTCCGGTGCAAGCAGGCGCCACGCTCACGGTCGAACTGCTCGACGGAACGAAGGTACTGAAGACGGCCACGGCCCCTGTCTCGGGCGAGGCCGAATTTCATGAGGTCCGTCTGGAGTCGCTTCCGGAAATCGAGCTGTGGAGCTTGAAGAACCCGAAGCTGTATAACTCGGTGTTCATGTAGAGGGGATGATTCGGCGGCCGCAGCGGGAATCACGGCGTGTCGGATATCTTCCGCATTCCAAAACCGGCTGCGTATTTTTACGCGGCGCAGTGCGATCCGGCGGAACAGGTGGTGCTCGAGGCGGGCTTCTTCTGGTCGCAGGGAGACCGGTCGGGGGCCGGCGGTCCCCGCCGGGTGCCGATTCTCTCCAACTGCGACCACCTGAAGATCTACTGGGCCGGTGAGTTGAAGCAGGAACTCGGCCCGGACCGCCAGACGTTTGCCCATCTCAAGTACCCGCCCTTCCTGATGGACTTGGGCGAACTGCCGCTGACTCCATGGGGCGATCTGAAGATCGAAGGCTACATCGGCGGCAAGGTGGCGAAGACCCTGGTCCTCTCCGGGAGCGGAAAAGACACCGATGTCAAAATCATCGCGGATGATACGGAGCTGGACGGGGACGGCCGCGATGCGACTCGCGTGGTCCTGATGGTCACCGACGAGTATGGCAACATCAGGCCGTTCGCCACGACCGCCATCTCGCTTGCCCTGACGGGCCCCGGGGAACTTATCGGGGAGAATCCGCTGGTGCTGTCAGGCGGGGCGTCCGCGGTTTGGGTAAAGGCGAAGGAGAGTACCGGCGTGGTGAACCTGACCGCGACCCATCCGATCCTCGGAAGCCGCTCGATCGCGATCCGGGTAAAGCCGGCCGCGCCGGAGCTGATCTGAACGTTCAGGCCGGCCTGAGCCAGCGCAGCGCAAGCGCGGTCAGGTCTTTCGGGTTCGCGGATGAGCCCAGGAAACTGGAGCCTCGGGGGCCCAGGATCAGGACCTGGTTTGAGTCGCAGGCAGCCATGAGCGTGACGGCTTGACCTCGATAACATGCTACCCGCTGGGCCCCGAGGTAGACATATTGTGACAGCATCGCCGCATCGATCAGTGAACCGGCCGGGTCGTCTTCGTCCCGCACCGGGTTGGAGCGGCTCTGGTCTTCGAACAGGACAAGACTGCTGAACGGCTTCAGCTTCTTGCGAATACCAAAAGAAGCCATGAGCACCTGGGGTTGGGCCCGCCGTAAGGCCTCCGAAGCGCCCCACTGTACGAACGAATTACTGAACACAAGCGATCCATTGCCGCTCAGCAACAGTGTCCGGACGAACTCCCGCAGGCGCGGGTTGACCGCAATCTCCGGGCCCGCCAGCCGGTCGATATCGATGCGCTTCAGATCTTCGTTAGTCTGATCTACCGACCGGAGGTCCCGCTGTACCGCATTGAGCCTCCGCAGGAATTCCTGCCGCAACGGGCCTAGGGAATCCCACGACAACACGCTGGCGCCGGCGGCACCGGATAGCCGGTGATCGCTCTCGAATACCCAGGTGCGCTCGGCCGCTTCCAGCGCCGGAGGGCAGGCTCGTTCAGCGATGGCCGGGATAAAGGTGGGCAGGATCTCGCCGAACGGACGATCCATGGAAAGCCACAGGCCGTCCTTCTCCAGGTCCGGCCACGGCGACTGGCCCCCCAGGGGAATCCGGGGCGGAAGAATACAAACTACGAGACGCGGCAGACTCTCGAGCCCAGCAGGCTGAATCGCAGCGTCATCGATGCGGCTGAAGACTTTTTCGACTTCCGAGCGCCATTGCGGATAAAGCGGAGAACGCGCCAGAATGCCCGTGTCCCGAACGCTCATTCCCGCGGTGTTCGGATCCCAGCGGGGAAGAGCCATGTGTCTCTCGATGTCGATGAGGCGCGCAAAGAGCTGATCGAACTGGTCCCGCTGCAGGCGGGAAAGCCAATCGAGTTGTGCTCGAAGCTGGCGCTGCTCCGCCGGAAAGAGGAGTTCCCACTGCCGGAGCTGGTCGTTGAGCGCCGGGCCGAACGTCGCGGGTAGACGCCGGATCAGCTCCGCGGGCGCTTTGGGCTCGTCAGACATGGAATTCCGGCAGCCTTGCGCCTGCCGCCTTACTGCACTCGAAGCCCAGCCATGGCGCGATCGATGGCGCGACATCGATCTGCCGGACCACCCGCTCCACAACCTGCGGCTTCCCGGCGGCCGGCCCCAGAACCATTGTCCAGGCCAAGCGGCAGGACTCCGTATCGGTGCGGTGGTTGAAGAACCCGTTGGTGCCCGATCCGTCGGGGTCGCGGCCAAATTCGTTCATGATGATCAGGGTCGTGCCGTCCCTGAGCGAAGGAGTGGACTGAATGAACTCCCACATCCGGTGGCAGATCGAGTCGGTGCGTCCGATGCCGCCCAGGTGGAGCGAGTAGCTGCCGGAGTGAGCCACTTCCATATCGGACAGATTGATCATGAGGATCGCCGGCGCAATCCGGCGCAACACCTCGCGGCCAATCAGAAACGTGAGTTCGTCTCCGGTGGCCGGTGCGTCGGACCCATGAATAAAATCCGTGAGGGCGGTGAGAAACGTCTGTTTGATCTCCGGGTTGCGAAAGGCGGATTCCGAGGGCACACCCCACCCGATCCGTTCGCAATCGGTGTCGAGTACTGAGGTCATCTCGGCCAGAATCTGTTCCCGTTCCAGCCGGCTGCGCTGGCTCTGCCCCTTGATGATCCTCTCTACGGCCTCCACCATCAGTTGCTTGGACAGAATTACATTGGCTCCTGGACTGATGTTGGCGGTAAGTTGCTTGTTGCTGGTGACCACCCAGGTATCTTCCGGGCCGGCATGAGTTTGGGATTGGAGCTGCTGAAACAAAGTGGGGTGAGAGGGTTTTTCCCCGCCCCAGTCATCGACGTATTGCCAGACTCCCGTGAGGATGCTCGAGATCGTATTGAAATGGGACGTTACGCCCTCGTTAATCGTATAGGGGAAAAACAGCGCCTGCGGGAGTAAATCGTGGGACAGGTGGGGGATGTAGCGCAGTCCCCGTTGCGACCAGCTCTCCTGCCGGCGAATCCCGCCGATGGTGACCAGCACCACCCTTCGGGAGGGTTTCAGCGCGGCCCGACCGGCCGGACCAAGCCGCTGCGAGACCGCCGCGGCCAGGACACCGAGCAAAGTTCTCCGCGTCATAGCCCACCGTGTGACCAGACAGCCAACAGTGTACTGTCTCTCAAGCCAAGTAACAAGGTTCAGTGCCCTGGTAGCACGGGGCACTTGCTCTACAATGAGGTTGGATGACACGGTCCCTCGCATTCCTGCTGTGCGTGGTAGCGGGAGCGCTGGCAGCCCAGTCGTTTGAGGAGGAGTTCCGCCGAGGCCTTCTGGCGCTGAGCGCGAACGACCTGACGCAGGCCCGGCAGCGCCTGGAAAGCGCATCCCGGCTGAAGCCGGAGAATGCCCTGGTGTGGGCGGCCCTGGCGCAAACCTATCTGCGCGCCAAGGACAAGGCTTTGGCCGATGAGGCGGCCGGGAAGGCGTCCCGCCTGGCGACCACGGATTCGCCGGCGCAGCACGCGCTTGCAATGTACTATTCGGAAACCCGGGAATTCGCCAAGGCGGCGGACGCGGAGCGGCAATATGCGTCCAGCCAGGGCGCGGATCCTCAGGCCGCAGCCCGCGCCGCCGACCTGTCGCTACGGGCCGGCGAAGTGGAACCGGCGATTACATGGGCCAAGACCGCGCTGCAACGCGCCGACACGGCCCAGATGCATTACCTCCTCGGCCAGGCGCACGCGGCGGCGAATCGGCTGGATGATGCCGAACGGGAGTTCCGTGCCGCGGCAGAGCGGGATCCTCTGCAAGAAGCGTACGTCTTTGACTTGGGCCAACTACAGCTTCGCAAGGCCGATTTCGCGGGCGCCACGGCCACCTTGGGAAAGGCCTGCCAGCGCTTTCCCGACAGCGCGCAAATATATCTCGCCTATGGGGTGGCCGCGTATGGGCAACGCCACTTCGCGGATGCCATCGACGCTTTTTTGCGAGTGATCGCGATTGATCGGGCGGTGGAGCAGCCCTACGTGTTTCTGGCGCGGATTCTCGGCCAGGCCGGCGATCGCCTTCCACAGGTTGTAGCGGCCTTCGGGGAATGGGAAAAGGCCGAACCAGGTAACTACCTGGCGGTTTGCCTCCACGCCAAGGCGCTCGGTGCGGCATCGGGCGATGCCGCCGAAATCGAGACGAAATTGAGGAAGTCGATTCAGCTCCGCGAGGGCTACTGGGAATCGCACTTCGAACTCGGGATGCTGCTCGGGAAGAACCACGAATGGAAGCAGGCCGCAGCCGAGTTATCGCGGAGCATCCAGCTGAATCCAAAGGTCGCGGCGGCGCATTTTCAGCTTGCTCGCGCCTACGATAAGCTCGGCGACCCCGAACGTGCACGCGCCGAGCGCGCCGAACACGCCCGGCTGACCGCCGCCGAGACGGGCGTGGGGCCGTCCTTGCCCGACCTCAAGGACGAGCCGCGCCGCTGAGAGCGCAAAGTACCTTGAGGTTTTTCAAGCCGTTTATCCTTGACTCCACATTCTAGTAGCTTTACACTACCCACATCCTGTTTTGGGTGCGCTTACATGGTTCAGCTTGTAAACGCTCCACAGGAATAGACGGGGAAAAGGGGGGGGTTCTATGCCACGCATTTGCTTGGGTCTCCTCGGGTGCCGCCGGTCCGTGTTGATGCTGACGGTTCTCGCTCTGACTTTTACGACCCTAGCGTACGCCCAACGCGATATGGGCACCATTACCGGCACGATCACCGACACGCAAGGCGGTGTGGTGCCGGACGCCAAGATTACCATTACCGAAGCGGCCACCGGGCTCAAGTATGAGGTGCAATCCGGCACGGACGGCACGTATATCCGACCCGCATTGAAACCCGGGATTTACACGATTACCGCCGAGGCGAAAGGGTTCCGGCGGATCGAGCAGCAGAACGTTAACATCGTAGGCGGAGATCGGGTCGGCGTGAACCTCGTGCTGACAGTGGGCGACGTCACCCAGGCAGTCGAGGTGAGCGCGGAAGCGCCGCTGCTGCAGACCGAGAGCACCACCCTTGGCCAGGACTTGAACACGAGGGCCGTGGCCGATCTGCCGTTGGGCGGGCAGCGGGTCTTCACTTACCTGGCACGCCTTTCAGCCGGAGTTGTGAAGTCCGAGCCCGGAGCTCGCGACGAAGTTGGTGGCGGTTTCTCCGCAAACGGCGTGCGTTCCAACGGCCAGAACAATTTTCTGCTAAACGGCGTGGACAACAACGTCAACGTCATTGACTTCCTGAACCAGACTGCCTTCGTGGTGGGTCCCTCGGTGGAAGCCATCGGTGAAATGCGCATTCTCACCAATGGCTACAACGCAGAGTATGGACGCGGCGCGGGCGGCGTGGTTAACGTCAACCTGAAGAGCGGCACCAACTCGCTGCACGGCGTGGCGTACGACATTTTGCAGAACGAAAAGCTCAACGCCAACCGCTGGGAGTATAACAAAGCGGGCAGGACGCGCGGTCCTGTCAAGCAGAACCAGTTTGGCGCCGCAGCCGGCTTCCCGATCATTAAGAACCGGTTGTTCATGTTCGGCGACTACCAGGGTACGCGTATCCGCTCTTCTGGCGGGGCCGTCCAGAATCTGGGCTATGGCGGTTTCTACACTATCCCCACGCCGGCCATGGTGAAGGGCGATTTCTCCTCCTTGCTCGGATCCGTGGTGGGCACGGTTAATGGCGGGTCGGTCGCGAAAGGAGCGATTTACGATCCACTATCGAACGCGACCGTCAACGGGCAACTCACCCGTACCATGTTTCCCGGTAACGTGATCCCGGCGAATCGGTTTGATCCGGCGGCGGCGAAGATCATGGCTCTATTCCCGGCCGCCAACCAGGCGGTCACGCCCGGCATTGGATTTAACAACGACTTTGCCACCTCCACTGCCGGCGTACAGAACACCGACCAGGGCGATACGCGCGTCGATTTCAAGCTCTCCGATAAAGACAGCCTGTTCGGCAGCTTGAGCTACTCGAATCTGAACAAGTTCAACGCTCCGTTCTTCCCGGGGGCCCTCGATGGGACGCCGTTCAACGCGGTCACCGAAGAGGACCTGGGACGCAACGCGCAGTTCAGTTACACGCGCATCTGGACCAACTCCCTCATCTCCGAGACGCGCGTCGGCTACAGCCGGTTGGTAACATCGCGCGTGGGCGCAAATCCCGACAAGGACCTGTACAAGGAATTCGGGATCGGCGGCTACAACCCGATGACGGCGCTCAACGGGGGTCTCCCTCAGATGCAGTTCGGCGGCACCACGGGCTATACCCAGATCGGGGCCAACGATTGGCTGCCCTCCAAGGAGTACTCCAACGTCTGGGACTTTATCCAGAACGTGGCCATCAACAAGGGCACGCATGCTTTGAAGTTCGGGGCGGAGTACCGCATGATCGGGTTCCCGTTCTTCCAGGTACCCTATCCGCACGGGGAGATGAACTTCAACAGCAACGAAACCGCGTTCCCCTCGCTGGCTAACGGCTCCAATGGCGTACAGTTGAGCTCGCAGACAGGCGACCCGATGGCCTCGTTCCTTTTGGGCCAGGTCAACAACGGGCAGATCTCCACCAACAACTTCATCTCGTCGGACAAAGTTGCCTGGGCTTTCTATGGCCAGGATGACTGGAAGGTTTCGCCCAAGCTGACCGTGAACCTCGGGTTGCGGTACGAGCTCTTCTCACCGATTGGGGAGAAGTTCGCCCGCCAGTCCAACTTCGTATACGACAACCTGACCCTTTACATCCCCAAGGGAAAAGACCAAAACGCGCCCCTGCCAGTGAACTTCCCGACGGCGTTCCCCAACGTAAAGGTATCGCGCGGCGAGGTGGACAAATACATGATCCCATGGGACAAGTGGGATTTCGGGCCGCGCATCGGCATAGCCTACAACGCCCTTGACAAGACCGTCATCCGCCTGGGGTACGGCATTTTCTACGGCGGCGAGGAGAATCAGGGCGGCAACCCGAACCGCGGTGAGTCGGTGCCGTTCAACCAGTCCACGGTGCTTCCGCATTCGGGCCAACTTGGTAACACAGGCACCTTCGAGCAGAACCCGTACTTCCCGGGTGGCGTTTCGGGCGGGTACCCGATCAATGTGTTCAACCTGCCCGCGCCCATCGCTTTCCGCGGAGTTGCCACGGACTTCCGCAACGGTATGGTCCACAAGTGGAACGTAGCCATCCAGCGGGAACTGCCGAAGCACTCCATGCTCGAGCTTGCGTATGTAGGCAACCATCAGGCTCACCAGTTGTTCCAGCCGGATTGGAACGCCTGCCCGAACTTCGGCACCACCAACTCGGCCATCAACTGTACATCCTTGCGCCCGACGCCATACATCGGCGGCATCTCGGGCACAGCGTCGTTCGGCAGAGGCAATTACCACGGCATGACGGCGAGGTTCGAGAAGCGCTATTCAGAAGGTCTGTGGTTCCTCGCGTCATACACATACGGCCACGCGCTGGCCGATACGGGAACTACCCTGAGCGGCTCGACCGGCTTCGGCACCCCCGACCCGCGGAACTACGGGAGCGGCTATTCCAGCGCCGCCTGGGACATTCGCCACAACTTCACATCCAGCTTCGGCTATGACATCCCCTTCGGGCGAGGTAAGAAGTTTGGCTCGAACATGAACAAGGCGGCGAATGTCGTTGCCGGCAACTGGCAGGTAAACGGCATCCTGACGCTGCACACCGGAAATCCGTTCACAATCCGTTGGAACGGCTGCCAGGGCCAGTGGAATGCCTGCAGGCCTGACCTGGTCTCGGGCAAAAACCCCCAGGCCGCGCCGAGCGGCGGCCGGTCTCCGGACCACTGGTTCGACATCACCGCCGTAACCGCGGCAGCCCCCCTGACGGGCGGCAACCTCGGCCTGCAAACCAACACTGCACCGCCGGCTAAGCTCCTAGATTTCTCCGTCTTCAAGGACTTTGTCTTCACCGAACGGTTCAAGCTGCAGTACCGCATGGAAGCGACCAACCTGTTTAACCACCCGTGGTTCGGCACGCCTGACAACAACCTGCAGGATGCGAACTTCGGCAAATCCACCAGCACCTACTCGGGAAGCGAGCGCCACATCCAGATGTCGTTACGCTTCCAGTTCTAAATCGCGATAAACCACGTCCAGGCCCGGCCGGTCGATGGATTGGCCGGGCCTCGACACCTCCGGTAACCCCAGCGGCTGCTCTTCTTTTGCGACAATTGGAGGGAATCCCGTACTGCCGTGAGACGTTTGGGGCCCTCATGAACCGTCGCGACTTTCTCGCCGCCTTTGCCGCCACTGGTCTGTTCGCCTCTAAAGGACACGCTTCTGCGCCGTTCCCGGTCAAATTCCGCCGCCAGCCTCCCTACGCCCACGCCCTGGCGATGGTGGAACCGGGTCTCGACGAGTTCCCCGCGGAGAAGGCTGCGCTGCAGGTAGAAGCGCGGCTGCGGACGGCCTTCCAGGACGGAAAATTGCCATGCGCGCCAGGATGCCGCGGTGTATCGCCCAAGCCCCGCGAGTACCGGAATGTCGCACCAGGCGTAGCCGTTGCGGTGTTCGGCGACCCGGGCGATGCCGTTTCCGGCTGGAACGAGTGGCGGGAGTCTCTGGGTGAAGTGCACAAGGCGCGCTTCTTTTCCCTCCCCGGCGATCTGATCCGCTATGATGTCCGCGGCTCGAACCGGGGACGCCTGGAGCACCGCATCGGCTGGTGGAAACAGTCCTGGCAGGACGGCTCGCTCACCAGCTTCGAGCCGGTGTCGGAAACGCTGACCTTTTCGGACAAGCCGTTGTTTCAAGACGTCACCGGCTACGCTTTCGCGGGTGAGCCATCGTTCCGCGAGCAACTCGCGCGCGGCGTGCCGTATTGGCGGGCACGCCTCGATCCGGCTCTGGGCATCGACGTTTACGGCGAAAACGGTGTCGCGGCGGCGGACATCGACGGCGACGGCATCGATGAAATATACGTCTGCCAGCCCGGCGGTCTGCCCAACCGGCTCTACAAGAACGACGGCAAGGGTCGTTTTCGCGACATCGCCAAACAGGCCGGGCTCGACCTTTTGGACGACACCGCCTGCGCCCTGTTCGTCGATCTGCGCAACTCCGGGCGTCAGGACCTGGTGCTGGTGCGTTCCAACCAGCCGCTGTTGTTTCTGAACGACGGTAACGGCCGGTTCAGGGGGCTCCCGGATGCCTTCCACTTTGCATCGCGCCCGCAAGGCTCCTTCACGAGCGTTGCCGCCGCCGATTATGACCGCGACGGCCGGCTGGACCTTTACTTCTGCTGCTACGTCTACTACCAGAGCGAGGCCCAGTACCGCTATCCGGTGCCCTACCACGACGCGCAGAACGGACCGCCCAACTTCCTTTTCCGGAACCGCTTCGACCGCGAACCCGGCTATTTCGAAGACGTGACCGCCGCCAGCGGCATGGACCACAACAATAACCGCTTCAGCTTTGCGGGCGCCTGGTGCGACTACAACGGGGACGGATGGCCGGACCTGTACGTCACCAACGATTTCGGGCGGAAAAACCTGTACCGGAACAGCGAGGGCCACTTCCGGGATGTCGCCGCGGAGGCCGGCGTGGAAGATCTGGGTCCTGGCATGAGCGCGGCCTGGATGGACTACGACGGCGACGGCCGGGCCGACCTCCTGGTATCGAACATGTGGAGTTCGTGCGGGCAGCGGATCGTCAACGATCCCGCCTTCGGGCCGGCCGTCAAGGACCCGTCGCTTCGCGAGGCCTATCGCCACCACGTCAAAGGAAACTCTCTCTACCACAACAACGGCGACGGAACCTTCAAGTATACGGGCGCCGCGGAGGGCGTCGAAATCTGTCCCTGGTCCTGGTCGTGCGACGGCTCCGATTTCGACAACGACGGCGTTCCCGAACTCTACATCGCTTGCGGGATGGTTGCCAATAACGGCAGCACCGACCTGATGAGCTACTTCTATCGCCAGGTCGTCTCCAAGTCGCCTGCCAAATCCATGGCCGCGCCAGAGTACGAAAACGGCTGGAATGCCATGAACCAGCTCATCCGCCAGGACTTTAGTTGGGCGGCTCCCGAACCCAACGTGTTCTTTGTTCGGCGCGCCGGCCGCTACCACGACTTCTCGGGCGTGAGCGGAATCGACAAAGCCGAGGACAGCCGCGCCTTCGCTTTCACCGACATCGACGGCGATGGCAACCTCGATATCGTTCTGAAAAGCCGCATGGGCCCGCAGGTCCGCGTATTCCGGAATGCCTGCGGAACGGCCCATAAGACCATTGTTCTCGCGCTGCACGGAACCAAATCGAACCGCGATGCCATCGGAGCCCGCGTAGAGGTGGACGGCCAGGTGAAATGGCTGGTCGCCGGTTCCGCTTATCTTTCCCAGCACACCAAGCGGCTGCACTTCGGCCTGGCGGATCGCGAGCGCGCGGAAAAGACCCGCATTCACTGGCCTTCCGGGACGGTGCAGGACCTGCCGCCGCTCGCGGCCGGCTTCCTCTACGAGGTCACCGAAGGAAGCCCGGATATCCGCTCCCGGCGCCTCGCGCCGCGCACGGAGTTGCCGGAGGGCGCGCCGTTCCCCACGGACAACCGCGCCCGGCCGCACGATTCCTGGCTGTGGGAGCCCGTGCCCCTGCCGGAGCGCCGCCGCGGCCCGATGCTGCTTGTGCTGCACTCCGGCGAACCGTTGCCGCGCCTGCCGGTGGCGGTCGAGTCGCTCGACCTGCGTGAGGCTGCCGGCGACCTCGCGGCCGCCTACGCAATTCTCCGCCGCTACCTGTTCGATTACCGGGTCGATCTCGAAACACCTCAGTGGTTCCTCGTGGACGCGGAGAGCCGCGTGCGCAAGATTTATGCGACGGCCCCCGATGCCGCCACCGCTCAGGCCGACCTGCGGTCACTGGCTGGGCCGCTGCCCGATCCGCGCGGCCTGCCGTTCGAAGGCTTCTTCACCGGGCATCCCAGCCGCGATTACTACAAGATCGGCGGCGCGCTGCTGCAGGCCGGATACGCCGAGCAGGCCCTGCCCTACCTGGAGGAGATGTTGCGGCGCACTCCGGACAACGTCAAGGCGCTGCTCGCGGTCGGCCGGATTCACCTCGAGGCGCAGCGGCAGGCGCCGGCGCGGGCAGCGATCGAGCGCGCACTGGCTCTCGATCCGCGCCTGGCGGAGGGGTGGAACGAGATGGGAGGCATCGAAACACTCGCCGGCCGCCTCCCCGAGGCCTTGCGCTGCTATGAAAAAGCGCTCACGCTGGCCCCGGATCTTCCCTACGCGTCGATCAATGCGGCGCAGACCCACGAGAAATTAGGCGATCCGGCGGCTGCCGAACAATTGTATCGCCACGTGCTGGCGGCCGATCCGCGGAATGGCGATGCCGCCAACGGCCTGGGCCTCCTTCTCGCAAAGCAGGACCGGACGGAAGAAGCTCGCAAGCTCTTCGAACTCGCCATCTCCGTCCGGCGCGACGATTCATCGGCCATCAACAATCTTGCCGTGCTGTACATGAATACCGGCCGGACCAGCGATGCCATCGCGGCCTTTCGCTACGGCATACAGGTCGCGCCGGACGAGGATATACTGTACCTGAACCTCTCGCGAACGTTGATTCGCACGGGCGAGCGCGACAAGGCGCGCAACGTGATGCGCGAGCTGCTGGACCGCAAGCCGGGGAGTCCGCTCGCCCTGAAAGCCCTCAAGGAGCTCGAGATGCAATGAGAGTCCTGATTTTTCTAATGATGGCTGCGGCCGCCAATACGGACGACCTCAACAGGCTGACTAAGGAAGTTGCCGTCTCCGGGCAGGTTCTCGAAATCGGCGATACGCCGTCCGCGCGCGTCGCGCCTCCCGAACAGATCGCGCCCGGTGCACCTCCGCTGCTGTCATTCCGTTATTACGAAGCGCAGCAGCGGCATCGCTTGTCGAACTCGGACCTAATGCTAGATGATGCCGGCCACTAGACTGATTTGTGCATTGCTCGCGCTGGTTTCGCCGCTGTGCGCCGCCGAGTCGCTCACCCAGCAGGGGATCTCCGCTTTTCAGCACGGCCGCTATGTCGAAGCGACCCGGCTGCTTCAGCAGGCTGTCAGCCGGGACCAGGCGGATGAGCACGCGCGGGAGTTTCTCGCGCTGGCACGTGCTGCCAGTGGGCGTTGCCCGGACGCCATTGGAGAACTAACAGCCCGCTTCAAGGGTTCAACGAACCCCGATCTTGCTCGCCTCGCCGGCCTGGCCCTGGTTCAATGTCTGAGTACCGGCGGCGAAACAGACAAGGCTCTGGCCGTCGCGACCCAACTGCAAGCGAGATATCCCGACGACGCCGACGTGCTCTACCAGGCTGCCCGCCTCCACATGAAGGCGTTCAACGATGTCACGCGCCGCATGTTCGAGAAGACGCCCGCGTCGTTTCGTGTGAACCAGCTTTCCGCGGAGATCTTCGAGACGCAGAACCGCTACAGTGAAGCGGCGGCCGAATATCGCAAGGCGATCGCCAAGAGCCCACAGACCGTGAACCTGCATTTCCGCCTCGGACGGGCCATCCTGCTGGAGTCTCATGAACCGGAGGCGCTGGTACAGGCACAGAAAGAATTCGAGGCCGAACTTGCGCTGAACCCTGGTGACGCCGCAGCCGAGTTTCAGATCGGCCAGATTCTAAACGTGTCGGGCAAAACCCCCGAAGCGGGCGCGCACTTTCAGAAGGCTCTCGACCTTAGCCCCGATTTCGCAGAAGCAGCTCTGGCCCTCGGCAAAATGCGAATTCAGGCGAGGCAGTACGCGGAGGCAATTCCTCTGCTCGAACACGTCGTGGCAGTCCAGCCGGCTAATGAAGGCGCCCATTACAACCTGATGCTGGCCTACCGCAATTCAGGCCGGGCGGACAAGGCGAAGCAAGAGCAGCAGGTGCTCGAAAAACTACAGCGTCCGCCCGAAGGAGAGTTCACGGACTTCCTGAAAAAACTCGGCGAAAAGACGCCTGTCAAATGAGAGTCGCCGCCATCGCGGTCCTGGCCTTGGCCGTTGCAGCCGCGCAGGTGCCCCGGTTCCGCGATATCGCAAAAGAGGCCGGCCTCACCGACTCGTTTCCGAACGGCGGCGACAAGACTAAGGAATACATCATAGAGACCACCGGTAGCGGTGTAGCCTTTGTTGACTACGACAATGATGGCTTCGTGGATATTTTTGTGGCGTCCGGCCAGGGCGGAACCAACCGCATGTATCACAACGGAGGCAACGGGCACTTTACCGATGTCACGGCACAGCTCGGCCTCACTTCGTCCGGCTGGGGCCAAGGCGTCTGCGCAGGCGACTACGACAATGACGGTTACACCGACCTCTTTGTCACCTACTGGGGTCAGAACCGCCTCTACCGCAATGTGGACGGCAAACGCTTCGAGGACGTCACGGCCAAAACCCACCTTACGCAGGACCGCACCCGCTACAACACGGGCTGTGCCTTCCTCGACTACGACGGTGACGGCCGCCTGGACCTGTTCGTTGCCAATTATCTGAAGTTCGACTTTGAGACAACTCCGAAGCCGGGCGCGAACCCGTACTGCTTCTATCGCGGCATGCCCGTCAATTGCGGTCCGCGAGGACTTCCGTTCGACACGAATCTGCTGTACCACAACAAAGGTGACGGCACATTCGAAGACGTTTCCGAACGCTCGGGAATCGCCAAAGTCACCGGCCACTACGCGCTCAGCGTCCTGGCCCAGGACGTGAATGACGATGGGCGGCCCGACATCTATGTCGCCTGCGACCAGACACCCTCGCTGCTGTTTATGAACCAGGGTGACGGCACATTCGTAGAAGAAGGCGTGCCGCGCGGCCTCGCCTACGACGAAAACGGCCGCTCGCTATCGGGTATGGGCATCACGTCTGCGGACTACGACGGAGACGGGAGGCTGGATATCTTCCGCACGAACTTTTCCGACGAACGCGAAACCCTCTATCGCAACACCGGCGACGGCCAGTTCGATGATGTCACTACTGCCGCCGGCCTGGGCCAGAATACGCGGTTCGTGAACTGGGGTTGCGCATTCTTCGACTTTGATAACGATGGGTGGAAGGATCTGCTCTTGGTCAGCGGCCACGTGTTTCCCGAGATCGACCGTCTCGGCACCGATATCCGGTTCCGCGATCGGGCGATTCTCTACCACAACACGGGCAAAGGCGCGTTTCAGGATATCTCGAAAGACGCGGGCGACGCGATCGTGAGCCGCCACTCTTCGCGCGGTCTTGCCGTCGGAGACATCGATAACGATGGGACCCTGGAAGTTCTCGTCAACAACCAGAATGAGCCTCCTTCGCTGTGGAGGCAGGCCGAGCGCGCGAACGGGCACTGGCTGCTGATCAAGCTCGCCGGCTCCCGCTCGAATCGGAGCGCGATCGGTGCGCGCGTCATGGTCTCTGCCGCGGGCCGGATTCAGACCGACGAACTCCGCAGCGGCGGCAGTTACTTATCGCAAAATGACATGCGGCTCCACTTCGGGCTGGGCAGCGCCACTAGCGCCGATTCGATTACCGTTCGCTGGCCTTCCGGTGAGAAGACGGTTCTGCGGGACGTGGCGGCGGACCGTGTGGTGACGATCCGCGAGCAGCCCTGAGCATGATTGTCTGGAATGCAATAGCCGGAAGCAGGATGACGGGCGCACTGGTAGCCAGCATTCTGTTCCTCACTGCCGGCGGGCGGGTGGTGCTTCCGCAAGCGCCTGCGAGCCCCATCCGGTTCGTTTACCAGCCGATCGACTTCACGCTCGACAGCTGTCAGACTCCGGCGCGCCACGCCCCGGAGACTATGGCCGGAGGCGTCGCGGTATTCGACTATAACAACGACGGAGCGCCCGACATCTTCTTCACCAACGGAGCCGACATCAACAGCCTGAAGAAGACCTCGCCGCGATACTTCAATCGGCTTTTCCGGAACGACGGAAAAGGCCATTTCCAGGACGTGACGGCCGCCGCCGGTCTGGCGGGCACGGGCTACGACGTGGGCGTGGCGATCGGCGACTATGACAATGACGGCTACGAGGATATCTTCGTGGGCGGGGTACACCGCAACACGCTCTACCATAACAACGGCAACGGGACGTTTACGGATGTAGCGGCGCAGGCAGGCCTCAACAAGCCTGACCGGGAATATGGCCCCCTATGGTCGGTCGGGGGTGCGTGGGTGGACATCAATAACGATGGCCTGCTGGATCTGATCGTCGTGAATTATCTCAGTTGGAACGTCGACACGGAACCTGTCTGTCCCGCAGGGGATCATCGCGACTATTGCCACCCTAAAATGTATAAGCCTACCCCGAATCAGGTTTTCCTAAACAACGGGGACGGAACCTTTCGCGATATTTCGGCCGAATCGGGGGTGCGCGCGCATCCTGGAAAAGGCATGGGAATCGGCATCGCTGATTATGACCTCGACGGCAGGATCGACTTCTTCGTTTCCAATGACAAGATGTATAACTGGCTGTTCCACAATAAAGGAGGGAATAAGTTCGAGGAAGTCGCCTTCGACGCCAATGTCGCGTTGCGGGAGAATGCCGAGCTGATTTCAGGCATGGGGGTGGATTTCCGCGATCTCGACAACGACGGCTATCCCGACATCGCATTGGTCGCCCTGGATGACGAGACATTCCCGATTTTCAGGAATACGGGAAAGGGTGAATTCGCCGACGTCACGGATGCGAGCCGGATGGCTGCGCTTAGCATGCCAATGGCCGGTTACTCTCCGACGATCTTCGATTTCGACAACGATGGATGGAAGGATATCTTCGTCACACGGGGACACGTCCAATCGCTGCAGGCGGCTCCTCGTGTCACCGTGGCGCAGCCGAACAGCGTATTCCGAAATCTGGGCGGGGTCCGCTTCGAGGCTCTCACGGCGGAAGCAGGCCTGGCCGCCCAGCCGCCTAAGCGGCATCGCGGCTCTGCGGTGGGCGACCTGAATGGAGATGGCCGACCGGATGTCGTGGTAGCGGCGATCGGCGCGCCAGCCGAAATCTGGATGAACCAGAGTGCGGGCGCCAATCACTGGTTGGACCTCAAGCTGATAGGGACGAAGAGCAATCGCGACGCGATTGGCGCCAGAGTCAAGGTCGTCGCCGGGAACAGGGCACAATACAACCACGTCACTACGAGCTGTGGCTACGCCTCATCCACGGCCGTGCCGCTGCACTTCGGGCTGGGTGTCGATGCATCGATAGATCTCGTCGAAATCCGTTGGCCATCCGGCCAGGTGCAACAACTCAAGAATATAGTGCCCGATCGGGTGGTCCGCGTACAGGAACCGGGGCGGCGGTAGCCTGAGCGCATTCAAGGCAGAACCGCGGTACGGGTAGTTCTATATATACGTGCATTTTGATACACCCGTCCGGGAAACCCATTGGGTTGCGATTTTGAAGTAACTCGGTTAGTATTTCATGACCGGAGAGCGGAAATGGTCTTCAACGACGGCCTTCGAACCTACGAATTCTACTGGCCGCATGAGCTGCGTGGTTCGGGGACGGTACTCGATTTCCCGAGCGCGGAAGCTGCACGGTACTGGTTGACGGGCCTCCAGTACCACTGTGCCGGATTCGTCGTCGCGATCAGAGCGCTGCTGGACTGTTATACTCCGCTGGCATGTGACGGATTGGCCGATGACGAAGTGTTCGCAGAGGCGGCCGGCCTCTTGCAATCTCACCGGCTGGTTGTCTGCTTCCGTGAGCGAAAAATCCCGCAGGGCTCCGCGCCGGCCGCCGCCGAGCCGCCCCGGGCCTTCGTCCCGTTTCCGCTGCCGAAGAGCAGGCCGCCCGCGGCGCAGGCCGTCAAAACCACGCAACATGACCCCGAGACCTTCTCCCCCGACATCGATTTTCGATCGCAGGCCGCAGTCCTGGTCGCGGCGGCCAACTCCGGAGCGCCATTCTGTCCGGAATGAAGCAAGAAATGAGTGCGGCGGTCGCCGCCTGTTAATTCCGTCATGACCTCCCGGTATGTAGCCGAGATCGAGCAGCGTCTCTGGCCTGAAGGCTTCCGGCGCGACATATGGATGATCGTGGACGCCGCGCGCGACCTCCGAATCTTCTCCATGCTCCTGGACTGTCACCTGGAGCATTCGTGTCTATACAGCGGATACCTGCCCCCGGCCCTGGAGGCGGCGGCACCCTATCTGGTTCAACTCGACTACGATTACCGTGACACCCGCCGTTTCATTCGGGAAGCCTGGGGTAACAGTTGGGGAGTGTTTCTGAAGGCCGACATCGGTATGGACCGGCTGCGGAGGCACCTGCGGGGGTTCCTCGTAGTCAGGGACACGTCCAACCAGCGCCTGATCTTTCGGTATTATGACCCGCGGGTCTTGCGGGTGTATCTTCCGACCTGTACGTCCGGCGAACTGAGAGAAGTATTCGGTCCGATCGAATGCTTTTGGACGGAGGACGAAACGGTCGATTCGATCCTGGAATTCCGGCTCCACCGGGAGAGACTCGCCCTGACGAAATCGGCGCTCAGCCAGGTGCAGCCGCCCACGGAGGCACGCGGCGACTAGCGCAGCGATTTCCGGCGCACCATCACATCTCGGCCAAAGCGGCCCGGACACTCTCCACGGCGGCCGTCTGGTCCTTGCGGCGAATGGCCCTCACCATCAACTTCACGTGCGGGATGGCTCGGGCGGCGCGCTCGGAAACCGGTACGAGTTCCGGTCTCTTATTCACAGGATCCGTCCGATAGCCTTGGTACAACGGGCGGGCCATCTGGTGCACCTCGTACGAACATTCGCCTGCCAACTCCACCTGATCTTCCCATCCAACTTTCCCTGCGCTCTGGAGCGATAAGAGCATGCCGCGCAATAGTGTCTTTGTACTGTCGTATAGCATCGGTAGACCTATTCTCCTTAGTCGGGTGATCCTTCCCGGGCTGTTCGGCGCCGAGAGCAAATCAAGGGCGGGTTATAGCTTTATTTATATTGTAGCAGACCCTTCTTCGTGGTACACTACTTGCTCGATTTGATGCTCCCGCCGATTCAAGGCCGACCGGTCTAGCAGGTTCTGCTATACTCGTTTCCTTTCCAATTAGCCGCCTTCAAATCAGAAGAGGACCTTACGACCATGAAGAATATTTATGTAGGAAATCTCAGCTTTGGCGCAACGGAGGACTCCGTTCGCGCTCTGTTTGAAACCCACGGCACAGTCGGGCGCGTCAACATCGTCACCGATCGGGATACCGGCCAGCCCCGGGGCTTTGGCTTTGTCGAGATGAGCAATGACGGGGAAGGCGAGAAGGCCATCGCCGCTCTGAACGGTACGGATTTCGACGGCAGAGCGCTGACCGTAAATGAAGCTCGCCCCAAAACGGAGCGGTCCGGCGGCGGCGGTGGCGGTTTCGGTCGAAAGCGCTACTAGCGGACTCTGTATTCTCGAATGCGGCCGGGGGCAGGTCGATGCCCCCGCAGCCTATGTTCACCTTGCAGGCAACGGCCAGTTGGAGAGTTGCCCCGCCGTCCGGTTTCCGACGGGTTCCAGTTCAAAGACAAGCTGATTCTGGCGTTCAACCCTCCGCTCCGCGGGGCAGAGCTCGTAAGTGAAGCCCGAGGGAGCGTACTCTTTGAAAAAGGCATCCGGGAATTGCAGGTGGTTGAGAAGCTCGGCCTGAATGTTGGCGCTCACCCCGACATAAATCCACTGGCGGGCATTCGAAAGGCCATAAACGCCCGAAGCTGCGGGTGCATTCCGATCGACCGATACCCACGTAAAGGAACGGCTTCCGTGATTTTCAAAAGGCATCGCTTCGTTTCTCTCGTTTGAAGCCGGCCGGCTTGCCCGGCGTGGGCCTGCGCTGCGCCTGCCCGGTGACCGGCGGCGCCTGCGCAACCCGCGGAGCGCCTCTCGATTCACGTATCGGATACATCCGCGCGAAAATCCGGCGAGCCCATGACTCCACTCCACGGATGCCCCCCGAAATGCGCAGCACGGCCAAGGGAATGGGGTTCATCGAATGGACAGAGAGGCCGTTGGGAAACATCTATACCCTTCCCGAATTTTCCAGGCTAAGAAAGCGAACTCAGATGACCCGACTTAGTTCAGGTCAACTGCAGATTGGGCGGGAGTGCTCAGTCGTAGACTAATCTATTGTAGTTCCTACTACTTGTCAAGCTAAATAGAGGATTTTTCACCCGGGATGCCGGGCGCATGCATCACAGCCAGCGGATGTTGCAGGCCCGGTTGAGCCGCCGGATGGCGGCGCTGAAAGTCTCATGGAATCTGGCCGAAGGCCATTGCCCCGAGGAATCCGTATGCACGACCGCCGAAACCGTCTGTCCAACGAAAACGAATTCCACTTTGGGTTCGCTGCCGAGAGCCGGATCATTGTGCCAGGATTTTTCGAACTCGGCCTTATCAACCGGACTGCTGAGTTGCGCCATGAATCTTTGCATTAAGAGACCTCCTTCGGAGCAGCCCGTTCCCGCTCTGGTCTTTTTCAACAATACCAGACTTTTAGAACTGGAAATGATACAATCCGCTAAGGGCATCTGAGCGTGGGGTAACGTACGAATCGCTTGGGAGTCAACTGTTTTTGGCAGGTGGCGGCATCGCTGCTGCGATCTACCCAACCGCGTCGCAGTTACAAAGGAGGGTCCCTTGCTCTTGAGAACAGTAATTATCCTGTCCGCCTGTTCCATTAGGCATCTCCATCCCGGTAGCCGGTCAATATAGAGACGATTCGGCAGCGAGGAAAGGTCCGATCGTGAGCCAGTCGTTTACCTATATCGACGCGGGCGGAAACCAGGCGCAATACACCGTATATGAAAAGGACCGCCAGGAACAGTTCTACTGGTCCACCGATCACGGTGACCAGGGTTCGGCGCGCACCCACGCCCAGGCTCAGGACCGGGCTAGAACCGCGCTGAAAGCCAGCATGTCGGCCAGAAGACGGTCCGATCACGCGCTTCCTTACAATTAGCACCTCACGACTTTCAATGACGAATCTAAATTCAAAATTGGATCAGGACGCCTTCTTGGCGTCGAGTTCGACTGGCACGTACGTCGAGCCGCCGGCGCGCCGCGCCTCCTTGCGGATCCTCCTTTACTGTCCCGACAACGGCGTGACCCGAAATTTCATGCCGCACTTATGGATGTTCCTGCTGCAGTCGCTGACGCCCCCGAATCACGAGGTGCGACTGATCGACGGGAATACCCAGCCGATGAGCGACGCCGAGCTGGTGCGGTATGTGATCGATAATCAGATCGATCTGGTGGGAATCGGCGCGATGACCCGGATGATCGCCAAGGCCTACCGCGTCGCCGATGCGATACGAGCCGCGGGCGTCCCGGTCGTGATGGGCGGACCCCATGTGACCGAAACTCCCAACGAAGCCCTGGGTCGTGACGGAGGGCCCCGTCATGCCGACGCCATCGCGCTCGGTGAGGCCGACGAAACCTGGCCGAGGATCGTCGAGGACGCGGCCCACGGCGTTTTGAAGGAAGTGTATACACCGGTCGATGCCTTTGGGCAGGAGCGTAAGCCGAGCCTCACAAGTTACCCCAACATACCCTGGGAGTCGATCGATATCGAACAGTTCAACCGTGTGCCGGGTGTGGTTAAGAGCATGATGCAGCGCTTCCATTGGGACTGGGAGACGTTCCACATCATCCCGATCGAATCCGGCCGCGGGTGTCCTTATGGCTGCGAATTCTGCACAGTGACCGGCTTCTTCGGCGACTCGATTCGCTTCCGCTCGAACGAGAGCATTGTCGCGGAGATGCTGCGATTGAAGTCGCGCGCAGAGCGCACGCGAGGCAAGATCGCCGTATTCTTCGTGGATGACAACTTCGCGATTAATGTGAAGCGTACGAAGGCGCTGCTGCGCGATATCATCGCGGCGGGAGCGCAACTCTCCTGGGTTGCCCAGATCAGCGCCAACCTGCTGCGCGATGAGGAACTGGTCGACCTGATCGCCGAGTCGGGCGGCAAGTGGATCTTCATCGGGATGGAGTCGCTCGACCCGGCCAATCTCGCCCGCGTGAACAAGAGCTTCAATAAGCCCGGCGAGTATGCGGCGGTGCTGGAGCGGCTCGCGAAGCGGCACGTTTACGCGATCACATCTTTCATCTTCGGCCTCGATAACGACACTGCCGGCGTGGCGGAGCGCACGTTAAGAGAGATCAAGAACTGGCCCCCGGGGCTGCCGGTCTTCGGGCAGATCACTCCCTTCCCGGCGACTCCTCTCTATGAGCGTCTGGAAAAGGAGGGACGGCTGACCCGGCCCAAACACTGGCTCGAGTTTGCGCCGTTTCAGATGGCGCACACTCCGTTGAAGATGACCATTCCCGAGGTGCAGGCGGAAGTCCGCCAGGCGTGGCTGAATTCTTACAGCCCGGCGGCGACGGCCCGCGCGATCGAATCGATTGCGGATGAGCCCGTTCCCTACAAGATCAGCCACCTGATCGCCCGGATCTTTTTTCGCGGGATCTATTTCCCGCCAAAGGGAACGTGGGGCTGGCTGACGGTCATCGCTCAGAACCGGGGCTCGATCTTCCGCATCGTAAAGGAATCGTTCACGAAATGGCATGGAGAGAAAGGCGATTCGCCGAGCCTCGATTTCGAGACTGGAGCTCCGGCGCGGGAAGCCGCCGATATACGCGCCGCGGGAATCGCCTGCAGCGATCTCGAACAGGGCTGATCGCGGGCGCGGCCGCTCGCCCGCGGCTACAATAACCCTGTGCCGGCCCTCGCCCTCACCGCCATCACCAACTTCCTGCTGGCGGGCGAGACCCTGTTCCTGGCGGGCAGAATGAGCGCGCGTCCCAAGGCCCGCTTCTCCGCCGCCTGGTATTTCTCGGCTTTCCTGATCCTGCTCGGCGCGGCCGCTCTCCTGGGGGGCATCGACCACGGCTTCTTCGAACCGGCAGGCCTGCCGCGTTATGCGATTCAGCGTACCGACTGGATCGTGCTCGCGGGCGTCACTTTCTGTCTGTTGATGTCCACCGCGCAGCAGTTCTTCCCGCCGCGACTCCGGGGCCCTACACTGGCCGTGGCGGCGGCGCAGTTTGCGGCGGCCGTCGTCGCTGCGCTCGCGGCCAACAGCTTTCTCGTCGTGATCCTGAATTATGCGCCGGTGATGCTACTCCTGCTCGTGCTAAACGTTGCCGGGTTGAAGAACGGCGCCGGCTCGGGATGGATGGTCGCCGGAATCGTGATCCTGTTCGCAGCCTCGGGGATTCAGGCGGCGGGCCTGGACGCGTGGGGCCCGCTCGACCGGAACGGTCTCTACCACCTGGTCAGCATGATCGGGGTATATCTGCTGTATCGCGGCGGTCTGAGGCTGTGCGCGTAATAGTCACTTCACCGCCAGGGTCTGCTCGACACATTCGCGAAGCTGGTCCGGACGGAAAGGCTTGGAGAGTACGGGCACGCCCTCGGGAACGCGCTCGGCGAAACCCGTCATACAAATGATCCTGGCGCCGGGACGCTCTTCTCGCACCAGTTTCACGACCTCGTTTCCGTCCATAACCGGCATCCGGATATCGGTGATCACGAGTGAGATCCGGTTCCGGAAGGAGCGGAACAGCGCCACGGCCTCCAGGCCGTTGGCTGCCGTCATCACCTCGTGCCCGGCTGACCGAAGCAGCATGGAAACAAGGTCGCGAATCATGGCTTCATCGTCAGCGACGAGAATTACCGCCATCCCTCGGCCTTCGCCTCTGCAGGTCTACGAACATCCAGAGAGCCATGATGAGAATGATGGCATCCATTGCAATCGCGACACGATTGATCATTGCGCCCAGGCCCCAAAGATCTTCCGCGACGTCGGAAAAGAGACTGATTGCACAGGACACCGCAAGGAACAGGAAGAACCACCGGCTGTAAAGGAACCGTCTCATTTGTCCTGCCTTATGGTAACCTTGGAGGCCCGCGCAGGTCATTTGACGCCCGCCCCATTTTGTGAGCCAATAGATAGTTCCAAGGAGCAGAAGCCGATGCCGCGTCGATTTTCAGGCTTTTTATCGCTAACGATCGCTCTCGTTGTGGCCGCTTCCGCAGCGTTTGCGCAGGCCGCGCCGAAGACGCAGGACGAGAAGATGCAGTGGTTCCGGCAAGCCAAGTTCGGGCTGTTCATTCACTGGGGGCTATACTCGATTCCCGCCGGCGAATGGAAGGGACAGCCCGTCGCGGGCATCGGCGAGTGGATCATGAACCGCGCCAAAATCCCCGTCGGCGAATACGAGCAACTGGCGGGCCAGTTTAACCCCGTGAAGTTCGATGCCGAGGCATGGGTGCAGATGGCGCAGGATGCCGGCATGAAGTACATCGTGATCACCAGCAAGCATCACGACGGCTTCGCCATGTATCACTCGGCCGTCAGCAAGTACAACATCTTCGACGCTACGCCCTTCCACCGCGATCCGCTGAAGGAACTGTCGGAGGCCTGTAAGCGGCACGGCATCCGCTTCGGCTTCTACTACTCGCAGGCACAGGACTGGCATGAGCCGAACGGCGCGGGCAACACCTGGGATTTCGGCCCGGAAGATAAGAAAGATTTCGACCAGTACCTGCGCGGCAAGGCCGAGCCGCAGGTGAAAGAGTTGCTCACCAACTACGGCCCGATCTGCCTGATCTGGTTCGACACGCCCCGCATGATGACCAATGAGCGCGGCCAGCGCTTCATCGATATCGTCCACTCGCTGCAGCCGGCCACGCTGATCGACGGCCGCCTCGGCTCGGCGGGCGACTACCGCTCGATGGGCGACAACGCGATTCCGAACCAGGTGGTGGAAGGCGACTGGGAGGTCCCGGCCACGCTCAACCACACCTGGGGGTACAAGAAGGACGACAACGACTGGAAAAGCCCCGAGGATCTCACTTTCAAGCTGGTGGACATCGTGAGCAAGGGCGGCAACTACCTGCTGAACGTCGGGCCGACCTCGGAAGGCGTCATCCCGCAGCCTAGCCAGGACAACCTGCGCACGGTGGGCCGCTGGCTCAAGGTGAACGGCGAAGCCATCTATGGCGCCGGCCCCACGCCCTTCGGCGTGGAACTGGGCAAGCCCGACCCTACGCGCAAAGACAAGCGCGGCAATCCCGCGTGGATCGCCGCCACCGACTGGCGCTGCACCACCCAGCCCGGCAAGCTGTACATCCATTTCTTCAAGTGGCCGGATGGACCATTCCAACTGTCGAAGGTACAGCGCAAGGTGACCAAGGCCTACCTGCTGGCGGACGCCTCGCACAAATCGCTCAAGCTGAAGCAGCAGGGCGACACGGTGACCGTGCAACTGCCGGCCAAAGCCCCCGGCGAGATCGCATCGGTGATGGTGCTGCAGACGAAGTAGCGCCAGCCGTCCTCAGTGCAGTCCGCGCGGCGGGATAGGTCCCTCACGAGCGGCCGAGATGGCGAATCAGGAAGACCCGCTGGTGGTGGCGTACAGATCGCCGTCCTGGAGGACGACGTTCGCGAAATCGCCCTTCAATCGCGTTCGCCACATCTCCTGGCCGGTGGCGTGGTCAAGCGCAACGACGTTTCCGGCGATGCCGATGAATATCAAACCGGTCTGGGCCATCTTTACCTTCCTCACGCGACATCGTAGCGCACGGCGCGGCCGTCGATTCTCGATGAGGATGGTGCGGCGGGGTACGGCCGGTTAATTATAGAAGTTCCGATCCCATGCGTGCCGCTTCAGAAGCGCGGCCGTCTCCGCCGGCAGCGGCCCCTGGTCGGACAGCGCGGCGTTCGATTCCGCATGGCGAACGGTTCGCATCCCGGGAATCACCGACGACACCGCCGGGTGCGAGAGGCAAAAGCGCAGAGCGATGGCGGGCAGATCCCCGTCGCCGCCCAAGTCTTTCTTCAAGGCATTGACGTGCCGCACCACTTGCTTCTTACGGTCGCCCTTGAAGTAGAACTCGCGGAAATCGCCGGGCGGAAAGGTCGTGGTCTCGGTGATATTGCCGGTGAGCGAGCCCTCGTCGAGAGGCACCCGCGCCAGCACCCCGATGTTCTCCTTTTGACACAGCGGGAAAAGCTCGCGCTCGGGCGTTTGATCGAAGACGTTGTAGATCACCTGCACCGTGTCGATCAAGCCGGTGCGGATCAGCTCGAGCGCCGATTCGGGCTCGTGATCGTTGATCGATATCCCGACGGCCTGCACCTTGCCCGAGCGCTTCAACTCGCCGAACGCCCTCCGCCAGTCGTCGGCGTCGATCCATGCGGGATTCCAGACGTGAAGCTGCAGCAGGTCGATCGAATCGAACCCGAGGTTTTTCAGGCTTTGCTCCGCGCACTGCATGATATACGGATACGGGAAGACCTGGTCGATGCCGATGCCACGCCGCGCAGGCCAAAGCTGGTTCCTGGGCGGCACCTTGGTAGCCACATAAATCTTGTGGCCAGTCTCCCGCACGATCTGCCCGACCAGCCGTTCGCTGTGGCCCTCGCCATAGGCCAGCGCCGTATCGATCAGGTTGACGCCCAGTTCTATGGCGCGCCTCAGCGCTTGGAGCGATTCGTCATCGCTGCCGCCGAGCCATTGCTTGCCGCCAATGCCCCAGGCTCCGTAACCCATCTCGCTGACGTTGAAATTCGTCCTGCCGAGTTTTCGATAGCGCATCTCAATTTCCCGATACTGCAATCGTAACGCCGGACGGGCTCGATGCGCCGCCCAGGCTAACGATCGCCTCGACCGCGCCGGCGGTGAGGCCGTCGGGAACCTTGACATTGATCTGCATGACCCCCGCGACCAGGCCCGGCGCGCCGCCGGCGAACTGCACGGTCGCCGGCTTTCCGCCGATCGTGGCCGTTACGGTCTGCAAGGGGAGCGGAAGGGTCGATCCGGTGGGCACGCCGTCCTGCCCGCCCGGATTGGTCTGTCCGAGGCCGGTGGCATACAGGAAGACGTAACTGCCGGCCTTGGCAGGATTGCCCGAGCCATTGACGGAATAGTCCTGATTCAGTGCCGCCGCCGGCCCCGCCCCGCTGGCATTCAGCGTGAACAATGCGGGAGCGACGGGCGCAAGGTCCACCGTCACCGGCGCGGCCACCTGCCCGTTGTACTGCGACACCACCTGGACCTTCGATCCTGTTACTCCGAACGGCACGATGGCCCCGACCTGGTTGGCCGAGCTATAGAGAACCGGCGCGGGAATGTTATTGAAGTAGACGCTGGCGCCGCCGGTGATGGTGGGGACCTGTCCGGCCGAGTTCAGCTTAAACGTAGCGAGGGCCGACGGGCCCATTCCGGATCCATACAGCACCACTACCTCGCCGGGTGCGATCGCTCCGGTCTTGTTGGTCGCGCCGTTGGTCACCGCGGCCACGCTCAGTCCAAAGCCGGAAGGCTGCAGCGAGCGGACAGCGTTGTTACCGGTATCCGCCACATACACGCTACCGGCGGAATCGACCGCCACGCCCGATGGCCCGTTGAGCTGCGCAGAGGTCGCGGCTCCGCCGTCGCCCGAGTAGCCCGCCGTGCCGTTGCCGGCGATCGTCACGATCAATCCGTTCGGGAACACCTTGCGAATGCGGGTGCTGCCATCCGCTACGTAAAGGCTGCCGGCGGAATCCACGGCTATGGCGCTGGGGTTGCCGAGCTGCGCCTGAACCGCCGGTCCGCCGTCGCCGGAATATCCGCCGAGCCCGTTGCCGGCCACCGTGGTGATCAGACCGTTAGCGCCCACCTGGCGGACCACGTTGTTGCCCGTGTCCGCAATGTACAGATTGCCCACCGCATCCACGGCCACGCTTTGCGGCAGGTTGATCTGCGCGCTGGTCGCGGGACTTCCGTCCCCCGAGTAACCCGAGTTGCCGTTGCCCGCGACAGTGGTGATGGCCCCTCCGGCCGAGACCTTCCGGACGCGGCTGTTGTTGAAATCCGCGATGTACAGGTTGCCGGCGCCGTCTACCGCCACCGAAGTAGGCGTGTATAACTGGGCGCCGGTGGCGGCGCCGCCGTCGCCGCCATAGCCCGGAGTGCCGTTGCCCGCTACGGTCGAAATGCCGCCGCCCGCCGCAACCTTCCGAACGCGCGAGTTGCCGCTATCGGCGATGTAGACGTTGCCGGCGGAGTCCACCGCCACGGCCTCGGGCGAATTCAATTGCGCACTGGTGGCCGCGCCGCCATCGCCGCCGCTTCCGGCGGTGCCGGTGCCGGCAAAAGCCGTGATCGTTCCGTCTTTGGCGACCTTGCGCACGACGTTGTTGCCCGTATCGGCCACGTACAAGTTCCCGGCGCTATCCACCGCGGCGCCCTGAGGGGCGTTCATCTGCGCATTCAGGGCAGGCCCGCCGTTGCCGGAATAGCTGATCAACCCGTTTCCGGCAATGGAGCTGATACTGTTGCTCGCGATTTTCCGAATACGCTGGTTCAGAGAATCGGCGATATAAATGTTGCCGGATCCATCCAGCGCGAGCCCCGTTGGGTAGTTCATCTGGGCTTTGAGGGGATCGCCGCCATCGCCGGTGAAGCCCGGCGTGCCCACGCCCGCGATCGTGTTGATGTTCCCGGTGGTGTCGACCTTGCGAATCTTGCCGTCGCCATTCTCGAGAATAAAGATGTTGCCCGAAGAGTCCACTGCCACCGAAATGGGGGTCAGGAGCGTGGCTTTGGTGGCCACTGCGCCGTCGCCGGTCGAACCGATCGCCTGGTCCCCGGCCACCGTGTTGATCAGGCCATCCGTCGTCACCTTGCGGATGGAGGCGTTCCCGGTGTCCGCGATATACACGTTGCCGGAGGAATCCACCGCCACATCCGAGGGGCTGTGGAGCTCCGCGTCCACCGCGGCCGCCGTGTCGCCGGCAAAGCTCGGGTAGCTGTCGCCGGCGAACGTGTTGATGATGCCGTCCGTCGTCACGATGCGAATGCTGTTGTCACCCGTATCGGCGATGTACACGTTGCCGGATTTATCGAGGGCCACGCCCTGCGGCAGGTGCAGCAGACCGTTGGTGGCCGGCCCCCCGTCATTGAACGTGCGAGGGCCGCCAGGGCTGGCATAGCCCGTGCCGGCGAACGTGTTGATGATGCCGTCGGGCGTTACCACGCGGACGCGGTTATTCACGGAATCGGCGATATAGATGATGCCGGACGAAGCCACCGCGATCCCTTGCGGCGTATTTAACTGGGCGCTTACCGCGGGGCCGCCGTCGCCCGAAAACCCGGCTCGCGAGTTCCCCGCGACCAGCGTCAGCGTACCGCCGGCGCTCACCTTGAAGACCGAGTTCAACGCGCTGAAGTACACATTGCCGGCACTATCGGTGGCGACCCGCCGGGGCTGGCCGATCGAAACGCTGCCGGCCGCCGCGGGCGTGGCCGGCGGCGCGCCGCCCGCGGCCGTCGAAATCGTATATTGCTGCGCCAGCGCGAGCGTGCCACCCGCCAGCAGCAGGAAAAATTTCACCATGGAAACGTTAAGTCCTTTCCGATACTCATGAAGCTAGGGCGTCCGCGACCGCGGCCAGGGCATCGGCGCAGGCCGCGCGGTCCACATCGTAGTGCGTGACCGCGCGCATCTGGCGCTCGTTGATCGCGTTGATCAACACCCCGCGCTGCCGCAGCCGCGCGCTGATTTCGGCCGGAGCCACTCCGGTTCCGCATACATCAAAAATCGTGATATTGGTCGCCACTTTGGCCGGGTCTACCTGGATTCCCGGAATCCGTCCCAGACCTTCCGCGAGAAACTTCGCGTTGCAGTGATCCTCCCCCAGGCGCTTGGGGGTCTCTTCGAGCGCGATCAGGCAAGCCGCCGCCAGGACTCCCACCTGCCGCATGCCGCCGCCCAGCCGTTTGCGCAGCAGGCGTCCCTTCGCAATTAAATCCGCGGGTCCCGCCAGCATCGACCCGGCCGGCGCTCCCAGCGCTTTCGAAAGACAGAACATCACCGTATCGACGGGGGCCGCAACCTCCCGCACCGGGACGCCCAGGGCCGCCGCCGCATTGAACATGCGCGCTCCGTCCATGTGGACCTTGACGCCGCGCTCGTGGGCCCCGTCGCAGATCTCGCGCACCGCGGCAACCGGGTAAACCGTGCCGCCGTGCATGTTGTGCGTGTTCTCGATGGCGATTGCACCGGTGGGCGCGGAGTGCGCACTCACCGGCTTGACCAGGCGGCGCACCTCGCTCCAGCGTAGGATGCCGTCGGCGGTGGGAACGGCGCGCACCACGCAGCCGGAAAACCACGCCACCATCGACAGCTCGTAATCCAGAATGTGGGCGCGGGAATCGCAGATGACTTCCTGCCCGTGCTCGGTCAGCAGCTTGATCCCGATCGTGTTCCCCATGGTCCCGGTCGGGACGAACAGCGCGGCTTCCTTACCGGCGACCTCGGCCGCCCGCTTCTCCAGTCGATTGACGGTCGGATCCTCCCCGTAAACGTCGTCGCCGACTTCAGCCTCCATCATGGCGCGCCGCATCTCGGGCGTCGGTTTAGTTACGGTATCGCTGCGCAGGTCGATCATTGCGTGAGAAACTCCTGGAACACCTCGTTCGAAAGAAGCACGCCCCGGCCAGTCAGGCGAATTGCTCCGCCGGAGGCCTCCAGCAGCCCCGCGTCCACAAAGCGGCGAATCGGCTGCTCGAAGCGCCGCCATTCCTCATCCGTCGGCCGCACCCCTTCCATCAGCCGCAACCCCACGAAGAACCGCTCGTCGGGGCTCGCCGCCGTTGGCGCCTCCACGCTCCCCAGCAAGTACTCTTCCACCGATTCCGCATTTTGCCGCCGAGTGCGGCCATCGAAGGAGTGCGCATCCGCTCCGAAGCCGGCGTACGGCTCGAGCTTCCAGTACTTCAGGTTATGGCGGGATTCCCGCCCCGGCTTCGCGAAGTTCGAAATCTCGTAGCGCTCGATCCCCATGGCAGCCAGCCGTTCGACGGCGATCTCGTAGAACTCCGCGGTCTGGTCTTCCGAGGGGGTTCCGGCGGCGCCGTACCGCACCCCGCCCAGCAGCATCTCCTTGCCGAGGCGGCTGTCTTCGTCCACTTCGAGCATGTAGACCGAAACATGCTCCGGCGCGATCCGCTCCACCCAGTCGAGAGACCGGCGCCAGCCGTCCCCGGTCTGCCCGGACAGTCCCGCGATCAGGTCGATGTTGCAGTTCCGGATTCCCGCATCGCGCAGCACATGCACTTCGCGCTCCACGATTTCCGCGGTGTGCTTGCGGCCGGTGAGCCGGATCTCGGTCTCGACGAACGATTGGACCCCCAGACTCACGCGGTTGATTCCGGCCTGCGCCCAGGCCCGCGCAAGGTCCGCCGTGATGCCGCCGGGAGCCGCCTCCATGGTGGCTTCGACCCAGGGGCGCCCCGGGATAAAGTCCAGGATGCCGCACAGGTCGCCGGGTTCGATCCTGCTGGGCGTGCCGCCTCCCAGGTAGAGCGTCTCCGGACGCCAGTCCCACGCGTGCGCACGAATCTCCTCCGCAAGCGCGGCGAGGTACCGCGCTTCCAGCGCGCGCGGAAAGACACCCGACGCAAAATTGCAGTACGTGCACTTCTGCGCGCAGAAAGGATAGGCAAGATAGACTCCTGGCACTCTTCTGATTGTAACGGTCCGCACCAGTGGGCGTGCACGGCAACGCTGTGAAACAGGGTCACGTCGGCCCAGCTTTCAGCTACGATACCCTTGTGGGCTTCTACCTCTGGTTCGACGACGGCGTCGCGTGGGCGCAGGGCACCTATGAATACCGCCCCATGGGGACTGCGATCATCGCCGCCACCGATCTGTTCCGCCGCCGCGATTTCGACCCGCGGCGTAAGGCCAAGCCGCCGGTCACGGCCCGCTATGCGGGGCAGTTCGCCTCGCTCGGCCATCTGAACCAGCAGCTCAAGCAGCGCCGCAAGCGCTAGTGAGCCGCACGCGCCAGTTCCGCCGCCGCTCCTTGAATGACCTCGCCGGTATTCTCCAGCACCTTCCCGACCTTGGCGATCTCATCCTCGGCCAGCTTCCACTCGTTCTGCTCGATGCTCTCCCGCACCGCCGGCAGCGTCTTCACGCCGTAGCCGGTGTAGAAGCCGGGGGCGTAAATCTGGTTCTTGAACCACGGGCGGTTGGGCAGTCCCTCGTTGGAGGTCAGGGCCCGCTCCACCGCAATCAGCTTGGCGTTGGCTTCCCGCAGCGCCGCGCGTGCGAGCGCCGAGCCGCCGTTCTGGTTGGCGTGCGCGAGCGCCTCGTCGTAATCCCGGGTCACCCGTTCGAGCGCGGCGACGCCGTTTTCAAGCGGCGCGAAATTCAGGAACGGCGGCACCGCTTCCTTCGGCGGCAGCGCCGTCTTGTGCTCCGGATCTTCGACCTCCGCAAACGTGCCGTCGTCGATCATGCGGTTGCGCTCGACGATGTGCTCCCGGCGGTCGCGCGCCAGCTTCTCCACTTCCGCGACGTAGCGCCGCACGGTATCGGTGAAGTCGTCAAAATCGAAGGGTAGCAGCTCGGCGTCCGCCAGCCGCATCACGGACGTTCCGGCGGTCTGCGCCAGCGCCCGTCCGTAGACAAAAGTCTTGTCGGAGAAGTGCGTGTACCAGTAGAAATCGTCGTAGACGGAATGATAGATTCCGCTGCCGCCCTCACCGCCGAACCCCATATTCATCGACGCGATACCAAGGTGGTCGAGGAACGCGGTGTAATCCGAGCCTGAGCCCAGCGCGGCGATCCGCAGGTCCGGACGCGTGCGGGCTTCCTGCCGGTCCTGTGGCGTCCCCATCGGGCTGGTAAGCCGCTGCGCCTGCATCCGCCTCCACACTGTCCCGCCCGTTTCCGGATCGTCGATATCCTTGGCCACGCCGTTGACGAAGCGCTCCAGCGTGTGTGAGCCCTCCATCCGCAGGTAGCCGCGCCCGTTCGAATCGGAGTTCAGATAGACCACGGCCTTGGACGCCAGCTCCTGCGCGTGCGTCTCCGCCCACTCGGTGGAGCCGAGCAGGCCGGGCTCCTCACCGTCCCACACACAATACACGATGGTGCGCTTTGGTTTCCATCCCTGCTTAACGAGCTCGGCGAGTCCGCGCGCCTCTTCCATCAGGGCGACGGCGCCCGAGACCGGATCGTCCGCGCCGTTAACCCACGCGTCGTGGTGATTTCCGCGAATCACCCACTCATCCGGATACGCGGCGCCCGGGATGCGCGCAATTACGTTGTAGAGCGGTTTGAGGTCCCAATTGAACGCCAGCTTCAGGTGCACCTTCGCCGGACCGGGGCCCACGTGATAGGTGAAGGGCAAAGCGCCTCGCCAGGGGGCCGGCGCCACCGGTCCCGCCAGCTCCGCCAGCAGCGGCTGTGCGTCGCTGTAGGAAATCGGCATCACCGGAATCTTCATCAGGGTGGCGGCGTCCTTGAGGGCCAGCCGCTTGGCGTCCTTCGTCGCGCCGATTCCCGGGGTCAGCGGATCACCTGGATAGATCGGCATATCCATCACGCTTCCACGCTGTGCGCCGTTGGGGTTGCGGAACGGACCCTTGGGAAAGACGTCGCCCTGGAAATAACCGTCGTCGTGGGGGTCGGAGTAGATCAGGCATCCGATGGCGCCGTGCTCGGCCGCAACCTTCGGCTTAATGCCCCGCCACGACCCGCCGTAGCGCGCGATCACGATCGCGCCCTTCACGGAGATTCCCAGGCGGTCGAGCGTTTCGTAATCGGCCGGCACGCCGTAGTTGACGTAGACCAGCGGCGCCGTCACATCCCCGTCGGCCGAGTATGCGTTATATACCGGCAGTTGCTCGGCATGCTGGGACGACGTAGGGTCGACGCTCTCCGTGGGTTCCACCAGCTTGGCCGTGAAGCGCGTGGGCGATACCATCTCGAGCAGCCGCTCCTTGGGAGTCGGGAACAACACGTCGAAGCTCTCGATCTGCGCATCGAGTCCCCACTCCTTGAATTGCGCGAGGATCCACTCCGCGTTCTCCTTGTCGTAAGGGGACCCTACGTGGTGCGGCCGGGCCGAAAGCCGCTCCATGAACGCCCGCAGGTTTTCGGTCTTAGGAATCGCCCGGAACTTCACTTCCCATTCCCGTTCGGTCCGCGCCGTCTCGTTCGAGTAGCCGCGCAGGGGTCCTGACTCCGCGCCATAGAGACAAGTGCACAAGAAGCAAACCAGTATCTGTTTCATAAGGACTAGGTTCGATTCTACCGCGAGCGGCGAGCGTGTCAGGCGGAGCCGAAATCGTAAAATCTACTGGCCGCGCAGCGCCTCGTTGGGATCGATCGACGTAGCGCGCCGGCTGGGGATCAGGCAGGCCAATACGGCCACTGCCAGCAGCACGGCCGTGGCCGACAGGTATGTGACGGTGTCGGAGGGATGGATTCCGTAGAGCAGCTTGCCGAGCAGCGTCGATGCGGCCGCCGCGAAGACGAGACCGGCGCCGATGCCGCACCCGGCCAGTGCCAACCCGGAGCGCAGGATCTCGCCGACGATCTGCCCGGGCCGGGCGCCAAGCGCGACCCGGATGCCGATTTCGCGCCGGCGCTGAGACACCATGTACGCCATGGCGCCGTAAAGCCCGATCGCCGCGAGCGTGAGGGCCATGATCGAAAACAGGCTGACCAGCAGGGTGCGAAATCGCGTCTGGGATAGAGCCCCTCTCAGCGAATCCGCCAGCGGGCCCGCGAAGTAAACCGGACGCTCCGGCTCGATCGCGCGGATTGCCTCCCGGGCAGCGCCGGCCAGTGCCGCCGGATTGCCGGCCTGAACCAGGTAATCGGAATCGGGCCAGTAGCGGAGGTATCCGCAGGCATAGATCAGCGGTTCCGTTCGGTTGGCGTATCCATCCTCGCGCGCATCGGCAACCACTCCGACGACGCGCGTAGCGCTCTCGCCCTGGGGACCTCGCAAGATGGTCCGCCCTAGCGGATCGCGCCCCGCGAAATACCGATCCGCGAAGCTCCGGTTCACCAGGGCCTCGAAGGGCTTCCGCGAGTCTGTATCCATACGGCAGGTGCGGCCCGCGAGGATCGGGATTCCCAAGGTCTGAAAATATCCGGCGGTGACGATGCGCCACGAGGCAAACCGCAACACACCGCCTGGGACAGGCTCGCCGGCAATCTCGAACTCGCGCGGCCAGGTCGGATTCACGCCGGGAAGTCCCGTGGACATGGCGGCCGCCGTCACGCCGGGCAAGCCGGAAAGCGCGTCGAGGATCCTCTGATGTCGCTGGATGACCGCGCCGGCCGGCTCGCTCGAGCTGGCGCTTACGCGAAGGGTGAGCACGTGATCCGGCTGGAATCCGAGCGGCGTCTCCTGGAGCCTCACCAGGCTTCTCAGGAAGAGTCCGGCGCCGATTACGAGCGCGGTCGCGAGGGCCATCTGCGCGGACACCAGGAAACGCGGCAGCCGCTGCCTGCCGCCGGCCAGGCCTCTTCCTCCCTGAATCAGGGCACCAGTCAGATCCTTGCGGAAGACCTGCAGGATGGGGGCAAGCGAGAACAGGACGACAGCCACGGCGCTGATCCCCGCCACCGCCGCGAGCAGGCGCGCGTCGATTGCCAGCTCCGAGATCCTCGGAATCCCGGGTAGCTGCCGTCGAAGGAAGTCGATACCCGCGAACGCTGCGGCCATTCCCAGCAAGCCGCCCAGCAGCGCGTAGAGCAGCCCCTCGGCCAGAAGCTGGCGGGCGACCGCCGCGCGCCCCGCCCCCAGCGAACAGCGTGTGGCGATCTCCGCGGCGCGGCTGTTGAGCCGGGCCAGCAGCAGGCACGCCACGTTGGCGCACGCGATCGCCAGAAGCAGGCAGACGGAACCGAACAGCAGCCACAGAGCGAGCCGGACCGGACCCACCAACTGGTCCTTCAGCGGCTCGAGGGCAACGGTCCACCCGGCATCCGTGTTCGGATATTGTTCCCCGAGGGCCTTCTGCGCGGCGGCCAGGTCCGACCGTGCCTGCTCCAGCGTGACGCCCGGCTTCAGGCGTCCGACGGCACTATAGGACCGGTCTTCGCGGATCCGCAGCATTGCGGGCGGCGCCTGTTTCGGTATCCACAGCTCGGTCGCCGGGTTGGGATACCGAAACGTCCGCGGCATCACGCCCACGATGACGTAAGTCCGATCCGCCAGGACGAGGCCGCGTCCGAGGACCGCCGGATCGGCCGAAAAGCGCCGCCGCCACAGTCCGTCGCTGATGACTGCTACCCGGGATCCGCCGAACCTCTCCTCGGACTGTGTGAACCCGCGGCCCAATTCCGGAGCGGAGCCCAGAACGGAAAGGAACCGGGGCGAAACGAATGCGGCGGTCCGCCGCTCGGGCGCCCCGCTCGTGGTATCGGTCAGCGTATCTTCGCTGCTGCCGGCAAGGGCTTCGAACGTCCGGGTCAACCGCTGCCAGTCCTCCAGCCGGCCCGGTGCGACTGGCGTGCGCGCGAACGGATCGTCCGGTTTCGCCTCGTTAACCGCCACCAGGCGCCCGGCATTCGGATAGGGAAGCGGCCGGATCAGGACCGCGTCGATCAGCGAGAAAATCGTGCTACTGGCGCCGATGCCGATGGCCAGCGTGAGCACCACGGTGGCCGTGAATCCGGGCCGCTTGGCCAGTGCTCGCACGGCGTACCTCAAATCCCGGAGCCAGCCCTCGACCGCCGGCCAGCCCCAGGCGGACCGGGCGTCCTCCAGCAGCAGTGTGGTGTTCCCGAACTGACGCCGGGCGGCAGACAGATCCCCGGTGTCGGACGCCTTCATGGCGAGGTGCGTTTGCATCTCCTCTTCGAGGTCCGCGTCCAGGGCGCTGCGGCGCAGCAGGACGGACAACCTCCGCCACCATTCCATCATCGCGACCCCTATGCCGGCTGGATCACCCGCCGGATGGCGTTCATGACCCGCTCGAACTCCCGTATCTCGGCGGTAAGCTGCTCGCGTCCGGCCGGCGTCGGCGTGTAATAGCGGGCGCGGCGGTTGTTTTCCGTCTGCCGCCATTCAGCCTTGACCCAGCCCTTGACCAGCATTCGCTGCAAAGCCGGGTACAGCGAGCCTTCCTCCACCTGCAGGACCTCATCGGTGGTCTGCTGGATGTAGAGGGCAATGCCATAGCCGTGCATCGGGCCGAGGCTCGCAAGCGCCTTCAGAATCAGCATGTACAGGGTGCCGGGGGGGATCTCGGTTCGCGCTCGTAGCATTCCAGTAGGTAGACTACTATAGTTTATCTATGGAAAGCAAGCTGGATTCGGGTTTTCTAGGCTCTCCCGACGCCACCTGGGCGTGCCCCAATGCCGCTACCAGGGCGACGCCGCCGGCGATATTCCCCAGCAGCACCGGCGGCAGGAAGTGGAACAGAAATCCGGCCCAGCCGGCGGTTCCCGTCATGACTGCGTAGAGGACTTTCACGGATCCGGCTATGCAGTGGTAGAAGCCCCCCAACCCGATCAGATAGGTAAGGATGAAAATGATGGTCACGCGCGAGGTAGCCGCCGCGGGAAGCATCCAGATGGTCAGCGCGATCAGCCATCCCGCGAACACCGCCCGAACGAAACCGGTTCCGAAGGAGCCGGGCACTGCGCCGGTAGTCGCCGCTGCCAGGGCCGATGTAACCGCCGGCGTAAATGTGAACGCTTTGGCTATCAGCAGCGCAAAAACGAAAGTCCCGAGAAGATTTGCCGCTAGCACGACACCCCAAAGCCGCAGCACGCCGCCAGAGCATCGCGGCTTCGTTCCCGCAAAAGCGGCAACATGACGATCAGCGTGTTCTCGGTGAACAACTGCTGGCGCCCCAGGATCACGATCAGAAAGCCCACCGCATACCCTGCTTTGGATATCAGGGGACGCCACACTTCGTCCGGCAGATTGGCCAGGAGGAGTGCTTCCGCCAGCAGCGAAAATCCCATGGACATGCCGGCGGCCAGGGCCGACCAGGCCAGCGCAGATGAGGTACGCCGCATCTCGTCGAGGCCTTCCTGGTAAATCGCAGCATGCACGACATGGACACTGATCGCCGCGCGCTTCTCGACCTGCTTCTGTTCGGCCTCCGCCCGGGAATCGGCGTCTTCCTGTTGCACGCGGATCCTTTCGCCCGCCGGGTTTTGGGCCTTCGTTCACCTAGCCCCTCCCCATGCCGATTTTAAATCCTCCGGCGCGCTCGAAACAGTACTCGACGTGACGGTCTTTTCGCACCAGTTGATCGCCACGCCGCGACAGGTGGGGTGCCCGCGCCGCAAGGTCGGCCAGCAGCCCCTCGCGGTCCGCCGGCGCCAAGTCGAGCGCCGACCCCAGGCCGTACTGCAGCCGCAGCCTCCCCGGGCGCAGCACGTTCGGCGCCGCCGGACCGGCCCAGGTGATCTGCTCGTAGGGAATCAGCCTGCGAGTCAGCGCATCGCGCACCACCAGGCCTTGCTGGGTCGTTTCGTAGCTTTGCGGGTAGGCGCACAGAAGCAGGATCAACAACACCGGCCCCGCCACCCAGCACGTCGCCCGCAACACCGAGGCGCCGATTGCCAGGGCGATCGACGCCAGGACACACCAATCGATTCGTGACTTATGAGCCATAGGATTGCACCGTTAAGGAGGGGACGGGCGGAGGCCCGCCCCCGGTCGAGTTACTGCCGCTTGGACTTGATTTCCGCCAGGAGCCGGTCGATCTCCTTTTCCTTCTCCATGGCCGCAAAACGATCTTCCACATCATCCGCCAGCAGGTCGGACTTGGCCTGCGCGGTAGCTTCACTGTGCTGCACTTTGTTCTTCATCCGGTCGAAGGCGGCCGATTTCGAATCGTCCCCCATTGCCAGGCCGGCCTCATTGGCCTTGCCCATCGCCCGCGTCCGCCGGTGCTGCGCGATCAGCAGATCGCTTTTGGATTGCGCTTCCACCAGCTTTTGCTGGAGTTTCAGGAGCGCGGTCTTGAGATTCTCCACTTGCGTCTTCTGGTCTTCCACCTGCTGGCGGAGACTCTCGGCCATCGAGCGGTAGCTCATGGAGCGCTCCACGGCCGCGCGAGCCAGCGCTTCGTCTTTCTTGTCGACGGCCATCTCCGCGCGGTGCACCCACTGCTGCTCGTTTTCCTGGTTCTCCTTCAGCTTCTTCTCGAGAACATGTTGATCGGCGATCGAAATCGCCACCTGAGTTTTTACCTGGAGCAGCTGGTTCTGCATGTCCAGAATCACCTGCTTGATCATTTTTTCCGGATCTTCGGCCTTATCCACCAGGTCGTTGAGATTTGCCCGGACCAGCGTTGCGACTCTCTCTAAAAGTGCCATGGTTTTACTCCTTTCGTGCCTAATTTCGCCGCACCCTCTCACTTGCCGTCCGGCGTGGGGCTCTTGTCGCCGATCAACCGGACCTTCGCAAACAACTCGCTTAGCGGCATCCCTGACAGTGTCTCGAACAGCGCCGGAATCTGAGCCGCCATTTTGGTGATGTCGCCCGTGATCTTGTTCAGGCCGGCGGCATCGCCGTTGCCGGTCGAAATCACGGTGATCTTGTCGACGTTGGCGAGCGGCGCGGCCAGCGCCCTCACCACTTCGGGCATGCTGCTGATCAACTTATCGACGATAGCCGCCTGGTTGAACTCCTGATAAGCCGCGGCCTTCACGTTCATGGCCTTGGCTTCCGCTTCGCCCTTCTTAAAGATGATCTCGGCTTCGGCTTCGCCCTGCGCGCGGATGGCAGATGCCTTACCGTCCGCTTCCATGATCAGCCGCTGCTTTTCGGCTTCCGCCAGCGTCTCGATGCGTTTGCGCTCGAATTCCGCCGCCTTCAGCACGGTAGCCGTCAGCTCGCGCTCGCGCCGCTTGATTTCGGCCTCCTGCACCAGGACTTCGTGCTCCTTCTCCACCTGGTGGATGGTGACTTCTTCGGCGCGCACCTTCTGCTGCATGACGTTGGTCTGGATCTCGTACGTTTTATCGGCCTGCGCCTGCTGCTTTTTCACCAGCTCGAGGTACTCGGCCTTCTTGACCTCGAGATCCCGCTGCGCCTCTGCCTGTTTGGCCTGCGAGAGCGTCTCGGCCAGCACTCGCTCCTGGTCGGCCTGGGCTTTCGCTACGGCGGCTTCCCGCGAGGCTACGGCGCGCCGGATGGCGGTGTCGCGATCGGCTTCGGCGGCGGCTACGTCGGCATCGCGCTTGATGCGCGCCACGTCCGGCCGGCCCATATTCGTGATGTACTCGTTTTTGTCACGGACTTCCTTGATCGTGAAGGAAATCACTTCGAGCCCCATCTTATTCATGTCATCGGCGCAGGTGGACCGCATCCGCTCGCCCACCATCTCCGGCTGCTTCACGATCTCTTCCACCGTGAGCTGTCCGATGATACCCCGCAGGTGGCCTTCCATCACCAGCCGGATCAGCCCTTCCCGCTCTTCGGGCGCCTTGGTCAGAAACTGCTCCGCAGCCGTCAGGATCGACTCCGGGTCGCTCTTCACCTTGATCTGCGCCACTGCTTCCACCGTGACCGCCACGCCCTGGCGGGTGTACAGATCCTGCTTCGGCGCCACGTCGAACGACATCAGCTCGAGCGACAGCCCGCGGCAGCTCTCCACCATGGGAAAGATCACCGTGCCGCGGCCTTTGACGACCCGGGTGCCGCGGAAGCCGTAAACGATAATCGCCTCGTGCGGCCCCGCTTTGCGGAACAGCTTGGCGAACATGGCCATCAGGAACAAGATGGCCAGCAGCATCAACAATGCAATCACGAGGGTCGGGTTACTCATAGACGTTTCCATTTATTTGAACTCCGCATCGCCGGTGGGGTCTTCCCACGGGCGGACGTAAGCGATTCCTTTCTCGTAGCGCGTGACCATTACCTCGGAGCCTTTCGCGATGGCGGCGCCATCGTCACTCCGCGCGGCGGTCACGCGCCGCGTCCCTTCCTGCGAATAGATCAACTCTCCGGTGCCGCCCTGGCGGATGGGAATGCTCAGCTTGCCCAGCACTCCAACCATGTCATAATCCGCCGGGTCGAGCGCCTCCTCCCGCGACATCAGAACCTTTGCCAGAAACCAGAAGACCACCGAAGCCGCCCCGATCCCGCTGACAGTCGCCACCCCCAGCGTGACCGCAAACCAGACGCCGTAATAATGCTGGAGCAGGTACCCCGTGCCGCCAAACCATGCAAGAAACGCGGCGATCGTGCCGAAATTGAACCAGGGCAGTTCCATCTCGCCGCCTCCGTGGGCGTCGAAATGCGGTACATGGATGCCATGGTGAACATGCAGGTGCGGAATGTGCAGATGAGCGCTGCCCGCCACCAGGGCCAGCACGCTCAGTCCAAAGCCAACAAGAAAACAAACGAGGTAGAAATCCGACCAGTTCATGAACGCCTCCTCGATTTGCCATTGGCGGGCGGCGGTGTCCTTAGCACCTCCATCAGCCGTTCGGCCAATCCGGGGTTTTCCAGAATCGTGCCCAAAAGAACCAGGCACATCCGCGAATCGGCGTGCCGCGCCGCAGTCAGAAGGGCCCGGTGCAGATCCACGTCCCTGGAAAAACGCTCGGCCCCGCTGATCAGCCAGAGATCCAGCTTGTCCTCAATGGCACCGATATCGGAAACCAGCTCGTGCTCGTATCCTTCGGGATCGTCCACCAGGTACCCCGGGTGTACTTTAAAAAACCGCGCCAGCAGCATCCGCGTCGAATTCGTAAGATGCGGCCGCGCTCCGCTTTCGATCTGCGAGAGGTAGCTCTGGCTGATCGACTTCCCTAGCTCCTTCTGGATCAGCCGGGCCAGCTCCTGCTGCGAAAGCTCGCGGTCCAGGCCGCGTAACGTCCCTTCGACCTCGCGAAGGTATCGGATTTTTTCACCAAGCGTCATATCGCAATCTGCGATTATAGTATTGCAATCCGCAATCGTAGTCAAGAGGAGAATTGCGACTGTTTTCAGCGGATTATCGAGCGCGCCTTACCGGAACGTCAGCCATACGGAGTTGGCAGGCGATCCGTCGACGCTCACGCGGACACTCGCATCTCCCACTCCTGCAAGGGTTTTGGGCAGCGTGACGTTGATTTGGTCCAATCCCGCAAACTGCAACTGCGGACCCGCGTACGAGGCGGACAAATTCAATCCGCCGATCTCCACCGCTACCGCCTGCGGCGAGCTTCGTCCGCGCACTCCGGTGCAATAGAGGATTAGCGCCAGTTCCTCGTCTTCCTCCCCGAACTCAATCGGTTTGGCGATGACCTTCCCCTCGGCATCGACCAGGTAGACAGATTCCCACACCGGGGTCTGCCCGGACCTGCTTCGGACCAGCGACGCGGCAGCCAGTCCGGCCTGGTTCAGAGTGAAGATGCCCGGGCTCACGGCGGCAACGGATACCGCGGCAGTTGCGTCGGGCCACCCTTCCCTCCGCACGATCACGGCCGCTTCGCCCTGCAGGGATTCCGCCGGCACCAGGGAATTGAGCTGGCCGGGGCCGGAATACACCACGTCCATCTGCCGCTCGATGCCGCCGGCGTCGCGCAGCGCAACGGTCGCGTCCGCGTCCTGCCCTCCCAAATCCACGCCTGGAATGGTCGCCAAAGATCCCGGAGCCAGGACGCCTTCCGCGAACGAGGCTGCGTTCACCGCTCCCCCCGGCGCGATCCGGGGAGCGTAATACCGCGGAAAGAGATCGTGGTCCGGCCACACCGGCACGTCAGCCAGCGCATCCCACACCGCCTGGCCCGTGTACGCGTTGGGATAGACGTGGTCTTGCGTGGCGCCATTGAAAACGTATGCATAGGCGACACCGTTCGCGAAGCGGTAGAACCAGGCGTTCGTGCCCGGAGCCGCTCCGCCGTGGGACCATGTGACGCCTCCCATCTGCGAAACCAGGAACAGGCCGAAGCCGTACCAGTTGGGCGAGCCTGGAACCCAGGTGTTCCGGGAAGTCTCCGCAATCATGGAGGCGAAACTCCGCGGGCTGACCAGCGCGCGTGGCCGCGTTCCATCGAGCATCGAGACGAACTTGGCCAGATCGATGACCGAACCGATCCATCCGCCGTCGGCGTCGTTCAGATCCATGTTCAGCAGCCCATAAGGCGCCGGCTCCTTTTCGCGCGCCGCCGAGACAAAGGAGCTGATGAGGGGCGCGCCGGGATAATCGTAATACTTGACTTCGCCGGGCAGCCGGCCCGCCAGGTTGGAACGGCCGTGCTGAACGCTGGGCAGCCCGAGCGGATCGAGCACTTTTTCGCGGACGTACGCCTCATATGTTTGTCCGCTGACCTTCTCGATGATGCGCCCCAGCAGCATGTAGCCGAAATTGGAGTACGCAAAGCGCGACCCGGGATCGAAATCGAGGCGCTTCGTCAGCATGTAGCGAATCATGGCGTCTTGCGAGGGCGGGAAAAAGGTATTTGTCGCCTTCGACGCGTCTACGGTGGGGTCGCCCAGCATGGGGTCGCCGCTCTGGTCGCGGTCCCACCCGCCGGTATGGTGGAGCAGCTGGCGAACGGTGATGCTGCCCAAGCGGCTGTCTCCCCATCTTCCGTTGTAAGGAGTGTATTGGTTGAGAATGCTCCACACCGGCGTATCGAGATCGAGTTTGCCGTCCTCCACCAGCCGCACCACGGCCGCCGCCGTGATGGTCTTTGCGATGCTCCCCCAGCGGAACAGCGAATCCGGCTGTGCCGGCGTTTGCGACTCCGCGTCCGCCCAGCCGTAGCCGCGTGCGAAGATCAAGTGACCATCCTTGACGACGGCCAAGGCTCCGCCCTTCACGCCGTATCGCGCCAGCGCCTGCTGCATCACCGAGTCCAGCGCCGAGAATTCCGGTACCGCCTGACCAGTTTGAGCAAGAGCAGGTAACGCGAGGGCCAGCGCGAGCGCAATGGAATCCGTGACCTTCATCAAACAGATTTTCGGGTCTTCAACAACTATAACAAGCCACGGTAGGGTAGGCCTCCTGGCCGTGCCCGCGCGCCGGAGGCGCGATCGTTTTTTGGGCGTAAAATGCCTCCTGTGGAGAGGCTCTCGATTATGCGCGGCCTGGCGGCAATCCTGGTGTGGGTTCTCGCCGGCACATTTGCCTTGGCTCAGCAGCCCGAATCGCCGGTGATTCGAGTGGATGTCCGGGAGGTCCTCGTTCCGGTGATTGTCACCGACGGAAAGGGCCATCACGTGACCGGCCTGAAAGCATCGGACTTCCACATTTTCGAGGACGACGTCGAGCAGGAGGTCGCATCTTTCGCCACTGCGACAGCGCCCTCCGCGAGCCTGGAGGTCACTCCGGCTACCCCGCGCCCCGGACTTCCATCAGCCTCCGCGACAGCGGCGCCCGCATCGACCGCGCACACGTTCGTCATCTGTGTGGACGCCCTGCATTCCGCATTCGCCGATTCCGTGCGAACGCGGGAAGCGCTCGCGCGCCTTTTCGAGAAGGAGAAGGCCGGCGGAGCCCAGTACGTCCTGCTGAGCATCGGGCGGCAACTCCGGGTGCTGCAAGCCGCGACCGGCGACCCCGCGGTAGTTCTTGCCAAGCTTCGCAGCCCTCAGTTCCAGCCCGCTTTCGGTGGAGGCGATGCCGCGGCCCTGCGGGCTGAACTGAACGATCTCAAGAGCCGGATGTACGATTTTTGCAGGGGATGCGACTGCGCTTCCTCGCGGGATTGCAACATCCAGGCCCAGGATCTCAAGCTCAAGTTGGATGGGCAGGCGGAACACTGGGCCTTGCTGAGGGGCGAGTTTCTGTCTCAGTTGAAAAGCGTGGTGGAAGAGCTGGCCAAACTGCCAACCGGGCGGACCCTGATCCTGGTATCGGGCGGATTTTCCTTGCAGCCGGCCCGGGAGTTCTACTCGGTGGCCGCCGCTTTTTTGCCCAAGGATGAGCGATTCAAGACGATCGGCCCGACGGATCTCGAGTCTGCTTTGCAATCGGTCATCAAAGTGGCCGCGGAGCGGAACGTCAGGATTTATGCCGTGGATTCGCGCGGCCTCTCGCAGACCTCATTTGCGAGCAACGGACCGATGGATGCCAGCGCGCCTGCCAACCGCAGCGTGCCGAGCGTCATTCGGCGCGTTCCGGATCTCAATCGCGGCGGTACGCTCCTTGCCGACATGGACCACGAAGCCGGCTCGGTCGCATTTCAGAACGGTAGCGGCCTGGAGCAACTGGCGCGGGCTACCGGCGGAATCTACTTTCACGACAGCAACGACCTGCTGAAGGAGTTCCGCTCCGTGCTGGCCGACGGCCGGGAATACTACGTGCTCGCGTACGTGCCCAGGAACCGGGTGCACGACGGCAACTTTCGCAGAATCGTGGTGGAACTGGCGGACAAGAAGCTTCACGTCCGAGCCAAGTCGGGCTACTGGGCGGATGCCGCTCCAAACTGATCGTCCCCATCGCACGCGCCGGGGGTCGTCTTACTGTGATTCCGTGCGTTTCAGCCGGATGCCCCCATTCCCGGTGGTAATGTGAATCGGCGGACCGCCCGACCCGATGCTAAAGTCCAATCGTGGAGCTCGCCCGTCGAGGTTTGGCGGCAGTGGAAAATCCGACTGAATACGGCCCATTCCGGTCTCCGCCTGAATGCGAGCGGCGTAATTCGACGGCATTGCGACGGTAACGCCGCCGTTATGGGTGCTGAGTTCCATTGGCCGCCAATCCCCCATTCCGCCAGTCAGCTCGACGTCGATCCCGCCGTTTACGGTCGCGCCGCTCACTTCGCCGGCTACCCTCTTCAGGTGCGCGCCGCCGTTAACCGTATTGAAGTGGATCTGGCCGCGCACATCGGAGATCGCGAGTCCGCCGTTGCGGGTCTTCAGGGTCACATCGGTAACCTGCGGTACGTAAACCTCGTAGCTGACGCTCCACCACGAATCGTTGGCCGGTTCCGGCCCCGTGGCTCGCACCTGTCCACCGGAGCTGTCGATCACCACCCGGCTCGCGATGATCGCCGCGGCGCCTTCGGTCTCGCCCGAAGCCTCCACGCGAGCGCGAACCAGTACATCTCCCCGCAGCCAACCTTTCACGGTCACGCCACCGTTCGGCCCCGCATCGACGTTCAGGAGCCCGATCGAGGGTAGACTCTGCTCGCGAATCTCGCAGTGCCGGGCGCGGTCGCCGTCGGAACCGGGGTTTGAGCAAGTCATCTGTTTCTCGGTGTCGTTGTGTAACTGGGCGAGCAACGGAACGCCCCCAGTAAATACGGCCAGACCGATCCAGGCCGCGCTCGTCAGTGCCAGCTTCATCAAATCCTCCCTGCCGGATGGAAATGCGCGGCTGTGTGGGTCCCCGAGCCGCGCATTTACACCGTCAAGTCTGATACTGAGGGATCTGGAAAAGGTTACACCGCCGGCCGCGTCACCCGGTCCATCCATGATTCGACGCTAACGGGAAAGTCCCGATTTCACGTGGACTCGCCTGCGCCGCAAAGTGTAGCCTACGCCGAGTAGGCCAACGCCTGCCATCATCAAAAAGCTCGACGGCTCCGGAGCAGCGCTCGTGCTGGTGGTGATATCGAAGTTCGCCGCGGTAAACGTTGGAATTGCGTTGCGCCCCTCCGGACCGGGCAGATTCAGGATGCGAGCGAGGATCTTCAAGTCCGAGTCGCTACTGCTCAGGTCCGTCGAATACACCAGGCGGGGCAGATCGAGAGATTGGTTGAAGTAGATAAAGAAGCCCGCGCCGTGGGTTGTGATCCGGCTTGCGATCAGATCGGCAGCGTTCCCGGCGCCAAACGGGGTTTGCGGATTGGCGTCATTGTCAAAGTTCTGGAGTACGATGACGTTCGCGCCGCCGGTTGGTAGGGTATTTGCCAGACCGTTCGCGAATTGGACGGGGGCCCCCACGCCGAATGCGGTTGCATCCAGCGCGAAGACGTCGTTGGAGATAGAGAAGGCTATGAAAGCTTCGCCCCCCACGATTTGCCGTCCAGGTATGTTCAGAACATTGGTTCCGGCAAACGGATCGGTATTGAATGTAAAAGTCGTTGCGTGCACGGCCGGGCACATTGCTAACAGCGCGGCCCCAATGCAGTAAAGGGTAGAGCGACGCATTTTGTTCCTCCTTACAGGAATCCAATCGAGTGTTTGAATCGGCGCAACAACCGGGTCCCGACAAAAGAATCGTCAGTCCTCTGTTGTTGCGATTCTATGAAAGATCTCAATACCCCGTGTTTGCTCTGTAAAAGAAATAGTCGGCGCTGTACGGTACGAGCGCTTGCTTGCCCACATCGGTGGAAACGGAGCAGCCGTCGGCAGGCGCCGAGCCCCCTTTGGTGTTCAGGCGCTGGACAAAGGTGACTTGAGTCATGACCTTACCGCCCGCCGGTCCCTGTTCCGACCCGATGGACTGCAGCAAGAGGCAGGCAATGGAGCCTGCATTGGGGCAGCTCGCGGGGTCGGAGCCCGCGGAAATCATGGTCGGCATTCCATTTAACTTCGGCACCTGGGCCCAGACCTTGCTGCTGTCCAGGGAACTCTGCCAGGTCGCGTTGCCAAAGGCGACCGGGTTCGGGGCAAACTGGTTGGGGTTGGTGTCGGGGCTTAGAAAGTGAGTGATGATCTCGACGTCATGACCGAAGAAACTAGTGAATAGAGTGGCTTCCGGGCGGGCGCCGTTGACGGTCCAGGAAGCGGTGGAAGAGCCCGGGGCCGTGGGCAGGCAAACGTAACCCTGCGTACCCACCGCTCGGCCCAACAGGAAAGCCGTGTTTCCTGCCGGTGGCGTAATGAGGGTCGGCGTGGGTGGGGGCGTGACTCTTTGTGCCGCCGCTTGGTTGACCGTTCCGAAGAGACATCCGAGTACGAGGGCGGCGACCAATGCGGTCCGGCTTCGTACGGCGTTCTTCGTTTGCTGATGAAGCATTTCGTTCATTCTTGATCTCCAGTTCTATGTGTGATTTCGAGAGATAGCGGCTGAAGTTGTTTATATGCGAACCAGCCGAAGCTGATCAGCGCATCACTTCGCACGGATCAACACGTCAAGTTCATCGCATCCGGCGAAAAGAAACCTCTGCGGCTATCAGATTCCGCAGCATCGGAGCTGACGGTCTCTACTGGGTATATCGGAAACCGCAGGGAGAAGACGACAGCAGTGAGAAAATCAAACGTCGCAGGACCATTGCCGTGCGCGTCAGAAGTTACTGATCATCCAAACACTCGTCTCACGAGCCTCGGCGCTGATGGCGAGATGCCGTGCGTCCGGCGAGGAAAACCCCCAGAACGAAGTCGTCTGAGGCTGCAGCCAAATAGGTTGGGCATGGCCGTCGAGGTCGACATGCAGCAACGTAGCGCCGGCAGGTCCCAGAGCGGATACAAACAAGCTCCGAGAGTCAACCGCCCAGCTCAAATCCGTGACGTCGGAATAGCTGTTTACTGTAATGGTCCTTGGCTGGTTCTTCCGGAGAGGCACGAGGCGAATCCTGCTCTCGTGCCTCTTCGCAATGGCGACCCACGAACCGTCGGGAGAGAGCTGCCATGCGTAATCCGCCCCCACGGATGCCTGCGTGCCGTGGTCCAGCGGAATGCGCAGAAGGTCCTTCTGGCTCGCACTTAGCGGGTCGAAAGAAGAGATCGCCAACTCGTTTCTGGCGGGGTCCGGCCGCCCCAGGACGCAAAAGTTAGCCGCCTTATTCGTGCACCAATACTGAGTGAGGCCCTCGACGCGAAACAGTCGTTGGGGCGCACCTCCCGTGATCGCTACTCGATAAAGCGCCATTTCGAAGGAGTCGCTTGACTCGCCCTCGACAATCAACCAGGCTCCGTCCGGACTCAACCGCGCTAAATAGAAGTTCGTTCCCGGTGAGGACGTCATCGGTTGAGGAGTACTACCCGGATCGAGCGCCTGACGGTAGATCTGCCGTGTTGCCGCTCGCTGCGATGAAAAGATCACCTCACGGGAGTCTGGCGTCCATGCCAAAGCGATATTGATGTTGTCGTCGATCGTCAGCCTGCGGGAACTGCCCAGGCGGTTTCCAGCACCGGCCAAGTCTCCGACAAGAGCAGAAGCGTGGTGAGTGCTCCTCAGAAAGGCCAGACGTTTTCCGTCCGCCGTAGCGCTCAAATGATCAATCGAATATCCTGACCAATCGGTCAGCCGGCGTGGTTTTCCGTGAGGAACGCCGCTATTTTCGTCAACGCTTAGTTCCCACAAATCACCGGCCCTGGCCGCGCCCCTTTGTGTGCTTCGGGAATAGATGAAACGTCCCGGTGCTATCCAAGCCAACGCAAACAATGCGTTGTCCTGGAGAATCGTCGTTTGGTTTGCGCCATGGAGGTCACAACTCCGTACCAACAGGTCGCCCTGCGGGCGCGCGAGGCTGTACGCAATCCTCTGTTCTGCCGGCGACCACGCGATCACCCCAAACGGGAGCTGGTCTTCGGCTGTCAGGATCCTGTGCGGAGACTCTCCGTGCGAGCCCATCAACCAAAGCTCTTGTGCTCCGAGCGCGCTTCGCCGCTTTCCGTACGCGATGTAGGAGCCGCGGGGTGAAATCTTCACTCCCCCCGCCAGGTCTTCCACATCGGCAAGCTTCTCCGGCGTCCCGCCCCGTATCGGAACCGCCCACAAGCCCACAGGCCTCCCTGGGATGGCGACAGAGGCGATGAATCGGGCGGAGTCGGGATACCAGCCTCCAAACACCCAATCGGCCTTCAGCGGCTCGATGCCGGGAAGCGGCAGCACGCTCAGGGCCTCGCCCGTGTCCAGCACTTGCAGATGGATCCCTTTCCGATCCCCGTAACCCAAATATTTCCCATCCGGAGAAATCGCGGCATTGAGTACAGGTATGTCTGGGGGGTTTGCCGTAAGCCTTGCCTGCTTGAGCTGAGGCGCGGATTTGGGGCGGCGAGAAAGCATCCAGGTGAGAATGATGGCGCCCATCACGGCCAGCGTTGCCAACAGCACGGCCGTCACGATCCGCCTGCGGCGGCGCACGAATTTGCGGACGCGATACGCGATCGTGTCCGGCCGGGCCCTGATCGTCTCGTGTCTCAGGTATCTGTGCAGATCGTCTTCCAGCGCCCTCACCGAAACGTAACGCTCCTGGGGATTCTTCTTGAGGGTCTTGGCCACAATCGTGTCGAGGTCCCCGCGCAACATCCGGCTTAGCCTGTCGGGAGTCGTACCTCGCCGGCCAGCATTGAGGGTCGCTATGTCGGCCGTTCCTTGAGTTGGTACCACGATGTCCGACGGACGGGCAGGCTCGACGTCCAGGATGGCTTTGACGAGGCCCTGGTGTGTATGCGGGCTAGCGCCGGCTGGATGGTGCCCTGTCAGCAACACATAGAACAGGACCCCCAAGGCATAGACATCGGTCGCCGACGTCGCCGGTGTGCCCGTCAGTTGCTCGGGAGCTGCGTATTCGGGTGTCATCGCCCGCCCGCCTTCGACCGTCTGCGGCGTCTTTCCATGCCGGTCCTCGTCTTCGAGCAGCTTGGCAATGCCAAAATCGACCAGTTTCACCTGGCCGTCATGCCGGACCAGGATGTTCGGAGGTTTGAGGTCCCGGTGCACGACCAGGTTGGCATGCGCGTAAGCTACGGCCTTCAGCACGTCGAGAAACAGCCGGATACGCGCTTCGATACCGAGCCTGCGCCGATCGCAGTAGCTGTCGATGTGGTCGCCCTCAACGTGCTCGAGGACGAGATAGGGTTGTCCGGCCTGAGATATTCCGGCATCGATCAGTTCGGCGATGTTCGGGTGTGCCAAACGGCCGAGAATGATGCCTTCGCGCTTGAATCGTTCCTCGCCGTCCCTCCCGATCAGCGCGAGTTTGAGAAACTTCACCGCTACTTTTCGCTCAAACCGCGCGTCGTCTCGTTCCGCCAGCCAGACGCTGCTCATACCGCCCTGGCCGATCTGCGATATCAGCCTGTATGCCCCCAGTGTTTGACCGGTCAGGCCCGATTCAAAAGGCAATTCGATGGAGCGCTCTTGGAGAAAGCCCTCACAGGTTAGGGCGCGGTGATGACCGAGCAGCACTTCCAGTTGATCCGCCAATGACGGATCCTGAGTGCGCAAGAGGGACACCCAGGTCGAGCGCTCCTCGTCTGTCATTCCGAGTGCTTCGTCCAGATGCGGACTCAGGGCCCGCCATTGATCAGGACTCGGTGCGGGCATCGATTCCTCAATGCGGTAAATCCGCGCAAATGCTGCAGTGGAGATAAATACGAGCCTTCTCCCACCTTCTCTGTACGGTGCGTTCTGACAGCCGCTGCATGGTGGCGATCTCGGCGAAGGAGAACCCGCAGAAGAATTTCAGGTCGACCACCTCGGCAAGTTCAGGCTCGACTTTCGCCAGTTGATCCAACGCATCGCTGATCGACGAAAGCTGGTTGACCTCGGCCGGATTCGCGAAGTGGTCTCCCTCCAGCGACGTAATCTCGAACTCACCACCGCGTTTGAGGGCCCTTCGGCTACGGGCATAATCGATGATGATTCCTCGCATTACATGCGCGGCATATCCCATGAAGCGCGCCCCGTCGGGAAAAGAGACGCGGTCGCGTGCCGATATATCGAGATAAGCTTCGTGCAGAAGCGTCGTCACGCTCAAACTTGCCGGATGTCCTCGCCGGGCCAGTTCCCGCTTCGCCAGACCGTGCAACTCGGAGTACAAAGCATTGAAAAGTGTATCGGTGGATACACTATCGCCGCCTTCCGCTGCGCTCATGAGCGACATTATCGATCCCACTCGCCATCCTCCTCAATACGAAACCGCCCCGGTGTCTCGAGACATCGCGGGCAAGTGAAGAGCCAAACGCAAGAAAGCAATGATCCTTCCAAGGGGTATCGTCCACAGGTAGAACAACAGGCGCTTAGCTGCTAAAGACGTTCAACGAATTTGACGCAGGAACGAGCGATACGACTCGAAGCCGGAAACTTGTCACATGTTTGTCGTGTTCTCTCGGTAGCGGCGCCTCCAAGAGCCGCAGGAGACTGTATCCCACAAGGGCCGATGTCGGCCGTCCCCTGGGCAGCGGACCTGAACTAGATCGGACATTTTGCCGTTCCGGTCGCGGAACACAGACCGAACCTTATAAGTCCGGAGGGGGCAACCTCACATCAGCATTGCGCATATGGTTTCAAGAATGGAGGTGGTTGGTGAAAGCCACCACAAGACGGCGCTTTGTCTTGGCCTGGACGATTGCGGTCGCAGCGGCGTCGGCTCAGACACCTGACATCCAGGAACTCCAGAAGAAGCTTCTGGAATTCGAGCAATCCACGCAAAAGACGATCCAGGAGATGAAGGCGCAAATCGCCGCGCTGCAACAGGCACAGAAATCTCCTGGTCCAGTTTCGCGCCCGGTAATTGTTCCTAGACCCACGGTTCCTCCCATAGCCGGCGTTCCACAGTCGACCGAGATTCCGGTTGTCCATTCACCGGCGGAGTACTACGGGAAGGAAACCCGAACCAGGCAAACCGCAGGAGAAAACGAGGACGGCGCGCCCCGCATCGACAACGAGCCTCTGGATCCGAAATTGCTCGGGTACTTTCGCCTTCCGGGGACTCGAACATATATGAAGTTCGGCGGCTTTGTAAAGACCGACCTCTTCTACGACCTCAACTTCGCAGGGACCTATTATGGAGCATATGTTCCCTCCAGTTTTCCCTCAACCCCCACACCACATTCCGAGAATTCGACTGTCTCCATGCGGCCGACTAGATTTAGCTGGGAAACCCGGCAGGGAACGCTGGATAACAGCGGGAAAGAGGTCAAGGTATATTTCGAGTTCGACTTCCTGAGCAACTACGACCGAAACACCATACGGCTCAGACAGTTTTACGGACAGTACGAGAATTTTCTCGCGGGGCAGACCTGGAGCGCCTTCTCCGACCCGGATGCCTTCCCAGACACGCTGGAGTTCGAGGGGCCGCCCGGCATCATCGGGTTGAGGAATCCCCAATTCCGCTACACACAGCCCTTAGGCAAACACCATTCTGTCGGGGTCTCGGTTGAGAAATCCGGAACAGATACGCCATTCAGCACACAGTTCGGCGTGCCGCAAGGCACGTCGAAGTGGCCGGACCTGGTTGGCTTCTACCGCTACGAAAACAATGACGGTCACATACACGCAGCCTTTCTGTTCCGGAATGTGGGAGGTATCGTGCCAAATGAACAGATCTTTAACCTGGCGCGGCACACGGGAGCATTCGGCGCATCGCTTTCCGGCGTATGGGGCATCCCTATTCACAAGAGAAAAGACAACCTGGTGTTTCAGCTGGTCTTTGGAAAGGGAATCTCCAACTACTATAACGACAATTTTGGTTTAGGAACAGACGTGGGCTTCGCGGCGGACGGACACCTGGTGGCTACGCCAACCGGCTCCGCCACGTTCGGCTATACACATTACTGGACCAAGATACTTCGCAGCACCGTGAGTTACGGCTATCTACAGATCAACAGCCCAGCCGGCGATCCACCGACCACTTACCATGTAAGCAATTACGCTACCGTAAACCTCATCGTACAGCCGACTGTTCGCTATCTATTCGGTGCGGAATATATCTACGGATCACTCGAGCGAAAAGACGATTTCAAGTGGATTGCGCCCCGGATACAGGTGAGCATGACGTACTACATCAACCGATATCCGCGCGATTGACGGATCTCGACTGTACTCAGCGCCAACCACATCGCAGTATGAAGGAGAAGTTTATATGAGCCGTATCTTTCTCAGCCCGAAGCCGTTCTTCGGATTAGTTGTTCTGGCATTTGCCAGCCTTTTGTCGCAGCCTCACCTGCGAGCCCGGCCGAGCGGGGCGGCGAGCGCCCGGTGCAGCCCCGTCGCGCCCCGGGCAGCCGAGGTCAGAGCCGCAGCGGAAGAAGCGTATACCAGGTTCAAGAGCGAAAACGGGGGCAAGAACGCGGACTATATACCCGTCCTTGCCAAGGTGGACCCGAATTTATTCGGGATCGCGATCGTCTCCACAGACAACCAGGAGTACTTGAAAGGAGACGTCCGGTATCCCTTCTCGATCCAGTCCATCTCCAAGGTTTTCACGCTGGCGCTTGCGATGAATGAACTGGGGCCTGAGGCAGTCTTCGAGAAGATCGGCTCCGAGGCGACCGGCCGCCCCTTCAACTCGGTGGAGGCGGTGGTCGATATGCCAACCCACACGGGCAATCCGCTGGTGAACGCCGGAGCTATCGCCACCGTGAGCCTAATCTCCGGGACAGCGGACCAAAAGTGGAATAAGATTCTGAACTTCTATAGCCAGGCCGCCGGCGAGAAACTAACGATGCTGGATGACGTCTACAAGTCCGAAGCCGCCACGAACCAGGGGAATCGAGCGTTAGCCGCCCTCCTCCTCAAATACAATCGCATCTATGCCGATCCTTTGGAATCGGTGGATGTCTACACCAGGCAGTGTTCGGTCGGCGTCAACACCAGGCAGCTTGCCATGATGGGCGCGACCATCGCGAACAATGGTATAAACCCTGCCACCGGTGTCCGCGTGATTAAAGCGGAGAATATTCCCCACATCCTGGCTGCCATGTCTACAGCCGGCCTTTACGATTCTTCCGGAAGCTGGGCCTGGCATGTTGGCTTGCCGGCCAAGAGCGGCGTAGGAGGTGGGATCATTGCCGTTGTTCCGGGGAAGGGTGCAGTCGCTTCCTTCGCACCACCGCTCGATCAGGCAGGCAACAGCGTCAAAGCGCAGAAGGTGATCGGCTACGTGGCGCAGAAACTGGATTACAACCTTTATTCTCCAAGATCCGTCGGACTTGGCGTGGCCACCGGAAGAGGCTGCCCGAAATAGTGCCGGGATGACAGTCGTTTCCAAAGTTATGATCCTGTTGGTGGCCGCCCTTCCTGCGCCCGTTCTCAACGCGCAATCAAAAGGCGGCGAGGAGGCAAACCCCAAAAAGATCGGGGAGCTTTTGCAGGCGATCGACCAATTGGTCGAACAGAACCGCCGGCTCGAGGAGCAGAACCGTCAGCTTATCGACCAGATCAATGCGCTGCGAAAGATCCTGGCAGCGCAAGCTCCCCAAGCCGGCGATTCGGATCCGGCCGGGGGCAACATAATAAAAGCCGCGGCCCGGTCCGGACCAGCCCCGGCCGCCGCGGCTTCCGCAACCCCGCAGAGTCCGCTGCCAAGTCCGGCCCTGACGCCGCCGGCCGGACAGACACCCGCCGGCCAGGCTGCGCCTACCAATCCTCAAGGGCCGGGAGGAACCGGCGGTGCCAACTCGAACCCCAGGAATACGGAGGGCGATAGCGGTTTTCCCGCAATGTTTGGGGAGTGGAATCCCGGCGAGGGTTTTACCGTCGCCAAAACCAGGTACGGCCAGTTGGATCTGAGTGCGTATATGGTGATGCGGTACCTCAACCAATTGCCTCCGTCGCAACATGAGACCGACCACCTCGGACGTCCGATACCGGTCCAGGCTCGTCAGGACTTCCAGTTTCACCGCGTCCTGCTCTACGCCAAAGGCTGGCTGTTCACCCCAAAATTCAATTATCTGACCGTCATCTGGACCGTAAACGACACAACCCAGGTTGCCGTGGGCGGCGCGCTCATGTACACATTCAACAAACACCTTACTCTCGGCGGAGGATATACCGCGCTGCCCGGCACACAGTCCATGCAGGGCTCGCACCCGTATTGGCCTACGTATGACCGCGTGATGGCCGACGAATTCTTCCGGCCCTTCTATACGGAGGGGGTCTTCGGCAGCGGCCTGCTGGCGCCGCGCCTCGTCTACCGCTTTGCGGTCGGCAACAATCTGAGCCTGCTGGGAATCCCGGCTAATCAGCTTTCCCGGAACCTGTCGGCCGGCGGCAGCCTGACCTGGCTGCCAACGACGGGTGAGTTCGGTCCCCGCGGCGCTTTCGGCGACTACGAGGAGCATGAAAAGCTCGCCACACGCTTCAATCTTGCTTTCACGCGCAGCCGGGAGCCCCGATTCACTCCGCTGGACGAGGCATCCGCAAATACGACTTTGCGGCTCGCCGACAGCTTGAACGTATTCGACACGGGCACCTTCGCCGACGGAGTGACGGTCACCAAGGTGACTTACGAAATGGCCTCTTCCGCCGCCGGCATGAAATACCACGGCTTCTGGCTGCAGGGCGAAGGCTACGCCCGGCGCCTGCGTAATTTCGTAGCGACTGGCCCGCTCCCGATCAGGGTTGTCCGCGATTATGGCTTCTACGCGCAGGCATCCTACATGGTCGTGCCCAGGCGATGGGAGGTTTACGGCGCCACTTCGTATGTCTTCAGTAACTATGGCAAGCCTAAGGAGTTTAGCGCGGGCGGCAACTATTATCCCTGGAACACTCGCAATATCCGAGTGAATCTACATGTCATTAACGTGGGTCATTCTCCCGTAAGCAGCACGTTTGGCTTTTACAACGGACAGATTACCGGCACGGTCGTCGCCTTCGGTATGACGGTCCTGTATTGAAGGAAAGGTGATGCGACACCGATTGGTGCATAGCGCGGCACTGCTCACGATTCTCCTGACGGGTATGGCGCGGCCATCGGGTGCGCAGACCGGCGCCTTCGAATTCAACGACTCGCATTTTCACCTGACCAACTACATCCAGGAAGGCACCGACATTCGGGATTTCCTCAAGATCATGGGGAACAAGGCCGGGCGGGTGGCGTTGTTCGGCATTCCCTTGCAGCAGCTGTGGTCGTACCGCGTGGATGGAGACCGTGCCCCGAAGTACTACCTGGATACGGACGCCCCTCTGTACTACTACTCTTTCACCGATGCCTGGATCGCGATGGCCTACCTTTCTCTCCCACCGGAGCAGCGGGCGCGGTTCGATCCCATGATCACGGGTTTCAATCCGACCGATATGTACGGCGCGGACCACATTCGCCGGGTGCTCCAGACGTTCCCGGGTGTATTCAGCGGTATCGGCGAATTCACCATCCACAAGGAGTTCGTATCCGGCAAGGTCGCGGGCCCGGTGGCGAGCCTGACCGACCCGGCATTGGACCGGATCCTGGACTTCGCTCGCGAGGCCGGACTGGTGGTGATCATCCACAATGACATGGACCGGCCGTTTGCGAAAGAGTCGGATACGGGACCACATCCTGAGCCAAAAACTTCCGGACCCCTGTATCTCGACCAGATGAAAGCCCTTTTCAAGCGGCATCCAGGAACCACGATCATCTGGGCGCATACGGGTATGGGCCGCATTGTCCGACCGATCAAGAACCACGCCGCCACTCTTGCAAAAATTCTGACGGATCCGCAGTTCCAGGACGTGTACTTCGACATTTCGTGGGACGAAGTGGCCAAGTACATCGTTGCGACGCCGGAATCCACAAAGATAGCGGCCGATCTGATCAACCGCTTTCCCGACCGCTTCCTGTTCGGCACCGACGAGGTCGCGCCCGCGGATCAGTCTCAGTACACGAAAATCTATTACCAGTACGGGCCGCTGTGGAAGTTGCTCGATCCGGAGGCGAGCCGGAAAGTGCGGTTGACAAACTACGAGCGGATTTTCGACCAGGCACGGCGCAACGTCCGGGCCTGGGAAGCGCAACACGTGAAACGTCCGTAGGCGGGACCGCCTGGTCCGGCAGCATCTGCGTGACTGTCCGTACCTCTAAAAGGAATCGACGCGTAAGTGATGTGAATCCTCAACGATGGGGAAGGTTGCCGTGTCCTGGCTCGCCGCTTCATTACAAAACCACCCGGAGATTGCTCTCTTTCTCGTGCTTGGGGTCGGGCATGCTGTTGCCCGGCTGCGCATTGGGTCTTTCAAGCTGAATGCTGTCGTGTGCGTGATTCTGACTGGCGTGGCAGTTGGCCAACTCGGCATTAAGCCGCCTCCGGCAGCGGTGCAATGGTCGTTTTTTGCGCTGTTCCTATTCGCGGTGGGTTACGAGACCGGCCCGCAGTTTTTCGGGGGACTGGGGCGGAGCGCCCTCCCACAAATCGGGCTTTCAGTGCTATTCTGCGCCGTTGGCCTTGCCAGCGCGTATTTCCTCGCCGGGTTCTTCGGATTCAATGCCGGAGGCGCTGCAGGCCTTATTGCCGGCGGGCTGGGAGCTTCCCCTGCGATCGGCACCGCCGGCGATGCAATTGCAAAGCTGCCGGTCGCCGACTCGGTCCGGCAGCAACTCACGTCAAGCTCAGCCGTCGCCTTTGCCGTAACGTACCTCGTCGGCCTGATCACGAGCATCTTCACCCTCGGCAAGATTGCCCCCTGGCTCATGCGAGTCGATTTGAAATCCGCCTGCCGTAAGCTCGAGGCCGACCTCGGGATGGACAAAGAACAGCCTGGCGTATTTTCCGCTTACCAGCATTTCGTTGCCCGATCGTATTCGATTCCCGAATCCTTTGACGGCCAGACCACGGAGGGACTCGAACAGGCCTTCTGGCCGGCACGGGTATTCGTTGAGCGGGTCGCCAACTCGCATGATCCGGCCGACGCCACCCCGGAAATGGTGCTGCATAGGGGCGATCGGGTAGCGCTTACGGGACGTGGCGAAGTACTCGCCTCGGCGGAGAACCCGCTCCGTGCGTATGAAATCGACGACCCCGACCTTCTCGACATCCCTGTTCTGACAGTCGACCATGTGCTGACGCGGGCCGATTTGGGTCACCGAACCCTGGAGCAAGTGGCCGAGACGCTGGAAACCGAGGTGCCCACTCGTGGTGTCTTTGTAAAGGAAGTTTTCCGTGGGGGGCAGGAGCTCCCTATCGGCACTAAGCTCGTTCTCGAACGAGGCGATATGCTGCGACTGGTTGGCGTGAAAAGGCATGTCGAGCGGGTTGCGGCACAATTAGGATCGACAGCCTGGCCATCCACCGCCACCGATATGGCTGTGCTCGGGCTTGCCATTGCGATCGGCGGCTTGATCGGGTTGCCGGCACTGCATTTTGCCGGCGTCGATATTGGACTGAGCGCGCCCGTCGGTATATTGGCCGGCGCACTCGTGGTGGGCTGGTTGCATGCGCGGCGGCCGCTCTTCGGCCGCGTGCCGGAGGCAGCATTGTCTCTGCTGAGTTCGCTTGGCCTCTCCGCCTTTTTGGCCGTCGTCGGAATCGGCGCAGGACCGATGTTTGTCGTCGGTTTGCGAAGGGCCGGCATACCGCTTCTGATCGCCGGCGTCCTGGTCTGCGCGATCCCGAACATCGTCACGGCACTGGTAGGTACATATCTACTTAAGCTGCATCCTGGGATCGTGTTAGGAATTTGCGCCGGCGCCGGCACTTCGCAGTCCGGACTCGCCGCAGTCCAAGAGGCATCTGAGAGTCAGGTACCCACACTCGGCTACGGAGTCAGTTATGCCATCGGGAACATTCTGCTGGCACTTTGCGGTTCGCTCATTGTAGCGATAGTCGGAGCACCTAACCTCAGGTAAGACCGACCCCGCCGTCCGAGGGGGATATCAATCGTGTACTCGTCTACCTCTTGGCCCGCCTCTCCTCGCGGCGGTTATGACCAGCTCCGACGACCGCGCCCTTGGCAGCGCTCCCCCCGGTAGCGGCTCCGATTGCGGCACCGGCTGCCGCACCCTTGGCCTTACTGTGGGTGTTCTCTTTTTGGGTGTTCGGTTGTTGCTGGGGTTGCGTCGCTGCTGGTGGCGGCGCCGGTTTTGCGGGCTGCGTTTGCGCTGACGATAGGGGCACCATCGCCGTCATCACGGAGAGTGCCATTACGATTGCCGAATATCTCATATGATCCGCCATTAGGCCCCTCTGTTCCGATCCGCAACATCTGTCTACACCCATTATGATCCCCTGCCCGGCCGGGTCGATGCCTCTTAGGGAGAATTGACAGGCCGATCGGAAGTAACGATTGTGGCAGCCCTGATAGTCCTACTCAGCGTACATTGTCGGTATGATGGCGTCCGCCTGCTCGTCCTTATGTCCGCCTCCAAGAGGCTGGGAAGATAAAGGCCGGATGCCGGCTGTCCCGTCCTCAGTACAGCAGCTTCAGAGACAGTTGAATCTGCCGCGACGGACCCGCTGTGCGGCTGATCACGCCGAACCCCGGCCCCAGCACGATGTTCGCCGGCAGGCCGAAATTCACAATGTTGAACACGTTGAAGAACTCCGCGCGGAATTGAAGCACCGCGCGCTCCGGATTCCCCGCCGCCCCGATCATCGTGTCCTTGATCAGCGACAGGTCGAAATTGTGGAACGCGGGCCCGCGAAACGTGTTGCGACCCAGCGTTCCGAAACGTCCCTGGTTCGGCCCCGTCCCGCCGGGGACGCCGATCGGAATCGAGAAGTAGGAAGGGTTCTGCGCGCCCAGCCCGAAGTAGTCCTCCCGCACCGTGCGGCTGGTAGAGAGCAGCGGGGTTCCCGCCTGGTCCGGACGGTCCGCCCCGCTCGAGCCGGCGCCCGTCTGCTGGATTCCGGAATAGACCGTGAACGGAGACCCGCTGGTCAGCGCGGCGAGCCCCAGTACCTGCCAACCGTTGGTCGCGCGCCGTCCCAGCCTTCGAAAGGCGGGCGCGCGATCGAGCGGCAGTTGCTGGATCGCGCTCATCGAGAAGACATGCGTCACGTCGAACGTGGACCGCCCCTTTTCCTCACCCAACCCGCTCGGGTTCTGCGGCGCAGTCTGCAGCACCGTTCCCGACGATCCGGAAAGGAAGCCGCCCAGCACCGCGCTGCTGTCGTCGAGCGACTTGCTGAAGGTATAGCTCGCCTGGAACCCCAGTCCCGCGCGCAGCGAGTTCTTCTGCGCGGAGGCTTGCAGCGAATGATACGTCGAGTGCGACCGGTTGGTCATGACCGTGATCGGCCCGAAGCCCTGCTGCGCGTACGGCGCAAAGGCCCCGCCGGCGCCGCTGTAGCCGTTGGGCGAATCGATCCGAGCCAGCGCGACCCCCACGGTAGCCACATAGTTCACGCCGGCCGTCACGTCGCCGAAATTCCGCTCGATTCCGGCCGTATATGTGCCGATGTAGCCGTTGCGGAAGTTTCTCGCCATGGCGGCGGCGGTGAGCGACTGCGGCTGTTTGTCGTTGCTCAGCGCCGCCAGGTCGCGCTCGAACCGCAGCACGTCCATCTCGGTTCCGGGCGCTATGGCAGTCGAACTGCCAGCCGCGTACACCGGGGATCCGGAAACCGTGTAAACCTCCGGCAGCGCGATCCCCAGCACCGAGTTCTGGAACGCGATCGGACGCCCCGGCTGGGCTGTCAGCAGCGGAGCCACCACGTACGGCAGCCCTCCCGTCACCAGATTGTCCTGCCACACATTCGGCAGGATGGTCGTAATCGAGCCGCCCGCATGGAACACTGTCCGGTCATCCCACCGCCAGTCGATCGCGAGCCGCGGCCCCCAGCCGTTCCAGTTGGTCGGATAGGCCGGCTTGGTGTTGATCAGGAAACGTGCCCGCGCCCCCGGAGTCTCGGCGTCCACCGCGCTGCCGGACGCGTCTTCGAACACCAGGCCCGACGTGCGGTCGGCGCCCTCCCCGATCGGCGTATTCACTTCGTAGCGCAGCCCGTAGTTGATCGCGAGGCGCTGCGAGACTTTCCAGTTGTCCTGGAAATAGAAGTTGTAGGCGTCGCGCCGAACCGCGCTGTCCCCCATCCGCTCGCCTTGCGCAAACAGGCGCGGCGCGGCCGTCACCGTGTAGGAAAACGGGGTCGCCGTCAGCAGGCCGCTCAGCGAATCGGGCAGCAATTCCCCCGGATGGATGTCGTGCAGGCCGCTGCGCGAACGGATCTCCACCGGGGAATATGCCGCCCCGCCGCCGAAGGTGTACGATCCGTTCGGCGCCGTGCCGAAGAGCGTTGTGTCGCGGTTGAACCGTGCCTCCGCGCCGAACTTGAAGCTGTGCGCCCCGCGCGTCCACGTAAAGTTCTGGCGGAGTTGCAGCAGGTTTCCGAACGAGGCGATAATCGAGCCCGCCGGCGTGTTGAAGCCCTCGTACAGAGCGTCCGCGAAGTTCAGCGCGGGCTGCGTCCGGTTGAGCGTCGGGAAATTCGGAGTCGAGCGCACGAACCCGATTGACGTTTCCCACGTGAACCGCGCGGAGGGCGTCCGCGAGTACGTGAGCCCCGCGTTGCGCTGGTGGTCGAAGAACGGGATGGCAAACGAGGGGTCGATGGCCGTCTGGCTGGGGTTGGTCAAGGGACCGTCCACGTTATTCAAATTGAACCGGAAGAAGAGCCGCGCCTTGTCCGATATGCGGTGGTCGATGCGCGTGGAGAACTGATCGGTGCGCGTGCGGATCTTCGATGAGATGGCATAGGTCCGGGCGCCGTAAGGGCCTGAAGGGTCGTTGGGCAGCGGATACCGCCCCAGCACCGGAGCGATCCGCGGGTCCACCGGCACGGTCAGCACGTCTCCCGGAAAGGCCGTGCTGTCCAATCCCAGGCGCTCCTGCGCGGTCGGAACCGGCAGCACCTGGGTCGTTCCCAGCACCTGGCGGAAACCCTGGTACTGCCCGAACCAGTAGGTGCGATTGCGACGGACCGGCCCTCCGCTGGTGAACCCGAACTCGTTCCGGTTGAACGGCGGAATGCGCCCCGGCTGCGCCACGGACCGCCGGTCGAAGAAGTTGCGCGCGTCGAAGGCCGCGTTCCGCACGAACTCGAACACGCTGCCGTGCAGGTCGTTCGTTCCGCTCTTGGTGATGACTTCCGTAAATCCCGCGGCGCCATGGCCGATCGACGCCGGCAGCACGCCCGAGCTCGAATTGATCTCCTGGATGGCGTCCACGTTGAAGTTGGAGAACGTGGCCCCGCCCATTTCGGGGTCCGTCGTGTCGATTCCATCCATCGCGAAGACTGTGGCCGCGCCGCGCTGCCCGTTCACCGTGAACTGCTGGGTGAAGTTCGCCGCGCCGTTCGCGTCCGTCTGGGTGCCGGCCGCCAGCAGCAGCAACTGGCTGAAATCCCGCTTGTTGAGCGGCAGCGCCGAAACCTGGCGGCCGGAAAGCTGCTCGCCCCCGGTCGATTCCGCGGCTTGGGGTCCGCCGCTGCCCAGCGCCACTCCTCCTTCCGGCGTGAGTACCAGAGCCTCTTTCCGATGCATTCCGGGGCCGATCCCCACGGCCGCCAAGGTGGCTGTCCCGCCGCTCCATTCCACCGTCAGCGAGTACTCGCCCGGCACGAGGTCCGAGAATGCAAAGGCCCCCGCCGCGCTGGTGCGGCCATCGACCGGGCGCCGCCCGGAGAGCCGTAGTTCGATGCGCGCTCCCGCCAGGGGCTGCCCCGTACGATCTTTGAGAACGCCCTGCCACGACCCGGTCTGGTCCTGCGCCGTCGCCAGGGCCAGGGCTGCTGCCATGACAGCCGTAAGTTTAACCATTGACCGCAGCATAGCGAGCCTCACCTGGTACTGCAATTACCGTCCGGATCGACACGGATTCCGATTTTGTGCAACTTCCAGCGTCCAATTCCGTCTATTGGTGTAGGAGGTCAGGGTTATGAGCAGCATGGCAGACCGTTTGGAACTGTACGGGGCGATCCTGGCCCTCATCGAACGGAAGCGGCTGGATACCCGCGACGACACGCTCGGCGCCTCGATCGAGAAGTTGATCGTGGAAAGCCAGTTCCGCGAGTTGGAGTCCGAAATCCTCGAAAATCCGGGCGCTTTCGAGCCCTGGCTCGTTCGCCGCCGGCCCAACTGATCTCGTACCTCTAAAAATCATTCCGATTGCGCCGTTTTTCGGCCCGCAAGGGCTACAATGGCTAGGCGGGGTGCGGCCTTACTGCGCTGCCCCCGCTCCCCAAAACCATGAGAGACGGCGCGATACATGACGAAGGATACCGGGCGCGATATCTCCCTGAAGCACCCGCGCCGCACCTTCGGTGTGAGCGTGCTGCGCTTCCGCCTGGCTGCCCTTTTCGCCATTCTCGGCCCCGGATTCATCACCGCCAACGTTGACAACGATCCGGGCGGGATCCTCACTTACTCACAGGCCGGCGCGAAGTTCGGCTACTCCCTGCTGTGGACCCTCGTTCCGACCACGATTGCCCTGATTGTGGTGCAGGAGATGGCCGCCCGCATGGCGGTCGCCACCGGCAAAGGTCTCTCCGACCTCATCCGCGAGGAGTTCGGGCTGAGGATCACGTTCTTCACCATGTTCGTCCTGGCGATTGCCGATCTCGGCAATATCATCGCTGAGTTCGCCGGGATTGCCTCGGGCATGGGAATTTTCGGAATCAGCAAATACATCTGCGTACCCTTCGGAGCCGCCCTGGTCTGGACGGTGATCGTCCGCGGGTCGTACAAGCCGGTGGAGCGCATCCTGATCGGGTTCTCGCTGATCTATTTCGCCTATCCCGTTTCGGCGCTGATGTCGCACGCCGATTGGGGCATCGCCTTCATCAAGACCGCCATTCCCGAGTTCCGCCCCGATCCGGCGTACATCACGATGATCGTGGGCCTGATCGGCACTACCATCACGCCCTGGATGCAGTTCTACCTGCAGGCTTCGCTGGTCGAAAAGGGCGTATCCAGACGCGAATACCGGCTCGTCCGATGGGACGTGGTGCTGGGCTGCATCATCACCGACGTCGTGGCGTTCTTCATCGTGGTGGCCTGCGCCGCCACCCTCTACCAGTCCGGGCACCGCAACATCTCCGACGCCGCCGAGGCGGCCGTGGCGCTCCAGCCGTTCGCCGGCCGCTTCGCTTCGGTCCTGTTCGCCGTCGGCCTGGTCAACGCCTCGCTGCTCTCCGCGGCGATCCTCCCGCTGGCCACGGCATATAACGTGTGCGAAGGGCTCGGTTTCGAATCGGGCGTGGACCGCGGTTTCTTCGAAGCGCCCATTTTCTACTCGCTCTACACGTTCCTGATCGTTCTCGGCGCAGGCTGCGTCCTCATTCCCCGGCTGCCCCTGATGAAGGTGATCCTGCTCTCGCAGGTCGCCAACGGCGTGCTCATTCCGTTCGTTCTCGTCTTCATGCTCCTGCTCATCAACAGGAAAGGCTTGATGGACGATATGAAGAACGGCCCCTGGGCCAACCTGATCGCCGGCAGCACGGTGGTCGTGATGATCGTCCTCACCGTGATGATGGTCTGGACCTCCATCAGGGGATAAGACCGTGACTACGGTGCGCTGGCTTATCCTTTCGATCGCGCTGCCCGCGGCGGCCCAGAACTCCGACGTCGACGTCCATACTCAAGCCACGACCATCACCCAGACGCACGGCCCGTTCCATTCGCCCTACTCCGGACAGAACAGCCTGCGCTCCATTTGGGAAGTCGACACCAGCCTCACCTCGACCCTTTTCCTGACTTTCCGCTACCGCGACACCCAGTTGGAGGTCGACCCCGAAGTCGCGGGCGGCACCGGTTTCAGCGGGGTCGTGGGAATCGCCGGATTCACCAACGGAGAGATCCCCAGGGTCGCCAGCGCCACCCCCAAACCCTACCTCGCGCGCTTGTACCTCCGTCAGAAATACCGCTGCTTCACCTGGAGCGCCGGCAAAGTCGCGGCCACCGACTATTTCGATAACAACGCCTACAGCCACGACCCACGCACACAGTTCATCAACTGGTCGATCATGTACAACGGTGCCTGGGACTATCCCGCCGACGTGCGGGGCTACACCATTGGGGCCGTGCAGGAGGTGGAGGTCGGCCCCGCGGTCATTCGCGTGGGCAGCTTCCTGGAGCCGGTCACGGCAAATGGCCCACATCTGGACCGGCACTTCGCGGCCAACCGCGGAGATACCTTTGAGCTACAGTACGCGTACTCGAGCGGCGGCACGGTGCGCGCGCTCGGTTTCGTGAACCATGCGAACATGGGCACCTACCGCCAGGCTGTCCAGGACATCGTCGCCACCCGCCGGCCCGATACCGTCAAATACGGCTTCGGCCTCAACGTCGAACAGCGTCTCTCGGCCAATGCGGGCGCGTTTCTGCGGCTCGGCTGGAATGACGGCAAGACCGAATCGTGGGCCTTCACCGAGATTGACCGCACCGCCAGCGGCGGGGTCTCGATCCACGGCAATCGCTGGCGCCGTCCGGACGACGTCGTCGGCGCGGCGATGGCAATCAACGCCATCTCGGGCGACCATGCCGCCTACCTCGCCCGCGGCGGTTACGGCTTCCTGATCGGCGACGGTCGTCTGCCGCATCCCGGCCTCGAATCCATCTTCGAGTGCTATTACAACTGGAGCCTTCGGAAACCGGTCGCCATCACACCGGACTACCAGTTTGTGCGAAACCCCGCGTATAACCGGGATCGAGGCCCCGTGCATGTGCTGTCGATCCGCCTGCACTTCGAGCTCTGACAGGCGAGGACATCAGTCTCCCTGGAACTTCACCTGGCGGATCGGCCCGATCCCGAACACGAAGCACGCCGCCGCTGCCAGCACCACCACCGTGGCCACCACGAATGCCAGGTAAAACTGCCCGGTCCGCTGCAGCAGTTCGCCGGTCACCCACGGCGCGGCCACTCCCGCCAGGTTGGCGACTCCGTTCTGCAGCCCCGTCCACTTTCCTGCCGCCCGCGGGCCCGCCATCGTCTGCGTAATCGCGAATACGTTCGACGTGTAGCAACCGAAACACAGGCACGCCAGCAGCAGAAGCGGCATCGCGATATCGTCGCTTTTGATCACCGAGACCGGCAGGATAATCGTCGACAGCGTCAGCCCCACCCCGGCGAACGTCTTGCGGACCCGGTTGGGTGTCGCGCCGCGCGCGATGAAACGGTCCGATAGCCAGCCGCTCGCCACGCTCGTGACAGCCACCGCCAGGAACGACAACGAGCCGAAGACCGCCATCTTGGCTTTATCGAAATGGCGCTCCTTTTCGAGATACGCCGGCAGCCACGTGATCAGGAAGTACCAGTAGTAGTTCGAGCAGAACAGCCCGATCGCCGTGAACCAGACCGCCCGCTGGCGAAGCAGAGCCCCCATGGTGGGCGCGTCGCTCGCGCGGTCCGTGCGTGCCGCCACCCCCTGGCCGCGCGGCATCCAGAGCAGCCACGGCACCAGCCATAGAAAACTTCCGAAGCCCAGCGCGAGAAAGAACACCCGCCATCCGAACGCCGCCATCAGCAGCCCGCCCAGCAGCGTTCCGAGAGCCGGGCCGCCCTTCGTGCCTGCGTCGATCAGCGCGTTCGCGAACCCCCGATGATGCTCCGGAAAATTGTTGGCGAGTATGCGCGAATAGGCCGGATACGCGATCGATTCTCCCATCCCCAGCAGCAGCCGCAGGCCGAATAGCACCGCGAACGTCTGCACCGCTCCTGTCACCGCCGTGGCGCCCGACCAGATGAAGAACCCGATCGCATACACCCAGCACACATTGAACCGGTCCACCAGCCAGCCCGCAATCACAAACAACTGGAACGCTGCGTAGGTCCAGAAGAATGCGGATCCAAGTAGCCCCAGCGAATAGTTCGAAAGGTGAAGATCCCGCTGGATGTCGGTCGCGCCGACCGAAAGGTTCGCGCGATCCACGTAGTTGAGGAACGCCGAGAATACCAGCAGCGCGAGAACTCGCCACTCGGTTCGGGACAGGGCCGTCCGGCTGGGTGCCGCTGAAGGAGTCACAGGACGTTATTCTATCGGAATGCGCGCGTCCGAGTGGATCGACGTGGTGGTCTTCGCGTTCCTGTCCGCCCTAGCCTGGGTGCGCCGGCTCCCGCTCCGGCGGCGCGCCATCGTCACGGCATTCGGAACCGCCGCCATCGGCGCGACCCTGCTGGCCGCCTTGTTCGCGAGTTCTATCTTCCGCGACTGGCTGCCTGCTGCCCTGCTCCTCATGGTCTACTGGCAGGCAGGGCAATTTTTCGACCGCCCCGACGAAAAGCTGCAGAGGAGGCTCCTGGCCCTCGATAGCCGCACCGCCCTGCCGTTTGCCGCGCGGCTCTCCGCCAACCCCGCCGGCCGGCTGGTGCTGGCCTATGCGGAGCTGGCCTACCTGCTGTGCTATCCGATGGTGCCGATGGCCCTGGGCGCCCTGTACCTGTTGCACGCCCGCGCCCAGGCCGATCGTTTCTGGACGGTGGTCCTCGCCTCCACCTACGCCTGTTACCTCATGGTCCCGTTCGTCCAAACTCTCCCCCCGCGGTCCCTCGCCGGAACGGCACGCCCGGCGCCGGCTCCCGGACCGGTTCGCCGCTTCAACCTGTGGATCCTCCGGCACGCCAGCATCCAGATGAATACCTTTCCCAGCGCGCACGTGGCAGCCTCCATGGCCTGTGCTTTCGTGCTCCTGAAGATCTCGCTACCCGCGGGCGCCCTGTTCCTGGCCGTCGCGGTCAGCATCGCGATGGGCGCTGTCCTGGGCCGCTACCACTATTTCGCGGACGCGGTTCTCGGCGCTGCCGTGGCCCTCGCCGCCGCCCTGGCGTTCGCCGGATTCTAGTTTGAATCATCCAACGCCCGCCGCGGGCCTTCGGCTGCCTGGGGGAACAACGGTGCCGGTTCCACGGGCCCGTTCTGCAGGACGCTTTAACATCCCCGTGGTTCCGCAAGCAGGGGAAAAGGCAAAAACCCTGCGACACATCCCTTCAGGCGCCTCGAGCCCGGACGCGAACAAGCCATCCGCCGGCCTCACGGCCTTTCCCTCCGGCCGGCGGTCCACAGGTCCAAACGGGCAAAACTCCTGCTCTGGCACGCTTGATCTGTGCACGACGCTCGCCATTGTGCACTACTGCTACCATCGAGGATATGGGCTCCGTGCGCAGCCTCTCGCGCCGTTCACTGCTGGTCTCCGGATTCGCCGCCATGCACCTGTTTGGAGAGGGCGGCAAAGGCGCCGTCTTCCCGGCCGACTCCAAAAGGTACTCCGATCCGGCCACCGAGCTGGATGTCTTCCGCCTCACCGATCCAAGCTATACCTCGACCCTCCCGGCCTTCTACAACCGCGCGATCGCCAGGAATGATAGCTGGTTGATCTTCAGTTGCGACCGTACCGGATCGCCCCAGGCCTTCCGCATGGACCTGAAGACTGCTCAGACCCACCAGCTCACCGCGGCCGAGGAGCTCGACCCGAATTCCCTGACCCTGACCCCGGATAACCGGTCGTTCTGTTTCTTCGCCGGACGCACGCTGCTGGTCGCCGCCATCAGCTCTCTGCGCCAGCGCGAGCTGTATACCGTTCCCGAAGGATGGGAGCGGCTCCCTGGATTCAGTGTCGGCCCGGATGGCACACACGCGACATTCTGCGAGTCCCGTGGGGAAAACTCCCGGCTCCGTATGGTGACCCTCGGGAAGGGCGTGCCGGATACCGTCGTAGAAACCGCCTTTCCCATGAGCCACCCGATCGCACGGCCCAGGCGGGCGCAGATCTTGTACCGCCAGGGAGATGAAGCTCTGTGGCTCGTGAATTCCGACGGACAGCAGAACCGCAAGCTGAAACTAGCGGGCGGCCGCATCGGCCCGGCCGACTGGGCGCCGGACGGAAAAACGCTCCTCTACCTGAACTACCCGGAAGACCCCAAGCAGTTGAATACCATCCGCGAGCACACGCCGGATACCAATACCGACAAACTGGTGGCCAAGACCAGCCAGTTCGTCAGTTTCGGCTTCAACCACGATACGTCGGTCTTCGTGGGCGCCAGCCGCAACGTCGGGTCCCCTTACCTGCTGCTGCTGCTGCGCGTCACACGCCGGGAATTCACCGTCTGCGAGCACAAGGCGAGTCGCCCCGAGCTGGTGGCCCCCCGATTTTCGCCGGATAGCCAGCGCATCTATTTCCAGAGCGACCGCCACGGCAAACTGGCGATCTACGACATGCACGTCGAGCGGCTGGTCGAAAAGACCGACGACGAAGGATAGACGCTGGGCCGTCCTTACCTCGCTACCTGTTCCTTGGGCGTTGCCAGGTAGCCGATGATCATATTCTTCTGCACCTGGTTGATCACCAGCTCGTAAGGAATGTGACCGCCCTTGGCCGTGTAGAACTGCACCGGCTCGTTGATGTTCCGGTCTTTCTTTTCCGTCAGCTTGTCGTCCGCCATCACCTCGACCGTGTACTTGTTCTTCTTCGGGTCGGTCTTCTTCAACAGCAGGGTGATGTCGGCGATGCGCTGACGCTCCTTCGTCTTGCCGAGCTTGATGTCGAAATAGTTGCGTTCGCCGCGCAGCTTCAGGGCCGCCAGTTCGTTGCCGTTGGTCGCCACCAGGCCGCTCTGCACTCCCAGATCGCCCTTCACCGATTTGAGTTCGTTGATCGTCTTTTCGAGTTCCGCCTGGGTCGCGGCAGCCTGCGTCTTCACCGTACCGACGTCCGACGACACCCCGGCGATCTTCGCGTCGGCGTTGGTTGCGACCTGCTTCACGTCGCTCTTCACACCGCTGATCTCGGTTCCCATCTGCTTGGCGACTCTGGCCTGCTCGGCTTCCAGTTGTTTGGCCAACTGGTCGGCATGCGCCTGCGCTTCGGCCTTCACCTGGCTGGCGGAGGACCGCGCCTGCTGGCGTGCCGCTTCCAACTCTTCCTTCAGGGTCTCGATGTGGCGCATCTGCGAATTCGTCGTCACCGACGACGCGTCGCGCAGGTTGCTCACCTCCGTCATGAGAGACTCTCGGAGCTTAGCCATGTCCGTGCGGACATTGGACATCTGCACGAAAAGGTAAACGTTAGCGGCCACCAGGGCGATCAGGGCTCCGGCCACCAGGGCGGTCATCAAGCCCGAACGCTGGGGCTCCGGCTGCGAATTGCTCGTTATGGGACTCACGTCACGAAACTCCTTTGGTACTCACGTACTTCCTTCCAGTATAGATGGACTTAGGGGCTCCGTTGGTTTCGCTATACCAGTTCGAAGGATTCACCCGGCGACGGAATGGCCACATCCAACCCGAATTCGGAGTGAAGCAGCCGGCAGAACGTCTGCGCCTGCTGCGGTTCCCCGTGGACCAGAAACACCTTTCGCAATCCCTTCGCCATCGGCCGGACCCACTCCAGCAGCTCCCGCTGGTCGGCGTGCGCGCTCAACTCGTCCAAGCTCGAGATCTCCGCCCTGACCCTCATCGGCTCGCCGAAGATGCGGACCTCCGGCCATTTCTCGATCAGCTTTCGCCCCAGCGTGTCCTGCGCCTGGAAGCCCGTGATCAGCACCGTGTTGCGCGGGTCCTCGATATTATTCCGCAAGTGGTGGAGGATTCGCCCCTGCTCGGCCATGCCCGAAGCCGAAATGACCACCATCGGCCCGTGCAGATCGTTCAGCTTCTTCGATTCCTCGGCAGTGCGGATATACTGCAGCCGTTTGAAGCCGAAGGGATCCTCGCCGTTCAGCAGGTAGCTGCGCGTCTCGTCGTCGAAGCATTCCGGGTGGGCCCGGTGCACCGCCGTGACGTTCACCGCCAGCGGGCTGTCCACGAAAATCGGGATGTTCGGTATCCGCTTCTCGTTAGCCAACTGGTGCATCAGCAGCACCAGTTGCTGCGTGCGGCCCACGGCAAACGCCGGAACGATGATCTTCCCCCCGCGCCGCGCCGTCCGGTTGACCACGTTCTCCAGCTTGTTGATCACGTGGCCGACATCCTTATGCAGGCGGCCCCCGTAGGTGCTCTCCAGGATCAGGTACTCAGCCGGCTGCAGCGGCTCCGGGTCGCGGATGATCGGCAATCCCGGCCGCCCCACGTCTCCCGAAAAGGCCAGGCGGACCCGCGTGCCGTCGGTCGATTCGTGCAGCACCACAAACGATGAGCCAAGGATGTGTCCCGCGTCGTAGGGCACGTAGTTCAAATCGTTCGCGAGCAGTTGCGGCGTGTGGTAGGCCACCGGATGGAAGAGGGGCAGCGTGCGTTCCGCGTCGGCCATCGTGTACAGCGGCTCCACGTGCCCGTTCTCAAGCCCCATGGACTTCCGCTTTTCCAGGCGCTTGTTCAGAAACTCCGCGTCTTTTTCCTGGATGTGCGCCGTGTCGCGCAGCATCCATTCACACAGATCGACGCTCGCGGGCGTGCTGTAAATCGGCCCCGAAAAGCCGTTCTTGACCAGCGTCGGCAGATTTCCGCTGTGGTCGATGTGCGCGTGCGAGAGCACCACCGCGTCGATCGACGAACCGGCGAACGGCAGGTTTCGGTTCTTCCGGTCCGCATCCTTCCGGCGTCCCTGGTTCAACCCGCAGTCGAGCAGGATTCGCTTTCCCCCGCCTTCGACCAGGTGCATCGACCCCGTTACGCCGCCGGCCGCACCCCAAAACGTGACCTTCATGATCCGAACCTCCGAAACCGCAATGGTATCAAAGGCAGGCGCTGCTATTGGATGAATTACGAGCGGGAATGGAGAAAATGGTGGACGAGATGGGATTCGAACCCACGACCCCGGCGTTGCGAACGCCGTGCTCTCCCAGCTGAGCTACTCGCCCACACCGGCCTAACAATGATATCAATATAGCAGATCGCAACCGCTGCCAGAAGCGCCTCGAGGGGCCGTCCGGCAGCGTTATTCGCCTTCCTCGGTGTCGCTACCGCGGCGGCTTTCCCAATACTTCTTCATTCTTGCCGAAACTTCCTGGCGTTCCTTTGAACTCATGGACTTGCGGCCCCGCCTCTTGGTGCTCTTCGGCACCGCAGGAACCGCACCCGCTGCCCGCTGCAGCTCTTCCAATGAGGCGATTACCCTCTCCAGTTTTTCTTTTTCGGCGTACAACTCCTGGATCGCTTTGTATAGGTCCATCGATTTGGCGTAATAGAGCCGTCCGCGCAGGGTTCGCGCGGAAGACTGATGTTACCCCGTTCAGCCGATTTATTTCTATAGTCCAGAGCGTCTAATGCACCAGGAACGGCCAATTTGGTACCACCTTGTAGCCGTAGCGCGTAATAGCCAGGTATATTACCAGCGCTAGCAGCAGTAGTACGGTGGTCATGACCATTAGGACCTTGCCCCAAGGGAATTTCCTATTTTCGCGATGCAATACCAGAAGATAGGATGCGAAAATCCCTACGTAGAAAAGCAGGCACATCGGTGTGGCAAACAGCATCAGGTTAAAGACATCCGGCGTCGGTGTAATTACCGCGGCCAGAATGAAAATCCCCAGGATCGCATAACGGCTATGCCGCACCAGAAAAGCGGGACTTAATATCCGCAATAGCGTCAGGAAAAAGATCAGGACCGGCAATTCGAAAACCAGTCCTACGCCCAGGACGACGTTGACAAACAGATCGAAATACTCGCTAATTGACACCATCGGCCGGACATAATTTCCCTGCCCGATGCCCAATAAAAACGTCAGCCCGTAGCGGAACACCACAAAATAGGCGAACACCCCGCCCAGAATAAACAGCCCCGCCGACGTTAGAATAAACGGCGCCGCCCAGCGCCGTTCCCGCCGGTATAGTCCGGGTGAGATAAACGCCCAGACCTGGTACAGGATCCACGGTGACGAGAGAAAAATAGCTACCAGGATCGGCAGCTTGAACCAGATCACGTTGAACTGTTCCATTGGCGTGACCGCCACCAGGGTTGGCTCGTAATGGAGAGTTTTCAACGCTTGAACCGCGGGCTGGGCTACAAATGTCCAGAGCGGGTTGCAGAACGACAGGCTGAGCACCGCTGCCACGCCTACGCCCGCGATCGATTTCAGAATGCGCGAGCGCAGTTCCTCCAGGTGCTCCATGAACGACATGCGGAGCATTCCGTCATCGTCTTCGTCCCCCTCCTCTCCCGGCGGAGGAGGGGGCGCCGGCGGCACCGTCGATCCGCCCAGGCGGCGGCGAACCTTATCAAGCGCGGTTTCCGCGCTGGGGGTGCCGGACAAACTACCGGCGGCGGGAGCGCCTGCTCCCTGGCTCTCGTCAGAAATGCTCATGCGCTATGCTTTGTGTTCAGTCGTCGCGGAAGCGTGATCGCTATGCCCGTCCGGAGCCGGATGCGAATGTTCGCCCGGTTCATGGACGGCTGCCGATTCCGTGCCGTGGGCGACAGTGCCCTCCGGCGGTACGGCTGACGGTGACTCAGCGCCCTCAGGTGCGGATGCGCTTGCAGTGGATGGGTTGGATGCAGTGGAATCGTAGGTTTCGGATCCGTATGAACCATCGTAGTTGGTCTCATACGAGGAGTAGTCGTAGTTGTAGGTATCGTACTGATACTGGTTGGTGATTTCCTTTAGCGATTCCTTTTCCTGCTCCAGGCTCTTCATTTCACGGTCGAACGTGGCTTTGAGTTCGTTCGACGCGCGGCGGAATTCGGTAATAGCTTTCCCCAGCGTCCGCCCCAGCTCCGGCAACTTCTTAGGACCGAAGAGGAGCAGCGCCAGGAGAAAGATAAAAACCGTCTCCTGCCAGCCCAGCGGACCCATCGTATCTTCCTCCCGTGTGGTTTTCTACCCCATCATAGCACGCACTCTTTGGCACATCCCTGCCCTTGGGGCATGATGAAAGGATGCCCGCCGATTGCCTTTTCTGCCGCATCGCGTCCGGCGAAGTGGAGGCCCCCATCGTGTTCGAGGACGCCGATTCCATCGCCTTCCTCGATCATCGCCCCCTGTTCCCCGGCCACTCCCTGCTCATTCCCAGGCGGCACTACCCCACCCTTATGGACTGCCCTCCCGATGCGCTCGGCCCCCTGTTCGCCAACGCGACCCGGCTATGCCGCGCGATGGAAGACGCGCTTCAGGCAGCCGGCTCTTTCGTGGCGGTGAACAACCGCGTCAGCCAGAGCGTTCCCCACCTGCACATCCACGTAGTCCCACGACGCCCCAAAGATGGCCTTCGCGGGTTCTTCTGGCCGCGCGGCAAGTATCGCGATGCCGCCGAAATGGAGTCCGTCCGCGCCGCTTTGCACGCGAATCTGGCAGGGTAGGCCTCACGGCGAGGCCTGTCCATTGTGGAAATTCTTCGCGCGGCCAACGAGCGAGGGAGGTCAACCCGGACTTTCGCTGGACTGAACATCTGCGCATCCCTGTGCGTAGTAGGGAGATGGGGATCGTGCCTGCAATCTCGCAGGCTCTGACAAGTGGTCCGCTTTCAGCATCAACGGGTTTGGCACAAGCCCGAAACGAGGCCCATGAAAGCCATCGTTTATCAAGATTATGGTTCACCCGATATTCTGAGATATCAGGACATCGACAAACCCGTTCCCGGGGACGATGAGGTCCTGATTAAGGTCCGCGCGGCTTCGATCAATCCACTGGACTGGAAATTAATGAAGGGCGGCCCGCTCATCCTCCGCCTGCTACTCGGGCTGGGCAAACCGAAGATCAAACGCCCCGGCGTTGATGTCGCCGGCGAGGTTGAAGCGGTTGGCAAGAACGTGGCACAGTTCAAACCGGCCGACCAGGTGTTCGGCACTTGTGTTGGAGCATTTGCCGAGTATGCGACTTCCAAGTCGGCGTGGGGCATGAAATCCTCTTTGGTGATCAAACCGGACAACCTGACATTTGAGCAAGCCGCGTCCGCGCCGGTAGCCGCGCTGACTGCGTTGCAGGGTCTTCGCGACAAGGCGCGGATTCAGGCCGGGCACAAAGTCCTGGTGAACGGTGCGGCGGGAGGCGTGGGCACGTTCGCGGTGCAAATCGCCAAGTCGTTCGGCGCGGATGTCACCGGCGTATGCAGCACGAGGAATGTGAACATGGTCAGATCCATCGGCGCGGATCAGGTCGTTGATTATACCCAACAGGATTTCACCAGATGCGGACAGCGTTACGACATCGTTTTCGATTGCGTTGGGAACTATTCCTTTTCGGCATGCAGGCGCGTCTTGAATCCCAAAGGAATCCTCGTCGGGGTCGGAGCACCGAGCGACGTTCCCATGTCGCGACTTCTGGCTGGTTTGATCGGCGCGCTTGTACGATCAGTGTTCGTGAGCCAGAAAATGGCATTTTTCATCGCCAGGGTGAATCAGCGGGATCTCGCCACGGTGGGGGAGCTCATGGCGACCGGCCAGGTGACGCCCGTCATCGACCGTTGTTACCCGTTAAGTGAGACCCGCGAGGCTTTCCGGTATATGGAAGAAGGGCACGCTCGCGGAAAGGTAATCATCACCACGGAATAATATGACCGCTGGGGATCTAGAACATCCTCATTCGCATGTAGCCCTTGGGGTTGGCGTGGAAGCCCCGGGCCGAGTCGCGGATCTCTTTGGCCAGTCCGTTGAGGTTGTCGTAAACGGAGGAGTTCATCAGGAGCGGACTGGCACTGAATTCGTCCACCGAGCGGATGAGGGCCGCCAGGCTGCGGCTCAGATCCGTGTAGGCGCGGTCGGAGCGGATGAACTCCGCCGAGCGGATTCCTTCGATCGACTTGCGGAGCTCCTGGGCGACGGAGCGGAAGTGATCGTATTGCGCGTTGTCGCGGAGGAGCTGCCCCGCGGTTCCCTGCCCCGCCTGGATCGCGGCCAGGCTGGTGTCGAGCGCGATAATCGGATCGCGAATCAGGCGGTACGTCCGGTCGGTGTAAAGGGGTTCGCCTACGGTGCCGGTTACGGCGGCCCCCTCTCGAACCGCCTTTTCGATCTCCCCGAGCTGCCTTCGCAGGTCGTTGTAGAACTGGGTACCGATTACGAATTGGCCTACCCGGCTCTTCCCCTGCTCGATGTCCGTCAGGGTGGCGTCTACCGAGCGCAGGGACTCCTGGAACTGCTGCAGATCCAGGGTCTTGAACAACTCCGGCTGGGCCGCAAAGGCGAGCTCGCTTCCGGCCTGGAGGCGCTGCGGGCTGCTGCCGCTGGAGATGTCGACGAACATGTCTCCGACCAGTGAATCCGGGCTGAGCTGGGCGTTGGAGTCGGCCGGAATCTTCGCCAGCCCTCCCCGGTCGATGGAGAGCGTGACCCGAATCACGCGTTGCGCCTGGTTCGACCCGGAGAGCTCGATCCGCCCGACTTTGCCGACCCCGACGCCATCGACCCGCACGGGCGAACCCACCGTAAGTCCCGAGGCATCAGGCACGTAAAAGTAGATCCTGGCTTTTTGCGTGAAGAGGCCGCCGCCGGTCAGCAGGTAAACCAGCACGAAAAGGATGGCCAGACCGGCCAGGATGACGCCGGACGAGCGAATTTTAGCCCACTGAACGTGCTGAGCGGACGGCATTCACTCGGATTGTACCGCGACCCCGGGCGGTAACGCGGGTTACAATAGAAGCGTCTATCAGACGAAAGAGGCAATACGGATGGATACACTCGGCTGGCCGGAGATGCTGGTCATCGGACTGGTCTTCGTGCTTTTGTTCGGCAGCAAAAAGATACCGGAACTGGCGAAGGGCCTGGGAGAGGGCATTCGCAATTTCAAGACATCGTTGAAAGGCGAAGTGCAGGAAGTAAAGGACGAAGTCGAAAAAGTCTGACCCGCTGACCACCCTGCCTTGAAAATTCGCGCCCGCAAGTTCGACGGCCGTTGCGCCAGGCACAAGCGGTACAATCCCGCCATCGACGGGCGCGGCGGTATTGTCGGAGGCTGCCAGCGCTGCGGCCTGCTCTGTGATATCTGGGAATCCTCCCTTCGCCTCAACCAGCTCATCCGCAAATTCGACCCCAAGCACGACGACCTGGAGCGGCCGCCTGTGGTGGAACCGCTGCACGACCCCCGGCAGTTGAGCCTGATCGGGGATTGAACCCCTTAGCCGACCAGCGCGCGAACCACAATCCACGATTTCTTCAAGGGCGAAAGACGTACCCGCCGCGTGAAAACGTCATAGTTCGCCGCGACGATCCGGTCGAGCAGCGAAGAGTAGATCGAGATCAGGGCCCACAGGGACGGACGGCTGCGCGGATGGATCAGGTCGAGCAGCGGCTGGGATTCGTTGTAGTACTGCCGGGCGCGGGCCGCTTCGAACTGCATCAGGCTGAGGAAGCGGTCGCTGCGAAGCCCTTCCCGCAGGTCCCCGGCGCTGACGCTGAAGCGCTGGAGATCCTCGGCGGGCAGGTAGATGCGGTCGCGCCCGGCGTCTTCCCGAATGTCGCGGAGGATGTTGGTGAGTTGAAACGCCACGCCGCACTTCTCGGCCAGCGGCAGCGCGCTGCGGGTGTCGAACCCGAAAATATGGATGATGGTCAGGCCGACGACCGAGGCCACCTGGTAGCAGTAGCGGTACAGCTCCTCGAAGGTCTCCATGCGGCGCGGCTCCAAGTCCGACGCTACCCCCGCGATCATCTCCCGGAAATACTGGTGCGGGATGCCGAAGCGGCGCACGGTGTGGTGAAACGCCGGCCACATGGGGTGATCGCCGAAGCGGCCTTCGAGCGCCTCCTCCATTTCGGCGCTCCAGCGGTCGATCGCGGCGCGGGAAGCGCCCGGCTCGTCGCTCAGATCGTCGCAGTAGCGCATAAAGGCGTAGATGGCGCACATGGCCTTGCGCTGCTGGGCGGAGAGCAGCAGGAACGAGTAGTAGAAATTGCGGGCGCGGGAGCGGGCGATGCGCCGGCAATACGCGTAGGATTGATCGACCGAAATCATCACGCCGCCCGGGAGAAAGCCATGCGCGCCAGGGACGCGAGAAGCAGGCCCACTCGCTCGGCTTTCGAGATGGCCGGGCGGGCGGCCAGTACGTTATAGTCCTGCCGCTCGATCTTTTCGAGCACGCGCATTCCGCCGCGGCTGAAGAGGTCGATGTCGAACGCCAGGCGGCGGTCCAGCATGCGCGGCAGCGGCAAGCCTTCGAGGAACAGCTCGCGCGCCTTACCGACGATCTCGCGCATGACCTCGCGGAAACCGGGCGTAAAGCGGTGCGCGAGAAGATCCTCGACCGTATAGCCGTGCCGCTCCATAATCTCGAGCGGAATGTAGATGCGGTCCTTGAGCAGGTCGACCGTCACATCCTGCCAGAAATTGGCGAGCTGCAGGGCGGTGCAGGTGGCGTCGGAAAGGCGCTGGCGGGCCGCGTCGGAGTATCCGCACAAGTACAGCACCAGGCGCCCCACCGGGTTGGCGGAGCAGCGGCAATAGCCGAACAGCTCGTCCCAGTCGCGGTAGCGGCCCACCTTCTGGTCCTGCACGAACGCCGCAATGAGATCGGCAAACGGCTGGCGGGGGATTTCGTATTTCCGAACGGTGGGGGCAAGTGCTACGAATACCGGGTGCGAGGCGCGGCCCTGGTACATGGCGTCGAGCTGGCCTCCCCACCATTCCAGGAGGCGGAGGCTTTCGTCTTTGTCGCCGATCTCGTCGCCAAGGTCGTCGGCCCAGCGGCAGTACGAATAGACGTTGTAGAAGTCCTGGTGGAGGCGTTTCGGCAGCAGGAAGCTCACCACGTGAAAATTCTCGTAGTGGTGGGTGGCGAGCCACCGCGTATAGGCCTGCGCGTCCTCGAGGGAATGCGGTTTTTGGAGCGCCTCGGGAGACTGAACGAATTCGGCGGGGGCGAGAAACATGTCGGGCAAAAGGGCCGGCGAACCGGCCCTGGCGTTACGGAACGATGGCCGTCTTGAGGTGCCCGTTGTGGCTCATGAGGTGCCGCATGACTTCCAGGAGGTTGGCCAGCGGCTCCTCGCTGTTGACGAAGAAGCTGGCGGTAATGTGCCCCGCGCAGACCAGGTCGAGCGCCTTTTGAATGTAGGCCGGCGTGTGGTGGAAGCTGGCCTTGCAGGTGATCTCGGAGTAGTGCAGCAGGGACGTATCCAGGCTGACCGTGCTGTCGTTGGGGCAGCCGCCGAAGAAGTTGACGGTGCCGCCGCGGCGGACCATGTTGGCGGCCCATTCCCACGTTTCCGGCTTACCGACGGCTTCGATCGCAATGTCCACGCCGCGGCCGTGCGTCAGGTCGCGAACCGCCTTGACCGGATCGGAATCGTCACCCGCGACGATCAACTCGTCGGCGCCCAGGAGCGCGGCGCGCTCGAGCTGCGTCTTCCGGCGCCCGACCGCGATGACGCGGCAGCCTCGCAATTTCGCCAGCTTGACGAACATCAGGCCGATCGGGCCGAGGCCGGTGATCGCCAGGTTGTCTCCAGCGCGCGGAGCGGTCTCTTCAAAACCGCGCACCACGCAGGCGAGGGGCTCCACCAGGGCGGCATCGTGGTAGCCCACGTGAGGCGGAATCACGTAGGTGTTGCGCTCGCACGATGCGGGCGGGGATGCGGATGTATTCGGCGTAAGCCCCGTTATTGAACAGCAGATCCTCACAGAGATTCTCGAGGTTGCGCGAGCAGAAGAAGCAGGAACCGCAGGGGGCGGAGTTGGCCGCGACCACGCGTTGTCCCACCGAAAATCCCGCAACATCCTCGCCGACCGCCACAATGTCGCCGGCCAGCTCGTGCCCGAACACGGCCGGGGGTACGATCATCCGGGCGTGGTATCCGCGACGGAACACCTTGACATCCGTCCCGCAGGTCAGCGCCACCTTCACTCGTACGAGGATGTCTCCGCTGTCGATTGTAGGAACTGCTACCGGCTCGACCTGCAAGTGTTCCTTGCCGTAAAGCACGGCAGCCATCATGTGGTTGTTCACTATGACCACCTCTGTGGCTGAACGATTATTTTCAACGATTTAGGTCCTGGATGCAATGCCAAATCAATACCTGAACGGATTTTAACCAAGGGGAAGCGGTGGGAAATCAGCTCATCCACCGGTAGTTCCCCCCCAAACACGAGCCGCGCCGACTCCTCCTGCAGGTCCACGGAAGCGCTGTAGCAGCCGAAGAGGGTACGCTCGCCGGCAACCAGATCCGCGCCGGTGGCCGCAATGTGCTCCGCGGCGGAAGTCTGGGCGAAAAGAAGAATCCGGGCGCCCGGCCGGGAGCAGGCGATGGCCTGTTCGACGATGCCGGGGGCGGAGACCGCCACGATGACGAGATCGGCTCCGCGGCCGCCGGTCAGTTTTTTGGCCTCGGCGGGGACGTCCATGGCCCGGGGATCCCAGGCGAATTCGGCGCCGCAGCGCTTGGAGATCACGCGGCGCTCCGTGATGGTGTCGGTGGCGGCCACCCGCGCGCCGGTGCGCCGCACCAGCATGGTAAACATCAGGCCGATGGGGCCCTGGCCCATGACTACTACAAACTCATCTGGCTGCGGATCGCACTGCACCACGGCCTTGAGGCAGGTATTCAAAGGCTCCACCAGGGTGGCGCGTTCATAGGAGATTCCGTCGGGGATCTTCTCGACGCCCCGCTCGACGATCCAGGGCATCACGCGCACATACTGGGCGAAGCCGCCGCCGGCCGGCTCGAAACCGGCGGTGATCCCGACTTTCTTGTACACGGGACACTGGGCGTACAGCTTGCGGCGGCAGTAGAAGCACTCCAGGCAGGGGATATGATGGAAGGCGACCACACGGTCCCCGGGGCGGAATGCGGAGACGCCGTCGCCGGCCGCGGCGACCACTCCGGCGGTCTCGTGCCCGTAAACGCGCGGGGGAGCGAGCAGGTTATGCTCAATCTTCTTCAGGTCGGTATGGCAGATCCCGCAGGCCTCCACGCGGATGAGAAGCTCCCCGGCCTGGATCGCCGGGGTAGGGATCTCCTCCACATTGACCACACTCTCGCCGCGGTAGACCGCGGCGTGCATCGTTTCGGGAATGGCGCTTAGACTAGAATCGACAGTCGGCAATAAAATCTCCCAAACCCCGAGCCGCCCGGGCGCAGCGACTCCGCAGCCGCAGCAACTCCGGGAGCCGGACAGTTGGTTGACGTAAAGCTCCCCGTAAAATAAGCATTGTAGCGAAGTGGCCGTCGGGCCGCAGAGAGCTATTAAAATCATTCGCCAGAGTTTCGCCCGCCAGATCGGTGACGGCGCGGACGCAGAAAAAGGGAACGCCGAGCGATTCGGCACGTTGTACGATTCCGGCCGCCTCCATCTCGACGATGCAGCCGCCGGAGCGGCGAAGATCCCGCTTTTCCGCGGTGGTGCGCGCCACCCGGTCGATGGAGCAGACCACCCCGGAACGGAATGGCGCGGCGGCGGCCACCGGAGACACCGGCCACGAGCGATCGGATACGACAATGGTTGTACCCGCCACGATTTCGGCAACCGCCAGATTCTCGTCCAGGGCGCCGCAGAAACCGGTGCTCACGATGGCGTCGGGCGTCCATCCGCCGGCAGCCGCGTCCACCGCGGCGGCCGCCCGCTTCCGGCCCACTCCATTGGCGGCAAATACGGCTTCATGCCCGCCGATGCGTCCGGCACGAGCCCAATCGACGGCCAGGGGCAGCCGGCGCACCTCCCGGGCGTGCGACAGGATGCCGCGGAACTCCATTGGATCGGATGCCACGAATAGGAGCCTCATTTAAGCGGCGGGCACGCGGACCGGACTGCCGCTCCCCTCGAACCACCGGACGGCGCGAGCCAGCGCGGTGCGGGCGGGCCCGGGCTCGAAGCCCAGTTCTCGGCGCGCTTTTTCGTGCGTCACCCACATCTTTTTCCGTGCCATGCGGACGGCATCGATCGGCACGCGCGGCGGCGTACCGGTCAGTCCGGCCCATGCGGTACTGCAGGCTCCGGCGCACCACGCGACTGCATACGGCAGTTTCATCCGCGGAGGCTTGCGGCCAGTGATATCGGCGAGTTGGACGAGGATCTGCTCCAGGGTGAGATTCTCCGAGCCGAGAATATAGCGCTCCCCCGCTCTTCCCCGCTCGCAGGCCATCAGGTGGCCTTCGGCGGTGTCGCGTACGTCCACTACGTTCAGGCCGGTGTCGATAAAAGCCGGCATGTCGCCGTTCAGAAAATCGAGGACGATCCTACCGGTGGGGGTGGGCTTGACGTCGTGGTCGCCAATGGGAGCCGTCGGATTGACGATGACCACGGGGAAGCCGCCGCGGGCGAATTCGAGGGCCACCTGCTCGGCCAGAAACTTGGAGCGCTTGTAGTCGCCCGCCATATCGGCCAGCGTCACCGGGGCGGTCTCGTCGCCGATGCCGCCGTGGGGAATGCCGATGCAGCCGACGGTGCTGGTGTAGACCACGCGCTCGACGCCGGCGCGGCGGGCCGCCTCCAACAGGTTGCGGGTGCCTTCGACGTTGGATCGGTAGAGTTCGCCGGGATCCTTGGCCCACAGGCGGTAATCGGCCGCGACGTGGAAGAGCAGGCCGCAGCCGGAGACGGCGCGTTCGAGTGAGGCGGGGTCGCGCAAGTCGCCTGCGGCCCGCTCCACGGGAAGGTCCGCCACGCGGCTGCCCGGCCGCAGCAGAGCCCGCACGGAGTAGCCGCGCTCCAGGAGCACGCGCGCGACGTGCCAGCCAAGGAACCCCGAGGCGCCGGTAACGAGCACGGGTTTCATGGGTGCACCGTGGCAGCGGGATCTAGCGCAGGGTCCATGCCAGCATCTTCAGGTTGTCGGCCAGGCCGACATTGATGCCCAGGGCGGCGGAGGGCTCGAAACCGCAATGCACCATGCAGTGCTCGCAGCGGGGGTCATTGCCCTTGCCGTAGCTTTCCCAGGGCGTCTGCGTCATGAGGTCCTCAAAGGTCTTGTAGTGCCCGTCGGTGATCAGGTAGCACGGGCCTTTCCATCCCTTGATGTTGTAGGTCGGATTGCCCCAGGCGGTGCAGGGCATCTCGCGTTCGCCCTTGAGGAAATCGAGGTAGACCGGCGTCTGGCGGATGGCGTATTTCTTCGCCAGGCGTTCGATGTCCCGGAACTTCTCGTGGATATCGTCGCGGGTCATGAAGATCTCGCGATCGTCTACGGCCGAGTATCCGTAGGCCGGCGCGATCTGGTGGCCATCCACGTGGAATTGCTTGAGGAACTCGAACAGTTCCTCGATCTCGTTCATATCGGTCTCTTTATAGACCGTCGTGTTGGTGCAGACCTGGAAGCCCGCGGCCTTGGCGAGACGGATTCCCTCGATGGCGGCTTGGAAGACGCCTTCTTTTTCGACGGCGATGTCGTGGTTCTTCTCCATGCCGTCGAGATGCACGTTGAAGTAGAAGCGCTGGTCGGGCTTGAATTCGTGCAGGCGCTTCTTGATGAACATGCCGTTGGTGCAGAGGTAGATGTGGCGGTTGCGTTCGAGGATGCCGGCGACCAGTTCCCCGATCTGCGGGTACATCATCGGCTCGCCGCCGCAGATCGAAACGATGGGCGCTCCGCACTCGTCGACCGCGGCCAGGCACTCTTCGAGCGGTACGCGCTCGGTGATGGTGGATTCGTATTCGCGGATTCGGCCGCAGCCGGTGCAGGTGAGATTGCAGGCGTGCAGCGGCTCGAGCATCAAGACGATGGGGAACCGCTTGTTGATCATCGGATGAGGCTGCCGCTGGGCGCCGGTCTTGGCGGGCAGGATGCGGAACGGGTTGGCGGTGTCAACTGCCGGAACGGCGTTCTTCTGCCACTCCGGACGGGGCCGCATTTTGTTCTTGAAGATGTATCCGGCGAGGCCGGCGGTCATCGCGATGGGAAATTTCATAGGCTAACCATTCGAGTTCGCGCGAGCCTTCACGAACGAAGAAAGCGCGAGGAGCGGGAAGTAGTCCTTGTACAAGTGGTAATTGAGATAGAAGACTTTGGGAAAGCCGGTTCCGGTTGCCAGCTCTTCGGCCCAGCTTCCGTCGGGACGCTGCGTTTCGAGCAGGTATTCGATGCCGTGCTGCACGCTGAGACTGTTGGGGTCGCCCCCGGCGATGAGGCCGAGGATCGCCCAGGCCGTTTGCGAGGGCGTGCTGGGCCCCGCGGTGAAGATTCCGTTGTCGTAGCTGGCGCAGCTTTCGCCCCAGCCGCCGTCGGCATTCTGAACGGACCGCAGCCACTCGCCGGCGCGGAGCACGTGAGCCTCGCGGTCGTCCTCGCCGGCGGCTGCCAGGCCGCGCAGGGCGAAACAGGTGCCATAAATGTAGGCGACTCCCCAGCGGCCGTACCAGCTTCCGTCTGGCCGCTGGTTGCGGACGAGCCAATCCACGCCGCGCCCCACCGCAAGGTGATTGCGATCGAGTCCCTGCGCCGCCAGCGCTTCAAGCACGCGGCCCGTGATATCCGGGCAGGTGGGGTCGAGCATCGCGTTGTGGTCGGCAAAGGGAACGTTGCTGAGGAAATTCCAGTTGTTGTCGGCGTCGAAGGCGGCCCATCCGCCGTCGCTCGACTGCATCGCGAGCAGCCAGGCGAGCGCGCGCTTCCGGCACTCCTGCTGGGCGCCGGCATCCGACCCGGGCGCTTCGGAGAGCGCCAGCAGCGCCATGGCGGTGTCGTCGATATCGGGATAGAATTCGTTGCGGTATTCGAACGCCCAGCCGGAAGGCTCGGTCGCAGGGCGCTTGACGGACCAGTCGCCTTTGCGCCGCACCTCCAGTGCGAGCAGCCAATCCGCCGCGCCGCCCAGCGCCGCGTGACGCGGATCGCTCTGCGCCAGCGCATACGCGCCGATGGCGGTGTCCCAGACGGGCGAGAAGCAGGGCTGGAAAAAGAACCGGGAGCCGTCATCCACCATCAGACGGTTGAACTGCTCGAGAGCCCCGGCGCGCAGCGGGTCGTCCTTGGCGAAACCGAGCACATCGAGAGCCATCACCGAATACATCATGGGCGGATAGATGGCGCCCAGGCCGTCGGAGTGGCGCAGCCGCTCGATCATCCAATCCCTGGCGCGCGCCACTGCCTTGCTGCGCAGGGATTTCGATCCGCGGCGCTCCCACCATTTGAGCAGGCGGTCTGTTGCCAGGAAAAAGTTATGCCAGGTGAAGGTGCGGCTGTCTTTGTGGAAAGCGGGACTCACGCCGGGCAGCCACAGCTCTTCCAGGTTGAACCCGGCGGGAACCGGCCGGCGCGGGTTGGCGGCATGCACGATGGAGAGCGAGACGACGATCGCGCGCGTCCACGACGACATCTGGTACAGCAGCTTCCAGGGCAGCAGCACGACCTCGGGAGGAATGCTCGGGCAGTATTGCCGGGGGTAGAGGTCGAAAAGGCTCAGGTTGACTTTGACGTAGCTGTTGGCCGCCTGAATGCCACCCAGCTCCAGAATACGGGCGCGCAGACGGGACATGCGCGAATCCGCTGCAGGCATGCCGGCGAGTTTCAAGGCTACGTAGGCTTTTACCGAGGCGCTGACTTCCGAGGGGCCGTTGACGTAGATGTTGAAGCCGCCATCGGCAAGCTGGCGGTCCAGTATCGAACGCACCGCTCTGTCGATCAGCGGACGCGTGGCCGGCTGCCAGACGCCGTCGACCGGCGGGTCGAGCCAGAGCTGGAACAGAATATAATCCGACTCGAGCGTCGAATCGGCGGTGAGTTCGGCGCACCAGTGTCCGTCGGAGGCCTGCAGGCCGGCGAGATAGGAGGCCGCGCGGCGCATCGCCTGTTCGGCGGCGGATTCCAGCGCGTTGCCGATCTGTACGGAGGCGCTCATCGGATCGAGATCATCAGCTCGGATGGCAAAGAGAATCGAACGTCTTCGTCCACCAGTTCGATCTCTTCCATCTCGCGGTATCCGAGGCCGCGCAGGAACTCGATGAGTTCCAGCACCAGATGCTCCGGAGCCGAGGCACCGGCAGTCACCGCGACGTTTTTCACATCGTCGAGCCAGGCTGGGTCGACGTCGCGCCGGTCGTTGACCAGGAACGAGCGGACGCCGAAGTTGTCGCCGACTTCGACCAGGCGCTTCGAGTTGGAGCTGTTCTGCGAACCGACCACGAGTAGCAGGTCCACCACCTGCGAGACGGCTTTGACGGCCATCTGGCGGTTTTCGGTGGCGTAGCAGATATCCTGCGCGGGCGGCCCCTGCACCAAGGGAAACCGTTCCTTCAGGCGGGCGATGATGTCGCGGGTTTCATCCAGGCTGAGGGTCGTCTGCGTGAGATATCGTACACGCGCCGGGTCGGGCACCTCGAGCCGGTCCACATCGTCGACAGTCTCCACCAGGTAGCTGCGGTCGGGCACTTCGCCGAGCGTGCCGATGACTTCGTCGTGATCCTTATGGCCGATCAGCACGATGCTGAAGCCGTCGCGCGCGAAGCGCACCGCCTCCAGGTGGACCTTGGTGACCAGCGGGCAGGTGGCATCGATCACTTCGAGACGCCGGTCCTTCGCCTCGCGCCGCACCGCAGGCGCCACGCCGTGCGCGCTGAAAATGGCGCGCGCGCCCTCCGGCACCTCATCCAGCTCCTCGACGAAGATGGCTCCGGCATCCCGCAGCTCGTCGACCACATGCATATTGTGGACGATCTCTTTGCGAACGTAGACCGGCGGACCGTACAAGTCGAGAGCGATCTTCACCACATCGATAGCCCTGACGACACCGGCGCAGAAGCCCCGCGGCTTCAGCAGAAAGATTTTCTTATCCACGCCGTGGTTGGGTGCGAAAGGCTTAAGAGGCATAGAGGCGAATGGTTACAATTATAGCAGGCGATTTCACCCTTTCGCATGGGAAAGATGGTGAACTGTAAGGATTTGCGCCTCCCGCGGAACGGTATTTAAGCATGCTGGAATGGTCGGATGTGCGGATTGATGACGATTTGACGGTGCGGATCACGGCCGGGCCGGCGGGGATCCGCTCGATCGAGTTTACCCCTTCAAAGCCGCCGCAAGGACGTCCGGCCGGCGGGCACCCGCTGATCGAAGAGGCGGTGCGCCAACTGCGTGACTACTTTGCCGGCGCGCGGCGCGTCTTCGACCTGCCGCTCGACATGCAGGGAACGCCGTTTCAATTACTGGTGTGGGGGTACCTCGAGACCATCCCGTACGGTCAGACGCGGAGCTACGCGCAGGTAGCCGGGGCGATCGGCGCGCCCTCCGCGGTGCGGGCCGTCGGCGCGGCCAATGGTGCGAACCCCATACCGATCGTGGTACCGTGTCACCGCGTGATCGGCACGAGCGGCAAACTGACCGGGTACGGAGGCGGACTGCCGCTCAAGCAGAGGCTGCTGGAGCTGGAGGGCTGCACGACGATGCGGCTGGCGTGAACAGATGCCATCATGTTGGTCAAAGTGTTATCATGAATGCATGGTACGCACGCAGGTCCAGTTGACTAAGGAACAGCAGGCAGCGCTGCGGAAGTTGTCAGCCTCAACGGGAAGGTCCATGGCCGACCTGGTCCGAGACGGGATCGAGCGGCTTCTTTCTACGCAGTTTAGGGTGGACCGTCAGGCGCTGATTGAACGGGCACTCCGTGTGTCCGGACGGTTCTCATCCGGGACTCCCGACGGGAGCGCCCAACATGACCATCATCTGGCCGAGGCATACCGTTGAGTTCGGTTTTCGTCGATACGTCGGCATTCTATGCTGTACTCGACCGCGATGACTCCAATCATGCGGATTCCGAACCGGCTTGGGAGCGTCTTCTAGGCAGCGACACCCTGCTTACAAGCAACTACGTACTGGTGGAAACGACAGCGCTGGTGCAACACCGGCTCGGCATGCCTGCTCTGCGCGCCTTCTCGAACGACGTCGTGCCGCTGTTGAGCGTGCTGTGGGTGAGCGAACAGCAGCACCGCGCGGCTCTCGAGGCAGTCCTGGCAGCGTCACGCAAGAAACTAAGCCTCGTGGACTGCGTCAGTTTCCAGATCATGCGTGACCACGGAGTGGAGACCGCTTTCTGCTTCGATGCGCACTTCCGGGAGCAAGGTTTTCGGACGATTCCCTGACGCCTTCGCAGCGCCCCGGCACTGCTCCCCTACACACTCGCCGGCGAGCTGGCGCGCACCATCGCCAGCACTTTGTCGTCGAAATCGAAGGTCGCGGTGCGCGGCTTGTGGTTGCGCAGGTACCACTTGTAGGTCTCTTTCAATCCCACGTCGAAGGGCGTGAGCTTGATCTTCAGCATGCGCGTCACTTTGCCGATGTTCTCGGTGATGGGCGCAAGGTCGTAGTATTCCCCGAAGTAAAAGGGCTCCTCCATGACGTTGCCGCCGGCCTGCGCGATCACGTCGCGCGGCACGCGCGCCAGCACGGGCTCGATGTTCGCCACCCGGCCCAGCTTTTCCACGAGCTCCGCCTGGGTAACCGGCTTCGGATCGCCGACGTTGAAGGCCTCGCCGACGGCGCGGGGCTCTTCCATGGAGCGGATCATGGCGTTCACCAGGTCGTGCACATAGGCGAACTGCATGAGGCGGTGGCCGTCGCCGGGGATGATGATGGGACGGCCGGCCCGCAGGCGGTCCCAGAAGAACTGCTCGCGGTAATAGTTGCTGCGCGGGCCGTATACGAACGGCGGGCGGAAGGTCACCACCGGCAGTCCGGTCTGGGCGTGCATGCGGAAGAGCAGCCGCTCCGTGGTGGCCTTGTGGCGCACGTAAGGAATGGCGTGGTAGTCCGGCGCCAGCGGATCGCTCTCTTTGTGGTTCAACCCGTCACCGTAAGCGGCCACGCTGGACATGAAGATGTAGCGGGTGATGCGATCGCCGCAGAGGCGGATGGTGGCTTCGACCTGCTCGGCGGTGGTGCCTCGCTCGAAGTCGTAGACATTGTCGAAGATGACTTCAAAACGGCGCATGCTCAGCGCCTCGCGCAGGGACTCCGGATCATTGCGGTCGGCCAGAATGTTCTCGACCCGCCGGCCGAAGTCGTGCTTCGGCTTGCGGTGCAGGATCGAAACTTCGTGGCCGCCCTTCACCAGCGCCTCCACCAAATGACGGCCGATGAAAAGGGTCCCTCCGATAACCAGTACTTTCATATGCTCCTAGACAATAAGACGCGGCTGTCTCTCCGAACCGCCGCGCCCCAACAAAAAAAATACAACAGCTAATCGTAATATTCCAGGCCGAGGTGGGTAATCAGGTCCTCGCCCCGCATCCAGCGCAGCGTATTTTTCAGTTTCATGAGCTGGATGAAAACGTCATGCTCGGGGTAGACTTCCGGCGCGTGCATCGGCGCTTTGAAGTAAAACGACAACCACTCCTGCACGCCGCGCATACCGGCCCGCTGGGCGAGGTCCATGAACAGAACCAGGTCGAGCACCAGCGGCGCCGCCAGAATCGAATCGCGGCACAGGAAATTGATTTTGATCTGCATCGGGTAGCCGAGCCACCCGAAAATGTCAATGTTGTCCCAACCTTCCTTGGCGTCTCCCCGCGGCGGGTAATACTCAATCCGCACCTTGTGGTAGAACTCCTTGTACAGATCGGGATAGAGATCACCCTGCAGGATGTATTCGAGCGCCGATGACTTGCTGACTTCCTTGGAACGGAAGGAGCCCGGATCATCCAGCACTTCTCCATCGCGGTTACCCAGGATGTTGGTCGAAAACCAGCCGTTCAGACCCAGCAGGCGAGATTTCAGGCCCGGGGCGATCAGCGTCTTCATGAAGGTCTGACCGCTCTTATAGTCCTTGCCGCTGATCGGAACGCTGCGGTTGCGCGCCAGTTCGAGCAGCGCCGGCGTGTCCGTCGTCAGGTGCGGGGCGCCGTTGGCATAGGGAACTCCCATTTTGAGCGCGGCGTAGGCGTAAATCTGGCTGGGCGAGATCTCGGGGTCGCTCTTCTGCAAGCCGCATTCGAAATCCTTGAGGCTGGCGTGCACCGCGGCGGGCTGATGGAAGACCTCGGTGGAACCGCACCAGATCATTGCCATGCGGGCAACCCCGGTGCGCTTCTGGAACCCGCGGATGTCGTCCATCACCATCTCGGCGTAGTCCATCTTGGAGCCGCCGGCCTTCACGTTCGGTCCGTTGAGCCGCTTGACGAAGTCCTGGTCAAACACCGCTTTCATCGGCCGGATGGCCGAGAGCGGCGCTTTCAACTGGTCGAGCAGCCCCGTTTCGAGCACGCCGGCTTTCACCGCCGCTTCATAAGCGTTGTCTTCGAAGATGTCCCAGCAGCCGATCTCCAGGTCTTCCGGCCTGGCCAGGGGCACGAAATCGCGGATCGCCGGACTGCGTCCCTCGGTGCGCTTGCCCAGGCGGATTGTTCCCAGCTGGGTGAGCGAGCCGATCGGTTTTCCCAAACCCCGCTTCATGGCTTCGAGCCCGGCGATAAAGGTCGTCGTCACGGCGCCCATACCGGGTACCAAAACGCCCAGTTTGCCGTCTGCGGGCGCAATTTGGACGTTGTCTGGATTGGCCAAATGAATCTCCTTTGGGGTCGAAATGCTATAATAGCAACTCCATGCGAGACCGTGCGACGGCCACTATTACTACCGTTGTCGTTGACGATGAACAGCTGGCGTGCGACGAGCTTTCCTACCTCCTCAAAGACTTCCCGGAAATTGAAGTAATGGCAACCGGTTCCAACGGTTTAGAGGCGGTTGACCTGATCCAGCAGATGGAGCCGGAACTGGTGTTTCTGGATGTACACATGCCCGGTCTGGATGGAATCGGAGTGGTCCGGCGCCTGCGCGAGAGGGGCGTGGACCTCCCGCACTTCATTTTCGTCACGGCCTACGACCAGTATGCGGTGGAGGCATTCCGCCTGGAGGCGATGGACTACCTGCTGAAGCCGGTGGACAAGGGCCGCCTGGCGGAGACCGTCGAGCGGGCGCGGCGAGCCATCCAGGAAAAGAAAAGCCCGGAAGCGCCCGAGCCGCCCAAGGGGCCGCCCACCGCGCCGCGGAATAAGCTGCTGGTGCGAGCCAACAACCGCCATTTCATCGTGGATGCCGCCGACGTGATTTATGCGACCATCGACGACGGGTTGATCACGCTGGTGACGACGAACCTGGAGGGCCATTCGACCTATCGCACGATCGAGGACCTGCAGGCCAGCCTGGACCGGGATCTGTTCTGGCGGGTGCACCGCTCCTACCTGGTGAACATCAATCGCATCAAAGAAGTCGTGCCGTGGTTCAAATCGAGCTACCAACTGCGCATGGATGACAAGAAGCACACCGAAGTTCCGGTGAGCCGCGTGCAGACCCGGCGGCTGCGCGAACTCTTCAAGCTCTGAGCTCGGGGCGCGAAGGCCGTTCCACGCAGTCGCGGAGGAGGAGTTATTGTGCGGCTCCTGTTTACGCTATCGCTGTTGCCACTCTGGCTCGCCTCGGGCGTTGCCCAGACGCCGTCTCCCACCGATTTCGATGACCTCGCCCTCACCGCCGATAAACTGATCCGCAATGAGGGTGTGCTCCGCGGAGTGGGTCACGTAAAAGCGAAACTCGGCCCGCTCGTCATTCAGGCAGACGAAGCCACCTCCAACTCCGAAACCGGAGAGTTGGAGCTGCGCGGCCACGTCCAGGCCACTCTTCCGGCCCGCGCGGACCACAGCGTCTTCCGGTACGATTCCGGCACCCTCGTCACCGATAAGCCCATCGTCCTCTATGCCGATCGCCTGAGCCTCAAGAACGGGCTGCTGCAGGCATCGAAGAACATCAAGGTCCGCCCGGTCGACGCAGAGTCGCCGGACGTCCCGCAGTTGCAGGCCGACGAGATGTTCATGTATCTGAGGATTGCGGACGCCACGCTGCGCGGCAATGTTCGGACGAACGGCATGCCCACGCGCCGGCGCTCCCTGGGTCTGTTTCCACCGGATATTATCAAGTGATCGCGTATGAACTATCGCAACATCGGATCCCTAAAGGTCACCACGATCGGCCTGGGCTGTAACAACTTCGGCTGGCGCACCGACGAGACGGCGTCGGCTGCTGTGGTCGAAGCTGCGCTCGACCGGGGCATTAATTTCTTCGATACCGCCGACATCTACGACTCGGGCAAGAGCGAAGAATTTCTCGGGCGGGCGCTCGGCTCGCGCCGTAAGGGCGTCGTCATCGCCACGAAATTCGGAATGAAGATGGACGACCTGCGGCAAGGCGCCAAACCGGACTACGTAAAGCGAGCGGCCTCGGACAGCCTGCGGCGGCTCGGCACGGATTACATCGATCTTTACCAGCTCCATCAGCCGGACCCCCAGACACCAATCGCGGACACCTTGGGAGCGCTCAACGACCTGGTTCGCGAGGGCAAGGTCCGCGAGATCGGCTGCTCCAACTTTTCGTGCGAACAGTTGCGAGAGGCCGACTCCGCGGCGGCACCCGGAGCCGCCCGGTTCGTCAGCGTGCAGAACGAGTACAGCATGCTCCACCGGGACCCGGAGCAGGATGTACTGAGCGAATGCGAACGCCTGAAGCTGGCGTTTCTCCCTTATTTCCCTCTGGCGAACGGCCTTCTGACGGGGAAGTACCGGCCCGGCGCGGCCCTGCCCGCGGGAAGCCGGGGCGAGGCCGGGTTTGGGCCCAAAGTATTCACGGAGAAGAACCTGGCGATCGCCGAGTCCCTGCGTCGATATGCCGACGCTCACGGCCATTCGCTCCTCGAACTGGCATTCTCGTGGCTTCTGTCACGGCCGGCCGTGGCCTCGGTAATCGCCGGCGCGACGACTCCGGAGCAGGTCCGGGCCAATGCCGCTGCCGGAAACTGGCGGCTGACCCCCGCCGAGTTGCAGGAGGTCGATCGGATTCTCTCGGGCCGAAGCTGACGGCCCGCCGCGTCAACTCTGGTAACGGATCACCACCGAGATGCGGCGGTTGCGGGGGTCGTTCGGATCCTGGGGATACATCTGCTTCTGGTCGGCGAATCCGCGAACTTCCACCACTTGTTCCGGGCGGACGCCATACTGGTGCAGAAGGCGCCGCGCGGCATTGGCGCGGTCGGCGGAGAGCTCCCAGTTGCCGTACCCGCTCGCGGGCGCTGCGTTGCGAAATGGGCGGGAATCGGTGTGGCCTTCGATCACCAGCCGGTTGTCGAGGCGGGTCAGCTCGCCGCCCAATACCTGGAGGAGGTGTTTGCCCGCATCGGTGGGGTCCGGGCTGCCGGTGACGAAAAACAGGCCTTGCTCGGTCTCCAGCAGATCGACCCGCAGCCCCTCGCCCGTGACGCTGAACTGAATGTTGTTGCGAATCTGCCGGTACTCGGGCATCTGGCGGAGGGCCTGTTCCAGTTGCTCGCGGATGTCTTTTACGGTGCGGGCCTCGACCCGCAGCCCTTCGCCGGAATTGGCGGGGCCCGCGCCCAGCCGCTCGGTGTAGCCCCTAGGGTCGCGGAAGTATCCCGATACGGATTTCTTCACCGCGACGGAATTACCCATCATCCAGAGCACGATGAAGAGAGCCATCAGGGCGGTGACGAAATCGGCGTAAGCGACCTTCCAGGCTCCGCCGTGGCTGCGGACGTGGTAGATGCGCGGCCGCGAGACCGGGTACGGAACCGGGGTTTCAGCCGGCGACGGGGGCTGCTTCATGGATTTCCTGGGCATGAGCGCCCGGCTGGTTGGGTTGCGGGACCGGAGGCACGTGAGTATCCCGGCGGATGGTGGTTTCGAGGGCGATGAAGGTAGGCCGCAGCTCGACCGGGATGGAGCGGCGGCCATATTCCACCGCCAGGATCGGAGAAGCGCCGCGCACGAAGGTTACGATGGCAATGCGCAGCACCTGCAGAAGTTGCGACTGGCTCTCGCTGAGGCCTTCCAGCCGGGCCGCCAGCGGGCCGACCACGCCGTAGCAGAGCAGGATGCCGAGGAAAGTGCCGACCAGGGCGGCCGCGACTTTCTGGCCGATGGTCTCCGGCGCCCCGCCAATCGCTTCCATAGTGATCACCACCCCCAGGACGGCGGCCACGATGCCCAGCCCGGGGAGCGAATCGGCGACCGAGCTGAGGGCGCGCACCGGCTCGTGGCACCCGCGGCGCTGAACGTCGATATCGAGATCCATCAGCAGATCCAGCTCGTGAGGAGCGGTCGCCCCGATCACCAGCATGCGCAGCGTGTCGCACACGAAATCGCGCACCAGGGCGTCCGCCAGGAATTGCGGGTAGTGGGAAAAAATAGGGCTCGTCGAGGGATCCTCCACGTCCTTTTCGAGAGCCATCATGCCGCGGGCCCGCTGGGAGTAGGTAAAGAGCTCGAACAGCATGCGAAGATGCCGCAGGAATGTCTCCCGGTCGGGACCTGGCGAGTGGATCGTCGCCCACACGCCGCTCAGCATTTTCCGGATCACCGCCGGGCGATTGGAGACCAGAATGATCCCGATCGCGGAGCCGCCAATGATCAGCAGCTCGGCCGGCTGCAGAAGCACCCAGGGATTGCCGCGTTCCATGAGGTAGCCGCCAAATACCGCGGCAAACACCAGGAGCATACCGGCGAGTGCGAGCATAGATATGACATATCGGTCTGTTCCCGGAGAACTTGAAAGATACTGGTGACGAAGAGGCCCGCCGGTGTTTGCCTGCTAAAATAGTTCTTAGGCTCCCCCGAAACATCTACCATGAAATTTGGCGTCATTGTCTTTCCTGGAAGCAATTGTGACCACGACGCGTTTTACGCGGCCGGGCACAACCTCGGGCAGAAGGCGGAGTACATCTGGCACGACTCCACCGACCTCGGCGGCGTGGATGCCGTCATTCTCCCCGGCGGTTTTTCATATGGCGACTATCTGCGCTGCGGCGCGATCGCCAAATTCTCCCCGGTCATGCGGGCGGTAAAGCGCTTCGCGGACGACGGCGGGCTGGTCATGGGCATCTGCAACGGGTTCCAGATCCTGGTGGAATGCGGGCTGCTGCCGGGCGCGCTGATTCGCAACCGCAGCCTGAAATTCATCTGCCGCGACGTGCACCTGCGGGTAGAGACGGTGAACTCGCCCTTCACCTCGGCGGCGCACCGGGGCGAGATTCTGCGGATGCCGATCGCCCATGGCGAGGGCTGCTACTTCGCCGACGACGGCACCCTCGACGAACTGGAGGCCGAAGACCGCGTGCTGTTCCGCTACCTCGACAACCCCAACGGATCGCTGCGCGACATCGCCGGCATCCTCAACCGTGAGCGCAACGTGATGGGGATGATGCCGCATCCCGAGCGGGCCACCGAGCCGCTGATGGGCTCGACCGACGGTCTGACCATCTTCGAATCCGTCCTGCGCGCGTCGGTGGTGCGTGCATGAGCACCGCCACGATCACCGCGGAACTGATCGCGCAGCACCAGCTCACCCCCGGGGAGTATCAGAAGATCGTCTCGATCCTGGGCCGCGAGCCCAGCTACGCCGAACTGGGCATCTTCAGCGTGATGTGGAGCGAGCACTGCTCCTACAAAAGCTCGCGCGTGCACCTGAAGAAGCTGCCGACGCGCGGCAAACTGGTAGTACAGGGTCCCGGCGAAAACGCGGGGATCATCGATATCGGCGGCGGCTACGTCATCGCCTTCAAGATCGAATCGCACAACCACCCCAGCTTCATCGAGCCCTTTCAGGGCGCGGCCACGGGGGTGGGCGGCATCCTGCGCGACATCTTCACCATGGGCGCGCGGCCCATCGCGGTGCTCGACTCGTTGCGCTTCGGGCGCCCGGACGATCCGGCCACCGGAGCGCGCAACCGCCGCATAATGGGCGGAGTGGTCTCGGGCATCGCGCACTACGGCAACTGCTTCGGCGTGCCCACCGTCGGGGGCGAGTGCCTCTTCGAGCCGTGCTACGACGGCAACCCGCTGGTCAACGTCTTCGCGCTGGGCGTCTGCCGCAAGGAAGACGTGTTCTATGCCAAGGCGGCGGGCATCGGCAATCCGGTGATCTACGTGGGCGCGCGCACCGGGCGCGACGGCATCCACGGAGCCTCCATGGCGAGCGCCGAGTTCACCGAGGAATCCAAGCAGAAGCGGCCCAACGTCCAGGTGGGCGATCCGTTCATGGAGAAGCTGCTGCTCGAAGCCTGCCTGGAGGCCATGAAGACCGGCGCCATCGTAGGGATCCAGGACATGGGCGCGGCGGGGCTGACCTGCTCCACCTGCGAAATGGGCAGCCGCGGGGAAGTCGGCATCGAAATCGAGCTGGACCGTGTGCCCCAGCGCGAGACCGGCATGACGCCCTACGAGATCATGCTCTCCGAATCGCAGGAGCGCATGCTGCTGGTGGCCGATAAGGGCCGCGAGGCCGAGGTCTTCGAGGTGTTCCGCAAGTGGGGCCTGGAAGCCGTGGAGATCGGGACGGTGACCGGCGACGGCCGCCTGCGCGTGAAACAGCACGGCGCGATCGTGGCCGACATTCCCAACCGCGAGCTGGCCGACGAAGCGCCGCTCTACGACCGCCCGCACACCGAGCCGCTGCGGCGCGTCCCCATGGAAGCTCCGGAGCTGCCGCCGGCCGACGTGCAGGCCGCGCTGCCCGACCTGCTGGCGGCGCCGGATCTCTGTTCCAAGCGCTGGATCTGGCAGCAGTACGATTACCAGGTCCGCACTAACACGGTGGCCGGCCCGGGCGCGGACGCGGCCATCATCCGCATCAAGGAGACCGGCACGTCGATCGCGATGTCGCTCGACGGCAACGGGCGCTACTGCTATCTTTCGCCGCGGGAAGGCGCGAAGCTGGCGGTGGCCGAGGCCTGCCGCAATCTCTCCACCGCCGGCGCGCGCCCGGTGGCCGCCACGAACTGCCTGAACTTCGGCAATCCCGAGCGGCCCGAGATCATGGCGCAGCTGGTGGAGGCCATCGAGGGGATGTCCGAAGCCTGCCGGTTCTTCGACACCCCGATCACCGGAGGCAACGTCAGCCTCTACAATGAAACGCTGGGCGAGGGCATTTATCCCACGCCCGTGCTGGGGATCGTGGGCCTGATGAACACCGACACGCCGGTCCCCATGGCCTTCCGCAATACCGGCCGCAGCATCATGCTGATCGGCGGCGTGGGAACGTGCGACGACACACGCTTCGGAGGCACTCAGTACGCCAAGGAAGTAATCCGGCAGCTCTGGGGGCTGCCGCCGGCCCTCGACCTGGAGTACGAACAGCGCGTGCAATACGCGATCCGCAGGATAATTGAAGAGGGGCTGGCGGAATCGGCTCACGACCTGAGCGACGGAGGGTTGGGCGTGGCGCTTGGCGGAATGCTCGTTCGGCCCCGCGGAGATCGGCGCGCAGGTCGATCTCGAAAGCAATCTGCGCCCGGAGGTGCTGGTGTTTCATGAGGCGCCGTCGCGCATCCTGATCTCGACGGCAGACCCGAAACGAGTGGCGGCCATCGCCAAAAAATTCGAAGTGGAGGCTCCTGTAGTGGGGATTACAATCGACAAGGGGATCGAAATCCGGCAGCGCAACGTGACGCTGGGTTCCTGGGATATCGCGGCACTCAAATCGGCTTACGACGGGGCTCTCGAAACGTATGTTCGATAAATTCCACGACGAATGCGGGGTGGTGGCGATTTACGGCCACCCCGAAGCGGCCAAGCTGGGATACCTCGGGCTTTACGCGCTGCAGCATCGCGGACAGGAGAGCGCCGGCATCTGCACCACCGACGGCTCGGAGATCTTCATCCACAAATCCATGGGCCACGTCGCCGATATCTTCACCAGCGACGTTCTGAAGACGCTGCCCGGCGACAAGGCCATCGGCCACACCCGCTATTCGACCGCCGGCGACACCGTGCTGCTGAACGCGCAGCCGTTTTCGGTGGCCTGCAACAAGGGCCGCGTGGCGGTAGCGCACAACGGGAACATCACCAATGCCTCCGAGCTGCGGACTCACCTGGAGCGGCGCGGCGCAATTTTCCAGGCATCGAGCGATACCGAAGTCATTCTGCACCTGGTGGCGCACTCCTCCGAGCGCACGCTGGCGGGCGCCCTGCGCGAAGCTCTGCTGCAGCTCGAAGGGGCGTTCTCGCTGGTGTTTCTGGCGCAGGACCGCGTCATCGTGGCGCGCGACCCGCACGGATTCCGGCCACTGGCAGTCGGGGAAATGGAAGTCTCGGGCGGGCGCAAGTGCTACGTGTTCGCCTCCGAGACCTGCGCCTTCGACCTGATCGGAGCGGTCTACCTGCACGACGTGGACCCCGGCGAAATGGTGATCGTGGGCCCCGAAGGCATGACGCGCGAGCGCTGGGCGCCCGAGCAGCCGCGCGCCCAGTGCGTCTTCGAGCATGTCTATTTTTCGCGTCCCGATTCGATCGTCTTCGGGCGGTCGGTGGAGGAATCGCGCGAGGAGCTGGGCCGCCTGCTGGCGCGGGAGTGCCCGGCGGATGCCGACCTGGTGGTGCCGGTGCCCGACTCGGGCGTGGCCGCGGCCATCGGATATGCGGACGAATCGGGCCTGCCGTTCCGCCAGGCGCTGATCCGCAACCATTACGTGGGCCGCACCTTTATCGAGCCTTCCCAGGCCATCCGCGATTTCGGAGTCAAGCTCAAGCTCAACCCGGTCCGCCACCTGCTGCAGGGCCGGCGCGTGATTCTGGTGGACGATTCGATCGTGCGCGGCACCACCAGCCGCAAGATCGTCCGCATGGTGCGGCAGGCCGGCGCGCGCGAGGTGCACCTGCGGATTTCCTGCCCGCCGACCGTCTCGCCGTGCTTCTATGGAGTGGACACGCCCACCAAGGGCGAGCTGATCGCCTCCAGCCATAGCATCGAGGAGATCCGCCGGTTCGTGGAGGCGGACTCGCTCGGGTATCTCTCGATCGCATCGCTGCGGAAAGCGGTGGATGACGATCAGCGCCACGAGTATTGCTATGCCTGCTACACGGGCGACTACCCGACGGAGCTGGTGAACATCGATCAGTTGATTGCGGCCCGCCAGAAGCGACAGGGATGAACCTTTCGCTCGACGGCGCCAGCCTGACCATCGCCGCAACCTGCGCGGTGGCCCGCGCCCAAACCTCGTCCGTTTCGCTCGCCTCCGGAGCCATCGCCAAAATGGAGGCGTCGCGCTCTCTGGTAGACCGCCTGGCCGCCGGCGACGACCCTATCTACGCCGTCAATACCGGGGTCGGGCTGCTGGCCGACGTCCGCATTCCGCGCGAGGATCTCGACCAGCTGCAGCGCAACGTGATCCGCTCGCACTCGACCGGGGTCGGCGACCCGCTGGCGCGCGAAGTGGTCCGCGCCATGATGCTGATCCGCGCCAACGTGCTGGCCAAAGGCCTCTCCGGCATACGGCCGCTGGTGGCCCAGCGTCTCTGCGATCTGTTAAACCGCGGCGTCACTCCGGTAGTGCCGTCGCAGGGCAGCGTGGGGGCATCGGGCGACCTGGCTCCGCTCTCGCACATGGCTCTCGTGCTGATGGGGGAAGGCGAAGCCGAGTTCGCGGGCGCTATCCTGCCCGGCGGCGAGGCGCTGCGGCGCGCCGGAATCGAAGCCATCGACCTGCACCCCAAGGAAGGCATCAGCCTGATCAACGGCACGCAGGCCATGTTGGCCATCGGCTGCCTGGAACTGGAAGCCGCCGGGCTGCTCGCGGACACCGCCGAAGTGGTCTGCGCCATGACGCTCGATGGGCTGCGCGGAACCCCGCGGGCGTTCGACGAGCGGATTCACGATGCGCGCCCCCAGACCGGCCAAATGGAGAGCGCCCGGCGCCTGCGCCGGCTGCTCGAAGGGAGCGAAATCCGGCAATCGCACATTACCTGCCGCCGCGTGCAGGACGCCTACTCGCTGCGCTGCGCGCCGCAGGTGCACGGAGCGGTGCGGGACGCCCTGGCCGAGGCGCGCCGCGTCTTCGAAATCGAGCTGAACTCCGCCACCGATAACCCCCTGGTGTTCGACGACGGCATCCTGTCGGGCGGCAATTTCCACGGCGAGCCCCTGGCCTTCCAGTTGGACTTTCTGGCGATCGCGCTTTCCGCGCTGGCCGGCATTTCGGAGCGGCGCATCGACCGCCTGGTGAACCCCGCGCTGAACGAAGAGCTGCCGCCATTCCTGGCGGGCCGTGCGGGCCTCGAATCCGGCCTCATGATGGCGCAGGTGACGGCCGCCAGTCTGGTGGCCGAGAACCGCGTGCTGGCGCATCCCGCCTCCACCGGGTCGATCACCACCAGCGGCAACAAGGAGGATTTCGTCAGCATGGGGATGACCTCGGCCGTGAAGCTCCAGCGCATCGTTCGGAATACGCGAAACACGCTGGCCATCGAGGCGCTCACCGCGGCCCGCGCGCTCGACCTGCTGGCCCCGCTCAAAACCAGCCCGCTGCTCGAAGGCGTGCGGGAGCGCATCCGCCGCGTTTCGCCGCCGATCCAGGGCGACCGGCCGTTCTACCGCGACATCGCCGCCATCGAGGGCCTGATCGCCGCGGGCGGGCTTCAGGTCGAGTAAACCGCCACCGTGGTGATGGTGCGGAACCCCATGCGTTCGTAAAGATGCAGCCCGGCGGGCGTCGATTGCAGGATGGTCTCGTCGACACCGTGGCGGCGGCGGGAGTCCTCGATCGCGTGTCGCATCACCGCCTCGCCGTAACCCTGCCGCTGGTAGCCGGGCAGTGTCGCAACGTTGTATACCCCCGCCACGCCGCTACCCATCACGATCGCGGCGGTCGACACCGGGATGCCCCCTGCATAGCCTACATATGCCGCGAATTCGTCCCACACCGCATCGCTGTTAAATACCTCGCAGAACCAGGAATAGGGGACGTGGAAGCAGACCGAGCCGATGGCGCAGAAGGCGTCCCGCGTTACCGGGTCGCACACCCTGCGCATTTCGAGATCTGGCAATCGATTCACGGGCGGGAGAATCCGCTCGGCCACCATCCCGGGCAGGCTCACCGAGTGTCTCAAGCCGTGCTTCTGAAACAGCGCCCGCGAGCGGCGGCGTGTGCGCGGATCCATCCAGTCCTCGCACACCCAGCAGGCCCACTCCTGCCCGCGGGTCTCGAAATGCAGTGAAGCCATCAGGATGCGCTTGGTAAGGTCCCCTTCGCTCGCGACCGGGGCGGAAAGAAAGGAGGCGTTGAACATCTGGAACGTCACCGCGGCCGAAGCGATGCTGACTCCCTGAAACTCGCGCACTTCACCCGCCGGGCGGCTGGCGGCGATCACCCGGAAGGATTCGCGGAGGTTTTCAGCCACGGTCTGGTACGTCACCGCTTTCAGTATCGCAGGGAGATGCACGCCGGACGGAATCCGTACGCGGCGCCCGCCCGCCAACCCGCTTCAGCTTGAGCCAAATTCCTGATTCTGCTATCCTCAATACGTTGAATTCATAACACAATTGTCTCTCCCGGCCGTGCCTGGCCGGGCCTACCTGAGAGGTTCACATGTCAGGCCATTCCAAATGGGCCACCATTAAGCACAAGAAGGCGGCTTTGGACGCCAAGCGCGGTAAGAGTTTTACGCGCATCATCAAAGAGATTTCGATCGCCGCCCGCAACGGCGGCGATCCGGACGCCAACCCGCGCCTCCGCACCGCCGTCCTCGCCGCTAAAGCCGTCAGCATGCCTGCCGACAACATCAAGAAGGCGATTATGCGCGGCACCGGCGAACTCGAAGGCGGGCAAATCGAGGAAGTGATGTTCGAAGGCTACGGCCCGGGCGGCGCCGCCGTCCTGGTCAACGTGGCCACCGACAACCGCAACCGCACCGTCAGCGAGATTCGCCATGTCTTCTCCAAGAATGGCGGAAACATGGGCGAGCAGGGCAGCGTCGCCTGGATGTTCGAACGGAAGAGCCAGATTTTCGTTCCTGGCGAGAAGACCACGGAAGACCAGCTCCTGACTATCGTTCTCGACGCCGGCGCCGACGATCTGCGCCGCGATGACGAGCGTTGGGAGATTCTTTCCGCGCCCGAAGCCCACGAAGCCGTGCTCAAAGCGCTGGAGGCCAACCACCTGGCGAGCGAAGAGGCCAGCATCGCCATGGTTCCCAAGAACCTCGTCAAGCTGGAGGGCAAGAACGCCTCCGGCATGCTGAAGCTCAGCGAGGCCCTCGAAGAGCACGACGACGTGCAGAACGTCTACTCCAACTTCGATATCGACGAGAAGGAGCTGGAGGCGCTGGCGCAGTAACGTGCGCGTCCTGGGCATCGATTGCGGCTCGGAAAAGACCGGCTACGGCGTGATTGAAAGCGACGGAGCCGGCCACCGCATGATCGTCGCAGGTGTCATCCGGACCAATACCAGGTGGCCGTTCGAAAAACGGCTGCTCGAAATCGCAACCGGCCTTCGCCGCCTCATCCGGGAGTATGCTCCCGAATCGGGCGCGGTCGAAGGCGTCTTCTACTCCGCTAACGTGAAGACCGCGCTCAAGCTGGCGCACGTTCGCGGCATCGCCCTGCTGGCCATCGCGGAAGCCGGGATGGAGCTGGCGGAGTACTCTCCGCTGGAGGTTAAAACCAGCGTGGTGGGATACGGCCGCGCGGAGAAGTCGCAGGTACAATTGATGGTGCGTACGCTGCTCGGGCTGGCGGAGCCGATCGAATCCGAGGACGCCGCCGACGCCCTGGCCGTGGCCATCTGCCATGCGACGCACGAAGCCACCAGCCGCCGGCTGGTGTAAGCGAGGGGAACGAATGAAGTGGGCGCTCATACTTCCGCTGCTGGCCGGCAGCCTGTTTGGCGGCGACGGGCCGCGGCTCTTCTATTCCAAGAGCTTTCCCGGAAGCAGCCCGGCATACGTCGAGATCACGCTCGACCAGGCCGGCAACGCCGTCTACAAGGAATCGCCCAACGATGAGCTGCCCCTGAAGTTCCGGCTCACCGAGGCCGAAACCGCCGAGGTCTTCGGCCTGGCCGACAAGCTCGACCATTTCAAGAATCCGCTCGAATCCGGGCTCAAAGTCGCCTTCATGGGCGACAAGACTTTCCGCTACGAGAACGGCGCGGAGAAGCACGAGGTCAAGTTCAACTACTCGGCGGATCTCTCGGCCCAGGCCTTGCAGGACTGGTTCGAGCGCATGGCCGAATCCGAGGAGCACCGCATCGACCTGGAGCGCGCCGCCAAGTACGACCGGCTCGGGGTGGATAAAGCCCTGCGTGTCCTGTGGTCCGCCATGGAGCGCAAGCGCCTGGTGGGGCTCGACCAGTTCCTGCCGACGCTCGACCGTATCGTGAACAACGAATCGTACATGCACACCGCCCGGGCCAAGGCGGCGGAGCTGGCCGAGGCCATTCGCGCAGTCAAGCCATGAAGCGCCTGCTCGCAGCGCTCGGTCTCACCCTGGCGCTCGCCGCCGCGCAGCAGAAATCCTCCCCGTCCCCGGAACAGCAGGATCTGGACCGCGCCCTCTCCGAGGCCGGAGCGAGCCCGGTCGAATTCCTGCGCGCCATCGAAAGCCATCTCGCGAAGTATCCGGACTCGCCGAAGAAACCGGAGTTGGAGCGCGCCGCCGTCCGCGCCGCCATGGACGCGAATGACGACCGCCGCATCGTTCTCTATGGCGAGCGCGTGCTCGCCCGCCAGCCGGACGATCTGCAGATCCTCGAGCGTGTGGCGCGTTCGCTCGTGTCGGCCGGCTCGCGGGACGACTCCGCGCGCGGCCTGAAATACGCGCAGCGGTACGAGCAGTTGATCGCCGCCATGCGCAAGAGCCGGCCGCACGACACCGAATGGCAGAGCCAGGTGGACCGCGGCATCGCCCGCGCTCTGCGCTACGAGGCGCGCGCCACCGGCAGCCTGGGGCAGCCGCGGGACGCCCTGGCGCTCGCCCGCCGCGCCTTCGAGACCTTTCCGAACGCCGAAGCCGCGCGCGAAATCGCGCTCTGGCAGGAAAAGCTCGGCGATTTCGCGGACGCCGCGCGCGCCATGGCCGATGCGTTCACCATCCCGGATCCCGATGCCACCGATGACGGCCGCGCGCAGGATCGCATCCGCATGGGAGAGATGTGGATCAAGGCGAAGGGCTCGGACACCGGCCTGGGCGACCTGGTCCTGGAGGCCTACGATCGCAACCTCGGCCTGATCCGGACCCGCCAGATGCGCATGCGCGCCAACGATCCCAACGCCCAGCTCACCGACCCCATGCAGTTCACATTAGGCGGCCTGGACGGCAGCAAGCTCCGCATGTCGGCCTTCGAGGGCAAGGTCGTGGTCTTCGACTTCTGGGCCACCTGGTGCGGCCCGTGCCGCGTGCAGCATCCGCTTTACGAGCAGATCAAGCAGCGCTTCGAGGGCAACCCCGACGTGGTGTTCCTCTCGATCGATACCGATGAGGACCGCGCGCTCGTGAAGCCCTTCCTCGCCAATGTGAAGTGGCAGGGCCCGGTATATTTCGAGGACGGCCTTTCCCGCGCGCTCGCGATCACCTCCATCCCTACCACCATCGTGACCGACCGCAAAGGCGCCATCTTCAGCCGCATGAACGGCTTCACCCCCGAGCGGTTCGTCGAAACGCTGACCGCCCGAATCCGCGACGCCCTGGCGAACTGATCCTCACTTCACAGAGCCGCGTCCGGTAAAGGAGCGGGCCGGGGCGTTACTCATACCGCAGCGCCACGACCGGATCCACCCTCGCCGCGCGCAGCGCCGGCAGCACGCAGGCGACCAGCGCGGAGGCCGCCAGCACCAGTGGCACGGCCGTGAAGATGGCCGCATCGGTAGGCTTCACGCCGTAGAGCAGCGTGGCCATCAGCCGCGTCAATCCAAAGGCCGCCGCGACTCCTGCCGAGATGCCGCCCAGCGCCACCAGCATCCCCTGTCGCACCACCATCCCGACTACGTTGTCGCGCTGCGCGCCGAGGGCCATGCGGACACCGATCTCGTGCGTCCGCTGAGCCACGCCATACGCCACGACGCCGTAGATTCCCACGACCGCCAGCAGCAGCGCGGCCGCGGCAAATACTTCCAGGAGCGCCAGGTTGAAGCGGCGGGGGGCCACCGACTCGGCCAGCGCGTCTTCCAGGCTCTCCACGCCGAAGACCGGCTGGCTGGGGTCGATCTCCGCCACCCGCTTGCGCAGGCTCGCCGCCACCGCGCCGGGGTCACTCGAGGTCCGCACCACCAGGTCCATCTTGCGGACGAAGGGGTAGTCGCGGTACGGAATGTACATCTCCGATTCCGTATCGGCAGCGAGCGCCGAGTATTTCAGGTCGGCCAGCACCCCGGCGATCGCGGCCGGCACCGGCGCTCCGTTCGGACGCGTCCCCGGCAGATCGATCTGCCTGCCGATCGGATCGGCGGCGCCGAATACCCGCCGGGCCAGCGTCTCGTTCACCAGGACGACCTTGGAAGGCTCGTCGTCCGTGATCCAGCGGCCGCGCACCAGCCGGGTTCCCATTGCGCGGAAGAAGCCCGCCGAAGTCGAGTGATACGTGACCGGCGGCGCCTCTCCTGGAGCCGGCGGCGGTGCTCCGTGCAGCGCCACGAATCCCCGCAGGGCCGAGTTGGTGAGACCTGCGGCCTCGACGCCCGGGGTGCCCGCCAGCCGGTCGAGCGCCTGGCGAAGATAGCTGAATTGGGGCGCGGCATCGCGATACTCCGGGCCGGTGAGCGACACTTTCATGATCAGGATACTTTCCGGTTCAAACCCGGCGGGGCGCGCGCTGATCCGCCAGAAGCTTTTCAGCAGCAGGCCTGCGCCCACCAGGAGCACCAGCGCCAGGGCCAGTTCACTCGCCACCAGAACGCCGCGCACCCGCATTCCGGCAGACCCCGCTCCCGACGTCCGGCCGCCCTCCTTCAACACGGGATGCAGCCGGGTCCGCGAGAAAGAGTACGCCGGCCAGCAGGCGAACAGAAGCCCGGTCGCGAGCGATAGCCCGGAGGTGAAAGCCAGCACCGTGGGGCCGACCGACGCCTCACCCAGACGCGGAACGGCATTCGGACTGATCCGCATCATGAACGCGATGCCGGCTCGCGCCAGCAAAAGTCCGGCAGCCCCGCCGCACAGGGCGAGCACCACTCCTTCGGCCACGAACTGCCCCGCCATGCGGCCCCGGCCGGCTCCCATGGCGGCGCGAATGGCGAACTCCTTCTGCCGCGAACTGGCGCGCGCCAGCAGCAGGTTCGCGATGTTGGCACACGCGATCAGCAGCACCAGGGCCACGGAGGCGAACAGGATGAGTAGCGCCGCCCGCGCATTTCCGACCACCCGGTCCTGGAGCGGACTCACACGCAGCTCCACGAACCGGTAAAACGGGTTGGGGAATTCGCGGACGATCCCGGCCTGGATGGTCGCCATCTCGGCGCGCCCCTTCTCCACCGGGACGCCCGGCTTCAACCTTCCCACGACATTGACAGCCGCCAGGTTCCGGCCGCGCACCTGGTTTTGGGGCGTAAGTTCAAAGGGGACGTATAGCTCGACTTCGTTCAGCGCCAGTCCCGGAAACTCCCGTGGCAGCACGAACCGGAAATCCGCTGGAAGGACGCCCACAATCGTCTTTGGGCTCCCATTGACCGTGATCGTTTTTCCTGCCACGCCGCGGTCCTGCCCGAACCAGCGTTCATAGAAGCGATAGCTCAGGACCACCGCGTCGTGGTCCCGCGGGCCGGGAAGACGGCCGAGCAGGGGCTGGACGCCCGAGATCGGCCAGAAATCCTCCGTGACCGGCGCCACTCCCACCTGGTCCGCCCGCGCGCCGTTCGACACCGTCATGTCCTGGTATCCGTAGGCCGCCATGCGGTCGAACGAATGCGCGAGCCGCTTCCACTCCAGAAAGTCCGGGCCGGTCACCAGTTCCATCTTGAAGCGCGAGTTGTATTCCGAGAGCCAAAGCAGCCGCCCCGGGTGCGGATAGGGAAGGGGACGCAGCAGCACGGCATTCACCACGCTGAAGACCGCCGTGTTCAGGCCGATCCCCAACGCCAGCGTGAGGACCGCCACCGCCGTGAACCCGGGATTCCGGCGCAGGCACCGCACCGCGTAGCGGACGTCGTTCCACAAGCGCTCGAGCCACATCCAGTGCCAGACCGCGTGGACATCTTCCTGAACGCGCGCCACGTTTCCGAACTTGCGGATCGCCGCGTGGCGAGCTTCCACGGGGGCCATGCCGCGCTCGATATTCTACGCGGGTTTCGCTTTCGATGTGCTCGCGGATATCCTCCGCGAGGGCCTCCTCCGGGCGGGCCCGCCGCTTCACGACTTCCCCTCCTGGCCGGCCGGCCGCAGGATGCGTGCGATGGCTCCCGCCAGTTTGTCCCATTTCGTGGTTTCGATCGCGAGCTGCTTGCGCCCCTTGGGCGTGAGGCGGTAGAACTTGGCGCGGCGGTTGTTCTCGGACGCCCCCTCCTCGGCCGCGATCCAGCCGTGTTTAATCAGCCTGTGGAGGGCCGGATACAGCGAGCCTTGCTCCACCAGCAGAACTTCCTCGGAATTGCGCTCGATGGCCTTGACGATGGCTTGTCCGTGCGCCGGGCCGAGCAGGAGCGTGCGTAGGATCAGGAGGTCGAGCGTTCCCTGCAGCAGCTCGACGTGCTCGTCGTCTTTACGGGTAGACATTCTAGGGAGAGCATACGAGGCTTCGGGTAGAATGTCAAGGGGAAACCATTTACAGGGGAAACCATTTACGCGCCCGGATGCAAGAGCATAGGCTACATAAAGCATGCTCAGCCGGGTCAATGGGCGAGTCGCGGTCAGTCTTTTGTAGTCGCTAGCCGTTCGACTTGAAGATTTCTTTGCTGCGCTTCGCCATCAAGCCGGAGTTTCCACAATAATCGACGAGCAATCGACCGTGTTCAGCGTATATGAAAAGTAAGTACCTAGAGCCAACAGTCATCGGAAATCGGCCTGACGAGTGTTCGCTGAATACTTCGACACTATTACCGATCTCCCCACGGAAGGACCGCTCGATGCGGATCTTGTACATCGTGCCGTCGAGGAAGAATCCATCCTTCGTCTCCGGGACGGTCCTCTTTCCGACCACACTCGCCACAGCGACTAGCCTGGACGACCTATATTCCTTAGCAACTGAAGGATGCCCACTCACGCAGGCGGCGCCCGCCAACTGCGCCAGCACATCAAACAAGAGCAAGACGGTGACTGTGATGGAAGTGCGACACGTCATCTATCGCATTGTCGCATCAAGTCAGCCAGGGAATTCGCTTCCGCAAGAGGTTCCGGCCGCTAAACGGAGTTTGCAGCGTTGTCCCGCCTACATCCGCGACAGCCGGATCCCACCGTTCGAGGTCGTCAGGTCCAGCAGCGCACCCCCGCTCCCGATCTGCGCATCCAGGGAGTTCTTGCTGAACTCGCCCTGCGTCCGTACTTCGAAATCGGTATGGATGCTCGAATTGCTGGTGCGCGCGATTACGTGGGCGTTGAGATCGCCGAGCACCTTCACGGTAATTCCGGCATTGTTCGTGTGCGCGCGCAGATCGCCCCGATAGTTGGCCGGGATGGTCAGCTCGATGCTGCCGTTCGACGTCTCCGCCCGCACCGGGCGGTCGGCGCGACCGATTTCCGCGTGGATGCTCGCGTTCGAGCTGGTGGCGTCCACCGTTCCCGTGACGCGGTCCACCTGAATGCGCCCGTTCGAGGTGTGGACCACGGCGTCTCCGTCGACCGCGATCAGCTCTATGCCCCCGTTGGAAGTCTGGGCGTCGAGATTGCCCTTGAGGTCGCGCACCTGAATCTTGGCGTTGGAGGTTTTGAGGCGCGCCGGGCCGGCGCCGTCGGAAGTGTAGATGTGGCCGTTCGAGGAGACGATCCGCTCGAGCAGCACGCCTCGTGGAACCCGGATCACCAGGCTGGCTCCCTGCCGGTTCCTCCGCTCGGTGGGCCGCACGATCCGGATATCCGCGCTATCGGCGCTATGGTCGATACTCACCGGCAGCCCGTCGGCCTCCGCCTGGCTGGGGCCGTACTTTGTGCCGCTGATATCGATGGTGTTCTGGTCCCATCCCGAAATCTCCACCGAGCCGTTGAACGTCTCTACGTTCAGCCGCCCGCCCGCGCTCAGCGGGTAGCTGTAGTGGAAGTCTTTGCTAAACCGTTCGAAGTCCCCGAAATCCGCGTCGCAGGCGGTCAGGCAAAGCAAGCCGGCCGCGAGGGCCGGAACCATCAGCTTCATGCGCATTGAATGTCCTCGACCTGAGAATATACGTAGGACGCGCGCCTTTTGTTCCGCGGAACGTCCTATTTGCGTGGCGGCGCGGCCGGAGGCCGGCGGTAAATCGTCTCGAAATCCGGCTTCGATCCAATCGACAGACCGCTCGAGTACGACGTACCGGGCACGGCCGCGCCGTGCGCCATCCCGGCAGGAGGTTTAGCGCCGGGATTATCCGTGCTGGTCTTGGTTTCGGTCGTGATCCGCCCGCCCGGCTTCGACGGCCGGCAGTCCAGCCGGTCGATGGCCTCCTTTGGCACCGCGACCTGTTCGTTCTTGACGACGACTACGAGATCATCGTCCCGTGCTTCGTCGAGTTTGCCCTCGATCGGCTTGACTGTCCCGTGCTTGAAGACTCGTATCTCGGTACCGCTCTTCAACTCCTTGACCTTGGTCCAGGCATCGTTCGCGGCAAACGCCGCGGCAGCGGAGAGAAGTACGATTGCCAGTTTGCCCATAGTTAAGGTATACAAAATTACATCGGGCCAGGCATGCCCGGCCCCGCACGAGGCGAGACCGGGCGTGACAAGGTCAGTCCATGAATCAAAATGCGAGGCGCAGGCCGAACCGGAATTGCCGGCCGGCGGTCGCGCTCGTGATGCACATGAAGTTGCGCAGCGGATCGGAGGCGCTGGTGTTGATCGATCCGTCGGCGTTGCGAATCGGCGATGCGGCTCCCGCATTGGGGTTACCCCAGATCGGCGTGTTCGTGAAGTTTTGGGCTTCTGCCCGGAACTCGGCGTTGACTTTCTCCTTGAACTTGAAGTCCTTGTAAATCCCCGGACTCAGTTGCCAGTATCCGGGGCCGCGGAGAGAGTTCCGGCCCATGCTGCCGAACCGGTAGATTGTTTGACCGGTCGATGCTTTGATCGCGTTTTGATAGACCAGCGGGTCCATGAACGCATTCGGATCGAAATAAGGTTGCTGCGGTCCCTTTCCGTCGAGCTTTTTGACAGGCCCGATCTGGTCGGCAGTCTGGCTGTTGCCCACAGCCTGGAGGGAAGAGCCACTGCCGGTCACCGTAAACGGCAGGCCGGAGTAGGCAACGAAGGTTCCACTGAACTTCCAGCCCCCAATCAGATAGTCGGCGGCTTTGCTGGAGATGTCCCACTGTTTGCCCTTTCCGACCGGCAGTTCGTAATTCCAGCCGGTAGTGAACATGTGAGGACGATCGTAGCCGGAGGGAGCGTAGTTCTTATAGATCATCGGACCCCAGTTGTAGTAAGGGAGTCCGGTCCACCCGTCCTCGTCGGCCATGCTGAGCGACTTGCTGAAGGTATAGCTTGTGATGAGCATCAGGCCGTGGCTGAGGTTCTTCGTGAGTTGGGCCTGAAGGGAGTGGTAATTCGCGATTCCGATCCCGTCCCACATGTTGGATGCGATGGTGCGTCCATATAGCTGCGCCAAAGGCAGCGTCGTAGCCGGGCTGACATTGCTACCCGGACCGGCGCTGTTGATATTGGTATCGATGAGCTGGTGAATCGTGCGTGTCGCAACGTATCCGGCGCTGCCGAGCATGTTCCACGGCAATTGCCGCTGGAGCGTCGCGTTCCAACTCATAATGTAGCCGCGGTGGATCATGCCGCCCCACGGACTGCGCGGCCCCATATCGATCGTAGTCGGCAGAGTGCCTTGTCCCGTGCCCACATTCGGCAGCGGGATCTCGGGGATGCCCTCGTTGACGCTGTCGAACCACCCATAGGTGTTGTCGCTGCCGGCGGCGGCCGGATTATAAGTACCCGTGATGGTCGAGGGGTAAAGACCGCGGAGCGGCCGCCCAAACGGCAGGGGGTCGTAGGTCAGACCGTATCCCGCGCGGAAGACCGATTTCTCGTTCATGCGCCAGGCGAACCCGATGCGCGGGGCGAAGAGCTTCTTGCTGACGGTGATGCCGGCATTGTACGGCGTGGCGCCGAGGCCGCCGAAGTAAACGATATTGGTGTACGGATTCCACCGCTCGATGCCGCGGTCGCCGCGGTTGATGAGCGGGTAGTACTCGTAGCGCAGGCCCAAGTTGAGGGTGACTTTTCGGCTGGCTTTCCAGTTGTCACGGGCGTAGAACGCGTACTGATTCTCTCGCGTCTTCATCTCGAAGTACTGAACCGACTTCTGGTAGTTGTTCACGTACCCGAGCAGGGCGGCGGCATAGGAGTTTTGCGCCCGCGCGGTCTGGGTCGGGATATTCGTGGTTCCCGAGCTGAAAACGACATAGCCGCGCGGATTGGCCGTTTCCGGTTGCCAGTGGTTCAACTCGAGACGCCGGATGTCGAACCCGAAGCGGAATTCGTGGGAGCCCGCGACCTTGGTGAAGTTGCTCTGATACGTGAAGCTGCGCTCGTGCCGCCACACCGGAGTCCAGGTGTCGAGGAAGCCGATATCGGAGAAGCCGAAGCCGGTCAGGTTGGGTGAGCTTCCATAGCGGGTATCGTTGGCGTATGTTTGTCCGCCATTGGTCCCGGGAATGTGCCAGACGTCAAGTCCGATGTTCTTGTCGAGACTCGGAATCGTGACAGCCTGGTCCATGCGCGTGTGCCCGAATACGCCGTCGAAGATGAACGTCGGCGACTTGGTGTAGGTGAACCCGCCGGTTACCAGTTGAGTCGTGGTGTTGCCGAAACCGGCGGTGCCCAGGGCGGAGCCGCCAAGTACATCACCGAACGGGTACTTGCCCTGCACCGGCGCGTCCATGCGTCGATAGCTTCCCCAAGTCGAGAGCTTGGTCGAAACGTTGTAGTTGCCTTTCATGTCGTACTGGTTGCGATTGAGCTTGAGGACGGCACTCACGCCATAGTTGCCGCTGAGATTCAGGGGGTCCGTGACCGAGGTCTGGTTCGGCAGCGGCATGTCCTTGTAGATGTTCGGGAAGATCGGGTTGATCCGGCTCGACGGGATGATGTCGTTCGGGAACGGCGTGCGGGCCGCGGCATTGGTCACGGGCGCGCTGAGCGGGTCGTACACATGCGCGTTATTCAGGGCCGCCCACTTGCTGAAATCGCCGGCGCGGAAGTCCGCGGGCGCGACAGAGTAGGCGCCGTAATAGCCGGTGCGTTCCGTCGTCCGCTCGAAGTTGAAGAAGTAGAACAGCTTGTCCTTCTTGATCGGGCCGCCGATGTTGCCGCCAAAAATGTTCATGATATTCAGCGGCTTTGTGTAGCCGGACGGCCGGAAGTAAGTCGGGTCGCTTTGGAGGTGCTGGTTGGTGTTATACCACCACCCGGTGCCGTGGAGGCTATTCGTCCCGGACTTGGTGACGACAGTGACGGCGGCGCCGCCGGCCATTCCCTGCTCCGCGTCGAAGCTGCCGGTACTCACATTGACGGTCTCGATCGACTCCGCCGGCTGAACGTACGCAACGTGGTGGGGCAGCCAGATATTGATATTGACCGCGCCATCGGTCAGGGTGTTGTTGTTATTGGTCGCGGTGCCGTTCACGAACGAGCGCAGCGCGCGCCCGGGAGTATCGACTACGGCATTTTGGAATGCCGGCGGCGTGGCGCCGGGGACCAGTGCCAGCAGGCTCTGGTAATTCCGATACGCCGGCAGCGGCAGGTTCTCGACGGTCTCACCCGTTATTTCGTGCCGGACGTCGGACTTGTCGGTTTGGAGCACGGCGGTGGTCGCGGAAACGGTCACCTGCTCGCTCGTTTGCCCGACCTCCAGCCTGGCATCGGCCCGGGTGACCGTATTGATCGTAACCTCCACACCCGTTTGTGTAAGCTGCCGGAACCCCGAGGCCACCACTTTCATGTCGTAGACTCCGGCCAGCAGGTTGAGAATGGAAAACCGCCCGGCTTCATCCGCCATGGTTTCGCGGGTCAACCCGGTTTGTGTGTTCGTGACAGTGATCGTCGCCTTCGGGACGACCGCGCCGGACGGGTCTTCGACCGTACCGACGATGGATCCATACAGGACTTGGCCAAAGGCCGGAATTGCAGCGCAGAGAAGAAAAACGGCCAGTAGACTGCCTGCAAGCAGTAACGAACGTTTCATCGATTCACCCCTATTCCCGCTAATACTTCCCCGTTGCCGCCGGGCGCAGCCGGCGGATAGACCTTGAAGCGCGTTTGACCCCTCCAGCCAATTGCGGTATTTCAGGTCTTTACAGCCGAATACTATACGCCCACCGTAGGCCGAAGAAAAGGGGCAATTTGAGGCGTGAAAATCCTGGTCATCTGCGCGAAACTGAAGTTTCTATGCGGCTATTCTTTGCCCTGCTGCTCTGTGCCCACGCCTTCGGCGCAGACTTCTTCCCGATGGCGGTTTGGTACGGAGGAGGCAAAGCCCGCGCTCCCATGCTCGAGAAGAACGCCCGTGCCAAAAAGGAGCTTTGGCGCCGTGATATTCGCCAGATCAAAGCCCTCGGCTTCAACACCGTCCGCACGTGGATCGATTGGGCCACCGGCGAACCGAAAGAGCACGATTACCATTTCGAGAACCTGGACGTGATCCTGGAACTTGCCCGGGAAGAGGGGCTAAAGGTCTTTTTGCAGGTCTACATGGATTCGGCTCCCCGCTGGGTGGGAGTGAAGTACCCGGACTCGCTGTTCGTCTCCTCGAATGGCGCGGAGGTGAAGCCGGAATCCTCGCCCGGATATTGCATGGATCACCCGGGTGTGCGCCGGGCTGACCTGGAATTCTACACCGCCCTGGCGGAGCACGTACGGAACAATCCTGCCTTTGCCGGCTGGGACTTGTGGAGCGAACCTCACGTCATCAACTGGGCAACTCCCGCGTATATCCCCAACCCCGAGTTCTGCTTCTGCCGGAACACCCTGGCGAAGTTTCGCAGCTGGCTGCACCAGAAGTACGGTGACCTCGACCGTTTGAATGCTGCGTGGTATCGCGAATTCGACAGTTGGGACGAGGTCGAGCCCGGCAGAATGAGCACCATCCTTTCCTACACCGATTACATCGACTGGAAAACGTTCATCGCGGATAAGCTCGGCGACGACCTGCACGACCGCTACCTGGCCGTGAAGCAAGCCGACCCCGGCGGCATCGTAACCAGCCATGCGGCGGCTGTCGGCCTTTTCACCTCACCGAACCACTGGGAAGGCCAGCCGGATGACTGGACCATGGCCCGCCAGGTGGATTTCTACGGCACCTCCTTCTATCCCAAGCATTCCGCATTCGTAGACCGTGACGTGGCGTGGCGCGGGGCCCTCTTCGACTTCACGCGTTCGTTCGGTTTCGCGGACGGCCGGGCGGGCTTCTACGTCGGAGAGTTGCAGAGCGGGTTCGGCACGGTGGCCCTGAATGTCAGCCCCACGGTGACGCCTGAGGATCTCCGCACTTGGACCTGGACAGCTCTCTCGCGCGGCGCCAAGGGCGTGAATTTCTACGCTTACTACCCCATGAGTTCCGGATACGAGAGCGGGGGCTTCGGGTTGATCCAACTCGACGGCACCGTGACCGGGCGCGCCCGCGTTGCCGGATCGATTGCCCGGGTGGTGGACCGCAACCAGCGCCTGTTCCTCGACGCACGCCCGCCCGTCTCCGAGGTGGCCATCGTTTACAATCCCCTCGTCCATTTCGTGGGCGGCCGCCAGCGGTCGGAGGCTGCGTCCGGGCCGCAGGGTGAGGTGGCCGGGATCGAGCGGGATTCGCTGCTGGGCGTTTACCGCGCGCTCTTCGGGCGAAATGTGCAGCTCGATTACGTCCACATCAATGAGCTGTCATCCGGTGTGTTGAAATCCTATAAGCTCGTCATCCTGCCTTACCCGCTGATGCTGCCCGAGGCCGCCATTGCGCCGCTCCGGCAGTATGTCGAGAACGGCGGCACTCTGGTTTCAGAGGCGCGGACGGGCTGGAACAACGAGAAAGGCTATGCCTCGGAGACTATTCCCGGCATGGGGCTCTCGGAGGTAATGGGATGCCGGGAGACGGCCGTCCAAGTCGCCCCGAAGGGCCGCACCAGCCTGCACTGGACCGGCACGGAGATCCCCGGGCTTTCACCCGGCGAATCGCTGCCCGGGCGCTGGTATGAGGAGACGCTGGAACCAGTATCGGGTGCCGCTCGCGTCGTGGCCCGGTACGCCAACAATGCTCCAGCCGCCGTGGCCTCGAGATTTGGCAGGGGCAGGACGCTGACGTTGGGATCCTATCTGAGCGCGGCGTACGAAACATCGCCCACGCCCGCGGCCGCTCGCTTCTATGCGGGATTGCTGGAGTGGGCCGGGGTCAGCAGCCCGCCTGACGGCGGGAATCCGGGGATCGAAGTGCGGGTGCTCGAATCCGGCGAAAACCGGCTTGTCTTTGTCTTCAATCACAACCAGCTGCCCACCGTAGCGCGAGTCGGTCTGGGGTTCCGGGGCAACTGGCGGGCATCCGACCTGGTGGACGGCGGTGCGGTCCGGATCACGCGGAACGGAGCCGTGCTGAACGTGGAACGGGCGCTGGGGCCCGCGGCCGTCTGGGTTGTAAAGCTCGAACGCGACTGAACTCTGTATACTGGCATTACGGGTTATAGGAGGATACCCCCAATGCGTCGTTTTGTAATTCCAGTCGTCTTATCCCTGTTCATCCTGGCATCGTGCTCGAAACAGGCGGGCGCGCCGGGCGCGAATGCGCCGCACGCCACTGTCACCCTGCGCGACGGCACAACTGTAGCCGGCAAAGTGCTCGAGAGTTCCGCCGCTGAAATGAAGCTGGCGGGCGATGACAGCATCACCCGCACCATCCCGATGGCACAAGTGAAATCCGTGGCATACGACGACGCCGAGCCGGTCGCCGGCGCCGCACCGCCACCGGCCGCCGGCGCTGCGCCGGCACCTGCGGTATCCGCTCCAGCCCCAGGCGCCAGCCCGGCGCCCCCAGCCGCATCCGAGGACGATCACGAAAACCACTACCATCCCCCGGCCGCGGCTGTCACCACCAGGACTTACGAAGTGGCTTCCGGCACCCAAATCTCCGTGCGGACCGAAGAGAGCATCGATTCCGCCAAGGCCGTGGAGGGACAGACGTTCCCCGCGGAGGTCACCAGGGATGTCCGCGATGCTTCCGGAGCCGTAGTCATTCCGCGCGGAGCCAACGCCGTGATCGTGATCCGCTCAGCCTCGAAAGGCGGGCACTTCCGCGGCACCGCGGACCTGGTCCTCGACATGGCCTCCGTGGCCATCGACGGTCGCCAGTACAGGTTGGAAACCGCCAACCTCTCGGAGCGCGGCCGCGACGGTATCGGCAAGAATAAGCGGACCGCCGAGTTCACCGGCGGCGGCGCCGCCCTCGGGGCCATTATCGGGGCCATCGCCGGGGGTGGCAAAGGTGCAGCGATCGGTGCCGGCTCGGGCGCCGGCGCGGGCGCACTCACTCAGGTCTTTACCCGCGGTGGATCGATCAAAGTGCCGGTCGAAACGGTCCTGACCTTCCGCCTCGAGCGGCCCTTGAGAGTGGTCGCTGCCCAATAGATATATTGTGATCCACGATAAAGTGGTGCTAAACTCCTGATTGGGTTTACCGGCCCCGATTTTTAAATTCGAACTAACCGGTTCAGGAGAATTAATGATTAAGAAACTCGTAGTGGCGTTTGCGGTCCTGGCGCTCGCGGCCGCATTTGCGGGCGGCGTTTCGGGTGTCAGCTATAAAATCACCCTGCTGCAGCCTTCCGTTGTGAAGGGGACCGAATTGAAAGCTGGCGAGTACCGGCTGCAGATTCTGAACGAAACCGCAACGCTGACCCGCCAGAAGCTCACCGTCGATATTCCCGTAAAAGTCGAGACCTCCGAACGGAAATTCGAAAATACGGCAATTCGCTACGTCGAGCAGAATGGAAAACCGACGATCTCGGAAATCCGGATCGGCGGAACCAAGACCAAGCTCTTAATTAATTAGAAAAGTGGCCCGCTCCCTGACGGTCAGGGAGCGGGCGGTGTACTGCTGAAAAATCCCACAATAAGCGCCAGGTTCCGGATTTGCCGGTAGCCCAGGTTCTCCAGCACGCCCGCCAGAAAAAGCCGCTTGAGCTGCGCCGGTTCGAGCCCCCGATCGGTGGCCAGCGCGGGCAGAACCACTGCGGCGGTCGAGACCACGATGCCTGAACCGATGCTCGCGACCAGGAAGAACAGCACGGTCGCGGGATCCACCTGTCCCAGGATCCACCCCACCAGGGCCAGCGGATAACCGGCGGTCTCGAGCAGAGGCTTGAAAAGCCGGAACCAGAGGAAGCCTCCCCGGACCCGCCGGTCCGCTCCGCGAGCCCACCCCAGCGAGATACGGCACAGTTCAGCCTGGTCGCGGGCGATCTGCCGGCCGAGTTCCCGCCACCCGGCAGGCTCCGGCGGAAAAATAACCGGCTCGGCAACCAGCGCGATGCGGTACGGCGCCTTCGCAACCCTGGCGGCGGCATGCAGCCGCATGCATAACTCCGCCACGCCTGCCCGGAAGCCGTGCGCGGCCACCACCGCGTCCCGTCGCACCAGGACCGCGGCGCCGGGGACCGGCAGCAGCATGTTCCACCCGCGGAAAGCGCCACAGCGGACCAGCCAGGTTCGCAGGAACGCGCAGGCGCCGAAGCGCGCAGCCCACGCGGCAGGTGCGGGCGCGGGAGACACGCCGCAAACCGCCACCGTCTCGTCGGGCTGCTCCAGCATCGGGCGAATCAGGCGCAACAGCAGATTCGGCTCGAAACGGCTGCCTCTCTCCATCCACCCGATCACCGGGTACATCGCGATGTTCACGCCGGCGTTCAGCGCGTCGCTGGCGCCGCCCGCTTCCTTGTCCACCAGCACCATGCGTACCGGGTCGTACGATTCGTAAACACCCAGCACCCGGGCAGCCTTCAAATCCTCGGAAGATCTCCGGGAAACCGGGCCCAGGCGGAATTCGGCCAGCCACCGGTCCCGCTCGAGGGGCTCCGCGCCGTCCAGCACGACGACTACTTCGTGGTTTCCGGAAAACAGCTCGAGCAGGCGGCGGACCCAGGCGCGTGAATCGGGCGACGCGTCGCGAGGCGACGTAATGATCGAAACACCCGGCGCCATGGGAGATTTCAACAGAAGGCTGTCGTCGTCCCGCACGTCGCGCAGCACCCGCCGCAGCACCTGTTTGCCTTGCAGCATGGCGTACAACGCGACGCCCGCGGATGCCAGCAGGGCAATCGAGATCGACAGCAGGATCGCCGCGACGACCGTCATGGGCGCGCGCCTCCCCCGTAGCGCGCCAGGGCCGCCCGGGCCACCTCCGCCGTCACTTTGCTGCCGCCCTCGCTCAACTCTTCCAGAACCTTCCACCCGCGCGGCGGCATTTGAGCCAGCGCTCCGGCGGCGCTCCTTGCCACTTCCACCCCTTCCCCTTGCATCAGGGCGGACAGGTGTGGCAGGCTCTCCTCTATCCTCAGGCGCCCGGCGCTGATGGCGGCGGCCTTGCTCACTTCGAGGTCCGGTTCCGAGAGGGCCTGCAGAATCGCGGTGCGTCCCTCCGGCGTCAGCGGCACCATCGGCGCCAGTTGCAGCGCGCGGAGCCTGACGGCGCTATCGGGGTGCCCCAGCAGACGCGGCAGTTCCGGCACCACGACCGCCCGCTGCCAGGCCAGCAGGACATCCAGCCCGGCGAGAACCACGTGGCTTTCCGGGGAAGAGAGCGCTTCGGGGATGGCCCGCTCCGAAAGCTGCGAAGTGTACTTCCGCAAATCCTCGGCCAGCAGCGCGCGCGTCAGCAGGTTGCTCGAGAGGGCAAACTCGAAGACGGAATCCAGCGTTTCGTTTTCTCCGGACTGGATCAGGCCGCGCGCGGCGGAAATCCGCACATCGTCGTCCGGTTCCTCGAGGGCCGCCAGCAGGAGATCGACGGCCAGGCGGCGGCAGGGTTCGTACGCACAGACGAAGGCCAGGCGGGCAAACGCCTCGCGTTTCCGAACGATGGCGGGGGAACGCGCGTCCAGGCACCAGTCGCGGACCAGGCCCAGCTCGAGAGCCAGTTCGCAAAGCCTCTCACGCGCTCCGCCTCCCACCGCGCCGCGAAAGGAGAACATGACGTCAGCCAGAGCCTGCGCATCCTCGTTGAAGAACCGGCGCAGGTCCTGCAACTTGTCGGCGCCGGAGAGGTAATCCACCAGGACGCGGCGGATCTCGGGTGCAATTTTGGCGATTGCCTGCTCCCGGCGGCGCCGCCTGAGGCTGCGCAGCAGGGCGACATCGAACCATGCCAGGACAACCGCCTCGCCGAGGCCCACAACGGCGGCCGCAGCTCCCAGCACGACACCCGTCATCGCACCAGCAGCCGCTTCAATCGCGCCACCAGTTCCATGGGGCTGAACGGCTTTACCACATAATCGTCCGCGCCCAGGGCGAAGGCGCGGATCACGTCATTCTCCTGCTGCCGGGCCGTTAACAACAGCACCCGAACCGGAAGCGCCTCAGCCCGAATCGCGGAGAGCACTTCGTATCCATCCATACCCGGCATGTTGACGTCCAGAACGGCCGCATGCGGCTTGACGCGCCGCAAGGTCTCGATGGCCGTGCTGCCGTCGGGGGCGGTCAGGCATTCCATGCCGAAGTTCTCGATGGCGGCGCTGACCAGCACCAGCACCGTGGGGTCGTCGTCGGCAATCAGCACCTGGAGACGTCCCGGCTTGACGGGGGCGGGCGGCCGCAGAGGGGCGGCGGCCTGGTCGGCAGCGGTTAGCCGGGAGCATGCCAGGCTGAGCCGCATGAGCGCCTCGTCCACTTCCCACGGATCCATCAGGAACTCCACACCCGGCTCCTGCGCCGCTTCGATCGTGAGCAGCTGGTCGCGGGCGCCCGCAAACACCAGGGGAGGAGTGCCGGCCTCGCGGCGCAAGTGCATCCAGTGCGACCCGAGATTATCGGTGCGAACGCTGATGACCACCAGGTCGGACGCACGAACCGCCGGCGAATCCGCCGGCTCCGAAATCGGGAACGGCACGGCTTCGGCGCGGGCCCGCTCGAGCGCCACCGACATGCGCTGCTCCTCATTGGCCTGGAAACCCACCAGGGCCGCACGCTTGCCGCTGAGTGCGTCCAGCACGGCGCCCGGAATCGGAGCGTCGCGCGCCTCGCGCGGGGTGCTGAACGCCAGAACCAGGTTGGCCAGCGACTCACGCAGTTGTCCGCTATCGAGCGGACGCTCGTGAAGCACGGCTTCCACCTCACGGGAGAGGCGGCTGATGGCGGTGTAGCCGAGCAGCCCGGCCGCGCCAATCCACTGGTGCACTGCCCGGGAAACTTCCTCGGGGTGAAACGGGCCTTCCAGGTCGCGCAGCCACTGGCGTGCCAGTTCATGGCCCTCTTCCAGAAAGCGGCGGCGCAGCGCCAGCATTTCGGCCTGGGCCAGTGTTTCGTGTCCCGGTTCCGGCCGTTCCGCCGGCGGAGTCTGCGTGCGCCGGTCCAGGTATCCCCGGATACGGTCGCCCAGTGACCGGGTGTCTATAGGCTTTGTGATGTAGCCGTCGCAACCGGCATCGATCGCCTTCTGCTCGTCGCCTTTCATCGCGAATGCAGTCAGCGCAACGACGGTGATATCCCGGGTACTCTCGGCGCCTTTAATGCGACGCGTCAGCTCCAGCCCGTCCATCCCCGGCAGTTGGATATCGGCCAGAACGAGGTCCGGATGGCAGCTTCGCAGTAACTCCAGCGCGTCCTCGGCGCTGGGCGCGGTCAGAACCTTATAACCCTCATTAACCAGGAGGATACGGGTAAGCTTGAGGTTGACCGGGGTATCATCGACGATCAATACAGACTCTCCCGCCATCATCAGGTAGTTTAGCGTACACCGCACTCCGTTAAGGTGTTGAGGGGTAAAATTGCCGAAAAAACACTCCCATGCCCGGGAGTGCTGCGAACCTCGACACGCCCCCCCTGCGCCTCCACAATATGACGGGTCAAAGCCAGACCCAGGCCGGTTCCCTGCCCGGCCTTTCGACTGTTCGGCAGCTGCTGGAACTCATGAAACAGGAGAGGCATCTCCTCCGGTAGAATCCCGACTCCGGTATCTTCTACTTCCACGCGCAGGGAGCCTTCCCCGGCGATGCGCGCGCGTATGCAAACGTGTCCCCCCTGCATCGTGAACTTCACGGCATTCGAAAGGTAGTTGTACAACACCTGCTTGAAACGCGACCGGTCGATGACGCCGTTCAAGCCCGCGGGCACCTCCATCTCCACTTCGATGCTCTTCTTCTCGGCCAGCGGACGGAGCACGTCGCGCACCTCGTGGATCAGGGCATCGATCGCGCAAGGCTCTGGCTGGAACTCCATCTTCCCCGCTTCCACCTTGGACAGGTCGAGGATGTCGTTGATGAGCTGCAGCAGGTGGCGGGCGCTGGTGAGGATGTCACCGAGGATCTCCTTCTGTTGCGCGGCGATGGCCCCCAACTTCTCGTCGTACATCATTTCGGAGAACCCGATGATGCCGTTCAGCGGCGTCCGCAGCTCGTGCGAAACCGCGGCCAAAAAGCGGCTCTTGGCTTCCGTCGCCGAGCGGGCCGCGTCGAGCGCGCGCGCCAGTTGCTCGTTCTTGCTGCTGAGCTCCAGGGCGTACTGCGCCACTTTGCGGGCGGCCATGGCCGCGAGATTCCTCTCCGTCACATCGAGGAGAGACCGGCAGACCCCGATCACCTCCCCATCCGCGCGGCGGATGAGGCTCTCGCGGATCTCGACTGTGATGCGCGACCCGTCTTCGAGGAGGAACTCGCATTCGAACGGTTCGATTTCATGGGCCGAGGCCATTCTTTCGAGCATGGCGGCGCGAAAGCCCGTCTGCTGGTCGGGAGCCACGAAATCCCACGCCTTGCGGCCGAGAATACGGTCGGGCGTGGTTTTCAAAAGCCTCGAAACCTCCTGGTTGAACCGCCGGATCACACCCTTGGCATCGGTCTCTTCGTAAGGGATGGGGGCCCGGTCGAACAGGTCGCGGAACCGGCTCTCGCTCTCCCGCAGTTCGCGTTCGCGGCCGCGCATGAGGTAGGCCGCGTCCTCCAGTTGGCGCGCCAGCTTGGCGATTTCGTCGGTCCCCGTGGGAAATGGCGCCAGCGGCAGGCCGTGGGCCAGCCGGCGGGCGTTTTCCTGGACTGCCCGCAGGCGCCACGCCAGCTTGTCCGCGATCAGCAGGTGCATGAACAGCGCGCCGAGCGGCCCCAGGATTCCGCAGCAGACTAGGATCCCGGAGAGCTTGCGGCGAGCCGAATCGCGGCGTCCCAGCAGCTCGGCCAGGCGCAGCTCCTCGGCCCGGTCGAAAGGGAGACCGAGCTGCGCGAAGTGGTTCCGGTATTCCCGCTCGATCGCCTGCTCGGCCGAAACCGATTCCACTCCCATCCAGCGCACGGAGAACATCGCGACAAACAGCGCCACGATAGGAAGAGAGATGATGGCTACGCCTTTGGCGCGCAAAGACAAGCCGGAACGAGCGCCGCCGGTTGGACGCGAAGAATCGAATTCCGCGGTCATGGATCCCAAGTCGATCTCATTTTACGACCGGGTAACCGCACTTTACTGGAAAAGGTAGTCCGGTACTAACCGAAGATATTACGGATCAGCGGAAGATTCGTCAGGCCGGGAGTACTCGCAAAATAAGGTAAACGCCGAATCAACCTGTAAACATTTCGGGACGATCCGGGAACGAGACAACCCCCGGGAACTAATCGTAAAATCAGAGCGTAATCTCCTAAGATACGAGAATCTTATGGCTGTCCGCAGGAAGCGCTCTGTTTTGTGGATTGTGCTGGCGTCGGTTCCGGTGTTGGCGGGAGTGGCGTTCTTCTCGCTGAGGGCCCTTAGCCGCACGCCCGCCAAAATCGATACCGAGAAACTGGCCCGCGTCGAGCGCATCGACCTGGCCCGGTCGGTGGTCGCGACGGGCAAGATCGAACCCACCACCAAAGTGGAAATCAAGTCCAAAGCCAGCGGCATCATTCAGAAACTGCCGGTCAACGTGGGCGACACGGTCCGCCAGGGCCAGGTGATCTGCGAACTGGACCAGAATGATCTACTTCCGCGCCTCCGCCAGGCGCAGGCCGCGCTGGGCGTCGCGCGAGGCCACCCTCCAGAGCGCCCAGGCGGACTACGAGCGGAACAAAGTGGAGGCCGCCGGACCGGACGTTCCCTTCCTCAAGAGGGACATGGAACGCGCACGGACCATGTTCCAGGAGCTGCTGATTCCGCAGACCACGCGCGACGATACCGAAAAGAACTACCAGCTCGCCGTGAACCGCCAGCAGCAGGCCATCGTCAACCTGGGAGTGGCGCGCGCGGCCATCGCCAAAGCCGAAGCCCAGGTGGAGCAGGTGAAGGCGCAGCTCTCGCAGGCGGAAGAGGATCTGCGCAACGCCACCATCGCCTCTCCCATCGACGGCGTCGTGCTGTCGCGCGATCGCGAGGTGGGGGACGCCGTGAGCTCCATCCTCACCATGGGCTCGGGTGCCACGCTCATCATGACGGTGGGCGACCTGCGCGAGGTCTACGTAAAAGGCAAGGTGGACGAGAGCGACATCGGCAAGGTCTACCTGGGCCAGCCGGCGCGCATCACGGTGGAATCGTACCGCGACCAGAACTTCTCGGGAAGAGTCACCAAGATCTCGCCCATGGGCGTGGAGAAAGATAACGTCACGACCTTCGAAGTGCGGGTTTCGATCTCCAACGAATCGCGCAAGCTCATGGCCACCATGACGGCCAACGCGGAGATCCTGCTGGAAGAGCGCAAAGGCGTGCTGGCGGTGCCGGAAGGCGCGATCCTCTACAAGAAAGACCGGTCGACCGAGGTCGAGGTGGCGGACGCGGCCAGCGAAACCGGGCGCCGCCGCGTCCCCGTGACTACCGGGATCAGCAACGGCTCGAAGACCCAGATCGTCAAGGGACTGAGCCAGGGCCAGCAAGTGGTTCTGCAGTAGCGGGACAGCGCCATGTCGTACCTGCGCGAGCTTTTCGGGGGCGTTGCCGCCAGCCTGCTGCGTAACAAACTGCGCAGCATCCTCACCATGGCCGGAATCGCCTGGGGCGTGGCTTCGATGGTATTGATCGTGGCCATGGGGGATGGCTTCAAGCTCGGCCAGCGCGACCGCTTCCGCCAGCTCGGCGAGAACATCGTGATCGTCTTCAACGGCCGCACTGAGTTGCAGGCGGGCGGGCGGCGCGCGGGGCGGCGCATCCGGCTCGACTATACCGACGTTCGCGATGTCCGCGCGGAATGCTGGCTGGTGAAGCGGGCAGTGGCGGAGTTGCAGAACGGCGCCCGCGCCGTGAGCCCGTTCAACAGCGGATCGTTCGGCGTGATGGGGGTGGAGGCGATCTACTCCGAGATCCGCAACGTGCCGGTGGACCGCGGGCGTTTCCTGCTGGAACAGGACGATCGCGACGCGGCGCGGGTGGCGGTGCTGGGCGACAACGTGCGCAAGCAGTTGTTCGGCGAACACCCGGTTGGGCCGGGGGACACGCTCGCGATCAACGGCCTGCCCTTCCGGATCGTCGGGCTGGTGCCGCCTAAAACCCAGAACAGCAGCTACAACGGCCTGGACAGCGACAAGATCTTCATCCCCTACTCCACCATGGTGCGCGACCTGCCGTTGACCGACGCCAATTTCCACCCCGGCATCGTCAGCGACCTGATCTACGTGCCGGCCTCCCTCGACCAGTTCAAAGAGGCGCGCGAACAGGTGATGCGCGTGCTGGCCCGCAATCACCGCTTCGACCCGGCGGACCCGAGCGCGGTCTTCATCTGGGACACAGTGGAAAACGCCCGGCTGGTCGATAACATCTTCACGTCGATGACCGCGTTTCTCGGAGCCATCGCGGTGGTGACCCTGACGCTGGGCGGCGTGGGCGTGATGAACATCATGCTGGTTTCGGTGACCGAGCGGACCCGCGAAATCGGACTGCGCAAGGCCGTGGGCGCCACGCGAGGCAGGATCCTCTCCGATTTCCTGCTGGAAGGCGTGCTGCTGGCGGTGATCAGCGGACTATGCGGATGGGCGGGTGCATACGCGCTGGCCTCGGCGGTGAACCGCATGCCCAAGCAGGAGATGTTCGGCGGCCTGCCGGTCAACGGAACCACCACGGCGCTGGCCTTCGGAGCGCTGGCGATCATCGCGGTAGCCTCGGCGCTGTGGCCCGCCTGGCGCGCGGCGAGCCTGACCCCGGTGGAGGCGCTGCGCTATGAGCGGTGACCGCACATGACCCTGGGCTCCGTCTTTCGCGAGGCCGCGCAGGCGCTCCGGTTTAACCGGCAGCGCAGCATCCTGACTACCATCAGCCTGGCGTGGGGCGTGGCCTGCTTCGTCATCCTGTACTCATACGGCGACGGCTTTCACTTCGCCCTTCGCCGCGCCTTCCTCGAAGTCGGCCAGGACCTCGTTCTCATGTTCGGCGGCCAGACCTCCATGCAGGCCGGCGGCGAGCGCTCCGGCCGCAGGGTGCGGATCGAAGCCGCCGACGTCGACGTAATCCGCGAGACGGTCCCCATGGTGGCGGCCATCTCGCCCGAGTTGATGATCGGAGGCATGACCGTGGCGCGCGGCTACCGCACGGACACCACCATGGTGCGTGCGGCGCGGCCGGCCTACGGGCGGATCCGCAACCAGAGCGTGGTGTCCGGCCGCTACCTCGAGCCGGAAGACGAGATGGAAAAGCGGCGCGTGACGGTGCTGGGCGGCAAAGCGGCGGAAAAGCTGTTCGGCGAAATCCCCCCGGAGGGCGAAGAGGTCACCATCAACGGGCTGCGCTTTACGGTGGTTGGGGTGCTGCGCACCAAGACCCAGATCGCCAACTACAACACGCCCGACAACGAGTGCCTGTTCATCCCGTACGAGACCGCTTCGCTGTTCCGCGACCTGCACTATCCCGACGACGTGGTCTGGATGCCCGCCAATCCGGTATTTCGCGAGCAGGCCGTGGAGCAGGTGCGGGCGGCGCTGGCGCGCATCCACAACTTCTCCTCCAAGGACGAGCGTGCCATACGGAGTTTCGTGTTCAACGAATCCATGCGGCTGGTGGACACCATGGGGATCGCCTTAGAGGTGCTTCTCGCATTTATCGGCACCCTGACGCTGGCTATCGGCGGCGTGGGGCTGGCCAACATCATGCTGGTGTCGGTGACGCAGCGGACGCGCGAGATCGGGCTGCTGAAATCGGTCGGGGCCACCCGCCGCGCCATCCTGTGGCAGTTTCTGCTGGAAGCCATGGCGATCGTGACGGCCGGGGGCGCCCTCGGTGTGGCGGCGGGTTGGGGCCTGACCGCGCTGCTGGGAACCCTTCCGCTGCTCGGCCCGATCTTCAAGGACACCACCGGGGCCGGCGACATCCATCTGAAGATTTCGGCCTTTGCGGTGATCACTTCCACGCTCCTGCTCGAAACCGTAGGTCTGGTGGCGGGCCTGCTGCCGGCGGTGAAGGCGGCGCGCCTGGACCCGATCGAGGCACTTCGCTATGAGTAAAGCGCGCCTTCGGCGCGTGGGCAGTCCGGAGGCCTGCCCTACCTGTGCTATGACTAGACTGGATGGATCGTATCGGGCGATATAAAATCGTCAGGGAGCTGGGACGCGGGGCCATGGGTGTGGTGTACCACGCCATCGACCCGAATATCGGCCGGCCGGTTGCCATCAAGACCATCGCCCTTAGCACCGTGCGCAAGCCGGAAGAGCAGGAACGCATGCGCGAACGGCTCTTCCGCGAGGCCCGCTCGGCGGGTATTCTGTCGCATCCCGGCATCGTCACGATCTACGACGTGGAGCAGCAGGGCGACCTGGCTTACATCGCCATGGAGTACGTGGACGGCCCGACCCTCGACCAGCTGCTCTCGGAGGTGACCACCCTTCGACCGGAGCAGATCTTCGGAATTCTCGGGCAGACCGCCGTGGCGCTCGACTACGCCCACCAGAAGGGCATCGTGCACCGGGACATTAAGCCCGCCAACATCATGATCGCGGCCGACAGCACGGCCAAGATCACGGATTTCGGAATTGCGAAAATCACCGCCTCGGAGCAGTTCACGATGACCGGCTCGATCGTGGGGACGCCGCACTACATGTCGCCCGAGCAAGTGCAGGGGCTGACCGTGGACGGCCGCTCCGACCAGTTTTCGCTGGCCGTGATCGCCTTCGAGATGCTGACCGGCGAGAAGCCGTATACCGGCGAGCACCTCACGACGGTGGTCTACAAGATCGTGGCCGAAGAGCCGCCCCTGCCGCACCGCATCAACCCCAGCCTGAGCCGTGAGATCGAGAGCGTGATCCAGAAGGGGCTATCGAAAAAGCCGGACGACCGCTACCGCTACTGCCAGGAGTTCGCTTCGGCGCTGGAGAAGGCCTGCGCCGCCAGCAAGGGCTGGAGGCCGATGCCGCGGGGCGGCAGCTTGAACGAGCCCACCGCGATTGACGCGGCCAGGCCGGCCATCTCGCTGCCCCCGGCCCGCAAGCCGCTGCGTTCCGCGCGGCCCGGTGAGACCGCCACCACCGAGGCGCGCCCCGAGCGCAAGGGCGGGTTCCTCACGTTCCTGCTGGCCATGCTGGTGGCGGCGGGACTGTTGGCGCTGATCGGTTGGCAGGCGTTCCCGTGGCTGTCCCGGAAGCCGCAATCGCAGGAGGCCGCCCAGCAGCAGCAGCCCAAGACCGGGACGCAGGCGGCCGGACAGGCGCCCCAGGTTCCGGCAGCCGCCGGAAACACCGGCCAGGACCAGCAAAAACCCAGCCCGATGACGCCCGCGGAACCGCCCAAAGAAGGGCCTAAGACGGAGGCGGCTGCGACCGAGCCGGCGAAGCCGGACACCGCGACGCAGGATGCTGCGAAGCAAGAGGCGGCGAAGCACGAGGCGGCGAAGCAGGAAGCCACGAAGCAGGAAGCTCCGAAACCGGAGGCGCCTAAGACGGCGGTTGCCGAAACACCGGCTCGCGTCAGGCAGTCGCCCCCGCCCTCGCCGGAGCCTCAAGAGGTGAGCATCATCAGCAGCCCCGGGGCAGCCACCGCGACCTTGGACGGCCGGCCCGATACGGCCTGCACCACGCCTTGCAGCCTGCACGCCCTTCCCGGACGGCACACGGTTGCGATCACTATGCCCGGCTACGACATCGAGCACCGCGAAGTTTACGTGGGCACGTACCCTATGGAGATGCAGGCGGTGGTGCTGCACCCGATCGCCGGGAGCCTGATGCTGACCAGCGACCCGCCCGGCGCGCACGTGCTGGTAGACGGCAAACCGACTGGGCAGGTCACCCCCACCGAGCTCAGGCTCAAGCCCGGCACTTACCGCGTCACTATCGAGAAGGACGGAAAACAGGCAACCCAGACGGTGGAGCTCCGGACGGGCATAAGCTACCTGAAGATTCTCCTGGGGCAGTGAGCGCCAGGGAATCCCAGTTGCGGCGCTCCACGATGGTGCGCGGCTCGTAGGTCTGGCCGGCCGCCAGGCGGCGCTCTTCGCGCCGCGCCGCCCACAGAAGCACCGGACCCAGGGCGCGGATCACCACGCGGGTCGCCAGTCCGAACTCCCGGCCGATCTCCTGGCGCAGGCCCCGCACCTTTTCCGCCACCGCCCCGTTGGTAGGGCGCAGGTGCTTTTCCATGGCCCACAGCGCCGCGGCATACCCGTCTTTGAGCGACCGCCCTTCCCTGGCGAACCGCGCGCGCACCCGCGCATCCGGATCGTTCCTATAGCGCCGCCAGCCTTCGAGAGTCGTGCGGCAGATGCGGTAGATGCTCGGGCCGTTGCGCTCGAAATCGCGGCGGAACGCCCAGTCGAGCAGGCGCTTGGAATCTTCGCGGGAAATCGCGGCGTGCTCGAAATTGAACTGGTGCTGGCCGTGAATATCGGCCAGGTCCACGCCTTCCAGCATGCGTCCCTCTTCGGTCATCTGGCGGAACAGGGGCGTGCCCGGAACCGGCGTGTACAGCATGAACTGGTGAAAATCCGTGTCGTGCGCGACGGCGTGCTCGATCTCCTCGTGGATGTTTTCGGGTGTGTGGTGCTCCAGCCCCACGATGGTCGAGCCCAGCAGCTTGATGCCGTGCTTGCGAAGCTCGGCGGTGAGCGTCAGCGTGTCGGAGCCCTCCAGCTTCTTGTAGCTCGAGTGCGGCGATTCCAGGCCCATCCAGATCCACGAGACTCCCAGCTCCACCAGCTCCCGCATGGTGTACTGGCGGATCGCGTTGGCCGACGAGAACACATACAGGGACCACGGCTTGTTGTGCCGCTTCATGCGCTCGAGAAGCTCCATGGCCCGCCTCTTATGCAGCAGGAAGTTCTCGTCCATCATGAAAAACGACTTCACCTGAAGGCGGTGCTCCATCTGCGACATGACGCTGAAAAGCTCATCGCCCGTGTCGTAGAAATTCAGGTACTTTCCCTTGCCGCCGAAGAACGCCGACGTCGTGCAGAAGTTGCAACCCATGGGGCAGCCGACCGACGGGATGATGGTGGCCGCCGTATTTCCCTTCGTCTGCGGGAGCTTGATCCCCAGCGTGCGGGCATCGAACCCGGAAACGATCTCCGGGTGGCGAATCGGCGCGGACTCATTCTCGCCCAGGAACCGTCGCATCCAACTGATGCCGTCGCCACGCACGATGTGATCGGCATCGATCATTTCTTCGACACCCGGGATCGCCGCCACATGTCCGCCGATCACGATGGCAGTACCGGGCGAAACCCGGCGCACGATGCGGCACATCTCGCGAACTTTTCCGACGTTGACGATGATCGAAGAGATCCCGACGATGTCGTAGTCGTGCGCCATCAGCTCGGCCTCAAACGATTCTCTTGTGGGAAAATCCAACACTGTGGTCGGGGCCGAGATGTTCTGCTGAATCATGAGGATGCCCCAGGACCGGTGGAACATCCGGAGGGAGAACGGTCCCTGTTCGCGGGTCACCTGGTTGTGGTACAGCTCCATGGGGTTGATCCTGCGGCTGCCGAAGGAGTCGTCCTGGGCGTACGGACCGAAGACCGAGCTAAGCAGGATGCGGGCGTGGGTGCCTTTGGGATGTGGTTGCATTTCTGGAGTTTAGGTCCCTAATAGGTAAATATAACATCGCCAGGAAACCTGGAACGTCATACTTTTGTCGCAGAACGCTATCATCGGTTATGCGCAGACTGGCACTACTCCTGCTCCTCGGCTGCCTGGCGGCGGCTCAACCCCTGCCCGAAGCTCTCCGCGGCCGCATACGGGACTTCCAGGGCACCGTGTCTCTCTACGCCAAGAACCTGGACACCGGCGCGACCGTGGGAATCCGCGACACCGACCCCGTGCGCACCGCCAGCACCATCAAGCTGCCGATTCTGTGCGCCGTTTTTGACCTCGTTTCGCGCGGACAGGCTAAGTGGACCGATCCACTCACGATTACGGCGCCGGAGAAGGTGTCCGGCTCGGGCGTGATCGCCTCGGAGCTGTCCGACGGCGTGCAGCTTCCGCTCCGCGATGTGACGCACCTGATGATCGTGCTGAGCGACAATACGGCGACCAACATGATCCTGGAGCGCTTCACGGCGGACGCGGTGAACGCCTATCTCGACCGGATCGGGATCAAGACCACGCGATCGCTGCGGAAGATCCTGGGCGGCGACAGCAAGGGACAGGGCTGGTCGGCGGCCGGCAAGCTGCCGGAGAACCAGAAGTATGGCCTGGGCGTCTCGACGCCGCACGACATGGTGACGATCCTGGAGCGCCTGGAGCAGGGCGAGATCGTCAGCCCCGAAGCCTCGCGCGAAATCCTGGCCGTGTTGAGGCGCTGCCAGGACGGGACGGGCATCCGGCGCAAGATGGGCGACCTGACCGTGGCCAACAAGACCGGCGCGCTCGACGCGCTGCGCGCGGACGTGGGGATCGTCTATTCCAAAGGCGGCCGGATCGCGATGGCCATCACCGTGGATGGAATGCCCAAGCCGGACTGGAGTCCGGACAACCCGGGCTCGCTGCTGATCGCGGACCTCGCGAAGATGCTGGTCGAGGGGCTGGCGAGGAAATAATGTTCCGCTTGTCCTCGCTACACGGCGCCCGGGCCAGGCAGCGTACGCGTGTGATTGAGATCGCGCGTCTCGTGGTGGTCGATGAAGCCGGCGGCGAGCGGCTGCTCGGCGAGCCTTCCTCCGCGGCACGCTTGAGAAATACGTCGCTCACAACCATTCGCAGAGATCCTTCGCGCGCCACCTGACGCAGTCCCTCGGCCAGCGGCTTCCGCGTCCCGGCCAGTTCCGGAGCCGATTTGCCGCACCAGCCCGGCGTCGTCCAGTTCAATCCCCATCAACACATATTTTATGTGTAACGGGGAAGCTCCTCGTTACACACCCGGGTATAAATATAGGAGCGGTCCGGCAACGGACGAGGAGATGCAGCAATGATCACAAATAGAGAGACAGGCACTCAAGTGGACGAGGTCGCGCGCGGAATCTATCGCATCAGCACGCCGCTGGACGTGATTCCCGGGGGATTTACGTTCAATTCGTACCTGGTTGACGACGACGAACCCGTGCTGTTCCACACGGGGTACCGGAAGCTGTTCCCGTTTACCCTGGAAGCTATCCAGAAAGTGATGCCGGCCGCGAGACTCCGCTGGATCGGTGGATCGCACTTTGAAGGCGATGAATTCGGCGCGCTGAACGACCTGCTCGAAGCCGCACCGGAAGCAACGCCGTTTGGATCCGAGATCGGTGCGCTGACGTCCCTCAACGACTTTGCCGGGCGGCCCGCCCGCGGTCTGGGGGATGGCGAGGAGTTTTCCATCGGCAGCCGGCGAATGAAGTGGCTGTACACGCCGCATGTTCCGCACGGCTGGGATTGCGGCATCCTGTTCGATCTGTCCACGGAGACGCTGCTGTGCGGGGATCTGTTCACGCAGCCAGGCGCGAACATGCCGCCCGTGACCGAGTCGGAGGTGCTCACCGCGAGCGAGGGGATGCGCGGAATGATGGACTACTACGCGCACGCGAGGAGCACATCGGCCACTTTCGAGCGCCTGGCGGACCTAAAGCCGTCGATGCTCGCCTGTCAGCACGGAAGCGCCTATCGTGGCGACGGCGCCGCGCTGCTTCGGGAGCTGGCCGCCAGACTGGAGCGGGGTGTCCGCACCGCTCCTTGACGTGAACGCGTGACCGTCAAGCGAGCCCGGAGCGTCGCCCCGCTAGTCTGCGCGCAGCATCGCGACCGGGTCGATCCGTACGGCGTGGAAGACCGCCGGCAGCGCGGCCACCAGCGTGACGGCCAGAATCGTGAACGACGGGAGCAACAGCATGGCCGGATCGCCGGGCCTCACCTGGTAGAGCAGCGCGGCGATGTACCGCGTCAATGCCAGGCTCAGCGCGAGGCCGACGAGCGCTCCTGCCAGCACCATCCGGAAGACCTCGGCTGTCACCCGCCAGGCGATGTCGCCGGCTTGCGCGCCGATCGCCATGCGAATGCCGATCTCGCGCCGCCGCTGCAGCACGGAATAGTCGAGCACGCCGTACAGGCCAATACCGGCGAGCAACAGCGCGACCGCCGCGAAGAACAGCGCCAGCATGGCCAGCAGGCGCTCGCGGACCGTTTGCGCGCGGACCAGCTCCTCCTGGGTACGGATGTTGCTGACGCGGAATTCGGGCCGGGCGCGCGGCACCTCCCGGCGCAGGACCGACGCCAGCGCCAGCGGATTCGCGCCGGCCGTCCGCACGATGAAGGTGGCCTGCCGGAGGGGCTGCACTACGCCCTGGGCGTCCACTGCGTGGATCGGGACATAGGCCACCGGCAGGATCGGCTCCCGCATGCTGCGATAAGGTGCGTCGCGCACCAGGCCCACCACCTGGTAGCGGCTGCTCCCCTTTTCGAAGAATTTTCCGATCGGACTCTCGCCGGGAAAGAACTGCTCGGCGAACGTTTCGCTGACGAGCGCAACCCCCGGAGAAGTATCGCTAGGGCGAAACTCGCGGCCGTCGAGGAGGGTGATCTTCATGGCGTCCAGCCAGCCGGGAGACACACGACTCTCCTCGCGACGCCGCAGGGTGGATCCGAAGGCTCGGCGAGCTTCGACGGGGTCGCGGCCGAACCACGTTCGCGATGCGCGACCACAACGACATGTCACACCCTCCCTACGGGACTGTCGATACTCAGACTTCTTAGTATACAGACGGCCCCTTGGCGGAAGGGTTAGGAAACGCCGCGCGCCTTCGGCGCGTGGGCAGGCCGGGAGGCCTACCCTACCGATTCCAGGGCGGCCTGCATCATGGCCCGGGTGTAGGCCACGCTGAAGGTGATCCCGGTGTAGCCGCCGCCGCCGGGGTAGCCGCCGATGCGGCCGCCAGGCGGGACGCGGTCGCGGTCGGCATCGAGCGCGCGCGGGTGCTCGGGGTAGATGGTCCCGGTGTACTTATTCCGCACCAGCGCTTTCATCACGCCGAACATGTCGCCCATGCCCGCGTCGATGAACACCTCCTGATATTTCTCGTAGGGCTTGACGACCTGAACATTGCGGTAGTGCACGTGGTTGATGCGTTTGCGGCTGGCGAAGTAATCGGCCGTCTGCACCGGGTCGGTGCCCATTTCGCGAGTTACGCCGCAATCGAAGGTGATACCGTTCGCGGGGCTGTTGACGATCTCGATGAGATGCTTCCAGCCGGCCACGGTTCCCATGATCTGCTCGGAGCCGCGGCTGATCGGCGCCGGAGGATCGTTGGGATGAAGCGCCAGGCGGACACCGGCCTTCTCGGCCGCCGGGACCGCCGCCTTCAGAAAGTACGTCACGTTGGCCCACATCTCCTGCAGGTTATGGGCGCCTTCGTTGGCCAGCGGAGGGAGGTCCTTGAACTTGACCTTTTTGGCATTCGGGAAGGCCGCCAGGGTCTCGGGCGTGATCTGGCCTTTTTCGTCGCGGTAGATCGGCTGCACCACGCGGCCGTTCTCGTCGATGAGTAATTCGAGGTCGTAGTCGAAGCCCGTGTAGCCCGCTCCGGCCCGTCCGACGGTCTCGTAATAGCCCTCGATGGCGCGGTGCGCGTAGAAGTTGTACTCGACCACGGGGAGCCCGGCCTTTCCGGCGGCTTCGATGGAAGCGATAAACGGCTCCATGTCCCTGGCCCGGGTTTCCTTGCCGTAGAGCACGCTGGCGGGGACGTTGATCATCGCGTTATAGGCCACCAGGCCGGCGTCTTTCGCGGTCTGGATGGTGCGGCGAATGTTCTCTTCGGTCCACGGACTGCCGCCTCCGACGCCGACCCCCAGAAGGTGCGTGACTCCAAGCTGCCGGATGCGCTCATAGCTTGCCTGCAGATTGCGCCCGAAGCCGTCCACAATGGCCGGCGGCGCCTCCGTCCGGGGAGGCAGAAATCCACCGAAACCGCCGAAACCGCCGCGTCCGCGGCCACCCTGAGACTCCGCGGCCGGAGCAGGCTGCCGGCTTTCCGGCAGGGGTCCGCCGCCGTCCCCGGGCGCCAGGCAGATCTTCGGAGTATTGGGGCCCTCCTCGATCGGCCACTTTCGCGGTGCGGGCGCGGCGGCCGCTGTCGCGATGGACTGCGCCAGTGCCGCGCCCCCCACCCCTTGCATCATTCTTCGTCGTGAAAATCGGAATTCCATGGTCAGATTCTCCGAATGTACCCTTCCGCGAGCCAGTGTACACCCTGGCACCTTCGTGCGGCGGCGTAGCGGCTTCCGCCGGCATTTGATTGGCGCCTTTGACGCGCATACACTGGTTAGACCACCCTGCCGAGGGCATCGCTCCGCCGCGGTACGACCAAGTTGGTCTAGTCGAAGAAGGACCGGAAGGATCAACCATGACTCAACCCGCGTACGAGCCCGATGCCAGCCAGGTTTTGACATTGGAGGAGATCAGCCATCTGGCGTCGGATGGCGGCAAGCCGGCCGACACTCTGATGAACGTGGTCGACCTGATTGCCCGGCGCTTCCAGACGGATGTCTGTTCCGCCTACCTGCTGGAGCCGGACCGCGTAAACCTGGTCCTGGCCGCCACCGTGGGGCTGCGCCGCGAGTGCATCGGCACCCTGCGTCTGGCGCTGCATGAAGGCTTGACCGGCCTGGTAGCGGAACAGATGCTGCCGGTGGCCGTGGAACACGCGAACCAGCATCCCCGGTTCAAGTACTTCAGCGAGGCCGGAGAAGACACCTACCAATCGTTCCTGGGAGTTCCGCTGATCGAGCGGGGCGTGCTGCAAGGCGTGCTGGTGGTGCAGACGGCGAACCCGCGCAGCTTCCGCGACAGCGAAATCCGCATGCTGGTGGAGGCCGCGGCCGAGGTCGCGCCGGTGGTCAGCGAGGCCCGTCTGCTCGATCGCTTCATCGGACCGGCGCAGGAGAGGTTGTGGACGCTGGCCCGGAATTTGTGGTGGAGCTGGGACAACGACTCCACCAGCCTGTTTCGGGATCTGGACCCGCCGAGGTGGCGCCAGCTCCATCACAATCCGATTTCGCTGCTCGCCGAGATTCCCCTGCCCGCGCTCGAACGGCGCGCGCGAGACCTGGTACTGCACAGCCGGGTGAACTACGCCTACCGCCGCCACATGGAATACCTGAATGCGGACCGCACGTGGGGCGCGATGCATGCGGGAGTCCTGCGGCCGCGGCCGGTGGCTTATTTTTCGGCCGAGTTCGGCTCTGCACGAATCGGTGCCGGTGTATTCCGGCGGGCTGGGCGTGCTTGCCGGCGACCATATCAAGAGCGCGTCCGATCTGGATATCCCCCTGGTCGGGGTAGGGCTGTTCTACGGGCAAGGCTATTTCCGCCAGCACCTGGATGCGAACGGGTGGCAGCGGGAAGACTACCTTGAGTCGGACGTCAGCCAGCTTCCCATGGAGCCGGCCATCGGGAAGAACGGCCAGCCGGTGACGGTGGAGATCGAAACGCGGCGCGGGTCGATCCGCGCGAAGGTCTGGCGGGTGAAGGTGGGGCGCTGCGACCTGCTGCTGCTGGATTCCAACGTGGACGGCAACGCGCCCGAAGACCGCGAGCTGACTTCGCGGCTGTATGGCGGCGATGCGCGGGTTCGCGTGCGCCAGGAGCTGCTGCTGGGCGTGGGTGGGTTTCGCGCCCTCAAGGCCATGGGAATCACGCCGGGAGTTCTTCACCTGAACGAAGGGCACAGCGGGTTCGCCGTGCTCGAAGCGATCGGCAGCCGTATGTGGGATGAGGGAATGGATTTCGACCGCGCCGCGCAGCGGGTATCCCGGGAAGTGGTGTTCACCACGCACACCCCGGTGCCGGCGGGCCATGACCGGTTTCACGCCGGCCTGATCGAAGAACACCTGGGGCCGTTGCGCGAGCGGCTGGGGCTTTCCCACGAACGGTTGATGGCGCTCGGACGCGAAAACCCGTCGAATTACAACGAAGAATTCTGCATGACGGTGCTGGGCCTGAAGCTTTCGCGGCGCGCCAACGCGGTCTCTGCCCTGCACGGAGAGGTCTCGCGAGCCATGTGGACTTCGCTCTATCCGGGCAAGACGGAGGATTCCGTGCCCATCGGCCACATCACCAACGGGGTGCACGTGCCCACGTGGCTGGCGCCGCAGATGTTCCGCCTGTACGACCGCCACCTGGGGACCGGCTGGCACGAGCACAGCGGGGAGGCGCGCATCTGGGAAGGCATCGAGAACGTGGACGACGGCGAGCTTTGGGAGACGCACCTCAGCCTGAAATCGCGCCTCATCGAGTTCGTACGGAAGCGGTTGATCGAACAGGCCGAACGGCGCGGCGAACCGGCCGAAGAGTTGCAGCGCCGGGGCAGGGTGCTGAGCGCTGATGCCCTGACCATCGGCTTCGCACGCCGGTTTGCCACTTACAAGCGCGCCGACCTGATCCTGCGCGATATGCGGCTGCTGGCTTCCATGGTGAACGACCCGAAGCGCCCGGTGCAGTTCATTTTCGCGGGAAAGGCGCACCCGCACGACGACCCGGGCAAACGCATGCTGCAGCAGATCGCGCACCTGATGCGCGACCCGGAGTTTCGCGACCGCTTCGTTTTCGTGGAGGACTACGATATCGATGTCGGCCGGCACCTGGTGCAAGGCGTGGACGTGTGGCTGAACAATCCGCGGCGTCCCCTGGAGGCCTCCGGCACCAGCGGGCAGAAAGTGGTGTTGAACGGCGGGTTGAACCTCTCCGTGCTGGACGGCTGGTGGGCGGAGGCGTACGACGGCCTGAACGGCTTCGCAATTGGCACGGGGCGCACGCATTCCAACATGGACGTTCACGATGCGCGCGACGGTCAGGAGCTTTACCGCGTGCTGCGCGAAGAAGTGATTCCGCTTTACTACCTGCGAGATCGCGACGGGCTGCCGCGCGGGTGGATCAAGCGCATGAAGCGCACCATCCGGACGCTGGGATGGCGGTTCAACGCGAACCGGATGGTGATGGACTACGCCTTGAAGTGCTACGTTCCGGCGGCCGGCGGCACGTCGAGCGATATGAGCCAGGCGAGGTAGGACACTCGGACATCGAGAGCCGCCTGACTTGTCGTAGACTCGTGTGATGCGCATCCCGATGAGGAAGTTCGCCGCCGGTTTCCCGAGCGTTCTGTTCCTGGCCAATGTGCTCGCCGGGAGCCCGCTGCGCGCCGCGCAGGCAGACACCCCTTACGATGTCGCCGCGGCGAAGAATGTCATGGTCGCGATGCGGGACGGCGTGAAGCTCGCGACCGACATCTACCGCCCCGCCCGAAACGGTCAGCCGCTCGAAGGGAGGTTTCCGGTCATCCTGAAGCGCACGCCGTACAACAAGGAGAGCAGCGCGGAAGAGACTGCGGCCTACTTCGTGCCGCGCGGATACGTGATCGTCTTGCAGGATGTCCGCGGGCGCTACAAATCGGAGGGGCGCTGGTTCCCCATCCGCGACGACCCAAACGACGGCTTCGACACGGCCAAATGGATTGGCGCGCAGCCGTGGTCGGACGGCAGCATCGGCACGATGGGGACCTCTTACGAAGGCGCGACGCAGCACGCCCTCGCGATCGCCAATGCTCCCTATGTGAAGGCGATGGTCCCGCGCAACGCGATGTCCGACTTCGGGCGGTACGGCGTCCGCCACAATGGCGCGTTCGAGCTGCGCTTTTTCAACTGGGTGCTCACACTAGGTGTGGCCGTCGGAACGCCGAATGGATTCGCGGCAGCGGCGCGGGCGGCGTCGGATCCCGAAGCCGCCGCTGCCCTCCTGAACATGGGAGCGCACGTCCGCGATTACGTGCGCGGCCTGCCGCTGCGTGCGGGCACGACACCCCTCAAGTTCGCCCCGGATTATGAAGCCTGGCTGATCGAGGCGATGAGCCATGGCGACTACGACGCCTTCTGGAAGGATTCCGGCTCCAGCGTAGTAGACCACCTGGCGGAGTACAAGGACATCCCGGAATACCACACCACGGGCTGGTACGACTCCTGGGGCACTCCGGTCGCCAACCTGAATTACGTCGAGCTGCGCAGGACCAAGAAGAGCCTGCAGCGGCTGATCGTCGGACCGTGGATTCATAGCAGTGAGGACTCGAGCCACGCCGGCGAAGCGCAGTTCACCGCGGACGCGGCGCTGGACCTTCCGGCGTTTCACCTGCGGTGGTTCGATCACTGGTTGAAGGGCATAGACAACGGGGTGGACCGCGAGCCGCCTGTCCGGATCTACGTCATGGGCGGCGGCGATGCGCACAAAACGCCCGAGGGCCGCATCTTCGTGGGCGGGCACTGGCGCAACGAACAGGAGTGGCCGCTCGCGCGTACGGCTCCAACACCCTACTACCTGCACGCGAACGGCGTCCTCGGTCCGGCGAAGCCCGGAGACGACCGGCCCATCACATACCAGTCCGATCCGCGGAACCCCGTGCCGACGCTGGGTGGGAACATATCCTCTCAAGGAACTCTGATGTTCCAGGGAGCGGCGGACCAGCGGTGCCGGGCGGATTTCTGGCTGTGCTCCGACACGAGACCGCTGTCGGCCCGCAATGACGTGCTGGTGTTCCAGACTCCGCCGCTCACGGGCGACATCGAAGTCACGGGGAGGCTCATCGTGAAGCTGTGGGCGTCGTCGAATGCCCTCGATACCGACTTCACCGCCAAGCTCGTGGACGTGTACCCTCCGAACGCCGACTTCCCGGCCGGAGTGGATCTCAACATCGCCGACAGCATCGTGCGCGCGCGGTACCGCAACGGCCCCGGAAAGGCCGAGCTACTCAAGCCCGGGCAGCCCTACGAGTTCACCATCGAGATGTACCCGACATCGCTCGTTTTCAAGCGTGGGCACCGGATCCGACTGGACATCTCGAGCAGCAACTTCCCGCGGTTCGACATCAACCCCAACACCGGCGAGCCGCTCAACGACAACCGCCGCTGGCAGATCGCAGAGAATACTGTCTACCTGGACTCGCAGCACCCTTCGCACATCATCCTGCCGGTGATTCCGGCGGAGACCGCGGCGGCATCACGGCGGTAAGCCGGTTCTTCAGTCACGTCCAATCGCGAGGAAGACAGCAACAGGAAGCAGGAAGAGCATGGCAACCATGGCGAGCGCCAAGGCGCCGTGCTCAGCGAGAAGACTTGTTGCCGAAGCAAGGCGCTCGCCGATGTCAAAGACACCCGCGCCCGACGCAATCCGCTCGAGTGCCGACTGAAACCACGCCGACACGGCGCCGAAATACGCACCGAGCAGACCCAAAGCGCAAGCCAGTGCCACCACCCGGGCGACGGTCATGGGTCGGGCCGCGGCTTCGGCAGCTTCCAACCGCGCGCGACGTTGCGCGATCCACCAAACCCGTCCGGAGTCGGGTATGACCGCGTGCGCACCGATTTCAACGCGGCTTTCGTCAATCGTTCCAGCGATTGCAGCCACGTCGGAGCAGATAGCGCAGACTGCAACATGCGCTCGCAGATCGGCATCGCCCCTTTCGGGCCAGCCGGCGCGGAGAACGGCAGCCAGAACTTCAGCTTCGAACTCACATTCTACAGGCTTCACTATTTGCCCCTCTCCCCGGCGCTGCTCAACAAGGCGGCCAGCCTGCGCCGTGCCCGAAACAGCAGGGTCTTCAAACTGCCGGGGCTCAGGCCGAGCACAGACGCAATCTCGGAGTGCGAAGCACCTTCGGCATAGGCCAGCCAAAGCATCGCCCGCTCTCTTGGGTGGAGGTGCGACATGGCGCTTGTGAGATCGGCGATCCGGTCCGCGGCGCCGGGCCGGCTGCCGGAAGGAACGCTCTCGATGTCATCGCCGGCGAGAACAGAGGCCGGCCGGTTTGAGCTTCTGCGCCGCGCATCCCGCGCCAGGTTCGTGGCGATTCGGTACAGAGAATTGCGGCGGTGCGCCTCAGTGTCGTGGGTTGCATTGGCGCGGAGAAAACGATAGAAAGTCTCCTGCATCAGGTCCTCCGCCAATTGACGGTCGCCGGTCACCCGCGCCAAATACGCCCATACCCCGCGCGCAGTCCGGTCGTAGAATGCGCGGAATGTGTCCTCGTCCATCACAAATTCCGCGCACGAGTCCTCAACCGCGCGGCTGTCAACGCTGAAGGTCGTGTCACCGGATATAGTCAAGCGCTTCGTCATTGCGGATTTCCGTATCCTTCAGTACCCGGCGGCTCGATCCGGCGGCCCGAAGATGGCGGCGCGATCAGCCCCAGCCGCTGCGAGATCACGAAGGAGATTATCGCCGAAATCACGAACCCCAGGCCGAGCGCGATCCCGAGAACGCCCAGAACATGGAGCGGCTGAGCAGCCTCATCCGCGACCCGTCCTTTCACCACTTCCAGGCCGATGCCGCCGGCCACAAGCACCAAGCCCCCCTGCACCGACCAGAGGATCCGCCCGAGCGGCGCGCCTACACTCCGCGGACCGGCGTCGAGTTTGATTGGCGACGACTCCAGGAACTTGGACCCTGCCGGCGACTGTATGTACGCGAGCAAATCCTCGTTCGCCGTAAACCGGTCCAACAGCTTCGTATGGGCATCGGTCTGCACTTTGGCCAGGCGGCTCCACCGCCGGTAGTCGATGACGGTCCGGATCAGCCAGACCACCACGCCGATCGCCATTCCGAAACCAGCGAATATGGCCAGGTCAGTCAGCAAATCCCTCCACAAGCTCATGACCTCCGCCTTGTAATCTGGGGGGTTGCGAGGACCCGAACCCTCACCGATGTAGAATGACGGATTGCGCGCGACCTCCGGGTGCGTGCTCAAAAAGCTCACGAGGGCCGGATACGGCGCAAGGTATGACTGGTTGCTGAGAAGGCTCGGGTCGAGCGCCAAAGCGCCTCGCAGAGCGGGTGGATAGCGTTCCAGCAGGTTCGATAGCTCTTGCTTGGTGCGCTGCGCGTCCGGCTGCTCTACTGTCACGATGGACGGGGGTTGGACTTGCGCCCGGACGGGTGACGGCGCCAGCGCGCCGGCCAACGCCAGCATCATCCCTAGCCCCCAAACTCGTCCAACTCGTGCCTGGTGCATCATTGCGCTCCTCTCTGGCAGATAATTACGCCGAAAGTGCCCAACGGTTAACACATGGCCCGCGGAATAAGAGGATCCTCGGCGCGGAGCGCTCTTGCGGCCGAGATTGGATCGAGGCTATTCGCGAGGTGCCATCGTCTCTACCTGTCTCCGCCTCTGCGCAAGGTCTCTTCCACCTTCTCCGAAAGTGCTGCTACGGTATACGGCTTCTGGAGGAATCCGGTAACGGCCCCTGGGGGGAACCTACGTTGTACGTCCTCCTCGGCGTAGCCGCTGGTCACGATGATCTGCAGATGTGCATACTTCTGGTTCAGGATAGGCACCAACTCCTGGCCCCCCATCACCGGCATGGTCATGTCGAGGAGAACGAGCGAGGGCAGCGGGTCAGCGCCGGCGAGGACTTCGAGCGTCTCCCTGCCGTTTTTGGCCTCCAGCACCTCATAGCCGCAGCTCCGCAGCACCGTGCATGCCAATTGGCGCACCATCTCATCGTCATCGGCGACCAGGACGGCCGCGTGCCTGCGATCCTGACACTGCGAAACCGTCTTGTGGGAGCCGGCCGGAACCTCCGCGGTGGTCCTTTCGGCGGCCTGTAAAAATACCCGGAACGTCGAGCCGGCGCCCATCGAACTGCGGACCTCGATGAAGCCCCCGCAACTGCGGACGATCCCTTGGACAGCAGCCAGGCCAAGGCCGCGGCCCGTGAACTTGGTCGAGAAGAATGGATCGAAGATCCGTGCCAGGGTCGCCTCGTCCATCCCGGTGCCGTTATCCGTTACTTCCAGGCAGACAAACCGGCCGGGCCGGGCATTGGACTCCGGCGCGTACCCGCGGACCGCATCCGGTGTCACCTCGCAGGCGCTGGTAGCGATCTCAATCCGGCCCTCGGTCGCGGGGGAGATGGCTTCCCTGGCGTTGATCACCAGATTCACGATGATCTGCTCGACCTGGCTCGGATCGGCCTTGATGGGTAGTTCCTGCTCAGACAGGTGAAACACCAATTGCGCACCTTTGGCAATGGAGGCCGACAAAAGCTGTGCGGAGTTGGACACGAGGTCGCTCAGGTTGAACGTTCTGGCGACGAATTGGCCCTTGCCGGCATATGCCAGCAACTGCCTGGTCAGTTGCGCGGCCCGCTCCGATGCGCCGATGATGTGCTGAATTTCTTCAATGGAGGGATAACGGCGGCGCGCGGAATCTGCGTATCCGATGATCACCGTCAGGAGATTGTTGAAGTCGTGAGCGATGCCGCCGGCGAGCAGTCCGATGCTCTCCAGTTTCTGGGCCTGCCGCAGGCGTTCTTCATTCTGCTTGCGTTCGGTGATATCGACAAATACGCCTACGGAGCCATGGGAGCGGCCTTCGGCGTCCAGAAACGGAACGGCGTTGCCGAGGATATCGCCCCGGCTCCCGTCCTCGAACGCCAACTCCAACTCGAGGTCGAAAACCGATTGACCGGTGGCGGCGGCCCTCTGCAGGGGCAGTTCCCACGGCGATAGTTCCACGCCATTCTTCATCAGACGAAAAACAGGCAGCCTTTCGCCCGCAGGCGCCGATTTTGAAAGATTGCTTCCCGGCCGCTCCCGGAGCAGCGTGTATGCGGCGCGGTTGCCGATGATATTCCGGCACTCCGCATCGCGCGCAACGAACATGGCAACCGGCACCGCATCCATGATCGCCTCCAATTCCTTGGAGTGGGCAAGTTCCTCGCAATGGGCCTTGCGCAAAGCATCCTCCGTCTTGCGCTGCTCGCTGATATCGGTCATGGTCCCGACCCAGTGGACCACACTCCGGCCTTCGCGATCGCGCACGGGCACCGCTCGCGCCAGGAATGGGCTGGCGGCCCCGTCGGCACGGCGGAGCTCAAACACCGATTCGAACGGCTCTCCGCTGGCGATCGAATACCGCCAGCGTTCCCGGACCTCGCCCAAAACCTCGGGATTGATTGCGGACAGCCAGCCCCACCCCTGCGTCTGTTCGGACGTCAGGCCGGTGTAGTCATACCACCGCTGGTTGACCCAGACGAACCAGCCATTGGCGTCGGCCATCCCGCATAGCTGTGGGATCGCGTTGGCCAGGGTCCGAAACCGGTCTTCGCTCTCGCGCAGGTCATCCTCTGTCTTCTTGCGGGAAGTGACATCACGCACGATGCCGGAGAGCCGCAGCGGCCGCCCTTCCGGATCGAGCTGGGATCTGCCTCGGACCCAGATCCAGCGAATGACGCCGTCGGCCCGGCGGATGCGGCACTCATATTCCAGATCGCCGCCCTTGGCGATCGCTTGCCGTGACAGGGAGTCGGCTGCGTCGCGGTCCTCAGGGAGCACGTGATTCAGAAACGTCTGATAGGTCCATTCCGGCAACTGGCCGGGGTACCCAAAGATCGCATCATGCTGCGGGGACCGCCACGCCGCGTGACTGTCCGGATCGAGATCCCAGGCACCCACTTTCGCAGCTTCCAGGACGAACTCGAAGCGCATCTGGCTGGCGCGCAGCGCCTCCTCGATCTGTTTGCGCTCGGTGATGTTACGACCGATTGCGAGTATGCGGGCCGGCGACCCGTTCCCCCCGCCGAGCAGCACCTGGCGGCTATCGACGAGAAGGTGGCGGCCGTCGCGGTCTGTCTGCCGCACTTCGCCCTCCCATCGCCGTTCCCGGCGCAGGATTTCATCTATTTCCGGGAACGGGATGGGCGCGACGGTTCTCAGCAACTCGTGAAGCGGCTTGCCGGCCGCGTCCTGTTCCCGCCAGCCGTACATCTCCTCCGCTCCCTTATTCCACGTGATCACCCGCCGCTGGGAATCCATGGTGATGACTGCATCGTGCGAAAGATCGATCAGCTGTGCCTGCCGCCGCAGCGATTCCTCCGTTTTTGCAAGCGTCCGTAGGGACTCCCGCAAGCTTCCGACCAGCAAGGCAATCAGCGAACCGGTGACCAAAAACAGCGCGAACACCCCGATCGCGTCCGGATCCGTGATGGCGAAAGAATAGCGGGGTTCAACAAAGAACCAGTCCACGCTAAGCCCGCTGAGCGCGGTTGCCGCCAGTCCTGGCCCGCGCCCTCCGAACCGGGCGGCGACGATCACCGCGAGAGCGAAAGGCATGTGCGGTGCCTGTACCCCAAAAACCGGATTGCAGGCAAGGCGCAGACCCGTGGCGGCGAGCACGACGGCCAAGGCGAGGCCATACCGCCGGATGACGTCGAGGTTTGCGACTGTCAGCCAAACCCGTCGGACTGGTTTGCCGGACTCGAACGGCACGTTTACATCCTAATCAGGTCCATCGGAGACCCCCTGATTAATTGAGCAACCTCACTGCCATCTTGGCGAGTTAGCCAGGAATTGCCGCCGCCATGGGGTTAAGCAAGTGCTTCACCCTGCCGCCCCGCGGCGTCGCTTCCATGACTGGCAGGCGGCCGCCCTTCTCGAGCGGCGAGCGGCCGCAGCCAGGCTGGCGGTTTTTGGTGGCTTACTTTACACTAAATGAGACCTTGATGTCCAAAATCAGATAGGACCTGATCCTCATGGAACGTAGAACATTCCTCAGACGCGCCGGTATCGCAGGCGGACTGTTGACCGCATTGCCTCTCTCCCGAACCTTCGGGACGCCGGCCGGTAACGAGTTTCCGCTGGTCGACCTTCACGTTCACCTCACCGGAAATTTCACGATCGACCATGTGATGGAGATTTCCAAAAGGACCGGTGTCCAGTTCGGCATCCTGGTGAATCCTGGTGGCGGAGTAAACGACGACGCGGGCCTGAAGCGGTTCATTGAGTCGCTCAAGCCCTACCCGGTCTACTTTGGATTGCAGCCGATGAGTCCCGGATGGTCCAGGAGTTTTTCGCCCGAAACGGTCAAGCAGCTGGATTACGTTCTGATGGACGCCCAGACGATTCCCAATGGCAACGGCTACGCGGAGACGCTGCGTATTTGGAACTTCGACACGTATGTTGATGATCCGCAGAAGTTCATGGATACGTACATGACTCATATCCTGGAGGTCATCAACAACGATGAACCGCTGAACATCTTTGGATGGCCGCTCTTCCTGCCGGTCTGCATTGCGCGCGACTACTATACGCTGTGGACCGACGAGAGAATGCAGAAGATCGTCGCAGCCCTGAAAGGGAAAGGTCTCGCAGTCGAAATCAACGACCTCGCCCATACGCCGCATGAGAGATTCATCAACATGGCGAAAGAGCAGGGGCTGAAATTCACCTTCGGCTCGGACACCCGCGATCGGAAGGCCGGGCGTCTCGATTACTGCAAGTATGTTGCTAAGAAATGCAACCTGAAGAAGGACGACTTCTTCCTGCCTAAAAGAGTTCTGAACGGGGCCTAGGCGCGTCGCGCGCGGGGGGCTCCCGCGCCGCAGCCTTCTGAATTACTCGATCACCAGCAGCAGGTCCTTCGCTTCTACGTGCTGTCCGGGCTGCACCAGCAACTGCTTCACCGTGCCGCCCACCGGCGCATACACGGTACTCTGCATCTTCATCGCTTCCATCACCAGCAGGCGGTCGCCCTTCTTGAGCTGCTGATTGAGCTCCACCGCGACCGTCGAGACTACCCCGGGAATCGGCGCGCCGATCTGGCCGGCGACGTTCGGATCGGCCTTCGGCTTGGCCGCCTCCTTCACCTCGAGCGAGCGGTCGCGCACCGATACCTCGCGCGGCTGCCCGTTCAGCTCGAAGAAGACCGTGCGCGTGCCGTCGGGGTGCGGCTCGCCCACGGTCTGAAACTTCACCTGCAGCGTCTTGCCCGGCTCCAGTTCCACCGCCACGCTGTCGCCGCGCTCCATCCCGTAATAGAACTGAGGCGTCGGCAGCACCTCCACGTCGCCGTAAGATTGCCGTGCCCGCGCAAACTTCACGAATACCTCGGGGTACATCAGGTAGCTCAGCACTTCATCGCGCGAGGGTTTGCGCCCGGTCTTCTTCTCCACTACGGCGGCAGTCTCGTCGAGGTCCACCTTCGGCAGGCTGGCGCCGGGACGGCCGCGCTGCGGCTTGGCGCCGCGCAGGATGATCTTCTGCAGCGGCTTCGGCCAGCCGCCTTCGGGCTCGCCCAGTGAGCCCATGAACATTTCGATGACAGAGCTTGGCAGCGTCAGGTTGTGATCGGGCGTGAGCCGAGCGAACTGCTCCATGGTCATGTTGTGGTTGACCAGGAAAATCGCCATGTCCCCCACGACCTTGCTCGAGGGAGTCACCTTCACGATGTCGCCGAACGCCATGTTGACGTCCGCATAGGTGCGCGCGATTTCGTGCCAGCGCGCGCCCAGCCCCATCGATTCGGCCTGCTCCTTGAGGTTGGTGTATTGGCCGCCGGGCATCTCGTGGATGTACACTTCGGCCGTGCCGGATTTGGGGCCGGTGTCGAACGGCGCGTAGAATTCGCGCACCACCTCCCAGTAATCCGCGTACTGGTTGAGAGCGTCGAGATCGAGCCCGGTATCGCGCCGCGTATGGCTGAGCGACGCCACGATCGAGTTCAGGTTCGGCTGGCTGGTCTGGCCGCTCATCGAAGCGATGGCGCCGTCGGCCACGTGCACGCCCGATTCGGCGGCCTTCAGCACCGAGGCCGCGTTCAGCCCGCTGGTGTCGTGCGTGTGGAAGTGGATCGGAATCCCGATCTCCTGCCGCAGCGCCTTCACCAGCTTCTCGGCGGCGTAGGGCTTGCACAGCCCGGCCATGTCCTTGATGGCCAGCATATGAGCGCCCATCCGCTCGAGTTCTTTTGCCATGCGCACGTAATATTCGAGCGAGTATTTGTCGCGCTTCGGGTCCAGAATGTCGCCGGTGTAGCAGATGGCGGCCTCGCACACGGACCGCGTCCGGCGCACCGCTTCCATCGACGCCTTCATGTTAGGCAGCCAGTTGAGCGAGTCGAAAATACGGAAGATGTCGATGCCCTGCGCCGCCGCCTCGTAGATGAACTCGGAGACCACGTTGTCGGGATAGGCCGTGTAGCCCACCGCGTTCGACGCGCGCAGCAGCATCTGGAAGCAGATGTTCGGAATCGCCTCGCGCAGGCGCCGCAGGCGCTGGAAGGGATCCTCATGGAGGAACCGCATGGTCACGTCGAAGGTGGCGCCACCCCACATTTCCAGGCTGAACAGGTCGTGCAGCCGGTGCGAGACGAAGTTCGCGATGGCCATCATGTCGTAAGTGCGGACCCGCGTGGCCAGCAGCGACTGGTGCGCGTCGCGGAAGGTGGTGTCGGTCATCAGCAGGCGCTTCTGCCGGCCGGCCCACTCGGCCAGGCCCTCGGGGCCCAGCCGCTGCAGAATCTGCCGTGTGCCATCCGGCGGCGCGGAGGAGTCGTGGCGCGGCACCGGCGGCGTGCCTATCCGCCGCGGCGGAAGCTTGCCCGCGATCGTCGAGTTGCCGTTCACGATCACGTCTCCGAGGTAGGTCAGGATCTTGGTGGCGCGGTCGCGGCGGGCCGCGAACTTGAACAGCTCGGGGGTCTCCTCCAGCCAGCGCGTGGTCACGTTCCCCGCCTGGAATACCGGATGGTTCACCACGTTTTCGAGGAAGGGGATATTGGTCTTCACGCCGCGCACGCGGAACTCGCGCAGGCAGCGGTCCATACGCTGGCAGGCGTGGCGGAATTCCCTGCCCCAGGCGGTGGTCTTCACCAGCAGCGAATCGTAGTACGGCGTGATCACCGCTCCGCTATAAGCGGAGCCGCCGTCGAGCCGGATGCCGAAGCCGGCCGGCGAGCGGTAGGTCGAAATCTTGCCGTAGTCCGGGACGAAACTGTTGGCCGGGTCTTCGGTCGTGATGCGGCATTGCAGCGCGTAGCCGTAGAGCGGCACCGCGTCTTGCCGCGGCAGGTTCATTTCGGACCCGTGCAGTTCGAGACCCTGCGCCACCTGGATCTGCGAGCGCACCAGGTCGATGCCGGTCACCATCTCGGTGACGGTGTGCTCCACCTGTATGCGCGGGTTGACTTCGATGAAGTACCACTCGCCGGAATCGGCATCCACCAGGAACTCCACCGTGCCGGCGTTGTAATAGCCCGCGGCCCTCGCCAGTTGGACGGCGGCATCGGCCAGCGCGGCGCGGATCTTGGGATCGAGCGAAACCGCCGGCGCCACTTCCACCACCTTCTGGTGCCGCCGCTGCACCGAGCAGTCGCGCTCGTAGAGATGCATGATGTTGCCGTGGCGATCGCCCAGGATCTGGACTTCAATGTGGCGCGCGCGGCGCACGAAGCGCTCGATGAAGACGGCGTCGTTGCCGAAGGCCGCGGCGGCCTCGCGCCGCGCCTCCTCCAGGCGACCGGGAAAATCGTCCGCGCGGTCCACCACCCGCATGCCGCGGCCGCCGCCGCCGAAGGCCGCTTTGATGATCAGCGGGAAGCCGATTTCCGCCGCGACCTTTTCGGCCTTGCGAGCGTCCGTGATCGCGGTTTCCGTTCCGGGAACTACCGGGATGCCGGCTTTCTGCGCCAGGCGCCGCGCCGCCGTCTTGTCGCCCAGCAGGTCGAGCAGTTCGGCGCTCGGCCCGATGAAGGTGATGCCGGCGCGCTCGCAGGCGCGCGGAAGGGCCGGATTCTCCGAGAGGAATCCGTAGCCCGGATGGATCGCGTCCACTTCCTTCTCGCGGGCCAGGCCAACGATGCCCTCCACGTCCAGGTAGGCTTCTACCGGGCCTTTGCCTTCGCCGATCAGGTAGGCTTCGTCGGCCTTGAAGCGGTGCAAGGCCAGTTGGTCTTCCTGGGAATAGATGGCCACGGTGCGCAGCCCCAGTTCATTGGCCGCGCGCAGGATGCGAATCGCGATTTCGCTGCGATTCAAAGCAAGCAGTTTTTTCATTTTACGGAAGAGAACGGGCAAGATGTCCAGCCGTTCTTCTTAGAGTAGCAAAGGCGGCCCGCTTCGTTACGGTCGCAGCTCCGTGCGGACCTTACGCGGCCAGGCCGGCCAGAATCCCGCGCATGTAGGCCAGCGACTTGTTGATCCCGAGGATGCGGTCGTCGGTCCGCACTTCGTATTCCAGGTTGCAGTGGCCGGCGTAGTGCGTCTTCTCGAGGTAGCGGAAGAGCGCGGCCATCGGTATGTCGCCCTCGCCGTTGTCCACCGCCAACCACTTGCCATCGCTCCCTTTGCGGACATCTTTGGTGTGCATGTCGAGCAGCCGCGGCCCCGCGTCCTTGGCCGCCGCTACCGGATCCACACCCGCCCGCATGGTGTGGCCGATGTCCATGCACAGGCCCACCCGCGGGTCCATCGAATGAATCACCTTCAGCGCCGATTCGGGGGTCGGAAAGTTCTTGTCGGACGGCCCGTGGTTATGGATTGCTACCTTGATGTTGTACTCTTTGACATACTTCTCGATGATCGGCAGCGTCTCGACCGTCGGCCCGATCACGATCAGCGGCGAGCCCAGCGCTTTGTTGAATTCGAATCGCTGGTGGATCTCCGCTTCGTCGGGCTTGGTGAGGTAGGTGGTGCCGGTGCCGGCAAGCTCGATACCCGCGTCGTCCAGCATCTTGCGCGCCTCGGCGATCTGCGCCGGAGTGCTGTCATAGGGCAAGTGGAATTCCGGCTTGATATTGAGCGCCCGGACCCCCATCGACTTACAGGCCTGAATCACTTCCGGCAGCTTGATTTTGCCGGTGAACGAGTAAGAGCAGAGTCCGAGTTTGAGTGAGCCGGCCTTATCCGGCGCTGCGGAGGAAGATAGCGGCGCCGCCAGCAGGGCGGCTGAGCCGAGAAACGTGCGGCGAGAGGTATACGTATCCATGCGGCCTCAGTATACACCTGCGGCGGATGCAATCGCACATAACGCGATACCCCTCTTCCGCAGGCCCACGTTATCATCCGCACAGGAGTTGTATGCGCCGCATTATCGCGATCCTCCTTCTCTCGGCTGCCGCGCTGGTAAGCAAGTCCGACCGGCCGGCATTCACCAAACACGACCGGGCATTCTATGCCGACCCGTCCGTAATCAATTTCGTCCGTCCCGGCCTGGTGGCCACGATCACGGCAGCCTCGATCGCCGCGGATGGGACCATCCAGGCGCAGTTCACCCTCGCCGATCCGCAGGGCCTCCCGCTCGACATCGCAGGCGTAACCACGCCCGGCGCGGTCGCGACCTCCTTCGTGGCGGCCTACATCCCCAAGGGAACCTCCGATTACCTGTCGATGATCGCGCGGCCGGCTACCGGCGCCGCGGGAACCGCCAACCAGCCCGCCGCCGATTCAGGCGGCGCCGTCGCGCAGACCGGTGATGGAAAGTACACCTATACGTTCCACACCAAGGCGCCGTCCGGGTTCGATCGCACCCAGACCACGCGCATCGGAATGTGGGCGTCCCGCGACCTGACGGAGTTCGACCTCGGCACCAACGTTTCCAACTCGGTCCTTACGTTCACGCCGGCTGGTACGCCTATCGTCGACACCCACGACGTCATCCACACGGTCACCTGCAACAAGTGCCACGACCCGCTGGAAGCGCACGGGGGCGTCCGCCGCGAGGTGGCTCTCTGCATCTCCTGCCACAACCCGGGCGGCAACGGAGTCGACACCGTGGACCCCGATACGGGCAACAGCATCGATTTCAAAGTCATGATTCACAAGATTCACATGGGCGAACAACTGCCCAGCGTGCAGGCCGGCCATCCGTACCAGATCATCGGCTTTCAGGGTTCGGTGAACGATTACTCCACCGTCGTGTTTCCGGCCGATCCGCGCAATTGCCAGATGTGCCACGAAAACGGCGCGCCTCCCCAGGGCGGGACGTGGCCTCCTGGCGCGCAGAGTAATGACCCCGTTCCGCCGGTCAATGCCGGCTGGTGGCTCACGCGGCCTACTCGCGCCGCCTGCGGATCCTGCCATGACAACGTCAATTTCGCCACCGGAGAGAACCACGCCAGTCTGCCGCAGCTCACCGACAACCTGTGCAGCACCTGCCACTTCCCGCAAGGCGAGCTGCCCTTCGATCTCTCCATCATCGGGGCCCATACCATTCCGAGCTTCGCGCCCGGGCTTCCCGGCGTGGTCTTCACGCTTTCGAACGTCACCAACAATATGGCGGGCCAGAACCCCACGGTCACCTTCACGATTCACGACAAAAGCGGCGCCCCGATCAATCCATCGGATATGACTACCTTGAACCTGGTCCTCGCGGGGCCGGCATCCGATTATGCGGCGGCCATTTCCGAAAGCGCCCTCAAGGCCACAGGCTCGAACGGCACCTACACTTACTCGTTCCAGCACGCGATACCCTCCGGCTCGACCGGCACTTACACGATCGGTATCGAAGGCCGCCGCAACATCACGCTACTGCCCGGCACCACCACCGCCATGACCGTGGCCGACGCGGGCCAGAACCAGGTCATCAACTTCTCCGTGGATGGCAGCCCCGTTACGCCGCATGCCATTGAGGTAGTGACCTCCAATTGCAACGCGTGCCATTACAGCCTGACCGCGCACGGCAGCCTGCGCAACCAGACGGAATACTGCCTGCTCTGCCATAACCCGAACGCCACCGACTCCTCCCAGCGCCCGGCCAGCGCCAATCCGCCCCAGGGCATCGATCTCCCGATACTCGCGCACCGTATTCACCAGGGCGATCAGTCCGCGACGGGTGGGCAATTGACGCCCTATATCGTCTACGGCTTCGGCGGCAGCGTCAATAACTTCGGCGATGTGCGGTTCCCCGGCGATCTGCGTAACTGCGATAAGTGCCACGTCAACGACTCGCAGTCGCTTCCGCTTCCCGCCGGCCGCATCTCCGTAGTAAGCCCGCGAGCGTTCTATTCGCCGATGGGGCCCACGACGGCCGCCTGCACCGCGTGCCACACGCTGCAATCGACCATCGCCCACACTCAGGTCAATACCAGCCCGCAATTCGGCGAGAGTTGCGACGTGTGCCATGGAACCGGAGCCGCGTTCGCGGTGGATCAGGTGCATGCCCGGACTTTGTAGTAGCATCGTTTTGCGCCATACCGAAGGAAAGGAGCAGTGACTATGAAGAAGAAAGTAGCGGCAGCATGGTTTGCGTCCTCGCTGGTCATGGCGTGGGCAGCGGGCAACGCCACCGCGGGCAAGGCGGTCTACGACCGCGTCTGCAAGAATTGCCACGGCACCGATGGAGTGGCTAACCCGGCCATCGCCAAGATGATGAAGGTCGATATCAAGGCGTTGGGCTCCCCCGAAGTCCAGGGCATGACCGATCAGCAGATCGCGGACATCGTCACCAAAGGCAGGGGGAAAATGCGCGCCATCTCGAGCGTTACGGGCGAGCAGGTGAACGACGTGGTCGCCTTCGTCCGGACCTTGAAAAAGTAGCGTGCGCCGCAAAACAGGGACTGGCTCGAATTTCGCTGCCGTTGCGAAATTCGGAGCCTGTACCTGGTTTGCCCTTTTGCGAGGTCTGCCTACACTAGCCGGTGCGCGGAGTTGAAGCCGTGGGCAGCTCGGCGGGGAGCTGGTCCCTGCACAACTCGAGCACCTGGATGGCGGTGAGCGACGTCTGCGCGGTGCTGTTGGTGGAAACGAACGGCGACTCGTCGATCGGATTGAGCACGTCCGGTCCGTCGACGTGCCGCGTGGCATAGGAGGCCCCCGCGGGCCGCCGCCCACCCGGACCACCTCCACCCAACTGGCTGACCGCTCGCGCTACGAACGCTTTGTTGCGGGTCTTCCAGTAGGCGTATGCCGCCAGCCGGCCCGGGCCTGCATAGGCACCGTCGGCGCCTTCGGCCCCGGTCGCCATATCCTTCGCCACCACGGCCTTGGGCGCGGTGGTGAGGCGGCAGTATTGCAGGAAGGCCTTTTGCCACCCGGGGTGGTCGATGATCTGGTTGAGTTCGAACACCACTTCGGCGCCGCCCTGGATCACCTGGAGGTTGTAAGTGCCGAAGCCGTCGTCGACCAGCGGGTAGAGCTTTCCCGTCTTCGGATCGTAGCCGTAGAGAGTGTTCGGACCGGTCATGAAGCCGTATGGCATTTGGCTGATGGAATCCATGCCGGCGAGTATCTTGTCGCGGTACCTGGTCTGGCCGGTGCGCTCCCACTCGGTCATCCAGTTGCCGGCGCAGGCCAGCCAGTCGGGTCCGCCCCGCATACGGCCGGGATATGGAATCGGCCCGGTCCGCGGCGAAGCCAGTCGCATGGGATCGATCTCCGTGACTTTGTAGTCCACATCCACCACTTCGCGCATGATGTCGCCGGTGCGCTCATCGGTGGTCAGGTAGTAGTAGAAGCGCCGGAATGCGGTCTGGCTGATGCGCGGCTTCCTTGGCGCCGCAGCCCCAGTGACGGACGTTGTGGCGCGAACCCAGTCCGGCAAACCGCCCCGAATGGTAGGTGTCGACCTCGCTGGTGTGTCGCGTCATGGCCTCCGCCATGCGGAAGATGTCGGCGCGGCCGGTGCGCAGGAAGCTGTACCACAACCACATGTCGGTGCCCAGCTCGGTGTTGTCCCAGGCGTAGCCGCCGATGTCGTAGCGCCAGGTGTGGCGGTCGGCGTCGTAGGCGTGCATCACGTCGCCGTAGTCCCAGAAGCCATACCAATGGCGCTGCTCGATCTCCTTTTTGTAGAGATCGAGTGCGGCGTCCAGGCGGTCCTCGACCGCGCGTTTCAACGCGGTAGTCCGGTCGGGCAGGCTCCAGACGCCGAACGCCGGAATCGAATGCAGCCAGTCCGGCGTGCACACCAGTTGCGGCGGCTCGGCATTGGCGCGCGCCTGTTTGACGGACCACGCACAGGGAATAAGAACGCGGCGACAGCGTAGCGTATTATTCGCGTCTCCGGAGTAGCCAGTATGACGGCTACCTTCGGGTCCGTGAGTGGCGCAGGTCCATGGCCGGCGCATCGGGCGACCACAGCCACTCACTCAATTCGGCGGCTTCCCGCGTGGTGGTCGACACCTCGAGCGAGGCGGGGTACGACTGCCAGAAATTCCGCAGCGCTACCGCCAGGCCGCCGCTCACATCGCCCGCAAAGACCAGCCCCGAAGCGCGCCGGCCGGCTCCGGCGGAGATCCAGCAGCTTTGCGGGTTGGTGCGCTTCTGAACGGTGAAGCCGTCTGCGGTGAGCTGCGCCAGCTTGAAAGAGTCCCACACGGCCCAGTTCTCCAGCAGGCGCCGGCCTTGGTCGTTGAGCTGGTCTTTGTCGGGAAGGCGCTTGCCGGCGAGCTGGCCCGCATAGACGTCGCCGCCGCCCGGAACGGTCAGGCGGCGCGCGCCGATGGCGGGCTCGACCGGCTCGGCCCACAACCCCTCGGCCTCACCCGAGAAGCGGACGTGCCGGTTGTGCACCTGTTCGCGCATGGGCACGGCGAAGGTGACGCCCAGGCCGCGAATGAAATCCTTCTCCTGGTCGCCGTCGAAGACGATGGTGTGGATCATCCGCACGGCGGTCTCGCCGCCATAAAAGTAGAGCCGCACGATGAACGGCAGCCAATCACGGCCGCCCTGTTCGGCTTTGTGCACTCCCTCGATGCGGACCACGGCGCGCACCGGGCCGGTCTGCTCGACGGTAGTTTTCCGAACCGCGCTCACGAAGTGTTGCAGGCGGACGGTATCGGGCTCGGTGCGGTCCTCGAGCGTGCAGCGCAGGCGCCCCTGGCGCGCTACCACCCGGCCTTCCACAGCCAGCGAGTCGACGATGGACGCGCCCGAGCGCGGAATGCGGCACTGCAGCCTTCCCGTGTCAACGTCGATACCTGCGGCGGCCTCGCGTACCGTCACAGCGGACCCGCCCGCCATGGCCGCCGGTTTTCCGGGCGCGAGCCGCAAGGGTCCGGCCATGCCCGCGCCGGCCACCGTCGCGAAGCCGCTCCATTTGAGCGAGCCGTCCGGCCAGTAGGCCAGCGGCCAGGTCTGCAAGGGGAGCGCCTTACCATCGCCGGCAGTGAGTGCAAACGCCTGGTCCTTGCGATAGACTCCGCGCGGCCAGGGAACGCCCCAACTGGTGCCGCTGCTTGCCAGGGGAGGCATTCCGCCCAGCCAGTCCACCGAGACCTGGCCGGCCGAATCGCCGGCCGCGCTCTGGGCCTCGGCTGCCTCGCGCGCGATCAGGCCCAAGCCGGTGATCGCGGTGGTCGAGAGAAGGGTTCTGCGTCGCATCGAATCAGAATGTAATGCGTGCGTTGAGCTGCAATCTGCGCGGCTGATTGGCCTGCGAAGTCAGCGTGCCGAAGCTGACCTGGTCCGGGTTGGTCCCAGGCGCGCCGAAACGCACCGCGTTGTTGATATTGAAGGCGTCGCACTGGATCGCGAGCCTGATCTTTTCGCGGATCGCGAACTCGCGGCGCAGGCTGATATCGATCGACGAGTTGAACGGCGCATTCAGGCCATAGACTCCGGTCCTCGGCAGGTTTCCCGCCGTATATGCAGCGGGGGCAACAAACGCGGTCCGGTCCAGATACGAGGTGGGCGAGGAGCCCAGACGCAGGGTTACAATACCTCGGGAACGCTGCTATCCACAACAGGCAATGCTTACGCCAGTTACCTGCTGGGCGCCGTAAACAGCAGCGGTGTAAGCCAGAATGCCATCGGCGAGACCGGCGGGCGGTATAAGACTTACGCCGCGTATATCCAAGACGATTGGAAAGTAAGCCAGCGCCTGACGTTGAACCTGGGCCTCCGCTGGGATCTTTTCGGGCCGTTCTACGAAGTGAACAACCTGATGTCCTTTTTTAATCCGAGCCTGGCCAACCCGGCGGCCGGCGGCCATCCAGGCGCGCTACAGTTCGCGGGCGACGGCACGGACGGCTGTCATTGCCGCACCCCCGTCGACACTCACTACAAGAATTTCGGCCCCCGACTACGGAGATGGCAACGTCCTGGGGACTCCGTTCATTTGCAGGGGAAGCGCCACATAGATGCGGTTCTCCATCGACGAGCCGAGCGTTGCGTCATCGGTATGCAGCAGAGGTGGCGCGGATTCCACCGTGATCGATTGGCTGGCCGCTCCCAATACCAGCTTGGGACTCAACCCGATGGTTCCCAAGGCCACCACGACGACGTGTTGCTGGGTATATGTCTGGAACCCATCCGCCTTGACCGTAACCGTATACTCGCCTGGCTGGAGTGGAGAAAGCACGAAGAACCCGGCCTCGGTCGTCTTGCGGCTGGTTTCAACTCCGGTTTCCACGTTCGAAGCGATCACCGCGGCACCGGCCACGACGGATCCCGAAGGATCTGTGACCGTGCCCTGAATCGTTCCACTACCACCTACCTGGGCGGTCGCAATCGCGGCGGCCACGAGAGACGCCAACAAGCAGTACGAGGCTCGCATGGTTATCCTCCCATAATCCTGCGGAGAAATTAACTGTTGGACGAGGGTCCGGTCGAGTATACACCCGGTCGTAATCCGAAGTGTAGGAACATCTTTTCGCTTCGAGCTGTGAGGATTCGTACGTAGCATAGCCCTGAAGAACACCCCTTTTTTTCCTGGCCCCTCGCCTGTTTCCGGGATATGCTTCGCGCTGCTCCGGCGGGACAATATAGGTACCCTGACGTAACTCTCTGCCACGCGGCAGGTTACCAGCCATTGCGTGACTGGAGCATCAATTGCACTTATCCGCCGGACTTTAAGGGGAGGACATGGATTTGACGACAGGCAGGAACATTTGGACCAAGGAGGGCCTGCACGACCTGGTGCGGAGCCGGCTTCGCGGCATGCGCTTCATCGCGGTTTCCAATCGCGAACCCTACATCCATCGCATGACCAATGGTCGCGCCGAATGCATCCAGCCTGCCAGTGGCCTGACCGTGGCGCTCGACCCCATCCTGCGCGCCACCGGCGGCACCTGGGTGGCTCACGGCAGCGGCGATGCCGACCGGGCCGCCGTCGATGCCCGCGACCACGTGGATGTTCCGCCCGGCGATCCTTCCTACACCCTGCGGCGCGTCTGGCTCGACAGGCAGATCGAGTCCGAATATTACTATGGACTCGCCAACGAAGGCCTCTGGCCGCTCTGCCATGTGGCTTTCCATCAGCCCGTGTTCCGCCTCAAGGATTGGGAAAGCTACCGGCTCGCCAATCAAATCTTCGCCGACGCCGTGCTCGAAGAGGCCGGCGGCGACCCCGCCTTCGTTTTCATTCAGGACTATCACTTCGGGCTCCTGCCTCGGATGCTGAAACAGCAGAATCCAAAACTCGTCGTGGCGCAATTCTGGCATATCCCGTGGCCCAACCGGGAGACCTTCCGCGCCTTTCCCTGGAAGGAGGAGTTGCTCGACGGCCTGCTTGGCAACGACCTGCTCGGCTTCCATCTCCGTTACCACGGCGCCAACTTCCTCGATACGATCGACCGCGGCCTCGAAGCCATGGTCGACACCGAGCACTTCCAGGTCAAGCGGCAGGGACAAGTGACCCAGGTGCGGGCTTTTCCCATCAGCGTCGATTTCGAACGCCACAACCGCGAGGCCGGCAGCCCCGCCGTCGAACGCCACCAGGCAGACTGGATAGCCGAGCTGGGATGGAAGCCGGAGTTTCTGGGAATCGGCATCGATCGCATCGACTACACCAAGGGCATCCCGCACCGGCTGCTGGCCGTGGATCGCTTTCTGGAAGCCAACCCGCAGTATTGCGGCCGCTTCTGCTTCATTCAGGTCGGCGTCCCCAGCCGTACCGCCATCGAATCGTATCGCCGCCTCAATGCCGAGGTGGAGGGGCTGGTTCACAGCATCAACGATAAGTGGCGCATGAGGGGCTGGGCCCCCATTTACTACTGCAACCGCCACCTGCCCCAGACGGAACTCATGGCGCTGCACCGGCTGGCGAATTTTTGCCTGGTGAGTTCCCTGCACGACGGCATGAACCTGGTGGCCAAGGAGTTTGTCTCGAGCCGCACGGATGAAGACGGCGTGCTGATTCTCAGCAGTTTCACGGGCGCGGCGCGTGAGTTGACCTCGGCCGTGGAAGTGAATCCGTTCTCGCCCGACCAGATGGCGGACGCCATCCGGCAGGCTCTCGCCATGCCGCAATCGGAGCGCATGATGCGAATGCGCAGTCTGCGCGAGGCCGTTCGCGACCATAACATTTACGCCTGGGCCGCCGGCGTGATGAATGCCCTGGTCGGATTCCAGTCGCCCGTCAACGGCGCCCGCGAAGCCGCCGGGCAAGCCTGGAGCGTTGCCGCGGCCGGTGAAAGCCCTGTCGCCGACAGCCTCGGCTCCGTGACCGTGGCGTGAAGGCGGCGCCGGGTCATCAGGCGGTTCCGCCGCAACTCGATCGAGCCGCGGTGTTGGAAGCCTTCCGGCATGCGCGGCGCCGCCGGCTATTCCTGGATTACGATGGCACACTGATCGGCTTCTTCCGGCGCCCCGAGGATGCCGCTCCGTCTGCCGCCCTGTGTGAGGTCCTGGCGCGTCTGGCGGCCGAGCCTCAAAACGACGTGCTCGTGATCTCCGGACGCGCCCGCCCCGACCTCGACCGTTGGCTGGGCGGTATTCCCGGCTTGTGCCTGGCAGCCGAGCACGGCGCGTTCCTGCGCCCGCCAGGAGCGGATTGGCGCACTCCCTCGTTGTGCAGCCTCGAGTGGAAAGACCGGGTTCGCCCTTTGCTCCGCGACTTCGTCGATCGCACCCCGGGGAGCTTCATCGAAGAGAAGGAGTATGCGCTCGTCTGGCATTTCCGGAATTCCGACCCGCATACCGCCGAACCGCGCGCTACGGAACTCGAGGTATGCATCGGGGAGGCGCTCGCGGACTCGGGCGTCCGGGCCATGTCCGGCCGCAAGATCGTTGAAATCAAGCCGGACTCCATCCACAAGGGTACTGTCGCGGAGCTGATGTCCCTTGAGCGCGGCCCGGCCGAGTTCCAGTTCGCCGCCGGCGACGATCGAACGGACGAGGATCTCTTTGCCGCCCTTCCGCCGGATTCGTGGACCGTCCGCGTGGGGCCGGGCCGGTCTGCCGCGCGCTACGCCGTGGCGGGCCCGGTCCACATCACCGGATTGCTTCGTGATCTGTCCTCCTCATGTGCCGAGGGGATAGACATTTCACCCCGCGGCTGCGGACCATCGAAGTAGGATGCAACGGTGGGCTATCGCTGTCCTCTTTCTTGCCGGTTGGCTGGCGGCGGCCGGTCCGGCGCCCGGCGAGTCCAATTTCGTCCAACAGTTAGTGCGGAGCTCGGTCACGGCCATGGACCGCGACTGGCAGCAGGCTCCCGAGTATGTCTTCCGCGAGCGCGACGTGGAAACCGATGGCCGTCATAAGACACTGAAAACCCAGCGTGTCTGGATGATCGACGGATCGCCTTATTATGAGCTGACCGGCCTCGATGGCGAGCCTTTGACGCCCGGGCAGCGCGCCTCGGAGCAGCGCAAACTGCGGCATGAGGTGGAAAAGCGGCGGCACGAGTCTTCCTCCGAGCGCAGCCGCCGCATCGAGCAGTACCTGAAAGAGCGCCGCCAGGACAATGCGCTCATGCGCGAGATGGCCGATGCGTTCGAGTTCCGGCTTGTCGGCCAGGAAAAGCTCAACGGACGCGACGTCTACGTGCTGGATGCTTCACCGAAACCCGGTTACCACCCTAAGAGCATGGAAACACGGGTCCTGACCGGCATGCGCGGGCGCCTTTGGATCGACCGGCGGACCGATCAGTGGGTAAAGGTCGAGGCCGAGGTGTTCCAGCCAGTGACTTTCGGGTTCTTCATCGCCAAGGTGCAGCCAGGGACCCGCTTCGAGCTGGAGCAGGCCCCCGTCACTCCCGAAATCTGGCTGCCGGTCCACTTTCGGATGAGCGTCAACGCGTCCATCCTGTGGTGGCAGAAGAACACCGTGGACGACGAGACCTACAGCGACTATCAGCCGAAGGACGCCCTAAGCGCCCGCCTCAACCCTTGACATGAATGGACTGGGCGATGTCGCCTCTTCCTTCCGGTGTAAAGCGCACCGAAACGCCACCGTTGACATCGGACTGAAGGGCCTGGAGCGTCTGCCGCTGCCCGTTCGACCGGATGGCCGTGGAAGGCGTGACCCGGATATCGAACGGGATTCCGTCCGGACCCGTCACGACCACAAGGTGCTGCTCCGGCTCGACCAGCATGATCTTGCCGCTGAGCGTTTCGGGCGCCCAGGCCATTCTTCGCTCTGTCTTCGCGTGGTTGGCCGCGCTGAGCGGCAGTGCCAGCGCGATCGTGCATGCCGCCGCTCCGAGGGCCTGTAGTGCCATTCGTTTGCGCATCGTTTTCTCCTCCACCCCTTGGGATGTCGAGGGAATTGGGTTCGTTTCGCCTCCCATCCTATGCGGACAGGATGGGAAAGAGGCATTTCGGTACGGTATCAATTGTATGGAACGGATCGCGCTGCACGTTCCGGCCCTCGACTTTCCGGGCCTCTCAGGCATCTCATGAAAGTGATTCGGATTTGGCTGGTCTTGGGTCTGTGTGCCTCGCCCCTTCTCGCGGGAGTTCCCCGTGGATGCGCCGGCAGTGCTTCGCTGGGCACCTTTCGCCTTTGGGTTCGTCCTTCCGACAAGGGCATGCCGCTGCCGGTCAAGTCGGTAGCCAAAGTGCCGGTCGGCGCTCACCTGATCTGGGAGCCCGTGCGCCTGTTTTCACAGTCTCCGGGCGACGCCGAGGTTTCGGCCGTGGTGCTGCCCGAGGGCGACGGCGAGCTCAGCGTGCTGCCTCCTAAGGAGGCGGACAAGCAGGCCGAGTGGACCGTGCCCAAAAGTCCCTCCGTGGTGGCTTTGATTTACGGACCGCACGGTTTGAGCGAGGGCAAGGTCAAGGAACTGGTGACGCACAACCACGACCTGCTTGTGCAGCTCGCCAATTACGCCCAGCAGACCTCCGAGGTGGAAGCCCTGGTGCAGCAACTGGCCGATTCGGAAGATTCGGGCGGCGGCGTGAGTGCCGCGCTGAAGGGCTTCTCGTCCCGCTACGGAGTGGATCTCAGCAAGCTGGACACCAAGGCCTCCACCAATCAGCAGGCCGTCGTCCTCCTGAATTCCGTGCTGCCTTCCGCCAACAGTTACGATCCGCTGGCGCCCAGATCCGCGCAGATGCAGCAATCGGCCGGCCTGGCTGCGTCGGTGGCGGGTCTGTTCTTCGGAAATAGCGTGGGGCTGGCGGCCGGCGGGGCGGCCCTCTTCCAGAACCTCAGGTCCGTTTTCTTTCCGGGAGCGGAATTCCGCTCGGCGTTCGCGCAATCCGCCGCCGGCGCCGGGGAAATGGCGCTCTGCACCAAGACTTCGGCATCCAAAACGCGCGTGCGGCAGGCCTACCTCTGGGCTTACCGGGTACCTAACGAGGGGCTGCCCTCCGTCGCCATCGAAGGCGAGGCGCACCTGCCGCTGGGCTCGAAATCGCCGTTGAGACTCCAGTTGAAGGAGCCGGCCAACGTCAAGCAGTTGGAACTGGCCCGCGATTGGCGGCTCGTTCCCTCGTCCGGAGGGCCCGGTACGCCGGTGCCGGTTGCCACCGCCGCGGCCCCGAACTCTATCGAGATCGACCTTTCGAAAACCAAACTGGCCCCCGGCGACTACCAGTTAACCGCGATGTGGGATTGGGAGCCGCTCCAGGTGGCGGGCACCGTGCATCTCCACCGCTTCGGTGACTTTAGCCACGTAAGCTTCGAAAAAGGTGCGCGCGATCGCCTGGTGGAAGGCAGCGGCAAGGTAGCCCTCGGCCTGGCGGGCACCGATTTCGAATTCGTCGAAAAAGCAGCAATCGAGAAGGGGGAAGCCCGCACGCCCAATCCGCCCGAGGTTCACTTCTCCTTGCCCCGCGGCAAACGCTCCGGTGACCAGCAGACCATCCGGATCGACGTGGACACGGCGGCGGCCGGACCCTACCGCCTGCTCCTGACGCAATCGGACGGTGTGACCCACGAGATACCGTTCACCGTGCTTCCGCCGAATCCCAAGCTGACCAACCTGCCGCTTCGCATCAATATCGGCGAGCCCAGCCGCCCGCTCGGTCTTGAAGGCTCGGGCCTGGACCGCATCCAGTCGATCGCCACCCCCGCGGGTTCCGTGACCGGCAAGCCCTCCGCCCAAAGCTGGTCCGGCGAGATCCGCCTCAACTCCGGCGCGGCCGAGGGCCGGCGTTATGCGCTCGAGTTGCGCGTGGCAGGGCACGACGCGCCGATCGAGGTTCCCGACGCCCTGGAGATCATCGCGCCGCGTCCTAAAATCGAGGCTGTGCGAGCTTCCGTGCCCGCCGACCTGGGCATCCAGCTTCACGACCACGAGCTGCCCGCCGGCGCGACTGTCGGGCTGTCCCTGCGGGTCGAAAATCTGCGCCCCGGCAGCGGTGCGCCGGCCGTGGAGCTCGGCTGCGCCTCCGGCGAAACACGGGCGCCCCTGAAGGTCTCTCCGGGCGGAGCCGGCTCGGGGATGATCTTTCTCTCGGTGGATCCCGGAAGCGTCGGTTATCCCGGGTGCGAATTGACGGCGTCGGTGACTGCGTCGAGTCTGGGCCAATCCGACCCGCATCCCCTGGGCCGGGTAGTGCGTCTGCCGCACCTCGATGAATTCACGCTGACCAATGAAAAAGTGGGCGACTCCGAGTATGCCGGCGTGCTGAAAGGCCGCAACCTGGACATCGTGGAGAAAGTCGGCTGGGATGCGCACAGCGGCGTGCCCGTGGACTCGATTCCCACGCCGGTCCCCGGAGATCCCTCCGAGCAGACTCTACGGGTCGCGCTTCCGTGGCCGGCACCCGCTCCGCATGCCCCGGTATACGTCTGGCTGCGCAGCGAAAAGGATGGCCGCCAGACTTCCGTCGCTTATTGAGCCGCCTGAGCCCGCGGTAACCGAATTTCGGGAATTATTTGTCCCTTATTATCTTGCACTTGAAAAAATGAAAAACGGAGTCTGATGACTCCCCGGGATATGGTGTAGCTGAGAGGGAGTTCGGGCCTGTAACCTTCACCTAGCAGACCTCCAACCTCCCCTAACGCCTCGCCCGCTCCACTGGAGCGATCCCTTCCTTTCCGGAGTCCCTCTCACTAATTCTTTGACATTTGGCCTGCCATCCGGTAATCTGCCTCCGGTAATCCGAAATTATGCCTGCAGGCTCCCACCGATTTCCGGTCGGGGCCATCTGCTGCACAGTGCTGAGCGATGGCTACTTCTCCTACCCCACACCCTGGTTCTTTCCAAACGCAGACCCCCACACAATCGGCCAGGCGCTCGAAGCGCGCGGACTCCCGGGCGAATCGGTTCTCAGTCCCTACACCTGCCTGCTGATCGAGACCGGCCGCCACGTGGTGCTCGTGGATACGGGAGCCGGCGAATCCTCACAAACCGCCGGTGCGATCCGGGCGCGCCTTGAAATGGAAGGTATCCGGCCCAAAGATATCGACACCGTGATTCTGTCGCACGCGCACCCCGATCACATCGGCGGCGCGGTGGATGCGCGGGGGCGCCCTTCGTTTCCCAACGCGCGACACGTGCTGTGGGAGCCGGAGTGGGATTTCTGGATGACCGGCCGGGCGGACGTTTCCTCGCTCCGGCTGCCCGAGTCCTTCAAGGCCGGCATCCGGGATACCGCGCGGCGGTGCCTCAACGCTGTTCGCTTTCACCTGGAACCCATCGACCGGGAAACGGAGATCGTGCCAGGTGTGCGGGCGATTCCCGCTCCCGGCCATACTCCGGGACACCTGGCAATCCTGATCGAGTCGGATGGGGAACGGCTGCTGAACGTCTCCGACGCCGCGGCCCATCCGCTGCACCTCCAAGAGCCCCAATGGGAAAATGGGTTCGATTTGTCACCTGCCGCCGCCGAAGCCACCCGCCGCGCCCTGATGGAGCGGGCGGTCGCCGAGCGGACGCATATGATGGCTTTCCACTTCCCATTCCCCAGCGTGGGCCGGGTCGCGGCGCGGCCTTCAGGCGGCTGGGAATGGAGACCCGGGTGGTAGAATGTAACCGATTTCAATGAGACTGGTCACCTGCCTCCTCGTCGCGGCGATGTCACTCGCGGCGGCCGACACGCTCGCCCCCACTCCTCCCATGGGCTGGAACAGTTGGGATTGTTACGGCACCACCGTCACCGAAGCCGAAGTGAAGGCCAACGCCGGCTACATGGCTTCGAAACTCAAAATACACGGGTGGCAATACATCGTGGTCGACATCCAGTGGTCCGACGGCAGCGCCAAAGCGCACGGCTACCGCCCCAACGCCGAACTGGCCATGGACGGGTACGGCCGGCTGATCCCCGCCGCCAACCGCTTTCCTTCGTCCGCAAACGGCGCCGGCTTCCAGCCGCTGGCGGATTCGATTCACAAGCTCGGGCTGAAGTTCGGCATACACATCATGCGGGGAATCCCGCGCCGCGCGGTGGCCGCGAATCTGCCGGTGGCCGGCAGTAAAGTCCACGCCGCCGACATCGCCAACCAGCAGTCCACCTGCCGCTGGAACTCCGACATGTTCGGCGTGGACATGACTAAGCCGGGCGCACAGGACTACTACGATTCGATCGTCAAGATGTATGCCGGCTGGGGGGTGGATTACATCAAGGCGGACGATATCGCGATTCCGTTCCACATCGACGAAATCGAAGCCCTGCATCGCGCCATCGTCAAGAGCGGGCGGCCGATCGTCCTGAGCCTATCGCCCGGTCCTGCCGATGTCACCAAGGCCGACCGGTACGCGGCCAATGCCAACCTGTGGCGGATTTCCGGCGATTTCTGGGACCAGTGGCCGGCGCTGCGTCGGTCGTTCGCGCTGCTCGACCGCTGGAGCCCGCACGTGAAACCGGGCGCCTGGCCGGACGCCGACATGCTCCCGCTCGGCCGCATCGGCATACGCGCCGAGCGCGGCGACGACCGCCAGACCCGCTTCACCAAGGATGAGCAGAGGACCCTGATCACGCTGTGGTCGATCGCCCGCTCGCCCCTCATGTTCGGCGGCGACCTGCCGAGCAACGACGACTGGACGCTCTCGCTGCTGGACAACGACGAGGTCCTGGCGGCGGACCAGCACGGCGCCAATGCCCACCAGTTGTTCACGCGCGAGAACCAGGTGGCCTGGGTTTCGGACGCGCCGGGCGGCGGCAAATTCCTGGCCGTTTTCAATACCGGCGAACAGCCGGCCGAGATCCGCGTAGATTGGAAAGATCTCGGCCTGACGGGTAAGCCTGAAGTGCGCGATCTGTGGGAGAAGAAGGCGCTCGGCAGCTTCGACGGCGGCCGCTCCTTCCCGGTGGCGCCTCACGGCGCGGGCATGTATCGCGTGAAGTAACCGCTCATCAGTACAGGAACTTCAGAGCGAACTGGATCTGCCTCGCGGGAAACGTGCTGCGGATGGTGCCGAACGCGGCGTCGTTGATGTTCGAATCGGGAATCGCGAAGTTGGTGTGGTTCAGGACGTTGAAAAACTCCGACCGGAACTGCACGCGGAACCTCTCGCGAATCGCGAAGAACTTGTTCACCCCCAGGTCCCATTGCCAGAACCCGGGACCGCGGAACGCATTCCGGCCCGCATTGCCGAACGGCGCGGAGGCCGAGGGCACGGTGAACGTATAGTTGCCGTAGTAGTGGTTGATCGTGTCCTGGACGCCGCTGGAATTCGGGGCCACGTTGGGCCTCATGATGGCTTCGCCGCGGTAGTCGGGAATACGGCCGGTCACATCGTTGGCGGCTCCGGGCGTATAGGAGACCGTGAGCGGCGTGCCGGTATTGGCGGTGTTGATGGCGTTGAGCTCCCAATCGCCGAGAACGCCGTTGACCACCGGGTTCCAGTGCGATCCGAATTTGCGGCTCTTTCCGAACGGAAGCTGGTACACCATGCTGGTGGTGTTCATGAACTTCACGTCCAGGCTGGACGGACCGCGCTCCGCTTGCAGGTTATAGATGTTCTGGGGATTTGCGACGTAATATCCGGAGCCGGATTCGAGCGCCTGCTCCGTATCGCCCAGCGACTTGGACCATGTGAAGGAATTCAGGAAGTAGAGGCCGTGCGAGAAGCGGTGCTCGAACCGGACCGACAGGCCGTTGTAGGTCTGGATGCCGGCGGGATCGACCCAGGTGATGGCGCCGAATGAAGGGTCGGGACGCCGGGCCTGGATTCCGAGGGTCTGGCCGGGAGCGTTGGGAAGCGCCTGATTGTAGTCGGCGATGATCGGCAGGCGCGAACCGTGGTTCCCGGTGTACGCCACTTCCACCACCGTGTCCTTCATGATCTCGCGCTGGACCGACAGGAACCAGGTCTGGATGTAAGGCCAGCGCGTGTCCTTGGGGATATAGGCGATATTGGCGTTCACCGGAATGAAGTTCGCCGGGCTGTTGAATCCGGGAGGAAATCCGGCATAGCTATAGAAGAAGCCGGCCGGCGGCGTCCCTCCGGCGGGGATGGTCTGGTTGATGGTGACGATGTTTACCTGGGGGCCGTTGATACCCAACTCGTCGGCGCTCCCGACGCGATTCAGGTGCACGTAGCTGATGCCGTACCCGCTCCGGACGACGGTTTTCGGATTGATGCTGTATGCCAGCCCGAGACGCGGCGCCCAGTCCTTATAGTCGGGATTGACCAGCGTGCGGTCGTAGACGCTGCCACTGCTTTTGGCGGTCAACAGCGAGTTGGTGGCCGGGTCGAAATTGGAAAGCACCGCGTCCCGTTCCCAGCGCGGCGAAGCATATTCCCAGCGGAGGCCGAGGTTCAATGTGAGGTGGGAATTGACGCGGAAGTCGTCCTGCGCGTAGAGGAAATACTGACGCTGGCGGTAGTTGCCCACCAGGTAGTTGGCGAGTTGCACCTGGCTTGGCAGTCCAAAATAGAAGTCGGCCAGGTTGTAGCTGGCGGAATCCGCCGGAATGGTACATCCGGCAGCCTGCCCCAGTTGGGCGCACGTCGGCTTGCTGAACTGCCCGGCATAGGCGTTCAGCCCGTAGACCGGATTGATATCCATCACCTCGGTGTGGATGATTCCCATTTCGAACCCGGCCTTGATCGCGTGTCGGCCGTGCATCAGCGAATAGTTGACCTTGGGATCCCAGGAGGTCGGGTTCTGAAACTGGGGATTGGTCGCCTGCCGGCCGATGACACCGCTGAACCCGCTGATGTTCTGCGTATTCAGCCCTCCGGTGAGGAACGGCGCGGTAGACAGGCCGGGCACTCCGAACAGATCCTGCATGCTCTGGCTGCCCAGAAAGACCGGGAACTTCCCGCCCAGGATGTGCGAAAAGCCCAGGCGCACATCGAGCAGCGAACTGGGCGTCATACTCCAGGTGTAAGAGAAGGCCGCGTTTTCGTCCTCGATCTTCACGTTGCCGTTCCCGCTTCCGCCCGAAGGACCGGTCAGGTCGGGTTCGTAGAACTGCTTCTCCTTGCGCTGGCTGTAGCGCACAAACGCCGACATGCGGTCGTTGATCTGCGCGTCCATCTTGATGTCGAACTTGTTGTATGAATCGCTCGTCAACAGCAGCCGCTGGTAATCGTTGGAGCGCGAAGGTCCGCCGGTGGGCGCCGGAAGGCCCGCCAGCACTTTGGCGGCGAAGGGGTTGATGCCGGCCACTGGGATCGGCGTGTTCGCCGGGTAAAGCGTGCCTGTGGCCGGGTTCACCACAGCGACCGGCAGGATTCCGTTGCGGTCGTTTACAGTGGGAATCGTATCGAAAACCGGCGAATGCTGGGAGGACCGGAAGCCTTCGTAGTCGCCGAAGTAGAAGAGCTTGTTCTTGATCACCGGCCCGCCCGTGGTGAAGCCGAACTGGTTTCGCACGAGCGAAGGCTTGATGAAGACCGGAGGCGGTACGAAGATGAAGCCGACCGCGTTCAGGTCGGTGTTGCGAAGGAACTCGTATGCCGTACCGTGGATTTCGTTGGTGCCGGAGCGCATGGCGGCGTTCACGACGGCGCCGCCGACCCGGCCGTATTCGGCGCTGTAATTGTTCACGATGACCTTGAATTCCGCGATCGCGTCGGGAGAAGGCTGGGCCACCTGGTTGGAGTAACCCTGGTTGCTGGTGGAGTAGGCGTTATTGTCAACTCCATCCATCATGAAGTTGTTGTACGTGCTGCGCAGTCCGTTGGCGTTGAAGGCGCCCTCGCGCGGCGGCACCGCATAAGCGTAGATGGACTTGTGAACATTGGTGGTCAGCAGCGCGAGGTCGGAATAGTTCCGTCCGTTCAAGGGCAGCTCGACGATCGCCTGCCGGTTGACCACCTGCCCCCGGTCGCTCGAATCCGTCTCGAGAGCGGCGGCGGCTCCGTTCACTTCGATCGATTGGGTGACGGCGCCCACCTGCATGGCGACATCCACGCGCTGGCGCGCATTCACGTTCACCGGAATGTCGCTGGTGGCGAATTTCGAGAATCCAGGATGCTCCGCGGTGAGCGAATAGCGCCCAACCTTGACGTTGAAGAAATCGAAGCTGCCATTCTCGTCGCTGTTGGCCTTGAACTGAATCCCGGTTTCCTGATTGGTGAGCGTTACGGCGGTGCCGGGGATCGCCTTCCCGGAGGGATCGCGCACGGTCCCCAGAACTTCGGCGCTCTCGAATTGCCCGTATAACAGGACGGCTGTGCAGACGCACGCTGCCAGCATAAAGATGATGCTTCGGTATCGGCGCATCGTCAGACTCCTTAAAGCTGAAGATTTGATACAAGCAATGCTAGCGAAGAAGTGTTTCGGTGGTATTACGAGTTCGAACATAACTATCCTGTAACTGGTCAACTGGGTGGTGGTTTACAATGGCGGTCGATGTTGCGTCGTACTTTTCTGGAAATCGCGGCGGGCGGCGTGGCGGCCCTGGCAGCGCCCCAACCGCCGATGAATATTCTGTTCATCCTGATGGACGACCTGGGGTGGAGCGATACCCAGCCTTACGGCAACCGGTTCATCGACACGCCCAATCTGACCCGGCTGGCGTCGGAGAGCGTCCGGTTCACCAACGCCTACGCGGCCTGCCCGGTGTGCTCGCCGACGCGCGCGAGCATCCTCACCGGACAGTATCCGGCGCGCCTGCACCTCACCGACTGGATCCCCGGCCGGAAGCAGTGGCCCTACGCGCGGCTGTTGACTCCCGCCTTCGAGCAAGCGCTTCCGGCGGATGCCCGCACGCTTGCGGAAACCCTGGGGCCCAGGGGCTACCGCAGCGCGGCCATCGGAAAGTGGCACCTGGGGGGCGCGGGCCATCTGCCCACCGACCGGGGCTTCGACGTGAACATCGGCGGCACCGCGGCCGGACAGCCGCCCACCTATTTCGGCCCGCTCGAGCTCCCCGGCCTGAAACTGGAGCCCGGCGAGTTCCTGACCGAGCGCCTGACGCTCGAGGGCGGACGCTTTCTCAACGACAACCGCGCGCGGCCGTGGTTCCTCTACCAGGCCCATTTCACCGTACACATGCCGCTCGAAGCGCGGCGCGAGATCATCGAGAAATACCGGAAACGGAACACCGGGGATGTGGACCCGATCTATTGCGCGATGGTCGAAAGCGCCGACGATTCGGTGGGCCGGTTGCTGAAATCGGTCGAAGAGGCCGGGGTGGCCCAACGGACCGCAGTGTTCTTCTTCTCGGACAACGGCGGTGTCCGCTACCAGGGCCGTCGCAAGCCGCCAGTCACGAACAACTCGCCGCTCCGCGCCGGCAAGGGCCACCTCTACGAAGGCGGCATCCGCGAGCCGTTGATGGTGCGGTGGCCGGGCGTCACCCGCGGCGGCGCCGTCAACGCCGATCCGGTTTCGAGCGTCGACTTCTTTCCCACCATCTGCGAGATGACCGGGGCCCCAGGCCGCGGCATCGACGGGACATCGCTGACGCCAGCATTGCGCGGCGGCACGCCGCGGGAGCGGCCCCTGTTCTGGCACTACCCGCACTACAGCGACCAGGGCGGCAGGCCGGGCGGCGCCGTGAGGCTGGGCGATTGGAAGCTGATCGAGTTCTACGAGGACAGCCGGCTGGAGCTGTTTCACCTGGCGGACGATCCGGGTGAACAGAGTAACCTCGTCCGGAAAGAATCGAGCCGCGCGAAAAAATTACACGGCCTGCTGAGGGATTGGCGCGCCGAGGTGAAAGCGGCGATGCCGCGGCAGAATCCGGGCTATGATGCGGCACGCGCGAGCGAAGGGCTCACGGGATACGAGGAGGCTACGCCGCCCGCTCCCTGAACTGGACTACCAGCGCGGCAGGATGCGCTGCCATGCGGGGTCTACGTGCTTCCGCATTTCCGCTTCGTCATCCCGCTTGCGGTAGGGAATCTTGGCGTACCGCTCCCGCCCTCGCGCCACCTGGTCGTAATCCAGATCGACTCCCAGGCCGGGCTTGTCGGGGATCCGCACGCAGCCGTTCTCAAAGCGGATGCGGCCGCCCGCGGCCACCTCGTCCCGGGCGGTCTGCCAGGGGTAGTGCGTGTCGCAGGCATAAGTCAGGTTAGGGCATGCCGCCGCCACGTGGGTCATCGCCATCAGGCTCACGCCCAGGTGGCTGTTCGAGTGCATCGAGAGGCCCATGCCGAGCACACCGGCCAGGTGTGACAGGTATTGCACGTTGCGCATGCCTCCCCAGTAGTGCGGGTCGGAGAGGACGATCTGCACGGCATCGAGATCGCGGGCGCGCGGCACATCGGCAAAGGACGTCACCGCGACATTGCTGGCCTGCGGCGTGTGGTTGTCCTCGGCCAGCAGGCGGCGCCGCACCTCGGCCATGCCCTCCAGCGTGGCGCAGGGGTCTTCCAGGTAACCGCCGCCGGAGAGCTCTTCCTTCAATTCGCGGCCGACCCGCACCGAGGTTTCGATGCTCCAGGCGCAGTTGGGGTCGATGCGCAGCGGGTAGGAGGGCCCGAAGGCTTCCCGCAGGGCGCGGATGCTGGCGATTTCCGCGTCGGGATCGAGCACTCCGCCCTTCAGCTTGATCTCGCGGAAGCCGTACTGGTCGATCATCTGCCGGCACTCGCGCACGCAGGCTTGCGGATCGAGCACCTCGCCGTACTCGTCTTCGCGCGCGTCGCCGCCGACGCCTCCACCGCCGCCGTGCTTATAAAACAGGTATGCCGAGAAGCTGACCCCGTCGCGAACCCGTCCGCCGATCACATCGCACACCGGCTTGCCCGTGGCTTTGCCGATGAGATCGAGACAGGCGATTTCAATCGCGGCGAACGTGCGGGCGTGGCGGTCGAGCGGATTCTCGCCGGGCACGAGGTAGGTCTGGGAGCGTCCGCCGGGCGCTTCCGCGGTCTCCCGGGCAGCCTCGGCGGTTAGATCCCGATTTAACCCCGCCAGTTGGAACGGGTCCATGCCGACCACCCGGGGGCGTACGGCTTCGAGTCCCGCCAGCGGGCCGTCCCCGCCATAAGTCTCGGCGATGCCGGTGAGCCCGGAATCGGTCTTGAGCTCCACGATCGTGCGCAGGGCAAAGGGCGCGTGGAGCCCGTAAGAGCTACGCAGTGGAGGGTCCGCAATGGCGATGGGGTGAAGAATCAGCTCGCTAATCCGCATGGCACGTGAATTGCTCTACAACGGGCAGGAAAGGATGCGACATGGAAGCCGTTGTGATCGCCGGCGCACTGGTCGGAAGTTTTCTGGGAGCGCTCGCTCTTCAGAAAGCGGCGCTCGAAGGGTTGTTCCGGATCATGGAATCGGAGCGCCGCGGGCGACACTGACCCCTATTTGCGGGAGCCGCGCTGGGGGTTTTTCAACTGGCTCTGCCGCGCCTTCGCCTTTTTTCGCTTGGGCTTGCTGATAACAAAGGTCCCGCTGCCCACATATTCCGCCTGATAGAGTTTGTCGTCCGCCAAAATAAGTCTCCTGAATGAAACGTGAATTGATCATTCATTGTACCGCGCATTATTCTGGAACAGAGGATGGCGGAGGACGAACAATCCGGGGAACAGGCCGCCGCGGCTCGGATGGCCGCGGCGGTGCCCGAAGTTGGGCAAATGCCGCCAAGTGGGCACGCTGCGCCGGCACCGGCGGCCGGTATTGGGCACACCTTCCGGGCGCTCCGGCACCGCAACTTCCGTCTGTTCATCAGCGGCCAGGTCATTTCGCTGATCGGCACGTGGATGCAGACGGTGGCGCAAAGCTGGCTGGTGTACCGCCTCACTCACTCGGAACTGCTCCTTGGGACTGCGTGGTTCTGTTCACAGATCGCGGTCTTTGCCCTGGGACCCCTGGGCGGACTGGCGGCCGACCGCGTTTCACGTCACAAACTGGTGGTTGTTACACAGACCCTGTCGATGTTGCAGGCCTTCGTGCTGGCCGCGCTCACGCTTTCGGGGCGCATCCAGGTCTGGCACGTCCTGGCACTGGCCGGCCTGCTGGGAGTGATCAACGCGTTCGATATGCCGGGACGGCAGGCGCTGGTGATTCAGATGACCAGCAAGGAAGACCTGCTCAATGCGATCTCGTTGAACTCCGCGGTATTCAACGCCGCGCGGGTGGTGGGGCCGGGAATCGCCGGCCTGGTGGTCGCGGTGGTCGGAGAGGGGATGTGCTTCCTTCTGAACGCCGTGAGTTTCCTGGCGGTGATCGGCTGTCTTCTCGCGATGCGTCTCCCCGCCTTCGAGCGTCCCGCACCGCAGTCGCCCTGGAGCCACCTGGCCGACGGGTTCCGCTACGCGGGCCGCAATCCGTCGGTCAGCCGCGTCCTCGCGCTGATGGGCGCAGCCACTCTCTCGGGCATGCCGGTGCTGGTGCTGATCCCGTTTTTCGCGGATGAGATGTTCCATCGCGGATCCACCGGGCTGGGCTTCCTGATGGGCGCAATGGGCGTAGGTGCGGTGTTCGGAACCCTGATGCTGGGGCGCCAGACACGGGTGAGCGCGCTGCCGCGGGTGATGGTATGGAGCGGCGCCGCGGTCGGCGCGGCCTACCTGGCGTTTGCCCTCTCGTTTTCCTTCTGGTTCTCCCTGGCGGTCATGCCGGTGATCGGCTACTTCGTGATGCAACAGATGGCGTCCGCCAATACCACCATTCAGACCTTGATTCAGGATGAGTACCGCGGGCGCGTCATGGCCCTCTATGCGATGACGGTGGTGGGGTTGGGACCGTTCGGCAGCCTGGCATCCGGCGCGCTCGCCGGATGGGTCGGCGCGCGCACGACGGTAGCCGCGGGCGGCTTGCTGGCGGTGTCGGCCGCGGCGGCGTTCCGTTGGAGCATCAAGAGGAGGGCGATTGCAGCTTGAGGGGAAGAGGCGCCTCGTCTTCTTGGCGGCGGTGCTTTGGGGCGGGCTCGCGTTCGGACAGACGGATCCCCGGGCGCGGGAGCTCTGCTCGCAGGCAAACCAGATCGCGCAGCAGCTCACGACGATCTCCGGCATGCCGCTGCATCACCCGGTTCCGTGCGACTTCATCACCAAGGATAAGGTCAACGAGTTCCTCAAAAAGCGCGTCAAGGAAGTGGCGGACCCCGAGGACATCCGGGCCGAGGAGTTGACGCTGAAGAAATTCGGCCTGGTGCCCCTGGATTTCGACCTGGCCAAGAGCACGGTAGACCTGCTGACTGAACAGGCCGCCGCTTTTTACGACTACGACCGGAAGAAGCTGTTCATCACCGAATCCACGCCCTCGGAGACGCAGGAGCCGGTGCTGGCCCACGAGCTTTCGCACGCGCTGGCCGACCAGAATTTCAACCTTGGCAAGTACATTCGCAAAGGCAGGAAAAGCGACGACGGCGCCACCGCCAGGCTGGCCGTGATGGAGGGACAGGCCACCTGGCTGATGTCCGAATACCTGGCGCGCAAGATGGGGCAGTCGCTCAGGAATTCGCCGGCCCTGGTGCAGACCATGAGCAGCCTGAGCGAGTCGGGCGCCGGCGACTATCCTATTTTCGACAGCGCGCCGCTCTATCTGAGGCGCTCGCTGGTCTTTCCGTATACGGCGGGGATGCTTTTTCAGAATGCGCTGGTGGAGCGGGACGGGCAACAGGGTTTCGCGGAGGTGTTTCGCGACCCTCCGGTCTCCTCGCAGCAGATCCTCCATCCGCAAGAGTACTTCGACCGTGTCAAGCCGTCCAGCCCGGAGCTGCCCGATCCGAAGCTGCCGCACGGTTACAAGGGCCTGGTGGGCGGGTCGCTGGGCGAGCTCGAGCACAGTATCCTGATCGAACAATACCTGGGCAAGGAGCGCGCGGCCGCGATCGCTCCCCATTGGCGCGGCTCGGTTTTCGAGCTGGACGAGAACAAAAAAGCCGGCCGCGTAGTACTGCGGTATGCGGTGGAATGGGACAGCGAAGAGAGCGCCCGCCGGTACTTCGCGGCGTACCAGGAGATTCTGCGCAAGAAGTGGAAGAAGATCACTTTCCAGCCGGAATCACCGGACGCGGTGACCGGCGAGGGCGACGACGGACGCTTCGAGCTGAAGCGTAAAGGCGCGGTGGTTACCAGTGTGGAAGGACTGGACCCTGCGCTACACTGAGGCTTATGGCGAGACAGGGAATGTTGACCGCTGCGTTGGCGCTGATATGCCTGGCCGCGCCTATGGCCGGGGCAAATTTGCCGCGTCCCGCGCCGGATTTCACGATCAACCTTGCCAACGGCAAGCAGATTCAGCTCAGCCAGTATCGCGGGAAGGTGGTACTACTGGCCTTCATCCTCACGACCTGCTCGCACTGCCAGCGGACCACGGGCTATTTGAACAAGCTGCAGGGAGAGTTCGGCCCGCGCGGGTTCCAGGTGATCGAGTCCGCGATCGAAGAGAACGCGCGAAGCAACGTGCCGGCGTTCGCGCAACAATACCAGACGCCGTTTCCAGTGGGCTACAACACCAACACCCTGCAGGTGCTGGACTTCCTGCAGCATCCGACCATGATGATTCCGCACATGCCGCTGCTGGCGTTCATCGACCGGCAGGGAGTCATTCGCGCGCAGCACGAGGGGAACGAAGAACCCTTCTTCGGACCCGAACACGAACAGTATCTTCGGAATCAGATCGAGGCGCTGCTTAAGGAAGGCGCCGCGCCAGCCAAGAGAACGACCACGAAAAAGGGCGTCGTGCCGAAGAAGCAGAGCTGAAGACGGCCCGCAGGCTAACCCGCCAGTTTCGCCAATACCGCTTCCAGTAACTCCGCGCCGGGCACGCTGCCTTGGGCAATGCGGGGCGTTCCGCCGCCGCGTCCGCCGGCTTCGGCGAGCGCAGCCTTCAGCAGCTTGCCGGCATCGAACCCGGCATCGGCCGAGGCCGCCGCGAGCACGGAGGGCGGCTGGGTGAGCGCGGCCACGAACACCGCCTTGGGCTGCGCCGTGAAGCTTTGCGCGAGCGCGCGCAAATCCTCGAGCGACCCGGCGGCAAGCCGCTCGGTGACCCGGCGGAGGCCGGCCGCATCGGGCGCGGTAGCTGCATACAGCTCGCGCCCGCGATAGACCGCGAGATCGAGTTCCAGCTTGCGCTGAGCCTTCTCGGCAGCGCGCGCATTTTCGAGCTGCGCCGCCACCAGGGCGGGCACCTCGTCGAGCGGCGACGAGAAGAGCTGCGAGGCCTTCGCCAGGGCCTCGTAGTCGGCGCGCGCGCGGCGGACCGCGCGAGCTCCGCACAGGAACTCGACGCGCACGGACTGCCGGATCTTCTCCAGCTTGCGCAGCAGCACCACGCCGATCTCGCCCGTGGCGCGGACGTGCGTGCCGCCACAGGCGCTGCGGTCCAGGCCGTCGATCGAGACAACGCGCAGCGTGCCCTGCCGCCCGGACGCTTTGCGCAGCCCCTGTGCCTCGGCTGCGTCCTCGAAATGGACGGCCAGGGGGCGGTTCTCGTGGATGATCTGGTTGGCGCGGCGCTCCGCCTCCTGGGCGGTGCGCGGCTCCACGGGGCCGCCTTCGAGATCGATGGTGGCGCTCTCCGCGCCCAGGTGGAAGCTGACGGTGTGGAGGTGGAACCGCTCTTCGAAGACCGCGGACAGCAGGTGCTGACCGCTATGCTGCTGCATGTGATCGAAGCGGCGGTCCCAATCGATGGAGCACTCGACCGTCTCGCCCGCCAGGGGCGCGGCCAGGCGGTGGGCGATGCGATCGTCCTCGTCCACCACATCGACCACCGGGATTCCGCCGATGGCGCCGGTATCGAAGGGCTGCCCGCCCGAGCTGGGGTAGAAGGCGGAGCGGTCGAGGTAGACGGTTTGGGCGTCCGCGGCGCGTTCGACCACGCGCGCGGTGAAATCGCGCAGGTAGGAATCGGTATAGTAGAGGCGTTCGGTCATGGAAAATCCCATTTTGGCAGACCGGCCGCGGGGTTGCGTGAAGGGTGCGCGGTTGGGTACATTGAAGGAGTCCTTCGCTAGCAACGCGCCCATAGCTCAGTTGGATAGAGCGTCTGGCTACGAACCAGAAGGTCGGCAGTTCGAATCTGTCTGGGCGCACCATAAAATCAATAACTTAGCAGCTAATTCGGAGTCGAGCCAACCGGTTTGGTAGCAACCCTGGTAGCAACCGGGGCCGGGCCGAGGATCTCGTCCATTTTGGTAGCAACTTGCCTCTGCACCTCCGGCAGGACGTGGGCATAGGTCTGCATCGTAAACGACACCTGGGAGTGGCCCAAGAGCTCCGTGATGTAACGGGCAGTGACGCCTTGGGCGAGCAGGAGCGTCGCAGCGCTGTGCCTTAGGTCGTAGAACCGCACCGGCGGGAACGGCATTTTCGGCGGTGGCGTGTCCTTGTCTTTTGGCTTGGGCCGGGTGATTGCGTAATATTCCCTGAGCAGGTCTCTTGCGTCCACCGGGGTGCCGATCCTAGTGGTGAACACGTAGCCGGTATCGTGCCATCGGCTTCCGGCCCATTTTCGCTCGAGGTCCTGGTCCGTTTTATGAAGGGCGAGGGCACTCACGCAAACGGCCGGCAAATGTATGGTCCGGCGGCTGGTTGTAGATTTCGGCTCGACACGGATCAATTTCTTTTCGATTCGCTGTAGTGCTGCTCGGACCCTGAGAAGGCTCTGCGCCAAATCGATATCGGACGACTGCAGGCCTAAAATTTCGCCTTGCCGAAGACCAACCGCCACAGCGGCGGTGAATGCGGCTTCGAGACGATGTCCTCGCACGGCCCCCAGGAATGCTCGGACACAGGCGAACGGGGCGCGCCAATTGCTATTTCACGATTTGGCAACCCACCCTGGCGGATAGCCTGAAAGCCGGTCACGCCGACTTGTCCAAACTGCTGAGGCCGGGAGATCCGTTCAATGCCTGGAAGAGGTTCATTTTCATTCGGGTGCCAGTCTCGCTAGCCTGTAGCCCTGAATTCGCGCCTGGCGCCAAACTGCTTTTCGGCCTCCTGGCTTATCACGGACGCACGACCGCAATCGTACGAGAGACAACTACCATTTCCTATTCCAGGAGATCTTGAAGGCCAGTCTCCGGCGGGCGGAGGTACCGATTCTGCGGATTCGCGCTACTGACGAATTTGGAATCCGTAACGCTGATTTCGCAAACCCAGCGGAGATTTCGCAAATCCCGTGCTCGATCCCGCAGATTTCAGCGAGCCATCTCCAACTTTGCGGCATTTCCTTCGCTGGAGCGGGTCCCGGCCAGAATTGCGAACTCTGCCGTCCTACCGAACATCCGGACGTGCTTACTGGTAATGTTTTCAGCAGGTTGCGATTAGCTGTGAATCGCAGTTTGTCAGGTGGGGATTGAGCCAGATATCAATTTCCTGCCCTGAGCCTCGTTTTCCCTTCGTTCCTTCTGCTTACAGAGATAGAGCGCGCGAGGATGTTCCAGAGTACCCTCGAAACTCCGGGCCTTCCAGTTCGCCTCATGCCGAACCCGGGCCGAGTACATCAGAGCCGGCCAGACATTCACTCAGACGTCGTGGCTTGGATGAGAATGGAGAGATGCGGCTTTTTCCGACCCACTCCCTCGTGCTGATCCTAGCGGCGCTGCCGATCTCGGCCGCGGTCGCTCCGATCCACGTAATCGTCGCCAAGGACGGCAGCGGCGATTTTCCCACCGTGCAGAATGCGGTGGATCATGTGATGGACCGGGCGTTCACTCCGTTTCCGGGGCGGGTGGTGATCGAGATTCGGCCCGGTGTGTACCATGAACGGGTGCGAGTGCCGCCGGACCGGCCGCGGATCACGTTACTGGGGCAGGACGCTGCCACGACCGTCATTACCTACAGCGTGGGGGCGAAAGACGTAGGCGGCACTTTTTTCAGCGCGGTGGTGGACGTGAGCGGTCCGGAATTCGAAGCCGAGAATCTCACGTTCGAGAACACCTTCGGACCGGGGACACAGGCCGTAGCGGTTTCGACGCACTCGGACCGCGCGGTCTTCCGCCATTGCCATTTCATCGGGATGCAGGATACGCTGTACGCCGCGAGCGGCCGGCAATACTACGAGGACTGCTACATCGCCGGGCACGTGGATTTCATCTTCGGGGATGCGCAGGCGGTGTTCGAGCGGTGTGAAATCCATAGCCGTGGGCCGGGTTTCATCGCGGCGGTGAGCCGTACTATGCCTGCGGGGCCGGAGGGCTTCGTATTCGACCGCTGCAGACTCACGGCCGATCCGGGAGTCCACGAAGTAGCGTTGGGTCGCCCGTGGCGGATCTACGCGCGCGTCGTCTATCTGGATTGCTGGATGGGTGATCACATCCGCCCCGAAGGATGGAACAACTGGAACAAGCCCGAGGCGGAGAAGGATTCGTTCTTCGCCGAGTCCGGATCCACCGGGCCAGGAGCCGCCGCGGACCGCGTTAAGTGGGCGCACGAACTGACATCCAGCGAGGCGGCTCGATTTCGGCCCGAAGTCTACCTTCGCGGCCGCGATGGCTGGAACCCGGCGGCCCGGCCGTAGCGCCTCCTAAGAGACAAAGGGAAATGGCTTGACCTGCCGGAAGTGCCGAATTCCGATGAAAGAACTAAAGGGCCACATCTTCCACAAGCAACGAAAGTGGAAATGCCCGAGGTGCGCAAGGGTTAGGATGCAGCGGCAGAACTGACGCGACGTTGATGACCCGCGAGGCCGGTATAATGACCCCCCGCAACAGAGTACAATGGCCGCTTAGTGGCTGGGAATCCCATGGTGCCAATTCTTCGAAGATACCCCGATGCCTTTCGCTGGTAGTCCTCCGAGTTCTCCCGCGACTGTCCTTTGCATGGGCTGCGCCACGATGGACCACATCTTCGGTGTGGGGCAGATTCCGCAGCAGCCCTTGAAGTTCCGCGCGCGCGATTTCAAGGCCGTCGGCGGAGGAAATGCCGCCACCGCGGCGGTCGCGATTGCGCGCCTGGGCGGACGCGCGCACTTGATCGCCCGGCTCGGCGACGATCCGATTGGCGACGCCATCGTTCGCGAACTCGATGGATACGGGGTGGAGACCGGTCTCGTGCATCGCTTCGCCGGTCGCGCCTCGTCTCTTGCCTCGATCCTGATCGACGATGCGGGCGACCGGCTGATCGTCAGCTACTTCGATCCGAAGATCCCGCATGAAACCAACTGGCTGCCCCAGATTCCGCCCGGCGTGGGAGCGGTCCTCGCCGATGCCCACTGGCCCGCCGGCGACCTGGAACTGTTTCGCCGCGCCGCAGCCTCGAACATCCCCACCGTCCTGGACGCCGACATGCCCACCTGTGCTCCGGAACTGATTCGGGCTTCCACCGTAGCCGCCTTTTCCGCCCCTGGCCTGGAAGGAGCAACCGGAGTCAAAGGAATCGTTGCCGGCCTGCAGGCCGCGGCGCGGATTGGAAGCGGCGTGATGCTGGCAACCGATGGCGCCGACGGCGTGACCTGGGTGGAAAGCGGTGAGGTCCGGCATCAGGCAGCGTATCGCGTGGAAGCGGTGGATACGCTGGGTGCGGGAGATGTGTTTCACGGAGCTTTCGCGCTGGCGCTGGCCGAGGGTCGGGATCTGGAAACCGCGGTAGCCTTCGCAAACGCCGCCGCGGCCATCAAGGTGACCCGCTTCGGAGGGCGCGCGGGCGCGCCCTCCAGGTCGGAAGTGGAGGACCTGCTCCTGACACACAGGCCGTTAACGCAACGCTGCCCCTCCTGATCCGGACAGCTTGCCTCACGGCAGTGTGTTACGGTGGCAGCGTGACCACAGGGGTTGCGGTTCGGGCTGCGTTGTCCGCCAGGCAGTGGAGGATACTGGGTCTCCTGATCGCGTGCAGCTTCATCTGCCTGGTGGACCGTACCAACCTCTCGGTGGGCGCCACCGACATTCAGCGCGACCTGCACCTCAGTAACTACCAGCTGGGCCTTTTGCTATCCGCCTTCTTCTTCACCTACGCGGCGTTCCAGATCCTGTCGATCGCCGGCTGGTTGGCGGACCGGTTCAACGTCTGCTGGGTCCTGGCGGCAGGGCTGCTGCTGTGGTCGGGAGCAACCACACTCTCGGGCGCGGCCCGAACGTTCGCTGCGATTTTTGGGCTCCGCCTGCTGCTGGGTATCGGCGAATCCGTGGCGTATCCGGCATATGCGCGAATCCTGGTGAACCATTTTCCCGAGCACCACCGGGGTCTGGCCAACGCTCTGATCGATGCCGCGACCAAGGCAGGTCCTTCGGTGGGTACGCTGCTCGGCGGGCTGTTCATGCTGCGTTACGGATGGCGGCCGTTCTTTGTCATGCTGGGTTTCGCGGGCGCGGCTTGGCTCTTACCGTGGTATCTCTGGATGCCGCGGGGCCCAAGTGTCGCGGCGCGGCAGAATCCCGCCGCGGCGCCCAGCGTCGCCGATATCCTGCGCCAGCGTTCCGCATGGTCCACCGCCCTGGGCCAGTTCTGCGCGAATTATTTCTGGTACTTCCTGATCACCTGGCTGCCGGGCTACCTGGAGAAGGAGCGCCATTTTACGAAGGACAGAATGGCGTTTTTCGGCTCGTTCTCATTCTTCCTCATCGGTATCGTCTCGGTTACCAGCGGATGGCTGGCGGACCGGTGGATCCTCCGCGGCGGCACTCCGACCCTGGTGCGCAAGACCTTCGCCGGAACCGGACTCGCCCTCTCCACCATCATCCTGCCCGTAGCGATCGTGCGCGACGAGCAGAGCGCGATGGTGCTTCTCTTCCTTGCCTGTATAGCATTCGGCATTTACACACCCACCATCTTCGCGATGACGCAAACGCTGGCCGGGCCACTGGCCGCGGGTAAATGGACGGGCCTGCAGAACGGCTTCGCCAATCTGGCCGGCGTGGCCGCTCCGGTGTTAACCGGCTGGATCCTCCAAACTACGGGCGAGTTCTACCTGGCGTTTCTGCTGGCCGCCGTGATCGCCCTCGCCGGCGCCGCCTTCCTGGTACTGGGAGTCGGCCGCATTGAGCAGGTGACCTTCAGGGTTCACGCCAAGACTGAGGCTGCATAACAGCCCCTCGATCCGCGCACCGCGAAGCTATTTTGCATACATGCGGATGATCCGCTCGATCGCCCTGCGGCAGACCGCGCAGAAGCCGACTTCGTCTCGGGTGAACATGATGCAGTCCTGCTGCGGCCGGTAGTATCCGTGGGGCTCGTACATGGCGCCCTCGAAAGTGCCGACCTTACCTGCATCGGGGCCGGAGCCCAGCAGCCTGGTATCGCGATCGCGTTCCGACCGGAACAGCGCCTCCATCTCCCCTTCGGGCCGGTGTTGCGCACGGATGTCCCGGCGCTGCTTCTGAATCTCCTGCTGGAGCTGCTCGAACTGCTGCTTCGGCCAAGGCGACGGCAATTCGATTCCGGCGGTCAGCAGGTCCTTCCATTTCTTCCCGCTCAGATCCGCCGTCACGTTCGGCTCCCATGGCTCCGGGCGCTCCGCGCTGCTGCCGTAAGCCACATCGGAGGTGTAGTACTCGTCAGCCAGGCCGGCGAAGTGGTGACCGAATTCGTGCACGAACACATACGGGGTGAACGCGTTGTCCGCGGAGACTGTCGCGTACAAGTTGTAGATGCCGCCGCCACCGTACTTGCGGTCGTTCACCACGATTTCAATGAACTCGTACGGGGCGGCGGACGCGATCTCACGCAACCGCTTATTGTCGAACGTGAGGACATAACGCTCCGAGCCAAATGCGTCGTAGGCGGCGCGCAGAGGCGAGTGCCGGTAAACAGCGTCGGAAGGACGCGCAACACCGCTCTGCTCTGCCGGTGTATCGATGGCCCACACATTGAAATCCCGCCGGTGCTCCTTGAACGGCGATGCCGCAAATAACGTCTCAGCCAGGCGGTGCGCGTCGGCATGCCATTTGTTCATTTCGGACGCGGTGTAGCCGTCTCCCAATAGCAGCAGGTCCACCTTGTCCCGGGGCGGGCCGTTCTGAATGACAGGCCAGACATTGAGCTTCGGCGGATCGCTCCTGTCCACCGTGGCGTCCGATGGATCGACGATCACCGACCAGACCTCCCGGAATTCGTTATGCGGCCCGCGCTCTTTAATCACTACCTGCACAGGCTTATCCGGTGCCGGGAAGCGAACGCTCTCGTGAAAGGCCCGGCGTTGTTGTTTCGCTTCGTCGGTGGTCTGCCATTCGCCGAAGATGCTCGCGAAACCGCGGGAGTAGACGACCCGGTTTGTCCCACGGTCGAGCACCTGGAAAAAGTACTTGCCCAGATTACTCTCGTCGACCCACCGGTCCAGTGGTCCCGGCCAGGCTCCTTCGATCGCGACACAGTCGAGGGCAAACTGCTCGTGGGACGCATCCCCGGTATGGAAATAATCGACCCGCATCGTTCGGAGAGTCGCATCCTGAGCAGCGGCAGCGGCTGCCCAAAGCAGGGCCAATAGGAAGAAGTGCTTCATCATGGCAGATCCAGGATATCTTGATTGCGATCGGTGACGGAGCGGTCTTCAATGCGGCGGCGGACTTCGGTTGGGCGACACTGGACCCGCAAACCGGCGGCCTCCGGGCGCGGGCGATGCGCTACCCAACGCGATTACCGCATCAAGTCCGCTACCTGAAGCGCGAGTTGGCTGGCATCCAGATCAGTACGGTTGCACAAGACTACAATCGTCAACCCTTCTGTCGTGAACCGCTCGATCACTGTGCTGAACCCTCGCGTGCTGCCCGAGTGCCACATACGCGCGCGGCGGGCGTAGGGGTCGAGAAACCAGCCGAATCCGTACGCCACTGGCTTTCCCGGATTCAGATTATCTTCACCCGGCGCGTTGGGCCACCGCGTTTCCGATCCGTCCGCCAGCCGCACTGCCGTCAAGGCCGGCGCCATTTCCGTCTCGCCTAATACCAGGTGCTTTTCCAGCGCCCGATCCCATTTCGCGAGGTCCTCCAGATTCGAGTAGATGCCGCCGTCCCCCTGGGTCGCCGAGGTCGAGCTTTGATCGGTTTGGACAAACCCCTCCGGCCGCTTCGTATGTCCGAAGGCGCGGTTCGGCACGCTGTTCTTGCCTTTGACATATACCAGCGTCTGACTCATGTCGAGCGGTTGAAAAATGCGTTGGCGAAGGAATTCCCCGAACGGAATTCCCGACACCTTCGCGACGATCAAGCCGAGCACCACGTATCCTGAGTTGCTGTAGGCCCAACTTGTTCCCGCCGCGAATTTGGGAGCCGTCTGCCGTTTCAGGAGCGCCAGGACCTCCTCGTCCTGGATCTGGCGGTCTTCGCTCCACGGGCCGCCGCCCATTAATTCCTCATAATCGGGTAGTCCGGCCGTGTGGGTCAGAAGTTGACGCACCGTGATCGAGCGGCCGTATTCCGGGAAATCGGGGAAGATCCGAGCCAGGGTTTCGTCGTATCGCAGCTTGCCGTCATGCACCAGGAGCATCACTGCTATAGCGGTGAACTGTTTGGTGAAAGACGCCAACCGGAAATCGGTCCTCGCGTCGATCGGCGCCCTCGATCGCAGATCGCGCACACCATATCCGCGCTCCACGATCGTCCTGTCATCTTTGCGCACGAGCACTGCAACGCCCGGCGATTGTCCGTCAGCCAGGCCGGCGAAAATCGAGTCCACCCGCGCCGGTTCCGCGGCGATTGCCATGCCTGCGCAAAGCATCAGCAGAGCTGTCAGTGCTCTCATGGTTCCCAGTGTAATGGGTCGCAACGAACACGCAACGGAAGCGGGCCCGGCCGTCACTGCCTATGCATAGTCGATGGGGTGGGTTTCCAGCCAGTGTGCATCACGGGCCGCATTCATTTGCAGCACTGCCTTGCGGGCGGCAATTCCGGCAAACCCTCGCGATGCCCAGGCCAAGGCTGCGGCCGCCCCGAAGACGCCGCCGACCAGGCCGCCCATCGCCACATTGGACGGGGACTTACGGTTCCCGATCAGATGGGTGCCCAACATCCCAACAGCGGCGCCAATGGCCGTTGGCGTCCAGACCACTGTTCGGGACGCGGGGGCGAAAATACTGCCATCGAATTCACGCCGGGCGGAGCCGATACCGTCCAACCCGGCTCCGACCAACCGTTTGAGGTAAGTTTCCATGAGGAAACCTCCTGGCTGATAATACCGGATAATTCGATCCGGGTATATCTGAAAAGGGAGTTTCAGCACCGTGATTGTATACCTGCTCACGCGTGGGGAGCACGCAGCCTGAAAGGTGCTTGGGCCGGCGCGACGGAGGTGCGGCGACGACCGTGCGGATGAGGCCGCGCGATTCGCGCCACCAGCCATTGAAGATCCTGCCGCTGACATGTTCCGCCGTTATCCGGTGCCATTCTCCGTCGCGCGCTCGCAAGAAGTCGGCCGGTGCGGCGTTCACCGAGCGAGTGTCTGATCGAAGTCCGCAATGCAGCGCTTTCAGGACGCTTTCCTTGGCGGTCCATAGCAAGGTCAGGACTTGATCCCGTCTTCCGGCGGGAGATCGCGCTACCAACTCTTGCTCCTCGGCTGCAAAGTAGTCGGCGAGAAACGCCGGGCTGCGGGGCTCGACCGCTTCGAGATCGCACCCAACCTCGGCGCCGGCCGGGGCGACCGCGCACAATCCGCAGCCGCGGCTATGGCTGAGGGAAAGTGCGACGAGCGCGGGCCGGCCGTCGAAAAACACCTCCGGAGCGCCAGACGGCGCCGGCCGCAGTTCGATTGCGGCGAAAGCTTCCGGATCTCGGGGAAGGTTCAAATACTCAGTGACGGCGCATTTCGCCGTCCAGCGTCCCAGGCGCCAATCGGCGCGCCGTTTGGGAATATGCAGCGAATTGCAGCGAACTCGTTCGCTCCCGCTGAGCCACCGATCCACAGGCGGCACATCGCCGAGCTTCTGTTCGAGCCAGTAGACGTCCATGCGCTACGCCATCGCTACTTCCGCCCGCCGGAACATCCGCGCATCCACGTCCGCGCGAAACACCGCCGTCCGGTAGCCCTCCAAATGCAGGTAGCGGGTGCCGGCGCCATCGACTACGTCGGCGTCGAAGCCTCCAGCCACCGGATCGGCAGTGACAACGGCGAACAGCGGACCACTCCCTCCTTCCGGGGTGCGATAGAGCGAAACCCTCTCGATATGCCTCGGCAGGCCCATCTGGTGTTGGAGGGCGATCTCCCAGATTCCGGCAGTCTGCAAACAGAGTTCGATCAATCGCGGCGCAATCAGGAGCGGTTGGCCGCCCGGATGATGATCCTCGGGGAGTTCGGCCGCCATCTGGCCGACGGCGCCATTCTCATCCCACCATGCGCGCTCGAGCACCCGGTAGGCCGGACCGTGGAAATAGACGCGGTAGATGTCGTCGGAATGGATCGCACAATCGTTCGGCGGGCCGGGAGGCGGGCCGCCGGGCGTTCCACGGACCTCTCTCACCAGGCGGACTCGGCCGGTGAAATTCGTCTCGAACCGCGTTTCGGTGTGGTTGGCAAGGATGCGCCGGCCAGTCAACCGGCAATCCGCCCTCAAACCGTCACCATCAGGATGGAACCGCGCTTCGATCGTGACCTGGCGCGGCTCGTCGCGGTAAAACTTGAATGGCGCCAGGAAGTCCACGTCCTCGACTGCTTCAACCTGCCAACCGGGTGCGATCGCCAGGGCCGCTTCCACGAAGCCCTCGATTCCCATTACGCCGGGCAGCACCGGGGTGCCGTCGATACGGTGATGGTCGAGAAATGGCTGAACGGCGGGGTCGAGCCGCGTCTCGACCGTGAGGCAGCCGTCGACATTCAGGCACACTAGCCCGGCACGCATCGGACCCGGTGGCAGGGCGGAGGCGTCCAGCCCACCCGTGGTGTCCCATTCCTTCAGGAGCGCGCCGAGTTGCCCGGCCACTACAACCTCGCCACGTGCGGCACCCATTGTCAGTTCGCGCCGGATCCACGGGATGCCGGCTTCCGGCCGCAGCATCTCGATTCCGGCCATCTCCATCACCTTCGGGATGGAGCCACGTGTGGCCATCCCGATCCCGCCCCATGCGGTCCAGTCGATCGCGACCGCTCGCGTCGCGGGTCGTGTGCGGCGGAAATTCGAGGCGATCTTGCACAACAGATCGTTCGCGGAACTGTAGTCGGTCTGTCCGGCGTTGCCGAACCGGCCGGCGATCGAGCTGAACGCGATTATCGCTTGCAGGGGCATGTCATCGATCGCGTGAAGCAGGTGGAACAGCCCGTCGCTCTTGACGTCGAAGACCAGGTCGAACTCGCGCGGGTCTTTGTCCGGCAGCATATGGCTGCGGTCGATCCCGGCGGCGTGCAACAAGACGTCGACCCGTCCGCTCTGTTGGCGAACGTCCGCGACTACCTTGGCCACGGCGTCGCTATCCATGAGGTTAACCCCATAGTAATGTGCGACCCCTCCCGCCGCACGGACTGCCTCAATGGCGGCGCAAGCGGCGTGCGCGCGCTCGAGCGCGGCGAGATCCCTTTCTACCAGCGCCGGGGTGGCACGCTCGCCCCGGGCCTGGATGCGCGCGAACAGCTCGCGCTTCAGTGCCTCCTTATCGGAGGAGAAGCGCTCGATGTCGGGATTGGCAGGATCGGGCTCAGGCACAACGTCCAAAAGGTAGAACGTGCCGCCTGAGGCCGCCGCCAGGTCGGATGTAATGGCGGACACGATACTGCCCGCCGCGCCGGTGACGAGGAACACGCTGTCTTTGTTCAGGGTCATGCCGGGCTGTCCGTCAGCTACAGGACGTTCCTCTAGTCCGACCGTCCATCGCTGCGCCCCCCCGTACCCGATCTCGACCGCGCCCGGATCGCGAAGGGTTTCGTCGATCAACAGACCGGCGACTTCCTCCGCGGCGCGCTCCAATTCGAAATCGACGGCCTTCACCAGCGCGTCCGGCCGCTCGCGCTTGTATGTCTTGGTGAAGCCCGTCACGGCGCCGCCCAAAGGAGCTGTCGCACCGGCTTCGTCATACCCGTGCCGGCCGCCGAGGCGGGTCGCGGAGATCAGGAATGTGCCGGCAGGAGCCACTTGGTCGTAGAGCGAGCGCATGGTCCGGAAGAACGACTTGAGCCGGATGTCCACGGCCTCGCGCCAGGCGGCAAGGGTCATACACTGGAGGTCGCCCTCATCGTCGAGGGCAGGCAGCCAGTAGACGCCATGGACCGGCACCGTGCCCAGCGCATCGAGCGAGTCCACCACTTCCACGCCAAACGCCCGCAGCCTACCGGCCAAGGCCTCGGCGACGCCGGACTTGTCGGGCATGACCAACACGCGCCGGCCGGACTCGAGCGATACGCCTGTCGTCTTGAACAGGTCGAGCGGCGGGCGGAGCACCGGAACCGGCACGCGGCGCAGGACGGTGTCGGCCGCCTCGAAGGCAGCGGGTTCGGGCCTGCGCGGATTTTCCACCGGCTCGGAGGCTCGCGTCGCGGCCGCCCGGCTCGTCTCTGCAAATCGAATCACGTGTGTGAGGGTCGGGAAGTCGCGCAGCCGGAACGTCTGGTCGCGAGGGATATCAAATGCCGCTCGCACCGACGCGAACATCTCGGCCTGTTTCACTGTGTCGATGCCGAGGTCCGCCTCGAGGTCGAGGTCCAGATCGAGCATTTCTTTGGGATAGCCGGTCTTCTCCGCGACGATCTCGAGCACTTTCTCCCGGATGGCGTCGTCCGTTTCGGCCGGAGGCGGCGTGGCGGCTCTAACGGCCGCAGGTGCGGGCTGCGGGGGCACGTCCGGCGCCGTGGTCACAACAGGCGGAGTAACAGCCTTCAGGTCCGGCCGCCGGTCGTATACAAACTGGATCACCCGCGCCAATGTCGGGAAATCGCGGAGTTTGAGATTGGGGTCGCGCGGGATGGCGTATGTTTCACGGATGGCGGCAAACATCTCCGCCTGCTTCACTGTGTCGATGCCGAGATCGGCCTCCAGATCGAGATCTAGATCCAGCATGTCCTTGGGGTATCCGGTTTTGTCGGCGACAAGATCGAGCAGCTTTTGGCGCACGGAGTCTCCGGCGCCAGGTGCGGCGGCCTCGACCGGCACAACTTCCTGGACCGGGCCAGCGCCACGCAGATCCGGTCGCCGGTCATACACGAACTGGATTACCCGCGCCAATGTCGGGAAATCGCGGAGTTTGAGGTTGGGGTCGCGCGGGATGGCGTACGTTTCGCGGATGGCGGCAAACATCTCCGCCTGTTTCACTGTGTCGATGCCGAGGTCCGCCTCGAGATCGAGATCGAGATCCAGCATCTCGCGCGGGTACCCCGTTTTTTCGACCAGCAATTCCAGGATTCGCTCCTGTACCGGGTCCCCGTCCGGCTCGCGTACGGTTTTTGGGGCGGCGGGCGCCGGGGTCATGAGCTTCGACTCCGGCGCTGCCGCCGCCATCGGCGCAGGCGCCGCCACCGGCGTGGGCGCCACCTGTGCCGCAACTTTTTCGACCGGCTCCAGATTGGCCGGCACGACGGTGTCCTTTACACGCAGAGTGCGCTGCACGATCTCCAGTTCGGCCGGATGACCTGCGATCCGGTCGAGCCAATGCTGCCATGCGTCGGCATCGGCTATGCGATAGCTGTATCCCAGTGCGTGCGGAGTGGGCCGCGGCCCGGCTGTGCCGACGCGGCGCATCAGCGTCATGCTGATCTGCGATCCGAACCCGGCGCCGAGCCGAAGCGCGTACTCAATCGGATAAGCGCCGCCCTTGGACAGGTTGAGCGGCCCCAGCTCAGGATCGATCTCCTTGAAATTGGCAACGGGCGGCACACATCCGGTTTCGAGGACCTTTACCGCGACCACCTCCTCGATCCCAGTGCCCATGGCGTGGCCCGTGTAGCCCTTGGTATTGGCTATGACGATGCGGCCCGCGGCGTCGCCGAAAACGTCGCGGAGGGCGTGGATCTCCGCTGACGCGCTGCCTCCCCGCGCCGGCGTATATGTCTCGTGCGAGACGAATACCATACCGGCCGCAAGCTGCTCCCGTCCGGTTCCACTCCGCGTTTCGGCTTGTTGGACCAGTTGCTCCATCACATCATGGATGTGCCGGACGTCCAGACGCGTGCCGTGGAACGCGCTATTAGCGGTGACGGCGCTCAGCACTTCGCAGATCGGGCGGAGTCCGCGTTCGTCGGCAGCCTCTGCGCTTTCGAGCACCAGCGCCGCCGCGCCCATCCCCATGATCAAGCCGTGCCGCCTGCGGTCGAACGGAACGGCGGCATCCTCTACCGCGTCATCGGTCGCCGCGGCGCCGCTGGCAAGAAAGCCGGCGCCAAACCAGTCGATCAAATGATCGGACGTGATGTCGTCGGCCGAGATTACCACTACGCGACGGCACCGCCGGGCGCGGATCCAATCCTCTGCCAGCGCGACCGCCTGAGTCGTGCTCGCGCAGGCTGCGTTGATCTGCGTGTTCGGGCCGCGGGCGCCGATCAGCTCGGCGAATTGCGAGTGTCCCATCGACAACACACGGAAGAGGAACCGCCGGTCGAACTGGTACGGCTCCCGGGCGATGGCGTCCTGCAATTCCGCGATGCGCCGGTCGAACTCCTGCCGCAAAACCGGCTGGCCGTTCGGACCTTCCAGGCGCGCGCGCAGATCCTCGAGGGTCGCCAGTTGCTCACGCCGGGCGCGATCGGAGTAGTAGCGCGTCATCTCGTCCGCGAACGAGTCGAAACCCGGGAACACGCACGCGAAAATGACGCCCGTGTCGTCGCGCAAGGCGTCGGGCAACCCCCAACGCTCGGGCAGTTGGGTGCCCCTGGTCGTGCTTTTGTAGCGCATCATCAAGGGGATGCCCGCATCGCGTAACGCGTCGATCCCGGCCCCGATGGCGAGGCTGCTGGCGCGGTCCAGGGAAGGGATGCGTTCGGCCGACACGCCGAATTCGCTCCCGAGATCGAACGGTCCGCCGCGCGCCGCCAGCTTGATCACATCCGAGGGATTTTGAATTTGCTCGAAGGTCGGGCCTCCGTTGTCGCTCTTCACCAGGCGTGTGATGTGCTTGTCCAGCATCGCGCGCCGGAAGCGCATCGGAATGGCGTCGATGAACTGCTCCCCGCGCAGCATTCGGGCCACGTTGCCGTCGTCGAAAACGCGCTCGGTCCCCGGGAGCCCCAAGGACGCGCCGGTGATCACGACCGGGCGGGCGGTAGGTCGCGGTCCCGCCGAATGGGACTCGGATTCCGCTCCTGCCTCGACCCGCCCCGCCCCCAACCCGGCCGCATAGAGGCCGCACAGCGCCTGGTTGAACGCCGTGGCGTCCTCGAGCTTGGGATGGTTGGTGAACAGCCCAAGCGTACCGCTCCGGCCGCCAAGCACCTCCTCGACGAAACCGTGGAGCGCCTTTTTCGGACCGACTTCCACGAACACGCGCGCGCCGGCATCATACAGCGTGCGCAGTCCCTTGATGAACTGCACTGGTGCGGCGATTTGACGCGCCAGAATGTCGACCATGGCAGGCCGCGCGTCCGCGCCGGCAGGATAAAACTCCCCGTTGACGTTCGCGACCACCGGCAGTCTGCCCGGCCGGAGCCGCAGCCGTTCCAGCGTGCTGCGCAGCGGCCCGCTCGCGGGCGCGACGATCGATGTGTGAAAGGCATGGCTCACCGCCAAGGGTGTCACGTTGTATCCCGCCTCCAGGAACGCCGACACCGCCTGTTCGACGGCGCGACTGGCGCCGCCGATCACGGCCTGCGTGCCGCTATTGTGGTTTGCGATCACCACGTACCCGTCGATGGTCTTCAGAATCCGCTCGATCTCCGCGAGCGGGGCGAACACAGCCGCCATCCGGCCGTTATCCGCCATCGAGACGCGCGTCATCTCGCGGCCGCGGGCGCTGACCGCTTCGAGCGCGTCTGCGAACGGCAGGGCCCCGGCGGCGACCAGCGCGCCGTACTCGCCCAGACTGTGCCCCATGGTCATAACGGGCCGTACGCCGTAAGCATCCAGCAAACGGGTGAGGGCCAGATCGGCGGCGAGCACCGCCGGTTGGGTAATCGCGGTCTGGCGGAGGTCCTCATCGGCGCGCGCCACTGCGCCGGAATCCGCTGGATCGACAAAGATAAACTCGCTCAGCGGTTTGCCGAGGAGGGGTGTCATCACCTGGTCTGCCTCTTCGAAGGTGCGTGCCACGACCGGTTCTGCCGCGCGCAGCGCACGCAACATGTTCACGTACTGCGATCCCTGGCCGGTATACAGAAACGCTACCTTAGGGGCGGGCCCATGGCCGCGGAAGATGCCCTGCGCGCGCAGCGCCTTCCAGACCGCGGGTTGGTTTGCCGCCAGCGCTCCGAGGGCCTTAGCGCACTTGTCCGCCAGTTCGCCGGCATTGCCGTAATCGATTGCGATGCGCTCCGGCGCACGCAAATCTGCTTCGGACGGCGCGGCAGTTGCCGGCGCGCGGCCCGCCCCGGCTGCTTGCAGTACCGAGCGCAGACGCTCGGTCAGTCCGGCCTCCGAAGCGGCGCCGAGCACCAGCGCTCCCCGGAGTGGCGTCTTCGGGGAGGTATTCGCCTGGGGCTGGCTCACCCCCGGCGAAAGATGCGTTGAGGCATCGGATTCCGACCTGGCCGGCGGCGCCTCACTTACAGACACCGAATGCCTTCCGTTTCCGGTGAGCCTGTGCGGGATGTGTTCCTCCAGGACAATGTGAAAATTAGTGCCGCCGAATCCAAAGGCGCTTACCCCGGCGCGCCGGACACCGTCCGCCGTCTCCGTCCAGGGTCTCAGCTCCGTGTTCACGTATAGCGGCGAATGCGCGAAATCGATTTTGGAATTGGGGTGCTCGCAGCACACGCTCGGCGGCAGCAGCTTGTCGCGGAGCGCGAGCGCCATCTTCAGGATGCCGGCGGCCCCTGAGGCGCCCTTCAAATGTCCGAGGTTCGATTTGACCGACCCCAGTGCGATCGTGCGGCCGTTCACGCCATTCTCCCTGAGCACGCCCGCCATGCTCTCTACCTCGACGACGTCGCCGACGCTCGTGGACGTCCCGTGCCCTTCGATCAGCGTCGCGGTGGCCGGCGAGAGGCCGGCGTTTTGCCATGCGCGCTCGATCGAGAGCTTCTGTCCCACCGGGTTCGGCGCCGTAATGCCTTTTCCCTTGCCGTCGCTGGACGCCCCGACGCCGCGGATTACCGCATAGATTCTGTCGCCGTCGCGCTCGGCGTCCGCCAGGCGCTTCATCAGGAAAAGTGCGGCGCCTTCACCCATGACAAAGCCGTCCGCACCCTCCGCATAGGGCCGCGAGCCAGTTGCCGAGAGCGCCCCGATCTTGCAGAACTTAACAAAGGTCGGCGCCCCCATATTGCGATCGATCCCGCCCGTGACCGCTACGTCGCAATCGTTCTCGATGAGTCCCTCTACAGCCGCGTTGATCGCGGCCATGGCGGATGCGCACGCCGCGTCACAAGTGAAGTTCGGACCGCGGAAGTTGTAAACGTTGGCGATCCGCCCAGCCAGGCAGTTCGCCAGTTCGCCGGGCATGCTGTCTTCCGTGATCGGAGGAAGCCGGTTTCCGATGCGGGCCCGCCATTCGCGTGCAATGTCCCTGCGGACCGCGGCGGGCAGAGCTGCGAATGAGGCGCTTTCCTCCAACTCCCGTGCGTATTCCGGGAAGTACGCGCGCATCGAAGTCAGGTAGTGTCTCTCCCCTGCCATCGCATTGCCGAGGATGACCGCCGTGCGCTCGGTGTTTAACGGGCGTTCCGGATATCCGTAGTCGGCCAGTGCTTCGCGGGTGGCGGCGATCGCCCAGCGTTGCGACTCGTCCATGGCGTCCACTACGCATGGCGGGATCGCCATCCGCCACTTCAGGGGCTCCCAGGGATACTCGCGGACCCAGCCGCCTATCTTGGAATAGGTCTTGTCCGGCGCATTGTGATCGGCGTCGAAATACAGCGCCGGGTCCCACCGTTCCGGCGCAACCTCGGTGATGCTGTAGCGTCCGTCCTTGATGTTGCTCCAGAAGGCGGGTACATTCGGGGCATCGGGCAGAACAGCGCCAGCCCCCACGATTGCAATCGCCCGATAATCTGTGTTCTGCATGACGATGCTCCTTTAACGGCCGCACCTGCCGGGCGCGGCTCATGCGACGTGCGATGCCGCCTTTGTGGCCCGGCCATAAAGCACGTCGGCAACGAAATCCATGTCGGGAATCAGCCCGGTCTGCGCGCGGTGGACGGCCGGGAGATTCACCGCAGCTTCAAATGCGGCCAGATCACCGGCGGGGGCAGCCGCTCCCGCACCGATGATCCAGCGCGAACCTTCCTGTGCCACTTTGAAGGCCGCCTCGCGCGCGAAGATCCGCGCGATGGCTGCCAGGGCCGCGGGATCAAATCGCTGGTTGGCTTTCTCGTTCAGCCGCCCTTCCGCATGGCGCGCCGCGCGGCGGGCGAGGCAGCCGGCACACTCCGCATATGCAATCCATTCGCCCATGCGAAGAAGAATGTGCTGATAACGGGTCAACCGGCCCAGCCGCGCCCGCTCCATCAGTTCGGCCAGGGCATGGAGCGCCAGGGCCGCGAAACCGGCGCCGACATCCGGATGGCGCGCGTCGAGCGCTTCGAGCCCGCTCGCCCGCTCGTGGTAGTGCCGGCCGCGCGTCTTGAGGTGCAATTGCCAGCGATCGCGGCTGATGGTCATCTCCATGATCTCGGAAGTGCCCTCGTAAATGGTCGTGATGCGCACGTCCCGGCTGATCTTCTCGACCATGTATTCGTGCGTGTAGCCGTACCCGCCCAGCGCCTGGATGCTGGCGTCTGCGGCCGCGTTGCCGGCCTCTGTCGCCATGTACTTGGCGATCGCGCCCTCGGTATTCAGGCTGCCTTCGTTTCCGGCGTCAATCCTCTCCGCCGTCTCTTCGATGAATGCGCGGCCGGCCTCGAGGCGCGCAACGTTGGGCACAATTAGCTTGTGGGTGTACCCCTGCTTCTCGGAAAGCGGCGACCCGGCCTGAATCCGCTTGGCGGAGTACGGAATCGCCCGGTCCAGTGCCGCCCATCCCGCGCCCAGGCCGAACGCCGCGACCATAAGCCGCGTGTAGCCGAACACGGCCTGCGCCTGGATCAATCCCTGGCCCTCGACGCCGCCGACCAGCCGTCCGGCATCGACGTAGACATCGGCGAACGAGAGTGCTGCGGTGTTACTGGTGCGGATGCCGTGCTTGTCCTCGGGTTTGCCTTGCGTGAACCCGGGCGCACCTCGTTCCACGATGAACCAACTCGGACCAGCGGGCGTGTTCGCCAGGACGGAATAAGCACCCGCAATGCCTCCGTTGCTGATCCACTGTTTGCTCCCGTTGATGCGATATCCCACGACGCGGCCGTCTTCGAGCACACGGTCCGCCGTGGTTTGCAGCGCGCCCAGATCGCTTCCGGCATCGGGCTCCGTCGCGCCGTAGGCGAACAGCAGCCCCTCATCCGCGATGCGCGACAGCCAGATCTTCTTCTGCTCCGGTGTAGCCCCAACGGTGATCGGGTCGCTTCCGAGGAACGTCGCCAGGACCGCCGTGGCGATTCCGAGGTCGATCCGCGCCATCTCTTCGCACACGCAGTACACGTCGAACGCGCCGCCGCCGAAGCCGCCGAACTCTTCCGGAATGAAAAGCAGTTGGATCCCCAGCTTATCCGGACTGCACATGTGGCGGACGATTTCGAGCGGGCATTCGTCGCGCGCGTCGAGCGCGATCAGTTCCTGATCCGTCAGCCGCTTCCTGGCGAATTCCCTGAGCGATTTCAAGCTCAGCTTGAGTGTCTTGCCGGCGATCATGACCGTTGCCTCTCTTTGCCCGCTACACAGCTCTCCTCACGAACCCGGGCCGCCAATGCCGGCAGGAACTCCAGGATGTCATCGACGACGCCCACGTCCGCCACCCGGAAGATCGGGGCTTTGGGATTCTTGTTTATGGCCACAATGAACGGGCTGCCCTTAATTCCCGCGAGGTGCTGGAAAGAGCCGCTTATTCCGCAGGCCAGGTAAACCCTGGGTCGCACGGTCTGGCCGGACGACCCCACCTGGCGCGATTTATCCATCCACTTGGCGTCGACCACAGGCCGCGAACAGCTCACCGCCGCACCCATTGCCTCGGCCAGATCCTCGGCGATCGCGACATTTTCCTGCTCCCCGATGCCGCGGCCGATCGACACCAGCACGATTTCCTTGGTGATATCGACGTCGCCGGCTTCGGCGGCGATCGTCTCCAGATACCGCCGCCGCGCCGTCAAGGTGGCGACCTCCGGGGATTTGTCCACCACCCGGCCGTCCGCAGGAGCGCCTTCGACCGGACGGAACGCCCCTGGCCGGATGTTCAGCACTGCGCCCGTCGAGACGTCGCACCGAACGTGCGCGCTCACCTGGCCTCCGAACTCCTGTCGCACCGCTCGGAGGCTTACTCCTTCGACGCTTCCGATATCCAGCACATCCGGGACATAGGCCGCGTTCATTTTGACGGACAGCCCGGGAGAAAGATCGACGCCGAAGTGGTTGTGCGGAACCAGCACGATGCTGCCCGCGGGCAGGACATTGAGCAACGCCTTGCGGACCAGTTCGGCGTTGGGGTACGCGAGCGGCTCCTTCGCGATCTTCCATATCTCGTGGTAAGAAGCGCGCAGGCTTTCGCACACGTCGTCGAGATCGGAGCCCCAGCCGGTGACCAGGGCCGTAACGGGTGCCGTCGCATCGATCTTCCGCGCCGCGAACGGCAACTCAGCCGCCGTGTCGTCCGCAACACCGCCCTTGTGCGCGATGTAAGCAAAAATCCGTGCCATTAGTTCAACCCTCCTTTGGCCCTCAGCAGGTCCATCAGTTTGTCGATCACCTCCGCCCGGCTGCCTTCGAGTAAATCCGCGCCTTTGCCTGCGGGCGGCAAGAAGTAATCTATGCGCGTGACTTTCGCTGCAGCTTCGCCCGCCGTATCGGCTTCGACTCCGAGATCTGATGCGCCGAGTGTCGGGATGGGAATCGATGCGACCTGCCGGATGCCGCGCATGCCCACGTACCGCGGTTCGTTGATCCCGGTCTGGATGGAGAGTACGCACGGGAGATCGATGGCATTGATCTCCTTGCTCCCGCCTTCGATCTCGCGGCCGATCTTGAGCTTGCGTCCTTCGAGGACTTCTATGGAGGTCACCAGCGACGCGAACGGGTAATCCAGCATGGCTGCCAGCATGCCGCCGACCTGGGCACATCCGTCCTCTGCCTGTACGCCAGTCAGAACCAGGTCGTAATGGCCCAATTGCACGAACGCCTTTAGGATCGCTGCGACGCCCCGGCCGTCGGATCCGCTAAAGGCTTCGTCCGAGATCAGCATGCCGCGGCTGGCGCCCATCGCCATTTCCCGCCGCAGGATTTCTTCGTCCTCATCGCCTCCGACCGTCACTACCGTCACGTTCCCGCCGGTGCGCGAAACGATCTGCAACGCCTCCTCGACGGCGTAATTATCTGGTTCGTTCACCGAATATACGAGGTCGTCTCGTTCGATATCGGTTCCGGCGTCGTTCGGCTGAATCTCGTTTTCCGAGGTCTCCGGAACTCTTCTTGCGCAAACCAGGATCTCCATCTTCGCTGTCTCCTTTTTAGTCGGCCATCTGCCGGTCCACCAGTTCCGCCAGGTCGATGGCCGTCATCTTCCCTTCCATCCCCGCGACCTTGATCGCGTCTTCGAGATTCACCATGCAGAACGGGCAGGCCGTCACGATGGTGTCGGCGCCGGCCTCCGCCGCCATACGCACCCGCCTCACCCCCATGCGCTCGTCCTCTTTTGCCTCGTAGAAGAGCGCCAGTCCGCCACCCCCGCAGCAAAACGAGCGGTCGCGGCACCGCTGCATCTCGACCCGGCGCAGGCCAGGAATCGAGTCGAGCACATCGCGCGGGGCGTCGTAGATGCCGTTATGCCTGCCTAGATAACAAGGATCGTGGTAGGCGTACACGCCGTTTTCGACCGGCTTGAGCCGGATTCGGCCCGTTCTCACTTCGCGGGCCACCACTTCACTGATGTGCTCGACCGGCGGCAGATCCTTGTAGTCGTGCTTGAGGGCGTTATAGGCGTGAGGGTCGGCAGTGACGATTCGGCGAACGCCAGAGGCTCGAATAGCCTCCGTGTTGTGGTCTCGCAGAGCCAGAAATAGCGTCTCCTCGCCGAACCGCCGGACGTCATGTCCGCTGTCGCGCTCCTTCGCGCCGAGGATGCCGAAATCCTCCCCGAAGCTGTTGAGAATGCGCGCCGTTGCCCGCCCAATCGCTTGGATCCGGTCATCAAAAGAGGTGATGCTGTCGACGAAGTACAAGGTCTTCCCGCCGCCTCCGCCGTTGAGAATCCGGACCGTCCCCTGTGTCCAGTCGGCCCGCTTCTTTTCGGACTTTCCGAAGGGGTTCCCCCGGCTCTCCAGCGACTTCAGCGGTTTATGAAGCGGTTGCGGCGCCTTGCCATCGTCGACCAGGCCACGCCGTAGGTCGACGATTTTGTCGATATACTCGACGAGCAGCGGGCATTCCGCCTCGCAGGCGCCGCAAGTCGTACACGACCAGATTTCCTCTTCGGAGTAGAGCCCGCCGGCCAATGGTACTCCATCACTGGACGGCCCCAAGACAGGGTAGTGCCGGAAGACGTAATCTCTCGACTTGATCGAGAACGTCCTGGGAGCGAGCGGCCTCCCCACGGCGTTGGCCGGACACTGGTCCGAGCAGCGGCCGCAATCCGCGCAGGAGTAGAAATCCAGGATGTGTTTCCAGGTAAAGTCCTCGAACTTCTTGACCCCGAACGACGGGACCGTATCCAGTTCCTCCTCCGGTACGCCCCAACGAACCGGCTTGACGGTCCCGCGGTCCAACTTCGCAAAGTAAATCGAAAACAGCGACGTCTCCACATGGAACTGGATGCCGAAGGGCCGGTAACACAAGAGGAAAAAGAACGTGATTTCATGGGCGAGATACGCACCCAGGCGCAGAGAGTGCAGCGCGGCCGGAGAAACTGAGGCGAAAGCGGTTCCGCAGATCCAGGACAACGATAAAGGTGGCGGTACCCCGGCCCTCAGCCCCTGCTGCGCGCGAAAGGCGGATGCACAACCCTCGAAGACGCCATCGGCCGCCATGAGAATGGCGATCAAAGCGAGCAGGAAAATGGCGTCCGGGGAGCGCCGCGCATACCGGAGCGGCGGAAAGGCCAGCCGGCGGACGACCGCGACTCCCATGCACAGGAGCACCACCGTCGAGGCATAGCTGCGGACTACGCCGTAAAGGCCGCCGGCTTCTGCGCCGGCAAAACGGTCTGAGATGCCCAGGGCGAGAAGAGAGAATGCGCGGCTCGCGAGGATCAGGAAGCCGGCAAAAACCAGAATGTGAAGTACACCGGCGAACCGGTACCTGGGATGCCTCCATTGCCCGAGCCAGAATCGGAGCACTGCACCCAGGCGCGCGAGGGGCCGGTCGAAACGAAGATCGCGTTGCGCCCTGAAGATCGGCGCCAGGCGCCGGGCCGCAATGTAGACGAAACATCCAAGCCCCAGCAGGTGAAGGACGAGAAACAGCGTCCATCCGGAAACTGTCCCATAGGCAGCACCCGCAATCGAATCAAACCCTTGCGCCACGGCCCTAAATCTCCCGATCACAAGATTGAGTGCCGGGAAGGCCCTCCCGGCAATCGTCGGGCGATTACATCGTCGCGATGATACTCTGAACCGACAAACGCTCGTTCAGAATCAGCCGCCGGAGGATGCGCAGGTCATTGAGCGCCCGCCGGCTCTTGTACACATAGCAACTGAACATCTTCAGTTTGAAGATGGCCAAGTCGATCGCCTGCGCGCGGCGTCGTTCGCCGTCGCGTAGGGCCTGGTCCCGGTCGCACTTGAGTTCGTTCAGCACGTCCAGAGCCGTGGTGGCCAGAAGGTTCATGTACTCCTGGGCGCTTTCGATGGACTCGAAAGGCTGTTCGACTTCTTCCGCCGACATGAATCCCCCACATCGCGGGCGAGTGTTTGCCCGCATCTCAGGTGCCGATTTGACACACGACACCTCAGATTGATAGCCGGGCTGCGCAAGCGCGAGCCGCGGCGCCGATGGAACGTAGCTTAAGTCGCCGGTCAGGTCCGCTTCCGCTTTTGCCAAGGGTGCGGACTTATTCAGGTAATAAGACCTTCAAACCTGATTCTGAGCAAAGTATGGTAAAAGTCAAGCCTCATTACAGACATTTCCGACAGTCCGGAGGATTAGACTGTTCAATCCAGCACAATCTGCTGATCACGCTCTGCCACGTACCCCCATCGGACCGGACCCGGCAGCCACTAACCGCCGCTGGTCAAATGTTCATCCTTCACCGCAACGACCAGCTTTCCGCGGCCGTGCCTGTCTACATGTCCCGTGAAGGCGTCCGGCGCTCGAGACAGCGGGACCACGGCGTCTACGACCGTCCGTAGGCGCCCCGCGTCGAGCAGGTCTCCAATTTCGCTGAGCTCCTTCTGATTGGCCTCGACGATGAAGAATGCGTTCTTCACCCGCTGCTCCGACGCACTCTCTCCGTTTGCCGCAATCGTCACCATTCGCCCGCGCGGCTTGAGAACCCGCCACGAGCGTTCCAAAGTCTGACCACCGACCGTATCGAACACCACGTCCAGCTCGCCGACCTGCTGCTCAAATGGCGATGCATGATAATCGATTACCTGTTCGGCGCCCAGGCTCGTCACAAAGTCGAGGTTGCGCGCCGACGCGGTCGCGACCACGTGCGCCCCACGGAGCCTGGCGAGTTGTATCGCAAAGAGCCCCACAGCTCCTGCGCCTCCATGTACCAAGACGCGCTCTCCAGCCTGGAGCATGGCACGGTCGTACAGCCCTTGCCATGCCGTCAACGCGCCGATCGGAACGGAAGCGGCCTCGACGTGAGTCAACCGGGCCGGCTTGGGCGCCACCGCGGAGAACGGCGCGGTGCAGCGCTCGGCCATGGCTCCATCGGCAAACCAGTCGTTCAGGCCGAAGACCTCCTGGCCGATCTCGAGACTTCCCACGTCCTCGCCGACATCCTCGATCACGCCCGAGAACTCGTGACCCGGGATGGCCCCGACGCGCTTCTCGCCTGTCTTAGTGTGCGAGGTCGGATACCAAAGCAGCTCGGTCGGAGTTACACCGGCTGCGCAAACACGAATCAATAGCTCGTCCGGGCCAGGTCGAGGTTGAGGCGCGTCTGCCTCCACCAGCGTCGCCCCCTGAGCGGATTCGGCTAATCGAATTACCCTCATGACTCATTTTCCCCCGATTGCCGGCCTCGCGGGCATGAGCGGGCCGATCGTGACGTAAGATGGTTGACGACCTCGTCATGCGCTCATTTCGAATCCCCTTGCTCTTAATAGCATCCTGCCTGTACGCCCAGGTCAGTGTACTGATGAATCGATACGATCCGGGCACCACGGGGGCCAATCCCCGGGAAACCATCCTGAACGCCGCCAACGTACGGGTCGCCGGCTTCGGCAAGCTCTACAGCTACTATGTGGATGGCGCGGTCTACGCGCAGCCGCTCTACGTGCCGGCGCTCGAACTGCCTGGGCGCGGCAGGCACAACGTCCTGTTCGTAGCGACCATGAACGACAAGGTGTACGCCTTCGACGCCGATCACGCAGGGCCGCCGCTCTGGATCCGCGACCTGACGAACGAAGCGGCGGGCATTACGCCGGTGCCGGTCACGGACATCACGAACAACAACGACCTGAACGTCGTCGGCAATGTCGGGATCATGGGGACGCCGGTGATCGATCCCGCCTCTAAATCGCTGTTCCTCGTTGCCCGCACCAGGGAGCGCGGCACCTACGTGCAGCGGCTTCACAAACTCGACTTAGCCAGCGGCAAGGACCAGGCTCCCCCCGCCGCGATCGAAGCCGCCGTCAAGAGCACGGCCCGCGATGCCGCCGGCGGCACGCTGCGCTTCGACCCCCGGGCCGGCAACCAACGTCCGGCGCTCGCGCTGGTCAAAGGCTCGGTGGTGATCGCGTGGGCCTCGCACGAAGATATCCGCCCCTATCACGGCTGGATCATGGCTTACGACGCCCGGAGTCTAAGACAGACAGCGGCCCTCTGCACTACGCCCGATGGAGCCGAGGGCGGCATCTGGCAATCGGGCAGGGGGCCGGCGGTCGATGCAAGCGGGAATATCTACTTCGAGGTCGGCAACGGCTCCTGGGATGGCAAACGGGATTTCGGCACCTCCCTCCTGAAGCTGACCGTGCACCCCGACGGTTTCCACGTCGACGACTATTTCACCCCGTCCGACTACGAAGCACTCAATGCGCGCGATGCGGACCTCGGCTCGACCGGTCCGCTGCTCGTTCCCGGCACCAATATCCTGATTGCCGGCAGCAAGAAAGGTATTGTCTATCTGTTCGAGACCGGACGTCTCGGCCGGCTGACCTCCGATAATTCGGGCGCGCTCCAGACTGTGGAGTTGAATGGAGGCCGTATACTCGCCGGCCCCGCCCTTTGGGAAGGACCGTCCGGCGTCAATCTGTACGTGTGGTGCGAAGCGGATTTTGTGAAGGGTTTCCGTTTCGACGGCCACGCCCTGAATCCGGCGCCGTTTGCCAAAGGCACGGTTGGCTCACGAGGCTCTCCCGGCGGCGCGCTTACCGTCTCCGCCGACGGCAAGAAGGCCGGCACTGGCATACTCTGGGCAACCTTGACCAATGGAAGGAGCGCCGACCACGGTAATGCGGCGGGCGTGCTGCGCGCCTACAACGCGGAGACCCTCGAGGAACTGTGGAACAGCGAGCAGCAGCCAAAGCGGGATCGTCTCGGCACGCTCGTCAAGTTCGTTTCCCCGACTGTGGTCGCCGGCAAGGTGTACGTGCCGAACTACGACAACGCCGTCAACGTGTACGGGCTGATCACCGCCGCCGGGCGTCCCTAAATCCCCGCCTTGGCCCGGCGCGCCAATTCGCCGAGGCTCTGGTTGGTCTGCGGCTGATACCCTTTCAAGGGGAGAATCCGCTCGTGGATGGCATCCAGCAGCCATGCCGGCTGCGGAAAAAATAATGCTTCCAGCTCTGCGGCCGGCGTGATCCAGTTGCGCGACCCGATCACCACCGGAGGCGCGTCCAGATCGTCGAAGGAAAGCTGCGTCAGGGTCGCCGCGACAGTCTGCATCACCGATCCGCGCTCCACGGCGTCGCACACCAGCACCACCTTGCCGGTCTTCCGCACGGATTCCCGTAGCGGCTCATAATTCAGCGGCACGGCGCTGCGCAGGTCGATCACCTCCGCCGATATCCCGAAACGCGACTGCAGCTCTCCGGCGGCCGCGATCGCCGTGTAGAGAGCAGGTCCGAGCGTCAGGATCGTCAGGTCCTTGCCGGCCCGCTTCACGGAAGGCTCGCCCAGCTCAATCTCATAGTAGCCCTCGGGGACCCCCTCTTCCACGAACATCTCGCCGAAATCGTAGACCTTCTGGCTCTCGAAAAAGATCACCGGGTCCGTGCCGGCCAATGCCGCGTTCATCATTCCTTTTGCGTCGTACGGGGTCACCGGGTAGATCGCCTTCAGCCCGGGAATGTGGTGCACCAGCGCCGTCCAGTCCTGCGAATGCTGCGCCCCATACTTGGCCCCGACAGATATCCGCAGCACCACCGGCATGGTCAACTGGCCGGCCGACATCGACTGCCATTTCGAAAGCTGATTGAAAATCTCGTCGCCCGCGCGCCCCATGAAATCCGCGTACATCAGTTCGGCCACCACACGGCCGCCCTCCAGCCCGTAGCCGACGGCCGCACCGGCAATGGCCGCTTCTGAAATCGAGGAATTGAACAGGCGATGGTAGGGCAGCGCTTCCGTCAACCCGCGATACACGGCAAATGCGCCGCCCCAGTCGCGGTTCTCCTCGCCGAACGCGATCATCGTGGGGTCGATGGAGAAGCGGTGAAGCATCGCCTCGAAGATGGCGTCGCGGACGTTATACGCCTTCATCTTCGGCACCGGCTTGCCCTGGTCCGTGGGTGTGCGGATCTTCCCCCGGATCTGTTGCACCCGCGCGTTCTCAGCCAGGTCCTGCAAAAATTCCGGCGCGCGGTTGTCGAACTTCTCCACCCGCTGGTTGGAGAACATCACGGACCCGACCAACTCCGAGCCGGCGGTCACCCGCGGGCTGGCCTCGAGATCGGCCGCGAGTTGGAACATGTCGAAGATGGCCGCTTCGACGCAAACGCGCGCAGAATCGAGCGCGTCCTCCGTAACCACATGGTGGTCGAGCAGCTTTTTGCGGAAGGCGCGGATGGAGTCGGCTTGCTGCCACTGTTCGATCTCTTCCTTGGTGCGGTAGCTCGAAGCGTCGGACGGCGAGTGGCCGCTGATGCGGTAGGTCACCGTGTCCAGCAGGACCGGGCCGCCCCCTTCGTGCAGTACCTGTTTCTTACGCCGGAAGGCGTCGATGACCGGAAGCGGGTCGTAGCCGTTCACGCGCTCCGCGTGCATCTGCGCCGGGTTGACGCCCGCGCCCACCCGCGCGATCTGCTGCACACCCATGGTCTCGCCCAACGGCTGGCCGCCCATGCCGTAAAAATTGTTCATGCAGTTGAAAATGATCGGGAGGCCGCCGCCCAGTGATTCTTCCCAGAGATTGCGGTACTGGTCCATCGCGGAGAACGTAATCCCTTCCCACACGGGTCCGCAGCCGAAAGCGGCGTCGCCGATATTCGCCACCACGATCCCCGGCTTGCGGTTCACGCGCTTGAACAGGGCTGCTCCCGGAGCGATCGACCCCGACCCGCCGACAATCGCGTTGTTCGGATAGATCCCAAAAGGCGCGAAGAAGGCGTGCATGGAGCCGCCCAGCCCACGGTTGAAACCGGTCTCGCGCGCGAAAATCTCGCTATAGGCGCCGTAAATGAAGAACCGCAGGGCGAGGCCTTTCACCGTCCCGCGGTATCCCTTCTCCACCGGACGGAGCAGCGCACCGTCGCGATAGGATTTCATGATCTCGAGCAACCGTTGTTCGTCAAGCGCCCGGATGGCCGAAAAACCCTTGGCCAGAATTTCGCCGTGGCTTCGATGCGATCCGAAGATATGATCTTCGGGCGACAGCCCAAATGCCATCCCGACCGCCGCGGCTTCCTGGCCGATCGAAAGGTGCGCCGGCCCGGCGTGATTATACGTGACTCCCTTGTATGCGCCCTTGGTCTTGATCTCGTTGAGGATCGTCTCGAATTCGCGAATCCCGCACATGTCGACCCAGATGTTCAGGAAGTCTTCGGGCGAGTACTCCGCGAGCTCCTCCTCCACCGTCTTTCGGTAGGCATTCACCTGAATGTCCACGAAGCGAATGGTGTCGGTGGCAAAGACCTTTTCCGGTTCGATGATGATTGACTTGGGCATTCCGCCTGGCTCCTAACAAGGCTTGCAAAACAGGCTGACTCGAGGCAGGGTCAGATTCCGCATAGCGCCTCTACGTTCTCGATATTCCTGGCGACCACCTGCAGGAAGCGCGCGCCGGGCGCGCCATCGATCACCTGGTGATCGCAGGTCAGCGACAATCCGATGATATCGACGAATTCGATCGCGCCGTTCCGCCGCGTGGGCGCCACCCGGATGCCGCCTACCCCCAGAATCGCGACTTGCGGGGGATTCAGCAGCGGGGTGAACGATTCGATCCCCAGGCCGCCCAGGTTGCTGACCGTAAATGTGCCGCCCGAAAGATCGTCCGCCGCGATGTTCCCCTGCACGGCGCGCGCGGCCAGTTCCCGCATTTGGGCCGCCAGTTCGTCGATGGCCAATAACTGCGCGTCCAGTACCACCGGCACGAGCAGGCCGCGCGGCGTATCGCAGGCAAACCCGATGTTCACTTCCGAATGCTGCCGGAGCCGGCCATCGATGAATTCCGCGTTCAGTTCCGGAACTTCGAGCAGCGATTCCACCACGCAGAATGTCACGAGGTCGTTGATGTTGATGTCCGGCAGCCCGGCCCGTCCCTTCCTCCGTGCGCGCACCGCGAGCAACCCCCGAGCGTCGGCGGACGCATTCAGCGTGTATTGCGCCGTCGCAGCGAGAGATTCCCGCATGCGGCGCGCGATCTTTTCGCGGACGCTCGAAATGCGGATGCCCGGCTGGGGCGCCGGCGGGACGGCAGCCGCCAGTTTTCGGAGGTCCTCTTCGAGTACGCGGCCGCCCGGTCCTGAGCCGCGGACTTCAACCGGGTGCAGTTGATGCTCGCGCGCGAACCGCCTCGCCCGGGGGCTGAGAGGAGCCGCCGGAGAAGCCGCGGCCGCGGCTGCTTCCACCAGCAGGACCGGTCCTACGGCGGCCTGCGGGGGAGTATCGATCTCCGCTGCCGGGGTGCCTCCGAGGGGCCGGAACGCTTCCGCACTCTCGCCGGGCTCGCCGATTACCACCAGGTTCGTGAACACCGGAACCAGGGCGCCCTCCTCGAAAAACGTTTCGATCACCGTGCCGTTCACGGGAGAGGTAATCTCAAAGGTCGCCTTGTCCGTCTCGATCTCCGCGATCAGGTCGCCGGCCGCCACCACCTCGCCTTTGCGCTTCACCCACCTGCTGATCAGGCACTCTTCGACCGTGTTCCCGAGTTTCGGCACCTCGACCGGTGTCGCCATCTAGCGGTAGTTCTCCATGAGCTTCCAGCCGGCTTCGCTGAACTGAGTCAGCGTCCGCTGCGTCGGTCCGAACCCCATGAACTCGCACGGTGTCATGCCATCCGGTTCGAAAGCGCGCACGAACTCCGGCATCTGCCGCAAGCGGTCCACTGCATCGGCGTCGACCGGCCGGTCGATCCGTTCCTCGCGCGGCAGGTCCTGCGTGACAAACCATTCCTGCGGCGTGGGGTGAATCGACATCAACAGGTCGGCCCCCACCAGTTCAGTCATATGATAGGCACCGCGCAACGCCGCCACCAGCAGGACGGCCTCGTAGCCGCGCTCCTGGTAGATGCGGTAGGCACGCTTCGTGACGGCCAGGCCCGCCAGGCGGATGTCGGATTCGCTCACGGGCGCGCGGTTGTCGTGGGCGATATCGCGGAGATAGTCGTCCAGCCTCCCGATCATGATCACTGCGAAGCACTGGCCCGGCTCGATTCCTTTCTCTCTGGCGCGCCGCGACCCGGCGCGATGCCGCTCCGCAATCGCCAGCACCTGCGGAACCGTGAAGCTGACGGTGGCCGTGGTCGTGATCCCTTCCGCCGCGCAGTCCTCGAGCACGTCCAGTCCCGCGGCGGTGGCCGGCAATTTCACCGCGATGTTCGGCGACCACGTATGGAAGCGCCTGGCCATCGCGTACATGCAGTCCCGGTCGCCCGCGCGCGCCGGATTTACCTGTGCGCAGACAAACCCGGAGCGCCCGCCCTTGGCCTCATACTCCGGCAGGAACCTCGCCGCCGCGCACATAACCGGAATCTGCATGAGCGCCTCGGCCTTTTGCTCCGGGGGCAGGTTGCGGGCCAGGACGCTGCCGATCTCGCTCGCCCAATACTCGCGATCCTTGTGCAGCGCGGTGCTCGAGAGGAACGGGTTGGTCGTCACCCCGATGGCGCCGCGTTCCAGCCCAAGGTCGAGTTCGACCGCTTGCGCGGAATCGTGCCACCACTTCGTGCGCGTATTCTCAATCGCCCAATTTAGATAAGTATCGTTCACGATCGTAGCCTCGCTAGTAGCAGCGTTACGCAGAACCCCTTCGGCGTCATCTTATCAAGGAACGCCGGCCACAGTCTGTTGGGAGGCGCAAAGGTGCCGCGATCGCCGCTGTGGCGTTTCCAGCTATTGCGTATAGCGCAATAGCATCCGCATAAAGCCGCGAACGGAATGCTATCAATCTACGCTCGCGCAAGTCAAGCCGAAGACATTGCCCTGGTTCGACCCATTTACCGGGCCGATTTGCTTGACTTCCCATCCGGGCCTTGATAGGATTCCGTTCGCGTTTGGCGCAGATCGCATTGCGCTATATGCAACGAGTCTCCGGAGTCCGCAGCAATGCCTTCCCCGTCGAAGAAAGGGTAACCACCATGAAGAGATCGATCCGCGCTGCCTTCCTGTTTCTCGGAGCAGGCACCTTCGCCGGCTTCGCGCAACCTCAGCCTGCCGCCGGACGGGGGGCGCCATCCAACGTCCCTGCCGCCGGGTCGGCCTCCGTGCGTCCCACCGGATCGAGCCTGGGCACCATTCGCCTGGGGGCGGCCGATGGAAAGATCTGGTTCGGCTGGCGCGTCGGCATCCCCGCCGCCGCATTCAAGGAGTTGACGTTCTCGGAAGCCGCCGCGAAGGCCGACGCCCTGGGCCTCGGCAGCATCGAGGGCTTCGATACGCAAAAGGTCAGCCCCGAGGTCCCCAAAGCCCTCAGCTTTGAACTGCAGTCCGGTGAGCGCCGGGCCGTGGAGTACCGCCTGCGGGAATTGAACCTGCACATGCCCGCGTATCACGTCTCCCGCTTGGGCGCCGATGCGGACTCCCGCCGCAAGCTGTTCGAGTTCGCCAGGGACCTGGGGGTCGACACCATCGTCACCGCGGCTCCGGCAGCCGCGCTTGCGGATCTCGATCAGTTCGCCGGCGAGTTCGGTATCAATGTCGCGATCGAGAGCCGCCAGGACCCCAAGAGCGCCGCCGCCGAGATCGCGGGCCGCAGTCAGCGAATCGGTATCTGGGCGGATACGGGCGCCTGGATGCAGCAGGGCGTCAAGCCCGCCGACGGCCTGTCGGTCCTCAAGGACAGAATCTTCGGAGTGACCATTCGCGATCGCAGCGCCCTCGGCGCCCACGGCCGCGCTGTCACCCTCGGCAGCGGCGCGGCAGACTTGCCCGACTTCTTTCTGGCCGCCTACCGCATGGGACTGAAGCCGCTCTTCCTCTCCATCGACTCCACCGGCGCAGCCGACACGTACGCCGACTTCTCGCGCTCCATGGAGGGATTCGAGAAGACGATGCTCCCCGCCATGTCCGCCCGCGTGATGCAGATGCTCGATTCTCCCGCCGGAAAGATCCGCGGTCCCGAACTGCTTCCGGCCGATATGCGGCAGAAGATCGACGCAGCTACTCCACGAAAGGCCATCGTCCAGCCGAAGAAGCCTCGCAAGCTCCTGGTGACCGACATCCAGATGTACTCCGGCCACGGCACGATCCCGCATCTCAACCTGCTGATCGAGCTGATGGCAAAATACACCGGCGCCTTCGAAGTCACCTTCAGCAATGACCCCAACCTCCTCAAGTACCCCAAGATCAAAGAATTCGACGCGGTCTTCCTGAACAGCGTTTGCGGCATGACCTTTCCCGAGCCCGACGTCCGTGAGGGTATTCTCCGCTACGTACGGGAAGGCGGCGGCATCGGCGGAAACCATGCCGTCACGTTCTCCAATAACGACTGGCCCGAGTTCACCGAAATGATGGGCATGTGGGCCGGCGCGCACCACACCGAGAAGCAGGTCATCAAGATCGACGACTCTCACAGCCCGCTCACCACCATGTTCGGCGGGAAGCCGTTCGATCATACGGACGAGTTCTACCACATGCCACCCTACGCTCCCTATTCGCGCGAGAAGCAGCACGTCCTCCTGAGCCTCGATGTGGAGCGATCCGATATGGCGACGCAGGGCAAGTTCTGCGCCCAGTGCACGCGGCCCGATCAGGATTACGCCCTCGCCTGGATCAAGACCTATGGCAAAGGACGCGTCTATTGCACTCCGCTGGGGCACACCGCTATCCTCTATACGACCCCCGCGTGGACCGAACACCTGCTCGCCGCGATTCAGTTTATCCTCGGAGATCTGGATGCCGATACCACGCCCAGCGCCAGGCTGGCTGCCAGGAAGTAGGAGAGCCGCGAGATGAAAGTAAGGATCGTCTGCATCGCCGCGCTGGCGCTGCCCCTGGCCGGCCAGTCTGTCCTGCAAAAGCAGCCCTACCGTACCTGGAGCGACTACGGCGGGGCGGCGGATTCGATGCAGTATTCCGCTCTCGATCAAATCAACAAGAGCAATGTCGGCAGGCTGGAGCCGGCATGGTCCTATAAGGCCCCGGGGCCGGGAGGGAGGTTCGCCTTTAGCCCCCTGGTAGTGGATGGCGTCATGTTTGTAGTCGGCAAAGACAGCGCCGTTGTCGCCCTCGACGCCGCTACGGGAAAGCAGATCTGGACCCATCCCGTCGAAGGCCGGCCTACCGATCGGGGCTTCAACTACTGGCAAAGCAAAAACGGCTCCGACCGCCGCCTGATCTTCGCCGCCGACAGCTATCTCCAGGAAATCGACATCCGCAGCGGCGTCACCATTCCATCTTTTGGCAACGATGGCCGCGTCGACCTGCGCGTCGGACTCGGCCGCGATCCGAAGACCATTCGCAACATTCAGAGCGGCACGCCCGGCCGCGTGTTCGAGAACCTCATCATCCTCGGCTCAGCCACCGGCGAAGGCTACGGCGATCCGCCCGGCGACCTGCGTGCCTACGATGTCCTCTCCGGCAAACTCGTCTGGACCTTCCACACCGTGCCGCGTCCCGGCGAGTACGGTTACGACACCTGGCCGAAAGACGCCTGGAAGAACGCCGGCGGCGTAAATGCCTGGGGCGAGATCTCGATCGACGAGAAGCGCGGCATCGCCTACTTCCCGCTGGGCTCCCCCACCTACGACGAGTATGGCGCCGACCGCATCGGCGCCGATTTGTTCGGAGACTGTCTACTGGCGCTCGACGTCCGCACCGGGAAGCGGCTCTGGCACTACCAGCTCGTTCACCACGACCTCTGGGATTACGACCCAACCACCGCGCCCAAGCTGCTGACCGTCAGGCACAACGGCAGGTCCGTCGATATCGTGGCGCAGGCGACGAAGTTCGGCTTCCTTTACGTGTTCAACCGCGTGACGGGCGAGCCTTTGTGGCCGGTCGAGGAGCGCCCGGTCCCCCAGAGCGATGTCCCCGGCGAGCAGTCCTGGCCCACTCAGCCCTTTCCCACGAAGCCGCCGCCTTTCGCCCGACAGGCATTCAGCGCCGCCGACCTGAACCCCTATGTGGATGATGCCGAACGCGCGCGTCTGCGGGAGTTCGTGCGCAATGCGCGCAACGAGGGTCTCTTCACCCCTCCCGGACGCTACGACCTGATCGAGGCGCCTGGCCAGCTCGGCGGCACCAATTGGGGCGGGACTGCCGCCGATCCGCGCACCGGCATGCTCTACGTGCGCGCCGTCGATCTGCCATCCACGACCAGGCTCTCCGAGCGTCCCGCCGTCCGGGCCGTCGCCGGCGGAACCCCCGAGCAGCGCGGCTATGCGGTCTACAGCCGGGCCTGCATCACCTGCCACGGCGCCACCCGGGCCGGCACGGTCGCGCCCAAGACCCTCGGGATGGATCGCTTTACTCACCTCGTGCGGAACGGCCAGGCGGAAATGCCCGCGTTCTCGGAATCGGCCATCAGCACGGCCGATCTGGAGAACCTCGCCGCCTATCTGAACAATCCGGCTGCCGGCGCACCCCCGCGCGGCAATACCCCACCACCTCCGCCCGAAGGGCAGACCCGCTTCTATGGTCAGTTCGGGAACCTGATGCACGCCTCCAACGGTCTCCCCTTCTTCGGTCCGCCGTGGTCGCAGCTCGTCGCCTACGACCTGAACGAAGGCACCATCAAGTGGCGCGTCCCCCTGGGCACGGTCGCATCCCTTGCCGCAAAAGGGATCAAGGATACCGGGAGCTACCGGCCGACCCGCAACGGCCCGGTGGTCACCGCCGGCGGATTAGTGATCATCGCCACCGCTTCGGACCGCATGGTGCACGCCTACGATAAGGACACTGGAAAGCTGCTGTGGGAGCGCGAGGTCCCGGCCAATCCCGACGGCATTCCCGCGGTGTATGAAGTCGGCGGGCGCGAATTTCTAGCGTTCTATGCCGGAACGGGACGTTCCTATCGCGGCGAAGCCTGGAAGCCCGGCGAGCCGGATGCCCAGGGCTACTACGTGTTCGCGCTGCCCCTCTCTGGTAAGTAGGCGGAGCAAACTCGATACACTGCATCTTATGGCGCAGGATTTCTCCGCGGAATTGGTAGCGTGCCTCGGACAACCCGTCCGCGAAAACCCCACCGGCGTGATGATCGAGGCCGCATTTCGCGCCCTCGGGCTGAACTGGCGGTACCTGACCATCGAAGTGCCGCCATCGAGGCTGCGCGATGCGATCACCGGCGTCCGCGCTCTCGGCATGCGCGGCGCCAACCTCACGATTCCGCACAAAGTCGCGGTGATGGAGCATCTCGACGAGATTGCACCGGATGCAGCGCTGATCGGCGCCGTCAATACGGTCCGGCGCGACGGCGACCGCCTCATCGGCGAGAATACCGATGGCAAAGGTTTCCTGCGCGGATTGCGAATGGACGCCGGAGTCGAACCCAAGGGCAAACGCGTTGCGGTGCTGGGAGCCGGCGGCGCGGCACGCGCCATCACCACCGAGCTCGCCCTGGCCGGGGCCGCCGAAATCCTGGTGGTCAACCGCTCGCCCGAGCGGGGCGAGCCCATGGTGTCGGAGCTGAAGGCCAAAACCGGAGCGCCGATCCGCTTCGAAGCCTGGCGCGGAACGTGGCGCGTTCCGCCCGAGGCCGATTTACTTGTGAACGCAACCTCTATCGGACTCTATCCGGACGCCAACGCTATGCCGCCGGTCGACCTCAGCGATGCGCGGCCCGGCATGCTGGTCACCGACGCCGTGCCCAACCCGCCGGAGACCGCGCTATTGCGCCACGCCCGCGGCAGAGGATTTCCGGTGCTCGATGGACTCTCGATGCTGGTACACCAGGGCGCCATCGGCTTCCGCATGTGGACCGGAATGGACGCGCCGGAGAAGCCCATGAAAGACGCGCTCCGGCTGGCCTTCCGCGCCGGGTAGAGTCAATCCTCGAGAATCGCCACCGCACGCACCGGCGCTGCCGTCGTGTTTACCCACTTGACCGGAAACACGCTCAGCTTGAAGCCGTGAGGCGGCAGGCGGTCCAGGTTCGAAAGGTTTTCCAGGTGGTAGTATTCGCGGTCGAGCATCACCCGGTGCGCTTCCCAGAACTGTTTGCGCTCGAACATGGCCCACACCGGCGGATCAAAGGTCACAGCGTCAATCCCCATCATCTTGATGCCCTGGTCGATCAGCCAGCGAGTGGCCTCCCCAGTCATGCCGATGTGATCGGTGAGATACGTGTCTTTTTCTTGAATGGCGCCCGCACCGCTGTGGATCAGGACGATATCGAGCGGCTTGAGTTTGTATTTGATCTTGCTTAGCGCAGCCTGCACATCGTTCACAGTGACACCGGCGCCCTTCGGCAGATGACGGAAATCGAGGCAGACACCATCGCCGAAGCAGTATTCGAGAGGGATGCCCTCCGGGCCGGCAGCGTCCTGCCGCATGTGGCGCAGGGAATCCATGTGGGTGCCGATGTGATCGCCGAGGACGATCAGGTAGTGCGCAGTGAGCCAGTCCACGCCATATTTGGCCGCGCCCACTCGTTCTGCGAACTGCTGCCAGGTTTCGTACATCACCATGGCGGGCCGCACCACGCGCGGGAACGTGACCATGTCATTGTGCACGGGCATGCTGAGATCAATCAAGGTTCGAGGCATAGATTTCCTATTGTGTCGCCGTGATTCCGCCGTCGAGATACAAGGTCTGGCCGGTAATGAAGTCGGAGGCGGGCGAAACCAGGAACAACACCGAGCTCATGACTTCCTCCGGCTCCGCAACACGGCCCAGCGGAATGCGAGCCACCAGGGCGTTATAGAAGGCTGGATCCGAGAGCATATGCGCGACCTGTTCCGTGCGCACGAAGGTCGGGGCCACCACGTTGACGTTGATCTTGTGCTGCGCCCATTCGGCGGCGAGCTGCTTGCAGAGAATGGCGAGGCCGCCCTTGCTGGCGCAATAGGCGGCGTACCCGCGGCCGCGGAGGGCCAGCAGCGTCCGCACCGATCCGATATGCACCTGCTTCCCGGATCCCTGCGCTTTCATATGGCGCGCCGCCGCCTGCGCCTGGAACATGGGGCCCTTCAGGTTGACGTCGATCACGTGATCGAACATCTCCTCCGTCACCGCATCGGCGGCCTGCTCGCGGTTGAGGCCTACGCAGTTCACCAGGATATCGAGGGCTCCGAAATGCCCGGCCACCTCGTCGGTCATGCGGTGCGTCTCCTCGACCGACGTAACGTTGAACGAGGCCCCATACGCGTCGGCGCCCAGCCCCTTCAATTCGTCGGCGCAGGCGATCGCTTTCTCGCGGTTGTGCCCGGCCACGGCCACCCTGGCGCCCATTCCCGCCAAACCCTTCGCCACCGCTTTGCCGATACCGCCGTAGCCCCCCGTGACCAGCGCCGCCTTGCCGTCCAATCGAAACAGCCGGTCGGGTCCGGTCATTTCCCGGCCCAACCACCATCCACGTGAACCGATTGACCCGTCAGATAGCTGGCTTCATCGGAAGCGAAGAACGCGACCACGGTGCCGATCTCGCGCGGCTGTCCCGCCCGTCCCAGTGAGATCTGCGCAAGGATCCCCGGCAGCAGATCCGGCCGCTTCATCACCCACGCAGTCATGTCCGTGTCGATCAAACCGGGGTGCACGCAGTTCACGCGGACTCCCAGCGGCGTCATCTCGGCGGACATGTTGCGGGTAAGCGCTTCGAGTCCGAGCTTGGTCGGAGCGTAATGGGTCCGTCCCGGCAGCACCTTGGCCGCCTGAATCGAGCCGATGTGCACGATGCTACCCTTGCCCTTTGCCGCGAGCACTCGCCGGCAATACGCCTGCGAACAGAGCCACGGACCGCGCAGGTTCACATCGTTGAGCCGCGTCCACTGCTCATCCGTCAGTTCGAGAAACGGCACGATGGTCTCGATGCCCGCGTTGTTGACCAGGATATCAATGGGGCCGAGTTCTTCCCAGACCTGGTCCATCATCGCTTCGACCTCGCCGCGGACCGAAACATCGGCCTTCACCGTGGTCGCGCGGCGCCCGCGGCAGCGTACTTCGGCGGCCACATCTTCAGCAGCTTGGCCGCAGTCAATATAATTCACCGCAACATCCGCACCCTCTTCGGCAAACACTTCCGCGATCCCACGGCCGATGCCGCGGCTGGCTCCTGTAATCAACGCAGTTTTTCCCTTTAGTCTCACGGTCCCTCCCTATACTCAGCTCTCAATCCGGTAGACGCTATGGATGGTGAGCGGCTGCGCGTCGAACCGGATCCATCCATTTCTCCATTCGAAAGTAACGGGCTTGTTTCCCGGCACGAGCAGTACGCGCTTCGGTTTCGCGTCCGATCGTACACGCACCTGGATCCCCTCTACCGCGCTGAAGCTCTGCAGCCTCTGAGGTCCTTGCATACGCTTGTCCCCAGTGTAATTCAGTAAGTGCACAAACCGGTCCGCCCCGCGCATATTGTAAGTGACCTCTATATTCACAGGCGCGTTCTCCAGCAGGAGACTCCGGGCTTCGGCCGGATGGACCTGTTCGAGCATCCATGCCGCCAGTTTTCGCAGTACGGGCGTGCCGTCCTGGTGATACGCACGGAAAATCGGCAGCGCGCAGTAGAGGGCCCGGCCGCGGCCGAAACGGTTGAGCGTTACGGCGGGACCTTCGGGTTCGTCCGCCGGCGCCTGCTTCCCCCCTATCGCGGGAACCAGCGGCAGCAACTGTAAGGCGGTGGTGGTCCGAATTCGCGGATGCCCGCCGTTCACTTCTACATCCATCCGCGGGATGCCGAAAGCTGCCATCTGCGCGCCGGCCCGCAGAAACGCGCGCCGTACCTCAGCCTGGCCGCGATACTGGATGCCCAGCACGTCGGCTAGGGCGAAATCGGCTAGCGGCTTGTTGCGCGCGTCCCTGGTTCCCGTCCCTGCGGTAGCAATCAACGCGCCGCCGGCGCGCACGAAGCGGCGGATCGCTTCGCACTCTTCGTCGCCGAGGATGCACTGGTCCGCGAGGACCAGCGCCTTGTATTGGGCCAGGTCCAGGACGAGGCTCTCGCTGTTCAGGATGCCGAAAGGCGCGTGGGTCTCCACCAGCGCAGTGTGGGCGCCGGCAACGGCGGGCGACGACGGCCCACCCAGCCATTCGCGCGGCGGAATCAGCGGCAGGCTCGACCAGATGGAATGGGCCGATAGCAATACTGCGATGTCCTTGACCGGCGCGGCCCCCTTGACGATGGTCTCCAATTCCTCGGTCCGCCGGTTCACGTCGCCGTACACCTGGTACACGGCGGGGTCCGGATTGCCCGAAGGGTAGCTGTCGTCCGAGAGATACGGCCGGCCGGAACTGGCCAGCAGAACCGCCGCCTCATGTTGGAACGCCGCGGGGTCGCGCAGGGAGTAGTCGCCCCATCCGTTTCCGCGCGTGGCCATGCAACTCCAGTTCACGATACCCGCCTGGGTCGAAAGGTAGCGCGCCTCCATCGAGAAATCGAGGCTGTGGACTCCCGGGTAAGGAGGCGCCGGCTCCCACACCAGTTGTGTCACGGAGGCCGGCGGCTTCACCGGATTGCGCGAAACCCAGACGTGCGTGAACACGAAAGCCAAATCCGGCTTCACCGCGGCGAGCGCCGCGGTTACCCTGCCGGCATACCGCGCCACGTTCCCGCTGAGCCAGCGATGCACCGCGAAGACGTTGGGGTCGCTATCGGAAACGGGAATCTCGCCGCCCACCTCACGCGCGAACGCGGCGCGGCAGTACTTGCAGTAGCAGGGGCCGCGCGTGAACTTACCCAGCAGGCTGTCGAGAAAGAAGCCGTCCACATCGTACAGTGAAACGATCTCCTTCAGTTGCGGGATATGCGCTTCATCGACCCACGGCGAGTTGATGCACATTTGCGCGGCGCCATTGCGCGTCTCGGGTGTGGGTTTCGACGGGTCCCGTACGGAGATCCAATCCGGATGCTCCCGGTGAAAGCGGCGGTCCGGCCCCACTGAGACGTAGGGGAGCACGCGGATACCGCGCTTCTTGAGGGCCTTTGTCATTTCCCCGGTGAAATCCCGCTTCAGGCTCGGGTGTGGCACCGCAAGCGCAGTCGGATAATACGAATACCCGGCGCCGCAACTGGCGAAGTAACTTACCATCTGGAAGCGGGCATTCTTCAGGATCTCCGCCGATGATTCGGCGTCGAAGCTGGCGTAAGGGTTCTCCACCTGCCCGAAATGCGCGTCGATGTGCAGCTCACGGAAGACGTCTTTCAGCCACGCCGGTCCCGCGGGCGGTGCTTCGGCCCTCGCGGATGAAAACGGCGCAAGACCAGTCAGCAGCCTGCCTCCGGCATAACCCGCGGCCGCGTTACGCAACAGGGCTCTACGACTAACCCGCATGGCTAGTTCTTTAGGTCCCTCGGCAATGCAAAGACGTAGTATCCCTGGGCCTCGGGCTTGCCGGCTTTCGATACAAACGAGTCCTGGCCCCCGGCGCCTGCCGCGAAGAAGGCCACGAACTGGCGGCCTCCCACCTCATAAACCGCGGGAATGCCGTCCGGGTTGGCTTCGATTTCCGTTTCCCAGAGCAGCTTGCCGCTATCCTTGTCATAGACGTGAATCATGCGGTCGGGACCGGTGGCCAGGAAGATCAGTCCCCCGTCGGTGACCACGGGACCATTCCTGGGAAACCGCGAACTGCCGGTATTGGTGATCCCCTTCGCCGCCAACCCGGGCGTCGTTCCCAGCGGAAACCGGAACTTGATCGTCCCTTCATTCAGGTCGTAGGCCACCAGTTCCGCCCACGGAGGGCTGATGCCGTACAGGCCGTTGCTGGCGCGCCAGGTGTTGCCGAACGGGCCGTAATAGCGCGTCTGCCCCGTGGGCGGAGGAGGCGGAGGAGGAGGCATCGCAGACTGCCGGGCATTGCCTCGCGCGCGGACCGGCGCTTCGCCGGCAGCGGGATCCGTAAGGTAGGCCTTCAGCAGATCCACGCCGGCCTGCGGAAGCGTATCTTCCGAAAACGCCGGCATCTCGGCCTTTCCATTGCGCAGCGTCAGTTGGAAACGGTTGGCGTCGATCTGCTTGGGGAACGTAATCCGGGCGCGTTCGGGACCATGACAGCCGATACAGTAGCGCGTGTAGAGTGCGTAGCCCTGCTGCGCCGGAGTGCCGCCGGCCGCGTTCCGCTGTGGTGGCGTCTCGGTCATCCTGTGGATCGTCGGCGCGTCGAACGTACGCACATAGACCATGCCCGAGCCCGGGTCTGCCGCCACGCTGCCCCAGTTGGCGCCGCCGTTTTCCCCAGGGATCGCGATCTGGTTACCGGTCAGCGTGGGCGGTGTGAAGATGCCTTCGGCGCGCGCGTGCAGCAGGACATCTCTCATCTTGGCCAGCTCTTCCGGCTCTATATAAGGATTGAGATCCTCCACTCCGATCTTCTGGCGCGCGAAAGGTGGAGGCGCCGTCGGGAATGGCTGCGTCGGCCACGAGTGCTCGCCCGGCATATCGGATTGGGGCACCGGCCGCTCCTCGACAGGCCACAGCGGCTTGCCCGTCACCCGGTCGAATACATAAAGGAAGCCGAACTTGGTGGCCTGCGCCACCACATCCACCATCTTGCCGTTATGGCGCACCGTCAGAAGTTTGGGCGCCGCCACCGCGTCGTAATCCCACAAATCGTGATGAACGAACTGGAAATGCCAGAGCCGCTTTCCCGTGCGCGCGTCGAGCGCCAGCAGACAGTCTCCAAAAAGATTAGCTCCCGTGCGGTCCGCGCCGTAAAGATCGTAAGTGGGGGATCCGAGCGGAAAATAGGCAATACCGCGCTTTTCGTCAATCGAGATTTCGCCCCAGGTATTGGTGCCGCCGACATACTTCCAGGCATCCTTGGGCCACGTGTCATAGCCGAACTCGCCGGGATGCGGCACCGTGTGAAACTGCCACCCCAGCTTGCCGGTCCGCACATCGTAAGCGCGCAGGTCTCCGGGCGGCGAGCCATACATTTCGCCCGTAGCCGAACCGAGAATGATGAGGTTCTCGAAAACCCGTCCGGGAGTGCCGCTCTGGATCTCGGTGATCGTCTTCGGATCGCGCCCCAGGCCCACTCGCAGATCCACGCGGCCATCGTTTCCAAAGGAGGGAACGGTAACCCCGGTCTTGACGTTGATTTCCTGAAGGTAGCCGTTGGCGGCGAAGATCAGGCGGCGATCTGAACGATCCTTGCTCTCCCAGTAGTTGAACCCGCGGTTTGTGGGATTGCCCTCCACCGGGTGGGACCAGATCTGCTTCCCCGTCGCCGCGTCCAACGCCACGATATCGCTATCCTTCCCGACGACATACATCACGCCATCGACAATCAGCGGATTGAAAGAGAAGCGCCCGCTCGGACCAGGGGCAGCGTAGAACCATGCCTGCGTCAGCCGGCTGACATTTGACTTGTCGATCTGCTTGAGCGCGGAGTACTGCATGGAATCCGCGCTTCCGGAATAATCGCTCCAGCTCGTGTACGGCGGCTTTTTACTTACCGATTCTCCGCTGGCGAGAAACGCCGCGGCCAGCAGGAGTGGCAATCCGTGACTGCGCATTCTTAGTCCCCTCCCGCGGCCTTCAGGCCCGAAACTTATATCCCAACTTCTGCAGATAAGCTTTGCTCGTCTCTCCGCACTCCAGCGGCGTCATCGGACCATCCTTGGACGGGTCGAGCTCCACCATGATGTTGGGATTCTGCCCCCCCTTTTCCACCATGTCCAGGATGCGCGGGATGTCGACTTTGCCCTCGCCCAGCGGCGAGTATCCCGAATAGTGCTCCCATCCCTTATAGTCCTTGAGGTGCATATGATGGACCAGCGGGAGAAAGTCTTTTACGACCTGGGCCGCATCCGCTCCGCCCTTCTGCAACTGGCCGACGTCCGGCGCAAACTTCAGGTACTTCGTATCCGCCGAGTTCATCACGTCGTAAACTTCGTCGCGCGTTTCGATGGCGGTCCCGGTATGCTGGTGGAGACCCGTGCCCAGCCCCTGGTCCACCACCGCCTTGGCATACTCGTTCAGGCCGGCAAGAATCCCCGAACGGTATTCTTTGAAGTTGTAACTGTCGCGCTTGACGCCGTTCGGAGCCAGCACCGCGAACGTGCCGCCATATTTCTTGATGACTTTCGCCAGGCGTGTTACCCGCTCCACCATATCTTTGCGCTGTGTGGGGTCGGTCAGGTTCGTGGTGATGTAACCCGACCGCAAGGGCAGTTCGTACTCGTCGATCAGCTTGTGCAGCTTACCTTTGGTATCCCAGTCTTCGAGAACCTCGGGGAAGGTCTCAAACGCATAGAAGCCCAGCTTGGAGATATCGCGCACCGCGGGCTCCAGGGTCGCGAAGGCCTCGTCTCCGCGTGGAAATGTGCCCCACGTGATGCAGGTATAGCCGATCTTCAGCTTGCGCGCCGGCGGCTTGGCCCACGTCGCGGGAAGCGTCGCGGAGCCCAACCCCAGGGCAATGGCTTTCGAAAAATCCCGCCGATTCACTTTGGTTTTCATATGGGTCTATCTCCTCGCGGCCAGCTTCGCGCTGGGCGTGGCATCCGCTTCCAGATCGCCGAGCACGTACTGGATGCCTCCCAGAATCATCGTGGCCAGCGGCCTGGTGGCGAACAGCGTCGGGGTGTGTCCCATGGCGCAGTTGAATACGCGGCCCTTCCCGTAGGTCTTGATCCAGACCAGGCCGTAATCGTTGTCCGGCCGGACACCCTGCCACTCCGTCATATCCGACTTCGCCGTATCGACGCTGATCAGCACGTGCAGTTTCTCCCGCGAGAACGGCCCGGTCGGAAGAAAATGGTAGAACTCGTCCACATACTTGAACTCCTTACCACCGAACTCCTTCGTGATTTCGCTCGCGGCGAACGCTTTGGTCAGCGGGCTGTTCGGATCCTCGACCTTGAGGGTCGCCGGTTCGACGCGATGAGGCCCGTCCTGCGCGCCCATCATTTCCCCATAATCCGGCAGATCCATCGAGGCGTACGTCGATCCGTGAATCCCCGCCACGCCGCCGCCCTCGCGCACGAAGCGTTCCAGGCCGCCCAGTACTTCCGGATCCGTGAAGAGTTCGCCCACGACGCTGTTGAGGAAGACGGCGTCCCATTGTTTGATCTTGGGATACTTCAGGTTGTCCAGATCGTTGCTGAAGGTGGGCTCGAAAGCGCCGGTGTACTTGGCCAGCAGCCCAATGGCCAGGTTGGCGTGCGCAATCGTCGCGTGATAGTATCCGCCCGCCGGGCAGAGGTCGATGACCAGCAGCTTCCTCGGTTTCTTTGGCTTGGCCAGCGCTTCGCGCGGCAGACCCGCCTCGATAGCGCGCCGCTCGTCGGCGGGAACTTCATCCGGCGAGGTGATCGGGGTGGCGCGCGCGATACGGTCCACTCGGTCGCCCATAGGGATCCGTATGATTGCGTCAAAGGCGTTCGCCTGGCGCGTCAGGTCCGTCAGCGGATCGGCGCCCGCCGCAGGATCAAGCCGCAGAAACACCGGCTTCAGCCCCACCAGCGGACGGGAACAATTGGTGCACTTGGAGGGCGAGACCAGCGAAGCGGGCTCCTCTAAGCGGCTCAATTCCACCAGGAAGCGCTCGATTCCTTTCGCTCCCAGGGCCCCCGGCGTTTGAAAGTTCACCACCATCACACGGCCTTTGAGAACACCCAGCGCATCTGACGGCTTGATGCCCGCCTTCGCCCACGCATCGAGATCCGCGGCAGCTCCCATCCGCTCACTGCGGCCCTGCAGTTCGCCGGCAAGGTGCTTCGGATCGCGGGCATCCAGTGCCAGGTTCACCCCGGTCTCGCTCGCGAGCTGGTCGAGCGCCGGGAGCGAGGCGGTTTCCGCCGTCGACACAATCGTGGTCACTCCCAGGCTTTTCGCAAATTCGAAGACCTTGCGCGACGTTTCGTCCGGCCCGATGGAGGGCACATAATATGCCGGCATCCGCAATCGCAATTCGGCGAGCCGGTGCTTCACCGCATCCACTTCGGACTCCGAGAGATGGTAGTCGAGACTCTTCCCGATGTCCGCACTGACCTTTTGGGTGCTGACGCCCTCCACGCTGGCGAGACCCATGGCATCGGCCTTGGCAGCGGCTTCCCAGAATGTCAGCCCCGGAATGGCGTTCGAAGCGATGCCGGCGTACCACCCGAGCGGCGCGGTCAGGGACGTGCGCAGCCGCCTCGAATCCGGAGGCCGCACGGATACCGACGGCGGGCCTTGATTACCACTTTTCCGCGGAGGGCCCTTGCGCGCCTGCGCGGACGCCAACGGTACGGCGGCAATTCCCGCCACCGATAAGACAACCCCAATCACACACCAGCGCTTCTTCATCGTCTGCGAACCCCCTCTGTTCCGGCCTGTCTATTTTCCCGACCCATGCTTTGGTAGCGCGAAGACGTAGTATCCCTGCGCCTCGGGCTTCCCAGGCTTCCACGCGATCGACTCCGTCCCGATGTTGTCGAACACACGTCCCGACCTCGCGCAGAATGCCACGTATTCCCGCCCGTTCACTTCATATACGGCTGGAATCCCTTCCGGATTCGACTCCAGCTCCCTCTCCCAAAGTACTTTTCCCGTCTCTTCGTCATAGGCCCGCACCGTTCGGTCCGACCACGTCCCTATGAAGATCAGCCCGCCCGCCGTTGCCACCAAACCGTTGCGGGTTGGATGATAACTGCCCGTATCCTTGATTCCTTTTTCCGCTAACGCTGCCACCGTTCCCAGGGGCACCTGCCATTTGATGGTGCCGAGGTTCAAGTCGTACGCCGTGAGCACGGACCATGGCGGCCCGATGGCCGGCAATCCGTTGGCCGCGTCCAGCGTTCCGTAGGGCGTGTAATAGCGCACCTGGCCCGCCGGCGGTGGCGGCGTGGATTCCGAGGCGCCGCGCCCAGGCACAGGCAATGCACCCGCGGCTGGGTTGCCGATGTACGCCGCGAGCGCATCCAGGTCCGGACCCGTGAGCTCCGCGAAGCCCGGCATCTCTCCCTGCCCGCCGCTCACGATGTGCTTGAAGCGGTCGAGCCCGAGCTCCTTCGGCGGAATCACGCCCTTGCGGTCCGGTCCGTGGCATCCCTGACAATTTTGCTGGTACAGCGCGAACCCCTGCTGCTCAGCCGTTCCGCCGATTACCCGTCGCCGGGGAGGACTCAACGACAATTTGTGCATGGTGGGCGCGTTGGTGGATCGTATGAAGATCAGCCCGCGCCGCGGGTCCGCCGCGGCGCCGCCCCAGTTGCTCCCTCCGAGTTCACCCGGCATGTCGATAGTGTTGCGCATCGCCGGCGGCGTGAAGAGCCCCTCGTTGCGCGCGCCCGCCAGAAGTTCCCGCAAATGCGCCTGATCGGCGGGATCGGCGTAGGGATTCACATCCTCCGCCGTGAATTTCTGCCGTGCATACGCCGGTGGTTTCGTCGGGAACGGCTGCGTGGGCCACGACTGTTCGCCCGGCACATCGCTCTGCGGCACCTTGCGCTCTTCGATCGGCCACAGCGGCTCTCCGGTCACGCGATCGAAAACGTATAGGAACCCGAACTTGGTGGGCTGCGCTACCACGTCCACCATTTTTCCTTCGTGGCGCACGGTGAGCAGTTTTGGCGCTGTAACGAGGTCGTAGTCCCAAAGATCGTGGTGCACGGCCTGAAAGTGCCACAGGCGCTTGCCGGTGCGCGCATCGAGCGCCAACAGGCAATCGCTGAAGAGATTCTGGCCGGTGCGGTCGGCGCCGTAGAAATCGTAGACGGGCGACCCCAACGGAAAGTACGCGATCCCACGCTTTTCGTCAATCGAAATCTCGCCCCAGGTGTTGGTGCCACCGCCATACTTCCAGGCGTCCTTCGGCCACGTCTCGTAACCGTACTCGCCGGGATGAGGAATCGTGTGGAATTGCCACACCAGCTTGCCGCTGAGGACATCGAAGGCCCGTAGATCGCCCGACGGAGATCCGTAGCCTTCGCCCGGAGCAGAGCCGAGGATGATCAGGTTTTCGAACACGCGGCCGGGAGTGCCCGTCTGAATGTTGCGGATGCTCTTCGGATCGCGTCCAATGCCGGTGCGCAGGTCCACACGCCCGTCGTTTCCGAACGACGGAATGGTCACGCCGGTGCGCGGGTCGATCTCCTGCAGGTAACTGTTGGCCGAGAAGATCAGCCGGCGATCGTTGCGGTCCTTGCTTGTCCAATAGTTGATTCCGCGATCCGTCGGAGTACCTTCGACCGGATGAGTCCAAATGATTTTGCCCGTGGCGGCATCCAACGCGACAATCGCGTTTTCCTTGCCGAGGACGTACATCACGCCATCCGCGATCAACGGGTTGAAGCCGAACCGCCCGCTGGTGCCCGGCACCGGATAGGACCACGCCAGTTCCAGCTTTCCTACGTTCGATCGGTCGATCTGGTCGAGCGCGGAATACTGCATCGAGTCCGCCGAGCCTCCATAGTCGGTCCACGCGGTGTACGGACGCCGGGCGCTGCCGGGACCGCCTCGCAGCCCGGCCGCTCCGGCGAGCATAACGACGGCAAGCGCAACCGGCGCCACGACCCGCGGCTTAGAGAGTCGGCAAACTGCGGAACCAATCCTCATGGCGATCATTGCGTATAGTGCAATGCTAAATGCTCTCTGCGGGTGGAATCCTATCAGGCTATGGAAGGGAAGTCAAGAGTTGCGGGGCCGCAAAAACACAGCGGAATGAAAGGCGGAATACAGTCGTTCCCGGGCGAATCCTGATTGGCTTTCTTACTCGTTTTCTCCGCGCAGGGCTTCGTTGATTTCGCGCGCAATCGCCGATACCTGGCGCGCGATAACATGGACCCGCTCCTGCGGGAAGCGGGCCAGCGGAGCGGAGATTCCGATGGACGCAATGACGGCCCCGTCCCTGTCGCGAATCGGCGCTGCCAGGCATCGGACGCCTTCCTGGAATTCCACGTCGTCCACCGCGAACCCTTCGGCCTTGATCTCCGCGCAGCTTTTCGCGAGCTGCGTGACCGTCGTGATGGTTCGCCGCGTGTAAGCCCGCAATGGCGTGTTTCCGAAGAGAGCCCGCAGCTCAGGCAACCCGTAGTCCGCCAGCAGCGCCTTTCCGTGCGCGGTGCAATAGATGGGCACGAACTCGCCGGTCTGTCCGGAGACTACGATGATCTGGTTGGTGGGCGCGTAATGATCGAGGAAGAATGCCTGCCTCCCCTCCTTCACCGCCAGATGCGTCGTTTCCCCGGTAGTCATGCCGAGCGTTTTCAGGCGATCACGGCACACCGTGATCAACATGCGGCTCCAGTCCTGCTGCCGCGAGAGACGCCAGATGGATGGACCCAGGATATAGTCCTTACGCCCACTCGGATTCGCCAGGAAACCGCGCCGCTTGAGTGTATTCGCGAGGCGGCAAACGCTGCTCCGGTCGATACCGAGTAACTCCGTGAGATGGCCGAGCGGGACCGGATCCGCGGATCTGGCAACCGCCTCCAGAATGAACAGACCGCGATCCAGGCTCTGAATGGATGGTGTCTCTTGCATTTATCCCTTCCAACTGCTCCTACCGCGAATATTTATTATCCAATGTATCCCAAACCGTCAAAGCGGCGGACACTCTCTCGTAGCTGGTGGACGCAAGCCATGGTGCGTCATATGCAACGGCAGGCGCCCTGGGCCTTATCGCTCCCCTTTTGCACAGACTGCCGGAGCGTCGCCCTTCCGGAGCGCCGCCTCGGGCCTGAAGTATGCAGCGGATGCTTCGGCGTATCGGGCGCTGAATTCGCAGCCCTCCCGTATGCGCAGCCGCGCCAGGTTTTCGTCGTTCACAGCGCGGTACATGGCGGCCACGCTGAAGCAGCTCGCCGCGTAGCCGCCGCGGCACGCCTTCTCGAAGTACTGAATCGCCTGGCCGCGGTCGACAGCCGTCCCCTGGCCGGCCCGGTAGCCCTCCGCCAGGCGGCCGCACCCGCGCCACCATCCGCTGTCGCAGGAGCGGCGGAAGAGGCTCAACGCGCGGCCATCGTCCTTGGGCACGCCGCGGCCGGCGTGGTAGAGCGCGCCCAACATGTAGCAAGTCTCGCCGTCGCCGCGGTCGCAGCCGCGCTCGAAGAGGCCGGGGCCGTTGCGCCCGACCAGCGCGATGAGGCGCGCACATCCCGCCACCTCCCCGAGGTCGCAGGCTCGGCCTAGCTCTTTGGCGGCGTTGAAAGCGTCCGGCGCCACCAGACGCCCCTCGTCGAGCTCGGTGCCGAGAGCAAAGCAGGCATGGGCGGAGCCGTGAGCGCAAATCAGTTCCACCGTATGCACCCAGGTTTCGCAAGCATTCCGGCGGCCCTCCACGCACGCCTGCCGCCAGAAATCGGGATTGCTGCCCGGGTGGCGTCCGCCGACAAAGCCAGTGCCAAACATAACCCCGAACAGCAGCACCCAGACGGCCATATGGGCGAAGTTGGCCTGCCGCGGAGTCCAGCCCTGAAACCAACGAAGCGCCGACTGCCTCCAGGGACTGAACCGGGCAGCCGCCGCGGCGGCTGCCCGGTCCAATCCCTGCACCAGCAGATTCAGCGGAGGCACCGCGAGCAGTTTGTCGTAAAATGTCGGCATCCCCAGCGAGCCCAGCAGCGAGTAGAGCCCGAACACCGCAGTTCCATACATGGCGCCGAAGAGCAGCTTGCCGAGATTCTTCCGCGGCGAGGTGGCCGGGTCCGTAACCAGGAGATGCAGTCCCAGAAAGACCGCGATGGGGATGTTGGAATCGACGAAATGGTACACGCCGGTCGAACCGGTGTACATCAGGTTGAGGACGTAGAGCGCAGCGGCCGCCGCCAGCGTCACAAGGGTTACCGAGAAAAGCGCCTGAACCACGAGGCCCACCAGGAAGATCTCGAGATAAATGTGCGGCGGCCGTCCCAGCGTCACCGCAACCTCCTCGCCCCAGGTGATGGCCGTGCCATTCGTGAGCAACAGCCCCAGGGAGAAGATCGCCAGTGCAATCGCCGAAGGGTTGAAGATATGGACCCGCCGGCCGTCACGCTTCCACGTCACGAACTCCTTGCATAGCACGCCGGTTGCGACCAGCAGAAACTGCAGTACGAACCAGTCGTCCTTGAACCACAGAAACAGGTTGGTACTGAAGACGATCGGGAAAGGGCCGAAACCCATGATCCAGCAATCGCGCCGCCACCAGGAGACCAGCATGTCGAAGCCGTAAACGAAGACGACCTGAGCCAGGATCAGCGGAGCGTAGTGGTAGACCTCCCGCCAATACCATCCCCAGTAGACGAAGATGCTTGTGTGCATCGCCATCTGAACATAGTGGACCGACCGAGGCACAACCTCGAGACGCAGGGTGCGCCCCTCCTTGCGCACCTGGCGGCACAGCACCAGCGCAAAGGCCAGCAGTGCACCCGACGCGATCCAAAAGGAGGCAGCCAGTCTGAAGTTGGCGTGAATCCACGGGATCAGGGGGAATCCCCCGAGTAAGATGGACGGCAGTATCGGGAGCCAGAGCGGCAGCACGCGAAATGATGTTTCCTGCTGCTGCGGTCTGGAGATCATCAGTCCCACGAGAAGCAGAGAATATATCAGTTCCCTCTCGCGATACGCAATCGGCATTGCATCTGCCCGGGCAGTATCGCGGAGTGATCGGGAATCTTCCTCGTGTATGCGCGCGCGGCCTTTCTCTAAAGCGTCGAAAAATACCCTAACCCTGGCCTTCGGAGCATCCAAATATAGCGATAAACACTCCACCTTTTCCGAAACTCCGCCCCGGCTGCCTTTTCGGGATACGACTCCCAATTTTGCTTGACTTCATTTCAAACGCCTGATAACATTCCGTTCGCACTAAGGCACACTACATTGCGTTATACGCAATGGCGTCCCGGGGGAGGGGTGAAAATGGGGTATCAGGAACTTCCGCTGGCCGGTTCTGCGCCGAGGCGGTTAGCCGCGGTTGCTGTCACCGCGCGGAGGCGTCCGCCCACTGCCGAGCCTTCGACGAGGGTTCCGAAGTCTGCCCGTAGTGCCTTAAGAAGGAATCTTTTAGGAAGGGAGCATAGACCGTGAAGCTTCTGTGTTCGATGATCACCACAGCGCTGATCCTGGCAGTCTCCGCGGCTGCGCAAACCAGTTCGAGTTCCGTAGCAGGCTCCGTAGCCGATCCCACCAATCAAGTGATCCCCGGTGCGGTGGTTACACTCGTCAACGAAGGCTCGGGCGATGAGCGTTCGATGATAACCAACGAAGCGGGAGATTTTGTGTTCACCGGCCTGGTTCCGGGAACCTACACCCTGAGGGTAAAGGCGAACGGATTCCGGCCGCTGGAACGTAAAGGCAATGTCCTCGTTTCCTCCACCCGCATGTCGGTCGGCAACCTGCAGCTCGAGGTTGGCAGCGTATCGGAGTCCATCGAAGTAGTCGCGCAGGGCGCCCAAGTCCAAACCGACAGCGCCGAACACTCCGAGCTGGTCGACCAGAAAGAGATGCAGTTCGTCTCCGTTCGCGGACGCGACCCCATGTCCTTCCTGGCAATCATGCCAGGCGTTCAGAAGGGCGTCGATTCCGATTTTCTCGGCGGCAGCTACGGAAGTAATGTCCCCTCATTCCAGGGACTGAGCACCAGCACCAATACCATCATGTCCGACGGTGTCAACGGCGGTGACGGCGGCGGCGGCGGCATGTTCTCGGCCAGCGTCAACCTCGACGCAATCGGCGAAGTAAAGGTGCTCGAGAACAACTACAACGCCGAGTACGGGCGTAGCGGCGGCGCCATGGTCAACCTGATCACGAAGAGCGGCGGCCGTGAATTCCATGGCGCGGCCTGGGCCAACAAGCGCCATGAGCAGTTCAACGCCAACAATTACTTCCTCAACGCGGCGGGCATCCATAAGTCGATCTACCGGTTCCAAACACTTGGCGGCGATGTAGGCGGTCCGCTGCCGATTCCCGTCATCAACCCCCATCGCGACAAGCTGTTCTTCTTCATCCTGTTCGAGGACGCCCGGCTGAAAAACGCGGCGCCCCTGGAACGGTGGACCATGCCGACCGCACTCGAGCGCCAGGGCAATTTCTCCCAGTCGGTCGACCTGAACGGCAAGCTGATCACGGTTAAGGATCCGCTCACCGGCAGTCCGTTCCCCGGAAACATCGTTCCCCAGTCCCGACTCAACCAGTACGGCGTCGCGATGCTGAATATCTTCCCGCAGCCCAACTACGCCGGTCAGGGCTATAACTTCCTGTATCAGGAGCCTTATATCAACAAACCGCGCCAGTCCCTCGACATGCGCGAGGATTACCGCCCCACCAACAAGGACACCATCAGCTTCACCTACAAGCGCTGGGGTGCGAACGAAACTGGCATTCACGTCGCCGCGGGCTCCGCAAAATGGGGTCTCGTCCCCATGCAGTATCAGTTCGATGCCGCCCAGGGGACGATCAACTACACCAGGGTCATCTCGCCTCACGTGATCAACGAGTTCATGATCGGCGCTATGCACGACCGCGAAGAATCGCCCGCATTCCCGCCGCTCGGATGGGATCCTATCGAACGCCAGAACCGTGGCCTCGCTGGACTCGGCCAGATCAACAACACCTGGAATCCCCTGAACTTCATCCCGAAGTTGACTTTCGGCGGGATCCCGACCGCTTACAGCGCCGCGGCGGTAACCTATGACGGACGCGAGCCACTGTCCGGATGGGATACCAACATTACCGGGACCAACAACCTCACTTACATTCGCGGTGCGCACACCTTTAAGGCCGGCTTGTACTACGAATTGAGCCGGTTCGGACAGGCCGCCACCAGCAACTTCGGCGGGACGTTCGATTTCAGCAACAGTTCACTCGACCCTACGAACACCGGTTATGCCTTCGCCAACGCGGCCGTCGGACACTTCGCCTCCTACACCGAAGACTTGGGCCGCGGGCCGGATAACTCCAAGCGTCCGACCTATGCATGGTTTGTCCAGGACACCTGGAAAGCTTCGCGTAAACTGACGATCGACCTTGGAGTCCGAATGTACAAGGTCAACTGGGCGCTCCAGTCGGATGGAGTCTCCTCGGCGTTCGTCCTATCGCGCTTCGACCCCACCTGGGGGGGCAATCCGCCGGTGCTGTTCCGCCCGATCTCCACTGCCGGCGGACGCCGCGCCGTCAATCCTCTCACCGGCGACATCCTCGCCGCATCCTACATCGGCAACGTCGTTCCCGGCACAGGCAATAACTGCACCGCCATCCCCTGCAAACTCAATGGTATCGTCCTGCAGAACGATACCTCCTACGAGCCCGGCAGAGGTTTCAAAGACTCGCTCCCGATCCAGGTCGATCCTCGCATTGGCATCGCATTCGATCCCACCGGCAACGGCAAGATGGCGATTCGCGCGTCGTTCGGCGAATTCCACGTGGCCAGCACGGGCGGCAACGGCGGACTGGACCGCGGTCCTGCCTACGTCTACACCCGGCAACTGCTCTCGGCCGACATCTCCCCCACGCTCTTCCAGACCACTCCGGTGGCCAGCCCGATCAGCGTCAGCGGGGTCGTGAAGAATCAAAACTTCCCAGTGGTCTACCAGTGGATGATCGGCATCCAGCGGGATATCGGTCGTGCCATGGTCCTCGACGTCAACTACGTCGGCAACCAGGAGCACTTCATCAGCCAGAACGGCATGAACTACAACGTAGTCCCGCTCGGTAGACGCTTCGACCCGGCCTACGCGGACCCCAGTAACACCGCGGTTGCGTTGCCCGATGCGTTCCTGCGGCCATATCCCGGCTATCTCGACATGATCGTGAATGGTCCAGCCACCTCGACCCACTACAATGCGCTACAGGCCAAAGTCCAGCGCCGGTTCGCCGCCGGCCTGGAACTCGATGCCAACTACACCTATTCGAAGTCCATGGGCTACAACCTGTCGAACGGTAGCGCCACATGGAGCGCACTGTTCAATGCGAACCTGTTCCGCGGGCCGACGTCCACCGACCAGACGCACATCTTCAACCTTAGCTATGTGTACTCGCTCCCGAACGGGTCGAAACTGCTGCCCGGCAAGGTGTCCAAACAGATACTGGATGGCTGGCAGATTTCCGGCATCACTACGTTCGCCAGCGGATTCCCGCAGAACATCACATTGACTACGGCCGACAGCTACGATTTCACCGGTGGCGGCGATTTTACCCCCGGCGTGGTCCTCTCCTGCAGTCCGGAACTGCCGCATGGCAGTCGTGGCTTCAGCCGCTTCTTCGATACCTCGTGCGTCCATCGTCCGACCGGGCGCGGTGACTATGGCAATAGCTTCAACGGATTCAAATTCCGGGGACCGGGTTTCAACAACCACGATCTGTCGCTCTTCAAGACTTTTCAGATTACGGAAAAGAAGAGCCTGCTCTTCCGGTGGGAGACCTTCAACGTGTTCAACCACGCCGAGGCTTCCGCGGTCAACAACACGGCGCGCTTCGATGCCTCCGGCAATCAAGTCAACGCCGCACTTGGCACCGTGACATCGACCTTGCCCGAACGCCGCATGCAGGGTTCCATTCGCTTCACTTTCTAGCTCATCGGGGTCGGGCGGTTTTCCGGCGACGGGGAACAGCCCGGCCCTTTTTCAATCCCCAGAAGCCTCTCGTATAGCCCGAGATACCGGCCGGCGGAGCGATTCCACGAATAGTCCGCTGCCATCGCGTTTCTCATCACCGCCATCCAGCAATCGGTCTTGCGAAAGACCGCCAGGGCGCGGTCGACGGCCTCCAGAAGAGCGGCGCCATCGTAAGCCTCAAAAGTGAAGCCGTTGCCTGTGCCGGTAGCCGGGTCGAACTCCTTCACGCTGTCCTTCAAACCGCCGGTAGCCCGGACCACCGGAATCGTTCCGTACTTCAGGCTGTAAAGCTGATTCAATCCGCTCGGCTCATAGCGTGAAGGCATCAGGAAAAGGTCCGCGCCGGCTTCGATCTGGTGCGCCAGCGCCTCTTCGAAGGCGATCCGCACCGCCATCCTGCCGGGAAACCGCCCGGCAGCCGCTCGAAATGCGTCCTGGTACTTCTTGTCGCCGCTGCCCAGAAGAACGAGCTGGAGGTCTCTTTCGAGGAGCTCGTCGAGCGCCTTTTCGAGGAGGTCGAAACCCTTCTGCGACGCCAGCCGTGAGACGATCCCAATCAACGGCGTTCCGGGTTCCTGCGGAAGCCTGAACAGCTTTTGCAATTCGGCCTTGCACGCGCGCTTTCCCGAGAGGTCGGACGGCGTGTAGTTCCGCGCCAGAAACCGGTCGGTCGCCGGATTCCAGATGCCGTAATCGACCCCGTTCAGAATTCCGGCCAGGGCGCCGGACCGCCGCTCGAAGACGCCATCCATCCCAAAGCCGTGTTCCGCCGTGCGGATCTCCTCCGCATAAGCAGGGCTCACGGTAGTGATAGCGTCCGCGAACAGTATCCCGCCCTTGAGAAGACTGAAATTGCCGTGGAACTCCAGGCCCTCGGTAGTGAACAGGCCCGAGTCCAGACCGAGAAGGCCCCAATCGCGGGCTGGAAACAGACCCTGGTAACCGAGATTGTGGACTGTGAGCACCGTCCGCACCGCGGCAAGACCAGGGTATCGCTCCGGCTGTGTCTTGAGGAAAGTAATTGCCAGGGCCGTCTGCCAGTCATGGGCGTGAAGAATATCCGGAGTGTCGATCTCGCGGAGCATCTCCAGGGCCGCCCGGCAGAAGAACGTGAAACGTTCCGCATTGTCCGGATAATCGCCCTCTGGTGTGCCATACAGGTGCTCCCGATCGAACCAACGGTCCGCACAAATCAGGTACACCGGTATCTGCTTGCCGATTACGCCGGAGAGCACCTGCGCTTCTTCCGTCCTTCCCCCCATCCCGACGGAAACCCGGATTCCGGTGTCCTTGAATGCGCGGACTTGTTCGAGTACCTGTCGGTAAGCCGGCAAAATGACGGAGACCCTCAGTCCGAGTTCTTCCAGGGTCACGGCCAGAGACCCCGCCATGTCCGCCAGCCCTCCCGTCTTGGCGAGTGGAACGATTTCCGGACATATCATCACGACGTGAATCGGAGACGAACGCGGCCGCGGCTCAACCCGTGCGCAGGGCGCCTGGACGGTGGAACCCGGCGGACGATGCGGTGCACGGAAATCCTGGAGCACGTCGATCCCTGGGAAGACGTTGTCCTGGGCCTCGATCGTTCCGAGCCATGCTTCGTCGATCGTGCCGTCTTTGACCTGCTGGCAGAGGCGCTGAAAGCGTAGGAGGTGGCTCTTCGTCCTGGAGCTCGCGTACCCTTCCATCGTCCCCGAGTTGATCATGAACGCCCAGTCGCTCGCCTGCGCCAGCAGCAGCTCCCGGGCGCCCTGGTCGAGTGCGCGAGCCGTCAGGCCAGCGTCGCCCGGGTGTGCCGCCGCCAGTTCTTCGAGATCTTCGGCCGCCTGGTGGAGGTGCGGATAGATCCACTGGTTCCGCTGGTTGAGCCATACCTCGCTGAAGCCCTTGTCCCCCCAGCTCGACATGCACGGCGTAGCCGTCTGGTTTACCGGGTATTCATCCAGGTACTCCGTGAGGGTCACCAGCCGCACGGCGTCCTGATCCAGCGCCGCCTTGCGGATCAGGTAGTCCAGCCATCGCGGACCCTCGAACCACCAGTGGCCGAACAGTTCGGCGTCGTAGGGAGCCACGACCAGCGGCTTCCGGTCCATCATCCCCGATAAGCGCTCGATCTGCCGCACCCGTTCGCCCAGAAAATGTCCGGCGTGGGACTCCGCCTTCCGCTCCGCCCATTCGGGCACGTAAGGCTCCTTGTAGTTATCCTTGCCGGTGATCCGGTGATACTTGATGCCGGTGTCGATGCGTATGCCGTCCGGATGGATGTACGGCTTGATGTAGTCCGCGTCGAGATCGTAGCCGATGTCGCGGTAGAACTCGCGGTAGTCGAAGTCCCCGGGATAACCGTCGATGGAGCTCCACACCTGCCGCGAAGAATCCGGGTCGCGGCCGAAGACCGCCACGCCCGACGGACAGTACAGAGGAGCATGAACTCCGTAGCGCGGCCGCTGGTCAGCGCGGGTGATGCCGTGCGTCTCCAGGATCGTGTACCGGATCCCCTGCCCGGCCAGCAGTTCATCCAGCCCCGGGACGTATCCGCATTCGGGTAGCCAGAAGCCGTTGGGCCGCCGCCCGAAGACCTGCCGGTAGCTCTCCGCTCCGACCCTGATTTGTGTGCGCACCGCCGATTCGTTTACGGCGAGCAGGGGTAGGTAGCCGTGCGTGGCCGCGCTCGCGATCAGCTCCACCTTTCCCAGTTTCTGGAAGCGCCGGAACCCATTCAGCAAGTTGCTTCCATACCGGTCGACGAAAGCCTCGTGCACGCGGGCAAACAGCGACCGGTACATACGCGCCAGCGGTTGAAACTGCGACTCCGTTCTGGTTCGTGCGACCTCCTTTTCGGCCAGTTCCATCTGGCTCTCCAGCCTTCGCAGATAGCGCGATTGCAGGAAAGGGTCGCCCAGCATGAGGGCCAGCGTGGGGGTAACCGAAAAGGTCAGCCGGAAATCGACTTCGTCACGGAGTAGGTCCTCGAGAACCAGAAAGAGCGGGATGTACGTCTCCGTGATCGCCTCAAACAGCCAGTTTTCTTCGAGCGAGTCTACGTGCTCGGGGTGGCGCACGTAGGGCAGGTGTGCATGCAGGACGAGCGCCAGGTAGCCCAGTTCTCCGCGCGACGCATCATTCACCCGCATGCTGCCTCTGGGCCGGTTCGGATGAGATGCCGGGGAGGAATTTCTCTTCGGCCATCTCGGTCAGATCGGCGCAGGGATTGTCGATCCACTCGGCGGGAGCCGGTTCGGTTGGCGGTTCTTCGGCTTTCGGCGGTTCGCGAGGCGGCTCCCGGTGGGCATAGAGTTCCGTGAGTTTTTTCTGGAGCAATTCCGCCGCGCCGCCTTGCATGGCAGCGCCTCGATCGGCCGGCGCTCCGCCGGCTTCCTCGGCCAGCGCCACCGGTTCGTCTCGCACGGTTGCAATGGGGGGCGGCGGTTCCGGCCGGGGCCGGCTGGGTTTGACAAAAGCGGGCGGCGGAACCGCTTCCGGTTTCTGCTGCTCCGGTTCCACCCGCGCAAAGTGCTCCTCCAATTCCGGCCTGGGCCAAGCGCGCGGCGTCCTCACCAGGTTCGATTCGGCCAGCCCGGCAAACCGTCCGTCAGCGCCTCTCAACCCCAGTTCCGCGCGGTAAGTCATGTCCGCGCTCCACAGTTGCACGTACCAGTTTCGCGCCCGGACGTCCACATTCACATCGAACCACCCGGCCGCACTGGCGCCATTGGCAGAAACCGCATCGTGGAATCGCAGCACGGCGCAATATGGATTGGAATCGCTTTCGATCTTCTGCTCCGCCTCGCTGAGCGATTCGGGCGTGACTTCCCAATACGCGTGAACCTGGTAGGGGCCGCCCGCGAGCATCACCAACCGTGTGCGGCCGTACGACTCCGGCAGCTCGCCTTCGTCCAGCGCCTGGGGTGGTGGCGCCGGAGAGAACTTCGCTTCTTCAACCCTCTCGTATTCGCCAAACTGAGTGACTTGCGGCTCCGGTGGCTGTGCCGCCCCGGGGCCAAGCAGCGCCCGCACAGCTTTCGGCATCGCAACCAGAGCAGCTTCCAGGTCGGCGATCAGTTCCGCCAGGCTCCATCGTCCCATCGGGTCCGCCGCTCCGCAGCTCAGCGTCCGGGCTGGAAGTTCCGCCACTCCAGCCGGCAGTCCGAGCACTTCAGCGCGTTATAGACGTTGTAATAGCTGGTAAAGCCGGTACTGGTATCGGATTTCGCGAGCGTCATCTCGTCATGAATATGGGCGTGCTGATGACACAACCCGCGGCCGCATGCGGCGCAAGTGCCTCTCGCTTCCTGCTCGCAGAACCAGCATTTCATAGGTTTCTCCTGTCCTTTTCAGGGAGCGGCACACCGCTCCATGCTAAAAATCGTGTTGCAGGATCTCGGTGGTGCGCCGGCACAATTCGCGGGCGTAGTCTGTCCAGATCCCGCTGCCCCAATACCGGTAGCAGCTCGTCTGCGTGGTAAGCAGATAGAACAGCGCGTTGCGGTACCTGGGCTCGGAAGTCGGAACACCTTGCGTCTTCTGGGAGAACAGCGCGCTGGCTTGTTCCATCGGCCCCAATACACTCTCGTAGCCGCGCACCCAGGAGAGGTTGTTCGTCCAACTCCCCCCTTCCATGTGAAAGCGCCCGTCCTGCTTCCGCAATTCCTCGATCAACTTCTCCAGCGCCTCCGGCCCGGCCGCCTGCGGAAATCGCTCCCAAATCCGCTTCTGCATGATCGGCTGGATCTCCGGGAATTGCTCCTCGCGGACACCCATGGCGTCCAGGTACTCCAGGTATTCGCTCACGTTGACCGGGGGCGTGTCCGACCCGGAAGCTTCGCGCGAAACGTCCATGTACTTGGGCGGGAATTCGTTCATCATCACACCGCCGTTTTCGCCGTCCGCAACCTGCGTTGCAATCGGTGGAACGGATTTCCCGCCGAGGTCCTCGCGCCCCAGGCCCTTCGCCTCGTAATACGGCTGCATTTGCCCGACCAGCTTGGTGTCGCTTCCCTGCGTCTTGATGATGGCAATGATCGACTGCGTCTCGCCGCGGGAATTCCGCGCCACCAGCCGGTGAGGGATGTGGGGCCGGCGGATGCCGCTCCCGTCCGGTTGCTCCACCGAATGCTCCTGCACCAGCACCCACCGAAATCCGCACTCCTTCAGGCTCCGTACGAACTCGTAGGCCACCTCCGGATGGTTGGGCAGCGCCATCTCCGGGGGCGAAAAGCCCCTTACGCGGCTCAGGGCCTCCAGCCCGAAAATCGCTGCAAAGTGATGCTGCCAGGCCCGCACGTGCAGCCGGAAATCCTGTGCGGGAGTAGACGGCGCCACGGCGTGTCCCCAAGCCGTCCCCAGCCACTCCACCGACCGCCGGTAGGCCGGATCCAGCGTAATCCGCTTCAGGTTGTCGAACACGTCGTCGAGTCCCATGGCCCGCAGCCCGTGCAGCAGGGTGCCGGAATAATCCAGCATCACCCTCGGCTGCTTCCCTTCGTGGACCAGCTGCGGGATAAACTCGCCCATGCGTTTGTAGCACCAGTGGAATACCGAAGCGTTGTGGTTGTCGCCGATGCCCGGGTTATCCATCATGTACTTCAGGTTGCTGATTACCGCGGCCGTGCGAAGGTCACCCCCGCCGGCTGGAATCAGCGGCTGGTGCATGTGCAGCGCGATGCTGAAGGCGCTGCGCGCTCTGCCGAAATCGATGCCGGAGTCGGGAAGGTACAGATGTCCCGTGTGCGCCATCGCCTGATCGATCAGGCCTTCCGAGCCGCAGATATTGGGTAGTCCTTCGATATATTCGGCAAGTGCCTGAGGGGTCATAATTGTCCTCTATTATCGTCCATCGGTTACGGCCTGAACCAGATCTCGTGATAAATCTCGAGGTACCTGCGCCCTGGATCGCTCCACGAGAAGTCGCAGCTCATGCCGTTCCGCACCAGCTCCTGAAATTCCTCCGGATACGAGTACCACAGCCCGATAGCGCGGAACAACGCGGATTCGATCGCGCGGGCGTCGGACTGGTGAAATACGTAGCCGTTGCGTTCCTGCTTCGGCTTCTCGGAGTAGTCTCGGTCGAAAACCGTGTTCATCAGGCCCCCCACGGCGCGCACCACGGGCACTGTTCCGTACTTCAGTGCGATCATCTGCGTCAGGCCACATGGCTCGAATACGCTGGGGACGATCAGGATGTCCGACCCGGCGTAGATCAGGTGCGAGAGCTCTTCGTCGTGCCGCAACTCCAGGTGGCAGTCGGGATGGTCGTTCATCCTGCGCTTGACCTCTGCAAAGGCGCTGCTGATCCCCGCGTCGGGGCTGCTCCCGAGCAGTACGAACTGCGAGCCGTTCGCCAGCGCAAAATCGAGCGCATGCGCGATGAGATTGATGCCCTTTTGCGGATCGAGGCGCCCCACGAAAGAGATCAGCGGCTTGTATCCTTTGCGCAGCCAGAGCCGGTCTCTCAGCGCCTCCTTATTGCGGTACTTGTCCTCCAGGTTCCCGGCGCCGTAGCGCACCGGAATGTGCCGGTCCACCTCTGGATTCCATACGTCGTAGTCCACCCCGTTCAGCACGCCGCTGAACTTGTGCTCGTGGATCTTCAACGTGTGCCCCAGGCCGAAACCCTGGTCGGTGTAGCGCACCTCCCACGAGTATTGCGGCGAGACCGTGGTCACGGCGTTCGAATACACGATCCCGCCCTTCATCAGGTTCAGGGCCCCTGGGTTGAAGTTATCGCGCAGGCGGTCATAGTGGCCGTAATACTCCGGCCTCCGCAGCCCGGTGGCTTGTAAGATGTCCCCGCCGCACACGCCCTGGTGCTTGAAATTATGGATCGTGTAGCAGATCCTCGAATTCCCCATCCCCTGGAATTTGTAGATCTCGAAGAGCAGCACCGGCACGATCCCCGTCTGCCAGTCGTGGCAATGAATGATATCGGGGCGGCGGTTGGTCTTCAGCAGGAACTCCAGCGCGGCCTTCGAGAAGAAGGCGAATCGCATCGCTTCGTCCGGGAACCCGTAATACGCGCCGCGGGCGAAAAAATTCTCCCGCGAGTGCGGCTCGATGAAGAAGCACCGGATGCCATACACGAGGCCCTGCCACACCGAGCAGTGGATCGCGCCGCCGTACCACGGGACCCACAGGTCGTCGTAGATCTTCTCCAGGCCCCAGATCTGGTCGTAGCGCATGCAGTCGTACTTGGGCAGGATCACTTCCACCCAGTGGATCCGGCTCTGCAGCTCCCGGGTCAACCCGTAGACCACGTCGCCCAGGCCGCCGACCTTGGCGACAGGCGCGCATTCCGAGGCGATTTGAACGATGTACATGGATGTCCTGGCAGCTACGAATCGTGCCTCGGGCTGCCTGCATTATCCGGTTTGAAAAACACGACGGCGAGCGGCGGTACCGTGATCAGTATCGAATGCGGCTGGCCCTGCCAGGGAGTCGGCTCCGACGGCAGCCCGCCCGCGTTCCCCGCGTTGCTGCCGCCATACCAGGACGAGTCGCTGTTCAGCAGCTCGCGGTAAAACCCCGCCTCCGGCACACCCATGCGATAGCCTTCGCGCGGCACCGGCGTGAAGTTCGCCGCCACCACGACGAAGTCATGGGGATCCCGCGCCCGCCGGATAAAAGTGACGATGCTGTTGTCCACGTCGTGCACGTCGATCCATTGGAAGCCCTCCCAATTGAAGTCCACCTGGTGCAGTGCGGGCTGCGCGGCGTACAGGCGGTTGAGAGCCTTCACATACTCCCGCAGTGTCCGGTGGGAGTCATGATCGAGCAGCATCCAGTCGAGCTCCCATTGGTCGTTCCACTCCGTCCACTGGCCGATCTCCCCGCCCATGAAGAGCAGCTTCTTGCCGGGGTGCGCATACATGTAGCCGTAAAGAGCGCGCAGGTTCGCGAATTTCTGCCAGTAGTCGCCGGGCATCTTGCTGAGCATGGCGCCCTTTCCGTGGACCACTTCATCGTGCGAAAACGGCAGAACGAAATTCTCCGTGAAGGCGTAGAGCAGTGAGAAAGTCAGGTTGCTGTGGTGATAGCGGCGATGCACCGGCTCCTTCTTCATATACTCCAGCATGTCGTGCATCCATCCCATGTTCCACTTCACGTCGAACCCCAAACCCCCCAGGTAAGTGGGCCGCGAGACCTGTGGCCAGGCGGTCGATTCCTCGGCGAAGGTCAGCGTGTCCGGGTGCTCCAGGTGCACCACTTCGTTGAAGCGTTTGAGGAAGGAAACCGCGTCCAGGTTTTCGCGACCGCCGAACTGGTTGGCGATCCACTCGCCCTGTTCGCGTGAGTAATCCAGATAGAGCATCGACGCTACGGCGTCCACGCGTAACCCGTCGAGGTGGTACTTATCGAGCCAGAACAGGGCGCTCGAGAGCAGGAAAGCCCGCACCTCGTTGCGCCCGTAGTTATAAATCAGGGTGCCCCAGTCGCGGTGTTCGCCCTGGCGCGGGTCGGCATGCTCGTAGAGGGCAGTGCCATCGAAGAAGGACAGGCCGTGCCCGTCCTTGGGAAAATGCGCGGGAACCCAGTCCAGGATCACTCCCAGCTCCGCCTGGTGGGCCTTGTCCACAAAGTAGCGGAAATCGTCGGGCGAGCCGAAGCGCGATGTAGGCGCGAAGTAGCCGGTCGTCTGGTAGCCCCACGAGCCGTCGTAAGGATGCTCGGTGACCGGCAGGAGCTCGATATGGGTGTAGCCCAGCTCTTTGACGTACGGCACCAGCTCGTCCGCCATCTCCCGGTAACTCAGCCAGCGCATGCCGATCGGGTCGGCCTTGCGCTTCCATGAGCCTACATGCGCCTCGTAAATCGCGATGGGCGCGTCCAGAGCCTGCCGCTGCTTGCGGGCGGCCATCCATTCCTGGTCATGCCATTGGTAGCGGCTGAGATCCCAGACGATCGATGCCGAATTCGGACGCATCTCCGCACATAGGCCATACGGGTCCGTCTTAGTCGCGATATAGCCCATGTACCGCGTCTTGATCTCGTACTTATACAAATCGCCCTGCTGCAGGCCGGGGATAAAGATCTCCCAAAGGCCCGAGTTCCCGCGGGGCCTCATCGGATGCCGCCGCCCGTCCCACTGGTTGAACTCGCCGATCACGCTGACCCGCTCGGCATTGGGCGCCCAGACTGCGAAGCACACGCCTTTCGCGCCGTCGTGCTCGACCAGGTGCGCTCCCAGCTTCTCGTACAACCGGAAGTGAGTCCCCTCGCTGAAGAGGTGCAGATCATAGTCCGTCAGCACCGCCGGATAGCGGTACGGGTCCTCGATCTCGTAGCTCTGTACAGGAGCCTCCGGCTCGGTTGGCAGGGTAATGGAAAGCCGGTAGCGGAAGAGGCTCCGCTCTCCAGGGAAGACCGCTTCGAAAAGCCCGTCCGGATCGATGCGCTCCATCGGATACACGTGCCCGTCCCGCACAACTGCGACGTTGTGCGCCTGCGGCTGGAAAGTGCGGATCGCGATCGAGGGCTCCTCCGTGGCCAGCGGGTGAATCCCCAGCACGTCGAACGGCGTACTGTGGTAACCGCCGGCAATCGCGGCCATGGTACCCCGATCGAGGGTGCCTCGAGGCGCGGCCGGGGCCTCGGTCGCCGCAGTTACATCGACTGGCTTCGCCATTCCGCCAATGTCCATAATCACCCATTCTTGCTCATTCGCCTCGGCCAGTGCACGGCAGGCCTCACTTTGGTGCGCTAACGCCCAATTCGTCCCCGGATTCCGCAAAAATTTAATGTATCCCGGGATACCGAAGCGAATCGATTCTCGTGCTGCCTCTCACCAGCGGTCTTCGCAGCCGTATATTATGGAGCCAAGTCTGGAGACTCGAACCATTCTGCACACCGCGGATGCGACCACTAGACAGGCAGAACGGCTGTTTCGGTTGGCCGTGGAGTCGGCCCCCCACGCGATCTTAATGTGGGACGCCGATTGCCGGATTCTCCTCGCGAATCCGGAAACCGAAAAGTTGTTCGGCTACAGCCGGCGCGAGCTGCTCGGCGAGCCCGTGGAAATTCTGCTGTCGGGTGATGCTTGGAGCGCCTGCAGTCCGGCACTTCCGTCCGCCCTAACCACGCGGGAACTCAGGGGACGACATAAAGACGGCAGCCGGTTTCCGGTCGAGATCGTCTTGAACCTCATACAGACCGGTGAGGGCGACTGGGTCGTGGCTACGGTCGTGGATCTCACCGAGCGCAAGCGCGCCGAAGCGTCCTTGCGCGAGAGTGAGGAGCGTTTCCGCGCCATCTTCTCCCACGCCGGAGTCGGACTCGCCCAGGCCCGGCTGGACGGCGCACTGGATTTCGTGAACGACCGCCTTTGCCGGATGCTCGGCTACTCGCAATCTGAGCTGCTCGGCAAGAACGTTCTCGAAATCACGCACCCCGACGACCGACATCTATGTTCCGAGGTCATGAGCCGGCTTCTCACGGGTGAGCTCTCTTCGCCCTCGATCGAGAAACGGTACCTGTGCAAGGATGGCTCCCCCGCGTGGATCAGGCTATTTCCTTCGCTGGTACGCGACTCCGATGGCCTGCCGAAGTACTTCATCGCCCTGGTAGAGGACATCTCCGCCCGGGTCAAGGCGGAGCACGCGCTGCGCGACAGCGAACTGCGACTGACGCTGGCCCAGGGCGCCGCCCCTATCGGCGTCTGGGACTGGGACCTGCGCACCAACGCTGTGACGGTTTCCGGGGCCTACATGAGTCTCTACGGCCTTCCGGACGACCACCCTCCGCTGGAGTATAAGCACTGGCTCGAACGGGTTCACCCGGATGACCGCGAGAGTATGCAGGCCCAGGTGAACGAGGCTCTCGAGCGGACTCATTGCTGGGACACCGAGTTCCGTGTCCGTTGGCCCGATGGAAGCGTCCACTGGCTGCTCGGGCGGGGCTCGGTATTCCTTGACGAAGTCGGGCGGCCCATACGCATGGCCGGCGCCAATCTCGACATCACGGAACGTAAGCGCTCCGAAGAGGCCCTCCGCGAAAGCGAGGAGCGCTTCCGGAACCTGGCCGACAGCGCCCCCGTCCTGATCTGGCTGGCCGACACCGCCGGCCACGTCACGTTCTTCAACCGGCAAGCCCTCCTGTTCACCGGCTGCCCGATGGAGGAGCTCGCGGGCAGCAACTGGACCGCGCTGTTGCACGCCGGCGACCTTGAGCGGGTCCGTGCCACTTTTTCCCTGACCGTCGATGCCCGCGAGGGATGGCAGTGCGAGCTTCGACTGCGCCGCGCCGACGGCGCCTATCGCTGGATGCTCTGCACCGCCATTCCACGCTGGTCCGGATTGCAGTACACCGGCCACATCGGAATCATGGTCGATATCACCGAGTTCAAACGCAACCAGGAGCAGGTGCAGGCCACCCAGAAGCTGGAAAGCCTCGGCGTGCTGGCCGGCGGCATTGCGCACGACTTCAATAACCTGTTGGGAAGCATCCTCGCCGCCGCCGAGCTCGCCGCCGAGGAATTTCCAGCCGGGTCTCCGGCTTCGGTGGGCATCGAGTCCATCCGCGCCGTCGCCGTTCGCGCCGCCGAAATCGTCCGCCAGTTGATGGAATATGCGGGCCAGGAAACCGCCGCCGTCGAACCGGTGGACCTCAGCCGCCTGGTTGGGGAAATGCTCGAACTCCTCAAGGTCTCGATCTCCAAACACGCCACGCTGGAAGTCGACCTCACCCCCAACCTCCCCGCCGTTAGGGGAAGCGCCGCGCAGATCCGCCAGCTCGCTTTGAACCTGATCACAAATGCGTCCGAGGCGCTCGGGGAGTCCGATGGCACCATCGCCATCTCTACGTCGTGGGTGCGATTAGGCGCGCGCTCGCGCGTCCAGGGGGCGCCGTCTCTGCCGCCGGGCAAATACGTCCGCCTGGAGGTGAAAGATTCCGGCTGTGGCATGACCGCGGAGGTTCAGGCTCGCATGTTCGAGCCGTTCTTCACGACGAAGTTCACCGGCCGCGGCCTTGGGTTGGCCGCCGTGCAGGGAATCGTGCGCCGTCATGACGGCAGCGTCCATGTGACCAGTGTTCCCGGCGGTGGAACCCGCTTTGAGATATACCTTCCGGCCGCCGGTCAACCCGGCCGGACCGTCCCGCTGGAAAAGCCGGCGTCTGCCGCTGAAGCGGCCGCCTCCCACGGAACCGTTCTGATCGTGGAAGACGAAGAGCCGCTTCGCCTGGCCGTCTCTAAAATGCTCCGGCGCCAGGGCTTCTCCGTCTTCGAAGCCCGCGACGGCACCGCCGCCATCGATGTCTTCCGGCGCCTGCAGGATCAGATCGACGTCATTCTGCTGGACATGACGATCCCCGGCCGGTCGAGCCGCGACGTGGTCGACGAAGCCCGCCGGATCCGGCCCGATGTGAAGGTGATCCTGACCACTGCGTACAGCCGCGAGGCGACCGCGTCTTTCGAAGCCTTCGGCGTCCGCGGCTTCATTCGGAAGCCCTACCAGGTGTCCGACCTCGTGCGGCTGCTACGCGACACCCTGGCCGGCTGATTTATTCATAGCGCAACGCTTCGAGGGGGTTGACTCGCGATGCGCGGCGCGCCGGCCAGTAGCCCGCCGCGATGGCGGTCACGGCCAGCGCCGCCGCGGCCAGCACGAATACGGTGAGGTCCTTGGCCTTCACCCCGTAAAGCTGGCTTTCGGTCAACCGTGAAACGAAGATCGCCACCGGAATCCCTACCGCGAGCCCGATCCCCAGGATCCACAGCAGCTCGCGCATTACCATCAGGCGGATCCGGACGGGCTTCGCTCCCAGCGCCATGCGGATCCCGATCTCGCGCGTGCGCCGGGTCACGCTGTGCGCCATCACGCCGTAGAGCCCCAGCATCGCCAGGATGGTCGCCAGGATCGCGAACGCCGCGGCCAGTTGCAGCACCAGGCGGTCGGATTGGATGTTCCGGCTGATCGTCTCGTCGAGCGTCCGGAAGTCTTCGAGCGGCAAGTCGCGGTCGATGCCCGACATCACTCGCCGGATTTGCGGGAACATCTGGTCCACCGGCAGCGCGGAACGGACATAGAACGACATCGAGTTCAGTTCCTTATCCTGGCGCCACGGCGTGTAGTAGAGCTTGGGCGGAGCCTGCTTCACCCCGGCATAGTGGCTGTCTTTCACCACCCCCACGATCTCCAGGTTGTACTTGTCTCCGCCCCCATTGGAAAAGTGCAAGCCGATGGGGTTGCGGCCCTCCAGAAAGGCTTTCACGAACTCCTCGTTGACCACCGCCACCTCGGGAGCGCCCAGCGTGTCGCTATCCGTAAACTCTCTCCCGGCAATCAGCGGCACTCCCAGCTTGCCGAAGTAGCCCGGCCCGATTTCGTTGAACCGTGCGTTGAGGTGTGCGTTGAGCGAGCGCGACGCGCCTTCAATCTTCACGTCGTTCCCCCAGTTGCTCCCGCCGATCAGCGGCACTAGCCCGGTAGCTACGCCGCGGGCCCCGGGGATCGCCGCGAGTTCGCTCTCCATTCGCTCGAACAGCGCGCGGCACTGTGGGTTCTTATAGCCGTTGAGCGCCGGCGAAACCGAGAAGCCGATCAGGTTCTCCGTGCGCAAGCCCAGGTCCACGTGCAGCAGGTTCACCAGGCTCTTCAGGAACAGCCCGGTGGGGATGAGCAGCACGGCCGAGATCGTCACCTGCGCGCACACCAGCAGCTTGCGCACCCGGGCGTTGCCGCGCGTCGAAGAAGACTGCCCGGATTCATCCTTGAGCGTGGAGGCGAGCGAAGTTCTGGCGCCGTCCCACGCCGGATAAAGCCCGAACAGCAGGCCGGTAATCACCGAAAGCCCCAGGGCAAACAACAGCAGTTTCCAATCGAGGCCGGCGGTGAGGTAGTGAATGGTGTCACCCTTGGCGATCTGCGCAATCAGCAGCTTGATGCTGATCGCTCCGAAGGCCAGGCCCGCCAGTCCCCCGCCCCCCGCCAGCAGTAGGGCCTCGGTGAACAACTGACCCATCAGCTCCCCTCGGCCCGCCCCCATGGCCGCGCGAATGGCCAGTTCCCGGCGGCGCTCCGCCGAACGCGCCAGCAACAGGTTCGCGGCGTTCGCCATCGCGATCAGCAGGACCATCCCGGTGGCAGCCATCAGGATCAGCAAGGGGATCCGGGCATCGTCGCGGAAATCGCTGTTGCCGCGCCTGCCCTCCACCAGGCTCAACCGCGATTCGAGAAACCGCCGCTGGTTGTTCCCTTCGCGATGCTCCATGGCGGCCTGCCGCTCTACCAGGCCGCTATACGTGCTGTTCAGGGCGGCAGTCGCCTGCTGGCGCGTCTGCCCCGGCTTCAGCCGCGCGAACAGATAGATCCAGTAGTCATTCCAGCGATCCGTGCCATTCCAGTTGGGGGTCAGCAGCGGCTTGAACGACATCGGCAGGTAGGCGGCGGGCTCGTGCCCCAGCGTCGTGCTGGTGAAGTTCACCGGCGCAACCCCCACGATGGTGAAGACCTGCCCGTTAATCCGCAGGGGCTGGTTGAGGACGTCGGCCTGCCCGCCCAGTTTGTCGCGCCAGTAGCCGAACCCCAGCACCGCCACCGGGTTCCCCGCCCCCGGCCGGTCGTCGTCGGTCGTGATCGTCCGCCCCATCAGCGGCTGAACCCCGAGCGTCGAGAAATACCCGCCCGATACCAGTTCGACACGTTCGCTCACCGTCTGGTTGCGGAACGCAAGATTGGCGCCGATATCGCGAAAACCGGCGAAGCCCGCCACGCCCTGCGCATGCTTCTCCAACTCCCGGAACACCGGGTAGCTGAAGACATAGTCCATCCCGCCCGAGTCGTCGGTTGAACTGCGACCGCCCTTGAACTCACCCGGGGTCGTCACCAGCACCAGTTCTTCCGGTTTCTGGACCGGCAGATTGCTCAGCACCACCTGATGGAGCAGCGAGAAGATCGCCGTGTTGGCCCCGATCCCCAGCCCGAGCGAAAGAATCACCACCAGGCTGAGCAGGGGGGCCTTGGCGAGGCTGCGAAACGCATAGCGTAGGCGTGCCATATCGGTAGTTTGACGCGGTTAGAGTCGAAAACGTTGGCTTCTCTTGGGCCTACGCAATGTGCGCACCGCGAGTTCCGACGTAAACCGCGTACAACGATTGGCTGGAGGCCATGAACAGCCGGTTCCGCTTGCTCCCGCCGAAGCACAGGTTGGCGCAGATTTCCGGCAGCAGGATCATGCCGATGCGTTCCGCCTCGGGCGTTAGAACGTGCACGCCGTCGTACCCCGGCCCGACCCAACCGGCGCCGACCCACAGGTTGCCGTCCACGTCGACGCGCATGCCGTCGGCCGAGCCGGACCCTTTGTCCGTCACCATCTTCGAGAACAGGCGCCCGTTGCGCAGGCTGGAGCTCTCCACCATGTCGAACACCCGGATATCCTTCTGGCCATCGCCGGTATCGGCAATATACAGCTTCTTGTAATCCGGTGAAAAACACAGCCCGTTCGGCTGCTCGAAATCGTCAGCGACGATCGCCATCTTCCCGCTCTTCGGTTCCACCCGGTACACCGCGGTTTTGACTTCCGAGCGTGGCCTGAAAAGCCTCGTAGTTGCCCTGAATCCCGTAGGTCGGATCGGTGAACCAGATGCCGCCATCGGGGTGCACCACAATGTCGTTCGGCGAGTTCAGCCGCTTGCCCTGCCATTTATCGGCGATCACCGTCACCGTGCCGTCGTACTCGTACCGCACCACCCGGCGCGCGGCATGCTGGCAGGAAAGCTGCCGGCCTTCGTAATCGAACGTATTGCCGTTGCTGTATTCCGAAGGGTTGCGGTAGACGCTAACGTGGCCGTCTTCTTCGAGCAAGCGCATCTGCCGGTTGTTGGGGATGTCGCTCCACACCAGGTAACGGCCGGAGCCGTTCCAGGCGGGTCCTTCGGCCCACAGGCAACCGGTGTACAGCTTCTGAATGAACGTGTTGTTGATTTTGTACTTGTTGAACTTCGGAGAAATCGCGACCACATCCGGGTCCGGATAGCGGATGGGCTGCCGCCCGGTCCAGTCGCGCTGCGTTTGCGCGGCCGCGGGAAGCATCGCCGCGGCGGCGGTAAGGAAAGATCGTCGTGAGGCGGTCACGGCGCCTATTCTATGCCAAACGGAGGAAGAGCGAAATCGCCATCCCCAGGCCGATCGCGATCACGATCCGCCGCACCGCGGTCCGGCCCAGCCGCCGCGCCATCCCCGCGCCCCCGTAACCGCCCGCCAGAGCGCCCGCCACCATCACCACGACGTCCGGCCAGTACACCATCCCCGCCCACACGAAGTACAACGAGGCAATCCCGTTGATAGTCCCGCCGAACACAACTTTGAGGCTGTTCATCTCGTGAATGTCCTTCAGCCCCAGAATGCTCAGCGCCGCCAGCATCAGAATCCCGATCCCCGCCCCGAAGTACCCGCCATAAATCCCGACCCCCAATTGAAACAACAGGGCGCCCGCCAGCCATTGCGCGCTGCGGTGCCCCGCCGGATCTCCCGTCTTCAACAACCGCTGCACTGTCTCCTGCACCATGAACAGCAGTGTGGCGAACAGGATCAGGAACGGCACCATATGGTCGAAGGTCGATTTCGGCGTCCATCGCAGCAGCAGCGCCCCGGCCAGTCCTCCGACCAGGCTGGGCAGCACCAGGATCCGGAAGCGCGGCTCCGCCCGCTGCAGTTCGCGGCGATAGCCCCACATGCTGCCCACGGTTCCCGGCCAGATCGCCACCGTGCTGGTCGCGTTGGCCGTCACCGGGCTCAGCCCCAGCCAGATCAGCGTGGGAAACGAAACCAGCGTGCCGCCGCCCGCCACCGAGTTGATCGCGCCCGCCGCGAAGGCCGCCGCGAAGGCCGCGGCAGCTCTCCCGATATCCAGTAAAGTGTGCAACTTGCAAGAATATCGCGATTCCATTCAGCCCGACCACCGCGCCGTCCGACCCTTGGATTTCGCCGTTTAGCACCTGATTCTATCCTTTGAGCCGGACTCGCCATAAAATGACGAATCATGGCGAAATTTCAGGTATTGCAACCCGAAACTACCTATACCGGCGCGCGCATCCAACCGCTCTCGAAGGGTCTCCCCAAAAAGACCCAGTCCCTCTGCCCGGATTGTTCGCAGCTCATTGACGCCACGATTCGGGAAGATTCCGGCAAGGTGGTCATGGAGAAGCACTGTCCGGACCACGGCGATTTTCGGGACATCGTCTACTCCGACGCCCGGCTGTACCTGAAGATGGAAGACTGGACCTTCGGCGACAACCGCGGCCTCGACAACCCGGCCGTCACCAACGCCACCCGCTGCCCCGACGACTGCGGCCTGTGCAACCTCCACACCAGCCATACCGGGCTCGCCAACGTTGACCTCACCAACCGGTGCAATCTGACTTGCCCCGTCTGCTTCGCCAACGCCAACGCCGCCGGGTACCTGTACGAGCCCGATTTCGAAACCGTGCGCAAAATGCTCCAGGCGCTGCGGGACCAGAAGCCTGTAGCCGGGCGCATCGTGCAGTTTTCGGGCGGCGAGCCCACCATCTATCCTCGTTTCCTCGATGCCCTCCGCCTGGCCCGGGAGATGGGCTTCTCTCACACCCAGGCGGCCACCAACGGCATCAAGTTCACCGATCTCGAGTTCGCCCATCAGTGCAAAGACGCCGGCCTGCACACCTTATATCTGCAGTTCGACGGAGTCTGTGACGATGTCTACCGCCGGACCCGCGGCGAATCGCTCTGGGAAAAGAAGCTGCAGTGTATCGAGAACGTCAGGAAGGCCGGCCTCAAGATCGTCTTCGTCCCGACCATCGTCAAGGGCCTGAACGATCACCAGATCGGCGACATCCTGCGCCTCGCCCTCGAATACATCGACTGCACCAGCGGAATCAGCTTCCAGCCGGTGGCCTTCACCGGCCGGATTGCGCGGCACGAGCTCGAATCGAAGCGCTTCACGCTCTCCGATTTCGCCCATGCCGTCCACCAGCAGACCGGCATCGCCGACCCCTACGAGGACTGGTTCCCGCTCTCCTGCGTCACGCCTTTTTCCAAGCTCATCAGCGCCCTGCGCGGTGAGGAGACCACCACGCTAAGCTGCCACCCGCATTGCTCGATCGGCACCTACCTGTTCGTCGATCAGGACCGCAAGGCCACCCCCGTAACGCAGTTCGTCGAAGTCGGACCGATGCTCCAGGCCATGGACGAACTGGCACGTAAGGCCGGCAAGCGCCGCCTGCAATTCTTCACGAAATTCCAGGCATGGAACAGCCTGCGCAAGTTCTTCCACGAAGAGAAGGCCCCCCAGGGTCTCGACTTCACGAAATTCCTCCAGACCCTGCAGGGCCTCACCGACAAGAAGTACGGACGCGGAGAGAGCGAAAGCAAGGGCTTCACCTACCGCACCCTGATGCTGGCCGGCATGCACTTCATGGATTCCTACAACTACGATGTGGAGCGTGTGAAGCGCTGCGTCATCCATTACGCCGCGCCCAACGGCCTGATCTACCCGTTCTGCGCCTACAACTCCGGTCCGGTCTACCGCGAGCGCATCGAAAAGGAATACTCGATCCCCTTCGAGCAGCAGGAAGAGTTCCGCCGTCTGAGTGTCCGTGCCAAGAAGAGCTGCGGAACCTGCGAACCGGAACTGGTGGGCTAGCCGAGCTGTGGGGCAGGCCTCCCGGCCTGCCCATTCCTAATCCCGCCGCTTCAGCGTCGGCCGGTCATCCGAATCCGTCTTGTCCGTTTCGCGGTGCCGCAGCGTCGGCCGGCTCGAATCCTTGTCATCGATACCCTTGCGCCGGTTCTCGATCATTGCGAGCCGGTCCTTGACGTCGTGGAACTCCGAGGTGTCCATGACATATTCGGGCTGCGCCTTCAGGTCGTCCTGAATTTCCTTCTGTGCCGCTTCGATCCGGTCCGTGGTCATCGGGTGCGTCGAGAACACCTTCGAAATAACGCCCGGCTTGGTCTTCTCCAGTGTTTCCAACTTCTCGAAGAAATTCACGAACTCCAGCGGATCGTATCCCGTCTTGTACATGTACTCCAGGCCCAGGTGGTCCGCTTGCGCTTCCATGCCGCGCGAGAATTTCAGAAACCCGAGCGGTACGGCCACGCTGGCTGCCTGCTCGATCGCGTAGCCCGTCCACCCGCCCATCATGATCAGCGGGATGCTGGCGTAATTGATCAGCTCCCCGCGCGTAGCCTGTTTGGTGCCGTGCCGCGCTGCCACGTGCGCGATCTCGTGCGCCATCACCCCGGCCAGCTCTGCTTCGTCATCTGCCTTGAGAATGAGGCCTGAGTTCACGAACATAAAGCCGCCCGGAAGCGCGAACGCGTTCACTTCATCCGAGTCGATTACCTTGATGGTGAACGGCACCTTCGCGTCGGAGTTCCGTACCAGGTTTTGTCCCACCCGGTTGACGTACTCGGTGATCACGGGGTCGTCTACCAGCCGCGCCTCGCGCTCCACTTCCGATGCCATCTGTTTGCCGAGAGCGATCTCTCTCTCGATCGAATAAAAATTCACTCCTTTGCCGGGATCGGATTCTCCGATGTCATCAGGTCCCAGTTTCTTCTTGGTCTTTGCATACGCCGGGAGAAAAACGAGGGTCGCGGTGAATAGCGCAGTCAGAGCACGGGTCATAGGCGAATTCCTGCGGACAATTCGTGTGACGCGCGAAACGCCTCGCGGGTATTCACCGGATTCTTCACGCGACGTTCTGAAGCGTGCGATAGCGAACCGGCGATCACTTGTATTTCGCAAGTGAGATTGATAGGATGTACCGTGCCTGGGATGCCGCAATCGAAATTCCGGTCCGGCTGCCCGGTCAGCATCTCCCTGGATGTCTTCGGGGATCGCTGGTCCCTGCTGATCGTCCGCGATCTGATGGTGCGCGGATACAGGACGTTTAAGGAGTTTCGGGAGTCGGGCGAGGGGATCGCCACCAACATATTGACGGACCGCCTCCGCAAGCTCGAAGCGACCGGCATTGTCATCGCGGAGGCGCAGGAGCAGGATAAGCGAAGGGTAAACTACTACCTGACGGAAAAGGGCATCGATCTGGCGCCCGTGCTCCTGGAGTTGCTGGTCTGGGGGTCGCGGCATGAAGATGCGGGCCTTTCGTGCAAGTTCATCGAAGAGCTGGCGGAAAACAGGAAAGAGATCCTGGCGGAAGTGCGGCGGCGATGGCGGGATCGCGATTCCACGCCTCTGATCCCCGGACCCGGGCGGCGTATCGGTCCACGCAAGGGCTAGTAACAATTATTTTTCGAATTCACCTGTCGATCCGGCCCCAGCCGGATCGTCGAACAAGAGGAGGAGAGAGGATGAGTAAGGTACGGGTATTGGTTGGAACACGCAAAGGCGCATTCATCCTGGAGTCGGACGCGAAGCGCGAAAAGTGGGACATTCGCGGTCCCTACTTCGCGGGATGGGAGATCTACCACGTCAAGGGATCGCCGGCCGATCCGAACCGGTTGTACGCGTCGCAATCCAGCGGCTGGTTCGGGCAGTTGATCCAGCGCTCCAACGACGGCGGCATCACCTGGGAGCCGGTGGGGAATAAGTTCGTGTACGACGGCGTTCCCGGCACTCACCAGTGGTACGACGGCACCCCCCATCCCTGGGAGTTCAAGCGGGTGTGGCACATCGAGCCCTCGCTCACCGACCCGGATACGATCTTGGCAGGTGTGGAAGACGCGGCCCTGTTCCGCTCGACCGACGGCGGGCAGAGCTGGGGCGAGCTTTCCGGACTGCGCGGCCATGGCTCCGGACCCCGCTGGCAGCCTGGCGCCGGCGGAATGTGCCTGCATACGATCCTCCTCGACCCCGGCAACCCCGCCCGAATCTACATCGCCATCTCGGCCGCGGGCGCATTCCGCAGCGACGATGCCGGCCAGACGTGGCGTCCGATCAACCGGGGCCTGGTCTCCGGATCCATCCCGGACCCCAATGCCGAGGTCGGCCACTGCGTTCACCGCATTGCCATGAACCGCACCCGCCCTGAGGTTCTGTTCATGCAGAAGCACTGGGACGTCATGCGCAGCGACGACTCGGGCGACTCATGGCACGAGGTCAGCGGCAACCTGCCGACCGATTTCGGCTTCGTGATCGACGTCCACGCGCACGAGCCCGACACCATCTACGTCGTCCCCATCAAGAGCGATTCCGAGCACTTTCCGATGGACGGAAAGCTCCGCGTATACCGCAGCCGCACGGGCGGCAACGAGTGGGAGGAGTTGGGCAAAGGCCTCCCGCAGGGCGATTGCTACGTCAACGTCCTGCGCGACGCCATGGCCGTCGATTCCCTCGACGAGTGCGGCGTGTACTTCGGAACCACCGGCGGCCAGGTCTACGCCTCGGCCGATTCCGGAGACAACTGGCAGCCCATCGCCCGGCATCTTCCGGCCGTCCTGTCCGTCGAGGTTCAGACGCTGTCATGATCCGGGTCGTGCTGCCGGCGCATTTGCGTACCCTGGCGCGCGTCGGAAGCGAGGTCAAGCTCGAAATCGAGGGCCCGGCCACCTTGCGCTCGGTCCTCGACGCTCTCGAGGCCTCCTATCCGATGCTGACCGGAACCATCCGCGACCACGTCACCGGGCAGCGCCGGCCGTACGTGCGGTTCTTCGCCTGCAAGGAAGACCTGTCGCACGAGCCGCACGACACTCCGCTGCCCGAGGAAGTCATATCCGGAGCCGAGCCTCTTCTGATCGTGGGGGCAATCGCCGGCGGTTAAAGCGCCGTTACTCCGCGCCCGCGGCCCGGAACGTCCTCTCCACCAGTTCCTGCGCCTCCTGCTGGATCCTCCGCAGATGCTCTTCGCCCGCGAAGCTTTCGGCGTAGATCTTGTATACGTTCTCCGTCCCCGAAGGCCGCGCGGCGAACCATCCCCGCCGTGTCGCCACCTTCAATCCTCCCAGCGGTGCGCCGTTGCCCGGCGCGGCGGTCAGCATCGCGTCGATCGGGTCCCCCGCCAGGTCCTTGGCGTCCACCTGTTCGGGCGAGAGCTTTTGCAGCACTGCCTTCTGTGCCGGAGTGGCGGGCGCGTCGATGCGCTCGTACACCGGCGCCCCAAACCGCTCCGTCAGCCCGCGGTAGACTTCCCCCGGTTCCTTTCCGGTCCGCGCCAGGATCTCGGCGGCCAGCAAACCCATAATGATGCCGTCTTTGTCGGTGGTCCACACCGTGCCGTCCCGCCGCAGGAACGATGCGCCCGCGCTCTCCTCGCCCCCGAAGCCAAGCGAGCCGTCGAGCAGGCCGTCCACAAACCACTTGAAGCCTACGGGCACCTCCATCAGGCCCCTCCCCAGGTCCTTCGCCACCCGGTCGATAATGCTGCTCGACACCATCGTTTTGCCGACCCCCGCGTTCCCCTTCCAGCCCGGCCGGTTGGAAAACAGGTACGAGATCGCCGCTGCCAGGTAATGGTTCGGATTCATCAACCCGGCGCTGCGCGTTACAATCCCGTGGCGGTCGTGATCGGTGTCGCAGGCGAACGCGACATCGAACCGGTCCTTCATCGCGATCAACCCCGCCATCGCGTAGGGTGACGAACAATCCATCCGGATCTTCCCGTCCCAGTCGAGAGTCATGAAGCGGAACGTCTGGTCCGGGTCCGCATGCTCCACCGTCATCGAAAGCCCGTACCGCTCGGCGATACGGCCCCAGTACCGCACGCCGGCCCCGCCCAGCGGGTCGGCCCCCAGCGAAAGGTGGGCGTCGCGCACCGCATCCAGGTCTAACACCGATCCGAGATCGTTGACGTAATTCGAAATGTAGTCGAACCGCCCGGTGCCCTCTGCCTTCAGCGCCCGTTCGTACAAGCAGCGCTTCACCTCGCGCAGGCCTGCCGCCAGGATCGCGTTCGCGCGATTTTCGATCCATTTCGTGGCGCCCGTATCGGCCGGCCCGCCATTCGGGGGATTGTACTTGAACCCGCCATCTTCGGGCGGGTTGTGGGACGGCGTGATCACCACCCCGTCCGCCAGGCCGCTCTTCCGGCCCGCGTTATAAGTAAGGACGGCGTGCGAGAGCGCGGGCGTCGGCGTGTAACCCAGGTCCTGATCGATTTTCACCGCCACGCCGTTGCCGGCGAGCACCTCCAGCGCCGTCGCGAACGCCGGCTCCGAGAGCGCATGCGTGTCCTCCGCCAGGAAGAGCGGGCCGTCCACTCCGTTCTGCGCGCGATACTCGCAGATCGCCTGCGTGATCGCCAGAATATGTCCTTCGTTGAACGATCCGAGAAACGACGACCCCCGATGCCCCGAGGTTCCGAAGCTCACTTTTTGCGCCGGCACGGAAACATCCGGCTTCACCGCATAGTAGGAAGTCACCAGTTTGGCGACATTCACCAATTGGGACGGAGTCGGCGGCTGCCCCGCCTTCGCATCGAGCGCCATGCCCCCCAGTTTATAATGAACTGCCTTTTCGCCGACATTTCTTACGCCGCCCCGAGCGACGCCGCATCAGCAAATCCAGGAGTTTCGCCGCGACATGGCAGAGAATCAGGAATCCCTCCGGCTGCAGGAGAGCCGCACATCGAGCGTTCCCTGGAAGAAGTGGGGACCCTACCTCAGTGAGCGCCAGTGGGGCACCGTTCGCGAAGACTACAGCCAGGATGGAAATGCCTGGGACTATTTTCCCCACGACCATGCTCGCTCGCGCGCCTACCACTGGGGCGAAGACGGACTCGCCGGCATCAGCGACGACCGGCAGGTCCTTTGCTTCGCCCTGGCTCTTTGGAATGGCAAAGACCCGATCCTCAAGGAGCGCCTCTTCGGTCTCACCAATAGCGAGGGCAACCACGGAGAAGATGTCAAGGAGTACTACTTCTATCTCGACAGCACTCCCACCCACTCCTACATGAAATACTTGTACAAGTATCCCCAGACGGCCTACCCCTATGAAGATCTGATCCTCACCAACCGGCAGCGCAGCCGCAAAGAGATGGAATACGAGCTCCTCGATACCGGCGTCTTCGATGGCGACCGGTATTTCGACGTGTTCGTCGAGTACGCCAAGAACACACCCGAGGACCTCCTGATTCAGATCAGCGTCGCGAACCGCGGGCCCGAGCCCGCCGTACTCCACGTCCTGCCCACGCTCTGGTTCCGCAACACCTGGACCTGGTGGAAAGACGCTCCGAAGCCCCTGCTCGAGGCTGCTCCGGGCGGTATCGCCGCCAGCACCGGCCACTTTCTCTACTGCGAGATGGACCCCGCCCTGTTGTTCACCGAGAACGAAACCAATAACCAGCGCATCTTCGGCACGCCCAATGCCGGCCCGTACGTGAAGGACGGCATCAATGATTGCGTCGTCTCGGGGAAAATGGACGCGATCAACCCTGAGCGCAAGGGCACCAAGGCGTCGGCCCACTATCAGCTCGAAGTGGGCGCCGGCAAAACCGTCACCATCTGGCTGCGGCTCAGCGACCGAGTGCCCGAGGCGATGGGCGATCCGTTCGGAAGCCGCTTCGCTGGGATCATCGAGAGCCGGCGCCGCGAGGCCGACGAGTTCTACCGCTCCATCACTCCACCCCAGGCCGGTGATGAGGAAGCGCGCATCATGCGGCAGGCGCTGGCGGGGATGCTCTGGGGCAAGCAGTATTTCGGCCTCGAAGTGGACAAGTGGCTGGAAGAGCACGGCGTCAACCCGCTCCAACGAGGAGGTCCGGCCGTCCGGAATCACGACTGGTTCCACATGGTGAACGCGGACATCATCTCAATGCCCGACAAATGGGAGTACCCCTGGTATGCAGCCTGGGATCTGGCTTTCCATGCCATGGCGCTCTCCACGGTCGATGTGGATTTCGCAAAGGAGCAGCTCACACTGCTGCTTCAGTCCTACTTCCTGCACCCGAGCGGCCAGATTCCGGCCTACGAATGGAACTTCAGCGACGTCAATCCGCCGGTACACGCCTGGGCTACGATCTTCCTGTACCGCACGGAACAGGCTCTGCGCGGCTCGGCCGACCTTGGGTTTCTCGAACGGTCGTTTCAGAAGCTGATGCTGAACTTCACCTGGTGGGTGAACCGCAAAGACCGTTTCGGGAAAAACGTCTTCGAGGGAGGTTTCCTCGGGCTCGACAACATCGGCGTCTTCGACCGGAGCAAGCCCCTCCCCGGAGGAGGCTATCTCGAGCAGGCGGACGGCACCGCGTGGATGGCGCTGTTCTGCCAGAACATGTCGGAAATTGCAGTCGAGCTCGCCGCTGACGTGCCGGGCTACGACGACATCGCCGCCAAATTCGTCGACCATTTCCTTTGGATCGCGCATGCCATGAATCAGGTTGGAGACACGGGCATGTGGGACGAAGAGGACGGTTTTTACTACGACCTCCTGCGTCTTCCCGACGGAACCGCGACACGGCTCAAGGTCCGTTCCATGGTCGGACTGCTGCCCATTTGCGCGACTACCGTCATCGAGCCATGGCAGCGCGAGCGGGTCCCCGGCGCCACGTCGGTCTTCATGGACCGTGTGCAGCGAATGCCCGAGCTCCTTACGTATATTCACCCGACCGGTCCCGGGTATCGGGGCGTGAATGACCGCGGTGTCTTTGCCCTGGTAAACCCGGACAGGCTCCGCCGGATCCTCGCCCGCATGCTCGATGAAAACGAGTTTCTGAGTCCCTACGGGATACGCGCCCTCTCCCGCTATCACCTGGATCACCCTTACGTCTTTTCCGTCGAGGGCCGCGAGTACCAGGTGGCGTACCAGCCCGCGGAATCGGATTCCTACATGTTCGGAGGCAACTCCAACTGGCGCGGCCCGGTCTGGATGCCCGTCAACGCTTTGATTCTCCGCTCCCTGCTGTCGTTCTACCTTTACTACGGCGACAATTTCAAAGTCGAGTGCCCCACCGGATCGGGCCGCTGGATGAACCTGTTCGAAGTCGCCCGCGAGATCGCTAACCGCCTCGTCAGAATCTTCCAGCGGGATGAATCCGGCAGGCGGCCAGTGTACGGCGGCACGGAGAAATTCCAAACCGATCCCCAGTGGAGGGACTACCTGTTGTTCTACGAGTACTTCCACGGCGAAAACGGCGCCGGACTGGGAGCCAGCCATCAGACTGGGTGGACCGGGTTGGTCGCGAAGCTGATCGAGCTTTTCCGGCGTATGGACGCCGGCCAGGTCCTTGCCTCCGGCCGTTTCGCCGCTTTCGCTCCGGGAGAATTGCTCGGGGCTGGACGCCGCTAATCCAGGTCGATATCGCGTTTGGGAGGCGTGAGATCGGGGTTCTCTTTGGCGCGCTTGAATAGCTCGTCGAACTTCTTTTCGAGGACCCGCCCGTGTGTCTTTTCCGCTTCGAATTGTTTGCGAAACAGCTCTTCGCGGCGGGCGCCCTCCCCCTTCAGCTTGGCGACTTCCGTAGCCAGGTCCTCAATCGCGGGCGGCTTCACCGGAACCGTGTGAGCGATGACGGCGCGCGTCTCCGGGTCGATCTTGAGAATCGCCTGGCAGCAGGGACAGGGGACCTCGAACATACCTTGGGCCATATCTCTATGGTAGCCGACTTCGGCTACAGGCCCAGGAAGAAACGACTGTGAGGAAATTGGCGGACTGATAGAGGGTTTTATGCGAGGTGACTGGATAGGCGGGAGACAAAAGCGTTGAGCAATCGTCTCTTCGTGGGCCTGCAAAGTTTAGTCACGCCTCACTTAGAGCAATCGCCTCGCCAAACGCTAAGCTCCCTTATCATCAGCGAGTTCCAAAGCCTCTACGACCTCCGTGTATGCAAAATTGGCACGTGCGTGTCAATTCTTTGTCCAGATTGGAACGCGGCGGCCGGCGCCACAGCGTAAATCTTGCTAGTTATGCGCCGCAGGGGGTTCCACAGGCGGCGGAATCGGGCTGGGCGCACGCGATACCACGCCCTTGAACGCTTCGTCGAGCGAGATGTTGTGGTTGTTCAGGATCTGCCCCGTCGAGCGCTCCAGCTCCACCTGTGCGGTGGCGTAGGTCGCTTTGGCCGCAACTTCGTTGGATTCGGCGGAGGTGAGCGCCTGCTGATCCTGGATCACGTTGTAAATGGTGGAGGCCCCCAGCGCCAGCTTCTTCTGCTCTGCATCGAGAGTCTGGGCCTGCAAGAGGGTCTGCTTGGCCGCAGCCTGGTATTGAGCGCGAGCCTGTGTAAGCGCGATCACGGCGTTCTGCACGTCAACGCGCACCTGGTTCTCCAGCCGCTGCAAGCCGAGCTGTTGCTGCCGGTAGGTCAGCTCGTCGTTGATCACCTGGGCCTGCGCCGCCCTGTTGCGGATCGGAATATTCAGATTCAATCCGATGGAATAGTTGGGGAAGTTGCGGGCGAAGAGCTGCCCGAGCACATCGGAATAGCCCCCGATGAAGAACGGGTTGTTGCTGTGAACCGTTCCGGCCGGCGCCACCAGCGTGCTGGGCTGTCCGATCAAGGCGTTGTTCGAGAGGTTGACCACCGCGTCGAGGGTGGGAAGCAGGGAGTTCTTGGAGCCCCGCATGGTGAGCTGCTGGTTCTGCAGTTGGATCCGGCTCTGGGCCAGTTCCGGACGCGACGAGATAGCCATCGCCATCAGATCTTGAATCGGCGTCACCGGCTCGACGTCGGGAATGCGGATCTGGTCGGTCGGAATGATGTGAGCGTCGGCGATGGAAGGACTGGCTACACCGGTCCGGCTCAGGGCGGTCTTAATAATGGTCTCCTGCTGCAGCACGCGGGTTTGCGCCACCGTCAGCTGCTGCTCGCCGGCGGCGATCTGGGCTTCCGCGCGGGTCACTTCGATGGGCGCCAGGGTGCCGACTTCGACCTGCCGCTTGTTGTCTTCCCAAAGCCGCGTGGCGGCCGCCACCGCCTCACGGGCCACGCGGACGTTGTCGTTGAAAGCGACCAGGTTCCAATACAGGCTCATCACCGCCGCGACGGTCGTCTGCACCTGCAGCTTGAAAGTGAGGTCGGAGACCTCCCGGTTATTCTTTGCGATGTGGATCTGCCGGGAGTTGACCGCCAGCCCGAACCCCTGGAGCAGGTGCTGCGTGATGCTCAGGCCGAGCGAAGCGCTGGTCGAGGGGTTGAAGTCGTTGCGCGGGTTGTTGCTGGTCACCGAGCTGTTGTTCAGCCCCAGTGAGGCGACGGTGCCCGTGAGAAACCCTTTTTGCAGCCCGAAGTTCCCCACTTGTGCGTTCTGGACGAGAAAATTGGTTCCGGTGATGAATGCGCTGCTCTGTGGCGTGGTCGCGTGGCCCCAGTTCAAGGTCCCGGTGAGTGACGGATCCAGGCTTGGAATGCTCGGACCCGAGGACTGCAGGACGCTCCCGCCGACCGCCGACGAAGTCGCGGTGCTGGCCTGCGAAGAGGCATTCTGGTTGGTGCCCGGCGTGGTGCCTGAACTGGTCACCGACGCACTGCTCGGGCCGGCCGTGACGGTGGTCGATACGCCGCGCGCGAACCCGCCGGCCTGGGCCTGCTCGACCGCGGCATCGGCGATTCTCGGGCCGTAGCGCTGGATCGCGATATCCAGGTTGTTCTCGAGCGCCAGCGCGATGGTGTCCTGAAGCGAAAGGTACAGGTTGCCCCCGCGAAGCAGCGATTCGAGCCGGTTGGAATTGGCCATGCTCGGCGGCGAGACAGCGGGCGCCTCGTATGGCGCGGTAAACTTGCCGAGTATGCCATGCGGAGCATCAACCACCGGGGCTGTGCTCTGCGGCTGGGGGTTGGGTGAGCCGGAGGGCTTATCGGCGGCCCAGCCGGCGGTTGGCGCAGCCACCAGAAGCGAGCACAATAGTGCGAGATACGGTTTTACACGGTACATGAAGACCTTCCTCGAGATCCGTTTAACTTCAATGGTATAGTAGGCGTTTGTGACGCCGCAAGCCGAATCCATCCTGGAGCTCTTCGAATCAACCGGCGCATACCTGAAAGGCCACTTCCGCCTCACCAGCGGGCTGCACAGCGGGGAGTACCTGCAGTGCGCGCTGGTGCTGCAGCATCCACGCGCCGCCGAGCAGCTCGGCCGTCTGCTGGCGGAGGAACTGCGCAGAGCCGCCGGCCCCCGCAAGATCGACCTGGTGGTCTCGCCGGCTCTGGGCGGCGTCATCATCGGGCACGAAGTGGCGCGCGCGTTGGGCACCCGTTTTCTGTTCACGGAACGGGACCCTGCCACGAAACAGATGTCGCTGCGCCGCGGATTTACAGTGGGCTTGGGCGAAGCCGCCGTCGTGGTGGAGGACGTGATCACGACGGGCGGCAGCACTAAGGATGTGATCGACGTTCTGCGCGGCGCCGGAGCGGACGTGCTGACGGCTGCCTCGATCATCGACCGCAGCGGCGGGAGGGCGGACGTCGGGGTGCCGCGGATCGCCCTGGCTACGATGCAGGTGGCGGCGCATTATCCGGAGCTGTGCCCCCTGTGCGCCCGAGGAATCCCCGTCGTGAAACCGGGCTCGCGCCCCGTCTGATGCGCCGCATCCGAATCCGGGTGGCCTACGACGGCACCGCATTCCACGGTTGGCAGGTACAGCCCGGCCTGCCGACCATACAGGGCATTCTCGAAGAGATCGTCTCCGGATTGGAGGGCCGCGCGGTCCATGTCGCGGGGTCGGGGCGCACGGATGCCGGAGTGCATGCGCTGGGACAGGTGGCGGCCTTTACGATCGGCAATCCGATCCCGCCGCCCAACCTGCGGCGGGCCATCAACCGCCTGCTGCCGCCCGCCATCCGCGTGCTTTCGGCCGAAGAGGTGCCCGCCGAGTTTCATCCGCGCTTCGACGCCAAAGGGAAGACCTATGAATACCGCATCGTGAGGGAGGAAGTCTGTAGCCCTTTCGAGTGGCCGTACGCGCACCACTACCCGTATCCACTGGATGAAGATCGGATGGCGCGCCTGGCCAGGGTATTCGAGGGCGAACACGATTTCACGGCGTTCGCGGCGGCCGACGATCGCGACGCCGAGGGGAAATCCAAGGTGCGGACGGTTTTTGCTTCGGTGCTGGAGCGCGGAGACGGACGCCTTACCTACCGCGTGAAGGGCAGCGGCTTTCTGAAGCACATGGTGAGGAACCTGGTTGGAACTTTGATCGAGGCGGGCAGGGGGAATATCGAGAATCTGGACGCGCTACCTGGAAAGAGCGGGCCGACCGCACCGGCCAAGGGGCTGTTTCTGGTGAGTGTGGAATATTAAGGCTCGGGGCGCCGGCGGCGCGAATGCGCGCGGGCCATGCTGAAGAGAACCCACAGCATGGCCCAACACGCTGTCACGCCGATGAGAAACGAAGCCAGGCACACCGCAGTGACGACAATCGCTTCGAGCACCGGCCCGACCGAGACAGGCTACACGACTACTTCGGGCACCCGAGACCGCTCACGGAGAGCGACTCGGCACTTCGCAGGTTGGTCACCATGGCGGGCGTCTGGCCGCCGCTGGGGACGAACCACACTACGACGCGCCGCATGTCCTCATCGGTGCCGGATCCGGACGCGCGGACCGAAGCTCCGCAGAAACCGGACTCGAAGTTGATGCCGTTCTGATTGACACCGGTCGCGTCGAGCATCACCTGCGACTGCGGAACCGACATGCAGACTCCGGTTCCCGCGGTGATGACGGCCGCGGCGTTCATGGCTCGCTTCATATCGAGGCCGGAGATCTTCTCATCGGGAGAGGAATTGCCGACGAGAACGACGGTACCGGTCGGGTCTTTATCCACGTAAGCGCGCAACTGCTCGAGGAGGACGCGCTTGCCGCAATTGTTGACGCGCGAGCTGTCGCGAGAGAACAGCACGTCGGGCAGCCGCACCGGAGCGACGACCGCTTTCTTCACGACGTCGACGGTGGTAGTTGCCGTGCCGGTACTGCTGCAATCGGAGGCATTGGCGGTGATGGTGACGGTCTTGCGCTGCTCCATGTTGCTGGCGGCGCTGAACTGTACACCGGTGGAGTCGAACTGGTCCCCGTTGACGGACCCTTCCGAAGCCGTGTAGGTGGGGGTCTGGATGGCGCACTTACCGCACTGGCCCTGGAAATTCGACGCCAGGGTGGCCTTGTCGCCATATTCGACCTGGGCGGGGCTGGCCGAAACGGTTCCGGTCGGCGGCATGTACTGCTTAACGGTGATGCTGGTTTCCGCCTGGGCCGGGTTGAAGTTCGCACCGTTCAGGGCCAGGCTGATCTTGTAGGTCCCCGGTTCACGCCCGGCGGTTCCGAATGAGAAAGAGTGGCCCTGGCTGATCGGCTGGCCGTTGACATACCACACGAACTTGAGCTGATCAGGGCTCGCGCCGCTGATCGACGGATTCACTGTAACCGTGTCTCCAGGGCAAACTTCGGTGGAGGACGGCATCAGTTGCAGGCTGAGATTCTGCTTGGGCATCTGCCGGGAGGCCTGCGGAGGCGGAGGAGGCACGTGCTTCTCGCCGCCGAACAGGAACGAAATACCGGCCGAGTACCGGATATTGTCCTGGATGCTGTTGTCCGTCAGGCCGAGGGGTGAGAAGCGGGTCATATAGTAATCAACCGCAGCCGGCCTGAAGCTTAAGTGCCTGTTGATTTTGATGTCGATACCGCCGCCGGCGACCATTGCGAAATTGTTCTGATGCGCGACGACGCGGGCCGTGATCGGTTGTCCCGGAATGATCTGCCCGGCGTCATTGAGTTCCGGAAGGAAACCGCCGATCGCAGCACTGGCAGTATAGTACGCTCCGCCGAACAGTGTCTGCACATACGGCGTAAAGCGCGACCACTTCCGAATGCTGATGCGCGGCCCGAACAGGTAGTTGAACGTCGTGTTGTCAATCGAGAAACCGGCGAAGTTGCTGTTATGTACGGCGCCAAGGTCCGCCACTCCGCTGATCCACTTGTTGAAGTTAAAGATGAACTGACCACTTCCGCCATTCGCGCTGAATGACGAGATATTGGTAGTAGGGTTTACGTGTACGTAGTTGTAACCGAGATAGCCTTCGACTTTAGGGACTTCCTGTGCGGCCGCCGACCCTACAAGCAGTAAAGCGGCGCCCATGACAGTAAAACACTTCTTCATAGCGAGATCTTCTCCTTTGGGACAAACGCCAGGTAGAACCTGAACCCCGGGTCCCACCAGGACCCTCACGGACTGAACCAGTCCGGTAATTGACCCCTGTGGATCTGTGATCGGTTCAGACCACGGAGAGTTAGATTTTTTTTGGGTGGTAAAGCCTCCGAAACAACGAGAAGTGCCGGTATTCACGTGCGGAGAGCGTCATGGAAGCGGTACTTCCAACCCGACATCGGAGAGATGCCCGGCTGGGTTGCGCAGTTTGTTTGATTCCTAAGCGCTTGTTTGTTTTCAAGCACTTCGTGGGTTCGTTTCGCAAATCCCGCGCGTCAGTCCGCCGGAGCTTTTTCCCACGTATAGGGGCGGTTCATCGCATATTTTTCGAACCAGTCCAGTTCCACGTTCATTTTGAACAGAACGTGGCGTAGTTCGGCCCATCCGTGCGGCTCTCGGGGGGCAACATAGAGATGCGTAGGAATGCCGTTGCTTTTCAGCGCGCGGTACATCTCCACCGATTGGGGCTGGGGCACGCGGACATCGTTCTGGCCCACCAGGAAGATCGTAGGCGTCTTGACTTTCCAAACGTCTTTTAGCGGCGAGTTGTCCCAGTACGCGGCGATGGGCGCGTCCTTCTGCCACGGCGTGCCGCCGAACCAGGGCGTGCGGTAGGTTCGCACATCGCTTTGCGCGTACATGGAGATCCAGTTCGCGGCTCCGGCTCCGGCCGCCGCAGCTTTGAACCGGGTGGTCGCCGTAATGAGTTTGTCGGTCATGTGGCCGCCGGCGCTCCACCCCATGGCCACCAGGTGATCGGGATCGGCGATCCCTTCCTTGATCAGATAGTCGACGCCGGCCAGCACATCGAGATGCGCGTTCTTGAAATAGTGCCCGACCATGTCGCGCAGGAAATCGTCGCCGTAGCCCGTACTGCCGCGATAGTTCGGCTGCAGGACGGCGTAGCCCTTGGCAGCCAGGACTGGCACGTAATTCTGGCCTCCGCCGAAGCCGAACTTGTCGGACGACTGCGGGCCGCCGTGCGTTTGCACTACCAGCGGATAGTGTTTGCCTTCCTGATAGTCGAGCGGATAATAGAGCAACCCTTCGACGGTCACGCCGTCTTCACCCTTCCACACGATTCGTTCCTGCCGCGGAAGCTTGAATTCCCGCGCCGCCCGCTCGCTAATCTCGGTGACTTTGCGCGGGCTCCCAGCCTCCATGATCCAGACCTCACCCGGGCTCGTCATCTCATGCGACGTGAAAACGTGCGTATTGGAGGGGCCGGACATCGTCCACGCGGTGATGGCATGCTTTCCGTTAGTAAGTTGTTCGGGCTTCCCGCCTTGCACGCCGACCTTGAATAACTCCGTGTGCACGCCCATGTTAGCCAGGAAGTAGATCGATCTGCCGTCCTTCGACCATGACGCCTGGCTCACCTCATAGGGCAGGTCGGGCATGAGCAGGCGCACCTCGCCGCCGCCCGACGGCTCGACGAAGACCTTCCCGTTGTAATAGGTGTCGAATTGCCGGTTGGCTTGCGACAGGAACAGAACCTGTGAGCCGTCGGGCGAAAGTTCGGCATCGCTTTCCTGAACATGATTGTGAGTGATCTGCCGGGCATTCGCACCGCCGGCATCCATTACCCAGACCTCGCTTTGGTCGCCATCTTCGATCAGCGGAGTTGGGGCGCGATGGAACGCGATCTTCTTCCCGTCTTCCGACAGGCGGTAGGCCAGCACGGAATACGCACCCTGCGTGATGCGATGCTCGGCGCCGCCGGCAACCGCCACGCTCCAGAGGTGCTGCTGCTCGTAGTTTTCATCGAACATGAAAACGTCGTCTTTGAGCTTCTCGCGCGCCTTCTGTGCGTCGGGCTTGGGATCGGCGGCACGGAAGTAGATGATTGCGCCGTCGGGAGACCACTCGATGTTGGAAACCGCGGTCGCGTGCGCGGTGAGCAGCCGCGCTTCACCGCCGGAGGCCGAGATCACGTAGATCTGGGCAACCGATTCCGGTTCGGCGCCGCGCTTGGCGATGAATGCGATGCTCTTCCCGTCGGGCGACCAGCGCGGGCTGTTCTCGCCTTCGGTTCCGCGGGTCATCTGCGCCAGGCTGGAGCCGTCGGCATTGACCCGCCAGACATGGCCGATCCGCTTGTCGGCCTTCCAATTCGCAACCGATTCGACAAAGACGATCTGGCGCCCATCGGGTGAAAGCTGTGGATCATTCACCTGCGGAAGGTTGATGATGTCGACCAGGGTCATGGGGCGCGGCGCCTGCGCCATCAGCGCACAACCGCTCACGGCCCACAGGAGCATTCCCCAACTTCTCGACGATTTCAGCATAAGGGTCCCTCTTGCCACTGCTATTTCTTCACGTCCTTCCGGTCTTCGGAGGTGCTCTCGTATGCGGCGCCGAATTTTTCCTTTTCCTGCTCCCGCTCGATGTAGGGAATGCCTTTCGCCATCCAGTCCGGCTCGGGCGCCCCCTTCAGAAAATGATCGAAGAACTGCTGTAAACGGACAGTGTAATCCTTCTGGTTCGGGCGCCGGGTGATGTGGTGGGGCTCGCCGTTGTAGTCGAACAGATAGACTTCCTTCCCCAGGCGCCGTAGTGCGAGGAACAACTCGAGGCCCTGGTACCACGGCACCGCGTCATCGGCGTCGTTCTGGAGAATCAGCAGCGGCGTCGTCACGCGGTCCGCCATGTAGACCGGGGAGTTTTCGATGTATCGCAGCGGGTACTCCCAGATGGTTCCCCCGATGCGGCTCTGCGTCTTCTCGTACTGGAACTGCCGCGGCAATCCGCTGCCCCAGCGGATGCCATCGTAGGCGCTGATCATGTCGGCCACCGGCGCTCCCGCCTCGGCCGCCTTGAAGATATTGGTTTGCGTCAGCATGTACGCCGTCTGGTAGCCGCCCCAGCTGTGGCCCTGAATTCCGATCGCGTTGCGATCGACGAAGCCCTTCTCCACGACCGCCTGGATGGCCGGCAGGACGCACTTCAGCGCGCTCTGGCCGGGGTGGCCGGTGGTGTAGACGATGTCGGGCGTCAACACCAGGTAGCCATTGCTCACGTAGTAGGTGATGTTGATGGAGTGGCCCGGCGCCGGCCGGACGAACGTGTTCACGTTCTGCGAGAGCCGCTCGTAAAGATAGACCATCAGCGGGTATTTCTTCGACGGGTCGAAATTCTCCGGTTTATACAGCGCCGCTTCGAGTGGAACGCCATCGGCATTCCGGAAATGGATCAGTTCGCCCGATCCCCACAGCATCTGTTTCTGCTGTGGATTCGCGTCGGTTACCTGTTTGAGGGTGCGGAACGACGAATCCGTGATATGAATGTCCGGCTGGTCGTGGAAAGTGGTGGCGGTGACCATGATCACGTCGGCGTCCTCGGCCTTGCCGAGAGTGCGGTAATTCTTCGCGCCCATCAGCAGCTTTCGGGGGGGCGCATCGAAACCGGGCAGCGAGTAGAACCCGCTCTCGCGGGTCTCGAGATTCTCGGCGCGCAGCAGCAGCGGCTTCGAGAAATCGATACCGCGTTCCTCGGTTTCGGCGTCGTTATTCAGCCGCTCCACGCGGAACTCGGTACCGGACTTGCGGCCGGCGGTCAGCTTACGGGCGGGCGCCCCCTCCGGCGATACGGCCCAAATATCGTAGCGATCGTAGATCAACGCCCATTTGCCGTCTTTGGTCCAGCCGGCGGCGCCGTAGGCAGGGGGAACGTCGGGATGGTCGTCATCCTCGTTGTACACGGGGAAGCCAAGCTGCGAGGTCAGGTCGGTCATCCTGCCTTCGGGCACGGAGATCGACCACCACTGCTTGTCCTTAAAGGCGAGGACGTGCCTGCCATCGGGCGACAGTTGCACACCGCCGCCACCGACGCCGCGGCCCCCCCGGCCGCCGCCGACTGTCCCGCGATATTCTTTTAACGCGAGTTTCCGGGCGCCCGTCGCCGTATCCACCAGGTAGACGTCGGTATAGTTTCCGTCGTAATCCACCATGCGCCGGTAGGCACGATTGTCCGTGCCCAACGCCACGCGGCCGTCGTCGCTCGGAAGAAGACCTTCCATCGAGGGATCGGAAAGCTGAAGAAACTTCCGGTCCGCCAGGCTGTACACCGCGCGGTAGGAACGCGACCGGTCCTGGGCTGCGCGGACCTTCTGCATGGGCTGTACGTAGTCATCTTTCCAGCTCCACAGATCCGCGACGACCTTCTCATTCGAGGGAACCACCGTGGCCGGGGCCGGCTCCTTCTCCAGCGCGGCGATCTCTTCGAGGGGCGCGCAACTCACGAACAGGTGGGAGCCGTCGCGCGAGAAACTGACCGGCCCCCGGTCCAGGATTCCGTAACCCGCGTGAAACCCGGCCGTCGCCGTGGAAATCACCTCCGCGGGAGCGCCGCTGCGCTCCCAGAGATACGCTTTGAATCTCGGGGGCTTGGATGCCTGGTCGTCGCGGTCGCTCAAAAATGCCAGGCGACGTCCGGCGAAATCCCAGGTGAGCTTCGTATACCGTCCCTTGCCCGCCAACAGGGAGACAGGCGCTGCGTCGGTACCGGGAACCACCGAGTACAGCCCGTCGGTATCCTCCTTCCTCGAGCGGACCGCGTAGAGCAGGGTGCCCGCGTCCTTGGCCATCGAGTATTCGAGCACGTCGTCGAAGGTCCGCTCTTTACCCGATCGCAGATCGCGCAGCACGAGTTCCGATCCATACCGGTTGCGCGCCCGGCCGCCCGCTGCGCTGCCGCCTGCGCGGCGCGCCTGGTCCTGACCGTCATCGGGTGCGGCGCCGCCTCCCGAGCGCGGTTTGGGACCGAGCAGGTAGGCGGCGAAGCTGCCCCCAAGCTCCGGCACCTCGAAGCTGGCGACGTCGGGGACGCGGGTGGCCTTGAGCGTGGACAGGTCCACAATGATCATGCCGTTGCGCGGCATCTCGTCGGCCCGCTTGTGTTCCTTCGTGGCCTGGTCGGTTTCCGCTTTCGACGGGAACGCGCCCGCGACCAGGAAGGCGTTGTCGTGTGTAAACACGATGCGGATCCCGCGGATGGCCGGCGGACCTTCCGAGGGGGTCTCCTCGCCAGATTCCGGGCTGGCGGGCGGGGCGGAGCCGCAATTTTCCCTAATCTCCTGCCCGGAGGCGAGATTGCGGACCACCAGTTGCCCATCGCCCTCCTCGGGAACCAGGGCGTACGCCAGGAATTTTCCGTCGCGCGACAGCGCCTGGCTCTGGATGGTGCGCCAGCCATCGTAGTCGCGATGGTTGAGCGGGCGCTTGGCGGTCTGTGCGAAGACAGCGAGCGCCAATCCAAAGGGCAGAGTCAACCGGGCGGAGCGAAGCGTGTACATGGGTAGAACCTCGTTGATCTATGCTGGCCGGCGGCTGGTTACCAGTTCAACCGCCCACCGAGCACTATAATACGGTTATTGTTGGCGCTGCCGGCCCCGGTGAAGCGCCCGAAGGTCGCCGAATCGATGCTGGTGTCGATAGTGGCGCCGGAAAAGTCGGGATGATTGGTGGAGTTCAGCCAGTCTGTTCGAATCTCGAAATTGAAACGTTCGGTGATCCGGAACTGCTTGGTCAAACTCGCATCCACATCAAAGAAGTTGGGACTCGTAAAGAACGTTTGCGCCAGGTTCCCCAGGGTCCCGGGCAGCGGATTCTGCAGGATCACCCCGCCCGGACCGGACTGCGCAAACAAGGTGCTCCGCGAGGCGACCGAGGGCGCCATCGTGCTGATGCTCGGATCCGCGATCTGTTTGAACCCGCAGAAATAGCACGCGCCGCCGCCATCGAACTGCAGCGACCCGGTGGATTTGGAAAGCGCGCCGGTTACGTCGGGCGTCTGGCCGGTGGTGAACTGAGTGTAGGTCGAAACCGGCGCCGTCACGGTGAACGGGACGCCCGACGTCCAGGTGAGGATGCCGCTGACTTTCCATCCGCCCAGAATGCCGTCGAGCAGGCGGTTGGCGTTGCTCATCAGCTTCCTCCCTCGGCCGAAGGGCAATTCGTAAGTGCCGTTGCTCTTGAAGACGCTGGTGCGGTTGAACGTCATGATGCGCTTGTCGAAGCTCCGGTTCTGGGGATCGCGATAGTTATTGTCGTAATACTGCGTCGAGCCGAGCTCGTTCTCGCCCAGGGCCTTGCTCCAGGTGTAACTGCCCTGATAAATCCAGCCGCGCGCGAAACGCTTTTCGAACTCGATCTCCAGCGCATGATAGGTCGAGTTGGCGTAGTTGCCCACCAGGTACACGTTGGCGAACTGGGGATTGGTGACGAAGAAGTTCTGCGGCAGCCCGGCGGCCGCGAGCAGCCCCCCGTTCACGTTCGTCCCCAGCGGCGAGCTGTTGATGTAGTTCGCAAAGGCTCCGACGTTCCCGTTCGCCAGATACTGCAATATGGTGGAATTGGAGCGGGCGTAGTCAGAGCCGCGCACCGTGCTTCCGTTGACGGCTCCCTGGCCTGGCACCGTGAGCCCTCGAAAGAGCTGGTCGAACAGCGGGGCGTAGCCGCCTGTACGGGTGGTATTGAACGCCTGGAGGAAGCCGTTGGCCGAGATCACGTCCGAATCGAGGTTCACGCCGCCCAGCAGCTTCGTCCCTTTCGTGCCGATATAGCGAACGCTCAGCACGGAATCCTTCCCGATCTCCCGCTGCAGCGAGACGTTCCAATTCTGGTAGTACTGGTTTCGCAGGCCAGTGTCGAAGACGCGCAGCGTCTGCGTGCGATCGGTCAGAGGCACGGTCGCCATCGCCTGGCCGGGGTCGAACGGCACGCCGACATTCCCCAGATTCATCAGCCCTCCGGATTGGAAGGTGATGGTGGTGTTCATTCCCGGATTGCTGCCGACTTCGGTGTCGGCGTTGCGTAGCGAGTTGCGATCGGAAGACATGGCATAGCCCGCGCGGAGAACGGTTTTATTGTCCTTGCCGATGGACCAGCTCAACCCGGCGTCGGGCAGGAACGTGTCGTACTGCGGGTTGTAGACCGATGTGCCGGAGTTCGGCGAGCGCGGTCCGACCAGTTGGAGCTGCGTGATGGAACCGGCGGCCGCGCCCGGCTGAAACGCGTTGGCGTAGGAGGTGCCGCTGATGCCGAAGGCGCCGGCCGACCCGTTTGCCGGGATCACCGCCTTGCCGTTGGCCTCGAACGGCGGGCTGTAGTATTCATACCGAACGCCGAGATTCAGCGTGAGACTGCGGCTCACTTTCCAATCGTCCTTGAAAAAGCCGCTGTACTCGTGCTGGCGCCAGTCCCGCCGGTCGGTCTCGCCGGGAATGTAGGTCGGATTCAGGCCCCCGGCCGAGTTGAACGATTGCCTCCATCCGGACAGCGATCCGGAAAGATCGCCGAGCAGGTTTTGCGCCTGCGTCAGGTTAGCGCCGATTCCCGAGATCGTGTTGATGTTGGCGAAGGGAATGCTCCCGGCTCCCACGACCGCATTCGGGAGGACATAAAACGAGTTGTAACCATTCGAACTGTCGAAATAGACCTGGACCCCGCCCTTAAACGCGTGCCGTCCCTTCAGCCACGTGACGCTGTCCGCGTACTGGTAGAGAGGCGAGGTGCGCCCTTGAGGCGCGTTGTTCGACGTGTATTCATTCGTGATGGTTAGAAACGTGAAGAAAAACGGCTGCGAGCCGACGTGAGGGAGCACTGAGCTCTGGTCCGGGTAAAACGGGCCGCTGTAGCCGGCTTCGAAATAGTTGACGCCGGCGTGAAATTCATTGAGCAGATTCGGCCGTAGCGTGGTAGTTGCGGAGAACGTGTAGAGGTAGTTCGTGTGGAAGCCTGAATCCGAAGGCTGCAGCGGAAAGACCTGGCCGCGGTAGCCGTTGAACAGGTTCTCCTTGTTGGCCTGCATGGAAAACGCCAGCCGCGTGCTCTGCGTCAGGGTGTGGTCGATCTTCAGGTTGTACAGGTTGAAATCGTCGGTGCGCGGTTCCTGCCAGTAGAATCCGGCGGTGTTCAAGCCATCGCCGCGCTGGAAGTTGTTGGGGAGGGGGACGTCTTTGAGCGCAATGTCGACGTTCCCGGTCGGATCCGGGACCAGCCGGTTCGGATCGCGGCCGAACAGGCCCACACTTTGCAGGGGGCTGGTGGCGTTTGCGGGCTGGACCGGATTACCGCCGAGGTCCACTGTGGGCACCGCGGCAGTCGCGTTGGCGTTCTGCACACCCGGGTAGAAGCGGAAAATGCCCTGCCGCGCCGGCGCCGTCAGCACCGTGTTGTTCATCGCAGTGTTGGTCTTTTGGCGCTGGCCCTCGTAGAGGAAAAATACGAACGTCCGGTTTTTGATGATCGGCGCGCCTAGCCGGGCGCCGAACTGATTCCGGATCAGAAAATTGCGCGGAGCCACCAGGCTGCCGTCGGATTTCCGCCCGAGCTGATTGTTGAACCAGCTATTCGCGCTCAGCGCCGTGACGCGATTGAAGCCGAAGGCGCTGCCGTGAATTTCGTTCGTGCCCGATCGCGAGATCATCTGGACCTGCGCCATGCCGCGGCCGAACTCGGCGTCGACGGGAGCCGTGCTCACGCGGAATTCGGCCACCAGGTCGACTCCGCTCACGGCGGTCGTGTTGCCGCTGCCCCAGCCGCCGTTGTAGCGGCTCTCCTGGATATTGACGCCGTCGAGCGTCACATTTTGCGATTGCGATCGGACGCCGTTGAAGTTGTCTCCGACCACCCCGGGCTGCAAGGCGATCAACGCGCCGGCGTCGAGGTTCTGCAGCGGCAGATCCTGAACACGCTGCAGCGTGACCACGTTGCTGACCGAGCTGTTGACCGCCTCGATGGGGCTGCTGCTCGCTTCGACGGACACAGTCTCCGCTGCCTGGCCTACTTCCAGCTTCAGGTCCACACTGATTTTCGAACTGACGTCCAGCTGCACATGCCCGGCTACGGCCCTGCGGAATCCGGCGAGCTCGGCGCTCACGGTGTATTCGCCGGGCAAAAGCGAGGGGAAGATGTAGACGCCCGAGCCGTTGGTCACCGTTGACAGGGTGACACCGGTCTTCACGTTGCTTGCAGTTACAAGCGCCCGGGGGACCGCGGCGCCCGACGAATCGAAGATCGATCCGTAAATGGACGCATTGGTGGTTTGCGCGCTCCCGATGGCTTCCATCAGAAGCAGCACGCAGAAGATCGCGATGCGTTGGGACATACCGATCCTCCTGTCTCCCGGGACCTTCGACATACGGCCGTCGGGAGGCAGAAATTTAGTAGTCGATTTCTACTTCGGGGAGGGCAAAGCGGAAGAGCAAGCGCCGCCACCCAACGCGCATACGCGGCGCCACGTCCTCGGATCTATAGTACCGTGTGATCACCCGAGGGGTACTGGAAGTATATAACTGGCCTGCCGGCTTTTGCAAGGGAATCAGATGGCCTGTCAATCGGAAGCGCTAGACGCTTGCCGAAAATCTCCACAGTCTTTGGGGTGAGCGCCTGTAGAGCTGGACCCCACTTTACACCCGAAACTGCGCAAAACGCCCCACACGCAAGACCCTAACCATCTCGTACCGGCAGCGAAGGCATCCGCCACTTGGAGCCGATTGTGACGGCACGTCCCATCTTCCAGCCTCATATGTAAAGGAATCCCGCAACACCTGTGGAGATTTGTCGTGCTCCGACGCGACCCTGCCAGTCCGGCACCGACTATGGACGATAATGTGCTGTAATCCATCAGAATTTCGGGTCCTGTAGCCTTAATTTAGGAGAACTGATCCATGAGAAGGTATTTGGCTAGTGTTCTGCTCGTCCTAGCCCCTGCAGTATTATTCAACACCGCATTCGCCGACGACCACCGGGTCAAGCCCGCCGTGGACTTTAACGCCACTGCCATGCTCAATGGCACGACCAATTCCCTCGGGAAGACCGGCGTTGTGGTGAAGATTCAGAGCGCCGCCATTGCCAAAGACGGCACCATTACCGTCCGTGCCACGATTGTGGACTCCGACGGCACCCCCTTGGACCGATTGGGCGTCGCCACTAAGGGTCCGGTCTCCATGAGCTTTATCGCGGCTTACATCCCGGCTGGCCAGTCCCAGTACGTGTCCTACACCACCACCGTGGCCAAGGCCACCCTGAACAGCAACCCCTCGCAGATCCAGGCGGCGAACGATTCCGGCGGCGCCTTCTCCACCAACGCCATCGGCGACTACACGTATACTTTCAAGACTAAGGCGCCGGCCACCTTCGACCCGACCGTCACGCACGCCATCGGGGTCTCCGCTCAACGCAACTTGTCCGAGTTCGGCACGTTCGACGAGTGGAGCGAGACGGCCAACGACGTTTTCAACTTCGTTCCCAATGGCTCACCGGTGACGACGACTCGCGCAGTAGTGACCACCGACGCCTGCAACCAGTGCCACAACCCGCTGTTTGCCCATGGCGGATCACGCATCAAGGTAGAACTTTGCATCATCTGCCATACCCCGCAAACCATCAACCCCGATACGCAGCTCACCCAGGACATGAAGGTGTTGATTCACAAGATCCACATGGGATCGAGCCTGCCGAGCGTCAAGGCCGGCACGCCGTACCGGATCTGGCATCGCGGCAACTGGTCGGACTTCTCTAAGGTCGTCTTCCCACAGGACGCCCGGAATTGCACTACTTGTCATGCTGCGGGCGCGGCGCAAGCCGACAACTGGAAAACCAATCCGACCGCGGCGGCGTGCGGTTCCTGCCACGATGATGTGAACTTCGCCACGGGCGCGAACCACCTCAACCTTCCGCAGCCCAACGACAACCAGTGCAAGACTTGCCACACCTCGTCGGCCTCCATGGATTTCGATGCCTCGGTCCCCGGCGCGCACCTCATTCCCGCGAACTCCAAGTCTCTCCCCGGCCTCGTCGCCCAGGTACTGAAGGTCGATGGAGCTACTCCCGGTAACGCGCCCACGGTCACGTTCAGCGTCACGGACAAGGCCAACGTTCCGGTTGACATCAGCAAGCTTACGTCGGTCCGGGTGGTTCTGGCCGGCCCCAACACCGATTACCAGACCGGTCCTGGCGCCATCCGCGTTTCCGAAGATCCCAGCAAGACGCCCGGCACCAATGGCACGTACGCCTACACCATGACCAATAAGATCCCTGCCGGCGCGGTGGGTTCTTATACCGTGTCCATCGAAGCACGCAATTCGGTCACCCTGCTTCCGGGTACGGTGGCCTCAGTTACCGCCACTGACGCGGCCAAGCCGGTGGAGTTCTATTTCTCGGTGGACAAGAGCACCGTCACGCCGCGGCGCCAGGTCGTATCCACTGAAAAGTGCGCGGCTTGCCATATGGACCTGGGCTTCATTCACGGCGGCACGCGAAACGCCACCCAGGAGTGCACGCTCTGCCACAATCCTTCCCTGGCGGACGGCACCTCGGGCCAGAGCGTGAACTTCGCCTGGCAGATCCACAGCATCCACCGCGGCGAGAACCTGGCCAACCCGTATGTCCTGGGAACCACCAATTACCAAGAAGTCCTCTTCCCGGGCGATCTGCGGGATTGCAGCACCTGCCACGTGGGCAACTCGTATCTCGTGGAGAACGTCGGGGCCAAAGCAACGGTAGCCAGTCCCGGTGGCTTCACGAAGACTACGCCTCCGATCTCGGCGGCCTGCCAAGGCTGCCACGACGATGTGGCGACCGCTTCCCACACCCTCGCCAACACCACCGTGCTGGGCGAAAGCTGCGCGGCCTGCCACAGCGCGGGCGAACAGTTCTCGGTGGATCGCGTCCACCAGAGGATCTTCTAACTTCCGAACTGTCCCAGGGTCGCACGGTGGAATCATCGTGCGACCCATCCTCCGAAGCGGGTATCCTTTGGAATCAGGAGAGTCGATTCCATGACCCGAAGAACCTTGCTCCAGATGGGCGGCGCGGCCGCGGCGGCACGGAGGGCGCCGGCGCAAGCGTCGAGCGCCCGGTCGGGGTCGCGGCCGAACATCCTCTTCCTGATGACGGACCAGCAACGCGGGGACTGTCTGGGCGCCGCTGGGAACCGCGTCATCCACACACCGAACCTCGATCGCCTGGCGCAGGAAGGCGTCCGCTTCAGCCGCGCTTACTCTTCGACTCCCACCTGCACGCCGGCGCGGAGCGCACTGCTGACCGGGCTTTCCCCGTGGCACCACGGAATGCTCGGATATTCGGATATGGCCGGGCGCTACCCGCTCGAGAAGCCCCGGGCTCTCCGCGACGCGGGCTATTACACGATGACCATCGGGAAGCAGCACTACTACCCCATGCGGAACGGGCACGGTTACCATCGCATGGTGCTCGACGAGCACTGCCCGTGCGGCAACGGCCCCGAGGCAATGGCAGCGGCCGAGAAACGTGGCCCGGTCGAGCGCAACGACTACGAATCTTGGTTCTGGTCCGAAGCCCCGCAACTGGATCCGCACGCTACCGGGCTGTGGTGGAACGATTATCCGTCGAGGCCCTTCGCGCTGCCGGAGAGGCTCCACGCCACGACCTGGACCGGCGACACGGCGGTCCGCTTCCTGAACGGGTACGAAGGGCGTCAGCCGTTTTTTCTCAAAGTCTCGTTCATCCGCCCGCACAGCCCGTACGATCCGCCCGAGCGGTTCATGCGCATGTACGAAGATGCGGCCCTGCCGGCGGCGCAGGTAGGGAAGTGGGCGGCGCGCTACGAGGAGCGGAACAGCGACCGTACGGACATCTGGCGCGGGAAGCTGCCGGCGGAGACGATCCGGCGGTCGAGGCAGGGCTATTACGGCTGCATCAGCCAGGTGGACGTGCAGATCGGCCGGATTCTGGAGGCTCTCGAGCGGCGCGGCCAACTGGAAGAAACGCTGATCGTCTTCACGTCCGACCACGGCGACATGACCGGCGACCAGAACCTGTGGCGCAAGTCGTATGCCTACGAGCCGTCGGCGCACATCCCGATGCTCATGCGGTGGCCGGCAGGCCTGCTGGCAGCGAAGCGCGGGCAGGTGATGTCGCAGCCGGTGGAACTGCGCGACATTCTGCCGACATTTCTGGACGCGGCCGGAGCTCCGGCGTCGCAGCCCGTGGACGGGCGGAGCCTGCTCTCGCTGGTGAGATCGGGCGGAGCCGGATGGCGCGAATACATCGACCTGGAACACGACGTGTGCTACAGCCGCACCAATCATTGGAATGCCCTGACCGATGGCCGCTGGAAGTACATCTTTCACGCGCTCGACGGCGAAGAGCAGTTGTTCGACCTGGAAACCGATCCGCATGAGCTGTCGGACCTGGCTTCGCGGACGGACCACGAGGCCGAGCTACGGCGATGGCGGCAGCGGCTGATCGCGCATTTCGAGGAGCGCGGCGAGCCGTTTCTGCGGAATGGGAAGCTGGGACTGCGGCCGGAGAGCATGCCCAAGTCGCCGCTATTTCCGGGCAAGGTTGGGTGAGTCCGCGGAAATTCGGTATTATGTAGCCTGTCACCGAATTAGGGGTCAACATGAGCTTCTTTTCCAAACAGTTCATCGATGTTATTCAGTGGACCGAGACGGGGGACACGGTGCTGGCCTGGCGCTTCCCCATGGAGGACCAGGAAATCCAGACCGGCGGAAAACTGACGGTCCGGGATTCCCAGATGGCGGTCTTCGTCAACGAAGGGCAGATCGCCGACGTGTTCGGGCCGGGCCTGTTCACGTTGAGCACACATACTCTGCCGCTGCTGACGAACCTGTTGAATTGGGACAAGATGTTCAAGTCTCCATTCAAGTCAGACGTCTACTTCTTCTCGTCCCGGCTGAGGATCGACCAGAAGTGGGGTACGGCCACGCCGATCACCATCCGCGACCGGGAATTCGGAGCGGTGCGGATCCGCGCCTACGGGATCTACGCGTACCGGATCGCCGATCCGAGAGTCTTCTACCAGAAGGTGAGCGGCTCGCGCGGAGTGTATCTGTTGAGCGAACTGGAAGGGCAGCTCCGCAACACCATCGTGGGAGGGATGACGAACGCGTTCGGAAACGCCAACGTCAACTTCCTCGACATGGCCAGCAGCCAGGCGCAGCTCGCGCAGACGATGATCGCAACGCTCAAGCCGGTGTTTGCCGACCTGGGCCTCTCGCTCGAGAGCTTCGTCGTGGAGAACATCTCGCTACCGGAAGAGCTGCAGAAGATGCTCGACCAGCGGATCGGGATGAACATGATCGGCGACATGAACCGCTATACGCAGTTCCAGGTGGCGCAGTCGATGCCGATCGCGGCGGCCAACGAAGGCGGCGGCGCTGCGGGGATCGGCGCGGGGCTGGGGGCCGGCATGGTGATGGGGCAGCAAATGATGAATGCCATGCGGCCCGCGGCTCCGCCGGAACCGGCGCCGCCCGCACCGCAGGCCCCGGCCGGCCCCTCCGCCCCGGCGGCAGGGGGTGCGACCAAGTTCTGCTTGAACTGCGGCAAGCCGATTCCGAAACCGGCGCGGTTCTGCCCGGAGTGCGGCGGCGCGCAGCAATAACTACCAGCGAGTGGCGGTGGCGTTGGACCAGCGCGTCATGTTGCGCGATTCGCCCTCGATACGGTCGAAGACCGACTGAATACCCACGCGCCCGGGTCCGGTGAGGCGCAGCCAGAGATAGCGATTCCCCCAGTTGCGCCACATGGTGAAGACGGCGCCGGGGTGCTCGAAGTGAAGCTGCATCTGGACCGTGGGATCCTTGAAGACCAGGGCTGTCGGCTTCACCAGGATCGTCTGCCCGTACCCCAGCTCGCGCGTGAAGACATTGCCGCCGGCGTGCAGCAGCAGCAGGCCGGGAGTGTGCGGGGCCGTGAAACGGTCCATGAAGCAGCCCACCGGATAGTGAGTTTCGGTGTCGTCTCCGTCTTTCGTCTCGAACCAGATGCCGGTCTGAAACCAGTCATAAGTGACGTTGGAGGTGGCGGCCAGCAGCATGTGCTCGCGGACATCGATCGAGCGGCCGGGCTGCATGGGGAGGGAGATGAGTTCGCCGGGGTCGTCCTTGGAGAATGCGATGTGGCCGGGTCCCTCGGCCTGGGTCATGATGAGCGGCAGCCCCGCGAACACGCGCTTCCAGGCGCCTTTCAACGACATGGTGGTGACGTTTACCTGGGGGTCTTTCCAGAGCAGGACGTGATGCGTGAAGTAGACGCTGTCGCCGGCCGCAAGGTTCATGTCGGCGACCGGGACGTAGACGCCTTCGATCTGGCAGGAGGAGTTGCCGATCTGGAGCTTGGCCATGTCCTTGCGGGCGGGCAGCTTGGTCCAGCCGCTATGCGCGGCGGCCGGAGGCTTGAGCGCGGCACCGCAGCGAGGGCAGGCGGGCTGGGAGAGATCGACGTCCGCCCCGCACCAGTTGCAGCGGCCGGCTGCAACGACCGGTGTCGCGAGAGCGGGTGGCACGGCGGCGGGGGGAGCGGCAACGGCTGCCGCGGCGGGGCGCTTCACGGGCTGGCCGCAGTTCCGGCAGAAATTCTGGCCTTCGAGAATCGGGGTACCGCAGTTTACGCAAAACATGTTGGTTACTCGGTGTGGTGATGGACGTACATCGACTGGATGCCGACGCGGCCGGGGCCGGTCATCCGGGCCAGGCTCATATTGGTGCCGCCGAAGAAACCGGTACCGAGCTTCTGGAACTCCACGTTCATGGTGACGGAGGAATCCTTGTAGAGGAACGCGCCGGGCTCCACCATGATGCTCTCACCAGGACCCAGCCGCCGCTCGAAGACGTTGCCGTAGCCGTGCAGGATCAGCAACCCGGGGGCGCCGGTGGTGACGAACCGGTCCATGTACATGCCCTGGCCGCCGAAGAGGATATTGGAGAGACCTTTGATACGAATGAAGGAGTAGGCGATCTGATGGGAAGAGAGCAGGAAGGCGTGCTCGCGGACATCCAGCTCCATACCGGGGTGGAGCGGCAGGACGACCAGCTCGCCGGTGGCGTCCCGGGAAAAGGCGATGCGCCCGGGGCCGGTGGCCACGCTGATGATGAAAGGCATGCCGGCGAAAGCGCGCTTCATTCCTCCGGAGAGCTGCATGACGGACATGGCTACGCGCTCCTCCTTCCACAACATCACGTGGTGCTCGAAGAAGATGGAGTCGCCAGGGCCCAGGTTGATTTCCGCGGCGGGAACCACCTCGCCCTCGACCTGGCAGGTGCTGGCGTTGAACTGAATCTCCGTCATATCGCGGATGCGGGGCGCTTCGCGCCAGCCTGATTCACTGACCAGGTTCCGGATATCGAGGGGAGCTCCGCAGGCGCGGCAGGCCAGCGCCGCCTTCTCGTTCATGCTCTGGCACCACTGACACTGGATTCGTTCAAAAGGCTCGACTGCGGGGCTGTGAGCGGCATCGGTCATAGTTTGGAATTATAGCGGGTTTTGGCCCGGCACTACTGTGGGCGGGATTCCACGCTGACCATGGCCTTGCTCTGCTCAGACTTCAGATACGCATTTGGATCGTGATGCAGGGCGCCTTCCGGAAGCCACTCGAGCAGCGACCCCAGATCCTGTCGGATCATCTCGATGTAAAACGGCGGGAGGTCGTTGCTCTCCTGCTCGAAATAGCGGACGAACTGACGGTCGGTCGCCAGCCTCTGGCGGATCGCTCTGTGGTACTTGATCCTTCCAAAGCCCTCCGTCGAAACCGCCCTCACCAGGTTCATGATCCGCGGGGTCATCGCGCGCGTCCCCCGGAGGCGTCGAAAGATGGCGGGCCACGAGAAGGAATACTCCGTCAGGCCGATCACGTGGTCGTAGAAGTCCGGCCACGAATAGTTTTTGGGCCTGACGTTCATGGCCTGATTATTGTTCAGGAAGTGGAACGGGAAGGGCAGCATCCGTTGGGCGCGCTGATAGTCGAGGTTGAGCGGCGCGGCGCGGCCGAACGCAGTGAGCAGCGAATAGCCCGGGAAGGCGCCCGGCGTCTTGTCCAGGAATCGTTTCGTGAGCTCGAATGGCTCGGCTCCTTCATCGGCGTCCAGACCCAGCACAAAGTTGGTCTGCACGTATGGGATGTAGCGCAAGATCAGGTTGACGTGCTCGGATACGTGGCGGACCTTGTCGGCTCCCTGCAGCGCGCCGGTCTTAGACTTGTTGCCCACGTCGAACCACGATTCGACGCCCGGCAGGATGGCCTTGAATCCATTCCGCTGGAGCCTTTTCAGATGCTCTTCCGAAAGTAGCGACAAGCTGCTCTCGGCGATGAAATCGATGCGGCCCTCCGGCACTGCCTCCTCGATCGCATCCAGGTAATCGTTAAAACGCACGCCGAAATTGGGGTCGTGCCAGCCTACCAGCGGCCGCTTGAACTTAGTCAGCAGGAATCGCAGATCTTCCCGGAGGACGTCGAAATCCATGGGCTGGTACGGCACCGCCGCGTCGATACAGAAACTGCACGTGTACGGACAACCCAGGCTGCCCAGCATGGGGACTAACTTGAGAAACGGCGCCTTCCGCAAGGTCGGCTCGATGAACTGCCACCGCTCCCGCACTCCTGGCAGGCTGGCGGGCTGCTGCCCGGCCGCCATGTGTACACCGACCGGCCGGTGCTGCGAGCAGTCCTTCAGAACGTCGGTAAGCGTGTTCCGGTCTGTGAACCCCAACACATAATCGAAGTACCGGGCGGCGTCCTCCGGGTAGCACCGCGCGTGCGGCCCTCCGATCACCGTGACCGCTCCCTTCGCGCGGAAGAGACCGCTCAATGCATAAGCCGTATGGGCGGCTTCGGTGAACGCACTGATAAATACCAGGTCGACGTTCTCCGGCAGTTCCTTCAGGAGATCTTCAAAGCCCGTGTAGCAGACAAAGGCGACGTCATGTCCGGCTTCCCTGCACCAGACACCGATTACCTGGGGCATGATGCTCGCGAGATTGGCGTTCATTACGCGAGCGTATAGCGCCCGGGTCGGGCCCCTGGATACTATATCGATGATCCCGACGCGGAGTTTCCTCATGCTTCAGCCGAGGTAAGTTGTCGAAGCCAGTATACACCCGCAGTTACTGTTGTTTGGATTCGAGCTCGGCCCAACGTGCGTAAAGTAACTCGACGCGGGCCTCGGCGGCTTGCAGCTTCTCATAACAGGACTGAAGCCGGACCGCGTCGGAGACCGTGCCGGGCGACTGCATCTCGGCGCGGATCGATTCCATTTCCCGTTCGCCTTCCAGGATGCGGGCCTCCATCTGTTCCCATTCGCGGGCTTCCAGATAGCCCAGCTTCTTCCTGGCGGCGGTGGGCGCGGGCGCCGCGGCTTTCGGCTTTTCGGCCTTGGGCTTTTCGGAGACCTGCGCCTGCTCCCATTGCCAGTAGTCCGCATAGAGCTCCGCGCCGCCCCGGCCGTCCAGGCCGAGCACGGCGGTGGACACACGGTCGAGCAGGAAACGGTCGTGGCTGACCAGCACCAGTGCGCCCGGGAAATCCGTGAGGCTGTCCTCGAGCACCTCGAGGGTGGGGATGTCGAGATCGTTGGTGGGCTCGTCGAGCAGCAGCAGGTCGGCCGGCTGGAGCATCAGGCGGGCGATCAGAACGCGTGCCTGCTCGCCGCCCGAGAGGCTGGAGACGGGACGCTCAAGCTGGCCTGAATCGAACAGGAAGCGCTTGGCCCAACCGGCGACGTGGATAGGCCGGTCGCGGTAGATCACGGTGTCGCCGTGGGCGCCAAGGCCCTGGCGCAGGGTGTCGTTCTGGTCGAGCTGCTCGCGCGCCTGGTCGAAGTAGACGGTGCGCAGGAGCGCGGCGCGCTCGATGCGGCCGGAATCCGGCTCGAGCTCGCCGTTCAGGATCCGCAGCAAAGTGGTCTTGCCGGTGCCGTTCAGCCCGAGCAGCCCGAGGCGCGTCCCGGGCGTGAGGGTCAGGTTGAGATCGCGGAACAGCGTGCGTCCGCCGAGCTCCTTGGAAACGGTTTCGACGGAGACCAGGCGCTTGGTGCGGCGGTCGGTGGCGGTGAAGTCGATTTGCGCGGCGCCGCGCGGGGCGCGCGCCTCCAGGCCGGAGAGTTCGCGCATCAGCCGTCCGGCTTCGTCGATACGGGCGCGCGATTTGCCGGTGCGGGCCTTGGGGCCGCGGCGGAGCCACTCCACTTCGCGGCGGACCTTGTTGGCGAGCGATTCCTGCCGGCTCGACTGCGCGAGCAGGAACTCTTCCTTCTTTTCGAGGAACTGGCTGTAGCCGCCATCGACCCGGAACAGGCCCTCGGGGTAGACGCGGTTGATCTCGGCCATGTCGTTGACCACGTTGTCCAGGAAGTAGCGGTCGTGGCTCACCACTACGCTGGCGAAGGATGCCGAAGCCAGCAGGCGCTCGAGCCACAGGATGCCTTCGAGGTCGAGGTGGTTGGTCGGCTCATCGAGGAAGAGCAGGTCGGGATCGAGGGCCAGCTCGCGCGCAATGGCGAGCCGGCGCTTCCATCCGCCGGAGAGGGTTTCCGCCGGGGCGGCGCCGTCCGTGAAACCGGCCCGGCCGAGCGTCTGGTTGATGCGCGCGGCACGCTCGAGATCGTCGAGCCGCTCGCCGGCAATGGCGGCGGAGATGACTTCCGCGGCGGTGAGGGACGGCGGGAAGCTCACCTGCTGCGGTACGTACCCTACACGCGTGTTGCGCCGCATGGAGATGGAGCCGGAATCGGCCTCCATTTTGCCGGCCAGAATTTTCAGAAGCGTGGACTTGCCGGAGCCGTTGGGCCCGATCAGTCCGAGGCGCTCGCCTTCCGAGATGCCGAGCGAGATATTCTCGAACAGCACACGCGGCCCGAAAGTCTTGGAGAGAGAGGTACAGCTTTCGAGGAGCGCCATTATTCGTAACGGAGGGCTTCGACCGGGTCGAGCCGCGATGCTTTGACGGCGGGCCAGACGCCGAAGAAGACGCCGACCGCCACGGAAACGCTGAAGCCCGTGATCAGCGCCCAGCTCGGCACCTTGGAGGGCAGCGAGGGAACCAGCACGCCGACCAGCATGGTGATGAGCACCGCTATGAGGATCCCGAGCACGCCGCCGGCCCCCGTGAGCGTCATGGCCTCGACCAGGAACTGTCCGATGATGTCGCGTCGGCGCGCGCCGAGAGCCTTGCGGACGCCGATTTCGCGCGTGCGCTCGGTGACGCTGACCAGCATGATGTTCATCACGCCGATGCCGCCGACCAGCAGGCCCAGGCCGGAAATAGCGATGGCCACCAGGCCGATGAGGCCGGTGATGCGGTCGAACTGCTGAATGATCTGATCCGGCGTGGAGATGGAAAAGTCGTTGGGGGCGTCGGCGGCCAGCCGGCGCAGCCGGCGCATGGTGCCCTGGACCTCGTCGTAGGCGTTCTGGCGCTTGCCGGGCCAGGCCTTGGCGATGATCATGAAGCGGTCAATCTGCGGGTAGCGATTCTCGGCGGTGCGCAGCGGGATCACGATCGCGTTATCCATGCCGTTCTCGCCGAAGAAGCCGCCTTTCGCTTTGGCGTAAACGCCGATGATGATGTACTCGGCGCCATCCACCATCATGGTGCTGCCAAGCGCGTTGCCGGCGGGAAACAAAGACTCGGCCAGGTTGGAGCCGATCATGGCGACGTGGGCGCCGCGCTGCTCCTCTTCCGGCGTGAAATAGCGGCCGGAGGCGAAATCGCGCGGCGAGATGTCCGCCATGTTGGAGGAGTAGCCCGAGAGGTTGATGGTATCCGATTCGTAGCCGGGCACGCGCGCCGTGATCGGATTCCCCTCGACCACCGGCGGAATGAAGAGCTCGAGGCCGACATCTTCCACCGAGTCGCTGCACCAGCGCTTGATGAGGTCCGCGTACTCGGGATTCATCGGCCGGCGCTTGCGCTCCTTGGGGGGCTCCATGCTCGGGTCGCCCGAGGTCTTGTAGAGGAAGATATTGTCGGGGCCGAGTTCCTGGAAGAACACCACGACTCCCTGTCGCAGGCCCGTGAGCAGCGACGCAACCGTGACCACCGTAGTGATGCCGATGACAATCCCGAGGATGGTGAGCAGCGAGCGGAAGCGATGGGTCCACACCGCGTGGACCGCCATGCTCATGTTCTCCGTGGCGCTGATATTCACGATTTACTCCGCACGAAGGGCCACCACGGGGTCGAGGCGCGCGGCGCGGGAGGCCGGGTACCATCCCGAAACCACGCCCACAATCGTCGAGACGCCCAGGGCCAGTACCACGTAGCCGAGCGTGATGTGCATGGTGAGCTGGAAGATCTGCCCCAGCAGCAGAGTGACCAGCGCGCCGATTCCAATGCCGATCGCGCCCCCCATGACCGATAGCACGATGGCCTCGATCAGGACCTGGAGCATCACGTCGCCATGGTGCGCGCCGACCGCTTTGCGGATGCCGATTTCGCGGGTACGCTCGGTGACGCTGACCAGCATGATGTTCATGATGACGATGCCGCCCACCACCAGCGAAATGCAGGTCACCGGCACGACCACTGCCGCGATCATGCCCAGCACCTGGTCGATGAATCCGCGGATAGCATCGGGCGTGAGGACATCGAAATTGTCGGGCTGGCCGGGACGCGCGTGGAAGCGCGAGCGCAAGGCCACGCGGGTCTCGTCGAGCGCGCCGTTGAGGTCCAGGCCGCTCGCCGGCTTGGGGCGCCCGAAGAGGGCGAAGCCGTTGCCGGGGCCGTAAAGGCGGTCGAAGGCGGCATCCGGAATATAGATCGAGTTGTCCTGGTCGCGGCCGAAAGCCGAGCCCAGGCGCTCCTGAACTCCAATCACGGTAAACTCCACGCCTTCGATGCGGATCGTCTCATTGATGGGCGACGTCTCGGGGGGAAACAGCGTCGAAAGCACGGTCTGGCCGATGACCGCGACCATCTTGCGCGTGCGGTCTTCCTCGCCCGTAAAGAAGCGGCCGTCCACCACCACGATGTCGCGGATGCTGGCCATGTCCGCGGATACGCCAAGGATCGACGTGTCCTCGCAGATCTGGTTTTCGCGCTTCACATCCGAGGTGTGCTGCCGGTATGGGCTGTAGAGGACCGTGTCGCCGTTGACCTCCTCGAGGAAGCGCGCGTCGCCGGTGCGAATGGGCTTATTGCGCTTCATCTTCTCGAAGTATTCGCGCCGGCTGAGGCGCCCTGTGGAGGCGATTTGGGCCACCAGGAACGATTCGGAGCCGAAGGCCTTGGCGGTGCTCTCTTCGGCATAGACTCCCAGCCCCGCGATGGCCGAGCCAACCAGGATGACGCTGGCCACCCCGATAATGACGCCCAGCAGCGTCAGGAAACTCCGCAGCTTGTGGGAGCGGATGGAATCCATCGCCAGTGCGAAAGCATTTTGGAACTGGTGCCAGGAACGCGCGAAACCCGCGCTGGATTGGGACATTCTCTCTTTCCAGGATAACGTAAGATGAAGATGCGCACCGATGCCCATCCTCCGCCTTGCTTATGCGACGCAGTTCCTGATTGCGGTATTAGCGGTCTTCGTGCTGTGGAGCGAAGTGGGCGGCCAGAGCCACCTGGACCTCATGCCCTGGTATCTGAAACTGGGGCTGGGCGGGGGAGCGGCGTTCGCGGTGGTCAAGGCTACGGCAGCCTCCGTGGAAAAGAAGCAGGCATGGAACGGCGGGACGCTGAGATGGTTCGGCATCCTGCTGGCGCTGCTGCTGGGGTGCGGCCTGGCGAGCTACTACTACCACGTGTACGGCGAATCGGACGACGATGACCAGGACGACACCGTCACTTCCATGGTCGTGACGCCCAGCCCCGCGCCGGCCCTACAATTCCGCCAGATTGCATAACGCGCGCCGGCTGGCTCGTTCGGCGCCCACTTCCGTCACCACGATCCGGTCGCCTTCGTGCAGGAACTGGCGCAGGACGTCCTTCAACTGCGCCGCCGTGTGGGTGCTGTGCAGCGCCCACTGGTTGGCCAGGACCTGGCGCGCTTCAAAGGTACGTAGACGGGACTGGAACGAGGAGTAGTCGCCTTCGTGCAGCAGATCGCAGGATACCAGGTATAGCTTGAGTGACACGCCCTCATTATAGCGAAGAAAAGGCGAATATCAAACCTCGTGTTACTCTGTGCGTTCATGCGCAAATTCGCTTGGATCGCCCTGGCGGCCGTGTGTCCATCGGCCTTCGGATGGGGAGTCGAGGGGCACGCTCTGATCGTCAGGATCGCGGCAGCCCAGCTCACGGCGCGGGCCCGGGACCAGATCGCTGCCATCCTGGGGCCGGGCAAGACGCTGGTGTCGGTCGCCAGTTGGGCCGACGAGATACGGCGTTCGCGGCCGGAGACGGGCCCCTGGCATTACGTCGATATCCCGGTCGGCCGCCCGCATCTGGACATGGCGCGGGACTGTCCGAAAGGCGAGTGCGTGATCGCCAGAATCGAAGACTCCGAGAAGGTGGTGGCGAATCAGTCCGCGCCGGCCGCCGACCGTCGCGAGGCGCTCATGTTCCTGGTCCATTTCGTAGGCGACATGCACCAGCCGCTGCACTCCGCGGACAACCAGGACAAGGGCGGCAATACCGTGATAGTGCAGTTGGCGGACCGCCGGCTGAACCTGCACAGCCTTTGGGACGGGGCCCTGCTGGCTCGCATGGGCAACGAGGATCAACTGGCGGCGTCCTGGACAGCGGACTCGGAAAAGCACTTCCGGAAGTGGTCGAAAGGGTCGGTGGAAGACTGGGCGGAGCAGTCGCACAAGGCCGCGCAGAAGGTAGTTTACGGGAAGCTGGCGGCGGGGGCACCGGCGCCGGTGGGCGCGGCTTACGAGAAGGCTGCCGATGAGCTGATCCGGCTGCAGATCGAAAAAGCCGGCGCGCGGCTGGCCCGGGTGCTGAACGAAACGCTGCGTTAGGGAGTGGGTTCGAGCTTCAGCTTGGCGAGCGTCCCGCTCATGCGCATTTCGCTCGCGCCGTTGCTGAGCTGGATCAGCAGACGGCCGTCATCGAGCGTGCTGCCCCGCCCCGTGTAGGTTTCGTCTTCCATTTTCAGCTTGAGGGCGGTCAAACGAAATCGCGGCGCCAGCGCCAGGCTGTAACTGCCCGACACGCTGCGCCATGCCGGAGTGGTACCGAAATCCAGGGCGGACCCGCTGAAGGAGCCTTCCGACCGCAGGTTAGCCAGCAACTGCTTCCCTACCCCGGACGACTCGAGGGTTCCTTCGGCATCGAGCTTGCCCGATTGCCATGCCATGCCTTTCAGCTTGCCCGTGAACTGGTAGACCGGGCGTTCCCCGCGCAGGTTCACCGCCAGCTTGCCTGTGACCGAGGCGCGGTTGAGCTTCGCCTGCAGGTTGTCCAGCTCGACGTGCCCGGCGTCCCACAACAGGTGGGCGCGGACATCCTCAAGGCGCAGGCCGGCCACTTTGAGGTCGTCGATCAGGATGACGCCGTCGGCGTCCCGCCGTTTGAGCCAGTCGGGCATTCCGGTCCGGCCCAGGGCGCGGGCGAACAGGCTGCTGCTGCGCCGCAGGGTCGGCATCAGCTCGGTCTCGATCGCCGCGGCATCGAGCGTCTCGACGCGCAGGCGGAAGCGATGGGGCCGCGCGGCGCCGGGTTCGTAGCGGTAGTCGCCGCCGAAGGAGATTCCGCCGGTGGCGGCGTCGAGGCGGTCGAGCACCACGCGCACGCCATCGATCTGGGCGCGGGCGGAAGCCAGTTCCACCGGGTGCGCCAACCCCGGCACGGCCACGCGCGCGCCGGTGAGTTGAAGCTGCCCGGTCCAGCCGGCCTGGGCCGGCTCGCGGTGGTAGTGCAGATCGCCGCTCCACTCGCCGGACTGCATCTGTTCCAGCCACGGCACGGCCGCCAGGGCCACCTGCGCGCGGAGCGAGCCGACCTTCATCGACTCGGTGTGTATGGCGAGATCCAGCGTGTCCGCGTCAATCGCGTAGTCGGCCTGGATCTCGGCCTCATCCTGCTCAGCGGTGTGGACACGCGCCGGCGACAGGTGCACGTGGCCGTGATCGAACACGACGTAGGCCTGGTCGAAACGAACCGGCGGCGAATCGGGAATGGTCACTGCGGTGTCGTGGAAGGCCAGCTCGCCCTGGAAGCTTCCCGCCCCGGAGTAGCCGATGGCGCCGTCCATGGTTCCGCTGAGTTTGAGCCTCGGCGGAAACTGGGCGCCCATGTCGGCGGCGACCTGCATGAGGGGGTCGATGGGGAAGCGATTCCAGTTGACCGCTACGGCCCAATGCGGCTTGGAGAGGTAATCGCTCGCGCGCAGCCGGGCGGAGAGCGGCAGGATCCCACCGCCGGCGGAGCTCGATTGGAGCTCGAGCTGCTGCCCGATCAGGTCGAGGCGTCCGCGCACGTCGAGCGGCCAGCCCTGGCCATGGGGCGGGAGGAGATCCCAGCGATGCACATCTTCGACGTTGAGTCGGCCCTGTATGCCGATGTTGTTGATCGGCCCGCCCAGGTGCAGCTGCGCGGTGGCGGTGCCGTGAATGCTGCCGGCCTGGCCGCGCAGGAGGGCGGTGAGCTCCCCGAGGCCGGTCCGCTCGACGTCGAGATCCAGATCCACGCGCTCCGGCGCCACGTACCAGCGTCCGCTCAGGACGAACGAGCCGAGGCCCTGCGCGGCGCGGTCGCTGCGGGCGGGCTGCGCGGAGCAGGAAACAGTCCAGCCGCCGCCGCGGCTGCCGGGCGGCGAAATGTCGAGATCCGTCGCGGTCAGGTAGAAGACGGACTTGGTGTCACCGAATTTGAAGTGGACCCGGCCGTTGCGCACATGAATGGCAGGAGCCGCGCTCATCACCGAGGGATTGACGAAGGAGGAGAAATTCCAAAGCCCGGGCTCGGAAGCAGGACCGGTCTTGCTCAGGTTGATGCTGGCGTCCTCGAGCCGGATCGAAGCGATCACGAACCTGCCGCCCAACAGTGACCAGAGGCTGGGCCGGACCCGCATGGATTCCACGTAAGCGATCGGCTCGACACCGATCGAAGGATCCTCGTGGATGACCACGCCGGGACCGCGGGAATCGCGCTCAACCGAAAAGGCCGGCCCTTCGAGAAGACTGAACCGCACCTTGCCGATATCGACCTGGCGGCCGAGCGCTTTTTGCAGGGACCATTTGAGGCGCAGGCCGTACTGGTCGGCGTTGACGTAGGGCACGATCAGGCCGGCCAGCAGCAGCAGGCCAAGCCCGGCGCCTGCGCACTGGAAGATGCGCTTCTTCATGCGCGAGCTCCCAGCAGGTCGCGGTAAGCCGCGGGGTCGTCGATGTCCGCGACCACGCCGGCGTCGTCCACGTCGAGGAACTCGGTTTCGGCCGCGTGAGCCCGGACCACATCGCGCGCGGCCCCGCTATCGGGAAGCGCCAGGAATTCGGAAATCAGCTCACGCCGGAACCAGACCGGGTGGCCCCGCCTTCCACCGTAGCGCGGCACGCGGACCAGCGGCAGCGGAGCGGCCAGCAGCCGTTGGAGTGTCCCGGGAGCCACAGCCGGATGATCCACCAGCGTAAAGAGCACGCCTTCGGCTTGCGGAGGAACGGCTCGCAGGCCGCATTGCAGGGAGCCGGTCTGACCGGTCTGGTAGTGCGGGTTGAACACGAACTCCGCCGGGCGCGCCGCGCGGGCGCGGATCTCGTCGGCATCGGCTCCGAGCACCACGATTACCGGCGAGCACAGGCCCGCGAAGAGACCCACCAGGCGATCGACAAACGACTCGCCGCGATATTCGAGGAGGGCCTTGGGCGAACCCATGCGCCGCGATTGGCCGGCCGCGAGGATGAGACCGGCGGCGCTCACTTCGAATGTACTGCCCGCGCCGGGTCGCCGGCAAACACCGACATCGAGAGCGAGCGCCAGTTGGAAGCCGCGCCGCGGCGCACCGCAATCATCTCGGCCGCCACCGAAATCGCGATTTCCTCCGGGGAAATGGCGCCGATATCGAGACCCATGGGGGCGTGGATCTTCTCGAAAGCCTCACGGGGAATACCCTGCTTCTCCAGCTCGCGAATGACGTTCAGCACTTTGCGCTTGCTGCCGATCATAGCGATGTAGCGGGCCGGCGTTGCAATGGCCAACTGGAGAACCCGCATATCGTCGCGATGGCCGCGGGTCACGATAATGAGGTAGCTGGTTTCGTTGATGGCGAGCCGGGGAAAAACCTCTTCGTACTCGGCGGCGTGGACCTCTTCGGCGTCGGGGAAGCGGTCGCGGTTGGCGAAGCTCTCGCGGTTGTCCACCACCACGGCGGCAAAACCCGCCAAGGTCGCGACCTTGGAGAGACTCTTGGAAATGTGGCCGGCGCCGAAAATGAAAGCGCGCGGTATCGGCATTACGGGCTCGACGAAAACATCCAGTTGGCCGCCGCAGATCAATCCGTTGTCGTAAGCGGCGTCCTGCCCGAGATTGAATGTGAGGTGCCGGGGCTTTTCCGTTTGGATAACCTCCCGCGCGGCGTTCCAGACCTCCGCTTCGACGCAGCCTCCGCCGATGGTGCCGACCATCGAGCCGTCCTCACGCACCAGCAGCTTGGCGGATTCGTAGCTGGGGATGGAGCCGCGCACGTCGACGATCGTGGCCAGCGCACACTTCTGCCCCAGGCCTCGAAGCCGCACCAACTCCGAATAAACGTCCATTACGAAGCGATTATAACGTGGCGCGAGGGCCGGGACACCCGCAGGCCGCAACCAGCCTCCGCGAACCACCGATCGTAGTACCCAAGTACTATACGATCGGCCCGTACGGGGGCGAAAGGTGAAATGTATCACAAATCACACCTCGCGCCCGATCAATTGTCCCGAAAACCATTGGCTTTCGCGCAATTTCTATATAAAGTGAGTCACTATCCAGTCATGCAGGCATCCGCGACTATTAACGCCCGGTATGAGATCCGAGGCCTGGTAGGCCATGGGGGCATGGGTCTCGTTTACAGGGCTTACGACAACGTCGTAGGCCGTGAGGTGGCGCTAAAGACGGTCCGCGATATCCAGGGCCGCAGCGCCATCGAGATGTTCTATAAAGAGTGGCGCATCCTGGCCAACCTGCACCACCCCAACATCATCGAGATCTTCGATATCGGCGAGTTCGAGGACGCCGGGGTAGTGAAGCCCTTCTTCGTCATGCCGCTGTTGAAAGGCATGACCCTGGAGCAGATGCTGCACACCCCCGGGCAGCAGCTTTCCGCCGAGCGCCTGGGCGACATCCTCTCGCAGACCTGCCGCGGGCTGCAGGCGATCCACGACACCGGCCTGGTGCATCGCGATCTCAAGCCGAGCAATATCTTCGTCCTGGATTTCAACTCCGTCAAACTGATCGACTTCGGCATAGCCCATTTGGTGAGTGCCCAGACCGAGACCGGTCTCAAGGGCACCATCAGTTACATGTCGCCGGAACAGATTTCCGGCCAGGAATGCACCCCGGCATCGGATATTTTCGCGCTGGGCGTCCTGTGCTATGAGGCTCTGGGCGGCGTCAAGCCCTTCCAGGGGAGAAACAACGAAGAGCTTTTTGAAGCCATCCTTCATGGAGTCCCGCAGCCCATCTACGACCTGAACCCTGCCATCAGCCAGACCGTAAGCCGGGTAGTCCACAAGGCTTTGGCCAAAGAGCCCCGCCACCGCTACGCGAGCGCGATCGAGTTCTCCGATACGCTCTGGAAGGCGCTGCGAGGCGAGGCGATTCCGGCGCTTGACCCTACCCGCATCCAGCCTCGCATCCAGCGGGCCATCAAGGCTTTCGAACAGGGAAAGTACGAGATGGCGACGGAGATTCTGAGCGACCTCGAAGCTTCCGGCCACATCGACGTGGCGCTCGCGCCGCTGCGAAAGCAGATCGACGAGGCGATGCGCCGCACCAAGGTGCGCGATCTGCTCGATCGCGCCAAAATGGGCCTGGCCGAAGAAGAGTACGCACTGGCACTGCAGAATGTCGATTCCGCCCTCAAGATGGACCCGGGCAACGAGGAGGCTACCCAACTCCGTACGGCCATTCAGGCGGAAACGGCACAGCGGGATATCGGTGAGTGGCTGAAACTGGCGCATGAGGCCGTGAAGCAGTACGCCTTTGGCCGGGCACGGCAACTGCTGCACAACGTGCTGGAGCTCCGGCCGGGCGACCCGCAAGCGGCCGCCATGCTGCAGGAACTGGAAAGTCGCGAGCAGGCCTACCGCGCGGCACGGCAGGAAAAGGACGACCTGTATCGCGCCGCGAAGGAAGCGTGGCAGAACGCGGAATTCAACACGGCGGCGGCGAAGATCGAGCGGGTGCTGGAGCTGGAGGCGAAGGCTCCCGATACGACGGTTCCGGACAACGGAGCGAACTACTCGAACTTCCTCGACCTGGTGCAATCGGCGCGCGCGGCCATCGAGCAGGTCAAAGTTGAAGTGCCGGCTTGCACACGGGCCGGTAACTATAAGCGGGCCCTCGAGTTGTGCAAGGAGGCCATCGCCAAATATCCGGGACATCCCGTTCCGCAAGCCTTGAAGCTTGCCGCGGAAGCCCACTGGCGCTGCGGCTCCCTCGCCAGGATGGCCGAGCTGACACGCGAAGTGGACGCCCAGCCCGAGTTGGCGAAGAAGTTGGAAGTGCTGCAGCGAGCCATCCAGGAGTTCCCCAGCGAGCCGTTGTTCGAGCAGTGGGCGCGGCCCGTTCGGGATCAGCTCGCGCTGGCCAGCGGAGTGGCGGCGAAAGCCCGCTCGCACGAGGAGCACGGCCAGTTTCAGGAAGCCCTGGAACAGTGGGAGATGCTGCTCACGGCAGATCCTCAGCAGCCTGGGCTCTCGCAGGAGATTGAGCGCGTGGCGCGGCTTGCGGGAGTCCCGGCACCCATGGTTCCGGCTGCGGCTCCGACCACGGTTCCAGGCGGCGGGCCGGCCTCCACGATTGTCCCGGCCACGGCCACCGGGCAGCCGGTAGCCTACAAGCCCCAAGGATCCCGAGCGGCCTTTGCTACGAAGGATCAGACCCTCCCCATTTCGCCGCCCGTCGGCACGCGCCAGGATCCGCTGCCGCCGCTAAGACCGGCAGCCACGATGGCTTCAGGACCGGCCGCCGCGCCGGCGCCTAAGGCCGCGCCCGCCGGCCCGAAGCCCCCAGGCTTGATCCAGCGCAGCCTGGCTGTCCTGACCGAAACCGCGAAATCCCTCCCCGCGCGAACGCGCGCTGCCTGGCGATGGGGCACCCGCCCAGGAATGTGGCCCATTACGGCCGCCTGCGCCGGTTGCGTGCTACTGATCTCAGCAGGGCTGTTGGTCACTTATCTCAAATCCGGCAAAAAAACAGAACTCCCTTCCGCTCCGCTGAAAGCGCGGCTCGTACTCAAATCGGCAACACCCGGCGCGACCATTACCGTGGGAAGCGTCGTGGGCAAACCCGACGGTAACCTGGAGTCCGAGTTCGCCCCAGGAGCCTACACGGTCGAGGTTTCGCGCGACGGCTACGAGACCTACCACGGTACCGTCTCGGTCCCGGCCACCGGTCTCAACCAGGCCCTGCCGGAGCTGCTGCCGCTGGATACCGCTCTTCACATCAGCACCGATGTGCCGACCGCCAAGATCCACCTGGACGACCGTCCGGAAGCCAGCTTCGATCAGTCGGAATATGTGGTCGATGATCTCAAGCCCGGCGACCACACCCTAACCGTGACGGACCGGGGCATGGAGGCTCGTTTCGAATTCGTTGCGGCTCCAGGGAAGCCGCCCGAGTTCAAAGGACCGATCCAGGCGAAGGAGGTAGTCGCTTATGCGGCAACCGCACTCGGACCGATGCTGCGGATCACCGGAAGCAGCGCCCTGCCCTCGGTTGCCGTGGACAAAACACCGGGTACGGCGGGCGCCGACGGAGTCTATCAGTTCGCGGGTCTCCCGCGGCAGTCCCATGAAGTCGCGGTGGGAACCGACAAGGAACAACGCAGTTTTACAGTGGGTTCGGACCGGCATCCCGCTCTCTGGATCAGCCTGACATCGGACCGCAACGTGGGCGGCCTGACCGTATCGACCGGCTTGAACAACTTTCAGGTACTCCTGGATGGCAAAGCGTATACCCGGAAGGTCCGCGATGGGTCAATAAGCATCCTTGGGCTTCCCGTGAAGCACTTCAAGCTGAAGGTGACTGCCGACGGTTACGAACCTTCGGCTGAGCAGGACGTGGAGGTGAACAAGGGCCAGACCGCGGCAGTTAAGATTGTCTTGACCCCGGTCCCGCAGTTCGCAACGCTGGCGATCCAAGGTCTGCCTCCGAAAACCCAAATCGTCCTGGACGGAACGCAACTTGGCGTCGCCGGCGACGATGGGAGTGCCCGTTTCGGAAAGATCACACCGGGAGAACACACTATCGAGCTGAAGAACCCGCCGCGGTACAAGCCTACGACGATCCAGAAAGGCTTCGTCGCTAACGGGACCGTCACAATCACGGACGCCGACGCAAATATGGCGCCGAACGCTGGCACAGTAACGCTCTCCGGCGGCCAGCCCGGCACACAATTCTCGTGGACATGCGGCCAGACGAAAGGCTCCATTGCGACCGCCACCTGCGCGGAATCGCAGATCACTGTGACCGCGACGGCGCCGGGATTCCAGGAACTAACAAAGAGCGTTTCCGTGACTCCTGGCGAGACTCGTCACGAGAACTTCGATCTGAAACGGATCGTGGTGCAGCCGACACGAGTCGTACAGACCTGCGGCACGGGCGATTTGACCAAGAACGGCTGGGCCCAGGATCACTCCTGGTACACTCCTGCGAACGACTCCACTTTGCCCTGCGGCGGCCTGATCGGCCGCTATCAGTTCACGCTGCCGGTGCCGACCGGCAATTTCTTGAGCGGTGGCAAGTCCATTCAGTGGACCGTCGAGGGCGCGGGCGGGGCCACCAGGGCTTTCGAGCTCCAGAAGAAAGCGTTTCAACCACGCGGCGGGTCCAAGACCGATATCAGCAAAGATGAGCGGGACGGCACCTTGACTTTCCAGGTGATCGTCGAAGCAGGCCGCATCATCCACGAGGTCCGCAGCGGGGATTCCTGGCACCAGGTCAGCGTCACTCCGGGCGACTTCAAGGGCGCGAAGATCGTCTTTCCAAAAGATGTCCGGATCGGCAACTTCTCGTTCAAAGAGCAGTAAACTCCGGGGCGGGCTACACTCGAAGTAGCGACCGTGAATTCCCGAAATGTAATTGTGATCGGCGGCGGCATCGTCGGCCTGGCCACCGCCTTCCGCCTGGGCGAGCGATTCCCCGGAGCACGCGTCACCGTGCTCGAGAAAGAAAGCACCGTGGGCCGGCACCAGACCGGCCACAACAGCGGCGTGCTCCATTGCGGGCTCTATTACAAGCCCGGCTCCACCAAGGCCCGTCTGGCCGTGGCTGGAATCCGGCAGATGGTGGCGTTCTGCCAGGAGAACGGAGTGCCGCACGATGTCTGCGGCAAGCTGGTGGTGGCGGCGGACGAGAGCGAAGTTCCGCGTCTGCGCGGGCTCGAAGAGCGCGGAGCGGCCAATGGGCTGGAAGGGCTCGAGTGGCTGGGACGCGAGGCCATGCGCGAGATCGAGCCGCACGTGGGCGGCGTGGCGGCGCTGCGGGTTCCGCAGGAAGGCATCGTCGATTATCCGAAGGTGTGCGAGACGCTGGTGGCCAAACTGGCCGCGCGCGGCACCCGGGTCCAAACCGGCGCGCGGGTGGAGCGCCTGCGTGCATCAGGCAAGGGATGGGTCGCGGAAACTCCGGCCGGCGCCTTCGAAGGCGACTTCCTCATCAACTGCGCGGGCTTGCACTGCGACCGCGTGGCGGAGCTGGCGGGCGAACGGCGCGACATGCGCATCCTGCCCTTCCGCGGCGAGTATTACAAGCTGAAGCCGGAGCGCCAGAGCCTGGTCCGGCACCTGATCTACCCCACGCCCGATCCGAGTTTTCCCTTCCTGGGCGTGCACTTCACCAGGCTGATTCACGGTGGCATCGAAGCAGGGCCGAACGCGGTGCTGGCATTCGCCCGCGAAGGCTATCGCAAATCCGATATCAGCCTGCCCGACCTGTTCGACGCGCTCTCCTACGGTGGGTTCTGGCGCTTCCTGCGCAGGTATCCTTCGATGGCGTGGTACGAGCTGCGGCGCTCCTTCAGCCGCGAGCTGTTCTGCCGCTCGCTGCAAAGGCTGGTCCCCGAGATCCGCGCGGAGGACCTGACGACGGGCGGCTCCGGCGTCCGGGCGCAGGCCATCGCGCCGGAAGGAGAGATGGTCCACGATTTCCGCTTCATCGCGCGGCCGAACGCCCTGCACGTACTGAACGCCCCGAGTCCGGCTGCCACCGCTTCGCTGGCCATCGGCTCCGAAATCGTGGCCATGGCGGAGAAAGCCGCGGGGTAGCGGGTGGTGGTGGAGCCGTCCGGAGCCTGGCGTGGCGGACACCCAGTTGAGGTAAGATCGGTGAGGAAATTTCCCGAGTTCTCTTCAACCCTAAGGAGTTCGTCATGTTCCGTCTTCCCGGAATTGCTTTCCTCGTCAGCCTGACAGCAGGCTTACACCCGGCAGGGGCCCAGCCTCCGGCTACGCCCCAGGCTCCAGCCGCGACCACTCGCCCCAGGCGTCCGCCGCCGCCAACCCGCGATCCTCATACCGCCGGCTATGTAACGGCGAAGGAACTGCCTGACGGCGAGAATGCTCCGGCCAAGTCCGACGGCAACTTCATCCTCGGCCCTACCCATAACCCCGCACCCGAAATGACGGCGCAGGAAGGCGTGCCCCAGGGAACGGTCTATACCTTCACCATGGAATCGGCCGACAGCAAGATCTATCCCGGCATCGCCCGCGAGCCCAACACCTTTGCCAGGCCGGATCCCGCAGATCCGACCAGGTTGTTGGTCTCGAGCCATCCCGCTCCCTACACCCGCCACGTGGCCGTGTACGTGCCCAAACAGTACGTTCCGGGCACCGCCGCGCCGTTTATCGTCGGGGCTGACGGACCCGACCGGGCGCTGTTCACCGCTCTCGACAATCTGATCGCCCAGCACCGGGTGCCGGTGATGATCGCGATCTCCATCGGCAACGGCAGCGGCGACGCACAGGGGAGCGAGCGCGGCCTGGAATACGACACGATGTCCGGCCTCTACACGGAGTTCGTCGAGAAAGAAGTGCTGCCCCTCGTGGAGAAGCAGTACAACGTAAAGCTGACGAAGGATCCCGAGGGCCGCGCCACGATGGGCGGCAGTTCCGGCGGCTCGTGCGCCCTGATCATGGCGTGGTATCACCCGGAGTTATACCACCGCGTTCTCACTTACTCGGGCACTTATGTGAACCAGCAGTGGCCGTCGAATCCCGAGACGCCGCACGGCGCTTGGGAGTTCCACGAACACCTCATCCCCAACTCCCCCGTCAAGCCGATCCGTATCTGGATGGAGGTCGGCGACAGGGACAATCTCATCACGCGCGACAACCTGCACGACTGGGTCCTCGCCAATGAGAACATGGCCAAGGTGCTGGCCGCCAAGGGCTATCATTATCAGTTCGTCTTTGCGCGCAACGCCGGTCACACCGACCGCGCGGTCAAGCAGCAGACCCTACCCGAGGCCCTGGAGTATGTATGGCAGGGGTACCCCACCGCCGCGCCTGCGCGCTAGACGTACTCGAAGAGCGCCATGAAACCAAAATCCATGTGCAGTTGCTGGTGGCAGTGGAACAGCGTGAGGCCCGGGTTATCCGCTACGAAATCGACCTCCATTTCCTGGTAGCCGCCGGTCATGACCACGTCCTTCCTCACACCGGATGTAGGCTGCCCGGCCACACGCGTCAGCTCGAAACTGTGCCGGTGAAGATGGATCGGGTGGATGTCGTCGCTCGCGTTCCGCATGCGCAGCCGGTACCGCTTGCCCCGCTGCACGCGAAACATCGGCTGCATGCGGTCTTCCGAAAATGCAACGCCGTTGATCGTCCAACGGTTGAATCCGCTGTCGGCCGCGTTCTCCTTGGCGAAGGTCATGTCGAAGACCTGGTCCGGCTGCGGCGCTGCCCTCCCCGGATCTCCGAACTTCGCGTAATTCCAGGGGAACGGCTTGGGAGCGGCCCACTGCGGCTTGCCGCTCCGGCCGGCATACTCCACGACGATTCCCATGCCGTGCTGCCGGTCGTCGTCCGCCATATCGCCTAGGATCCAAACCCCGGGGCGATTCATTTCGACGATGGCGGAGACGCGCTCTGCCGTGCCCAGCCAGAGTCCCGGCACGGCCACCGGCTGGGGGATCGGGTTGCCGTCGAGCGCCACCACTGTGAACGTATGTCCGGGAAGAGCGAGGCTGCGGATCTCGGTCGCGCTCCCGTTCAGAATGTGGAATAGCACCCGCTCGCCCTGCTTCACGCGTACCGGCTCGCCGCTGCCCAGCATCCGCCCGTTGATCGTGAAGGAGCCGTACCCCACCTCGAATCCGTGAGGCATGCCCTTGGCGAGCGAAGCTTTCATGGCGCTCTCACCGGAATCTTTCAGGTCCTTGACCGTCGCCGCCGGCGACAGAAAATCCATCGCCATATCGCCGCCCCGGCTGAATACCGGCTCGAATTCCTTCAGCGTGAGGAACACTTCGCGATCATAATTGCCGGGGTCATTCCGAGGCTCGATATACACCGGACCGACCTGGCCGCTGTACTGTCCCGCGCTCAAATCCGGCCCCGCGTGGACGTGGGTATGGTAGAAGCGCAGCCCGGACGGCCTCGGAACAAACCGGATCCGGCGGCTTCCATGCGCGGGAATGAACGGCGTGCCCTCCTCCGACGCGCCATCGACGTCGGTGGGGACAAACTGCCCGTGCCAGTGCAGCTGTTCGGGCGTATCGGTCTGGTTGTGGATGTCGATGGTGACCGGTGTGCCTTCCTTGAAGCGAAGGAGCGGTCCGGGGAATTGGCCGTTATAAGTGGTCGTCGAGATGATTCGATTCGGCGCCAGCTCCACCGGCTTCACCGCGATGGTCAGCGTGTAATCCGCGGGCCCCGCGGCCTCTTTCGAGTGGGATGCGGCCGGCCGGCCACAGCTAAGGGTCTCGCCGATTAAGGACCCTCCCGCCATCGCGCCCGCGGCTCTAACGAAGTCCCGGCGTGAGAAACGAGATCCCGGCATTGCCCCTCTCGAGCCTCCGAAGCCAGTATATCGCGGCGGCGCCGAATGCCGTTTCGATGCCATCACGGCTTAGCCTTTCGGTGTAGTCTGATTCTGTGGGCAGCGATGAAGCGATTGAAGTGCTCTCGATTGAGGGACGCGAGGTCCGTGTCACGCATCCCGCGAAGCTGTACTTCTCGAAGCAGGCTCAGGTCTCTAAACTCGATCTCGTCCGTTACTATCTGTCGGTCGCGCCGGGCGCTCTCGCCGGAATCCGGGATCGTCCCATCGTGCTCAAGCGCTTCGTAAACGGCGCCGGTGGCGAGGCCTTTTATCAGAAGCGCGCACCGGCGGAGCGGCCCCCATGGCTGCGAACCGTGACGCTGTCGTTCCCCTCGGGCCGCACCGCCGAAGAGCTGGTCGTCGACGATGCCGCGGGTCTCGCCTGGATCGTCAACCTAGGCTGCATCGAGCTGCACCCGCATCCCGTGCGCTCCGGCGATCTCGATCACCCCGACGAACTGCGCGTCGATCTCGACCCGGGCCCCGGCGTGAATTGGGCAGACGTGCGCGCCGTCGCCCTGGAAGTGAAGGCGCTGCTCGACGAGATGGGTCTTCGCGGGTGGCCCAAAACCAGCGGTTCGCGCGGGATGCACGTGAATGTCCGCATCCAGCCCCGCTGGACCTTTGGCGAGGTCCGCCGCGCGGCGGTGGCGCTGTCGCGGGCCGTGGAGCGGCGGGTACCCGCCCTGGCCAGCTCGAAATGGTGGAAAGAAGAGCGCCACGGTGTCTTCCTCGACTACAACCAGAATGCGAAGGACCGCACCACCTGCTCGGCCTATTCCGTCCGTCCGCTCCCCGACGCCCGTGTCTCGACTCCCCTTCACTGGCAGGAGGTTCCCGACTGCGAGCCGGCCGACTTCACGATCTTCACCGTTCCGCGGCGCTTCCAGGAACTGGGCGACCCCCACGCCGCCATGGACTCCGCCCCTGGATCGCTCGAACCGCTGTTGGAGCTTGCCGACAAAGACCAGGCCGCGGGCCTCGCCGATGCGCCGTGGCCGCCGCACTTTCGGAAGATGGAGGGCGAGGCGCCGCGCGTGATGCCTTCGCGTGCCAAGTCCGCTCCCCGGAAGGCGCCGCGCACCCGTATGCCGCTGCTGGTGGTGGCGAACTCTCCCGATCGGGATGCCGCACTGGCCGGCCTGGAGCGGTGGAAGAGCAAATACCCCGAAGTGTCCGCACTGCTCGCCGTAGACGATATCCTGGTGGACTCCATGCGCGGGAGATCGTCCACCTGGACCCGCATCCGCGTGAACCTGCGTCACGTTCCGGAGGCGCTCCGGCCGCCCCAGGAAACGCCGGACCCCGATGACGATCCGACTCGCGATTGGCGGGAACTGCGTGCGAAGCGCGCGCCGAAGAAAGTTGAGTGATTTCGTCTCGCCAGGTGTCCGGCGAGATTCACCGCGCGCCGGCGAAAATCGCAGCCAATTCGTGCGGCGGGACCACTTCCAACTGGGCATACGTGCAGTCGCCCGGCCTCTTGTCCGTGCGCCACCTTCGAAAATGAGCCATGTGCCGGAAGCGCGTGCCCTGCATGTGCTCATAGGCGACCTCGACCACCAGCTCGGGCCGGAGCGGCTCCCACGACAGGTCCTTTCCCTGGCTCCAGCGGCTCTGGCCGCCCGGCATCCGTTGCCCGGCTTCCCGATTGCCGGGCGCATGCTCGGCCCACGCCCTCCAGGGGTGATGAGTCAGCGCATCCTCGCGATACGGCGCCAGGAATTCCGTCAGCTCGCGGCGCTTCTCGTCCGCAAAACTCGCGCAGACGCCGACATGCTGCAACGCACCGGAGTCGTCGAAGAGCCCGAGCAGCAGCGAGCCGACCTGTGTGCCCTCGCTTTCCTTGTACCATCGAAACCCCGCGACCACGCAGTCGCAATCGCGCTCGTGCTTGACCTTGAACATCACGCGCTTGTTGGGCTCGTAGATCCCCAAGGCCGGCTTGGCGATCACGCCGTCGAGCCCCGCACCCTCGAAGCGGCGAAACCAGTCCGACGCCAGGTTCGAGTCGCGCGTGGCCGGCGTCAGGTGGACCGGCGGCGCCGCCGCCGGAAAGCAGCGCCTCCAACTCGCGGCGGCGCTCTTGAAACGGCTGGCTCCGCAGATCGCGGCTCCCCTCGGAGATCAGGTCGAAGAACACGATGGAAGCTGGTATCTGTTGGGAGAGAAGCTTCGCGCGCGATGCGGCTGGATGGAGGCGGAGCTGCAGCGCCTCGAAATCCAGGCCGCCATTCCGGGCGATGACGATTTCGCCATCGAGCACCGAGCGGGCCGGCAACTGCGACAGCAGCGGCTCGATCAATTCGGGAAAGTAGCGATTGAGCGGCTTCTCGTCGCGGCTTTGGATCTGAATCTCGCCGCCGTCGCGAAAGACCAATGCCCGAAATCCGTCCCACTTCGGCTCGAAAATCCACGCTCCATCGACGGGCAGATCGTCAACTCGCTTGGCCAGCATCGGCAGGATCGGCGGATTGACCGGAAGGTCCACGCCTCTTGTTATACCGCACGTGTTAATCCACAAGCGCTGGTAAGTCAACCGGCAAACAGGTTGGTATTCAGAAAATCGTTGCGGAACTTCCCCTTCGGATCGTACCGGGCAGCCAGTTGCCGGAAATCGGACAGCTTCTCGTACCTCGATCGGAGCTCGGCCGGCGGCAGCGTGAACAACTTTCCCCAGTGAGGGCGGACCTCGAACGCGGAGAGCTCTTTTTCAATCAAGGGAAGCACGCGCCGGACCGCAGGCCAGTCCGGCTTCCAGGTGAAGTGGATCGTCACGCTGGGCCTCCGGTAGCAGGTGCTCATCCACAGGTCGTCCGCCGCGATGGTCCGGATTTCCGTGATCAGCAGGTGCGGCGTCACCTGTTCGCGCAGGCGCTCCACCGCCAGAATCGCATCGACGGCGTTGCGGCGCGGCACGAAATACTCCGACTGCAGCTCCTTCCCCGCGCTCGGAGTGAAGCCCATTCGGAAGTGCGGCAGCCGGTCGTACCACGGACCCGGCACCCCCATCTGCTCCGTGCAGTTCTCCGCGGAAAGCTCGGCGATCGGATGCAGGTTCCGGGTGGCAAGCTTCGCGCCGAAGAACTCCCCGGGCGCGGCGAATGACTGGCCGTCCCCGTCCCGGCTCTTGATCCAGACCTCGCTCATGCGCCGGTTCCGCCAGTCGGTGAACAGACTGACGCTGTATCCGCTGGCCTGGATAGCATCGAAGTGGTCCGCCATCTGCGAGAAGGGCAGGTCCTCATACACGTATTGCCTCACCGTATAAGTGGGCTGAATATCGAGCGTGATCCGGGTGATGACGCCGAGCGCGCCCAGGCCGACCACCGCTCCGCGAAAGACGTCGCCGTCGGACCGGCGCGAGAGCTTCACCACGTCTCCCGCCGCGGTTACGATTTCGAGCGCGGAGACCGCCGTCGCAAGGTTGCCGTTCTTCTCGCCCGAGCCGTGCGTGGCGGTGCTGCAGGCCCCGGCGACCGAGATGTGGGGGAGCGAAGCCAGGTTGTGCAGCGCATAACCCTTGCCGTCGAGGTACGGGCCAAGCTGGCCGTACGTGATGCCTGCATCCACCGTCACCGTGCGGGCGGCCGGATCCACCGAAACCACCTCGTGCATCGGTTTCAGCGAGAGCAGGTTGTGACGGCTGTCCGCGATGGAGTTGAAGCAATGGCGAGTGCCGAGCACCTTCACCTGCTCCCGGGACCGCAAAAACGACCGGACCTGCTCGACCGACGCGGCTTCGCGCAGCCGGTCGGTACCGTAAGTAACGTTGCCCGCCCAGTTGGTCAGCTTCGTCTTCGCCAGCAGGGCGGAGACCGGAGCGATGACCGGGCTCGCCAGGGCCGCCGACAGGCGTTTGAGTACCGTTCGTCTGTTCACGGGTAGGAATGATATCAAAACCGAAGCTGCGGATTCTGAGGGGCGCCCCTACAACGCTATAATCGTTTGCAAATGCCCGAGATCCGTCATTCTGTCTGTGCGCTCGACTGCCCGGACTGCTGCTCGCTGGTCCTGACGGTCGAAAACGGGCACGGCACGAAGCTGCGCGGCAACCCGGATCACCCGGTGACGCGCGGGTTTCTGTGCGGCAAAGTGGCCCAATACCTGGAGCGCGAATATTCGCCGGGACGGCTGCTCTATCCGCAGCGGCGCACCGGCGCAAAGGGTGAGGGGCGGTTCGAGCGCATCTCGTGGGACGAAGCTCTCGACACGATCGCGCAGAAGCTGAAGGCTGCGGCGGAGGAGTTCGGGCCCGAATCGATTCTGCCTTACAGCTACGCCGGCACGATGGGGTTGCTGAACGGCAGCGGGATGGACCGCCGGTTCTTTCACCGCCTGGGGGCTTCGCAGCTCGACCGCACTATCTGTTCGAGCGCCGGCATGACCGGCATGACCCAGGCGCTCGGCATACGCTACGCCACCGAGCCCGAGCAGTTCCGCCACGCCCGCCTGATCCTGGCGTGGGGCGCAAACATCCTCGGCACCAACGTGCATCTGTGGCCGTTCGTCATGGAAGCGCGGCGAAACGGGGCGAAGCTCTATACGATCGACCCGCGGCGCAACCGCACCGGCGCGGCTTCGGACAAGCATTTCTTCATCAATCCGGGCAGCGATACGGCGCTCGCCCTGGCCATGATGCACGTGATCGTCGGGGAGAGCCTCCACGACGCCGCCTATGTGGAGCAGTACACCGATGGGTTCGACGGCCTGCGCGAAAAGGTCCGCGACTGGACGCCCCAGAGGGCCGCTGAGCTGACCGGCATCGCCGCTGAAGAGATCGTCAACCTCGCTCGCGAGTACGCCACCACGCGGCCCGCGGTCATCCGGCTGAATTACGGGGTGCAGCGCAGCGAGCGCGGAGCGATGGCCGTCCGCACCATCGCGCTGCTGCCGGCGTTGATCGGCTCCTGGCAGGAGATCGGCGGTGGGATCCAGCTCTCCACCTCGCAGGCGTTCCACCTGAACCGCGCGGGCCTGGAGCGCGCCGATCTGCAGCAGAGAGCGCTCGGCCGCGAGGCCCGTATCGTCAACATGACGCTGCTTGCGCACGCTCTGACCGAGCTCGACAGCCCGCCGGTGAAGGCTTTGGTGGTCTACAACTCCAATCCGGCGGCCATCGCGCCGGACCAGAATAGGGTGCGCGCGGGCCTGCGGCGCGACGACCTCTTTACCGTCGTGCTCGAGCAGTTCCAGAACGATACGGCCGATTATGCCGATATCCTGCTGCCCTCCACCACGTTTCTGGAACATACCGACCTCTACCTCGCCTACGGGCATTACTACCTGCAACTGGCGCGGCCCGCGCTCGATGCCCCCGGCGAGGCCAGGTCCAACGTAGAGGTGTTCCGCCTGCTGGCGGAGCGCATGGGCTTCGACGACCCCTGCTTCCGGGATTCCGCAGACGACATGATCCGGACTCTTCTCGATTCGCCGCACCCGTTCGTCCGCGGCATCACGCTCGAGGATCTCGACCGCGAGCATTCCGTCCGCCTGCGCATACCGGAGCCTTTCCAGCCGTTTGCTGCCGGCGGGTTCGGCACGCCCGACGGCAAATGCCATTTCCGCGCCGAGACGCTCGATTACACTCCCCCGGTGGAATCGCGGCATGGGGACCACTCGCTCCGCCGCAAGTATCCGCTGGAGCTGGTTTCGGCCAAGAACGACGACAGCATGAACTCGACGTTCGGCCACCGCGACAGCGTGGATCTGCAGACTGCCGCGCTGCATCTCAGCGCCGCCGATGCCGTCCGGCGCGGCATCCGCGAATCGGACCCCGTGCGCATCTTCAACGATCGCGGTTCGGTGATTCTGGTGGCGAAGGTGGACGGGACGGTGCAGCCCGGCGTGGTTTCGGCGCCGTCGGTGCGCTGGGGAAAGCGTTCGCCGGACAAGCGGAATATCAACGACGTCACGTCCGATCGCCTGACGGACTTCGGCGGCGGCCCGACATTTTACAGTTGCCTTGTGGAAGTAGAGAGAATCGGAGACTGATGAGCCTCACCAACAGAGCCGCGACCGTGAGGGAGCGGGCCTTCCTTATGCTGCTCGTCCTATCGGCCCCCGCCTGCAAGCAGAAGGTCGAGACCCGGCCCACCGTAGAGGAGACGACGCCGCGCCTGGCCAGCACCGTCCACACCAACGACGCGCGCTCCGCCGGGCAGTTGCTCAGCGGGTTCTACGGCATCGAAAACGGCGCCTGGCGCTGGACCGGCAAGCAATTCACGGTGTCCCTGGGAACGCCGGCGGAAGCCGCGCAAAAGGGCGCGGTCCTGGAGTTGAAGTTAACGGTTCCACCCGTGACCATCGAAAAGCTGCAATCGGTGACGCTCTCCGGCGCGGTGAACGGCTCGGCCCTGGCTCCCGAGACGTACACCAAACCCGGGCAGTACACCTATCGCCGCGACGTCCCGGCGAGCGCGCTGGCAGCCGATCCGGTAAAGGCCGCCTTCCAGTTGGATAAAGCAATGCCTCCGGACGGCGCGGATCTGCGGGAGCTGGGAATCATCGTCTCCGCCGCCGGCCTCGAATCCAAATGACCGCGGGCCGGCGCGCCGGCCTGGTCGGGTACTGGGTGCTGCCCTCCCTGATCTGCCTCCTGGTCCACTGGCGCGGCTTTCAATCCTGGTTTCGCGCCGACGATTTCGCGTGGCTCGGCTTGAGCCTGCGGGTGCACAACCTCCACGACCTGCCGGCCGCTCTGTTCCAGCCCCTGGCCCAGGGCACTATACGGCCCTGGAGCGAGCGCGCGTTTTTCCTGGCCGGCTACGGCTTGTTCGGCCTGAATCCCCTGCCCTTCCACATCGCGATCTTCGCCACCCAGTTCGCCAACCTCGCACTGGCCGCCGTCGTGGGCGCGCGTGTGACCGGCAGTCGCGCCGCTGGATGGCTGGCGGCGGTCCTCTGGAGTATCCACAGTGCCGCCGTGGAGCCGCTGGGCTGGGTCTGCGTGTACAACCAGGTGCTGTCCGCGTTCTTCCTGCTGGCGGCGTTCTACGCGCTGCTGCGCTTTCTCGAAACCGGGCAGCGGCGCTACGAATGGCTCCAATGGGCGGCTTTCCTTCTGGGCTTCGGCGCGCAGGAAGGGAACCTGGTCTATCCTGCCCTGGCCGCCGCCTGGGCGCTCACCGCCGCCCGGCCCTACCTGAAGCGCACCGCGCCGATGTTCGCAGTGTCCGGCGCTTACGTGGCGCTACACCTCCTGGCGGCCCCGTTCGCGAGGTCGGGGGGCTACGCCATGCACTTCACCGGCGCGGTGTTCCGCACCTTGGCGCGCTACTGGACCTGGTCGGCCGGCCCCAGCTACTCCTGGATGCCCTTCCGCATCCCGGCCTGGGTGGCCCTCGTGGGGGCAGCGGTGCTGACCGCCGGATTGGGTTTGTTCCTGTGGGGCCGCCTGCGGGCTGGCGCTCGTCCGGCGGCCTTCTGCCTGGCCTGGTATATCGTCACCATCGCTCCGGTGCTGCCGCTGCGCGACCACCGCATGGAGTATTACGTCTTCGTTCCCCTGATCGGCATCTGCTGGCTGGCGGGATGGGGCCTGGCAGGCGCGTGGAGCCAAGGTTCGCGCCGGCGCATGGCGGCCGCCGCGCTGGCCGCTCTTTACGTGGCGCTGCTGCTGCCCAGGACCCTGGCGGCTTCCGCCTGGAACTACCGCGTCTCCCTGCGCGTGCGGAACCTGGTCGAGAGCCTGGCGCGGGTGCGGGAACTGCACCCCGGCCGCACCGTTCTACTCGCCGGAGTGGATGACGAGCTGTTCTGGAACGCTATCGAGGACCACGCCTCCCGGCTGGCCGGAATCGATGCGGTTTACCTCACTCCCGACCCCGCCGCACCCGCGGAACGGGCCGAGTTCACCCTGCCGCCGGAAGTCCTCGGCCGGGGTCTCGACCAGGGACAAGTCGTCGTCTACGATGTCCGGGGACCGTCATTGCGGAATGTCACCTCGGTCTACGCCTCCGCTCCCCCCTCACCGGGGCTGCCGCTTCGTATGGACGCCGGTAACCTGCTGGAAGCCTATCTCCTCGGGCCGGGGTGGTACGACGCCGAGGGCGGACACCGCTGGATGGGCCGGCGCGCCGGGCTCCGTCTGGCCGCCCCACGGGCGGCGGGAAGCCGCCTGTACCTATCCGGCGAACGCCCTGACGATAGCGCCATTACGTTGACAGTCTGTGTCAACGGATTGGCACTTGCTCCGGTTGTCCTGCCTCCCGGACAACGGGAGTTCGACGCTGCCGTCGTTCTGCCCGCCTCAGCGACCGGACAGCCGGAGATGCGCCTGCTCCTGGAGGTCAGCCGGACGCGCCGCCCGCCCGGAGACCGCCGCGACCTGGGGCTGGCGTTCGGCCGGATCGAGGTGCGCTGAGGCCCCGCGGAAGCGGTATACCTCGAAAACCGGGCGGCCGAATGGATCGGAGATTTCCGCCTGCAACTCCCGCTGGAACCCGGCTGCCGCGGCCAACTGAATCAACTTAGGGTTTCGGCCTGGAAAGAATTCAAACTCCGCTGTGTGGGAAATAAACAGGTTAGCCGGGTCGGAGATCATTCGCTCGACGACCGCGCGATCCTCGGCGCTCATCTCCGGCTGGGCGATCTGGTCGGTGCCCATGGCCAGCGGCAGGCTGCCGCGGTTCAGGAAGCGGAGCGGATCGAGAATCCCCCAGTCCATGCAGTAGATGGTTTTGGCGGGAGTCTTCTTCAGATAGCGCGAGAGGGGATAGATGGCGTTGTTCCAGCTCTGGGCCCCTCCGTTGCGCACGGCGAGGGCATAATACTCGTTCATCACGAGCGCGCCGGAAACCAGCATCACGGTGAGCACCGCGGCCAGCGCCGGGATGCCGGCGCGGCCCAGCCGGCGCGAGGCTCCGGCGAACGCTACCGCGATCACCAGTTCCGGAAACGGCCATAAGAGGATGGTGTGATGGACGCTGCCCCCGGCGTTGGAGGTAATCGCCATCTGAATCCACGTCACGGCCATCGTGATCAAGGCAAATACGATCGCCCGGATGCCGTTGCGTCCCGCAAGCGGGGCGAGCAGGAGCGCAAGAACGAAGCCGTACAGCAGCAGGTGCCGGCGGGGATGTTGGGCAAGTGCCGATATATCGGCAGAAATGCGCTCGATGGGACCGTTCGGCGGATGAGGGTGCGGCGTCTGCCAGTCTTCCGCGGTCATCCAGCCAAACAGGCCGCGGCCTTCGGCAGTGTCGCGCAGCATCCGCGCCTTGCCGGCGAGTTCACTGGTGTCACGGTGAAAGTTGCCGGCGAAAGTGATCCAGTGATGCCCCGCGTTGTACACCAGCAGCGGGAAGGCGCCCAGGATAAAGGCCAGCACCGCGATGGCGACACTCCTCCGGTCGAGGCGCGAAAACAGCTGCCGTGGAAAGACCAGGATCGCGGCCAGGCCCAGCCCGGAGAGCATCCAGATCGCCAGCGCTTTGTCCCACAGTGCGAGGCCGAACAGAAAGAAGCCTGCGGCCAGGGCCCAGGGCTTCTTGTCCTGGTAGAATTTCACGACCGAGAGCGCACCGCCGATCAGCAGAAGATGCTGCAGCGCCACCGGACCCCAGTCAAAACAAAGACTTAACAGGTACGCTGAATCTACTGCTAACAGCGTGCATCCAACCAAGGCAGCACGCTCTCCGGCGATGCGGCGGAGAAGCAGGAAGAAGAGCCAGATGCTGATGGCTCCGGCCAGCACCATGGGGATCCGAAGGGTGATCACGTTCGCACCGAACGAGTGAAGAATACGCGGGTACAGCCAGGATTTTAGAGCCCCGACGTAGTTCATCAGCATCAGCGGGATGGAGGCTGAGCCGATGTGCAGGGCGTACAGTTCGGCACGAGGGGAATAGATGCCTTGGATAAACAGCGTCTCGTCTGCTTCGATTCCCAGAAGGGGTGCCATGGCCAGGCCGGCCAAAAAGAAAAAAATACATGCGACGGCGGCCAGGCTCTTGACACGTATTGTACGGTTTCTAAGGATCCGGCGAGTCACGATCAGAGGGACCAGAATAAGAGATGGTAGCATCCGTCCGATATGGAATTGGGAACACCGAATAGAAGCGGCCTCGGCAAGCGGAATCTGGTTTGGCAGGTAAATTGCTATGATGTTGACTCGTCAGACGTGCCTGGGGCAACCCGGCAACGGAAGATGGCCCTTTTTGGGGGGATCATAAGTTGAAACCTTTGGCTTAATTCGTCGTCTATATTGTTGCGGCACTGAATGAGCTAAAGAGAACAAAAGAAAAGAAGATAAAGCCGAATTACAGAAGGAGATGGACCATGAACCAGACCGACCTCAACAAATACAAAGCGGTGCTGGAAGCCAAGCAAGCTGAGCTTTCCGCCGGGCTGAGAAACCGGGAAGACATCGCAATCGAAAAGACGCCGGACGCCCTCGACGAAGTACAACTCGCCGGAGAGCGTGAGTTGGCTATCCGCAACTTGGACCGCGAATCGAACCTGCTCCGCAATGTGCGCGGCGCACTGGTACGAATTGCGGACGGCAGCTACGGAATCTGCATGCACTGCGAGGAAGAAATCAAGCCAAAGCGGCTGGATGCAGTGCCTTGGACGAAGTACTGCATCCGGTGCCAGGAGGCAGCCGACCGCCACGAATTCGAAACCGATGCGAACGACACCATCGACGAACTGCTGGCGAACGCCGCATAAACCGGTTTCACAAAAGGCGCGAGATCACTCTCGCGCCTTTTGTGTCTCTGGCTGCGGGCCGGATGCCCTGAGTGAAAACACTCACCGAACCAACCGCGTCTGCGGGTAGTGAGGTGAGGGATTTCACACTATCAGGCTGTGAAATCCGGAAAGAGTTCGATGCAGTTCTTCCGCCGGGCTGAGATCCACCCGCGCCGTCTCGGCGTCCTGCCGGGCACTTTTAATCCAGTCACCGTAGCCCATCTCGCGCTAGCCAAGGCTGCGCTATCCACAGTCGATGAAGTCGTCTTCGTTCTGCCACGAGTGTTCCCGCACAAACACTACTCCGGCGCGACTTTCCGCCAGCGTCTCGACATGCTGGACGCGGCAGTGGGCGGACAGCCCCGGTATTCCGTCGCCGCCAGCCGGCGCGGTCTGTTCGCGGAGATCGCAGACGAATGCCGGCTGAAATACGGCCCGGACGTGCGGCTGACATTTTTGTGTGGCCGGGACGCCGCCGAGCGTATCGTCTCGTGGGACTACGGCACGCCCGGCGCGTTCGCCGAAATGCTCAAACGGTTCGATCTGCTGGTAGCCGCGCGGACCGGCGAATACATGCCTCCGGCCGAATTCGCGGACTTTATTTCAGCGCTCCCCCTTGAAGGGGCTTTCGACCATGTCTCAGCGACCGAGGTGCGGCAGCGGATCGGGCGGAGGGAGCCGTGGGAGCACTTGGTGCCTGAACCGACGCGGGAGTTGATCCGGCAACACTACTCGTCCCCTGGCTTGCCGGATTCACCACCGGCATCGTAGCAATGTTGCTGACGTAAACGTCCTGCGCGATGGTCAACTGCGTCGCGGAATTCGTCGGCAAAGAAGTATTCAGGTGGAGAACCACCTTGAACGTGCCGACGGTGCCCGGCAGCAGCGTCGCGGAAAGCACGTCCGCGGTCGATCCGCCGGCGATCGAGGACACAGCGCTTTGCGGAGCCGTTGCGGGCGCGTCCGAGGGGTACTGAACGCCCGTCTGCAGCGCCGCGGCAACCTGGTCGTTGAGTACCGGAAGTCCTAATCCGGTCGCGTAGACGATGATGGTTTCCCCGGGGATCGCCGGATTCTGAGGCGTCACCAGGCCGCCCGCCACATTGGCGCAGCAGAGCGAGGTACTGAAGGCCGTAATAATGACCGTAGCGCTCGAGTTGGCGCTCCCACTGATCGGAATTCCGTTGCCTTCCGGACCTTCTACCCGCGCCTTAATAATAATGCGGTCGTACACTCCGGCCGCTTCCGCGGTCACCTTCGGATCCTGGTTGATCAGCGCGATCAGGTTGTCGCGAACGCTATCCAAAGTGTCGCCGGATTGCACAGTGTAGGAATAGCTCCGATCCTCGATCGTCACCGTGGCCACGTCTCCGGCGGTCACCGTGCCATCGACCGAAACGATGGCGACGGCGCTACTCGATCCATGATAAATCACCCCGACGCCGGTATCGCCCTCGGTGAAAACGCCGGGGTTGGCCGGGACGATCGTGACCGCCACCGGAGTGGTATTCACCACGGAGCCATCCCCCATAACGGACCGCACGTAGGCATTGATGCTGGTCGTGTCGTTCAGTTCCCAAGGCACTTGTGCGTTGACCTGCGTGGGCGAGACGTAATACAGCGGCGCCCGGATGCCGTTGAAGTAAACTTCGGTGCCGCCCAACTGGGTGGGCAGGGAGGTCTGCGAAAGATCCGCCGAGGCCGTGGCCGACGAGAGATTCGCTCCCATAATCGACACGATCGTGCCCGGGGCGATTGAGGCCGCGTCGCCGCCGCCGGTGAGCGTGCTGGCCGCCACCCCGGCCCCGATCGTCGCATTGGTGGAAAGGGTGGTCTGGTAATTGATGCTATTCCCGCCCGTCCCGGCGTTCCGTGCCGTCAGGATCACGACATCGTTCACGGGATCCGGCGTAGCCCGTACGTTCGGGTCCCCGGCCCCGGAATTACTTCCGTTGATGGCCGCGGCGAGACCCTGGGTCACGGTCGCCAGCGTATCGTTCGTCTGCACGGTATACGTGTACTTCGGATTGGTGCTGGTGCTGGTGGTCGTGGTGCCGTTCGAATTCGTGGTGGTCGTAGTAAGCGCGTCGGTGCCGATTTCGAGGGTAATGATGTCGCCCTTGGTAATCGTGCCCCCAATCGAGATGCTACCCCTGGCGTAGATTGCGATACTGGCGGAGTTCCGCACGCCCTGGTAGGGCACAGTGGTCTGGCCCACCGAGTACACCGTCACACGCCGGTTAAAGGCGTCGCTCACATAGAGGTTCGTACCGTCCCAAGCGAGGTCCAGCGGGGTGCGCAGCGAGTCCGCGGCATCCGATGCCTGGTTGACCGAACCGCCGATCTGGCCGATCACATAATCCGCCGCCGCACCGCTCTGGGTGGGCATCTGGTTGTAGACCAGCACACGGTCGTTCCCGCCATCCGCGATGAACAGACGCGACCCAGTGGAGAGCGCATAGCGCGGGAAGTTCAGGGTGTTGTTGCAGTAGTTCGGATAGGTCGGGTTGCCATTCGAATCCTTGCCGTTGGAGGTCGTGCAGAGAACCGCGGTCTCGACACCGTTGGCGTCGGTGCTGTAAGCATTGTTGGCGAAGGAACTAGTGAGATCGGGCTGGCCGAGGGCGAAGTCGGCCGGCGCGTCATTGGCGGAAGGAATCGAGTTCCATACCAGCACGCGGTTGTAGCCGAGATCCGTGACAAACAGGCGAACACCGTCGGAAGTGACCGACACGGGGTTCAGCATGTTGGTGGCGCTGGCGTCGGTGGTCTGCTGGGTCAGGTCGGGCTGGACGAAGGTCGTGAAGTTGGGCGCCCCGAGCACCACGTCGGCTGCCACGCCATTGCTGGCAGGAATGTGGTTATAGATGAGGACGCGGTTGTTCTGCGTATCGGCTACGTATAGTCTTCCGTTCTGAATCCACACGCCCTGCGGGCCGCGCATCGATTTGGCGGTCGGCGTATTTCCTGCCGGCAGCGTGGAGCTGTTGAAGTCGGCCTGCCCGACCACCACATCCGCCGGCTGGTTATTGACCGTCGGAATCCGGTTCCAGATCAGGACCCGGTTATGGTTGGTGTCGGCGATGACCACGTGGACGCCATCGCTGGCGACCGCGGTCGGCTGGCGCAGGGCACTGGAACTGGCCGCGAGATTCTCCGTGGTTGTGGTGAAGTCGGGCTGGCCCAGCACAACGGTCGCCTGTCCCACGCAAGCAGGACATTTATGGGTATAGTCGAGCTCTGCCGTGGGGCCGGGAATCTGCGACGAAGCATTCTTGAACAGCAGCACCCGATGGTTGATCGGGCTGGCCCCGACGCGGTTGGAGTCCACGACGAACAGGGTATCGGCCGCATATGCCAAGCCGCTAACCCCGCCGACGATGGTGTCGCTCGAGTTCGGGTCCTGACTGGTGAAAGTCGTTTGCCCGATCACGAGGCGGGCTGCCTGGCCCGTGGTGAAATCGGCGGCGCACAAGGTCGCCGCGCTCAGTAGGAATACCGAAATGCACTTCATGCGCGATTGTTTAGGAAGCGTAACGATGCCTGTATTAACTCCCGATTATAGCAGGGGACGGATAGTGCCTTCGGGCCACACCAGTGTGCGGAATCGGCACGCCGAGGTTGCCCGAACCCCTGGGGGAATAAGCATTTACGCGAGACCACGCGCACCGAACTGCACGCCGCGTGCCAGCGCCCGCGGCGCCCCGCGCGCAAGCCTGGGCCGCTAGATCAGGGCCGCCATCAGGGCGCCGCGCGCCGTGGAGTTCAGCGGGTCGGCCGACCTCCGCACCTCCGCCAGCCGCACCGGGAAATCGTTGGCCTTGAGCGCCTGGGTGAAACGCTCCATAAATCCTTGAGGCATCGAGGTTCCGCCGCTGACCACCAGGGGGACCGATTTGTCGAGCTTGGGCAGCTTCTGGGTTGACGAAATCTGGCTGCGCAGCGCGTTCACCAACTGATCGATCACTTCGTAGTAGTACACCGTGAGGGCATTCCGGACGCGGTCGCCCGACAGGCCGTTCAGCGAGAAGCTCTGTTCCTTTTGGACCCGCAGCCGTGTCGCAAGTTCGCCAGTCACCAGGGACGCCTGGTTGTCGATGAAGTCGCCGGCCCTCGAAACGCTGAAGCTGATTACCGGCACAGAAAGCACCGAGAGGCAGACATTGCTGAGTCCGCTTCCGCAGGAAATTCCGATTCCCGTATAGTTGGACGCGCCCAGCTCGGCGAACACCACCGCCAAGCCCTCTTCGATAGGCTGGCACTCGTACCCCAGCTCGGTCAGAATCTGGCGGACGGATGCCTCGTGGTAAGCGATGCCGATTTCCGAGGACAGGACCGGCGCCGGCACGCTGAAGAGCACCTTCTGACCCTCCACCGTGGCCTTCCCCAGCAGCTTTTCCACGATGCGCCGCACAACCGTGAGGCTGTGGGGCTCATGCGGGTTCAGCACGCCCTGGAACATGGGCCGCCGGGTTTCCACATGGAACACCTCGGCGAACTTCTGCGCGTCGTCTCCAACGACCACGATGTCCTGGCCCTGCACTTCATGGAATACGTTCTCCCGCTCCAGCAGGCTCAGGGTCAGTTTCGAGTACGGCAGCGTGATAAACGCATTCAGCTGCGCGGCATATCGAAAGACGCGATCCGCATTCCTCGCCGCCACAATGCGGCTTGTACCGATATCGAGTCCGATCGGCTGTGTATATTCCTCTGCTTGACTCATCTATGAACCTCCGTTCCTTCTCAATCGAATGGAAGAGTCTCTTCCCGATGTGTTCGATCCCAGATGCGCCTCATCCTGAGCAACTCGCGCGGACCGAGCGGATTCCCACTCTCGAACCGCCAACTGGTGATCACCCCGACCGCCAGCACGAAGCAGACTGCCCCGATCAACACCTCTACCTCCGCGGAAAGGTCGCCCGTTCGAGAACCGAACTCAGACCGTTGCCGTTCTGGCTTCCGTGGGGCACGCAGAAGGCTGCAGCTTCCGTAATCCGCTCGACCTCCTGCTGTTTGCGCTTCTGCCAGGCGCGGTAATTATCCTGCTCCCGGGCGACGTCATCCACATTGGCCTGGATGCGCGACATATACTGCCCGGTGATCCGGTCCAACTCCGCCTGGATTTTGGAGTTTTCCTCGGACTTGACGTTTTCCAGGTCTTTCAGTCGGCCCTGGTAGGTCTCTTCATAGTCGTTGAGGGCGCGCTGGCGGACGACAGCGTCCTGGAGCACGTCTTCCACCTCGGCCCCCGCGGCTTCGAGAGCCATCAAAAGGGCAGAGCGCTTGGTCTCCGGCGACATTCCGGAGAGGTGGGCGCTGGCGATCATGTCCGCAACCTTGAGGATCCCGTACGGAATCCGCGCCGGTTTGACGGCAGCGCCGTTATAGATCTGGTCAAAAGCAGGCGGTGTGGCGATCCTGGACTCCGGCGCCGGAGCAACGTCCTTCGCCGTATCAGCCAGATTGTGCGTGGAGGTCTCCGTCGCCGGATGGGCCACTCCATTGTGAGAGCCGTTTTGATACGAAAAGTTAAACCATTGTTTCAACATGCTTGAAAACCCCGCGGAACCATTGAGCTTGACAGCGCTATCCGGCCGGCCTGAACCAGCCGTCCGGTATCGCGGTTCCCCTTTCCTATCGGGTATCACTCAAGTAGTATCGGCAGGGTGAGGTTGTTCTCAGTAGAGTTCTCCCGCCATTTTGCTAAGGTTTTTTTTCGGCCCGGCCGATCTATTCATTGTCACGATGGGACCGAAGAGGCAGACCGAGTCCGATTCCCGGCCGGTTGTGGACTGGCTGGCGGGACAGATCCACGATCCAGTCGCGAAGCTGCGCTTTCTAAAGGTCGTAACCGCCAATGACCGGCCGGCCTCCGCGAAGGCCTGGACGCGACGCCGGTACGTGCCTGCGGCGATCTTGTGCACCGTGGCGGTCTTGTTCCTGGTCAAGGCCAAAGCGCGAGTCGAGCCCCCCGCTCCGCACACGACGTTGGCAGCCGCTCCCCTGCCCGTGGCAAGCCGCCCGGCAGGAGGGCCGCCGCCCATCTGGCAGGTGGAAAAGAACGCTGAGTTCGAGATCTACAGCAACGGCCTGCGCATCGAGACCCGCTATGAAGTGTCCACTCATCCACGGCGCTATGTCGCATTCGCAACTGGTGGTTCGGGGCGGGAAGCGGGGGAGATACGCAATACACCGGCAGGCATCGTTTTCCACGCCACCGAGAGCCGGCAGGCGCCGTTTGAAGAGCGGGAGAACCGCGTCCTGAAGAAATTGGGTGAGTCTACATTGGATTATGTCCGCCGGAAATGCGCGTACAACTTCGTGATCGACCGTTTCGGAAGAGTTTACCGGGTCGTGCGGGAGAGCGATGCTGCTAACCACGCGGGCTTCTCCCTATGGGCGGACGAGCGCTGGACTTATATCAACTTGAATGAGAGCTTCCTGGGAGTCTCTTTCGAGGCCGGAGCGGTTCCGGGGCGCGAGACCGCCATCAGCCCTGCGCAGGAACGCGCGGCAGCGGTGCTGGTCGAAATGCTGCGCAGCCGCTACCCCATCGCGGCGGCCGACTGCGTGACGCACGCCCAGGTCTCGGTGAATCCGGACAACATGCGGGTGGGCTACCACACGGACTGGGCATCCGGCTTTCCCTATGAATCCATTGGGCTTCCGAACAACTACATACTGCCTCTCCGGGCCGTGGCGGATTCCGGGTTCGAATGCGACCCGGCCTATCTAGAGCAGGCCGGCGCCCCGCTCAAGAAAGGCGTCGAGACCGCCGAAGACTTCGTGCGGCAGAACGCCGCCGGAAAAGGCGTGACTGCGGCCGCGTACCAGCTGCAGCTACGCCGGCAATACCGGGAGCGACTGGCACTGGTCCGGCGCACAGCGTCGGGCGCGCCGGCGCTCGGCCGGGAAATGGCATCTGCGATAAAGTAGCAGCATGCACCGCCGCACTTTTCTGCAGACCCTGCCGGTGGCCGCGGCAGCCGCCGCCGCTGCCGGCGCCGAGGTTCCTGTCAAGCTGGGCTTCGACACTTACTCTGTCCGGGCATTCGGATGGAAAGCGCCCCAGTTCCTGGAATTCGCCGCCTCCCAGAAGCTCGACACCATCCAGTTCTCCTCGATGTCCGATTATGAGAGCTACGAAGCCGCCTACCTGCAGAAAGTCAAGGACCAGGCGGCCCGCGCGAACATCTCGATCGACGCCGGAACCGGGTGCATCTGCCCGACCAGCACGTCGTTTTCAAAGAACGGCCCGCCGGCCCGCGAACGCGTCCTCGAAGGGCTGCGAGTCGCCAGGGGAGTCGGCGCGAAGGCCATGCGCTGTTACCTCGGGTCCAGCGCCGACCGCCTGACTCCGGGCGGAATCGAGCCGCACATGGAAAGCACGATCCAGGTATTCCGCTCAGTGCGCGCGGAAGCTCTCGACCTGGGCGTCAAAATCGCTCTTGAAAACCACTCCGGCGACATGCAGGCGCGTGAGGTGAAAACGATCATCGAGGAAGCCGGAAAGGACTATGTGGCATCCTGCCTGGACACCGGCAACCCGATGTGGTGCGTCGAAGATCCATTCGTCACGCTGGAAACGCTGGCCCCTTACGTCGTGACCACACACGTCCGCGATTCGGCGGTGTTCGAAGTGCCGCAGGGAGCGGCGGCGCAGTGGGTGGCGCTGGGAGACGGCAGCGTGGATTTCGTGAAGTTCGTGGCGCGTTTTCGCGAGCTGTGTCCGAAATCGTCAATGCAACTGGAGATCATCACCGGAAGGCCTCCCACCACGCTGCCTTACCTCGAACCCGGGTTCTGGAAAGCGTTCTCCAAGATGCCCGCCTGGGAGTTCGCGCGCTTCGTCGAACTTGCCAAAAGCGGCCATCCCTATATGGGCCCGATGGTGATCGAAGACGTGCCTGGCCGGCATCCCCAGATCATGGCGGATGCGCTCAAGGAACAGCAGCTGATCGACCTGGTTCGCAGCTTCGATTACGCGAAGAAGAAGCTGAACGTGGGGATCAACTGGCGCACTTGACGGAACGGATCCGCGGCGCGGGCGGGATCAGCCTTAACTCGTCTACAATCTGATATACCCCTGGAGGGAAAGTCATGAAGCGCTTCTGCGCCGCGCTGTTTCTGTTCGCCCTGGCACTGCCCGCGGCTGTCCCGTCTCCCGAGCAATATTTCGGATTTCGCATCGGCACCGACAAGAAACTGGTCCGCTGGGACAAGATCGTGGAGTACATGCAGACAGCGGCCCACGAATCGGACCGCGTCCGGTTCCGCAACCTGGGCCCCACCACGCTCGGCAATCCGTTCATCATGATGGAGATCAGCTCGGCGGAGAACCTGCGCAACCTGGACCGGTACAAGCGGCTCGAACAGAAGCTGTACTTTCAGGGCGGCGCGCCGACCGAAGCCGAGCGCGACGAGATTTTCCGCTCGGGCAAGGCCGTCGTCTTCATCACCAACAACATTCACTCGACCGAGATCGGGGCTTCGCAGATGGTGCTGGAGCTGGTGTACCGGCTGGCCACGGAAGATTCGCCGGAGATCCACAAGATCCTGGACAACGTGATATTCCTGCTGGTGCCTTCGCTCAATCCGGACGGCCAGATCATGGTGACCGATTGGTATAACAAGACCGTCGACACCCCCTACGCGGCTTCGCCCCTGCCGTACCTGTATCACAACTACACGGGCCACGATAACAATCGCGACATGTACCTGTTCTCGCAGAAGGAGAGCCGCATGGCCGCCGCGGTGTTGTGGCACGAATGGTTCCCCGCCATCTGGCTCGACGAGCACCAGCAGGGCACCTCCGGCCCACGCATCTTCACCATGCCGGCCACGGACCCGATCAATCCGAACGTGGACCCGCTGATCTACCGCCTGAATGGGCTGTACGGACAATCGCAAGCCGCCGCGCTCGAGGCGGAGGGCAAGACGGGCATCATTTTCAATTCCACCTACACAAACTTCTGGGAGGGCGCGATGGCCTGGGCCGGCTGGTGGCATAACGAGGTGGGGCTGCTCACGGAGGTGGCCAGCGTTCGGATCGCGACACCGACCGTGCAGCTGATGGCCGACCCGTCGCATCCGCCGGCGAACGCCGCGGCGGGCGCGGGAGGCCGCGGCGCCGCCACCGGCCCCTCTGGCGGAACGTCCGAATTCGAAGCCGAGCGCCGGCGCCAGTTCGAGCAGCCCGACGCCCCGCTGCCCGCGCCGCGCGACATCACGCCGCGCACCGAATATCCGCGTCCCTGGCTGGGCGGCAAGTGGACCCTGCGGGACATCGTGGATTACGAGCTGATCTCCACGTTCGCGCTACTCGACACGGCGGCGGACCGGCGCGAATCTCTCCTGCGCCAGATTTACGACATCAACCGCAGCACGATCGAAGCCGGCCGGAAGGGCGAGATCGGCACCGGCAAGGAGAAGGCCTTCGGGATCCTGATCCCGCTGGACGGCCAGCACGACCCAGATGAGGCCATCGACCTGGTGGACCGGCTGCTCACCGGCGGCTTGGAAGTTTATCGCGCCAAGGCCGAATTTACGCAGGACGGCAAGACCTGGCCGGCCGGCACGTTCGTCATTCCTTTTACCCAGGTATTCGCGCGCTATGCCAAGGATATGCTCGAGAAGCAAACGTATCCCGAGGTTCGCCGCACTCCTAATGCGCCTGCCGAAGCGCCCTACGACGTTTCGGCATGGTCGCTCGGAATGCAGTTCGGAGTGAAGACTACGTTCGCCAAGTCCGCGCTGCCGGCTGGGCTGGCGCTGGAGGCGGTGACGACCAGGCCGCGATACATGCTGGCGGCGGCCAATACGGGCGGGACGTGGCGCTTCCCCTATAACGGAGCTCTCTCCGCGATGGTCGTCAACCGCCTGCTGAAGGGCGGCGCGAAGATCAGCCTGACGAAGCCCGAGGCGGGCGGGGTGCCGTACGTAGTGGCAGCCGCCAAACCCGATGTGTGGAAACAGGCCGCCGAAGGCTTCGACATCGTACCGGGCGCCACGGCCAAAACGGCGGCACTCGGCACCGTTCTCAACCGGCCGCGCGTGGGCATTTACCAATCCTACGATCCGTCAATGGACGAAGGCTGGACGCGCTACATCCTGGACACCTACGACTTCGATTACACGAAGCTCCACAATGCCGACATCAAGGCGGGCCGCCTGCGACAGAGATTCGACGCCATCATCCTGCCCGACCAGCGCGGGAGCGCGATCCTGAACGGCCTGGATTATAAGACCATCGTTCCCGAATACCGCGGCGGAATCGGCGACGAGGGCTTGGTGGCCCTCCGGCAATTCGTGGCCGAGGGCGGCACGCTGGTGGCGCTGGGCGAGGCGTCGAACTTCGTGCTCGACAAATTCCCGCTGGGTGTGAAGGACCTCAAGCGCACGTTCTCGCGAGATCAGCACTTCGCCCCCGGCACGATCGTGAACCTGCAGATCGATACATCCAATCCGGTGGGCTGGGGCATGGCGCCGGACGCGTACGGGTTCTATATCAACTCGCCGTTCTTTCAATTGACCGAGGGCTTCTCATCGCAGAAAGTGAGCGTGGTCGCGCGGTATCCGAATACCGGAGTGAACGCCTCCGGATGGCTGCGCGGCGAAGAGCTGATGCTCGGCCGCGCCGCCGTCGTAACCGTAGAGATGAACCCTGGCAAAATCGTGTTGTTCGGCATCCGCCCACAGCACCGGGCCCAGACCCACGCCACCCTGCCACTGCTGTTTGACGCTCTGTACTGGTCGGCCGAGGGCGATTTGAAAGTGCAGTAGGGGGCCGCCCCGGCTCCGGCGAGTATGCTATTAGTGATGACCGTCGGGATCAGCAGCAGGTCGGATCTGGAGAACGAGTTATCGCGCCCGAGCGAAGCGGATATCGCGTGCGCCCGCCAGATGGAAGGCGACGTGCTGATTCTGGGCGCCGGCGGAAAGATGGGTCCGTCGCTGGCGCGGCTTTGCCGCAGGGCTGCAGACGTGGCCGGTAAGCCTCGGCGCGTCATCGCGGTTTCCCGCAGCCTGATCGGCGTGGACGGGGTGCAGGCCCTTGCCTGCGACCTGCTGGACCGGGACGCTGTAGCGCGCCTCCCCGAGTGTCCGAACGTTTTGTACCTGGCAGGCCGGAAATTCGGCTCGGCGGGCAGCCCGGAGCTGACCTGGGCTATGAACACCGTGGCTCCGGCGATTGCGGCCGAGCGGTTCCAAGGGTCTCGCGTCGTGGTCTTTTCCACCGGAAATGTATACCCTTTTCGCCAGACCCACGAGCGGCGGTTCGGTGGAAACCGATGCGCCGGCTCCGGTGGGCGAGTATGCGCAGTCCTGCCTGGGCCGGGAACGGGTTTTCGAATATTATTCCCTCCACCGGCGCCTGCCTTGTTTGTTTTTCCGGCTGAATTACGCGGTGGACCTGCGCTACGGGGTCGTGGTGGACATCGCGCGGCGGGTCCATGCGGGCGAGCCGGTGGACCTCACCGTACCTGCGTTCAACGCGATCTGGCAGCGCGATGCCAACTCATACGCCTTTCGTTCGCTGGAACATTGCGCGTCGCCGCCGCGCATCCTCAACGTGACCGGGGCGGAAACCCTTTTCGTGCGCGATACGGCAAACTGGTTTGCCGCGCGGTTCGGGCGGGCCTGCCGCTTTGCGGAGCAGGAGGGAAACGCCGCACTGCTGAGCGACGCTTCGGCCTGTCACGCGCTGCTCGGCGCGCCCGAAGTAAAGGCCGAAGACCTGATGGAGAGAGTGGCGGCGTGGATCGAAGCAGGCGGTGAATGGTTGTCCAAGCCGACGCACTTCGAAGTCTCGGACGGGAGGTTCTAAGCCGCATGGACAGCGCAGTCCGGCAGGCACTCCACCGCGGTGTGGTGATTCCGGCGCATCCGCTGGCTCTGACCGCGGCGCGAAAACTCGACGAGCGGCGGCAGACGGCACTGACGCGCTACTACTGCGAGGCGGGAGCGGGCGGGATCGCCGTGGGAGTACACACCACGCAATTCGCGATCCGCGGCGCCGGGCTTCACGAGGCGGTGCTGCGACTGGCGTCGCAAACCGCGGCCGGGTTCGAACGTGCACAAGGGAAGCGGATCGTGAAGGTGGCTGGAATCTGCGGCGATACGCACCAGGCCTTGTGCGAAGCCGCGCTCGCCCGCGAGACCGGCTACGACCTGGGTCTTCTCAGCCTGGGAGCCATGCCCGATGCCGGCGACGGCCAATTGCTGGAACATTCCCGCGCGATTGCGAAGGAGATTCCCCTATTCGGCTTTTACCTGCAGCCGTCGGTGGGCGGACGTCCGCTGTCGTATGAGTTCTGGCGCGGGTTCTGCGCGATCGAGGGCGTGGCAGCCGTGAAAGTGGCGCCGTTCGACCGCTACCGGACGCTGGACGTGATCCGCGGAGCGGCCGACAGCGGCAGGGCGGACGAGATCGCGCTTTACACGGGCAACGACGACAACATCATTCCCGACCTGCTGGCGGATTTCCACCTCAACGGGCGAACACTTCGATTCCGCGGCGGGCTGCTCGGCCAGTGGGCCGTGTGGACGCGGCGCGCCGTCGAGCTGCTCGAGCGCATCCAAGCCTGCCGGGAGGCGGGCGGCCCGGACGCGGCGAAGATCCTGGCCGGATCGGCGGCGTTGACTGACGCCAATGCGGCCCTGTTCGATGTGCGCAACCGTTTCGCCGGATGTATAGCCGGGCTGCACGAGATTCTGCGGCGGCAAGGCCTGCTGGCCGGCCGCTGGTGCCTCGACCCGGCCGAGGACCTGTCGCCCGGACAACTGGAGGAGATCGACCGCGTGACGGCCGCGTATCCGGAGCTCACCGATGACGAGTTTGTGAGCAGCCGCCTGGATCATTGGATGAGCTGACCTATGCTGATTCGTTCGACACAAACGGAAGTCAAGATCTATCCGCGCAGCGACGAAGCGGGCGCGGCCGGCGCGGCAGTGGCAGCCGCGGTAATCGCCGAGGAGATCCGGCAAAGAGGCAAGGCCGCGGTGGTCTTCGCCTCGGCGGTCTCGCAGGATCCGTTCCTGGCAGCCCTGCGCGCCATACCCGAGATCGACTGGGCCCGGATCACCGCATTCCACATGGATGAATACGCGGGCATGAGCGCGCAACACCCCGCCTCATTCCGGCGCTTCCTGCGCGACCGCCTGTTCGACCACGTCCCGGTGGCCGCCTTCCACGGGCTGGACGCCGAGGCTGCCGCCCTCGAAACCGAGTGCGACCGCTACGCCGCGCTGCTGCGGGAGGCGCAGCCGTGCCTGGTCGTGATGGGCATCGGAGAGAATGGCCACCTGGCATTCATCGATCCGCCGGTGTGCCGGTTCGACGAGCCGCGCGATGTCCGGCTGGTGAACCTGGACGACATCTGCCGCATGCAGCAGGTTCATGACGGCGCTTTCGCCGGCATCGAAGACGTGCCGAAGCAGGCGCTCTCGCTGACCGTGCCTTTCTTTCTGCGGGTGCCGCGCGCAGTGGTCTTCGTCAACGGAGAACGGAAAAGCGCGGCGGTGCGCGCGGCGCTCGAAGGCCCCATCGCGGAATCGTGCCCGGCGTCGGCGCTGCGTCGCCACCCTTCGGCCGCGCTGTTTCTCGACCAGGCCGCGGCGTCGCGCCTGAGCTGATTTGCCCGCTTCCGGACGGAGCGGGTAGTTAGCTGATGACGCCCTTTCGAATCGCGTAAAGAATCAGTTCGGCTCCGCTGTGCAGGTTCAGCTTCTGGAAAATATTGCTGCGATGGGTCTCCACCGTATAGAGGCTCAGGTTCAGCAGGTTGGCGACCTCCTTGTTGCCCTTGCCTTCGGCCAGCAGTTGCAGGATTTCGCGCTCGCGCGTGGTCAGCAGATCATAGCTGTCCTCCACCTTGCGCTCCTGCATCTGACGTACGTAATCCTCCACCAGCATCTTGCTGATGGCGGGACTGAAGAAGGCCTTGCCCTCGCTGACCGCCTGGATGGCGTTGATCAGGTCGTGCTCCGCGGAGTCCTTGAGCAGGTAGGCGCGCGCACCGGCTTTGAGGGCCCGCAGCACGTAGCCCTCGTCGGAGTGCATGCTCAAGAAGACGATGGCGGTCTGCGGCATTTTGGCCGAAATCTGGCGCGCGGCCTCAATCCCGTTCAGCGTGGGCATGGCCACGTCCATCACCACTACGTCGGGCGAATGCTCCTCGCACAGCGCAATGGTCTCGCGTCCATCGGCGGCATCCGCCACCACCGTCATGCCGGCGTTCTCCAATAACAGGCGCAGGCCCTTCCGCACCACGGTGTGATCGTCGGCCAGTAGAATTCGAATCTGCTTCACGCAGTCTCCCTTGCTTTTTCGATTATCAGCGGCAGCGCCACCCGAAGCCTTGTGCCGCGCCCCGGATGCGATTCCACGGCGAAGGTTCCGCCCAGGTGGCTCACCCGTTCCTGAATTCCGAGAAGCCCCATTCCCTTCTCCCGCCGCGCGTCGAAGCCCTTGCCATCGTCTTCAAGCTCGAGTACCAGGCAGCGGGCTTCCTGGATCACCGTGAGTTTGACCTGGTGCGCCTCGGCGTGCTGCACGATGTTATGCAGCGCTTCCTGCACGATGCGGTACACACAGGTCTTGTGATCTTCGGGCAGATCCTCGGAGACATCGTCCGCGGCTACTTTCACCCACAGGCCGGTGCGCCTGGAAATTTCCCTGGCCTGCCATTCGAGCGCGGGTACCAGCCCCAGGTCGTCCAGCATGGAAGGCCGCAGGAGAAGGGCCATATTGCGTACCACCCGGATGGAGTTTTCGACAAGCCCCTTGATCTCGTCGACTTTCGAGGAAACTGCGTCCGGGTCGTGGGAGCGGATTCGCGTGGAGAGGTTGGCCATTTCTACCAGCACGCCCGAGAGCGATTGTCCGACCTCGTCGTGCAACTCGCGCGAGATCGAGCGCCTCTCTTCCTCGTGGGCCTGGACCAGCCGCGCCGACAACTGCTTCAGCTCGGCGCGCGCGTCCACGATTTCCTTGTACCGCTCCGCCGCCTCCCTTTCCAGCTTGAGCGTCTGGCGAATGCTGAAGGCTGCCAGCATGAGTCCCAGCCCGACGGTCAGGCCGAAAGTCAAGGCCAGGCGGTTGCGGGATTGCCGGAAGGTCCTCTCGACTTTCTGTCTTCCCGCGTTCAACTGCGCTTCGTTCAGCAAGCCGATCTGGTCGGCGATCGCCAGCATCGACCGGCGCCGTTGAAAGACCTCGTCGCGCAGGTAGGACGCGGCCTTCCGCCGCTGGCCGGCGTTCCAATGGAACACGGGTTCGAGGACGCTCCAATAGGAAGCCAGCTCGCTGGTCAGCACGTTGAAAGGCTTCTCTTCCTGGGCATTCAGCAAGGTCTGGTACTTGGCGATTTCCTCGCCCATGTCGCGGCGGGTTTCCTGCAGGGAATAACGATGACCTTCGGCTTTGCCGCTCTCGGGCTCGAGCAGGTAATCGCGGACGTACGTGCCGGAGACGTAGAGATCGGCCCGGATCCTTTCGAGCACGCGCGTGCGCATCAAATAGTCTTCACGGATGGCGTCGTTCTGGCCCTGGATCTGCTGTAGCGCCTGGATGACGTCGAAGGCCGAAAACACCATGAGAAGCAGCAAGCCGCCGAAGCCGGCCATCAGGACCAGCCGGCTGTGGGGCACCAGGCGGGAGCTCCGCCAGGTTCCGTTCTCTTGTTCCATCTTCTTCTATCCTATCGCTCACGCTACAATCGTTGGTTGAAGCTCGCACTTATCGGGTACGGCAATGTGGGCCGCGCGCTGGCGCGCCTGGTGCGAAAGAAGCGCCGCGACTTCCCGTTTACGATCACCGGCATCCATACCTTGCGGCATGGGACCGCGGCGGACCCCGGCGGCCTGCCCGCCGATCCCGTGCTCGGGCCGGGCGCCGGCTCGATCGGCGAGTTTCTGGATGCCGCGCGCGCCGAAGCTGCCGTCGAGCTGACCACCCTCAACCCTTCCGACGGGGAGCCCGCGATCTCGCACATCCGCGCTGCCTTTTTGCGCGGGATGCACGTGGCCACCGCCAACAAAGGTCCGGTCGCTCACGCGTACGCCGCGCTGCGCGACGAAGCCGCGCGCGCCGGAGTGGGCTTCCGTTTCGAATCCGCCGTGATGGATGGCGCTCCGGTGTTCAACCTCTGGCGGCACAGCATGCCGGGCGTCAAGGTGCTGGGCTTCACCGGCGTTCTCAATTCCACTTCGAAGGTGGTGATCGAAACCATGGAGCGGGGCGGCTCGTTTGACGACGGGCTGGCGGCTGCACGCGAAATGGGGATCACCGAGGCCGATGGCGCCTTCGACGTGGAAGGGTGGGATTCGGCCGCCAAGACCGCCGCTTTGGCCAATGTCCTGATGGACGCGCGCACCACCCCGCAACAGGTCTCCACCCGCGGCATCACCCGGATCACTCCGGAACGCATGCGGGAGATCGTGCGGGAGGGCAAGACCGTCCGCCTGGTCAGCCGCGGCCGCCGCACCGCATCGGGAATCTCGCTGCGGGTTCGTGCCGAGGTGCTCGACCGCGCCGGCCTGCTGGCCTGCACTCCCGGTACTTCCAACCTGATCCTCTTCGATACGGACCTGATGGGCACCTTCGGCACGGTATCGATCGAGCCTGGCGTGGAGCAGACGGCCTATGGCGTTTTCAGCGACCTCGTCAGCCTGTGCCGCGGCGATATGATTGCTCTATGAAACGGTCTCTGATCTTTCTGTTGCTGCTGGGGCTTCCCGGCTGGGCGGCAGAGCGGCAATTGTTCAACGGCAAGGACCTGAGCGGATGGGCGCGCATCCCGCGGCACGAGGGCGCTCCTGCCGATCAAAAACCCGGCTTCGAGGTCAAGGACGGCATGCTGGTGAGCCTGCCGGCGACCCCCGAGGACGACCTCTGGTACACGCGCGCGAAGATCGGCAACGCCACGCTGCGCGTGGTCTACAAGGTGTCCGACCGGGTGGCGAACTCGGGAGTATTCACGCGGATTCCGATCGAGCCGAAATCGGAGGACGACGCCATCAACAAGGGGATCGAGGTACAGATCGACGAAAGCGGCGACGATTACCACTGCACCGGCGTGCTCTATTCGATGACCAAAGCCAAGGCGCGGCCGTACAAGCCGGCAGGTGAGTGGAACACGCTCGAGATCACGATGAAAGGCCCGCGTACGATCGTCAAGCTGAACGGCGTCCTGGTGACGGACTATGACGGGAAGTCGCCTGTGCCGCCCAAGAAGGGCCAGTACGAGCCCGACCGCGGACCGCGTCCCGACACGGGATACATCGCCATCCAGCACCACGGCGGCCCGGCCACGGTGTGGTTCAAAGAGATCGCGCTGATTCAGTGAAAATCGTGCGACTCCGCCGTCGCTCCGGCGCGTAAACCTTCGATCTTCGCGGCCTTGATCGAGATCACGCCGTCCAGGTTCTGGAGCACGCCTTCGATCAGCAGGAAGGGCTCGCCCAGCACTTCGAACTTGAAGCGGTCGAAGGTGTCGGGGGTGATGATCGCGTTCATGATGCCGGTCTCGTCTTCCATGCTGAGGAACACGAAGCCGTTGGCGGTGCCGGGGCGCTGGCGGACGATCACCGATCCGGCGATCCTCACGATGCGGCCGTTGCGGATCTGTGGCAGGTCGATGGCGCGCTTCACCCCCAGCGCGTTCATCTCGGCGCGGCGCCAGGTCATGGGGTGGCGGCCCACCGTCAGGCCGGTGCCGCGGTAATCGGCCCACAGGCGTTCTTCGGTGTTCATGGCGGCGAGTGGCGAAGGCTGGCCCTTTTCCTCCAGGGGCTCGAGCAGCGGACCCACGGGCAGGATGGCGCGCTGCGCCTGCCAGAGCGCGTCACGGCGGTGTATGCGGTCGAGCGAGTTCAAGGCGCCGATTTCGGCCAGGCGGTTGATCTCGTCTTTGCGCAGATCGGGGACGCGGACGGCGAGGTCATCCACACTCGAAAACGGACGCGCGCGGACGATCGCGCGGCCGGTTTCCTCGCGCAGACCCTTGGAGTAGCGCAGGCCGAGACGCAGATGAGGGAATGCGACCGTGCACTCCCAATCCGATTCCGACACGTCCACCGGCAGCACCCGCAGACCGTGGCGCTGCGCGTCTTTGATCAGGATCGCGGGCGAATAAAATCCCATGGGCTGGTTGTTCAGCATGGCGCAGGTGAAGGCCGCCAGGTAGTGGCATTTCAGGTACGCGCTGGCGTAGGCCAGCAGCGCGAAGCTGGCGGCGTGCGATTCCGGAAAGCCGTAGAGCGCGAACGAGACGATGGAACGTACGATATCCTCCTGCGCCTTGCCCGTGATGCCATTGCGCTCCATGCCCTCGCGCAGCTTCACTTCGATCTCCTTCATCCGCGCCTCGGAGCGCTTGAACCCCATGGCGCGCCGCAGTTCCTCGGCCTGTCCCCCGGTGAATCCGGCCGCGATCATCGCCATGCGCAGCAACTGCTCCTGGAAGAGCGGCACTCCGAGCGTCCTTTGCAGCACCGGTTCGAGCGAGGGGTGCAGGCAGTCCGGCTTTTCGCGTCCCTGCCTGCGATTTAGATAGGGATGTACCATCTTCCCGACGATCGGCCCCGGCCGGATGATCGCCACCTGCACCACGATGTCGTAAAAGCGCTGCGGGCGCATGCGCGGCAGCGAGGACATCTGCGCGCGGCTCTCCACCTGGAACATCCCGATGGTGTCGGCGGTTTGCAGAGCTTCGAAGACCGCCGGATCGTCGGGCGGCAGATGCGCCAGGTCCACTTCTTCGCCGTAGACCTCCGGGATCAGCTTCAAGGTGTCCTCGATCACGGCCATCATCCCGAGGCCGAGCAGGTCCACCTTAATGATGCCGAGGTCGGCGCAGTCTTCCTTATCCCACTGCACCACCACGCGGCCCGGCATGGTGGCGGGCTCGAGCGGCACCACGGAATCGAGATCGCCCTGGCAGATCACCATGCCGCCCGAATGCTGGCCGAGGTGGCGCGGCAGGTCCTGCGCCATGCGGTACACCTCGAAGAATTTGCGCACGCGGGGATGGTTCATATCGAAGCCGGCTTCGCGGAACTGGCGCTCGGTGGTGTCCTTGGGGTCCTTCCATTCCCAGGTGCGGACCAGGCTGCTCAGCCGCTCGACCGAGGTGATTTCGAAGCCCAGCGCCTTGCCGACTTCGCGCGCGGCCGAGCGCCCGCGATAGCTGATGACGTTGGCGGTCATGGCGGCGCCCAGCTTGCCGAATCGCTGGTAGACGTACTGGATGGCGCGCTCGCGCTTGTCGCCGCTGGGAAGGTCGATATCGATGTCCGGCCACTCGCCGCGCTCTTCGGAAAGGAAGCGCTCGAAGAGCAGGTCCATGCCCACCGGGTCCACCGCGGTGATTTGGAGCGCGTAGCAGACGGCGCTGTTGGCGGCCGACCCGCGGCCTTGCGCCAGGATGTCGTTTTCGCGGCAGAAGCGCACGATGTCCCAGACGATCAGGAAATAGCCGGGCAGCTTCAGCTTCTCGATGAGGGCCAGTTCGCGCTCGATCTGCTTCCGGGCGCGATCGTGATAGGGACGGTAGCGCAGGCGCGCGCCCTCTTCCGCCAGATAGCGCAGGTACGACATTTGGGTATGGCCCTCGGGGACGGGGTAGCGCGGAAATTCGTAGCCCAGGTCGGCAAGCGTGAACTGGAGGCGCGCGGAAACCTCCACGGTGCGCGCGATGACTTCCGGAAGATCGGCGAAGAGGCGCGCCATTTCGGCGGGCGTTTTTACGTGCCGCTCGGAGTTGCGCTCGAGCAGCCGGCCGGCGTTTGCCAGTGTCACATGATTGCGGATGCACGTCAGCACGTCGAGAAGCTCGCGCTGGGGAGGCGTGGCGTAAGCCACCCCGTTGGTGGCGACCACGGAGATGCCGAGACTCCGCGAGCGCTCGAGGATCGCCTGGTTTTCAGCCTCTTCCTCGCGATGGTAATGGCGCTGCAGCTCAGCGTAGACGTTGCCTCGTCCGAAGATCTCGAGCAGGCGCTCGTCGGGATGGCGGGTGAGGCAGATCAGTCCGCGCGAGAATTCCGCTAGCTCTTCGAGGGTGGCGGCCCCTTCGCCCTTCCTGGCGCGCAGCTTCATGCGGGTGACCAGGCGGCAGAGATTGCGGTAGCCTTCGCGCGATTCCACCAGCAGCGGGTAGGAGAGCCCGTTGGTGCAGGTGATCTCCGAGCCGATGTGCGCGCGGATGCCGGCTTTCTTCGCAGCCATGTGGAAGCGCGGCGAGCCGTACACGCCGTTGCGGTCGATGAGCGCCATGGCCGGCATGCCGAAACGGGCGCAGGCGCCGGCGAGTTCTTCGGGCACGGACGCACCTTCGAGAAAGCTGAAGCCGGAGCGGGCGTGCAGCTCGACGTACTCAGTCATAGCTGCCCTCCACGAACCATCCGCGCGGATCGCAATAGATGCGGTAGAGCGCGCCGTCGGAGAGCGCGATATCCCACTCGTCGCGCGACCAGGGGTCGGTGGTCCACCAGTCGCCCGAAGTGCGCCACGGTCCGGCGATATCGATCACGCGCCCGCGAATTCCATCCGCCGCGACAAAGCCGGGCCCCCCCGAAGCAATCTCCACCCGCGCCGCCCGCGCCGGCCGGAACATCCGCAAAGCTAAGTAGGGTAGGCCTCCCGGCCTGCCCAGCGCAGGCCGGGAGGCCTGCGCCACTGGAACCACTCGAAACCCCTCCGGCCGATGCGTATCCATCAACTCGGGCGTCCCCACCCGCCCCTCGCCGACGATCGCCTGAATCCTCGCCAGGGTCAGCTCCAGCTTCACCGGCTCCGGCGCGGCGAGTACGAACAGGCCGCTCTGCGCCGCCTGCGGCTTCACCGGATTCACTCCGAGCCACACGTCCACCACGGGCGCCTGGGGCGGATTCGCTTCCAGGTCCAGTTGCAGCAGCTTGAGGAACGCCTTGGTATCGAGCGATGGCACCGGCAGCCGCAGCGTGCGCTCATGCATCGTGCGGTTTTCGAGCTTCAGCCGCAGCCGCAGTTCGTTGGTAGCCAGTGCGCGCGTTGCCAGCCGTGTCGCCAGCCCGTTCACCAGCCGCGCCAGCAGGAACGCCAGCGGCTCCATCACCTCCACCGGGTACTCCAGCTCGATTTCGTCTTCGAAGCGTGGCGGCTCCTCGAGTGCCAGCAGCTTGCGATCGGCCTCGCCGCGCGCCAGTTCGCGCAGGCGCAGGCCTTCCGCGCCCAGGCGCTCCGCGATCCCCAGCGGGGGAAGCGCGGCCAGTTCCTGAAACCGGCGGATGCCCCAGCGGTCGAGCGTCTCCTGCAATTCCGGCGAGGGCGCGAGCAAGGTCAGGGGCAGCGTCCCCAGAAACTTGCCCTCATCGCCCTGCGGCAGGATGCTGACGCCGCGAAAGCCGCGAGCCGCGCAGATAGCCGCGTCCGGATTGGCCGCGAGCGCCAGGTTGGCCTTCACCCCCGCTTCGGAGGTCCGCTTTGCCATCGCCGCCGCTACATCCTGGGGAAGGCCGAACAGCCGTTCGAGCCCCCCGGCGTCGAGCGTGACCGTGTCGGGCGCGGTCAGCTCCACGGTGGGGGAGAACTCGAAGGCCAGCGCGGTCAGATTGCCCTGGCCGTGAAGACAGGCGAACATATCCTGCTCCGATCTGTCGATTGGGTTCTCACCCGCAGGCTGCGCAGCAGACGTCCGGGGCCGGCGCCCGACCAGCCCGCCCGCTCCCGCCGGCATTCCAACTGGAGCGACGCGCAGGTTTTGGCGTTCGACCGCCGCGCCACCGCCAGCAGCACGGTCGGGGTATTCTCGACCGCCCGTCGCAGGCGGAACCACGAGGTGAGCGAAATGCGCCGCGCCGTTTCCGGGGAGGTATCGCCTAAGTCCATGATTACCAAGCCGAAACCGCCGCCCTGGAGGAGCAGGTCGGCAGCCTTCAAGGCGTGCTCGGCGTTGTGTGTGGAACGAACCCAAACCAGCCGGGAGAGCCGCACTCCAGCCGCTGCCGCCGAAGCCGGATCGAATGCGTCCTCGGCATCCACCAGGGCGCAGGTTTCATCCCGTGCGGTAGCCTCGGACAGGACGGAGAGCATCAGGCTGGTGCGGCCGGAAGAGGCTGGCCCGAAGATCTCCGTGAGGCACCCTCGGGGAATTCCCCCAGTGGCGGCATCGATCTCCGGGACCCCCGACGGCACCCGTTCCGGATCCGGCCGCGATTGCCAGTCCAGGTGTCCCCCCAGCACCGATTCGAACTGTGTTCTGAGGACTGTTGCCGCCGCCATATCTTCGCCTATTATTCGCCTGTACTTTATTTTTACAGGGGAGGATGGGGGGATGTCAATGGCGGGTTAAATCCGGTGGAACGCCTTCAGGATTTCTCGCGTGGAGTAGTGCATGGCGATGGGGCGGCCATGGGGACAGCTCATCGGGCAATCGGTCTGGGCGAGCGCACGAAGCAGCCACTCCATCTTGGCGAAATCCAGGCGCATGTTGATTTTGATGGCGGCGCGGCAGGCGATCGAGGCGCAGATGCCGCGGCGCAGGTCGTCGAGCGAGGCGCCGCGCAGCTCTTCTTCGGCGATCTCCAGGATTTCGTAGAGGATCTTTTCCAGATCGGCGCCGCTTACGTTGGCGGGAGCGGCCTTGATCGCGATCGTCCGGTTGCCGAAGGGCTCGGTCTCGAAGCCGGAGGCGTGCAGCTCGTCGGCGATGCGGGCGTAGTCGATCTGCTGCTCGGGGGTGAGCTGCAGGATCAGCGGCATCAGCAGGCGCTGCATCTCCACGCGGCCGGCGGAGCGCTGCTTCATGACCTGCTCGAACAGGATGCGCTCGTGAGCCACGTGCTGGTCGATGATCCACAAGCCGTCGCGGCCGGCGGCGATGATGAAGCTCTCGTGGATCTGGCCGAGCGGGCGCAGCTCCGAGAGTACCGACAGCGACATCTCAGGCGGCGGGATGGCTTCGGGCGGGAACTCGCCGTGAGCGTCCAGGTGGCGCATCAGCTTGCCGGATGGGGGAGGGCCGGGCGTCACCTCGAGCGGCGGGGCGGAGAAATCCAGGCGGGGAGCAGGCGCGGCGGCGGAACGGAGAGTGAACTCGGGCAGCGGCCGGTCGGCCGGCGGTCCTGCTGGAGGATCCGCCGCCGGGTCGAGCACGCTGGGGTCGGCCGCTTCGTTTTCGATCATCTGGCTGAATTCGGAGTACGGCAGGGCCGCGGCGGGCTGGGGCGGCGGCGACACCCGGGCCGCAGGCGAAAACGCCGGTGCCGGACGCGATTCCATCAGGCGTTCGCGGATGGTGTCGCGCACGAAATCGTGAACGAACGATCCGTGCCGGAACCGCACCTCGGTCTTCGATGGATGCACGTTGACGTCCACCTCTTCGGCGTCGCATGCGAGAAACAGCAGCGCGAAAGGATAGGCCGAGGGCGGCATCAGGTTGTGATAGGCGGAGGAGAGCGCGTGCAGCAGCAGGCGGTCGCGAATCAGCCGGCCGTTCACGAAAATGTAGATCGAATTGCGATTGCCCTTCTGCACCTGCGGCCGCGAAAAAAAGCCGCTCAGCCGGAATGTGCGGGAGGGCGGCTCGTCCTGCTCCTTCTGGTACTCGGCCACGCCCTGCGAGGGCGGCACGGGGGGCGGCGCCACGAGCAGCTCCTTCTCGCGATCGCCGATCTCCACCAGCTCCTCGAGCACCTGGCTTCCGAAGACCTGGTAGACGCGCTCCTTGACCGTCGGGACCGGCGTCACGTGCAGCAGCTCGGCCGGGCCGCTGGTGAGATGAAACGTCTTGTCGGGGTGGGCCAGGCTGTAATGCGTCACGAGCGACGCCACGTGCGCCATCTCGGTCTGCTCGGTGCGGAGGAACTTCCGGCGCGCGGGCACGTTGTAGAACAGATCGCGAACGGTGATGGAGGTGCCGCCGGCGAGCGCGGCCTCGTCGCAGCGCAGCATGCGGCCGCCGGCGATTTCGATGCAGGTGCCGGTGGTCTCCTCGGGCGAGCGCGTCTCGAGCAGCAGCCGCGACACGGACGCGATCGAAGGCAGCGCCTCGCCGCGGAACCCGAGGGTCGAGATGGAGAGCAGGTCCTTGACGTCGCGCAGTTTGCTGGTGGCATGGCGCTCGAAGGCCAGCAGCGCGTCGTCGCGCAGCATGCCGCAGCCGTCGTCGACGATGCGGATCAGCCGCCGCCCGCCGGCTTCGACCTCGATGCGCAGGCTGGAAGCGCCGGCATCGAGCGAGTTTTCGAGCAGCTCCTTGACCACCGACGCGGGGCGCTCCACCACTTCTCCCGCGGCGATTTTGTTGGCGACCTGGTCAGGAAGAATGCGGATGCGGCCCATGGGTCAACGTTCACTATAGCAGCGCATCCGGATACTTGACGTGGTCCGCGCGGTCCTGTCATACTTCCGCTTCGATGCACTGGTTCAGGTCGGTTGTCTCCATCATGTTTTCCGCGCTCCCGCTGGCGGGTGCGGTGCTTCCCGTCATCCCCGGCGATTCCGCCCGCGGGGCCAGGCTGTTTCAAACGGAGCAGTGCGTCCGCTGCCACTCGGTCAACGGCAAGGGCGGCAAAATCGGAGTCGACCTGGGGCGCGCGGTTCCGCGCAACTACTCGCCGGCTTATCTGGCGAGCACCATGTGGAACCATGCTCCCGTGATGTGGGCGGCCATGGAAGGAGCCGGCATCGATAAGCCGCAGCTCAGCCCGCAAGCCGCCGCCGACCTGTTCGCGTTCTTCTACTCCGCGCGGTTTTTCGAGAAGCCCGGCGACGCCGCGCAGGGGCGGATTGCCTTCGAGGAGAAGCGCTGCGCCGTCTGCCACGGCATCACGGATTCGCGCGCCGAGGGGGCGCCTCCGGTCACCAAATGGGACTCGCTGGCCGACCCGATTCTGCTGGCGCAGCAGATGTGGAACCACAGCTTCCACATGCGGCAGGCGTTCGCCCGGCGGAAACTCGAATGGCAGTCGCTCACCGCCGACCAACTGGAAAACATCCTGGCCTATCTCCGCTCGCTGCCGGAAACGGCGGGGCTCGAGTCGAGATTCTCGAACACCAGCGGCGCCGGCGGCGAGCGGATCTTCCGCGCCAAAGGATGCGCCAACTGCCACGTGGGGAAACTGGCGCTGGAAGACCGGCTGCATAATATGACGCTCACGGAGATCGCCGTGGATATGTGGAACCACGCTCCGAGAATGGCCCAGACTCCGCCCTCGCTCAGCCCGGAGGAGATGCGTCAATTGCTGAGTTTTCTATGGATGCGGCAGTTCGTCTACCCGGGCGGCGACATCGCCGCGGGCAAACAGGTATTTCACGAGCGGCGCTGTGCGGACTGCCACATCTCCGGACGGAACGGCGCCCCGGCGCTGCCCGGGCAGGCGCGTAAGTATTCCGAAGTCGCCATTATTTCCGCACTATGGCTGCACGGGCCGCAAATGCTCAACCGCATGAAGCAGGCGGGTGTGGCATGGCCGCGCTTCGCCAACGCGCAGGAAGTGGCCAATCTCACAGCGTATTTGAACTCGATTCAATAAGCCGCGTCATAGTTTCACGGGATCGTCACGGAATCGAAGTGGTTTTGGTGATACTCCTGCATAGGTAAAAGCCGATGCAGCCGAGAATTGACCTGATCTACGTCGATTCGGGTGGTGGGCACCGCGCCGCGGCGCTCGCGCTCGAGACCGTGATCCGCGAGCAGCAGCGGCCGTGGGATGTGCGGCTGCTGAGCATCCAGGGGCTGCTCAACTCGATCGACTTCATTCAAAAGGCCACTGGCATCGAGTTTCAGGAAGTCTACAACATCATGCTGCGGCGCGGCTGGACGGCCGGGTCGGCGCAACTGATCCCGCTCATGCACCTGCTGATCCGCATGCGCCACGAAGCCCAGGTGGAAGTGTTGACCCGGCATTTCCGGGAGAATCCCGCGGATTTGGTGGTATCGCTGATTCCCCACCTGAACCGCGCGCTGCGCCAGGCCCTGGCCCGCGCCTGCCCCTCCGCGGCGTATGTTACGATTCTCACCGACCTGGCGGATTACCCTCCTCATTTCTGGATCGAGCGCCAGGACCAGTACTTCATCTGCGGCACGGAGAAGGCCGCGCAGCAGGCGCGCTCGATCGGGATCCAGCCGTCGCGGATCCTGCAGGCCTCCGGCATGATCCTGCATCCGCGTTTCCACCGGCCGGTGGAGGTGGATCGCGCGGCGGAACGCCTCCGCCTGGGGCTGGACCCGGGCCGGCCTACCGGACTGGTGCTTTTCGGCGGCCAGGGATCCATGGATTCCGTGCGAGTGGCCGAGGCGTTGAACCGTCCGGGAGCGGACCTGCAGTTGATCGTCCTCTGCGGGCGGCACGAGGAGTCGGCGGCGCGCATCCGCGCCATGCGGAAGCAGATTCCGATGTGGGTGGAAGGCTTCACGCAAGAAGTACCTTACTACATGGCGCTGTCGGATTTCCTGATCGGCAAGCCCGGCCCGGGAAGCATCAGCGAAGCGCTGGCCATGCGCCTGCCGGTCATCGTGGAGCGGAACCGGAAGACGCTGGCGCACGAGCGCTATAACGCGGAGTGGATCCTGGAACGGCAGGTCGGGCTGGTGACCGCGAGCTTCGACCGGGTGTACACAAGGGTGGACGAACTGCTCCGGCCGGAGATCTATCGCCGCTGCCGGGCGAATGCAGAAGGGCTCGAGAACCGCGCTGTGTTCGAAGCAGTGGACTGGCTGGAGTTCGTCCTGCGGGAGAGCGGGCGGCTGCGGTCGCGCACGGCCTAGCGCCCCAGTTGCGTGACCTCGATGGGAGTGCCATCGAGCTGCATGGCTTCTACGCGCGCCTTGGTGCCTTCCACCTTCACGATGACGAAATTCTCGATGCTCACGGCTTTCTGCGTGATCCCCTGGGGCGGTGTGGAGACATCGTAAAGAGGAGCGCCGCCGCCGCCGGTGATGAAGTAGTGAATGCCGTGTTGAAGATAGTGCTGGTAGTTGTGATCGTGGCCGAAGAATCCGGCGGTCAGCTTGTATTTCTCGAACAACGGGATGAGCGCGGTCATCTGCGGGTTGCTGCCCTGCCGGCGCGCAACCGCGGTGATCGGCGGATGGTGGCAGATGACGAACCGGAAATCGGCCGACTGGCTCTTCTTCAGATCGTCTTCCAGCCAGCGGGTCTGCTCGGTCCAGAAGCTTTCGCGCGCCACCTCGCTGGTCGAGACATTCCCGATATCGCTGTTCAGCACGATGAAGTGGGCATTGGCCCAATCGAAGGAGTAGTACGGCGTCGTGACGTTGAAGAAATCGTAGAACTGCTCATTATTCCGCTCGTGATTGCCCAGGGAGGGGAAGAATGCCGCCTTGCGAAGAAGGTCGCGCTCGATGTCGAAGAAGACGGGCCATTGCGCCGAATCGGCGCCATCGGCGACCAGATCGCCGGTGTGGAGAATGAACTCGGGCGACGCGTACTTCAGGATTGCGGCAATCACACGGCGATGGACGTCGTGGCGCGTGCGCGTATCGCCGAAGACTACGAACTGGAAGGGAGCCGCATCTTTGGCGGCCGGCGCGGTCCGGAACGAGCCCTTGCCGTCTTCGCGGCCGGTGGTGTCGTAATAATACGTGGTTCCCGGCTGGAGTCCGGAGAAGTGAACTTTCTCGGAGCGTAGTACCGGGCTGGTCTTCTCCGCTTGTCCGGGCGATCTGCCGATGGAGGCCTGGGAAGTTTCGACAACCCATACCACGGTGGCTGTCCTTTGTCCTACGTTCACGGCATAGGGACCGCCCACGACTTTCTCTTCCGCCCGGGCCAGCGGAAGAAGGAGGGGAATCGTAAGAAGGCAGGCAATTCGCTTCATTGGGGCACACATGGAGGTAATTTATTATCCACCACGGAGAGTTACATCGCGATGACACCCTGTTGACCGCCGGACCTGCACAGCCTTATGAGGCTTCACCTGTTTCACCGGGATTAAAGAGACCGGCGGAAACCCAGAAGAATCCTACCCTACGTGAGCGCTTCGGCTCTCAGTTCGCTGGCCCTTCCTGAACGGTATCTTCAGTTACTCCTCGACGTAGCTCCGGATCCCATGATCGTTACTGGTTCCACGGGAGGGATTCGTCTGGTCAACAACCGGACCGAAGAGATGTTCGGGTACCCACGCAGCGAACTGGTGGGCAAGAAGGTCGAGATCCTGTTGCCCAAGCGGTTTCGCTCCATGCATCGCCGATTTCGGGCAGGTTACTTCGAGCATCCGACGATTCGCCCGATGGACCGGGGGCGGGACTTGTGGGGGCGGCGCAAGGACGGTACGGAGTTTCCCGCGGATATCAGTCTCAGGCCCGTACGCGAGAACGGGAAAGCTCTCGCAATTCTCACGATCCACGATGCTACCGAGCGTCGAAAAATGGAGTCCGACCTGCGGGAGAGCGAAGAGCACTTCCGCATGGCCCTGATGCACACGCCCGTCGTGGTCTTCAATCAGGACCGGAAGCTGCGCTACACCTGGATCTACTCATCGATCCCGGCGTGGCTGGGGCAGGAGTTTGTCGGCCACAGGGACACGGAGATTTTCGATCGGAAAGAGGCCGCCCACCTATCGGCTGTCAAGCGGACGGTATTGCGCAGCGGGGTGGGAGCACGGGACGAAACCGAAATCACGTTGTTGGGCAAGAAACGCTATTTCGATGTTACCGTGGAGCCCCTTTACGGCAGGCGGCAGACCGTCGCAGGGCTTACCGGCGCCTATTTCGACGTGACTCCCATGAAGTCCTACGCCATGGAGCGGGAGCAGCTGATCGCGCAACTCCAGACCGCGCTCGAAGAAGTGAAGCTGCTGAACGGGTTTCTCTCCATTTGCGCTTCCTGCAAGAGAATATTCAACGAGGAGGGGGCCTGGCAGCAGTTGGAGCGCTACATCGAGTCCCACTCGGAGGCGAAATTCAGCCACGGATTATGTCCCGACTGCCTGCGCAAGCTGTACCCCGATTATCGGCCGGGATAGGCCTGCCGGCTCCCCGACGGTCGCGGCTCTTTACGCCGCTGGATTCACCAGCCGGATCAGCGCGAAAACCGCCCAAGCCACCACGGCCGACGCCGGAATCGTCAGCACCCACGCCCACACGATGTCGCGCGCGACCCCCCAGCGCACCGCCTTCAACCTCTGCACCGAGCCGACGCCCGCGATCGACCCGACCAGGCAGTGAGTCGTCGAAACGGGAAGCCCCAAGTGAGTTGAGACCAGAATCGCGCATGCTGCTCCGGTCTCGGCGCAGAATCCCGAGCGCGGCTTAAGGGGCGTCAATCTCCGCCCCATCGTGTGAACGATGCGCCATCCTCCGAACAGGGTCCCCAGAGCGATGGCGGTGTGCGCGGAGAAAATCACCCAGATGGGGACATGGAAGGCTTTCAGGTAACCCGCGGTCACCAGCACGCCGGTGATCAGCCCCATGGTCTTCTGAGCGTCGTTGGTGCCGTGCGAAAAGCTCAGGGCGGCGGCCGAGAGCAATTGCAGGCGGCGGAAGTGGACGTCCATCTGGAGGCGCGACCAGCGCTGAAAGATCCAGTAGACCGCCACCATCATAGTGAACGCCGCCACCATTCCGAGCAGCGGGGCGATCACGATGAAGGCCAGCGTCGGGACCCACTTGCCCGGGATCAGCGCGTGAAAACTGGAGCCGATGCCGAACTCGAAGGCCGAGCGCGCCATGGCCGCGCCCGCGTATCCGCCGATCAAAGCGTGCGACGAGCTGGTCGGCAGTCCGAACCACCAGGTGATGATGTCCCAGGCAATCGCGCCCAGAATCCCCGCCAGCATGACGTACGGGGTCACGAGGCTGAGGTTGACGAAGCCCTCTCCGATGGTGCCCGCCACCGCGGTGCCGAAGGTGAATGCCGATACGAAGTTGAAGAACGCCGCCCAGCACACCGCGATCCCCGGGGTTAGCACGCGAGTCGATACGATCGTCGCGATCGAGTTCGCCGAATCGTGAAAGCCATTGAGGAAGTCGAAGCAGAGCGCAATCAGGATGATTGTGACGGTGAGCGACAGGGTGGACATAAAAACGCGCCGAAGGTGCGCTCCGAGTCCATTATCGGATACTCATGTTACAGGTCCGTTACCGTAGAATCCCCACCTGGTAATCGAGCGTGACTCGCTGCGTCTGATAGTCGTAGCGTGCATTGGCGACGGCAAGCTGGGCGGAAGTGAGGTTGAGCTGCGCGGTGCTCAGCTCCACCATTCCGGCCAGGCCGAGGCTGTAGCGGCTCTGGGCGAGATCGAGCGCCAACTGCGCCTGATCCAGCAATTGCCTGGTCAATCCCATGCGGTCATATGCCGTAGTGGCGTTCAGCCAAGCCACACGCACATCACGGTTCACCTGGTTCTGGAGGTCGTTGACGTCCTCGGCCGCAGCCTTGGCCTTCAACTCCGCTTCCGTCTGGCGCGCCTTGAAGAGGCCGCCGTTGAAGACCGGGATATTGACGTTGAGCCCGATGGCTCCGTAGCGGCTGGCAATCGTCTCATAAGCCGCCGGCGCGAATCCGGCCGTGCCGAGCACCCCGATGCTGGGATAATACAGCGCGTGTTCCGCCTTGGTGAAACGCTGCGCCGCGCTCTCTTCCAGACGCAGGTCTTTCAGCTCGGGGCGGTTGTTGAGCGCCTGCCGCACCAGATCCTCCACACGGTCGGGCACTGGCGTCGGCAGGGACTCTTCCTCCAGCGTGAAGCCCGGCTGGCCCGGCAGGCCCATGGCCTCGGCCAGGTTGGCTTCGGCGGCCCGGACATCGTTCTCCGCCTGCACCTGGAGAAGTTTCGCGTCCGAGAGATTGACGTTGGCGAAGCTCACGTCCAGCGTGGAGCGCAGTTTGCTCTGCGCCAGAGCGCTCACCTGGTCGTAAACCAACTGGCGCGCCGCCACGGTCTGGACCGCCACCTTCTGCACCGCGTGCGAGCGAAGCACCTCGAAAAAAGCGCGGCTGACGTTCAGCAGGATCTGCGCGCGGGTGGTCTCGGTGGCCTGGTCCTGCGCCTGGGCACGCAGCCTGGCGGAGCCCATCAGGTTAGACGTGCGGCCGAAATCCGTAATCATCTGCCCCACCGTCAGGCCCGACCCGAGGCGGTTGTAGACTACCGGATTGTTGAGCCCGCCAGCGGCCAGGCGGCTGCCGTTGTCGGCTCCCACTCCGGTGAAACTGCCTGTAAGGCTAGGCTGGTAAGCGGCCCGGTACTGAAGCGGAACCTGGTAGGCCGCGGCCGCGGTAAACTTGGCGGCGGAAAACCGCGGATTGTTCTGAATTGCCTGGCTCTGGGCCTCGGCCAATGTCAGATGCATGGGGGCCTGCGCATTCAGGCACAGGGCCGCCGCGGTGAGAAGCAAAGCGTAACGTATGAACTTCAAGCTGCCCTCCGTCGATCATAAATCAGCACATAAGCGGCGGGGACCAGGAACACCGTGAGAGCCACCGAGATCGTCAGGCCTCCCAGGATGGCGCGCGCCAGCGGGGCATAAGCTTCGCTGCCTTCTCCCAGCTTCAGCGCCATCGGCAGCAGACCGATGATAGTGGCCAGCGAGGTCATCAGCACGGGCCGCAGCCGGACGCGGCACGACATGGCGACAGCCGAGCGCACATCCATCCCTTCCCTTCTAAGCTGCCGGGCGAACTCCACGATCAGGATACTGTTCGAGACGGCGATACCCGTCAGCATCACGACTCCCATCAGCGACATCACGTTCAAGGTTGTGCCCGACAGATAAAGGGTCAGGATCACTCCCATGACCCCCGGCGGCACGGCGAGCAGGATGATAAACGGATCGATGAACGACTGGAACTGCGCCACCAGGATCAGGTACAGGAGCAGCATCGCGAGACAGAGGCCGAATCCGAAGCGGGTGAAGCTCTCGAACATGCCCTGCACCATGCCGCGCAGCGTTACGGTGATGCCTTCCGGCATTTCAGTATTCGCCAGGATCCGGTTGATCGAGTTCGCGATGCGCCCGAGGTCTTCGCCGAGCGGACGCACATAGATGTCCATCGTGCGGCGAAGCTGGTAGTGGTCCACTTCGGTGGGCGCCTGAATGCGGCTGATCGTGCTGACTGTGTCCAGACGCGTGGAGAGCTGCCCGCCCGCGCCGCGCAGCGGGATGGCCCGCAAGTCATTCAGGTTCTTGACCTGCTGCTCGGGATACTGCACCGTCAGCATGTAGTCGTTCCCGGTCTTGGGGTCGATCCAGTAACTCGGGGCGATCATCTGGTTGGAAGTCAGCGCCGTGATCAGGTTGCCGACCACTTCGCGCTGGTCGAGGCCGAGTTCGCTCGCCCGCGTGCGATCGATGTTGAGCCGGAAGGCCGGGTAGTCGATATCCTGGGGAATGTAGACATCGGCCACCCCCTGGATTTTTCGGATCTTGGAAGCGATCGTCATCGCCATATCGTGCGACCGCACCAGGTTGCTGCCCGCCAGTTGTACATCGATGGGCGCCGGCAGCCCCATGTTCAGCACGGCATCCACTAGTCCTCCCGATGAAAAGTAGGTGGTCAGTTCGGGCATCTCGACATCCAACCGCTGCTTCACCCGCCGCATGTACTCGAAGCTGCCGACTTTGTGGTCCTCTTTGAGACTGACCTGGACGAAAGCGGTCGACACACCTGAATTGGTGGTGTAGAGCGAAGAGAAGCCGGGGGTCGCCCCGATGTTGGAGACGATCATTCCCAGGTCTTCCTTCGAAACCGTGTTCCGGATCAGGTTTTCGACCTTGGCAATTTCGTTTTCGGTGATCTCGATACGGGTGCCGGTCGGCGTCTTCACGTTGATGACGAACTGGCCCGCGTCCGTGCGGGGGAAGAATGAAATCCCCAGTTGTGGAAACAGCAGGAATGTGGCAGCGAAAGCGCCGCCGAAGGCCACGAGGGTCAGCACCGGGCGGCGCAGCGTCACTCCTACCAACCGGTCGTAAACTCTCAGGAATGACTCGAATTTATGGTTGAACCAAACGTTGTATTTTTCGCCGAGAGACCGGCGCGGCTTCGGATGATCCACCGTCACGTCCACTTCCGTGGAGGGGGTGCCATGGTGCGCCGGTGCCTTGATGAAGCGCGCGCAGAACAACGGCACCACCGTCATCGCCACCGCAAAAGAAGCGAACAGGGACAGCGCCACCGCCAGCGCCAGGGCGGAGAACAGGAACCGGCTCACACCATAGAGAAACGTCACCGGCACGAACACCACCACCGTGGTCAACGTGGCGGCGAGCACCGGCAGCGCGACTTCCTTGCCACCCTTCTCCGCGGCCTCCTCCGGCGATTCACCCATTTCCAGGTGCCGGTAGATGTTTTCCAGCACCACGACAGAGTTATCGATCAGGCGCGAAAACGCCAGAGCCAGGCCGCCCAGCACCATGCTGTTGATCGAACTGCCCCCGAGGGAAAGCGCCAGGAACGCCGCCAGCGCCGAGAGCGGAATCGAGAAAAACACCGCCACTGTGGCGCGCATGCTTCCCAGGAACACCAGAATCATGATGGACGTCAGCAGCAGCCCGATGCCGCCTTCGTGCAGCAGCGTCTCGATGGCCGTCTTGACGAACACCGACTGGTCAAACACCACCTTGGTGACCAGCGACTTGGGAATGTCCACCAGGTGCGCCACCGCTTTCCGCATGCCGTCCACCACCGCGATTGTATTGGTGTCGCCGCCCTGCTTGAAGATCGGCGTGTAGACCGACCGCTGCCCGTCCACACGTACCACGTTCACCTGAATCTGCTGCGCGTCCCTGGCGTATCCGATGTCAGCCACCCGCACCGGCGACTGGCCCACCATCTTGATCGGCACATCGTTGATCTGGCTGACGGTATCGAGCTGGCTGTTGGTGTAAATGTTGTAATCCAGCGACCCGATCGGAACGTCGCCGGCCGGCAGGATCAGATTGGCGTTGTTGATGGCCCGCACAACGTCCATGGGGCTCAGCTGGTGCGCTTCCAACTTGTACGGATCGGTGTAGACCATGATTTGCCGGTAGCGCCCGCCGAATGGCGGCGGGCTGCTCGACCCCGGTACACTGCCGATCTGGTTTCTCACGTTGAACTGTGCGATGTCGCGCAGCTGAGTCTCATTTAGCCCCGCCCCCTTGAAAGTCAAGAGGCACACGGGAAGGCTGGAGGCATCCATCTTGAGCACCACCGGCGGTAGCGTGCCGGGGGGCAGGCGCCGCAACTGGGCCATCGCCAGGTTTGAGATAGTAGTCACTGCCGAGTCCGGGTTGGTCCCCGGTTGGAAGTACACCTTGATGATGCTGACGCCCGGCAGGGAACGTGATTCGATATGTTCGATTCCGCTGCCCATGATGAACATACGCTCGAACCGGCCGCTGATATCGTTTTCGATCTGCTCGGGCGGCATGCCGTTATAAAAGGTAGCCACCGCCACCACTGGAATGTTCATCGCGGGGAACATGTCCACGGGCATCTGGCTAATCGCCGCAACACCCAGAACAGCAATGATCAGGCACGCAACAACAATAAAATAGGGGTTTCGTATCGCAAATCCGGACACAGATATCTCCCGGTGGAGCAGGGTGCCCCACAAAAGCCTAGTTCGCCTGCCCTTCCGTATTCGCCGCCGTCAAAGCGGTAATTTTCGGGCGGACCTCCTCGTGAGGCTGCAACAGCGCGCGGCCACTGATCACCACGAGATCGCCCTCGTTCAGCCCTGAGCGCACTTCCATCCTGTCGGCGGTCTCGAGGCCGAGTTCGACGCTACGGCGCTCGACACGACCGTTGGGCGTAATCACCATTACGCTCCCCAAGGATTGGTTGGCGGGCTCCAGGTCCACCGCGGTCACCGGAACGCTCAGCACCGAGTTTCGCCGGCTCAGGGTCAGGTTCACTTCGGCGTACATCCCCGGGATCAGCACCAGGTTGGCGTTCGGGACATCCACTTCGGTATCCATGGTGCGGGTCGTCATGGACAGCTTGTCGGAGAATCGCGCCACCCTCCCCGGAAATGTGCGCTTGAGCGTCGGAACCTGCACTTCCACTTGCTGCCCGATGTGGACCGTCGGCACCGCCGACTCCGGCACGGGGAGAATCAACCTCAACAGGCTGTTTTCCGAAAGCTTCACCAGCGGCATAGCCTGGGTCTGCGACGCGATGCCGGCCTGGATCATCGACCCTGTGTCCGCGTACCGCCTGGTCACGACGCCGTCGAACGGCGCTGTCACCTTTGTGTACTCCATCAGAGTCTTGATCTTCTGCACGTCGGCGTTGTTGACTTCCACCTGCTGGGTGGCTGCCGCGAGCGCTGACTGCGCCGCCGAAACCTGCGCTTCCGCGACCAGGTCTTTGCTCTGCGCATCATCGATTTCCTGCTGCGCCACCAGCCCGGGCTTCTTTTTGGCTACCGATGCCAGGCGCTGGTAAGAGATGTGTGCGATGTCGTGCGCCGACCTGGCGCGCTGCAACTCGTCCCTGGCGCGCGCCACCTCGGACCGGCTCCGATCGGCCGCCGCCTTGCCGCGGGTAAGGTCGTCGCCCATCTCCGGGACCTCGAGGGTCGCCAAAAGCTGGTTCTTGCGCACGCGGTCGCCCACGTCCACATTGATCTCTTTCACGTAGCCGGCGACCTTGGCCATCACGTCGACCTCCTGGTACGGCCGGAACTCGGCCGTTAACACGAGGTCTCGCGAGAGGTTCGCCGTGGTCACCTTGGCCACCGCCACAGTCGGCCGTTGCGGCTGTTCGACTGTCCGCGATTCGGCTTCGCCTTTCCTGGCGCAAGAAGAGAAAAGTAATGGCCCCGACAAACTCAACACAAGCAGCGCTGAGTTCCCCACGAGTCGAAAGGTTGGCATGTTGTCTCTTATGCGATCTTAAGGAAACCTTTAGTTCCCAGAGAATACCGGGATTGGGGTATTTTGTTCGCGCAGGGCTTGTAACGGGTTGAAACTGATACAATCGGGTACTGCATGGGCAAACGGGTATCGTTGTTCGTTACCTGCATGGTCGATCAGTTGTTTCCCAAGATCGGCATGGCAATGGCCGACGTGTTGGAACGGCTCGGGTACGAAGTGGATTTCCCTGAGAACCAGACCTGCTGCGGACAGCCGGCATTCAATAGCGGCTACCGTGAAGAGGCCCGCACCGTGGCGCGGCACTTTCTCAGAACATTCGCAGCCTCGGAGTGCATCGTCGTGCCATCCGGCTCCTGCACCTCCATGGTTACCCACCACTTTGCGGAGCTGTTCCATAAAGAACCGGAAACCCTGGAACAGGTACACTCCCTAGAGCGGCGGGTTTGGGAGTTCTCCACCTTTCTGACCGAAGTGGCCGGCGTGGAAGACGTGGGCGCCCGCTTCCAGGACGTGGTGACCTTCCACGACGGCTGCCACGCCCTCCGCGAGCTCGGGATCCGAAGCGCCCCCCGCCGCCTCCTGGCCAACGTACGGGGCCTGGAGCTGCGCGAGATGCAGCCGGCCGAAGAGTGCTGCGGCTTCGGCGGCACCTTCTCCGTCAAGTTCGCCGAGCTGTCGGGCGCCATGGCCCGCACCAAAATCGAGGCCATCATGAAGACCGGCGCGCGCACCGTGGTATCGCTCGACCCGAGCTGCCTGATGCAGATTCAAGGCGTCCTGTCGCGGGCCGGGTCGGAGATCCGCACGATGCACCTGGCCGAGGTCCTGGCGAGCCGCTAATCAGCCATGTCCGTTGAATTCGACTCTAAAATTCACTCCACCCTGGCCGACGCGAGCCTGCAGCTTGCGATCTACACCGCGACCGGACGGCTGAAAGATAAGCGCACCGAAACCGTGGCGCCGGAGGTGCTGCCGGATTACCAGGAGCTCCGCACCCAGGCCAATGCCCTCAAGAAGCACTCCATCGAGAACCTCGATCACTATCTGGAGGAGTTCGAGCGCAATGTCGAAGCCCGCGGCGGCAAGGTGATCTACTGCAAGGACGGTACCGAGGTCGCCGACTTCGTCCTCGGGCTGGCGCGCGAGCGGAAGGCGCACCTCATCGTCAAGTCGAAATCCATGACCACCGAGGAGGTGGATCTCAACGAGCGGCTGGAGCACCACGGCCTCGAATCGGTCGAGACCGATCTCGGCGAGTACATCCTGCAACTGGCCCACGAACGCCCGTACCACATCGTGGCCCCGGCGCTGCACAAAACGCGCTACGACGTGGCCGAGATCTTCACCCAACGCCTCCACGTTCCGAACGAAGTGGTCATCGAGAAGCAGACCGCCATCGCGCGCGCCGTGCTGCGCGAGAAGTTCCTGGCGGCCGATATCGGAATCAGCGGAGCGAATTTCCTGATCGCGGATTCCGGGGCGGTGGTCATCATCGAGAACGAGGGCAACGCCCGGCTGACGACCTCCGCTCCCAAGATCCACATCACGGTCGCGGGGATTGAGAAGGTCATCCCGCGCGCGCAGGACCTGGCGACCTTCCTCAAGCTGCTGGCGCGCAGCGCCACCGGACAGGCGCTTTCGGTCTACACTTCGTTCCTGAGCGGCCCGCGCCGTCCCGGCGAAATCGACGGGCCGGACGAATTCTACGTCGTGCTGCTGGACAACGGCCGCACCAAGCTGCTGCCCGACCGCAGCAAGCGCCAGTCGCTCTATTGCATCCGCTGCGGCGCCTGCCTCAACACGTGTCCCGTTTACCGTAAAATCGGCGGCCACAGCTTCCCCTGGGTGTATTCTGGACCAATCGGCGCGATCATCACCCCTCAATTCATGGGCGTCTCCCACGAGCCTGGCCTGCCCTTCGCCTCCAGCCTCTGCGGCGCCTGCGGCGAAGTCTGCCCGGTCAAGATCGACATTCCCAAGATCCTGCTCGAGCTGCGCTCCGACGTTAAGAAGACCGAAGCCCGTGAGAAGCAGAACCGGATCGAGAGGCTGGCTTTCCGCGCTTTTGCCTGGATGATGACTCATCCACGGGTCTACGCATGGGCGGGACGGATCGCCGGCGCGATGGCGCCCTCCACCGACAGCGGTTGGATCCGCACCGTTCCCCCGACGATGAACGTCGGGCCGGTGAAGGCCTGGACCAGCCAGCGGGACCTGCCTGCGCCGCCGGCCAAGAGCTTCCGCGAGATGTGGAGGCGGCGCTGATGTCGCGCGAAAACATCCTGCATAAGATTCGAACCGCCGTGGGGCGCAGCGCCGGCCAGCCGCCCGCCGATCCGCCGCCGGTGCGCTTGCGCGTTCCCACGGTCGAGAGGGAGGCACGGGTGGCGAGCATGATCGCCCGCGTGGAGGCGCTCGCCGGAAAGGCCAGCCGCACCAGCGATCCGCGCGCCGCGGCGGCGGAGGTGATCGCCGGCAAAACCGCCGTGGCCTCGAACTCCTCGTTCCTCTCCCAGTGCGGCATCACGAGCCTGCCCTGCGTGCGGACCGGCATCACCGACCGCGACGAGCTGCGTGCCGTGTGCGCCGCGGCCGATATCGGCATTACCAGCGCCGATTACGCTCTGGCCGATACCGGCACGCTGGTGATGCTTTCGAGTCCGCAGGAAGCCCGCCTGATTTCGCTGCTGCCCCCCGCGCACCTGGCGATCGTGCCGCGCGACCGCATCCTCAGCAGCCTCGACGAGCTCTTCATGCTGCTTCCCCGCCCCGCCGAACAGACCAGCTCGATGGTGCTGATCACCGGCCCCAGCCGCACCGCCGATATCGAGCAGATCCTGGTCCGCGGCGTTCACGGCCCCGGCCAGATCACCGTCCTCATCGCGGAATAAGGCCGCCCCGCTCCCTTACACTTCGGCGCGTATTACAATGAGCCTTCCCATGCCGGAGCATTCCAAATTCCTGCTCGCCGATAGCCAGATCCCGACCGCGTGGGTCAACGTGCTGCCATCTTTGAAGGAGCCGCTCGACCCGCCGCTGAATCCGCAGACCCGAGCCCCCCTCACCCCGCAGGACCTGCTGCCGATCTTCCCCATGGAATTGATCGAGCAGGAATTCTCCCCGAAGCCGGAAATCGACATCCCGGGCGAGGTGATGGATATCTACCGGCTGTGGCGGGCCACGCCCCTCTACCGGGCGCGGCGCCTGGAAAAGGCGCTCGATACCCCGGCCCACATCTATTACAAGTACGAAGGCACCAGCCCGGCCGGCAGCCATAAGCCGAATACCGCGGTCGCGCAGGCTTACTACAACAAGCGCGCCGGCATGCGCCGCCTGGCTACCGAAACCGGCGCCGGCCAGTGGGGCAGCGCCCTATCGCTCGCCTGCCAGATGTTCGGGCTGGAGTGCACGGTTTATATGGTGCGCATCAGCTACGACCAGAAGCCTTACCGCCGGATGATGATGCACGCCTGGGGCGCGGAAGTCTTCCCCAGCCCGAGCGATCATACCCATGCCGGCCGGGGGGTGCTGGCCGAAACGCCCGATTCCCCGGGAAGCCTCGGCATCGCCATCAGCGAGGCGGTGGAGGACGCAGCCACCCATCCCGATACCAATTACTCGCTCGGCAGCGTGCTCAACCACGTCATGCTGCACCAGACCGTAATCGGCCAGGAAGCCAAACTCCAGATGGAGCTCGCCGGCGAGGAACCGGAAGTCGTCATCGGCTGCTTCGGCGGCGGCAGCAATTTCGGCGGACTTGCCCTGCCCTACGTGCTGGATCGCCTGGCCGGCAAGGGTCCGCGTATCCTGGCCGTTGAACCGGCCGCCTGCCCCAGCCTCACCCGCGGCACTTTCGCTTACGATTTCGGCGATACGGCCAAGCTCACGCCTCTGATCCGGATGTACACCTTGGGCCACGATTTCGTGCCTCCGGGAATCCACGCCGGCGGACTGCGCTACCACGGGGCGTCACCCCTGATGAGCCATTTGCTCCACTACGGCTATATCGAGGCCAAGGCCTACTCCCAGGTCCCGGTCTTCGAAGCGGCGCTCCAGTTCGCTCGCACCGAAGGCATTCTGCCCGCCCCGGAATCGTCGCACGCCATCCGGGCCGCCGTAGATGAGGCACTCGCCGCCCGGGAAGAAGGACGCCCGCGCACTATCCTGTTTTGTCTGAGCGGCCATGGACACTTCGATCTGGCGGCTTACGAAACCTTTCTCGGCGGTAAACTACAGGATTTTACCTACGAAGGTAGGCCTTTTGCCGCAGCGCAGTGACTTAGTACTGCGATTAACGGTAAATGTTTACTTCTACTCCCGGCGATTTCCGCTACCCTCAAAGGAGGGCAAGGATCCGGGTATTTCCCGGTAGTGCATTCTACGCATTTTCTTACTACCATACCTATTGCATCAGGAATTATCAGGTGCTACACTCGTTCTGGTCGGACTAGTACTGCCTAGTCAACTTGGCGAATATAAATGCTCACGAGCATCTTGATCATTACGGTCTCATTCGTCTTGCTGGTGTATTGGTTCAGGTACACGTGCATCCTGCTGGTCCGCAACGCCGCCAGTGAAGTTGCAGTCGACGTTTCCAGCCGCTTCAGCTTCAGCGACGTCAAACTCCGGTTGCAGGCGGGCGAAGCGCTCGATCCCCTGCAAGTCTCCCTGCAAAAGGATTACGACCTCCTGATTTACCTTCTCGAGCACGCTGCCGGGTTGGAGATGCAGTCGATTGAAGACCGTCTCCTGGTCTGGGACTACAAAGTCATGCACGCGTTCTACCGGCTCACCAGGACTGCCGCTCCTCAAAAGGCGCGCGGGGCCCTCGTCGAGATGGCCTCGGTCATCGGGATCCTGGCAAGTAAGATCGGTGAGCGCGCCGGCGTACAGACACACGCTTAATCGTCCCGCCAAGTGTGCAATTTGCCTCCGAGGGCTTCCGAGAAGCAGTCCCCTGTGCTCTAGAATGTAATGGTGGGATCCGAAGCTGCGCTCCAACTCGCCGTCAACCGGCTGAACTCCGTTCGCCGGGAAATCGCCAAAATCATTGTGGGTCAGGACGATGTCGTGGAAGGCGTCCTTATTTGCCTCCTCGCCTCCGGGCACGTCCTGTTGGAAGGTGTACCCGGACTGGGGAAGACAACTCTTCTCCGTACCCTGGCGCGCGCCCTCCAGTTGAAGTACTCGCGCATACAATTTACGCCGGACCTGATGCCGGCCGACATTGTGGGCAGTATGATCATCGAGACCGACGAACGTGGCGGGAAGGCCCTCCAGTTTCAGCCCGGTCCGATCTTCGCCAACCTGGTGCTGGCCGATGAGATCAACCGCGCCACGCCCAAAACCCAGTCCGCGCTGCTCGAGGCCATGCAGGAGCGCACCGTTACCAGCGGCACCACCACCCACGAGTTAGACCGGCCTTTCCTGGTGATGGCCACTCAGAACCCGATCGAGATGGAGGGTACTTACCCGCTGCCCGAGGCGCAACTCGATCGCTTCCTCATGAAGATCCTGGTCACTTACCCGAGCCGCGAGGAGTTGAACCGCATCGTCGAGCGGACCATCCAGCGGGAGGAGGAAGTCCCGGTACCGGTGATGGACCGCGACGCCATTCTCGAAGTCCGCTCCGTGTGCCGCGAAGTACTGGTAGCCCCACACGTCCAGGAGTATGCCGTCCAACTGGTGATGGCCACCCAGCCCGAACAGGCCGAGGCCCACGAGCTGGCGAAGAAGTACGTGCGCTACGGCAGTTCCCCCCGCGGCGCCCAGGCCCTGGTGGAATGCGGGCGCGTTCTCGCCCTGATGCACGGGCGCTACCACCTGGCCATGGAGGACGTGCAGCACGTGGCTGCCGCGGTCATGCGCCATCGGATTATTCTGAATTTCGACGCGCACGCCGACGGCCAGACCCCCGAGTCCATTCTGACCGCTATTATCAAAGGCGTAACCGCGCGGGCATCCGTAGCGTAGGTACCGTATGGCTGAGGCCCCGCTCCTCGATCGCGAGTTTCTGGAGAAACTCGAGCGGCTCACCATCCACTGGAAGAAGTCCTTTTCCGGTCTGGTGGGCGGACATAACATGTCCCGCTTTGCGGGTCCCGGCCAGGAGTTTCTCGACCATCGCAACTTTCATCACGGAGACGATCTCCGCGCCGTAAACTGGCGTGCCTACCTGCGGCTGGAGAAGCTCTTCCTCAAAATGTTTCAGGTGGAGCCGCGCGTTCCGGTGCGCCTGCTGGTCGATCTGAGCGATTCCATGGGCGCTCACGACGGGAGTAAGTTCGATTATGCGCGCCGGCTGGCGGCCGCTCTATGTTATGTCGGCCTGGTGCGTCTCGACACCATCGAGATCCATGGATTCGCCGACCGCCTGGGGCAGCGCCTCTTCTCTTCCGGCGGCAGGCACCGCTTTACCGGAGTCATGGACGGCATTGCAGCCATGAAGGCCGGCGGAGTTACGGATTACATGGCCGTGGTCCGCGAGTTCATCGGCGCTTACTCCCAGCGCGGGCTGCTCATCGTCATTTCCGACTTTCTCGACGACAACGGATGTGAACGCGCCATTCAGTATCTCGGCGATTACGGCCACGAGCTGATGCTGCTGCAGCTATGGGCCGCCGAGGACCGAGTCCCGCCATGGACCGGAGAGCTCGACCTGCACGACGCCGAAACCGGCGCCACCCTTAAGCTCGATTTCGACGACGAGGCTCGCGCGCGCTATACTCGCGCCTTCGACGAATACAGCTCGACCATCCAAACCCTGGCGCTGCGCAGCGGCGGGCGCTATGCCGGAATTTCGACTTCCCAGTCGCTCGAGAGCGTGATTTTTGGCGAGCTGATCCGCGTGCGCGGTATTGCGTGAGCCTATGTACTTTCTGAACCTCTCCCTGGTGCAGTTCGTAGCGGTCTTCGGCTCGATCTCGGCGCTGGCCGTGGCTCTCTATCTCCTGGACCGCTCGCGCCGGCGGCAGGTGGTTTCCACGCTGCGCTTCTGGGTAGCCGCCGAACAGCCCGCCGTGGCCGCGCGCCGCCGCCACATCAGCCAGCCGTGGTCGCTCATCCTGCAGCTCGCCGGAATGGCCCTGTTGCTGCTGGCGGTGGCGCACGTACGCTTCGGCGCTCCGGAACTGGCAGCACGCAACCACGTCATCGTTCTCGACACTTCGGCCTGGATGGCCGCGCGCTCCGGCAGCCGCACCTTGATGGACCTGGCCCGCGAACGAGCCCGCCGGTACCTGCACGCTCTGCCCGCCCGGGACCGCGTCATGCTGGTGCGCGCCGACGGCCTCGCCACCCCGGTCACGGCTTTCGAACCGGACCATCGCGTCATCGAGACGGCCCTCGACGCCTCCCGGCCGGGCTCCACCGCACTCAACCTCGACCAGGCGCTGGCCTTCGCGCGGCACGTCCAGGCACAGGGACCCGGGCGTTCCGGCGAAATCGCCTTCGTGGGCGCCGGCCGCACCACCGAGTCCGATCCCGCGGCCCCCGCGCCGCCCCGCAATCTGCGCGCGCTGCTGGTGCCGGACGCCATCGAGAATGCCGGCCTCCGCAAAATCGGCGTCCGGCGCTCCGCTGCATCCGCCGACCTGTGGGAGGTTTATGTCTCGGTTCATAACTATGGATTGCGTCCCCGCAGCCTTACGTTGAACCTGGATTTCGGGCCTCCCGGAACCGCCGGGCGTGTCGCAGGCGGCTCCCGGCGCCTGACCCTCGCCCCGGGCGCCGATCAGGAAGCGACGTTCGAGTACAAAACTTCGGCCGCCGGAATCATCGGGGTCGCGCTTTCCCCACACGACGCCTTCCCCGCCGACGATCAGGCCGAACTCGAGCTCCCCTCGCAGCCCACCCTGCAGGTTACCGTCTACTCTACCGAACCCGATCTTCTACGGCCGGTCCTTTCCTCCACCCCCCGCGTGGCCGCGGTCTACCGCAAGCCCGAGGAGTACCGGCCCGGCGATCAGGGACTCGTAATCTTCGACCGCTTTGCTCCACCGTCGCCTCCTTCGTGCGATTCCCTGTGGATCGAGCCTCCGGCCCTGGGCTCGCCCATCCCGGTGCGCACCACCGTGGAACAGGCGCCCTTTCAGGGCTGGGACCGCGGATCGCCTGAGACCGCGGGCCTCCGCACCAAGGATTTCAAGCTCGACAAGACCCTCGTATTCGAACCTTCCCCTCGCGACGAGCGCATCGGCGAGGTCGAGGCCGGACCGGTCATCGTGGCTCGCGACGCGAAACCCAAGGTCGTCGTATTCGGCTTCCACCCGGCGCTCTCTCCCATGCGCTACGAGTTGACGACTCCCCTGCTCTTCGCCAACCTGCTGCGCTGGTATTCGCCGGAAATCTTCCGCCGCTGGGAGATCAGCGCCGGCAGCGTGGGCAGCATGAAACTGCTGATCGATGAAGGGACCGCGGAGAGCGACGTCAAGGTCACCGCCGAGAACGGCGCCGCCCTGCCGTTCACGCTGCATGATCGCACCCTCAACTTTTTCTCGGGCGCGCCCGGGATGGTGCGGGTCGCCGCCGGCGATAGCGAGTACCTCTACTCCCTCACCATTCCGCAGCTCTGGGACACCCGCTGGGAGGCCCCTCCCGGAGCCATGAAAGGCATTCCGCGCTTCTCCGTCGGGGGCGAAAACTCGATTGAGCCGTGGCCCTGGCTGGCGCTTGCCGGGGCGCTCTGCCTGCTGGCCGAGTGGCTCCTCTACGGCCGCTTCCGGCGCGGCGGATTGCGCCGCCCGCTGACGTTCCGGCACCGGACGCGTTCGGCGGCGGAGGTGCGTTCGTGACTTTCGACCATCCCTGGGCGCTGCTCCTGGTAGTCGTTCCGCTGGTATGGGCGGCATGGGAGTGGCGCGGGTCGGGCCGCCGCCTGCCCCTCCTCCTCAAGGCCGGCGCCTTCGCCGCCATCGCCCTGGCGCTGTCCATGCCCCGCGTCACGGTCTACCAGAGCAAGGTCGCCGTGGGCATTCTGGTGGATACGTCCGCCAGCGTCTCGAACGCCGACCTGCAGGCGGAATCGTCCTACGCCGACCGGGTGGAGCGCTCCCGCGGCGGCAACTGGTCGCACGTCACGCCGTTTGCCCGAACAACGCGTCCGGCCGCACAGGACGAGCGGCCGAAGAACCGGTGGGCGCTACGGCATACCGCGGGCGCCGGAGGCCACAGCACCGATATTGAAGCGGCCATTCGCGATGGCGCCGCCGGCCTGCCCGCCGGAATGGTCCCCCGCCTCCTGCTGATTTCCGACGGCAACGAGAACCTGGGCAGCGCCGCCCGCGCCATCTGGCAGGCACAGCAACTGGGAATTCCCATCGACACCGTCCGGCTTGCCGGACGCCCCAAACCCGGCCTGCTGCTCGATTCCGTGGCTTTCCCCGGCCAGGTCTTCAGCGGCGAGCGCTTCCCCATTGAAGTCACCGTGGAAGCGCCCCGCCCGATGCATGCCGAAGTCGAGATGACCGCGGAAGGCAAATCCATCGGGGCCAACGGCGCGGACCTCTCCGCCGGCGTCAATCACCTGCGCCTCGAAGCCAACGTCAACGCGGTAGGCGCCATCGCGCTGGCCGGCCGCGTCACCGCCCAGGGCATTGGAGAGGCGCGCTTCGAGGACGCCGTCACCCTGCGCGGCCCGCGCGTCCTGGTGATTTCGCGCGATCCGGGCTCGAGCGAGCAGCACCTCGTTCAGGATCTCGAAGCCAACCAGTTCACCGTCGATCATGCGCCTAACGGTGTGCCCGATAAGCTCGACCCCTTCCAGTTGATCGTGATCAACAACTGGGATATGGAATCGATTCCGCCGGCGCGCAAGGCCGCGCTCGAAGATTTCGTCAAGAAGGGCGGCGGCCTGATATGGATCGCCGGCGAGCACAATGTCTACGTCGATAAGAAGGGCCGCGAAGAGGACCCGCTCGAGCGCACCCTGCCCGCCAAGCTCGCGCCGCCGCGTTCGCCCGAAGGCACCGCCGTGGTCCTGATCATCGACAAGTCCTCTTCCATGGAGGGCCGCAAGATCGAGCTCGCCCGCCTGGCCGCCATCGGCGTGGTGGAAAACCTCCGTCCCATCGATTCGGTGGGCGTACTGATCTTCGACAATTCGTTCAATTGGGCCGTTCCTATCAGGAAAGCCGACGACCGTTCCGCCATCAAGCGCCTGATCTCCGGGATTACGCCGGATGGCGGGACCCAGATCGCGCCGGCGCTGACCGAGGCATTCCAGCGGATTCTCCCGGTGCAGGCCGTCTACAAGCACATCGTGCTGCTCACAGACGGCATCTCCGAAGAAGGGGACAGCATGGCGCTCGCGCGGCAGGCGCTGGCGAGCCATGTGACCATCTCGACGGTCGGGCTGGGGCAGGACGTGAACCGCGCGTTTCTTGAAAAGGTGGCGAACTCCGCTCAGGGCAAGTCCTATTTCCTGAACGATCCTTCCGGCCTCGAACAATTGCTGCTGCGCGACGTCGAGGAGCACACCGGCAATACCGCCGTGGAGCGGAACTTCAAGCCGAAGATCGTCAAGCCGGCGGAGATCCTGGAGGGCGTGGACATGGAGAACGCCCCCGCGCTGCGCGGCTATGTGCGTTTCCAGGCGCGCCCCACCTCGGACACGATCCTGGAGGTGGACCGCACCGATCCGCTTCTCGTGCGCTGGCAGTACGGCCTCGGCCGCGCCGCCGTCTTCACCTCCGACGCCAAGAATCGCTGGGCCGTCAACTGGGTGACCTGGTCCGGGTTCGATCGTTTCTGGGCCAACGTGTTCCGCGACCTGTTGCCGCACGCGCCGCAAAGCGAGACCAGCGCCGATTTCGACCCGGCCTCCAACGAGCTCGTGGTGGACTACCACCTTTCCCGCAACGTGGAGGAGCCGGCGGCGGTGCCCGACATCTATGCCTTCGGCCCGAACGGCTTCCAGGCGGCCCTGAAAGTGAGCAAAGTGACTGCCGGCCACTACCGCGGCAAGCTGGCGATCGGCGCCAACCAGGGCCTTTTCCGTGTGCGGCCGCTGGTCGAGTCCAAGGCCTTTCCGGAGGTCGGATTCTTCCGCCAGGAAGATGAAATGCGCGAGTACGGCAGCAACGAACCGCTGCTGCGCCGCATCGCCTCCTCCACCGGCGGCCACTACAATCCGCAGCCCAGCGACGTCTTCGACCCCGCCGGCCACAGCATCCGCACCACCATGAACCTATGGCCGGGCCTGCTCGCCCTGGCCGTACTACTCAACCTGATCGAGCTGATCCTGCGCAAGTGGAAGGGCGTGCTCGAAGCACTGCACCTGCGTCCCGCCGTTCAGGAGGTGTGAGGTGGGGCCCGCTTTAGCTTGCCCGCGTTGCGCTGGACCAGGGCCAATCCTCTGGGATAGTCGCCAATCCGGCAGAAACCGGGTTCTCTTCGATGTAGGCCACAATCCGATGAAACTCCCTCTCGGTCCTCACCCAGTGGTCGTATGACTCATCCTGCCAAAACGGCTTTCCCGCCCGTCCCAACAACCGGTTCGCCATTCGGGCGCTTCTCCCCTTGAGCCAGTGGGTAATCCAGGGCAGCCCGGTGCGGGGCAGGATCAGTAAGTGTACGTGATTAGGCATCACCACCCAGGGGTGCAACTCATACAGCATCCTTGCGCTCTCGCCATCACGAATTGTTTCGACGATCTGTCGCGCCACCCGCGAATCGCTCAGCCAGGCGCACCCGGGGTGACGCGCCAGTGCGCGATCCTGGGCGGCAAACGCCTGCCCGGCGGTCGCATAGATCGTCCCGGGCGCTGCGGCCGGCAAAGATCCAGACAATCGCCACGTGACAAACAGGTACGCGCCGTCGGGGTGGAAATGCGGCAATCTGCGCCGATACTCGACCATACGAATTCGTAACATTGGCCTACCGGATTCTCAGAATTTTTGCGAAGCTGGGCAAGCTTGAAGCATGCCCCACCTAGAACCGGCAGACGTTGCCGCGGACGATATTCCAATCCTTTCCGATGCCCGGCGCCCGCCCGATGCAGCGGGTGTCCATCTTGAACCCGCTGATTTCGTTATCCGCGATGGTGTTCCCGCGCGCCGGGGCCGGGCGCTCGGCCCCGCGGCCCAAATAGATGCCGCTCTCCAGCATCTCGGGCTCTCCCGGGGCGTAGTAGCACCCAAACCGCGCGGCCTCTTCGTTGCAGTGCGCCAGGTTCACGTGCAGCAGCCGGTTGCGCTCCACCCGGTGCCCAGTTCCAATCACGAAGATCCCGCCGAACATCGGGCCGTCGATCACATTTCCGATCACGCGAATATTCTGCGAGCGCATGTCGGGATTGGTATTGTTCATGACGATGCCGTACCCGCCGAACCGGTAGGCCTCCGCGGGCGAGCGGTTCACGCAGGTGTTCCCCGACACTTCGCCATCGTGAAATCCGTCGAGGTCGATGCACTTGCCGTTGACCTCGTTGAACCGGTTGTTCCGGTACGCCGACTCGCTCACATTTCCGGCGGTGTCGATGGCCACGGGAATGGCGCGCCCTTCGATGTCCACGTCCTCCACGGGATAGCCGATATGGTCGCCGGAGTTGCCTTCCACCCGCACCGAATAGGCGTGGCCCACCTGAATCGCGTCGCGGCCGATCTCGTGAAAATGGTTGCCCTCGATCGCGCCCTGGCCGTTGCGCGCCGACGTGTAAAGCGAATGCGTCCAGATGCCGTTCCCGCGAATGCCCGAGAGGCGGCAGCGCTCCACGCGAAAACCGGTGGTGCCTTCTTCCAGCAGGATCCCGCCGGTCGCGTTGTTCCGCCCCGCCGCATTATGTCCGCCGCTCGCGGTGACGTCGCAATCGGAGATCGCGACGCGCCGCGACCGGTTCACCAGCACCGCGAAGCCGGAGACTTTCCGGAAGTGGACCCGCTCCACCGTGAGCCCTTCCACGCCCAGCGCCAGGATGCCGTTGCCGGAGGTGAACCTGGCGAACGGCACGTCATAGCCAGGCAGTCCAACGGCAGGCCCGCCGGTGCCCTCGATGGTGAGGTCGTGCAGCCTGATGTCATGCCCTTCGGCTACGATGGCCGCGCGTCCCGCCACCTGCAGCACGGTCCCGGCCGGATCGCCTCGCACCTCGGTGTCCGGCCCGACGCGCATTTCCGAGCGCAGCACGACCACGCCCGGCGGCAGTTGGATCACGTGATGACGTGGGCCGGGAGCGACCAGTGCAACGGCGGCGCCCACCACGACGAACGACAAGAGCAGCCTCACTCCGCCTCGCGAGCGGGCAGGCCGGGAGGCCTGCCCCACTAAACCACCTCGATCCCGAGCGGCGCGAACTCGCGCTTCCCCATACGGATCCGCAGCTCGTGCGGCCCCGGCGCGAGGGTCGCCGGCAGTTTGAAGTTGTACTCGTAGCGCTGCATCAACGGGTCGGTGCAGAACGATTCCAGGTCCAGCACCTCATGCCCGGACACCGTCGCTTGGAATTCGTGGCTGCGGGCTACTTCGCTCATCGTGACCTTCACCGACCGCGTCGCGATGCGGCTTCCCGAGAGCAGGTTGACGCCGTCGCTCACCGCCTGGACGCGCGGCACCGCGGGTCCCGCCGGAATCACGCGCACCCATCCCGGCGCGGCCAGCGCCCGCCCCAGCCAGAATGCCTCCACCGGCACCAGGCCCGTGCGGATCTCCGCCGGCAGCATGACATTCACCTGGCTGGCATCGCGTTCCGCCGGGCCGATGTAACTTACTCGGCAGCTCCGGCCATCCGCCGTCACGGCCAGGTGATTCAGGTCGCACTCTTCGGGCAGGCGCTCGATCCACAGCGTCAGGGCGGCCAGAGGCCCTCCGGCCGGCGCCGCCGCCTCGCCCGTCAGCGCGTTGCTGATCGTGCGGATTGCCGCGCCGCCCGCCGGCTCCCGCGCGGCCAGCGAGGCTACCCATCCCTTCTCGCGCTTACGGCAGGTCATCCACATGTACTGAGTCCCGGGCTGCTCGAGCGCCAGCAGTTGCAGGTCGTTGGCGCGCGTGAACCCAACCAGTTCCTCGGGGGCGACCCGGACGCCGCTCCAGGTGTCGTACTGCTTCGCATGCGCCGGCAGCCCGTTGAGCTGGCAGCGCAGCACGCCGCCGGGCTTGAGGACGCGCCGCGCCTCCCGCAGGTAGCGGAACACCACCTCGCGGCTCGGAATGTGCTGGAACACGGCGTAGGAGTAGACGAAATCGAAGCGATCGTCGGTGAATATGCGGAGATCCGATCCCGAGTTATGATGCGCGTGCGCGTTGGGCGCATCGCCCAGGCGCTGGCTCGCCAGGCGGATCATCTCGTCGGAAACGTCCACCCCGTGGATTTCGGTGAAGTGGCGGCTCATGGGCCGCAGCAGACGGCCCGGCCCGCAGCCGATCTCGAGCGCCGCGTCGCGTCCCGCGAAGCGCTTCAACTCCGCGGTCAGGCCTTTCACCACGTCCGCGCCGGTGGCGAAGAACTCCTGCTCGTCCTGCTGGCGGCGGCCGAACGCGACATAGTAATTCGCGTCTTCCCCGGCGCGCTGATTCCAGTCGGCGCGCATGCGCTCCAAAACTTCGCGATTCTCCATCGTGCAGTTGTTATTCTAACTTTTATGGCTCTCGCGTTTCGCCATGTGACTTCCGCGCCGCTTTCCGATTTCGATGCGGCCGCGCCCGACGGCGTGGTCATCGGCGTCATCGGCGAAGACGGATCCGGCAAGACGCGGCTCCTGCGCCTGGCCGCTGGACTCGACCAGCCGGACTCCGGAACCGTGGAAGCGTCGGGACCCGCCCGCTTCCTTGGACCGGGCGACGCGCTCAGCCTGGCGCCCTCGGCCGTGCTGTTGATCGACCAGACTTTCGCGCGGCACGACCTTCTGGTGCGCGAGCGCTCCGCGATCGCCCTCGACCGGCTGCGCCGCTCTGGCGCCACCACCCTGCTGGTTTCGCACGAAGAGGATCTGCTGCGCCGTCTCGCCGACGAGGTCTGGTGGCTGCACGGCGGGAAGCTGGCGGGGCGCGGCGACCCCGCCGGAATGCTCGCGAATTACCGCCGCCATATCGCCGAGCGGATTCGCGCCTGGGGCGCGACCGTGACGCCGCCGCTCTCGCCCCGCATCCGCCGCGGCGACGGCCGCGCCGAAGTGCTGCGCGTCGAAACCGTCGGCGAGAACGGGCTGCCCACCATGGTCTGGCGCAGCGGAGAGCTGGCCTCCGTGAGGGTCACGGTCCGGTTCCACGAGGCGGTGGCCGATCCGGTGGTCGGCATCATGATCCGCACGCGCATCGGACTCAACGTTTACGGCACCAACACCGAGCTCGAGAAGCTGAAATTGGGACCCTGCGCGGCGGGGGAAACGCTGCAGCTCACGTTCGCTTTTCGCTGCGAGCTCTGTCCCGAGGAATACACCCTGACGGTGGCTTCCCACGACCCCGACGGCATCTGGCACGACTGGCTGGAAGACGCGGTGGCCTTTGCGGTCACCGACGCGCGCTATACCGCAGGCGTGGCCAACCTTCGCGCCATCGCCAGCGTTTCCCGCGGTTGAGCCGCCTACCGGTTCTTATCCGGATCCACGGTGCCCGGCGCCTGCGGGTCCGAGTACACCATGGTCTTGTCCGGCACCAGGGTATCGACCTTCACCCACTTCGACCCGTCCCGGTTCTCGCGCAGCAGCGCCGACTGACCCAACGCCCACACAGTGTCCTTAATCCGCACGAGGCGGCTCAGGAAGTAGCGGGCATCGGTGTTGACCAGCTTCCAGGTCTGCCCGCCGTCGTCGCTCCTCAGGAATCCGTCGTCGTGCGTGATCCAGCCGCGGCCCCGGGTATCGAACGCGATCGACGTCAACCAGCCCTTCACCGGGCTGCTGTCTGACTTCCAGGTGGTACCGCCATCGGTGGTCCGCAGGATCTGCCCGGCGAAGCCCACGATCCAGCCGTTGTTCGCGTCCTTGAAATACAGCGAGCTGAGCGACCAGGAGGCCGCATTGGTCTTGATCTGCTCCCAGTGCGCGCCGCCGTCGGCGGTCCGCAGAATCGTGCCCGCCCAACCTGCGGCCCAGCCGTGCTGCTCGTCCAGGAAGAAGATGGCCTCCATGGTCTGGGTGGTGCCCGAGACTTGCGGCGCCCAGGTCTTGCCCCCATCGCCGGAGTGCACGATCACGCCGTTATACCCGCAGGACCATCCGGAATTGCCGGCAAAAGCCACGTCCATCAGTTTCTCGGTGGTCCCGGACTTCCGCGCAGCCCAGGTGTTTCCGCCGTCGTCCGTGGCCAGGATAGCGCCGTCGTTGCCCACCGCCAGCCCGTGGTTGTTATCCAGAAACGCCAGCGCCCGCAGCGTCAGGTTGGCGCCCATGTCGCGCGAGATCCACTTCTGGCCGCCATCCGTAGTGACCCATATGGTGCCCTGCTCGCAGAGTGCATATACTCTCGAATCCGAGGGGGAAGCGACATCCCGCAACCAGCAGGACCGGTCGGCCGCTGCCTGTTGCGCCGCCAGCGGCAGGATCGCTACCGCGGCCGCCAGCAGCACGCGGGTCAGGCCTTTCCCTATCGACATGAATCCTCCAGCATTTCGGTACACTTATTAATTCGTAAAATCCGACCTTAAGGTTACACCCCTGAGCGGATTCCGGCGGCGACCGCCTAGACGCCCCAGAGGTATTCGTCGTCTTTTTTGACGGCTTCGCGGCCGCAGTCGAGAGCCGCCAGGTCCATCTGGAACCACCGGTCGCTCTTCACCAGGCGCCGCAGCGCCCCCACGACGCGCTCCTGGTCGAGCAGCCCCGCGGCTTCGAGCAGCGAGCCCAGCATCACGATGTTGGCGACTTTCGACGCGCCCAACTGGTCGGCCATCTCGGTGAACGGACGCGCCACGAAACGTACGTCCGTGCGCCCGCAATCTTCCGGCAGCGCCGCTCCGTTGTAGAGAACCAGTCCGCCCGACTCCACCGCCGGCAGGAACTTTCGCAGCGAGGGCTCGTTCATGGCCAGCAGCACGTTGGGACGCGAGACCAGCGGTGAATCGATGAGCCCGCTCGACAGCCGCACGTGGCAGTTGGACGTTCCGGAGCGCATCTCCGGCCCGTACGACGGCAGCCACGAAACCTCGTAGCCCGATTCGAGGCCTGCTTCGGCCAGCACCTCGCCGAGCATCAGCACACCCTGGCCGCCGAAGCCCGCCACCTTGATCCGCAGATCCAGCTCCTGGAGGGGCACACCGGCGTCCGCGCGAGAGCTTCCCGGCTGCTCCTCGAGTCCCAGAATCCGCGGCAGGTCCGCCAGCGCCGGGGGCGCCGGCGCGGCAGCCCGCGGATGCGCTTCCTTCGTGCGGTCGCGATAGTTGGCCACTCCGAAGGTAGCGGCCATCTCTTCGCGCACAAAGGTCTGCGCTTCGAGCGGCTGCATTTTCCAGATGGTCGGACAAGGCGAGAGCACTTCCACAAATGAGAAGCCCAGCCCCTTCACCTGGTTTTCCACGGCGCGGCGGATCACCTTGGCCGCGTGCATAATCTGCTTGTTATTGCCGAGCGCTACCCGCTCGATATACACCGGGGCTTCGAGCGAGTTCAGGAGTTCGCAGACGTGAATCGGAAAGCCCTCGTTCGCGGCCGTCCGGCCGAATGGCGAGGTGGTGGTCTTTTTGCCCAGTGGAGTAGTCGGAGCCAGCTGGCCGCCGGTCATGCCGTAGATCCCGTTGTTCACGAAGAGGATCGTGATGCCTTCGCCGCGGTTGGCGGCATGCACGATCTCGGCGGTCCCGATCGCCGCCAGGTCGCCATCCCCCTGGTATCCGATCACGATGCTCTCCGGGCGGCTGCGCTTCAGCGCGGTGGCCACCGCCGGCGCCCGCCCGTGGGCCACCTGCACGTTGCCAACGTCGAAGTAGTAATAGGCGAAGACGGAGCAGCCCACCGGGCTCACCAGGATGGTGCGGTCCTGGATCCCCAGCGAATCGATGGCCTCGGCCAGCAGCTTGTGGACGATCCCGTGCCCGCAGCCCGGGCAGTAGTGCGTCTGGTGCTGCAATTCGGCCTTCCGCTCGTAGATGTCATAGAAGCACCTGGCCTTCTCGTGCGTCACCGTGTAGCTAGCCATGGATCAACACCTCCTCGGGCCGCAGGCAGCCGGCGAACCGGTGCTCCACGAACCCCAGCACCTCTTCGGCCGACGGCACATTGCCGCCCACCCGGCTGAAGAACTCCACCGGCCGGCTGCCGTCGAGCGCCAGCCGCACGTCGTCGCGTAACTGGCCCGTGCTCATCTCCACCACCGCGAAAGCCTTGGCGCCGCGAGCGGCGGCGCGTACCTGCTCCACCGGGAACGGATAGAGCGTGATGGGCCGCAGCAACCCGAGCGCCATCCCGCGCGCCCGCGCCTGCTCCACCACCGCCTTGAGCACCCGGCCCACGATGCCGTAGCCCACCAGCACGACTTCCGCATCTTCGGTGCGCCAGCATTCGGCGCGCGACTCTTCGCGCTCCGCGCGCTGGTACCGGGCCTCGATCTTCCGGATGTGCTGTTCGAGGGCGTCCGGCTCGAGATAGATCGAAGAGACCAGGTTCTTGCGGGTGGCCGCGTTTCCCGCCACCGCCCATTCCGGCACCGGAGGGGGCACGCGGGGTGCGGCGAATTCCACCGGCTCCATCATCTGCCCGATGTAGCCATCGGTCAGCACGACCACCGGATTGCGATATCTGTCCGCAAGATCGAAGGCCCAGGTGGTCAGGTCGGCCATCTCCTGCACCGAATCGGGCGCCACCACCAGCGTGCGGTAATTGCCGTGGCCGCCGCCCTTGACGATCTGGTTGTAATCGCCCTGCTCCGGCGCGATATTGCCGAGTCCCGGACCGCCGCGCATAATGTCCGCCACCACGCACGGCAGCTCGGCGCCCGCCAGGTAGCTGAAACCTTCCTGCATCAGGCTGATACCCGGACCGCTCGAGGCGGTCATGGCCCGCACACCTGCCGCCGCTCCTCCGTACAACATGTTGATGGCGGCCACTTCGCTCTCCGCCTGGACAAACACGCCGCCCGCCTGCGGCAGGTAGAGAGCCGCGGCTTCGGCGATCTCGCTCGCCGGCGTAATCGGATATCCGTAGAACGCGCGGCATCCGGCCAGGACCGCTGCCTTCACGATGGCCTCGTTGCCCTTAGTGAGCTGTTTCTGCATGGCCGCCTCCTATGCCGCCGCCCTCAGCACCTTGATCGCGCCCGGCTCCGGACAGGCGAAATAACAGATCCCGCACGCCGTGCAGCCTGCCCCCACATACACTGCGGTATGGTAGCCGTAGCGATTCAGCCGGTCTCCGAGCTTCAGCACCTTGGGCGGGCAGGCTTCCACGCACAGGCCGCAGCCCTTGCATTCTTCCGAATTCAGCTCGACCATGCCACGGTCGGGCTTCGCGTTACCTGCCATACCGTCACCTCCGGTTCAGCACCACCTAGAGGTAGGTGCTAACCACCCGTAGTCATTATAGATCCAGGATAACCGGATCTTCAATCCCTTTTCCAGCCCGGTTCCGCGCTGTTACCGCTTGCATCGCCGCAACTTGTTATACTTTCGTTCTAGCTCATTGTGGTTGTGCCATTTATGTCGCACCCGGCGAATCCACCTGTCCGTTTGAAAGACATCGCGCGCGACCTGAACGTGTCGGTTATGACAGTTTCCAAGGTCGTTCGGGGCTGTGCCGACGTGGGCGCCGAGACCCGCAGCCGGGTGATGGCCCGGATTAAGGAGCTGAACTACCAGCCGAACTGGGTGGCCCGCAGCCTGGCCGCGCGCCGAACGTTCATGATCGGCCTGATCGTGCCGGACCTGATGCACTCGTTCTTCGCGGAGATCGCTAAGGGTGTATCGGCAACCCTGCGCCCGCTGGGCTATGACGTGGTGATTTTCAATTCCGAAGAGGATAGCACCGCCGAGGCGAGCGAGATCGACCGCCTGCTCGGCCGGCAGGTGGACGGCCTGATTCTGGCCTCCGCGCAGGAGCCCTCGAACCCCGAAGCGTTCGGCCGCATCGAGGCGCGCGGCGTGCCTTACGTGCTGATCGACCGGCGCATTGCGGGGGTCCAGGCGCCCTATGTCGGAGCGGATGACGAAGCCATCGGCCGCCTCGCGACCACGCACCTGATCGAGCGCGGCTGCCGCCGCATCGCGCACATCGCCGGCCGCTCCATCGCGCCCGGATCGGGACGCTACAAAGGATACCGGGATGCCCTGGCCGCCGCCGGGATCTCGATGCCCGATTCGTACGTGGTACAAGCCTCCGACGACGCCAGCGGCTACGACGCCGCGCTGCGCCTCTTGAAACTCGACCCCCGCCCCGACGGCATCTTCGGCTACAACGACCCCACCGCCGCCGGCGCCATGAAAGCGATTCTCGAAAGAGGCATCGCCATTCCCGGGGAGATCAAGGTGATCGGCGTCGGCAACGTCCATTATTCGGACCTGCTGCGCGTGCCGCTCTCGACGATCGATCAGAATAGTACCGCCATCGGTCAGCAGGCCGCCGATATCCTGATCAAGGCGATCGGCTCGAAGCGCCGCCGCCCGCCGCGGATCGTTGTCATGGAACCGGCCCTGATCGCGCGCGAATCGACGCGGTAGCGCAGCGGGCGAACTTCCCGAAACGGGAAATGTACGGAATCCGTCTTACAAAATGTAAGCAATCCGGCACTCAGCCAAACAAAAAGGGATAATGTCTGCACTTCGAGCTGTTCCGACGCTCGACCGCGTTTACGCCGAGCGCGTGAATCCGCAATGGGTTCGCCTTCTCAACCTGTTGGAAATGAACGTGAAGTACGACCGCTGCTCGGGCGTGGAGCTGTTCACGTCGGACGGCCGCCGTATTCTCGATTTCCTCTCGGGCTACTGCGTTCACAACGCGGGGCACAATCATCCGCTGATCGTCGCGGCCCTCAAAGATGAGCTCGACCGCTGCGGACCGGCCATGCTGCAGAGCCACGTTCCGGAGCTGGCCGGCCACCTGGCGCACAGCCTGACGGAGCGCGCCGGCGGGCGCCTTCGCCGCGCTTTTTTCTGCAGCTCGGGAAGCGAGGGCGTGGAAACCGCGATCAAATTCTCCCGCGCCTTCACGCGCCGCACCGGCCTGCTCTACGCGAACAAGGCCTTCCACGGCCTGACCTGCGGAGCGCTCTCCCTGATGAGCGATCCGTTCTGGAGCGAGGGTTTCGGCCCCATGCTGCCCGGCACCGAGGGTGTGCCATTCGGCTCCGTCGAAGCGCTCGAAGAGAGCCTCGCCACGCGCCAGTTTGCGGCGTTCATCGTAGAGCCAGTTCAAGCGGAGGCGGGTATTCAGGTTCCTTCCACCGATTATCTGCAGGCGGCTCAAGCGCTGTGCCGGCGCTACGGCACACTCTTCGTGCTGGATGAAGTGCAGACCGGAATGTATCGTACCGGACCATTTCTGGCGGCCCACCGTTTCGGGCTCGACCCCGACATGGTGATCCTCGCCAAGGCGCTTTCGGGCGGCCTGGTGCCGGTGGGCGCGGTGCTAACCACGGAAGCGATTTCCGATACGATCTACAGCTCGCTCAAGCGCGCCATTGTGCACACCTCCACGTACGGCGAGAACGGGCTCGCGATGCGCGCCGGCCTGGCGACGCTCGACGCTCTCGAGAGCGAGTCGCTCGGCGCGCGCGGTGAAGTGCTGGGCTCGGAGCTGCGGGAGCGCCTGCGCGCGGCGCTGGCGCCATACGAAATGGTGAAGGAGGTCCGCGGCGCGGGGATGCTCTCCGGCATCGAGTTCCAGGCGCCGCGCCAGCTCCGCCTGCGAGTAGCCTTCGAGGCCTTCCGCCGCATCCATCCCGGCATGTTCGGGCAGGTGCTGGTGATGCGGCTGTTCCGCGATCACGATATTCTCACGCAAATCTGCGGGAACCACTTCATGGTGCTGAAAGTCGCACCGCCGCTGGTAGTAAGTGAAGAGCAACTGGATCGTTTCGTTACTTCCATTCGCGAAACCGTGGACCGTGCCCACACGTCGGCTTCTTTCTGGAGTGAAGCGCTGGGGCTGGCGCGGCGGGCAGTCAACATCTAGCACCCATGAAATCCAAAGTTCTCATTTTCGCCTTTCTGGCCGGCGGCGCAGCGCAGACCCTGTGCGCGCAGCAGCCGACCTTGCTCGACGAGGGATTCCGGCAGATGTACAACCTGCAGTTCGCGGCCGCGCACGGAACCTTTCGCGCCTGGCAGGAACAGCATCCGGAAGACCCCATGGGCCCGGTGTCGGACGCCGCCGCCTACCTTTTCAGCGAATTCGACCGGTTGCATATTCTGCAGTCGGAATTCTTCACCCACGACCAGCACTTCATTACCGACCATAAGCTCACTCCCGATCCTACTTTGAAAAGGCAGTTCGAAGCGGCGCTCGAAAAGACGCGCCGTCTCGCGAACGTCCGGCCCGCCGAAAAGAATTCGCAATTCGCGTTCATTCTGCAGAGCGGCCTGCATTCGGACTGGCTCGCGCTGATCGAGAAAAGGTACGCGCCCTCGCTACAGGAGATGAAAGCCGGACGCATCGCGGCGGAGCGCCTGCTGGCGACCGATCCGCATTTCTACGACGCCTGGCTGGCGGTGGGAGTTGAAAACTACATGCTGAGTGTCAAGCCGGCGCCGGTCCGCTGGTTTCTACGCCTTGCCGGAGCGCAGACCGATAAATCCGTGGGACTCGAGAAGTTGAAGCTCACCGCGGAGAAGGGGCATTACCTCGCGCCGTTCGCGCGGCTGATGCTGGCGGTGGCGGCACTGCGCGACAAGGATATTCCGAAGGCCAAAGAGATCCTGGCCGGCCTGACCCGCGAGTTCCCGCAGAATCCGTTGTACCGGCAGGAACTCGCCCGCCTGCAGCTGCCCGAGGGATCGGGGCAGTGAATAGCCTTCCCCGCTCCACCGACGTCTTCGTAATCGGAGGCGGTCCGGCCGGTCTGGCCGCCGCCATCGCGGCGCGCCAGCGCGGCTTCGACGTCACGGTGGCGGATTGCGCCGTACCCCCTGTGGACAAGGCCTGCGGCGAAGGCATCATGCCCGACGGCATCGCCGCGGCGCGCACGCTGGGCCTGGACCTCACGCGTGCCGGCCAGCCGTTCCGCGGCATCCGCTTTACGGAGGGCGAACGCCTCGTCGAGGCCGATTTTCCGAACGGCAGCGGGCTCGGCATGCGCCGCACGCTGCTTCACCAATTGATGGTGGACCGCGCCGCCGACGCCGGAGTACGGCTGGCATACGGAACGCGCATCGCGGGAATCGAGGAGCGCGGCGTGATCACCGGCGATGGACTGGTGCGGGCACGCTGGATCCTGGGCGCGGACGGCAGCCATTCCGCCGTACGCCGCTGGGCCGGTCTCGACGCCTGCGATCGCGACAGCCGCCGCTTCGGTTTCCGCCGGCATTATCGCGTGGCCCCGTGGAGCGAGTTCATGGAGATCCACTGGGGCGACGGCTGCCAGCTCTACATCACGCCCATTGCGCCGGGTGAAGTGTGCGCGGTGCTCATTTCGCGTAACCAGCGGCTGCGCCTGGACGAGGCGCTGCCGCGCTTTCCCCAGGTGGCGCGGCGCCTGGAAGCCGCCGGATCAGCCACGCTTGAACGCGGAGGCGTCTCCGCTTCGAGGCGCCTCAAAAAGGTCTTCCGCGGCAATGTAGCGCTGGTCGGAGACGCCTCGGGATCGGTCGATGCGATCACCGGCGAAGGCCTTTGCCTGCTCTTCCAGCACGCCATCGCGGCGGCCCGCGCGCTCGAAGCGGGAGACCTCGCGCAATACCAGGAAGAGCACCGCCGCATCGGGCGGCGCCCCGCCTTCATGGCGGATTTCATGCTGTTGCTGGAGCACCGGCGCCTGCGAGGAAGGGCCATCCCAGCCCTGGCGTCGCAGCCCCGGCTATTCTCCGAATTACTGGCGATGCACGTCGGCGCGTTGAGCGCCCGCGCCTTTCTCGCCACTACTCTGGCAATCGGATGGGAGATGTTGACCTCATGAAGAAGATGCTGTTGCGACTCGCGATTCCCCAGTTCGCCTGCGTCGTTTTGCTGTCGGCCGCCGGCAACACTCCGGATCGGGACAAGGCCTTGCAGATCGACCCCGCTGCAACGCAGGTCGAATTTACCCTGGCCGACGTCATCCACACGGTGCACGGCAAGTTCCAGCTGAAACGCGGCGACATGCGTTTCGATCCGTCTACCGGCAAGGCTTCGGGCGCGCTGGTGGTGGACGCGGCGAGCGGCGATAGCGGCAGCTCCGCTCGCGACCGGCGCATGCGCGGCAACATCCTCGAGACCGATAAGTTCCCCGAGATTGTCTTCCGCCCCGACCAGGTGATTGGCAAAGTGGCGGAAGAAGGCGCCTCGAAAGTGCAGCTGCACGGGATTTTTTCGATCCACGGCGCCGACCACGAAATCATCATGCCGATGGAAGTCCAGGCGGCCGGCGGCCAGTACACGGCCACGACGCAGTTCGACGTGCCATATGTGAAATGGGGGATGAAGAACCCCAGCACACTGTTCCTGCGGGTTAGCGACAAGGTGGAGATCAGCATCCATACCGTGGCGCACCCGTATAAACCTACGGTTTCCCAACTTCGATAACCGGGGCAAAATATGCCCGCTCGCTCACAGCCGCTCGTTCGTGGCGCGGCGCTCCTGCTATGGAGCGCGGCAGCCTTCGCGGGGGTCACCGTCGAAATTTCCGTTACCGATCTTGCGAACCACCCGGTGGCGGGAGCCCGCCTGGAGTTGAAGGCCGGCGGGGCCGTCGTCTCTGCCGCCGAGACCGACGCCGCCGGACACGCTTCCTTCCCGGGCGTGAAACCCGGGCATTACGAGCTCGCTGCCGAAAAGCAAGGCTTCGAAGCGGCACAGCAGGCCGATGTGGACGTCTCCGAGACGGGGCCCGCGTCCATCGAGTTCCGGATGGTGCCGGCGCTGGCGCGCCAGGAGAGCATTCAGGTGACCGATAAGGTCGCGCCCGTGGAGCAGGGCGGCTCCCCGCCGAGCGAAGTGCCGCCAGCGACGGCCAAAGAGCTTCCCGGCCGTCCGGCGACCGTCGCGGATGCGCTGCCATTGGTGCCGGGCGTGGTCCGATCGCCCAACGGAGGGCTGTCCCTTTCCGGCGCGGGCGAGCACCGCAGCGCCATGATTGTGAACTCGGCGGACGTGACCGATCCGGCCACCGGCCAGTTCGGCCTGACCGTTCCCATCGATAGCGTCGAGAAGCTCGACGTCTACCAGACGCCGTTTCTGGCCGAGTACGGTCGCTTCACCGCGGGCCTGGTTTCGGTGGAGACGCGGCGCGGCGGAGAGAAGTGGAAGTGGGAGCTGAACGACCCGTTCCCCGACTTCCGCGTCCGCAGCTACCGCCTGCGCGGCCTCGCCGATGCCACGCCGCGAATCAACGTGGAAGGCCCCATCATTCCCGGCAAGCTATACTTCTCCGAAGGACTCGAATACGAGATTCGCAAGACCGAGGTGTTCGAGCTGCCGTTCCCGTACAACCAGAAGAAGAAGGAAGGCGTGAACTCGTTCGCGCAGTTCGACTGGATCGCGTCCCAGAAGCAGATGGTGACGGCCACCATCCATGTGGCGCCGCAGCGGCTGGAATACGTGAACATGAACTACTTCAATCCGCTGCCCACCTCTCCCAACGCCAACACCGATAATTATACGGCCACTCTCGCGGACCGGCTCACGATTTGGGGAGGCCTGCTCGAGAACACGGTTTCGGCAACCCGCTTCGACGCGCGGGTGTGGGGCCAGGGCAATCAAGACCTGACCATCGCCCCGGGCGGCAACAGCGGGAACTACTTCGCGCAGCAGAACCGCGATGCTTCGCGGGTCAGTTGGGCTCCGGTGATGACCTTCGCGGCGGTCAACTGGCTGGGCACCCACAATTTCAAAGCAGGCGCCGGTATGGCGGAGAGCTCGGACAACGGCGAAGTGTTCGAGCACCCCATCAACATCCTGGACGCCAACAATCAACTGCTGGAGCGGATCACGTTCAGCGGCGGCCAGCCGTTCCGGGCGTGGGACACCGAATACTCGGTGTTCGGACAGGATCACTGGATGGTCTCGCCCCGGCTGGCCCTGGACCTCGGTGTCCGCGCCGAGTCGCAGGCAGTGACGGAAAGCTTCCGGATCGCGCCGCGGGCCGGCATCGCCTGGAGCCCGTTCGCCGGCAGCGGGACCGTGGTGCGCGCCGGGTTCGGGCTTTTCTACGACCGCGTTCCGCTCAACGTATATTCGTTCGACCACTATCCGAACCAGACCGTCACGATGTACAACCCGAGCGGAGGGATCGCGGCCCCGCCGTCCTTCTACCAGAACGGGCTGGGGACGGTGACGGCCGATCTGCCTTTCGTCTTCCAGGAATTGACGCCCGGCAACTTCTCGCCGCGCAGCGCCACCGCCAGTCTGCGGATCGAGCAGCCGATCACGCAGCGGCTGCGGCTGCGGGCCGGCTACATGCAGAGCGAATCATCGGGGCTGGTGCTGTTGAATGCGGTGCCGCCCGCCGCCCCCGGCGCCAACGGCGCGTACCTGCTCTCGGGCACCGGGCAGTCGCGGTACCGCCAGTTCGAGGTGACCGCGCGGGTGCGCGTGCGCGCAGACCGCCAGTTGTTCTTCTCGTACGTGCGGAGCCGGGCGCGCGGCGACCTGAACGATTTCGCCAGTTACCTGGGCAGCTTCCCGGTTCCGCTGATTCGCGGCAACCAGTTCGGCAATTTGCCGGCCGACCTGCCCAACCGGTTCCTGGCATGGGGCCTGCTGCAGCTTCCGAAGGGTTTCCGCATCGCGCCCCTGGTGGAGTATCGCAACGGGTTTCCGTACATCGTGACGGATGCCGCGCAGCAATACGTTGGCGTGCCCAACTCCAACCGCTTCCCCAATTTCTTTTCGTTCGATGCGCGGTTCTCCAAGGATTTCAAAGTCAATCCGAAATACACCGTCCGGCTCTCTTTAAGCACGTACAACCTGACCGACCACTTCAACCCGGAGGCTTTTCATGGGAACATCGCAGACCCGGCCTACGGCCTGTTCTTCGGGCAGCGCGGCCGGTTTTTCACGGGCGACTTCGATGTTCTCTTCTGAAGGCTGGACGCGGCTGCGGGACGCCGCGGCGCTGTTCCTGATCGCCTTCCTCGCCGTGCTGGTCCACGGCTATCACCTGGGTGCGGACGACGCGGCGATCTACATTCCCGCGGTGAAGAAGGTGGCCGACCCGGGCCTGTATCCGTTCGGCTCGGAGTTTTTCCTGACGCACGCGCACCTGTCGTTCTTCTCGAACATCGTGGGCGACAGCGCCAGGCTGACTCGCCTGCCGGCCGATACCGTGATCTTCCTCTGGCATTTCGCGGGAATCTTCCTGCTGCTGGCGGCGTCGTGGCAACTGGCGCGTGCGTGCTTCGAATCCCGCCGCGCCCAATGGGCCGCGGTGGCGATCGTCGCGGCGGCGCTGAGCGTTCCGGTGGCGGGCACCGCGCTGGTCGTGATGGACCCTTACCTGACCGCGCGGTCGCTCTCCACGCCCGCCACGGTCTTCGCGATCGCCTGCTATCTCGGAAGACGGCGGAAGCAGGCGGCGGCCTGGCTGGTGCTGGCGGCCCTCGTCCACATACAGATGGCCCTCTACGCGGCCGTGCTGATGGGCAGCATGGAACTAGTGAAGCGGCCGCGCGCCGCGGCAACGTTCGCGGCCGTGCCCTTCCTCTTTCCGTTCGGCCCGTCGACCGGGCCCGCGCGCGAAGCGTTGCTTTCGCGCACTTATTTTTTCCTGTTCAACTGGAAATGGTACGAGTGGATCGGAGTGGCGGCCCCCCTGGCGATCCTGGCGTGGCTCGCGAACGCCCGTCCGCGCGGAACCACTCCGGCGTTCACCAGTATGGCGCGTACGCTGGTGTGGTTCGGGCTGCTGTTCACCGCCGCCGGAGTGCTCCTGTCGAGCACCGCGCAGCTCGAGAATTACACGCGCCTGCAGCCCATGCGCGCCTTTCAGTTGTTGTACGTAATTTTCCTGCTGCTGCTGGGAGGCCTGCTCGGGGAATATGTACTGAAGGCCGTTCCCTGGCGCTGGTGCTGCCTGCTCGTCCCGCTGGCAGCCGGGATGTGGATGCTGCAGCGGGATGCCTACCCCGCGAGCCCCCACGTGGAGTGGCCGGGACTCGCGTATGGAAACGACTGGGATGAAGCCTTCCTGTGGATCCGCGCGAACACGCCGAAAAGCGCCGTGTTCGCGCTCGATCCGGACTACATGCTGAGCCCTGGAGAGGACCAGCACGGTTTCCGGGCGGTGGCCGAGCGAAGCGTTCTGGCCGACGACGTGAAGGATAGCGGCGCCGTGTCGCTGTTCCCGCAACTGGCCGCGGATTGGAAGAGCGAATCCGGCGCACAGCACGGTTGGGCGCACTTCGGAGCGACGGACTTCCGGAGGCTGGCGGCCCAATATCCGGTAACCTGGATCGTGGTGCGAAGCCCCGGCCCCGTCGAGTTGCACTGTCCGTATCGGAACCGCGACCTGGCGGTGTGTGAAGTCGCCGCGCTATCCGCGCGAGGAGGTTCCCGGCCTTGATCAACGGTAAGAGAATCGCCGTCGTCATGCCTGCCTACAACGCGGCGAGAACTCTCGAAGCCACGGTGCGTGAATTGCCGGAAGTAGTGGACGAGCGCATCCTGGTGGACGACTGCAGCGCCGACGCTACGGTGGAAGCTGCGCACGACCTGGGACTGACGGTGCTGGTTCACGACCGGAACCGCGGCTACGGCGCCAACCAGAAGACCTGCTACGCGACAGCTCTGGCCGCGGCTGCGGACGTCGTAGTGATGATCCACCCGGACTATCAATACTCGCCGCTGCTGGTGACCGCCCTCGCCAGCATGGTGGCATTTGGGGTCTACGACCTGGCGCTCGCATCGCGGATCCTGGGCGGGCACGCTCTCGAAGGCGGAATGCCGTTCTACAAATTCCTGGCGAACCGGGCGCTGACCATGTTTCAGAACCTGGTGCTCGGCGCGCGTCTCTCGGAATATCACACCGGCTTCCGGGCGTATTCCAAGGAGCTGCTCGAAGCGCTTCCCCTGGCGGAGAATTCCGACGACTTTCTGTTCGACAACCAGTTGGTGGTGCAGGCGCTCCTCGCGGGCGCTCGCATCGGCGAGATCTCCTGCCCGACCCGCTATTTTCCGGAAGCCTCGTCGATCAACCTTCGCCGCAGCCTGGTCTATGGCGCCGGTGTGATCCGGACGACGCTGCAGTATTCCGTGGCGGGCCGCCGGAATAGAACGCACATCCTGCCGAACATTGACCGCGCGTAACCGCCTGCTGCATCGTTATACTCGAAGCAGGACCCCTCGATGGTGGGCAATCCCATCTACACGCAGCGCGCGCCGGACGCCGGCACCGCCGATGCCCTGGCGGAGCTGGCGCTCGATTTGCGCTGCTCGTGGAACCACGCGGCCGACGAATTGTGGACGCACCTGGAGCCGGAGCTGTGGGAGCTCACACACAACCCGTGGGTGGTCCTGCAAACCACTTCGCCCGCCAAGCTCAAGAGCGCTCTCGCCGATCCCGAGTTTCGCGCCCGGCTCGAGCGAGTGCTGCAGGGGAAACGGGAGGTCGAGGACGGATCCGCCTGGTTTCAGCAGCAACATGCCGGCGCGCCCCTGACCGTGGCGGCCTATTTCAGCATGGAGTTCATGCTGAGTGAAGCGCTGCCCATCTATTCCGGAGGCCTGGGCAACGTGGCGGGCGATCAGCTCAAGGCCGCGAGCGACCTCGGCGTCCCGGTCGCGGCGGTCGGACTGCTCTACCAGCAGGGCTATTTCCGGCAGATGATCGACGCGCACGGGTCGCAGCACGCGCTGTACCCGTTCAACGATCCGGGACAGCTCCCCATCGCGCCCCTGCGCGATGAACACGGCGAATGGCTGCGGCTGCCGGTGATCCTTCCGGGTTTCAAGCTCTGGATCCGTGCCTGGCAGGCGCAGGTCGGGCGCCGGACGCTGTATCTGCTCGATACCAATGACCCGGCCAACCTTCCCGAGTATCGAGGCATTACCAGCGAACTGTACGGCGGCGGCCCGGAGCTGCGGCTCGTGCAGGAGCTGGTTCTGGGGATCGGCGGTTGGCGCCTCCTGCGGGCGCTCGGCATGCAGCCCGAGGTTTGTCATCTGAACGAAGGTCACGCCGCGTTCGCCGTACTCGAGCGCGCCCGCACCCACATGCAGGATACCGGGCAGCCGTTCGCGGTGGCCCTCGAGATCACGCGGGCCGGCAATCTCTTCACCACGCACACCCCTGTGGAAGCCGGCTTCGACCGTTTCGCGCCGGAGCTGATGGAGAAGTATCTGAAATTCTACGCGGAGGAACGGCTTCGGATTTCCTTGGACGATCTGCTGGCACTCGGCCGGCGCAATCCCGCCGACCGCGCGGAGCCGTTCAATATGGCCTACCTGGCCCTGCGCGGCAGCGGCGCGGCCAATGGCGTGAGCCGCCTGCACGGCGAAGTGAGCCGGCGGATCTTTCAGCCCCTCTTCACGCGGTGGCCGCAGCCGGAGGTGCCGGTCGGGCATGTCACCAACGGCGTCCACACGCCAACTTGGGACTCCGCCGCCGCCGACCGTCTGTGGACCGCGGCCTGCAGCAAGGAGCGCTGGAACGGTACTTTGCAGGGTTTGGAGGATTCCCTGCGCGCGGTGCCCGACGTCCGCCTTTGGGAAGTGCGCGGCGAAGCACGCCGCGAGTTGGTGGAGTACGCGCGAAAGCGACTGGCCCGCCAACTGGCAACCCAGGGCGCGCCGCCTCACGAACTGGCCGCCGCGGCGCATGCTTTCGACCCTAATACATTGACGCTGGGGTTCGCCCGCCGCTTTGCCGAATACAAGCGCCCGAACCTCTTGCTGCGCGATCGCGAGCGGCTGATCCGCCTTCTCTGCGACCGCGAGCGGCCGGTTCAGCTTATCGTGGCCGGGAAGGCCCATCCGCAGGACTCCACTGGGCAGGCCATGATTCGCGAATGGAACGAGTTCGTCCGCCGCGCGGATGTCTGGGGCCGCGCGATCTTTCTGGCCGATTACGACAGCCTTCTGGCGGCGCACCTGGTGGAAGGTGTGGACGTTTGGATCAACACGCCGCGGCGCCCCTGGGAAGCCAGCGGCACCAGCGGCATGAAGATCCTGGTCAATGGTGGGCTCAATCTTTCCGAACTCGACGGCTGGTGGGCCGAAGCCTATGCGCCAGAAGTGGGCTGGAGCCTGGGAGACGGGCAGGAACACGGCGACGACCCGGCGTGGGACGCTGCTGAAGCCGAGGCGCTCTATGGCATCCTGGAGCGCGAGGTCGCCCCGGAATTCTACCAGCGCGACGCGCAGGGCATTCCCACCGGCTGGGTAGCGCGGATGCGGGAGAGCATGGCTCGCCTCACGCCCCAGTTTTCCGCCAACCGCGCGCTCCGCGAATACACCGAGAAGTACTACCTGCCGGCGGCCGCCGCGTTCAAGGACCGCGCGGCGCAGGAAGGCGCGCTGGGCAAGGACCTGGTCCGCTGGCGGGACGAGCTTGCGCAGCACTGGGACGCCGTGCGGTTCGGTGCGGTGCGGGTCGAAGCGCAGGACGGCGGGTGGAGTTTCGGAGTCCAGGTTTACCTGGACGATCTCCAGCCGGACAGCGTACTCGTGGAGCTGTATGCCGAGGGCCGCAACGGCCAGCCGCCCATACGGCAGTCGATGGAGCGCGGCCCCGAGCTGGTCGGATCGATGCGCGGATACCTGTATTCCGCGCGGGTCGCGGCGGACCGTCCCGCCGGCGATTACACGCCGCGCATCATCCCTTACCACTCCGGGGCGTCCGTGCCCCTCGAAGCCGGCCAGATTTTGTGGCAGCGGTGAGAACGCGCCGCACCACCTTCGGTATGGCCCGCTCGACCGGCGGTGAAACCGCGCTGCCGGGCGTGAAGTTCCGCGACTCGATTCCGTAGACGATCATGCGCGGCGGCAGCCGCTTCAAAGCGCGCGCCAGTTCGATGGCTTCACCTGCGCCGAGTGCGTGCGTGGAGTGCCGCCATTCAGCATGCGGCAGCCTCTTCGAAGTCGCGTCGAAGCGGTGGATCGTGCCCGGCGGCCGTCCGCTGTGGACTGCGTCGATGAGGATCACGGCAGCCGCGGCATCCCAGAGTTCCAGCAGCGTCAGGCCGTCGCCTTCGTGTTCGCACACCGCGAACCGGCCCCGGCTGAGGCGGCATAGTTCCCGGGCCGCCAGCAGCCCGGCGGCGTCGTCCCCGCGGGAGCCGTTTCCCAATCCGACAATCAGAACATGTCGCATATCGCTAGGCGCGGTCCACCTCCAGTTTCAGAAAATGCGTCGCGCAGGAGATGCAAGGGTCGTAGTTCCGAATCGCCTGCTCGCACTTCGAGCGTAGCTGTGCTTCGGGCAGATCCAGAAGCTGAGGGACGAATTCGCGAAGATCCTCCTCGATCGTCCGCTGGTTCTGCGACGTGGGCGGGACGATCCGGGCGTCGAGCACGGTTCCGTGGTCGTCCAGGCGGTAGCGATGGTAGAGAATGCCGCGCGGCGCCTCCGTGCACCCGTATCCCGTGGCGGCGTGTACCGGCAGGTCCACGGCCGGCAAGGCGGGCGCCTCGTATCGATCGATGAGCCGCAGCGCTTCCTCGCAGGCGTACAGGATCTCGATGGCGCGCACGGTAATGCCGCGGAAGGGATTGCGGCACACCGGTCCCATACCGGCGGCGCGCGCCGCTTCCTGCGCTAAGGGGGAGAGCCGGTCATAGTTCAGGTTGTAGCGCGCAAGTGGACCGGCGAAATAGGCGCCGTTCCCCTTCAACGTCGAATGCAGCGCGGTGGAATGCGCCACCTGATGTTCGGCGAAGTGATCGTCGTACTCCCTCACCGGAATGTCCAATCCCCTGTTGGATACCAGGCGGCCTTCGTCGATCGGATATCCCTCGGCCGGGCGCAAAGCGACGAACACATAATCGCGCTCGAAATCGGGAACCGGGAGACCGGCTACCCAGCGTACCGTTTCGAAGGCGGCATCCCGCGCCCACTTCAACTCCTCGGCCACCGGCTGCAGGTCGCGCCGCGAGGGCGTCTTGTAGAAGCCGCCGGCCCGCACGTTGATCGGATGGATCTCCCGCCCGCCCAGGAGCGCCATCAGCGCATTGCCGGTCTTCTTCAGGCGCAGGCCGCGCTCCACGATTCCCGGAAAATCGCGCGCCATCGAAATGGCATCGGGGTAGCCGCAGAAATCGGGGGCGTGCAGCAGGTAGATGTGCAGCGCGTGGCTCTCGATCCATTCTCCGCAATAGAGCAGGCGGCGCAGCGCGCGCAGTTGTCCTTCGACTTCGACCCCGAATGCGTCTTCGATGGCGCGGACCGAGCTCATCTGGTAGGCGACCGGACAGATGCCGCAAATGCGAGCGGTGATATCGGGTACCTCGGTGTAGCCGCGGCCGCGCAGGAACGACTCGAAGAAGCGGGGCGGTTCAAAGATCTTCAGCTTTACGTCCGCGACCGCGTTGTTCCTGATTCGGATGGTGAGGCCGCCCTCGCCCTCCACCCGCGCGAGCGCATCAACTTTGACGGTTCTTGTCTTCATGCGCTTCACTCTCCCGGCGGAAGGGCGTAGACCACGCGTTGAACGTGCGGAACACGCGCACCAGGTCCTGCTCTTTGGCTCCGAGCTGCCGCCACGCCTCCCCGAGCGACCCGGTATTGGGCGTCTCCATGGGCCCGTAACAGCCGTAGCAGCCGCGATCGTACGAAGGGCACAAGGCGCCGCATCCGGCGTGGGTAACCGGGCCGAGGCAGGGCGTACCCCGCGCCACCATCACGCACACCGTACCGCGCCGCTTGCACTCCAGGCACACGCTGTGCGAAGGCACATTGGGCTTGCGGCCGTTCAGGAACGCGCCCACCACCTCCAGCAACTGGCGGTTGTTGATGGGGCATCCGCGAAGCTCGAAATCCACACGGACGTGCTCCGCGATGGGGGTCGAGGTGCGGAGCGTCTCGATGTACTGCGGGCTGGCATAGACGATGGAGATGAACTCGTTGACGTTCGCGAAATTGCGGAGAGCCTGGATGCCCCCCGCGGTGGCGCAGGCCCCGATCGTGACCAGGTAGCGGGATGCCCGGCGGACTTTGTGGATCCGCTCGGCGTCGTGCGGAGTGGTGATCGACCCCTCGACCAGCGACAGATCATAAGGACCCTTCCCGTCGGCGCTGGAGGCTTCCGTAAAATGAGCGATGTCGATGGCGCCGGCCAGGGCCAGCAATTCGTCCTCGCAATCGAGCACGCTCAATTGGCAGCCATCGCAGGAGGCGAACTTCCACACGGCCAGCTTGGGCTTGGAGGGCGCCGCCATTTCAAAGCTCCCGGACCGAGGTCAGCGGCCTGACCCGGTCCCAGGCGAACACCGGCCCGTCCTTGCAGATGAACGTGGGGCCGAACTGGCAGTGCCCGCAAAAGCCGACCGCGCACTTCATGTTGCGCTCCATCGAGACGTAAATCCTATCGGTCCGCACGCCGCGCCTCTCGAGTTCGGCGGCGCTGAAACGCATCATCACTTCCGGACCGCACACCAAAGCCGCCGCGTTGCCCGGGTCGAACGGGGCGCGCGCGATGAGAGTGGTCACCACTCCCACCGAGCCGCGCCATGCGCCTGCGGCCCGGTCGACCGTGACGAACACCGGCAGACGGGAGACGGCCTGCCACTGCTTGAGCTCCTTGCGGAAGAGGATGTCGGCCGGCGTGCGTGTGCCGTACAGCAGAACCACTCTGGCGAACTGTTCGCGCCGCGCAAGAATTTCGTACAGAGCCGGACGCAGCGGCGCCAGCCCGATGCCGCCCGCCACAATCACCACATCGCGCCCCGCCAGCTGCTCTACCGGCCAACTGCTCCCGAACGGGCCGCGCACACCCATCGCGTCGCCGGGCTTCAGCTTGCCCATCGCGCGCGTCACCGCTCCCACCGCGCGCGTGGTGTGCATCAGGGTTGCGGGCTGCAAGGGGCTGCTGCTGATCGAGATGGGCACCTCGCCCACTCCGAAGACATAGAGCATGTTGAACTGCCCGGCGGTGAAGGCGCCGTCCGGAGCGCGAACCGGCTCCAGTTCGACTGTGAACGTGTCGGCCGTTTCGCGGTGCGTGGCCCGCAGTCGGTAAGGCCGGGGCGTCATCGGATGGAGGACCGGCGCGGCCATCAGCGAACCTCGTAGACGTTCAGCAGCTGCAGCCTGGTGGCCTGCAGCCTCTCTTCGACGATCACCGAGAAGCGTTTCAGAAGCTCCAGTGCCAGCTCGTGATCCTGCTCCGATTTCTTTCGAAGGCAGGCCCCGTCGAGAGCGATGGCGCGCGTCGCGATGACGGCTCGCGCGTCGAACCTCCAGCGGTAAGGCGGGAAGAGCCACGACCAGCCCAGAATGTCGCCGTCCGCCAGTGTCTGGACCATGATGGGCCCTCCGTGGGGAGAGTAAATCTCGAGTCCCACATTGCCCTGGCGGATCAGGTAGAACTGGTTGGCTTCCTCACCTTCGCGAAAAATGAACTGCCCCGCGGAGAAGCGCGCGTTCGACGCGCACCCCGTCAGCAGCCCCAGGTAGCGCGGCTGCAGATCGCGGAAAAACGGGTGTTCGGTTAGGATGCGTTCAAGACTCTCCATGCCTCTCTCTCCGGGCCGCTACGGCCGGCGGACGCTCCGATTCGCGGATGGCCCGCACCTCCTCGGTGATGTCGATGGCTACCGGACACCAGGTGATGCACCGGCCGCAGCCCACGCAGCCGGAGGAGCCGAACTGGTCGATCCAGGTGGCCAGCTTGTGGGTCATCCACTGCCGGTAGCGGGCCTTCGTCGAAGACCGCACACTGCCGCCGTGGATATAGGAAAAGTCCATCGTGAAGCAGGAATCCCATTTCTGCCAGCGTTCCGCGCGGCCGCCTGTGAGATCCGCCGAATCTTCCACCGTCGTGCAGAAGCACGTAGGGCAGACCATCGTGCAGTTGGTGCATGCCAGGCACCGCTCCGCGACATTCTCCCACCGCGGGTGCTCGTAGTTGCGATAGAGCAGGTCCTTGATGCCGGTGGTGTCCATCGTGCGCCCCATCTGGCCGGCCGTCCGCCGGACCACCAGTTCCGCCGCCTCTTCCTCGTCCTGCCGCGCGGCACGGCAGGGCACTTCGCGGAGGATCGCGGCGCCCCGCTCCGAGCCGGCCTCGATCACAAAGTAGTGGCGGCTATCCTGCAGGATTTCGGTAAGCGCGAGGTCGAAGCCGGAGACGGCCTTCGGGCCGGTGTTCATGGAAACGCAGAAGCAGGTTCCACCGGCCTTGCCGCAGTTGATGGCAATCAGGAACGCGGCCTCGCGCCGTGCTCGGTACCACTGATCGACGAAAGGCCCTTCGAGGAACACCCGGTCCTGAACGGCGATGGCGTGAAGATCGCAGGAGCGCACGCCGATGAGAGCGACCTTCTGGACGTCGGGCCGGCATTCTTCGATCTGGAATAGCTGCTCCGCCCGTTCCGCCTGCCATAAGCGGACCGCCGGCGGATGGAAGAACTGCTTGGCGGAGTGCGGCCCCACGACGAAGCCGAACAGGGCCTCGTCGCCGCGCCGGCGCAAGCGGTAGGTGCCGCCCTCCTGTTCGTCGGTCCAGCCCACGGGGAGGTCGGACGCCGAAGACACGTCGCCGTAAACGATCGATCCGTCAAGCACCGTCGGGCCCAACACACGATAGCCCTTCTGCCCCAGGGCCTCGAGCACACGGTCGAAATGTTCACGCTCCAGAATCCATCGCACGGCGGCAGCGCCATGGCTGCTTCTTCGCTCCGATCCTAGCGGACCACCGCAGGGTGGGCAATCTCCGCTGCCGCGCCTCTGTGCGGCCGGCAACAACCTTCGGGGGAACATGTAGGAACCGGTACATTTAAAACGCCGACGCGCCCGAGGATCTTCGTTAACCTGGAATCAGGAGGCCCTCATGGACTCGGTACGCATCGCGGACCTGGTCGCGCTGGGAAGCCACCGGCGGGAACCCTGTATTTCGATCTTCATGCCTGTTCGTCGAACCGGCCCCCCTACACAGGAGATCATCCGTTTCAAAAATCACATTCGCGACGCCGACGATCAACTGCAGCGCCTGGGCGTGTCGGCGGGCCGCATCCGGGAGATGCTGGCGCCGCTCCGGAAGCTGACTGACGACCACTTCTTCTGGGAGTATCAAAACGCCGGACTGGCGATCTACCGCTCGATCGACGACTTCCGGACGTTCCGCTTGCCCCTGGAGTTGGACGATCAGGTAGTGGTCACAGACCGCTTTCAGATCATGCCGCTCTTGCGGGTCGCAGTCGAGGACGAACGCTTTTACGTCCTGGCGCTTAGCCAGAAGAGCGTCCGTCTGTTGCACTGCGATCGTTTCACTCAATCGGCCGTGGATCTGCCGAAGGAAGCGCAGGAGATTGTAACCGCGCAGGAAGATCTGCCGGAACCCCAACGACAGGCGCATTCGGCCGGCAACGGCTCGCAGCCGGTAAGGGTGGTGCACGGCAATCCGGCAGGCGCGGAAACAGATAAGTCGCGGATGCTGATACGCTTTCGCAGGCTGGAGCGCACCCTGCGGGAAGTCCTTGCCGGGCAGACCGCACCGATGGTCGTCGCCTCCGTCGATTATCTTCTGCCGATCTATCGGGAGGCCAACTCGTACCCCGGCCTGGAGCAGGCAGGCATCTCCGGGAACCCGGAGCAACTTCGGGACGACGAGCTTCGCGCAGCCGCCTGGTCCGTTCTGGAACCACAGGTCCAGTCGCGCCGGGATGAGCTGGCCAGGGACTTCCACAACTTGAAGCCCACGGGACGCGCCACGAGCGATCTGTCGGAAGTGGTGAAGGCGTCGGCCGATGGACGTGTGAATTCTCTCCTGGTCGCCGCCGGCCCCCGGGTGTGGGGACGTTTCGATCCGGCTACCCGGGAGGTCGCGGTGCATGAGCCCGCGCAGCCTGGCGACCAAGACCTGGTCGACCTCGCGGCCATTCAGACTCTCGAGCGGAGCGGGACGGTGATCGCCGTACCACCGGAAGCGGTTCCCGATCGCGCGCCGGCGGCGGCGACGTTTCGGTACTGAAAATCACGCGGAGCGGCGGGATTCGAAGAACGTGCGGAGGAGTTCGACGCATTCCGGCGCGAGGATACCCTCAACCACCTCCAGCCGGTGATTGAGGATGTCGGAATCGGCCAGTTGGAACTTGCTGCGTACTCCGCCGAAGCGCAGGTCGCGGGTGCCGAAGACCAGGCGGTCGACGCGTGCGGCGATTAGTGCTCCCGCGCACATAACGCAGGGTTCGAGGGTGCAGTAGAGCGTCGACCCGGGGAGCCGGTAGTTGCCGGTCTTCACCGCGGCCTCGCGGATGGCCAGAATTTCGGCATGGGCGGTGGGATCGTTGCGGCCGATCGGCGCGTTCCAGGCGCTTCCCGCAATTTCACCCCCAATCACGACCACAGCGCCGACCGGAACCTCTTCGCCGCCCGCGCCTTCGCGCGCCAGCCGCAGGGCTTCCTGCATGAAGTGCTCATCGGCGTTCATTAGCTCATGGTAGTTCGAACTCGATGCCTTTTGGGCCGGCTCGCGTCAGAATAGAAAGTGGATGATTCGTCCGTCTGATCGTCTCGATTCCTGGAAGGAGATTGCCGCCTACCTCAAGCGCGGCGCACGCACGGTGCAGCGTTGGGAGCGCGAAGAGAGCCTTCCCGTGCACCGCCTGCGCCACGACAAGCTGGGGTCGGTGTACGCGTACAAGTCCGAGCTGGACGCGTGGTGGTCCAAGCGGGGCGTGGAACTGCAACCGCGGCAGAGCCTCTCGGTCGCAGTGCTGCCCTTCGCCGACCTGAGCCCCGAGAAGGACCAGCAGTATTTTTGCGACGGTATGGCCGAAGAGATGATCGACGCGCTGGGCCGCATCCCGGGACTGCGCGTAGTCTCCCGCAGCGCGTCCTTCCACACTACGGCCGCGGGCCCCGGGTTGCGCGACTTCAGCAAGCGGTTGGGAGTAGGCAGCCTGCTCGAAGGCAGCGTGCGGAAAGCCGGCAACCGCCTGCGCATCGGAGTACGCCTCACCGAGGCGGAGACCGGCTTTCAGCTCTGGTCGGAACAGTACGATCGCGAGTTGAGCGAGGTCTTCGCCATCCAGGACGAGATCGCGAAGCGCGTGGCCGAAGCTTTTGGCCGGACGCTCGCGCCGGTGCCGGCCGCCGGCCTCGAGGCCGAAGAGTGCTACCGCCGCGGCCGCGCCTACTATTATCAGTTCAGCCCCCAGGCGATGGAATGGGCCCTGCAGCTGTTTTTGCGGGCTATGGAGATCAATCCGGAGTCGGCCAAGGCATATGCCGGGCTGGCCGACTGCTGGTCGTACCTGTATCTCTATTCGGATCGCACCGAGGCGCTTCGCGAGCAGGCGGAGTGGGCCAGCGCGAAGGCGGTGGAGTTGGACAGCCGCTGTGCGCAGGCGCAGGCCTCGCGCGGCCTGACTCTTTCGCTCGATGGACACAACCAGGAGGCTGAAACGGCGTTCGAAACAGCCCTTCAGATCGATCCCGGGCTGTTCGAGGCGAACTACTTCTATGCGCGGCAGTGCTTCACGCTGAGGCAATTCGCAAAGGCCGCGGACCTCTACGAGCAAGCCATGGCAGCGCGGCCGGAGGACTATCAGCCGCCCCTGCTGGTCGCGCAGGTCTATGACGCGCTGGGCCAGGCGAACGATGCCGCGGCGGCGCGCCGTAAGGGCGTAGATCTCGCGCGGCGGCACCTCCGGCTATACCCCGACGATGCGCGCGCGATGTACATGTCGGCAAATGGCCTCGTGGCACTGGGAGAAACGGAACGCGGACGGCAGGCCGCCCAGCGTGCACTCGAAATCCGGCCGGACGATCCCATGCTGCTCTATAACGTGGGCTGCATCTTTGCCATGCTGGGGATGGGTGAAGCGGCCCTGGAGTGTCTCTCCAAGGCCGCGGCAGGCGGTCTGAAGCAGAAAGCGTGGTACGAGAACGACGGGAACCTGGATTCGATCCGCGCGCACCCGCGGTTCGAGGAACTGTTGAAGTCGCTCGCTTGAGACCGGTCTACTGAATCATTACGGCGTTGTCCGCGGCTCCCGGAGTTGCACCCGTGCTGCGTGCCAGCTCGATTTCCGCCTTGGACGTCTTCACTTCGTGCCCCTCGCGGTCGCCGCTCGCCCAGACGCCCCGCAGGACCAGCCGGTCGCCGTACTTGGCGAAGGTGAGAAGGCCGAGCTTGCCGCCATCCTTCGGGCGCTTCACGAAATCCTGTTTCATCAGCACGCGAAGAGTAGTAGTCCCCTGCATGGGCACAAGGTCGATGAGGTTGAAGTTGGGCTCGAATTTCACCATGTAATCGCCGGCAGGCATGGTGCGGTCGCCGGCCAGGAAGGCGAACGGGATTTGAACCCGCATGAGATTGGTTTGCTGCGCGGAGGCCGTGGTGACAAACATGGCTGCCATCAGACCGGTCGCGGCAAGGAGACCGAGTTTGGAACTGAGAATTTTCATTTGAAATCCTTTCCGGCGTTTTCCGCCACTTGCTCAGACGCCGCACGCGCAGAAAGAGAACTCGCAAAGGCTCGCCGCTCGACGGATGGCGGAGTTTGGCGCGGTTTGGCGGGCCGCACTTGCGCGGCACGGTGCGATGTCTTACGCTCGGAAGCGCCTGCCATGCGCTTCAATCGAAGAGAGCTGTTTGCCGCCGGGGCGGCGCTTGCGGCCCGTGCGGCGGAGCCGGCGATCCACGTCGCCGGCCGCGCTGTCGAAATCCAGATCGCGCCCGTCAGCCCGCACACGGTTCGCCTCACGGTCTACCCGCTACAGGATGGCCGCGTTACGGCCGTGCCCGCGGACGGCTCGCTAGTCCGAACCGCGTGGGGTGCGCCGCTCTCCAAAATCCGCAACGCCCGCGCGCGGACCGTTCAGCACGGCTCGCTGCGCGTCGACTTCGCGCCCGACCCGCTTGGGTTCACCGTCCGCGGCGAAGCCGTCCAGCATCTGCGGATCGATCCGGAGACGGGCTCTGTAACATTCCCGACGGGCGAGTCTCCACTGCTCGGTCTCGGCGAAGGCGGCCCGCAGTTCGACCGGCGCGGATCCACAGACCGTATGCACAGCGGGCAGGGCGGCTACCAGCTTCGGACTCACGGCGGACGCGTCCCCATCCCCTGGCTGATCGGCACCGGCGGCTGGGCTATGTTCTTCCACCAGCCCTTCGGCACTTTCGACTTCACCGGCGGGGAGAGCCGGTTCCAGCCGGCCACTCCTGCCGCGGCACTGCCGCTCGATCTGTTCGTAGTGGCTTCCCGGGAGCCTTCCGTCATCATGGCCGAGTACGCGCGGCTCACCGGACATGCCGAGTTGCCGGCTCTGTGGACCTTCGGATACCAGCAGTCGCACCGCACCCTCTCCAGCCGCGAGGAGATTCTCGACGAGGCCCGCACATTCCGCGAGAAGAAGCTGCCGTGCGACACCCTCATCTACCTCGGCACCGGTTTCTGTCCGTCCGGCTGGAACACCAACAACGGCGAATGGTCGTTCAACAGCAAGGTCTTCCCCGATCCCAAGGAGATGTTCGACGAGCTGCACCGGGAGCACTTCAAGGTGGTCCTGCACGCCGTGATTCGCGCGCGCTCCATGCGCGGCACGGTGCACGACCCGTGCGACCCGAACCGTCCCGCCGAAGAGCAGCCGAGCTGCTATTGGAAGCTGCACGAGCCGGTCTTCGCGACGGGCGTGGACGGTTGGTGGCCCGACGAAGGCGATCCGCTCGACATCGCTTCGCGCCTGGTTCGCAATCGCATGTACTGGGATGCGCCGCAGCTCGACCGCCCCAACCAGCGCCCCTTCGCCCTGCATCGCAACGGGTACGCCGGAATGCAGCGCTACGCTTCCTTCCTGTGGTCGGGCGACGTCTACTCCACGTGGGAAACTCTGAGGGTCCATGTGCCCATCGCCATCAACACCGGGCTGACGGGGATTCCCTATTGGGGAACGGACATCGGCGGCTTCGTCCCCACCAAGGAGTTCACCGCCGAGCTCTACGTGCGATGGTTCCAGTTCGGCGCGTTCAACCCGCTGTTCCGATCGCACGGCCGCAACTGGAAGCTGCGGCTCCCCTGGGGATGGAACACCGGCGACCTCGGCCCGATCGAGACCACTAATTACAATGGCGCGGCCCTGCCGGATCCCTCGCAACTGCACAACGCCGCGGTCGAGCCAATCTGCCGCAAGTACCTCGAGCTGCGCTACCGCATGCTTCCGTATCTCTACAGCGCGGTCCACGAATGCACGCTGACCGGGATGCCGGTGATTCGCGCCATGTGGCTGCACTATCCCGGCGACCCGCTGGCGGTCGCGCGTGGCGATCAATACCTGTGGGGCCGCGACGTGCTGGTCGCTCCGGTGGTGGAGCAGGGCGCGTCGGAGCGCACGCTCTATCTGCCGGCCGGCGTCTGGTACGACTTCTGGACCGGCGAGCGCCACGAGGGCGGCCGCGACCTCGTCCGCCAGGTCGATCTCGAAACCATGCCGCTCTATGTCCGCGCCGGCGCCATCCTGCCGCTCGGTCCTGTGAAGCAGTACACCGGCGAGCAGGTGGATGAGCCTCTGGAGCTCCGCGTGTATCCCGGGGCCGCGGGCTCGTTTCTGCTATACGAGGACGACGGCGAATCGTTCCAGTACCGCAAGGGCGAGTGGATGGGGATCGACATGGAATGGAGCGAGGAGCGGCGGGCGCTTTCCCTCCGCCTCGCCCGCGGCTCCCGGATGCTCGCGCCGCTCGAGCGAAGAATGAACATCCGGATGGGCGAAGCAGTGCGCCCCGTGCTGTTCACCGGCCGCCCGCTTGAGGTACGTTTCTAGAAACTCAGCTTCAACCCGAACTGAATGTCGCGAGGGTTGTTCGCCTGCGAAGTCACCTGTCCGAAACTCAACGACGACACGCTGGTGTTGGGTCCGCCGAATTGTGCGTGGTTGAAGACGTTGTAGAATTCGGACCGGAACTGGGCGGTAATCACTCGCTCCCGTATGTGGAAGCCGAAGTTCTTCGCGAGCACCGTGTCCAGGCTGCGCTGCGGAGCCGTGCGCACGTCAGGCAATACCGGACCGACGTTGCCGAACGTGTAGGACGGCGCCACCGAGAAGACGCTCGTGTTGAACCACTGCGCGATCGTCGGGTTGTCTAGGTGCGCGCTCGTTCCGTTGTTCACCGACGGGCGGCTGATGCCGATCGGCTGCCCGCTCTGTATGGAAAGGATGCCGCTCAGATCCCAATCGCCGAGGATCGCGTTCACGACCCGGTTCATGCTCTTCAGATAATCGCGATCCCTGCCGAACGGAAGATTGTAGACTCCGCTGAGGCGGAACTGGTTCGGCGTATCGAAGCCGGAGAGCGCTTTTTCCAGGCTCCGGTTGTACACGTCGAGCGGCGTCCGGACGTTGTCGATCGCCTTCGACCTCGTGTACGCCGCGAGGAAGGTCATCTTGGAGGACAGGCGCTTCTCCACCTGCACCGTTCCCGCTTCGTAAGTGGAGTTGCCATCCGGCACGAACACCCGGCTGATTCCGCTGTACTGCGGATAGGGCAGCAGCGACTGCTGCCGCGAGAAAGTGGGGTTCGCCAGCACACCCCCAAGACTCTGGGAGTAGAACGGATTCGTTACCAGGTCGTTCAGATGCGTCGCGAGCGACAGGTACACATCGGGGAGCTGGTTGATGTTCCACGTCGTCAGCAGGCGTGTCGATTTGCTGCCCCAATAGTGTGCATCGAGCACCAGGCCCCACGGCAGTTGGCGCTGCACGCCGGCGCTCCAGGTCTGGGAGTAGCCGTTCTTGAACGCGTAGATCGGCGCCGCGAGGCTGGTGCCGATGTTCGCCAGGACGTTGCGGTCGTTAAGGGCGGGCAGCAGCCCCGACGGGAACGGGTTGCTCATCGTAGTCGCCGGATTGAGCCCGTCGATCGAAGCGACCATCGTGGTGGTGCGGACCGCTTCCACGGCGCCGTCCCCGTTGCCCTGCACGTTGCGCGGCAGGAAGAAGATTCCGTAGCCGCCGCGCAGCACCGTCTTGCTGTCGAGGCTGTACGCCAGGCCGAAGCGCGGGCCGAAGTTGTGCCAGTCCGTGGATTGCTGCGTCGAGGGATTGCCCTGCCCGATCCACGCGAGGGCGCCCTTCAGGTTCGGGAGTCCGGCAGCGGCACCCACCGGGCTGACCACGTTGGGGTCGAAGTACGCCAGGCGGTTGTACTTCTCCTTATCTCCGATCCCGACATCCCAGCGCACGCCGATGTTGATGGTCAGGCGCTGGGTGACGCGCCAGTCGTCCTGCACGTAAAGCGCGTAGTAGCTGCTTTGCGTCGAGATCGGATTGATCACGTTGACGCTGCCGCCGGATGCATCGCCGAGCAGCAGCGAGGCCACCCCGAATCCGCCGGTGGTCGAGGCCTGCGTCGGAACCGGCCCTTGCGTGAACAGGCGGCTGAAGGAGAAGGCGCCGGAGGCCGTGGCGTTCTGGCCTTCGTTGAAATGCAGGAACCGGATGTCGCCTCCGATCTTCAGCGAGTGCTTTCCTCTTTGGTGCGCCACGCTGCCGAGAATCGCCCAGACGTTGCGCGGTTGAAACTGTGTGAAGGAATCGCTGCCGTTGCTGCTGGCCACCGCATCGCTCGGGCTGAAAACCGGAAACTGAGGGGCCACCTGCGATACGTACGACGCGGGCAGGTTCAAGGTCGATAGATCGAAGCCCTGCGACCGGCCGAACTGCGAGGCCAGGCCCCGGGTGAACGAGAAGGACCCTTCGGCCACCGTGGAGGGGGAAAGGATATGGGTGTAGTCCGCCATAGCCTGCGTGTAGTGGTCAAACGTCTGGCGGCCGCCGCCCACCGGCAGGGGCATGCTGCCCGGCACCAGCCGTGCATCCTCCTGGCGCGAGAAACGGAAGAACATGCGATCGTTCGCGGAGAAGTTGGCGTCGCTCCGCAGGTCGTACTTATCGCTGTTGGTGATGGATTTGGAAGCGAAGATATAGTTGCTGGCGCCCGTGATCGCGTTGCCCGGGAGGTTCGGCGCGGGATAGTATCCGAGCACGGCCGACCCCACCGGATTCAGCCGGCTGGAGGGAATGACGTTGCCCGGAAACGCAGTGCGCTGCCGCGTCCCGTCGGCCAGCGTCGCCAGCGTGGTGGGGTCGTACACCACGATCGGAGTTCCGTTGGCGGCGTAGGTCTGCGAGAAATTGCCCGAGCGCTGCAAGGCGGTCGGCACGGTCGAAATCGTCGAGGCTGGATACGCCTGGCGCAGTCCTTCGTAATCTCCGAAGGCGAACCACTTCCCCTTGAGAATCGGGCCGCCCGCATTGCCCCCGAACTGGTGCCGCTGGAACGATTGTTTCGGCTGCCCGCTGCGGTTGTTGAAGAAGCTGTTGGCATCCAGAACGCTGTGCCGTTCGAAGTCGTAGGCGACCCCGTGAATGTCGTTGGTGCCGGACTTCGTGATCATGTTGACCACGCCTCCGGAGGTGCGCCCGAACTGCGCGTCGAAGCTGTTGGCCTGGACCTTGAACTCCTGCACCGAGTCGACCGGTGGATTGATGACGCCCCGGTTGATGTCGGGCGTGGTGTCGGGGCTGCCGTCGAGCAGGATCTCTTGGGAGCCGGAGCGGCCGCCTCCCACGTTGAAATCCGACTTGAAGAAGTTGCGGCCGACATCCTGGCCCCCGCCGTTGCCGAAGTTCGAGCCGAGGATCACGCCAGGCGTGAGCGCCACCAGCGCAAATGGATCGCGGATGTTCAGGGGGAGGTTGACGATGCTCCGCGTGGTCACCACCTGGCCGAGGGTCGAAGACTCGGTATCGAGCGGGGGCGGCGCGGCGGAGACCGTCACCTGCTCGGACGTGGGCCCGGTTACCAGTGCCACGTTGATCTCGAGCGTCTGGTTGACCTGAAGGGTGATGGGGCCTTGCTCGAAGCTCTTGAACCCGGTCACCGAGCAGCTCAAGCGGTAGGTGGAGGGCGCGAGATCCGGGAAGCGGTAAATTCCCGCCGCATTCGAAACGGCGGGGTGTATCGTGCCGGTCGCGAGGTTGGTCATAGTGAGCTTCGCACCCGGGATCACGGCGCCGGAAGGATCGGTCACCACCCCGGTCACCTGGGCATTGAAAGCCTGGCCGTAGAGACAGGCGGCAAAAGCGCCGATGGCAAGCAAACTGACGAGCAAATTGTGTCGCACGTTGACACCCCCTGAAAGCGTTGAATCGAGACGGAACTGCTGCACTGTCAGCTTAGGAGCACTCGCGCGCAAGAACAAGTTTCCAGGGGTATTGTTACTGCGTGTTACGCCCGGTAATTCATTGACTTGTGTGATATTATGGCCGGCAATGAGGGATCTCGCAGCTCCCCCTGCCGCGCCCGAGACCACCAGCGATCCGGCGCCGCCGGCGAGCATTCGATGTGTGACAGAGAGCCGGACGTTCGAACGCGCGCCTACGCTTCGCGCGCTCCTGTTGTACCTGTGGCGCATGCGGGGCGAGCCGATCAGCGAGTACGCCATCGCGACCGAAGCTTTGGGCCGCGGCGCCTCGTTCGACGCCAGGACCGATGCGACCGTCCGGGTACAGATCTCCCGTCTCCGCCAGAGGTTGGAGAAGTTCTACCAGCAGGAAGGCGCGGCCTGCAGCGAACGCGTCGTCATCCCCCTGGGTTCGCATCACATCGAGACCGAGATCGTGGCGTTGCCGGAGCCCGCGGGCGTCCGGCCGCCCGAGCCACAGCCGGCGTTGCGCCCGAATCCGGTAAACCGTCTCCTGCTCGGCGCTTGCGTGGCTCTCGCGCTGGTGGCAACCGGGCTTGGGATTAAGGTCGAACGATCTCCGTCCGCCGCCAAGGTCAATACGCCCCAGTCGGCGCCGCGCCTGTGGCGGGCGTTTTTCGGCAACAATCTGCCTACGCGGATCATCCTGCCGACGCCGGTCTTCCTTTCCTTCTCGCCGAACGGTCCGCTCGCCACGGTCATGGTGCGCGACACCTCGATCAACGACTTCGCCGGCCGATCGGCGGCCTCTGAATACGCGGCGCTAGAGAAGATGATGGGCAAACCGCAGCTTGCGCAGAACTACACGGTGACGTCCGACACGTTCGCGGCGGTGAGCCTGGCTCGCTATCTGGACGGCTTCTCGCTCGCCACGGCAGTGCGCAGCAGCGCGGAGGCGCCCCTCGAAGCGCTGGATTCGGAGAACGTGATCGCGATCGGCACCTGGGGCACGCTGACTCCCGTGAAACCGTACCTGGATCGCATGAGCTTTCGCCTGAGCGAGCACGAGATGCATGTGACGAATCGGCGACCGGCCGCGGGCGAACCCGCCCAGATCGAGCAGGTGATTGAAAGCCCGGAGCGCTCGATCTGGCCTGGCGTGATCGCGGTGCTACCCGGGCGCGGAGGGAAATCCCACCTCCTGGTGCTGGCTTCGCGGCAGACGTCGGCACTCGTCTCCATGCTCACGTCGAGCCATGGGCTCGAAGAGGTGGAGCGCTTGTGGCGATCGAAAGGATCGCCGGAGTTCTATGAGATCGTCGCACAATCCGAGATGAACGGCATGAACCTGGTTCGTTCGACTCCGGTGCTTCTCCACGCGTTTCAGCCCGAGAGCGGCGTAACACCGGGTAACTAACGCCCGGAAACTTCCGTCCGCCGGTGCGCCGTGCCACAATGGCACGGAATGCGGACCCTTGTTTGTTTTCTGCTGATTTCCCTCTCGCCTGCGTTTGCCCAATCCGCCGGCGGCCAGTCCTACGACTTCATCGTGTACGGAGCCACCGCGGGCGGTGTGATGACGGCGGTCTCGGCGGCGCGGGAGGGCGTCAAGGTCCTGCTGCTCGAGCCGGGCGCCCACCTGGGGGGCATGGCGACAGGCGGCTTATCCCGAACCGACTTCGGCAAGAAGGAAGTGATCGGCGGGATGGCCCTGGAGTTCTACTGGCGCGTGGGCATGAAGTACGACATGGGCCGGTATGCCAACGAGGTGGCCTGGTTCTACGAGCCGCACGTCGGCGAGCAGGTCTTAAAGGAAATGCTGGATCAGGCGCACGTCGAGGTCCGGTTCCATCAGAGGCTGCGGGAGCGGACCGGGGTCGAGAAGTCGGGCGCCGTGGTGCGCGCAATCACCATGGAGGATGGAACCACCTACCGCGCGCGAGTCTTTGCCGACTGCACCTACGAGGGCGACCTCATGGCGCAGGCGCATGTGAGCTACACGTTCGGGCGGGAGTCTTCGGCACAATACGGTGAGAGCCTCGCCGGCGTGCGGGAACGAACACCGCTCCACCAGTGGCTGGTACCGGTCAAGGCGCATGACGCAAGCGGCAAGCTGCTGCCGGAGATCTCACCGGAGCCCAGAGGCGAAACGGGCGCGGCGGACAAGAAGGTGCAAGCCTACAACTTCCGCATGATCCTGTCGGACGATCCCGCAAATCGCGTGCCGTTTCCCAGGCCCCGCAACTACGATCCGCATCGCTACGAGCTGCTGGCGCGGCTGCTGGCCGGGATGACGGAAAAGCTGGGCCATCCGCAGGTGTTCCACCAGGTGACGCTGATCGCGCCGATCCCCAATCACAAAGCGGACTTCAACAACCAGGGAGCCTTCTCGACCGATTACATCGGCGGGAGCTGGGAGTATCCCGACGCCTCTTACGCCAAGCGCGACCAGATCTTCCAGGCGCACGTCGATTACACCAAGGGCTTCTTCTACTTCCTGGCGCACGACCCGCGCGTTCCGAAGAGCCTGCAGGAAGAGGTGAATCACTGGGGCCTGGCGAAGGACGAATTCACCGACACACAGAACTGGCCGCACCAGCTTTACATCCGCGAGGCGCGCCGCATGGTCAGCGATTTCGTCATGACCCAGAAAGACGTGCAGACCGACCTTACCAAGCCCGACGCCATCGGGATGGGGTCGTACAACAGCGACTCGCACAACGTGCAGCGGTTCGTGAACGCGGAGGGCGATGTCGAAAACGAAGGCGACATGCAGGTGGCGGTGAAGCCGTACCAGATTCCGTATCGCGTCATGGTCCCGAAACGGAGCGAGGCCACGAACATGCTGGTGCCGGTGTGCTTCTCGGCAAGTCATGTGGCGTATTCGTCGCTTCGGATGGAGCCTCAATACATGATCATCGGCCAAGCCGCGGGGGATGCGGCCGCGATGGCGCTGAAGGCGGGGATCGCCGTGCAGGACGTCGATACCAACGCTCTGACCGGGCAACTGCTGAAGGACGGCGCGGTGCTGGAGTACCGGCCCGCGATCACGCCTCAGAGCTACTTCCAGAAGCTCTACCAGAAATTCGTTCCCGAGTTGACCGCCAGGCAGCAGGTGTTTTAGGTTTCACGCCTTCGCCTGGCCGTAGGTCGCGTTGGGGCCGTGCTTGCGGAAGTGGTGCTTGTCGCGGAGCGCTTGGGAGATCGGCTGGGCGGCGGGGTTGATGGTCAGGGTCTGCCATGCCATCGCGGCCAACTCTTCTACGATCACCGCTGTGTGCGCGGCGTCGGTTACGGACTTGCCCCAGCAGAACGGCGCATGGCCGGCCACCAGGACCGCCGGACACCCCAGCGGGTCGTGGCCCTGCAAGCGCCGGATGATCGCGACCCCGGTGTTGGCTTCATACGCCGACTCGATTTCCTCGGGCGATAGCGGCTCGGTCACCGGCACGGGGCCGTGGAAGTAGTCGGCGTGGGTCGTGCCGAAGCACGGAATCTCGCGGCCCGCCTGCGCCCACGCGGTGGCGTGGCGCGAATGCGTGTGCACTACCCCGCCGATCTGCGGGAAGGCGCGGTAGAGCGCCACGTGGGTGGCGATATCGGTGGAGGGCCTCAGGCTGCCTTCCACGACTTTGCCGTCGAGGTCCGTGACCACCATGTCGGCGGGCGTCATCTTCTCGTAGGGCACGCCGCTCGGCTTGATGACGCACAGGCCGTGCTCCCGCGAAACACCGCTGGCATTGCCGAATGTGAAGATCACCAGTCCGCGGCGCACCAGTTCGAGATTCGCTTCCAGAACCTCAGCTCGCAGCGCTTCCAGCACTTTGTCCCCCTCGTGCGCGAGCCGCGATGCGCCGCAGCTCGGGCAATATCTCTCCAATCTCGATGGCCGCCGACCGCCGCTCTCCGAATCCGAAGTAGAGCTTGCGATAGAGCGGATACAGCTCCTGATACGTCGCCGCGGCCGCGGGCTCGGGCTCGACCGTACGGTACGGCGGGCACAGCGCGTCCTGCGCTTCCTCGACCGTTTTGAACGTGCCCGCGGCGAGGAAGGCGAAGATGGCCGAGCCGAGGCTGGTCACGTCGCCCGCCGGCACCAGGATGGGCTTGCCCATCACGTTGGCGTACACCTGGTTGAGCACCGGGTTCTTCTGCGGGATGCCGCCGCCGTTGACGATGCGGCGGACCGGCACGCCGTGCTCCTCCATGCGCTCCAGGATCACGCGCGTGTGGAAGGCGGTGCCTTCGATGGCCGCAAACAGTTCGTCCTGGGCGGTGTGTGTGAGCCTCCAGCCGAGCGTGATGCCGCTCAGCTCCGGATTCACCAGGACGGTGCGGTCTCCGTTGTCCCAGGTCATGCGCAACAGGCCGGTCTGCCCGGCCGCGTAGCCGTCGAGGCCGGCGGCCAGCGCCGCAACCGTAGAACCGGCGCGCTTCGCGATAGCGTCGAAGATGTCTCCGGTAGCCGAGAGGCCCGCTTCGACGCCGGTCTTCCCGGGATGGATCGAGCCCGGCACCACGCCGCAGACGCCCGGAATCAGCGCGGGCTCATCCGTGATCGCCATGATGCAGGTGGAGGTGCCGACCACGTTCACCACATCGCCAATGCGGCAGCCTGCGCCGATGGCGTCCCAGTGCGCGTCGAAGGCGCCGGTGGGGACGGGGATGCCGGCGCGCAGCCCCAGCTTATCGGCCCACTCGGCGGATAGCTTGCCGGCCGGGCGGTCGCTGGTGGCGTAGGCGCCGCCCAGTTTCTCGCGAACGCCCGCGAGCAGGGGATCCACCGAGGTGAGGAAGCTCTCGGGCGGCAAGCCTCCGAGTTGGGCGCTCCACATCCACTTATGGCCCATGGCGCACACGCTGCGGGGCGCCAGCGCCGGGTCGGTGATGCCGCACAACACGGCGGCCGCCATGTCGCAATGTTCGAGCGCGGTAACCATGCGGGCGCGCTTCGAAGGGTTGTGGCGCAGCCAGTGCAGCAGCTTGGCCCAGCCCCATTCCGAAGAATAGATACCGCCGCACCACTCGATGGCCTCCAGGTGAGACGTGCGCGCCTGCGCCGTGATCTCGGCCGCCTCCTGCCAGGCGCGGTGGTCGCACCAGAGGTAGTAGTCGTCGAGCGGCTCAAGATTGGGCCCGACGGGAATCACGCTCGACCCGGTGGTGTCGATGGCCAGCGCCTCGACCGCGCCTCCCGCGACGCCGGCATCGGCCAGGGCCTTGCGCGTGGCCTCGGCCAGCGCCCGCATGTGCTCGGCGTGGCTCTGGGTGGCGAAGTCCGGATCGTCCTTGCTGCGGCGCAGAGGGTATTCCGCTACGCCGGAGCCGATCCGCCCTTTCTTGCTGTCGACAATCGATACCCGCACACTGAGCGTGCCGAAATCGACGCCTGCAACGATTGACATAGTGGCCCCCTACTTGTGGTAGTACATCTCCCAGCCGAGATACTTGGTGGCGGCTTCGTATACTGCCGGACCGGTCTCGCTCAGGTTGGCGGCTACGTGGTGCTCGAAGCCGTTCTCGCAGATGTAGCGAAGCAGTTCCTGGAGTTTGGGAATCTCGACCACGCCCGCGCCGCCGAAGGTCTGGAGCGGGTCGTCGGTGAAGCGGCCCTGGCCGACGTAGCCGCGCATCTTACCCGTGGAATCGCTGGTGGAGAACCGCGCGAAGCTCATGGGCGACGCCTTCACCTTGCCCACGCAGGTGCCGAACGTATTCAGCTTGCCTACGGTGCCGGCGATGATCTCCTGGTAATCCATGCGCACGTCCTCGAAGAAATGCTTGGGAAGGTTGCTGCAGTGGAAGCAGACGGCCTTGTCGGGGTTTTCTCCGTAGTTGTTGTTCCAGTCGAGCAGGGCGCTGGGGGTTTCGGAGGCGAGGCGCAGCGCGTGCATCCCGACCACGCCCGGCACGTCCACTTCGCAGGCGCTCGAATGCAGGCCGTTGGACATCATGCTCATCACCGTGCAGGGCACAACGCCGAAATACTCCTCCATGGAGGTCCAGCACTGCACGGCGCTGATGTCGAGGTCATTGTCCTTCATCCAGCGGTCGATCACGACGCCGAGCCTGGACATCTTCATGATGGCGTCGTCGGGGATGCCGTCGGTCGGGACGTAGCGGCGGATGTCCTGCGCCTTGGCCTGCACATCGGCATCTTCGCACTTGAGGCGCTCGATGCGGCCGAAGATTTCGGAGAGGTCGATCGGCTCGATGGTGATGCCGTTCGATTCCAGGATCTTCTCGCTGTAGCGCACGGTGTTGAAGGCAGCGGGGCGCGCGCCGATGGCGCCGATGCGCAGCTTGCGCAGCCCGTTGGCCACGCGGCAGACGGCGGCAAAGCTGGAGAGGTCTTTGGCGAACTCCGGCGAATCGGGCGCCACCGTGTGCAGTCCGGTCAGCGAGTAGGGGATGCGGTATTGCTGGAGGTTATTGCACACGCTCATCTTGCCGCAGAAGCTGTCGCGGCGGTCGGCGATCGTCATGCGGCCCGCGTTATCGGGCGTGGCCTGGATCAGGACGGGCACCCGCAGATCGGCCATGCGCAGCGCTTCGGCCACGCCGCGCTCGTCGCCGAAGTTCGGCAGCGTGACGATCACGCCGTCGATCTTGTCGCGGCTGGCGCGAAACAGGTCGGCGCACCGCCGGGCTTCGGGCCGCGTTTCCACGGCTCCGTGCTTGGTTTGTTCCGGCGTCAGGCAGACTACTCCGTAGCCCGCCTTTTCGAGGGTCGCGATCATCTGTTCGCGGCCGCTTTTTGCCAGGTGATCGGGGAAGAATCCCCGGTTTCCGACGATGAGTCCGAATGTCATTCCGTTTGCCATGGATTTATCTTTTTCCCCGGATGGGCGAGAAGGCATAACTGTAAATGCAGCCCAGAACCAATAATAGAGCGCCCCACCACACTCCTACGTGGAGTTCACCCAGCACGATGTTACCCGGGTTGCTCCAGTCGGCGATGCCGGCTCCCAGGATGATGATGCCGTAGATGGCGAGCAGCACTCCGACGAAAAACCAGATCGAGATCTGACGCGGTTTGTGAGACATATTCGCCTACCAGAAAATGAGGTTGAGGACCACGAAGACCACGGCCACCGCGGTCGCCCAGAATGCCGGCCGCTGGTAGAGTTTCAGATGCCCTTCCGACGGCAATTCGGTGCAGCCGTAAACCAGCCCCACGAGTTTGCTCTCGGGCAGCGGGGTAGTCAACATGCTCACTACCACGGTGACCACCACGCAGATGATCCAACTCCACAGCGCGCGGTACATATTCTCCGCCATATCCTTCGCGTTGGGCGAGAGGGCCACGATGGAAAGCGCGGCGGGGTTTACCTTCACCCACGCCCACATCGCGATGGAAGAAGCGGTGCCGAGGAGCAGGCCCCAGAATCCGCCCGCGGGGGTGGCGCGCTTCCAGAGCATCCCCAACACCACGGTGCCGAAGAGGGGCGCGATGAAGAAGCTGAACAGGGCCTGGACGTAATCCATGATGCTTTTAAATTCCATTACCAGGTAGGCCGTTCCGATGCTCACCAGCACTCCGACGATGGTGCACCAGCGGCCCATACTGACGTAGTGCGAGTCGCTGGCGGTTTTTCGCACAAAGGCGCGGTAGATATCGTAGGTCCACACGGTGGCGAAGGCGCTGACGTTGCCGGCCATGCCGGACATGAACCCGGCGATCAGCGCGGTGATTCCGAGCCCCAGCAGGCCGGGACCGAAATAGCGCGCCAGCATGAGAGGCAGCACCTCGTTGTAGCTGTGGCCCCCGGTGGCCAGCGCCTGCGTCTCGCCCACCAGTTTCACGGGCAGGACGGAGAGCGCCAGCAGGCCGGGCAGGATGACGATGAACGGGACCATCATCTTGAACGCGGCGCCGATGATGGGAGCCATCTTCGCGGAGCGCAGGTCCTTGGCCGCGAGAACGCGCTGCACCACCAGGAAGTCGGTGGTCCAGTAGCCGAACGAGATCACCCAGCCGAGGCCGAGCACGATGCCGGTCCAGTGGATGCCCATGGGGTTGTCTTTGAACGAGCCGAGCGTTCCCCACAGGTGCGTGTAGTTGGCGTTGCCCAGATTGCGCGCGATCTGGGTGGTGAGATTGTGCCAGCCGCCGGCCTCGATCAGGCCGAGGATGGGGATGAGCAGCGCACCCAGCCAGATGAGGACGAACTGCAGAACCTCGTTGAAGATGGCCGACCGCAATCCGCCCAGCGCCACATAGATCGCCACGGTGATGGACGAGACCCAGATGCTGAAGTGGATATCCCAGCCGAGCACCACCTTCATCACCAGCGCCATGGAGTACATGTTGATGCCGCTCATCAGCACGGTCATGAAGCCGAACGACACGGCGGAGAGCGCGCGGCTGGGCTCGCCGAATCGCAGCTGCAGGTATCCCGGCACGGAGTGGGTCTTGGAGATGTAGTAGAAGGGCATCATCACCAGGCCGAGAAAGAGCATGGCGGGGATGGCGCCGATCCAATACCAGTGGGTGGCCAGGATCCCGTATTGATAGGCGGCCGCGGCCCAGCCCATCAATTCGAGGGAGCCGAGGTTGGCGGAGAGGAAGCTGAGACCCGCGATCCACGCGGTCATCTCGCGTCCGGCCAGGAAGAAGTCTTCTCCCGTCTCCGATTGGCCCTTCAAATAGAAGCCGATGGCCAGGACGGCAATGAAGTAAATGACGATGATCGCAATGTCGACGCCGTTCAGTGAAACAAGGCGCGAAGGCGTCGACTGGAGAAACCACAAAGCAGGTGTCATCGAGGAGCACCGCAAAGGCGAGGTGAAATCGCTTGCACGTCAGGTATTGTATTCTGGCGTGGACTAGGGGTCAACCATCATTACGTCCGTGCGGGTCCGGTGGAGTCTCTGAGGACGAACTCCGGATCGATGACGATTTCGTGGTCGCCCGCGCCATCCGACCTTTCGGCGGTGGGCGCGAGCCGCTCGCTGATGATGTGGCCGATGCGGTCGCGGGGAATGTGCACGGTGGTGAGCGCGGGGCTGCAGAACTCGGAGAGCTTCACGTTGTCGAAGCCCGTCACGGAAATATCCTGGGGGACGCGCAGACCGCGCTCGCGCAACTCGCGGAGCGCGCCGACCGCCATGATGTCGTTGACGCAGATGATGGCCGTGGGCTGGTAGCCGGAGCCCATCAGGTCGCGCGCGGCCTGCCGGCCTCCTTCCAGGGTGTCGGTGTCCGCGGCGGAGCGGACCTCCAGCTCGGGGAACCGCGCGACCGCGTCCATGACGGCCTTCATGCGCTCGTTGATGGGACCGAGGACGGCGTGGTGCCCGACGAATCCCAGCCGGCGGTGTCCCATGGCATGGAGGTAGTCGACCACTTTCTCGATTCCGCGGCGGTAATTCACCCGGATGTTGGTGATGTTGCGGCGCGGGGAGCCGACATCGTAAAAGACCACGGGGATCTGGCTGTCGTTCAGCTCGTCGATGAGGGCGGGATCCATTTCCGAAACGATGGCCGCGAGGCCAGCGACACGGCGGCCGATCATCAGCCGGATGCTGTTGACCAGTTGCTCGGGCCGGTAGTCGGTGTTGGCGACGACGACCTCGTAGCCGCCCAGGTGGGCATCCGCCTCGACGGTCTTATAGATGTCGAAGAAGAACGGGTTCTCCATGTTGGAGACGATCACCCCGATGGTGCTGCTCTTGCCGCCGGCCAGGTGCCGGGCATGGAGGTTGGGATGGTATTTCAGCTCCTCGATGGCCCGCAGGACCCGGGCACGGGTCGTACTCTTGACTACGCTTGCATTGTTCAGCACGCGCGACACCGTCGCCGTGGAAACTTTGGCGCGTCTGGCCACCTGTTCGAGGTTCATGGCTTTAGACCATTGTACTGCCTGGCAGCGCTTACAAGGGCACTTACCACACGTGGGAGGCGACCACGGTGGGGCTGGCGGGAGTGCCGTGGCGGACCTCGGTGTGGAGCAGGACCTGGACGTTCTTCCTCGGCCACTCGGCGGACCCGAGGGCTTCCTCGATCAGCGCCGGCGAGGTGAGGAACTCGCCGGCGGCCCGCGTTCCGTACTGGGTGATTCCGGCGGCCGAGACCAACAGCTGGCCGGTGCCCGAATGGAAGACGCGGGAGACGATAGCGTAATCCTCGGAGGTCTTGCCGTCGGGGGCGAGGCCCGTAAGCTGCCAGGTCTTCCCCGCGGATTTGTCGCGGATCCGGCGGACACCGCCTTCCTGCTCAAAAACCAGGCGGAGCTGATCTTGCATCTCCAGGGTCCAGAGGTTGGAGAAGGCGCCGATCAGGACCGAAGGGCCGCTGCGCAGATCGCTGAACGAGATGTCGTTGGCGTAGCGGATTTCGACGGGCTTTTGCCGGGCCGCCATCATCATGGACAGCATCGCGGCGGTATGGGCGTTGCCGATTCCGACAAACTGGTCGTTCACCGGGATGATGTCACTGCCGTGCAGGACGGCGCCGGGGTCGAGCTGGACAGCATACGAGCCGCGCTGCTCTCCGGGCGGGCGGAACTTCTCGTGGACCTCGCGCGACAGGAAGTAGACCACCGGCTGGCCGCAGTAAAGCAGGACCGGTTTGCTGCTGCTATAGGCGGGCGCCCAGAACCGGTCGAGGGCCGTGAGCGAGGACCTTAAGCCGTTGACGAGCACCACCGGCACCGCGACGACCACGGCGGCGGCGGCCACCCACCAGAATCCGAACCGGCGGCGGGCGACAGGCGCGGCGGAGTGGCGGAATTCGACCCGGTAGGAACCGGAGGGGATCTCGAAGCGCACGTCGCCGGGGGAGGGGGACTCGCCGTAGTACTGCGCCAGGCGCTTTCTCACCTCGCCGGCGCGGACGCGGACCACAGGGTCTTCGGCGGTGTCATAGTCGGGGCGCCGGCCGAAGACATCGATTCCGATGGACCTCTCGTGGAGGCTGTCTTCGTGGCCATCGAGGCTGTGTACGACGACATACCGCAGGAACTTCTGGCACTGTTCGCTCTTGCGGAAGGCCTGGCTGGCCACCACCCGCTCCAGCGTGTCGCGCACCTGGCCGCGTTCGGTATCGGACGGCGATTTGGACATTCCAGACCGTATTCTGCCGGTATTTATCCTGTATTGAGGATAACTCATACCGCAAATCACCTTACCGGCGGGTCGGGGCGAGGGCAAACTGGCGGCGATGGCAAGCGCAGCCGCAATCGCCGAACTGAGGGTGGCCCGCCGGGCAATGGCCTGCGAGTTTTCGGTCACGCTTCCGGGGCATACCCGAGGCGGAGTGGATGCGGCGTGCGCGGCGCTGGACGAGGTGGAGCGGCTGGAGGTGAAGCTCTCGGTCTTCCGGGAGGAGAGCGAGCTGGCGCGGTTGAATCGGGGACTCTCGGACCGGTTTACCGCGGTGGACCCGGAAGTGTACCGGCTGCTGCGGTGGGCGGCAAGGCTGAGCGCGGCGACGGGCGGGGCGTTCGACCCGGCGGGTGGAGCGCTGGTGCGGCTGTGGCGAGGCCGCCAGGTGCCTTCGGATGCCGCGGTCACGGCGGCGCTGGCGGCGTCCGGCGCGCAACATCTGGAGTTCGACGACCAGGCGCCGGCCATACGGGCTTCGCGGCCGGGTGTCGAGTTCAACCTGGGAGCGATCGGCAAAGGGTTCGCGATCGGCCGCGGGCTGCACCGGATGGCGGTGCGGTGCGCGCTGATGCAGGGCGGGCAGAGCAGCATCAAGGGGACCGGCTCACCGGCGGGCAGCCGCCGCGGATGGGCGGTGGACCTGGCGGATCCGCTGCGACCGGGACGAAGCTTCGCGAGGGTCTGGCTGCGCGACCGGGCGCTGGGGACGTCGGCGGCGGACCACCAGTTTTTTACCGAGGGCGGCCGGCGGTACGGCCACATTCTGGACCCGCGGACCGGGCGGCCGGCGCGCCAGGTGGTGAGCGCCACGGCCATCGCGGCCAGCGCGACCGAGGCGGATGCGCTCTCGACGGCCTTCTTCGTGATGGGGGTGGAGCAGACACGCGAATTCTGCGAAGCCCACCCGGAGTACGGCGCGCTGCTGATCCAGCCGCCGCGGGTGTTTCGATTCGGATCGATGGATGCCGAGGTCAACATATGAACCGATGGAGCAAAACCTTTCTGATTGCGCTGCGCCTCGCCATAGGCTGGCACTTTCTGTACGAAGGTCTGTGGAAGATCAATTCGGATACGGGGTCGACTTCCTATGCGGCGGCGTGGTATCCGCTCCAGACTTCCGTGGCGCGGCTGCACGACTTCTACGCGCAGGGTCCGGCGCTCGAGCCGGCGCTGGCGCGCGCCGACGGGTGGTACGACGACATCGTCAAGACGTTCAAGGGGCGCAACCATCCGCTGGACGAGGGGCAGAAGGCGCGCCTCGCAGACTTGCGCGACAAGGTCAAGCTGGCGGCTTACGACGCGGCGCACGGCCGGGGCGCGGCCGCGGACGCGGTCAACTTCGACTGGGTCTACGTGCGGGACGCGGTGCTCGGGATCGCGCCACAGCCGGAGGGCGAGCGGTTCACTTCCCTGCCCTACCTGCAACAATCGGCGGGGCCGCTGCGGGCGCTGTTCCGCGGGCTGGTGCCGGACATGGACGGCATCGGGCGGCTGACCGTACCGGCGGCACAAGCGGCGATCGATGGGCGGGCGAAGGAGATCCTGGGGCATTTCGCCTCCGCGGGCCGGCCGTTCACGGCGGAGCAGCAGGCGCGCTTCGCACAGGTTCGGGATGCCGTAAAGGCCGAAGCGGCGGCCACGCTGAACGACCCGGCGTTCCGCATGCGGCTGGCGGACTACCGGCTGATGCGGGCGCGGACGGGCGGAGACCTTTCGCGGATCTCGGCGCCATTCAGCCGGGAGCGGCTGGCGGAGGACCGGCGAAAGCTCGACAGCATCGCGGGGGAACTGCTGGCATTCGTCAACGAGCCGCTGGACGAGCTGGCTATACAGGCGCAGACGATCGCGACCGTGGACCAACTGGGCGCGGGACCGTTTCCGAGGCCGGGGGAGCCGGCGCGGTGGATCGACCGCGCGATCCGGTGGAGCCTGACGGCCATCGGGCTGTGCCTGCTGCTGGGGCTGTTCACACCGGTGGCGGCAGCGGCGGCGGCGGTGCAACTGGCGATGTTCTACTTCGCTTCGCCGCCGTGGCCGGGGCTGCCGGCGGCGAGCTTGGGCGGACATTATCTGTACGTCGACCGGAATTTGATCGAGCTCGCGGCCGCGTGCGTGATCGCGGCTACGGGGACGGGGCGCATGGCGGGCCTCGATGCGTTCATAACAAGGTTTAGAGGAGCTTCGCATGATCCTGAACGAATCCCAGCGGCAAGCGGGGAAGGACAACTTCTTCGACGCACTTAAACTGACGCGGCGCGAGCTGGTGCCGGCGCTGGTCACGCTGCCGAGCGTGACGGCGTTCTACTGGGGGTACGACCGCATGCGCGGGAACCCCGTGCGCGCCGCGCTGATCGGCGCGGGGGGACAGGGACGCTCGCACATCGACTCGCTGAACCCGGAGTTCATCCGGCTGGCGGCCTTCTCCGACATACGGCCCAGCCAGCAAAAGAAGGCGCGGATCGCGCTGGAAGGCAAGTACGGGACGGAGGCGCGCGGGATCGAGCTGATGGAGGACTATCACAAGCTGCTCGACCGCGACGATATCGAGATGGTGATCATCGCACTGCCGCTGCATCTGCACGCGGCCGCGGCGATCGAGGCCATGGAGAAGGGCAAGCACGTGCTGTGCGAGAAGCTGATGGCGAAGACGGTGCCGGACTGCAAACGCATGGCGCGGACGGCGCGAAAGACCGGGCGGCTGCTTTCGATCGGGCACCAGCGGCACTACAGCTACCTGTATGCGAACGCGCTCGAGGTGGCGTCGCAGAAGGACATCCTGGGCGACGTTCGGCACATCCGCGCGTTCTGGCATCGCAACCAGACCGAGGGCGGGCGGCCGGGCGCGGAAAAGGGCGAGTACGACACGTGGTTCGCCAAGACGCCGGCGGAAGACCAGAAGGTGGACTTCGCGAAGTACGGCTACCGGAGCCTCGAGGAGCTGGTGCGGTGGCGGCTGCACAACCGGACGGGCGAAGGGCTGATGGCGGAGCTGGGCAGCCACCAACTGGACGCGTGCGGCATCCTGCTGAAGGCCGCGCTGGGAAGTGCGATGCATCCGAGGGCGGTCTCCGGCGCGGCGGTGAACTCGTTCTTCACGGACGGGCGCGAGGTGGAGGACCACGTGTTCCTGACGTACGAGTATCCGCGCGACATCGTGGTGACTTACTCGAGCATCACGACCAACGAAGCCGATGGATACGGGGAACAGGTGATGGGGACGCGCGGGACGCTGGCGATCCTCTCGGAGAAAGACGTGTACCTGCTGAAGGAGAAGGCGCTGAAGGACACGCGGATCACGTGGGCCGAGCGGCGGGTATCGGAGCCATCGGCGGTCTCGACCTCGACGGTGCAGTGGACGGCGGGGGCGGGGCTGCAGGACACGCTCACGAGCCGCGGGTACCGGGAAGAGCAGGAGCACCTGGCGTGGCTCATCCGGAATCCGGGCAAAGGGAAGCCGCGCTGCGGGGGCGAAGTCGGGCTGGCGGACGCGGTGGTCACGCTGGTCTCGAACATGGCGGCCCGGCAGCGACGGAGGATCGAGTTCGATCCGGCGTGGTTCGAGGTCGATTCGAATGCGGCGCCGGCATAGCGCAGGCGGTAGATAAAGGCTCTCGCCGCGAAAGTCCTTGACGGAACCGCCATTCGGCATTACTCTCACGGAACGGAGGGCAGTCAATGCCGAAATATTTGGTCCAGGCCAGCTACACGGCCGAAGGGATCCAGGGCCTCTTGAAGGACGGCGCATCGGGCCGCAAGGCCGCCGTGCAAGCGGCGGTGAAGGCGCTCGGGGGAAAGGTCGAGGCGTTTTACTACGCCTTCGGCAAAGACGACGCGGTCATCATTCTGGACCTGCCGGACAATGTCACTGCGGCCGCCGTCGGCTTGACCACCTCGGCCTCCGGAGCCGTGCGGACGCGGACGACGCCGCTGCTTACCGTGGAGGAAGTCGACCAGGCGGTCAAAGTCCAGGTGAAGTATCGGGCCCCAGGGAAGTAGCCCGAGGAAGGTCGGCGCAGGATTGGAGCGACGCGATCTCACCGGAGACGCGGCCGGTGTCTGGCGCCTGCACGGGCGCGGGTGACGGGCCGGGCACGATCCCTGACGGTCGCGCCTCTGTGTCCGTATCGGCGACGGGTGGAGGAACGAAGCCAATTTGCAACTCCTTGAGGGCGCGGTGGTAGTTGCGCTCGGCGGCGTTGATGCGGCGCTGGAGCCGCTCGAAGGATCGCTCGGAACGGGTGTAGGCGTCGCCGACGGAGTTCTTGGCGTCGATGCGGTAGGCGGACTCCATCTCGTGTTTGAGGATCTGGACCTCGATGCGGCGAAAGCGTCGGAGCAGCCATTCGTTGGAAACGAGGGTGTCTACGAGGTGGCGGGCTTCGGGGGTCGCGGGCCGGAAGCGGGCGTAATAATCGGCGGTGAGGGCTTCGAGGGCTCCGGCCTGCTCGCCGGGGAGGACTTGGGACTTGGCGTCGATGCCGGATTTCAGGGCATTTTGGGAGGATGCGGCCTTGCCCTCGACGGAGCAGGGGCCGGTGGATTTTTGCGCGTTGCGGCGATTGGCTTCGGTTTGCGCGAGGGTGGCCATACAGCCGCAAGGTAGCAGGCGAGCGGAACGGACTCCGAAATCGAAAGTTGTAAGTGCTTGAGGAAGCTGGAAAGATTTATTTCGCCGGCTGGTGACTGAAGGTCATTCGCGCAGATTCAAGCGCCGCAACAGGGCGGCAAAGCGCGGATCGCCATGGAGATTCCTGAAGCCGGGGTCGCAGTTCAGCGCACTTAACGGAATCCCTTCGCTCTCCCGGTAGGCCTTCTCCAGCCAGCCGAAAGCTTTGTCCTTGTTTCCAAGCTGCGCGTATGCCTCGGCAATATCGGTGGGGCCGAACCATTGCTGGCCAGCTTGCCCGAGGGCTTCCAGGCCCAACTCAAGATATCCCTGCCAGTAGTCGCTCGCCCGGCCGGATCGAGCGGCTCTACGCATGGCGACAGCATGACTGGCCGCCTGTTCCGGGGGAGTGCCCACGAGGATCTCGCCTTTTTCGAATTCGTCGATGGACTCGCGGTAGCGTCCGAGACGAGCTAGATTCATCGCGAACAGCAGGTGCGTTCGTCCATTATTCGGGTCGAGCTCGAGCAGATGACGATATTGTTCGATGGAGTGCTCGTTATCGCCGGCGAACCCATACATCAATGCAAGGAAGCCATTAGCGGGCAGCGAAAACGGGTCGAGCTCGACCGCTTTTTTGGCCTGCGCCACCGCATCCTGATACCGGCCCATGCATTTGAGATAGGAACCCGCGTAGTGCCTCCGGGCGAGACTTGAATTGGGGTTCAACTCAATTGCCCGTAAGAACTCCTTTTCCGCACCGGTCCGATCCAACTCATAATCCGATTTCTCTATAGCCAGGGCGGTGTGGGCATCCGAAAGAAGGGGGTCCAGCTCCAGGGCTTTTGTGGCCGCGGCCCTGGCCAGCGGAAAAGTCTCCCCGGGAGCGAAACTGCTGCCAATGACGCTGCTCATGTCATAAGCGATCGCGAGGCCGGCATAAGCCGGCGCAAACCCCGGATCCGTTTGAACGGCCTGGCGGAAATAATCAATGGCTGCCCGGATGCCGGCGGGACTGTACTGGTTCCAGTGAAACAATCCGCGAAGGTACAGTTGGTAGGCTTCCGGGTTTACGGGCGGCGCACTCTCCAGGCGCGAGAGTTGCTGCGGAGTGATGGCCGCCCGGACCTCGGCAGCGATGGCGTGGGCGACCTCACCCTCGAGCGCCAGGACATCGCGGACCTCCCGCTCATAACTCCGCGCCCACAGGTGCTGGTCGGAGGAGGCGCGGATTAACTGGCTGCTGATCCGAACGCGGTTTCCCGAGCGCGCCACCGAGCCTTCGACGATGCCATCTACGCCGAGGTCGCGGGCGATCTCGGGCAGAGGCTTGTGTGTTTGCTTGTATCGCATCACGGATGTCCGGGAGATGACGCGCAGCGAACCGACCTGGGCAAGGTCGGTAATGAGCGCCTCGGTCATTCCGTCCGCGAAGTATTCCTGCGACGGGTCGCCGCTCAAATTCACCAACGGAAGCACCGCAATGGAGCGAATGGCCCCGCCCGGCACGGGGCCGGATCCCAAGTGCAACAATTCCCGCCAGCCCCAGGCTGCCAGCCCGAGCACCATCAGGGCGACCACCGGCCAGCGTGGAAAACGCCGGGGGGTCGTCCCGGAGGGGGTCTTGCCGGGCACAACCGGCGCAGCAGCGGAGGCCATGCCGACCGGGGCGATGAAGCGATACCCGCGGCGAGCCTGGGTTTCGATGTATCGCGGCGTGTCGGCCGAGTCGTTCAGCGCCGCCCGCAAGCGCCTGACAGCGGCGTTCAGACTGTGTTCGAAGTCAACGAACGTGCCGGCGGACCAGAGCCGTTTTTGCAGCTCCTCGCGCGTGATCAGGTCGCCCGGATGCTCTAACAACATGGCCAGGACGGCAACCGGCTGCCCTTCCAACTTGAGGCGAACTCCGTGCTTCCGCAGCTCCCCTGCGCCAGGCTCGAATTCGTAGACGCCGAACTGCAGAACCCCCGGGTCCGCGCGCCCCGCCACGCCGTTTACACCGTCCTTTCGGTCGAGTATATCCGTTCCGGCTTTCTCCGACAAGCAAACCGATATTACCTGACCGGATAAGTCCATCCGTTCGAAGGGATTCCAATCTCACCCACGTTTCACCACCCGCTGCATTGAACAGCCGACCGGAGTGGGCAATGCTAGGCGCATCACAACCCGGAGGAGAAACACAAGTGAGACCTTTTAACGCGTTTCGTTTCGTGCACACCATCCTGCTCCTGTCCACCGTGAGCCTGGCTTCGGCGGAGTCCTGGAATGCCGCGGCCGGTGCGCAAAGCGGTGCCAAGGAAAGGCAGGCTTTCGCATTTCTTCCGAACGAGCTTTGGATCCATACCGGCGACGCGGTCGCCTGGCGGATCGACAGCGACGAGATGCATACGATTACTTTCCTGAAGCCGGCCAGTGCCCGTCCGACGTTCCAGGCCGGCTGTCCGGGAACTACACCCGACGGGGCGCTATTCGACGGATCGGCCTGCGTCAACAGCGGCACATTGACCAACGGCCAGACCTACACCGTGAACTTCCCGACCCATGGCAACTTCAAACTGGCCTGCCTGGTCCACGCGAACATGACCGGGACGATTCACGTTCTGGACTTCCCGGCAACGCTTCCTCACGACCAGCCTTATTACGATGCGGAGGCGGCGGCGCGCCGGCGGAAACTGCTCGATCTCGGGGCGGCAATTCTGACTCCGGCCTTTGTTCGTGACGACGATGGCGCCCGCCGCGATCTACGCTTCGAGGCGACGGGGAGCTCGATGCCCAAGGAGGTCATCGCCGGTCTCGGGGCGATTCTGGCGACGCCGGGCGGGACCGACACCGTAGCGATCATGCGCTTCCTGCAGTCCGCGATGCTCGTTCACGTCGGGGATACGGTGGAGTGGCACAATTTCGATCCGGTCACACCGCACACCATCACGTTCGGGACCGAGCCGGCCAACCCCAATCCGCCCTCTTCCAATGTGACGGTGGATGGGGATGCGGCCGAGCGCGGCACCATTAACTCCGCTTCCGACAGCGTCAACTCCGGCTTCATTGTGGCGGCGCCGCAAGACCGCGTGGGACTGGCGCAATCGGCCCCCGGGGTCACACGTTTCCGGGTGACATTCACCAAGCCGGGAACCTTCCACTACATTTGCGCGCTCCACGATCAGCTCGGGATGGTTGGACAGATCGTCGTGCTTCCGTAGGGATTAGAGGAATTGCTTATGAAGATACCAATGCTCCTGCTCTCCATGATGCTCGCGCTCCCGGCCGCATCGAGCCCACCGGCCCAGGCGCAAGCCACCGCCGGACCCTACCGGGGAGGCCTGGTGACTCCAGCGCTGCCCAAGCCAGGTCTCAGGCTCACCGACACGGACGGCGTCCGCTTTGATATGACATCCGCAACACAGGGCAAGGTCACACTTCTGTTTTTCGGCTATACCCACTGCCCTGACATATGTCCGCTCCATATGTTCTACCTTGGCTCGGCGGTGAGGAAGCTTCCGGCCGACATCAGAGACCAGATCCGTGTAGTCTTCGTGACCACGGATCCAGCTCGTGACGATCCACGGTCCGTGCGCGCGTGGCTGGACCATTTTGACCGGCGGTTCGTCGGCCTGACCGGGACCGAGGCCGAAATCGACGCGGCGCAAGCCGCCGCGCAGGTTCCTCGCGCCGGAAAGTCGGGCGACGGCCATGCCGCCTTCATTCTGGCTTATACGAAAGACAACCTGGCACACGTGATATACCCATTCGGAGTCAGCGAAGCGGACTGGCTGCACGATTTGCCTATGCTGGTCAAAGAGACCTGGGGCGCCGGGCCAGGCCGGGCCCCGAAATGAAACACATGAGAGGGAAGTCGAGAGCGGTATCCCTGTTCTCTTCAGGCGCCGCCGTTTGTGTCTTTCTGTTGGTGGGGCACGCGCGGAGGGCGCAAGATATCCCCACGGTTGCGTTCGCCAGTTTCGCTCCCGTCGAAACGAGTATCTATGTGGCGAATGGCGACGGAAGCGATGCGAGGCCGCTATTCACCGACTCGAGCCAGGATTACAACCCGTCGTTCTCTTCGGACGGGGCCTGGATCGTCTTCACTTCGCTTCGAGGCGGCTCGGCTGACTTATACAGGGTGCACAGAGACGGCTCCCGACTAGAGCGTCTGACGGATGATCCCACGTTTGATGATCAGGGCACGCTTTCTCCCGATGGGAGGTCACTTGCATTTGTCTCGACGCGAGGAGGCCGCGCCAACATCTGGCTTTTGGACATGGCGCGCCGCAAGGCGCGGAATCTGACTCCCGGGTCCAGCGGCGATTTTCGCCCGGCATGGTCCCCGGATGGCCAGTGGCTCGCGTTCTCGTCCGACCGCGATTCCTCCCACCGCAAGCTCTCGTTCGGAGCACTGAATTCGACGGGTATTTACGTAATGAGGAATGACGGCACGGAGGTCCGCCGGATCACCGGGGGCGACGCGACAGCAGGCAGCCCCTCATGGTCCCCGGATGGTTCGCGAATCGTCTTTTACGAAGCAGCCCTGGCGGAGAACTTCAAGATTGTCAGCCCGCAGCCCATTCACGGAGATATGCAGTTGGTGTCGGTGGAATGGAGGTCGGGTGAGCGCCGGGTACTGGGGAACAGCCCCGGTGAGAAATGGTTCCCGCACTGGGTTTCTCCGGGGACCATCGCCTATATCAGCGGAGGCTCTTCCGGCGGAATCGAACGGATCGGCGGTCCTGCGGGCTCCCGCGGTGAGTTCTGGAATGCGAGTTGGACACCGGATGGGAAAGCAATGGTGTTTCACCGTGAAACGCACTCGCCATGGCCGCCATTTCAGAGCTGGCCAAGCCGTACCGACGGATACCGGCTGGTACGGACCGGCATCTTCCCGTCTTTCGCGCCTTCCGGCGACCGGTTGGCATGCAACAGCTCCACGGCCGGGATTCTGCACAACGCGATTCTGGTAATGAACGCGGATGGCTCGAACCCTTCGGTCTTGTTTGACGACCGGGAGAGGAGCGCCCTGGCTCCCGCCTGGTCTCCGCGCGGAGACCTGATCGCGTTCGGCCTCGGCGGATTCTTCCAGATGCTGGTCGGCAATCGGGACAGGCCGATGGCCCCTGCGACGTCACAGCTGGCGATCATACGCCCGGACGGCAGCGGGCTGCGGGTACTGGAGGCTGCCGGGGAACATGCGGGATTTCCGAGCTGGTCGCCGGACGGCGGCCGGCTGGTCTATCGAAGCGGCATAACGGGAAAAGGTTTGAGAATCATCGATCTTGCCACCGAGAAAATAACCGATCTGACCAACGGACAATTTAGGGATAATTTCCCGGCGTGGTCGCCGGCGGGGGACAGGATCGCGTTCACCAGCGACCGCGACGGCGACTATGAGATCTATTCCATTCGACCGGACGGGACGGACCTCCAGCGGCTCACGCGGTCGCCGGGCAACGACGCGCACTGCGCCTGGTCGCCCGACGGCAAATGGATCGCGTTTACCAGCGCGAGGGCCGGATTCCGGGATGAGGCCGTCCTGCATCCGCACAACACCCAACCCGATGGCGAGATTTATGTCATGCGCGCCGACGGCTCGGATGTTCGCCAGTTGACGGAAAACCAGTTCGAAGAAGCCACTCTCGCCTGGAGGCCGTCGAGGGCGGCGAGATAGACCAGGGTGGATCTAATCGTGATCAGAGCGCGAGCTCGCCCCGGTACACCATCTCCTTCAGGGGGAACTTGACCGACAGGTGGAACTGGAGAAACCAACTCTCCAGCGTCACCGACTTATCGGCCAGCGTGATCGGGTCCGCTCCGCGCGGGAAGAAGAGCAACACCTCAGTCGCCGCATCGCCCGACCCCGTGAACAGGTGGGCACACGGAAGGCCGGGCTTGTCCTTGCGCTCGAGCCGGCTGCCCGCCCTGATCGCCTGCAGCATGCCTTCGTTCGGATTGGGCGGAGCCTCTCCCGGCTGGGCTTTCGGCGGCGGCATCAACGGTAGCCCCCGCAGCCGGATCACGTAAAACTTCCCGGTCAGTTCCGGCACGTCCGGCCCGCCCGCCAGGCGAACCGGCTTGGCGGTCTCCCATCGCGCCAGCACCCGGAACTGCACCGGACGGCCCGGATCGGGGTTTGGAACCGGCGGCGGAGCCTCGCCAATGGGCACGCTCCGCACGCCCCCGGGCGGGACCCCCGGCCTCATGTCCGGCATGTCGCCGCCCGGTCTCCCGTTGTTTCCGTAGCCGGCGGTGGTACGCCGGGGCTTTTCCACCTCCATGCGCGCGAAACCTTCCCGCGCCCACGGCGATTGGCCGAGCAGAACCTGCTTCTCGTCGCTGGTCCAACTGGCGGGGTCCTGGCTGTCCCAGAATTCTTTGCGCGCAGCCTGCAGGGCGAGACACGCCGGCCACAGCGTCGCGGCCTGCAACCATTGCCTTCGCGTTCGGATCACTGGTTCTATCGTACCGTTATGCGTGACACGCAGTCTGACTCGCATAAGGGCAAACCAGGTACAGGCTCCGAATTTCGCAACTGCAGCGAAATTCGAGCCAGTCCCTGTTTTGCGGCGCAATCCGTTTCTAGGGAGAAAGGATGTCCTCGAGCAGGTGCATGAGGTGATCAAAGCGAAAAGGCTTGCGGATGAATCGCGCAACAGGCAGGCCGGCAAAGGAGGCATCGACCGTTTCCCGGCTGTAGGCGCTGGTGAGAATCATTTCGAGGTTGGGACGCAGGTGGCGGGCTTCCTCGAAGACTTCCCTGCTCGGCACCCCCGGCAAAGTCGCATCCAACAGCATCACGTCGATTTCATCCTTGTGCGTGCGCACCAGGTCTAACGCGGAAGAGCCGTCGATTGCCTCAATGACTTGAAAGCCGCCTTTTCGCAGCATTTTGGAGACAGCCAGCCGCAACACGTTTTCGTCGTCCACGACCAGAACCGTCCCGGAGGGAGGCCGATGTTCCTTCTCGTGAGGCCGCACGGTGGTACCGCGGATCGAGGTAGCCGTCTTGCCGGCGCAAGGGAGGAGGATCCCGAACGTCGTCCCATGGCCAGGCGCGCTGACAAGATCGATGGTGCCGCCGTGATCGCGCACGATCCCCTGAACCACGGCAAGCCCCAGGCCGCGGCCGGCGAATTTGGTACTGAAGAACGGATCGAAGACCTTGGCCTGCACCTCTTCCGTCATACCGACGCCCGTATCCGAGACCTCCAGCCTTAAGTAATTCCCCGAAGGCAGATGCGATGCGCCGTTCGGACCCGAGTCCCGGGGCTGCACTACGGCCGATGTCGCGATCCGGATTGCGCCGCCTTTCTCTCGAAGCGCCTCGGACGCATTGATCACCAGATTCATCACGATCTGGCGGATCTGCGGTGCCCTGCCCAGCACTGGGGGAAGACTCTGCTGCAGGTCCATCGTCAAGACGGCATGTTTCGAGATTGTCACTTTCAGCAGCTCGAGCATTTCTTTCACGAGCCGCGAGAAATCGATGGCTTCGACGGGATCGGACCTATCCTGTCCCGAGTAGATCATCAACTCGCGGACAATCTCCGCGCCGTGACTGGCAACCGCTCTAATTTTCCGGATACCCTCGGCGGGAGATTCGCCCGCCGCCAGTTCCGCGGCCGCCAGTTCGGCCTCCGCCAGGATGCCGCCCAGCAGGTTGTTGAAGTCATGGGCGATCCCGCCTGCGAGGACTCCGATGCCTTCCAACTTCTGCCGGGCCAGGGACTCCTCCTGGGCCCGTTTGAAATCGGTCGTGTCGATGCAGGCGCCGACGATCCGGTGAATGCGGCCGGAGGCATTTCGCATGGGGATGAGGTTCGAGTGGAAGTACCTCCTGCCGGCGGGCAGATTCAGCTCATCGTCATAGTTGAGGGGCGCACCCGCTTCCAAACAGCGGCGATAGTTGGCAAGGAGCTTATTCGCCATATCCGCGGCGAACACCTCTTCGACAAATTTGCCGGACACCTCGGCACTCGTAAGGCCCACCGCCTGCTCCTCGGCGGAATTGAAGCCTCCGTACTTGAAACGGCCATCGGGGGTGACATCAACCAGGAACATGCATACCGAGATGTTGTCGAACACCTGTTGCAGCTCTCCTTCGCGGAGAGCCGCGGCATTCGGGGGGCCGGGAGCCTCTTCAGGACCGCGAATGCGGCCGATCTCCTCTTCCAACTCGGCGACGCGCACACGGAGCCGCCGGACTTCTTCTTCCATGGGAAATTGAGCTGCGGTTGGTCCGCTCATAGAACGCCGCTCTCGATCCGGCGGGCTGCCTACCCAGGCTGCAAACTATGATATCGCAAGATCTTCCCCGGCCCGACAAATCGGAGAAAGCGGCTCGAGCCAGTGACGCCGATGCCCCATTCACCAGGCCCTAGTCAATTCTCGGTAGGCATCTTTTCCACGCTATCGACGACCAGCAGATCCACCGGGCCCTTGCGCGATTCGAGCTTGAGGCCGAGCTGCTCCTGAAGGGCCGTGAATATGGTGGGACCGGAGTCGTTCGAGTCGCGGGGAGGTTCGGCCGGATTGCCTCCGCCCGCTCCCGGCCCCGGACCCTTGGGCCCGGGCCCCATGCCCTCGGGAGAGAAGTCGAGCGTGACGTCGTAAGCCGCCGTAAGTCCCGTCTTGTCGACGACCGGGCGGCCCATCGCCATTCCGAGAATATCGGTCAGACGAGCCATGGTCACGGCATCGCCCTGCATGCGCATGCGACCGTTGACCCTAGCCTGGATTCCCAGTTGGCCGTGCGGCGTTCTCAGGAAGCCATCCTTGTCCCTCGTGGGAGGCCCGGGCGGAGGGCCACCAGCGGCTTCGGCCGGCGCTGCCGCGGGCTGGGCCGCTTCCTTCATCTTGATGCCGCCTTTGGCCACGACCAGCTCGAAGATCGGGGCCTCCTTGCTCTCTTTGTGCAGCTTCAGCTTGAAACGGTCCGCCAGCAGGTTCTGGAGCATCATCCGGGCCTCTTCCCGGGTAGCGCCGTGGGGGACCTTGGCGATGACGTCGAAGTGCTGGCTATCCATCCACGAGGGACCGGCGACCTGAAAGCTCTGCACGTCATAGGCGCGCATGATCAGCATTCTCAGCGGCATGTTGGTGAACCGGATGCGCCCGGGATCGGGGGTTCCCGGGCCGCCGCCCCCGCCCATTTGGATCCGGCCCATGGCCTGCGGAGCGGCCGGTTTGATAGAGGCTACTTCGAAAGTGAATTTCGGGCCGGGCTGCTGCCCAAGGGCGATGGACGTGCAAACGAGCACCGCAGCACAGGTCATACGGAACATAGCGATATCTCCAAATGTCAATTTGAAAACGATGGCCGGGCCCGGTTTGTGACAGCGGCCTGAACCTTGCGCAATGAGCCGTTCGCGGCTGCCGGATTGACGCCCAGGAGCTATGACGCGGAATCGCTACGTAGTGGCCAGGTCGTTTTGCTGACCCGCAGGCTGGTGAGAAGCGCAGGGGTCGCATGTAGAATGGTTCGGTACGCGGTGGAGGTCGTGCATGACCAGGATCAAAGACAAGACCAGGCCGATTCGAGTTTTTGCCGTAACAATCGCGCTAAGTATGGCGGTCTGGTCTGTTAGCGCCTCGGTGGAACACCTTTCAGCGGAAGACCAGGGAGCGTCCGGCACGATGTATTCCTCCAAGAGGATGGCGGACGGCAAACAGTGGATGACACGCAATCTGGACGTCAACACTGCGCCGTCCTATTGCTACGAAGATGCGGAACGGAATTGCCGCCGGTATGGCCGTTTGTACACGTGGGAGTCGGCGCGGCGAGTATGTCAATCCTTGGGAGATGGGTGGCGATTGCCGACGGACGACGAATGGCGGCAGATGGCGAAGTTTTACGGCGGGGTCAGTGTGGATTCGAATGACAAAGGTAAAGCGGCGTACAAGGTGTTGTTGGCCGGAGGCGACTCGGGATTCAATGCCTTGCTCGGCGGCGGCCGTTCCGAAGATGGCCAGTACGCACGATTGGAAGCCCACGGATTTTACTGGACGGCATCAGAGAGTGATCCGGCCAGTGGATGGTTCTACAACTTTGCTCAGGGCGGGCAAGCTCTGCATCGTCAAAGCGGTGGGGAGAAGCCGAGAGCTTTTTCCGTTCGGTGTGTCAAAGAGTGATGACTGAATGCTCTGTTCCGCTCTTCTGAGATAGACCGGCGGCCTCGCAGCCGATAACCGCGCCAGGCTGCACATTGCCCAGAGATATGCCGCGAACTTCAGAGTCAGGACGGCTAGTGCTTCGGCAGGGCCAGTTCTACAGTGGCGGCAAGCAACTGTTGTCCCAGCGGCGAGGGATGTACGTCACACGGTGGCGTAAAAGGCGAAGGAGGCAAGCGAATGAGGAGTCCCGCCGTGCACGCATCATCGCCAAAGGCCTTAAACGCCGTGAACCCGTCCGCAAACTGTACGGGAGCAAAGTTCGGCTGCATGGCCAGTTGTGCCGCCACTTGAGTCATCACCCCATTCACCAGCACGGCAATCGGGTCGAGATCTGGAGATGGCGAGTAGTATTTCGTCATGATCAGGGTCCCTTGATAATGTGCGCGAATCCGGCTCAAGATCTGCGCCAAGTTCCCCCCGTAGGTTTGCAGCGCATTTCCGACGCACGTATCGTCGCAAGGCGTCTTCCCCTGGAGTGCCATCAGGAGATCATTGGCGCCAATGCTCAACGTAACCAGGTTGATATGTTTGTTAGTCTTCAACTGCGACTCTGCGAAGTCCATCTGCGCGCCTGTATAGCAGGTATGCAGACCGCAGGGGGTTTTGAATGGAGGGATCGTCGGTGCCGGCGGCTGGTAATGTGGCGAGTTGCACCCAAGGTCCTCTGAATTCGCGTCGAGGAAACTCCCGCTGGTTTCCCCAGGGCAGGACGCATTGACCTCCTTCTTGGACTGGAACAGATGCTCTGCCGCTGCCACAAACTCCGGGTATCCAATGAATAGGTCCGGCGCCGGAGTTTGGGTGGCATACGGTGGAAGGAGGAGGGCGTTCATCCCGAACGGGATAGAGTCGCCGAGTGCCAGATATGTGTAATCTTTAGCGTTTCCAGCGAACGCAGGAGCCACCAGCCACACAAACGCGAGCTGTGCCGCTATCAACGTCGTTTTCATACTTGTCGGGATCATTCTGCTATTGTGGCAAGTTCTCCATTCCTTTGGTCAAGGCCAAAGGAAAGGAGGTTGAAACGGCAACTACGGCAGGGTTAGGCCGGCCCGAAGTCTGGTTGCGGGCAGCCGGGAGGCCTACCCTACCGGAGGGAGCGGAGGACCTGAGCGTGCAACTCGGGGGTCGCGGAGGCTACGAGGTTGGGCTGCCAGACGACGTCCTCGTTGCCGTCGAGCGAGGTGAGGGTTCCTCCGGCTTCCCGCACGCAGGGGACCAGCGCGGCGATGTCCCAGGGGTTCATTCGCGAGTCGAGCGCCGCGTCGATGCGGCCCTGGCATACGAGAGCGTAATTGATGCAATCTCCCGACCAGCGGAAACGGCGGACCTGCCGGTAGAGGTGGGAAAGGCGGACGGCGGGGTTCGGATGGCGCGGGTCCAGGTCCGTATATTCGATGGCGGTGGAAATGACGAATGCTTCGGCTGGATCCGTGACAGCCGTGGTTCGGACGCGCTGGGCAACGGCGCCGTCCCGCTGGTACCAGCAGCCCTGGCCGGAGGCGGCGAAGGTTGTCTCGCCGAGCGCGTGGGCTCCGATGACGCCGACACACGGGTCGCCGCGATGCAGGTAACCGATCAGGGTTCCGAAGAGGGGGAGGCCGATGGCGAAGGACGCGGTGCCATCGATGGGGTCGACGATCCAGAGGTGTTCGGCGTCGCGCACCGGCTCCCCGCCGAACTCCTCTCCCAGGATGGAATGATCCGGGTAGCGCGCGGCGATGCGCTGGCGCAGCAATCGCTCGGCGCCACGGTCGGCTTCGGTCACTTCCGAGCCATCGGACTTGCGATCGACGGCGACATTCTTCCATAGAGGCAGGATCAGCTCGCCGGCTTCTTTGGAGAGCTCCAGGGCAAAGTCGAGAATTTCCTTGGTGGTCGGTTCGGGCATGGCTCTATTGTGACGCGACTAACGCCAGGCGGAGGACAGTTGCCAGAGGTCCACGCTGATCGGGCCGGTTTCGGCGTAGAACTCGATGCCGTTCGCGCCGGCCGGCGGATAGACCAGGTTGGTCATGGCCACGCGGCCGGACTGTGCGAAGACTTCCACGGTGGAACGATCCACCAGAATCGTGAGCTCCAGGGGAGTGCCGCCGGTCGGGAGCGGTGCTGCGGTGCGGGCGGGGAACGCGGGGCTGAAATCGGTGACGCCGGAGTGGGTGCGGTCCACGAACAGCTCGCCGTTGCGGTAGCCGATCTCTGTGTATTTACCGCTGCCTGTCAGCACCTTCCAGCCGATTTCGCCGACGGCGTGGAGCTCGTAGCTGCCGCCCGGCGCGTTCTCGCGGAGCGCCCGGTTGAGTTCGGCGACGTCTCCGCCGTGCCAGGAGAAGTGGCGGCCTCGCAGTTTCTCGACAGCGTCGACCGGCATCTGAAAGAGCCGCAGCCCCGCGGCGGTCTGTCTCAGCTGCAGCTTGCGCGGAACGGTCATCTGGCCGCGCCACGGATGGGTCGGCACCTTGGACGCGTATTGCCAGTTATTCATCCAGCCGATCATGACGGGACTGGCGCCGGCCGGCATCCCGTTGAACGTCAGGGCGCAGTAGCAATCCTTGCCATAGTCGGTCCAGAGGGTGGTGGATGCCGGATTGTCGTTGGTGAAGCGCGTGCCATCGAAGGTTCCAACGAAGTATTGCTCGCCCGATCCGCCTTGCAATCCGCCGGGATTCAGCCCGACCTTGAGCACCCACCGGGGCTGCGTTTTGCCTTCGACCGGAACGCGCGTGAGGATCGGGCATTCCCACTGCCCGCCCGCGGCGCCGGCCGGCCCGAACTCGCTGAGGCGCTGCCACGCCTTCAGGTCGGGGGAGCCATAGAAGAGCACTTTGTGTTCATTGGGCAGGGCCACGACCATCACCCAACGGCGGCCCTCATCGGACCAGAAAACACCGGGATCGCGGAAATCCGGGAGGTGGAGATTCAGCACGGGATTGCCGGAGTAGCGGGTCCAGGTGCGGCCGCGGTCGTTGCTGTAGGCGAGGTTCTGGGTCTGGAGCGCCGGATGGCCCGCGGCGGACGGCGTGTGGCCGGTGTAGACCGCCACCAGGCACGGCTTCCCACTGCGGCAGAAGCCGCTGGTGTTGCGCTCGTCGACCACGGTGCTGCCGGTGAAGACCATGACGCCCTCCGCCTCCGGCAGGGCGACGGGCAGCTCCTGCCAGTGGACGAGGTCGCGGCTCACGGCGTGGCCCCAGCTCATGTGGCCCCAGACGTCGCCGAAGGGGTTGTACTGAAAGAAGAGGTGGTATTCGCCGTCGAAATAGACCAGCCCGTTCGGGTCGTTCGTCCAGTTCGAGCGCGGGGAAAAGTGGTATTGGGGGCGATAGGGCTGATCGTAGGCGGGCGGCTGGGCGAAGGCGCAGGCGGCGATCGCGGCCAGGAGAATGGTTCTCATTTTTGGGAGGCGGACCTTTCGAGCGCCGCGGTGAGGGCTTCCAGAGCGTGTTTCTGGTACGGTTCGGCGCCGGCTTTCGAAAAAACGGGTGCGGCGGATTGGAGGTGCTTGCGGGCGGAGTCGTAATCTCCCTGGCGGTAGGCGATCTCGGCCTGGGCGAGATCCACATTGGCAAACCAATCGGGGAAGCCGGCGAGCTGGGCCACCACGCCCGCATCGATATCCTGCAAAAGCCGGGACGCTTCCGGGAATTTTCCGAGACCGATCAGGCAGCTTGCCAGCGTGTAGGCGGACCCGCCGGTGAGGCCGGCGCGCGGTCCGAAAGCCTTCGCGGAGGCATCGAAGGCTTTGCGCGCATTTCGCTCGCCCTCCTGATGGTGGCCGGCGCGGCACTGGGCGAGCGCGGCATCGGAGAGGGTGGCGATGGCGAAGAACGACGCCGGACCCTGTTTGCGGACGGCGAGGTTGTAGACGGCCAGGTCGTCGCGGATGGCACGCTCCCACAGCCCGAGGCTGCCTTCGCATTGCGCACGGGTGGTGAGCAACTGCATGGTCAGCTCGTGATCCTCGCCCAGGCGCGCGACATATTGCGGGTAGATGCTGTCGGCCTCCTGGACGGCCTCGCGGTTCTTGCCCTCGACCATGTAGGCTTGCGCGAGGTTGAGGCGAACGCGAAGGACGTTGGGATTGTCGGGGCCGCCGTTGGCGGAGAAGGCGGCGATCAGCTCGCGGAACAGGCGCTCGGCGGCAGCGCCGTTGCCGGTGCGGATATTGACAAATGCCAGCCGCTGCTTGAGGGTGAGGCGCGCGCGCTCATCGAAGGACGGGAGCTTCGCCGCGTCGTCGTAGGCCGTTTGAAACTCGCGCGCGGCAGCCTTCGCGTCGTTGCCGATGAGGGCGATCATGCCGCGAGCGGTCGCGAGCCACACGGGCAGATCTTCGCGCGGCGGTGCGAGCCGGGCGATCAGGGGCTCCTCATGGGCGAGGATGGAGCGGGCCAGCGCCACGGAGCCCTGCTGATAGGTGCGGGCTTCCATGGCGGCGCGCTGCAAGTGAACGATGATGGCGTCCTGGGAGAGCGGCCCCTGGGCTTGGATGAAGAGAGCGGCGGCGCGATCATACTCGGCGCGGGCGTCCGGGAACTCGCTGCGGTTATCGAGCGCTTTGGCGATGGTCTGGTGGAGGCGGGCGGCCACTTCGGGCGCACTGTGAAACTGGCGGTCGATATCGGGAGACGCCTGTTTCACGGCATTCAGCAGGGTCTCAACGGACTTGCCGCCGCGGAAGGGGTCGCTGCGGCCGAGGAGGTCGTCGGCCAGGAAGCGGTTCACGGAATCGGTGATAGCGGTCTGGCGGTTGGCGCGGTCGCGCTCGCGGGCGGCTTTTCCATAGAGGAAGAGGCTGACGGCGAGGCCGGCCGCGAGGATGACGGCGGCGGCGGCGGCCCAGGGGCGGCGCGCGCGGGCAGCGGCCAGGCGCCGCTCGGCGACGCTCGCCCGTTCGCGGGTGAGCTCGAGTTCGCCGCGCTCGACGCGGCGGCGGTCGAGCGTCCGTAGGCGTTCGAGGAGGACGGCGACGCTGGCGAGGCGCCGGGCGGGGTCGCCGCAAGCGGCTTGCGCGATGTCTTCGCGGAGCAGCGGATCCGGAACGTCGGCCTCCCAGCCGGGGGAGAGAGGCTTGCGAAAATCGCCAGCGATCACCTGGTAGAGCATCACGCCGAGAGCGTAGACGTCGGCCAGGGCGGTGGGAGATTGTCCGGCCAGCACCTCGGGAGGAAGGTACATGAGGGTGCCGGTGAGGTCGCCGGCTTCCTGGCTCAAGGTTTGGGTGAAGCCCAGGTTGGTGATTCCGAGCGCGGTCAGACGGGCGGGCTCCATGAGGGCGCCGCTGCCGAAGTCGGCCGCCTTGACCTGAAAATCGCCATCGGGGCGCGGGGCGACCAGGACGTTGGCGGGCTTGAGATCTTTATGAAGCACCCCCACGTCGTGGGCGGCCGCGACGGCCTGCGCCAGGTCGATCATCACGCGCAGGCGGGTGGGAAGCGGAATGGCGGGCAGGCCTCCCTGCGCTTCCGCCCATTCGGCGAGGTTGGGGCCGCAGAATTCGCTCTCGAGGTAGAACGGAGGCGCTTCGAAGCTCCACTCGAGGACACGGACGAAGTCGGGCCGTTCGCCGAGGGAGTCCTTGAGGAGCCGGGCGAGAGTGACTTCGCGTTTGAGGCCTTTGAGGCGGATGCCATCGCCCGCGAACTTGAAGACGCGGGACTCGTGGGTTTTGGGATGCGCGGCCAGCCACACTTCGCTCGATGCGGAGTCGTGCAGCTTGCGGACGAAGCGCCACTGATCGCGTCCAGGGACGGCCTCGCCGGGCTGGAAACCGAGTTCGCGAGCGGGCGGCGCGCTCACCACCTTGCACTGGACCGGGACTGCCAGGCGGTAGCCGATCCGCGGGACGGTGAGGACGATCGGGGGATCGTCGTCGCCCAGGGCCTTCCGTAATTTGGAGACGGCGGTGGCGAGCGAACCCTCCACCACGGTGACGCCGGGCCAGGCCGATTCCAACAGCTCTTCCTTGGTCACCACCTCTCCGGCGTGGAGGAGCAATTGACAGAGGACTTCGAGGGGTTTGGATTCCAGCTCGACGAGGGTTCCCTCCGAGCGCAGCTCGCGGCTGGATTCGTCGAATTCGAAATGCGCGAAGCGCCAGACCCGGCCGGTGACTTCCCATTCGTGCCGGCGATCCGCATTGGAGGCCATAGACTTATCGTTCTTTAGAATTCTTGATCGCTCTTGAGGATCCGTCAGCGGCAATCCGTGGGAGTATCGCTTCCAGCAGTTCCGCCGGCACCCTTGGGGGCTATTCTATCGAAACCCGGGGCAGCCACGATCCGAATTGAGAGGGGAACCATGAAATTCCGCATTGTTGAATCGACCGTACTACTCGTACTGGCGGCCGCAGTGTGTTACGGCCAGGGCACCATCAGCACCGTCGCCGGAAGTTCCAAGTGCTGCAACTCCGCAGACGGAGGCCAAGCTGTCAATACGTGGCTGCCCTCGACCAAGGGGATCACCGTTGACAGACTGGGGAACCTGTACATCTGGGACGGATCTTCGAGCAAGGTGCGGAAGGTGAGCCCCTCCGGCATCATCACCACCGTGGCGGGCAATGGCATGTTCGGCTACACGGGAGATGGCGGGCCGGCCACCAGCGCCCAGATTTTTTCGGCCGGGGATGTTTCGGGCCTGGCGGTGGACGCGGCGGGGAACCTTTATATCGGCGACGGGCGAGAACCACGTGGTGCGCAAGGTGGATACCGCGGGCATCATCAGTACGATCGCGGGTAACGGTTCGCCCGGGTTTTCGGGCGACGGCGGACCGGCCACCTCCGCGCAACTGAACTACCCAGCGGGGATCGCGCTGGATAGCGCGGGCAACCTGTATATCGCGGACTCGTCGAACAATCGCGTTCGCAAGGTCAGCACGGCGGGAATCATCACCACTGTGGCGGGCAACGGGAACGTGAGCTACTCCGGCGACGGCGTGCAGGCGACTGCTACGGCGGTCGACCGGCCCGAGGGGGTGGCGGTGGACAGCGCGGGCAACCTCTATATCTCGGAGACCAGCAGTGCCCGGGTGCGGAAGGTAAACCCGAGCGGAGTGATCAGTACCGTCGCGGGCCTGACCACGAAGATGCCGGGATTCTCGGGCGACGGGGGACCGGGCACGGCAGCCACGCTCTACGGGCCCATCGGAATGGCGGTGGACCAGAGCGGCAACCTGTATATTGCCGATAACGTGAACGGCCGGGTGCGCAAGGTCGATCCGGCGGGAATCATCACGACCTACGCGGGAATCGGCGGCGGGACGGCTTCCACTCCGCTGGGCGATGGCGGCCCGGCCACCAGTGCGTATATCGGTGTCTGCAAAGACGTGGCGCTCGATGCCTCGGGGAACCTTTATATCGCGGGCAGCGCGGGGGGAATCGCCCGCGTCCGCAAGGTGACCATAGGCGGAGGGCTCTCCGTCAATCCAGGCTCCTTGTCGTTTTCGTTTACGATCGGCGGCGCGACGCCCGCCAGCCAGACCGTGAGCGTGACGACGGCAGGCGCGGCACTCGGCTTTAGCGCGGCGGCTTCGACGACTTCGGGGAGCAACTGGCTCTCGGTGAGCCCGACCAGCGGCACGACCGCGGCCACGCTCACTGTCTCGGTGAACCCGGCGGGCATTCCGGGCGGCGTGTACCAGGGGGCGGTCACGTTAACACCGAGCGGATCGGGAGGCGCGGCGCAGACATTCTCGGTGACGCTGACGGTGACGGGGGCCGGGGCGCCGGCGTTCACGGCGGGCGGGGTGCTGAACGCACTCGGATATCAAGCGAAGCTGGCGCCCGATACGGTGTTCGTGATCTTCGGGAGCGGCATGGGACCTTCGACGCTGGCGGCCGCCGCGGGGCCCAATTACCCGGCGACCCTCGGCGGCACGTCGATTACGTTTACGCCTTCGGGCGGCGGGGCGGCGATCAACGCGAAGATGGTGTACTCGGTGGCGGGGCAGGTTGCCGGCCTGCTTCCTTCCTCGATCGCTCCGGGGACTTACGCGGTACGGGTGACGTACGGCACCTTGCCCAGCGCACCGCAAAACGTGACGGTCGTAGCGCGCAGTTTCGGGATCGCGACGGCCAACAGCGCGGGAACGGGTACGGCGCAGGCGACGATCGGCAATGTCAACGGCGGCGTCAGCCTGACGCGGTTCACCAGCGGCAGCGTGGCGTTCGGCGGGCTCGACTGGACGCTCTCGCCGGCGCACCCTGGAGACACGCTGGTGCTGTGGGGCACGGGCGGCGGCGCGGATCCGGCGAACGACACGGGGGGCACATCGGGCGACCAGACGCAGGCGGGCAACTTCAGCGTGATCGTGAGCGGGCGGCAGATTACGCCGCTGTATGCGGGCGCGAGCTCCGGGTATCCGGGATTGTGGCAGGTCAACTTCACGCTGCCCGCGGACATCGCGCCGGATTGCTTCGCGTCGGTGCAGGTGAGCGCGGGGGGCGAGGTGAGCAACACGGTCTCGATTCCGATAGCCGGGAGCGGCCAGGGTGTGTGTGCCGACCCGCAGCTGAGCGGCGACGCGCTGGCCCTGCTGGACAAGGGAGGCACGGTGGTGGGCGGCGGATTCGGCATCGCCAAGCTCAAGTCAACGAACACGATTCCTTCGGGCAGCACGACCAGCACGATTACGGTTTCGCAGGAGAGCATCAGCGGGGGATTCTCGGTGTACACGGGCGCGGAATATGCGGCAATCTACGCCGGCATCAAGATCGGCTCGTGCACGGTGACCGACCGGACGGCGGCGGCCACCGCGAAGAATCCCGCGGGACCGGAGGGCTATCTCGACGCGGGAGTGCCCTTGCCGGTGAGCGGCCCCGGCCTGACGGGCGCCGCGGGTTTGACGGTCGCGAGCACAAATCCCGGACCTGTATACAACCTGCTGCTGGCGGACGGCACGATCGTGGGCGGCGGCAAGTACACGATCAGCGGGAACGGTGGAAAGGGCGTCGGAGCATTCAACGGGTCGGTGAATTTCCCGGCCAGCTTCACGATCGCCAATTGGGACTCGCTCACCACGATCGACCGGAGCAAACCGCTGACACTCAGTTGGACCAGCAGCGGGTCGGACCTGATCTACATCGTCGCGAGCACTTCCACGGTGGTTGGAAAGGACGCGTCGAACGCGAACATCGTGCACCTGGTGATTATCAACTGCCAGGCTCCGGCCGCGCCGGGGTCGTTTACGATTCCGGCGGCGGCGCTCGCGTACCTGCTGCCGGCGGGGGTCGATGCGGCGTCCCTGGCGAAGGGCTCGGGGATTCTGGCGGTGGAGGCGGTCAACGCGCAGACGTTTAAGGCTCCGCTAACGGGGGGCGGGCAGACCGCCTTCGCGGGGATATCCGGCACCTTGGCTTATTCGAAAAACCTGAGCGTTCAATAAGGCAACCCTATGAAAAATTCGCTGCGTATCTGGATGTGGGTTTCGATACTGCTTTACGGGAGCAGCCTGCCCTGCGGCGCTCAAGCGGTGATCACGACGGTGGCCGGCACCGGGTCCGGAGGTTTCTCCGGCGACGGCGGTGCCGCCACCAACGCCAAACTGGGCGGGGCTCTCGGTGTGGCGGTGGATAACTCCGGGAACCTGCTGATCGTGGACGGCGGCAACAACCGAATTCGCAAAGTGGATGCGGCCGGCATCATCACGACCATCGCGGGCGGCGGGTCCGCGGTGGGCGGCGGGGACGGCGGGCTGGCGACGAACGCGCAGGTATTTCCGGGCGGGGTGGCGGTGGATGGCGCGGGCAATCTGTACATCGCCCAGGGCGCGAGCATCCGCAAGGTGAACTCCGCGGGAATCATCAGCACGGTGGCAGGCAACGGCCTTCCCGGCTTCTCGGGCGACGGCGGTCCGGCCACCAGCGCGACCATCTTTTGCACCAACGTCGCGGCGGATGGCGCGGGGAATGTCTATTTTCCCGATTCGTTGAACCAGCGCATTCGCAAGATCGATACGGCAGGGATCATCACGACGGTGGCGGGGACCGGGCAGCAGGGCTACTCCGGCGACGGCGGTCCGGCGACCAGCGCCAAGCTCGCGCTGCCGCAAGGCCTGACCGTGGACCGCGCGGGCGACCTGTACTTCGCGGACAATGCCACGCACATCCGCAAGGTGGACACGAGCGGGATCATTACGACGGTCGCCGGCAGCGGGAGCCCGCTGGCTCTCGGCGACGGCGGGCCCGCGACCAGCGCCGGCATGACTCCGACGTGGGTCGCGGTGGATGCGGCGGGCAACCTGTACATCGCGGACACGGGCGGCGCGAAGATCCGCAAGGTCAATACGGCGGGGATCATCAGCACGCTGGCGGGGGGCGCTCACAACATCGGCCAGGGCAACGGCGATGGCGGCCCGCCGACCAGCGCCTGGTTCCTCAATATCAGCGCAGTGGCGGTGGATGCGGCCGGAAATGTGTACATCGCGGACAGCGGCGCCGACCGCATCCGCGAGGTCTCCTCGGGCGCCGCCGGCTCGCCGGTGACGGCCAGTCCGGCTTCACTCTCGTTTTCGTACACCACGGGCGCCGGCGCGCCGCCCAGCCAAACCGTTGTGATCATCAGCCCGGGGGCGAGCCTGACATTCACTGCCGAGGCATCGACGACCTCCGGCGAGAACTGGCTTTCCGTGAGCCCTACCAGCGGCACCGTGGGGACAACGTTGACGATATCGGTGAACCCGGCCGGCCTCGCGCCGGCGACTTACAACGGCACGATTACGATCACGCCGAGCGGCGCAGGCAATTCGCCGCAAACGGTCCCGGTCAAACTGACCGTGAACGCGCCGACCAGCCAGGGTGTGATCTCGACGGTGGCGGGCAACGGGTTCATTCCGTTTTCCGGCGAAGGAGGAGCGGCCACCAGCGCCGCTCTAGGCGCCAACGCCGTGGCGGTGGACGGCGCGGGGAACATTTACGTGGCGGACATCGTGAGCAGCCGGGTCCTGAAAGTGAGTGCCGCGGGAACGATCACGACGCTCGCGGGAAACGGGGCCATCACGTTCGCGGGCGACGGCGGACCGGCGACGCGGGCTTCGTTCTTCAACCCCAGCGGGGTAGCGGCGGACGGCGCGGGCAATGTCTACATCGCGGACAGCATGAACAACCGCGTCCGCAAAGTGAACAGCGCCGGGACCATCAGCACCGTGGCCGGAAACGGATCTCCGGGATTCTCCGGCGACGGCGGACCGGCGACGGGCGCGTCGCTCTCGATGCCCATCGGCGTGGCGGTGGACAGCGCGGGGAACCTGTACATCGCCGATAGCTCGAACAACCGGATTCGCAAGGTCAATACGGGCGGGACGATCAGCACGGTCGCCGGTGGTGCGCTGGTACCGGGCTTCTCGGGCGACGGCGGGCCGGCGACGGGCGCGGGGCTCTTCCTTCCCGGAGGCGTCGCGTTGGACTCGGCAGGGAACATCTACATCGCGGATATCGCCAACAATCGAATCCGCAAAGTGAACACGGCCGGAGTCATCACTACGGTAGCGGGTAATGGGACGAAGAGCTTTTCGGGAGACGGGGGAGCGGCGTCCGGCGCGGGGCTGAACCTGTTTGGCGTACATGCCGGCCTGGCGGTGGACGGAGCGGGCAACCTTTATATTCCCGACATTGCGAACCACCGGATCCGGAAGGTGGACACCTCGGGAATCATCAGCACGGTGGCGGGCAACGGTATCGCGGGCTTTTCCGGCGACGGCGGTCCCGCCATCAACGCAGGGCTCAACAATCCCAGCGATGTGGCGGTGGATGGCGCGGGTAACTTTTTTATCGCCGACACCACGAACAACCGGGTGCGCAAAGTAACATCCGGAGCGGCGCCCGCGCCGCCCACGATCTCCTCCGGCGGAATCGTGAACGGAGCGAGTTTCCAGCCGGGCATTGTGGCGAATTCGTGGGCGACGATTCTGGGGACTAACCTATCGCAGGTCACGGACACGTGGGCAAACGCCATCGTGAACGGGAAGCTGCCCACGACGCTCGACGGCGTCTCGGTGACGATCGGCGGAAAACCGGCGTACCTCAATTATATAAGTTCAACACAGATCAACTTACTGGTTCCCGATATCCCGGCAGGCGCCGCGCAGGTTACAGTGAAAACTCCTTCGGGGACCAGTTCGACCTTTACGGTGACGGCCGGATCATACGGCCCGGCGTTCTTCCCGTGGCCGAACCACCAGGTGGTCGCCACGCGGCAGGACTTCAGCTTTGCGGTCAAGGACGGCACATTTTCAGGAGCAACCACGGTGGCCGCCAAGCCGGGCGACGTGATCATCCTCTGGGGTACGGGATTCGGAGTTACCTCGCCCGCGCCACCCGCCGGGGTGCAGGTGCCGGGCGACCAGACTTACTCGACCGGCACGCTGCCCGTGGTCACGATCAATAACATCGCGGCCACGGTGTACGGCGCGGCGCTGGCTCCCGGCTATGCGGGGTTGTACCAGGTCGCGATCCAGGTACCGGGCACGCTGGCCGACGGCGACTGGCCGATTACGGCGACGATCGGAGGCGCGTCGTCGCCCGCCGGGATGGTGCTATCGGTGAAGCGGTAGAGTTCAGGCCCGCAGCTTCACTGATTGTTTGGCGGCCCCGGCATCGAAGGCCACGGGAGTCGCGGCTTTGGACAGGTCGCCGCCGTCGATCGTGATCGCCTGGCTGGCGGCGCCTTCGACCTGCAGGAAGACCGCGGCTGGACTCAGCACTCGCGGCGCGGTCAGCAGTGCGTCCTGAGTATCGACGAAACGCAGGACGGATTTCGCCTCCGCGTTGCCCTGCGCGCTGAGGCCGCTGAGCGCGGCGTCGGTCACGTGGTCCAACACGACCGCGGGCCGGAGATCGGGCTTGACGACCTCGAAGCGCACGCTGTTGAGCGTGAGCCCGCGCACATTGCGGGCGAACAGACCGTAGGCCGGTGGCGTGCCGATTTCGAAATACTCGCCGGCAACCTGGGGAACTTCGCGGCGAGCCTCCTCCGCCGTACCGCCTCCGCCATAGGTGACGCGCACATCGTTAAACACGATGTCTTCCAGGAAGCGGTCGCCGATGCCGTTGAGGACGATACACTGCCTGGTTTCGCCCGGCCGGTAGTTCTGTTTGAACGCGATGTCGTCGTACTGGCCGCCTTCGGAGACAACGCTCGCCCGGATGTTGCTGAACGTGATATTCCGCAGGAAGCCTTTTTGCGCCGGCTCGGCGTCGGCGGCGTTGCGGGCGCGATTATTCAGGTTGATCGAGATGGGCCCCGTCACATCCTGCATCACCAGGTTGGAGAAGAGAATGTTCTGCACCTGCGACCCGGGGCCGAAGTGCAGCTTGATCGGACAGCCATAGGTCTGGTAGATCACGCAGTTCGAGACGGTGACGTTTTCCGGATTTCCCCCGCCGAACCGGAAGACCGACCAGCGGGTGCTGAACGTGCTGTTGGTGACCGTCACAAACCGGCAGCTGCCGAAGAGCGCGCAGGCATCGTCCTGGGATTGGACATCGCAGCCATTGACGTGCACGTATTCGCTGCTGATGAAATGGAAGCCGTCGTTGTTGCCGTTGACGCGGTTGTGAATGTGAAGCCCTTCCATCCACACGAAGCTGCTTTGGATGACGCGGATGGAATGGAAGGCGCTGGCTACGAGCGTAAGATCGCGGACCCTGAGATTCTTGCAGCGATAGAAGAGCAGATGGTAAGGACGCGCCGCGCCTCCCCTCCCCGACGGCGGAGGAACGCCGCGGCTGGGGCTGCGAAACTGGGCGCCCTGTCCGTCGATGAGTCCGGGGCCTTCGACGGTGACGTTTTCGGAGTTCACGGCGAAGATCAGGCCTACGTTCCCGTCTCCGAGAGTCGAGTCTCCGCGGAGCGGGATCACGCCGGCGGCGTGGTATTGCTTCCCGTCGGCGCTGCCGAGCAGCTTACCCTGGGCCGCAATGTGCAGGGTCACGTTGCTCTTCATCTCGACGGTGCCGATGACGAACACTCCGGCGGGCACCAACACGGTTCCGCCCCGATCCTTATGGCAGGCGTCGATGGCAGCCTGCACCGCCTGCGTGTCGAGCGTCGTGCCATCGCCTTTCGCGCCGAAGTCGACGATGTTGTAGACCCGGGCGCCGGGGGCGTCGCCCGCTGCGGCCGCGGGTGCGGCGGCCAGCAAACCCGAACTGAGGGAGGCCGCGGACATCAGCCGCAGCCAGTTGCGTCTGGATCTGGGATCGTGGGAGTCAATCATGGTTCACCGGACATTTAGTTTATCGCTAAATGCGGACAGGATCTCGCAAAAGGGCAAAACAAGTACAGTCTCCGAATTTCGCAAGTGCAGCGAAATTCGAGCCAGTCCCTGTTTTGCAGCGCATGCCGTTACTGGCGCGGACGCACCGCGTATAAACTGGATTGCGTCAGGATAAAGAGGGTCCGAAGATCTTTTCCGCCGAAGACCACGTCGAGCGGCCGCTCGGGCACCGTGATCGTATCGATCAGCTTGCCGGAGGGGTTGTACACGAACACCTGCCCGGCGGCCAGATAAACGTTGCCCGCGCGATCCTGGGCGAGGCTCTCGCCGCCCTGCTCCGCGAACAATTTCATACCGGAGAGAGTTCCGTCCGGATTCACCGTGGCACTGTAGGTCCGCTGCTCCGATTCGTTGGTGACATAGAACGGGCGGCCGGGAACGGCTTGCACCAATCCGAATGCCTGCAAGATATGAGCCCACTTATACCCGAGGTGAGGCGGGCCCTGCACAAACACCTCAGCGGCGGGGATAAAGACCGTGCGGTCAGGAGACACATACTGGTAGGGCTGCCGTGTAGTCATCAGCTTCCGGAACATCTCATCCAGAGAGACATACTCGTAGGTGGTGGTGGAAAGGGTGTTGGTGAAATCTCCGTTCACCCAGTAGTTCACGGGAAGGACCGCCGTCATCCCCGGGCGTTCGGCCGATGGCTCTTTTGGAAGGACCGTGATTTCATCCTCGGGCGCATCCGGCCGGAACGAGTAGACGGCCATTCCGCTTCCGCCCGACGATACGACGATGAGATCTCCGGCCTTGTCGAATATCAGGTTCACCGGATCGAGCGGATTGTCGCGGACCACCGTCAGTTCCTTCGTCTCCGGCGACCACCGGTAGATCCGGCGCCAGTGCGCGTCCACGAAGTACAGCCGGCCGGCGGCGTCCACAGCCGCGCCGGAGATGTTATAGAAGCCGCCGGAAAGCTTCTCGACTCTGGAGGGCGGCGGCGCCGGGCTGCGATCCCCGGTAACGTTCAGGAACGCAAACTCGCGGTCACGCACCTCCGCGTTCAGCGTCGTATCCAAAATACAGGTTCCGTAGGAGAACTTGCTCGATCTCACGTACTGCCGGCACTCTCCCGATTCGGGGCAGTACCCCATAGAGCTGTTACTGTCGACGTGAACGTTGCGGAACCGGATGTCGCGCGAATCCGAAATGCGAATCGCGTAAGGAAATGGGTGATAGCTTCGGACCACCCGATAGCCGTGAAAGTTGGCGATGGTCAGGTTCCGGGAGCGGCTGATTTCGATCGCCGAGGCCGATGCGCTTTCGCCTCTCTCGCCCTCGGTCTGCAGCGCGTAGAGCTCCCAGTTCTCCACCTGGTCGAGCTTGATTTCAGTGCGGACATGGTGCTCGCTCGATAGTTCGTAAACACGGCCTGGAGTGGTCGTATCGGAGATATAGAGGCCCGCCTGCGCAAACGTGCTGGGCGTCCAGATGTTCGCAAAAGTGCCGCCTCCGCCGTGAGTGATCCAGAGGCTGGGGTACTGGCTGTCCCAGACGCGGCGGGGGTCCGGGTCGCCGCTCAGATTGCTGTTGTAGGGGTTCTCGCGCTTGCCGTTCGGGCCCCTGGTTCCATGGCCGCCGAGAAAGCGGACGTCATCCATCAGCGAATCCTTGCCGGCCAGCCACATCGCGCCGACCGCCCGGTCGTTGATTCCGCCCGTGTAGAGGCCGATGCCGGTGACGATGTTGGTCCCTCCCCGCGGCGCCAGCAAGAGCGGCCGCGGAGCGCCGAGGCCCTGAAACCCCGGAGTGGAATCGAGGATGTCGAGCTGGGTCTCATCGGGGTGGAGGCCGATGAGCACGGTGTCGGGACGAAGCTTGATCGTATCGCTCACTACATAGTTTCCCGACGGGATGTAGAGGACCCGATGCTCCGCGACGGCCTTTTGTATGGCGGCGGTTTCGTCCGTCACCCCATCGCCCTTTACTCCGAGCGATCGCAGGTTGACCCACGTATCGATGGGGGGCAGCGCGGCGATGGCGCCTGGGCCCGGCGCCGGCATCTTGTCCAGCGGAACCGCCTCGTAGCTGGTCTTGATTTCGCCGGCTGCGCCTAACCCCGCCAGCGTCAGGCCATGCGAGAAAGCTTTTACCTGGTAAGTCTCGCCGGCTCCGGCCAGTTGTTTCCCGCTCTCGCGGAAGCGGACAAACACCGGCACCCGACGGCAGACGGCGCCCTCCAGGTTGATCTCGGTCATGCGGTTGTTCTCGTTGCTGATGACGATGGCGGGTCCGCTGACGTTTTCGAAGCGCGCGTCTTTCACCCAGAGCTGGTCGGAATAGCGGGGGTCGATCGAGATGGCCGTGGGGACATTTCGGAACTCGGTATGAACGACCGTCAGACCGGCTTCATTCTCGCGGATCGCCGCTTCGCGCTGGCCGTCGAACGTCGAATCGATCAGCGTGAATTGCCAGGCGGGTGACGGCTTGCGCGTCAGGATGCCATAGCGTCCGCCGAAAAAGTGCAGGTCTTCGGCCTCGTTTCCGATGTCGTTGAGCGCCGCCAATCCGGATCCGGTGTGGAAATCCATGTGGGCCAGGTAGCCGTGCTGGGCGACGTGAAACCGGATGGCCACGGCCGCCGCATTATCGCTGCCGATCTCAAAATCGATATTGCTCATCGCGGAATAGAACGTTCCGGAATTGGCATCCGCGATCTTGGGATTGGGTGGAACCGTTCCGGGCGGCGGTGGCGGCAGGCGAAAGGCGCGGCTCTGGGAGGGCCTGAACCCCGCGAAGAAAAACATGGTCCCCATCCCCTGCTGGAACCCGGGAGTGCCGTCCGCCAGGACGAATACGGGACGCTTCCCGCCATAGCCGATCACGCGAATTCCCGGCCAGACATAGATGGTTCGCGTAATTCGATACCGGCCTTCGGGGACGAAGACGATTCCCTCGCCGGTGGTCTCCTGCACCCGGTCGATAGCCGCCTGCACCGCGGCGCTGTCATCCGCCGCGCCGTCGCCGCGAACGGAAAACCGATCCTGCGTCAGGTAGACCGCTTTTGGATCATCCAGCCGGGTGCGGTACAACGATGCCGCGCCGGAAGGAAAGGCGATCCCGCCCAAAACGATGCCGAACAGTAGGAACCTCATCGTCGATCATCACTCCTGAACCACGACCCGATTGTCTCAAACTCATCCTATTCCCGGGGGGCCTCGGGTCGCAGGGGCTCGTTCAATCGACTTCCAGTTCGGTGGTGCGGACGGCGGAGACGGCTCCGCTGGAGTCACGGGCGCGGATCTCGACCAGGTAGGATCCCGCCGGCAGGCCGGCGACGGGAAGTGTGAGCGGCACGGGAGTCACGGAGTTCCCGGGACGCATATAAGGGGCGATGCTGAACGGGCCTGAATCGAACTTCTGCTCACGCGTCCCCCGGTCGACGATGCGAACCTGAAGAGCCAGCGCTGCAGGGTTCGATGCGGCCGGCGGAGGTTCATACACTTCGATGTAAGCCTGGCAGGGGGCGGAACGGCGGCAGCGATTGCTCGCCGAAGGCGTGGTTTCGAGCGAGCCCGCAAGCAGCGGACGGCGATCGCCAGCGCGCTCAAGGCCAGGGTCCTGGAATCCCACGGGTCGATCACGAGCGGCATGCGGACTTTGCCGAAGTTGTCTTCACCCGCGTGGAAAGCCATCTGGAAGATATACCGGCCGGCCGCGAGGTCGAATCGAAATCGAGATTCACGGTGTCGCTGAACCGCGCGGCAACCGTGCCATCCTCCGCGGAGGCCACGCCCACCAGGTTCAACTCCGCATGGAGCTTTCCCTTTATCTTTTGGAACTTGACGGCGCTGCGAACCCAAGCCAGATGTTCGGGCTCCAGGTGGAGATCGTCGAAAACATAGGCGACGAAGCGGTCCAGCATGGCCGTCATCGCCGGGCGGGCAGCGGTTACGACGGGCTTCCGAATCCGAAGGCGCCGGACCTGGAGCGCCGGTAAGCTTCTCGACCGAGAACCTGGAAACAATCTGGGTTTTCCCGCCTGCGAAAAGCTGGAAGTCGTCCCTCTCCAGATTGCCGACCGCGCGACCCTGGCGGTCACGCACCACCACGGGGACGGATACGAGCCTCACGTTGTCTTGAAAGTCACAGGCACATCGCGGGTCGCGATTTCTGCCTGGGGGGCCGCCGTCAGTGTGGCGGCCAACCATGCGGCGAGGCACAGTAGACTCATTCTCATCCAAGACACTCCTGAGAGTTCCGGGCGGTTCCGCGACCGGCTGCGCCCTTGGCCGGACGCAGCCACTCGGATTCAATAGTAATATCGCATCCCCGCCCTCAGGAGGTGTCTCCCGGGCATCGCGGCGATCAAAAACCTGTTAAGCGCCGGCCTGTGCGTTCGCCGGCGCGGTCGCCGCCTTCGCCGGTGGAGCCTTCCGCGCGGCCTTCTTGACCGTCTTCTTCTTCCGGGCAGACACAGCCTTCTTCGTTCCCGATTGTGCCTTCGCCGCCTCGGCTCTCGTCGCTGCCCAACGCTTCTTCAAGGCTGCAACAATCGCGGCTTTCCCTGCCCGGCTCAACCTCCGCTTGGGCTTTGAGGGCTCCGGCGTAACAGCTTCGGCTCCTCTGCGGGCAGCCCACCGCTTCTTCTGTGCCGCCGCAATCCGCGCGCGGCCGGCGGCGCTCATTCTGCGGCGCCGCGATCTGGCCGGTGCGCCCGCTCCGTCGGATGTCACGGAGCTACCCGGCAGCATCGCCTGAAGTTCGGCGATCTTGGCATCGATTCGAGCCTTTTGTGACTCGTAGCCGTCGATGGCGGCGGTGATGATCTCATTCGTAAGTGTTCGTGCCATAGGATCGTGCCTTCGTACAAAACGTCTTAGTTACATCTTGGCACATAAGGATTGTTCGATTCCCGGACTTTGGTGCGTAAATCTTCTGAGGACTTTACCCGAGTCCCGGAAGCCCGGAGCCAGTGGACCGCGCCAAGTGGACGAAAGCTTCCGCAGCGGCGCATCCCGATTCGCGGCCGCGAAGATCCTCCATGGGCCCGTGATATCTGCGGTAGATCTCCTCTCCGTTTTGACTCATATGGGCGAACAGGGCCGCCTTCTTCCTCTCCCGCACAGAGGTGATGTCTACATATTCGGTGGGGTGGAATCCCATCGTCTGCGAGCCCAGGTTGACTTCATAGTAGTAAAGCTCGAAGCGGCGTCCACCGGCCAGCCAGGCGCGAAATGTCAGGGTGCTCGCGGCCTGGTGGTCGAGGTGAGTGTCTATAGGCCATTGAGTAAGTACGACATCGGGCTGCTCCGCGGAGAGGAACCGGCCGAACGACGCGGCGGCATGCGCATCTACCACGGTTGCCCCATCCACCTGGCCGGCGAACACAGGCTTAGCGTCCAGAATCTTACATGAAGCCTGGCATTCCGCGGATCGAATCGCCGCGGCCTCGTCGTGCGACTTTCCGCGGATTCCCGCCTCGCCGCGAGTCAGATAGAGGATCGTGACATGGTGCCCGCCGGCGGCATAGCGAGCCAGGGTCCCGCCGCAGCCAGATTCGGGATCGTCGGGATGAGCCCCTACACAGACTACTTTTAACTTCTCCGAGTGGGAAGACTGGCTGGCGGCGACCGCGGGAACCGTGAGAATCAGTACTTGCCGGCGCGTAAGTTCCATATCGATAAGCTTAGACCGATGCTAGGGTAGTGCGTCACGAGTAACACGCATTTTGATCTCGCAAAAGGCAAACCAGGTACAGGCACGAATTTCGCAAGAGCGGCGAAATTCGATGCCGGTCCCTGCTTTGCAGCGCATTCCGCTACCCGGCAAATTCGCCACCGGTGCGATAAAGTGATCTGCATGATTGGACGACCGCAATCCCACGAGGCAGCGCCCTATTATTTTCGATATATCGACCTGGCGCCTGGCGAGGACCCCGCCGCGCTGATCGAATCCCAACTGCCGCAGGCGCTCGCACTTTTCTCCGGAATCTCCGAAGAAGGTTCGTTGCACCGCTACGCGCCGGAAAAATGGAGCATCCGCCAGGTATTGAACCATGTCACCGATACGGAACGAGCCTTTGCGTTTCGCGCACTGTGGTTCGCCCGCGGGTTTACTACACCTCTTCCCAGTTACGATCCGAATATCGCCGCGGCCGGTGCTGATGCCAACCGCGTCGCTTGGGCTGCCCACATCGAAGAGTTTCGACTCGTGCGGTTATCCACGATCTCTCTGTTCCGCAATCTGCCGCCGGAGGGCTGGGACCGCAGCGGCATCGCCAGCGACAATCCGTTCACGGTGCGGGCGCTGGCCTATCTCGTCGCGGGTCACGCCACCTATCACATGCAGGCGCTGCGGGAGCGATACCTGGCAGGGTGAGTCGCAAGTAACACGTGATCGGATATCGCAAAAGGGCAAACCAGGGACAGGCAACGAATGTTTCGCAAGTACGGCGAAAATTCGATGCCGGTCCCTGTTTTGCACAGTATTCCGGTTAGGTCTTCTTGGCTACGAAGGGCTGCGCCTTGTCATCACCGGCCCGCTGCACGGTGAAGTCGATCTTATCGGCGGAAACCTTGCCGGTGTACTTCAGATCGATACCGTCTCCGAACTCCAGGTGGACCGTAAACGAAATGTCGTCGCCGTGGATTTCACCGTTCTGGATCGGCTGCTCGAACTGATCGCCGCCCATTGTGCCGGTGAGTTTGCCTCCATCGGCTTTCAATTTGAAGGTGATGTTGTAGGTGTTGCCGTCGCGACCCGGCTGGTCGCCGGTCCAGGTGCCGGTGGGGTCGGCGGCCAGCAGAAGCGTCGCGCCCGCGAGCGCCATCAGGAGAATCCGTCGGATCATGGACGCCATTATATGATCTAAATCATGCAATTGGGTTCCGTCCCATCATGACCTTTCATCCTAAGGGCTGGTCCTCGTGGATTCCGCGCGACCCCTCCCTACGCAAACCCAACCACTACGCCGGAATGCTGCGCGTCGCCTGGGAGAACCGCGATCAGATCCCTTATGCCTGGCGGGTTCTCAACCACGGCGTCTGCGACGGCTGCGCTCTCGGCACCGCGGGCATGAAGGACTGGACGATCGACGGCGTGCATCTCTGCATGGTCCGCCTCGAGCTCCTGCGCCTCAATACCGCGCCCGCGCTCGACCCCGGCCGGCTCGCCGACGTTTCCTCCCTGACTTCGCTCTCCTCCGCGGAACTCAGGGACCTCGGCCGTCTTCCCGAGCCGATGATCCGCCATCGCGGAGAGCGCGGCTTCCGTATCGTCTCCTGGGAAGAAGCGTACGCTGCGGCCGCGGAACAGATTCGCGCCACAGATGCTCAACGGTTCGCCGTCTATCTCACGTCCCGCGGCATCCTCAACGAGCATTACTACGCGGCGCAGAAGGCCGCCCGCGCCATGGGCACGAACCATGTCGATAACTCGGCGCGACTGTGCCACGCGGCCTCCACGGCTGCGATGAAGAAGGCGCTCGGCTACGGCGCCAGCACCTGTTCCTATCGCGACTGGCTGGGGAGCGACCTGATTGTCTTCTTCGGCTCCAACACTCCCAGCAACCAACCCGTCACCACCAAGTACCTCTACTATGCCCGGCAGCAAGGGACGCGGGTCGCCGTCGTCAACCCGTATCGCGAGCCGGGTCTCGAAAACTATTACGTCCCTTCCGTGGCCGAGTCCGCCATTTTCGGCACTCGAATCGCCGAAGACTGGTATCAGGTCGACACCGGCGGCGACCTCGCCTTCCTCACGGGCGTCTTCCGCGTTCTGGTGGAAGAGGGCTGGGTGGATCGCGGCTTCATTGCCGGCTCTACAACCGGATACGAGCAAGCCGCCGCCGCCGCGCAGGCGCAGCCTTGGGAGCAGCTCGAGGCGAGCAGCGGCGCCACCCGTGCGGACATGCGCCGCTTTGCCGAGATGCTGCACCGGGCGCGCCACGGCATCTTCGTCTGGTCCATGGGCCTCACACAGCACGTCCACGGCGTCCCTACGGTTCGCGGGCTCGTGGATATCGCGCTGGCGCTCGGCTGGGTCGGCCGCGCGCACGCGGGACTCATGCCCATTCGCGGCCACTCCGGCGTACAGGGCGGTGCGGAAGTCGGCTGCATTCCCACGCTCGACGACGCGCAGCGCGCCCGCTTCGAACAGGCCTGGGGCTTCCCTCTCCCGCGGTTCACCGGTCTTACGGCCGCGGAGATGGTTCATGCGGCGGCTGACGGCGCGATCGATACGTTCTGGATTACCGGCGGCAATTTTCTCGAGACGCTCCCCGACCCCGCCCACTCGGAGCGCGCGCTCTCAGCCGTCCGCACCCGTATCCATCAGGATGTCATCCTGACCTCCATGATGCTGGTGGACCCAGCCGATACGGTGGTGCTCTTTCCTGCCACCACGCGCTACGAATCGCCCGGCGGCGGCACCGAGACCTCGACCGAGCGCCGCATTATCTTCTCGCCCGAAATTCCCGGCCGGCGCGTCGGCTCGGCCAAGCCGGAATGGGAGGTCTTCGGAGAGGTCGCCGCACGGGTCGCGCCCGAGCGCCGCGCGCGGTTCGACTCCTCGGCCGCGATCCGCGCCGAGATCGGCCAGGCCGTGCCGCTCTATGCCGGAATCGAGAAGCTGAATCGCGAAGGGGACAGCATGCAGTGGGGCGGAGACCAACTGTTCTCCGACGGCCGCTTCGCCACGCCCGACGGCCGCGCGCAATTCTCCGAGCCCGCCGCGATGCCGCGGAGTAAGCCGGCGGAGGCGTTCTATGTCTCCACACGGCGAGGCAAACAGTTTAATTCGATGGTGCAGCGCGAGACCGACCCCCTCACCGACGCCGCCCGCCATGACATTCTGATCTCCTCCGAAGATGCCGCGCGGCGCGATCTCCGCAACGGGAATCGCATCCGCCTGACTTCGTCCAGCGGCAGCTACGTCGGACACGTGAAGGTGGACCGCATCAAGCCGGGCAACCTGCAGGTCCACTGGCCGGAAGGCAACGCGCTGCTCTCCGCGCGCGAGATCGACCCGGCATCGCATGAGCCCGACTACAACGCGGTGGTGACACTGGAAAAGCTGCCCTAAGGCCGGCACACTGCGGTGTATACTCGCACGCAAGGAGCGCAATCTTGAGGACAACACTACTGGCGGCGATCCTGGTATTTCCGGCGGTGCTGCAGGGGGTGGACGGGAAGAAGTTGTTCATCGAGCGGTGCGCAGGCTGCCATGGAAGCGATGCGCGGGGAAGCGGGAAGGCGCCCGGGCTGGCGGGGAATCCACGGCTGAGCGGACAGTCGGTGGAGCAGTTGCGCGGCGTGGTGCGGCAGGGCTTTCCAGACTCGGGAATGCCGGCGTTCGATTTGCCGGCGGCGGAGTTGGATGCGGTCGCCGGTTACGTTCGGAGCTTGAACGCCGGGGTGACGGTCGGGCCGCCCGCAGGCAAGAGGGTCACGTGGGGCAAGCCTGGGCCGGGCGACTGGCTCACTTACAACGGGAATCCCACGGCCAACCGGTACAGCGAGTTGAAACAGATTCAGACCGCGAATGCCGGCGGCCTGCGCCTGAAGTGGATCTTTCCGATTCCTTACTTCGGTCTGGAAGTAACACCGCTCGAGGCGGGCGGAGTGATGTACGTCACGGGGCCGAACCAGGTATATGCGATCGATGCCCTCACCGGGCGCCAGATCTGGAAGTACTCGCGGCCGCAGACTCGAGGGCTGGACGGGGACGCGTCACTCGGCACCAATCGCGGCGTGGCGATCCGTGATGACAAGGTGTTCTACGAGACGGACAACGCGCACCTGTTGGCCCTGGACCGCGCGACCGGCGAGCTGGTGTGGGAGAAGACCATGCCGGAGGAGGCGCAGCACTATGGCGGAACGATGGCTCCCCTCGTCGTAAGAGACACCGTGATTGCCGGAGTTTCGGGAGCGGACGAAGGGATTCGCGGCTTCATCGCGTGTTACAAGGCGGAGACCGGCGAATTGCTGTGGCGGCATTGGACCGTGCCGAGGAAGGGCGAGCGGGGTTCGGACACGTGGCAGGGAAGCGAGCCTCTGCGCGGCGGCGGATCGACCTGGCTGACCGGCTCCTACGATGAGGCCTCCGATACGCTCTACTGGCCGACGGGGAATCCGTTCCCCGACGGCAACGATACGGACCGCGGCGGAGACAACCTGTTTACGAACTGCATCCTGGCCTTGGATCCGCATACGGGCGAGCTGAAATGGCACTACCAGTTCACGCCGCACGACGTGCGCGACCGGGACGCGACGGAGCCTCCGGTACTGGTGGATACGGCTTTTCGCGGCAAGCCGCGGAAGCTGCTGCTGCACGCGGACCGGAACGGTTTCTTCTATGTCCTGGACCGGACCAGCGGAGAACTGCTGTTCGCCACTCCGTTTCTTCGCAGAGTGGATTGGGCCAGCGGGATCGGGGCGGACGGGCGGCCCGTGGTGACCAACCCCAGGGGGTGCCCGGACGATGCGGCGAACTGGAGCTCGGCGGCGTTCAGCCCGGTAACCCGCCTGTTCTACTTCCTGGCGCTCGAGGAGTGCACGGGAAGCCCGCTGGGCTATCCGGACCAGACCGGCCAGCGGTTTCTGAGGGCGCTGAACATCGAGACCGGGAAGATCGTGTGGGAAGTCCCGCAGCCCGACGCGGCGAAAGCGAAGACGTGGTCGGGAGTGCTGGCGACGGCGGGCGGGCTGGTCTTCTACGGGAAGCCGAACGGCGGCTTCGAGGCGGTGGATCAGCGGGACGGGAAGACGCTCTGGCGTTTCGAGACGAATGCGCGGATGAAGGCCTCGCCGATGACATTCGAGTTCCAGGGGAAGCAGTACATCGCGGTGGCCGCCGGGCCGAACATCCTGTGCTTCGGATTGTGAGCGGCGTTCACTGGCCGTGGAACGGGTCGGCGCCGATCGTTCCCACGAGCTCGCGCAAGTACGACGGGGCGCTCACCCGCGCCAACTGCCTTCGCGATTCGGCGAGCCGGCACTCGATATCCAGGCCGTCCGCGGCTCCGCTACCCGCGGCAAACTCGTCGAGAGCCCGCAGATGGCGCGTCCACAACGCAATATCGCGCGACTGCTTGGTTTCGAGCCGTTCGCGATACCAATCGCTGGCCAGGAGCGACTCGCGCGTGAAGAGGGCGCGCAACCCGGGGTCATCCACCGACTTGCCCTGGTAGGAGCCGGAAGCCATGATGTGGAGCAACGCCCGAAGCGGCGGGCAGGCAGCCTCCACACTGCCGTCTGTGAAGTACTGTCGGGCCACGCGGGTTTGCGCCTCCACGATGGCGTCCACGCCCGCGGAGAACAGATCGAGATCCTGCGTTTCAGGCCGGAGCAGCTCCTCGGGGAAGACGGCGTCCGGAGTTTCGAACAGGCGGCCGAGGAACCGGTCCACAAAAAGCGAAGTAATGCGGTAGCCCAGCCGGCTTGCCAGAACGGTGCGGCCGTCCAGGCAGAAATCGCTGACCTTCTCCAGGTAGCCGTTGGCGATCAGAAATGCGGGATCGCGCTCGTGAACCCGCATGCGGCACCAGATCTCGGGCGCGAGGAGGCTGATATCGTGATCCACGCGCACGTAAGGTCCCACGTAGCCCGCCGAAGTCGTGAACCCCGCGTAGCCGGTGAGGATGAAGGAGACGAGGGCGTTGTTCAGATCCACAACCGGCCACAAGGCATTGAACGGCCCTTTGGTAAGCGCTCCCTCCGTTCCGAAGCCGGTGGTGGCCGGCGACTTTCCCGTCAGGCTGCAAACGAAATCCATGAACAGCTCGGGCAGCTCCTGGTAGTGGATCGGGCTGTAAACCGCGAGCGGCGGCACCCCGGCCTTGACGTCGGGCGGGTTGTTCCTCCGGCCTGCCAGGACCGCATTCACGGGCAGGTAGACCGGCCGGTCCGCGGGAATCTCGCGTACGAGCCGGGCTGTCATTTCAGCGAGGTGCAGAGGGCGCGGATTCACGAGGTCGGGCCTGCGCTGCAGGTAACGCGGGTTAGTCGAGCGCGCGCCGTTGACCAGGCGGGGGTGCGCGGAGGAGACGACATACTCGGTTTCGGGCTGCTGTATGTAGTGTTCCAGAAAGCGCTTCATCGGCTCGGAATATTGATCGAACTCGACGACATGCTCCACCAGTGTCCGAGCCTGCTCGGTATCGAGCGGCTCGAAGTTGGAGAGGAAGTTCCCGGAACCGGCGATGTCCCACTCGGCCTGCAGATCCAGCCCGCGATGAATCGCGTCGTCCGGCCGCTGGAAGAGAAGGCGCTCGCAATTGGCCACCAGTTTGACGCTGGGGTTGGAGTACTCCGGATCCAGGTCGTTCAGGCTCTCGCGCGGAAGCACTCGCGAAACTGTGATGTCGTCTTCCACCTGGACCTTGTCTGCAGGGGCGAAATCCGGACGCAGTTTGTAGATGCGCCACGCACCCTCGCGGTCGTAGCCGACTCTGAGGTAGTTGCTCACGAGCCTTTGATTGTCGAATTTCAGCTCGTGGCCCAGGAAGCCGTTGATCCGGTCGACGGTAAAGTGCTCCCGCCAGTTGTCTCCCCATTCCGCGCGGTAATAGCGCTTCACGGTGAACACGAGCTGACGGATGGTCTGGGAGAGCTGCCGCACCCAGGCGTTGTGTTCCTCCGTGTACTGCGGCGCGGGGGTGAGCAACTGAATGACGGAGCCGAGCGACCGGGCGGGGCTGAGGATCGGGCGCCGCGAGCGTTCATCGGGAGCGCGATTCCGGTAGATGGACGAAAAGTCCCGCGTCAAAATTCCGGCGACCTGTTCCACGTCGCCGTGGTAGTCCTTGACGAAGACAGGGCCCTTGAGGACCACGCTCGCGATGGACTTGGAGATTTCGGACTTGCCCCCTCCGGAGACGGTGCACGGCTTGTGACACAGGGTTCCGCGCGGCCGGGCGCCGACCAGGCGCCACGCGGTGCCCGCGATCTGTTTCTCGAGGCGGACGAGGAAGCCCGACGGAAGAACGTAAACGGCTCCGGCGCGGAGGCTCAAGCGGCTTTCGCCATCCCCGTGACGCCAGGTGACGAATCCTTCCCGCGAATGGAAGGCGGCGTTTTCGGGGACGTAATAGACGTCCGGAAACTTCCGGTCGACGGCATAGCCTTCGGGATGCTGCTCCACCAGGTCCCCGAGCAGGCGAATGGCGCCGGCATAGGAGGCCTGCTTCAGGCTGACGGTCCGGTCCGGGTAGAAATCCTGTCCGAGCACGTAGGTGGCGAACGCGAGAGCGCCGCCGGCATGCTCCTCTTCGCAGCCGCCGTACAGATTGGCCGCGAAGCTGATCTGCGTTTTCACCTCTTTCTTGCAGTAACCGAAATAATTGTCGGCGATGAGGGTCACCATGACGCCGCGATGGTCGCGGCAGGTCACCTTGAAGGCGCGGCCGGCGTTATAAGGCTCGTCGTCCTGCTTCCAGCACATACCGTCGCTGCGCTGGCGCTCGGTCGCTTCGCTGAAACGGGGCAGCCCCAGATCCTTCTTGGAAATGCCCACCAGGTGGGGCGCCAGCACGACGCAGCCGGTGTGCCCTGTCCAGTGCAGGGCGTCGAGTGCCGCGTCGTTTTCGGGAAGGTAGGGATCCCCGGCGTTTCCGAAAATGCTTTCCACGAAATCGAGGTTGCTGACCAGGCTGGCCGGCGCGAAGAAGCGGATCTCCATCGTTTTTTCCGGATCCTGGCCGGCGGCGGGACACACCAACGGCCGCAATAGAAGAGACACCCAGCAGCGGCATCCCTGCTCCTCGCCAGCCGTGAACGGCAGCCTCAGCAGCTCCGCCGGCGGGCGGAGGGCGGCGCTCCAAAGGGCGGCAAAAGCTTGCTTGGGAACACTGACCTTGTCGGCGGGCACAGGGAAGCCGCCTTCGGCAATGTGAAACAGTCCCTGGGTGGTGCGGCGGTCGCTGCTTGGGTTGTGCAGGACTCCCTGCGGCACGCGGTAGGAACGGACATAGGGCGACACGAAGAGATCGGAATCGGCGGGGAGCGACATCGTGCGCGCCATGCCGCTGCGGTCGAGGACCAGGGCATCGGCCGGCAGCCGCGCCGCGCCTGCGGGCGACACATCGCGCAGGTAGGCGTCCAGAAAGGACTGTATGCGGAGATCAGCCGGACACAGAGGGCTGCCGAGAAGCAGGTTCTTCTGGTGATAATTCCGCAACAGCGGCCGGGCGATCTCCAGAAAATCGGAGCTGCCGGCTTTACGGCTGACGGGCTGGCCGAGGGCGACCAGCTTGAGATTAATGTAGCGCTCTAGTTCGTCATTCTGAGGGCGGCTTCGACGCATGGCTGGGGAGACCGACATATCCATTCCACTCCTTCAGGCAAAGAATCCAGGAAGGACGAATACGAGGTCCCCTAGCCGCTTCGCGGGAGCTCCGGTTTGTGGACTGACTTCCGCTCGAACGAGCCCCGTTCCGAGCGTCCTTTTAGCTTAGTACATCCGGCAGTTGCTACGGTCTGCGTTTCCACATAGACGAGCCTTCCGTGATCAGCAGCTTCTGATTGACCGCGATGTCCTTGAACTCCTGGATCGCGCCGCTCGGCCAGCGCACTTCGAGGCGAGTCACCTTCTCCGCCCTGGCCAGTCCGAAATAAAGCGCGAGATCGTTTTGGGAATAGAAGCTACCCCCGCTCATGACCTCGTCAATCTGCCGCCGGCCGGGCGTTTCCACTATGACGCGCGCTCCGATCGCGCTGCGGTTCGATTTGGTTCCAGCCAGCGCCACGGATAAAAAATTCTGGCGCGGCCCCTCGTTCTTGAGCAGGCTGGGCGGCTCGTTCATGTTGACGATCACGATGGAGGGGCGTCCGCTGCCGTCGATATCGCCGACAGCGAGGCCGCGCGCGGGACGAAGCGTCTGGAGCCCCGGCCCGGCCTGCGCGGTAATGTCTGTAAACTTCCCGTTGCCGAGATTGTGGTAGAGCAGCGTCTTCTGCAGGTAGCGATCTCCGACTGGAGCGCGGTCCACCTCCGGATAGACGTGCCCGTTGGCGATCACGAGATCCTTCCAGCCATCGTCATCCAGGTCGACAAAGGCAATACCCCATCCGAGAAGATGGTTCGCCGACAATCCCGCGAGGGGAGAAACATCTGTAAAAAACTTGCCGTCCTCGTTCCTGAAGAGCGATGGGATATCGCCGGAGAAGTTCGTTTTTGCGATGTCGAGGAAACCGTTGCCATCGTAATCGGCCACGGCGATGCCCATGCCGGATTGCAGTTCCCCGTCGAAGTTGTACGCCACACCGGCGGGGACCGCCGATTCCTCGAAGGTGCCGTCGTGACGGTTATGGTAAAGCAGGCTGGGCGTCTGGTCGCAGGCGACATAAATGTCGGGCCAACCGTCATTATCGAAATCCGCGGCGACCGCGCCCAGGCCGTAGCGTCCTCCGGGCTGCAGGATTCCCGCACGCGCCGTAACATCTGTAAAGGTTCCGTCCCGGTTGTTGTGATAGAGAACGTTCGTGGCAGTGGGCAATCCATGCGGCCCGCACCAGACGGTGATACCCTTCCACACGCACGACGGATCCTGGCCGGGCTTCGGCGTCTTAGCCAAGTCCAGGTCGGTGTAGTTGGAGACAAACAGATCGAGCCAGCCATCGCGATCGTAATCCAGGAAGGTGCAGCCGGAGCCATAGCGAATTCCGGTTACCGGCAGGTGGGCTTCGGCCGTCGCGTCGGCGAACTTTCCGTTGCCGAGGTTCCGGTAGAGACGGTTGTGCCCGTAATAAGTCACCAGGACATCGGGCTTGCCGTCGTTGTTGTAGTCGCCGACGCACACCCCCTGGGCCCAGCCTTCGACTGTAAATCCGGCCTCTCGGGAGACTTCCGAAAACTTGCCGCGACCGTCGTTGTGGTAAAGCTGTAAGGTTCGCTTCGGCCCGTTTTTCGGCCCTTCGAGCGTCGTTCCATTAGCGAAGAGGATGTCGTTGGCGCCATCGCCATCGAAATCGAAGATCGCAACGCCGTTGCCGGTGGATTCGAGAATATACGTCTTTGCGTCCTTACCGCCGTAGGTATTGGTCAAGGTAATACCGGATTTGGACGCGACATCGACCAGGCAGATCGAAGCGGAAGGACCAGCCAAGAGGACTGCCGTCAGGACGGTCAACGCACAGATTCCCGGAAGCCCCGATGGAATCCTGAGGGTATTGTTGCGCGCAAGCTGATAACGCTTCCATTGAACAAATCTCTTGCCTTGCCACTCCAAATGGGATTATTCTACAGCAAATCGCTTGCATCTTAACAGGCATGTAACACTGTGGGTCCAAGAACGGCTGTGAGGCCGACTGGGTAGTTGATTCTGGAGGGGTAATGAACCGAGTTGTTCGTACGACAGTTGTACTACTGTTGTTTTCCGTCGCGTGTGCATGGGCACAGCGCGATTTGTCGACGCTTGCCGGAACCGTGACCGATTCATCCGGTGGGGTCGTCATCAATGCCGTTGTCAAGATCACCGATCAGGCAACCGGCCTTTCCTATGAAACCGTCACCAATGGCTCCGGCGAATTTGTTCGTCCCGCCCTCAAGCCTTCCACTTATACGGTGAACGTAACCGCTCCCGGGTTCAAAAAGGCTCAGCAAAAAGACATCACGCTGACCGCCGGCGAGCGCACCGGTATTACTATTACTTTGACGGTCGGCAATGTCGACCAAACCGTCGAAGTCACGGCCGCGGCGCCGCTGCTGCAGACCGAGAGCACACAGGTCGGCGCGGCACTCAATTCCAAAACGATGCAGGATATTCCGCTGGGCGGGCAGCGCAACTTCGCGTATCTGGCGCGCCTCTCCCCTGGCGTAGTGCCGGCGGAACCGGGAGCGCGCGATGCGGCCAACGGCGGATTTTCCGCCAACGGCGTTCGCTCCAACGGGCAAAACAACTTCCTGCTCAATGGCGTCGATAACAACATCAACACCATCGACTTCTTGAACCAGACTGCTTACGCGATCGGCCCTTCGGTGGAAGCCATCGGTGAGATGAACGTGATCACCAACGGGTACAACGCCGAATACGGGCGTGCGGCGGGCGGCGTGGTCAACGTCAACCTGAAATCCGGTACCAACGAACTGCACGGCAGCCTGTTCGAGATTCTGCAGAACAAAGACCTGGACGCGAATCGCTGGGAGAACAACCTGGCCGGTGTGCAGCGCGGTCCGTTCGCCCAGAACCAGTTCGGCGCAACTGCCGGCGGCCCGATCCTGAAGAACAAGCTCTTCATGTTCGGCGACTATCAGGGGACGCGCATCGCCGATTCCGGCGGTTCCGTGCAGAACCTCGGCTACGCGGGATTCTCCACCATTCCGACCGCCGCGATGAAGAAGGGCGATTTTTCAAGCGAGCTGGCCGGAGTCATCGGTAGCGATCCGATTTCCGGATCGTCCATCGCGCAGGGCGTGATCTACGATCCGCTCTCGACCGTGTACAACTCGAGCGGAGCACCGGTGTCGAGAACTCCGTTCATCGGCAATCAGATTCCGCAATCCCGCATGGATCCCGCCTTTGCGAAGATTCTGCAGGAGTATCCGGCGACCAACCAAACCATCAAGACGGGCACCTACCCGGCCAACGACTACTTCTACGTTACGCCCGGCAAGCAAGTCACCGATCAGGGCGATGGCCGAGTGGACTACCACATCAGCAACAAGGACAGCCTGTTCGGCTCGTTGAGCTGGGCGAATACCTCCAAGGCCGACGGCGTACCGTTCCCCGGTGCGCTCGATGGTTCTCCGTTCAATGGCGCGGGCGAGATCGACCTTAGCCGCAATGCCCAGATGAGCTACACGCGCGTTTGGAGCCCCACGCTGATTTCGGAAACGCGAGTCGGCTTCACGCGGCTGGTTACGTCGCGGCTGGGCGCTAACCCGTCCACCGACCTGTTCGCGCAATTTGGAATCGGCGGGTACAACCCCACGACGGCTACGGCCAACAACGGCGGGCTGCCGCAAATCGGCTTCAGCAACGGCTATGCGCAAACCGGCGCGAACGACTGGATTCCCACCAAGGAATTCAACAACGTCTGGGACTTCATCCAGAACGTGGCCGTGAATAAAGGCTCTCACGCTCTCAAGTTCGGCGTCGAGTTCCGGCCGATCAAGTTCCCGTTCTTCCAGGTCCCCGATCCGCATGGAAACATCGGATACAACCAGAACGAAACGGCATTTCCCCTGACCACCAAGGGCTCGACCGGCGCGGCCATCAACACCGTGACGGGCGACCCCATCGCATCAGCCCTGCTGGGGCAGATCGACAGCGGCAACATCTCCACCACCAATTTCGTCTCGTCGCAGAAGGTGGCCTACGCCGGATACGCGCAGGATGACTGGAGGGTCAACTCGAAGCTGACCATCAATCTCGGCTTGCGGTACGAATTGTGGTCGCCGATCGACGAGCGGTTCGGGCACCAGGCCAATTTCGATCTACAGAGCCTGACACTCTACATCCCCAAGGGTCCGAACCAGGATCTGCCGCTGCCCCCGAACTTCGCGACAGCGTTCCCGACCATCAACGTATCGCGCGGACAGGTAGCGAGCACGTTAATCCCGTGGGATAAATTCGACTTCGGCCCGCGTCTCGGCATCGCCTACCAGGTGATGGATAAGACCGTCATCCGCGTCGGATTCGGCATGTTCTACGGCGGCGAGGAGAACCAGGGAGGAAGCCCCAACCGCGGCGAGGGTGTGCCGTTCAATGAGACGGTCAACCTGACCCGCTCCAACGGCGTGAGCAGCTTCATCGGCGTATCCCAGCAGCAGTGTACCGGCTGCCAGTACTTCCCGAACGGCCTGACCGGAGGGTATCCGCTCAACGTGTTCACCCTGCCGGCCCCCGTTTCCTTCCGCGGGGTTCAGCCCGACTTCCGCAATCCGCTGGTGCAAAAGTGGAACTTCGTGGTCCAGCGCGAACTGCCCGGCCAGATGGCCCTCGAAGTGGGTTACGAAGGCAACCACCAGTCGCACCAGGTGATTCTGTGGAACGCCGATCCCGCGACGAACATCGGCACCACGAACTCCGCCATCACAACCGAGACGCAGCGGGAAATTCTGCCGCCTCCCAACTGCCCGGCCTGCGCGTCGATCGGCAACGGTCTCTCGACGACGTCCTCGTTTGGCTACGGCAACTACGCTGCCCTTTCCGCCAAGCTGGAAAAGCGGTTCTCCAAGGGGCTGCAATTCCTGACTTCGTATACCTGGAGCCACACGATGGCGAACAGCGGCACTCCGCTGAGCGGTTCGGGCGGCCTGGGCACCCCGGATCCGACCAACTTTGCTTCGGAATACTCCAGCGCATCGTGGGATATCCGGCATAGCTTCACTACCGCGTTCAACTACGACGTGCCATTCGGCCGCGGCAAATCCCTGGGCGCCAACATGAACCGGGTCGCGGACATGGTCGTGGGCAACTGGCATATGAACGGGATCGTGACCTTGCGGACCGGCGTACCTTACACTCTTCGCTACAACGGTTGCCAGGGTGTTTGGGGCGCCTGCCGCCCGGATGCAATCTCGGGGATGAACCCCAACGCAGCTCCGGCGAACGGCCGCGACCCGGCCGAGTGGTTTGACATCAGCAACGTGGCGGTTCCGGCAGCGCTTACAGGCGGCAATCTCGGCCTGCAAAGCCAGACCGGGCCCGGCACCCGTACCCTGGATCTGTCGGTGTTCAAGGATTTCAAGATCACCGAACGCTGGAAGGTCCAGTTCCGCGCCGAGTCGTTTAACTTCGCCAACACGCCCATCTTCAACACGCCGGACGGCAATTTGCAGGATGCCCGGGCGCTGGGTGGAAACGGCAACTTCGGCAGAATCACCAGCACGGCCCCCGCTACCGAACGTCACGTTCAGTTCTCGCTGCGCTTGTCGTTCTAAGGGTGTAGTAGCATCAATCGAGGGGAGGGCGATGTCCCTCCCCTCAGTCCACCATGTGGTTTTTTCTGGTCCTTTTTGCCGGTCAGTTCGACAGTGCATTTCACGCCGGGCTGACCGCCCTCAACAACAACAATCTGCCAACGGCCGAGTCTCAGTTGGAGGCTGCATCGCGGCTGGAGCCGCGGGACGCCCGAGTTTGGCTGGCGCTGGCGCAGACTTACTGGAAGCTGCATAAACTGCCCTCCGCACAGGCGGCAGCGGGAAAGGTGGAAGCCCTGGCCCCCGACGCCCCGATCCTCGACGGACTGGCGCGATATTATTCGGAAACCGCGAATGATGCGAAAGCCGCCGAACTGCTCCAGGCCGCCATCCGCAAGGACCCGTACACGGAAAACTACTATTTCGAACTCGCGCAGCTACGCCTCAAGAAGCAGGATTTCGCCGCCGCGCTGGACACACTCAACGCCGGCCGCAAAAATTTCGACAAGAGCCCGCAGCTCGAGCTGGCCGCCGGCGTAGCGTACTACGGACTTCGGCGTTTTCCGGAAGCCATCTCCGCCTTCCTGAGTACGATCCGGCTGGATCCCGATGTCGAGCAGCCCTACGTCTTCCTCGGCCGCATGCTGGACCAGGCGGAGGACCAGTTGCCCGCCATCACCAACGCCTTCGCGGCATTCGCCAGGCGCGCCCCAGGCAACTATCTGAGCAGCTACCTCTACGGTAAGGCGCTCGCGATCGGACATTCCGGGCAAGCCGAGGCACTGCTGCGCCAGTCCATAACGCTCAACAACCAGTTTTGGGAGTCGCACTTCGCGCTCGGCGCGCTGCTCGACGAGCAGGGCAAATTCGAGGAGGCCGCGCAGGAGTTCGAGCGCAGTGCGCAACTGAATCCCGGCGATCCCGTGGCGCACTACCGCCTGGCGCGCCTGTACGACCGACTGGGGAAAACCGATCGCGCGCGCGCCGAGCGGGCGCTCCATGCCAAACTAGCGGGTGATATACAATGAGGCTGCCCATGAATCGACGACGATTCCTCGCTGCCGCAGCGGTTTCGGCCGCCAGGCTCAACGCCGACAACCCTAAAGGCAAGCTCCTTCTGCCCAGCGACGAGGCGGACGAACTGGGCTTTCGCCTGATGTGGTACAACCCGGTGCAGGCCATCGATCCGGCCACCTACCAGTTGAAGATCCACGGCCTCGTGGAAAAGCCGCACTCGCTTTCCATCGGCGATCTGCGCCGCCTTCCCCAGGAAGTCCAGAACACACGGATGAAGTGCGTGCAGTGCTGGTCGTCGCGGACCAATTGGGGAGGCTTCCGTTTCGGCCACCTCCTCGAAGCGGCCAAGCCCCTGCGGACCGCCAAAGCCGTGCGATTCGATTGCGCCGACCGCTGGTACGAGTACTTCTCCATCGAAGACCTGCTCAAGCCGCGCGTCATGCTGGTGCTCGACATGGCCGGGAAACCGCTGGCCGACCGTCATGGCGCACCGCTGCGCCTGATCGACCCCGGCCGCTACGGTTACAAATCGGCCAAGCTCATCACCTCCGTCGAGTTCGTCGCGGAAGGCAAGGGCAGCATGGCTTGCGACCTTGGACCCTATTACTCTCCCACGGGTGAGATCAAATCCGGGTACGATCATCCGCTCGATCTGGGAGCGGGGGAGCGCCGGAAAATCTCCGGCGGTGAGATCACGGAGTACTGACCGTGGTGCGTCTTTCCAAGCGGCGGTTCGTGCAGCTTGCCGGGCTCTCCATCGCCAACCGGATCGTGCCGGCTCCGCTGCGCGGCCAGGAGGCCTACGCGGCCCGGCCCACGAACAAAGTCATCATCGTCACCTTCGGCGGAGGTGTGCGCTATTCGGAAACGTTTGCTCCCGAAGGTCTGCGCAACATCCCGCGCCTTGTGGAACTCCGGCCCCACGGCCATTTTTTCCAGAACTGCGTCAACTCGGGCGTCCTCTCGCACTTCAATTCCACCGCCAGCATCCTCACGGGCAACTGGCAGCGCGTGGACGATTTCGGATTCCAGCCTCCAGCCGGTCCCACGCTGTTCGAGTTCTTCCGTAAGCAGACCGGCGCGGGCCCGCTCGATGCGTGGGCCGTGGCCACCAACAAGAGTTTCGCTTCGATGGGCTGCGGCTCAGACCGCGATCTCGGCCCGAACTACGGCGCCAACGTCGTCCTCCCCAAACAACTGCTCCTGGAGGCTGTCCAAGACGTGGTCAAGAAGGGCACGGAGCAGGGCGTGGCCAGCCGCGACAACATTCTGCGGCGGCTGGAAGGCGTTTTGAGCGAGGGCTACGAGGGAGTCGGCTGGACGATCTTCCAGGCCGGGCGCAAGTTGGACCGCCAGGTGCGCGAGACCCTCCTGCACGGGCTGATGGAGTATATCAACGGGCCGGAGGCGCCCACATCGGGGGACGAGCTCACCTTCTTCATCACACGCGAAATCATGCGGGAATTCGCTCCGCGCCTGATCCTGGTGAATTTCTGGGATATGGATGTCGCCCACTGGGGATCCTACTCGCTATACCTCGCGGCCATCACCCGCACGGACCGGCTCACCGGCATGCTCTGGGACGAGGTCCAAAGCAATCCCCATTACAAGGACAAAACGACGGTGCTGATTCTGCCGGAGCTGGGGCGCGACGGCGACCAGAACGCGGCCAACGGCTTTTTGAACCACCGGAGCGGAGACCCTTCCTGCAGGAACATGTGGCTACTCGCGGCCGGCGCCGGCGTTCCCCGCGGGGAAACCGAGCGGCCCGTGCACCATATCGATGTCGCGGCCACGGCCGCGCAGCTGCTGGGTGTGAAGGCATCCGGAATGGCCGGCACCCCCATGCGAGAGCTTTTGCTGTAATGCCCGCGAACGTTCTCAAAGTCTCGCCCGCTTTGCAGGCCCTGATCGAGAAAGGGTTGCTCGACCGCCTGCCGGTGTCGTTCGCCTCCTTCTGTCTCGACCAGATGAAGGATTGGGAGCTTCTGTTTCCCGCCGAGCGCAGCTACTACGAGCGCCTGTTCGGATTGCTCGACCGCTCGGATTCGCAGGCCGTGGACCAGTTGTTCGAGAAAGTGCGCACCGTCGAGCGCACCATGGGCGTCAATGAGTCCACCTTCCCGCGCGGCCAGTTTTCGCTCGCGCAGGTGGACTTCCTCAACCGGAATCCGCATTATTCCGAATGGCGGGGCGCCATCGCCCAGGTTTTCTCCCGGCTCGATCCCGTGCTCGACGCGGAAGTGGCGCGCAATGGACACGCGCGCCTGGTAATCGTGGCCGCGCCGGCGCAGTTGCCCGCGGATCCCGACCGGATGTGGCTGCGCCTGCAGGATCGCGGAAAGCGCGTTGCCGTTCAAGCGCCCGAGCGGATTGAAGACTTTCTGCCCCTTCTGCTCACCGGCGAAACGCAGGACCGCCGCGCGCCGGGCATCGCGGAATTGTTCGCGGCCGGGCCCAAAGGCGGCCCGTACAGCTCCTGGGTGGTCGAAGCCGGCAGCGGCCTTTCCCGGCTGTCCGCCGAAGGCTCGCCGGTCGTCAAATACAGCTACGATGCGCTCGACAGCTATCGGAAACGGCTGATGCAGGAAGTGCGCAGCGTGGTGGAGGCGCAGCAGGTTCCCGGTCCACGGCAGCTCAGCGCGCGCCTCAAGCAGTTGAAGATTCTCGCGTCGGAAGGCCCCCTTGCGAGGGACCCGATCCTCGCCGAATTCGCCCGCGCCATCCTGCTGAGCGGCAATGGCACTCTGCTGGTCAACAATACCTTCGTGGAGTGGGCCGCGGTGCAGGCCGTCCGGCGCGCCCGGCCGTCGGTGGCGATTGTCGGATTCGGCATCCGAAACAAGGTGAAGCCCTTCAGCAGCCTGCTGATTTACGCCGACCAGGATGCCACCAATCCGATTCCGTCGCAGATGGATACGCTCGGCTCTTACGTGGACCTGGAGATCTTCTACCAATACGTCTGGCAGGAGTTCGAAAAGTATGTGGAGTATCGGAATAACACGGCATACCTCTTCGTCGGCGACGGCATGGAGGAAATGATTGTGCTGGCGCCGCCCGATTTTCCCCTGATGAGCGCATCCGGCCCGGTGAAGCTGCCCGTGGTGTTCCACCATCTGAAGGACTGGTTGAGCATCTGAGCCTACCGGCTGCCGGCCGTGCTCTCTTCGATCAAGCGCGCGCGCTCCGTCTGGGTCCACTGGAAGATCGCGTTCACGTCGGCGTCCGATAGCCTCGCATCCCGATGGATCAGCGTGTATTGCGGCAGCGGCATATCACGATCTTTGACCTGGTTGGCGATCTCCGAGAGGCTCCGCTCCCGCCGCACCAGCGGATAGTCGCTCCAGCGCGACAGGTCGAGATGCCGGCGGCCGCGCGAAATGTCGCTCTGAATCAACCAGGAAACCGGTGCGACGTAAGCGTACCAGGGATAGTGCGTCGCTTCGGAATGACAATCTCCGCAGGAGCGCTTCAAGAGGGACAACACGTGGGGATCGATCCGGGCGCCCACCAGGATCGGCAAGTTCTCGCCGGGGGATTTAGCCGGAGCCGTGAAGACCGACGCCGCCGCCAGCAGAATCACCACCGAGAGCAGAACCACCCGCAGATACCGCTTCACCGTATGTCTCGCGATCATCGTCCCTTCCATGTTTGCGCTTCCCTTATACAACTGATTGCGGCGATTTACCACAGGACCTCTGATCCATACCCAAAGAGATCGACGTATTTGTCCACCGCTGTGCTGCATAATCGCTCAAACGCCTGGAGGTGAAAGCACAATGCGGATGATGATTCGATACCAGAGCGGGCTCCGGGTCGAGGCGATATTACTGGCTGCAGACAGTGAGCGGATGCGGGTGGTAATTAAGACACAACGAGACGCGGCTGACCTGCGCAGAGGGGATGCAGGCTGGCTCACGGAGGAGGGGGAGGCCGTCGAGATCGAGGCGCTCATCCCGATTTCGGGAACTGACGTCTCGCAGTTCTGCGATGCGCTGCGCCCTCGGGCCAATGTGGCAGGAGGCGGTTTTCCGGTAGTTTGAAAAACCGCTCCGGCCGGGCGTCTCAGCGTTGCCTGTACAGTTTCACGTTCGCGGTGGACGCCCCGGCACAAGCGATCGCGGGGCGGCCATTACCATCGAAATCGGCGATTTTGCAGTCCGCGGCTGCAATCCCGCCGGAGTCGAGAACCCGTCGCGTCCATCGCCCGCCGCTCCCATCGTCAGCCGTAAAGACGTAAAGCTGAAATCCCTCCCCACGAAAACCGGCTACGATTTCGTCCCGGCCGTCTCCGTTCAAGTCGCCGACCGCAAGCGCGTGACCGTTGACCATCGAAGCCTCGATCACGTGGCGGTTCCACCTCGACCCGTCTTCGGTGTACACCACGATTTGGTTGCCGTGCCACGGTTCGATAGCTGCGATGAACCGGTGCTTTCCCAAATGTCCGATTTTGATCTCGCTCGTTCCGCATTGCGGGCACGGGCGTGGATCTCCCTTGGCGATCTCCACCGGCCCCCTGTTCAGAAACGCGCGGATCCCCAGGAAGTCGGCCGTCATCAGTTGCTCGCCGCGTCCCCGCCAGCGAACCGGCAGAATGCTGTGGAGCACGCCGCGAGGTTGAGCCGTGAACAGTTCGCGCTTCCACACGCCAGGGCGGTAAAGGTATACGGGGACGTTGTCCGCGTAGTCGGGCGGATGCGCATTGGGGCCGATCATCGGCGCCACCAGCAGCACCTTCTTGCCATTCCCGGCGAGGTCGATCCAGCGGAGGCGGTGGACGGTGGGGATGCGATCGATTTCGCGCGCGGTCCAGGGCTGCCGGGGATCGGGGCTGCTCTTGAGGATCAGGACATTGCCGATGCTCTTTTCGGGGACGGTTTCGAAGTTGTGCCCCATTGCGATTTCGGGAATACCGTCGCCATCGTAATCATAGACGTCGAGATTGATCGTGCGCGGCACGTCCTTGATGATGACGTGACGCTCCCATGTGGGATTCTCGAACCAGGCGAGCTCAGTCCCGCGCTCATCGACAACGATCAGGTCGGGCCGGCCGTCACGGTTCAAATCGGCGGCAACCAGCTGATACCCCATCTTCAGGGAGTCCGTGATCGTGGTCTCACGCCATTGGGGAAATTCGGCGCCTGGCAGCGCCGCGGCCAACAGGAACAGGAGGACAAGCGGCATCGGATCGACTCTAGCACGATGATGACGAGGCCGCGATCTCCACGCTAGTGAGCAAATGCCCGCAGAAGATCGGCGCGCGTCGTCGATGGGGCCCAGTATTTCTCGATGTATTCGATGACCAGTTGCGTGCCCGCGTAGTGACTGACATGCGGAGGATCCTGCGGGTTATACATCGCATCGGTCAGGTCGCGGACAAGAATGCAGTGAATGCCCAGCGAGGTCATTCTCTTGATCGCGAACGTTCGATTGAGGATGCACATGTTGGCGTGCACACCCATGACCAGGAGCGTACGAATATCGCGCTCTCGCAGAAAGCTATAAATCTCGGAGCCGTCATCCGAGATGACGTCCGATGCGTCGATGCGAATTCCGGGATGTTCGCGAGTCCAGGCTTTGTAGAATTGGTCCGGAGTGTCGCAGCCGCCGCTTTTGTCATCGATCGGCAAAGGAGGATCGAGCAGGCTGAGCGGAGCCGGCGGATCGACCTTGGCAACCGCCATGATACGTTTGCGCTGCGGCGCGTCCCGGTAGAAGGCCATCGTTTCGGATGGCGCATGAATGATCTGAATACCTCGCTTCCTCGCTGCTTCCACGAACGGGCCCATCTCGGCGGCGAGGCCGTTGACCCGCTCCGTGGCTCCGCGGCACCAGTGTTTATCCCACATGTCGCAGATGATCACGGCGGTCTTCTCCACCGCCAGGGTTTGTTGCAGGTTCACCTCGCGCCATTCGCCGCTGCCTTTGAACGGTTCGACCCGTGAGCGGAGATTGACCGTGATGTCTGCGGCTGCCGCGCCCGGTAGGGCGAGAGCCGTGAGGAACAGCGGGAGCCACTGTGACGGCGCCATGGGAGAAATGCTATCACGCCCGGATTTATTCTGCTGAACTAGGGAACATGAAACTCTCCGCAAGAAACCAACTGCCTGGTACGATCGAACAGATCCACCTGGGCGAGATCATGGCCCGAATCGTGGGTAAAGTGGGTGAGCACGTAATTGAGAGCGTGATCACCCGGCAAAGCGCCGAAGACCTCGGCCTGAAACAGGGCGATTCCGTTCATGTGGTGAATCCTGCTCGTCTGGGCCTTTTCCTTCTGCGCGGCGCCGGCCCAGACAACCGTTCAGTCTCCTGCCCCCTCCAGAGCTGATCGTCCGCGGCGACATTCCCTCGCCGCTACTCTCGCAGCGCGATGGGGCTGGTGAACGTTGCCTATAACGCAGTCTTCACTTGGAGCTTGGTTTGCGGGAAGGCGACGGCTTTCTGTCCATGCCGCGCTCCGATCCGAAATACCAGGAGTTGTTCGGCGGCGCATTCGCAAGTTTCGAGAGAAGCATCCTCTCGGCCCGGTCGCCCTGGGATCGCTACCATTACGACGGAGACGACAGCGCGGTGTCCGACGCTGCGAAACGAGGCGAGATTCTGTTCTTTAGCCGGCCGCTTTCGTGTTTCCGTTGCCACGGCGGTTTCAACTTCAGCGGGGCAAGCGCTCAACAAACCGTGATCCTCTCTTATGGATACTGGCAGCGAAGGTTCGGCGGCGACGCGCACGCAATCGGCCGGGTGGTTCTCATCGACTATATCCCCCGCCAGGTGATCGGAGTGATGCCCCGCACCTTTCGATTCCTCAACCTCGCCCCTGACGTGCTCCTTCCTCAACGTGTTCCCGGCGGGCCGATCCCGCTCAGACGAGTTCAACCACTCCGGTATTGCCAGGCTCAAGCCCGGCGTCACCCTGGCACAAGCGAATCGGGATATCGCACGGGTACTGGCGATTTGGGGCGATACAGGTTCGGCCCGGCAAGTGATCCAGCAGCTTCGAATCCAACCTGACCTGCATCCGCTGAAGCAGGATGTGGTTGGCGACATCGGCGCCGTTCTCGGGATTCTGATGGGAGCGCTGGTTTTGGTACTGCTGCTGGTTTGCGCAAACGTAGCAAACCTCGTGCTGGTGAGGGCACAGGCATTCCGGAGGCTCAGGTACCAGCGCCGGAGCGAGTAGCCCAAATGCAGGCCGACACCCTGGCGGTTCGGAGCAGGCGTGCCGGTACGGAGGGCTTTCTGCGCGACATGACGGCCGCGATCCACGCCGTGAATCCCGGATTGCCGTTGGCGAAGGTCCGAACCCTGAACGATGTTTATCGACTCTCGATGGCGCGCACGTCCTTCGCGCTCGTTCTGCTTGGCATCGCCGGAGCGATGGCGCTGGCGCTCGCGATCGTCGGGGTCTGTGGCGTCCTGGCTTACGCCGTTGCACAGCGCCGCAACGAGGTAGGCATCCGTATTGCTCTGGGCGCCGAACCCGCAATGATCAAAGCGCTGTTCGTACGCCAGGGGCTAATCCTCGCATGCATGGGCGGGGCCATCGGATTAGCCGCCGCGGGGGGACTCTCGCGCTGGATATCTTCCTTGCTGTTCGGAGTCAGGCCGCTTGATCCCGTAACTTACGGCGCGTCGGGAGCAGTTATACTTGCGGCGGCCATGACCGCCAGTTATATCCCGGCCCGTCGCGCCGCCTCCGTGGATCCCATGGAGACGCTGCGCAGCGACTAGGCAAGATAGCCCTGACGGCGATTCGCCTTATCAATCGTTTCGGCGGCAGCCGGTACGCAAGGCGGCCAGGATCGCTCGGCTATCTATCTCGACCGGGCATATTGGCGACTCCCCACGGGCCTACTTCGAAAACGGAGCCGTCAGTTCGTCGATGGTATACAGCCGGCCGCTCTTCATCACGAACCGGACATTGGCCGCATCCTTGATGTTTTCGAGTGGGTTGCCGGAGACCAGGGCCAGGTCGGCCAGCTTCCCTGGTTCCACCGTGCCCAGGTCGCGCTCTACGCCGAACGCCTTCGCCGGCAGCAGGGTCGCGGTCTGGAGCGCCTGCCACGGCGCCAGGCCGAACTTCACTTGCGCGCGCAGGTTCAGGTGCAGGGCGGTTGCGACGTTGTCGAGCGGTGAATCGGTGCCGGCCAGCATGATGCCTCCGCCGCGCAGGATAGCGGCCACGGTCGCCTCTTCCTTTTCGAGACTATCGAGCACCACCTTGGGATCCGAGCCGAGACGCCGGTACTCCGGGGGCAGACCCACCGGAGGTCGTCCCTCGGCCAGCGCCAGTTTGCCGCGCAGCACCACCTGGTCCCATGCCGGATTGAGCTTTTTCAGCCGGTCGTCTTCCACCATCTGCGGATCTTCGGCGTATAGCGGGAAGGAAGTGAAGGTCGTCGAGATGTCGAACATGCCTGACTTCGCGAACAGCGTGCGGACGTCCTCATAACTCACTCCGCCCGCCGACCGCGTATACGCGAAGCCCAGCCGCGCCGTAGCGCTGACGTGCGTCATCCCGTCCATTCCGTAGGCCATGCCGGGCAGCATGTAGTGCGAATCGGTCACGACCCCCATCTGCTGGTGCGCAAACTCCATCGCCTTCTGCTGCATGACGTGCGGCAGCCGGACGTACGTTTTGAGCAGGCTGTAATCCAGCGCCCTGGCCCGCGAAAGTTCCAACTGCAGTTGCGCCTCGCTGGTGGTGGGGCGCATGAAATTGTAGTAGACGCGCTCGCCGTCGATGGCCTCGCCCGTCGCAAAATAGCGCGGGCCGGTCCGCTCTCCTGATCCGAACGCCTCCCGCGTCTCCACCGCGCGGTACACCGGGTCGCCTTGCGACTGCAGTTCCGTCACGCCGTACGCCAGCCACAGCCGTCCCAGCCGGTCGCCATAGAACTTGCCCTCGATCCACTCGTGAGTATGCGCCTCCCAGAGGCCCGGGATCACCGTCAGGTTGGAGGCGTCCACCAACCGCGTCCCGGCATCCGCGGTGCGCTCGCGGTGCGGCTCTACCGACTGAATGCGGTCGTCCACCACGACAATGTCCACGTCGCTGCGTACATCGGCGCCGCGCCCGTCCCAGAGGCGCCCGGCGTGGATGATCGTCCGCCCGTGCGGTTTCTCATATTGCCACGTCAGGTCCACCGGGACCGTCACCGCGTTTCCGCCGGCCGCGCCGATCATCCGCAGCTTCCCGTTCGAGAGGTACAGCAGCTTCTTCGAATCGCCGCTCCAGGTGGGCGCGTCCGTCACCTCGTGGTTGATCTGCCGCGCCGGCCCGGACGGCACCCCGTTCTTCGCCACCGGCCGGATCCAGAGCACGCTCTCCATCACGAATGCCACCGAAGAGCCGTCCGGCGAGTAGAGCGGACCGTCTTCGCCGCGCGTGCTCAGCGATTGGAAGGGCGCCGGCTCCGTGTAGGTCAGCGCGCCTGTCGCCACATCCGCCGTCAGGATCTGGCTGGTCCCTTCGCGAAAGCGGTGAGTGTAGGCCTTGAGCGCTCCGATCGCGAGCGTCTTGCCGTCCGCCGACCAGCTCGGTTTCGATGGCGCGAAGAGCGGTCCGACCACCTGGCGGCTCTTCCCGCTCTCGAGATCGAGCACGAAGGTGGCGCCGTGCTCATTCTGGTAGGCCAGCATCTTCCCGTCCGGCGACCATGCGGAAGCCACTTCCGCCGAGTCCGACGACGCGGTCACGCGCTTCTCCGATTTCGTCGCCAGGTCGAGCACGTAGATATCTTCCGTCCCGGCCTTGTCCGACGAGTAAGCGATGCGCTTTCCGTCCGGCGACCAGGCGGGGTCCTCCTTGTAATACCCGTCGTGGGTGAGCGCTTGCGGCTTGCCGCCCACATCCATGATCCAGAGTTGATTCAGAGCCTCGAAGACGATGCGCTTGCCATCCGGGGAAAGCGCCGGGCTGACGATCCCCTCGACGGGCCGCGCCGCGCTCGAATCGAGGTCGAACCGCTTGCGCTGGTAAGCCGGCCGGTGCAGCGTGAACTCGGCATCGAAGGGAACATCCTCCGCCTCGCCGCTCTGGAGCGAGACCGTCCGGATCTTTCCGTTCCCCGTATACAGGATTCGGTTGTTCGCCAGCCAGGTCGGAGGGAACGGGAACACATCGTCGTCCGGCGAAGCCTTCTTGCCCGACACCATCAACCAGCTATGGTTCGCGTGAAACTGCGTGTAGGCGATCCGTTTTCCATCGGGCGCCCACGACGGTGAATTCAGATGCGCTCCCGCAGGCGCCGTTTCGAGCGTGCGGGCCGCGCCCGATTCGTCCACCGCCTGGATCGTCGTGCCGAGGGCTCCGGTGCCGCTGACGAACGCGATCTCGCGGCCGTCCGCCGACCACGCAGGCTCGTACTCGTCCGCCGCCGCGGAGGTCCGGCGCGTCAGCTTGCCGCTCGAAACCTCCGCCACCCAGATGTCGTAGCTGCCCTGGAAGGCGCGGTCGGAGGCGAAGGCGATCTTCGATCCATCGGGCGAAAACCGCGGCTCGCGGTCGTCGCCGTGCCCTTCGGTCAACTGGTGCAGGCCGGTGCCGTCCGGATGCATCGTCCAGATGTGAAAGGTGCCGCCCTTGTATGCCTGAAATGCCACCAGGCCGCCCTTGGGCGAGTAGTCGGGACGCGCGGGCTCGAGCAGCGGATCGGTCAGCGGCCGCGCCGTTCCGCCATGAAACGGCAGCGACCAGAGCATCCCCTGCAGGTCCATGAGTATCGTGCCGTGGTCCGGTGAAACCGTGGCCGCCATGTTGGTGCCCTCGCGCACCCGGATGGTCTTCTCGATGACCGGCGCGGAGCCGCACATCATTGCCGCCAGCACCAGCAGCAAGGGAAGTCTGATTTTCCGTTTCACCTTGTCCCCACCTCGTCTTTACTGAGCCGGCAGCTTCGCGAGCGCCGCGCGCAGCGCCGGAGAATCCTGCAGTGCCAGCGCCCGCCGGTACAACTCCGCCGCCGCCGGGTAGTCCTGGAACTCCGTCTCGATGTAAGCATACACGGAGAGGGCGTCGAAGCTGTCCGGCCGCCTGGCCAGCACGCCGCGTACCCTGTCGCGGGCCGCGTCCAGCTGCCCCGACATGGCGTCCACGCGCGCCAGTTCGATCGCAGCCTGGTCGGTTGGCCCCTGGCTCAACGACCTCTCGAGGCAGCGGCGTGCCTCGCTCAGCCTGCCCCGGAGCAGCCATTGGTGTCCCACGAAAGCGAGGCGCAGCGCCGGCGCCAGGTTGGCATTGAAGGAGATCGCCTTCCGTTCCGGGCCGGCGCCGCTATCCGGTTTCAGCAGTAGATCTGCACCGCGCGATTCATTGGCGGTGACCGCCTCCAGCCGGTACGAGCCCGGCGCCAGTTGGTTGACCGGAAGCTCGATCATGGCGATCTCTTTCCCCTCGACCGTCGATCGCCACAGCACCTCCATTCCCCGGCGTACCATCCAGGTGACTCTTCCGGGCGCTGCCAGCGCTACCATCGCGAAACGCCCATCCGGCCGCCGGCTCCACCTGGCGCCCGTCGAACTCGAAGGGCGTCTGCCGCCCGGCCGGTTCTCGCCCCCAGCCGGAGCGGACGATCTCTCCCATGGCCGCCTGCGCGGGAATGTTCACCTCGTACGGAAACGTCTTCCCATCCACGGTGAACAGCACGCGATACGACCCCGGCAGGAGATCCAGCCGGTGTGTGTAGTCCACCGGCTCGGCGCCCGCGAATCCCAAGCGCAGCCGGTTCCGGTAAACGGTAACCGCGCCCTCCCCCACTTCCATTTCGAGGTCGCTCGCGCACCGCTGTCTCCAGGCGGAAATCCACCTGCGATCCGCCGAACGCCGAGACGGTCCGCAGAATATCGAGCTTCGGGCGCGCCACGATCAGGCGCGACCGCACCTCGGTCCGCTGCGGCCGTCCCAGCATCTCCCGCGGCGAGCTGATCGCGTCCCAGGATTTCGTCGTTCCCAGCCGTCTTGATGCCCGTGGCGACTCCCACCGCCGCGGTAATCACTTCGTCCTCCGCCGGCCCCACCTTGAGGACCTTGCGGATGTCGGATTCGGTGACGCTGTCGTTCGGTCCGAACATCGACCGGGTTCCCGCCTGCGGCTGCAGCAGGGCGCGAATGGTATCGGTGGTTGGCGAGTATAGCTGCGGAAACCCCACGCCGTTTTGCCGGAAGAAGATCAGGCGCAGCTCCGTGCTGAGCACTCCCGGCACCGCGTCGTAATACCAGATTTCGAGCGGCACAAAGGTCCGCGAAGAGGGGAGGCGCGTAATGCGCGCCGGTGGTCCCAGCGAGAGATAGATGCGACCCTGGTCCGTATTGGCTCCCGACCCGGGGCGGTTCGATCCGAACGTCGCATCGATATATTCCACCCGCGCAAAATACTGCTGGGCCGAAATCCCTTTGCCGGCCCAGAAGTCTTCTTCGAATTTACGGCGGTCGTTCACCGGAAGCGAAAGGTACACCTTGCGCTCGGCCGGAGTGATCACCGGCTCCACGCGCTCCAGCCAGCCCGGCGCCGCTGCCAGTGCCGCGCCGCACAGCAGTAGCAGGGAGGTCGATGTTTTCTTAAAACTCAATCCGCCCCGCAAATTGCAGCATCCTTGCCGCGTACGCCAGGTCGGCATTCTGCGCCGGCAGGCCGTACTGCGCCACGTTGACTACTGTCTGGTAGGTGCCGAAGTTCGAGTGGTTGAACAGGTTGAAGGCCTCCACCATGGGAATGAAGCGTACCCGCTCCTTCACCGTGAAGGTCTTGGAAAGCCGCAGGTCCACGCGCTTGATCTGGTGGCCTACCAGCGAATCGCGCGCCACGATGTTGTACCCCGGGACCGTCGAGGCCTTCACGTTGGAAGGCGAGCCGTAGTATGGCGACGTCGCCAGGAACAGCCGGTCCGTCACTCCCGTAGCGCCGAACGGGTTCTGGTTCGCCGTCACCTGGAAATTCTGCCCCGATCCGAAATGGAAAGACCCGCTCAAGCGCAATCCCCCACTTCCACGCGTACGATCCCGCGATGGTCAGGGTGTTGGTCTGATTGTCCGGCGAAACCGCCCACTCGTCCGCCAGGTTGAACTGGTTGTTCGGATAGTAGAACGGACTGGTGGTCGAATCCTTCAGGTGCGCGAGCGTGTAGGCGGCCACCACCGAGAAACTCTGCGAGAAGCGGTGCGTCACCCCCACGTGCATGCCGTCGTAGAGCGACCCGGCGGCCGCCGGCGTGGTGAAATTCAGGATTCCGACGAAGCTCGGATTCGGCCGCCCTGCCGTGCTCGGGTTGGCGGTGTACCCGGTGACCGGGTTGTAGAACAGATTGGCGTCGGTACGCAGCCAGTCGTGATAGACGCGCCAGTGGATGTAATCCGCGGACAGGCTCCAGCTCCGGTTCAGTTGCCGCGCAATGCCGATGCTCATCTGCAGCGAATAAGGGGTCTGGACGTGCGGGCCGAGCGGCTGAATCGTTTGCGCGTTCACCGGCACCGCCCCGGAAAGGAACTGGTCGCCGGTCACTCCGCCCCACGGATCGAGAAGGTTGATCGGGTTGGCCGCGGTGCCCTGAATCGCGGGCGAGATGGTGGTCTGCCCGTTGAAGATCTGGTCGTCGATGGTCTGGTTCACCTGAATGTCCGCGTAAAACAGCCCAGCGCCCCCGCGGATCACGGTCTTCCGCGAGCCGGTCGGGTCCCAGGCGAAACCCACACGCGGCTGGAACAACAGATTGTCGTTGTAGTGCGGCGTCTCGACCCCGCTCTTCAGCGTCAGGTTCGGATTGAAAATGCCCAGGTCGTTGTCGTAGCGCAGCCCGAGATTCAAGGTGAGCTTGGGGCTGACCTTCCAGTCGTCTTCGAACCACACCCCCATCGCGTTGGTCGGAAGGCTGTAGTTGTAATTGCCGAAGCCCTGCGTGAACGAAGTCGCATACGGGCTCAGTGCCGCGATGTTCCAGGTCGACGGATCGTTCCAGGTCGGAAAGATGGACGCCAGGTTGAGTGAGCTCACGCCCGAAGAAAACGCCAGTACCGTGCCGCGCACGTTCTGCCCGAAATTGCCGGAGTACACGTTGTGCAGGTAATCGGCGCCCACCTTGAAGCTGTGCCCGCCCTTCAGCCAGAACAGGTCGTCGCGATACTGGTAGTCGTTCTGCCCGAGCTGCTGGGGATAGTTATACGGAGCGCCCACCGTGATGGTCGGCAGACGGTATTCCTGGCTTTGGATGAGCGGTGTGTTCTGCCAGTCGAAGTGGTTCAGCCCGACCTTCAGCTTCGTTCACCAGCGCCGCGGAGATCGTCGAAGTCCAAGTTCCTAACACCGCATAGCTCGTCCGCGTGGAATCCGTGGCGCGCGTGGGCGAGGCGCTGCCGGTCACGCTGTTGAAGGGCACGTGCCAGGTGTACCCCGTAGCCCTGACCGAAAGCCGGTTCTTGCTGTTGATCGCCCAGTCGGCATGCAGCAGGTAGCTGTTGGTGCGCAGCTCGTTGGCGAACGTGTAGCTCTGCCCCCCGAACCCGGTGGGCGTGTCGAAAATCGAGTTCGGCTGGCGCTCGCCTTCGTACGCAAAGAAGAAGAACAGGCGGTCCTTGAGGATGGGGCCGCCCACCGTTCCGCCGAACTGCTGGTCGGAGAAGGGCAGCACCCGGTGGGCCACCGAATCCGCCGCGTTGAACGCGTCGTTGCGGAAATACCCGTATAGTGTGCCGTGATATTGATTCGTGCCGCTCTTGGTCTGGACGTTCACCTGCATGCGCGATGACCGCCCCAGCGTGGCATCGAACCGGTTGGTGATGATCTGGAACTGGTCGATGGCGTCCTGGCTGTATTGCGGCTCGCCGAACGCGTCGCTGGCCGAATTCTGCGTCACCTGCTGGCCGTCCACGTTGATCTGCAGTTTGCCGCTGTCGGTGGCGCCCAACGGCGAATTCGTCACGTCGTTGCTCGTGATCCCCGGGCACCAGCATCGCCAGTTGGAGATAGTTCCGTCCGTTCAGCGGCATCTTGCTGACCTCGGACGGGCTCACATCTCCGGCGATCGCGGAAGTCGCGGTGTCCACGGCGCCGGCTTCCGACATCACCGAGACGGACGTACTGGCAGAGGCCACCTGCAACGCCAGATCGATCCCGGCCATCTGGCCCACCAGCACGGTCAGCGTGCGCTCCGCCGGGGAGAATCCGGCGGCTTCCACCCGCAGCACGTACTTGGCCGCCCGCAGGGTTGGGAATTGATAGATCCCCTGGGCGTTGGTGAGCGTCTCCACCTTGGATCCGTCGTCGCGCGTAACGGTGACGATGGCAGTGGTTACGGTGGCTCCGGACGGATCGGTGATTCGTCCGGTAATCCCGGTCTGTTGGGCAAACGCTACCGATACGGCGATACCCAGGAAAACAGCAAGTCGTTGGATCACACACCCTCCTCGTTTGACGAGTCACTCAACGAGGAGAGTTCACGGCAGAGTTGTGGATTTATTCTCAGTCAAGCAATGCGAAATGTCAATCTGGGATTCCTCATTGCGCTTGGCCGCGCCCCGAGGCTCACAATACTCCTGCGCCTGCGGGACCATGCTGCCGAACATCGGTTCGGGACGTATCGGCAAGATCTATTCCTTCCGCCTGATCGAATAGCGCGCGCCGCAAAGCAGGGACTGGACCCAACCGCTTAGCACTTGTTCACATCGTCCTGGACCTTCTTATATTCCGCGTCGGTATCTCGCGCAGCGGCCGCGGCGGCCGTCAGGTTCTTGAATATGGCCCCGATCCGGTCGGCAATCGTATTCTGCGCCTTGGTGAAGTTTTCGTTGTTCTTGCCGATCGGCGTCCACTTCGGGAAGAGCAGGATGTCTGCAAACTTCGCGTCTTTCCTCAGCTCCGTGTCCATCTGGTTCAGAACGGCGTCATTGTCGGCCACATGACCCTGCTCGTGGGTGAGCCAGAGGTTCTTAGCGCAATCGGATAGCGAATCGGCAATCAAAATCTCCTGGCTCATGGTTAGCGGCAGGGTTCCCGCTTTGAACCGGAACTGCGTTCCTTTCTTGTTGGTGAGGGTTTCGAAGTTCAATTGATTGGTTTCGTGATGCAGCGAAGGTTTGGTGATGGCGATCGCTCTGGCGGCATACGGATTTCCCTGTGCCGCGGCGGCATCCTGCACCTGTTTGACCGGAACCGGTTTCGCCGCCGGCACCGCGTTGGAAGTCGTTGTGATGGTCAGGGCCATGGTGCTCCTCGCGGGGATAGTGACGAAAACCGCCGGAGCGTAACACCTGCCCCGATGTATACTTGTAAACCAGCATCCCGAGGCACCTATGAGACTCCCGCGCATCCTTGCGCTTGCCCTTTTGGCCGCCGTGCCGGCCCTGATCGCGCAGCCGAAGCAGCCCCAGGACGAGGACTACGCGAAGCTGGTCAAAGAGTGGACCACCAGTCCCGAATTCATGAGTCCGCTGGTCGATCACCTGCCAAAGGCGGCCGGTGTCCCGACTCCCAAGGACGTGCTCGGCTATTATGTCGGCGCCCCGAAAAAGCTGACCCGCGTCGCGGACCTGGGCCGCTACTACCGCGCCCTTGCCGCCGGTTCCAAACGGGTGAAACTGCTGCCCGCCGGGACCACCGATGAAGGCCGCGAGTGCCTGGTGATCGCCATCTCCGACGAAGACACCATCGCCCGTCTCGACACCTACAAGGGCTACCTCGCCCGCCTGGCCGACCCGCGCGGCCTCAGCGAGACCGAGGCCAAGAGCATCGTCGCCGAGGCCAAGCCCATCTACATGTTCACCGGCGGCCTCCACAGCTCCGAGACCGGCCCGCCCGAGATGCTCATGGAACTCGCGTACCGCCTGGCCGTCGAGGAGTCGCCGCTGTTCGATTCCATCCGTAAGAACGTCATCGTGATGATGACCGCCGCCGCCGAACCCGACGGACGTGACCGCTACGTGGACTGGTATTACCGGTACATGACCGGTCAGGAGAACGAGCAGGACCGCATCCCCAGTCCGCCTTACTGGGGCAAGTATATCTATCACGACAACAACCGCGACATCAATTACTCCCAGGTGACCATGCGGAACTGGCTCAAGTTCTACCTGGAGTGGCACCCGCCCATCATGCACGACCTGCATGAATCGCAGCCCCTCATGTACACCTTCAGCGGCCAGGCACCTCAGAACCCCACGCTCGATCCGATCCTCTATGCCGAGCTCCCGTGGTTCTCGAACTTCGAGATGACCAAGATGATCGCCTACGGCATGCCCGGCGTGTGGACCCATGCGTTCGTCGATATGTGGTCGCCCGGCTATCTGGGCTTTATGTCGTCGAATCATAACGGCATGCTGAGGATGTACGAGACCTTCGGCAACGGCGGCGCCAACACCATGGTGCGCACCATCGGCGGCAGCCGCGGCGGCGCTCCGGAGCCTCCGCCCGCGGCGGGACGCGGCGGACGCGGAGGCGGCATGACCGCGCGCGAATGGTACCGGCCGCTGCCTCCGCCGCGCAAACTGACGTGGTCCATGCGCAATAACACCAACTACATGGAGACCGGCGTCCTCTCGGCCCTCGAGCTCACCGCGGGCTTCCCCAAAATCGTGCTCCAGAATTTCTACGAGAAGAGCCGCAACTCGATCACATCGGGAGAGACCGGGGCGCCTTACGGCTATGTCCTGCCGGCCAATCAGCCGGATATGACCCGCGTGGCCTTCATCGTCAATACTCTGCGCCTGCAGGGCATCGAGGTCGGCCGCGCCGCCGGCGAGGTCAAGCTGAAAGACGGAACCTATCCGGCCGGCTCCCTGATCGTGAAAGCCAACCAGCCCTATGGCCGCCTGGCCAAGATCCTGCTCGAAAAGCAGGACTACCCCGACCCGGCCCTCACCACTTATGACGATACCGCCTGGACCATGGGGCTGATGAGCCAGGCCGAGGTGCGCGAGATCACCGACAAAGCCATCCTCGACGCCAAGGTCCAGCCCGTCGACGTCCTCGACATCGCCGGCGCGGTCAAGGGCAGCGGCCCCCTTACGGCCGTCATCGACAACGGCTCGAACTCCCTGGTCACCCTGCGCTACCGCCTGAAAGACGTCAAATTCGAGGCCATCGAGAAGGAGTACAAGTCGGCCGGGATCGATCTGCCCGCCGGGTCGTTCCTGGTCGAATCCAGCCCCCGCCTGAGAAGCGAGATCGAGAAACTCGGCCTCCAGGCCGTTGCCCTGGCGAAAGCGCCCGACGTTCCCAGGCACCTCCTGGACCTTCCGCGCCTCGCCATGTTCAGCACCTGGGGAAGCACGCAGGATGTCGGCTGGGTGCGCTACGCCTTCGATCATTTCGAGATCCCCTACGACCTGATCTACAAGGAGCGTGTCCGCAAGGGGAACCTACGCGCCGATTACGACGTGATCGTGATTCCCAGCCAGGGCCGCGGCGGCGCCAAGAGCCTGGTCTTCGATGTCGAGCCGCGCCCCGGCAAGCCCGTCGCCTACGACAAAACGCCCGAGTATCCTTCGCTCGGGATGTACGGCCAGTCGGAGGATATCTCCGGCGGCATGGGTATCGAAGGAGTGGCCGAGCTCGACCGCTTCGTCCATGACGGCGGGGTGCTCATCACCCTCGGCGCTTCCAGTTTCCTGCCCGCCGATTTCGGCATCACCCGCGAAATCAATGCGGCGCGCACTTCTGCGCAGTTCTACGCGCCCGGCCCCATCGTCGAGGCCCAGGTCATGCGGCCCGAACATCCCATCTTCTACGGATACACGGAGCGCAATCTCCCCGTGCGCTGGGCCGGCGGCCCCCTGCTGACCGTTCCCACCGAAGACCGCAAGAGCGTTCTCATGCAGTTCGAGGGCACCGAGAAATCGGTGCTCAGCGGATTGATGCGCGGCTACGCCGAAACCCGCAACCGCCCCGCTATCGTCGATTCGGCGGTAGGACGGGGGCACGTCGTGCTGTTCGCCACCAACCCCTGCTACCGCTGGCAGAATCTCGGCGAGTTCAACATGCTGGTGAACTCCATTTTGAACTTCGACGACCTGCCCAAGCCCGAGCCGGCAAAATCGCCGGAGCCCCCCGCCAGCGCCGGCCAGGATTGAAACCGGCCGCGCGCGGGAGTAACATCCAGAGCATCATGGCAGATCAATCGAATTCGATCTCCCGGCGGTCGCTGCTGCGGAACGTCGCCGCCGCCGGATCGGCCTTCACCATCGTCAAGCCCCACCTCGTTCGCGGCGCGGGCAAAGAAAAGCTGCGTGCCGGCATTGTCGGCTGCGGAGGCCGCGGAACCCAGGCCGTGGTCGATATGCTGACCGGCAACGAAAACATCGAGCTCGTGGCGATGGCCGATGTTTTTGAAGATCACCTGGAAGATTCGCTGAAGAAACTGCGCGATCCGAAGTTCGTCAGCCTCCACAAAGGCATCACCGTGGAGCGCGACGGTCAGGCCAAAGAGATGAGCGCCGAGGACCTGGCGGCCTCCATCACCCCGCGCATCAAGGTCGAGCCGGACCACCATTTCGTAGGTTTCGATGCCTACCAGAAGCTCATCCACTCCGATCTCGACATCGTGATGCTGACCACGCCTCCCGGCTACCGGCCGATTCACTTCGAGGCTGCCGTCGAGGCCGGAAAGCACGTCTTCGCCGAGAAGCCCATCGCCACCGACGCCACCGGCGTGCGCCGCTTCATGGCCGCGGGACGGAAGGCCGCCGAGAAGAAGTTGACCGTCATGTCCGGCGCGCAGCGCCACGAAGACAAGCCGTACGTCGAGAGTGTCGCGAAGGTGCACAACGGTGCGATCGGCGAGATCGTCGCGCTGCACTCCAACTACCTCAGCGGTCCGGTCTTCCACGCCCAGGCGCGCGACGCGAAGTGGGGCGACATGGAATGGGAGCACCGCAACTGGTACAGCTTCCTCTGGCTCTGCGGCGACCAGATCGTGGAGCAGCACTTCCACAACATCGATTTCATGAACTGGGTGATGGGCACGCACCCGGTGAGCGTGATCGCCACCGGCGGCGCCGCCTGGCGCCCGCGGGCAGCGCTCTACGGGAATATCTTCGATCACATGCACTCCGATTTCACCTACGCCAACGGAGTGCATCTGAGCAGCCACTGCCGCCAGTATCCGCGCGGGCTCTACAACAACGTCAGCGATCTGATCGTCGGCTCCAAAGGCCACAGCACCGGCCTCGATCTGGGGACGAAAGGCATCAGCCCTTACGTGCAGGAACACATCCAGTTCATCGACAGCATCCTCGGCCGCGGTCCCTACGTGAACCAGTCGATCCCCATCGCCGAGAGCACCCTGACTTGCATCATGGCGCGCGAATCCGCCTATTCGGGCCTCGAGATCACCTGGGACCAGATCATGAATTCGAAGCAGGACCTGATGCCCGATCACTTCGGCTACGAGCAGAAGACCGAGCCCACGCCCCTGCCCGTCCCCGGCCAGTACAAGTTCGTGTAACGTAGGGTAGGCCTCCTGGCTTGCCCATTTTCCCGGGGACCTTCATGCACCAACGAGCCGTCAAGCCCGCCCTGCCGGATCAACCAGCCGCTCGCCGGGATTCGCGTATCCCCGCGGCTCCGGAATCCGGACGCCCTACGACCGCTCCCCCCGCCGGGTGGGACTTCAGTAAAATCCCGCTCTATCCTCCGGGCCAGCCGGCGCTCGGAAGTTGGGCGTCCTCCGTATTGCGCGCACCCCATACGACACCGGCGGATGTCGCCGAGCGGTCGGCCGATCGCGCGGCAGCCGCCGCGGTCCGCAACGAACGGCCGCCGCGCCGGTCCGCCGCGGCGGGCGCACCGTCCGTCGGCACGCCGCCGTGGGGCGGCGGCCGGTCGTTGAGCCGCGAGGAGCGCGAGTGGCACGAGCCGCGTGCCGGCGCGAACCTCGAGGACATCCGCGTTCACGAAGGCGCCGTGCCCGGGCGTTGGGCCGCGGTGCTCGGCGCGCGGGCCTTCACCATTGGGCGGGACGTTGTATTGGGCGCCGGCCAATACGCCCCGGGCGCTGCGTCCGGCCGGCGCCTGTTGGCGCATGAACTGTCTCATGTCGTGACGGGCCGAGGCCATGCGCCCGTGCTGGCCCGGGTCGCGCTGTCCGCAGCCGATTTCGACGCGATTGCCGACTCGCTTCACGACACCATCACGACCGCGGCCACGGGCGAAGAGCTGATTTATGTCGCGCTGCAGAAGCTCGAGCGCGATCCCGCCGCGGTCCGGTCGCTCACCGGTGCGTACAAGAAGCGGTACACGAGCGATTTGCTCACCGATCTCGGCTCTCGCCTGAAAGGCCGAGGGCTGGCTCTCGCCAGGACGCTGCTCGGTGCGAAAGGCGGGCTTGCCGTGGCGGCGAAACCGCCTGGCACTCCCGCGGAGTTCGAGGCCGTGGCCCGCACGGTCCACACCGCTCTCGCGGCCAAGACGCCTGACACTGGGGGCGTCTACGCCGCGCTGCTCCCGCTCGACCGCGACCCGGGCCTGACTGCGTCGCTGAAAGCGGCCTACACCAAGCTGTTTACCAACGGCCTGGAGGCGGACATCACCGGGAAGCTCACCGGCGCCGGCCAGTCTTACGCGCTCTACCTCCTCAATGCGCCGCGTCCGGCGACTCCCCACGCCCCGACCGGGTTCAAAGCCCAGCCCGGCCCCGGCACTCCGCCTACGACGGCGCCTCCGCCCGCCGCCGGGGGCACGGTAACAGCGGAGACGAAGGTGCCCTACGAGACCACGGCGGGTAAGAAGGGGACATACGGCTTCGGGGTCGGCTACAGCGGCGCGCTCTCCGGGGACAGCCGGTGGCTGCAGTTCATCGAGCGGGAGATCGACTACGATCCGAAGGGCGGCGGGAAGCGCATGCCGCTCGATAAAGAGATCGAGAGCGGCGGCGGCGGGAACAAGTACCGGCTTACTACGGTGACCAGTTCGCCGAATTGGACCGTTGACAGCTACGACCCGTCGGATCCCTTCTTCGACGAAACTCACAGCAACGACGCGTGGCGCGCCGCGACTTCGGTCGCCATCTACGATGCGCCGGTGGCGCGCGGGGGCGACGTCAAGAAGTTATTTGACGCGGGCAACACGAACGTGACCTCGCGCGCGCATTTCGAGATCTACCTGATCCGCGACTTCTCGGCCATCTACCACGTTGAGATCGAGATCGTCTGGACCTTCTCGGATCCGAAGAAATCCACAATCGCCCGCACCATCAAGACCGCCGCGCCGGCCACCGGCCTGCCCGCGGCGTTGAAGTCGGCGCTGGTCGCGCGCTACCCCGCGTACGCCTATATTCGTTAGCCCCCTACTGGCGCGGCGCGTCGAGGGCGAAGGCGATGACGCTGTCGCCGGTCACCGGGTTGTTGAAGAAGCCTCCCCCCGTGGCCGTGATCACGACATACTGCCTCCCGTCGCGGCCCTCATAGGTAATCGGTGTGGCTTCCGCAGCGCCGGGCAGCTTAACCGTCCAAAGCTCCTTCCCGGTCTTGGCGTCGAACGCGCGGAAGCGGGCATCGTCGGTCGCGCCGACGAAGACCAGCCCGCCGGCCGTTGCGATCGTGCCGCCATTGCCCGGACGGCCAGTATTCTGCCTGCCTTCCGGCAAGCTGTCCGTGACGCCCAGGGTCACCTTCCACGCAATCTCGCCGGTGTTCACATTCACCGCCGCCAGTTCGCCCCACGGCGGCTGCTGGCATGGTAGCTGCTGCGATGTCGGCCCCTTGATGCTGAAGCGCCCGCCTACCGCAACCCCCTCGTAAGGGCCCCCGGGATCGACACGGTTGCCCTGGCCGTTCGCCACCGCCGGACCGCTCTTCGGATCGTGGTCCTTCAGTCCTGACATTTGGCCAAGCTCATTCACATTGGCGAACAGATATCCGAGCTGCGGATTGAACGACGTTCCGCCCCAGTTCACACCGCCGTGATTCCCCGGGAACTGGACGCGCAGATGGTTGTAGCTGGGGGGAAGGAACGGCCCGCCCATCTCCAGGCCCTCGATCAGTTTCCGGCACGCCGCTTCGAGTTCGGGCGTCACCGTAGCGACATCGTCCTTGCTGAACGTCATGCGCGCGAGCGGCGGCGGCTTCAGCGGGAACGGCTGCGTCTTCGACGTGTGCTCGAGCGGCACCTCGCTCTGCGGTACCGGCCGCTCTTCCACGCCGTAAATCGGCTTGCCCGTGACGCGGTTCAGCAGAAACACCATCCCGACTTTGTCCATCGCGACCACCGCGGGAATCGTCTTGCCGCCCTGCTTCACGTCGATCAATGCGGGCGCGCCGGTCATATCCGCGTCCCAGATGTCGTGATGAACCACCTGGAAATGCCACAGGTACTTGCCGGTATTGGCGTCGGCCGCAACCAGGCTCGTGCTGAAAAGGTTGTTCCCGGCGCGATCGCCGCCGTACTGATCCACCGAGGGCGCGCCGAACGGCATATAGACGATCCCGCGCTTCTCGTCCACGGTGAGGAAGCCCCAAACGTTGACGCCGGAGCGATTCTTCCAACTATCGCCCGCCCATGTGTCGTTGTATTTCTCGCCTTTCTGCGGGATCGAGTGGAAGGTCCACACCAGCTTGCCCGTCCGCAGGTCCCACGCGCGAACGTCCCCCGCCGGTCCGTGCGGCGGGTTCTCCTGCGTTGTGCCGCCGGTGATCACGAGGTTCTTATAAACCACAGGCGGCGACGTGAGACCGTTTCGGCCAGGCAGGCCGTGCATAATCGCGTCGGTGTTCAGGTTCACGACTCCGTTATCGCCGAAGCGGTCGTTCGGCTTCCCGGATTTCGCATCCAGCGAATAGAGCTTGCCGTCGCTGGACCCGAAGACGATCTGCGCCGGCGTCGCTCCGTCGCCGGCCCAGAACTCCAGGCCGCGCGTCGAAGGGTTGCCCGAAGGGAGCGGAAACGACCACAGCTCTTTGCCCGTCACCGGGTCAACCGCTGCCACTCGCGAATACGGTGTCGCGACGTACATGATGCCGTTTCTCACCAGCGGCGTGTCCCCGCTGGGGCGAAACCCGGAGCCGAACCTTCCGCGTCCGGCCCCGCGTCCGCGGCTGTCCGGAGCGTCGGGCGTGTCCCCGACAGCGCCGCCCGGCCCGCGTCCTTCCATGGTCGGGAAACCGCCCCTGCCTCCGGTGAAGCCGGCCGGCCGCATGTGATAGGTCCAGGCGATCTTCAGCCCGCTGACGTTTTCGGGTGTCAGCTGCGTGAGCGGCGAGAAGCGCTCGCCGCCGGGATTGTGACCGTACGTGGGCCATTCTTTTGCTGCCGGGATCGGCGGACCGGCGTGGAACGCTTCGAGATTCTTGCGGTCCTCCAGCGCCTGCGCTTCCGCGGTGCGCGTTCCCCCGGGCGCGCCCGCATCGTTCGGCGATTCACTCGGGGGCGGCACGGCCGGGGAAGCCGCCGGGCCCGGCGAGGACGGGCTCGCGTTCCCGGCGCCGTAGTTCTTCGCGAGGTAATTCAGAATCGCGGCGAACTCCGCATCGCTGCCTTCCGCGCCGATGCCGACCATCTTGGCAATGGTGTCCTTCCACCCCGCCAGTCCCTGGCGCACCGATACGGCCTGCTCCAGGGAGTGGCACTTGCCGCAAACGCGCGTCGTTTCAACCTTGCCCGGGCCATCCGGCAGAGTGGCGGCATGCACGACAAAACCCGCAAACAGAAACACCGCCGAAAGGCTTACTCGCCCGGAAATCCGCGCCGTCCCGAAACCCTCTCCAGGCCAGCGGCTCTCCTCGTTCCGCATGCATACATGCTACTGCACCTTCGAGCAGCCTTGCGATGGCCCACGCCGCAGCGCCCTTTCGCCACTGTTATCACTTCTTTCGGTTCGCTCTCCTCTCCTCGCGACGGCTATGGCCTGCTCCGATGACCGCGCCCTTGGCCGCGTTCCCGCCCACGGCTCCGATTGCGGCACCCGCTGCCGCACCCTTAGCTTTAGGGTGCGAGCTCTCTTTTTGCTTAGCTTGCGTCTCTTGTTGGGTCTTTGTAGCCGGTGGTGGCGTTTGCGCGGGTGGTGCTTGCGCCAGCGCTGCAGGCACTACTGCACCGGAGAGTGCCATCAGAAGGGACATAACCCTTGCTGAGTGTTTCATTATGGCCTCCTTTTTGGTCCTCAGTTCCGATCCGCCTTGCGGTTCGAGTGAGGCCACTGCCTACTATTGGTGATCGTCTGCACGGTCGTATGGTTGCTTTTTATGACGATTCGACGAGAGCGCGTCGCCAGAACCCTGGAACTTCACGACCGCTTACTGGATACTCGCCGCCGGCAGATATTACTGGCCGATCTCGAAAAGCACATTAGGTTGTGAAGTCTTGCCGGACGTCGAGACCTTGATGGAATACTCACCGGCGGGTAGTTGCGGCACGGTGAAATTCACCTGGAACTGCCCCGGGGCAACCAGTCCCGCGAACGACACCTCGGCATCGGTGGTTCCAATCGTCACGCCGACCCCCGTAATCGGGACGGGCGACGTAACCGCGCTTCCGGATTGAGAAGGCGCCAGCCCCGAGGCGTAGAGCTGGATGATCTCTCCCGGCATCGCTTTGCGGGTTCCCGGCACCACGGCAGGATCGCCCATGATCGTGTAGTCCACAAACAGCGCCGCTGCGTAACTCTTTGAGCCAGCCTGGTAATAATACAGGCTGGGTTGGATCTGTGCGACAGGGGCCGTCAGAGTGTTGCTGGGCAGTCCGAGACGGACTACCTGGACCGTGATCGTGCCGCTGATGTTCAAAGGCGCCTGCGCATTCACCTGGCCGGGGCTAATGAAATACACCGGCACCGGAGCACCGTTGACCCAAACCTCCACCCCGTTCAGGTCGGTGGGCAGCGTATTCGGGTCGGCAAAATCGCTGCCACCCCAGATCCGCGTGCTATCCGCCAGATCCGTGCCTTTCACGTAGAACCATCCGCCCGGCGTTACCGCGCCGCCGTCGATAAGATTGTCGCTGACGCTCGTGATGACCGGCCCGTTCGAGGGCGGCGCATCGCCCAACACCAGCACCACGGCATCCTGGGGAGCGCTGCCGCCACCGCTCGTGCCCTGCAGCGCGTTCTTCACCGGAAAATCCGTGGACGAGCTTTCTCCGGCGATGTGTATGTTGCCCAAGCGGTCCACGGCGATGCCGCGGCCCGACTCGCTCCCGGAGCCGCCGATGAACGTCGAAAACAGCCGCGCCGATCCGGCCGCGTTGATTTCGGTGACGAACATGTCGAACGCTGTCCGAGTAGTCTGAAGCGGATTGGTCAACGGAAAGTCGCTCGAGTTGGTACGACCGGTAATGTAGACGTTGCCTGCCTGATCGAGCGCCAGCGCATACGGGGTCGTCTTCCGAGCCGCCTCCCAGGTAGGTGGAATACACCAGAGCCGAGCCGGAAGGATTGAATTTCGTGACGAATGCATCGTCCACGGCATGGCTTCCAAGCGTGGTATCGATCGCATTGACAACGGGGAAATCGTCCGACGTCACCGTGCCCGTGACATAGGCGCTGCCGGACGAGTCCACCGCAATCGCCGTCCCATAATCCGTGCCGAACCCCCCAGATAGGTGGAATACACCAGCGCGGAGCCCGCCGGATTCAGTTTCGTGACGAACGCGTCGACGCTGGCGGCATTGGAACCGCGGAAAGGAGAGGACAGTGGAAAGTTTGTCGAAGCCGTGTACCCGGTCACATATGCGCTTCCGGACGCGTCGACTGCGATGGCGTTGCCTTCGTCGACGTTGTTCCCGCCCAGGTAAGTGGAGTATACCCACGCGGTGCCGGTTGGATTGATCTTCGCGACGAATGCGTCCTGCTGGGCGCCTTTCGCGCCCTGGAATGGATTGGTTGTGGGGAAGTCGGCCGAAAAAGTGGTTCCCACGATATACGCGTTACCGGCAGCGTCGATGGCGACCGCCGAGGCGGAATCGTTGGCGATTCCGCCGAGATAGGTGGAGTACACGAGCGTCGCGCCGCCCGGGCTCAGTTTGACCAGGAACGCGTCGCCCGATCCGCCAGTTGTCGCCTGTATCGCGCCCTTCGTCGGAAAGTCGAGCGATCCGGTGCTTCCCGTGACGTAAACGTTTCCTTGGACATCTACCGCGACCCCCTTGGCCTCATCCGCGCCGCCTCCCCCTAGAAAAACAGAGAACAGCCTGGAGCCGTTGGGGCGTAGCTTGGTCACGAAAGCGTCTTCTGTTCCCCGGATGTCGAAAACGGTCGAGCCCGTGGACCCCACGACGTACGTGTTGCCGATTGAATCCACGGAAACGGCGTAGGCATAGTCGAGTCCGCTTCCGCCGTAATAGGTCGAATAGATCAGCGGCGGATCGATCACCAGCTCCTTTCCACGGTCGTAGGCGCCGAGGCGGAAACTGCCTTCATTACCGTGCAAAGTCCAACTGCCGGCAACCGGAACGCGTTTCCCGGCGACTTCCTGATAAATCGCCGGTTTCTTGTGCCGGTATTCATTCCCGCCCGCCCGGATGACGAGGTCGCCCTGCTTATCGATTCGCAATTGATCGGTGCTCTCGAAGGTCATTCGGATCTTTCGCGGATCCGCTCCGGGCGAGACGATCCAGTCGTACTCCAGGCTGCGGTCCGTCCCGTAGTAGACGAGATCGATTCCGGGGTAGACGCCGGCGTAGCGGACTCGTGCAAAGTTGGGAACGGAAGTGCGCCACTTAGCCGGATCATTGCCGATGAAATAGTTACTCCTGGAGTCCTGCGGGATTTCGCCCGCAATGCGAGCCGAAGGGTTTGCGCCGGATAACCTGGTCCGCAAGGGCGGCTGGTTCCGCCCGGCGAGCACGGCCTCGCCGCAGGCCAGATACAAGGTGTAGGCGCTGCCCCTTACGAGATAACGCACCTCCGCCGGTGCCTGGCCGGTATTCGGCTCGAAACTCAACGGGACCGTACCCCACTGAACGGCCGGCGCGGCCATGGCTGTGCCGGCAATCAGAAGAAAACATGCACGCATGCGTCTTCTCCTCACGAGCGTGAATTTCCGATTCAGGTGGCGCCGACCCGCGAAAATCCCCAAGCCCGTCAGGATCGTGCCGAGCCGTAGACTATCACAATCATGCCAAGTGTTGCGTGATCACCGCCGGCAGCAGCCTGTGGGATCCGAAGGTGATCGCAGAGCTGTGCCCGCCCCGCCGGTCTACCCTTCCAGAATCTTGTCGAAGCGGCGATTGACTTCCTTCAGATAATCGCCGTTTCCGCCGTTCAGTTCCACCGTCGCCGTGCCCTTGTACCCGATGTCCGCGAAGGCGGCGTGCACCGCCTTCCAGTCGATATCGCCTTCGAGCAGCGGGGTGAACTCCGCCATCCGCTTCCGGAACGAGAAGTCCTTGATATGGACCTTGATGATCCTCTTATTCAGCGTCCGGATCCAGTCCTGAGGGTACCCGTAGAGGACCACGTTCCCCACGTCGAAATACGCGCGGATCCACGGGCTCTGGAACTCGTCGATATAGCGGGCGAACTCGAGCGGGCTGAGCAGGAACTTGTTCCAGACTTCTTCGATCCCGATGATGATCTTCAACTGTTCCGCCAGCGGGATGAGCTTGCGGATCTGCTTCTGGCTGCGCTGCCACGCCTCCGCGTAGGTCACCTCCGGGTTCACCACCGCCGGAACCAGCAGCACCGTGTCCGCGCCCCACATCTTGGCGTTGTGCAGGCTGGTGCGCATGCCCTCCAGGCTCTTCTCGACCACCGCCGCGTCAGCCGAAGACAGCGGACTGCGCCAGTGTTCCTGGTTCATCACCGAGTGGATCGGCAGGCCACTCTTCTTCGAGGCGTCCAGTATCTCTTCCGCTTTGGATGCTTCGGGCGTAGTCGGGCACTCGATGGCCTCAAACCCCGCTTCGTGCGCGAGTTGGAACCGTTCGAGCACCCCCATGGAGTTCGGCAGCATGCTGAACTCCACGGCTTTCCGGATCGGCAGCCGCTCGGGGGCCGGCGCGGCGGCCGCCGCGATCGAACCCGCGGCGGCGGTGAACAGAAACTGGCGTCGGGAGGTATTCATCACGCCAATGATTCTATATCAGGTTGCCTTTCAACGTAAAAGGTCCGAATATATAAGTAGAGAGCACCACCACGGAGGTGTGTATGGAAAACCCGACGGTTGCCGATCTGCTGCGTGAACATCCTTTCGCTGCTCATTTCTGGCCGGAACATGTCGCGCGCCTGGCTGCCATGGCCAGTGAAGGGCGGTTTGCCCCCGGCGAGCTGATCTTCCACGAAGGCGACCATTCCAGCCTGATTTATCTCCTGATCTCGGGAAATGTCGCCCTGGAAGTGAACGCCCCCGGGCGGCCGCTGCGGGTTTCCACCCTATATGCCGGCGAGGTGCTCGGCTGGTCCTCGGTCACTACCGACAACGGAAAGCAGTTCCAGGCGCGCGCCCTCGAAGAGGTCCACGCCCTGGCGTTCGATGGCGCCCGGCTGCGCCATGCCTGCGAGCAGGATTACGCCTTCGGGTTCGTCTTCATGCGGGCCATCCTCACCGTGATGTCCGGCCGCCTTCATGCCATCCGCGTGCAGTTGCTGGAGGCGTATACACCGGTCGGTGCCGTATGAACATCGGAGTGATCCGCGAGCGCGGCCTCTACGACCGGCGTGTCTGCCTTACGCCGCCGGTAGTCCGGCGGCTGGCCGAAGCGGGGCATACCGTGTGGGTGGAAACCGGCGCGGGCGAAGGCGCCATGTATTCCGATGACGAATACATACGGGCCGGCGCCCAGATCGCGTATTCGCCGGCCGAGGTCATCCAGCGGGCGGACCTTCTTCCCAAAATCAGCCGTCCCACCACCGAAGAGCTCGGCCTCGCGCGGCCGAACATGACCCTGATGGCCTTCTATCACATGGCGGTGGCCGACCGCGCGCTGCTCGACAAGATCGCCGAACGCTGCCTCACCGCCATCGGTTGCGAGATCATCCAGCAGGAAGACGGCCGGCTGCCCGTGCTCGCGGCCGTCAGCGAGGTGGCCGGCCAGATGACCACCGCGATCGCCGCCCATCTGCTGCGCTCCAGTTCCGGCGGGCGCGGCATCCTGCTGGGCGGTACGCCGGGCGTGCCTCCCGCGCGCGTGGTCGTGCTGGGTGCGGGTGCAGTCGGGTTCGCCGCCGCGCGCGGAGCCGCCGCCGCCGGCGCCCGGGTCACCGCGTTCGACCGCGATCCGGGCAAATTACGCCACGTCATGGAACACGTCCCGGGAGTCGAAACCTGCCTGGCGGATCCCGACGCCATCGCCGAAGCGGTGGCCTCCGCCGACGTGCTGATCGGCGCCATCCTGGTGGCCGGCACCCGCGCCGCGCACATCGTGACCCGCGCCATGGTGGAGCGCATGAAGCCGGGCTCTGCCATCATCGATGTCGCCATCGACCAGGGCGGCTGCATCGAAACCAGCCGGCCCACCACCCTCGCCGATCCGACCTTCGTTTACAAAAACGTCACTCACTTCTGTGTGCCCAATTTCACCGCCGATCTCGGCCGCTCATCGAGCATCGCGATCGCCCAGGCCATGCTCCCCTACCTGCTCTCCATCGCGAAACACGGCGTCGAAGGCGCCATCGAGAAGTGTCCCGATCTGAGGCGCGGCGTCTACACGCTGGGCGGGAGGCGTCTGTGAACGGCAACTATCGTTCCCGCATCGCCGCGCCCGACGAGGCGCTCTCCGTCGTCCGGTCGGGCACCACGGTCTACATCCACAACGGCTGTGCCGAGCCGGTGGAGCTGGTCAAGGCATTGACGCGCCGCGGACCTGAGCTGCGCGACGTCACCGTGCTCCACATGGCCACCATGGGGATCGCCGATTACAGCCTGCCCGAGTACGAGGGGCACTTCCGCCACAATGCGCTCTTCATCGGCGGCAACGTCCGGACCGCGGTGCAGGAAGGCCGCGCCGACTATACGCCCATCTTCCTCAGCGAGATCGAAGGCCTGTTCATCTCGGGCGCGCTGCCCATCGACGTCTGCCTGCTGCAGTGCACTCCGCCGGATGCGTACGGCTACATGAGCCTCGGCCCGAGCATCGACGCCTCGCTCACCGCCGCACAGTGCGCCAAACACGTGATCGTTGAAATCAACGACCGGATGCCGCGCACTCTGGGCGATACCTTCCTCCACGTGAGCCGCGTCGATGCGTTCATCGAGACGTCGCACCCGCTCTCGGAATATCCGAAACATGAAGTGACGGACCTCCACCGCGCCATCGCGCGCCACGTTGCGCCTCTGATTCCCGATGGAGCCACCATCCAGACAGGGATCGGCGGTATTCCCGAAGCCGTGCTGGGATTCCTTCGCGACCACAAGGACCTCGGGATCCACTCCGAAATGGTGCCCGATAGCGTCGTCGAGCTGATCCGCACAGGCGTGATCAACAACGAGCGGAAGACCATTCATCCGCGCAAGGTGATCGCCGGTTTCGTGCTCGGCACGAAGATGCTGTTCGATTTCATCGACAACAACCCGATGTTCGAGTTCCACCGCACGGCGTACGCCAACGACCCGTTCATCATCGCGCAGAACGACCGCATGGTGGCCCTCAATTCCGCGATCGAAGTGGATCTTACCGGGCAGGTGTGCGCCGATTCCATGGGCCACACCCCCTACAGCGGCATCGGCGGGCAGGTCGATTTCCTGCGCGGCGCGGCGCGGTCCAAAGGCGGGCTGCCCATCATTACCCTGCCTTCCACCGCGAAGGATGGAACTCTTTCGCGAATCGTGCCGTACCTGCGGCAGGGCGCCGGCGTGGTGACCTCGCGCGGCGATGTCCACTACGTCATCACCGAGCACGGGGTAGCCTACCTGCACGGCAAGAACCTGCGCCAGCGGGCCGAGGCTCTCATCCGCATCGCCGATCCGAAGTTCCGCGAAGAGCTCGAAGCGGCGGCGCGCCAGGCCAGGCTGATCCCTCCGGCGCATGCCATCGCTCTCTGAGGGGTGCGATAAACTATCGGTTTCCATGCAAACGCGAACACTTGCTCACACCGATCTCACCGTTTCCCGCGCCTGCTTTGGTGCGATGACTTTTGGAGGACAGACCGACGAACCCACCGGTGCCCGCATGATCGATATCTGTATCGATCGCGGCATCAACTTCTTCGACACCGCCAACGCATACAACAAAGGGCAGTCGGAAGTAATCCTCGGCAACATTCTCAAGGGCCGGCGCAGCGGCCTCGTGCTCGCGAGCAAGGTCGGGATGAAAACCGGGGAGCCGCCCGACGCTTCGCCGCTTTCGTGTAAGGCGATCCTGGCCGGCATCGACGCCACGCTGCGCCGCCTGCAAACCGATTACCTGGATCTCTATTACTTCCATCTTCCCGATTACGAAGCGCCCATCGAGGAGAGCCTCGAGGCCATGCACCAGGTGGTGAAGGCCGGCAAGGTGCGCTACCCCGCCACTTCGAATTTCGCCGCGTGGCAGGTGGAGCAGACGCTGTGGATCTCGGAGAAGAAGGGCTACAAGCCGCCCTACGTTTCGCAGCCCATGTACAACCTGCTGGCCCGCGGCATCGAGCAGGAATACATTCCCTTCTGCAAACAGTTCGGCGTCTCGATGATTGTGTACAACCCGCTCGCCGGCGGCCTGCTCACCGGGAAGCAGAATCGCGAGCGGCCGCTCCCCGGAACCCGCTTCGACGCCAACCAGATGTACCTCGACCGCTTCTGGCACCCAGCCTACTTCGATGCCGTAGACGAGCTGCAGGCGGTCGCCCGGAAGGCCGGCCGCTCGATGGTCGACCTGGCGCTCAACTGGCTGCTGTTCCATACCGCCACCGATTGCGTGCTTCTGGGCGCGTCGAAGATCCTGCAGCTCGAGCAAAATCTCGATGTCTTCGAGTGCGGTCCGCTGTCCGCCGAGACGGTCGCCGCATGCGACCAGGCCTGGCAAAAATTGCGCGGCGTGACCCCGAAATACAACCGGTAGGGTTTCGATGCGCGGCCGCTGGGTCCTGATCTCGGTTCTGGCAGTGGCGGCCGGGGTCGTAGGGGGCGTCCTTTCGATGCGCCGCCGGCCGCTGCCGCCCGCTCCCGCACAGAGCCCGGCCGCCGCGGTGGTATCGGTTCCCGAGGTCACGCTCAACGGGCTCATCCGGCCGCAGCACGTGGTTTCCGTGGGCGCCGGTGTGGAAGGCAACATCGAGGCCTTCCTGGCGGATTCCGGCGATGACGTGTACCAGGGCCAGTCGCTGGCCCGTATCGGCTCGACCGGCCTCGAGACCAATCGCGATGCCGCCACCGCCGCCGCCGAGCGCGCCCAGGACCAGGTGAGCAAGTACGAAGCCGCCGTCAATTCCGCGCGCCTCGAAGCATCCCGCGCCGATGCCGACAGCCAGCGCTCGCGCCTGCAGATGGAGCGGGCCCAGCAGGTCTATGAGCGCCAAACCACGCTCCACAAGGCAGGCGCCACGCCGCAAAAAGTGTTTGAAAAGGCACAGCGCGATTACCAGGCCGCCCTGAGCGAGTTCGAGATCATGGACACGGCCTCCCGCGCCGCACGCGAAACCGTGCAGGGCGTTCTCGACCAGTTGGCCCGCGCGAAAACCGCGTTGGCCCGGAGCAACCAGGAATTGCAGGACGCTGAGGGCGCCTTCGCCAACGCCGAAGTACGCTCGCCCGTTGACGGAACCGTGGTCGGGCGCAAGGGCGAGGTGGGCAAGCCCGCGCAGGAGGCCGGCAGCGATCTCTTCCAGATCGCGACAGACCTGTACGCGCTCGAAGTGCCGCTCGATGCAGCGCCCCCGGTTGTGAAACGCCTGCATCCGGGCGGCTCTGCGACGGTCTTTGTCCTCGATCTGCAGAGCTCGGGCATTCCCGCGGACATCAAGGAGATCAAGGACAATCGTGTGGTGGTGGAGTTCAATAGCACGATGCCCGCCATCCGCCCCGGCATGCGCGCCGACGTGCACCTGAAGCTGGATTAGTGCCGCCGGCTGCCCGGCGCTAAAATAGCGTTTCGGACAAGCATATGGAATTTCTCGCCGGCAGTCTCCTGGAGCTGATTACTCAGACTTCGACCAATCTTCCTCCCGACGTGCGCGCCGCCATGTCGCTCGCCGCGGCGGCCGAAACGCCGTCGACGCAGTCTTCGCAGGCGCTCGACATCATCCTCTCGAATGTCGATATGGCCGTCGATGACGAGGGCCCCATCTGCCAGGACACTGGCATGCCGACGTTCTTCGTGCACACGCCCGTCGGCGTCAACCAGATTGGCATCCGCAAGGCGATCGTCGAGGCCGTGGCTGAGGCCACGCGCCGCGGCAAGCTGCGCCCCAATTCGGTGGATTCGATCACCGGGAAGAACAGCGGCAACAACCTGGGCGAGGAGACGCCCGTCATCCACTTCGAGCAGTGGGAACAGGACGAGATCGAAGTCCGATTGATCCTCAAGGGCGGCGGCTGCGAGAACAAGAACATCCAGTATTCGGTCCCGTGCAATCTCGACCACCTGGGCCGCGCCGACCGCAACCTGGAGGGTGTCCGCAAGTGCCTCCTGCACGCCGTGTGGCAGGCGCAGGGCCAGGGCTGCGCGCCGGGAGCGCTGGGCGTGTGCATCGGCAGCGACCGCGCGCACGGCTACGACCTAGCCAAGCGGCAGCTTCTCCGCACCCTCGACGACGTGAACCCGAACCCGGTCCTGGCGAAGCTGGAATCCGAGATCATGGAGGAGGCGAACCGTCTGGGCGTGGGCGCCATGGGATTCGGCGGCAAGACTTCGCTGATCGGCTGCAAGATCGCTGCCGCCAATCGCCTGCCCGCCAGCTTCTTCGTCTCGGTGGCCTACGAATGCTGGGCGTTCCGCCGCCTGGGCGTGCGCCTCGACGCCGCTTCGGGCGCGATCACGAACTGGCTGTATCGCGACCCCGGGCGTCCCGTGGAGCGTATGGCGCGCGGCGAAGGCTTCCCGCTCACCGGCCGCGAAGTGATCTTGACGCCGCCTCTCACTGAAGCGCAGATGCGCGCGCTCAAAGTGGGGGACGTGGTGCTGATCAACGGCGAGATGTTTACCGGCCGCGACAACGTGCACGCGCACCTCATGAAGAACCCGCCCCCGGTGGACCTGAACGGCGCCGCGCTCTATCACTGCGGCCCCGTCATGTTGAAGGAGGGCGACCGCTGGAGCGTGAAGGCGGCCGGCCCGACCACGAGCATCCGCGAGGAGCCCTACCAGGCCGACGTGATCCACCGCTACGGCGTACGCGCCGTGATCGGCAAAGGCGGGATGGGCCCGAAGACCCTGGCCGCACTGAAGGAGTGCGGGGCCGTCTATCTGAACGGCATCGGCGGTGCCGCGCAATACTACGCCCGCACGGTGGAGAAAGTGTTGGGAGTGCATCTGATGGAGTTCGGAATTCCGGAAGCGATGTGGCACCTGAAGGTGAACAACTTCGCCGCGATCGTAACGATGGACGCGCACGGCAACAGTCTTCACGCCGACGTGGAGAAAGCGACCGGAGAAGCGCTCGCCGCGTTGCAGAACGCGTAACGCCGCTGGTACACTGAAGTTTCCCCGGCCAGGTAGCTCAGCTGGTAGAGCGCAGCCCTGAAAAGGCTGGCGTCGGCGGTTCGATTCCGTCCCTGGCCACCACCTGCATTCGACTCTTTTCGGTGCCCCCCTTGACGGTGACGGCCCCTGACACCTTGTACGCCGGACGCCCCTTCGTACGTTCGGAGTCAAGATCAGCTTGCCCACGTGCTTTGGGAGCGCGTCATCGCCCGCGAGATCTCGCGCCGCACAGCCCACGTCGACCAGCTCCAGGACGTGCTGGACCGCATTCGCGTAATCGTCGAGGAGCTGGAGAACCTGGCGGACATCAACTCCCTCCTGATACACGAACTGGGACACCACTACAGTAGGGATCACCTTGCTTCCGAGTACCACGAGGCGCCCTGCCGTCTCGGCTCCAAACTGACGCAGCTGGGCCTTAAAGGAGCCGTTGTTGTTCTACGTAAGACGCTTGCGCGCTCCGAGGGTCTTGGGGATCAAGACCGGCTACTGCGGATCTCCGGTTGCGATGTTCCTGTGACTGCGTGTCCAGATTCAGGCCTTTCATTCAGAGCTTCGTGCTGACGCTTCTCGGTGCCGGGATGCAGCGCGCCGGCCATACTCCTTCAAGCTCAAGACGATGACCAGCGCCGTTCCAACACCCATCCAAGTGTCCCAACTCGGACCCGGTTGGCGGTTCCAAGCGACCAATAGCCAGGCAAATGCGGCGTTCTGCACGAGGACCTCCGGCAGCCCCCGCAAGTGCTGGGCCAAGCTCAGGCGCGTGTAGAACAGGCCCTCGAGCGAACCGGTCACCGGGCCGGACGGTGACAGCACGCAAAGTCCGATCAGCAGGAGAGCCAGCCTCCACCAGCCCGACGGACTGTCCAAGAAGACGCCGCGAAACGGATAGAGCACAGCCGCCAGCACCAGGCCACGAAAAAACTGGAACGCGGGGCCCACCGCCATCCACGCTGACTCGATGGGGCGCATCAGATCTTTGAGGCCGGGTGTCTGGAAGAAGCCACGGTAGTCCATCAGTACGAATGCGAACATTCCGGCCACGAAGTAAGTCACCATGTGACAGGCCGTCGTGCGCAGCCAGAAAGTGACGAAGGCCGGATTCACTGCCTCAGGTTGCATGCCGATTCGATGTTAACGCGAGTCAGACCGTCCATGCTTTTCACTTCTTCGGTGGAGCGGCAGCTGGAGCCAGCTTCTGGGAGCGCATGGCAGCGGTCTTCCGAGCCGCCTTCTTCGTGGTAGCTTTCTCTTGTTGCGGCTTGGCCGCTCTCACCGCCGCCCACCGCCTCTTCGTCGCCGCGATGATCCTCCGCGGGTACGAGCATGTACTATTCGACCAACACCAAGTCTTAGGCCCGACTGGAATAGCCTACGATCAGTATGACAACTCGCTATGGCTCAGCGACACACCAACTGACATCGTTGCCGAATACTCTTTAGGCGGGCGGCTCTTACAGGAATTCCATACTGGAAATGCCGGCAATTCTGCCCTCGCTTTCGACCCGACTGACCGCAGTCTCTGGATGATCACCGGCGGCCTACCTGGGTCCACCGGCAACATACCTTCTAATGAATGTCTTCCTGGCTTCCCAGGGGCGTGTTTGGAGCAGTGGTCAACCGACGGAAGGTTACTCCAGATTGGAAACGTCCTGTCTTTACCCAATCGTTTCGCTGCCGGCGAGATAGCGGAGTCGCCGATACCTGAGCCGGGCACAACCCTACTGTTCGGAAGTGGGTTTCTAGTGCTTGCTGGTTTTCTCCGAAGGAAGTCGCCTCGCTGAGTTCTAAGAGCCGTCGCGGGCGGCGTTGACCGAGCGGGCAAATTCAGGTGCTGGCGACTGAGGATGAAGCGGCATCATTTGGTTTCAAAAAGAGCTGACCTTGGAGAGATTCGCGCTGGAGCCGCCTGTCGCTATTCCCTTGGATGCACGCGGCGCACAGGGAGCAAGGGTGCGCCGGCTTCTGGCGCGGCGACAGCGACCCTTGCGCACGAGCACCGCTGTTCGATCTTCTTTACTCGACAGGCGGAGACGGCGCGCATCTCTCCCTGCTATCCCGCTGGGGAGCTTTGAGCATCGGTGGGTTTATCCTGCGCTCGGAGGCCAGACGATGCTGAAAAGAGTGGTGCCTCGCAGGCCTCGTGAGCGTGCGGATAGGGACCACGAGGGACGGTCCGCGTGCTACTGCCGTTCTACTCTGTCCCCGCTCCCGCCATCGTCTCAATGAGCTCCGGCGCCGCCGCCGATCCTTCCTAGACTAGGCGGTCTGCTCGCAGAGAATCTCGCGAACTTTGGAAGTCAGCGCGGCAATGGTGAAGGGCTTCTGAATGAAACCAGCGTCCTGACAGGAGCCGGAAGGCCAGGAGAGCACTTCATTTGAGTATCCGGACATGAAGAGCACTCGAACCTGCGGCTGGGCCGACCGTACACGAGCAGCGAGCTCCGTGCCGCTCATTTTTGGCATCACGACGTCGGTCAGCAACAAGTCCAGGTGTCGGGTGGCACACTGCGCCAGCGCCTCCTCCCCGTCGCACGATTCGATCACGCTGTAGCCGCAGTCTCGGAGTAATGTTGCGGCAAGGCGGCGGACTTCGACCTGGTCTTCCACCAACAGGATGGAGCCGTTGCCGCCTGCCGGCGTGGACCTCGCGGGAGGGGCGGCGGTCTCGCGCCTGGCCTCCGCAGCGGGCAGATAGATGTGGAAGCAGGTACCTTGGCCCGGCGCCGTCTCGACGTCGATGTGCCCACCACTCTGAAGGACAATGCCGTGCACGGTGGAGAGCCCCAGGCCTGTACCCTGGCCGACGCCCTTGGTGGTGAAGAACGGCTCGAAGAGGTGCTGGCGGACGTCGTCGCTTACGCCGGTGCCGGTGTCGCGAACCGAGATTCGAATGTACGGACCGGGGTGGACGCCCGCAGCGCAATGCGGGCAGACGCTTTGCCAGACGCCGTGCCCGGTTTCGACGGTCAACGTGCCGCCCTGGGGCATGGCGTCGCGCGCGTTTGCGGCCAGGCTTATCATGACCTGTTCCATCTGGTGCCGGTCAGCGAGTACATGCCCGAGCCCGGGCTCGAGCTTCGTGACAATCTCGATGTCCTCCCCAACAAGCGGCCGGAGCATCGTTTCCATGTCGGCGACCATTTCGTTGGGATCGATGAGTTCGGGCTTCAAAACCTGCTTGCGGCTGAAGGCAAGCAATTGACGCACCACGTCGGCCGCGCGTTCTCCAGCCTGGTAGATCTCGTTGAGGCGCCAACGTAAGGGATCGGACGGGCTCATCAGATTGAGGGTTACGGCGGCGTACCCATTGATTACCGTGAGAAGGTTGTTGAAGTCATGGGCCACTCCTCCTGCCAACCTGCCAATCGATTCCATCTTTTGGGCCTGTAGGAACTGCGCCTGCAGGCGCGCCCTCTCGGCTTCCTCGACCCGGGCGGTAATATCCGTGAACAGGCCGAGCAGCCCCACCGGCGTACCCGAATCGTCGCGCACCATCATGCAGGAAATGGTCACCCAGACGGGCGTCCCATCGACGCGGGAGAGCCTGAAATCGAAGGGCTTGCGGTCGCCACCCAGGCTCTCAGCGAACCGGCGCTGTGCTTCTTCGAGGTCGCCGGGATATACGCAATCGAAGCACGTCCGCTCGGCCATCGATTCGTAGCTGGCACCAAGAATCTCGGCCATCCTTCGATTGCAGAAAACGGTCCGGCCCTGTGGATCGACCGTCCAGATTCCCTCGGGCACGGCCTCCACGATCCAGCGGTACATTACGTCAGTAGCGATCATTTCAGCTCCTGAACTGGATCAGTGTAACAAGAACCATCCTCAGCGTGATGGTTTCACCCTACGCCGCCCGCGCGCGGCGCGCATCGTATGGCTTAAGGAGCGGAATCCGATCCTCGAATCGCCTGTCCGACAGCCATGCCCGCTCCGCTTCCGCAGGAAGGATCACCGGCATCCGGAGATGAATGCGCGCGATGAGCCCCAGGCGTCGTCCGCCTTGGCGATCTCGCCGTCACCCTAAGACGGGGCGGTGGTTGTACATTGGCAGTGCGCGGCCCGGTGACATCTGCGCCAGAAGAGTTGAGTCGCCCCGATCTGCATCACGCCGCACAAACCGCCCCAGATGCCGGACAATGGGGAGAAATGACCGAGGAAGTCCTGAGCCTCGCGCGCGTCATCTGGGAGTACAGCCTTGTGCCGCAGGAACCGACCCCGGCAGAGGTAATCATCGCGCTCGGCACGAACGACCTGCGTGTGGCTGAGCACGCTGCCGATCTCTACGTGCAGGGTTACGGGTCAACCCTGGTCTGTACGGGCGGCGTGGCGCACCAGAATGATCTGCTCGCGACTTCGTGGGAGAAGACTGAAGCCGAGATGTTCGCCGATATCGCCGTGCGGTGTGGTGTTCCTCGCAACCGAATTCTGCTCGAAACCCAGGCAACCAACACGGCAGAGAATATTGTGTTCACGCGCGCGATCCTGAAGGAAGCCGGCATCCTTCCCAACACCTTGGTCTTCGCGGTTAAGCCGTTCATGCAACGCCGGGTTTGGGCGGCCCTTCCCCTGAAATGGCCGAGCGTGGCGGCCACACTGTCTTCGCCACGGCTCAGCCTGGACGAATACTTTACCGCCGACCTGCCCGCGGGCAAGGTCATCAACATCATGATGGGGGACGTGCAACGGCTCTGGGTCTATGGGTGCAGAGGCTGGTCAGTGCCGCAGCCCGTTCCGCCGAAGGTAAAGGCCGCCTATGATCGTCTGGTTGCACTGGGGTTCACGAGACACCTGATTGCGGATGATTAGCCGTCCGCGGCACGCTCGCCGCTCATTTCACAATGGCTTCATGCTGCCCGCCGAGCCCGGCACCTACGCGCAGGTAGTCGATTTGCCAGCGGGGGGCGCTCGAATCGCCGGGCATAGTGGTATGCCCGACTGGAAGCGGTCTGGGCGGCTGCGGTGTTCGATGCGAACACGAGTGGGCCGCCATCAGCACGTTGCCGGGAGCCGCGATGGTGATGCCGGGCTTCGGGAGTTCGGATTGCGGGTGCGAGACGCATCTGTATTGGATTGAGGAGACATCGAATTAAACCCGAGTACGGTCTGCTGTGATTCGGAATGTTGCTTGGTCGGCAGGCGTCCAAACGCGGACTTGGTCCACACTCGGACATTGCCTGTATTGACCCGCTGTGATGGCGTCCGGTGGAAACGCGACAATCCGTCAAATGATCGAAGAAACGTGCATAGACCGCTCAGGATCAGAGAGCCGGATCCGGGTATTTTGACTAAGTGCGACCTCGCGCCTCAATGCGACTCTCGCGCAACTTCGTGGCCGCGGCAGCCGACAAGAAAGTCCAGATCGGCGCCTACGTCGGCTTGCATCACGTGATCGAAATACAGGCGTTGGTACCCTCCGGACATCGGTGGCGTACCCGGCTGCCAGCCGGCCTGCCTGCGCTGGAGTTCTTCGTCCGGCACAGCCAGGTGCAGCCTGCGACGCTCCACGTCCAACTCGATCGTATCGCCGTCGCGCACGTGTGCCAGCGCGCCGCCGATGGCAGCCTCGGGGCAGACGTGGAGCACTACCGTGCCGTAAGCCGTGCCGCTCATTCTCGCGTCGGAGATGCGCACGATATCGGTGATGCCGCGCTTCAACAGCTTCGGGGGAAGGCCCATATTGCCGACTTCGGCCATGCCGGGATAGCCCTTCGGTCCACAGTTCTTGAGCACCAGAACGCTGTTTTCGTCGGCATTCAGGTCGGGGTCTTCGATTCGCTGCTTGTAGTGCTCGATGTTCTCGAATACGATGGCGCGGCCCTCGTGCCGCATCAGGTGCGGCGACGCAGCCGAAGGCTTGATCACCGCACCACCGGGAGCGAGGTTGCCGCGCAGCACGGCAATGCCGCCTTGCTCCAGGAGCGGGCGGTCCCACGTGCGGATCACTTCCGTGTTCCAGTTGGGAGCTTCGCGGCAGTTCTCCCAGATGGTCTTGCCGTTCACCGTGAGCGCGTCACGGCGGAGGAGTCCGTGCTCTCCCAGCGCACGAATCACCGCGGGAAGGCCTCCCGCATAGTAGAAGTCCTCCATCAGATACTGGCCGGAGGGCATCAGGTTCACCAGGGTCGGGCAGTCGCGGCCCAGGCAATCCCAATCTTCGAGTGTCAGGGGCGTGCCGACGCGGCCGGCGATGGCGAGCAGATGGATCACGGCGTTTGTGGATCCGCCCAAAACAGCGTTGGCGCGGATGGCGTTCTCGAAAGCCTCGCGCGTCAGAATGCGGGATATCCGAAGGTCCTCACAGACCATCTCCACGATGCGCCGCCCGGCCAGGTGCGCCAGAACCGAGCGCCGCGAATCCGCCGCGGGGATCGCGGCATTCCCGGGCAGCGACAAGCCCAGCGCTTCGACCATGGATGCCATGGTCGACGCCGTGCCCATCGTCATGCAGTGGCCCGGCGAGCGCGACATGCACGCCTCGGCGTCCATGAACTGGTTCAGGCTCATGGTTCCCGCTTTGACTTCCTCGCTGAAACGCCAGAGGTCGGTGCCGGAGCCGATGTCGCGCCCCTGGTACTTGCCGTTGAGCATCGGGCCGCCGGAAAGCACAAGAGCCGGGATGTCGCAACTCGCGGCGCCCATGACCAGCGAGGGAGTCGTCTTATCACAGCCGCACAGAAGTACCACGCCGTCGATCGGGTTGGCGCGGATCGATTCTTCCACGTCCATGCTGGCCAAGTTGCGGAACAGCATCGCCGTGGGGCGCATGATCGACTCGCCGAGCGAGGTGACCGGGAACTCGACGGGGAATCCGCCGGCTTGCCAGACTCCGCGCTTCACGTGTTCCGCGAGTTCGCGGAAATGCGCGTTGCAAGGGGTCAGTTCCGACCACGTGTTGCAGATACCGATGACCGGACGCCCGTCGAAGACGTCTCCCGGGAGCCCCTGGTTGCGCATCCAGCTCCGGTGCCCGAACCCATCCTTGTCGATCTTGCCGAACCACTCCGCCGAGCGATATCGTCCTTTGGCTTCGCCGCTCATTTCCGCTCCTTGTCAGAACCTTGATGATACTCCGGCACATCGAACGGACGGGCCAGCGTTGCGGCAGATCCGATAGCCTCCTCGATGCGGAGCGCCTCATTCCACTTCGCCATACGTTCCGACCGGGAGAAAGAGCCGACCTTGAGTTGAGCAGCTTTCCAGCCTACGGCCAGATGGACGATGGTGACGTCCTCCGTCTCGCCGGAGCGCGCGGAGACGATGGCACCGAGGCCGGCTTCGCGCGCGGCGTCCAAGGCGGCGCGGGTTTCGGTGATCGTGCCGGCCTGGTTCGGTTTAATCAGCACGGCGGTGCACTCCCGAGCGGCAGCAGCCCGGCGCACGCGCTCTGCGTTGGTGACCAGGAAGTCGTCGCCGATCACCTGGATCTTGCTTCCGAAGGCTGCGGTGAAACGCCGGAAACCTTCGGGATCGTCCTCCGCGAGAGGGTCCTCGATGGAGACGATCGGGTAGCGTTCGATCCACCGGGCGAGCAGTTCAATGAACCCATCGGTGTCGAGCGACTGATTGTCGCAGGCCAGGCAGTACCTGCCGGACGATCCGAATTGGGACGCCGCGATATCCAGCGAAATGGACGCGTCGCGGCCGGGGACAAGCCCGGCGGCCTCGATGGCGCGCACCAGCGCGTCCAGCGCCTCCTCGTTGGACGCGAACGCCGGCCAATAACCGCCCTCTTCCGCAACACCTTGCAGCTTTCCCCGTTCGGCCATCAGGCGGCCCGCGGCCCGATAAATGGCGGCAGTCCGGTCGAGAGCTTCCGCGAAAGACGCGGCGGACGGACAGACGACCATCAAATCCTGGATATCGATGCGGCGGGCGGCATGCGCGCCGCCTCCGAAAATCTGGATTTCGGGCAGAGGCAGGGTGACCGCGTCCGGCAACAGGTATCGCCAGAGTGGAACGCCGTTGGCTGCCGCCGCGGCATGGAGCGCGGCCATGGAGGTGGCGATTGTCGCGTTACCGCCGAGCCGTCCTTTATCCGGTGTTCCATCCGCCGCGAGGAGAAGACCGTCCACCGCCTGCTGATCCGCGGCGTCCGCTCCTGTCAGGCTTCGCGCGATGATCCCGTTGACGTTCGCGACGGCGCGACGGACATCGAACGCGTCATCGTCGCGAAGATCGAGGGCCTCGCCCGAACCGGTAGAAGCCCCGGCAGGGGCAATGGCGCGTCCGATCGCGCCGGACTCTACTTCCACCTCTGCTTCCACCGTGGGACGGCCGCGCGAATCCCAAACCCGGCGGCCGTGGACTTTGCGAATGTTCGTTGACGGCATGTCAGAGTCCCAGGTGCGAGGCCCAGACCCGCGCGACATCGCGGGGCGACGCAGCCGGGGCGGCGATGAGGCATAGGGAGACCTTGCGGACCAAGTCGCGATCCGACTCCGAGAGGTACTCCACGGGGCTCTTGCCGTCCACGCGGGCGAGCAGCAGAGCCGCGAGAAGGCTGGCTGTCCGTCTCTCGATCGCCTCGCAGGGTTCCCAGGTAACGCCGCTCAGATAGACGGCCGCAAGGGTATCGAAGGCCTCCAAGAGGCGCGGCGCGCACGGGCGGTTCCACAGGCATTTCAGAAGCAGGTGGTTGAGGCAAAAGGCCAGGTCGAACGCGGGGTCGCCGTACCAGGCGCATTCGGCGTCCAGAAAGATCGGGCCATCCGCTCCCGCGAGGATATTCTTCGGGCTGATGTCTCCGTGTACGAGAGCCACGCGCGTTGCGAGGGTTCGGGCGGAAAGGTCGAGCAGCGAAGCGGCCGCCTCCGGATGGCGCCGGGCGGCGGCTTCAAAGTAGGGTTCGAGACGGATGGCGTGGAAGACCGGCCCGGTGGCGAAACGTGCGGCAATGACGGGGTCGCCCGCGGTTTTGGCGTGGATCGCAACCAGACGCCGGCCGACTTCGGCCGCGAGCCGCACATCGATGTCGCCATCACGGAGGCGTTCTTTCCAGACCGGGAACAACACCGGATCGAAGTACTCCATGGCGAAGAGACCGGCGTCGTCGTCACGGGCGAGCACGGCGGGAGCGGCGCCGGGGAGAATCCGCGCGACCACTTCCAGCCAATCCGCTTCGTGGCGGCTGCGCGATACGGGGGCCCGCCATTCGTCCTTGACGCGCAGTTGGGCCAGAGCCCGCTTGACCACGAAAATGCGGCCTGCCGCCTCCACCTTGAAGATATCGGAGGAGACGCCGCCTGTCAGAGCCGAAAGCTGGAACTGATCAACGGCCGCCAGGAGCCCGAGCCGCTCGATCTCGCGGCGCGTGATCGACGGCGCGACGTCCGTCACAAAGAGAAGCCTCCGTCGGCGATGTGAACGGCGCCGGTCGTGAAGCTACTCTCGTCGGACGCCAGGTGAACGGCGAGAGCGGCAATCTCCTCGGGCTGCCCGAGCCTTCCCATCGGCTGCCGCGCGGCGAATTCCTGGCGGACCTCCGCGACGGTGCGGCCCTGCCGCCCGGCAAGCACGGCGATGCGCCCTTCCAGCGACGGAGATGCGATGGTGCCGGGGCAGATGGCGTTGCAGCGGATGCCTTGGCGGATGAAATCGGCGGCGACGGCCTTGGTGAGTCCAATGACGGCAGCCTTGCTGGCGCCGTAAGCATACCGGTTCGGAATGCCCCGAACCGAGGATGCACCCGAGGAGACGTTGATAATCGAGCCCTTGTGCCGCTCCAGCATACCCGGCAGAAATGCCTGGATAGTCCGATGCATCGACTTGACGTTGATGTCGAAAGAAAAGTCCCAGTCCTCTTCGGAGCAATCCAGCACGGTGCCGTGATGGACGAACCCGGCGCAATTGAACAGGACATCGACCGGCCCGATGCGGGCGGCGAGCGCCCGGACAGCCTCGGTCGAGCGCACGTCGAGTTCCAGGCACTCGTCCGCGAGCCCTTCGAGCTTGGACGGATCGAGGTCCGTCGCCACGACATGGCAGCCCTCGCGAGCGAAAGCTTCGGCCGTGGCCCGGCCGATGCCTGCCCCGGCCGCAGTGATCAAGGCGGTCTTACCGCTGAGGCGTATCAAATCGACACGAAATATAGCATGGGCCTCCGGAATGCAGCAAGCGATGCGCCTTCAATGGAACATAATCGGCGCGGGTTATGCGGGCCGAAGCACATACGAGGCTCCTGGAGCGGTACGGAATTCGAGGATCCCCTGGCGTTCGGTGACGGCAACAGCGGTTCCCGACACCGTCTCGCGGATGGATGCATTTCTCGATATCCAGGGGTGGGCGACGCGCGCGAGCGATCCCTTCTCGCTCTTCAGCGCGATATCGGAAACCGTCTTTCCGTCCCACGAGGCGGAAACCAGGAACGCGCCCGCGGCGCGCAGGTCGCGGAACCTCGCCTTCCCGAGGTGGAGGGTGTTGGGGAACAGACGGATGACGCCGTCGTGGCTCTGGAGCAGGCACTCGTTGAGAACGGCGGGGAGAGAGAGGTTCTCGGTCCAGACGCCCATGCGCATCATGAAGTCGAAGTTGGTGGCGTCGCGATAGCGGCCTCCGGTTTGGCGGACGCGATCGTTAGCGACCCCAAGGGGCGTCATGGAGTAGCGTACTTCGCGCTTGAACCAGTCGAGGTCGAGCATCGCGAGGCGGGCGCGGGCGAGAGGCTGCCATACGAGATCGTTGCCGCCCTCGAGACGGATGGTGCGGGCGGTGCGGCGTGCCACATCGAGCAGTTCCGGAGCGGAACCCTGGCCGGCCTGTTCGCCCGGAAAGACCGGCGCGAGCGTAACCGGCACGTTGTAGACGTACTCGAAGGGAGCATCGCGGACGTCGAGCCAGACGCGGCCGTAGGGTCCATCGCCGGCGGGATACGGCGCGAGGTTCTCTCGAACCTCCTGCCAGCGACCGCGCAGGTTGGCGTCGCGGTTGAGGGTGCGCGAGCCTTCGAGCACCGCATCCAGGAGAAATGCGGTGAGGGCGAGATCGATGATGCAGTCGCGGTTCAGCCGGAAATCGACGGTGGCGCCCCAGTTCTCCGGGGAGACGGTGGGTACGATGTGATACTTCCCGTCCTGGCCCTTTTGGACGAAGGCGACCAGGAAATCAGCCGCGGCGCGAAGGATGGGATAGACGCGCTCGAGATACTGCGGGTCGAGAGTGTAGCGGTACTGCCACCAGAGGCTTTGCACGGTCCAGGGGGTCTCGCAGATTTCGTATCCCCAGGGCGGCGCCGGGTAGGGGTTGACGCTGCTGGGCACCGGGTAAGCGGAATGCGGAAAGTAAGCACCGGGCAGGCCGAACTGCACGCGGGCGTTCCACTCGGCCATGGGCATGAGGCTCTCCACCAGGCGGGTGTAGGGCTCGTGCTGTTCGGCGTGGTTGCTCGAGAAGACGCCCCACCACACCTGCTGGGTGTTGTAATTCATGTGATAGTCGCCGTGCCAGGCGGTGCCGATCTTCCCGCTGCTCCAGTTGCCGAACAGGCCCGGCGCCACTTTCCCCGGCTTAAGACAGCAGGCCAGGAAGTATTGATTGCGATACCAGATCTCTTCCAATTCGCGGTCTTCGAGTTCGACAGAAGAAGCGGACCAGAAGCGGACCCACTCCGCGGCGGATTGGTTGCGGAGACCGGCTGCCGGAAGCCCGGCCAGGCGTTCGCCTTCCGCGCGGGCGTGGGCGACGTTGTCCGCCACATCACGAGGCGTGAAGAGGGCTACGTCCAGCCGGAGGGGCTGAAGCGCGGCAGGCTGGAGCAGAACGCGGCGCGGTCCGGCGCTTTCGGCGGTCCACCGGCCGGCCAGAATGCCGTGGATCGCGAAGTTGCGGTCGTCCTTGGTCTTGGGAGGATTCGGCTGCGCTTTGGTGGGCGCGGTGGCCGGAAAATACTGGTAGCCGGAGAAGCGCCCGTCTTCCGCGTGAAGTTCGGGTTCGGGAAGTTTCGCGTCCGCGTCCCAGTTCGGCTGGTAGACCGCGGAGAGAATCGGAACGGGCAAATCGCTGGTGACGGAGATGTGGCCGTTTTCGCGGCTGACGAAGCACTCGAGTTGGATGGCGCGGAGTTCGCCGCGCAGGTTGTCATGCTCGAGTTTGACGGTGAGGACGCCGGAAGAGATGTCGAGATCCTGGCGCACGACGCGGATCATGCGCGGGTCCCAGTGCAGCCAGATCGTGCCGCACGGCCAGGGGCGGGGCCACGGCTTGCGGTAAGAGGACTGCATCAGCTCGGAGTACTCACGGAAAAAATCGATTCGCGATTCGAGGAAGGTCATCTCCGGCTGGCCGCGGCGCTTGGCCTCCTCGCCCGCCCGCTTCCAGAGGTCGAGCACTTCGCGGAACGGCTTGATGTGGGCCGCATGTTCTTCGCTGACGCGAATGTCCCACACGTCGTTCTTGCCGATGTGGATGCCCAGGGCATCCGGGCGCACCGTGACGCATACGCCGATGTCCCCATTGCCGAGCAGGAGGCCCTCGAAGAAGTCCGGCGTGGGCTGGGTTCGGGAGAGGCTGTGCCGCCGGGCGATCGCGGCGGAATTCAACGGGGGGAGACCGCCTTGGGGAGATGGGGCGGCGAGCGCTGCTCCCGCGGCTGCGGTAGATTCCAGAAATCGGCGCCTGGTGGTTCTCATCTGGAGGGTCCGTGCTCCTTTCGGATTCCCTATCCTAACTCCGGTTGGGCGGCGCGTCACACCGAGAGATAATGGCTGCTAGTCTTAAGCAGTAGGAACCGCGCTTCCGTGCGAAAACTCTTGTTGCTTCTGGCCGTTCTCGCCGCCCCGCTCTGGGCCGCGAAACGCATCACCCTCTCGCTGGACGGGCCGTGGGAGATCACCGATTCGATCGATGGGGAACAGCAGCCGGCCGCTTATTCCCATCACGCGCCGGTCCCGGGCCTGAGTCATTCGGCGGTGCCGGGGTTTAAAGACGTAGACCAATTCGAGAGCCGCGAACTGATTCAGAACCAGGTGTCGCGCAACCTTGCGCCCGCCTCGGCGCAGGTTTCGAATGCCGGAGTCTCGCGGCAGCAGCGCAACTGGTTCTGGTACCGGCGGCAATTCGAGATCCCCGCGATTCGAAGCGTTGCGATTCTGCGGATCAACAAAGCACAATTCGGCGCGACGGTATGGCTGAACGGCAAAAGGGTGGGCGAACATCTCCCCTGCTTCTCCGCCGCGATCTTCGATGTGTCCGGCGTGGTGCGGCAGGGTTCGAATCAAATCGTGATCCGAGTGGGCGCGCATCCGGGTGTGCTGCCGGCGAATGTTTCCGCAGGCACGGATTTCGAGAAGAATCGCTGGACGCCCGGCATCTATGACAGCGTCTCGCTGGCGCTCTCCGATAATCCCGCGATCGAATCAATACAAGTCGCGCCGAGCCGCGACTTGAAATCGGTCACCGTGCAAACCACGCTGCGCAATCACTCGGGCCAGGCCGTATCTTTTGCGCTCACGCAAACCGTGCACGAATGGAAATCCGAAGCGGTGGTGGCGCGGGCGCCTGCGATGCGGATCCGGCTGGCAGCCGGCGAGGAGCGCGCCGTGACACAAAAAATTGAAATGTCCGCGGCGAAGTTGTGGACACCCGAGCATCCGTCGCTGTACGTGGTCGAGACCGGAAGCGACGGAGACAGCGCCAGTACTCGCTTCGGCATGCGCGAGTTCCATTTCGAAACGGCGACGAAGCGCGCATACCTCAACGGCCGCCCGTACTTTCTCCGCGGCTCCAACATTACGCTGCACCGCTTTTTCGAGGACCCGAAATCGGGCGTCCTGCCGTGGGATGAAAACTGGGTGCGCAAGCTGCTGGTGGAGATCCCGAAGAAGATGCATTGGAACGCATTCCGCTTCTGCATCGGTCCCGTGCCCGACAGATGGTTGGAGATTGCCGACGAAGCGGGCTTGCTGATCCAGAACGAGTATTTCGTGTGGACCGGAAAGGCGTGGCATGGCGCGGAAAATCAGGTGCATTTCGATAGCGAGGAAATGACCCGCGAATACGGCGAGTGGATGCGCGACAACTGGAACCACCCGAGTGTGGCCATTTGGGATGCCAACAACGAAACCTGGGATCCGATATTCGGGGAGAAGATCATCCCCGCGGTCCGCGGCCTCGACCTCTCGAACCGGCCCTGGGAAAACAGTTATAACCCACCCGCCGGCCCGGACGATCCGGTGGAAGACCACCCTTACGAATTCATCGACATGTCGCGGAAGGGAGGTCCCGAGTTCAGCATGACCACGTTCGAGCGGGCGAATGGGAAGGCCCCGGGAGCGCCCACGGGCCACGCGATGATCCTGAATGAGTACGGCTGGCTCTGGCTGAATCGCGACGGTTCGCCCACCGAACTGACCAAGGATCTGTACCCGCGCCTACTGCCGCCGGGCGCCACCGCCGAGGACCGGTTGGAATTGAACGCCTACCTGCTGGCGGGGATCACCGAGTTCTGGCGCGCGTACCGTCAATACGCCGGCGTGCTCCATTTCGTGTACCTCACAGGCAGCGATCCCCTGGGCTACACCTCCGATCATTTTCGCGATGTCGAGAAGCTCCAACTGGACACGCACTTCCAGGACTACCTGTCGAATGCGTTCGCACCGCTCGGCGTATACCTGAGTTTCTGGAAGCCGACCCTGGCGCCATCCAAACCGACCCTGCAGGTGATGCTGGTGAACGACGATAACGATGCGGCGGCCGGCACGTTGACCGTGTCGCTTCAATCGAAGAGCGGCGAAGAGGCGGCGCGCTCGCAGACGCCTTTCCGGATTGCGGGCCTGGGTCAAACGACGATGTACATCAATCTGGACGTGCCAAACAGCCCAGGCGATTTTATTCTGGAAGCCAAGGCGGATGCGGGAAAAGGCGAGCCCACGCTGAGCCGCCGGAAGGTCAGGATCACTCCGCCCGGAGGAAAGTGAGAGTCTGAAATGCCCCTACCGTCGCTACACATGAGCCTGTCGACCGGCCTGCTATCCGGAAGCGGAGTCGAAGAAGTGTCGCGGACCATCGCGGATTTGCCAGGGGTTTTTGCGGATGAAGAAGCCCGCGCCCAATTGGCTCAGGATACCTTGGTCTATCGAGTCCAGGCGTTCCAGCCTGTTCGGGAGGGCACTTCAGGCGGGTTGTACTGGGGAACGACCGTCATCCAGCCGGGACTGGTCGGCGAGGAATATTTCATGACCAAGGGCCATTTCCACAGGCTGGCCGATCGGGCCGAGTACTACATCGCGACTTCCGGCGAGGGCGCTCTGATCCTGATGGATACCGACCGGCGGACGCGATGGGAAGCGATGAGTCCGGGGAGCGTCCATTACATCCCCGGGCACACGGCTCATCGTGTAGCGAACACCGGGCGGGACCCGTTCTCGTTCTTCGCCTGCTGGCCCGCCGACGCAGGCCACGATTACGACACCATCGCTCGCCAAGGGTTTTCGGCGCGCCTTCTTCGTGTGAACGGCCGGCCGGCGCTGGTCGAGGGGAAATGAAGTTTCTTGCGGTCGATCTAGGCGGGTCGCATACAACCTGCGCCGTGGTGGAGTTCGACCGCGTGTGCGGGCGCCGGCGCGTCGCAGTCCCATCCGGCTGTGGACTCCGGCAGGCGCTGCCCGCGATCACAGAGTCGCTTCAAGAACTGATGCGGGAAGGCGGATACCTGGCGGCCGATTTTACCGGCGTCGCCCTCGCTTTCTGCGGTCTGGTAGACCCGGTGGCAAGGCGGATCGTCTCCACCAACGCCAAGTATGACGACGCGGTCTCCATCGATCTCCCCGCCTGGGCGCAATCCGCGTTCGGCCTGAGCTTGCGGATCGAAAACGACGCTCGCATGGCCTTACTGGGCGAACGGTACGCCGGCGCGGCGCGGTCCTTCAACGATGTCGTGACGATGACGCTGGGGACGGGCGTGGGCGGTGCGGCCATGATGAACTCGCGGCTCGTCCGCGGACGCCATTATCAGGCCGGCTGTCTCGGCGGGCATCTTCTGGCCCGCGTCGATGGCCGGTTGTGTACCTGCGGCAATATCGGATGCGTGGAAGCGGAGGCGTCCACCTGGGCGCTGCCCGAGATCTGCCGCGCGCAAAACGGCTTCGAGGAAAGTCTGCTCTCACGGCAGCCGGTGCTCGACTTCGGCACGCTGGTCCAGTGCGCGGAAGCCGGCGATACCTGCTCGCAGCAGGTGCTGAATGCGTGTGTGCGCGTATGGTCGGCGGGCATCGTGTCGCTCATCCACGCTTACGACCCGGAGGTCGTTGTGGTCGGCGGAGGTGTGATGCGGGCCGCAAACCATCTGCTGCCGCAGTTCGTCAGCTATGTGCAAGAGCATGCGTGGACACCGTGGGGGAAAGTAGACATCCGTGCCGCCGTTCTGGGCGACGATGCCTCTCTGCTGGGGGCGGCACCGCTGTGGGAGGACCCCGCCCTTTGAGTCGATCATCCGAGTACGACAAGCAGCCGGCCGTCTCTGTATCCGGAGACCGCGCGTGGCAAGGCTGGGCCGGTATCCTGGATCACCTCCGCGGTGAGGTCGAGCGCGGCGCATCGCGGGTCGCAATCGAATGTTATCCGGGCGTATTGGAAGAAGAAGTGGTGGGTGTCTTGCTCGCAGCGCTATGCCCGGCGCAGGTTCTGCGGACCAGGGACTTCTTGAAACCCGCCGCGGAGATCGATGCACTGGTGAGCCGCGACTTGACGGACGACCCCGTCTTCGGGCGGATGAACAGCCTCACGATCGAGGATTTCGCGGATCCGGCGCGCGTCGCGAGGTTGCGTGGCCAGTATGCAAGCGCCGAGGGCTTGAAGATCGTCCTCGGCACTGGAACCCGCTTGATCGAGCCCTCTCCCCACCTGCTGATCTATGCGGACATGGCGCGCTGGGAAATCCAGTTGCGGCAACGCGCCGGGCTTATCGGCAACCTCGGCGCGGAGAACCTGACTGAAAGGCCGTCGCTCAAATATAAGCGCGCCTACTTCTTCGACTGGCGCGTGGCCGACCGCATCAAGCGCTCCTTGTTCGATTCGGTGGATTATCTGCTCGACACGAATGACGCGCGCGTGCCGAAGATGGCGAGCGGCGAGGCAGTCCGCCGGGGATTGCGTGAGACTGCGCGGCGCCCGTTCCGGGTGGTTCCGTTCTTCGATCCCGGACCTTGGGGCGGCCAGTGGATGAGGCGCGAGTGCGGCCTTTCCGACGGACCACTCAACTACGCCTGGTGTTTCGATTGCGTGCCGGAAGAGAACAGCCTGTTGCTCGACTTTGACGGTGTTCGTTTGGAACTGCCCTCCATCGACCTGGTCTATCAGCATCCGCGCCAATTGCTCGGCGAAGCGGTACAGGCCCGCTTCGGCGCGGAATTTCCCATCCGGTTCGATTTTCTGGACACGATGGAGGGCGGCAATCTCTCGTTTCAGGTGCACCCGCTGGCGCAGTATATCCGCGACAAGTTCGGGATGGCATACACGCAGGATGAAAGTTATTACATGCTCGACGCCGGCAAGGACGCCTGCGTCTACCTGGGACTTAAGCAGGCTCCGGACCGCGCCGGCATGATTCGCGATCTTCAACGCGCGCAGGAAGGCGGCGCGCCGTTCCCGGTGGAGCAGTACGTCAATCGCTGGCCGGCGCGGAAGCACGATCATTTCCTGATCCCGGCCGGAACGGTGCATTGCTCGGGAGCCAACAGCATGGTGCTCGAGATCAGCGCTACGCCCTATATCTTTACGTTCAAGCTCTGGGATTGGGGCCGCCTCGGCCTCGATGGCCGCCCCCGGCCCGTTCACCTGGATCACGGCATCGCGAACATTCAGTGGGATCGTGGGACGGAGTGGGTGGAAGGCAACCTCATCAATCGCATTTGCCCGCTGGGTGCCGGCGACGGCTGGCGCGAGGAACGAACGGGGCTCCACGCACTGGAGTTCATCGAGACCCGGCGCCACTGGTTCACCGGCGCGGTGCCGCACGACACTCACGGAACCGTGAATGTCCTGAATCTGGTGGAAGGCCCGGAAGCCCTGGTCGAAAGTCCGGCCGGCGCCTTCGAACCGTTCCTGGTTCACTATGCCGAGACCTTCATCGTGCCCGCCGCCGTGGGTGCCTACACGATTCGGCCCGCCCAACCGGCGCGCGCGCAATTGGCCACGATTAAGGCTTACGTGAGGAACGACCATGCCCTCCTTTGACCCTGGAATCGACGTGCGGATCGGCTGGAACCCGATCGCCTTTACCTACGGACCCGGCGTCGCCGGCCCCGAGCCCGAGTTCCGGCGGCTGCGGGATATCCGAAGCAGCCTCAAAGATCCCCATTGCGATGGTCCCGACCCGGTTTACGGCATCGTGATGGATGTGTGCGAGGAAGCGGATCGCGAGGAGCTGCGGCAGCGCCACCTGCTATTTGGCGTGGTCGCATATGCCGCCGGCCGGCTCGGTTCGGAGCCCGTGCGCAGTCAGGGGCACGTCCACAAAATCGCGGCGCACAGCGGCTGGTCGGCGCCGGAGATTTTCGAGATCTGGTCGGGGAAGGGAGTGATCTATATGCAGGAGAGCGCCACGGACGATCCCGGCCGGTGCTTTGCCATCGAAGCGCTGCCTGGAGAAAAGGTCGTGGTACCACCGGGCTGGGCGCACGCGGTCATCAGCGGAGACGCGCGACAGCCGCTGGTGTTCGGCGCCTGGTGCGAACGCGACTACGGCTTTGTTTATGACGGCGTGCGCGCTCACGGAGGCCTGGCGTGGTTCCCCGAGGTCACTGACGAAGGCCTTTGTTGGCGCGCGAATCCCCGGTATTCGCCGAGCGTGATTGCCGCACGGCGCGCGCGGAGTTATCCGGAATTGGGATTGCGCGACACGCTGCCGCTGTATCGTCACCTGAAAGAGGTTGCCGCGTCGGTGGAATGGGTCGCCTTCCCTGGCAGGCACGAAGCGCTGTGGCGGAGGTTCGAACCATGACCGGATCTTCGAAGGCCCCCTCCGTGAAAGGCCGGTCGCCGGCCCGGACTTATGTTTACATGGCCGCGAGCGCCGCGGCCATCTCCGGGCTGCTGTTCGGCTTCGATACGGCGGTCATCAACGGCGCGCTGCTCTTCATCCGCGAGCAGTTCCGCTTGACGGAGATCCACACGGAACTGGTTGCCGGAAGTCTTCTGTGCGGGTGCATCCTCGGTTCGGCATGCGCCGGCATGTTGGGCGACTGGTGGGGCCGGCGCAAAGCGCTCCTGGCCGTGGCGGTGTTGTTCGGCGCGGCCGCGCTGGGCTGCGCCATTCCTTCCAGCGTGTGGCAATTGATCGCGGCGCGGTTCTGGTGCGGAGTGGCCATCGGCGTGGCTTCGGTGCTGGCCCCCATGTATATCTCGGAGGTCTCCCCGGCGCATATTCGGGGCCGGCTGGTTTCGCTGAATCAACTTGCCATCGTCAGCGGCATCCTGCTGGCCTACTATGTCAACTGGCAACTGGCGGCGCGAGGGGAAAGCAGTTGGCGTTGGATGTTCGGGGTGGCTGCCGTACCCGCGGTGGCCTTCTTTGCCGCGATGTGGTGGAATCCCGAAAGCCCCCGCTGGCTCGCCCGCAGCCGGATGCCGGAAAGGGCTTACGCCGTACTGGCTCGAACCATGCAGGAAGGCGAAGCCAAGAAAGAGCTGCGGCAGATCGAGAAAAGCCTGGAGGAAGAAAGCTCCACGAGCATGCGCGACTTACTACGCCCCGGCATGCGCCGCGCCTTGGGTATCGCCATATTTCTCGCCGTTTTCCAGCAGATTACAGGAATTAATACGGTGCTCTATTATGGCTCGATCCTCTTTAAGGAGATGGTGGGCGAAAGCGCTACGAATGCGGTCGGTGCGAATGTCGCGATTGGCGGCGTGAACTTCCTCTGTACCATTGGCGCGCTCTTCCTGGTGGACCGCGTTGGACGTAGGGCGCTCTTGATGGCTGGCTCGGCCGGAATGGGCCTGGCTTTGCTCGCGTTGGGTTTTGCTTTCCGCCAGGCGCACCCCTCGAGCGGGTGGATTCTGGGCCTGATCCTGCTGTATGTCGCGTGTTTCGCCCTCAGCCTGGGACCTTGCGTCTGGGTCTATATCGCCGAGATTTTTCCGAATCGAATCCGCGGGCGCGCCATGTCGGTCGCGACGCTGGCGCTCTGGACCGCATGCCTGGCCGTTACGCTTACGTTTCTTTCCCTGATGCGCTTGCTCTCGCCCACCGGAACTTTCTGGCTGTATGCGGGACTGTGCGCCGTGATGTTCGTGGTGGTGCTCCTGGTTCTGCCGGAGACCAAGCAGAAGAGCCTGGAGGAGATTCAGGCGTTCTGGACGGTCGGGAGCGGTAGCCATGACAGATGAAGCAATCGGTGGCTCGCGACGGCACAAGCAATGCCCAGGGGTGTAATTGTTGAGAAAGCCCTCAAAAGGGAAAAACTGAGCAAACTCGTCATAAGAGTCAGTTCCGGTTTTCCGGCCGCTCCAAAGCGTGCCGTCGTCCTGAGACACTACCCCTCCTCGACGATGCACGCAGGGGCCGGGAATAAACCTGAGGCTCGATCCTGTCGGAGGCTGGGCCGCGAAATTGCGCGTCCGTAAGCAGGCGGTCGAGCGGAGGGCGAAGGCGCGCGGCCCAGCCGCGAAAGCGGGGCGCGCGCCTCCGGGTTTTTTGGAGTCGGTATAAGATTATCCCTTCGCCCGATGAGCGAATGCTACGCACATGATATAATCCCTCCACTTTTGTGGACTGGAGCGCACTCAGCTCGGACGCGTTGATTCGGGCCTGTGTCAACACCGGCGACACCGGCGCCTGGGAAGAGTTCGTCCGACGGTTCCGTCCTGTCATCGCAGGCACGGTGATGAGAACTGCGCGCGGGTTCGGGGACTGCGCACCTCAGCTCATCGACGATTTGGTCCAGGACACCTATCTCAAAATCTGCGCCAATCGCTGCCGGATGTTGCGCGACTTCCAGCCGGAGGCGCCTGAGGCGATCTTCGGCCTGCTGAAGAAGGTAGCCTTCAGCGTCACCCAGGACTACTTTCGAGGTGGGCTTGCCGCCAAGCGGCGAGCCGGCCGCGAGACGGCACTCGACAGCCACGCCGAGAACACCTTCGCCAGCCCCGAAGGCGTGCCACAGGTAGAGAGGAAAATCCTGATCCATCAAATCGACGAGCACCTGACGGCCGGCGTCGAGCCCGCTACCGGAAAGCGGGACAGGCAGATCTTCTGGCTGTACTACCGGCATGGGATGACCACGCGAGCGATCGCGGGAATACCGGGCATCGGGCTGACTCAGAAAGGAGTGGAGAGCGCCATCCAGCGCATGACCAATCACGTTCGAACCCGCCTCGGGGAGTGGAAATCCGGGAAGCCGAAAGGAAAAGGTTCCGGCTCCTCGTTATAGGAGATAAGCAGTTTGGAAGAGCCCGATAGTGGACATCTAACGGATGAAGAGTTGGCCGCCCTGACCGGCGCGGATGGGCCGGAGGGACTGCCTGAGGAGCGCGCCCGCCATGTGCGGTCGTGTGAAAGTTGCAGGCGGGTCCTTGCGATGCATCAAGAAGACAATGCGTGGCTTCGGCAACTGGCAGGAGGTCCCCGGGAGGCGCCCGGGCCGGGATGCCCGCTAGCGGCGGAATGGGCGTCGCTGGCCGTTGGGCTGGAAGATGGCGGGCGCAGGGAGGAACTGCTGGCTCACGCCAGCGAATGCGACGCCTGCGGAGCGGCGCTGCGAACGGTGATGGATGACTTCTCATTGGATCTGACGGAAGCGGAGTCGAAAGTGCTGGAGTCGCTCGAAAGCTCGAAGCCGGAGTGGCAGCGCGACATGGCCCGGAAGATGGCCGAGATTTCGCGCGGGCGGCCGGCGTACATCCGGCCCTGGATGGCCCGGGCGGCGGCAGTTCTCCTGGCCGTCGGCGGCGGATGGGTGGGTTGGAATCAGTGGATAGCGAGCGACCCGGCCCATTTGATCGCCAAGGCATACACTCAGCAACGGCCTTTCGAGTTTCGCATTCCCGGCGCCGGATATGCCGCGCTGCGTCAAGAAAGGCGCGCTATAGGCTCCTCGTTTCAACGGCCGCCCGCACTGCTCGAAGCCGAAGCCGGGGTCGCCGCGGAACTGGAGAAGCATCCGGACGATGTGAAATGGCTGGAGTTGCGCGCGCGCGCAGAGATGTTGGACCGGCAACCGGAAGCCGCGATCGGGACGCTGCAGCACGCCCTGGAGCGAAAGCCCGACGATCCCGACCTGATGGCGGATTTGGGCATGGCGTACGCGCTTCGCGCGGAGGCCTCGAACCGTAATGTCGACTACGGATATGCCATCGAGTACCTGGGGCGGTCGCTCAAGGCCAAACCAAATTCTCCCGAGGTAATTTTCAATCGAGCCTTAGTGTACGAGCGGATGTTCCTCTATGAGGACGCGATTCGCGAATGGCGGCACTACCTCGAACTGGAAACGTCCGGCTCCTGGAGAGCGGAGGCGCAGCGCCGCCTCGCCGAGCTCGAGCAAAAAAAAAAGTCCGGCGGGAAGCCCTAGACCGGATTTCCGAAAACCCCGAATCCCTGTTGCGCCAAGTTGATCGTGGAGCCGTCGTAGAGCCCGAAAGCTACCTGGATGTGGCCGTGTCCAACTGGCTGCCGCGACGGTGGGAGAACGCGAACTACGAACGCGCTTTGCAGACGCTGGCTGCGCGGTTCGAGGAGCGTCACCACGATGGCTGGCTGCGGGACGTGCTGGCGGTCCGGCGGAGCGACGCGTTGGATAGAGGGATAGTGGCGTTGGCAGATGCGGTGCAGGCGAATCTGGCCGATGAGTCGGATCTGGCATTAACCAAATCCGTGGAGGCGGTGAATGGGTTGCGATCCGCCGGCAATCGGGCGGGGGTGCTCCGTGCGAAATTCGAACGGATATACGCGCTCCATCGGAGCGTAAGTTCAGCGGCCGAATGTGTGGAGCAAGCGGCCGCCTTGGAGCGGGAAGCGAACGCGATGCAATATTTGTGGATCCACGGGCAGGCGATTCTCGAACAAGGGAACTGCCGGGCGCTACTCGGCGATTCCGGCTTGGCGCAGCGTGACATGGCCCGCGCCCTGGTGCTGGTTCGTAGCGCCGGTTACCGTGATCTTGAATTGCGGTCGGCCGGCATTCTCGCAAGCGCTCAGACCTCTGCCGGGAATTTGTTGGCCGCCTGGAACCTCGCGCGGGAAGGCCTATCGACGTACTGGAGTGGGTCTTTTACCGGAATTCGTGCTCAACAGATCTACTTTGATCTGGTGCGGTCGGCTGAGAGCTTAGCGCTTCCGACGGCAGCATATGTGTTCGAGAGGGCCGCCGCCGTGGCGGTCAGTGAGACCCCGCGTCGTCGGATCGAGGCTATAACGAGGGGACATCTCGCCGAGTTGGCGGTCGAGGTCGGCGCACCTGGCGAGGCGAAAGCCGAATTCGAGCAAGCGGGAAGGCTGTTTGAGCAACTGCAGCAGCCGTCCGATCGGAGATACCGCATTCTGGCGGAGATTTCTCTTGCTCGGGCCGAACTCGCCGCGGGCGCTCCGCAAGCAGCGGCCAAGCGTCTGGAGGAGATAGGCCCGTCTGCACAGAGGGTTGGGGCAGCGTTGGTTCAAATCGGCTTCCAGCAGGTTCTCGGCGATTCATTCTCGCTTACCGGACAAGCGAACGAGGCGGAGTCGGCATACCGGCGGGCGATCGACCTGAGCGAGCATCAGTTGGGCACTCTCCGAGGGTTTCGGGAGCGCGCCCAGCTCATGCGAGCCGCCGGCAAGGCTTATCGCGGAGTCATCGAGCTTATGTGGAACCGCGGTGACCATCCCGGAGCGTTACGGCTCTGGGAGTGGTTTCGAGCCGGCGAAGGCCCCGAGCGGCAGCGAAAGCTGGATCTCGATCAGCGGCGGAGCCAACTCCGGGAAGAGTCGTTTCTGACGTACGCTATGCTGCCGAGCGGCCCTGTGGCATGGCTGTTCGACGACCGGGGGATCGAAGGGCGACGTCTGAGTGTAAAGTCGGCTGCATTGGAAACGGTAGCCTCGCGTTTCCTGCGGGAGTGCGCGGAACCGGAGTCGGACCGACGGGCGCTTCAACGCGATGCGAGACAGCTATACGATTGGTTGGTTGCACCCCTGGCCTTCCGGCTCGATCCAGCCAGAACGCTGGTAATCGAACCGGACGGAGCGGTGGGAGCCATTCCGATGCAGGCGCTGATGGACGAGAACTTTCGGTATTTGGGGGCGCGGTTCGCTATCGCAATCGCCGGAGGCCTGGCGGATTATCAACTCCGCGCAGCGGTTGGACCAGTGAATGCTGCCGTGAAAGCGCTGGTCATCGCCAGCCCTGCCCTTGGAGATGAGGCAACTAAGACCTTTCCGCCCTTAGCCGGGACCTTGCACGAGGGCGAGTCTGTTGCGAAACGATTTCGCGGCTCGGTGCTGCTTGCCGGCGAGCAGGCCACGCTGCGTGCAGTGGAACAACACCGCCAGACCGTCGAATTGTTTCATTTCGCCGGCCACGGGTTCAGCAATGACGGCAACGGGGGGTTGTTGCTCGCGCCAGAAGAGGGCGACCCGGGGGACGCCGGGGTCTTGGACGGGGAGCGGATGGGGCGCCAGGACTGGAGGCGGTGCCGGCTCGCGGTACTGTCCGCGTGCTCGACAGGTACGGGGGAAGCCAATGGGCCGGTAAACCCGGAGAGTCTGGTACGCGGGCTTCTGTGGGCCGGGGTGGCGCGTGTGGTTGCATCCCGCTGGAACGTGGATACGGAAAGCGGTGCGCAATTCATGGACCGGTTCTACAACGAGCTGCTTTCCGGGAAAGACGCAACTGCGGCGCTCAGCCTCGCGGCGAGGCGCCTTCAGGAAGACAATGCCACCAACCACCCCTATTTTTGGGCGGGATTCCAGAGCTTTGGGGCTCGCTAGAACTCTAACAACCAGACAAATGGAGGAGAGCAAGTGGACACTCAAGAAAACTCTCGGAACGGGTCCGAGAAACTCAACGTGATCTTTCACGGAGCATACGTGTTCGATCAAACCATACAACCGAATCGGATCCTCGCTCTGATTCCTGACATCGGGCACCACACGTATCGCGCGGGAAGCTGGCTCGCGGAGACGCAGCTCCGAGGTCGAGCAGGCTCTAAAGCGGTGGTGTACCACCTCGAGGGCGTGAGGCCCGGAAGCGCTAAGTTCAGCTCCGAACAGAAACAAAATCTGATGGTACAACCGCGAGTTACAGGACAGCCGCAGGAGTTCCCTTATGCGACGCTGGTATTTCCGCTACCGCAGAAGATCACATCCTTGGCAGTGGCTGACATTCCGCGCGCTTCATTCACCCACCCAAATGAGCTCGTGGTGGACGGCGATACCCAGCATCTAGCGACGCTGCAGGTCTTCACCTACGAGATCAAGGACCAGAACGCTGTAATGCTCAAAGCAGATGACGGGGATGGACACTACTGGGAGCCGGTCCTCACCGACGGGCATATTAACCTGCACATATTCTCCGCGGAGGACCACTTCCACAAGCCTTCCAACGCCGAAGAAGACTTCAACAAATGCGTCGACCTGCTGGGCGGCTTGAATTTGCGGCTGCAAACACGCTCGCTCCGAGCAAGCGGGATCTTGGATGGCCCGCCATTGCCGGAAGGAGTAAATGACAGGGAGACCGAGGGTTTGGCACGCCGTACCGAGCGTATGGCCCGTCTTGGGCGCCTGGTCCTACAAGAAGGCGGCGATGCGAACCTCGCATGGTATGGGAACGACGCTCTTGACGGCGATCCGGAAGCGTGCGCCGGGCCCGTACGTTGAACTAACCTTGAAACCAGATTTGGGGGTGATGACATGAACGGACAAACCACATCAGTAGCGGCGAGCGATCTGAAGCTGGCCAAAACGACAAGTAACTTGGAGGCAGACCAGCCACCAAGCGACTTGAACCTAGCTAAAGCAGAGGCCGTGGAGAAACTGCTGCATCCAAACGGTAATATCGTCGGACTCGGCATCGGGAAGAAAGTGACGAAGGGCAAAGAGACGCCTGAGGACTGCGTGCGAGTGTATGTTGTGTATAAGATTATCGACCCAAACGGACTGGCCCCTGACTCCCTGGTGCCACCGTATTTTGGCAACCATGTTCCCACGGATGTCATAGAAGTCGGACGTTTCGGTCGGAGGGGACAACCGCCGAAACCGGCGGATACCATCCTGCAACAGGGTTCTCCGATACGGGTAAAAACCAATGCACCAAACGTAAACGAAGGTGCGAGAGGCACACTGGGCACGGTGGTGGCCGAGGGCGCCAACCGATACATCCTCAGCTGCAATCACATCCTGGCCAGGAACGGCCGGATACCGAAGAGCGCAAGGGTTGTTTCGGCCCAATTCGTCGGTACGCAACAGGAAATCGCCCTGCCTGGGCATTTCGTCAACCTCGACAATTACGACGCCAACTCGGTGGATTGCGCATTGGCCCTGCTCACGGAGGAGGCGAAAGCGAAGGTGCAGGCAACATTCCCGGACGGCTCTAAATTGAGTGCGTCTGATCCGGCCGATTCCACACGCGGAATGAGGGTGAGAAAATTCGGGGCGGTCACGGGCCGCACCGAAGGCGCCATCGTGGATACCGATGTGGATCTCTATATAGACTACAGCTTCGGCACGTTCCTGTTCACAGACCAAGTCATGATTGACAGCGGGGGCGATGATAACCAATTCGCCACAGCCGGGGACTCCGGCTCGATCGTCATCGATCAGAGTACAAATCGGGCCACCGCCATGGTTTTTGCCGCATCGGGCAGATTTGCCGTGGCGTGTCGGTTGGACAAGGTGCTGGCGGCGCTTGCGGCAGAGGCCAAGGTTCCCAAACTGGATCTGGTGATCTGAACGAACCCGCCCGCAAAAGGAAACTGCGCTGACTCCTCGTTCTCTACAGTAAGCAGTAAGGTCCATCCGACCGGGTGCCCGGCTGCCACGAGAAAACGTGCCTTTCTCTGGTGCCGGGCAACCTCTGGACGGGGGACCGGAAGGTCAAATCCCTTGCGCCCGATCACGTTCGCAAGGGGCGGCGGGGAGTATGTCAGACCAACCGTCACCTCTTTGGCAACCTCGTAGTAAGACACCATCCACCTGCGTGGACTTCACGACTGTTGCGCCCGCAGACCTTATCGAAGCCTGCGCCGGCGGCGATGCCGCGGCCTGGCAGGAGTTCCTGCGACGCTTCCACGGTATCATTGCCATCACGGCTTCTCGCGCCGCACGACGCTGGTGCGACGCATCTCCCCAGACGATCGACGACCTGATTCAGGAGACTTACCTCAAGCTGTGCGCCGACCGCGCGCGTGTACTGCAGCAGTTCCGATTGGAGCACCAGGATGCGATCTTCGGCTTTCTGAAGATCGTTACGTTAAACGTCGCCAACGACTATTTCAAAGCGCTCCGCGCCGGCAAGCGGGGAGGCAACCAGATCAGCGGGCCGCTCGAAGGCACGGAGAAGGACGGCGCGGACAATCCCGCCGGACTTGCGGTTCCGGAGCGCGCCGTTCTTGTGAATCAAGTGGACGCCTGTCTGCGGGCCGCGACGCCGCCGGAGACGAGGGATCGCGACCGGACCATCTTCTGGCTCTATTACAGACAGGGTATGACGGCCAAGGAAATCGCCAGCCTGCCAGGTATCGGCCTTACGTTGAAAGGTGTGGAGAGTACCCTGCACCGCCTGATCCGGCTCGTGCGAAGCCACTTGACGGGGACTCGCGCACTGAACACGAGTATTGGCTGAAGGCTTCCGGAAGAGTACCCGCCTTAGAACCAGCCAATCACAAACTTGGGCGAAAAGGCCGGAGCGTTCGTTTGTCGTTATCTCAAATGTCACTGCAAACGTGACATTCAATAGCAGGGCAGAGCGGACCGGGACAAAGATGTGCCGGCCGACTACTGTTCGGGCGGAGGAAAGACAATGACGAAACGATTGATTTACAGCTTTGCCGCGACCTTGCTTGCGGCGGCATCCCTGTACGCCGAGCCTCCAATCAAGGCTCAGATCCCCTTCTCGTTCCACGTGGGCAACTCGACCTTTCCGGCGGGTTCGTACACGACGGATACGAATGTCGCTTCAGGTACCGTGTTAGTCCTGAAATCGGCCGATGGCAAATCGTCCGCGATGGTCTTGACCACCGGCATGCTATCGTCGGGCGGACCGACTCAACCCACGCTCGTTTTCCACAGGTACGGGAACGAATTCTTCCTGTTCCAAGTCTGGAACGGCAACGGAGGGGCTGGACACCAGCTCGTCAAAACGCGGCACGAGACCGAACTCGAGGCTGCCGCAAAGCGCAGCATCCAGACCGTCGTCGCGAGCCGATAGACCCCTCACGTTCACCTTTGGGCGGGCGCCTTCGCGCCCGCCCAAATACACAACAGGAGTTCTATGACTAGAGTTACCGGCACACACGTTTTGTATACATTCTTGGCGTTGGGGGCGTGTGACGCGTGCGCGCAGGGGGTGAGCCAGACGGTCCCGGCGACGGCAGAATGCGTCGAGCTCAACCAAAGAGTGCTGATGCAGGTCGCAAGTGGACAGTTCGCCGCAGCGGAAGCGGCACTTGCCGCGGCCTTAGCTTCCGGCGCCGATCGCGAACAGGGGTCCTGTGCGGGATTCGTCCTGAATAATATGGCATCGATCACGGCTGTCTCAGGCCGGATCGCCGATGCGGAAGCTCTAGCCGAACGATCTCTCAAGGTCCTCGAGAAGACCTATCCGCTGGACGACCCGGTGCTGCTGCGTCCCCTACAGATCCTCGCGTCGACCCGGTTCGAGCAGGGAAAGATGACGAGGGCACGGGAAGCCTTCAAGAGAATGCAGACGATTCGGAACCAGCGGCCAGAGGATAGGGCGCTGGTTCACGGGATGGCAGCGTCGTTTTTCCAGGCGGACGGGAGTCGAGGGGAGGCGGAGACCGAATACCTCGCCGCTCTAAACGCATGGGCGGAGGCCGGCCGGGAGGAGACCGCGGACGCAGGCGCCATCCTCAATTCCCTCGGATCACTCTACATCGAAGAACACCGGCTGGATGACGCTAGCCGGGCACTCGATCGCGCGCTGACCATTTTCAACCATGCTACGGATGCCGTCCCCATGGACCGCATCAAACTCCTCGCTCTTCGGGGGGTGCTGCACGCGAGGCAGGGCGAATGGCAGGAGGCGGAACAAGACTTCTCCGGCGCACTCTCGATGGCAGACCGCGAGTCGAAGGTCGATCCGGCTGCCCTCCGATCGCTTTTAGCCAGCTACGGAGTCGTCCTGCGCAAGAATCATCACCGGCGGGAGGCGCGCTCCATCGAGGCGCGTGCCGCCGCACTCGGCCGCGACCATACGAAGGACGACGTCGTGGATGTGACCGACCTGTTCGCCAGACCGAAGCACGTTCCAAAATAGGCAGAGAAAACCTTCACATGAGTGGAGGCGTGCCGGTCCATCAGGTCACCGCGTTGCCGTGAACTCATAGTTCCCCGACTTTAGACGATATACCGCCTTGCCGCTCTCGAATCGGATGAACCCGACACCGTTCGCGCTGCCGGCGCTCTTTCCGCCTTCCTTCACGGACTCCGGCGACGCCGCCGGCAGGTAGAGCGTGGCTGTAGTGTTGGCGGGAACGGTGGCCCGATAGATAAGGTGCTTCCCCTCCACCGTCCAGGCGCTGTTGATGCGGCCGTACATGGAGTCGTAGTAGCCCTCCGCCGAGGTCATGATTCCCGTGGGATCGGGCTCCGGCTGCAGGATGAATTTCTGGAAGCCTGGTTCGTCCCGTTGAATGCCGAGCGAATAGGCGATCATCCACTGGCCAACGGCGCCGAATGAGTAGTGGTTGAACGAGTTCATGCTGTTGTTGCCCCCGAACCCTTTCTCCACCGTGTATCCGTTCAGCCGCTCCCAGATGGAGGTCGCCCCCTGGTCGATCGCATAGAGCCAGGACGGATATTGCTCGTTGTGCAGCAGCCGGTACGCCAGTTCGCTGAGGCCGTTGTCGGAGAGAGCCTTGCTGATCCAGGAAGTGCCGATGAACCCGGTCATGAGCGAGTACTTCGGGCGCATCGCTCCGTCGTCGTCCTTGTTCTCTCGCGATACGGTGTCGGCCAGGTTCCTTGCCATTTGGGGAATGCTCTCGCTATCGAACAGGCCCATACCCAACCCGACGGCGTAGGAGGTTTGCGTGTCGGCCATCCGGAATTCCGGCGCCGCGGCCGTTGTTGCTGCTCCGCGCCCTCCTCCGAAGCCGCCGCGTCCACTGCCGGTGGCGAGGGTCTTCTTGCCGGCGTTGACAAACGTCTTATTGAAGAACGCCTTCCGCCTTTCGTACATGCCGCGATACCTGGCTGCGTCGTCCGGTTTATCCAGGACTTCAGCGACCTTCGCCATGATGCCGAGATCGTAGGCGTGATAGGCGGTCGCGAGGAAGGCCGAGCCGAGCGCATTGTTCTGCGGCCCCAGCCAGTCGCCCAACTGTGCGTCCGAAGTGAAGCCAGTCGCAGGATCGATGGTGGTTTCGAGATAGTCGACGTAAGCGGCCATGGCCGGATAATGGCGTTCCAGCAGCCCTACGTCGTTGTATTGCTGGTACGCCTCCCAGGGAACCACAATCCCTGCGCTTCCCCAAAGCACGCCGCCGAAGCCTCCGCCGACAGGCGCGACATCGGTGAACCGGCCGTTGGGCGCCTGGACGTCCCGCATCGCGAACATGTGGCGGGTCAGAAACTGGTCGGCGTTCGAGACGTAGGTCGCCGTCCGCGAGAAGACATTGATATCACCGGACCAGCCCATCCGCTCGTTGCGCTGCGGGCAGTCCGTCGGTATGGTCAGAAAATTGTCCACGTTGGACCACGCCAGATTCGACCACAGCCGGTTGACCTTCTCGCTCGAGGTTTTGTAACCGGCCGTCAACTCCCGGACGGAGCTGATTGCCACTGCCTGGACAGCTTCCAGCGGGAGCGGCTTGTCGAGCCCGGTGATCTCGATGTATTGGTATCCATGCGATGTGAACCTGGGCTGGTACACCTGCCTTCCGGCCCTCATCGTGTAGACGTCCTGGCTCAGTGCGGCACGATAGTTCTCCGTCATGATCATGCCGACGTTCTTCCCCGACTCTTTTAAGTCGGGATACAGCATCTCGGAATACCGCAGCGTGACCTTGCCGCCGGGGCGTCCGCCGGCGATGGTGATCCTAGGTACGCCGACCGAGTTCTGCCCCATGTTGTAGACGTACACGCCGGGCCGCACTTCCTTCACGCTCTTCGCCGTAAGGATTCGGAACACGCCGGCGCTGTTTCCGATCTGGCCGACCAGGGACAGCTTGTCATAATTGAACGGCGTGCCCGGCGATCCTCCACGCCCGGCTTCGACGCCCACGAATGCCGTGCCTTGTAGCGGCACCACGACGGCATTCTTCCACTTGCTGTCGTCGTACGAGGCCGTGTCCCATCCCTGCACGGCGCGCTCCCTGGCGGCATCGTAGATCTCGCCGAAATCCAGGCTGCCGTAAACCACCGGACCGTTGCCGAAATACTTCCACGTCCCGGGATTGGTGGTGACGGTTTCCGAGGTGCCGTCCGTGTACGCGATCACGAGCTTCGCCAGGAGCGACTGCCGGTCGCCGAAGTGATTCCAGATGTTGCCGAAGCTGAGAAGGCCGCTCCACCAACCCTCGCCGAGCATCGCGCCCATCGCGTTGTCGCCAGGCCGGATCATCGCGGTTACATCGTACGTCTGGTACATATGCGTGATGTTGTACTGGGTCAGCCCGGGATTATAGTAGTCGTCGCCCACACGCTTGCCGTTCAGGAAAACCTCGTAAATGCCGCGCGCAGTGACGTAGAGGCGGGCGGCTTCGACGGCCTTGGGAGCCTTGAAGGTGGTACGCAGCATCGGAGTCGAGTTACGGCTCGGATTCCTGACCAGAAAAAGGCCTTGGCTGCCACCCGCCAGGAGATAGCGCCCATTAGTTACGGAGAACCCGGACTCGGGCGGGACGGCATAGATTCCGTGATAGGCGCCGGCCAGGTCCTCATGGAACAGGACGTTGTTCGGGAGGCGGTTGTTGCGGACCGTCACATCGCGAAACGAGGCATTCTGGCCTGGCCCCACCGAGAACCCCATATCGCAGAGCATTCCGAACGGAATGTAATTGCCGCCCGAGCCCATGGGATTCAGGTTCACGGTATTGGCCCCGCCGCCTCTCCCTCCGAAGCCACCCCGGCCTGCGCCGGCAGGGGCTGGTGCGGCGGCGCCGGTGAACGAGGCATTCCCGTCGATGGAAATCGCAATCTGGCCAAAAGTGCTGCGGAACTCGATGAGGTGCTCCGCATTCTTATTGGCGCCGTTGATCACCTCGGTCGAGATGTCGAATGTCCGCAGCGGCCGGGAGGGGTCGTCCGTATCCTTGTATCCGGCGCGGTAGACGTGAAGCCTGGCCTTCCCGTCCGGTGTGCCGTTCACACCGGAGATATCGAGTTCGAGCTTGATATAACTCTGATCTTTGCCGTTCTCGACCTGATAGATGTTCTTGTACTTGTCCATCAACCGGGAGTCGTTGGCGCCATACACGAAGCTCGCGCGGGTGCTGCCTGGTGCGATCGCCAGCGCATACCGGACATCGAAAATCGCCAGGTACGGAGAATAGAGCACCAAATCCTCATTCCCTCCGCCGATCCATTTCGCGCCGCCCCACGCGCTCGAGTCGGGAGCGGGATCCATCAGTCCTGTCTCGAACCAGGAGCTTGCGGCGAGTTTCGCTCCCGCCTGGTTCCACACCGTCACCGTCCAGGAATATCGGGTGGCCGCTTGGAGCGGGCTCCCGGCGTACCGGATTGCCAGTGCATTTGAAATTTCGGTCCGGTGCGAATCCCAAACGACAGCGCCCTTGGGATCCTTCACTTCGATCTGGTACGCGGTCTGCGTGTACCCGCGCTCGCCCGCCGTAGCGGCCATCTGCCAGCTGAACCGCGGCTGTGCCACATCGATACCGAGAGGCGTGTTCCTGTACTCCACCCGCAGGTTCCTGATAACGACCGCCGCGTTTGCCGGGGCCAGGCTGCAGAGCACGAGCGTCACTGCCATGAGAATTCGCTTCATCGGTGCGGTCCCCCCAAAGCTTTCGTTTCGATTACCGGCCATAGGTCAGCCCGAAGCCGAATTTGAATAGCGGATCGTCCATGTCGAATGGCACATCGGCCGCCTGCGCCATTACCGATGGCATATCGCTGGGGAGGTCGAACGGCAGTTTACCGGAGGGCTTCGCCTTTCCGAATACCACGTCCAGCAGCGCCCTGTCGCTTGCGCCGAAAGCTCCGAACACACCGGCCACGCTGTCAATGAACTCGGTTAGGATGACGGGCTTGTCCATGTTCACGATCACGACCGTCGGAGTGCCCGATGCCGCGACCTTGCGGATTCGGTCCAGTACCTGCCAGTTCGCCGCATTGCCGTAAGCCAGAGTGATCCCATAGGCGGCGACAGGCGGCGGGGGTGCCGGGGTGGCTCCGGCGCGCCCGCCTCCAATTGCGAACGCTCCGCCATACGGATATGTGGTCGCCGGGCTGGGCACCCGCAGTATCGCGAGATCGGCCCCCGCGGGGTCGTCCACCACAGTGCCGAACCTCGCCGCTTCCTCCCGCGTCACGCCTTCCACGTAAATCTTCTTCCCCGGCGCAGCCGGCAGCGCGTTGCCGCCATTCTTCAACAGCACCGTGGACCGCACCTGCGCGGCGTACCCCGCTGCCAGAAACTCTTCGCTCGCCACCGTGGCCTTCGCCCGCCCGGGATCGACGTAGGGGTCTTCGAACAAGCCCATCAGAAAAGCCGGCCGTAAGATCCGTCGCACCGCCGCATCCACCACCGCCATCGGGATCCCGCCGTCCTTCACGCTGGCCAGGATGACGCGGGGGTCGTTGTCCCCGCCGATCTGATCCACGCCCGCGAGCACGATCATCTTCTGCCGGTCCTTCTCCGACAGTTTCTCGACACCCCATGGCATGTTGCGCAGCCAGTCCGTTACGACCAGTCCGTGGAACCCCATCTTCTCCCTCAGGAGGCCGTCGATCATCGCCTTGGAGAAATTGATGCCGACCGTGTCCTTGCCCACCGGGATGAAGTAGCCGCCCATCATGGCGCCGGTGCCCGCTTCGAGCGCGGCGCGGAACGGAATCAGGTGATAGTCGAACTGGTTGCCGGGGTAAATGGTCCACTTACCGTAGTTGTTGTGCCCGTCGTACCCGTCTTTCACCGGACCGTCGCCGGGGAAATGCTTGGTCACGGTCATGACGCTTTCCGGACCGAGTTGCTTGCCCTGGAACCCTTCCACAAATGCGTGAATGAGAGTTGCGTTCAGTTGTGCATCCTCGCCAAAGGTGCCATTGATCCGGTTCCAGCGCGGTTCGGTGGAAGTGTCCGCCATGGGGCCGAGCAGGCACCGGATGCCCATCGCGCGCAGTTCGCCGGCGGCGATCTGCCCGAACCGGCGCACGAGCTCCGGATCGCGCGCGGCGGCCAGCCCGAGCTGGTCGGGCCACTGCGAGATCACCGGCTTGGCGGATCCTCCGCGGCCGCCTCCGTGCCGGGGGTCCGTGCTGAAGACGATCGGGATTCCGAGCCTGCTCGACTCCGCCATCTCCTGCAGTGCGTTGTGGAACTTTGCGGTAATATCGGGTGACTCCCCAGCGTTCGGCCGGACGAGGATGTAGCGGATGTTCCGTTCGGTGATCAGCTGGGCCGGGTTTGCGCTGCCCATCGGCTCGACATTGTTCTGGTTGGCGCGCCCCTGAAACGCACGGTTCGCGGTGGAGGTGGATACCGGTCCACGACCCCCGCCGCCGCGCCCGCCGGCCGCCGGCAGGCCGAGCACCTCACCGTCCGGCCCGGTGAAGCCGGAGAGAGAGGAGTGAATCATCAGGCCCGTCTTCTCTTCTACCGTCATTTTGGAGAGGAGGTCGGCAATCCGTTCGTCCACCGGGAGCCGCCAATCCTCATAGCGGTCCAACTTGCCGTTCTTGTTCAGATCCCGGAACTGGAGTCCGTCCCTGGCGATCACAGGCGCTTTGCGTGCCTCGATTCTCGGCGGGTCGGCCGCTTGCAACATGAGGGTAGGCGCCACCCATGCCGTCATCCAAAGAGATTTCCAGGTCATGTGATCTCCAATCTTATTACCGGGCGCGGTGCCGTGCAGGCGAAATGGTCCCGGTATCCCCGTTACGACGAAATTCAACTCAATGGCGTTACTCGGCGCGGACCGGTACCTCAAAGGGACTCTTCAATGGGAGTTCGCGGTTCGCGTGGTCTCAACACGCAGGATCCAGCTCCGCACACTCATTCCTGCCGCAGCGCGATGGCGGGATCGACGGTGGCGGCGCGCCGCGCCGGAATATAGGACGCCAGGAGGGCAACCAGCGCCAGCCCGGCGGCCACTGCCGCGAACGTGCGGGGGTCCAAGGGAGACACCCCGTACAACAGGGTGGAGAGCAGCCGCGTGCCGGCGGCGGCCAGGAGCACGCCCGCGCACAAGCCGATGAACGTCAGGCGGGCAGCGTAGCCGGCGATGTTTCGGACCACGTCCCACTGGCTCGCGCCGATCGCCATTCTCAAACCGATTTCGCGCGTCTTCTGCGACACGACATAGGAGAGTACCGCGTAAATTCCCAGGGCGGCCAGCAGCAGCGACAACGCCGCGAACGCGCCCAGCATCGCGAGCACCTGGCTGCGCGTCGCGAACTCGTCGTCCACGATGGCGTTCATCGGACGCAGCCGGGACACAGGCTGCTCGGGGTCCACCGACCAGACGGCCTGCCGCAGCTCTCCGGCGATGCTGAGCGGCTCCCGCCAGGTGAGCACGGCGATCTCGGACGGCTGAAAGAAGCCGATCGCCGTCTGAGTGAACGGCACGTACACGGCCGGCTTCAGCCCGAAGTCCAGGCCGCGCTCCCGGATATCAGCGACCACCCCGACGATCGTCATCCAGAGCCGGGATCCGTCGCCCGTTCCGGTGTCGATCCGGTGTCCGAGCGCACTCTCGCCGGGCCAGTACTGGCGCGCCAGTGACTCGCTGACAACCACCGCGGGGACCGTATCGCCGCGATCGCCCTCTTCGAGGAAGCGGCCTTCCTTGAGCCGCGCGCCGATGGTTTCCAGATAGCCGGCGCTCACCAGGCGGAACAGGGCGTCCTGCCCGAGGCTGGACTGCGCGGGCCGGTCCTCGATGACCAGGCCCATGCTGTTGCCGCGAGAGGTGTAGGGAAGATCGGAGGTCAGTCCGGCCGCCTTTACGCCGGGAATCGACCGCACCCGCCGGAGGATCTCGCTATAAAATTGGCGGCGCTTGTTGCTATCCGCGTACTTGGGGTATGGGACCGCGACGTCGGCGGTCAAAATGCCGTCAGACCGAAAGCCCGGATCGACGGCGCGCAGGTGGACCATGGTGCCGATCAGCAGCGCCGCCCCGATTACCAGGACGAGTGCGATCGCGACTTCGGCCACTACCAGGGTGTCGCGCAGCCTCTGCGTGCCGCCGCCGATCGTGCCGCGCCCGGCCAGATCTCCGGTAGAGAATCGCAGGGCGGGCGCCAATCCGAAAAGCATTCCCGTGAGGACGGAGACGCCTCCCGTGAAGGCGAGCGCGCGCAAGTCGATTCGCAGATCGGCAAATACGTTGGGAACCATCGGCTGCAGAGCCCGGATTCCCCACGTGGCCAACACGATTCCCAGGCCGCCGCCGGCCAGCGCGAGCACCAGGTTCTCGGTGAGGATCTGCCGGACCAGGCGCAGCGGCCGGGCGCCGAGCGCGATGCGCACTCCGAACTCGTGGCGGCGGGCGGCGCTGCGCGCGAGCAGGAGGTTGCCGGCATTCGCGCACGCAATCAGCAGCACACAGGCTGCGGCCGCCAGCAGAATGACGAATGCGGTGCGGGTGTCTCCGAGCAACTCATCTTTTAATGGCACCACGGCGATGCCGGCCTTCGAATTCGTAGCAGGGTACTCCCTTTCGAGCTGGCCGGCGATCGCGGACATCTCGGCCCGGGCCTCGGACAGCGTACGGCCGGGCCGGATTCGCCCGACTACTTTCAGGAAGTGGCTATTGCGCCGCGCCAGAAGCTGCGGCGACAACCCGAGCGGCATCCAAAGCTCAGTATCGCGATCCGGATAGGCAAATCCGCGCGGCATGATTCCGATCACGGTGTAGCCTTCGCCGTTCATCAGGACCGTCTTGCCGACCAGTCCGGGTGCGCCGCCGAATCGCCGCTGCCAGAGGCGGTAGCTCAGCACGATCACCTTTCTATCGGGTCCTTCTTCGCTTTGCGAGAAAGTCCGGCCGGCTAGCGGCGGCACGCCGAGGAGCGGCAGCAGGTTCGCCGTGACGGACATACCCAGCACTTCCTCGGGCGGCCCGCCTCCCGAGACGTCCATATTCCGCGGGCCGGCGTAGGCGGCGACCTGTTCGAAGGTGCGCGTACGCCTCCGCCAGTCGAGGAATGTAGCCGGTGAGACGCGGCCCTTGGGGACGCCAAAGGCGGAGAAATCCTCCCAGAGCATTGCCAGCCGGTCAGGCTGACGATAGGGGAGCGGGCGAATCACCGTCTGATCGAGCGCGCTGAAGATGGCGGTGTTCGCGCCGATTCCCAGTGCGAGGGCCCCGACGACCGCCAGCGCGAATCCGGGCGCGCGTCTCAGGAGGCGGATCGAATGACGGAGGTCGGCTGAGGCAGCACCCATCGCCGGTTAGACGCTTGGGGAGGGAGAAGGTTATGTTTCGCGGATCCAGTTCGGGATGGCGCGATCGACGGCCTCTCGAAGGGCCCGGCGCACCGGGTCGGAGAGGCCCGCTCCGAGATCGAAGCCGGCCGCCCCGGCGGTGAGCAGGGTGGCCGCCGGGCATTTGTCATAGAGAGCGCGGGCTCCGGCCAGCAGGCCGGCCGGCGTTGAAAAGTGCGTAAAGGCCGCGCTGGATTCAGCCTGCGGCGCGACCGGCTCGAGCGAGATCTCCCCGGCCGCGGGGCCGTCCCGGGCGTCGATGAAGAGGACCCGCTCGGCGCGGCTGACCGGCTCCATCAGCTCGGGGGTGAGCTGGTGGAGGGCCAGGATCTCGACGTCAGGGTCGCGGTTGGTCTCCAGCAGGCGCGCCGCGACTTCCTGGCCGAAAGCGTCGTCACCGCGCAGCGGGTTGCCGTAGCCGATGATGAGGATCCGGGGCATGCCCGCTCCCTTACGGTCGCGGCTCTGTGTGAAGCCGGTCCAGGAGCTCGCCGTCGTGACTGCGCAGCTCCATCTCGAGTGCCAGGCGGCCGTCGGCGTGAGTCGAGCAACTCAGGCAGGGGTCGAAGGTGCGGATCACGGCTTCGACACGGTTGAGCATGCCCTCCGTGAGTTTATTGCCGTGCACGAAGTGGCGGGCCACCTGCAGCACGCCTCGATTCATGGCGGCATTGTTGTGGCCGGTGGCGATGATCAGGTTGGCCCAGGTGATGAGGCCGTCGCGATCCACCTTGTAGTGATGGATCAGGGTGCCGCGCGGCGCTTCGGAGACGCCGACGCCTTCTGTGTTGTTCACGCTGGCGTGTGCCCGCACGTTCGGATCGAGAATCTCGGGATCCGTCAGGAGCTGCTCCATCTTCTCCAGCCCGTAGAGGACCTCGATGAGCCGCGCATAGTGGAAGTAGAACGAGCTGAGCACGGGGCCGCGGTCCAACTCGCGGAATTCGGCCCATTCCTGGCCCGCGCGCGGAGTCCCGCATCCGTCGATCAGGTTGAGCCGCGCCAGCGGACCGACGCGGTAAACGCCATCCGGGTAGCCTAAGGGTTTGTAGAAGCTGGTCTTGAGGTAGGTCCAGGGATGGGCCATCTCACCGATGTAGGAAGCGTAGTCCGCCCCATTCACGTCGGCAATGATCTTTCCGCCCGAATCGAGGAAGCGCAGCTTGCCGTCGTAGTGTTCCAGGCCGCCGTCCTGGCCGACGAGGCCCATAAACAACGTCGGGAAATTGGCGAAGGTGCGGATCTCTTCGCGGAAGCGCTCCATTTCGGTCTTGAACCAGTCGAGCGCCCGCTCAGTGCAGGCCAGGGCTTCCGGGATGTCCGCGAGGATCCGGTCGCGGCGGCCGGCGTCCAGCGCGCTGCTCACGCCACCCGGCACCACCCACGCGGGATGGATCCGCTTGCCGCCCAAAAGCTCGATAACCTCCTGGCCGAAGCGGCGCAGCCGGATGCCGTCCCGGGCCATCGCAGGATGAGCCTCCATCACGCCGAAGATATTGCGTTTGGCCGGATCGCTATCCATACCGAGCAGAAAATCGGCCGACGAGAGGTAGAAGAAGCTCAACGCGTGCGACTGCACGATCTGCGCCAGGTTGAGGATGCGTCGCAGGCGCGCGGCATTTTCGGGAATCCGCACGGCCAGGATCTCGTCGCAGGCCTTGGCCGAGGCGATCAGGTGGCTGACCGGGCAGATGCCGCAAATACGCGCCATCAGGGAGGGCATTTCGTAGTACGGGCGCCCTTCGCAGAACTTCTCGAACCCGCGGAACTGGGTGACGTGGAAGTAAGCCTCCTCCACGTGGCCCTGTTCGTCGAGGTGAATCGAAATTTTGGAGTGTCCTTCGATGCGGGTGACCGGATCGATGACGATCTTTTGCCTTGGCATGGTTTTATCCGAATTTGGCAGCCGGGCTGGAGGTGTTTCCCGCCAGCAGCTGGCTGAGCACCGAAAAAATCAGGTCCGCCGAGGGCGGGCAGCCGGGAACGAAGACATCCACCGGCACAATCTCATGCGCGGGACGCACGGACGGCAGCAACTTGGGAATGATCTCCCGCGGAATCTGGGGTTCGGAGGTGACGTTCTCGAGATAGGCGCGCCGCAGCACGGCATCGGGGCCGAACTTGTTGCGCATTGCGGGCACGTTCCCGGTGACGGCGCAATCGCCGAGCGACACCAGGATCTTGGTGCGGGAGCGGACCAGCTTGATACGGTGCAGGTCTTCCTCGCTCGAAATGGCCCCTTCCACCAGAGTAACGTCCACGTCCATGGGGAACTCCTTGGAATCGACCAGGGGTCCCCAGACGACCTCGACGTGACGGGCCAGCTCGATCAACCGCTCGTCGGTGTCGAGGAGCGACATGTGGCAGCCCGAGCAGCCATCGAGCCATACCGTTGCGAGGCGGATCTTCGGTTCGCTCACCGGCGTCCCTCCCGCATCAGCGTCAGGTAAGGCAGAAATTGCCTGCGTTTGGACATTTCGGAGACCGATTTCCCTTTCTCGGAGAGCGCGCCGGTGGGGCACACCTGGACGCACTTGCCGCACCCTGTGCAGCTTTCCGAAGCGCCCCAGGGCTGCGCCAGATCGGTGATCACGCGGCAGTCGGCGCCGCGCGACATGACGCCCCAGGTGCTGGCGCCCTCGATCTCGTCGCACACACGGACGCAGCGGGTGCACAGCACGCAGCGGTTGTGATCCACCACGAAGCGCTCGTGCGAGGCGTCCACCGGGAGGCGCGGATAGCGGTAGGGGAAGTGAACGTGGGTCATCCCCAACTTCAACGCGAGCGACTGCAGGTCGCAGTGCCCGTTGGTGACGCACACCGAGCAGACGTGAACTCGTTCGGCGAAAAGCAGCTCCAGGATGCCGCGCCGGTAACGGTCGAGGCGCTCGGAATTCACCGTGACCTCCATGCCCTCGGCCACGCGGGTGACGCAGGCGGGCAGCAGGCGCGGAACACCCTTCACCTCCACCAGGCACAGGCGGCAGGCGCCCACGGACGTGAGCCCCGGCAGCTCGCAGAGGGTGGGAATGAAGATGCCGTTTTCGCGCGCCACATCGAGCACGGTCTGGTCTTCGCGTGCGCCCACCTCGCGGCCATCGATCGTGAGGGTCTTCACCCGGACGACGGCTTTGGTCATGCGGTCACCTCCTTGCCGGCCTTGCACACGCCCGCCGCGCAGCCGGCGCCGCCGACGTGATCCTCATACTCTTTTCGGAAATACCGCAGCGTGGTCAGAATCGGATTGGGCGCGCTCTGGCCGAGCCCGCACAGGCTCGTGTTCATCACCAGGTCGCAGAGCTCGGCCAGCATCTCGATGTCGGCTCGCCGTAGCCTCTCCGGCAGTGATCTTTTCGAGGATCGCGTGCATCTGCTGGGTTCCGGCGCGGCACGGGACGCACTTGCCGCACGACTCGGTCATGCAGAACTCCATGAAGTACTTGGCGACGTCCACCATACAGGAGGTCTCATCCATCACGATCATGCCGCCCGAGCCCATGATGGAGCCGATCTTCTTGAGCGATTCGTAGTCCACCGGCGAATCCATGTGCTGTTCGGGGATGCAGCCGCCGGAGGGTCCGCCGGTCTGCACCGCTTTGCATTTCTTTCCGTCGGGAATGCCTCCGCCGATTTCGTGGACGATCTCCCGCAGCGTGATGCCCATCGGCACCTCGATCAGCCCCGTGTTGTTGACGCGGCCCGCCAGTGCGAAGACCTTGGTGCCCTTGCTCTTTTCAGTGCCGATGGCCGCGAACCAGTCGGCCCCGTTGCGCATGATCGGGGCGATGTTCGCAAAGGTCTCGACGTTGTTGATGAGGGTGGGACAGTCCCACAGCCCGGATTCGGCGGGGTACGGAGGACGCGGACGGGGAGTGCCGCGCTTGCCCTCGATGGAGGCGATCAGCGCGGTCTCTTCGCCGCACACGAACGCACCCGCGCCGAGCCGGATGTCGACGTGGAAGCTGAACTTCGTGCCGCAGATGTTGTTACCGAGCAGGCCCAAACGCTCCGCCTGGCGGATGGCGGTCTTCAGATGTTTGACCGCCAGCGGATATTCGGCGCGTACGTAGATGAAACCCTTCTGCGCACCGACCGCGAAGGCTGCGAGGGCCATGCCTTCCAGCACGCGGTGCGGATCGCTCTCGAGCACGGCGCGATCCATGAAGGCCCCGGGATCGCCTTCGTCGGCATTGCAGATGACGTACTTTTCCTGCTCGCCGGTCTTGGCCACCGTGCTCCACTTGAGGCCGGTCGGGTATCCGGCGCCGCCGCGCCCGCGCAGCCCGCTGCGGATGACCTCGGCGACGACTTCCTGCGGCGTCTTTTCGGAGATGACCGACACCAGCGCCAGGTAGCCGTCGTTGGCGATGTAATCCTCGATGCGCTCCGGATCGATCTTGCCGGAGTTCTCGAGGACGATCTTCTTCTGGCGTTGAAAGAACGGAACGTCGGTGGGGCACTCGGTGAGCCCGTCCGCGCCGGTGTCGAGCTCGCGGATGATCTCCGGCGCCTGGTCGGGCGTGACGCTGGCATACAGTTTGCCTTCGGCCTCGGCCGCCACCAGCGGACCGGCACTGCACAACCCCATGCAGCCGACGCCCTTCACCAGGACTTCATTCTGCATGCCGGATTCGGCCACTTCCTTCTTCAGCGCGTCGCGCACCTGGTCGCTGCCGGAGGACAGGCACCCGGCGGCGATGCAGACGCAGACGTGATGCCCGAACTTGGCCTGCGCCTGGCGCTCGGTTTCAGCGATGTTACGGAGTTCTTCAATGGTCATGGCGGATGCCTTTCTCGATGCGGCCGAGCATCTCGGTGGCGCCGATTCTGCCCATTACGGCGGAATCCATGACGGCCGCCGGCGCCAGGCCGCAAGACCCCAGGCAGCGGGCCGTCAGCACGGACAGCTCGCCGTCGGGCGTGGTCTCGCCCGGCTTGATGCCGTAGGTCTTTTCGAGCGCCTGCAGCAGGGCCGGAGCGCCCTTGATGTAGCACGCGGTTCCGGTGCACACCACGCAGGTGTGTTTCCCCTTGGGCTTCAGCGTGAAGAAGTGGTAGAAGGTAGCGGCGCCGTACACCCGGCTCAGGGGTACGCGGAGCAGGCTGGCCACGAAACGCAGCGCGGTCTCATCCAGATACCCGAAACACTCCTGGACGGTGTGGAGCGTTTCGATGAGCGCATGCGGTTCACGGCCGTGGCGGCGCGCGGTGGTTTCGACAATCTTCCAACGCTTGTCGTCCGAGGGCGGCTGGGGATTGCCCAAGTACGTCTGCATAGAATACCTGTGTATGCACGCGCTATTCCAGACCAGCATGTATGAAAAGTGAACAACTTGCGCCGGGCGGGCGCTGGGGCAGTCGCGGCCTTTGGCGCAATCGGGGCAAAAGCCCCATCTTTTCAGTTATTTAGATTTCCTCACTGCGTGGGGGAAATCGACGACCGAGAGCCTATAATTGCTCTATGGATCTGTCCCGCAGAGGCTTCCTGGGCGCGGCGGCCGCGCTCCTTCCGGGATGTGCCCCACGCCGGAGGGCCCTCGCGCCCCCGCCGGCCGGCATACACCTGGCGCCCGTGGCAGTAGCCTCGGACCGGGTGATTCGGAGCACCGCGGGACTGAGGCCGTTCCGGCCGTCCGGGTTCGTCGTACGGGGAGAAAAGAGCGCGGCGTCTGGAATACGGATGTGGATGCCGCTACGACCGCGCGGATCCTGCGTGAGAACGGCGCGCTATTCGGTGCCATGCGCGGCTAGCGGCTGCTTATGGCTTCGCCATGGATCGATAATAGTCGCGCAGGATGTAGTACGCTTCCTTCTTCTCGCCGCGGTCGCTCAGCAGGCCTTTGCGGTTGTAGTAATCCTGAATGCCGCTGAGGAAACGGCGAGGGCAGCGGAAGTCCATCAGGATCCAGGCCACGGTCCCCTGCAGAAACGGGATCCGCTGCAGCATCGCCACCTGGTGGCGGTAGACGTTGGCCTGATATTCTTCGGTCCACGCTGTGTCCGCATCGCCGTGGTTGCCGTACGGGGCTGCGGCGCCGAATTCGCTCATCACCAGCGGCTTGTCGTAAATGGTCTTGAACGAAATCGTGTCGGGCTTCGCGGCCTCGCCGTCGTACCAGCCGATGTACTCGTTGCAGCCAAGCACGTCCAGATACTTGCCCAGCGGATCTTCGATAGTGATCGTCCGGGGGTCGGAGTAGTGCGGCAGCGTGGCCGCGGTAATCAGGCGGGTAGAGTCGAGCTCGCGCGCCTGCGCGGCCAGGTTCGAAATGAACTTCGTGCGCGCGTCCCCGAGCGGCGTCTCATTGGCCATGGACCAGAGGATGATCGATGCCCGGTTCTTATCGCGCGTGATCATCTCGGTGAGCTGCCGCGCGGCGCGGGCGTAGGCCTGCGGATTCTCCCACTGAACGGCCCAGTAGACGGGAACCTCGGACCACACCAGCAGACCCATCTCGTCGGCCAGCCGGGCCATCACTTCGTCGTGCGGATAGTGCGCCAGGCGGACGAAGTTGCACCCCAGCTCCTTCGCCCAGCCGAGCAGCGTGCGGGCGTCCGCCTCGGAGAAGACGCGCCCGGCGCGGAAGGGCGCCTCGGCATGCATCGAAATTCCGCGCAGAAAGACGGGCTTGCCGTTGAGCAGGATTTTCTGGCCGGAGACCTCGATGCTGCGAAAGCCGATGCGGTCCTGAACGCCGTCGGTCTCGCCCTCGATGGAAACGTCGTAGAGCTTGGGATTCTCGGGCGCCCACAGTGTCAGCGTAGCGGGGAACTCGAAGCGGGCGTAGCCGTTCGCATCCGTTTCGACCGTCGCGCCGGCGCCGGCCTCGGGGATGCGGATGGCGACCTTCTGCTGCTTGCGGCTGCCGTTGACGCGGACCCATCCGGCGACGCGGCTGCGCGAGCCCTTTTCGAGCTGCACGAAGTAATCCTCGACGTAAGTTTCCGGCTCGTCGATCAGTTTGACGTCGCGCGTCAGGCCGCCGTAGTTCCACCAGTCGGTGATGGTGGGCGGGATGGCGTCGGAGTGACGCTTATCGTCCACTTTGACGATGAGGGCGTTGCCGCGCTCTTTCAGTTGCCCCGTGACTTCGAACTGAAACGGCGTGAAGCCGCCTTCGTGCTCTCCGATCTTCTTGCCGTTGAGGAAGACGACCGCCTGGTAATTGGCCGCCCCGAACCAGAGGAACTGGCGGTGGGAGGGCTGCGCCAGGGAGGCCGGCGCGTCGAACGTCCGGCGATACCAGACGGTGCCTTCGTACCAGAGCAGTTCGGGCTTCTGGGTATTCCAGTCGCCGGGCACCTGGAGAGTCGGAGTATTCGCGAGAAAGGCGAGCTCATACTTATCGCTCTTGCCGGCGGGCTCGCGGTTCGAGCCGAGACCGCCATCCGGGATGGGGTTCAGGTGGAAGTCGAAATAGCCGGCTTCATACGGGTCCATCAGGTAGTTCCAGGAACCGTTCAGACTGAGGCTTCGGCGGGCCGGGGGATTTTGGATGAGTCCGAGGGGCTGGGCCCCCAGAGCGCCGGCGCACAACAGCACGCAGGCCGCGATTCCGGATATTCGCATGCGCTTATTATATTAAAGCGCGCGAACCCGGAAATTCAGCGGGGGATGCCGAGATCGTTGGCCACGCGTTCGAGCGTGCTGACCAACCGCTGCACATGCCTTTCGGTATGCGCGGCCGTACAGGAGATCCGCAACAGGTTCTGGGCCGCGGCGGGGCGCAGTACGGGGTTGATGTAGATGCCCTCTTCGAGCAGCGTCTTGCACAGGCGGCAGAGGTCCAGCTCTTCCTGGATCACCACCGGAACAATCGCCGTTTCGCCGGGCAGGACGTTGAAGCCGCGCGAGAGCAGTTCCTCGCGCAAAGCCCGCGCGATGCGCAACACGTGCAGACGCCGTTCCGGCTCTTTCCGCATGATCTGCAGGGCCGTCGCCACGGCGGCCACCGACGCGGCCGGAAGGCTTGCGGAGAAGACGAACGGACGCGCCGTGTGCTTGAGATAGTCGATCACGGCGCGCTCGCCGGCGATGAATCCGCCCACCGATGCCAGCGATTTGCTGAAGGTTCCCATGACGATATCGATATCGTCGAGAACACCCAGGTGCTCGGCGGCGCCGGCGCCCGTGGGGCCGAGAACACCGATGCCGTGCGCTTCATCCACATAAACCCGCGCGCCATACGGCTTGGCGACGCGCAGCGTGCCGCGCAGGTCGGCGATGTCGCCTTCCATGCTGAAGACGCCTTCGGAAACCAGCAGGATCTTCTCTTCGGGCGGGCAGTTCTCCAGGCACCGCTCGAGATGTTCCATGTCGTTGTGCCGGAACCGCATGGTGCGGGCCGGCGAACGCAGCGCGCCTTCCACCAGACTGGCGTGCAGGTTGTGGTCGCAGATCATCACGTCGCCCTTCTCGGTGAGGGCCGAGAGAGTGGCGTAGTTGGCCTGGAACCCGGTGCCGAAAATGATAGCGGCTTCCTTGCGGACAAATGCGGCGAGCTCAGCTTCGAGGCTTACATGCAGATCCAGAGTGCCGTTGAGGAGACGGGATCCGCTGCACCCGCTGCCATATTTCTTCACGGCCTGGGCGGCGGATTCTTTGACTTTGGGGTGCGTGATGAGATCGAGATAATCGTTCGACCCGAACATCAGCACTTTGCGCCGGCCCATGCGGACTTCGCCCGGGCCGCAGCCTTCGCGATCGCCGAAGACTTCGAAGTACATGTACAGCCCGGCGGCTTGAAGATCACTCGGGCGAGTGAAATTGCGACACTTCTCGAAAATATCGTTCGAGCCGCTTCCCTTCTTCCTGCCTGTGCTGTCGGTAGTCGATACGCGCATGGTCCTCAATTCCATTCGTAGATTCGGTAGGTCTTGTATCGGGTCGCGCCCATTACTTCGATGGAGCGGTTCATCAGAACGTTATCTTCCAATATCCAAGACATTTCGCAATCGCCAAATCCCAGCCTTCGTGCGTTACGGACCAGCGTTGCATAAAAGGCCGCCGCGATGCCGGAGGTGCGGTACTCCTCCACCACCCCAAGCGCAAGAACCCGCACAGTCTTAATCAATCGCTGATAATACAAGATTTTGAACAACCCTGTCGGAAATAGATTCCCTCCCGCCGGCTTGAGCGCCTGGTTCACGTCGGGCAGCGCCAGGGCAAACCCGACTACCCGGTCGTCGACTTCTCCCAGGAGCACGAGATCGGGCTTGAGAATCTGTTTCATCTCCTTGCCCATCGCGAAGAACTCTTCGCGCGACATCGGAATGAAGCCCCAATTCCGGCTCCAGGCCTTGCAGTAGACTTCCCAGACCCGTGCCACCTCCCCCGAAAAATCCTTCATGTTAATAGGCCGGATGCGCACGCCGCTGTTAGCGAGCACGCGGTCTGCCACGCGGCCGATCTTCTCCAGGTCGATCGTATTGGCGTTGCTCAGGTAGGCCAGCAGGTCCTTGGCCTTGTGCAGGCCCGCCTGGTCCATTAACTGGGGATAGTAGCGCGGATTGTACGGCATCATCACCATCGGACTCGAATCGAAGCCGTCGATTAGCATGCCGCACTCGTAATTCGTAGACGGACTGACGGGGCCCCGGATGAACTCCGCGCCGCGATCGAACACCCAGCGCCGGGCGGACGTCAGCAGCTCCTGCGCTACCGCGGGATCGTTCACGGCCTCGAAGAAACCGAAGAAACCTGCATTCTCTTCGTGCACGCGGTTATGCGCCTTGTCGATGATCGCCGCAATCCGCCCCACCGTTGCACCGTTCCGGCTCGCCAGAAACAGCTCCACTTCGGCGTTGGCGTAGTAAGGATGCTTGCGGCGGTCGAGCAGCTCCTTGACTGCAATACGCAATGGGGGAACCCAATGCGGGTCGTCACGGTACAAGCGGTAAGGCAACTCGATAAACTCAGTGAGGGATTTCTGACTGTCGACCGCTGCGACCTCAATTCCCGCCAATTGCAAGGCCCCCTTTGGAGAGTTTCTGGTATAACATCGGGGCGGTCAGTATCAGAATGGCCGCGGCTACGGCCCCCGCCATCACGTCTACCGAATAGTGGTATCGAAGATAAACTGTAGCAAAAATGATGCAAAGAGTGTAGGCAAAATAGAGCCAGAACAGCTTCCACGATACTAGCCGGCTACCCCACCACGCCAGGATGGTGAGTTCGGTGTGGCCGCTCGGAAAGCAGTCATAGTGCGCCGATTCCAGCCGGTCAAGCGTCGATTGCATCGAGTGAAACAGCCATAATCCTTGCAATGGAACGTGTTGCAGGTTCCTCAGGAGAAACCGGGGGCCGCGTGCCGGAACGATGAGATAACCAATATAAGACACCAGGAATCCAAGCGCGATTAAAAAAGCTAAATATTGGAAATCCCCGTACCTGCGGCGCCTCCAGACCAGCAACGGGATGAGCAGGACGGCGGGGACGAATAGCGTATATATGATCTGCAGAAATTCGGTGAGGGGCGGTGTCTGGATACGCTCCAGCCAGACGGTCGGATGGGCGTACCAGATCCGGAAATCGAGATTCGCCAGCCACTGATCGGCATCCGTATGGCGCACCGCCGGAACAAACAGGGCCATCTCCTTATAGCAGGAAGCTACGTAAGGGAGGGCGTACCAGTTCCGGAAAACCCAACTGGTACGATTCGGCCGCTTCACCTGGTACACCAGGAGCGCTGCCGCGGCCAGATGGGCCAGCAGCAGCCACAGGGCGTCCGGAATGCGGCTCCACCAGCCGGCGATGATCACCAACGCGAAGGCGAAATACGTGAGCACCACTTTGTCGACGGCCCAGAATTCGCGATCGGGTGGGATCTTCAGTAGTTTAGCCAACCGGCCTCCTTGTACCAGGCGAGCGTTCGCTCCAGACCGGCTTGAAGCGAAGTCCCGGCCTCGAATCCCAGCTCGGCGGCGGCGCGCGCGGGATCGCAGGTCCAATGCGCGCACTGCGCTTCCGCAATTTTCTCGCGCGAGATGATGCCGGGTCTACCTCGGACGCGCGACCAGGCTTCGGCCGCCGCTCCGGCAGCGCGTGCCAACCCCAGGGGAACGCGCAGGATGCGTGGATGGCGGTGCATCACAGCAGCCGCCGTCTCGCCGAAGCGGGTCCACGATATCGGCTCCCGGTTCGCCAGGTAGTAGGTACGGCCGAGGGCTCTGGTCTCTTGCGAAGCCACGATCAATCCCTCAACCAGGTCTTCCACGTAAATGGCGCTGAACCAGCGCTCGCCGCCTGCGATCTCGAGCACCAGGCCCCGGGAAATCGATTTGAGGAGCTGAAATACATCGGTGTCGCGCGGCCCGTAAACCACCGGGGGACGAACAATGATCGCATCCGGCGCCAGCCTGCGCACGATCTGCTCGGCTTCGAGTTTCGACTTTCCGTAATGGGAGACCGGGCGAGGCGGAGCATCCTCCTTGAGGGGGACGCCGTCCGGGCTCGGGCCGGCCGCGGCCAGGGAACTGACGTGCAGCAGCCGGGCGGACCTTCCGGCAATCGCACGCGCCAATGTCTCGGTCGCCCGGGCGTTTCCGGCATAGTACTGCCCCGGGGTGAGCGCCTTGGTCACTCCCGCCAGGTGGATTACGAGGTCTACGCCCGCGAGCGCAGCCTCCACCCCCGCTCCGCTCTCCAGATCGCCGGGCACCGGCTCGACGCCCGCGGGCAGCTTGCGGCGGCCCGGTTTCTTCCGCACCAGGCAGCGGACCGGTTCGCCCGCCGAGCTCAGACGGTCGAGCAGGTGGCTGCCGATAAACCCGGTCCCGCCGGTGACCAGGATCATCTACTGAAGGCTGCTGCGGAAGGCTACATCTCCGAAGTAGCTCTCCGCAACCGTGCCGGTATGCTGTGAGTTGATCTGGATGCGCAGGCCCTTCACCCGGGGCGCTGCCTTTCCGAATGCGCGCTGGTAATCGCTCGCCAGATTATGGTTCTCGTCGATCCAGCGGTTCGCCTCGCTGGTTCCCGACCGGCACACGATGGCGAAGATGTGAACCAGGGGAACCGAACTGGCGCTTTGAGCAGTGTCCTTCGGCGCGGTGCTATCCCAAAGGTAGGTGATTACCCGACGATCGGCGAACAAAACCAGAAGCTGGGCGGCCTGGTCGTCCGTGGCGGCGCGCCGGAAGTCTCCACCCGTGGGAAGTTGAGTGACTTTCCAGCGCCAGGAAAGGTAGGGCATCTGCGACGGATCGACATCCACCCCGCGCTCCAGGGCGAAGGAAGCGCGTACGCTCTTGAGCCGGACACAAGGCTCATCGCCATCCTTACACACCGAAAAATCGGGCCGGCCGTGATTCACCTTAATCTGCCAGTCGGTTGGAAGCCGGCCGGTTCCCAGACTGGCGGCGTTCAAGACGATCAGGGCCAGTTGCGAAGTGTGGGCGAGGAACAGAAAACTTGAAATAGAACAAACCACCAGAAGCTTCTTCAAATGACCTTCCGACGCGAGGCTAATGTCGATTCCTTACTTAATATCGCATGTTTTTATGAGATTTCACCATAACGAAAGTCAGCAAAAGCGCGCTTCCCGGGCCACCATCACTGATCGGTTTTCTTCTTAACCTTGGCAGCCTCCTTTTCGGTGGCGCTGGCCGATTTGTGAACGGCCTTCTTGCTTCCGCGCTTCACCTTGTGGCCGGTCGTTTTAGCGGCGTGCTTGACCGCCTTGCCCGTATCTTTGGTGGCTTCCTTAACCTCGTGGCCGGCGTCCTTCATGTCTTTGCCGGCGGTCTGGGCTGCGGCGGCGAATGCCAACAGGCATGCGGACAGGAGCAATCTCATTGCGGTACCAGGGATTATGAATTTCATATATTCTGACGCAGCAACCGGATTGCCACCGGCATGTTTCTTACAAGCCGGGTCGGCGGTTTCGGATGGCCTCCGCGGTCGAGGAAGCCTGGCGCTCGACGGTCTCCGGCATACCGGGGACCGGGCGGAGGTAACGCTCCACGTCCTCGAGATCCGCCGGCTGGCCCACCAGGTAAAGACCGCGCAGGGCTTCCCAGACATGGTTCTTGTCCGCGCCGAGATCGACGATAGGGTCACCGGGCCGGACCTGGGACCCATCCGGGCGATCGAGGTCGCGCACCTCGCCCGGGACGGCGGATCGCACTTCACGGTCCCCGACGTGGGCCACCAGGGTGCCGGGGTTGACGTAGTCTCCGAGCTTCAGCCGGTATTTCAGCGTGCCTGCCACGGGAGAAGAGATGGTGAAAGGCCGGAGCATGGAGACCAGTTCCGGCCGCCCGGCCGGGTCGCCATAGGACGCCAGGGCCAGGGCCGCGTTTCGCCGCACCATCGGCTCCGCGTCATGCACCAGGCGGAGCAGCGCTTCGTGGAAGGGAGGGTAGCGGTGCTCCTGCCCCATGATCCAGGCGGCAGTCTGGCGCAGCTCCCGGCTGGGGCTGGACGACTGCGCGAGGATCTGCGGATACCACCGCGAAACATCCTGGTGCATCGAGAGCCGCTCGCCGATCTGCACGAGGGCGTGCTGGGCATGCCGGGGCGTGGAGCGGTCGGCGAAATACTGGTCGATCTGGGAGTCGGTCAGCCGCCGCCCGAACCAGGTGTAGTACCAGAACAGGAACGGAAACAGAACCAGCAGGAACGCGAAAGCCGTGATCAGCAGGTAGGCTTTCTTGCCGGGCCGGCGGCGGGCCGGAGGAGTCTCTGGCGTCATGCGAGACTCATCATACACCCCCGGGACGGGGCGCCGGTTCTGCGACCTCGACCGGACCGCCGCGGCTCCGCAAGAGCGGGAAGGTCAGAAGGTCACGCCAAACAGGATCGTCACCTGGTTGGTGCCCGGCTTGTTGAGATGCACATAGCGGACTTCGGGGGCGAGCCGGATTTTGCCGGCCTTGAATTCGATGCCTCCGCCGGCCGCCGGTCCGGTACGATTGAGAGAGCTTTGCGTCGGATGGACCAGCAGGAGATTGCAGACCCCGCCGGTGCTCACACACGTTGTCGTGATGTCGGAGGATTCGTGGGTCAACTGATATCCGGCGTCGACAAACGGTCGGATCGGGCCGCCCAGGATGCGGTATTTCAGAAGCAGCGGAAAATCCCAGGCCTTCACATCGTTGTGCGACTCGATAAGAAAGGGCGTCCCGGCTATTCCGACAGGGAAGCTGCTGATGGTCCGATACCCGCGGTACAGGCCATCGATCTCGATGGAGATCCTGGCGGGCAGATGAAACTCGGCCGTCGGGCCGACCGTCCATCGTCCGGTGTCGAGGTGGAAGCCGTCGAAGTTATAGGGCAGCGCATCGGTCACCGGGACCCCGGCCTTGACACCGAAAGAAACCACCTGGGCGCAAAGTGTAAACCCGGCCGCGATGAAGAGAACGAGAAAGCGTCGCATACGCCTTATGGATCTCCAGGCGCTCCGCTTTTCCTACAGGCAAAAAATATTTGTGCCGGGCGTAGGCAAAGGCATCCCGGCGGGATCCTATACATATGACTGTGGGCGGGAATCGGGTTGACGCACGGGGGCTGGCCCGGCATGGACGTTCGTGACCGGGTGGAACAGATTTATGAGGCGGAGCGCGCAAGCATCTACTCCTACATGCTCTACCTCGGCTTGGGTCCGCACGAGGCGCAGGACATCACGCAGGAGTCCTTCCTGCGGCTGTATCTCGCGATGGGCAAGAGCGAGCCGATTGAAAATCCGCGCGCCTGGCTGTTCCGCGTGGCCCACAATTTCGCGCTCAAACGGCATGCCAAAGAGAAGTCCTTTGTCGAACTGGACACGGAAAGCGCGCCGCCCCACAGCGATCCCGATCCCGAACGGGCGTACCTGGACGAAGAACGCCGCAAGCTGCTGGACCGCGCCATCCACGACCTTTCTCCGCGGCAGCGGAACTGCCTGCACCTCCGCGCGGAGGGTTTGCGCTACCGGGAAATCGCGGATGTCATCGGGATCAGCACCTCGACGGTGGGCGAGTTTCTGCGCCGCGCCGTGGCCCGATTGAAGGAGACGGTGCATGAATCGTAAACCGCACCTCTCGGACGAACAGTTGTCGGACCTGGATACCGGCGGCCGCACGCCGGACAGCGAGGCGCACTTGCGGGAATGCGCCGCGTGCGCAGAGCGGCTGCGCCACCTGCAATCGGCGCTGGCCGCATACTCCGCGTTCCGCGAGCGCAGGGACCCGCTTCTTCCTCCGCCGCCCGCTCCGTGGACGCCCTTGCCTGCCCTCATCGCCCGGCATACCACGCGGCGACGTTCGAGACGGTTCGCCTGGTGGCCGGCGATGGCCGCCGCAGCGGTGCTGGCGGTGCTGGCGGTGGTTTGGGTGGGGAGACAGCGGGAGCAGCAGGCCTCGGCTGCCCGCGTGAGCGAATTGCTGGCGGAATCCTCCGGTGCGTCCTCATCCTCCGGACGTCAGATAGAGATGAGGTTCGGCGGAAAGGCCATGACCAGGGCAGCCGTATTACAGGCGGATGACAGCACGCCGCCCGAGGGCGAAATGCGGCGCCTGCGATCGTTATTCCAACAGGCCCGGTACGACTGGCGCGACCCGCTGAGCGCGAGGGCCTTCCTCGGCTGGCGGCGCACCCTCAAGAAGAAGCACGATTCGGTGAGCGCCGAAACAGAAAGCGGCGGCCGGGTCTATCGCGTTCGCACGGAGACCTCGGACGGCATCCTGAAGACCGCGGCGCTCACGCTGCGCGCCGCGGATCTGCACCCGTTAAACGGCACGCTCGATTTCCAGGGAGAAGGCACGCTCGAGTTGGCCGAGCTTCCGGGCGTCACACACGCTCAGGCGCCGGCGCCGGACCTCGCCTCGCCGCTCGTGCACGGGAGCGCCGGGGAGCGCCCGGTCGGGCCCGCGGAGGAGCTGCGAGTTTTGGCAGCGCTCGACTCCATCGACGCAGATACCGGCGAGCCCATCACGGTGGAGCGCGACGAGGGGCGCAACCGGATCGTGGTCCGCGCCACCGGCCTGACCGATGAGCGCCGGCGGCAGATTGAAACCGTGCTGCGTCCGCTTCCCCAGGTGGTGATGCGCTTCGAGCAGGCCGCTGAAGCCGCACCTGTACCTGCGCCTTCCGCTCCCGCTGCCGCCTCCTCGACGTCGATTCCGGCGGACTTCCGCCGGCAGCTCGAAGACCGGTTCGGAGGCCCGGTCCAACTCGCCGAAGCCACCGATCGCGCGCTCGAGCGAAGCGCATCGCTGGTTTCCCGCGCGCATGTTCTGGCGGGGCTCGCGGCCACGTTTTCGCCGGAGGCCGCGGCGCGGTTTTCCGATTCCGACCGCCGCTTGCTCGCCGGGATCGTCCGCCGGCAGGAAAGCGCCCTTGCGACGCTCGCCTCCGGCATCCGCCAGGACCTTGCTCCGCTCCTCCCCCAACCGGGTAGCGCCGCGGCGGAAGTAGTGCCGCCCGGCCAACCTGCGTGGCAGGCGCTTGCGCCCGCGGTCCTCGCGACGTCCCAGGCTTTGGACGTCAGGCTGAACCGTTTGCTGGCGGGGCGCTATACCCAAGGCGAAGGCGAGCGGATGCTGAGCGGACTACCGGGCGACATGGACGCGGTTTCGCAGGCCATACGCCGGCAACAGGCGGGCACGCAGTGAGCCGGGTTCCCATCGTCGCCGCGGCGATTCTGCTGCCGGCCGTGGCGATGTGTGCCGCCGGCAGCCTGTCGGGGCGCGTGACCGATTCCGGCGGACGGCCCCTCCCCGGCGCGGAGGTGTCGGTACAGAGCCAGGACACAGGCGCCCGCTGGAAGGCGCAGACCGGCGCAGACGGCACCTACGAGTTCACGGGACTGCCGCCCGCAGGTTACAAAGTTACCGCACGAAATCCGGGGTTTCGCACGGTGTCCCGTTTCGGAATGGAAGTCCGGGACGCCGTCCCCGCCCGCCAGGATTTTGTCCTGCGCCTGATCGAACTCCACCAGGTCATCACGGTCACGACAGGCCGCGATGAGATGGACCCGTCGTCCGTCGGCAGCCTGATCGTCACCCGCAACAGCCCGGGCGCGTCCCTCCCGGTGAACGGGCGCGATTTCCGCGAGATGTTCGACCTGATGCCCGGCGTTACGATCACTCCGGCACGCGCAGGCGACGCGGGTCAGTTTACGTCCGGCGGCCAGCGTCCCAACTCGAACGCATTCCGCATGGACGGCATCAGCGCCAACACCGGCGTCGGCGGCAGCGTCCTGCCCGGCTCGTTCCCCGGCGCGTCTCTGCCCGCCATGACGGCGATCGGCAGCACCGAGAATTTCGGAACTCCGGAGACGGTGCGCTCGGTCGAGCTGCGCACGTCGAATTTCGCGCCGGAATCCGGCGAGCGGCCGGGAGCGGAAACCCTTGTAACCTCACGCTCCGGCTCCAACGAATTTCACGGCGATCTCTTCGGCCGGGTCCGCGACAACAGTTGGAGCGCGCGGGACTGGTTCGCCAACAGCCGCGGCATCGCCTATGCCCGGCCATCTTACGACAATCTCGGCGCCGTGATCGGCGGACCGCTCCAGCGCAACCGGACGTTTTTCCTGTTCTCGGCGGAGGATTCCCACCTCACCGATACGGGACTCCAACTCACCTCGGTCCCCTCACTGGCCGCGCGGGCCAATGCCCCCGAAGCGGTGCGGCCGATCCTGAACTGGTTCGCGCCCCCGACCGGACCCGAGATCGGCGGCGGTGAGGCCGATGGCCTGCTCGCCGGGAAGCGCACTGCCGCTCTCGCCGGCTACAGCCTGCGGCTCGACCGGTCCCTCGGGCAGCGCGGCACGGCGTTTCTGCGCGCCGGAACAGCGCCGTCCTCATCGCGATCGGAAGACCTTACGTCCAGCCAGGGCGACTTCCGCTGGCAAAGCGCGACCGCCGGAATCACGCTGGCGGGACCGGCGGGCACGGTCCACGATTTCCGCTTCAACTTCTCGCGGGCCGACTTCACCTCCCGTTCGTACAACACCATCGACACGGTATCGCCGCTCGCGCAGCTCTCGAAGGTCCTTCCGTCCGACCTGAGAAATCCGCTGCCGCCTCCGGGCGGATTGTCGCTCTCGGTGCTCGGCCTGGCCGTACCCGGCCTCGGACAGTTCGTGGCCGGCGACCTGGGACGCACCCGCCAGGATCAGTGGGAAGCCTCCGATTCGATCTCCCGGCAAGCGGGACGCCACGAGCTGCGCGCAGGAGCCGACTACATCCACCTCGAGCCTTCGCGCGATGCGACCATCCAGAGCACACTCGGATTTGCTTCCAGCCTGCAGAGCGTGCTCGAGGGGCAGCCGATGCGCGTGACCTTCTCGCAGACCCCGGCGGGCGGCGATGCGGTCGTGATCGCGTGCTTCTTCGCGCAGGACACGTTTCGCGCCGGGCCGCGGTTGGAGCTGGTCTACGGATTGCGCTGGGAAGTCACTCCGCCCACCGCGCGTGACGCGCAGATTCCCACCGTTTCCGGATTGTGGAACGGAAACGCCTGGCAGTTCCTGCACGGAGGCGACATCAACGGAGCGGCCCCCTGGCCCATGCGATACCGGCAACTGGCCCCCCGGCTCGGGATTGCTTACCGCATCGGCGGCGGACTCGTCTTCCGTGCGGGCGCGGGGACATTCTACGATCCGACCCTGGCGGCCGCTATCGACCCGGTGAACGGCGCTCCTTTCAATAGCTGGCAGTTGGAGTCTGGAGGCATCACCCTGCCCGCGGGCGGCTCCGGGGCGGGCGGTCCGGGCCCTCCGTTCCTGCCCGGACCGGTCTCGCCGCTGCGTTTGCCGGTGTCCTATCAGTGGCGCGCTTCGCTCGAACGGGCTGCCGGGAAGCGCGGTTCCGCCAGCGTATCCTACGCCGGCTCCGCGGGGCGGAATCTCCTTCGCCGCGAGGCCGACCTGGATCCCAACACCGGTGTGCTGGACCGCCTGATCGCGGTCACCACCGGTGCCTCCGCGTATCACGCGCTGCAGGTTCGGTACACCGGTTCGCTCTCCCGCGACCTCTTCTCGACTGTGGCTTACACCTGGTCTCACTCGATCGACGACGGCTCGGAGGATTCGTCGATCTTCCTCGTGCACCCGGGCTACTCGCCGCGGGAAGACCGCGGGTCCTCCAACTTCGACGTCCGGCATGCGCTCACCGCTGCCCTGAGCTACCGGATGCCGCGCCGGCTGGGCGGATGGACACTCAGCGCCATCGCGCGCGCCCGCTCCGGGTTTCCCATCGACATCGCGGTCGCCGAGCAGAACGTAGGACTCCAACTGGTCAATGCCTTGCGGCCCGACCTCATTCGCGGAGCTCCGGTCTGGATCGACGACCCTTCGGCCGCCGGGCGCCGCCGGCTCAATCCGTCGGCATTTCAAACCCCGGCCCAAGGCGTGCCCGGAACCCTCGGCCGCAACACCATTTCGGGCAACGGACTGTTTCAGTGGGATGCGAGCCTGCGCCGCCAATTCGCACTCATCGAGAGAATGCCTGTCGAAATCAGCGTCTCCGCCTTCAACGTGCTCAACCGGCCGGCGTTTGCCGACCCGGTCCGCTTCCTCTCCGACCCCTGGTTCGGCCAGGCCACCTCGATGCAGAACCTGATGCTCGGCTCGGGCAGCCCGAACTCCGGCCTGCCGCCCCTGTTTCAGCCGGGCGGCTCGCGATCCGTCGAATTCGGATTCCGCGTCTCGTTTTAAGGCGCGCAAAAAGAAAAAGGGGCGGGCCATCGAGAACGATGACCCGCCCCGTTTGCTAAACGGTTACTCGGCGAGCGATTCCTCGCCGGTGTCCTCGGGGAGGCCGCCGGCATACTGCAGCCGGGTCTCCTCGTCGTAACCGGGGATGACTTCGAGCGCCGGCTCGGCGACGGGCTCTTCCACCACGTCCTCGCCGGCGATCTTCACCTGGCGGTAGTACTCCATGCCGGTTCCGGCAGGCACCAGCCGCCCCATGATGACGTTCTCCTTCAGGCCGCGCAGGTAGTCCACCTTGCCGTTGATGGCGGCTTCGGTGAGCACGCGCGTGGTCTCCTGGAAAGACGCCGCGGAAATGAACGAATCGGTCGAGAGCGAGGCCTTGGTGATGCCGAGCAGCTTCGCCTTGCCCTGCGCCGGGCGCCCGCCCGCTTCGATGACGCGCTGGTTCTCGCTCCGGAACTTGAACTTATCGACAATCTCCTGCGGCAGGAACTCGGTGTCGCCGATGTCCTCCACCTCCACCCACCGCATCATCTGCCGCGAGATGGTTTCCAGGTGCTTGTCGTTGATGTTCACGCCCTGCAGCCGGTAGACTTCCTGAATCTCGTTGACCAGGTACTTCTGCAGTTCCTTTTCACCGAGCACCGCCAGGATGTCGTGCGGGTCGCGCGGTCCGTCCATGAGCGGCTCGCCGGCTTTCACCCGCTCGCCCTCCTGGACGTTGATGTGGACGCCGCGCGGCAGCGAGTATTCGCGCTGCTCGCCGTCATCGCCGACCACGAAGATCTTGCGCTGGCCCTTGGTCACTTCGCCGTACTTCACTATGCCGTTGATCTCCGCGATGATGGCCGTCTCGCGCGGCTTGCGCGCTTCGAACAGCTCCACCACGCGCGGCAGACCGCCGGTGATGTCCTTGGTCTTGGTGGTCTCGCGCGGGATCTTCGCCAGTACGTCGCCCGCGTGGACCTCTTCGCCGTCGCGCACCATCAGGTGAGCGTGGGTCGGCATGAGGTACTTCTTCCGGTCGCCGCGAGCCCCGCCGGTGCCTTCCGGCCGGACTTCGATGGTCGGCTGCCGCTTCTCATCCGGCGAATCCGTCACCACCAGCTGCGACATGCCGGTGACCTCGTCCACCTGCTCCTGCAGGGTGAGGCCGTCGATCAGGTCTTTGAAGTGCACCACGCCGCTGACTTCGGTGAGGATCGAGAAGGTGTAGGGATCCCATTCGAGCAGGATCTGGTTGCTCTTCACCGGAGCGCCGTCTTCCACCAGCACGCGCGCGCCGTAAACCACCGGGTAGCGCTCTTTTTCGCGCCCCTTCTCGTCCACGACCGCCATGATGCCGTTGCGGTTCATCGCGATCAGCTCGCTGGGCCTTGCTGCGGACCGTCTGGATGCCGATGTAGCGCGCGAAGCCGTCGGACTTCGCATCCTGCGTGGATTGCTCGCTGACACGCGTCGCGGTTCCACCGATGTGGAACGTACGCATGGTGAGCTGTGTGCCGGGCTCGCCGATCGACTGGGCCGCGATCACGCCGACCGCCTCGCCGCGCTCCACCAGCCGCCCCGTCGCCAGGTTGCGGCCGTAGCACGCCACGCACACGCCGCGCTTCGATTCGCAGGTCAGCACCGAGCGGATCTTGACGCGCTCGATACCGGCCGCCTGAATCGCCGCGGCCAGGTCTTCGGTGATCTCCTTGTTCACCCCGACGATCACGTTGCCTTCGTAATCCTTCTGGTCTTCGAGCGCCACGCGGCCCACAATGCGGTCGCGCAACGGCTCGATGATTTCGCCGGATTCGATGATCGGCTCGACGTAGATGCCTTCGGTGGTGCCGCAGTCGTTTTCGGTCACGATCACGTCCTGCGCCACGTCCACCAGGCGGCGGGTCAGGTAGCCCGAATCGGCCGTCTTCAACGCCGTGTCGGCCAGACCCTTGCGGGCGCCGTGCGTCGAGATGAAGTACTGCAGCACGTTCAGGCCTTCGCGGAAGTTGGCCGTAATCGGGGTTTCGATGATCTCGCCCGACGGCTTGGCCATCAGGCCGCGCATACCGGAAAGCTGGCGGATCTGCTGTTTGGATCCGCGCGCGCCGGAATCGGCCATGATGTAAATCGGGTTGAGGTAGCGGCCGGTGCGGTCGTCCTCTTCCATGGCCTGGAACATCTCGTCGGAGACCTTTTCCGTGACCTTGGACCAGATTTCGATGATCTTGTTGTAGCGTTCGCCGTGGGTGATGGCGCCGTCCTGATACTGGTTTTCGACGGCCACCACTTCCTTTTCAGCCTCGCGCACCAGCCCGGCCTTCTCGCCCGGCACGACCATGTCGTCGATGCCGATCGAAATGCCCGCGCGGGTGGCGTAGAGGAAGCCGAGCGCCTTCACCTCGTCCAGCATCTGTACGGTGATGTGCAGGCCGAACTTCAGGTAGCAGTACTGCACCAGCTGGCCGAGACCCTTCTTCTTCAGGAGGCCGTTGATGTACGGCATGTCCTGCGGCAGCGCGTCGTTGAGGATCACGCGGCCGACCGTGGTCTCCATGTACTGCTTGATGAACTCGATCGGCTCGGTGTGCAGCATGTTCTGGTTGTCGAACGCGTGCACCAGGTCGATGACCCGGCCGGTGTAGCGCAGCTTGATGGGGGTCAGCGTTTCCACTTCGCCCATTTCGAGCGCGATCAGCACGTCGTCGGTCGAAGCGAAGGTGCGGCCCTCGCCCTTGGCGCCGGGGCGCGCCTTGGTCAGGTAGTAGCAGCCCAGCACCATGTCCTGGGTGGGGATGGCGATCGGGCCGCCGTGCGCCGGCGACAGAATGTTGTTCGCCGACAGCATCAGGGTCGAGGCTTCAATCTGCGCTTCGGGCGACAGCGGAATGTGGACCGCCATCTGGTCGCCGTCGAAATCCGCGTTGAACGCGGTGCAGACCAGCGGGTGGATCTTGATGGCCTTGCCTTCCACCAGCACGGGCTCGAAGGCCTGGATGCCCAGGCGGTGCAGCGTGGGAGCGCGGTTCAGCAGAATGGGGTGGTCTTTGATGACCTCTTCGAGAATGTCCCAGACCACCGGGTCCTGCTGCTCCACCAGTTCCTTGGCCTGCTTGATGGTGGTGCAGTGGCCGCGCTGCTCGAGGCGGTGATAGATGAACGGCTTGAACAGCTCGAGCGCCATCTTCTTGGGCAGGCCGCACTGGTTCAGGCGAAGGTCCGGACCGACCACGATGACCGAGCGGCCGGAGTAGTCCACGCGCTTGCCGAGCAGGTTCTGGCGGAAACGGCCCTGCTTGCCTTTGAGAGTGTCGGAGAGCGACTTGAGCGGGCGGTTGTTGGCGCCGCGCAGCACGCGGCCGCGGCGGCCGTTGTCGAACAGCGCGTCCACCGCTTCCTGCAGCATGCGCTTTTCGTTGCGCACGATCACGTCCGGCGCGTGCAGCTCGATCAGCTTCTTCAACCGGTTGTTGCGGTTGATCACGCGGCGGTACAGGTCGTTGAGGTCGGAGGTGGCAAAGCGGCCGCCATCGAGCGGCACCAGCGGACGCAGTTCCGGCGGAATCACCGGGATCACGTCCAGAATCATCCACTCCGGCTTGTTGCCGGATTTGCGGAACGATTCGACCACGCGCAGCCGCTTGGCGAACTTGAGCTTCTTCTGGACCGAGGTCTCGGTCTTCATCCGCTCGCGAATCTCTTCGCTGAGCTGCTCGACGTCGACCTTCTTCAGCAGCTCCTTGATGCCCTCGGCGCCCATCATGGCGATGAACTTGCCGGGAAACTCCTGGTCGAGCTGCCGCTTGCGCTCGTCGGTGATGACTTCCCCGCTCGAGATGCCTTCGACCTCGCCCGGATCCACCACTACATAGGCTTCGAAATACAGCACCCGCTCCAGCTCGCGGAGCGTGATGTCGAGGAGGTGCCCGATGCGGCTCGGCAGGCCCTTGAAAAACCACACGTGCGAGCAGGGGCTGGCCAGCTCGATATGGCCCAGGCGCTCCCGGCGTACGCGCGCCAGCGTCACTTCCACGCCGCACTTGTCGCAGATCACTCCGCGGTGCTTCATCCGCTTGTACTTGCCGCACAAGCACTCCCAGTCCTGCGTGGGACCGAAAATCCGCGCGCAGAACAGGCCGTCCCGCTCCGGCTTGAAGGTCCGGTAATTGATGGTCTCGGGCTTGGTAACTTCCCCGTGGGACCAGCTCCGGATCTTTTCCGGAGACGCCAGAGAAATGCGGATCGAATCAAAATCCGCGATCAAATTCGCTCGATCGTACGGAGAGGATCTCAAAATAGCCTCCAGTTTCCTAAAAACCTTTAACCGCCGAGACGCCGAGGCGCCGAGAAAACCCAATGCCTGGATTTCTCGGCGTCTCGGCGTCTCGGCGGTGAATCATTAGTCCGCCGCGAGAGCCGTGTCCGGCACTTCCTGCGGCTTCTTCATCAACTCCACATCGAGGCAAAGCGACTGCAACTCGCGAATGAGCACGTTGAACGATTCAGGCACGCCCGGCTCGATGGCGGCTTCACCCTTGACGATGGCCTCGTAGATTTTGGCGCGGCCGTAAACGTCGTCGGATTTCGCCGTCAGCAGTTCCTGCAGGATGTACGCGGCGCCGTAGGCTTCGAGGGCCCAGACTTCCATTTCGCCGAAGCGCTGGCCGCCGAACTGCGCCTTGCCGCCCAGGGGCTGCTGCGTAATCAGCGAATAGGGGCCGATCGAGCGCGCGTGGATCTTGTCGTCCACCAGGTGCGAGAGCTTCATCATGTAAATGAAGCCTACCGTCACCGGCTGCTCGAACTGAATGCCGGTCATGCCGTCGAACAGCGCGGTCTTGCCGGAGGTCGGCAGCTTGGCATCGGTGAGCGCCCGCTTGATCTCCTTCTCGGTCGCGCCGTCGAACACCGGCGTTGCAAAATGAACGCCCAGCGCCTGGGCCGCCCAGCCCAGGTGGGTTTCGAGAATCTGGCCCACGTTCATACGGGAGGGAACGCCCAGCGGGTTCAGGACGATCTCGACCGGAGTGCCGTCCGGAAGGTACGGCATGTCTTCTTCCGGCAGAATGCGGGCGATGACGCCCTTGTTGCCGTGGCGGCCGGCCATCTTATCGCCCACCGAAAGCTTGCGCTTCATGGCGATATAGACTTTCACCAGCTTGATCACGCCCGGGGGCAGTTCGTCGCCCTTGCGCAGCTTGGCGACTTTTTCGTCGGTGATCTTTTCGAGCACCGCGATCTGCCGCGAGGTCATCTCCTCGATCTCGTCGATCTGCTCGTTGAGCCGCGGATCTTTGTTTGCGAGGCGCATGCGCTTCAGGTCGCGCGACTTCATCTTCTCGATGAGCTCGCGCGTCAGCTCGGTGTCCTTCGACAGCAGGCGCTTGTTGGTCTTTTCGTCGTGCAGGTCGGCCAGCAGCTTCTTGTTTTCGAGCAGTCCGGCCAGGCGCTTGGCGCGCTCGTCGGTCAGGATGCGGATTTCATCCTGCAGGTTGCGCTGCAGGCGGGCGATCTGCGACTCTTCGATGGATTTGGAACGCTCGTCCTTCTCCTGCCCCTTGCGCGAGAAGATCTTGCAATCGACGATGGTGCCCTCGATTCCGGGCGGGCAGTAAAGCGATGCGTCCTTCACGTCTCCGGCCTTTTCGCCGAAGATGGCGCGCAGCAGCTTTTCTTCCGGAGTGAGCTGGGTTTCGCCCTTGGGCGTCACCTTGCCCACCAGAATGTCGCCCGGCTTGACCGTGGCGCCGATCCGGATGATGCCGCTCTCGTCCAGGTTCCGCAGGAACGAATCCGCGATGTTGGGAATGTCGCGGGTGATTTCCTCCGGCCCGAGCTTGGTGTCGCGCGCTTCGATTTCGAACTCCTCGATGTGGATCGAGGTGTAGTAGTCTTCCTTGACCAGCTTTTCGCTGACCAGGATGGCGTCTTCAAAGTTGTAGCCGCGCCAGGGCATGAATGCCACCAGCACGTTGCGCCCCAGGGCCAGTTCGCCGAGGTCGGTGCAGGGGCCATCGGCCAGCACCTGGGTCTTGGTGACCCGCTGTCCGACCCGGACGATGGGCTTCTGGTTGATGCAGGTGTTCTGGTTCGAGCGCTTGAACTTGGTGAGCTGGTAGATGTCGGCGCCCACCTCGCGGGAAAGCTGGCCTTCGTGCGCCGTGCCCTCCACGCGCACGATGATGCGCTCGGAATCCACCGAATCCACTACGCCGGCGCGCTTGCAGAGCACCACCGCGCCGGAATCGCGGGCCGTCACCATCTCCATGCCGGTGCCCACGTAGGGGGCGTCGGCGCGGAGCAGCGGCACGGCCTGGCGCTGCATGTTCGAACCCATCAACGCGCGGTTGGCGTCGTCGTTTTCGAGGAACGGAATCAGGCTGGCCGCCACCGAAACGAGCTGCTTCGGGCTGACGTCGATGTACTCGATCTCTTCCTTCGGCTTAAGCACGAAGTTGCCGGCCTGGCGGGCGTTCGAAAGATCCGGCACGATGCGGCCGTTCTCGTCGAGTTCCACGTTGGCCTGGGCCACAACCCACTTGTCCTCTTCCCACGCCGAGAGATACTCGCAGTGGGCTTCGTATTCGGCCGGCTGCGGATGCTGCTTCTTGGAGGCCGCCAGCTTGCGGTTGGCCGCTTCCACCTCCGCCCGCGCCACGATGTCGCCCACCTTGAAATCGGTGTCGCCCGGGTTCAGGATGCGGATTTCGTCGATCACCACGCCCTTGACCACCTTGCGGTACGGGCTCTCGATGAAGCCGTACTCGTTGATGCGGGCGAAGCAGGAAAGCGAGGAGATCAACCCGATGTTCGGGCCTTCCGGCGTTTCGATCGGGCAGATGCGGCCGTAATGCGTGGGGTGCACGTCGCGAACTTCGAACCCGGCGCGCTCGCGGGACAGGCCGCCTGGCCCGAGGGCCGAGAGACGCCGCTTGTGCGTGATCTCCGACAGCGGGTTGGTCTGGTCCATGAACTGCGAAAGCTGGCTCGACCCGAAGAACTCGCGAATGGCGGCCATCACCGGCTTGGCGTTTACCAGGTCGTGCGGCATGGCCGTGGACATTTCCTGGTAGACCGACATCTTTTCCTTGATGGCGCGCTCCATGCGCACCAGGCCGATGCGGAACTGGTTTTCCAGGAGCTCGCCCACCGCGCGCACGCGGCGGTTGCCGAGGTGATCGATGTCGTCTACCGCGCCGATGCCCCGGCGCAGCTTCAACAGGTACTTGATGGTGGCGCGGAAATCTTCCGAATCGAGCGTCCGCTTGTCGAGCGACGTGGCGTCCGAGCGGTCGAACAGCTTGATGTTGAATTTCATGCGGCCCACGCGCGAGAAATCGTACTTGCGCGGGTCGAAGAACATCCCCTGGAACAACTGGGTGGCGGTATCGAGCGTCGGCGGGTCGCCGGGACGCAGCTTGCGGTAGATTTCGATCAGCGCCTCGTTCTGCGTCTTGACGCTGTCCTTCCGGATGGTGGCCGAGATCACCGTGCCGACGTCGTCGCGCTCCGGGAAGAAGATTTCGAACTCTTCGATGCCCGACTCGATCAGCTTGGAGAGCGCCGTGGTGGTGAGCTCGCTGTTGGCGTCGATCAGCACTTCGCCGGTCGACATGTCCACCACGTCCGCCACCACGTAGGCGCCTTCGAGATCGTTGGATGCGACCTCGACCTGCGGGATCTTGTGCTTCTGGATTTCCTTGAACAGCGACGAGGTGATCTTCTTGCCCTGCCCGACCACCGTCTCGCCGGCCTTGTTGTTGATAGCGTAGGAGAGCTTGAGCCCGGTCAGGCCCTCATCCACGTTCCACAACAGCTTCTTGTCTTTGATATTGATCTTGCTGACGCGGTAGAACGCGCGCAGAATCTGCTCGTCGGTCTTGAGCCCCAGGGCCCGCAGGAACACCGAGCCGTAGAATTTGCGTTTCCGGTCGATACGAACGTACAGGAGGTTCTTGTTGTCGTATTCGAATTCGACCCAGCTTCCGCGGTACGGAATGATCTTGCCGAGGAAGTATCCCTGGGCCGGAATACGCTCGAAGAACACGCCCGGCGAACGGTGCAACTGGGATACGATGACGCGCTCGGTGCCGTTGATGATGAACGTCCCGTTGTCGGTCATCAACGGAATTTCACCAAAGAAAACTTCCTGCTCTTTGATGTCCCGGACGCTCTTCTTCTGCGTCTCCGGGTCTTTCGAGTACACCGTGAGGCGAATCGTTACCTTGAGAGGCGCCGCATAGGTCATGCCGCGCTCCTGGCACTCCTGCATGTCGTACTTGAGCTGCAGACCCACCGGGTCGCCGCACTTGTTGCAGAAAGTGACTACGTTCTTGTTGAAGGTCCCGCAGTGATGGCAGAGAATGTCGCCCGCGTGGAACGGGTCGGTGCGGATGGTGGCACCGCAATTCCGGCAGGTCGACCGGAGATGGTGCAGCCCCTTCAGGTTGCCGCACTTGCATTCCCAGTTGCCAATCGAATAGTCGACGAATTCCAGATCGCTGACACCGCGGAAATCGGAGATCGGAAACACCGAGTTGAAAACGGTCTGCAGGCCGATGTCTTCGCGCTCATTGGGCAGCAAATCCATCTGCAGGAACCGCTCGTAGGAATTCTTCTGGACCTCGATCAGGTTCGGAATCGGGATCGAAGTCTTAATCTTGGAAAAATCAACTCGCTCGGTGGCGGCGCCGTTATTTTGAATATCCATTCTTTTACTCCTGACGGCCGAAGAGCCAAAGCACAGAAACTGCGCTTAAAAGCACAAAACCAACGGCGCCCAAGGAGGTGAGATCGCCTCGGGCGCCGAATGATGAAGAAACAGGGGCAGGAATCGAATTTCCGGAGTGGTGCGCGCGATGAAAACTGGATCTGTGAATGTGCGGGCGTACGAATCCTGTTGGAAGCATGCTGGCGCAAAGACGCGCAGAGATCCCCTCTCTGCAGCTCCGGCCGAACTGCAATTTATATACCAGGATTCGGGAATCACAGTCACCAATTGGGATCGAATCCGGTTGAACTCAAAGCCCAACTATTCATGTTAACAGGACTTATGCCCTGCGTCAAATGCTCAAAACCATGGGGTCCGGAGCCGTGGGCTCTCAGCCGGGAAATACCGTCGCGGCGATAGCCCCGCGCCTTTTCCCCAGCCCCTGGCCCCAGACCCCTGGCCCCGCTGACTACTTCACTTCGACGGATGCGCCCGCGTCGACGAACTTCTTCTTGATGGCCTCGGCCTCGTCCTTGCTCACGCCTTCCTTGACGGGCTTGGGAGCGCCATCCACCAGGTCCTTGGCTTCTTTGAGGCCCAGGCTGGTCACTTCGCGAACGGCCTTGATCACGTTGATCTTGTTCGCACCGGCGGCCGTCAGAACCACCGTGAACTCGGTCTTCTCTTCCACGGCCGGAGCTGCCGCCGCGGCGCCCGCGCCGGCCGCCATCATTACCGGAGCCGCCGCTGCCGCCGAAACTCCCAGCTTTTCTTCGAGCAACTTGACGAGCTGAGAGGCCTCCAGCAGCGTCAAGCCCTGAATCTGATCCGCAATTGCGTTGATGTCCGCCATTTCTAAACTCCAAACTCCTTAAGTATTGAAAATCCGCTCGAGCGGCCGGGCATGCCCGGACACTACGATTGAAACTTGTTCTCTTTGACGCCCTGATCCACCACCACCGCCAGATTGCGGCCGACCGCGTTCATGGCCGTCACCAACTGCTGAGCCGGGGCGTTGATCACGTACAGCAGCTTCGAGAAGATCTGTTCCTTCGAAGGCATGTTGGCCAGCTCGTTGATCGCCTTCACGTCGATCACTCGGCCTTCCACGATGCCTGCCTTGAAGGTGAAACTCGGATTGGCCTTGGCGTAGGTGGTGAGAGCCTTGGCCAGGGCCACCGGGTCGGTGGTGGTATAGGCCATCGAGGTCATGCCCCGCAATCCCTTGAGCACCTGTTCGGCAGCCGTGCCTTCGGAAGCCTTCTCCGCCAGGTTGTTTTTCACCACGCGGTATTTGCCGCCCACGCCGCGCACCGCCTTGCGCAATTCGAAGTCCTGGTCCACCCGCAGCTTTTCATAGCCGGTGACAAACAGGTTCTTCAAATCCGCCAGATCCTTGCGCAGGGCTTCGACATCTTTCTGCTTATCTTGTTTCTTTTTCATGAAAGCACCTGTCCGGCGTCAGACCGCCGCCTTAACGCTGAACGGAGTCGTGTCGACGGCGACGCCGGGGCTCATGGTGGAGCAGATGGTCGTGCTCCTCACGTACTTGCCTTTGGCCACCGCCGGCTTCGCTTTGATGACCGCCGTGATCAGGGTGGAGGCGTTCTCCACCAGTTTGTCCTGCGAGAAGCTCAGCTTGCCGACCGGGGCGTGGATGATCCCGGTCTTGTCCACGCGGAATTCCACCTTGCCGGCCTTCACTTCCTTCACCGCTTTAGTGACATCGGTCGTGACCGTGCCGGTCTTGGGATTGGGCATGAGACCGCGCGGGCCGAGGATTTTGCCGAGCTTTCCGACCGAACGCATCATGTCCGGCGTGGCGATGACCGCATCGAAAGCCGTCCAGCTTTCGGACTGGATCTTGTTCACCATGTCCTCGCCGCCGACGAAATCCGCCCCGGCTTCGGTGGCTTCCCGCTGCTTATCGCCGCTCGCGATCACGAGGACCGTCTTCGCCTTGCCGAGTCCGTTGGGCATGACCACCGTGCCGCGAACCATCTGGTCGGCATGCTTGGGGTCGACGCCGAGACGCATGTGGATTTCCACGGTCTCATCGAACTTGGCGAACTTGATTTTCTTGAGAAGCGGAATGGCCTCTTCCAACTGGTATTCCTTGGATTCGACCTGCTTCGACGCGGATTGGTACTGTTTGCCTGGTTTACGAGCCATAGTTCCTCATTGGTGCAAGCGGTTCGCTCAAAAGGCAAACGAACCTCCCACTGAGCTTTTAAAGGGACATTGGCCAGTGTACCAGAACGCGGGCTCGAGTGTCTACTGCGCGGTGGATGGCGTCAGGTAGTCGATGCCCATGGCGCGGCGTACGTCGGCCAGCGTTTGCGCCGCCGCGGCGCATGCCACCTCCGTCCCCTTCTCCACAATGCGCATCACTTCCCCGCGGTCCTTGGCGAATTCCTCGCGGCGGGCGCGGATGGGATCCAGCTCCGCCAGCAGAACGTCGAGCAGCCTTCGTTTCACCGCGGTGTCGCCCAGGCCGCCCCGCTCATAGTGCGCCTTCATCTCGGCCAGGGCCGCCTGGTCGGGGTCGAATGCGTCCAGATACGAGAAAACCGGATTGCCTTCCACGGTGCCCGGATCTTCGACTCGCAAGTGCTTTGGATCGGTATACATGCCGCGAATCTTCTTGCGGATGTCGTCGGCGCTGTCGCACAGCGAGATCACGTTTCCGAGCGATTTGCTCATCTTCCCCTTGCCGTCCGTCCCGGGAAGCCGTGGAACCCGCGAGAGCAGCGCTTCCGGCTCGACCAGGACCGAGCAGTTATAAATACGATTGAAGCTGCGGACGATTTCGGTGGTCTGCTCGATCATCGGCAACTGGTCCTGCCCGACCGGCACCAGGTGCGCCTTGAATGCGGTGATGTCCGCGGCCTGGCTGACCGGATAGCAGAAGAATCCGGCCGGGATGCTGCCTCCGAATCCCCGCTGCTGGATCTCATCCTTCACCGTAGGATTCCTCTGTAAACGGGCAACCGTGACCAGGTTGAGGTAATACGCCGTCAGCTCGTAGAGCTGCGGCACGAGCGACTGAATGAAAATCGTGGAAACCGAAGGGTCGATGCCGACCGCCAGGTAATCCAGCACCACTTCCAGAATATTGCGCCGGATCTTGTCCGGATCCTCGGCATTGTCGGTAAGCGCCTGTGCGTCCGCAATAATAATGTAGGTGCGATACTCGCGCTGCAATTCCACCCGCTGCCTGAGTGAGCCGACGTAATGTCCGAGATGCAGCGGGCCGGTGGGGCGATCGCCGGTCAGGATGATTTTTGGGGGCGCCACCCGTTCAGTGTAACAAAGCGTCCGCAATGGCCCTTTTCCTCCGAGACATCCGACGGCCGGCTGCATCGGCATCTACATAATGACTGCCTTCAGGCTTCTTTCCGCGGCTCTCCTGATCGGAACCGGGTTTGTGCACGCCCAGACCACGGGGTCCGCCAACCGCGACAAACGTGTTTTCGGTGTCATTCCCAACTACCGGACCGCGGAAGCGTCCGATCCGTTCCATCCCATCTCCCGCAGGGAGAAGATGAAGATCGCGAAACAGGACTCCTTCGACTGGCCGGTATTTCTCACCGCCGGCGCCTTTGCCGGCCTCTACCAGCTCGAGAATCAAAACCCTTCGTTCGGCCAGGGGATGTCCGGCTACGGTAAGCGTTATGCCGGAGCCTACGGCGACCAGTTGTCAGGCAATATGTTCGCGGAAGGGATCATGCCTTCCCTGCTGCATCAGGATCCGCGGTATTTCCGTCTTGGCAAAGGTAGCTTCGGTCACCGGTTTTGCTATGCGGTGAGCCGTGTGGTGATCACCAAGAACGACTCGGGCCGGCGAGCGTTCAACTTCTCGGAGTGGAGCGGCAACTCGATTTCGGTGGGACTCTCCAATGCTTATTACCCGGATACCCGCAACGCCTCGGACAATGCCGGGCGGTTGGCGATCGCCGTGGGCACCGACGCCGTCTCGAACGTGCTCAAGGAGTTCTGGCCGGACGTCAAGCGGCGGCTTCAGCACAAGCCGGACCCTTCTACAGCGCCAGCCGTCCCTGGTAGAACATCTCCTTCGAGACGAACTTCGCCTTGACGGCCAGGGCGCCCATCTGGGTGGAAAAGTCGAACTCCTTGTCGTCGGCCGACAGATCGAGCGACGCCTTGGAGAAGCCGAAGAGATAGGTACCGCCCTGCTGGACGACGACGCCGGGCTGAGCGATCTCCTTTCCCTTCGGTTGTAGGCGCGTGAACTGCTTCAACTCGTCGAATCGATCGTCCTGAGGATGGTCGGTGGATTCGTCATCGCCCATGGAGCGGCGGCCGCCGTACATCGGAATTCCGCTGACGCTGATGACGTAATGATCGGCGAATGAGTCCGGCAGCGGTAGCTTGTCGGCCTCGCGAATGGGCTTCGCGCTCTCCCACCGGACGACTCCCTGATAGTTACTGGCGGTCCGGCCCCGGCCGCCGCCGCCCGGCATACGGCCCCGCCCCATAGGAATGCCCAACCCGCCTATCCCGATTCGCGGGCCGCCCATGCCGCCGCCTGGGTAACCGCCACCTGGATAACCGCCGCCCGGGTATCCGCCGCCCTGCCCTCCGCCACCCTGGCGTCCCGCGCCCCCTGTATACTGCGCGGTGACCTCTTTTGCCCAGGGGGACTTGTTCAACAGCCGGCTGACTTCATCCGCGCTCCACTCGGAAGGCGGCTTCTTATTCCAGAAATCTCCACTCGATGCGTGCAACCGCGTCGAGCCGATCCAGATGCTCCCGGCCAGGAGCAACGCGTCGCGCCGGGTTAACCTGCTCATGCCTGTTGGACGCTGCCGCTTCCGGCACGTTCCGCAAAAGCGGGGAGGCGGGCCAGTCTTCACGTTCTTAACATTCGGGCCTCAGTTGCAGCGTCATCAGGAGGCCGTCGCCGCCATCTTCGTAGTACCGCGGCACTACCCGGACCCGCCGGAATCCGTATTTGGCGTAGAAGGCGCAAGCCGGGTCGTTAGTGATCCGCACCATCAGGATCAGGCGATCGACTCGCCGCCGCCGCAGACGGCGGAGAGTGCTGCCCATCAGACAGGAGGCGACCCCTAGCCCGCGGAACTGAGGATCGGTGGCCACCGACACTAGTTCAGCAGTTCGGACACCCCTAGGCGCCCCACCGCGGACGCAGGCAACCAGGTACCCGCAGATGCGGCCCTCCCTTTCGGCGACCAGGAAAAGGTCCCCGCATTTGTCGAGAAAATCTGCAAACAAGTTGCGATCGTATGCATCTTTGCCAAAACTGGCATTTTCGATCAGCAAGATACAATCGAGATCTTTCGCGCGGAAGCGCCTGATCACAATCGGAGCGGTCATCTGTTATCCTTTATTCTGGACCACTTGGAGGCTGCTTGAAACAGGGGCCGAAAAATAAGGCTCGCCCCGCTGTTGCGGGTATTGACAAGGATTTCGGACTTCCGCATACTGAAACCAAGATGCAACTGAGTGGCAACAGCATCCAACAAGAGACCCTTCCCGGCAGCGGCGCGTTGTCCGCCACACTGGTTGACCTGCGCCGCGGCGACGCGGCCATCCTGGATCGCATCGATCTGCCCGGCGATGATGCACGCCGCCTGATGGAGCTCGGATTCCTGCCCGGCGCACGCGTCACCGCGGGGCAAAGCGCGCCCGGCGGCGACCCCCGCGTGTTTCAAGTGGATGGCTCGGAAGTCGCCTTGCGCCGCGAAACTGCCAAACGCTTGAAGATCCGGCGCGACCGCCCGGGGAGTTCGAGGAATCGATGAGCGAGTGCAGCGACTGCCACGGCTGCGGCTCGACCGCTGTCCTGCAGTTTCCGGCATCGACGGTCGCGACGCGGACGGTAGCCCTGATCGGCCCTCCCAATTCCGGGAAGACGACTCTCTTTAACCGGCTCACCGGGCTGCGCCAGAAAGTGGCCAACTTCCCAGGCGTCACGGTCGAGCAGCACACGGGGATCGCCGAGCTTCCGGACGGCCGCGCCGTACAGATCATCGACCTGCCCGGTGTCTACAGTCTCTTGCCTCGTTCGGAAGACGAGCAGGTCGCTCACGATGTGCTGACCGGAAAGCGCGAGGACACACCGCGGCCGGAAGCCGTCCTGCTGGTGCTCGATTCCACCAACCTCGGGCGGCACCTGATGCTGGCGGCGCCGATCTTGTCGCTGGGCGTGCCGACCCTGGTGGTCCTGAACTTCTCCGACGACCTGCGCAGCCGGAGCGGGAAGATCGATGCCCAGGCGCTCTCGGCGGAGTTGGGTGCGCCGGTGGCGCTCGTCAGCGCGCGGAGCGGCGAAGGAGTCGAGCGCGTCACGGAGTTCCTCGCGGGCGTCATGCCCAAGCCGGCCCCCCGCGAGCTACCGATCCTCCAGGATGTCCCGAAGTGCCGCGAGTGGGCCGGCCGAGTGAGCGGCGAGGCCGCTTACCGCGCGCCGATTCCACCCCGCTGGACTCGCCGGCTGGATGCCGTCTTCCTGCATCCGGTGGCCGGCCCCCTGATCTTCGTGCTGGTGGTGCTGGCGGTGTTCCAGGCGATTTTCAGCGTGGCCGATCCTTCCAAAGACGCGGTCGCGTGGCTCATCAGCACTTCTGGAAACTGGTTAAAGCTGGCGCTGCCGGACGGCCTGCTGCGCTCGCTGCTGCTCGACGGAGTGTGGGCAGGCGTCGGCTCCGTAGTGGTCTTTCTACCCCAGGTGCTGCTGCTGTTCCTGTTCATCGGGATCCTGGAAGATTCGGGCTACCTCGCGCGCGCCGCGCTGATCGCCGACCGCACTATGGCCAGAGTCGGGCTGCAGGGCAAATCGTTCATCCCCCTGCTCTCGGCGCACGCCTGCGCGGTGCCGGCGATCATGTCGACCCGCACGATCGAGAACAAGCGCGACCGCTTCGCCACCATTCTGATCGCGCCCCTGATGACCTGTTCGGCGCGGCTGCCGGTCTACGCCCTGGTAATCGCGGCCTTCATTCCCAACAGTCACCTGCTGGGTCCGTTCTTGACGGCCCGGACGGCCGCTATGGTCGGGCTATATGCGCTCGGCTTCCTCTCGGCGGTGGCAACCGCGCGGCTGTTGAAGTCTTCCGTGCTGAAGAGCGGACGCACTCCGTTTCTGTTGGAGATGCCTTCCTACCGCTGGCCCACCCTCCAATCCCTCGGGCTGCGCCTGTACGATCGCGCCAGGGTGTTTCTGCACCGCGCGGGCACGGTGATTTTACTGGTGACGGTCGTGCTGTGGGTGATGGCCAACGTGCCGCTGCAGCACGGCCACGCCCCGCAAATCGCCGACAGCCTGGCCGGCACGGTGGGACGGACGATCGAGCCGGTCATCAAGCCGCTGGGCTTCAACTGGAAGATCGGCGTCGGCCTTATCACCTCGCTCGCCGCCCGGGAGACCATCATCGCGACGCTCGGCACGATCTACGGTATGGATCCGGACGCCCAGAAACTGGGGCTGGAACAGGCGCTGCGCCAGGACCTCACACCGGGAGGGGCTTTCGCCCTTCTGATCTTCTTTGCCTTCGCCATGCAATGTATCTCGACCATCGCGGTGGTGCGGCGGGAGACCGGCGGGTGGAAGTGGCCGGCCCTGCAGTTCGCCTATATGACCGTGCTGGCGTATGCCGGCGCGTTCGTGGCGGCCCACCTGATCCATTAGCGCGGCGTGTTGTACGATCGATTGGGGTCACGGGCTCCTATCGAATGAGATTCTTGGCCGGCTTGCTGGTTTTCCTTGTTCTCCCCGCCTGGTGCGCGACGTCCGCGCTGGTTTTCCACAAGACCTTTGGAGGCAGCGGCAACGAGAGCATTGCGGCAATCGCCAGCGACCCTTCGGGCTACGTGGTTTTCGCCGGAAGCACCTCGTCTTACGATTACCCGGTCACCAACGGCACATCCAACACGGCCACCCATTTTGCCGTTACCCTGGATGCCGGGCGCACCTGGTCTCCCCTGAGCAATCTTCCGTCGGGAACGCCGATCTCCCTGGCGGTGGATACCCGCACGCCGGCAACCTGGTACGCCGGCGGGACCACCGGCATTTTCAAGAGCACCGACGCCGGCGCGACCTGGACCGCCACCGGCTCGACCGGCCTTTCGAACTGCGTCTTCGTTGCGCCGGTTTGCGGCGCCACGGCCCTGGCGATCAACCCGGCGCAGCCGTCCATCGTATACGCCCTGACCAGCAACGGGATCGTCAAGACGGAAGATTCGGGCGCGAGCTGGAATCCGGTCACTCCGCCCGTCCAGGGCCAGAATCCACCCGCTTACCTGGGGATGGATCCGCTGCACCCCGATCACCTCTTCACCGCGGTCGCAGGCATGGATTTCCGCTCCTTCGACGGCGGGCAAAGCTGGACGCAGTACACCCCGCCGCTTCTCGATCCGAACAGCCACTGTTCTTCCTGGGCCTCGCCGGTCGCCTTCGATACCAGGTCTCCCAATACGGTGTACCTGGTGGACCATTGCGACCTTTTCCGGAGCACCGATGGCGGCATCTACTGGAGCGCGATTTCCACGCCGTTCACGATCGCTTATGCGGTGGTGGCGGATCCTTCGCAGGCCGGCAAGCTTTTCGTCCTGAGTTTCGACGGGCTCTACGGCACTACGGACGGCGGGGCCTCCTGGAGTCTGCTCCTGCCCTACACTCAAGGCAACCCGCCGCCATTCGTTGCGTTCGACCCGGCGCAGCCGCCGGTGGTGCTTGCCGGCGCAGCGCGAAGCCAGGACGGCGGCGCCACCTGGACACCGCTGGCATTGGGACGGCAGCCAAGTACCGTGGTCTTCGATCCGCAGACTCCGGGACGCGCCATCGCAGCCACCTCCGGAGCGCCGGCAGCGTTCGTGACCAAAGTAGATTCGAGCGGCGCCATTCAATCCTCCACCTATCTCGGAGGGCAAGGCGGAGCCGCCATATCGGGCATCGCCACGGATCCGGCCGGCAACATCTACGTGACCGGCACCACTGCGTCGCGGGACTTCCCGGTGACGCCGGGAGCGCTTCTGACCGCACCGGGAGGAACCACCAATTCTTTCGTGACCAAATTTGACCCGGCCCTGAAACTGGTCTACTCGACGTTCCTGCCCGTCAACGGGCAATCCACTTCGATCGCCGTGGATCGGAACGGCAGCGCGGCCGTTACCGGCATTCTATCGTCGCCCTCTTCTCCCTCAGCCTGTTTCGTTACCAGGCTGACCCCGGATGGCCGCGGCGTCCTGTTTTCGGAACGTCTCGGGGGAAGCGGCGGCGATTCCTGCCGGTCGGTGGCGGCAGACTCCGCCGGCAACGTGATCGTGGCCGGGACCACTTTTTCGCGCGACTTTCCATTGACGGGCAATGGCGCCGCGACGTCATTCCACGGCGAGAGCGACGCCACGGTGAGCAAGTTCGATCCCTCCGGAAAACTCATCTACTCCGGTTACCTGGGCGGCACCGACAGCGATTCCGCCGCGGCCATTGCGGTGGATGGGGCCGGCAACATCTACGTGTCGGGGACCACGCGGTCCAAAGACTTCCCCACGACGTCCGGCGCCTACCAGACATCGCTCGCTGCGCACTGCGCGTACCCGTCTTCGAGCGTGGCGACCGGTTTTATCGGCACCATTACGTCGTACCTGATGGACGATGCGTTCGTCACCAAGCTCGACGCCACGGGCAATCCGGTCTTCTCCACGTACCTGGGCGGAGACTGCTACGACGTTGCCGGCGGCATGTCGGTCGATGCGTCCGGCAACGTGTGGATTACGGGCAGCACCGATTCGGACCCGTTCCCGCAGTTGATTCCGTTCCAATCCGGCCCGCAGTATGCGTTCTACAAGTCGTTCGTTGCGGAGCTGGACGCGGGCGGCGGGGTGCTGCGGCTGGCCTCGTACATCGACTCCGGGGAACAACGGGCCGCCCATCGCCACGGATATCAACGGTAACGCCTATATCGGCGGCTCGACCATGCAGCCCGTATCGCCGTACAGCGGCCTTCCTGCTCCTCCCACCGTGACAGCGGGCGTGCACGCGCTGCTGGCGAAAGTCCAACTCCCCTTTCGGGCGCCCGTGGAGATACGGAGCGTCGGCAATGCCTTTACGCTGCGCAGCGGACCGGTTTCGCCGGGCCAGATCACGCTGGTCACCGCCGACGGGATCGCGCCAGCGGACCCCGTGGACCTGACCCTGACGCCTTCCGCGCCCCTGCCCCGCACCCTTGCCGGGACGCAGGTTCTGTTCGACGGAGAGGCCGCTGCCTTGATCTCCGTGGCGCCCGGAAGAGTGACGGCGATCGCACCGTACGACCTCGCCGGCAAGGCCTCCACATCGGTGCAGGTCATGTTTCAAGGCGCCGTGTCGGCGCCCGTGGTGGCGGATGTGGCGGCCGACCCCGGCTACCGGAGCGCGGATGGATCCGCCGCCGGACAAGCCTACGCCAGGAACGCGGACGGCACGCTCAATTCGGCGCAGAACCCCGCGGAGGAGGGTTCGCTGCTCACGCTGTACCTCACGGGCGCCGGCGCTGTCGATCCCGGGTGTCCGGAAGGTGGAGTTGCTGCGGCCGCTGTCTCACTGCCAGCCGTATCGCTGACCGTAACTTCCGTTCCGGGTTCCGTCTGCGGACTCGTCCAGACCACGTTCAGGACGCAGACTTACGGCCCGAGCGCGGCCGCATCGCTCCCGAACTCTCCGCTGACCTACGCGGTGAAGTGACCGGCCTACCGGAAGATGCCCGTATGGCCCAGTGAATAGCGTCCCGGCTGCGGGTAGACGCACAGGCCATGCGGTCCGTGGCCAACCGGAATGCGGGCCAGCAGATGGCCGTCGCCGGTATCGATGGCATACACCTCGGAGTTGTACCGGCCGGATAGCCAGAGCACTTTGCCGTCCGCCGAAACGCCGCCCATGTCGGGGCTGCCGCCGCCGGCCAGTTCCCACTTTCGACAGACCTTGCGGGTGCTCAAATCAATCAACGAAATGGTGCCCTCGCCGCGGTTCGTCACATACAGTACCTTGGAATCGCGGCTCACATAGAGGCCATGAGCGCCCTTGCCGGTGGGAATGAATCCGATCTCTCGCAGCGATTCGCCGTCGATCTCATACACGCCGTTCGACTCCATGTCGGCGACGTAAAAGACGGCGCCGTCGGGAGAGAGCTTCACATCCTGCGGCATGCCCCCGTGCTTTAATTCCAGGCGTCCCAGAACCTTCTGCATCGTCACATCTACCTTGATCACAGCGCCGCCGAATTCACAGCTCGCGATCAGGTAGCGGCCGTTGGCCGAAAAATCCATGTGGTCGATGCCCTTGCACGGCACCCATAGCTGGTGTTCCAGCGTCATGGTCCGGGCGTCGTAGAACTCCAGGCGCTCGCGCTGCTCGGCAACCACGATGGCGTACTGGCCGTCGGGCGTGTAGTACATGTTGTAAGGGTCGAGCACCTTGATGGTGCCTTGCACCTTGCCGGTGGCCGGATCGATGCGCGTGAGGGTGCTGCCCTTATCGTTCAGCACCCACAATGTCTTCAGGTCGTATGAGGGGGTGACGTGCTGCGGCAGGCGCCCCACCTTGAAGTGATCGATCACCTGGTAGGTGGCGGGATCGATCACGTCTACGGAGTTGCTCTCGGTGTTCGGCACATAGACGCGAGCGGGAAAGTCCTTCACCACCTCGCTCAAATCGCCGGAGCGGTCCGCGGAGTAGATGTCTTTGGTGTCGAGCACCGGCGGCATGCCGGGGAGAGGGTCGGCGAACAGCCGGGCGGTATCGGGGCGAGCGCCGTCGCCGCGGGGCGTGCGGGCTGAGCCCGAAGGTGAGCACCCGGCGAGAGCGGAAGCCAGCAGCACCGCGGCGAATAGTCTGTACATGCTTCTATTTTTGCGAAGCGGCGATGGCCTGGTCCAGATCCCAGAGAATGTCATCGACGTCTTCAATACCAACCGAGAGCCGTACCAGGTCTTTGGACACACCGGCTTCGAGCTGTTGTGCGTCGCTTAACTGCTGGTGGGTGGTGGAGGCCGGATGAATGATCAGGCTCTTGGCGTCGCCCAGGTTGGCGAGGTGCGAGAAGAGCTGTACGGAATCGATCAGCTTGCGGCCGGCGTCCGATCCGCCCTTGATTCCGAAGGTGACGATCGAGCCTTGTCCCTTGGGCAGATACTTTTCCGCCAGCGCGTGATAAGGGCTGGACGCCAGGCCGGGATACTTCACCCAGGACACCGCGGGGTGCCGTTCCAGCCACTGCGCCACTTCGAGCGCGTTGCGGCTGTGGGCCTCCATACGAAACTTGAGCGTCTCGATCCCTTGTATGAACAGGAACGAATTGAAGGGGCTTATGCAGGGGCCGAAATCGCGCAGTCCCTCGACCCGCACCTTAATGATGTACGCCATGTTACCGAACACTTCGGCGAACTTCATGCCGTGATAGCCGGGGCTGGGCTGGGTGATGGCGGGGTATTTGTCGGTCCACTGGAAGCGGCCGCTGTCGACGATGATGCCGCCGATCGAAGTCCCGTGGCCGCCCAGGAACTTGGTGGCCGAATGCACGATGATGTCGGCGCCCCACTCGATGGGCCGGCACAGGTAGGGCGAGGCCATGGTGTTGTCGATGATGAGCGGAACGCCGGCGGCGTGCGCGATGCCCGCCACCTTTTCGATGTCCAGCACGTTCATGCGCGGGTTGGCGATGGTCTCGCCGTAGATCGCCTTGGTTTTGGGCGTAATGGCCTTGCGGAAGTTCTCCGGATCGTCCGGCTCCACGAACTTGACATCGATGCCGATGCGGCGGAAGCTGACATCGAATTGCGTGTAGGTGCCGCCGTAGAGCGTGCTGGAGGCCACGAGTTCGTCGCCGGGGCCCAGCAGGCTGGTGATCGCCAGGAACTGCGCCGCCTGGCCGCTGGATGTAGCCAGTCCGCCGATGCCACCTTCGAGGGCCGCGACGCGCTGCTCGAAGACATCCGTGGTCGGGTTCATGATGCGGCTGTAGATGTTCCCGAACTTCTGGAGCGCGAACAGGTCGGCGGCATGAGCGGAATCCTCGAACGTGAACGAGGTGCTCTGGTAAATCGGAACGGCGCGGGCCCGGCTGGCGCTATCCGGCGTGTGGCCGGCGTGCAGCGATTTCGTGGCGAAGCCCATCTGGCGGGCGGGAGCGGTTTGATCAGACATAAGAAATAGGATACAACCGAAGGCTACTCGTTCCGCAGCGCCACCGCCGGGTCGATCCGGCTGGCGCGCGCGGCGGGCACACCACAAGCCGCAAGACCTCCCTGCGCGCCTCGCCCATCGCCATGCGGATTCCGATCTCCCGTGTGCGCCGCCCCACGGTATAGGACATCACGCCGTAGATGCCGATTATCGCCAGCAGGAGCGGCACGCTGGCAATGAGCACGTTGGATTTGCCCAGCATCTCCGTGTCGGTAAAGGTGCGGCCCGCGGCGATGCGGATCCGCAGCGCCTGGAAGAAGTTGGCCGTGACCGCGTGAACGTAGGCCCGCGGCATGTTGTTGGCGTTGACCGGTGGCTGGCCCTCGGCCGAATAGAAGATTGCGTTGCCTCCCGCCAAAGGCACGTCGGAACCTGCCGCGACACTTTGGGCGGAGGGAACCTGCGCCGCGGCGTTCAACACGTCCCGAGCCGAGACCACGGCCCTTTGATCGCCCCAGTCGAAGTAATCGGCGAAGGAGGTTCCGCGGCGCTCCACTTTCACCCGTTTGACGTTACCCCAGAGCATCACCAGGCGCTGCGGATCCGGATAAGGCAGAGGCCGCAGGATCACGGCGTTCACCACGCTGAAGATGGCGGTGTTGGCGCCGATCCCCAGCGCCAGCGTCAGCGCCGCCACCAGCGTGAATGCCGGGCTGCGGCCGAGCGTGCGGACGGCGTAGCGAAGATCCTGCCAGAGGGTCTCCATCCAGTAGAAGGTCCAGATTTCACGATTTAGGGGGAAGTATGCTCCGGACCCGTCTAAAATGCAAGAGATGCTGACGGCGATCACGCGGGCGGTGAGTCCGGGGATGAACCAGTGCGAACTGAGCCACCTCGAACGGGTGCCGATCGACGTGGCAAAGGCCGCTGCGCAGCATCGCGCTTACGAAGCGTGCCTGGGGAAACTGGGGGCCACGGTGGTGTCGCTGCCGGCCGAGCCCGAACTGCCGGACTCGGTGTTCGTGGAAGACCCGGTGGTGGTGGTGGACGAGGTCGCCGTGATCACCAGGACAGGAGCGGCTTCGCGGCGGAACGAAGCCAATTCGCTGGCGGCGGCGGTCGGGAAGTACCGTCCCTTGAGATACATGAGCGCGCCCGCGACGCTCGAAGGCGGCGACGTCCTCCGCGTGGGGACGACCCTGTTCGCGGGGGTTTCGGGCCGGACCAACGCCGCCGGGATCCGCCAGTTGAGCGACGAAACGAAGCCATTCGGGTACACCGTCCGGCCGGTGGAGGTCCGCGGCTGCCTGCACCTGAAGAGCGCCGTCTCGGACCTCGGCGACGGCGCGGCCCTCGTAAGCCGCGCGTGGCTGGACGCGGAGATCCTGACCGGACTCCGCCTGATCGATCTGCCGGAGCGCGAACCGTGGGCCGCCAACGTTCTCGCGATCGACGGCGCGATCGTCATGCCCGCGGGCTTCCCGGAGACCGCCGAAATGCTGGACGGACTCGGCTACCGGGTGCGAACCCTCGACCTGTCGGAGATCCAGAAGGCCGAAGGCGGCGTGACCTGCATGAGCATCCTGCTATAACTGGCTGCCGTAGATCGGGATAGCGGCGCCGGTAATCTGCGAGGCGGCATCCGAAGCCAGGTGGACCAGGAGCGCCGCCACCTGGGCGGGCTGTACCCAACCGCTCGGATCGCCGCCGCCGGCGCGGTTGCCGGGGGTGTCCATCGTTCCGGGCAGCACGGCGTTGCAGGCGATCCCGCGGTCCTTGTTCTCCAACGCGAGAGTGCGGATCAAAGCCAATACCGCGGCTTTCGACACGTTGTACGCGCCGACCCCCGGCGAAGGATCGACCGCCTGCCGGCTGGCCACCGCCAGGATGCGGCCTCCGTTCTGCCGGCGCATGTGCGGCACCACCGCGCGAGCCGCCAGGAAGGCCGAACGCAAGTTGATGTCGAGCATCTTTTCGAAGGTAGCGTCATCGGTCTCAGCGACGGTTTGGCCGCCAGCGAAGCCGCCCATGACGTGGACCAGTATGTCGATCCGCTGGAAACGCGCGGCTACTTCATCCACCAGCCCGCGGACCGCGGCCGGATCGGTGAGCTCGGCGGACCGCGCAGTGAAGGCCGGGTGATCGAAATCGGCCGCCTGAATCGAGCGGGACACCCCGATCACACGCGCTCCGGCTTCCAGAAATGCCCTGGTAACGAAGCTTCCGAGGCCGCCCTTCGCGCCGGTGATGAGTGCGACCTTGCCGTCTAGATTCCCCATAATGACAGTATCCGAAGAAATCCCGGATTCTTGGGAATATTCCACGCAACGGACGGATTACATCATCAGATGGCGTTTGCGAAAGCCAGGCGCGAGGAATTCGAGACGGCGGCGCTGCCGCACCTGGACGACATCTACCGCACAGCGGCGAGGCTGCTGGGCGACGGCGGGAAGGCGGAGGACGTGGTGCAGGACGTGTACCTGCTGGCCTGGAAATCGTTCGACCGTTTCGAGCCGGGGACCAACTGCCGCGCGTGGCTCTACAAGATTCTGTTCCACGCGACACACCATTATCGCCGCAAGTGGCTGAATATCAGGATGATCCGTGAGAGCGAGGATGTCCTGGAACAAACTCTGGCGGCGGCCCCGCCGGTGCCCGCCGAGATTACCGACGACGAGATGCTGGCGGCGCTCGACGCGGTGCCGCAGGAATTCCGGTCCGTGATCCTGCTGGTGGATGTAGAGGAGTTTTCGTACAAAGAGACGGCCGGAATCCTGAACGTGCCGGTCGGCACGGTGATGTCGCGGCTGAGCCGGGGACGCCGGATGCTGCGCGAACGGCTGGCGGAAGCCGCGCGGTCGTGGGGTATCGGCGGAAGCCAACGGGAGGGAAAGAGCGCATGAACCAGGTTCAGCCGGGAGAAGCCTGCGAGAGAACGCGGCTCTACCTCGATTCCTATATCAGCAATGAGCTGCTGATCGAGACCAACCACGAGGTGCTCCGGCATCTCGAAGGCTGCCCAGCCTGCGCAGCCGAGGCGGAAGCGCGGAGCCGCTTGAGGAGCCGCCTGAAGGCCGCGGTGGAGCGGCAGGCGGTGCCACCGGACCTGCATGCGCGGATACGGCAGAGGCAGGAACCTCACCGGAGGTTCGGCTGGTGGACGTCCGGGATGCTGGCCGCGGCTGCCGCGGTCCTGGTCACTATCTGGCTGGGCTTTCCACGCGCCGGGCTTCCGGCGCTCACCGACCGGCCCGCGCAGACGGCGTACATCGAGAAGATCTCGGCGAACGTGGCCGCGGTGGTGCGGGTGGGCCTGAGGGATCACGTGCACTGCGCCGTTTTCCGGCGGTATCCGAAGGACCCGCAGCCGGCGGAGAAGATGGTGCAGGAACTCGGGCCGGAGTACCAGGGACTGCTGCCGCTGCTGCAGGCCGCGGCGCCGGAAGGCTACCGCTGCGTGATGGCGCATCAATGCAGTTACGCCGGCCGCAGATACGTCCATCTGACGCTGAAGAAAGGGGAGAAGGTGCTCTCCCTGGTGATTGCCCGGAAGGATGCGGGGGAGACGATGGCGGGCATGCCGGTCGTGCGGCAAGTGTCGGGGATTCCGGTCTACGAGGCGAAGGCAGAGCGATACCAGGTGGCGGGGTTCGAGACGGGAAGCTACATGGCCTACGTGATTTCGGAGATGAGCCGGGCGAACAATCTGGAAGTGGCGGCGGTGCTGGCTCCGGGGGTCAGCCGGCTGCTGGAGAACGGGGCGTAGGAAGGCGGCGATCCCGGCCGGTCGCGGGGGGAGCGCGCCTTCGGCGCGTGGGCAGGCCGGGAGGCCTACCCTACCAGAATCTTCTTGCAGAATTCGTAGCACTTGCCGACCTCGGTGACGGGGTCGGATTCGCCCTGGTATTCGTACTCGATGTTGCCGGGGAACGGGTACCGGTTCTCCTTGAGCAGCAGCAAGACGTCTTTCAACGGGGTGTCGCCCTGGCCCCACGGAGTATTCGGGCCGTGGTCCTTCTTGCGATCCTTCAGGTGGAGATTGGTGATGCGGGCGTGGTGCTCCTTGATGAAGGCGACGGCATCGTAGTTGGACGCCGTGAAGTGGCCGATATCCAGGTTCACGCCGTTGTACTTGCCGTAGCTGAAGGCGGTGGCATAGCTCTCGAGCGTGGCGAACTGATTGGGATCGGAAGTCTGGTCGTGGCCGTGGTACCCGACCATCATCTTGTGCTTGTCGGCCAGGGGCGCGATGCGCTTCGACATGGAAATGGTCGTGCTGGTGGTGATGGCCTTGGCGCCGAGAGCCTTGGCCACGTGGAACCCGTATTCGATCTCGTCATCGGTCATGCTGTCCTGCATGTTGTAGCAGAACAGATGCAGATCGATTCCGGCCGTGTCGAACTTCTTGCGGACATCCTTGAACTTGTCCATCGAGACGGACATGCGCCACTTGCGGAGCTCTTCGGCGCGGGCCTGCATGGCGGCGCGCATTTCCGGAGTCATCTGGCGGCGTCCTCCCATGCCGCGCGCGGCGGCCGGGGGAGCGCCCGCGGGGGGAGCGCCCGGAGCTCTTCCCGGGCCGCGCCCACCCTGGGAGGGTGCGCCGGCATCGGCTTCGGCGTGGTTCGACATGAGTTCCACTTCACTCAGGCCGATCCGCGTCATGTACTTGATGATGTCGTCGATGCTCTGTTCGGGCATCTGCCGGAAGCTATACGAAATCACTCCAATCTGCACACCGTCGATCTTGGAGTCGGGCGCTCCGAACGCCCGGACCAGCGGCAGCGAAGCCAACGCAATTTTACCTACATCTCTTCGTGTATAGACCATAGGGATCCTCTTCGCGGAGTCACCGCGAGCATATCAAAAAAATCATAGACAATGGAGTCTGATGCGAGCCGTAGGCGTGTTTCCCGCCACCCGCGAAGTGCGAATGATCGATCACCCCGAGCCGCAAATCGCCGCGCCGGGCGAGTTGAAGCTGCGGATGCTCGAAGTGGGGGTCTGCGGAACGGACCGAGATCTCTGCAATTTCAAGTTCGGCTCCGCGCCCGCCGGCTGCGATCATTTCATCCTGGGACACGAGTCACTGGCGGAAGTGGTGGAGCCCGGCGATACGGCGACCGTCAAGAGGGGCGACCTGGTGGTGGTCGTCGTCCGTAAACCGTGCGACCGGGCGGACTGCCTAGCCTGCCGCGCCGGCCGCCAGGATTTCTGCGTGACGGGGCACTACCGCGAGCGCGGCATCCAGGGGATGCACGGGTTCATGACCGAATACGTGGTGGAAGACGCGCGTTATGTGTACCCGGTGGCGCGGGAACTGCGAGACGTGGCGGTGCTGATCGAGCCGCTCACGATCGCGGAGAAGGCGTACCTGCAATTTCAGTCGATCGACGCGCGCCTGCCCTGGCACAAAGGGCGGCAGACCGCCGTGGTGCTCGGGGCGGGGCCGGTGGGGATCCTCGGCGCCATGCTGTTCCGCAGCCGCGGATTCGACACCTGGGTCTACTCGCGGGCTCCCGCCGCGAATATCTCGATCGTGGAGGCCGTGGGGGCGCGCTTCGTTGCTTCGGACGAGACGCCGGTGAGCGAGTTCGCAAAGATCGCGGGCAATATCGGCGTCGTGTACGAAGCTATGGGCGCGCCGCAGACCGCCTTCGATTTCCTCGAGTGCCTGGGCGGCAACGGGGTCTTCGTCTTCACCGGAGTGCCGCCGCTGGGCGAGGAACTCAGGCTCGACCTGCACCAGCTCCTGTTTCGCATGATCGTCAAGAACCAGGCCATTCTGGGGACCGTGAATGCGGGTCCGGACGCGTTCGGAGCAGCCATCCGCGACCTCGATGCGTTCCATGCCCGCTGGCCGCGCGCTCTCGCGTCGCTGATCAGCGGGCGATATCCGCTCGAAGCTTATCGCGAGGCGATTCACGACCCGGGGATTAAGAACGTCCTGGCGCCGGGGTGAGAAGATAGTGAGATGCAACGCTGGGTATTGCTTGCCGTGCTCGCGCCGGCGCTATTGCCGGGACAGAATACGCCGGGACGAGTCGAGTTCGAAGTGGCGTCGATCAAGCCTTCGGCGCCTCTTACCGCGCAACGCGTCGACGTCGGCCTGCACATCGACGGATCGCAAGTCCGTTGTTCGTATCTTTCGCTGAGAGACTACATCCGGTTGGCGTACCAGGTGAAGGACTACCAGGTTTTGGGACCGGAGTGGATCGAGTCGGAGCACTTCGACCTCGCCGCCAAGTTTCCCGAGGGCGGGTCGCGCGGCCAGGTTCGCGAGATGCTGCAGTCGCTGCTGGCGGACCGGTTCCAGTTAAAGCTCCATCACGATAAGAAAGAGTTCCCGGTCTACACCCTGGTAGTCGCAAAGGGCGGGCCGAAGATCAAGGAGTCGGCGCCTGCACCGGAGGCCGCCGCCGGCGCGCCCGTCAACATTTCCGCCAGCGGAGCTCGCGAAGGCACTTCCATCGACCTCGGCAACGGGGCCTCCTTCACGGCGGCGGACAATAAGTTCGAAGCCACCAAGCTGACGATGCTGAATACGGCCGACCTGCTATCGCGCTACACCGATCGCCCTGTGGTCGACATGACGGAGTTGAAAGGCCGTTACGACTTCACGCTGGAGTTCACACCCGAAGACTTCCGGGCGATGCGGATCCGGTCGGCGCTGGCGGCGGGGATCACGCTGCCGCCGCAGGCACTCAAGCTGCTGGCAGAGTCGTCCGGAGATTCGTTACTCGCGGCGGTGGAGAAGCTGGGACTCAAGCTGGAGTCCCGCAAGGCCCCGCTCGACGTGCTGGTGGTCGATCACATCGAGAAGACGCCGACGGAGAATTGACTAAGCTCAGCGCTTGCCGGGAAGCGTCAGGACCACCGTATCGCCGCCATTCGCGTTGGCGGCGGGCCGCGCGGAGGCCGGTGCGGCCGGACTGACGGTGGTGGCGGGGTTCCCGGTGATGGAAACAGAACCTCCCATGGGGGCGGAGCGGGCGGCATTGGCGCGCGCCTGGAGGGCTTTCCGCAGCTCCGCTTCCGGCACCGCGAGCGAGATCTTCAGCGTGTTTCCCTCCACCTGCGTTTCCAGCTTGACGGCATCCGGCCCCTGGTTCGGCTGGCCGGCCATGGCCGCTTTGATGAGCAGCAGGGAGCCGGCGAGTTTTTGGAGATCCTGCGGCGAGCGGGCATGGACTTCGGCGGCTACCTCGATTCCGCGGCTCAAAAGCAGGCCGAACTGGAACCGGTCCACCGAATCCAGGCCGGGAGCCTGGCCGGCCGGCGACTTGAAACCCGGCGGCACCTGGCCGACGCCCCAGATATCGTAGCGGGCGCGCAGCGATTCCACGCGCTCCGCGAGCGCACCATCGATCGGGCCGCCGCCGCGGTGGTCGATGGCGGCGCGCACGGCGGCGGCATCGCCGGCGATGGCGGTGGTTGCGCTAAGCAAGGCGGTCAGGCTGTCCGCGCCTTTGGACACCGAGAGGAGGGGAACTCCGTGGTACCGTTTGGCGCCGGCGGAGAGGCGCTCCACGTCGAAACGGCCGCTCACGACGATCAGCGCGGGGGCGTTTTGCCGGTCGGCCGCCGCGGCGATCAGGATCTCGTCGATGTCCTTGAGCGGGTCGAACCCGATCATGGATGCCATGGTCATCCAGTCGGAGCCCGCGCTCATGGCCTGGGTGGCGAATCCCTGGAAGAGTGGGGACCCGGTGATGGCTCGGAGCCGCACACCGAGCATGACCTTCGTGTTGGCGGGAAGGAAGTCGGGGAGAGCGGCATCCGCCGCGGGCAGCATTCGAGCCGCCAGCAGCAGGCACAAGCATAGCGGTCTCATGGAGCGATGGTACGCCCCGGCGGCCGCCGGGCGTAAGACTACGCTGGATAGGGGCCGGGGCGTTAACGGAAGTTAGTGGGATTCTGGTCCTTCCAGGTGCGCCGTCAGAAGCAGGCGGAGCGAGGGGCTCCTAAACGCCGGGCGCGGAGGATCTATCGCTGGAATATCAGTTCGGCGTCGCCTCAATTAGTCCTTGCTCGAGGCTGGAATATTCATGTGCGGCTTCGCTAAACTTCGTCAAGTCGATTGGCGCGGGCGAGGGAGTCCCTCTGCCGAGGCCTCGGCTCCAGGTGGTTCACGGAATGGTTCCACAGAAATGCGCTCGTAACACACGTCCAGGACGATCAGGTATTCTGTACCGCCCGGCGCTTGGAGAGCTACGCGGTCGCCCGCTGCCGACTTCATCAACGCGCGCCCCAGAGGCGACACCCAACTGATGTGGTTGCGGTTGAGATCGACCTCGTCGGTGCCCACGATGCTCACCACTCGCTCCGTTCCTGCGGCATTGGCATAGCGCACGGTCGCTCCGAAGAATGCCCGCGTCGCCGCCTGCCCCGATCTCGGACGTTCCGGGTCCACCACTTCCGCGGCATCGATTCGCTTCGTGAGAAAGCGAATCCGCCCATCGATCTGGCGCAGCCGCCGCTTGCCGTACTGATAGTCGGCGTTTTCACTGCGATCGCCGTTGCTCGCAGCCCACGCCACCACCTTCGTCACGGCCGGACGTTCCCTGGTGAGCAGAAACCGGTGCTCCTCTTTCAGGCGCTGCAGCCCACTCGGCGTTATGTAGTTTTTGCCTTGCGTCGCGGGCTCGTCTGCTGGCGGTTTTCTCGTAAACCCTTTTCGCATATCGTAGTCTTTCAAGCGCGAATCCAGTGGGTGCCACAAGGCTCTCAGGAAATGGATAGTGCCATGTGCTGTGAATTATCTCCGTATCCCCGCGTCTTCATATTCGCACGCAGTCTCTTATTGATCCTATCCATTATCTCGGACAGTGCAGCGGGACAGGTCCTTGGGAGAGCGGCATCCGCCGCGGGCAGCAGTCGAACCGTCAGAATCAGGCTGACGCACTGGCGTCCCATTTTCGGACATTCAGCGCCGGAAATGATAAATGATTGGCCTCACTGCTGAACACAATCAAGCACTTACAATCGGAAGCCAAATTGCATTCAAAGGCAGGACCCCCATGCGAGGCGTCTTTGAAGACCTCCGGTACGCGGCGGGCGTCCTCCGCCGGACCCCGGCCCTGACAGCGGTCGCAGTGCTTACTTTGGCGCTCGGTATTGCCGCCACCACAACCGTCTTTGGCTGGATCGACGGGATGGTCCTGCACCCCTTCCGCGGCTGCAGGGACGACGGACAACTCGCCGTCCTCGAATCCGTGCGCGCCAGCGGCATCGATGACGACAACCTTTCCTATGCCGATTGCCGGGATTTCGAGCAAAGCCTGCGAAGCATCTCCGGACTGATGCTGCACCAAACGGCTCCCGCCGCAATCGGCGAGGGAGAGAAGGCGTATTCCGCGTGGTTCGAACTGGTCTCCGGAAACTACTTCGACATCATGGGCGTAACGCCGGTCCTGGGCCGCAAGTTCGCTCGCGAGGAATACGGCGACAGGGCAAAAGCGTTCACGGCGGTCATCAGCTACCGGCTGTGGAAGGGCTATTTCCACGGCGACCGGTCCGTTCTCGGCCGCACCGTACACATTAACCGGTATCCGGTCACCATCGTCGGCGTGGCGCCTCCGGAATTCCACGGCGATATTCCGGGGATCGCCATGGACGGCTGGGCTCCGGCGCCGCTGGCCGGGGAACGCGACCGCGACGCGCGGCACTTCAAGGGCCTCGTCAGGCTCAAACCCGGGGTCAGCGTCTCCGAGGCAAATGCCGAGGTAGCGACGGTTGCCGCGCGCCTAGCCCGCGCCTTTCCGAAGACCAACGAGGGGGTCAGCGCCCGGATCGTACCTATCTGGAAGGCGCTGGCGGGAGCGTCAGGCATCCTGGCGTGGCCAATGGCCATCCTCGGCGCGGCCTGCGGACTCGTGCTGCTGATTGCGTGTGCGAATGTCGCCAATCTCCTGCTGGCGCGCGCCGCCGCCCGGCAGACGGAGTTTGCCATCCGCGCCGCCCTGGGCGCGAGTCCGGGCCGGTTGAGCCGCCAGTTGATTTGCGAAAGTCTGCTTCTGGCGGTTCTGGCGACGGTTGCGGGGTTGCCGCTCGCTCTCTGGGTTCAGAACGTCCTCATCTATTTCGTGCCACCTACGGGATTGCCGCTGAACCTCGACGTCCACCCGAGCGTTCGGGTGTTCGTTTTCGCAGCCCTGGTCTGCCTCGCTTCCGCACTTATTTCCGGTCTTCCGCCGGCGTTTCAGTCGGTGCGGCGCGGCCTCGTGGATGCAATCAGGCAGGGAGGAAGAGGCGGAACGCGGAGCGCGCACTCGCGGCGCATCTCAGGAGCATTGGTGGTAGCCGAAGTGGGGCTGGCGCTTGCGGCTCTCGTGACGCTCGGACTGTTTCTCCGGAGCCTCAACGAATTGGAGAACACTCCGGCCGGTTTCGATCACCGCAACGTGACGGTATGCCGTCTTTATCTGGTGACGAACAACTACACTCCCGCAGAGGAGCAGCAGTTCTCCCGCCGGCTCCGCGAGCGCCTGCTCGCCGCGCCAGGGGTGACCGGCGCCGCTTATTCAGACTCGATCCCGCTCGGCTTCGGGCTGGGGAGATGGGACGAGGTTAGGGTCGAAGGGTATGCGCCGAGGCCCGGCGAGAACCTGGACGTGCTTGACGCCTCGGTGTCGCCCGGCTACTTCGACCTGCTGAGGATGCCGCTTCTCGCCGGACGCGATTTCAAGCCTGAAGACAACGAAAAGGCGCCCCGCGTCATGATCGTCAACGAGGCCTTCGCACGGCGCTTTTTCGGCGGACGCGACGCTGTGGGGCGCCGCGTGCAGATTTATGGCAAGCCGTTCACGATCGTGGGAACCGTGAAGGACAGCAAGTACCTCAGCCTATCGGAAGCGCCGCGACCATACTTCTATGTGTCCTTCGACCAGGTGCACTATGGCAGTGGGGAAGGCGGTGTGGCCCTCTATGCCCGGACTGACGGCGACGCACGCGGTTTCGTCCCCGTACTTCGCCGCGAGATGTCAGCCGTCGATCCGAACTCGGCCGGCCTGACGGCCATGCCCTTGTCGGATTACATCTCGGCTGCCTGGTTCGGGCCGCGGCTCGCCTCGATGTTCCTTGGAGTGCTCGGCGTTATTTCCATGCTGCTCGCCGGTGTCGGTCTCTACGGAGTGATGGCTTACTCGGTGAGCCAGCGGACCCGGGAAATCGGTATCCGCATGGCGCTGGGGGCCGACGCTGAAGGCGTGCTCCGGATGGTCCTGAGGCGAGGCTTGCTACTGGCCTTATCGGGAATCGCCGCCGGGCTGGCCATAACCCTGGCAGCGACCCCGCAGATTGCGCCTCTGCTGTACCATGTCAGTCCGGCGGACCCAATAAGCATTGTGGGAGCAGCGCTGTTCCTAATTGCGGTTGCCGTACTCGCAAGCCTGATCCCAGCGCTGCGCGCCACCAGGGTTGACCCGATGGTCGCGCTCCGTCAGGAGTGACGGGCCGAGCTGGTCGTGGGAGCGTCAGGTGGCATCGGTGGGTTAGTGAGACGGAGCGAATGGTGCGCCACCGCGTCGTATCACGCGTGGGCCTTCCTTCTGCGGACCGGTGGTTTGACGACCAACCAGCCAAACGAGCCGTTTCCCTGTCTCTAGGGCAGCTTCGGGCGCGGAACTTCCCACAACCGGACTTTGAGCGCCGTCGCCAATCAGATCGGTGGGAAGGTCGTTTCTCGTCAACTTGACGTAACCGGACTTACCAGGACCCACCCCGTGGCTAGGTTGTGAGTGTCTTCCGTCTGCGCGGATTCCCCTCGGCGAGCCGCGTCAGCCAAACCCTTCACCGCGAACTGTGGTCCGGTGTTTCCATTTTCAAGCTACTCGCGTCGCATCCCAGTGGCCGGACGATGCCCCATCATTCCCCGGCGCTGATCGCCCATGTCACTCCACATCGAACTGTGCGATTGACCTCCCGTCCAGCAGTTGTTCCACGCGAACTCTTTTCGGCTTCGGTTCGTCCCGGCCAGCCAGCCGTGATGCATTCCGCCTCCGCGTAACCAATCCGCCTGTCCGTAGAAGCGGCTGCAGAGACCGGTGGGGTCGCCGACTGTCGGGTGCGGCTGAAGTTCGATTGTCTGGTCGCCGCTGCCGATGACCAATGGCTTGGCTTCGATGGGCTGGCTTGTCTTGAGATTCTTGTCCCAGGTATGAACCATCACCTCGCCAGTGTCGGCGTTGGCCACGACTTCGGCTGTCGCCTTGCCGTCGTTGATCGGTACGACGTCGCCCCCGTTCGGCCCTGCATTGGCCGTTGAGCAGGCCTGCAACGTTATCATCGCCAGTAGCAGTCCGATGCCGCCGAGGACTTCAAGCAAGCCTTTCATCTTTGAAGTTCCGTCGTTCGTTTCGTTCATCAGTATTGTTCCCTTTCTTGAGTTCTCATTTGGTTCGTTGTTACACAGGACGACGCGCTCACAAATTCATTTCTCGCCACGATCGCCGGGCTCGTGCGCGTGGATATTATCCACAACAGCCACGAGCCTCTTCCTCGGGCTTCGTCCGCGCGGGCACAGACAGAAATTCTTGCCGGCAGTGGTCGCCACAGAAGTAGAACGTTTCTCCGTCGCGTTCGGCGTGGATAGCAGAGGCTTCTTCCACGGTCATGCCGCAGATAGGGTCTTACGCGTGCCGAGTAATGTGGCGCTCCCGCGAACTGCTTCCTGGCACTATCCCAGCTTGGCCGCGTATCGGGACACCAGCATGGCTCATGGTATTCGTGTTCTTGGTGGCTACAGCAGGTCGAGCGCCATTCGTGTGATTCGGGTGGGAAACAACGAGAAGAACAAGATCGGGGTACATACGGCGCGGAGGACTTGGGGCGCGTGCGCCTCCTGCGCCGCAGGCGGTTCCGCCTCAAGACAGCGCCCATATTTGATCACGTCTCTTCATTTGGTCGTTATGCAGGGTGCCGCCCCTCCCAGGGCACGGGCTCGCTCCTTTTGGACGTTTGGCTGGTCCTTCCGGTTTGCAGCACTTCTTGCCTTGTGGACGGCAGAACCTGCACGTAACAACCTGCGGGAGCCTCGGTTTCTACTTGTATTCTTTCTATTCGCATAGATTCGGCTTTGGCCGCCAATCTGCACTGTGTGCCTCCTGGAGGAGAGGTGGAACATGACGACCATATTGATTGTTCCCCTGGTGTTGTTTCTGCTTGGTGGTGGGGGTGGGGATATTCTCGTTGACGCGGGTAACGTGCGCCGTCGGTTTGGCCTAGCCTGCGTAGTGAAACCGGCACAATGGGGTTGAGTCCTGTCCTGCGTGCTGGCTCAACCCGAGGCAGAGGTTTAGCGCAATTGCGATCTTGCACGCATGACAGGAGGCGAGACCCATGAATCGAGTTGGAGTTGTCGGCACAGCACTTCTGCTGTTCGTGCTTCCCGGAGCCACTTCTTTTGGCTACGCGCAGCAGGATCAGCAAAGCAAAAACCAGGGCAAACAGCAAAAGCAGCAGCGCGCCGAGCAGCAACAGCAGAACCAAAAGCAGCAACGCGCCCAGCAGCAGCAGAACCAAAAGCAGCAGCGCGCCCAGCAGCAGCAGCAGAACCAAAAGCAGCAGCGCGCCCAGCAGCAACAGCAGAACCAACAGCAGCAGCGCGCCCAGCAGCAACAGCAGAACCAACAGCAGCAGCGCGCCCAGCAGCAGCAGCAGAACCAACAGCAGCAACGCGCCCAGCAGCAGCAGCAGAACCAACAGCAGCAACGCGCCCAGCAGCAGCAGAACAAACGGCAGCAGCGCGCCCAGCAGCAACAGCAGAACCAACAGCAGCAGCGCGCCCAGCAGCAGCAGCAGAACCAACAGCAGCAGCGCGCCCAGCAGCAACAGCAGAACCAACAGCAGCAGCGCGCCCAGCAGCAGCAGCAGAACCAACAGCAGCAACGCGCCCAGCAGCAACAACGGGACCGGCTCCCACAACAGCGCCAGCAGCAACTCATTCAGGAGCAGCAGCAGCGCCTGACGCAGTACCGTCAGAGTCTGGATCAGGAGCAATCCCGCGGACAGAATCAAAGGGCACAGCTACAGGAACAAGGGCGTGCGGCCCAGTATCGTTTCCAGGGAGATTATTTGGCACGTCTTCACCAGCAGCAGGTTAGTGTCCTGAACGATCGTGGCCACGATTACAATCGCGATGCGTACTTCTACACGGCTCCGAGCTATCGTTACCGTCGTGGCGGCCGCTACTACGAAACGAATCAATACGGCGCGAATGTGCTCCGGCAAGCGGTGAACTACGGTTATGCGGAGGGATTCCGCGCCGGACAAGCGGACCGGCAGGATCGCTGGCGTTCCGACTACCTAGACTCATATGCCTATCGTGACGCGAACTACGGTTACAACGGCTATTACCTAGCGCAGGACGATTACAACTACTACTTTCGTGAAGGCTTCCGTCGCGGCTATGAAGATGGCTACAACGATCGCTATAGATATGGTCGCCACTCGAACGGAACGTATCTCGTCCTTGGTGGCATCTTGTCGCAAATCCTCGGCCTGCAGTCGTTTCACTAGAGGGGCGATAGTGTCGAAGTAGGCGATGGGGGGAAAAGGGTTTCTCTGACTCGCGGAATGCGCACTTGGTCGGGGCGCGGACCTGACAAGGGTGTATTTGAGCGCCTTTGAGAGCCCCAGAGTCCCCCCAATCACTCCAAATAATCAACTTTTTGGAGTCTAAGTCGCTTAAAACGCTAGGCGATAGATCCCGTGATACTCCGCTTTGACGGGAAGTCGCCGATGCGTGCAATGGCCCGAAACGGCGAGCAGGGAGGTCAATGTTTTTCCCGGCCCGACAGAGGCTTTTTCGTTGCGGCAGCAATCCCAGCAGCACGCAGCTTCGCGATCCGGCTGATGAGCTTCACCGGAACCGGTTTGGTGAGTGGAAAGCGGACCGTTCCCTTTCCCCCCTCATAGCCTTTGAGCTCATCTTCGAGCACCGCGAAGAACGTGCCCGATGCGGCAAACAGCGAATAGTGTTCTTTGAAGCCGGCGAAATACAGCATCGGCTTGCCGTGTAGTTTGTACCCGGGCATGCGATATCCGATGCCTTCAACTGCATCCGGAACAGCCTTTCGGATCGCAGCGCGCACCTGTTCGAGTTTCAGCCGCACCGCCTCAGGTTGCGCGGCAATGTACTCGTCGACCGACTTCGGAGCACTATGTTTCACACCACTGATTCTACGTCAAGGACCGCGGCAATTCGAGTGGTCTTCCGGCTGACTCGGCCGCGCGATCAATCCGGGAAATTCCCTTGCGGCATCGCGTAACTTTTTCCCGCGAGAACAGTATAAGAGAGGGACGAGAGTATCGCTGGCAGGAAGCAAGAACCGTTTCGGGAAGCGCAGCGGGCGTCGTCACCTGCTGCCGGAGAGAATGTCAAACATGATCGGGGGACCAGTGCCGGGTGATTTGCGGGAGGCGTTGCGGCAGTTACGGAAGACGCCGGGGGTCACGATTACGGCGGTGATCACCCTGACGCTGGGAATCGGAGCGACAACTGCCATCTTTACGCTCGTGCACCAGGTGATGCTGAAGTCGCTGCCGGTGACGAAGCCGGACGAGTTGTGGAGGATTGGAGACAAAATCCGCTGTTGCAATTGGGGTGGGTATACCCAGGGCGACGACGGAGATTTTTCCCTGTTCTCATGGGAGGCATACAAGAACTTTCGAGCCCAAACGCCCGAGTTCGCCGACCTGGCGGCGCTTCAGGCGGGCAATGCACCGCTAGGTGTCCGCAGAGCGGGATCACCGGCGCAGGCCGATACGCGCAATGGCGAGTATGTGTCCGGCAATTTCTTCAGGACTCTCGGCATACAGCCCTGGATCGGCCGGCTGATGATCGACGCGGACGACCGGGAGGGTGCGCCACCCGTCGCGGTAATCAGTTACCGAATCTGGAGCGAGAAGTACGGGGCCGACGCCTCGGTGGTCGGCGCTAGTTACCAGATCAACGGCCACCCGTTCACCGTAATCGGCGTGGCGCCGCCGGGATTTTATGGAGCGAAGCTGGCGGGATGGGGAATGCCGGATTTTTGGCTGCCGCTGACAACGGAACCGTTGATCGACGGAGCGACGGCCCGGCTGAAGCGGCCGAACGGCAATTTCCTGGACCTGATCGGGAGGGTCCGGCCGGGAGTCAATCCGAAGTCGCTCGAAGCAAAACTGAAGGTGGAACTCCATGACTGGCTGGCCAGCCATGTGCCCGATATGGAGCCGGGTGAGAAGCAACTCTGGCGGCAGCAGACCTTGCACCTGGTTCCAGGAGGCGCAGGGGTGGCGGACATGCGAGATCAATACCGGGACGGGCTGAAGCTGCTGCTGATCGCGGCCGGATGTGTGCTTCTGGTGGCCTGCGCGAATCTGGCGAATCTGATGCTCGCGCGTGGTTTGAAGAATCGCGCGCAAATGTCCATACGGGTCGCGCTGGGTGCTTCGCGGGGCCGCCTGGTACGCAAAGTCCTGGTCGAGTCTATGCTGCTGGCGGTGATCGGAGGAGTTCTCGGCATCGGAGTCGCCTATGCCGGGACCAGGCTGATTCTGCACCTGGCCTTCCGAATTGGCGGCCCCAACAACTACGTCCCGATCGAGGCGACGCCATCCTGGCCGATCCTGCTGTTCACACTCGTCGTATCGATGCTAACGGGAGTACTCTTTGGGATCGCTCCGGCGTGGATGACTTCGCATACCGACCCGGCGGAGGCTTTGCGGGGCGCCGGTCGTTCGATTGGCGCCGGGCGCTCGTGGGCACAGAAGCTATTAGTGGTCGCCCAGATTACGGTGTCGATCGTATTGCTGTCCGCGGCGGCCCTCCTGGGCCGGAGCCTGCGCAACCTGGAGCACCAGGATTTCGGGTTCGAAACGCAGGACCGGTATATCGCGTGGATCAATCCAATGCTGGGCAACTACAAACCGGAGCAACTGGAGACGCTGTTCCGGCAGATTGACGATAGCTTGCTCCGGATTCCCGGTATGCGGATGGTAGCGCCTGCGCTCTATGCACCGATGACGGGTGATAGCTGGAACGATGGGGTTCGCATCGAGGGTAGGCCGGAGCCGTCCCCGAAAGAAGACACGGGCGCCGGGTGGGTGCGAGTGATGCCGGGCTTCTTCGAAACGATCGGCGCGAAGATCGTGCTGGGCCGTCCTATTACGGACCAGGACACTGCTGCGACCCGCAAGGTGGCCGTGGTCAACCAGGCTTTTGCGAGAAGATTCTTCAAGGACCGGAACCCCATAGGTCAGCACTTCGGCCCCGACAAGATCAAGTATTCGGCAACTTTCGAAATCGTCGGCGTGACCAACGATGTGCGGTATATGACCTACAATTACAAGAACCCGGTGCGACCCATGTTTTGGTTGCCGGAGGCGCAGACCGCGCAATACGATGATCCAGCCTTCACCGCCGGGGAAATCTGGTCTCACTATCTCTACAACATCGTGCTTTGGGCTCCGGGCAGCCCGCCGGACATGGAGCAGAGCGTGCGCAAAGCGCTGGCAAGCGTGGATCCGAACCTCGTGCTCTACGGAGTTGACCCCTACACCAAGGTGGTGAGCTCGGATTTCCAGCAAGAGAACATGATTGCCACCCTCACAACGCTCTTCGGCGTGCTTGGGCTCGTGCTCGCAGCCGTAGGGCTGTACGGCGTGCTGTCGTATTCGGTGGAGCGGCGTACCGGTGAAATCGGTGTGCGGATGGCACTGGGCGCGGATCGCGGGCGGGTTGTGGCGATGGTGCTCGGCGGCGCATTCTGCCAGGTCGGCGCCGGACTCGCGCTTGGCCTTCCGGCCGCGGTCGGGGCCGGCAAGCTGATGACGACTCAGCTATTTGGCGTGCAGCCGTGGGATCCAGTCATGCTGACGCTCGCCACGCTGTTGCTCGGCCTGGCAGCCCTGGTGGCTTCCGTGATTCCCGCCTGGCGCGCAGCAGGCGTTCAGCCGATGGTGACGCTGCGGGCCGAGTGAACGCGAAGGCTACGACATCGCGATCTTGAAGGTCACGCCGAAATCGGAGGGCTTCTCACCGGGCACCTGAATCTTCAGGCCGGCTTCCTCTTGAGACCACGCGATCTTTCCCTTGTGGCCGAGAAGTTCGACGTTGTGGATCTTGCCGGGATCCTGCGGGCTCTTCGTGCCGAGGGGCGCGATCACGGCCTCCTTCTCCGGCCAGCCCATCACGAAGGCGTATAGCGTCTTGCCCTTGGTGGTGAAGCGGATGTCCTCGGCGGTGAGGTCTTTGCGGCCGTTCTCGTTGAAGCCCATGCGGCCCTGGCGTTCGGGCCGGGGCATGGTGCTGGGGCCGGAGCCGTAGATCTTCCAGGGGCGCGTGGAGTAGATGCCTTCGCTGTTCACGGACATCCAGCCGGTGAACGCGGAGAGCACCTGCATCTCGTCGGGATCGAGCTGACCGCTGCCCGGCAGGGGGAAGTTCAGCAGCAGGTTGCCGTTGCGGCTGACGATGTCCACGAGCATATCGACCACCAGCTTGGGCGACTTGTACTTGATGCCCTTCTTGTAGTGCCAGTTGCCGATGCAGGTGTCGGTCTGCCAGGGATCCTCCCAGATTTTGTCCACGATGCCGCGCTCGAGATCGAGCGCGCAGGTGCCGGTCGCGCAATCCTCGCGCCGCTTGCTGGTGTAGACGGCCTCGACTTTTCCGTGATGGCGCTTGGCGCTCACATTGTAGTGGTGCGCCACCAGGCTCAGGCCGTAGGTCTCGAAGGGGATGCCGCCATCGGTGTAGAGGAGGTCGGGCTGATGCTGATCGACGAGATCTTTGATGCGGTTGAAATACTCGGTCTTCCAGGAGTCCGGCGCGACGCGGCCCATGGCCTGCGCGGTCTGCGCAAAATCCGCGGGCATGTCTTTGTAGCTGTGATAGAGGTCGGCGAAAGCGGCCTCGGTGCCGTCGTAGGGAACGCCCGCGTACTCGCCGGTCTTGTCGCTGCCGTGCGATGTGGCGAACCAGTCGAAGCTGTTGGAGAGGTGCTCGCTCACGCCGAAGCGGAGTCCGCGCTTGCGGGCGGCCTCTTTCCAGATTCCGACGATATCCTTCTTTGGCCCGGATTTGGCGGCGTTCCAGCGTGGCTGGTACTTCGAGTTCCACATGTCGAAGTTGTCGTGGTGCACGCCCATGCTGACGAAGTATTTGGCGCCGGCCTTTTGGTAGAGGTCCATCAGGTGCTCGGGCTCCCACTGATCGGCTTTGAAGGTGGGGATGACGTCTTTGAAGCCGACCTTGGAGGGATGCCCGTAATGCTCCAGGTGGAACTTGTATTGCGCGCTGCCCTGCATGTACATGTTGCGCGCGTACCAATCGCCTGCCTCAGTGGCGGACTGCGGCCCCCAGTGGGCCCAGATGCCGAATTTGGCGTCGCGGAACCACTCCGGAACGTGATACGCCTGGAGCGATTCGCGCGTGCCCTGGAACGGTCCCTTTTCAATCGCCGGCGCCGCTTCCTGCGCGGCGGCGCGGCGGAGATGAGCCGCCGGGAATGCGCCGGCGAGAGCCCCCAGCGCGCTTCTTCTGCTGATCTTCATTTCGCTTTCCTTTCCGGTTAAGACAGTTCTTCGTCGAAGCAGACGGCCACTTTTCCGCACTTGCCCGAAGCCATCAGGGCATAGGCATCGGCGACCCGGTCGAGAGGGAAGCGGTGCGTCACGAGGCTGGCCGGATGCAGATTCCAGCGGACCAGTCGCTCCACCAACTCCTCCATCAGCCAGGTCGAGGTTACCCACGAGCCGTAGATGGTCTTCTGGTCGTGAATGATATCAGGCGACGGGTTGAATTCCACGCGGCCTCCCTCGCCCAGGAAGACGATGCGGCCCCACTTGCGCGTGGCGCGGATGGCGGTGGCACGCGCGGCATCGTTGGCGGAGCAATCGACCGCGCGCTCTACGCCCTGGCCGCCGGTCAGCTTTCTGACCTCGGCCACATTATCGGCGCCGCTCTTCAGCACCTCGTCGCACAGGCCCAGGTCGCGAGCCAGGCGCATGCGCTCGTCGACGATATCGATGCCGATGATGCGCTCCGCGCCGAGTTTGCGGCACAGCGCGGCGGCGGCCAGGCCGACGGGGCCGAGCCCGGTAATCAGCACCGCGTGGTTGCCGCTGATCCCGATCTTCTCGAGGCCCTCATAGACGGTGCCGAATCCGCACGCCACCTGGGCGCCATCGGCGTAGGTCAGTTCGTCCGGAAGGTGGATGAGGTCCTTCTCCTCGGCCAGCAGATAATCGGCCATGCCGCCATCGCGCTGCCATCCGTAAGCCCGGCGATATTTCTCGCTGGTGCAGGAGATCATGTATCCGCGGCGGCAGTCGTTGCAGACCCCGCAGCCGGAGATGTGATAGACGATCACGCGGTCGCCCGCGCCGAAACGCCGGCAGCCGGGACCGGTCCTGACGATCTGCCCGCATGGCTCGTGTCCGGCGATGACGCCCTGGTAGCCTTCCGGACCCTTGCCCAGGTGCTCGTGATAAATGCAGCGAATGTCCGACCCGCAGATGGTGGAGGCTTTCATGCGCAGCAGCACTTCGCCGTGGCCGGGCTCGGGCGCCGCCACCTCTCTGAGTTCGGCCGTGCTGTTGCCCGGCAGGTAGGCTCCGGTCATTGCGCAATCTCTCCGTTCGGGTCCCACAGATCTTCCCAGGTCTGGCCGGCCTTCCACAGGAAGACCTGCCCTTTGATGAGGCGGCAGTTGCGATCGATCGCGGCAATGTCGCGCATGTCCCGGGCAGTCAGCGGCTCGCTCACGACGCCCTGCAGGTTGGCGAGGTAGTTGCGGCGGTTGGTGGAAAACGGAATCGGCGTCTGTCCGCGCTGGATGGCCCACTTGATGCACACCACGGCGGGATGGATTCCCAGGCGCTTCGCGATCCCGACGATGACGGGGTCGTCCATGTCGGAAGTATCTTCGGGGGTGCGGTCGCGCTCGGGGCGGTTGGGCGAGCCGACCGGAGAGTAGCCGACGGGCTGGATGCCATGAGCGCGCACGAAGTCGAACAGGGCGGGCTGCTGGAAGTGCGGATGCAGCTCCATTTCGTTGATGGCCGGCTTGATCCGCGCATCGTTCAGAAGCAGCTCGAGCTTCGGGACGGTCATATTAGAAGTGCCGATGTGCCGCACCAGGCCCAGATCGACCAGCTTTTCCATCTGCCGCCAGGTCTTCATGAAAGCGGAGTGGATGTAAGGGCGCGCGTCGGGACTGCGCGAGCCGACATCGCACCCCGGCGGATGAAAATTGGGGAACGGCCAGTGGACGAGATACATGTCGAGATAGTCCAGGCCGAGATCGGCGAGCGACTTTCGGCACGACGGGATGACGTCCTGCTCGCCGTGTTTGTCGTTCCACAGCTTGGAAGTGATCCACAACTCGTCACGCTTGAGGCCGCCGGCCAGGACGGCGCCCAGCGCGGCGCCGATGCGGTCTTCATTGCCGTAGACCGACGCGCAGTCGATGTGGCGGTATCCGACGCCGATAGCCCCCTGAACGGCCTCCGCAATGCGATCGGCGGAAGCGTGGTCGGAGCCGAAGGTGCCCAGGCCGATGGCCGGCATGAGCGCCCCCGTGTAGAGCGCCCGTTTGGGGATCAGGGCGGGGTCTATAACGGTATCGATCATCTCGGGAGACAGTTTATCAGGCGGCAAGAGCGCGGGGGGCGTCGCGGACGGGGTTCGATTCACTCCATTTCTCCCCCCATTCGTGAGTTCGCGGCGGGAAAGAAGCATCAACGTTAACGTACGGGAGGCGTGCAATCATGCATGGATCATTGGCGAAGCGTTCATTCGCAGAGTTTGTGGGAACCTTCTGGCTGGTCTTCGGCGGATGCGGCAGCGCCGTGCTGGCAGCCACGTTTCCGAATACCGGCATCGGCTTCCTGGGAGTCTCACTCGCGTTCGGTCTCACGCTGCTGAGCATGGGGTATGCAATCGGGCATATCTCCGGGTGCCACATCAATCCCGCGGTATCGGTCGGAATGGCGGCGGCCCGGCGGCTTCCATTTTCCGACCTGCCGGCCTACATCATTGCCCAAATCGCAGGCGGAATCGCCGCCGGCGGAGTGCTCTACGTAATCGCCAGCGGGCAACCCGGATTCAGCCTGGCGAACGGATTCGCTTCGAACGGCTACGGCATGCACTCGCCGGGCGGCTATTCGCTGCTGGCCTGCGCCCTGATCGAGTTCGTGCTGACGATGATGTTTTTGGTCATCATTTTAGGCGCGACCGACCGCCGTGCACCGCACGGGTTCGCACCCATCGCGATGGGGTTCGGCCTGGCACTGATCAACCTGATCGGAATTCCGGTCACCAACTGTTCCGTAAACCCGGCGCGCAGCATGGGGCCGGCGGTGTTCGCGGGCGGTTGGGCCATGAATCAACTGTGGCTATTCTGGGTCGCGCCCATCGCCGGCGCGCTCCTGGGAGCCCTGGTGTATTATCTGTTCGCGCACGAATGGGAACTCTCGACCGGCGAAGTTCCCCACGCGCTGCCGAGCCGCATGTAGCGCGCCGTTCGCGGCATATTTCTGGGCAAGCTAAAGCATAGCTAAAGCATGCCCCACGGCAATTGGCGGGGCATGCTTTAGCTTGCCCGTAAGCATTCCCGGTTTCTGACGCCTTCACTCCGGAATGAAGATGAGACCGCAGTGAAAATCACTCCGCTCACCGGAACTGCTGACTGTGAAGGTGGAGGTGATGAATCCGCGGGCAGCCGTAAATTGTCCTTCGCCGCCTTCCACATTCCAGGTCGCCGAGCCAGCCAGGACGCCGGGCTCCAGATCCCGGGCGAGGTGACCTTCGCCCACCGTCGAGAACCGCAGAACATGCTCGCCGTCGTCGCCGAACGTGATTTCACCCTGTTCCTGAAATTCGCCTGACCCGGTGACGCGCAGCTCCGACTCGAAAAACGCCAGTCCGCCCTCCGAGGCTTTCAGGTCGGTCTCGACCCCGGAGGGCTGGATGATGGTGCTCATCACACAACTGGTGGCACTGCCCGTGGTCCGCAGGATTTCGGTATGATCCGCGGTCCGCGAGGTCTGGCTGATGAAGTGCATTACATAGACGAGTTTCCGCATAAACCTCACGGACCGCGAAAATCAATGCGCGGGCGCCGGCATAGCCGGACCGCTCAAGGACAAGCCGCTGAAACCACGGAGGCGGATCCCCAGGACCACCTCGATGATTCCGAAGATGAACGCGTAAGCGCCGACCCACAAGGCCACCACGAGGGCGCCGGCGATCGGCATAAACAGGATCAGGAAGCCGAAGATGACGGAGGCGGCGCCGGCCAAAGCCAGCAGCCACTCGCCCGAAATGTACTGCCTGAGCCGGATGGCGGCAGCGATTTCGAGGACGCCCGTCACGATGGCCCACGCTCCAATCACGATTACCAGCGCCAGCACCGTGATGGTGGGCCACAACACCGTCAGAGCGCATGCCGCCAGCCCGGCCAGGCCCTCCAAAACCAGCGCGCCCCAGCGCTCGTGCCGCTCGGCGGCCCGCACGGCGCCTACGATGCTCATCACCCCATCGATCAAGGCGTAGGCCGCGAACAGGAAGACCAGGGCGGCCAGGGTGATGCCGGGCCAGAGGAAGGTAATGACGCCGAAGGCGATTCCGGCCAGGCCGCGAATCACCAGCGACCACCAGTTTCTTGCCAATGCGACTCTCATAGGTTTACGCCGCCTTTTCCGTGCCTCCCGTTGGCCGGGAAGCGGGCTCGATCGGGATCTCGCGACGCTGGCTCCGCTGGGCTTCCATCGGCACCATGATCTCGAGAACGCCGTTTTCGTAACGGGCACGAGCCTCGTCCACTTTGGCCCCCTCGGGCAGCGGGATGCTTCGATAGAAGCGCCCATACTTGCGCTCGGTCAGGTGGATGCCGCCCTCTTCGCGCTCCTGCTCGACCTTGCGTTCCCCCTGCAGGATAATCGCTTCGCCGGTGATCTCCAGCTTCACGTCGCCGGGTTTGACTCCCGGGAGATCCGCGCGCACGACGTAGTTCCCTTCGCGCTCGGAGATTTCGATGACCGGCACCCACGCTGTCGGTTCTTCCTCGCCGGGCGCGGGGACCCTCCCCAAGGCACGGTCCATCTCCTCACTCATCCTCCGCATGAGGGAAAACGGACCCATTCGAAACAGGTCGGCGGGCCCGATTGCAACCCGGAGCGGATAACCGCCCTGGTGTTGCGGAGCCTGCTGACCGCCGCTTCTCTCTTTTGCCATTGATGCCTCCTCGATTCTTACCGGTGACATCGGGGACCTCCGGCGGCGGAACAACCCGTAGCAATGGCGGAGTGAATCAGCCGGAAGTCCCCACCGGCAAGGATATGTAGTGCAGGTACGATGCCAAGCAGTCCACGCAGGCGTCCAATGGCGGTTAAGGCCGGGTTAATTCCAGCATCACGTTATCCACGTAACACCAGCCCCAATCCTCGCCGGGCTCGAAAGAGCGGATGATCGGGTGTTTGGTGTGGTGGAAATGTTTGGTGGCGTGGCGATTCGGCGAGGAATCGCAGCAGCCGACGTGTCCGCACGTGAGGCACAGGCGAAGGTGAACCCACCAGTCGCCCGTTTTCAGGCACTCCTCGCATCCCTGCGGCGTGCGCGGCTTCACATTGTGAATCTGATCCAGATGAGTGCATTCAGGCATTCCAGTCCCTCCTCTGTTCATGCTACTCGAAGTACGATCTTGCCCCCCACGTGACCCTGCTCGATGCGTTCATGGGCCTTGGCCGCTTCGGACAGAGGATAAGCCGCGGCGATCGGAACCTGGAGGCGGCACGCCTCCACGGCAAGGTTGAGCGCGTCGAACTCGCGCACGCCGGCAATCGCGTCATAAGACTGCATGCGGATGCCGGGCCGCCTGGCGGGAACGGGTTCGACGCCGTTGGGCCACGCAGCGCGCGCACCGGGATGCAGCGCGTCGAGACACCGCTCGAAGCCTTCCCCGCCCGCCAGGCCGAGGACGGCATCGATTCCATCGGGGGCGAACTCGCGCGCGGCCGCCAGGATGTCGCCGCGGCGCGCATCCACCGAGGCATCCGCGCCCAGTCGACGGACCAGCGTCTGCCCGTCGTCGCCGGACGCCGTCGCCAGGACACGCGCTCCGCGGAGCTTCGCGAACTGGATGGCGAGGGTGCCCACGCCGCCCGAGCCGCCGTGCACGATCACCGTTTCGTCCCTGCGGATTTTCAGCGCATCGTCGATGCCCTGCAGGGCCGTCAACCCGGTAGTGGGGATCGCGCCTGCTTCCTTCAGGCCGAGCCGTTTGGGAATCAACGCGACCTTATCCGCGTCTACCGCGACATACTCCGCGTAGAATCCGCCCTTCGGATTGGCAAAGCTGTACGCATAAACCGCATCTCCGACCTTGAAGCGGCGGATGTGCGACCCGAGGGCGGCCACCCGTCCGGCGCCGTCGGTGCCCGGCACCAGCGGAAACCCGGCGCCTTCGATCGGGATCTCGCCGGCCCGCATCTCGGCGTCCCAGATGCCCACGCCGGCGGTGTCGATCTCGATCAGGACCTCGCCGTGGTCGAGTTTTGGCACTTTCAGTTTGTGCAGCGATAGCACATCAGGCCCGCCGAAGCGATCGATGGCCGCCGCGCGCATCGTCTCGGGAATCGTCTCCACAGTCTTTACTGCGCTGTTCTTCTTCTTCGTTTCAGTAGCCATACTATCCACCTGCCAGATACCGGTGCACGAACGCGACCGCCATGGCGCCCTCGCCGACCGCGGACGCGCACCGCTTCACGGAGCCGTGACGCACGTCGCCGGCCGCAAACATACCGGGGATATTCGTTTCGAGGTAATAGGGGTTTCGGTCGAGCGGCCAGTTGGCCGGGGGCTTATTAGCGCGCAGCAGGTCGGGCCCGGTCACCAGGTAGCCTGCGTCGTCGCGCTCGATCCCCACTTCCTTGGCCCACTCGGTGTGCGGAAATCCTCCGATGCAGACGAACAGCCAGCGAGTGACGAAGCGCTGCTGCTCTCCCGTGAGCCGGTTGGCGACGGTGATGGCCTCGAGCATCGACTCGCCTTCGAGCGCCGTCACTTCGCTGTTCGTAAGCACCCGCAGTTTGGGCGACGATTGAATGCGGTCGACCAGGTATTGGGAGATCGTCTCTTTCAGGCTGTTTCCGCGAACGATCATCGTCACGCTCCGGGCGACACGCGCAAAATGCATGGCCGCCTGCCCGGCCGAGTTTCCTCCGCCGACAATGAAGACGTCGTCCGTGCTGCGGCAAAGCGCCGCTTCGCTGGCTCCTGCGCCGTAATAGACGCCCGCCCCCAACAGGCGCTCTTCACCTGCAAGACCGAGGCGCCGGTACATGACTCCCGTGGCGCATATCGTGGACCGCGCCACGATCTTCGTGCCGTCGGCAAGGTGTCCCACGCCTTTGCCCGGCATGAATTCTCCGCGAACGGCTTCGCGCCCGATCAGAATCTCGGCGCCGAAACGGCAGGCCTGCTCGCGTGCGCGCTCCGCCAGTTCCGCCCCGCTGATGCCGCACGGGAACCCGAGATAGTTTTCGATTTTCGAGCTGCTGCCGGCCTGCCCGCCGACGGCCAGCCGCTCGATAACGATCGTGGCAAGCCCTTCGGTGGCCCCATAGACCGCCGCGCTCAGGCCCGCCGGGCCGGCGCCGTAGATTGCCAGGTCGTACTCCGACCGCGAGGGATCGCGATACCAGCCGAGCTTCTCGAGAATCTGCCGCACCGTCGGGCACTCAAGGCGGGTACCGTCGTGGAAGATACAGACCGGCAAACGGGGATCATGGAGGCCGGATACGCCTGCGAGGGCGCGGGCCTCCTCATCGTTCGACAGCTCGACCCACTCGAAGGGGACATCGCTTCGATGGAGGAAATCTCGAATCATGTAACCGAGCGGCGACCCCAGAGGGCCCAGGATACGCACGCGCTCGCCGTGGTTATTTCCTGATGGTGTCATTGTCTAAGTTCATGCAGTTTGGATACCGTTGCGAATTGGAGCGCGTTTCGGTGCCGGCCGTCCGCCACTCGCCGCGCCACGTCTATCGGACGACACGGGGTTGGCCCGGGAAGTGCTTGAACTACCGATGAGGAGCAGGTGCAATGGATCGTGATCCGATTGACAAATACGGTCTCGAGAAACTCGCGGGCCTGGCGGTCGGGATTCCCATCGGAGCGGTGCTGGGGCCGATCCTATTCGTCCCCCTCGGCCTGACTATTCCAGCCGCCGCTTCGATCGGGTGCGGCATAGGAGCCTTGACCGGCTATTTGCTGGTGACTCTCTTCGTACGAATGCAGAAGCGGCGGATCGACCGGGAGATCGCAGCAGCTGCACTGGCGGTCCGCGTGGAGGCGGGGCTGCCCGACACGATCCGCATAAGGGTGAAAGACGCACACGTCACCCTGGAAGGCGAAGTGGCGTACGAAGCGCAGCGAACCGAAGCGGGGCGGGTGATCGAGACCATTCCGGGCGTCAAGGGAATTACCAACCGGATTCGGACTGCCCCGCCGGTAGCTGCCTAGCCGGGCGCTCCGCGGGCTTGTTCTTTCCGCTGCCGGGGGGCGGAGATGCCGAGGCGCCGCATTTTGTAGAACAACGTCGAGCGCGGCACCGCGAGGCGCGCCGCGGCGGTAGTGATGACGCCGTTCGCTTCGCGAAGGGTCCGTTGGATGTGTGCGCGCTCCGCTTCCTCCAGAGTGACGGGGACGATCTCCATCTCTGCTTCTCCGTCGCTCGAGCCCAATTCCGCCAGCGGCGCATCGAGCACCGAACCGCGGGACAGGATCACGGCGCGCTCCAGAAAGTTCTCCAGTTCCCGGATGTTACCGGGCCAAGGATAACGGAGTAGCCCCTCGATCATTTCGACCGGGATTACCTGAATGTTCTTACCCATCCGCTGCGAAAACATATCCACAAAATGCGTCACCAGCAACGGTATGTCCTCCCGGCGTTCGCGCAGTGCCGGCATCCGGATGGGAAAGACGTTCAGCCGGTAGAACAGATCCATACGGAACGTCCCTGCGGCCACCATTTTGCGAAGATCGTGCTGCGTAGCCGCGATCAACCGGACGTTTGTATGGAGGGTTCTCGTGCTGCCCAAGCGCTCGAACTCATGCTCCTGCAGGACTCGCAGCAGTTTCGGCTGCAGTTCCAAAGGAATGTCACCGACTTCGTCGAGGAAGAGCGTTCCGTCATTGGCGAGTTCGAAGCGCCCGGCGCGCTGGGCGATGGCGCCCGTAAATGCTCCGCGTTCGTGCCCGAACAACTCGCTTTCGAGCAGCCCCATGGGGATCGCGGCGCAATTCACCTTCACGAACGAGTGCTCACGCCGCACGCTGAACTCGTGAATGGCAGCCGCGAGGCGGCCCTTCCCTGTTCCCGTTTCACCCAGGATCAAAACGGTGGAATCGGTAGGCGCCACGATGGACGCCTGCTCCATGACTCGGCGAAGTGGCGCGCTCTCCCCGACCATCATCCTCTCGCTGACTTAGATTACGGCTCTAACCCTACACTAGCCTGTCCTTCGCACACCCGCTAGCGCGAACATGCTTTCCGCCGCGACAGGCTGGTCTTTTCCGCGCTATTCGCCCATTTGCGCGCCGGAAGACAGACAGCGCCGCAGACCGCTGTTGGCATGAAAGGTGCACAGATCATTGGCGCGGGCATTTGGAGAAAGAAGGAGAACGTATGGCAACTTTGACCGAGACGCCAGTTAAATCCGACGCGTCGATTCGCGAGGCGGTGATCGCCGAATTGAAATGGGATCCGAAGATCAACTCGTCCGACGACATCGCGGTGGCGGCGAAGGACGGCGTGGTGACGCTTTCCGGATTCGTCCACAGCTACTGGGAGAAAGACGCGGCGGAGAAGGCCGCCAAGCGGGTCCACGGTGTGAAGGCCGTGGCGAACGACATCGAAGTGAAGTTGACGTGGACGCGGACCGATCCCGAAATTGCGCGGGACGCGGTGCGTGAACTCGAGGGCCATGTCAGTATTCCCGCGGACCGCATCAAAGTGACCGTGCAGAACGGTTGGGTCACCCTCGAAGGCTCGGTGGACTGGCAGTATCAGAAGACTCTGGCCGAATCCGCGGTGAAGAGACTGAAGGGAGTGGTCGGCGTCAGCAACAACATCGAGGTGCGGCCTCAGGCGACCGTCACGGACCTGAAGATGAAGATCGAAGAGGCATTGAAACGCAGCGCGGAGCTGGACGCGCGCCGGATCAACCTCGAATTGAGCGGCTCCACGGTGCGGCTTTATGGCACCGTGCGCTCCTGGGCGGAGAAGCAGGAAGCCGAGCGGGCCGCGTGGTCGGCGCCCGGAGTCACGAAGGTCGAAAACTTCATCACGATCGCCCCGTAAGCCCTACTTCACGGTCAGATCGAAATCCACCACCAGAACCAGCGAGTCCTGGCTGACCCGTATCGCGGGGACCGCAAAGCGGCCCACCTCGCGCTGGTATCCGGGCTGGGTCGCGGGATCCTCCAGCATCTTGCGGGTGTCTTTCTCGATCTCGTATTTGAAATCGCGGGCCAGGCTGGCTTGCATCGCGGCGCACACGCGGCGGATGTAGAAACCGCTCTTACCGTCGCTCGACACCTTCACATCCTGAAGCCGCAGGCTGCCGTCGCGGTATTGCGGCAGCGCGGTGATCACGACGTCGAAGGCATCGCCCAGGCCCACACACTTTCCCAGCATGTCGAGCGACGAACGGCCGGTGAAGCGCGCGCGGATCTTGAGGCGGCCGCCATCTCCGGCCACCTGGGGTTTTTCGAGATACGCGAAGTTGCAGCGGTTGGCCTTGTCACCGCGCACGTAGCGGCGGCCCTCTTGCGTGAATACCTGTTGGGCGAGCATGCGCTCGAGCGCTCCGAACCGGACGTGCAGCTCGACGGCGTGCGCCAGTCCGGCGGCGGCAAAGAGAAGAAGTGCTGCCCTCATAGTCCGAATACGCGTTCCTGCACTTCGGGCGAGAGGTTGCGACCGCAGAGGACCACTACCACGGTCTTCCCGGCGTAGCGCCCGGCCTCCCTGAGAAAGCAGGCCAGCGCCACTGCCGCGGCTCCTTCGATCACCCAGTGCTCCGCCTCGAACGCGAGCCGCATGGCGGCGCGAATCTCGTCTTCGGTAACCAGCACGCCACGGTCGACTACGTCGCGGCACACGCCCAGCGTAACCGATTCCGGCTCCAGTCCTCCGGCGGTGCTTTCGGAAAGGGTGGGCTGCTCGGCCACCTCGACGATGCGCCCGGCACGCAGGCATTCGTACATCACGGGCGAATTCTCCGGCCAGCAGCCCACGATTTCGGTGCCCGGCGAAACGGCCTTGAGATATGCGCCGATCCCGCCAATCAGCCCGCCGCCGCCCACCGCCGCGAACACGGCGTCGATCCTCGGGACCTGGCGGACCAGTTCCACCGCGATGGTGCCCTGGCCGGCCATCACGTCGAGGTCGTTGTATGGCGAGATAAAGACGCGGCCGGATTCCAGGGCGGCGCGCCGCGCGGCGAGCTCGGCATCCAGCGGATCGCCGCCCGCGCAGCGGATCCGCGCACCCATGGCTTCAATGCGCCGCGCCTTGGCCGGAGATACCTGCGCCGAGACGAACACCTCGGCCTCGATCCCGCGGTCGCGCGCGGCGGCCGCCACACCGAGTCCGTGATTCCCGTTTGATGCCGTAACTACTCCGGCCGCCGACTCGCCCGCCGAGAGCATCGCCACCTTGTTGGAGGCCCCGCGAAACTTGAACGATCCGGTGCGCTGCAGGTGCTCCAGCTTGAGCAGCACGGTGGCGCCGCAGGCGGGCGCGAGACCGCCGGCCTCTTCTACCGGCGTTTCCCGCACGTAGGGCCGGATGCGCTCGTACGCGGCGGTAATGGCGTCCTTCATCAGCTTCAATTCTGCCACGATGGTATCCTGCTTCTCTATGCGCCGCATGAGTCTGTTACTGACTTTTCTGATGCTCCCGGCCGCCGCCCAGAGTCTCGATCCATCGCTCTACGCCGGGCTCGAATGGAGAATGATCGGCCCGTTCCGCGCCGGGCGCACGGTGGGCGCGGCGGGCATTCCCGGTCAGCCGAACATCTTCTACATCGGCGTGAATAACGGCGGAGTCTGGAAGACCGACGACTATGGCCTGACCTGGCGGCCGATCTTCGACGACCAGCCCACCGGGTCGATCGGCTGCATCGCGGTGGCGCCCTCCGACCCCAAGATCATTTACGTGGGCAGCGGGGAGGGCCTGCAGCGGCCCGACCTTTCGATCGGCGACGGCATCTTCAAATCCACCGACGGCGGCAAGAGCTGGCGGCACCTGGACCTGGCTGACGCACAGCAGATCGCCTCCATCCTGGTGGACCCGCGCGACCCCAACCGCATCTTCGTCGCGGTGCTGGGCCACCCCTACGGCACGAACGCCGAGCGCGGCGTCTTCCGGTCCACCGATGGCGGCGCGAGCTGGCAGAAGGTCCTCTACAAGGACGATCGCACGGGCGCGGTGGACCTGGCGTTCGATCCGCGCAATCCGCGCAAGATTTATGCCGTACTGTGGCAGGCGCAGCAGGGTCCGTGGGAGAACGGCCAGTTCTCCGGGCCGAACAGCGGCCTGTTCCAATCCACCGATGGCGGCGACACCTGGACGCCGCTCACCGGCGGTCTCCCTACGTTCGCCCAGGGACTGGGCCGCATCGGCATCGGGATTGCGCCGGGCGATCCCAGCCGGATGTACGCGCTGGTGGAAGCCGACCGCGACCACGGCGGGCTGTACCGCTCCGACGATGCCGGCCAGAACTGGCGCCGCGTGAATCACGAGCAGCGCGTCTACGGCCGCGGCAACGACTTCGCCTGCGTGCGCGTGGACCCCAAGAATCGCGACGTGGTCTACGCCGCCAATACCTCGCTCTACAAGTCCACCGACGGAGGCACGAGCTTCACCGCGTTCAAAGGCGCGCCAGGAGGAGACGACTACCACAACATCTGGATCAACCCCGTCGAATCCCGATATCATCCTGCTGGCGGTGGATCAAGGCGCCACCATCACGGTGAACGGCGGCGCTACCTGGAGCTCGTGGTACAACCAGCCGACCGCGCAGTTCTACCACGTGATTACCGATAACCAGCGCCCCTACTGGGTGTACGGCGGACAGCAGGAGAGCGGCTCGGTGGGGATCGCCAGCCGCGGCAACGACGGCCAGATCACGTTTCGCGACTGGCATCCCGTGGGCGCGGACGAGTACGGATATATCGCGCCCGATCCGCTCGACCCGAATATCGTCTACGGCAGCAAGGTTCACCGCTATAACAAGGTGACGGGCGAGGTACAGAACGTCGCCCCGCGCGGCAACTACCGCTATGTGCGCACGGCGCCGCTGCTGTTTTCCTACGTGGACCCGCACGTCCTCTACCTGGGCGCGCAGATGGTCCTGAAGACGACCAACGGCGGCGCGACGTGGAGCGAGATCAGCCCCGACCTTTCGCGCGAGACTTACGCACTGCCCGCCAGCGTGGCGGCGTATCCCGACGAGGCGAAGCGCCAGGCCACACGCCGCGGCGTGGTGTATGCCATCGCGCCCTCGCATCTCAACGTGGACGTAATCTGGGCCGGCACCGACGATGGCCTGATCCACGTGACGCGCGACGGAGGAAAGACCTGGAAGAACGTCACGCCGCCCGCCCTGACTCCGTGGAGCAAAGTTTCGCAGCTCGACACTTCCCGCTTCGACGACGACACCGCGTACGCGGCCATCAACCGCCTGCGGCTCGACGACCTCAAGCCGCACATCTACCGCACGCACGACGGCGGCGCGACGTGGAATGAGATAGTCCACGGCCTGCCCGACAGTCCGGTGAATACGGTTCGCGCAGACCCTGTCCGCAAGGGCCTGCTGTTCGCGGGCACCGAGACCTCCGTATGGGTCTCGATCGATGACGGCGACAACTGGCACCCGCTGCGCCTCAACATGCCGGCCACGTCGATCCGCGACCTGGTGATCCACGATGGCGACGTGGTGGTGGGAACGCACGGGCGCAGCTTCTGGATCCTGGACGACATCTCGCCGCTGCGCCAGTTGTCGGTCGAGAATGCCGCGGCCGAAGCACACCTGTTCGCACCGCGCGTGACTTACCGTTACCCGCGCGACACCAACACCGACACTCCGCTGCCGCCCGAAGAGCCCGCCGGAAAGAATCCGCCGGATGGCGCGATCCTCTATTACCATCTGAAATCCGCGGCGAACGGCCCGGTCACGCTGGCGATCCTCGACAGCACGGGCAAGACGGTGCGCCAGTTCTCGAGCGAGGACAAACCCACGCCGCCCGATCCCAACCTCAACGTGCCGGCGTATTGGATCCGCCCCTTCCAGCCGCTTTCCGCCGCCGCCGGAACACACCGCTTCGTGTGGGACCTGCACGGCCCTCCGCGCCAGGCGGGTGGACGAGGCGGCTATCCGATCTCCGCGATCTATCACGACACCCCCGGCTCGCAGGGCGAGTGGATGCCGCCCGGCCAGTACACCGTGAAGCTCACTGTCGACGGGCACAGCTATACGCAGCCCCTGGTCGTACGGCCCGACCCCCGGCAATAGATGCGAGAGAACACGCCGAGCAAAACGGCTTATCGCGTGGCATTGCGCCGCGCCGCCCACCAGATGCTGGACCATCCGCTGGTTTTCGAAGACCTGGTGGCGCTGCCGATTCTCGGCGCGAACGCCGAAGAGCTGGTACGGGGCACGCGAGAGACATCGACCTCGCGGCACATGCGAGCCTTTATGGCCGTGCGCAGCCGCTTCGCCGAGGACGAGCTGGCCGCGGCCATACGGAGCGGCGCCACGCAATACGTAATCCTGGGCGCCGGGCTCGATACGTACGGCTACCGGAATTCCGCGGGCGTCCGCGTATTCGAAGTGGACTTCCCCGCGACGCAGGAGTGGAAGCGCGGCCTCCTGGCGGAGGCGGGCATCCCTGTTCCGGAAAGCCTGACGTTCGTGCCAACAGATTTCGAGCATCAGACTCTGCGCGATGCGCTGGCGCGGACCATCTTCGACCCGCGGGCGATGACCTTCTTTTCGTGGCTGGGAGTTACCCCGTACCTCACGCTCGAAGCGATGACTGCGACCCTGGGCGTCGTGGCCGCAATGCCCCCGGGAAGCGGCGTGGCGTTCGACTATGCCGTGGAACGTTCCGCGCTGAAGTGGATGGAGCGCCTGGCTCTGGACGCCCTGGCCGCACGCGTGGCCGCGGCCGGCGAGCCGTTCCGCCTGTTCTTCACGCCGGAGGAGCTGGCCCGCACGCTCCGCCGGATCGGCTTCACCTCGCTCGAAGACCTCGACCGGCACGAGATCAATCGCCGCTACTTTCAGAACCGCACCGATGGACTCACGATCGCCGGCGGGCTGGGGCGGCTGATGAGCGCGAAAGTCTAGGACGCGCGGAGTATGCTGGACTCTATGAACCGGCGTAACTTTCTCACCGCGTCCGCGGGCGCGGCCTTGCTCGCGGCGAACTCCCCGGCAGCCGGCGACGACGCCGTGCCCGACTATCAGAAGCCCGTCTTCAACCTCCACCAGAGCGTGAAGGACCCGGTGAAGATCGCCTCCGTCGAGCTCCTGCAATCGGGCAAGCTTTACTTCGTCCGCACGCGCTCCACCGATGGAGTCGAAGGCGTCATCCAGACCAAGGACATGGAGGATTTCATCCCCATCCTGCTGCGCCGGGTGGCGCCGCACTTTCTCGGCAAAGACGCACGCGATCTGGAGAGCCTGGTGGACGAGGTCTACATCGCCAACTACAAGCTCTCCGGCCAGGCCTTCTGGTGCCCCGTGGCCTACGTGGAGCAGAGCCTGCTCGACCTGCTCGGCAAAACTGTGCGCAAGCCCGCCGCGGAACTGATGGGCGGCATCCTGCGCAAGGAGATCCCGGTGTACCTTTCGGGCTCCGGCCGCGACACCACCGCCGAAGAAGAGGTGGATGTGTATGTCCGCGGCGTGGAGTTCACCGGCGCAAAAGCCGTGAAGTTCAAAATCGGCGGACGCATGAGCGAGAACCGCGACGCCTACCCCGGCCGCACCGACAAGCTGCTGGAGTTGGCGCAGAAGAAGCTCGCCGGCAAAGTCACCCTGATGGCGGACGCCAACGGCTCGTACAGCGCGGCCAGGGGCATTGAGTTAGGCAAACGCCTCGAAGCGATGAAGTACCTGTGGTTCGAAGAGCCCTGCCCCTGGGAGGAACTCAGCGAGACGAAGAAGGTAGCCGACGCGCTTTCCATGAAAGTGGCGTTCGGCGAGCAGGATTCGAGCCTCTGGCTGTTCCAGTGGATGATCGAGAACAAGGTGATGGACGTCGTGCAGCCCGACCTGAACTACAACGGCGGCTTCACGCGCGCCGCTCGCGTGGCGCGGATGGCGCGCCAGGCCGGCATGTGGATCTGCCCGCACAACACGCAGACCGGCGCCGCTTCCGTCAATATCCTGCAATTCGCCGCATCCACGCCCAACATCGGCCCCTGGATGGAGTACGTATGGCGCGCGCCGCAGAAGAAGCAGTCGTGGTTCAGCCCGAATTTCGAGATCCGCAACGGCGTGATCCCGCTGCCCCCGGGCCCCGGCATGGGCCTGGAGTTCGACGCGGACTTCCTGAAGAAGGCCACGCTGATTACCAAGGTGTAGAAGGCAGCGCCCGGTCTTCAGACGTGCTGATCGACGAGAACCGGGTTTCCGTCGGGGTCGACCGCGACAAAACTGGCGGGGCCCGTCGTGCTCTCGTCTGCTTCGGTCGCCAATTTCACGCCTTGCGCCTTCAACCGGCGCTGTATCTCGCGCACGTCCGTGAAAGCAGGCAGCTTTTGGGCGTTCATGTCCCAGCCCGGGTTGAAAGTCAGTATGTTCTTTTCGAACATGCCTTGAAAGAGGCCGATGACGTGGCCTCCATTCTTCAAGATCAGCCAGTTCTTTGAGGGATCTCCAGCGAAGGCCTTGAAACCGAACTTCTCGTAGAATGACCTCGAAGCTCCCAGATCCTTGACAGCCAGGCTGACGGAAAACGCACCGAGTTCCATGCTTTGCTCCTTTGGGGCCGTGCCCCGCGGCGAGTGAATCGAGTGCCCATACAGGTCCGTATCGGCCAGATCCGCGACAATCCGCCCTAAGCTTTCTGCGCCGCTTTCAGCCCTGCCCGTACTTTCCCCAGAAAATCGGCGGCTTGCGCGTGCGTCTGAATCGCGCCGAATTGCGCCAGCACCTGCTTGCGCAGATCGGGCGCCGCTGAGGCCAACTCCTGGCGCAAGGCCGCCTGCAGCGTGCCTGCCAGATTGCCGGGCTTCACATGGGCCTCGGGTCGCGCCACGTCGAACTTCCCGGCAATCGAGGCGGCTGATGCGGCGGCCGCGGCCAGCGGATCGAACAGCGACACCGGCGGGCACCCCGCCACACCGGAATCGGCCGGATCGGGCAGCGTCCGCGGCGTATCCTGCCGCGGCGTCTCGAGCGTGACGAGCGGCAGCAGATCGCGCGCGGCGGCATCGCGCCCGGTCAGCGGGTCGAGGCCGAAGAGTCTTTCGACCGTCGCCAGCACCGAGGTATGGTCGTACACCCGGTGATCCACCAGGTTCTTCGGAATGCGCGGCGAGATGATCACAGCCGGCACGCGCGGCCCGTACAGGTCGAAGGCGAAGCCGTATTGGTTGGAGTCGTCATCGAGTCCCGTATCGCCCGGCGGCGTGGCCGCGGGCGGAATGGCGTGATCATAGAAGCCGCCCGGCTCGTCCCACGTGAGGATGAGCAGGCTGTCCTCCCAGAAGGCCGAATTGCGAAGGGACTCGTAGACCGACTTGATGAGCGCTTCGCCCCGGGTCACATCGTCCAGGGGATGCTGCGACGTGCTGCACCGGTAGTCGCCCAGGACGTTGTAACTCGGCTCGATGAAGATATAGGAGTAAGGGTAAGCCGGCTGCGCCAGATCGCCGCCGAAGAGATGATAGGGCCGTATGTCACCCAGGCTGATGCCCTTCAGCGCGGCTACCATCGGAAAGTCGTCGCCGGCATACAGGCGGCGGGTTACCTGCTTCCGCGCAAGCGCGTCGAAGATCGTCCCATTAGGGAAGGCCAGGCCGCTGAGGGACTCCCACTCGACAATCTCCTGGGTGCTCGGGCTGTGGTCCAGGCCGGCCGACGACGCAGCGTGCAGAAACAGGCGGTTGGGCCAGGTCGGGCCGGGCATCGAGGAGTACCAGTTGTCGCAGACCACGAACTCCGACGCGAGCGCGTTGAGCACCGGAAGCTGGCTGGGGCTATAGACACGCATGATCTCGCCCGGATTGCCGATTCCGCCGTTGGCGACATAAGACGTCACATAGCCCGTGTGATTGATGGCCGGATACGGCCCGCCCTTCGGGTAGACCGCGCCGGGCCCGCAAAGTTGCAGCAGCGTATCGGGAAACTCGTGGCCGGGGTCCAACGGTTGAGCAAACTCGGCCGGCATCTCGACCGGAAAAGTCAGCCCGTTGTAGCTGTTGGATTCCGTTCCACTCAGCCCGTTCACGCTGGTGATCGCGCCGGTACCGGCATCGATGCCCGAAAGGTTGGAGAACCCCAGCATGTGGTCGAACGAGCGGTTTTCGAGCATCAGGACGAAGATATGGCGAATCCCCTGGCCGTTCATGGTGGCGTCCTCCCCTATTTCGCCGCCAGTCTACCATGACGGACGGAACTTTCCGCTCCGCGCTTCGTTTTAAGATAGTTGAGTACGAATCTTATGCTATTGACCACCTGGCGGGACGTCCGGTTCGCGCTGCGCAGCTTTGCGAACCAGCGCGGATTCACAGCCGCGGTTGCAATATCGATTGCCCTGGGGATCGCCGCGAACACCACGGTATTCACGATGGTGAACACGCTGCTGCTGGGCGAAATGCCGGTGCGCGACCCGGGACGGCTGGTCTCGTTCGCGAACGGAAGTTCCCTGTCCTGGCCCGACTACCTGGATTATCGCGATCAGACGAAGTCCGTCTTTCAGGACGTCTCGGCGCACTTCCCGCTGGTGCCCGCGAGCGTCGGCGGCACGGGTGAGCCCGAGCGCGTCTGGGGACAAATGGCCGATGGAGCGTACTTCTCGATGCTCGGGGTCCCGATGCAACTCGGCCGGGGCATCCTGCCCGAAGAGGATCGAACATTCGGTAAGAGCCCGGTGGTGGTTCTGAGCGATGCGCTCTGGCGCCGCCGGTTCGGCGCGGACCGCGGCATCCTGGGCCGCGACATCATCCTGAATAACAGCAAATACACCGTCGTCGGAGTGACGGCCGCGGGCTTCCACGGCATGGACCGCGGCTTCGTGAGCGAATTCTGGGCTCCCCTGGCCATGGCCGATCAACTGATGCCCGACCTGCGCCCCGCGGATATGCGCGGACATCGCAACTCCCAGTGGCTGATGCTGCTGGCCCGCCTCAATCCCGGAGTCAGCCGGGAGCAGGCCGCCACCGCGGTCAATACCGTGAAGCGCCGCCTCGAGCAGGAATACCGGAAGGGCGAAACGCCGCGTCCCGCCATGGCCCTCGGCAAGGCCGGGGCGCTGCCCGGAGAAACGAAACAGGCGATGGGCGCGGCCGTGGTGCTGATGGTGGTGGTCGGACTGGTGCTGCTGATCGCCTGCGTCAACGTGGCGAGCCTGCTGCTGGCTCGTGCCACCGTCCGCCAGAGAGAGATCGGCATCCGGCTGGCGATCGGCGCCGGGCGCGCCCGCCTGGTGCGCCAGTTGCTTACCGAGAGCATGATGCTGGCGCTGCTCGGAGCGGGCCTGGGCTTCGCGATTGCCGCCGCGGCCGTCCGCGCCATCGCCGGATTCCGGCTTCCCTTCCCCATTCCCATCGGGTTCGAGTTTCACATCGACCTGCGGGTCGCACTCTTCACGGCGGCGCTGGCGGTGGCTACCGGAATCGCCTTCGGCCTGGTTCCCGCCCTTCGCGCCACCCGCACCGACTTGGTGAGTGCGCTCAAGAACGAATCGCGGGCGCTCGGCCCCGGGCGCCGCTTCGGAATCCGCGGCATCCTGGTGCTGGTGCAGGTCTCGCTCTCCCTGGTGCTGCTGGTGGAGGCCGGCCTGTTCCTGCGCAGCTTGCAGAACGCCTCCTCCATCGACCTCGGCATGCGCACCGACGGCATCCTCATGATGGCCGTCGATCCCAAGCTCCATCATTACTCGCCGGAGCGGACCCGTCAGTTCGTGGCGCAGGTCCGGGACCGCGTGTCGGCGCTTCCCGGCGTCACTTCGGTGACGTTCGTCGACAGCATCCCCTTGAGCATCGGCGGCACGTCGTTCGGGTTCAAGCAGCGGGGCGGCAAGGACGAGACCTCGGCCGACGTCTACACGGTGGGAACCGGCTACTTCAGCACGCTGGGAATCCCGCTTCTCCGGGGCCGCGATTTCGACCTCCGCCGGGATACCGCCTCGGCCGTCATCCTCAACGAAGAGATGGCGCGCAAGATGTTCCCCGGCCAGGATCCGCTCGGGCAGGAGCTTGAGTGTGAAGGACCTCCGGGTGCCGGGAAACAGCAATACCAGGTGATCGGCGTGGCGAAGAATTCCAAATCGCGGACGCTCGGCGAAGAGCGTACGGCCGTCGCCTATCTCTTCCTCGAGCCCAAGCCCGAGCAGGCCATGAGCTTCTACGGAATCACGGTGGTGGCGCGCAGTGCTTCCGCTCCCGGCCCGCTCGCCGCCGCCGTGCGGAACGCGATTCACTCGCTCGATCCGAACCTGCCGGTCTTCAACACGGAGACGATGCGGGAGCATGTCGACAAGTCGCTGCTGCTGCCCCGCCTGTGCGCGCTGCTGTTGGGGATCTTCGGCGCCGTCGGCGCGATCCTCGCCACGGTCGGGTTGTACGGTGTGCTGAGCTTCGCAACCCGCGCCAGGACTCGCGAGATCGGCATTCGCATGGCGCTCGGCGCGCAGCCAGGTCGCGTTCTCCGCCTGGTTACCGGCCAGGGCATGCTGTTGTTAGGGATTGGACTCGCGATCGGGATGGCGCTCTCCGTAATGCTGACCCGCTTTACTGCCAACCTGCTCTACGGCGTAAGCGCCACCGATGCCGTTACGTTCGTGGGAGTGTCCGCATTGATGATCGCGGTGGGCGTGGTGGCCGTGCTGGTTCCGGCGCGCCGGGCGGCAAAGATCGAGCCGCTCGAAGCGCTGCACTACGATTAGGCGAGTAACTCACATGGAGCGAAATTCAGCGCAGATCTTCGACCGCGCTGACGGCGGGACTCCCCACAGCTTCCTGAAACACCGTAGCGAAAAAGTCGCGCGAAGTGGGCGAGCAGCCGATGTGCAGGGTGTCGCGGCCATCCTCGACGAATCCCAGGTAGCCGTCCCAGCCGAGGTCGTTGAGGACAAATCGGAGACACTCCAGCTCCTGGCTTGGGAGCGTCGAGTAATCGATATCGAACACCTGCCCCGAACAGTGAGCTTCCGCATCGCGGCCCCTCGTCGCTTTCACGAAATCCTCCGGCTCCACCAGCGAGGTGACCTCCAGCGGGCGAAACTCCGCGGCGTCGTGCCCCATGGCCTGATATAACCTGCGGGTCTCGAACGCGACATAGGTCAGGGCGCCGAGCGCCGCCGGCGAGGCCTGCTCGAAATAGGCCAGGTCGGCCGGCGTGTCCGGCGAGATTCGCAGCGTGTATCCGTAGTACCCCGGCCGGTCCATCGCTTTCACCAGGCGCCTGCCCTGATCGGCCCGTATGTCGTCGCAGTTCCGGAAGACCAGGTCGCCGCGCTTCAGCCACACCGAGAGCCGGTGCGGCGCGCGCTCCGCGCCGGCCACGAAATCGCTGCGGAACTGGGCGGCCAGCGAAGCAAACTCCGAAGGGTCGCTGCGGTAAAGCGCCAGCAGCTGCTCGGCGCGCTTAACGCGGAAATAGTAGGTCGGCGACCAGTCGCGCTCCATCTGCTGCTGGATCGCTTCGTACAGCTCGCGATTCCAGGCGGGGCTGGCGGAGAAAAACATGCGGGCCACGCTGAAGTCGTTGTTCGGAATCCCGCGGGCGCGCCGAGTCAGGTCCATCATCTGGGCGACGCACCCCTGGCCGCAGTGGTAGGCAAAGATGGCCCAGTCGCGGCCGCCGAATTTCTGCTCCATGCCCGCCAGGTACCGGGCCGCCGCCGGGATGGCGCGCGCGGGTGTCATCCGGTCGTCGCGCACCGTAACCAGGTAAGGCGTACGTCGGGTGACGGTCCGGTATCTCGCCTTCCGGCCTTTCTTAGCGGCCAGCAGTATGCGTTCCCGCGCCACGTGGTACCGCTTGGCCTGCACCAGCCTCAGCCCCATGGCGCGCGCCGTGGCAGCCGATATCTGCATGATGCCTTTCGGGCCCGCGGGACTCTCCGCCCTGGCAGCGCCCCAGCTCTCCAGGTAGGCGATGGCCTCGATCAGTGTCACCGGAAGGCCGCTCGAATCGGCGGCCGAATGGAAAATGGTCTGCAGGCGCCGGTCGCCGGTGATGCGCCTCGCCCCCGGAAGGGCCTGCGGATCGCGCAAAATACTGAAGGTTTGGGACTGGATCATCAGATTCGCGCGCATCTCGAGAAGCTCCGGCGAGATTCCGTCGCGAGCGATTCCAATGCCCGAAATCTGGTGCTCCGGAACAAAATAGTCCGGCGCAGCAGCCTCACCAGTGGCAATGAGGCTCACAAGGAAGACGAGCGCAAATTTCATTCCTTAACGTCCAGTGTAATCCACCGAGCTACAAACATAGGACGTGCGCGCGCAATAAATCGATACGCCCCCCGCGCCGGGAATGTCGAAGGCTCCACAGATACGCCCGAATTCGTTAGAGGCCTTCCAGAATGTGACCCATCTTTTCTTTCTTCGTGCGGAGATAGGCCTCGCGGGTGTCGAGAACATCGGCCAGGCAGGGTACACGCTCCGTCACGTGGACGCCGGCGTCCTCGGCGGCCCGCACCTTTTCGGGATTGTTCGAGAGCAGCCGGATCTCTTTCAAACCGAAATATTGCAGAATCGCCCCGGGCAGCTCGTAGCTCCGCAGGTCCGGATCGAATCCCAGTTGCTCGTTGGCCTCTACCGTATCGGCGCCCGCGTCCTGCAGTTCGTAAGCGCGCAGTTTATTGAGCAGTCCGATGCCTCGCCCTTCCTGGTGTTCGTAGATCAACAACCCCCGGCCCTCGGCCGCAATGGTCTTGAGCGCGATCTCCAGTTGCGCGCGGCAATCGCAGCGCAGGCTGTGGAATACGTCGCCCGTCAGGCACTGGGAATGGATCCGGACCAGCGGAGGCCCGCCCTCTTCGAGCGAACCCATTTTGAGCACGACCGCTTCTTCGACCCGGCCGTCGTCCCGGCCTTCGAAGCCGTAGATCCGGAAGAAACCGAACTGGGATGGAAAATCGGCTTCGGCCACTTTCGTCAGCCGCAGCGCGTAGGAATTCTTCATGCCTGGCTTTGGGAACCTTAGTCCCTCCATTATAATGGCTTGCGACGGCGAATGTTGGAACTTTACCTGGTCCCCCTGCTGCTCAAGCTGGGAGTGATGGCCTCCATCGCGAGTGTGCTGGCGCGGTCCAACACGTTCAAGTCGATGTTGATGATGGAGAACCGGACGCTGAATCAGCGGCTGGCGCTGTCCCTATGGCTTTCCGTCGTGTTCGCCGCCAGCGTCGCGACGCGGGTGCTGGTCCCCGCCTACCGCGCGGCGGACCTCGGCATGGAAGGTAGCCTGCTCGCCGGCATCCTGGGGGGTTATGTCACGGGACTGCTCTCCGGCGTGCTGATCGCCCTGCCCGCCGTTTTCGGCCACGAGCACATGACCATGCCGCTGCTGGCCGGCATCGGGGTCTTCGGGGGGGTGCTCCGCGACCTGGCCTCCGACCCGGAAGAGATCTGGCGCTTTTCCCCGCTGCCCGACCTTAACATCTACCGGTTTTTCAAGGAGAGCCAGAACTACCGCAGGGCGTCCTTCCACCTTCTGCTGTTCGCGGGTATTCTGGTGGCCGAAGCCTTGCGCCGTGGGTTGATTCACTTTTCCGCGCCCGGCGATGTGTTCGATCTCACGCGCCCGCTGCCGGGCCAGCCGCCTCCGCATCCGCTGGCGATCGCCGCGGTGTACCTCACCACGCTGCTCTCCGTGGCCATCCCGCTCAAGATCTGGAACAGCGCGCGCAACGAGAAAAAGCTCGAAGAGCAGGAGCGGCTGCTGGTGGAGGCGCGCCTCGCGGCCCTCACCAGCCAGATCAATCCGCACTTTCTTTTCAACACGCTCAATTCGGTCTCCTCGCTGATCCGGACCAACCCCAATGAGGCCCGCGTAATGGTGGTACGGCTCTCCAAAGTGCTGCGCCGCCTGCTTCGCAAACACGAGACGTTCAGTACCCTTCGCGACGAATTGAGCTTTATCGAGGACTATCTGTCGATCGAAGTCGTGCGATTCGGCGACAAACTGCGGTTCGAAAAGGACGTGGCGGATGATACGCTGGATATGCTCGTGCCGAGCATGTTGCTGCAGCCGCTGGTGGAAAATTCCATCAAGCACGGCTTGAGCAGCAAAGTGGAAGGAGGAACGATCCGCATTGAGACGCGCCGCCACGATTCCAAGCTGCATATCCTGGTCGAGGATGACGGCGTCGGGATACCGGAGGCCAAACTCTCCAGCGTTCTCGATCACGGTATCGGTGTCAGCAACGTGAACGAGCGTCTGAAGGTGCTGTTCGGCAACCAGTACCGCATGTGGATCGACAGCCAGCCCGGCCAGGGTACCCGCATCCAGATCGATGTACCCGAATTGCAGACGGACATGGCGGCGGTTTCGTGAGTTTAGCCCAGGAGAATGGCTTGAATAGAACGGAAGAGTCTGTTGGGGCTTGGCCCATCAACGGTTTGCCAGCAACCTTGACCGAGCGAACCCGGCGTGTCTATGACCGGTTGGCGGCGGTCTACCCGGTGTCCACCATGCTGTTCCATTCCCGCGCGCACCGCTGCGCCCTGGAGGCTTCGGGGCTTCGCGATGGTATGAAGGTGCTCGAAGTCGCCACCGGCAGCGGAGAGATGTTCCGCCGCCTGGTGCGGGCCAATCGCAGCGGAGCGACCGTCGGGGTGGATCTCTCGCCCAACATGGCCGCCCGCACGCAGCGCGCAGCGCGGCACCGCTTCCCCGGTACGCGCACCGATTGCCAGGCCGTGGACGCGCGCCACATGCCCTTCCGCAGCGAGAGTTTCGATGCGATCTTCTGCTGCTATCTGCTCGAGCTGCTATCGAACGAGGATATCGTCAGCACGCTTCGCGAATTCCGCCGCGTTCTGCGCGAGCGCGGCAGCCTGACCCTGGTGCTCATCGGACAAAACACCGAGGTATTCAATGCGGTCTACAAAGTGCTCGGCCGCGTCGCACCGGCATTCTGGGGCCGCCAGGTCGAGCAGCGCGTGCCGCAGCTCATCGAAGCGGTCCGCTTCGAAGTGCTGCACGACCGCATGGTGCGCCAGATCTTCTACCCGTCTCGCGTGCTCGTGGCCCGCAAGTAACCCGGTTCGGAAAGCCACTTCGCAAGCACCTCCGCGAGCAGGCACAATTCGATGGGCTTCGACAGATAGTCGCTCATCCCTTCTCGGATGCAGCGCTCCCGGTCGCCCGACATGGCATCGGCCGTCACGGCGACGATCGGAAGGTCTGGACGTCCCGACCCGCGAATGCGTCGCGTCGCTTCGAAGCCATCCATCCCCGGCATCTGGCAATCCATCAGCACCAGGTCGAATTCCTCTCGCTCCACGGCCTCGACGGCTTCCGCGCCGCTGACGACGGCGCGGGCCCTGCAGCCGAGCTTCTCGAGCTGCGCCAGGAGTACGCGCCGGTTGATCGGATGATCCTCCGCCACCAGGATGCGCGCTTCCGGCCGCACCTCGGCCACTCCTCCCGGCGCCTGAATGCTCTCCGGCCCCGGCTCGGCGGGCACCTCAAATACCGCGGTGAACCAGAATGTGGAGCCTTCCCCCACCCGGCTGTCGAATCCAATCCTCCCGCCCATCATTTCGACCAGTTGCTTGGAGATCGATAGCCCGAGGCCCGTGCCGCCGTACTTGCGTGTGGTGGATGCGTCCGCCTGAACAAAAGGCGAGAACAACGCGGTGGCCTGTTCCGGCCGAATCCCGATACCCGTGTCCGAGATGGTGATTCGCAGCGTCGCCGTGCCGCCTTCCCGGCTCTCGAGCCCTGCCTGTACGGCTACCTCGCCCCGTTCGGTGAACTTGATCGCATTGGCTGCCAGGTTCATCAGGATCTGCCGCAGACGGTGGGGATCGCCGCGCAGAAGCGAGGGGATCTCGGGCGCCGTCCGCCAGCTAAAAGCCAGTCTTTTGGCCTTCGCCTGGCCGAGCAGGCTCTCCATGGCGTCCCCGACGGTGCGGCGCAGGTCAAAGTCCTCGTGCAACAGCACGATCTTCCGGGCTTCGATCTTGGACAGATCGAGGATATCGTCGATGAGCGCCAGCAGCGTCCGTCCGCTGGCCTCAATCACTCCGGCATATTCGCGCTGCTCCGGAGTGAGATCCGTATCCAACAGCAGCTGAAGCATGCCGATCACGCCATTCATGGGCGTACGGATTTCGTGGCTCATGTTGGCGAGGAAGCGGCTCTTCGCCAGATTCGCAGCATCGGCCGCCTTGCGCGCGCGGACCAGCGCCTCTTCGTAGCGCTTCCGCTCCGTGATGTCCTCGGCGATTCCCGCAACGCGAATCAGCCGGCCGGACTGATCACAAACGGGAAATCCGCGGTCCCGGATCCACTTTTCCTGGCCGTCGAGCGTGAGGATCCGGTATTCCGAGCCAACATTCGCTCCAGCCATCTGCTTCTCGAACAACCGGCGCGCCCGGCCCCGGTCCTCCGGGTGGATGGCTTCCAGCCAGTCCATCGGGTTCCGGTAGAGACTCTCGCAGGTACGGCCCCAAATCTGTTCATAGGCAGGACTGATGTAGAGGATCTCGGTGGCTGCCGGGTTCATCATCCAGAAGACTTCGCGAATGTTCTCGGCCAACTCCCGGAATTTCTCTTCGCCACGGCGAAGGGCGTCCTCCGCCTGCTTTTTCTCCGTGATGTCCAGGCTGAGGCCGACGTGACCCAGGAATCCGCCGGCCGGCGACAAGCGCGGCTCCGCGTACGACGCGAGCCACCGCCACTCCCCATCGCCGCGCCGGACCCGCGCTTCGTAGTGGAAAGGCGCACGCCCTTCGACCGCGCTCAGGAACGCCCCAACGTACTCCGGGCCATCGTCCGGGTGAAGCAGCATCTGCCACTTGCCTTCCTCCACCTGCTCGTAAGTCGTCCCGAAATACTCCTGGCATGTCCGGTTGACGAATCGAATTCCGCCCTCGGCGTTGGTCACCCACATCAAGGTCGGGCAGCTATCCGCCATAATTCGGAAGCGGTCCTCACTTTCACGCAGTGCCTCCTCCGCCTGCTTTCTCTCCGTGATGTCCCGGATGATGGCCGCGATAGCCACCACTTCCCCGGCGAAATTCGGGATGGTATTTGCGGTGACCGATACGGTGACCCTCCTCCCGTCTTTTCGTACCAGCACATCCTCGCGGTGGCAGCCGCCTTTGGTCTTCAATACCTGCTCCAGGAACGGCGCTACCTTATGGCGGTGCTCGGGTGCGATCAGCATCGCCACGTTGCGCCCAATGGCCTCTTCGGCGGAGTATCCCAGGAGAGCCTGCGCGCTGCGGTTCCAGGTGAGGATCGTGCCGGTGGGCGTATTGGCGACAATGGCATCTTCCGAGCACTCCACAATCGAAGCCAGAAATCGTTGGGCCTCCTCGGCCGCCCGGCGCTCAGTTACGTCCGTGATCACGACGGCATCCGTAGATTCCTCCACGGCTGCGACCGACCCTGCGCACTCGACATCAGCCGGCCGGCAGGACGGCGTCCGGGCGACCAGCGAGCGGGAACGACTTTCCTGCGGCAACGACGCACCTCTGAGGTGGGGACCTCATCTCCCATATCGGCCAACGGGCGTCGCGCTTTACGATTGGGCTGACCCTATTGCTTCACGAATATGTAGCTCTCCGCCGGCTTATCGGGCGCAATGTGAATCACGTCCATGGTGAGTTTGCTGCCGTCCTCGGACATCGCCAGACGCCGCTTCACGACCATGGCGTCTCCATGCGTCTGCATGACCACCAGTACGGAGCCGTTGTACCAGAGCGAGAATGCACCGTCCTTGAGCTTGCACTCTTTGCCCATCGTGTTGCATTGGATTTCGAGCTTCTTTTCCTTCCCGTCCTCGGAGGCCTGGCTGTCGGCAATCGTAACCCCGTCGTCGGTTTGATGGATGAGGAGCGTCTCCGATTGCACCTTCTCCTCTCCGGGCTTGCTGTGGACGAGGTCCAGTTTCCAGTTGCCGTTCAAATCGGGCCGGTCCGCGCCCGCGGCGGCGGTTCCCATTGTCAGTAGCGCCAGACAGAACCAATTCCGCATCATCATGTGTAACTCCTGTGCCTAGTGTAGGCCCGCGGGGGTTGGCGGGAAGTACAAGTGATTCCTTAGTACGATGGTTCGACATGGCGAATCCACAGTTCGACCTCACCGGACAGGTAGCCCTGATCACCGGCGGATCCCGCGGACTCGGCGAGGAGATCGCCGGGGGCATGGCGGAGGCCGGCGCCTCCCTCGTACTGGTGGCGCGGCGCGAAGAATGGCTGGTTCCGGCCGTCGCGCACATCCGGGAGATGGGCGCCCGCTGCGAGAGCGCGGTCTGCGACGTCTCCGACGCAGCCGCGGCGTCCGAAGCGGTGCGGCTGACCCTCGCTTCTTTCGGAAAAATCGACATTCTGGTCAATAACGCCGGAATCACCTGGGGCAGCCCGGCCGAAGACATGCCACCCGAGAAATTCCGCAGCGTGCTCGAGGTCAACCTGACGGGCGCGTTCCTGATGTCCCAGGCGGCGGGGCGCGAGATGATCCGGCAGCACGGCGGGTCGATCATCAATATCGCCTCCATCGCCGGCCTGCGCGCCATGCCCGAGCCGGTTCATGCGGCTGCCTATGTCGCCGCCAAAGGTGGGATGATTGCCATGACGCGCGAACTGGCCGTGAAGTGGGCGCCCCATGGCATCCGCGTGAACGCCATCGCGCCCGGGTTCTTCCCGTCGCGGATGTCGGAACGGGTGCTTGAAACGTACCAGGCCGCGATCGAGCAGCGTATCCCGATGGGCCGCGTCGGCCGTCCCGGGGAGCTCAAGGGCGTGGCCGTCTTTCTGGCCTCCGCCGCGGCCGCCTACATTACCGGCCAGACGATCGCGGTGGACGGTGGCGCCACCGCGGCCTGAGGCAGAGGCGCGCCGCTCCCTTGTACAATCGTGATGAGCCCGCGTGCGAATCACCATCTCCAAAGAGAATTACCTCAAAGCCATCGCCGAAGCCGCCTCGGAGGGGGAAACGGTGAAGGCCGTCACCCTCACGCGCTGGCTGAACGTGTCGGCCCCGGCGGTAACCATGGCCATCCGCAGATTGAAGCGCGATGCGCTCATCTCGGTGGGAGAGGAAGGCCAGATCGCACTGACCCCCGCGGGGAGTGAAATCGCCAGCCGCCTGCTCAACCGCCACCACCTGATCGAGCGGATGCTCACCGAGATCTTCGGCCTGGAGTGGTACAAGGTTCACGACGAGGCGGAGCAGCTCGAGCACGCCGTCTCCGCCGATTTCGAACGCAAGCTGGTCGAGAAGCTGGGAACCGGCGGAGTCTGCCCGCACGGCAACATCGTGGGGATGGATTCGCCCGGGCAGAGGAGATGCCGCGGGCTCAAGCCGCTCGACGAGGCCCTCGCCGGCGAGCGGCTGGACGTGGTGAGCGTTTTTGAGCGCGACCGCACCCTCCTCGAGCGGCTCGACGAGTCGGGGATCCGGCCGGGAGTCCGCCTGCGGCTCATTTCGCCGGGGCAGCAGATGGAGATGCGATCGGGCAGCCGGCGGATCTCTATCGACCGCGCCGCCGCCGCCAGGGTATGGGTCAAGGCGACCTGACGCCTACTCGGCCTTCGAATAGTAATACGTATACTTGCTGTACAGCTCCGAAGCGCGCGCGCCGTTGGCGACGATGCCCAGTACATTGTTTTCGCACAGCGACTGCATGGCCCGGGTCACATTGTCGAAGGTCGTGCTGCCGATCTTTACGACCAGGACTGTGCCGTCGGCCAGGGTGGCCAGCAGGTTGGCATCGGCCGAGAACAGCAGCGGAGGAGTGTCGAAGATGGCCCAGTTGAAGAGGCGCGGCAGCTCCTCGAAGAGCGCCTTGCACTGTCGCATATTCAACAGTTCCAGCGGGTTCTTGACCGGAGAGCCGGCCGGGAGCACATACAGGTTCATGCCCTCGATGCGGCGTAGCGCCTGCGGAAACGTGCACTGGCCGGAGAGGTAATCGGAGAGGCCAGGCGCCCGCTCGATCTGAAATAAGCTGTGGATGATCGGCCGGCGCAGGTCGAAATCCGCCAGCAGCACGGCGGTCTCGGAGAGGTGGGCCTGCGCCAGCGCCAGGTTGACGGCGGAAAATGTCTTTCCCTCGGCCGGCGAGGGGCTGGTCATGATCACCGTGTGCAGAGGCTGCAAGGTTTGCAGGTGGTTCAGCCGCGTGCGCAGTGTGCGAAACTCTTCGGCCGGCGTTTCGTGCGAGTTGTTCAGGTCCAGAAGGTGCGATTCCGGCGCGGGCTCAAAAGCAACCGGAGCGACTTCGCTCAGCATACCCGCGTGGAGATTGAGGCGGACTTGCGGCAGCGCGGTCGCAGGACCGCTCAGCGGACCCGGACCTGAATCCGCCGCCCCTCCGGCGCCGGCGCGAGCTTCCGCGGCAGCGTCGCCGTATCCCAGTCCTCCCAGTTCCGCCCGCCGCAGTGCGTCGTGTACTCGACTCATATACTCTCCGATCCTTCCCTCGAAAACCGCCGGCGCTCAGAGCCGCGTGTAGTGGTAGTACATCGACCCGGTCATCAGGACCGCCCCCACGACGGCTACGCTCGCCCATGCCAGCCAGACCATTCGGCGCTTCCTCCGCACCAGCAAGGCATTCTCGAGCAGGGGAATGCTGCTCAACACCGGCATATTGGTGTAGGCGCGCACGTCCTTCAGGTTCTTGAGAGAGGAGTCTTTCATCTCCCGGGCTGCCGCCAGCATGATACCCAGCGTCAGTCCGGCCACCGTGCCGGCGATCGCCCAGATCAGCCGGTTCGGCTCGGCCGCCTGGTCGGGGAGCGAGGCCGAATCGAGCACTTCCAGGTTCTGCCCCGCTTTGCGGTCCTCCAGGTTCTGCGCCGTCGCGGAAACCTCCTGCTTCTTGGCTTTGTCTTCGTAATCCTGCTTGGCCAGCGCGTAGTCGTTTAGCAGGGAGCTGTATTGCTGCTCGTTGATGGGTGCCGAGTCGAGCCGTTTCTGGAACTCTGAGATCTCCTTTTCCAACTGGGCCCGCTGCCGGTTGGCTTCGTCGATGGCCGCCTGCTTGTTGGCAATCGCCGTCTGTGTCGTGTTGATCTCGCCCTTGATCTCTTCGATGTTCCGCTGCATGTCCGGGTTGATGACCCTGGTGGACGCGGCGCCGCGTGCGATGGGACGCAGCGCTTCCTGGCTCTCGAGCGCGGCCTTCTGCCGCTGGAGCGAGTCGATGATGGCCTGCTGCGCGATGACATCCGGATGATTGGCGCCGAATAACTCCTTGGTGGCCGCCAGTTTGCCGTTGGCATCCGCCAGGTCTTTCTCCAGGTTGATCAGGCGCTCGTTGCGGACAGTGGCCGCCGAGGTTCCCGGGACCGTCTGCTCAAGGTTCGCATTGGCGTAACCCAGCCGCGACCGCAGGTTCTGCAGGCTGGATTCCAGCATGGTCTTGTCGGACTGCAGGGTGTTGATATTCTGACCTAAAGCCATGATCTGGAGCCGGTAGGTCTGCAGGGCGGACGCATTGGCCTGGGCCTGCTCCGGCAGCGTCCCCGCGTTCTCGATCTTGAACTTGGTGAGACGCGCGCTCAGCTCGCCCATCTTCTCTTTGGCCGCTTTCAACTCGCTGGTCAGAAAATCGTTGGTGACGGTGGCCTGGTTCTGCTGGAAGCGCACGTTCTGCTCGGTGAATTTGGTCACCAGCTCCCGAACCACCTGCTGCGCCTTATAGCGATCCGTATACTTGAACTGGATCGTGAAGGCCGAGACCATGCGGTTGCCGCCGCTGCCAACGTTGGTGATCGGGGAAATGCTGATATCCTTGTTCAGCATTTTCTGAACCACGTCTTCCATGGGGACCCTCTGAAGCTCCCGCTCGTACAGGTTCAGGGCAGGCTTGCGGATAATCTCCGCCAGGCTGGTGCGGCTGAGGATTTCGGTTTCCATCTGCTGCAGCCGCTCCGACATCCGCGAGTTGATGGCGCTCGGCACCAGGTTTTCCGGAACCTGCTGCGGCGTGACGCGCATTACCGCCGTCGAGATGTACGTATCAGGCCAAAGAAATGCCACCACTGTCGCGACCACCAGGCCCACGAACATCGGGCCGATGATCCATGCGCGGTACCTCCGAAGCATGTCGATGTAGTCTTCGACGTCCGGTACGCGTCGCGCAATGCTCACAGAATTCGGATTAGGTCCGGGTGTCATGTCCTCCGTTCTCCTCCGTTGGATATATTCGGCAGCGAATGTTCTCCGCTTTATGGAACGATGATCTGGTCGCCAGGTCTCAGCAGAATGTTCTCTTCGATCTTCTTGCCTCTGATCACGCTGTTGTAGTCGAAGGGAAACTCCTTCATGCCGTCTTCTACGGTGCGCAGAATCTTGATCTTTTTCTTGTTGGCGAAATCCCGAAAGCCGCCCGCGTTGTTCAGCGCCTCGAGCACGGTAGTCGGCGTCACCAGGAAGTACTGTCCCGGCTTGTTTACCTCGCCGTTGATATAGTACTTCTTGCTGCGCACCTCCAGAACCTGCACGTTCACCGACGGATTCCTCATGAACTCGCCGGCCTTGAGCCGGTCGCCAATCAGGTTGCCTAACTCCAGGCAGGTTTTTCCGGCCGCCTGGACCTCATTGATCAGGTTCATCGAGATGCGGCCGTCCGGCCGGACAATGAAGTCGCCCGAGAGCCGGGGGTCTCCCCACACCTGAATTCTGAGGATATCCTCGGCGCCGATCACATAAGTCTTGTCCGCGCTGCCTCCGGAGGAAGCCGCCGGCTCCGCCAGTTTCGCCGGATCGGTTGCCGGTTTCCCTGCCGGGTCGCCCGGCGCGGCGGCGGGGATGGTCGCCTTGGGAGATTGCGCAGGGGGTGCGTCGGGCTTTTCCTGCTTCGCCTCCGATTGCTGCTCCGGCTTCGTCTGGGAAATCGCCGGCAAAGCCGCGACAAACGCCGCCATCACCCATGCAGATAAGATTGCCGTCCTGGTCATTATTCCTGAGACCCGCCTAAACCTGCCGATTGTCACCCCTCGCCGCTTGCCGCGGGCGGAAGGGGCGGCAGGTGTTTTATAGTTTACAGCATTTTGCGCGCTGTGCAGAACGGTCCATCGGATAGTACCGGGCCTAACAGTCAGGACCTTAACCAAAGTTATCGGTGCTTTCCAAAAATGGTTCGGATCCGCGCTCCGTGGCAGGTTTTGCCGCTCCCGAGACAGCCCGATACACTTCCGCATAGTGTCTTTCTCCCAAAAACCGAAGGGACCGCGCGGACCAGGTTGTAAGTTATAGAAAAATCGCGTATTCTCAATATAGAAATTCAGATTTCTTACGGCATTAAACGTGCTGCCAGTCGCCGCGGAAGGTTGTCTCGCTGAAGCGTAACGGCGGAGTCCATGTTTCAGGAACTCAAGTTCCAGCTATCGACCGCAATCCTCACCATCCTCACACTCGCCGCCGGAGTGTCTGCGGTCATCAACCTTGAGGAACAGTACAAGTTCCACCTGCCCGAAGACGGAGTGATCTGGGTCGATCGCGCCGCGGGCGTGCAGGCGTTGTATGTTCCGTCCGACAGCCCGGCCGGCAAGGCCGGCATCCACCAGGGCGACCGCCTGAAGAGTATCGGGGGCCTGGATATCCGCAAAGCCGCCGAAGTCACCCAGGCCCTGGTGAATGTAGGGGTCTGGCAGAAGGCCGACTACCTGGTGGTGCGCAGCGGCGTCGAGGTCGCCATTAAGGGCCTGATTGTCGGCGAGGTGGCGGTGGATCGCGCCGTGCTGTATCAGTACGCGGTCGGCTTTGCGTACCTGATCATCGGCCTGTTCGTCTATTTCCGGCGCGGCAGCGCGCACAAAGCACAGCACTTTTACATTCTCTGCCTGGCTTCGTTCATCTTCCTGACTTTCCACTACACGGGCAAGCTCAACCCCTTCGACAAGGTGATGTACTTCGGCAACGTGGCCGCCGGCCTGCTCGCGCCCACCATCTTCCTGCATTTCTGCCTGACCTTCCCGGAACCCCGGAAGTGGTTCCAGAAGCCGGCGCGGCTGGGGCTGTTGTATGTGCCCGCGCTGCTGCTGTTCGCCGTCTACCTGGCTGCCGCCTCGGGTGCGCTGATCGTGGCCGTGCCGCTGATTGAGTTGCGCTGGATGCTCGACCGCGTGTGGCTGGTGCTCACGGTGCTGCCATACCTGGTGGGCGCGTTCGCCCTGAACTCGGAGTACGGCAAGGCTGAGGATCCCATCGTCCGGCAGCAGCTCAAGTGGCTGCGCAACGGCGCGTTTTGCGGCATCCTGCCGTTTGCCGTGCTCTATGTCCTGCCCTATGCGGCCGGGCAGATCCCCAACGCCTACCAGAAGATGGCCGTCCTTTCGCTGCCCTTGATCCCGCTTACCCTGGCCTATGCCATCGTGCGGTACCGGCTGATGGACGTGGATATCATCTTCCGCCGCGGCTACGCCTATACCCTGGCCACCATCTGCGTTTTGGCTTCGTTTTACGGAATTGTCTTCGCGCTGGGCAACCAGGTGCAGAAGAACTTCAAAGACCTGGGCAATACCGGGCTGATCACGGTCATGCTGATCACGGCGTTCCTGTTCCAGCCCATACGCAACTGGATTCAGGAGCGGCTCGACCGCTATTTCTATCGCGACCGCTACGATTACCGGCGGACCCTGGTGGAGTTCGCCCGCGAGCTCAGTTCCGAAACCGACCTCGACCGGATGCTGTCGTCGGTCGGGGAGCGCCTGTGCGAGACCCTGTGCATCAAGCACCTGGCGTTCTTCCTGGCCGAAGAGCACGACGGCGCGACGCAGTTCCGGCTCAAGAAGGCCATGGGCTCGAATCCACGGCTGCCCGCGGCCAGCTACGAGAGCCTGGATCTCAGCTTCCTCAATTGGAAGCTCCCGGAATCCTACCTTTTCTTTGAGCGGACCCGCCATCAGCTCGACGCGGTATCGCGCTCCTGGCCCGCCAGCGTGCGCCGGACCATCAGCGACCTGGATCTCACCTATTACCTGGCCTGCACCGTGCGCGGCCGGATCATCGCCTACATGGGAATCAGCCGGACCACCACGGGCGATTATCTTTCGAGCGTGGACGTGGAACTGCTCCAGACCCTCGCCGGCTCGGTCGGAATCGCCATCGAGAACGCCAGCCTCTATCGGTCGCTCCAGCGCAAGGTGGAAGAGTACGAGCGCCTGAAGGAGTTCAGCGAGAATATCGTCGAGTCGATCAATGTGGGCATCCTGGCGGCGGACCTCGAGGACCGCGTGGAGAGCTGGAACTCCCAGATCGAGCAGTTGAGCGGCATCACGCGCGAGCACGCCCTCGGCCGGAGGCTCTCCGAGCTGTTTCCGGCGGAGCTCTCCGAACAGTTCGACCGGGTCTGCGGCGAGACCGGGATCCACCACATCTACAAGTTCGTGCTCAGGCCGGCTGGAACGGCGACGGCGGCGGCCAACGGGCACAACGGCAATGGCACGTCGACCCACACTCATGTGGTGCCGGCGCGGTTCCGGGAAGCCACACTGAACATCGCCATCGCGCCGCTGGTCTCGAAAGACCAGGAGCGCATCGGCCGCCTGATCATCTTCGACGACGTCACGGACCGCGCCGAGCTCGAGCAGCGCCTGGTGCAGGCCGACAAGCTGTCGAGCATCGGGCTGCTGGCGGCGGGCGTGGCGCACGAGGTCAACACCCCGCTTGCGGTGATCTCCACCTACGCCCAGATGCTCGCCAAGCAGGTGGCTGACGACTCGCAGAAGTCGCTGATTCTCGACAAGATCGCCAAGCAGACTTTCCGCGCCAGCGAGATCGTCAATTCACTTCTGAATTTCTCCCGCACCTCCACTACTTCGTTCGGCGAAGTCAACCTGAACCGGGTGATCCAGGAAACCCTGTCGCTGCTCGATCACCAGTTGAGCAAGGCCGGAATCCAGCTCAAGACCGACCTCGAAGGCGGTCTTCCCCCGGTGCAGGGCAACGCCGGGAAGCTGCAGCAGGTTTTCCTGAACCTCTTCCTGAACGCCCGCGACGCCATGTCGGGCGGTGGTACCCTGGAAGTGCGCACCTGGTCGGAAGGAGCGGGCGTCAAGGCCGAGGTCCTGGATTCGGGCCACGGCATCTCTCCCGAGCATATCCATCGTATCTACGATCCTTTCTTCACTACCAAGGCCGCGCGGAAAGGCACCGGGCTGGGGCTTTCGGTGACGTACGGGATTATTCAAGAGCATGGCGGCTCGATCGAAGTGTCCAACCGGCGCACCGGCGGAGCCAGTTTCCGCCTGGAGCTTCCTCTCGCCAAGGGCGCGAGGAAGCCGGTGAATGCCGCTTGAGATGATCGCCTCCGATCCTGCAATCGACCATAAAGGAAGACTGCTCGTCATCGATGACGAGCTGGATATCCGGGAGGGGCTGGAACTGCTCCTCACCACCGAGGGCTACGCCGTAGACCTGGCCCAGAATGGCACCGAAGGGCTGCGCAAACTGGATTCCGGCGGCTACGACCTGGTGCTGCTCGACCTCATGATGCCCGACATTTCCGGCATGGAAGTGCTCGAGGAAGTCCGTAAGCGCGACCGCGAGACCCCCATCTTCATGATCACGGCTTACGGCTCCGTGGAAGCTGCCGTCAACGCCTTGAAGCTCGGCGCGAACGATTACTTCTCCAAGCCCTGGGACAACGAAAAGCTGATCATCGAGATCGGCCGGATGATCGCGCTGCGGCGGCACGAATCGGAGAATACCCAGCTCCGCCGGGCCCTCAAGCAGCGCTACAGCTTTCCCAACATCATCGGCAAGAGCGAGCGCATGGTCCGCCTGCTCGACCTGGTCGGACAGGTGGCCAACAGCCGGTCCACCATCCTGGTGACGGGCGAGACCGGCACCGGCAAGGAGCTGATCGCCAAGGCGATTCACGCCAACTCGCCGCGCGCCGACCAGATGTTCGTGGCAGTGAACAGCGGCTCGCTGCCGCAGGATCTGCTCGAATCGACCCTGTTCGGGCACATCAAAGGCGCGTTCACCAGCGCCATCCAGACCAAGAAGGGCTATTTCGAAGTCGCCGATCGAGGCACCATCTTTTTCGACGAGATCGGCACCATCGGCCCGGAGACCCAGATCAAGCTGCTGCGCGTCATTCAGGAGAAGGAGTTCACGCCGCTCGGGTCCACCGACCCGATCAAGGTGGACGTCCGCATCCTGGCGGCCACCAATGCGGACCTTTATCAACTGGTGAAGGAAGGCAAGTTCCGCGAGGACCTTTATTATCGCCTCAACGTGATCAACATCGCGCTGCCCGCTCTCCGCGACCGCAAGGAAGACATCCCGCCCCTGGTGGATCACTTCTTCACGTACTACTGCCGCGAGAATGGCAAGTTCCTTGATCCGGGCGGGCGCTCCACCCTGCATTTCCAGCCCGAAGCGGTTCAGGTTCTGATGGAGCACAACTGGCCGGGCAACGTTCGCGAGTTGGAGAACGTCGTCGAGCGCGCAGTAGTCCTGGCCTCCGACTCCTCGGTGCCGGTCGACGTGCTGCCCGACGCGCTGCTGCAGGCCAACGGGATCCGGCTGAATCGCGGGGAGGGTGTCCCGCTGCCGGCGGACGCTTCGCTCTTCGAGATCGTCAACGATTTCGAGCGCCGGACCATCATCGAACGGCTCGAGCAGTGCAGTTGGAGCCAGACGGAAGCCGCGGAGAGCCTGCACGTGCCGCTCTCCACGCTCAATCAGAAGATCAAAAGGCTCGACATCAAGATCCGGAAGAAGTCGGAGAACTGACCCCGGCCTGCCCGCGGTTCAGGATATCGTCGGCGATGGCCTGCGGATTGTCGACGTTCGGAATCGTCAGGCGGCTGGTCTCTCCGGAGGTTTCGAGCGAGAGGTCGCCGACGTTGAACATGCGCTGCATGAGGCGCTGGTCTACGCGCACGTCCTGAAGTTTCGATAGCTGGATGGTGCGGGTGGACTTCGACGCCATCCCAACCTCGTAGCGCAGGCGGTCGCCCGTGATCGTGGTCCTGGTGAACTGCCTCCGCATCGCTCTCATTGCGGGCCACAGCAGGAGCAGCGGGGGCAACAGCATTTGCCAGCCGTAACCCCATTGCTTCCAACAGACTACATCGAGCGCTATGGCCAGTATGGCGGCGCCCAGCGCCCCGGCTTTCAGAAACTTGGTGGTGGGACGAATGGTGGTATCCATTACAGTACTCCCTTTCCGCAACGTAGATTGTACCGCCAGATTCCGTATGCTAGCGTATCGGAAGGCCTATGGTTCGAAAACTTGCAATCGGAACAGCAATCGCGTTTCTGGCGTCGTCCACCATGCTGGCGGACTTCAGCTATCAGGAAACCAGCACCATCACCGGCGGGGCGATGGCCAGCTTGATGAAGGTGGCCGGGGTCTTCTCCAAGCAGGCGCGGGAGCCGATCCATAGCACCGTGGCGTTCAAGGGCGACATGATGGTGCACCGCTCGAACAACCACATCGAGATCATCGATCTCGCGAGCCAGACCATTACCAGCGTCGATCTGCAGAAGAAGACCTATACGGTCATGACCTTCGAGCAGATGAAGCAGATGCTCGACCAGTTATCGCAGAAGATGCAGCAGCAGAAGGATTCCGGCAAGGGCGAAGTGAACTGGAAAGTCTCCGCCAGCGCCACCGGCAACAGCAAGCAGATCGCCGGGTTCGACGCCAAGGAGATGCTCATGAAGATGGAGATGGAAGGCACCGACCAGCAGAGCGGACAGAAAGGCTCCATGGTGGTCACTACCCATGTCTGGATCGCCACCGTGCCGGGCTCGCAGGAGTCGCGCGACTTCTACAAACGGATGTCGGAAAAGCTGAACTGGGCCCCCGGCGGCAATATGTTCATGTCGCGTCCGGACATGGCCAAAGGTATGGCGGAAGCCGCGAAGGAAATTGCCAAGCTGAACGGAACTCCGGTGCTGCAGACCATGTCGATGGGCGCGGAAGGAGCAGCTCCCTCCGGCGCCGAAGGCCAGACTGCCGCCCAGCCACAGCAACAGCAACAACCGCAGCAGCAGCAGGCCGAGCGGCCTTCCCTGGGCGGCGCGCTCGGAGGAGCTTTGGGCGGCCACTTCGGACTCGGACACCGTAAGCCGAAAGACCAGCCGAAGGAACAGCAGGAGGCGCCCGCCAACGCCGGCGCGCCGGCCGGCACCCCCGGTTCCCTCATCGACATGACGACCGAGTATTCCGACTTCTCCTCGGCCCCGGTAGATGCTTCCCAGTTCGCTGTTCCAGCCGGGTTCAAGAAGGTCGAACCCGACATGAAGCGCATGCAGTAGCGTCTCACCTCTTCTTCGACGGCGCTTTTCGCTTGGGTCGCATTTCTTTCACGGTATCCGCGATCTGCATTTTCAATTCGTCGTAAAGGGGATCGGGCGGGTCCATCACCTTCAACGCGCGCTCGTAGAGCGCCAGCGCTTCGGGCTTGTTCCCCGCGGCGAGCTGTTCGCTCGCGGCCACCGAAAGGCCGGACGCCAGGAAGTGCGTGCGGATCGCAATGGCCTGGTCTTCGGCATCCTTCGCCTGATCGTACTTTTTCTGATCGGCATAGAAGATCGCAATCTTGTCGAGCGCCAGCGCCACCATGGGATGGTCCGGGCCGAGCGACTTGATCCACAAGGCGAGCAGCCGCTGGTACAGCGGCTCGGCCTGATCGTACTTCTTCTGCCCGAAACAGGCGTAGGACAGCCCGTCCAGGGTCCCGATCAGGTCGGGATCCTCGCGGCCTACCGACGTCTCGCGGATCACCAGGGCGTGCCGGTAAGTGGACTCGGCCTTATCATACGCGCGCAGGGCATTTTCGGCGCCCCCCATCCGGTCCAGATCCGGCAATAGCGAGCGATCGAGCGTGCCGGCAAGCTTGGTGCGGATCTCGAGCGCACCGTTGGAATATTCCACCGCGCGCTGGAGGTCCTTCTTCTCCAGGCAAATGTGCGCCAAGCGGCTGAAATCGTCGGCCAACTGCACGCTCGAGACCCCATAGGCCTGGCGATGGATGCCCATCACGCGTCCGAGAATCACTTCGGCCCGGTCGTAGTTCTTCAGGGCGCGGCTCAGGTTGAAGGAGATCAGCAGGTCATCGGCAACCTTGGGGTCGTCCATGCCGACGGCGTGCTCCTGCCAGTTGATGGCCATCTGCAGGTAGTCGTCCGCGTCGGCGAACTCGCCGGCAGCGGCGCGCACCGCGGTCAGGCGCTTCAGCACTTCATACCGGACCGGATCGGCGGCCGGCTTCTGCTGCGCCAACTCCCAGGCCTGGGCAAAGGACTGGCGGGCGGCTTCGTAGTCCCCTTTGAGGTAGCTGGCATTTCCGGCATCGAGGAGCGGCTGGATTTCGACCGCGGCCTCCTGCGCCGCGCAGACGCCGGCGCAGAGCAGGACCACAAAGAGTCGCTTCATGGAGCATTTTTAGTACTAATTTATTAGTGTTGTCAAGCGCGAATCACTCGCTGCGCAGCGTGCGCGCCGGGTCGAGGCGCAGGATCCGCAGGGCCGGCGCCAGGCTGGCGAGCGCCGCCACGGCCAGGAGCACCGCCGCGGTGGTGACGAAGGTGACTGGATCGCCGGGCCGCACACCCCACACCAAGTGCTCCAGGTAGCGCACGGCGCCCAGGGACAGCACATACCCCGCCGCCACTCCGGCCAGCGACAGCAGCAGCCCGGGCTTCATGGCGCTGCCGACGGCCTGTCCCGCGCTGGCGCCCAGGGCCATACGAATGCCGAACTCGTGAGTCCGCCGGGTGACGGATTGCGAAATCAACCCGTAGAGGCCGATCGCCGCCAGCAGCACTGCGAGTCCGGCCAGAATCGAGAACAGCGCGGCGTGATAGCGCTGGTCGCGGGTGATGTTGGCCTGAAGGTCTCCGATGGTCTGGAATTTGGCGACCGGCAGCAGCGGGTCCACCGCGGCCACCGCCGCTTGCACCTGCGCCGCGACACTGCCGGTGGCGCCGGCGGCGCGGATCGCCCATCGCGGAGAGAACCAGGTGTGCACCACTTGCAGGAACCCGTCCGAAGTCTGCGCGACCGGGATATAAAGGGTAGGCTCCACGGAGACCGGCCCGTACGAGCCGAGCCCGCTGTGCTGCTGCACATCGCCCACCACGCCCACGATCTCGACCGGCGTTTTCTCCAGGGCCACGTGCCTCCCGACCGCCTCCCTGCCCTTGAAATACTTGGCGGCGAAAGACTCGCTGACCACCGCGACCTTGAGGCTGTCGGGCGAATCGGATTCGCGGAAGCCGCGCCCCTCGATCTGCCGCATGCGAAGCGTCTCGAAATATCCGGGCGTCGTATATACGACCTCGACCCCGTGGAATTGGGCATCCGTGCCGTCGAGCAAGCGGAAACCGTCGTTCAGCGGCCGCTCGTAGGGCAGAGTCAACGCCACCGCCGCCGATTCCACACCCGGAATCCGCCGCACACGGTCGAGAGTCTGGGCAAACAGGCGGTTGACGGCGCTTTCGGTGCGGTAGCGGGCATCCTGCAGCGAGACCTGGGCGGTGAGCACGTTATGCGGGTCGAACCCCGGGTTGAGGCCGTTGAGATAGGATAGCGTCCGGACCAGCAGCCCGGCGCTCACCAGCAGGACCAGGCTCAGCGCCACCTCGCAGGCCACCAGGGCGTTACGCCCCCAGTGCCGCCTGCCGCCGGAGACGCCGCGTCCGCCCTCGACCAGGACCGAGCGGATATCCAGGCGGCTGGTAGACACCGCCGGAAGTAGTCCGAAGACCAGGCTGGTCAGGATGGCGATCCCCATCATGGCGGCGAGGACGCGACTGTCGATGGCGATGGGATGCCAGAGCTCGAAGCCCTCCGCTCCCAGTCGTTTCAGCCAGCCGAGCGCCGCCGCGCCAATCGCGATGCCGAGGACTCCGCCGCCGAGCGCGAGCAGCAGGCTCTCCATCAGCAGATGACGGACGATGGCGGCTCGCCCTCCTCCCAGGGCCATGCGGGTGGCGATTTCGCGGCTGCGCGCCGACGATCGCGCCAGCAGCAGCCCGGCCACATTGACGCAGCCGATGAGCAGCACTACCAGAACCGCCGCCCAGGTGATGAGCAGCTCACTGCGGATTTCGCTGGTCACGCCCGTCTGCAGCGGCTCGATGCGCTGCTCGATCACGGCATTGCGCGACCATCCGGAGTCTGCCTGGAGCCCCGGGCTGATGGCCTTGAGCTGCTCGGAAGCCGAAGCCCAGGTGGCGGAAGGACGGACGCGCGCCACCACCCCGTAGTTCTGCCCGGAGCCCTCGCCGGTTCGGGAGGGCCGCAGCGGAGTCCAGACATCCACCACCGAGGTGCTGCGGAAATCGCGCGGCATCACGCCGACCACGGTGTAGGGCTCGCCCCGCAGATTCATGGAGCGGCCGATGGCGGAGGGATCGCCGTGGAATACCCGTTGCCAGAGGCCATAGCTCAGCACCGCCACGGCCGCGCCGCCCGGAACATCTTCCTGGCGCGTGAACTCCCGCCCGACCTGCGGAGGGATGCCGAGGACGCGAAAGAATCCCGAAGAGACGCGCTGCTGCCGGATGAACTCGGAGCGGCCCTGCCAGGCGAAATTCGCGCCGCTGTCGCCGGAATAGGCGGCCACGTCCAGCAGGGTGGCGTGATCGCGCACTCCTTCGTAGAGGGCGCCGGTAAGGGATTCCTCGATACCCTGCTTGCCGTTCTGCTGCCACGCGGTCACGACCAGGGCGAGCCGCTCGGGCGAGGGATACGGCGCCGGGCGCAGCAGGACGGCATCCAACACACTGTAGATGGCGGTGTTTGCGCCGATGCACAGACCGAGGGTCAGGAGGACCACCAGCGTGAACGCCGGGTTCTTCCGCAGGCGGCGAAAAGCAAAGCGGGCGTCGTGGGCGAGCGTCATATCTAATGTAGGATACGACTCTAATGTAGGATACGACGCAGAATCTCCCGAAACGTTCCCTACATGGCAAGGCCGGCGGCCATGACATTGAGGCCCCGGGCCGGAGCGTCCAGCACCTGCCGGACGGTGGCCGCCAGGATCCCCATCGTGAAGGGACGCGGCAGGAAGGTCAACCCTTGCTGCGCGGCAACCCGGCTGGCCAAGCGCACGTAGTCCCAGTCGGCCAGAAAAAGAACGCGCAAGGCGGGAGACTTCTTTTGCAGAATCCCGGCCAGGTCGTGGCCATTGACGCGAGACATGAGTGCTTCCGCGAAGAGCAGGTCCACGGCGCCGTCGTGCTCGTCATAGATCTTCAGCGCTTCCGTCGCGTTGTGCGCCTCTAACACCTGGTAACCCTGTTTGCCAAGCATGAAGGCGGCCAGCGCGCGAGTCTCCGGTTCCGGTTCCACGAGGAGCACCGTCTCGGTGCCACGGGGTACGGTCTGGACTTTAGGCGAAGCCATAGCGGTTTGAATTCTAATGCCGGGCGGAATCCGGCACAAGGACTAATTCGGGTTATGCGGTTCCCATGGGTACACACGGCCCAGTCGTTCTGTACCCAGTAACACCCCGGAATTTCCACCGGTATCCTTACGTACGGCGAATTCTGGATCCGGCCGCTACTCTGAAATCCAGGGCGATTGGCGACTCGCCTTCCACGATAAGCGCAGTTCATACCGGGAGGGACGTGTACGATGACGCAACCGACGTCCGAGAGCTTGGTTTCCGCCCTGCTGGTGGGTGAATATCAGCAGGACCGTCCGCTGGTCCACGACGTCTTTGAGACCCTCGGATGGAGGCTTTTCGAGGCCCGCGACCGCTACCGCGCGCTGCGTTGCCTTGCCAGCAACCCTGTCCACGTGGTGCTGGCGGAAAGCAACGTTCCGAACTGGAGCTGGCGGCGCATGCTGCGGGATCTTCGCCGCCGCGCCCACCCGCCGCAACTGATCGTCACCTCGCGAACGGCCGACGATTATCTCTGGTCGGAAGTGCTCAACATCGGCGGATTCGACGTCCTGGCGCAGCCCCTGGAGCCGGAAGAACTGGAGCGCGTCATCGCCTCCGCGCGCCGCCACTTCGGGGTCCCGCCCCGCCGCGCCGTGCGGCCGGCCATCCAACTGGCGGCGGACGTCGCGTAGCCTGCCACCACGCTCCCGAAATACGGAACGAAGCCAATTTCAACGGATCGGGAGATGCGAAACGAACCCAAGAAGTCAAATGGAATCAGCGCCTGCCGCCGCAGGCAACGCGCTGCCCGGGTAAATGCGAAACGAAGCCAATCCCATTTTGGCGGTCCGGCGCTCCCAACCGGTGCCCAAGATCGATTATAGTCCCGAGATTTGGTGTGGGCTTGGCGACTTAGTTTGTTTTCAATAGCATGGATGGCGGGAAGCGGTGTGACTGGAGGTAAGGGGTCGGTTCGTCACCGTCTTCGCCGTCAGGTTCCCGAAACCGTCGTAGCCATACGACAGCCCCCAACTGTTGTCCAGCGTCTCCGCGTGCGATAGCCGGTTCAACTGGTCATACTGGTAGGTCACCTGCTCCCCGCCCACGTGGTCGATCTGCTGCGTGATCCGCCCGTTGTTCTGGCCGGCCGTGTACACGTACTCCAGGTCGATCCCGCCGCCGTTAATCCGCGTCAACTGGCCCAGCGTGTTGTATGTCCGCGTGTCGCCGTTCAGGCTGGTCAACTCTCCCGCCGGCCCGTATCCCGCCGTCGCGATCGTCAGGTTCCACGGCGGCCCGGTCATCCCGCTCACCCGGCCCATGGCGTCGAACTGGTAGGCGTATTGCGGCCCCGCCGTGAGATAGTCCTGCGCGGGGTAGGACTGCGACGTCATCCTTCCCTCATTGTCCCACCCGTACTGCGCCTCGAATTCCACCGGCTGCTGGCTCCGCTGGTCCGGCGTGCGCAGCTTCTGCTTGATCACCCTCCCGGCCTGATTGTAGCTGTATTGATACGAGTACCCAGCCGCGAACGTCACCGCCGCCAGCCGCCCCCACGCCTGCGCCGAGTAGCTGCCGTTGAGCGGGTTCGTGTCGTAGTAATAGTCCACCTCCTGGGCGGGCTGCTCCACCAGGAATTGATTCCCGTTAGGGTATGTCGCCCACCCGAAATACCGCTTCTGCGTCAGCCGCCCGTAGGGATCGTAGCTGTACAGGGTCTTCTGCCCCTTGGCGTCGATCCGCCGTGTCACGCGGTGCTCGCCGTCGTACTGATACGTCACCGTTCCGTTTTCCGGGTTCGTCGCGCTCACCATATCCGAACCCGACCACTGGAAGGTCCGGGTCTGCGTCCCTTCCGCGCGCGGCATCGAGACCTGCGTGAGCTGGCTGAGCACGTTGTAGGTGTAGGAGGTCACCAGGTTGGATCCGCCCGCCGGATTCGGCTCCGTCACCGTCACCAGGTTGCCCATGGCGTCGTTGGTGAAGGTCTTCCATTTCCCGGCCGGGGCGGTCACCGTGGTCTGGGAGCCCAGGCACCGCGCACTTATTTACACGGGCGGATTTCCCTGACTGTCCGAAGTACGAAGGCTACCCGAAACGCACCCCTCGGGCCGAAACCATTCCCCTGGGGTCCTGCCCCCTGGCGTTTGGACCTGAAGCCTTTCTTATAGAATACCTGCCCGTCCAATATGCCGCATGCTGTCGCGGTCCCACCAGCGGGTCTAAAGAAAGGGCTTAGTCGCTCCGTTGCTTCCGGGTCCAGCTTGAACGGAACGGAGGGCGTGCCTTCTACGCCTGGGTACAAAATCACGATGTCGTAAGAGTGGTCAGAGCAGGAGTCGGTTGTTAGAAACGCGCCGTGCATCGTGAATAGAATGCGCCCGGCGACGGGAATACTCTGCTCGGGTAAAGCGTGTGGGTGCATGATGTCGCATACGGAGAGCGGAGTCTGCTCTCCGTAAGAGGAACTGACGCCCAATACAGTTGCAAACACTAGAATTATTGTGCGCATGGTTTTAATGCATCAGCGTTCGCATCCTCCGCAGCCTGGTTCATCTTGCCTTTCCAATTCGTGTCGTTGATGATTGTCGAGCTGCCCTTGCCAAAGAGATCGTTGAAGGCGTGCCCGAGCTCATGCAGCAACGTGATCGCGTTTACGCCAGCGTCCCCGTTGTTCCAGTAAATGCCACCAGGGTACGTCCCAGAATTGATAGTGATTGTTACCTTCTTCTGCTGCCATGGGGGGAAACGACGTGACACCGATTCTTCTGCGCCAGTGCCCGGCCCGAGGCCTTTGAAGGAGACCGAACCGTACTGAGTTCCGTTGATAATAGCCGACAGGACCTCAGCCGGGTCATGGCCCTTGGCGATTCCACTTGCGAACACAACATCACAGCCAGGTTTGGCTAGATCTGCGAGTGCCTGCTTGAGAGCTGCCGGCATCAGTTGCCGATTCGTAGAGTCGGATCGGGGATCGCCCAACCTTCCCCGTTGTTATACCAGTTGGTTAGTGCCCCGCCCCCTGTGGTCGTTGTAGACCCGGCACAGCCATAGTCCGTGTATACATCGCACATCAGACCACTCGGGTCCGCAAAGTTCGCCGGGTCGCCCCCGACGTATGCATACTTGTTCCAACTGCCGGGGTCGGCAGCATTGCTTCCGGTGGACGGGTCCGCGGTCAAAAACCTCCCCGTCCCCCGGTCGTAATACCGTTGATCCGCACAAGGGTTCACTTATGGCAAATTGCCGTTGCTTTGAGCACTTCGAGCAGAACAAGTTCAATATCATAACGGGTGCGACGGGGTTTCTCGGCTGAGAGCGCCGGTGGGAGCGCCGAATATGCCCGCTCCGTGAGACCCTTCCTGTACTCCACAACAGCCCGGAAGTTCACGTCAAAACTGAGTTCGTCTTGCGTTATCCCCCCACATCGTGCGGCAGCCTTCGTTAATAGATCCTCGCTGCTAGGCCGGTATAGCGACTCGTCAATTCCTAGCTCTTTGTCCCATGCGAGTAAACCGACCCGCTGTCCGCCGGATTCACCGCGCCTCGGTATCGCTTCATACACGAATACGGACGGTGATGTTCGATCACGCAACGGTAAAGGCCGTAACACGGATCGCACGCAAACAACCTGCCCGTCCAGCCGACTGCCGGCGCGCACTAGTTCTGGGATAGTCCATAAGCGTGTGCAGTCACTCGCTGCCCCACCCGTGACTGCAGCGGTGCCGACGAACACGAATAGGACAGCAACTCGAAAGTGGATCAGTACTTGAGGCTGCATTTGTCCTCGATTACCTTATCGAACGCTTCCTTGTCTTTGAGTTCAGCGCGGTTTGGAACAGCGAAGCCGCCCGCCCCACGAACGAAGTTGTAGAGATGGCCCATCTCGTGGAGTAATGTCTCAGCATTGAAAGCGACATTGTTCACGTTCCAATCCTTGGCGTTCAGCGATATCGTTGCGCTCGTGCCGGTGATGCCCGAACGGAGACTCGGCAAAGGGAATCCCGTCGGTGTAGTAAGAGCGCTGCCGTTGCCGGTGTAGTTGAAATTCACAGACCCGTAACTGCCGTCCTGCGTGAGGAAAAGGCTCGTCAAGACGACCGTTGGATCCCATTTCCCTGCGCGGCTTGTCGAATTCCCGAACAGGTTGAAGCAGTCCTGGTTTAGCGTTAGAGCCTGCATGGCACGAGAGAAGGCCGCAGGCATGAGTTGCCAATTCGTTGCAACCGGAGCGGACGACCCGCTGCCTCCTTGCGGGTCCCCTGCGCCACCAGAGCTGGGTAGGAAGCCGGAACTGCTGTAGCTCCAACCCTCTCCTGCTTCGTTGATCAAATTGAGGTACCACCCTCCTCCACTGAACGCCGTACCCGTACCTGCGCATCCATAGTCCGTGTACACATCGCACATCAGACGGTTCGTACCACTTGGATCGACAAAATTCACGGGGTCCCCACCCACATACGCAAACCGATTCCAACTCCCCGGGTCCCTCGGATCCGCCGTGCTGATCCCTCCCGGGTCCGCCGTCAAGAACCTCCCACTCCCCCGGTCGTAGTACCGCTGGTCCGCGTAATCCAGCCCGCCGCTGTCCCGGATGTATGTCGCGAACTTCTCCCGGCCGTCGGCAGTCGGCGTCCGCTCTTCCCCGTGCGGCAGGTAGTTGAAACGCTCCCCACTCCCGTTCGCCCGCACCGAGCCCAAGCGGTCCGTCGTCACACTCACCCCGTTCGACTGGACCAGGTGCCCCGCAAAGTATACGTTGTACCCCTTCAGGCTCCAGTAGAACGTCCCATCCCCGCCTTCCGCGTCGTGGTACCCGCAACTGTAGCTCGCCAGCTTCTGCCCCGTTATCCCGTAGAAGTGCACCTCGCACTTCGTCTCCGGGTCAGAACCCGCGATGCCGGTCGACCGCGGAAACCGCCACCCCACCCGCTTCCCCCACGGATCGTACACGTAACTCCCATCGCTCCCATAGTATTCCCCCTGCGCCGGACTCCGGATCGTCGCCGTCAGCCGGTTCTCCACGTCGTATGGATATACCCCGCCCACCGAAGCATTCCCATTCGCGTCGTAGGCATTTCCATGATTCGTCGCCGGATCGTAGGCCACCGTGAACCCCGTCCACCCCGGGATCGCCGTCCCTTTCGTCACCGTCTTCGCCGTCAGGTTCCCGAACCCGTCGTAGCCGTACGACAGCCCCCAACTGTTGTCCAGCGTCTCGGCGTGCGACAGCCGGTTCAACTGGTCATACTGATAGGTCACCTGCTCCCCGCTGATGTGGTCGATCTGCTGCGTGATCCGCCCGTTGTTCTGCCCCGCCGTGTAGACGTACTCCAGGTCGATCCCGCCACCGCTGATCCGCGTCAACTGGCCCAGCGTGTTGTACGTCCGCGTGTCCCCGTTCAGGCTCGTCAACTCTCCCGCCGGCCCGTATGCCGCCGTCGCGATCGTCAGGTTCCACGGCGGCCCGGTCATCCCGCTCGTCCGGCCCATGGCGTCGAACTGATACCCGTACTGCGGCCCGGCCGTGAGATAGTCCTGCGCGGGGTAGGACTGCGACGTCATCCTTCCCTCATTGTCCCACCCGTACTGCGCCTCGAATTCCACCGGCTGGCGATTTCGGCCCTGGACCCCGTTTCCCGATACTTATTGCTGGGGCACATTCAGCGAGTTCCTATGAAAGCCTGGAACCGAGAGATCGACTTTGGAACGCTGTATGGAACCACGTGGCAGTCGCAACTCGATGGTATAAACACCAGTTGGGACTACGATCGCATACTCGCCTAAGTCATCGGTCACTCCACACGCAGTGGGCAGGGCGCCTTCGCGACCATTCTCAAAGATACAGATTTTGGCGCTTTGAACCGGAATACCATTCTCCTTGAGCGTGCCGCTAAGCGTCGCCTCTTGGGCTAAGCTCCCCTCGGTGATTTCACTGAACGGCAACTGGAATCGGAGTTCATGCATCACTACCGGGGCAATGCGCACGGGATAGTACCTGACGTTCAAGAAGCCTATTAGCCCAACCTCAACAGAATACAACCCCTCCGAGAGCGCAGAGAGGCATGCTTTGCCGGCACGATCAGTTCGCCCGCCAATCCGCCTATTCGTCGCGAGATTCACTGCGTTCACCGAAGCGTCGGGCAACGGGAGATTCGATGGATCTAACACGCTCACACACAGGGATGCCGCTTTTGCAGAACTGCAGAGGCTCGCTAGAACAACAACGACGACTGCCGCCGTTTTCTGATGAATCACTTGAAGCATTTGTTTCTTATCTCCTGCGAGATTCCTTCGGAACCAACGACCTTGTCACCATTTGCCATCACGTATTCTTGCTTCGCATCATCCCGACCGATACCCCAATAGTGCAGGTATTCGTGAATGACCATAAGCTCCTGGGTTTGGCTCTGTGTGAGTCCTGACAAAGCACCGCCCAGAGGTTTCCCGTTTAGCTGGTTGGTGAAGAACGAACCCTCCTGAACGAAGTAGATTAAACCAAACCTATCGGTCGTGAATCCAGCAACACCATCGGGTGTGCCTGAAGGCAAGCTGGATTTCGATATCGTCCGGATCTTTCCTTCATCTGAAATCCCCTGCAATACGCTAGATAAGACTTGCCTCTGTTCAAGCGTGTTTGCTTCCGGGCTAAGAAATATCCCGGCGCAATCGGAGTTGAACAACCGATCGGAAGCGCGCATGACGGCGTCCGTGACGACCTCCTGCGGCGTCCTTTCCATCCCACCACCCCAGCCGCCTCCACCCGGATCAACATCGCCGGTTCCGCGGTCAATTGGAGCATAGTTATGGCTTCCATCGTTTGTCGGCACCTCGTAACGGCAAAAGTCGGGATTACAACCATAGAGACCGTTGGGATCATACATGGTAATCGGATCGCCCTGGGCATACGCATACCGGTTCCAACTTCCCGGATCCCTAGGATTCGCTGTTCCGATCCCTCCCGGATCCGGCGTCAAAAACCTCCCGCTCCCCCGGTCGTAGAACCGCTGATCCGCGTAGTCCAGCCCGCCGTTGTCCCGGAGGTACGTCGCGAACTTCTCCCGGCCGTCGGGCGTCGGCGTCCGCTCTTCGCCGTTCGGCAGGTAGTTGAACCGCTCCCCGCTCCCGTTCGCCCGCACCGAGCCCAAGCGGTCCGTCGTCACACTCACGCCGTTCGACTGGACCAGGTGGCCCGCAAAGTATACGTTGTATCCCTTCAGGCTCCAGTAGAACGTCCCATCCCCGCCTTCCGCGTCGTGGTACCCGCAACTGTAGCTCGCCAGCTTCTGCCCCGTTATCCCGTAGAAGTGCACCTCGCACTTCGTCTCCGGGTCAGAACCCGCGATGCCGGTCGACCGCGGAAACCGCCACCCCACCCGCTTCCCCCACGGATCGTACACGTAACTCCCATCGCTCCCATAGTATTCCCCCTGCGCCGGACTCCGGATCGTCGCCGTCAGCCGGTTCTCCACGTCGTATGGATATACCCCGCCCACCGAAGCATTCCCATTCGCGTCGTAGGCATTTCCATGATTCGTCGCCGGATCGTAGGCCACCGTGAACCCCGTCCACCCCGGGATCGCCGTCCCTTTCGTCACCGTCTTCGCCGTCAGGTTCCCGAACCCGTCGTAGCCGTACGACAGCCCCCAACTGTTGTCCAGCGTCTCGGCGTGCGACAGCCGGTTCAACTGGTCATACTGATAGGTCACCTGCTCCCCGCTGATGTGGTCGATCTGCTGCGTGATCCGCCCGTTGTTCTGCCCCGCCGTGTAGACGTACTCCAGGTCGATCCCGCCACCGCTGATCCGCGTCAACTGGCCCAGCGTGTTGTACGTCCGCGTGTCCCCGTTCAGGCTCGTCAACTCTCCCGCCGGCCCGTATGCCGCCGTCGCGATCGTCAGGTTCCACGGCGGGCCGGTCATCCCGCTCGTCCGGCCCATGGCGTCGAACTGGTAGGCGTACTGCGGCCCCGCCGTGAGATAGTCCTGCGCCGGGTAGCTGCCCGTTGATCGGGTTCGTGTCGTAGTGACAGCCCACCTCCTGTAGAGATTGTAATTAGGAATATGGTACCTAATAGTCCTATGCTGTCAACCGAGAAACAAAACTTTGAAGGCCCTTCCGGGCCCTCACGCTTCCATTCTTTCCGGCGGACGGCTAGCGCACCTTGAGCCGCCCGGGGCAACAACCCCGATCTTGTGGTGCTGGTAGTGAGATTCCGCCAGCCGCTGGGGGCGGTCTGATTCGCCGCCCAACCGGCGCAATTGCCGGGTACTCCCGCGTACCAACCTCCGTAACCCTAACACGCTTGGTATAGATATAATCCTTGACGGTACACTATATATTGGGGCAAGATGACGAAGGTGTTTCCATCGGAGGAACCCCGAGAAGGAGAAAATCGTCATGGGCGAACTGTCAGTGGACCTGAGTGCGAAGATGGAAGTGTTGAAGACAAAGTCGCATAGCAACAAAACGGGGATCTCGTTCCCCCGCTACTTTACCGCACGGCTGGAGTCCGGCAAGACCCCCTACGACGAGGTGCGGTGGGAGACCCGCACCGCCTCCATCGGGAATGACAAAGGCTCGGTGATTTTCGAGCAGCGGGATGTGGAAGTGCCGTCGGACTGGTCGCAGACCGCCACCAACATCGTGGCCAGCAAGTACTTCTACGGAAAACTGGGGTCGCCCGAGAGGGAGACCAGCGTGGCGCAACTGGTGGAACGGGTCGTAGACACGATCGCCGGCTGGGGCAAAAAAGACGGCTACTTCGCCGCCGACACCGATGCCGAGAACTTCCGCAGCGAGCTGGCGCACCTCATGCTCACGCAGAAGGCGTGCTTCAACTCGCCGGTCTGGTTCAACGTGGGGGTCAAAGAGACCCGCGGATACGGCTGGATCTATGACAAGGCCTCGGACCAGGTGACCAAGCTGGAATCCGGCGTCCTGCGCCCGCAGTGCTCGGCCTGCTTCATCGTTTCGGTGAAAGACTCGCTCGAATCCATTCTGGATCTCGCCAAGACCGAAGGCATGCTGTTCAAGTGGGGGTCGGGCACGGGGACGAACCTGTCGGCCTTGCGTGAGGAGGATGCCGTGCTCTCGGGCGGCGGGCGCGCTTCCGGGCCGCTTTCCTTTATGAAGGGCTTCGACGCCTTCGCGGGCGTCATCAAGTCGGGCGGCAAGACCCGGCGCGCGGCCAAGATGGTGATCCTCAACGCCGACCATCCGGACGTCGAGAAGTTCATCTGGTGCAAAGCCAAGGAAGAGAAAAAGGCTTATACGCTGGTGGAGGCCGGCTACGATTCCTCGCTCGACGGCGAAGCGTACGGCTCCATCTTCTTCCAGAACGCCAACAACTCGGTGCGGGCGACCGACGATTTCATGGAAGCCGCGATCAGCGACGGCGACTGGTGGACGAAGTCGATGGCCACCGGCCAGCCCGTGAAGCGCTACAAGGCTCGCGACCTCATGCGCCAGATCGCGGAAGCCACCCACCAGTGCGGCGACCCCGGCATGCAGTTCGACACCACCGTGAACCGGTGGCACCCCTGCAAGAATACGGCCCGCATCAACGCTTCGAACCCGTGCTCGGAGTACATGTTCCTGGACGATTCGGCCTGCAATCTCTCGTCGCTGAACCTCATGAAGTTCGTGGGGCCGGACGGGCAGTTCGACGTGGAAGCGTTCCGCCACGCTGTCGATACCATGATCCTGGCGCAGGAGATTATCGTCGACAACGCCAGTTATCCGACGCAGAGGATCGGTGAGAACTCGCATAATTTCCGCCCTCTGGGCCTCGGTTTTGCGAATCTCGGCGCGCTGCTGATGTCGATGGGAATCCCGTACGACAGCGACCAGGGGCGCGATTTCGCAGGCGCCATCACCGCCGTCATGTGCGGGCAGGCCTACCTGACCAGCTCGCGGATTACGGCTTCGACGGGCACGTTCCCGGGCTACGCGGTCAACGAGAGCCCGTTCCTCGAAGTGATCCGGATGCACCGCGATTCGGTGGGCCGCATCAACCGCCACAACATTCCCGCGGCGCTTTACCAGGGCGCGCAGCAGTGCTGGGACGATGCCTACGAATCGGGACGCCGCCAGGGCTACCGCAACGCGCAGGTGACGGTGATCGCGCCGACCGGAACCATCGGGTTCATGATGGATTGCGACACCACCGGGATCGAGCCCGACCTGGCGCTCATCAAGTACAAGAAGCTGGTGGGCGGGGGCGTAATCAAGATCGTCAACAACACCGTGCCGGCCGCGCTGGTCAAGCTGGGCTACTCTGCGGACCAGGTGGAGAAGATCGTCAGCCACATCGATTCCACCGGCACCATCGAAGGCGCGCCGCAGTTGAAGCCGGAACACCTGCCGGTGTTCGATTGCAGTTTCCGGCCGCAGAACGGAGTGCGATCGATTCACTACATGGGGCACGTGCGGATGATGGCGGCGGTGCAGCCCTTTATCTCGGGCGCCATCTCGAAGACCATCAACATGCCCGAGGAGTCCACGGCCGAGGACATCATGGCGGCCTACACCGAAAGCTGGAAGCTGGGGCTGAAGGCCGTGGCGATCTACCGCGACAACTCGAAGAGGGTGCAGCCGCTCAGCTCGGGCTCCGGCAAGCCCGACAAGAAATCTGTCGCCGGGCCCGCGGCGGCCGCCGTGGAGAAAGTGGTCTACCGTCCCGTCCGCCGCAAACTGCCGGACGAGCGGCGGTCCATCACGCACAAATTCTCGATCGGCGGCCACGAGGGCTACATCACAGTGGGGATGTACGACGACGGCGCTCCGGGTGAGATTTTCATCACCATGGCCAAGGAGGGCTCGACCATTTCCGGGCTGATGGACGCCTTCGCCACCGCTGTCAGCTTTAACCTGCAGTACGGCGTGCCGTTGAAGTTCCTGGTGGACAAGTTCGCGCACGTGCGTTTCGAGCCCAGCGGCTGGACGGGCAACCAGCAGATCCCCTACGCGAAGTCCATCATGGACTATATTTTCCGATGGCTTGGAGCGAAATTCCTGGGATCCGAGTACGCGGTGACGGAAGCCGGCGAGACGCCCGTGCTGCGGCCGACGGAAGCCAGCCCGCAGCAGGAGCTGCCGTTTGCGCCGGCCACCGCCGACGCACCGTTGTGCGCCGAATGCGGCTCGATCATGACCCGTAACGGAAGCTGTTACAAGTGCGGCAACTGCGGCGGCACCAGCGGCTGCAGCTAAGACCCGGCATCGTGCGTTTGCGCCCGCCGCGGAAGGGCGGCGGGCGTTATCATGGCATCGTGGCCGAGGACTCTCAATCCGCATCAACCCCCGAGAATCTGGACGTCGAACTGGAGAAATCCCGCGCTTCGGCCGCGCATCTGCTGGAGACCCTGGCGCAGAAACTGCGCGCCCGCCCGGTCATCCGGCAGGCCACGACCGGCATCGGCCGCGCCGCAAATTATGTGCACGGCAGCTCCGTGAAGAGCCTGGCCGCGCGCCTGAACCGTACGGTTCGCAAGCGGCCGGTTACGTGCATCCTGATCGCGGCAGCCGCGGGGTTCCTCACCGCGCGCTCGCTGCGTCATCGATGAAATCCGCAATCCTGGCCGTGATCCTGGCCTGGACCCCGGCTGCCCGGGGGCAGGAACACCGGATCGACGTGCAAACTTCCGTCATGACCGTGCACGTATACAGGGCCGGTATGCTGTCGGCTTTTGGACATGATCACGAGATTGCCGCACCCATCTCCAGCGGCTCGGTGGATCCGGCCGGCCACCGTGTCGAGCTGCGCGCGAGCGCGGCCTCATTGCGCGTGCGCGACCCCAGCGCGTCGGAGAAAGACCGCGAGGAGATCCGGAAAACCATGTTGGGACCCGACGTTCTCGATGCCCCACAGCATCCGGAGATCGTCTTCCGATCGACCCGCGCGGACCCGGCAGGCGCCGGTTCCTGGAGCGTGCGCGGCGAACTGACGCTGCACGGGCAGACCCGGCCGGTCGCGGTGGAAGTGCGGGAGAAGTCGGGCCACTACGTCGGGACCGCGCGCCTTAAGCAAACCGATTTCGGCATCAAGCCGATCAAGATTGCGGGCGGCACCGTCCGGGTAAAGGACGAGGTGCGGATCGACTTCGACATTCAGTTGGCGCGCTAGGGCATCTTCTCGATCGAGGGAACCAGCTCGCCGGTAAGGCGCAGCACGTTCCAGCGCGCGCGCTCCACCGTGTACTGCGCGTCGTAGAAGGCGATCCACTTGCGGTTTTCGACGATGCGCGCCTCCTCGACGTCGCGCAGGGCCAGGCGGCCCTCCTGCATCTGGGCCAGGTCTACGGAAAGCTGTTCGCGCGCGACTTCCAGGTCCAGCCGCGCGACCTCGGCCGCCGTTTCGGCCTTTTTGGTATCGCGGAAGGACTGCTGCAGATCGGCGGAGAGCCGGTTCCGGGTATTGGCCAGCTCGATCCGCAACCGCGCGATATCGGTCTGCGCCTGTGCGGATTGTGCGGAGACGCCGGGGCCGGTCAGCACCGGCAACTGAACCGCGACACCGATCTCTCCGTTATTCCGCTGGAAGGAGCGGAAATAATCCTCGTAGTGGTTAAACTTGGCGAAGAGGCCGTATTGGGCTACGAGGTCGATGCGCGGCAGGCGTGCCGCGCGGGCGCCGCGCAGCTCCAGTTGTTTTGCGGATACCTGCGATTCGAGGCGCCGCAGGTCCATGTTCGACGATAGGGCGGTCTCAATGGCCTGGGCCTCGGAGGCAGGCAGGGCGGGCGCGGGCCGCGGGTCCGGAGCCGGAACGACGCGGTCCTCGGCGGAGAAGCCGAGCGCGATGGCCAGGGCGGTCTCGGCGGTCTCGCGGTCGGCATCGAGGTTGTCGGCCAATTCCCGCGCGGCCGCCAACTGGTAGGCTGCGGTCTTCTGGGTGAGCGGCAGGGCGCGGCCTTCCTGGACCTGCGCCGTCACGGTGTCCAGCACTTTCCCCTGGCTGTCGGCGTCTTTGCGGGCCAGATCGCCCACGCGGGCGGCGCGCTCGGCATCGAGAAACAGCGACGCGATCCGGTAGCCGACTTCGTCCCGCTTGCCGGCGACTCCGAGCGACGCTCCGCGCGCATTCTCCCTGGCCTGCGCCACGGCGTAGCTCTGCGGGCGGTTGAACAGGTATTGGGCGGCCTGCGCCTGCACAATGCTCGGCGCCGAGCCTTCGATGCTCAGCGGGAACCCGTTGCTGTAGGCAAGCCCGCTGCCCACCGTGAGGCGCGGCGTGAAAGGATCTCTTGCCACGCGAATGGCCTGGCGCGCTTTTTCCGCGTCGAGACGGGCCAGGGCGACATCCGGATTTTGCTTCATCGCCAGCTCCACCGCCTGGCGGAGCGTCATACGGTGGACTTCAGCGGGCAGCAGGCAGGAGAGTGCCAACAGAAGAACGATTGCTCGGGACATACTTCATTCTAGCGGCGGGCCCGCTCAGTACAGGCCCTTCACGATTCCGCCATCCACCGCGACAGACACGCCCGTGATGTAGCTGGCGCGCTCGGAGGCCAGGAAGACCACCAGGTCGGCGAATTCCTCCGGGCGGCCGATGCGGCGGAGCGGCGTCTGCGCGGCCCAGCGGTCTTCGATCTCCCTGGCGGTCACGCCGTCGCGGGCGGCCATGCGCTCGGCCAGCGAGAGCAGGCGGTCGGTGGCGGTGTACCCGGGGCACACATTATTCACCAGGACGTTATACGGGCCGTACTCGTTGGAGAGGGATTTCACCAGGCCGCTCACGCCGGAGCGGATGGCATTCGAGAGAATCAGCCCGTCCACCGGCTGCTTCACGGTCATCGAGGTGATGGCGATGAAGCGGCCCCAGCGGCGCTGCTGCATCAGGGGCAGGGTCTCTTTCGCCAGGTAGACGGTGCTCATCAGGTTCAGGTCGGCGGCGGCGTGCCATTCCTCCACGCTGATCTCCGAGAAGAGCTTGGAGGGCGGTCCGCCGGCGTTGGCCACGCAGATATCGACCCGGCCGAAGCGCTCGGCCGCGGCGGCGACGAAACGGCGCACGTCTTCGTATACGGTGACGTCGAGGGCGCGCGTCATCACCTCGGCGCCGGTCTCGCGCTGAATCTCTTCGGCCGCCGCGCACAGCGTGGATTCGGTGCGCGCGCACAATGCCAGCTTGGCGCCTTCGCGGGCGAGCCCCAGGGCGACCGCTTTGCCGAGCCCCTGGCTGGAAGCGGCCACGATCGCCACACGATCCTTAAGACCGAGGTCCATCGGTTTCTCCCCGGCGCAGATAGGCGTCGTCCTTTTTCAGCCAGTCTTGTCGGATGGGGCTGAAGATGTCGAGATCGAGCGTGTCTTCGAGCGCCACGGCGCGGTGCGGCACGTTCGACGGGATGCGCAGCACCTGGCCGGCGTTCACCACGATCTCACGGCCTTCCAGCTCGAATTTCAGCGCGCCTTCGAGGATGTAAGTGATCTGTTCGCTCTCGTGATGGTGCTCCGGCACCACTGCGCCCTTGGCGAGGAAAACCTGCGCGACCATGGCTTTCTCGCCGGAAATGATCTTGCGGCCGATGTGCTCGCTCAGGACCTCTTTTTCCATCTCATCCCATGTGTAGTGTTCCATGCCCTGCCATTTTACACGGCGGCCCTCACCGTATAATGAAAGGTTTCAGGAGGGGTCTCGAAATGTCGCGAAATACGGTCCTGCTGGCGGCGGTGTGCTGCGCCGCGGCGTGGGCCGGGAGTCCGTGGAAGATCGCCGGACCGGCGCCGGAATCGTGGCAGCGCGACCGCGTCGCGGACCTGGCTGCGCGCCGCAAGGCCGTCATGGAACAGATCGGCCCCAAGGGCGTCCTGATCCTCTACGCCGCCGAGCCGCGCAACTATGCGGGGGACGTGGACTGGCCCTACCGTCAGGAGAACGACTTCTTCTACCTCACCGGAATGCCGCAGGAGGGCAGCGCACTGCTGCTGATTCCGGGGTCGGAAAAGCTCCGCGAGGTCCTGTTCGTGCCGCCTTCGAATCCGGCGCGGGAAAACTGGACCGGCCACCTTCTGACGCACGACGAAGCGCGCAAGATCTCCGGGATCGACGAGGTGTGGGACACGCGGCAGCTCAACCGTTTCCTCGCCGTCCTGTTGCCGCAGGCCCGCGAGATCCTTGTCGAAGCCCCTAAAGCCGCGGGTCCTCCACTACCCGAGGACCTCGGCACGATGCTGCCGGCCGACCCGCAGGTTTACATGATCACGCGCGGCAGCGCGGCGGAATACCGCCGCGAGCAGGAGTTCGCGAAAAAGCTGGCGGCGCTCACGCCCCCGGTTGCCGTCAAGGATGCGAACGCCCTTCTCGGCGCCATGCGGCGGGTGAAATCGGAGCGCGAGCTGGACATCCTGAGACACGCCGTGGATATCACGGCCGAAGCCTTCCAGCGCGCCTATGCGCTGGGGGTTCCGGGCACACCCGAATACGAGATCCAGGCCCAGTTCGAATTCACCTTCCTGCGGCGCAACGCGCACTGGGGCTATCCGTGCATCGTGGCCTCCGGCGTCAACGCCACCACTCTGCACTACGAAACCAACCGGGACACGATGAAGGCCGGCGACCTGCTGCTGATGGACGACGCCGCCGAGTTCGACGGCTACAGCGTGGACGTGACCCGCACGATCCCGGTGAGCGGGCGGTATTCGAAAGAGCAGGCTGAAATCTACCGCCTGGTGTGGGAAGCCCAGCAGGCGGGAATCCGCATGGCGCGGCCCGGCCACACTTCGGCCGGCAACCCGACCTCGATCCAGGGCGCGGCCAACGAGGTCTTCAAGCAGGGCCTGTTCCGGATGGGGCTGATTACCGACCCCGCGAGCGACCAGCAGATGCGCATCTGGTTCAATCACGGAATCAGCCACGGGATCGGGCTGAATGTCCACGACCCGGGGGGGCGCGAGCTGCAGCCCGGCATGGTCGTGACGGTGGAGCCGGGCCTTTACTTCCGGCCCGACGCGCTCGACAACCTGCCGAAAACCTCGGAGAACGAGAAGTTCATCGCGGCCGTGCGTCCGGCCTTCGAGAAGTACAAAGGCATCGGCGTGCGGATCGAGGATGATGTGCTGATCACCGGCGGACAGCCGCAGGTGCTCTCGGCCGCGGTTCCGTCGAAGCTCGAAGAAGTGGAGGCCTCCATCGCCCAGCTCCGCAAGGCCCTGAGGACCAACCCGCTGCCATGACAGCCATCGATCTCGCCTCCTTCGCGGGCCTGACCGCGATGGTGCTGCTTACAGTAAACCTGCTGCTGGGCCTGCTGGTGGCGACCAATTACAGCTTCGAGCGCGAATGGCCGCACCGCAAGCTGCCGGTCCCGCTGTTCCGAATCCACAACTGGACTGCGTACGTCGCCATTACCGTAGCGCTGGTGCACCCCACGATCCTGCTGTTCGTGGACAAGCCGAAGTTTTACGCCAGGGACATCGTGTTCCCGCTGTGGTCCCCGGGACAGACGCTGTACAACTGCCTGGGCGCGATGACGCTCTACGGCTTTCTGTTCGTGGTGGCGACCTCCTATTTCCGTCCGAAGCTGCGGCACCGGCCGTGGAAGAAGCTGCACTACGCGGCGTACGGGGCGGCCGCGTTCATGTATGTGCACGGGACGCTGATCGATCAGAATCTGAAGGGCGCGCCGCCGGACTTTCTGGATGGAGAGAAGGTGCTGGTGGAGGGATGCTTCGCGCTGGTGGCGGCAGTGGCGGTGTGGAGATGGCGCCGGGGGAATGAGAAGCAGCGGTATGTGAAGACCGTGGCGCAGGCCTCCCGGCCTGCGCTTGGGCAGGCCGGGAGGCCCGCCCCACCAGCTTAGCCGCTCATCGAGCCGAGGAACTCGCCGTTGCTGCGGGTCTTGCTGAGCTTGTCCAGCAGCAGCTCCATGGTTTCCACGGGCGACAGCGGGTTCAGCACCTTGCGCAGGATCCACACGCGGTTCAGCTCGTCCTTGGGCAGCAGCAGCTCTTCCTTGCGGGTGCCGCTCTTGTTGATGTCGATGGCCGGGAACACGCGCTTGTCCACCAGCTTGCGCTCCAGGTGGATTTCCATGTTGCCGGTGCCCTTGAACTCTTCGAAAATCACATCGTCCATGCGGCTGCCGGTGTCGATCAGGGCGGTGGCGATGATGGTCAGCGACCCGCCTTCCTCGATGTTGCGGGCCGCGCCGAAGAAGCGCTTGGGGCGCTGCAGGGCGTTCGAATCGACGCCGCCCGAGAGCACCTTGCCGGAAGGCGGCACGATGGTGTTGTAGGCGCGCGCCAGGCGCGTAATGGAATCGAGCAGAATCACCACGTCGCGCTTGTGCTCGATCAGCCGCTTGGCCTTCTCGATCACCATTTCGGCCACCTGCACGTGGCGCGTGGCAGGCTCGTCGAAGGTCGAGCTGATGACCTCGCCGCGGACGCTGCGTTGCATGTCGGTGACTTCTTCCGGACGCTCGTCGATCAGCAGGACGATCAGGGTCACTTCGGGATGATTGGCCGTGATCGAGTTGGCGATGGACTGCAGCAGCATCGTCTTGCCGGTGCGCGGCGGCGATACGATCAGCCCGCGCTGGCCCTTGCCGATGGGAGTCAGCAGGTCCATGACGCGGCCCGAGTAGTTGTCCTTGACGGTCTCGAGCTTCAGACGCTGGTTGGGGTAAAGCGGCGTCAGGTTGTCGAAGAAGATCTTGTTACGCGCTTCCTCGGGCGGCTCGAAATTGATGGCGTCGACTTTGATCAGGGCGAAGTAGCGCTCGCCTTCCTTGGGCGGGCGGATCTGGCCGGAGATGGTGTCGCCGGTGCGCAGGTCGAAGCGCCGGATCTGCGACGGCGAGACGTACACGTCGTCCGGCCCCGGCAGGTAGTTGTACTCGGGGGCGCGCAGGAAGCCGAAGCCGTCGGGCAGGCACTCGAGCACGCCTTCGGAGAAGATCAGGCCGCTCTTTTCCGCCTGCGTCTGGAGGATCTTGAAGATCAACTCCTGCTTGCGGAGGCCGGCGGCGCCGGCGATGTTCATGTCCTTGGCCACCTGGTTGAGCTTCTGGATGCTCATGTCCTTGAGTTCGACCAGGTCGAGCGTCGGCGTGCCGTTCTTGACGCTCTGGGCGGCCTGCTGCTTGCGGCGGGCCGACCCGGGGTGATCGGTCGGCGAGATCACCGGGATCTCGGCGGTCTTCACCTCGGCGGCGGGAGCCGGGGGCGGAGCAGGCGGGGCCGGCGGCGGAGCTGCAGCCTTGGCGGCGCGCTCGGGCTTCTCGGCGTGCGGCTTCTCGGCGGGCGCGGCCTTCTCCGGCTTTTCGGCCTTCTCCGTTTCGGAGACAGGGGTTCCGGCGGTGTCGCGGGCGTTTGTCTTTTCGGTGGGCTTTTCGGTTTTTTCCTGCGGCGGGGTGCTTCCTACCGTGGTCGTGGTGTTTTCGTTATTGCTTGCCAAATTTCCCTCACTCCCCGGCCGGTAACGGCCGAGAACGGCAACGGATCCACGCCCTCCTGGCGGAGGGCGCGTAAGCCGCGCTCTTGCTCAGATTGATTCAACTTGTCGAACTTCGTGGCGATTACCAGATATTTTCTGCCGTGATGCTCGAGCCATCGCTTCAGCTCGAGGTCTTTCTCCATCCATCCGCGGCGGGTATCCAGGATCAGGCAGGAAAGCTCCAGAGTTTCCCGCTTCTCCAGATATTCGTCGATCAACTTTTTCCATTCCTGCTGGTAGCCCGGCGGCACCCGGGCATATCCGTAACCCGGGAGATCGACGAAGTAAAACGCCCCGTCGATCCGGTAGAAATTGATCGTTTGCGTCCGACCCGGCGTACTGCTTGTAAATGCAAGTTTTTTTTGCCCCGTCAGAGCATTAATGAGGCTGGACTTCCCAACGTTGCTTCTCCCCAGAAATGCGATCTCCGGCAGCCGGTCGCAGGGGAACATCGCCGGCCGGCCGGCACTGACGACAAATTCGGATTTCAACAAACCTGCCCGGTCGGAGCCGGGAACCGCCCGGCTCGCCATTTCCTTAATGCGCCCGCGTCTCTTCCGCCTGCTGCACCTCGACCGCCGGGGTTGCCGCGGGCATCGGAATCGCCACCAGTTCCCGCTCGAGCGCGATCTTCAGCACCTCGTCCATCGATTCGACGAAGTTCAACTTCATGGTCTTCTTGATGGCGTCCGGGATGTCCGGAAGGTCCTTCTCGTTTTCCTTGGGGACGATGGCTTCCAGAATGCCGTGGCGATGCGCCGCCATCAATTTCTCTTTGAGGCCGCCGATCGGCAGTACCTTTCCCCGGAGCGTGATTTCGCCGGTCATGGCCACATCCCCGCGCACCGGAATCCTCGTCAGCGCGCTGCAGATGGTGGTGGCCAGAGTGATGCCGGCCGAGGGACCATCCTTGGGAATGGCGCCCTCCGGAACGTGAATGTGGACGTCGAGATTGCGATAGAAATCGCGCGGCAGCCCGAACTGGTGGGCCCGCGAGCGGATGTAGCTCATCGCGGCCTGCGCCGATTCCTGCATCACTTCGCCCAGCTTGCCGGTGATGGTCAGCTTGCCCTTCCCCTCCATCAGGGTGCACTCCACGGTCAGGAGCTGGCCGCCGACTTCGGTCCACGCGAGGCCGGTCGCGGCGCCGACTTCGTTCTTCTTCTCGGCCTCCAGGTCGCGGAATCTCCAGGGGCCCAGAAGCTCCGGAAGCTTCTCGCCATTGATCACAGCCTTGGCATTCGGCTTCTTGTCCTTCTCGCCCTGGCGGTTCACCACCTGGCGCGCGACCTTGCGGCAAACGTTGCCGATCTCGCGCTCCAGGTTCCGGACGCCGGCTTCGCGGGTGTAATACTGAATCAGCCCGTTCAAGCCGGTATCTTCGAACCCGATCTGGTCTTTCGAAAGCCCGGTGGCTTCCATCTGCTTACGCACCAGGAAGCGTTTGGCAATCTCCATCTTTTCGAGCTCGGTATAGCCCGAAAGCCGGATCACCTCCATGCGGTCCTGAAGGGCTGGAGGAATGGTGTGGAGAACGTTGGCCGTGGCGATGAAAAAGACCTGGCTCAGATCATACTCCACATCCAGGTAATGGTCAACGAACATGAAGTTCTGCTCGGGGTCGAGAACCTCGAGCAGCGCCGCGGACGGATCGCCGCGAAAGTCCATCGACATCTTGTCCACTTCGTCCAGCATGAAGACCGGATTGCGCGTGCCCGCCTTCTTCATCATCTGGATGATCTGGCCGGGCAGAGCGCCGATGTAGGTGCGGCGGTGGCCGCGGATCTCGGCTTCATCCCGCACGCCGCCGAGCGACATGCGGACGAACTTGCGGCCGGTGGCCTTCGCGATCGACATGCCGAGCGAGGTCTTGCCCACGCCCGGAGGCCCGACAAAGCAGAGGATCGAGCCCCTGGGGTTCTTCACCAGGCGGCGCACCGCCAGGAACTCCAGGATGCGCTCCTTGATCTTCTCCAGGCCGTAGTGGTCGCTCTCGAGCACCTGCTCGGCGAACTTGAGGTCGCGGATCTCCTTGGATTTCTTCTTCCACGGCACCGCCAGCAGCCAGTCGAGATAGTTGCGCGAAACCGTCGATTCGGCCGACATCGGCGGCATGTTTTCCAGCCGCTTCAACTCGGCCATGGCCTTCTCGAGCGCGTCCTGCGTCATGCCGGCGGTTTCGATGCGCTTCTTCAGCTCGTCGATCTCGCTCTTCTCGCCGCGCCCCAGCTCCTTCTGGATGGCCTTGATCTTCTCGTTGAGATAGTACTCTTTCTGGGCCTTTTCCATCTGCCGCTTCACGCGGCCCTGGATGGTGCGGTCGACGTTGAGCTTCTCGATTTCGATATCGAGCATTTCGGCCACCCGCGTCAGGCGGTCGATCGGATCGAAGATTTCGAGCAGCTCCTGCTTTTCTTCGATGGTGAGCTGGAGATTGGCCCCCACGGTATCGGCCAGCTTGCCCGGGTCGTCCACCCGGATGGCCGCGATCATCGTTTCGTAATTCAGGTTCTGGCTGAGCTTTACGTACTGCTCGAACAGGCCCGTGACGCGGCTGATGAGCGCATCGAGCTGGGGCCCGGTCTCCACCTTGTATGCCGAAGTACGAACGACCGCGCGGAAGAACCCTTCATCGTCGTTCACCGAGACCACTTTGCCCCGTTCGACGCCCTCCACCAGGACTTTGATGTTGCCGTCCGGCAGTTTCAGGCTCTGGACAATGTTGACGATCGTGCCTACCGTGAAAATTTCGTTGGGCTTCGGTTCGTCGATAGACGCATCGTGCTGGGTCGCAAGAAAGATTTTCTTGTCCCCGGCCATCGCTTCTTCCAGGGCCCGGACGCTCGATTCGCGGCCTACCACGAAGGGTGTCATCATGTACGGAAAGATGACCACATCGCGGATAGGCATCATCGGCAGACGCTTTGTATCGGATTTTTCCTTTGAAGTAAGCATTGTTCTCCCCAGGGCAGACTCTGTAGCCCCTGGTCCCCAAGTGCGCGGTTGTTCGCGGAAGACCGGCGGTTCGCCCTCGACTCCGGTCGGGAGGCTAACCGGCCTTTTCTAATATTGTAAGACTGATTTTCTGTGCCAGCACCATTTCTTTGGTGACCTGGAACTCCCGGACCTTCTTGTAGGAAGGCAGGTAATACATCAGATCGAGCATCAGGTCTTCGAGAATCATGCGCAGCCCGCGCGCCCCCACCTTGCGCTCCATGGCCAGGTCGGCGATCGCCTCGAGAGCGTCGTCGCTGAACTTGAGCCGTACATTCTCGAATTCGAACAGCTTCTGATACTGCTTGACAATGGCGTTTTTCGGCCGCGTCAGGATCTGGATCAACGCCGAGCGGTCCAGGTCTTCGAGCACCGCCGTAACCGGCAGGCGGCCGATGAATTCGGGGATGAAGCCGAACTTGATCAGGTCGAGGGGCTGCACCTGGGAAAGCAGGTCGATATCCCGGCGTCCGCTGATACCGGCGATCTTGCCGCCCTTTTCCTCTTCCTGCAAAAAGCCCATCGACTTCTTGCCGCTGCGCCGCGCGATGACCTTCTCGAGCCCGACGAACGCGCCCCCGCAGATGAACAGGATGTTGGTCGTATCGACCGGAGTAAACTCCTGGTGCGGGTGTTTCCGCCCTCCCTGAGGCGGAACATTGGCCACCGTGCCTTCCAGAATCTTGAGGAGCGCCTGCTGCACACCCTCCCCAGAAACATCCCGGGTAATGGACGGGTTTTCGTCTTTACGGCAGATTTTATCGATCTCGTCGATATAAATGATGCCCTGCTGGCACTTCTGGACATCGCCATCGGCTGCCTGAAGCAGTTTGAGGATGATGTTTTCCACATCCTCGCCCACGTAGCCGGCTTCGGTCAGGGTGGTGGCGTCGACAATTGCGAACGGAACGTCGAGGATCTTCGCCAAAGTCTGTGCCATCAACGTCTTACCGGTCCCAGTGGGGCCAATCAGCAGGATGTTGGACTTTTGCAGCTCCACTTCGCTGTTCCGCATGCGGTTCATGTGAATCCGCTTGCAGTGGTTGTAAACGGCGACCGCCAGCTTCTTCTTGGTGGCTTCCTGCCCGATCACGTACTGGTCAAGAAACTCCTTAACTTCCAATGGTTTAGGGATTTTATTGGGAGTTCCCGAGGGAGGCTCGACCTTGTCATCTTCCAGAATCGAGTTGCATACTGCGATGCACTCGTCACAGATGTAGGCTCGAGGATAGTCGCTCGGCGAGGAGATGAGCTTTCCGACTACGTCCTGGCTCTTATGACAAAACGAACACCGCAAAGCATCATCGGATCCGGCACGCTTCACGCAGTTAACTCCTCTTCCGCCTTAGGCTCCGTCCGGGTAAATACAACTTCCCGGCTGCCTCCGGGGTAGGGACCAACATTCGATTTCGTTCCTATTATCACCTGAATAGACTTCCTAAGCAATGTAGTCAAAGGTTGGGGGTTCGACAGGCGGTACCTGCCTTCCCATTGGGTACCGGGGGAACCCGGGTCCTACGCGGTTTTTCGGGCGTGCTCGAACAGGAAGTTGAGAGTTTTCTCCGTCTGAATGTGATTGGCAATCCGGCCCAGGGTTCCGTCTTTTTCGAAGCGCATCTGGACCGCGGCTACGGGCTCGCGGTTTTGTCGCGCAATGCGCTCGACTTCTTTATCCACCTCGTCGCGCGTAGCGCCGATGGCCTCGCGCTCGGCAATCCTCGACAACAGCATCGAGGCCTTGACCTCGCGCACCGCTTTGTCGCGCTGGCTTTCTTTCACCTTGTTCCAGTCCAGCTTGAGCTGGCGCGGATCGACCCCTTCGGCGGCCATGGCCCGCAGGCTCTGTTCCACGCGGTTTTGGATCTGGCGGTCTATGAAGACCTCGGGAACCGGGAAATCGTGCACGTCCACCAGCTTGTCGACGATCAGGTTCTTGGCTTCCTGCTGCGCCTCGAACTCCCGCTGGGCGAAAAGCCCTTTGCGGATGGCGTCGCGCAGCTCATCCATGGTGCGGTAGTCGCCCAGGTCCTGGGCGAATTCATCGTTCAGCTCGGGCATTTCCTTGCGGCGGATACCCTTCACCGTGGCGTGAAACTTCACGGTCTTGCCGGCCAGCCGGGCGGCCCCATAATCTTCCGGATAGGTGACTTCGAACTCCTTCTCATCTCCCGGTGAGAGACCGAGCAAGTTGGCGGTGAAAGCCTCGAAGGTATCGCCGCCGCCGATCTCGAGCACCGTTTCGTCCTGCTTGACCGGATCGCCTTCCACGCCCCCCACGCTTTCGAGCGCCACCACCGCGTGATCGCCCGCAGCCACCGGCCGCGGATCGACATTCACATAGTCGGCTTTGGTTTCGCGGAGCTCGGCCAGGCGCTTGTCCACATCTTCATCGGTGACTTCGGGGTCGTGATAAGGCACTTCCACGTCGTGGTATTCCTGCAGCTCAATCTGGGGAACCACTTCGAATTTGGCCTTGAAGCTCAGCGGCTCGCCATCGTGAAAATGCACGTCGGTAATATCAGGCCGGCCGACCACGCTGAGATTCTCCGCGTCGATCTGCTTCTGCAGGTAGCTGGGAATCAGGCTCTCCAGGACCTGCTGCCGGATATCGCTGGCGAACTGTTTGCGAATCAGGGAAGCGGGGGCTTTGCCGGGGCGGAAGCCCGGGAGTTTGGCGCGTTTCTGTATCTCGGCGGTTACCCGGCTGGTTTCGCTCTCCACCTCATCAACGGGAATGGAAAGCTCCAGCGCGTGCCTGCAACCTTCTACTAGAGCCAAGTGGATTTGACCTCAGGAAAGAAGTGATGGTGTAAATCTCATGATACCACGTACAATGGCCGTAGCCGCCATGCCCAAGCTCGCCCTGCTGGCCCTGGTGCTGCTCGTGGCGCTGTGGGCATTCGTCGCACGAAAAGACACCTGATGCACCTGGATTTTCAAACCGCCCTGCTGGACGTATTACTGCTGTGGATCCTCACCGCGCCCCACGAGTTCGCCCACGCCTGGGTGGCCACCCGGCTCGGCGACGAGACGCCGCGGAACGAGGGCCGCGTCACATTGAACCCGCTGGCGCACGTGGACTGGCTCGGCACCGCGCTCCTGCCCTTCGCCACCTCCCTGCTGGGCGCCGGCTTTCTGGGCTGGGGCAAGCCGGTCCGCACCGAAACCGCCAGGCTGCGCGGGGGCTTGAACGGCCTGGCCGTGGTGGCGCTGGCCGGACCGGCGAGCAATGTGGTGATGGCGGTGATTCTGGGGGTGGTGGCGGTGGCCACCCTGCATACGCTGCCCTCGCTCGCGGCGTTCGCCATCCAGGGCGTGCGCCTGAGCCTTTACCTGGCACTGTTCAACTTTCTCCCGGTGCCGCCGCTCGACGGGTCGAAACTACTGCTGGCGGCACGGGTTCCGATGATTGTTTACATGGAGCTGGCGCGCTTCGGATTCATGCTCCTGATCGTGGCGATGGTGAGCACGCGGCTGGGCTACTGGCTCAATTCCTGGAGCGACGCGGGAGCCCTCGCCATCTTTCACATGCTGCGATGAGTTAAGGTAAAGGGGACCATGAAATCCGTTCGCCTTGCCATCGCAACCTCTGACGGCACTTCCGTAGCCGCCCATCTGGCGCGCTCCGCGTCGTTCCTCGTGATAGAAGTCGAGGACGGCCGCGTCGTTTCCTCTACCCTCCGTGACCGTGGTACAGGTCAGAGCGGCAGCCACAGATCCTTCAAGGAACTGTTGGCCGGCTGCCGCGACCTGATCTGCGGGGGAATCAGTGAAAGCGCCGAGAGCCTGCTCTCCGCGCGCGGCACCGAGAGCCTGGTACTGGCCGCTCCCATGAGCATCCAGGACGCGCTCGCAAGCTACCTGGCCGGAAACCTGGCCACCTCAGACGCGCGCGTCTGCCTGTAACGCGGCGCCAGCCCGCTTCCTGACCCGGCGTAGCCGGAACCGGACAGGAGCGGGAATTGTGTGCCGTCCGCCATGCCCTCGCTGGGTGAAACCCGATTAACATATGGTTTCGCCAAGGAGCGAATACCATGGAGAGTACCCGCCGCGGGATTCTGATTTCCGGCCTCAGCGCGCTTCTTCCTATCAGACTGTTGCCTGCGGCCGCACCGGCCGACGGGGAGCGCCGCCAGCCCTTCAACGACGGATGGCGCTTCTTCAAGGGAGAAGCCGGCGGCGCCGAGCAGGCGGCCTTCGACGATTCCAAGTGGCGGGATGTCCGACTGCCGCACGACTGGGCCATCGAGGGGCCCTTCGACCCCAAGCTCAATCCGCACACCGGCGCGCTGCCCATCTCCGGGACCGGCTGGTATCGCAAGGCATTCACGCTCCCCTCCAGCGCTCGGGGCCGCTACTTCAGCATCGAGTTCGACGGCGCGATGTCGAACTCCAAGGTCTGGCTCAACGGCCAGGAACTGGGCGGCCGCCCATACGGCTATAGCAGCTTCGAGCTTGACCTCACGCCGCACTTGAAGTTCGGAGGCGCTCCCAATATTCTGGCCGTGCGGCTGACGCCCGAAGATCACTCCTCGCGCTGGTATCCCGGCGCCGGCATCTATCGCAACGTGTGGCTCACGACGACCGGGTCCGTGCACGTGGCGCACTGGGGGACTTACGTCACGACGCCTCAGGTCACTGACGCGCAGGCTACCGTCGCGGTGAAGGTCGAGATCCGCAACCGCAACGGCCAGCCGGCCAAAGTGACGCTGCGGACGACGGTGCTCGACCCCTCCGGGAAAATCGTGGCGAGCAACGGCACGGACGCCGCAATCCCAGCCAACGGCACCCAGACCATTGCGGCCAGCCTCACGGTCAACCAGCCGCAGCGCTGGGACGTCGATCACCCGCACCTGTACACGCTCGTTACCGAAGTGCTGGACGGAAAGCGCGTGGCGGACCGCTACACGACGCCCTTCGGCATCCGCGCGATCGCGTTCGATAAGGCGCAGGGCTTCCTGCTCAACGGCCGCCGCCTGAAGCTGCAGGGCGTGTGCCTGCACAGCGATCTCGGCGCGCTCGGCGCCGCCGTCAACCGCCGGGCCACGGAGCGCCAACTCGAGATCATGAAGGCCGGCGGTGTGAACGCCATACGCACCAGCCACAATCCGCCCTCGCCCGAGCTGTTGGAGTTCGCGGACCGCCTCGGGCTGCTCGTGATGGACGAATCCTTCGACATGTGGCGCATTCCGAAGGTCGCGAACGGCTACAGCAAGTATTTCGACGAGTGGTGGGAGCGCGACGTCCGCGACATGGTGCGGCGCGACCGCAATCATCCGAGCATCATTCTCTGGAGCATCGGCAACGAGATTCCCGAGCAGAACCATGCCGACGGGTGGCAGGTGGCCAAGCGGCTCACGGACCTCTTTCACGAAGAAGATCCCACGCGCCCCACCACCGCGGCTTTCAACAACGATTTCGCCGCTATCCGCAACAAGCTGGCCGACCACGTGGACATCCCCGGCATCAACTACAAGCCTTTCCACTACGAGCAGCTTCTCAAGGAGCATCCCGACTGGATCATTTACGGATCCGAGACCAGCTCCTGCGTCAGCTCGCGGGGCGTGTACCACCTGCCTATCGAGAAGTACGAGAAACACCCCTCGCACGAGCTGACCAGCTACGATATCATCGCGCCACCCTGGGCTTACCTGCCGGACGCCGAATTCGCGGCGCAGGACCGGTTCCCGCAGGTGCTCGGCGAATTCGTGTGGACCGGCTTCGATTATATCGGCGAGCCCACGCCGTACTTCGGCGGGCGCCCCGACTCGGTCAAGACGGACTGGCCCGCCCGCAGTTCCTATTTGGAATGGTGGACCTGGCGGGCTTCCCCAAAGACCGCTATTACCTATATCAAAGCGTGTGGTCGAAGAAGCCGATGGTGCACGTGCTGCCCCACTGGAACTGGGAGAGCATGGCCGGGAAGCCGATCCCAGTCATGGTGTATACGAACGGCGAAGAGGCGGAGCTGTTCCTCAACGGCAAATCGTTGGGACGCAAGAAACGCTTCTCCGAGCCGGTGGAACTGCCGGTCGGCCCCAACATCAGCGAGGACCGGAAATTCGCCAGCAAGTACCGGCTGGAGTGGCAGGTGCCGTTCGAGCCGGGCACCCTGAAGGCGGTGGCTTACACGGCCGGCCAACAGGTGGCCGTGGATGAGAGGCGCACCGCCGGGGCACCGGCCAAACTCAGCATGGTGCCGGACCGCACGCAGATCGCCGCGGACGGGGACGACCTTTCTTTCATCACGGTGCGGGTGGAAGACAAGGACGGCAACCTGTGTCCGGCCGCCGATAACCTGGTGAAATTCCAGGTGTCGGGCGCCGGCGTCATCCAGGCGGTGGACAACGGCAACCCCGCGACGGTAGAGCCTTTCCACGCGGATTACCGGAAGGCGTTCAGCGGGATGGCGCTGGCGATCGTGCGCTCGAAGCCCGGCCAGGCGGGGCGCATCGAGTTGGCGGCCTCATCGGAGGGACTGACAGCGGCGAGGACCGGGATCGTCACGCGGAAATAGGGGACGGACAGGCCGGGAGGCCACCTATCAACCTCTCTTCCGGCGCTCCCGTGGGTCCAGCAACCCAGCCGCTTCCCTACTCCCCGTACTGCTGGAGCAGCTTCCCGATGAGCGCCGTCCATCCGGTCTGGTGGTTTGCGCCCACTCCGGCCCCGTTGTCGCCGTTGAAATACTCGTAGAACAGAACGAGGTCGCGCCAGTGAGGGTCCGTTTGATAGAGCGGGGCGCTCGCGCCGTGCGCCGGGCGGCGTCCCGATTCGTCGCGCAGGAAGAGGCGCATCAGGCGGCGCGAGATTTCGGCAGCGACATCCCACAGTGTCATATAGGTGCCCGACCCGGTGGGACATTCCACCAGAAATCCGTCTCCCAGGTAATGGTGGAACTTCTGCAGCGATTCGATCAGCAGGAAGTTGACCGGAAACCACACCGGCCCGCGCCAGTTCGAATTTCCGCCGAACAACCCGGTAGTCGATGCGCCGGGCTCGTAATCCACGCGATACTCGGCGCCGCAAGCGGTCAGCACGTACGGGTGGTCCTTGTGCCAGCGGGAGAGCGCGCGAATGCCGTAGGGCGACAGAAACTCGTTCTCGTCCAGCAGGAACCGCAGCACTCTTCGCAATTGCGTGCTGTTGACGATGGAGAGCAGGCGGCGCTCCCCCTTGCCGGGCTTGTTCATCGAGGCCACGTTGGCAGCCAGGTCCTTGCGATTTTCGATGAACCACTCGAGCCGCCGCTTGAAGCCGGGCAGCCGCGCTACCAGCGACGGCTCCAGAGTCTCCACGGCAAACAGCGGAATGAGCCCCACCATCGAGCGGATCTTCAGCGGGAAATGGCCATCCGGCGTGAAGAGCACATCGTAGAAGAAGCCATCCTCCTCGTTCCACATCTCCACACCGTCGCTGCCCAGGTGGGTCATGGCGTTGGCGATGTACAGGAAATGCTCCCAGAACTTGCTGGCCACGTCTTCGTAGGCCGGGTCTTCCCGCGCCAGCTCCATCGCGATGGCCAGCAGGTTCAGGCTGTACATGGCCATCCAGCCCGTGCCGTCGGCCTGTTCCAGGTAGCCGCCGGTGGGCAGCGGCTTGCTACGGTCAAAGACGCCGATGTTGTCCAGGCCCAGGAAGCCGCCCTGGAAAACGTTCCGCCCCTCGGTGTCCTTGCGATTCACCCACCAGGTAAAGTTGAGCAGCAGCTTGTGGAAGACGCGCTCCAGAAACTCCCGGTCGCCCTTGCCGCATCGCTTCTTCTCGATCTTGTAGACGCGCCATGCAGCCCAGGCGTGCACCGGTGGATTGACGTCGCCGAGCGCCCATTCATAAGCAGGGAGCTGGCCGTTCGGATGCATGTACCACTCGCGCAGCAGCAGGGTGAGCTGGTCCTTGGCGAAGTCCGGATCCACCACGGACAGCGGTATGGTGTGGAACGCCAGGTCCCAGGCCGCAAACCACGGGTACTCCCACTTATCGGGCATGGAGAGCACGTCGGAGTTGTACAGGTGCGGCCACTCGTGATTGCGGCCGAGCAGGCGGGATGCGGGAGGCGCCGGCTGGCCGGGGTCGCCCGCCAGCCAGTCTCTCACGATGTAGTGGTAGAACTGCTTCGACCAGAGCAGCCCGGCGAAGGATTGGCGCATGACGTCGCGGGCGTCGTCGGAGAGGCCGGGCGGCGTCACCTTGGCATAAAACTCGTCGGCCTCCCCCAGGCGCCGGGCAAAGATGGAGTCGAACGGCGCGCCCAGCGGATCGTCAAGCGAAACGGCATCGGTCAGCCGGAGGCGCATTACGGCGGTCTCCCCCGCCCCGATCGTCAGCCGGTGGTACGACGCCGCCTTGGTGCCGGTGCGCGCGGGATTGATCGCGCCCGCATCGCCGTGGACCACGTAGTCGTTGATCCCGTCCTTGACGAAGCCCGGGCTCTCGACGCCGTAGAGGCGCCGGTTATTGGTCTCGTTGTCCGTAAAGAGAAGCTCCCCGGCGCCTTCCGTAAGCAGGCGCCGGGTTCCGTACTGCGGCTCGCTCAGCTCGATCTCGCACGGCGAGACAGCGCGCAGCCGCGGACGCAGCCCTCCGTCCCACAGCCACGTGTTGCGGAACCAGACCGTGGGCAGGACGTGGATCTCCGCCGCCTCCGGCCCGCGGTTGGAGACGCTGATGCGGATCAGAATATCGTCCGGCGAAGCCTTGGCGTACTCCACGAACACGTCGAAGTAGCGGCTGCCGTCGAATACCCCGGTATCCTCCAGTTCAAATTCCGGCTCCTGGCGGTTGCGCTCGCGGTTCACCGCCAGCAATTGTGCGTAGGGGAACGCCGCCTGCGGATATTTGTAGAGATACTTCATGTAAGAGTGGGTGGGGGTATTATCGAGATAGTAATAGCACTCCTTGACATCCTCGGCGTGGTTGCCCTCGTTGCAGGTAAGCCCGAAGAGCCGCTCCTTGAAGAGGGCGTCGCGGCCGTTCCACAGGGCCAGGGCGAAGCAGATTTTCTGATGGCGGTCGCAGATGCCGGCCAGGCCGTCCTCGTTCCAGCGATACGCTTTGGACCGCGCGTGATCATGCGGCAGGTATTCCCAGGCGGCGCCATCGGGGCTGTAGTCCTCGCGCACGGTTCCCCAGGCCCGTTCGCTGAGAAACGGCCCCCAGCGATTCCAATGGGCCTTTCGTTCGCGCGCCTCCTCGAGCCGGCGCTCTTCCGCGGTCATGGTCCGATCCGGCATGCCCCTCGCATCCCTCCGTTCATTGTGCGTTCATCTTCAGTTCATCACAATAGAGTAAAGGTGAGGATTCTGCTGGTGGAAGACGACACGCGGGTGGCGGCCTTCATCGCTCGCGGATTGCGCGAGCAGGCCTATGCCGTGGATGTGTCGGGCAACGGCGAACAGGCGCTCTACCAGGCCTCGGTCAACGAGTACGACCTGGTCATCCTCGACCTCATGCTGCCGGTCAAAGACGGCTACCAGGTGTGCCGGGAGCTCCGTGCCGCCGGTTTTCGCGCCCCCATCCTGATGCTCACCGCGCGGGACGCGGTAGACGATCGGGTGGAGGGCCTCGATTCGGGCGCCGACGATTACCTCACCAAGCCGTTCGACTTCAAGGAGCTGCTGGCGCGCCTGCGCGCGCTGCGACGGCGCTCGGCCGAACTGCGCCCGGCGGTGGCGCACGTGGCCGACCTGACTTTGAATACGGCCAGCCATGCGGTGGAACGCGGCGGCCGCGCGGTCAGCCTCACCGCCAAAGAGTACGCCCTGCTCGAATTCCTGGTACTCAACGCGGGCCGCGTGGTGGGCCGGGAAGCCATCGCGGAGCACGTGTGGGACGAAAGCTTCGACCCGTTCTCGAACGTGATCGACGTGTACGTGAAGCGGCTGCGCGCCAAGCTCGACACCGGGTATAGCCGGAGGCTGATCCATACGCGCCGGGGCGAGGGCTACATCCTCACGCCCGGCACGGAGCCCGGCGATGATTAAGAGCCTGCGGCTGCGGCTCACGGTATGGTACGTGGCCTTTTTCTCGGTGCTGTTCCTGGTGTTCAGCCTGTTCCTTTACGGAGTGCTGGCGCGCTCGCTCCAGGCACGGCTGGACCAGGCCCTGACGTCGGAAGCCGAGGTCACCGCCGGATTACTGGCCGACGAGCTAGAGGAGATGCAGGGTGACACCGGCAAGGCCTCGGCGGAGGCCGTCTCCGAGATGCAGTTGCAGGGAACCCCCGTCGCAATCTTCGAAGGATCCCGGATGCTGGCGGCCAGCGGGACGGTTCCGGCTCCCGAGCTGGCGGATCTGGCGCAGCGTACGCCCTCGAATGCGGTGATCTCCGCCCGCGGCGCGCGGGTAGCCGTGCACCACATGGCCCCGTTTGCGATCGTAGCCTACGGCTCGCTCGAGCCCATCGCGGCGAACCTGCGCGTGGTGCGTGAAGCGCTGCTGTTCGGCGCGCCGGTGATGCTGCTGCTGGCCGGGCTGGGGGGCTATGTGCTGGCCACGCGCAGCATGTCGCCGCTGCGGTGGATGGCCGAACAGGCGCGGCAGATCAGCGGCAGCAGCCTGCACCGCCGCCTGGAAATCGGCAACGCGGCCGAAGAGCTGCAACTGCTGGCGGCCTCGTTCAACGAGCTGCTTTCGAGGCTCGACCAGTCGTTCGAAGGCATGCGCCGCTTCGTCGCCGACGCCTCGCACGAGCTGCGCACACCGCTCTCGGTGATTCGAGGCGAGGCCGATGTGGCCCTCTCCCAGGAACGCAGCGCCGCAGAGTACCGCGACGCGCTGGCCATCGTGCTCGACGAATCACGCCGGCTTTCGAGCCTGGTGGACGATCTGCTCAATCTCGCGCGGGCCGATGCCGGACGAGTTAAGCTGCAGGTTGTGGAGTTCTACTTCAACGAGCTGTTGGCCGATTGCTGCCGGTCGCTGGCGCCCCTGGCGGCCGCCCGCAGCATCCGTCTGGACTGCGCGGGCGAAGTCGACACTCCCTTCCGCGGTGACGAGCAGCTGCTGCGCCGCCTGGTGCTGAACCTGCTGGACAACGCCATCCGCTACACCCACGCGGGGGGAACCGTGGCGGCCGCGCTCGAAGCCGAAGAGCACGGTGTGCGGCTGCGGATTTCCGATACCGGCCCGGGCATCCCGGCGGATGCCGCCCCGCATATTTTTGAACGCTTTTACCGCCTCGACCGGGCGCGCTCCCGGGAAGACGGCGGGTTCGGCCTGGGCCTCTCGATCGTCAAGTGGATCGCCGAGACCCACCACGGCGCGGTGGAACTCGACAGCCGCCCCGAACGGGGCACAACCTTTACTGTCACTCTGCCGCGATGATTCATCGTCCGTTCATCTCACGAATCCTATACTGGACTTTTTCCATGAAGCCGAAGCTGCCGTTCGCCTCGCTCGTGTTCTGCCTCGGTGCGCTCGCCCAGGCCCCGCCGCAAACTCTTCCGCCGCTGCCGGCCATGCCCGCCGCGCCGCCGCAAGCCGGCGCGCAGGCGCCACCGGGCGCCCCCGTCACGCTCAATTTCGCTGCCGCCCTTCAGCGGGCGCGGCAGTACAGCCAGCAGGTGCTGGCGGCGAACTACGCGGCTCTGCTGGCGCGCGAAGACCGGGTGCAGGCCAAAGCGGCTTTGCTGCCCACGGCCAACGTGCTGAACCAGTTCATCTACACCCAGCCCAACGACACACCATCGGGCATCTTCGTTTCCAACGATGGACCCCACGTTTACAACCAATACGCGCAGGTCCACGGCGACATCTACTCGCCGGGCAAAATCGCCGACTACCGCCGCGCCATGGCCGCCGAAGCGGTAGCCCGCGCCCGTTACGACATCGCCTCCAGGGGCCTGCTGGCGGTGGTGATCCAGAACTATTACGGTATGCTGGCCGCTCAGCGCAAAGTCACGAGCGCCCAGCAGGGCGTGGCGGACGCCGAGCAGTTTCTCGACATCACCCGCAAGCAGGAAGCCGGCGGCGAAGCTGCCCACGCGGACGTCGTGAAAGCCGAGCTTCAGGTGGAACTGCGCCGCACCGATCTGGCCAACGCCCAGCTCGACCTGGAGAAGGCGCGCATCGCCTTCGCCGTCCTGCTGTTCCCCAATTACGGGCAGACCTTCACCCTGGTAGACGACCTGGAAAGCGCAGCCGCGCTGCCGGCGCTCCCCGAAATCCGCCGCCTGGCTTCCACCAACAACCCCGACATACGGGCAGCCCAGGCGGCCATTCAGGAGCAGACCTACGAGCTCAAGTCGTCCCGCGCGCTGCTCTACCCCTCGCTCTCTTTCGACTATTTCTATGGCATCAACGCCAACCAGTACGCCCTCCACAATCCCGAGGGGAACAACCTGCTAGGCTCGGTGGCGCAGGCGCAACTCACGATTCCGGTATGGACGTGGGGCGCCACACGCAGCAAGATACGGCAATCGGAGATCCGCCTGCGCCAGGCCCAGACCGATCTGAGCTTCACGCAGCGCCAGCTGCTCGGCAATCTCGATGCGTTTTACGCCGAAGCGAACCTTGCGCGCACGCTCCTCGATGCGCTGCGGCGCTCCGTGACGCTGGCCCAGGAAAGCCTGCGGCTCACCAACCTGCGCTACCAGGCGGGCGAGGCCACGGCGCTCGAAGTAGTGGACGCGCAAACCACTCTATTGCAGGCCCGCAACGCCTACGCCGACGGCCTGTTGCGGTACCGGCTGGCGCTGGCGAACCTGCAGACACTGACGGGGGCCTTCTAGCACATGAAGAACACCATCCTCTTGCTCTCACCGCTCCTGCTGCTGCTGGCCGGCTGCTCCAAGCCGGAGCCGAAGGAATCCGAAGCGGTCGCGCCGGTTCAAGTGACGGCGGCGACCAGTGAGACGATCCACCGCATCGTGAATGCCGACGCTGTGCTGTTTCCCATCGAACAGGCGAACGTCATGTCCAAGATCGCCGCGCCGGTGTCGAAGTTCTATGTCAACCGCGGCGACCACGTGAAGGCCGGGCAGCTGCTCGCCACTCTCGAAAATCGCGACCTGGTGGCCGCGGCCTCCGCCGCCAAGGCGCAGCTGGACCAGGCCGACGCGAATCTGCGGACCATCACCAGCGCCACCGTTCCGGAAGCCGCGGTGAAAGCCAAGTCCGACGTCCAGGCGGCCCAGCAGCAGCTCGACGCTGCTCAAAAACTGCTCGAGAGCCGGCGCAATCTCTACCAGGAAGGGGCGCTGGCCCGCCGCCTGGTGGACGAGGCCAATGTCGCCTACGCCCAGGCCAAGGCGCAGCTCGAGACTGCTATAGAGCATTTGCGGGCGCTCGAAAGCGTCGGCAACCGGGAGCAAATTGCATCGGCCAGGGCGCAAGTGGAAGCCGCCCGGGCGCAATACCAGTCGGCCCAGGCGCAGGTGTCGTATTCCGAAGTCCGCAGCCCCATCGGCGGCGTCGTCGCCGACCGCCCGCTCTATCCCGGCGACATGGCCAGCACCGGCCAGCCGCTCGCCACGGTAGTCGACATCACGACGGTGGTGGCGCGCGCCAACGTGCCGCAGGTCGAAGCCCAGGCCGTGAAAGTGGGAGACGCCGCCACCATCAAGCTGCCCAACGGATCTTTCGAAATGCCCGGCAAAGTCACCGTCGTGAGCCCGGCCACCGATCCCTCGAGCACCACGGTCCAGGTTTGGGTGCAGGCCAACAACCCGCACGAGCAGCTCAAGCCGGGTGCCAGCGTACGGGCCGAAATCGTGGCGGCCACCATTGCCGGCGCGACCGTGGTCCCCTCCAGCGCGATCCTGCCCGGCGAAGAGGGCGGCACCGCCGTAATGACCGTCACCGCCGACAATATCGCCCACCGGCGTCCCGTCACCCTGGGCGCCCGCGAAGACGACAAAGTGCAGATCGTGAGCGGCGTGGCCCCGGGCGACCGCGTCATCACCACCGGCGGCCTGGGCCTCGACGACAAGGCCAAGGTGCGGATCGTGCAAGCGGGCGAAAAGGAAGAGGGGGCGAAGGACGTGGGCGATAAAGACGAGGACAAGAAATGAGCGAGGCCGTCACACCTCCGCCTGTCGCCGAGCCGGTACCCAGCCACTGGACCGAACGCCACGGCAAGCCGGTCATCTTCGTGATCCTGACGCTGGTAGCCGTGGGCATCTACCTGGCGCTGACGATCCCGGTGGCTGTCTTCCCGGAGACGAACTTTCCGCGCATCGTGGTGGGCATCGATAACGGCGTGATGCCCATCGACCAGATGCTGGTCACCATTACGCGGCCCATCGAAGAGGCCGTGAATTCGGTGCAGGGCCTCGACCACCTGTGGTCGATCACCAGCCGCGGCAGTGCGGAAGTCGATCTTTTCTTTTCCTGGAAGATGGACATGTACCGCACGCTGGAACTGGTCAACGCGGCTTTGGCGCGCGTGCAGCCTACCCTGCCCCCGACCGCCAAGATCGTCGCCAACCGCCTGACCTTCGCCGCCTTCCCCATCATGGGATACAGCCTCACCTCCGACACCGTCCCGCAGACCCGCATCTGGGAGATGGCCACGTATGATTTGAAGCCCCGGCTGAACCGCATGCCCGGCGTCTCGACCGTAGTCGTGCAGGGCGGCCAGGTGCCGGAGTTCGAGATCAAGCCGGACCCCACCAAGCTGGTGCAGACAGGCGTCACCATTCCGAATATCCTCGACTCCATCGGCCGCAGCAACCTGATCGATTCCCCGGGCCTCATCGAAATGCGGCACGAGTTGTTCCTCAGCCTGGTGAGCGGGCAGACCCGCACGCCCCAGGAGATCTCGAACATTGTGATCAAGACTACGCCGGCGGGGGCTCCGCTGCACGTGGGCGACGTGGGCTCGGTGGAGCCGTCGGTGATGCCGGTGTACACGGTGGTGACCGCCAATGGCAAGCCTGCGGTGCTGCTCAACATCTTCCGCCAGATGGACAGCAATACGGTCACGGTGGCCAATGCCGTCCACGGCGAGATCGAGCAAATCCGCAAGACCCTGCCGCCGGGCATCGACCTGCGGCCGTTCTACGACCAGTCCGAGATCGTCACTCAGTCCATCAAAAGCGTGCGCGATGCGATTCTGATCGGGCTGATCCTGGCCTCGCTGATCATGGTGCTGTTCCTGCGCGACTGGGGAACGTCGCTGGTAGCCGGGCTGGTGATTCCCGCCACCATCGCGGTCACCTTCATCGTGCTCCGGGTAGGCAACGAGACGTTCAACCTGATGACACTCGGGGGCCTGGCCGCCGCCGTCGGGCTGGTGATCGACGACGCCATCGTGGTGGTGGAGAACATCGTGATGCACCGCGACGCAGGCCAGTCCCGCGCGGAAGCCATCCGCAGCGCGATCCGGGAAATCCGCAAGCCGTTGATCGGTTCCACCATCACTCCCATCGTGGTCTTCCTGCCGCTGATTTCGATTACGGGCGTTACCGGCGTCTTCTTCCGCGCGCTCGCGATCACGGTCGGAGCGGCGCTCCTGACCTCCCTCGCGCTGGCCATGACGTGGACCCCCACGTTGAGCCACTTCTTCATTCGCCAGCGCACCGGCCGCCGCGAACGTCACAGCAGCGTGCCGGGCTGGCTCATGCAGCCCTACGAGCGGATGCTGAGGTTCACCCTCGAGCACCCCCTGATGCTGGCCCTCGCCGCCGTCGTACTGATCGGCGGGTCGTATTTCTGCTACAGCCGCCTCGGCTCCGACCTGCTGCCGGAGATGGACGAGGGCGGGTTTATCATCGACTACATCATGCCCGCAGGCTCCTCCCTCGATGACACCAATCGCGTCATCAACCATGTGGAGCAGATCCTACGGACCATCCCGGAGGTGGAAAGCACCTCCCGGCGGACCGGCTTGCAACTCGGTCTGGCGGCCGTTACCGAGGCGAATACCGGGGATATCTCGGTCAAACTCAAGCGCGACCGCGACAGGAGCGGCGAAGAGGTCATTTCCGAGGTCCGCGCCAAGGTCAGGAAGGCCGAACCGATGCTGGATGTCGAGTTCCCGCAGCTCTTGCAGGACATGATCGGCGATCTCACCAGCGCGCCCGAGCCGGCGGTCATCAAGCTGTTTTCGGAGAATCCGGAGGTGCTCAACGAATGGGCGCCCAAAGTGGCGGACTCGATCAAGAAGATCGACGGCGTAGTGGACGTCCTGAACGGAATCGAGAATACCATCAGCGGGCCGGCCATTACGTTTACCGTGGATCCGGCTGTGGCGGCGCGCGCCGGATTTACTCCCCAGGAGGCCGAACTGGATGCCAGCGCGATCCTGCAAGGCGAGCCGGCCACCAACCCGGTCGTGCTCAACGATCGCGCCTACACCATCCGCGTGCGATTCCCCGAATCCACGCGGCTCAACCTCGACACCATCCGGAATACCCTGCTGGTGAGCGGCACCGGCAGGACCGCAACGCTCGGGTCGCTTGCCGCCATCACTGAAGTTCCCGGGCAGAATGAGATCCGCCGCGAGAACCTGCAGCGCAACGTCCAGGTCACCGCACGTTTCGAAGGCATGAGCCTGGGCGAGGGCATGGCCAAGGTGCAGCAGGCGATCAGCGACCTGCACCTTCCGCCCACCATAAGGGTGGCTTACGGCGGTCAGTACGAAGAGCAGCAGAAATCGTTCCGCGACCTGGTGGTGGTGCTGCTGCTCGCCATCGTGCTGGTGTTTACCGTGCTGCTGTTCGAGTTCGGCGATTTCGCCGCGCCTCTCGCGGTGCTGTCCTCGGCGCTGCTTTCGACCTCGGGAGTTTTTGTCGCCCTGCTGGTCACGGGCACCACGTTCAACCTCTCGTCGTTCATGGGGTTGATCATGGTGATCGGGATCGTGGCAAAAAACGGCATCCTGCTGCTGGATGCCGATCACCGGTTCCGCGCCGAAGGGATGACGCCGGAAGAAAGTATGCTGCGGGCCGGCGAGCGCCGCCTGCGGCCGATCATGATGACCGCCATGGCCACCGTGGCGGGCATGATCCCCCTGGCGCTGGCGTGGGGCGCCGGCTCCCAGATGCTGCAGCCTCTGGCCATCGCGGTGATCGGCGGAATTCTCGCCTCGATGGTTCTTTCCCTGGTGGTAACTCCGGCCGTGCATTACTATATCGCCGGCCGCCGACACGACTGACGAAAAGGAGTCGAAGCATGAAAAAGACGATCACGCTACTGTTAGCGGCGGCTGCCGCGGCGTTTGCCGCGGAGGGCTACCACGTTCTCGACAAAATCAAAATCGGCGGCGCGGGCGGCTGGGACTATACCCTGGCCGACGGCGCCAATCACCGCCTGTACGTCTCCCACGGGACCAGCATGGCCATCGTGGACACCAAGGATAACAAGGTGATCGGGACGGTCTCGGGCCTCGAAGGCATGCACGGCGTGGCCGTCGTACCCAAGCTGAATAAAGGGTTCATCAGCGACGGGCGCGCCAACAAGGCCGTGGTGTTCGATTTGAAGACTTTCGCCAAGACCGGTGAAGTGGCCACCGGGACGAATCCGGACTCGATCTGCTACGAGCCGAAGACCAACCGCATCTTCACCTTCAACGGGCGCTCCAACGACTCCACCGCCATCGACGCCGCCACCAACGCGGTGGTCGGCACGTTCGCCGTGGGGCCCAAGCCCGAATTCTGCGCGGCCGACGGCGACGGCAAGCTCTACGTGAACATCGAGACCTCTAGCGAGATCGTCGAAATCGACGCGGCCAAGCCGGGCGTCACGCGCCGCGCCTCTCTCGCGCCGTGCGAAGAACCTTCCGGCCTGGCCATCGACACCAAAGGCAAGAAGCTGTTCTCGGTTTGCGGAAACAAGATGATGGCGGTGACCGACATCCCCACGCTCAAAGTGGTCGCCACCCCCGAGATCGGGCAGGGGCCGGACGCCGCCGGCTTCGATTCAGGCCTGGCGTTCAGCTCCAACGGAGAGGGCACGGTGACGATCGTCAAAGAGGTGAACGGAAAGTGGGAGCCCGTGGAGACGGTGAAGACCGAGCGCGGAGCCCGCACCATGGCGGTGGATCACGAGAACCACAAACTCTACCTTCTGGCCGCCGAGTATGGCCCGATGCCCGAGGCCAAGGAAGGCCAGAAAGGCCGCAGCCGCCCGCCCGTCATCCCGGACAGCTTCCACGTGCTGGTGGTCGGGAAGTAGAATAGGGCCGCGACCGTCCGGGAGCGTGCAGACGGTCGCGACTCTTCTAGTTGAAGTGGCCCGCGTTGACTTCCGCGAAGCGCCCCAGTTCCGCCGGCAGTTCGTCCAGCGTGAAAATCGAATTGGTCGGGCAGACCGGCACGCACGCACCGCAGTCAATGCAGTCGTTCGGATTCACGTAGAGTTGCGGAGCCTCCGCGAAATTGCCTTCGTCCTGCTTCGGATGGATGCAATCCACCGGGCAGGCTTGTACGCATAACTCGTCCTTGGTGCAGGTATCTGTAATTACATATGCCATATGCCCCAGGAAATGCAATTCGATTGCCAGGCCTAAATAATAGAAAACAAGATGCGAAAATCGACAATCGCCGCCGTTTGGGTGGGTCAGGTTGCACACTCGGGTTTTCCGAGGTGGTCTAATCACCCGAAACGGTAAACTGGCTGGGATGAGAATCGAAACCCGAGCCGTGCATGCCGGCCGGCATGTGGACCCCGCTACCGGTGCAGTCACCCCTCCGATTCACCTTTCGACGACCTTCGAGCGGAGCGCCTCGGGCGAGTATCCGCTGGGCTACAGCTATTCGCGCGAGGATAATCCCAATCGCCGCGACCTGGAGGAATGCGTGGCCGGGATCGAGGGCGGCCGGCGGGCTCTGGTGTTCGCTTCCGGTAGCCGCCGCGATTGTTCAGGGGCTGGAGCGGGCGCTAAATGTCCTCGTTCGCCCAAGAGATTGACAACCGCCTCCCTTGACAGGTCCTTTTGGTGTAGACTGGAGACTGACGAAGTTTGCTTTTGCTTTCTACTCGCAACATACCGATTCTCGATCCGAGAATGTCCTCGGGCTGCTCGCCCCTTTCCGCCATTCAGTCCTTTAGTGTGAACGCTTAATCCAAAATGTATCCAGGCAGAAATTTTCCTCCTCGACGGCAGAATCGCAGAGAGAACGTAAACGAGTCGATCCGTGCACGTGAAGTGCGCGCGGTCTTCCCGGACGGCACCACCGAGATCATGGCCACCTCGGCGGCCCTACGTAAAGCCCAGGAGCTTGGGCTCGATCTCGTCCTGGTCGCTCCGACCGCGGTGCCCCCGGTCGCCAAGGCGGTGGACTTCGGACACTACCAGTACGACCAGAAGAAGAAACAGCACGACGCCAAGAAGAAACAGCACGTGGTGCAGGTCAAGGAGCTGAAGTTTCGCCCCAACACCGACGATCACGACTACGACTTCAAGAAGAACCACGCCATCCGGTTCTTGCAGGAAGGGAATCGTGTCAAGGCGGTGGTCCAGTTCCGCGGCCGTGAGATCGCGCACTCCGACCTGGGCAAGAAGCTGTTGATGCGCTTCGCCGCCGATCTGACCACTTACGGCACCGTGGAAAGTCAGCCCCGGATGGAAGGCCGCAATGCGCACATCCTGATCAGCCCCGTGAAAGCTGTCGGCAAGGTTCCGGCGAGCGGAGACAAGCCGCAAACCCCGACGTCGCCGCAGGCATAGTGTAGTTCGGCTCGCTGGGCCGCCCGTGTTAAGATGCGAGAAGTTGGCCCCCCGGGCAGCTTTCCGGTATGTATAACGCCTTCTTCGGATTTACGCAAAACCCGTTCAATATGAGTCCGGACCCGGCGTTCCTTTTCCGGAGCTCGCAGCACGAAGAGGCCCTGGCCAACCTGATCTATGGCGTTCAAAGCCGCAAGGGATTCATCGTACTTACGGGGGAAGTCGGCACCGGCAAGACAACCATGCTCGAATGCCTGCGCGACTTTCTCGGCTCCCAGCAGATCGCATTCGCATCCTTGTTTAATTCGCGCCTGACGGTCGAACAGTTTTTTGAAATGCTGGCTTACGATTTCGACCTGCGGTGCAACCGGCTCTCCAAGACCGAGGTCCTGCTTTCCCTGAATGCCATTTTGGTCGAGCGCTCCACCAGCGGCCGCACCACCGTGCTGATTGTGGATGAGGCGCACAACCTCGAATGGGATGTTCTCGAAGAGGTCCGGCTGCTCGGCAACCTGGAGAACCGCCGGGGCAAGCTGCTGCAGATTATCCTCGCAGGGCAGCAGGAGCTGGACACCAAGCTCGAGAGAGTGGAGTTCCGTCAGCTCAAGCAGCGGATCTCCCTGCGCTGCACGCTCCGTGGATTCGACGCGCAGGAAGCTGCCGCGTATATCTGCTCGCGCATGGCTCGCGCGGGTCTGGCCGAACAAACCATCTTCTCTCCCGAGCTGATCTCGGAAATCCATTTCCGCTCACAAGGCATTCCCCGCCTGATCAATGCCATCTGCGACAATCTGCTGCTCACTGCTTTCGCCATGGAGAGCAAGGTAGCAGATCTGGAAATGTTGAACGAAGTGACCGCCGATATGCGGCTGGATTACCCTCGGGAACAGCCGTTCACCTCCGATCCCGCCTACCCGCAGCGCGTTTTTCGCTCTCACCGTCCTTAGGGGCTGAATCGAACATCAGAACAATACAATAAGGATATTACCCTATATCCTCGATGGTCATTTATGACCCCATACTACAGTACAGGTGATAAAACGCACTAACACTGTGTTCGATTTTGAACCAAGGAGCTTCGATGACTATGCACAATTTCCTGAATAACAGACTCGCTGCGACGGTGATCACGCTGATGTTCCTGGCTGCCAGCGGTGCCAGCATGCTTTCGGGCAGCACCACGGGGTTCGGCACGGATCGGCTTCTGTTGCCGGATGTGGTAACAACCGCGCATGGTCCCACGATGCCGCCGGATCCTTGGGAGGGCACTGGCTCCAATCTGGTCGCGCACGGTCCCACGATGCCTCCGGATCCATGGGAAGGCACTGGCTCCAACCTGATCGCGCACGGTCCCACGATGCCTCCGGATCCATGGGAAGGTACCGGCTCCAACCTGGTCGCGCACGGCCCCACGATGCCGCCCGATCCGTGGGAAGGCACCGGCTCCAACCTGATCGCGCACGGCCCCACCATGCCCCCCGATCCGTGGGAAGGCACCGGCTCCAACCTGATCGCGCACGGCCCCACCATGCCCCCCGATCCGTGGGAAGGCACCGGCTCCAACCTGATCGCGCACGGCCCCACCATGCCCCCCGATCCGTGGGAAGGCACCGGCTCCAACCTGACTGCTTGATCGAATCCGGGAAGGTGTCTTGGGTGTAACCACTTCCGAACCGCTAGCGCCTCGTCCTAGAATTGGAGTTCATGCTATTAGCTCTGCAAGTGGTCGCCTGGACGATCGCGGTTCCTCTTGAACTCCTCGTGATCGCTGCGCTTCTGCGGGACCACTATCGGCGCTATCCCCTTTTCTTCCTCTACTGCCTCGGGAATTTCTTAACCACCGTGATCGATATCTCGGTGAACGCCGCCTATTACGCAAGGATTCCCGGCGCTAAAGGCCACCGTGTGCTCTGGTATTGGACGAACGAAGGAATCATGCAAGCTCTCGTCTTCGCCCTGGTCATCAGCTTGATTTATCACGCCACAAAAAACATCGGGCCACGCCGGGTAGTGCGCATCGTGCTGGTTGCCGGAGCGTTTCTCTTCGCGGGAATCTCTTTCCTGGTTCACTACGGCACCGACCTGAACCTCAGCGTCTGGATGACGCCGTGGTCCCGCGACCTGAATTTCTGCTCGGCGATTCTCGACCTGGCGCTGTGGGCGATGTTGATCGGCTCCCGGGAGAAGGACAGGCGCATCCTGCTGCTGAGCGGCTCGCTGGGGATCCAATTCACCAGCGAGGCCATCGGGGAAGCGATCCGGGCTATCAGCGGCACCGGCGGGGTGATAGCAGGCAACGTCCTCATGTTGGCTGCCAACCTGGCGGTCCTTTACATCTGGTGGCGAACCTTCCGCCGGCAGCCGGCCAAAGCGGCGGCGGCCCAATAAAAAAAGAGCCGCGCGACGGCGGCTCCTCGGGTGATTCGGGGCTCGAGTATTTCCTAAAGCGTTACCGTTGGGTGCGATCGGCGGTGGCGCTATCCCGGTTCAGAGAAGCGGCTACCTGATCGGCGCTGAAAACCTTGACTTCCACCCTCCGGTTCTTGGCACGGGCCTCACGATTGTGGGCTTCGTCCACCGGCCGCTGTTCGCCGAGTCCGATCATGTGGATGCGATAGATCGGGATATCGTGCTTGGCTACCAGGTATTCGACGACGCTGTTGGCGCGCTGGCGGCTCAGAGTCTCGTTATACTGCTTCGAGCCGGTGGCGTCGGTGTAGCCTTCCACCGCGATGAAGAATCGCTTGTCGGCCTTCACCCCATCGACGAGTTTGTCGAGATCCTGCTGGGCATCCGAAGAGAGCGTGTAGCGGTTGAAACGGAACGGCACCGCCACCGTGGTCTGCAGTTTGTAGTCGTCGATGTTCGCAATTACCTGCCGGAGCGTGCCCAGAGCCTGAGTGTTCTGGTCGGACTTCTGGTCCGCCTGAGTAGCGCGAGTCATAGCTTCGGTGGCGTGCTGGTCCGCAGCACCCGCGTGCTGGTCCGCGGCGGCCGCCTTTTCCTGTGCCGCGCTGATCCCGGATGTCGCCTTTTCGTCAACCTGCTTCACCTGGTTGCGAGTGTCCTGGATCTGCTGGCCATTCTGGGTCGTCTGCTCGCCGACCTGGTCCACTTTGGCCTGGATCGGGGCAGTCGTGTTACGGACGTACTTCTTGGTCGCGCAGCCACCAGCAAGCAGGGCGCCTGTAACGATGAACGTGGTCGCAAAGAAAGCTTTCATATTTCAAAACCTCGCGACAGATCTAGCAATCCAGCAGCCGTTCGTTCTAACCCGTTCTTTTTCAAACCCGGAGAGGATTTTTGGGGGGGTGACAGCTCTTCTGGGGGTGCAAGAATTACCTGAAGTCAACCCTTCTTCCGGATCCGGTCGGGTGGATCCGGAAGAAATAGGACATTGCTACGCTACCGGCCGCGGCTTTTCGGTTCGGCGGCTTGCGCCGTCCTACCGGGTGGGTTTGCAGTTTTTCGGCGACGACGGAAGCCCGGCAGATCCCACGCCAGGTTTTCGTAGATTTCACCTTCGGGGTCGTAGTCCAAGGGCCAAAACTTGCGGGTCTTCATAACGTCTACCTGATTTCCTGAAGGGGGGACGTCTTTATTGTAGCATTCCGGGGAGCTGAAATTCCTACCCGCAACCCCTTGAAAATATTTGGGTTATCGACACCGAAAATCGGCCTGGCCGAATATCTGGCCGCCGCGCGTGCAAATCTGTCAGTTTTGGAACCTGGCGGCCCAGTTGGTCAGCACGGTGATGGCGGTACCGTTGGACCATTCCAGAGGCAAGGTGATGAGAAAACGCTGTCCGTCCGGGGAAACATCATAGAGGTTCCATGTTTGGGGAGCCGGGCGGATCTGGAACAGGAGCCGGGGCGGATCGAACGCGAACTCCCTGCCCTCCGGGTGAACCGCCACCGACATCATTCGCCCGGACGACGTGCTGTAGAAGAGTTCCGATCCGTCCCGCCGCCACCGCGGCAGGCCTGCGCTGGCCGCAACCTTCCAGCGTTTCCCACGGGTGGTAGAGAGGCCATCGAAAGACTGCACATATACGTCGACCGTCCCGGATTCATCGGATTGGAAGGCCAGCCATTTCGAGTCAGGCGATAGCGCGGCAGATTCTTCGGAAGCCAGGGAGTCGAGGATGGGGCCGGCCTTGTGCTCCGCGGTCGAGAATGCCCACACATCGGACCGGGTCGCTTCCCCGATCCGCGTGAAAAGCAGAAAGCGTCCGTCGCTCGACCAGTCGGTCGGGTACTTCGGGCGGGGGTCTCGAAAAAGCAGTTCCGGCTCGCCGCGCCCGTCGACTCGCCTGGTATAGAGGTCGTAGTTTCCTTCCAGGCGCCCGAACACGAAAGAGGCGATCCGGGCGCCATCGGGCGACCAGACCGGGGAGCCTTCATAGGCCGGCGTATTCGTCATTTGGGTAATGGCGCCGGCCGTATCGACGCTCCACAGGTCGGCGGTCTGCAAGTCGGGATCGAGCTTCGCGACCGTACCGTGCAACCCGTCGGGCGAGATGCGCGGCGGCCCCCACTCACCGAATTCCCGCACCGCGGCGAGCCGGATTCCCGCGCGATCGATCCAGACGAGCTGGCGCACCGGCTTGCCGAGCGCCTGGTAGGCCAGGGTAGCGTTTCGCGATGCCGAAACGGGGGCCAGCGACAGGCTCGGCACCGTCCCGATCTCATCCGCCACGGTCACAGGGTTGCCGTCAACCCGGAGGTCCGCCGTCTCAAAGGGCTGGCCCAGGAGACGGCGATTCCGGATGAACAGGAGGTAGCCGCGCGATTCCGGAAGCCCTCTTCCGGCGGGCGAATAGACGGCATTGGTTTCCGAGGGGAAGATGAAGCGGTATCCGGGCGAACCGACCGAGCCGGCGTAAACTCCGGTGGTCCGCGGGTCCTCCGTCAGGGCGAAGAAGAGGAACTGTCTTCCGCCAGGCAGGAACTGGGGCCAAAGAAAGGCGGACTGGGACTTTTCGAGGTCGAGCGGCAGGGCCAGCTCTGGTTTTCCGCCGTCCGCGCTCACACGGAACAGGCCCGTGTCGAGGCTCGGCGCGAACAGGATCCTGCCGTCCGGACCCCAAGCGCCTCCCCCCGCGGTGCCCGCGACCATGCAGATCGTGTGAGGCGTGCCGCCATCCACCCGGATCCGCTTCAGCGCGCCACTTGTGAAGAACGCGACGGATGTGCCGTCGGGTGACCAGAACGGCTCCGAACCGCCTTCGGTACCTGCGATCGGGACACTCCGCGCGCTCTCGAGCGACCTGGCCCACAGCATACGCTGGCCGTCCGGCCCCTCCGCGGGAAAAACCACCAGGCGCCCGTCCGGTGAGACCGACGGAGATCCGCCGTAGGTCGTGCGGTCCGGAAAAGAGATCGCATAGCGCAGCGGAAGCGCCGTCGAACCACGGTGCAAATAGAGAACAGAGGCCACCGCCAGCGCGCTCAAGAGTCCCACAGACGCAGCCAGGGCGAGCCAGAGCTTGGGTTGTAGGCGGCCGTGCCGCCTGCTTTTGGCCAGCGGGCCGGCGGGGACCGGCGGGGGAAGGGAGGCGGCATTCCGCAGAAGAATCCGGGGACGCCGCAGGCGCAGTTCGAGAACCGCATTCTGCATGCGCTGGCGGCGCACGGCCACATCCTTCTCCAGGCAGGCGGCGATTACCGGGACCAGTGCATCCGCAATTTCCGGGCTCGCGCTAGAGGGGACGGGAGGCAGTTCGAGGATTTCGCGATCCAGTTGTCCCGGGTCACCCGAAAAGGCTCGCTTGCCGGAAGCCATTTCATACAGCAGGGCGCCGTAGGCGAAGATGTCGGCGCGGGCGTCGGCGGGCTCTCCCCGGACCTGTTCGGGAGACCGGTAGGCCGCCGCCGGTGGAACCGGCGACTGCCCCGGGTCGAGAATGCGAGCCCCGGTTGGCGTGATCACGACCGCGAAGGAGGAAAGCCGCCCGTGGACCACCAGCCGCGAGTGCGCCCGCTGGAGGCTCCTTCCCACGTCGATGGCATAGCGAAAGAGCTCCGCCGCGGGCAAAGACCCGCGTTGCAGCCGGTCAGCCAACAACTCGCCATCGACCGGCTCGAGGGTGAAGAACTCCAGCTTTCTTCCGCCGACTTGCATTCTCCCCACACCGCGGCGTCTTGATGTCCCTGCAAGAGGCTGGGTGGCTCGCTACCGATTCTACTATCGCGCGCGAGCGGCCGACAACGAAGGGGAGCCGGCAGCCGGTTCTATCTGTACTACCAGACCGCCACAAAGCGGAGGTGATGTACCGAATCTCTACACACCCACGAGTTTGCGGCCGTGCTCCCAGAGCTCGTTGGCGTCTTCCACCACACGGCGGCCCTCTTCGTAGATGGTCTTCACGCGTTCCATGATGTCTTTGGTGGCGTCCGCGAAGTCTCCGGAGCGATTGGCCATCCGGCGAGTGACGGCGCGGGCCGATTCCCATCCGGACCTCTTGCGCCGCGAAAGCGCGATACCGACTCCGATCGCGGTTCCGGCGGCGACGCCGATCCAGATCAACCGGCTGTTCCCGTTCCCCATATTCATAGCCACAGTTCCTCCCATCCCAGTGTACTGGCGGGTTCGGCGGGAAGCCCTCCGCGTGGAGGCACGCGCGTGCGGCTCCACACACGATTGGCGGAGACAAGGTGAGGGCGATCACTTCTCCCCGCCCGAAATCGGACACGCCTCCCCTTTTTTCCTCCCGTCGACCCCTATTGACACGGCCCACGGCCCATGTACAATCCAAGGTGGCACTAATTTAAACAACGGAAGTGGCGAAAAATGTTCAAAGGCAGGAAATCCGCACAATCCTCTTCGTCCGAAGGCCACGGTTATAACAGCAGCGAAGTCGCCCGGATCTGCGGTGTGAGCCTCCGCCAACTGCAATGGTGGGACGAGCGCAATGTCGTATCTCCGCGGCAGGACGGTCACAAGCGGATTTACATGGCCGAGGAGGTCGTGGAGATTTCGGTGATCGCCGAACTGCGGCGCAAAGGCTTCTCCCTGCAAAAGATCCGGCGGGTGCTCCGCTTCCTGCAAAAGGACATGGGCAAACGGCTGAGTGAAGCGTTGGAGTCCACTTCCGACATCCACCTGCTGACCGACGGCAAGTCCATCTATCTCGAGGAAGCACCCAACCGGATTATCGACTTGTTGAAGAACGCGCGCCAGCCGATGTTCCTGGTGTGCGTGACCGATCAGGTCAAGCGGCTGACTGCAGCCACCGAGCGGAAGCCGGCGCGCTCCGAGACCCAGGTAGCATCGCGGAAGGCGCGCGCTGTTTAGCGGAAAGAACTAGCGGGGTTGGGCTGCCTTATAAAGGTAGACCATCAACAGGACCAGAGTCAGCACCCCGGCGCCGACATAGGACCAGGGGCTGTGCTTGTCCATGTCCTGCAGCCCGCTACCGACTGAATCGGCCAGGGCCAGCCGAAATGAGGGGGAAATCCACAGGAACCCGCCACCCAATCCGAGACATCCGAGAGCGCGTAACATGTTCTTATGCCGAAACTCCATGATCCGTTCGGCGATAAACGGAAGGAAGTTAGCATTGTACCATATCTGTACTGGCAGTACTACTTTAGGAAGGCGCGGGCTACTTCCGGTACTGGTCGATGCTCGCCATCTACCTGATAATTCAGGTTCCTCATAGTCGAGTCGGAGATCCGGCCGGACAGTTCCAGCAAGGCTTGTTTCAACTGCGGATTTTGCCTGAGGGCCTCTTCCCGCACAATCACCGCGCATTCGTAGGGTGGGAAGTAGTGGCGGTCATCCTGAAGGATGGTCACGGGGAGGAACGAAGCCAATCCGTCGGTCGAGTTGGCGGCGATCATGTCCACCTTGCCGGAGTTCAGCGCCTGGTAGAGAAGTCCGAGGTCCATGGTGACGGGCGATCCCTGGACGCGCAGTCCATAGGTCCGGAGCAGTCCTTCGAGACCGTCCGGGCGCTTCTCGAATTCGTAGCCGACGCCCAGCCGCCAGGAGCGTTTCGCCGCGGCCCGGGATAGGGTGGAGATGCCGTCAGTTTGGGCTGTGCGGTTGGCGACGATCATGGCGAAGGTATCGTTGAAACCGAGGGGCGGCAGCCACTCCAGTTTCCAGCGGCGCTGATACTCGGTGCGCACGCGCTCGAAGGCGGCGGTGCGATCGGCCAGCGGAGGCTCTTTGAGGACGGCCGTGAGGGCGGTGCCGGTGTATTCGGGGTAAAGGTCGATCGACCCCTGAACCAGCGCTTCGTGGGCCAGCAGGGTTCCTCCGAGGTTGAGTTTGCGCTCCACCGGAACGCCCAGCCGGCTCTCGATCTGCTGTGCCAGAATTTCGCCCAGCAGCACCTGTTCGGTGAAGTTTTTCGAGCCGACCACGATGCGCGCCGGCTTCCCGCAGCCGGACGCGAGCAGAAGCGCAATCAGGCCCGCGACAGTTTTCGTTCGATCCATTCCAGCCCCTCGTCCGCCAGCAGCGCCATCACCGCCGCCGGCACGGCCCCCGCCAAAATGGTGCGGGTGTCGGCCATCGAAATCCCCCGGAAAATGAAGACCCCCAGCCCGCCGCCCCCGATGGCCGCGGCGATGGTCGCGGTTCCGATGGTAGCCACCGCGGCGATCCGCAGGCCGGCCACGATGGACGGTGCCGCCAGAGGCAGTTCCACCTGCCAGAGCACCTGGCTGCGAGTCATTCCCATCGCGGCCGCCGATTCGCGCACGGCCCGGTCCACCCCCAGGATGCCGGTGAGGGTGTTGCGGAGAATGGGAAGGAGGGCATAGAGGCAAAGCGCCACGATGGCGGTGCGTTTGCCGATCCCGCCGATGAAGGGAAGCGGCAGCAGGAAGCCGAACAGCGCCAGGCTGGGAACGGTCTGGGCGATGTTGGCGAAGCCCATGATCCAGCGGCGGCCGCCGGCCCGGCGGGCGAGCAGCACCGCGGCCGGCAGCCCGATGGCGGCAGCGATCGCCAGGGCGATCAGGACCAGCTCCAGGTGTTCCAACGAAAGGGCCAGGATTTCAGAAGCGAGTGTGCCGTTCATCGGGTCTCCACGGTTCTTCCAGGCCGGCCAGAAAGGCGCGCGCCTCGGACGTATCGGCCTCGAGAAAGCCGGAGGGATCGGCCAGGACGTCGAGGGCGCCATCCTTGAGCAGGGCGATCCGCGTCCCCATCATGAGCGCCTCGCGCACGTCGTGGGTCACGAACAGGGCCGCGGTGCGGACGGAGCGGCGCAACTCGCGGAACTGGCCCTGCAGGTCGAAGCGGGTGATCGGATCGAGGGCGGCGAAGGGTTCGTCGAGCAGGAGCAGGGGCGGCTCGGCGGCCAGGGCCCGGGCGATTCCCACACGCTGCTTCTGGCCCCCGGAGAGCTCGCGGGGCAGCCGGGCGCGAAACTCGCGCGGCTCGAGGCCCACGGCGGCCAGCAATTCCTCCACCCGGGACGAGATGCGGGCGGCGGGCCAATTCTCGAGGCGTGGGACCAGCCCGACGTTCTGCTCTACGGTCCAGTGCGGGAAGAGGCCCGAATCCTGAATGACATAGCCCATGCGGCGGCGAAGCCGGATGGGGTCCCAGTCCGCGGCCGGCCGGCCCTCGAAGCGGATCTCTCCGCGGTCAGGCTGCAGCAGGCCGTTCACTGTCCGGAGCAGGCTGGTCTTGCCGGACCCGCTCCGCCCCAGGAGCATTACGGTCTCGCCGGAATCCACATCGAGACTGATATCCCGGAGCACCGGCCGACCGTCGATAGCCAGGTGCAGGCCGCGGATCTCGAGAATCGGGGTCGCAGACATACCTTTCCACTATATAGGCAAGGCGAAGACTGCCACGGTTTTCGCGAAAAGCGGAAAAGTCGAGTATGATATCAATAAGGAAGGGAGCATCGAATCCGGGGCGGCAGCCCCAATGCGGAGATTCATGACGCTGATCGAGATGTTCCTTACCATTCTGCTGAGTTTCCATCCTGAAAGTCGAAAGTCTCTGGCGGGAGTTTTCCCCGCGCGGTAAAACCATGAAAACCAGAACCACTGTATTCGCCGTCCTGATCGTTGCCCTTTCGGTGCTGCTTGCGCCGGTTTACGGTCCGGAGATCCGCGCCCATGCGGCGTCCACAACCACCGGAGACGACCTCGACAAGGACATCCGGACGGTCGCCAATGTGTTCGCGCTGGTTGAGAAAAACTATGCCGACCCGGTCTCTTCGGAGAAGGCGTTCTATGCGGGCGCCATCCCGGGCATGCTGCACACACTCGACCCGCACTCGAATTTCGTGGATCCCGCGGAATACCGGGAGATGCAGCGCCGCCAGCACGCGCAGTATTACGGCGTGGGCATGCAGATCACGATGGACGGGCCGAAGGTAGTGGTGATGGAGCCGTTCGTGGGCTCCCCCGCCTGGAAAGCCGGGATGCGCCGGGGCGACGTGATTGTCGCGGTGGACGGTAAGGACACCACGAAGATGGAATCACCGGGCGTCGCCGAGCTGCTGCGCGGCCCCAAGGGCACGCCGGTCAAAGTGAGCGTGATGCGGGACGGCGCCACCGAGCCGTTCAGCGCCACCGTGACGCGCGGCGAAATCGAAACCAGCGTGGTGGATGCCTTCTGGGTAAAGCCGAATATCGCCTTCCTGCACGTGGAGAGCTTCGAAGCGCAGAACGTGTCCAAGGACACCGAGACCCTGCTGCGCAAGATGGGCGAGCAGAACGTCAACGGGCTGATTCTCGACCTGCGCGGCAACCTGGGAGGGCTGGTGACCGAAGCGGTGTCGCTGGCGGGCCGTTTCCTCCGCAACGGGCAGACCGTAGTCTCGCATCGCGGCCGGGCGGAGAGCGAGCAGATCTTCCGCGCCCGGGCCAACGCGCTGGCCCAGAAGTACCCGATGGTGGTGCTGGTAAACGGCGGCTCGGCTTCCGCATCGGAAATCGTCTCGGGCGCTCTACAGGATCACGACCGCGCCTGGATTCTGGGAGAGACCACGTTCGGCAAGGGCCTGGTGCAGGCGCAGTTCCCGCTTTCGGAAGGCGCGGCGCTGCTGCTGACGATCGCCCACTACTACACACCTAGCGGGCGGCTGATCCAGCGCGATTACTCGCACCAGTCGTTCTATTCGTATTACGCCCACACCAATACGGACACGTCCGACACGAAGGACGTCCATCCGACCGATTCGGGTCGGAAGGTCTACGGCGGCGGAGGCATTACGCCGGACGAGAAGTATGCGGGCCCGAAGTACAGCATCTTCCAGCGGCGCCTGGGCGTGATTCCCAACACCGCCAACATGTTCTACCGCTTCGCCAACACGTACTTCGGCCCGGCGAAGCCGCAGTTGCCGCAAGGGTGGCAGCCGGACGATGCGACGCTGGACAAATTCAAGGCATTCCTGACCGCGCAGAAGATGCCGTTCACCGACGCCGATTTCGACAGCAACCGGGACTGGATCAAGCAGGGCATTCGCTGGGAATTCTACTTCCGCGCTTTCGACAAAGACACCGCCAACCGCGCGACGTGGGCGGACGACCCCGAAATCGCCAAGGCCATCCAGAGCCTGCCTAAAGCGCAGAGCCTGTTGAGCCAGGCGCAAAGAGTCTACGCCATGCGGCAGTAACTCCGAAAATCCGCCAGCCTCTAACTCCGTCATACCCGGTGTTAACCGGAGGGATAGTTCCCGAAGAACCCGAGTTTGTGTCGTGCTTCACGTTATACTGTGAGCACGTGCATTCGGAGGATTGAGGGGATGGCGGCGAGCTCGGAACAACCACATCTGCACAAAAGCGAAAAGCTACTTTTTGCCTTGCTGGAATCGGCCGCACAGGCGATTGTCAGCACTGACCGTACTGGCAGGATTGTACTGGCCAATGACCGTACCGAAGAAATGTTCGGATACACGCGCGAGGAGCTCGTCGGCGGCGGGATCGAGATGCTGCTTCCGGAATCGAAGCGCACAGCGCACACCCAGCACCGCGACGACTACTTCGAGCATCCAAGGACCCGCCCGATGGGCACCGGACTGGAGCTTTCCGGCCGGCGCAAAGACGGCAGCGAATTCCCCGTCGAAGTGAGCCTGAGCTCCGTGGAGATCGAAGGCGCGGTTTTCGGAATCGCCTTCGTGAGCGACATCAGCCAGCGCAAGCGGCTCGAAGAGCAGCTCATGCACGCCCAGAAGATGGAAGCGGTGGGGCGCCTGGCCGGCGGGGTGGCGCACGACTTCAACAACATGCTGACCGTGATCACCGGGTACAACCGGATGATTCTGGACGAGCTTTCGACGGTCGATCCGCTGCGCGGGTATGCCGAGGAGATCCTCAAGGCCGCCGACCGTGCCGCCGCGCTCACCAACCAGTTGCTGGCGTTCAGCCGCCGGCAGATCATGCAGCCGAAAGTGATCAGCGTCAACCTGGTAATCGAACAGACGGAGAAGATGCTGCGCCGGCTGATCGGCGAGGACGTCGAGCTGTTGATCAAGCTGAACGCGGATTCCGCCAACATCAAGGCCGACCCCAACCACATCGAGCAGGCGATCGTGAACCTGGCGGTGAATGCGCGGGATGCCATGCCCACCGGGGGCCGCCTGACGATCGAAACCGGGAACTTTCAAATCGACGAGAATTACGTCCGGACGCACATGGGAGTCAAGCCGGGCGATTTTGTGATGATCGCGGTCAGCGATACCGGAATCGGAATGGACTCAGTCACGCGGCAGCACATCTTCGAGCCGTTCTTCACCACGAAGGAGCGCGGCAAGGGTACCGGGCTGGGGCTGGCCACCGTGTATGGAATGGTGAAGCAAAGCGGCGGCGACATCTGGGTGTACAGCGAGCTGGGTACCGGGACCACGTTCAAGCTCTACTTTCCCAAGGTCGAGGAGCCGGTATCGCAAGTCTCCAGCAATGGGTCCGAGCATGCCAAAGTCGCTGCAACCGAAACCATTCTGCTGGTGGAAGACGAGAAAGCCGTTCGCGATCTGACCTGCCGGATTCTGCAGAAGCTTGGATACCAGGTGCTGACGGCGGCCTCCGGGGAAGCGGCCATCGAGATCGGCCGGTCTTACGCGGGGCAGGTGTCCCTGTTGCTGACCGACGTGGTCATGCCGAACATGAGCGGCCGGCAGGTGGCCGACGCACTGCTGCAAATCCGGCCCGGCCTGAGGGTCCTATTCCTTTCCGGCTACACGGAGAACACGGTCGTCCACCACGGAGTTCTGGATTCGACCGTGGATTTTCTGCCGAAGCCGTTCAGCCGCGAAGTGCTGGGACAGAAGATTCGCGAGATTCTAGCGCGGCCCTAATAGCCGGGCGTCTTCTTTCAGGGCCACGCCGGAGAGCTTGCGGGCGCGCGCTTCGCTCATCAGGAAGTGCAGCTTGTGGGCCGCCAGCTCGTAGGGAAGGCCCTCCGCCCTCACATTCGAGATGCAGTTTCGCTCTGCATCGGTGCGGCCGGGGCGCGGATCCCAGGTGAGGTAGACTCCCAGGCTGTCGGGGGAGCTCAAGCCGGGCCGTTCGCCGATGAGAACCAGCACGAGGCGCGCTCCGAGGCGCTCACCGATCTCGTCGCCGATCGCGACACGGCCCTGGAGGGCCACCGTCAGCGGCGCCAGGCGCCAGTCCTCGAGTTTCGGCAGGAGGGCCGACAGCAGCGGCGCGGCATGGCGATGCACGGCCGGTGCGGAGAGTCCGTCGGCAATTACGATGGCCGCGTCGTAATCGCCGCGCTCGAGGCGCGTATCGGGGTGCAGGCGGCGCCCCAGGTCGGGACGCCGCAGGTAGGTTGCGCGGTCGGGCGCGGCGCTGCGCACCAGAAGGTGCGGCATAGGGAGCGATGCCGGGTCGAGCGCCTCATAGACGGCATCGCGCGCGCGGGCATGATCGAGGCGGAAGCGCAGCAGCTCGGCGCACGGCAGGCTGTGGCCGGTGCGGCCGAGGCCGACGCGCGCCGGCGTGAACGATCTTAAGTCAATAGCCATGGCGCAGGCTCGAGCGGCGGACGGCGTTCGAGCCACTCCTCGAACTCCGGAGCCGGTTTCAATCCCAGGACCGACCGCACGTAGAGCGCATCGTGGAAGCTGGTGCTCTGATAGTGCAGCATCACGTCGTCGGCGCCGGGGACCCCCATGATGTAGTTGCAGCCGGCCACGCCGAGCATGGTGAGCAGGGCATCCATATCGTCCTGATCGGCCTCGGCGTGGTTGGTGTAGCAGACGTCGCAACCCATCGGAACGCCGAGAAGCTTGCCGCAAAAATGGTCTTCCAGGCCGGCGCGCAAAATCTGCTTGCCGTCATAGAGATACTCGGGGCCGATGAATCCGACCACGGTGTTGACGAGCAGCGGCCGGTAGCGGCGCGCGACGGCGTAGGCGCGCGCCTCGCAGGTCTGTTGATCGACGCCGTGATGGGCGCCGGCCGAGAGCGCCGAGCCCTGGCCGGTCTCGAAGTACATGACGTTCTCGCCGCGGCCCAGCTCGCGGGCGGCCTGCCAGGCTTCGTCGAGGAGCGCCAGGTTGACCCCGAACGACCGGTTGGCGGCCTCGGTGCCGGCGATCGATTGAAACACCAGGTCGACGGGCGCGCCGCGGGCCATGGCCTGCATCTGGGTGGTCACATGGGCCAGCACGCAGGTCTGGGTGGGGATGCGGTAGCGCTCGCGAATGCGGTCGAGCAGGTGCAGCAGCGTCTCCACCGTGCCGGGATTGTCGGAGGCCGGGTTGACGCCGATGACGGCGTCGCCGTTGCCATAGGACAGCCCGTCGAGGATGCTGGCGGCGATGCCCTTCGGGATCGTCGGTCGGATGATTCGGCTGGAGCCGCGTGGCCATGCGGCCGGGCAGGCCGATGGTGGAGCGGAAGCGCGTGACCACGCGGCATTTGCGCGCGGCCGACACGAGGTCCTGCAGGCGCATGAGTTTCGACACCGCGGCCGCCATTTCGGGCGTGAGGCCGGGCGCCAGGGCCGAGAGCCGGTCGGTAGTGGCCTGATCGGAAAGCAGCCAGTCGCGGAATTCGCCGGCGGTGAGGTGGGACACCGGAGCGAAGGCGGAAGCGTCGTGCGAATCGCAGATGAGGCGCGTGACTTCGTCGTCTTCGTAAGGGACGAGAGGCTCGGCCAGGAAGGCCTTCAGCGGGACATCCGCCAGCTTCATCTGGGCGCGCACGCGCTCTTCGGCGCCGGCTGCCGCGATGCCCGCCAGCTCGTCGCCGCTTCGCGCGGGAGATGCCTTCGCCAGGAGGTCGCGCAGGTTCATACCGGTGGACGCTCGTGGCGGTGGGCGAAGGCGGAGGCCTCTTCGGGAGCCAGCACCAGGCGCCCGCGGCCCCACACTGCGAAATAGACGATGCCGGAGAGGAACCACACCGCCGCGCCGATCACTCCTTTGTTGTAGTCCGGGTTCGCGAACAGGATGGCCAGGGTCACGGCGGCCACCAGTGCGGCGAAGCCCGCGCCGGCGATCCCGAGCGGGCTGCGGTAGGGCCGCTCCATGCGCGGGAAGCGCAGGCGCAGCATAATGAACGAGGCCATCTGCAGAATGTAGGCCAGGACGGCGCCGAACACCGCCATATTCAGCAGGACCGCCCCCACCGGGCTGCCTTGCGGCGCCAGGTGAATGACCAGCGCCGCCGCGAATCCCAGGGCCGAGCCGGCCAGCAGCGCGCGGTGAGGCGTCTGCCGGCGGCCGTGCGTCACCGAGAGCCAGGTGGGAAAGTAGCCGGCGCGCGACAGGGAATAGATCTGGCGGCCGTAGGCAAAGATGATGGTGTGGAAGCTGGCCACCAGGCCCGCGCAGGCGGCCAGGGCCAGCACCCGCGCCTGCAGGCCGAGTCCGAAGATGGTCTGGAAGCCGAGGAAGAGAGGCTCATTGGAGGTCCCGATCTTCGCCGCGCCCGGCGCAATTCCGGCGCTGAGCACGACGGTCAGGAACGAGACGCCGATGAGAGTGAGAAGCCCGTAGAGGATGCCGCGCGGCATATCGCGCTTGGGGTCGTGGCTCTCTTCGGCGGCCAGGGGAAGCTGCTCGATCCCCAGGTAGAGCCACAACGCGAAGGGCAGCTCGACCAGGCCGGCCTTCGTTTTGTGCACGCCCGCGGGGAAGTAGGGTGAGGCCCAGCGCGCCAGGTCGAAGTGCGGGACGGCGCCGATCCAGAAGACTGCCAGGACCGCGAGCGCGATGAGCGTGACTCCCACGGAGACGTGGAAGGTCATCTCGACGCCCCAGATATTGAGCGCGACGAAGACGCCGTAACAGGCCAGCCACCAAAGCGGCTCCCAGGCGGAAGGAGTGCCGAAGATGGCGCCCAGGTAGCCGCCGATTCCGACCACGATCACGGCCGGGGTGAGGATATACTCCATGTTTTCGGCGAGCCCGGTGATATAGCCGGCCCAGGGGCCCATGGACGTCCGGGCGAAGGAGTACGCGCCGCCGGCGTGGGGCAATGCGGGCGACATCTCGGCGATCGAGAAGCACAGCCCGATGTACATCAGGGTCATGACCGCGAAGGCGATCAGCATGCCGCCGAACCCGCCGGTGGCGAGCCCGAAATTCCAGCCGAAGAAATCGCCCGAGATCACCGCGCCTACGCCCATGGCCCACAAGTGCAGCACACGGGCGTGGCGGCGCAGGCGCCGCTCGGCAAGGTACTCGGCTCCGGGAGCAGTGTAAGTGGCCTTCACTGAAGTGCCAGGACGATGAGTCGTCTCGACATGGTCCTCTCATTCTATCGTTCTCCCGGCACAAAACCGCCGCCTTTGGCGTCCAAGCCCGACAGGAGAATTCCATGCTCGAAGTCCGGTCGCTCACGAAGCGGTTCAACGGCATCCCGGCCGTACACGAGGTCTCCTTCCGGATCGAGCCCGGTGAAATCCTCGGCTATGTGGGTCCGAACGGCGCGGGGAAAAGCACCACCGTCAAGATGATTATCGGGCTGATCGAGCCGAGCGACGGGCAAATCCTCTATCACGGCCGCAGCATCATCGACGATCTGCCCGATTTCCAGCGGCGCATCGGCTACGTTCCGGAAGAGCCGTTTCTCTATCCATACTTTTCCGGGCGGGAATATCTGCAACTGGCGGGCCGGCTGCGCGGGATTCCGCGACGCACGCTCGAAGCAAAGATCGACGAGTTCCTGCGGCTCTTCTCGCTGTGGGACGACCGCCACTGCCCGGTGTCGTCGTATTCCAAAGGCATGCGGCAGAAGATCCTGCTCTCGGCCGCGCTGTTGCACGACCCCGAGCTGCTGATCCTGGACGAGCCCCTTTCCGGCCTGGACGTGACCACCGCGCTGGTGCTGCGCGAGCTCATGCAGGAGCTGGCGGCGCGCGGCCGCATGATCTTCTACAGCTCGCACGTGCTGGAGGTGGTGGAGAAAGTCTGCGCGCGCGTCCTGATCCTGAACAAGGGGCGCGTGGCCGCGCACGATTCCATCGACCACCTGCGCGAAACCATGCACCAGGGCTCGCTCGCAGGCGTGTTCGCGGAGCTGGCGCGGGTGGAGAATCCGCAAGTGCTTGCGGGGCGCATCCTGGAGGTGATGCAGGCGTGAGATGGTGGGCGCAGACGCACGGTCCGAAGCTCGAGCTGGTCCGCCACTTCCTGGCGCACATGTTCGACGGCGAGTGGTCTTCGGGCAAGAGCCAGTGGCAGACGGTGGCGACCGGCGCGCTCTCCATGCTGCTGCCGGCGGGCATGCTCATGATGCGGTCGGGGTCGCCCGTCCCGGAGTTCGCCAACCAGTTCCGGATCCTCTCGAGGCTGTCTTCTCCGGAGCCGTTCCGGAATGCCGTGCTGGGCGACGAGATTGCGTTTCTGACGCTGGTGATGGCGTTCACCGGAGTGGTGACGCTGCTGGTATGGCAGTCGCTCTTTCCCAGCCGCCGCGACGCGCTGGCGCTGGCGGGAATGCCGGTGACGCCGCGCCAGCTCTTTCTCGCGCGTTTCGTCACCATTCTGTCGTTCGCGGTAATCCTGGTGGCCGCGGTGAACCTGCTGCCGGCGTTCCTAGCGCCGCTCGAAATGTCCGGCCGATGGCAGCGGAATCCGTCGTTCTGGGCGAACGCCGGGGCGCAAGCGGCCTCCGCGTGCGCGGGCTGTCTCGCCGTGTTCTTTGCGATTGTGGCGCTCGAGGGCCTGCTGCTCAACCTGCTTCCGGCGCGGCTGTTCGCGCGGCTCTCGGTGCTGGCGCAAGGCGGGCTGGTGGCCGTGATGCTACTGGCGTGCCTGCGAAGCTGGTCGATCCAGAGCTGGACGCCCGCGACGCTGGCGCGAATTCCCGAGTTTGGCGGATGGCTGCCGCCGGTGTGGTTCGCCGGGCTGCACGAATACCTGCTGGGCGCGCGCGAACCGTTCCTGGCCGCGATGGCTGGACGCGCCGCGTGGACGGCGGCGATCAGCGTGGCGCTCTCGGCGCTCACTTACCTGGCCGCGTATCGCCGCTATCGCAAGCTGCTGATCGAAGGCCCGGTTCCCGTGGTGGGCCGCGCGCGCCAGTGGAGTTACCTGCGCCTGCTGACCCGCGACCCGCGGCAGGAAGGCGTGATGCAGTTCATGGCGAAAACCCTGGCGCGCAGCCGCACGCACCGCCTCATCTGGCTGTCCTACGCCGGAGGCGCGCTGGCGGTGGTGTTGAACAGCTCGGTGGTGGACGGCGCCCTGCTCGCCCGCGATCACGAATGGACCAAGGCTCTCGAATTCCTGGTGCTCTTCTGGCCGCTGGCCTGCACGATGGTGCTGCTGAAGGGCGCGCACCACGTACTGCGGATCCCCGCCGAGCTGCGCGCCAACTGGATCTTTCAAAGCACCGAGAGCCTGGGCCGGGCGGAGTGGATGAAGGCGGTGGAGCGGTTCATCATCGCCTACGCGATCGCGCCGGTCTACCTGCTGCTGGGCCCGATCGCGGCCTGGGTGCTGGGATGGCCGCTGGCGCTGCGAATGACTGCGCTGCAGGTGCTGGTCTCACTCTCGTTCTTCGAGATGATCTTCTATAGCTGGCAGCAGCTTCCGTTTGCCTGCTCCTGCCGGCCCGGACAGAAGACGCTGGTGATGATCACGGCGGCATGGCTGGCGCAGTTGGGTGTAGCGGTGCCGTTGCTATCCGTGATCGTCGCCGCGGGCAGCCGGTTCAACGGGTTGTTCGCGTTCTTCTTTTTGCTGTTCGCCTCCGCATCGTGGTTCCTCCGCCGGCGCCGCCGCGAAGGCTGGGGCGAATCGCCGCTGCTTTACGAAGACAACCAGGAGTTGGCGCCCGACCTGGGGATCCGCGAGCTCAGCTTCGGCCAGGCGGGGCACTGATTACAATGAGCTGTGCGCGGAATTCTCTTCGATATGGATGGGGTGGTCTACAACTCCGACCGGCCGATCGCGGGAGCGGCTGAGGCGGTCCGCTGGGTACAGGCGCAGGGCATCCCACATTTGTTCGTGACCAACACCACCTCGCGCGCGCGGTCCGTGCTGGTGGAGAAACTCGCCGGGTTCGGGATTGCGGCGGCGGAATCGGAGATCCTGACGCCGGCGGTGGCCGCGGCGGACTGGCTGCGCGCGGGCGGCGGCGGCAGCATCGCGCTGTTCCTGCGCCCCTCCACGCGCGCGGAGTTCGCCGGCCTCGATTGCCTGCCCGACGATGCCGAGCGCGGCGCCTCTTACGTGGTGGTGGGCGACCTCGGCGACCTGTGGGACTTCCGCACGCTCAACCGCGCCTTCCGCCTGCTGCACTACAACCCGGAGGCGAAACTCATGGCGCTGGGAATGACGCGCTACTGGCTGGCCTCGGACGGCATCTCGCTGGACGTGGCGCCGTTCGTCGCCGCCCTGGAACACGCCACCGGGCGCAAGCCGCTGGTCTTCGGCAAGCCCGCCGCGGCGTTCTTTCGGGCAGCGGCGGCGAAACTGGCGCTTCCCGCCGGGGAGCTGGTGATGGTCGGCGACGATATCGACGCCGATATCGGCGGCGCACAGGCGGCGGGCCTGAAGGGATGCCTCGTGAAGACCGGCAAGTTCCGGCCGTCCGACCTCGAGGGCGCCGGGGAACCAAACGCAGTGCTCGACTCGGTGGCCGCGCTGCCCGGCTGGTGGACGCGCTTGAACCCGTAGTGTATCCGTGCTACTGGTAGCTCCATCGAGGACTACCATGCTACGACGTGATCTGTTCAAATCCGCGGCCGCCGGCGCGGGCCTGACGATTCTGAAGAGCGGGATGCTGCGCGGGCAGACCGCCCCCAGCAACAAGCTCAACATCGCCCTGATCGGCGTGTGGGGCCGCGGTACGGCGCACTATAACGTGCTGCGCAATGAGAACGTGGTGGCGCTGTGCGACGTCAATGACCGCCGCACCAAGGAGGCGCTCGAGATCTTCCCCAAAGCCAAGACCTACTGGGACTGGCGCAGGCTGCTCGACCAGAAGAACGTCGAGGCCGTGATCATCTGCACCGCCGATCACCATCATGCGTTCATCGCCAACTGGGCGCTGAACCGCAACATGAACGTCTATTGCGAAAAGCCGCTGGGCATTACGGTAGACGAGGTGCGCACGGTCCGCGCCAATTACCTCAGCCGGCGCGCCAAGGTGGCCACGCAGCACGGCACGCAGCGGCACGCCTATCCGAATTTCGAGCGGCTGCGCGAGTTGATCCTGGATGGGGCGGTCGGCGAGCTGAAGACCATACACGGATGGGACAGCCGCCAGTTGCCGCGCCCCGGCTATCCCGCCGGCGAAGGCATGCCGCCCTCATTCCTGCACTACGAGCAGTGGATCGGGCCGTCGCCCTACCATCCTTACAGCCCGCAATATTTCGGCGGATCGAGCGGGCTGAACTGCCTGTTCTGGAACATGTACCGGGATTTCGGAGTCGGCCAGATGGGCGACATGGGCGCGCACACGATGGATCTGCTCTGGAACTCGATCGACGCCGGAGCGCCGACGTCCATCGAAGTAGATCAGGAAGTGAGCGACAAGTTCGACCCCAACATCACGCCGGTCAAGCTGAAGGCGACCTTCGAGCATCCCGCCAACCACTGGCGCGGCCCGGTCTCGGTGGTGTGGTACCAGGGCGGCCTGAAGCCGGCTACGCCCCGAATGTACGTGGATGTCAGCCGCATCCCGAACGGCGCGATCTTCGAAGGCAGCAAGGGGTCGATCGTGGCCGACTTCACCAGCCGGGTCATCCTTCCCAATAACGACGATGGCGACTTGACCTACTACAAGCACCGCTCGCCGGATGCGTTGCTGCCGTTGATCGAGGGCACGGGACAGATCACGCAGGCGCCACCCAGGGCAGGCCGCGCGGCAGCCGCGGGCGGGCGCGGCGGCCGGGGCGGACGCGGAGGCGCTCTTCCCGCGGGCTTCACGGCCATGCCGAGCGCCGAGCCGGGTCCCAACGGATTCCCGTCGGTGCAGATGATGGAGGGTGGAGTTCCGGCCGCGCTGGGGCTGCCGAATACCAACGTCGAGCAGATCCTGCGCGCCGAGCAGAGCGGCGAGGCGGCGCGTCCCGGCGCCGATGTCTTCCAGATGGAGTGGATCGATGCCTGCAAGGGAAAGAACAACGGCGTCACGCACGGCACCAGCAGCAAGACGCACTGCGACTTCGACTACAGCGGCACGATGATCGAGCAGATGCTGCTCGGCCTGGTGGCGCATCGCGCCGGCAAGCGCCTGGAGTACGACCCGGCGACCGGCCGCGTGACCAATTCGGCGGAGGCCAACGACTGGCTGAAGCGAAGCTACCGCAGCGGCTGGACGCTGAACGGGTGAAGGCTGCCCACGACCGTCAGGGAGCGGGTTTCATCAAACGATACTCGATGTTCCGCACGGCGCCTTCGGTGTTGTAGGAAACGAAGCCGAGCGGCGCGGAGAGCTTCATCTCGCCGAAGCGGAGGCCGATCGACCGGCCCTCGATGTTCACGTTGATGATCTGCTTATCGTCGATCCATGCCTGGATGCGCTGGAGCGTTACCTGCAGCCGGAGCCGGTACCACCGGTTGTGCTCGAAGTTGAAGTAACTCCGCGTCTCGTTCTCGGAGGCGTCCCAGTTATCGATGCTGGAGAGGCCCACGATGTCGCCTCCCCAGCCGCCAGTCACCCAGGTGCAAAACGAGTCGCCGACGGGGAAGGTCAGGCTGGCAAAGAAATCTCCGCCGCGCAAGCGCTCGGCTTCGAACCGGACTTCGTAATCGGACTTGGGGAAGTCGCCGGTCCAGGTCGCCCCGGTCATGGGCGCACCGGCGCCGAGCATCAGGGCTCCATTTTCGACGGTCACTTTGCCGTGGTACTTGAACTGCGCCTCGCGCCAGCCGTTGAGCGATTTGCCGTCGAACAGCGACTGCCATTCGCCGGTCTTCGGTTGGGCGTTGGCAGTGAAGCAGGCGATCGCCGCCAGGCATATCGGAATCATCCGCATTTCGCATGGAATATACCACGTTGCAAATGCCGCGCGGCTCCGCTTACAATGCTCACGCCTGTCATGCAGCGTCTTTCTCTCGCTCTGCTGCTCTCCGTTGCGGCCCTGGCGCAATCGCCGCTGCCGCCCGCGCCTGGTGCGCACGTCGTCGCGATCTCGCCGCCGGACCGCCGCGGTAACGAGCCGTCGATCGCGGTGAATCCGAACAACCCGTCGCAAGTCGTGGCCGTCTATCAGCCGGCCTCGGTATCGTACTCGACCGATGGAGGCCGCACCTTCACGCCCGCCGAACTGCCGCCGGTGGAGGGCTGGCGCGGCGGCGGCGATGTCTCGGTGGCGTTCGACAATCGCGGCGCGGCGTATCTCGGCACGCTGCATTTCGACCGCCTCGGTACGGCGTCCTATTGGGCGCACAACGCGGGGCGCAACGGCATCTTCGTGCGCCGGTCGCTCGACGGAGGCAAGACGTGGGAGAAGCAGGCCGCCGCGGTGAAGGCGTGGCAGGGCGGCGAGCCCGATATCCAGTGGGAAGACATGCCGCGGGTCTTCGCCGACAACGCGCCCAAGAGCCCGTTCGCGGGCAATGTATATGTGGGGTGGATCGAATGGCAGCTCGAGCAGTCGATCATCCTGTTCGCACGCTCGACCGATGGCGGCAAGACCTTCTCCCCGCCGATGCGCATCAGCACGCACGCCGGGCTGCCGCGCGACGATAACGGAGGGCTGGTGGGGTTCGCCGGCACGGTCGGCGCGGATGGGACGATCTACGCCATCTGGAACGACGGGCTCTCGATCGCTTTCAGCACCTCACGCGACGGCGGCAAAAGCTTCGCGCCTTCGCGCTCCATCATCGAGGTCGCCCCGCCTTATTTTGGAGGCGCGGGCGGAATCCCCGGAGTCTCCCGCGCCATGGGGTTCCCGCAGATCGGCGTGGATTGGAAGCGCGGGGCTCTGCACGTCGCGTGGAGCGATTTCCGTAACGGCGATGTGGATGTCTTCGCCATTGCGTCGGCCGACCGCGGTAAGACCTGGTCGAAGCCGGTACGCGTGAACAGCGACCCGCTTCACGACGGCAAAGACCAGTTCTTCCAGTGGATGGCCGTGGACCCGCTGACCGGCAGCGTCTACGTGCAGTTCTACGACCGCCGCGACGATCCGGCCAATCGCCAGACCCGCATGACCCTGGCGCGATCCACCGACGGCGGCAAGACCTTCGCCAACTATGCCTGGAGCGTCGAGCCGTTTCAGGGGCAGAACGTATTCCTGGGCGACTACACGTGGCTCACGGCGTACGACAATAAAGTCTACGGCGCGTGGACCGAGGCCGCCGCGGATTCGGGCGCGGCGCGCGGCGCACGGCCCTTGACCGTAGTCCGCATCGGCACCGCCGACTTCACCGGGAAATAGAAATGCGATTCCTCATCTTTCTTCTTTCGACACTGCCGCTGGCGGCGCAGCAGGGGCCTTACGACCGCCTGAGCCGCGACATCTTCGAGCAGCTCATCAACATCAACACCACCGATTCGGCGGGCGACAATACGCGCGCCGCCGAAGCCATGGCCGCGCGCTTCCGCGAGGCGGGCTACCCGGAGAGCGACGTGCAAGTGTTCACGCCGGTGCCGCGCAAAGGCAACCTGGTGGTACGCCTGCGCGGCAGCGGAAACGCGAAGCCCGTCCTCTTCATCGGCCATCTCGACGTGGTGGAGGCGCTGCGCTCGGACTGGTCGTTCGACCCGTTCCAGTTCCGCGAGCAGGACGGCTACTTCTTCGGCCGCGGCACGCAGGATATGAAGGGCGCCGACGCCGAGATGGTGACGGCGTTCCTGCGCATGAAGCGCGAAGGCTTCCGGCCGGCGCGCGACCTGATCCTGGCGCTGACGTCGGACGAGGAAGGCGGCACCGCCAACGGCGTCAACTGGCTGGTCCAGAACCATCGCGATCTCATCGATTCCGCTTTTTGCATCAACGCCGATTCCGGAGGCGGGCACATCAAAAACGGGAAGCGCGCGTTCATGGGCGTGCAGGCGGCCGAGAAGGTCTTTCTCAGCTTCACTCTCGAAGTGACGAATCCTGGGGGCCACAGCTCCCTGCCGCGCAAGGACAACGCGATCTATCACCTCGCACAGGGGCTGACGCGCCTGGCGGCTTTCGATTTTCCGGTACGGCTGTTCGACGTGACCCGCGCGTACTTCGAGCGGATGTCCACGATCTACAACGGGCAGGCCGCCGCCGATATGAAAACCGTGGCGGGGAATCCGAACGATGCCGCGGCCGTCGCGCGGCTCTCCGCCGACCCGTATTACAACGCGCTGCTCCGTACCACGTGCGTCGCGACTATGCTTTCCGGCGGACACGCCGAGAATGCCCTGCCGCAGACCGCAAAGGCCGTCGTCAACTGCCGCCTGCTCCCCGTGGACAATGCCGAAAACGTCGAGCGGACGCTGGCCGGTGTGCTCGCGGATCCGCAGATTCACCTGTCGGTGCTCAGCCCGGCCAAGCCGAGCCCGTTCGCGCCGATGAATCCCCAGGTGCTCGACGCGGTCACCAAGGCGACCGAATCGATGTGGCCGGGAATCCGCGTAATCCCGGTAATGGAGACCGGCGCCACCGATTCCCTCTACCTCCGCAACGCCGGTGTGCCGAGCTACGGCGTGGACGGCCTGTTCGTGGATGAAGACGACGTCCGGGCGCACGGCAGGGACGAGCGCCTGCCGGTGAAATCGTTCTACGAGGGCGTCGAGTTCATGTACCGGTTCGTGACGGATCTCGCCAAGGCCGGGTAAGCGGCGGACTATAGCCATTGCAAATATAGCCAGTGTGGATATAATATCCGCATGGCGCATGGTCACCCGCCTCCCGAGTCGCTCCTGCCACTCCCGGCGGCGACGTTTCACATCCTGATGGCGCTCGCCGATGAGGACCGCCATGGCTACGCGGTGATCCAGGACGTCGCGGCGCGCACGGGCGGCAAGCTGAAGCTCAGCGCGGGCACGCTCTACCGGTCGATCCAGCGCATGCTCGAGCAGGGGTTGATCGTGGAAACGCGCGAGCGGCCCGCGCCGGAGCTCGACGACGAGCGCCGCCGCTACTACCGGCTCACGCCGTTCGGCAATGCCGTGGCGCATGCCGAGGTCCGCCGGCTCTCGCAATTGCTGCACATGGCCCGCGGCTGCGGGTTCGCTCCGGAGAAGGCGTAATGCGTCTATACCGCGCCCTGCTGCACCTGTATCCCGTCTCGTTCCGCAACGAGTATGGCGAAGAGATGGCGGCGATTTTCGGAGACCGGCTGCGAGACGCCGGACCGTTCGAAGCATGCGCGCTGTGGATCTCCGCCCTGTTCGAGATCGCGGTGAACGCGGCCGCGGTTCACTGGGACATCCTGCTGCAGGATCTGCGCTATGCCGCTCGCGCCCTGGCGCGCGCGCCGGGCTTCGCGTTCGCCGCCATCGTGGTAGTGGCGCTCGGAATCGGGGCCAACACCGCGGCGTTCTCGATCGCCGACCACGTGCTGCTGCGGCCCCTGCCCTTCCGCGAGCCCGGCCGCCTGGTCAAACTCTGGGAGCGCGTTCCGCAATATTCGCGGATGGAGCTTTCGCCCGGAAATTATCGCGACTGGCAGCGCATGAGCACGTCGTTCGCCTCCACGGGAGCGTACCACTCGCTCTCCACCAACCTGGTCGGCCTGGGGGCGCCGGAGCGCGTGGAGGGCTCGGCGGTGACCGCCGGCCTGCTGCCGACCCTGGGAGTTCAGCCCCTCATGGGCCGCGGCTTCACCGAAGAGGACGATCGCGGCGGCGCGCCCGGAACCCTGCTGCTGAGCTACCGGCTGTGGCAGTCGGTCTTCGGCGGCGACCCGGCCGTGCTGGGGCGCAAGGTGATCCTCGATGACGAGGCCTACACGGTCATCGGCGTCATGCCGGCGGACTTTCTTTTCCCCAGCCGGGAGGTCGAGCTGTGGACCCCCACGCGTTTTCGCGAAGACAACTACGTCGACCGCACCGACACATGGCTGGGCGCGGTCGGGCGTCTCAAGCCCGGCGTCTCGATGGCCACGGCGCAGGCGGAGCTCTCGTCCATCGCCAGTCAACTGGAACGGCAGTATCCGAAGGAAGACCTGCACACCGGCGCGACCGTGCTCTCGTTGCGCGACGAGGTATCGGAGCAATCCCGCATGCTGCTGGCGGCACTCTGCGCGGCCGCGGTGTGCGTCCTGCTGATCGCCTGCGCCAATCTCGCCAACCTGCTGCTGGCCCGGGCTCTCTCGCGGCGGCAGGAATTGGCCGTGCGCACCGCAATCGGCGCCGGCCGGGAGCGGCTGGTGCGGCAGCTCTTCACGGAGTGTCTGCTGCTGGCCTCGCTCGGCGGCTTGCTCGGCGTGCTGCTGGCGGTTTTCAGCGCCCCGCTGCTCGCCAGGCTGGTGCCGAACTCCCTGCCCATCGCCGAGACACCCTCAGTCGATTTCCGCGTCCTCGGCTTCGCCGCGCTGATCACCGCGCTCACCGCCGCGGCTTTCGGGATCGCGCCCGCCTGGAGGGTCTGCGGCGGCGGCCTGGCTGCCCTGCGCGACGGTCCGCGGTCCGGTGGCGGCCGCAAGGCGCGCCTGCGATCCGCCCTGGTGATCGCCGAGGTGGCGGTCTCGGTCGTGCTGCTGATCTCTTCCGGGCTGCTGGCGCGGGCGCTCTGGCGGATCCGCTCCATCGACCCCGGCTTCCGCACCGAAGGAGTCCTGACGCTGCGCACCGCGCTCCCCATGCCGAAGTACGAGCGTACGGCCGTGCGCCAGGCCTTCTACGACCGGGTTCTGTCGGAGGTCCGCGCCCTTCCCGGCGTCCGCCATGCCGCCTACATCAGTTTCCTCCCGATGGTGATGCGGGGTGGAATCTGGAATGTGGAAGTCAACGGGCATGTCGACGAAGGGTCGCGGTCCTACACGGCCAGCATGCGCTTCACGACCCCGGGCTTCTTTGCGTCGCTCGGGATTCCGATCCGTTCCGGCCGCGACGTCAGCGAGGGCGATACGCCTGGTACACAGTATGTCGCGGTGGTGAGCGCCTCGTTTGCGCGCCGCTACTGGCCGGACGCCGACCCGATCGGCCGCCACTTCAACCTCGCGTTTCACGATCGAATGGTGGTCGGGGTGGTCGGCGACATCCGGGTGCGCGGCCTGGAGCGCACCAGCGAGCCGCAGGTCTACCTCCCTTACCGGCAGGTGGATGACGGTTCCTTCCCGTTTTACGTGCCCAAAGACCTGGTGGTGCTGTCTTCGAACAGCTCCGTGATGCCCGCCATCCGCCGCGTCATCCACGCCGCCGATCCGGAGCAGTCAATCTCCAACGTGCGGAGCATGGCTGAGATCGTGGCGGCCGACAGCGCGGCGCGGTCGGTGCAGGTGTACGCGATCGCCAGCTTCGCGGCGATGGCGTTCCTGCTGGCGGCCATCGGAATCCATGGGCTGCTCGCGTTCGCCGTCTCGCAGCGGCGGACGGAGTTCGGCGTGCGCATCGCGCTCGGCGCGCAGCGGCACAACATCCTCGGGATGGTGCTGCGCCAGGGCGTGGTGCTGACGGCGGCCGGCGTGGTTCCCGGCCTCGCGCTGGCGTACGCGGCGGGCCGCGCCATGGAGGCCCTGCTGGCCGGTGTGAAGCCCGGAGATTCCGTTACCTTTACCGCGGCGGCCGCGCTGGTCGTGCTGATGACCCTGGCGGGGAGTCTGCTGCCCGCCTTGCGCGCCGTGCGGGTGGACCCGATCCAGGCGATCCGCACGGACTAGCGGCCCGTCAGTGATCTCGCAAAAGGGCAAACCAGTGACAGGCAACGAATGTTTCGCAAGTACGGCGAAAATTCGATGCCTGTCACTGCTTTGCGACGCCGGCGATTTAGTGGCGGAAGTGCCGGACGCCGGTGAAAACCATGGCCGCACCTAAGCGGTCGGCGGCGGCGATGACTTCCTCATCGCGGACCGAGCCTCCGGGCTGGATGAACGCGGTCGCACCATGCTTCACGGCTTCCTCGACACCATCGGGGAAGGGGAAAAATGCGTCGGACGCCACCACGGTTTCATTGAGCGGCAGGACAGCTTTCATCGCGCCCAGCTTCACCGAATCGACGCGGCTCATCTGCCCGGCGCCTACGCCCACCACCTGTCCGGGACGCGCGTAAACGATCGCGTTGGACTTGACATGCTTGGCTACCTTCCAGCCGAACTCGAGAGCCGCCCATTCCTCTTCAGTGGGAGCGCGCTTCGTCTTCACGACTGCGGTGGAGCGATCGAGCTTCGCGTCGTCGGCGGTCTGCGCGAGATAGCCGCCCGTGATGGACTTGACCACCAGGCGGTCGAGTCCGGGCGTGACGCGCAGCAGGCGGAGGTTCTTCTTGGCTTGCAGCACGGCCAGCGCTTCCGGTGAGAAGTCCGGCGCGGCAATGGCTTCCACGAAAGTCTTGGCGATCTCCCGGGCGGTCTCTTCGTCCATGGGCCGGTTGAGGCCGATCACGCCGCCGTAGGCCGAGACCGGATCGCCGGCGAACGCTTTGCGGTAGGCCTCGACGAGAGTCTCATCCTCGGAGCAGCCGCACGGATTGGTGTGCTTGATGACGGCCGCGGCGGGGCGGGTGAACTCGCAGGCCAACTGCCAGGCAGCGTCGAGATCCACCAGGTTGTTGTAAGAGAGCTCCTTGCCGTGCAACTGCCGCGCACCTGCGACGCCCGCGCCGGCCTTGCCGTAAAGGGCGGCGGATTGGTGCGGGTTCTCGCCGTAACGCAGGTCCATCAGCTTGGGAGCGCGCAGGGCGAGGTCCAGCGGCAGGTCGCCCGGGATGGTCCACGCGCTCCAGGCGCGCGCTGATGGCGGAGTCGTAATCGGCGGTGGTGCGGAAGGCCTTTTTGGCGAGGCGCCATCGGGTTGCCAGAGACAGGTCGCCGCCGCCGGTACGAAGCTCTTCGAGGATCGCGGAGTAGTCGTCCGGCGAGACCACCACCGCGACATCCTGATAATTCTTAGCGGCGGCGCGGATCATGGTGGGTCCGCCGATATCGATGTTCTCGATGAGCTCTTCGAGGGGCGCGCCGGCCCGGGCGGCCACTTCCTCGAAGCGGTAGAGGTTGACGACGACCATGTCGATGGGGGCGATGCCGTGCTCGGCGAGGGCCCGCATGTGCTCCTCGCGGCCGCGTATGGCGAGGATGCCGCCGGCGACTTTCGGGTGCAGCGTCTTGACGCGGCCGTCCAGCATTTCGGGGAATCCGGTGAGCTCGGAGACATCGCGCACAGGCACGCCGGCTTCGCGAATCAGGCGGGCGGTTCCTCCGGTGGAGACGATCTCGGCGCCACCTTCGCTCAGGCCGCGGGCGAAATCGACGACGCCGGTCTTATCGGTGACACTGATGAGGACGCGTTGAATTTTGGGCATCTAACCGGAAGGTTAGCATGGGCAGGCCGGAGGCCTACCCTACTGGGCGCATTCGCCGCGGCCGAGCTGGACGGAGTAGGCGACTTCATCGCCCCAGTCCTGGTAAAGCTCGGGGAAGAGCTCGGCGGGCTTGGCGAGGTCGGCGGTGAGGGCGCGGAAGGTCTCCACCTTCTGGCGCATCACGTAGGCGCGGAAGCCCTCGCCGGGCTGGCGGTTGGCCAGAAAATGATCGAGCACGCGGACCACGGCCTCGGGCGCGAGGCGCGCGGGAATCGACTGGACCGCCAGGCCGAAGCGCATGATTCCGTCTTCGTCGTAGCCGCCGCCGAGCAGCATCAGGTAATACGGCACTTCCCTGCCCTCGATTTTGCGGGCGTTCCCGTAGAAGCCGATGTCGCCGATCCAGTGGTGGCCGCAGGCGTTGGGGCAGCCGCTGGCCTTGATGGTAAGGCGGCGCACCTGCGGATCGTCGTAACCCCGCACCGCCTGCTGCAGCGCGGCGCCGAGATTCATGGTCTTGGTGAGCGCCAGGTTGCAGGAGTAGGCGCCCGGGCACGTGAGCACGTCGACGATGCGGCGCGCGCCCGATTCTCCGAGGCCGATCTCGCCGAGGGCGGCATACACCTGCGGCAGCCGGGCCAGCGGGATGTGGGCGAGCACCAGGTTCTGGTCGATGCCTACCCGGACATTCCCATCGCCCGCGGTGGAGGCGAGACGTGCAACGCCGCGCAGTTGGGCGCCCGTGAGGTTGCCCTGGTCCACCCGCACGATCACGGCGGCGTAGCCGGTCTGCCGCTGCTCGACCACGTTGCTTTCGAGCCACGCGTCATACGACGGGTCCTCGTTGTTGTGAGGCTGCAGCACCGGGAGCAGCGCGCCTTCGCCCAGCGGCTGCGGCTGCGACTGGTAGCCGCCGAAGCCTTCCGGAACCATGTCGGGCCAGGCGATGCCGCCGTTGGCGAGGATATCCTGGTATTCCTTCTCGATCTGTTCCTTGAGCCACTCGAAACCGCGCTCGCGCATGACGAATTTCATGCGGGCCTTGTTCTTGTTCTGGCGGTTGCCGTAGCGGTTGAAAACGCGGAGCACCGCTTCGCACTTGTTGAGCAGGCGCTCTTCGGGGAGGAACTCTTCCAACAGTTGCGCCTCGGTGGGCAGAGGACCGAGGCCCCCGCCGATCACCATGCGGAAACCGCGCCGGCCGTCGCGGATCGCGGCACGCAGGCCCACATCGTGGATGGCGCCCTGCACGCAATCGCGCGAGGCGCAGCCGTCGAACGCGAACTTGAACTTGCGCGGCAGGTTGCCGGTGAGATCCTTGCGCAGAAACGCGTAAGCCAGTCGCTGGGCGTAGGGGCGCACGTCGAAGACCTCGTCGTGGGCGATGCCGGACCAGGGGCAGGCGGTGACGTTGCGCACCGTGTTGTAGCAGGCTTCGCGATTGGTCAGGCCGGCGTCGGCCAGCACGTGCATGAGATCGGCCACCCGGTTCAGCGGGACGAAATGGAATTGAATGTTTTCACGGGTGGTGAGGTGGCCCCTGCCTCCGCCGAACTCGTCGGCCACGCGGGCAAGCTGGTTGATCTGGGCGGCGGTGGCGAGGCCGCTCGGGATCTTGCAGCGCACCATCTGGACGCCCGGCTGGCGCTGGCCGTAAATGCCGTGCTTCAGGCGATAGGGACGGAATTCGTTCTCTGGAATCTCCCCGGCCAGGAATGCCGCGGCTTTCACGCGGAAGATTTCGATTTCCTGGCGAACGGTTTGATCGTGCTGATTTTCAAACTCCTGGCGGGTGTTGATAGCGTTCTCGGCGAGAGTTCCCATAAATCACCTTAATCTCTATCGATATATAGATATTACTTGAAACGGGGTGAAATCGCAAACACCCAGTCCCTCAGATCGCCCTGCGCGCGGCGTGGTATCCACACATCCCGTGCACCGCGCCCCCGGGTGGTGTAGAGGCAGAACACAGGAACACGCCTTCGGCCGGAGTCCGGTAAAGCAGGGGCGTGGGCCGCAGAAACATCTGCCTGAGGTCCATCGCGCCGCCGGCGATGTCGCCTCCCACGAGGTTGGGGTTATAGGCCTCGAACTGCGCCGGGTCCATCGTGTGCCGCGCCAGGATGCGGGCGCGAAAACCGGGAGCGAACCGTTCGATCTGAGCCTCGATGGCCTGCGTCATATCCTCCGTGGAGCCGTTGGGCACGTGGCAGTACGCCCAGCCGGTGTGCTTTCCCGCGGGTGCGCGAGTAGCATCGAACAGGCTCGGCTGCGCCAGCAGCACGAAAGGCGAACCTCGATACTCAGACTCCCAGCGAGAGATCTCCTCCAGTGTACCGCCCACATGCACGGTTCCGGCAAGCGCGCAGCCTGGCGCGCGCCAGGGAATCGGCGCGTCGAGAGCCCAGTCTATCTTGAAGACGCCGGGGCCGTAGCGGAAGCGCTCGAGCTTGCCGCGGAACGCCGCCGGGAACCGTCCGGCGCCGAGCGCGGCTAATTGCCGGGGCGCGATGTCGCACATCACGATTCCGCCGTCGGGGAGCGAAGTCACGCGCGATTCCGTACGGATCTCGCCGCCGAGCGACCGCAGGCAGCCCGCCAGGGCATCGCTGATCCGCTGCGCCCCGCCGAGCGGCATCGGCCAGCCGACGGTGTGGGCACAGGTTCCCAGCACCAGCGCCACGGCGGCGCTGGGCATCCGGTCGAGCGGCATGATGGAATGCGCCGCAAGCCCGGCGAATAACGCGCGGGCGCGAGTTCCGTGGAACAGGGACTCGGCCAGGCCGCGGGCGGAGCGAATCGCATGCAGCCCGAACCGGGCCATGGCCAGCGGGTGGCGGGGCACCCCGGGAGGCGCCAGCACGTCGTGGCGGAGGCGCAGCCAATTGGCCGCCAGCGGCGCGAACAGGCGCCGCCATGCGGCTCCATCCGCGCCGAGTTCGGCGGCGGTGCGGTCGATGGAGCGGTCGAGCAGGACCGCCGTGCCGTCATCCAGCGGATGGGCCAGGGGGATTCCGGGATGGATCCATTCGAGCCCGTGCCCGGCGAGCGGAAACTGCTCGAAGCAGGGCGAGCACGCGGCCATGGGGTGTATGGCGGAGCAGACGTCGTGCAGAAATCCCGGAAGCGTCAGCTCCGCGGAGCGAGCTCCGCCGCCGATGCGGCCGGAGGCTTCGTGGACCGTTACGGGGTGCCCGGCGCGTGCCAGAAGAATGGCGGCGGCGAGCCCGTTGGGCCCCGAACCGATCACCTGCGCGCTACTTTTCGCCGACACTGCCAACCTCGGATATTGTAGAAGAGATGCAGAAGAAACGTCTCGGCAACAGTGATATGGAGCTGACTCCGATCGGCGTCGGCGCGTGGGCGATGGGTGGCGGAGGCTGGGCGTTCGCCTGGGGAGCCCAGGACGATGACGAGTCGGTGGCCGCGATTCACGCGGCGCTCGACCGCGGTGTGAACTGGATCGACACCGCCGCCGTCTACGGATTGGGCCATTCCGAGGAAGTCGTGGCGCGCGCGCTGGCGGGGCGCGCGAACAAGCCTTATGTATTCACCAAGTGCGCCCGCATCTGGAACGAGAAACGCGAAATCCAAAAAAGCCTCAAGGCCGATTCGGTCCGGCGGGAATGCGAAAGCAGCTTGCGACGCCTCAAGCTGGACGTGATCGACCTGTATCAGATCCACTGGCCCGAGCCGGACGAGGATGTCGAAGAGGGTTGGACCGAGGCGGCCAAGCTTCAGGCCGAGGGCAAGGTGCGGTGGATCGGCGTCTCCAACTTCAACCCGAAGCAGATGGAGCGTTGCCGCAGGATCGCCCCCGTCACTTCCCTGCAGCCGCCCTATTCGGCGATTTCGCCGGAGATCGAAGCGGAGACGCTGCCGTACTGCCTGGCGCACGGGATCGGCGTGATCGTGTACTCGCCCATGAAATCGGGGCTGCTGACCGGCAAGATGACCCGGGAACGCGTGGCGAACCTGCCGGACGACGACTTCCGGAAGCGGGCCCTGGCTTTTCAGGAACCGCAACTGACGCGCAACCTGGCGCTGGCGGAGCTGATGAAAACCATCGCCGGGCGGCACGGGCGCACGGCGGGGGAAGCGGCCATCGCGTGGACTCTGAGGCATCCGGCGGTGACGGCGGCAATCGTGGGAATGCGGTCGGCCGAACAGGTGGAGGGCGTGGCCGGGGCGCTGGAGTTCCGGCTCAGCGAGGCGGAGATTTCGGAAATCGAATCGTTCCGGGCCGTGGCCGCGGCGAGCTGAGGCTGAAAGCGGATTACAATCGCATTGTGAATCCGTCGATCGAAGGGGTGTGGAATGGCAGGCGATCTTGGCCAGCTTGAAAGGTAAGAACGTTCTGGTTACGGGCGCCGGCAGGGGCGTCGGGAAACGCCTGGCCATGGGCTTCGCGCAGGCCGGCGCGCGGGTCGGGTTGTTGTCGCGTAACCCCTCGGAGCTGGACTTGGCGAAACTCGAGATCGAACAGGCGGCCGGCAACGCGCTTCGCCTGCGCGCCGATGTGCGCGATCTGGAGGAGCTTTCGGCCGCGGTGGACCGCATGCGCGTGGTCTTCGGAAGCGTGGACGTCCTGGTGGCCGCGGCGGGAGTGCAGGGGCCGATCGGCCCGCTGCTTTCGACCAAACCCAAGGCTTGGAGCGAGACGCTCGAGATCAACCTGATCGGCGTGGTGAATTCATGTCGCTCCGTGCTGCCTTCCATGGTGGAGCGGCGCTCGGGAAAGATTATCCTGATTGCCGGAGGCGGTTCGAGTAACGTACGCGCGAACTTCAGCGCGTATGCCGCGTCGAAGGCGGCGGTAGTGCGGTTCGCCGAATGCCTGGCGGCCGAAGTGGCGGATTCCAACGTCCAGGTGAACTCGATTTCCCCGGGCGGCTCCTACACTCACATGACCGACGAGATCCTGCATGCGGGCGAAGAGCGCGCCAGCGCCAAAGAGATTGCCGATGCCGAACAGGTGCGGCTCACCGGCGGGGTGGCGGCCGACAAGCAGATTCAACTGGCGCTGTTCCTGGCCTCGGACCGCTCCAACCACATTACCGGCAAGCTGATTCACGTCAACGACGACTGGAAACGCTTCGAACGCGAGAACATGAAGCCGGAGTTGTTTACGCTCCGGCGGGTGCAAAGGCTCTGATGGCGTCGGAGGGCATCCCGCGGCGGACACTCGCGGGGTTGATTCTGGGAACGCTGGCCGTGGGTGGCGGGCTGGTGGCGGCGATCACGCTGCTGCTGCGGACCACCGATCGCGATCCGCGGGAGGTGGTGACCGCCGCGCAGAGAGTGCTCCGCGACCGCTTTCCGCAGGCCGCCGAGATCCGCTTCTCGCCGGTGGAGGAAACGCGCCTGGAATCGAAGGGCGAGGACCACTACCTGGTGACCGGATGGATGGAGGTCACGGACCAGGAGGGCGCCAAGGCGCTGTTCGATTTCTCGTGCCTCATGCTGACCGTCCCGGGCGGCGTGTGGATTTCGGAGAAGGTGGAGATCGCCCCGCGGCCGTAAGGGAGCGGGCATGGACATTGCATGATGCCGGCCGAGCTGCGCTCGGCTGGGACAGGCCGGGAGGCCTATCCCACTAAGGCTACAGAATCTTGCGCAGCTCGAGCGGCACAACGCGGACTTCGGTACCCCGCTCGATCAGCAAGACACACGTCCGGCCGTCCCGTGAGAGGGCTTCCTGCACCATCATCGGGGAGAGGCGGATGACTGGGATGCCGTCTACCGCCAGCAGCAGGTCCGATTCGCGAAGGCCGGCGGCCCCGGCGGGGGTGCCGGGAATCACCTGGAAGATGCGGTGGGCGTCGGGGCGGGCCGTGCGCTCCACGCGGATCCCCGAGGCATCGAAGGTCGAGGGGTCCTGCACGTGATGGTTGGCCTCGAAAATCGCCTGGCTGCGCTCGAAGTTGAAGAAGACACGGAAACGGCGGGTGAACTCCGCCCCGATCATTCCGTCGGGTTCGGCGGCGCCGCCGAATCCTGGGCTCGGGAAACGGCGGACGACCGGCTCGGTGAGTTGCAGCGGCCCTACCGAGAAGCGCGGGATCCGCGCGGCGGAAAGTCCGACACTGTCGGGCGCCCACTTCAGCCCCCGGTCGAGCAGGCGCGCTCGCTCGACGAAGCCCTGGCTCAGGTAGAGGATGCTGCCGGCGGCGCCGGTATCGATGACAAAACGCCCGGTCACCGTTTCGCCTCCCGGCAGCAGGAGGGCGGCAGAGACATAAGGGTTGGTGTTCTCGACCGAAAAAGGCACTGCCACGCCGCGGCCGCGGTATTCGAACGAAGCAGGCTCGTGCAGCCGGACGGCGGGCGTCTCGTAATCGAACTCCACCACGTAGCGCGCCAGCACCGCCAGCGCCATAATGCCGTCTTTGCCGAGCGGCTTCGGCTTGATGACCAGCTCCTGGTTTTCGATGCGCAGACCCGGAAGATCGGCGGTGACGCGGACGCGGCCGTCCGGCTCGAGAGCGTTCTCATTCGGACCGGCGCTCCGGCCCAGATAGGTAGGCTGGATTCCGAGGGCCGCTGCTTTGGCCAGGTCAATGAAGAGCAGCGAACCGCCGCCGCCGCTATCCAACTCCAGCCATAACGGAGCGGATCCGTTCAGCCGCACCGGAATCTGAATCTGCTGGAAGTCGTTGAGCCGCGCCGGCACGGTGATCGGCGCGGCGACCGCGCTCCGCAACGGGGCCGCGGCGAAAGCGCCGAGAAGCGCCCGCCGGGTCACGAGGAGGCGCGCTTGAGCTGGCCGCATGCCGCGTAGATGTCGAGGCCGCGCGGCTTCCGCACGAAACACGGGACGCCCCGGCGCACGATCTGTTGGAAAGCAACGACGCGCGCGGGATCGGGGGTTTCGTACGGGATCTCCGGGCCGGGGTTGAGGGCGATCAGGTTCACCTTGCAGTTGAGGTTCGCGAGCAGCTTCAGAACGCGGCGCGCGTCGGCGTCCGTATCGTTGACGCCTTTGAGCAGCACATATTCGAAGGTCAGCTTCTCCCAGGGGCGCAGCGGATAGGCCTTGCAGGCGGCCAGCAGATCTTTGAGGTGATACTTGCGCGTGATGGGCATCAACTCCTGGCGCATCTCCTCGGTGGAGGCGTTGAGTGAGATCGCCAGCTTCGGGCGCACCGGCTCGCGGCCGAGCTCCTCGATCTTAGGAACGATTCCCGCGGTGGAGATGGTGATGCGGCGCGGGGAAAGCGCATATCCGCCGGGATCGAGCAGAATGCGCGTGGCCTTGAGGACGTTGGGCAGGTTGAGGAGGGGCTCGCCCTGTCCCATCATGACGATGTTGATGCGGCCGGATTCCCGGCTGAGTCCATTTTCGCGGGCGACCAGCAGCACCTGCCCGACGATTTCGCCGGCGGTGAGGCTGCGCTCGAGACCGAGCAGGGCGGTCATACAGAATTTGCAATCCACCGGGCAGCCCACCTGGCTCGAGATGCAGAGGGTGTCGCGGTCGCCTTCGGGCATCAAAACGGTTTCGACTGTCCGATCGTCCGCGAGCCGCAGCAGGTAGCGCCGAGTGCCGTCGGTGGACTGGTAGAGGCGTGCGATTTCGGGCAGTCCGAGGCTGTGGCTGCCGGCCAAAGCATCCCGCGTGCCAGCCGGAAGCGACGTGATTTGAACGAGTTCGGAGACACCTGCCTGGTACAGCCCCTGGTAGAGCTGTTTCGCACGGTATCCCGGCTGGTCGGGGCCGAGGGCCTCGCGAAGGTCCGCAAGATCCATGCCCACGAGAGGTTGGGACATCCAATACCAGTTTACCGGATTGGCGCGGGAGGCCCGATCAGTGTTACAAAAAGATCAGGGTTTCCCTTCCTTTCCACAATATGACTCTACCGATCGCCCCCGCGCGAGAGATCGAAATGACTACGCTGGCAAACGGCGTCCGCATCATCACGGAGACCATGCCGCACGTGCGTTCCGTCTCCGTGGGGATCTGGATCGGCACCGGTTCGCGGCGCGAGAACGGCGAGCAGAACGGCATCTCGCACTTCATCGAGCACATGCTGTTCAAGGGGACCACCAGCCGGTCCGCCGAAGACATCGCGCGTTCGGTGGATTCGATCGGCGGCAACCTGGACGCGTTCACCGCCAAGGAGCTGGTCTGCTTCAACACCAAGGTACTGGACGAGCACCTCTCGCAAGCCTTCGACGTGCTGGCGGACCTGGTGCTGCACCCGCTGTTCCGGGACGAGGACATCGAGAAGGAGAAGGGCGTCATCCTCGAAGAGATCAAGATGGAGGCGGACAGCCCCGACTATCTCGTCCACGAGATCTTCTCCTCGAATTTCTGGAAAGACCACCCGCTCGGGAAACCGATTCTGGGGACCCCGCAGACCGTGAAGCGCTTCGACCAGGACATGATCCGCAGGTATTACGCCGGCGTGTACGAGCCGACCAACCTGCTGGTGACGGCCGCGGGGAATCTGACGCACGAGCGGCTGGTCTCGCTGGTGGAGCAATATTTCCTGGGGCTCGAGCCGGGCCCGCCCGCGCCCTCCGACCAGACCCCCAGCACGCATGCGCGCATCGCGCTGCGCAACAAGAAGGCGCTGGAACAGGTGCACCTGTGCCTGGGAGTGCCCTCCTATCCGCTGCCGCACCACGAGCGGTTCGCGTGCTACGTGCTCAATACTCTGCTGGGGGGCGGCATGAGCTCGCGCCTCTTTCAGAACATCCGCGAGCGGCAGGGGCTGGCGTACGCGGTGTTCTCGGAGCTCAATCCGTATCGCGACACCGGCTGCCTGGCGATCTACGCGGGCACGTCGATCGAGTCGGCCCGGCAGGTGGTGGAGTCGATCACCAAGGAGTTCCGCAATCTTAAGGAGCAGCGCGTGACCGATGAAGAGCTGCGGCGCGCTAAGGATCACCTCAAGGGCTCGCTGATGCTGAGCCTGGAATCCACCGCCAGCCGCATGTCGAACCTGGCGCGGCAGGAGATGTACTTCAACCGGTTCTTCACGCTCGACGAGCTGGTGGAGAGCATCGAATCGGTCACCGGCGACGACGTGCAGCGGATCGCGCTCACGTTCTTCGACCCCAAGCAGATCGCGCTCACCGTGCTGGGGAACCTCGAAGAGTTCAAGATCGGGCGAGACGACCTGGCCTGCTGAAGACCTGCGCTTCGAAGACGGAAAGCCTGGCGCGGGGATCCAGCCAGGCGCGCGGGCCCAGCAGGCTCTTGCGGGCCAGGGCGGCCAGGAACTGCTCGGTGGACCATTCGTGCTCGACGGCCACCTGCGGGAGAAGCAGGCCGGAGCGCCCGGCGATTTCCAGAAGCGCGCCGTCGCGGCCGCAACTCACGAGCGAAGGGTCGCCGACCCGGCGAAGCGGCGTGAGCACCGAAATTTCGATATCGATCGGCCCGGCGGTGCGCGCGGCCGGCTGGAAGCGGGGGTCGTCGAGCGCCGCCGCCAGCGCCATTTCGGCGGTGTCGATCGCCAAGGTCTCGCGCCCGGTCACATTTCCCACGCAGCCCAGCAGTTCCTCCTCCTGACGCAGTGTGACGAAAATGCCGCGGCGGGCGTCGAGAGCGGACGAGCCTTTCGCCGGAACCGGCTCGCGGCGGCCTGTGGAGCGCAAATGTTCGACGGTGCTTTCGGCGCTGTCGAGCAGCGCTTCGCCGTCCGAAGCATCCAGGTCGAACGCCTCGCGCGGATAGAAGCCCAGGGCCGCATAGCTCACGGAATGGCGGAAATCGTTCCCGATGGCGCCGGAGGTCTGGTAGTCGAGCACGGACTGGAAGGCGCGGCCGGAAGTCAGCCGGTGAATGACATCGAGCAGCAGGGCGATCGGGTCCACTCCGCAGACCGTGGCGCGGCGGGCGGAGATGGTCTCCAGGAACAACGCGGAATCGAGGCTGCCCGAGGCGCGTATGCAGTCGAAATCCAGCTCTCGCAGGCGGGATTCCACCTGGTGATCGGGAGGGAACGGCAGATAGCCGAACTCGCGGCCGTAATGGGTGAAGTCGGAGGAAGCCAGGAAGACCGTTCCGGGACTCCAGGCGGCGGCCAGCCGGTCGGCGGCGCTCGCCCGTTCCTCGGAGGTCATTGGGCCTACGTAGAGACCGGTCACGGCGGCAGCAGGGGCGGACCGCTGTAGAAAAGGGATCTGGATTTCGAGCGAATGGTCGCAGAGGCGGCCCTCGGGGACCACGGGGAAGCCAAGCGGGTCGATCGCCAGGTCGCCCAGCGGCGTCCGAATGGAAGACAGATCGGGAGCCGCTACTCCATGAAGCCCGCCGCGGTGGGGAAAGGCCAGTACGATTACGCGTTCCGGCTTCTGGCGTTCGATGGCCCGGTACGCGGCGGCTGCCACCGTGCCTGACCATTGGGGAGCGGCATGGGGAACGACGAAGCCGAGCGCTCCCGACAGCGGAAGGGTTCGGGCCGCGGACTCGACAAATCGCTCGTCCAGCAGGCGATTCAACCCGGCGGCCTGCTCCGGATACCACGTACCGACGTACGGCGAAGTGTGCGTAGCGATCATTCGTCAGCCGCAGCGAATGTGGAGCAGATCCGTTTCGGGGCGGGTTGGAGCGCGGCGATCTCCCCAGACGCCCGGAATGGCAGTCCCGCACTCAGGGCAAGCCCCGCGGGAGAGCCGGTTATGCAACACCTGGAAGCCACGGCGGTGAATCAGGGTGGCGGCGCACGAGGGGCAGTGGGTGTTCTCCAGGTTGGCGGTCCGGCCCGGGAGATTCCCGGCATACACATACCGGAGTCCCGCGGAGCGTCCGATCCCGGCGGCCCGGATGAGCGTTGCGGGCGGCGTGTCCTCGGGATCGGTCATTTTATAATCCTTGTGGAACGCGGTGACGTGCCAAGGAATATTCGAAGAAATTCCCGCGAGATATTCGGCGATTTTCTGGAGCTCCTGATCGGAATCATTAAACCCGGGAACGATCAGGGTAACCACCTCGAGCCAGAACCCCATTTCGAAGATGCGGCGGATGGAGTCCAGAATCGGCCCGAGTCGTCCGCCCAGCTCGTGGTAGTGCCGGTCGTCGAAGCTCTTCAGGTCGACTTTGTAGAGATCGACCCACGGGCGGATGTATTCAAGAACTTCCGGGGTGGCGTTTCCGTTGGAGACGAACCCGGTGGTGAGACCGGCGGTCTTGGCCTCGCGGAAAATCCGGACCGCCCATTCCGCTGTAATCAAAGGCTCGTTGTAGGTGCTGACGATGGCCTCGGCGCCCTGCGCCAGCGCGAGATTCACGAGTTCCGAAGGGGTGGCGAGCCGGAAATCCAGGGGGGAGCGGTAGTCGCGGACGGCCTGGGAGGAAAGCCAGTTCTGGCAGTATCCGCAGTGCAGGTCGCAACCGAGCATCCCGAAACTGAGCGCCTGGCTACCCGGAAGTGCATGAAAAAATGGCTTCTTTTCAATCGGATCGCAGTGCACGGCGTTGACATAGCCATCCGGGGCATAGAGCTTGCCGCCGCGATTGAAACGGACCTTGCAGACTCCCGCAAAACCCGCAGGGATGGGGCAGCGATGTCCGCAAGCGAAACATTCCACGCGGTTTCCTTCGAGAACGCGGTATAAATCCGCCTCGCGGGTTTGCCGCGCCAACTGTTCGGCAAGGGTAGCCATAGCCTTGACCCCGACTTCATCATAACTCCAAAGCGCCAGACCCGATTCCGCGAACGGTCTGCGTTAATTGATCCGGGCGAACCATAATGCTAAGGTTGAAGCAATTCCGATGGAGCGGGTCGAATATCGCAGAGCTTCGGACGGGCGGATGGTCCCGCGTCAAAATCAAACCTCATTTATCCTGCTTTTGGGTGGATTACTGCTAGTTGTCCTGCTGATATTTGCTTTTCTGGCCTATCGAACAGCGCACCGGCAGCCAGCTCAGACCACGCTACAGGTCGTGGCTGCCCAGGTATTCGTTCGCGCGGAAATCCAGCCGGCGCCCGAGGACCAAGTCTATTTTTCACCTAGGGATGAGATGGACGTCAGGCGTCTGAGCGAAGGAAGGTACCTCGTCCGCGGCTGGGTGGACCACATCACCGCCGGCGGGCAAACCCAGCGTTTTGATTTTTCCTGCACAATTAGGGAAACTCCATCCGGCGACTGGGTCAAAGAGCAATTAAATTTATTCCCTCAATCCTGAATTCCCCTAATATCCGTTTTTAAACAGGTACTGGTACGACACAGCTATCCGATTTGTCGAAATACGTACCAGTTCCTTGACCATCTCATGTCCGCTAGCGTACGATACCAAGGAAAGGTACTAGAGCTACCTAGGCTATGAAAGATGTCAGCAGTTTGAAATTCGGAGGCTCCTTGGTCAAGACAACGTTTAATTCCTTGAATAAAGGCTCGCTTTTTGCCGTCTTGATTTTTGTATTAGGGCTGAGCCAGGCTGCCACCGCAGCGCCACTTTGTACCTCTGGGACGATGGCCAGTTACACAAACACGTCGTGTATGATCGGCAATTACGTGTTCACGTTCGGCGCCAGTCCATACATCTTCGCTCCGGACGACACCAACGTGCCGGCGTCGGCAGTGGCGGTGACGCCTTATGGGACCGGGACGGCGAACGACCCTACGGGATTTACCTTTAGCGCATCGAACTGGATCGCCAGCAATCCGGATATCTCGGGGCTGCACGTGGCGGACATCAACCTGTCGTTCGGTGCCACTTTGCTGCTTCCGTCTCCGTATTTCATCAGAAACACAAGTTTGACGCTGGGTCTCACGATTGCGAACGAATCCGGCCAATCCGGCGTACTGGCAGGGGAGAATGTCAACAACAGCGTCGACTCTTCCGCCCTCGGATCGATCAACCTGACGGCGGTGGGGAATACGGATGCATCGTCCCTGCTGCTGGGCGGCACGGCCCTGTCAGGAACCGCGAATTTTCAAGCGACGAGTGTCAATATCAATAAGGACCTGAATATAGTCGCGTTCGACACCAACTCGGTTCAGGTCAATAGCATCCTGGAGACGTACACCTACTCCGCCGTTCCGGAGCCGGGTCCATTCGTCCTCACGGCGGCGGGAATCGGGCTGCTTGCGTTGATCCGGCGGCGGAAGCAGGTCCTGAACATTCTGGGGGCGGCGGTGCTGGTGGCAGTGGTTGCAGCAAGTGCGCATGCAACGCCGTTGTGCACGTCCGGCACTCTACAGAACTACATCGATGCCGGACAGTGCAAATTGGGCGGTGTGACGTTTACGTTCACCGCCGGCAGCTATTCATTCAGCGGCACAGGGACCGCGCCGACCGCCTCCGGGATCACGGTCACACCGACGGTCACGGCCACTCAGGTGGGTTTTCAGTTCACTCCGAACGCTCCGGCACCGGTAACGGTCGGGACCCAGACGGAACATTTTACCCTGACCTACACCGCCGTGACCAACGCCGAGAGGATTACGAAATTCTCGGCTCAGGACACAACTTCCACTCACGGGACGGGAACGATGTCCGGCAGCACCGCCAAATTGAAGAACGGGGCCACCACGCTATCGACCGTGACGTTTCCGAACACGACCTCCGGCGGCGGGGTGGGCAGCCCGGCTTTCGCCCCAGTGGTGCCTGGGACGTTGCTGACGATCACCAACGCCTTCACGCTGACCTCCACGGGCAGCGGCCTCACCAACAACACCCACCTATCCAACTTCACCAATACCCTCACCCAGACTCCCGAGCCGCTGACCTCCGCGCTTTGCGGGGCCGGTCTTTTGTTCATCGGGCTGGCTTTCCGGCGCCGCGTTGTGAATAGCTAGGTCGAACTCCCCGAAGGCTCCCCGCCCTTAAGTTTCTCAGTCCCTTCCACTGCCAACTTATTCCGGCGTTTGGTCCACTCAAAACGAAAAGGCCGCGACTCTACGAATAGAGCCGCGGCCATCATTATCAGGTAGCCAGTTTTTCAGTCCGTTTATTACCAGCGGGGTTCGCGGCGTCCACCGCCGCCACCGCCGGGACGGCGCCCACCGCCGCCACCGCCGCCACCGCCAAACCGGTTGCCGCCACCGCCGCCACCGCCGAAGCCGCGCTCCGGCTTGGGCCGCGCCTCGTTCACGTTGAGCGCACGGCCATCCAGCGAATAGCCGTTCAGAGCGGTAATGGCCTGATCCGCTTCATTCTCGTTTTCCATTTCGACGAATGCAAACCCGCGCGAGCGGCCGGTTTCACGGTCCGTCATGATCCGGGCGCTATTCACCGCCCCGTACCGTTCAAAAAGGCTTCGGACAGCCTCTTCGGTTGCGTTAAAGTTGAGGTTGCCGACGAAGATATTTTTCACTTAGATCCTCCAAAAACAATTTGAAAGCGGGCTCATCGGGGAGGGAACACAAGCGGGACGACGGTGCCGTCGCTTACAAACACTCTGCCGGACTCGCGAAGCATTCAAACGCGCTTACACTATAGCATGCACCGATCGCGGCGCAAATACCCTTTCTCGCATGAAAAGTTGGCAAAATAACACACGGGAAGAGGGTCACTTACCGATGCAGAACTCCGAGAAAATACGGTTCAAGATGTCGTCAGCGGTGGTGGCTCCGGTGATGGAATCTATGGAGCGAAGAGCTGCGTATAAATCCAACAAAAGCATCTCGTGGGGGATGGAAGATTCGACAGCCGAGCGTGCTTGCTCCAGGGCCGCCGCCGAATCGCGAAGCTGTTGAGCGTGACGTAGGCTTGTAATAAAGCCAGTCTCCTGTTCGAGAGCGCCAGCCGGCGCAACCGTGTTGAGAATTGCCTCACGAAGTTGCGGGACACCTTCGCCGGTGAGGGCGGAGACGGACAGGCCTGGCTCGACCGGTGGCTGGCCGATCCGTGCGAGGTCGCACTTGTTGGCGATGGTCAGGTGGCGGCCTTGCGAAGCGGCGTGGGCGATCAGGGCCGCGTCGTCCGTGTGCAGGGGCACGGAGGCGTCGATGACGACCAGGGTCAGATCGGCATCGGCCATCGCCTGATAGCTCCGTTCGATTCCCAACGTTTCCACCAGCTCAGGAGATTCACGGATGCCGGCGGTGTCATAGAGCTTGACCGGGATTCCTCCGATCGACGCGGTTTCCGAGACCAGGTCGCGCGTGGTGCCGGGGATATCGGTGACGATGGCCCGGTCCTCCTCGAGCAGGCGGTTGAACAGGCTGCTCTTGCCGACGTTGGGACGGCCGACGATGGCGAGGGTCAGGCCGGCTTGTACCAGACCGCCGTACTGGAAGGTGGCGGCCAGCACGCGAACGGCATCGAGGACCGGGCAGAGACGGCCCAGGATTTCGGCATCGGACGCCACGCCCACATCGTCTTCAGCGAAATCGATGCCGGCTTCGAGCAGCGCGATGAGTTCGAGAAGCTGCTCCTTGATGGGTGCGATGCGCCGGGACACGGATCCCGCGGCCTGCTGGGCGGCGACGCGCGCCTGGTACAGGGTGGTGGCTTCGATCAGGTTGCGGACGGCCTCCGCCTGCGGAAGATCGATGCGGCCGCGCAGGTAGGCGCGCAGGGTGAACTCTCCCGGCTCGGCGAGGCGGGCGCCGGACTCAACGGCGCGCTCGACGGCGTGGCGCAGCACGACCGGCGAGCCGTGGCAGGCAATCTCCACCACATCCTCGGCGGTGTAGGAGCGCGGGGCCTCAAAAAACGTGGCGACGACTTCGTCAACCACGCGGCCCTCGCGGTCGAGCAAATGGCTGAGATGAGCCTGCCAGGAACGCCAGGCGATGGGGCCGCGGAGAATGGCTTCCGCGACGGCGCGAGCATCCGGGCCGGAGATGCGGACGACGCCTAAGCCGCCGCGCCCGGGCGGAGTGGAAAGCGCAACAATCGTGTCGGTGAGAATCAACGGCGAGCGCTGCGGGAACGCGGGCCGCCGCGCCGGGGAGGCAGAGCTTCCCTGGGCGGTTCCGGGAGGCTGGCCATGCCGGCGGGGTATACCACCACCTGCCGGCTGGGACCGGCTCCCAGACTTTCGCTCCGAACAGCCGTTTCCGCGCGCAGGGCCAGATGAATCACACGCCGCTCCCGGCTATTCATGGGATTGAAGCGGAAGGGCATTCCGGTGCGCTTCACCTTTTCCGCGGCGGTGGTGGCGCTCATGCGCAACTCTTCGATGCGCAGCAGGCGGTAATCATTGGCGTCGAAGGAAATGCGCGAATGGTCCTCGGAGGGCATGTGCAGCATTTCCATGGTGACGTGCTCGAGCGCCAGCAGGAGCTCGGCGCGATTGGACAGCAACAGGTCCACGTCGGGGCCCGAGAACTTCACTACGATATCGGGGGTTTCGAAGTCGTCGTCGCCTGACTCGACATCCTTGATCTCGTACTGGAGCTTGAAGCCTCCATTCTGGAGGGTGCTGCGGAGAAAACCATCGATGCGGGAACCGATCGAGGACACGGAGTATTTGCGCTCAGTCACGGACTATTTCCTGCCGTTTTTCTTCTTGGGCACTTCCACCGAGCGGGCCGCTTCCTGCGCCGCTTCGGTATGGTTGAAAAACAACTGTTGCCCCATGCTTACCAGATTGCTGGTCAAGTAGTATAACACCAGGCCGCTCGGGAAATTGTAGAACATGAAGCCGAAGATGAGCGGCATGAACATCATCATGCGCGCCTGGTTGGGATCCTGATTGGGCTGGGGCGTCATCTTCTGCATGAAGAACTGGCTGGCGATCATGACGACCGGCAGAATGTGGATGGCCAGGTGCTCGGCCTGGGAAAGGTCGCTCACCCAAAGCCAGCTGGCGCCGCGCATCTCAACGGAGACGGTGAAGACTTTGTAAAACGCGAAGAAGAACGGAATCTGCAGCAGCATGGGGACGCAGCCGCCCATGGGGTTGACGCCGTACTTCTTATAGAGTCCCATCACCTCCTGGTTCTGATCGGCCTTCTTCGGATCGGTCATCTTGAGATTTTTGTACTTCTCATTGATGGCGTCGATCTGGGGCTTAAGTGCCTGCATCTTGCGCATCGACTTCATGTTCGACAGCTTGAGCGGGAACAGGATGAAGTTGATGATGATGGTGACCACGACGATCGACCATCCGTAGTTGTGAACGAAGCTCTCGTTGAACCAGTTGACCACCATGAAAAGGGGCCTGGCGAGAACCGAAAGCCATCCGAAATCCACCACAGAAACCAGTTTCGGATTGATCCGGCTGAGCAGCTTAAGGTCTTTGGGTCCGGCGAACAGCTCCAACTTGCCGGAAGGGCCGGTGGAAACCGCGACGCCGCTGAAGAACGCCGGTTTCTCCACACCCGGGGTGACCTCTGAATCGGCAAACGTAACCACGCGCGTAGTTGTGCCGCTTTCCGGAAGGAAGACGCCGGCGAAGTAGGTATCGGCGACGCCTGCGAAGGAAAAGTTGCCTTCCGCGGCGACGGGGCCGTTCTTGGCGGCGCCTGCGTTCTTCTCGACGAGCTTGTTATTGGCCACGTCGAAGAACAGCGTTCGCTGGCTGCTCGGGGGGCTCCCCACCGTCAGGTCGCCGAATCCGCCGCGCCACTGGAGCAGGCTGTCCACGGGCTTACCGTCGATGGTTACGGTGCTGGTGACGTGCGAGAGATACCTGTCCTTCTCGAATCGGAACGACTTGCGGACCACGGTGTGCCCGTCGGAATACTCGTAAGCGACACCCAGGCCGTCAGGGTCGGGGGTCTGCTTGTACCACGCCCAGTTGACGTTCGAGGTGGGCTTCTGATCGGGGAAGTAGAGGGAGAAGGGAAAGCCGGCCTTCACATCGGGGTTCATCAGGTCGAGCGGCTTATTGTCGTTCCCCTTGAACTTCTTCAGCAGCCAACTGCGAACCGTGGCTCCCTGATTGCTGAAAGTCACGCGGTAGAGGTCGGTATCGATGACAAACGGGGGTTGGGGAGCGGACGTGATCGGGGGTGTGACTGGAGGCGTAGCGGGAGCCTGGGCAACCTCCGCCGTGGAGGCGGCGGGCGCGGTTGCCGGAGCCTTCTCCGCAGGCGCCGGCGCCGAAGTAGTCTGCTCCGCTTTCTTCACCGGAGCCGGAGGCTGCGTCTTGAACAGGTAGGGGGTCAGGAACATCACCACCCCCATGAGCAGGAAGGCGAGCAGCAAGCGCACTTCCATCGACATTTCTTTTGGCGGTTGAGTTCCGCTCGTTCCGCCGTTTACCGATTCTGCCATTCAGGATAATTCCGTCAAAAACTCGACGCTCACCGGACGGGGTCGAACCCTCCGGGTTGAAACGGATGACACCGCGCCAGGCGGCGCAGCCCCATCCACACACCCCTGGCCGCGCCATAACGCTCCACGGCCTCACGCATATAGTCGGAACAAGTGGGGTAAAAGCGGCAGGCCGAGGGAAGCACGGGAGAGATGCAGACTTTATACAACCGAAGACCGTGTATCAGGAGCCACTGCAGCGGACCATGAGACGCTCCACTTCGCGTTTCAACTCCGGCATCGGAGCGTCGAAGGCCTTGCGCCGGGGATTGATGACAATGGACCACCGTGGGTTCATCCGATCGATATAACAACGGACGGCTTCGCGCATCCGCCGCCGGATACGATTTCGCACGACGGCTTTGCCGACCGCCCGCGGGACGGTGAAGCCGACCTTCGGACCATCCGGCTGCGATTCTCGGACCAGGAAAGCCGCGAAAAGGGGACCCGCAAACTTGGTTCCCTCGTCATAAATTCTTCGAAAGTCTTTGGATCGCAGCAGACGAACACTTTTTGGAAAACCAGCTATGGAAGACTACCTCTCGGAGCTGACCGTGAGCTTGTGGCGCCCGCGAGCCCGGCGCCGGGACAGCACGGCTCGCCCGTTCTTGGTCTCCATACGGGAGCGGAAGCCATGGGTCTTCGCGCGATGACGATTATTCGGTTGAAAGGTGCGTTTCGGCATTGTTGTCCAAGCCTTTAGTATAGATCAATAAGGAAATTGGAGGCAAATCGAGACACACCAGGATTCCGGCGCGCCGACCGCGTAGGCCACCGCTTACGAATTCATTGTACCAAATCCGGCCCGAAGGCTGCGGCAACCTGCGAGGGCAGCGGTAGACCTTCTGTGTCGGTTTGACCCGCGCGTGGGGTTACCGGCCCACAGCCGGGGGCGTCTGAATCATCGACAACAGCAAGCAAAACACCACCAAAATCGCAAGACCCGATGCTACCAGCATGGCTTCCACTCACCTCTACCTGGCTAATTAGCAATCGGAGGGCCGTCGATAAGCCGCTCTATGGCTGGGGTTTGCAGGAGCCGGCGCTGACGGCGAACGCGGCGACAGTGGCCCAGCGGGCGCCCTCGCGATGTTCGACGTGAAAGGACCTGGTAGGAGCGTCGGCGCGCACACGCCAGTCGGGGTTCGGAGCAAAGGTCTGCTTGAGCCGCAAGGGCTTGGCGTTGGACTCCTTCATGCTCCAGCTGGCGCCGGCATCGGGCGATTCGTAGATTTCCCAGCGGTCGTCGTCGCTTCCCTGGCCGCGGTCGATCACGAGGCTGCCGCTGTCCCGGGCGGTGAAGAAAAACTGCTGGATGACTCCGAGCCGGTTCTCGGCGCTTTCCGAAAAAATGGCCTGCGAGCGCCAGGTCTTCCCTCCGTCGGTAGTCCGAAGAAGGAAAGGGTCCTGCGGCAATGGAAATACCGAATGGCCGCTCACCCAGCCGGTCTCGCGGTCGAGGAACTGGATGCGGTCGAGAACGGCTCCGCGGATTGGCGCAGCGGCTTCGCGCCAGGTGCGGCCGGCATCGTCGCTGGCCAGCAGCGCAGAATACAAGGTAACCGCCGGAGAGTGCAGGTCGCCTGCCGCGAAGATACTGTCGCCGGCGGTCTCGACCGAACTCAACTCCAGGTAAACCGGACAGGGGTCGTCAGCCGAGCAGGTGAGACCCGCCCATTGAATGTCGTCGTCGGTACAGGCGAACGGGACGGTGACGGGTTTGCCAGAGTATTCCAGAACCGGCGTTACGGCGGGAGGCGCGGGTGGCTCCTGAGCATGAGCCGGAAACGCCGTCAAGAACAGCGACACCGGAAGGAAAGAGAGCGACTTCATGGCCTGCCCAATTGTAGCCCGACTTGAGATAGCCCCAAAGGGCTACCACGGAGTGACTACATAGACTATTCAAAAAAGGGGTCTTCAATGTAACGTCGCAGTCGGGAACCCACGTCTTATAATTAAATCCCCGTTACGACAGCGGGCGCACTCACCCCTATCACCCAAACCGCGCCCGCTTTTTATTTTGGTGATTCCTCAAACAGACCTTCGAAGAGAACGGTACTAAGGTACCGCTCCGCGGCGTCAGGAAGAATAACCACCAGGGTTTTACCCGCGAATTCGGGCTGCTGAGCCAATCGGACAGCGACGGCCGCGGCAGCGCCGCAGGAGATACCGGCGAGAATCCCCTCTTCCTTTGCCAGACGGCGCGCCATCTCGATGGATTCCTCGTTGGTGACTAACTCAACCCGGTCCACCATAGAAAGGTCCAGAGTATCTGGAATAAAGCCCGCTCCTATCCCTTGAACCTTGTGCGGTCCGGGACGAAGGGGCTGGCCCGCGAGCCGCTGGGTGATCACAGGACTCGAAACCGGCTCGATCCCCACGGAAAGAAGCTTCTTGCTCTTGGTCTTCTTGATGTACCGGGAAACACCGCTGATGGTGCCGCCGGTGCCGATGCCGGACACGAGCACGTCGACCGATCCGTCGGTATCGTCCCAGATCTCGGGGCCGGTGGTACGGAAATGAATCTCCGGGTTGGCGGGGTTCTTGAACTGCTGGAGCAGGACGTAGCGGTCAGGATCGGAGGCTACGATCTCTTCGGCTTTCGAGATGGAACCCGCCATGCCGGCGGAGCCCTCGGTGAGCACCACGTTGGCGCCGAGAGCTTTCAGCACTTTGCGCCTTTCGATCGACATGGTCTCGGGCATGGTGAGGGTGACGCGGTACCCGCGGGCGGCGGCGACGAACGCCAGCGCGATTCCGGTGTTGCCGCTGGTAGGCTCGATCAACTCCTTGCCCGGCTTGAGCACGCCGCGTTTTTCGGCATCCCACACCATGGATGCGCCGATGCGGCACTTCACCGAGTAGGCCGGATTGCGTCCCTCGATCTTGGCCAGAACAGTGGCCGCGGAACCCTCGGTAACGCGGTTCAACCGCACCAGCGGGGTGCGGCCGATGCTGAAAGAGTTATCTTCGTAGACTCTCACATCAAATCTCCCAGTTCAGGACGAACTTGCTCTGCTTTTCGGACCAGTTGCGAAGAAGGTCGGCAAAGGTAGTTTTGTCGATGACTTCGGAGACCGCGTGGTCCACCTGCTGCCACATGTCCGTGAAGGGCGTTTCGAGCTTCTTTCGCTGGCGGCCCTTGCCTTGATGGGGGCCTTCGACGGACCGAAGAACCTCGCCGACGGTCAGGGAATCGGCAGTGCGGGAGAGCAGGTATCCGCCCTCCGCGCCGCGCCGCGACTCGACAAAGCCGCTCTGTTTGAGGCCGGCCAGGATTAGTTCCAAAAACTTCTGGGGAATCCTCTGACGGCGCGCGATATCGGCGATTTTGACAGGCTCGCCGGGGCGCTGCGAGGCGAGGTCGAAGATCGCCTGGAGCGCGTATTCACCTTTTACAGAAGTGTTCATCGGGGCTGGACGGTGTAATCACCTATATCCTAGTAGAGATTGTAGGGCATGACCGGGCGGGGCGTAAACAGGCGGGAGAAGAAAATCGCTGTCGCTTGGTACGGGTTGCGTTGCTACGATGGGTCTCTATGAAGGAAATCGTCCTTGCGATGCTTGCTCTGGCCGGGACAGCGGCTGCGCAGACCACCGGAAGCCTGGGGATTTTCGAGGGGGCTTCCGACGTGGGCACGCCCTCACACAAGGGCAGCGCCGTCTACGACTCGGCACGGAACGAGTACCGCGTGACGGGCGGCGGGAATAACATGTGGGGCTCGCGCGATGATTTCTTCTTTGTATGGCGGAAGGTAACCGGTGATGTCGTCATCACGGCCAGCCTGAAGATCATCACCGGCGGCGTGCCGCATCGGAAAGCCGGCCTCATCATCCGCAAGGACCTTGAACCCGGTTCCGTCTACACGGACGCGGTCGTGCATGGTTCTGGTCTCACCGCCTTGCAGTGGCGCGAGAAGGCGGACGACGTTACGCGCACGATTCACTTTCCCGTGGACGGTCCCACGCGTCTGCGCCTCGAACGGCGGGGCAACGTGGTTACGCTTTATGCCGGCAAGGAAGGCGGCGCGCTGGCGGAGATGGGCAACACGGAAGTGGCGCCCTTCAGCCCCATGTATGCGGGCCTTGCAGTTTGCGCGCACGATGACGCCGCGGAAACCACTGCCATATTTTCGGACGTGACCCTGGAGGTCCTGCCGCCGCCCCGCCCGGCGTCCACCAGGAAGTAGCGGCCAATCCGGACGTGACCCACCCGCCAGCTTTGCCGGCATCCTCCCAACGGACCGCAAAATGGGTACCTGCACCCGCGAAATCGTTGATTGGGCCGGTTAATTCCATCTATACCGGAGATGACGAAACGCTGACCGGCCTCGTGAGCGCAATCGCATTAAGGCCACTTCGGAGCATCGGGCCTTTTCGTCAACTGCCTTGGATGGCAGTTCCGATTATCCCCCGATTGCGACCACAATATCCGTTACCCAGCGGAGCGCGCAGAGTGGTAGCGTGTCGTTGTGCGCACGGCAACGCCACCGTTCATGAGAGATCGTGCATTCTGGTTGATCTTCGCAGAGGCAATGGCCGTTGCCGTTGCGAGTCCGGTGCTGCCATCGCTGACCAGGAGCGTCGATGCCAATTGGAACATTCGTCTGAGCTATTCACTCGGCGTCGTCTGGTTAGTCTTGCTGACATTCGCGCTCCTTCGGCATAGGTGGCGAGGCCTTTGGCTTCTGATTGGACTACCGATAGTGCTCTTCTGGCCGATTGTTTTCACATTACTCGAGTACGCGTGCCGCCATGACAAGAATGCCTGTCTATAGTGTTGGCTCCAATGGCGCACCACACGCTTGAAACGTCGAACGGGTGGGCGCGCACGTGGCATTGAAGGCGTTATCGGAAACTGCTCATGCGCTACATGCTCGTATCACGCGCGAGCCGCGGAAGTGGCCATGTCCCGGTGTCTCCCTCTGTTCTTGGGGCAACTCACGCCACCTTCTAAAAATCCCGGCCCAGCCCCGGATCCTAGTAGAGATTGAGGGCATGACCGGCCGGGGCGTAAATAGAAGCTCTAAGAAAAGAGCGAAGTCTCAGTGCGGCCGCAGACTGCGCGCTGCCTCATCCCAGCGCCATCGCGCCTCGGACCCTTCCAGATGGACGCCGCCGAGCCAGCGGTGGATACCGTTGAGCCGCACATGATCGGCGCGTCCCGACAATACTTCGCGTCCCGTCTCCGTTACTTCGTATTCGCCGCCTGACTCCCGCAGCAGCGGCTGCCGGCAATCGCAGAGGCCGCGCAGATACAGGAGAAATACGGAATCGCCCATGAAGATGCGCTCCTCTTCCTGCTGGTCCGCGCGAAAGAGGCGCGGGAACGCGCGTTCTCCGGCATCCACCAGCTCGAGAATCTGCCGCTCGGTTCGCGCCAGCCCGTTCCTCACCGAGGGGAACTGCTCGAGATGCCGGAGCAGCGCGCCTTCCAAGAATGGCAGGGCCTCCGTGCCCGCCCGCAGCAGCCCTTCGATCCCGGTAGGGTCCGGCGACCGGAAGGCGGCCCACGCCGCGCGCCCCAAATCGAACTGTTGGGGCGTGACCGTCTTCCGGTCCGGCCACAACTCCGCCAGTTGAGCGCCGGTGAGAGGTCCCAGGTATCGATCGACACCGATCAGATCGACGCGCACCGGGCGGCCGCGCAGGCAGTCCAGAATCTGGATCAACTGCAATTGATCGTAAAGATCGTGCTCGAACCACAGCACGATCTCGTCGTGCGCCAGCAGAATGCGGTCGCGGCGCGCCAACTCTTCGCCCGCCCGCAACTGCCCGGGCCATAGGGCGTCCAGAAAGGCGCCGCGCAGACGGGAAAGCTCTTCGAGACTCAGCCCCTCCGGCACCGGACCCTCGTGCAGCACATCGGACCACACCAGGACCTCGCCCGCCAGCCCCGATTGGCCGAGCGACACCGAAGTCCCGTTGGTCACATGCAGCATATCTGCTGAAACGCAGGGTAGAGCGCAGGGTAGAGCGACTGGTAGAGGCGGTGGCCCTTCTCGTAGAAGGCCGCGTCGCCATCCCGGGCGCACACGGAATCGGTTTCGCGAATCGCCTCGCGGCACACGTCCGGCACGGAGGCGTACTCGCCCGTGCCGGCCAGAGCCAGCAGGGCAGCACCGTAAGCGGAGCCTTCCTGGGTCTCGAGCGTCACCACCCGCTTATTGAGGATGCCTGCGAGCAGCCCGCGCCAGAATGCGCTTTTCGCGCCGCCGCCCGAAGCGCGCACCGAGTTCACCGTTACGCCCAGCGCTTCGATGATGTCGAGGCAATCGCGCTGGCTGTACGACACGCCCTCGATCACGGCGCGTATGAGGTCGGCGCGCGTATGGCTGGCGGTCAGCCCGATCCATCCGCCCCGCGCCGCGGCATCGAGATGCGGCGTGCGTTCGCCCATCAGGTAAGGCAACCAGAAGAGGCCCTGCGCACCGGCCGGCGAATGCGCGGCTTCCGCGGTCAGCGCGTCATAGCTGGCGCCCGGCGCGAGCTGGTTGCGGAACCACTGGAGGCTCAGCCCCGCGCCCTGGGTCACGCCCATTACGTGCCACTTGTCGCGCACCGCGTGGCAAAACGTGTGGACCCGGCCGGCGGGATCGTAAGCTACCTTCTCCATGTGCGCGAACACCACGCCCGATGTACCGAGCGTGCAGGAAACGATGCCCTCCTCCACGATCCCATTCCCCACCGCGCTGGCTGCCTGGTCGCCGCCGCCGCCCACTACCGGCGTACCCGCCGCCAGGCCGGTAGCGTCGGCAGCCTGCGCGGAGATCAGCCCCGTGACATCGCTCGATTCGTAGCATTCCGGCAGGAGCGAACGGTCGAGCCCGAGAGCGTCCATCATCTCCCAGGACCAGCGGCGGTTCACGACGTCGAACACCGCCGTCCCGGAGGCGTCCGACACCTCCGAGGCGAACTCGCCGGTCAGCTTGTAGCGGATGTAGTCCTTGGGCAGCAGCATCTTTCGGGCCCGCTCGAAGTTCTGCGGCTCGTTGTCCCGCACCCACAAGAGTTTGGGCAGCGTGAAGCCGGTCAGCACGGGGTTGGCGATGTACTGGAGGACGTTCTCGCGGCCCACCTTGGCGTTCACCGCGTCCACCTGCGGCTGGCTGCGCTGGTCGCACCAGATCAGCGAAGGCCGGATCACCTGGTGTTTCTCGTCGAGAAGCACGAGGCCGTGCATCTGGCCGGAGAGTCCCACGCCATGAACCTGGCGTCCGGTGATGCCGGCTTCGGAGAGCACGCCGCGGATGGCCTCGCCAGCCGCGTCCCACCAGTTCTCGGGGCGCTGCTCGGCCCACAGCGGGCGCTCCATCCGCATGTCTTCGTGCACGGCCGTATAACCGGCGCGGACGACCCCGCGCGCGTCCACCAGGAGGGCCCGCGACCCACCCGTTCCGATATCGATCCCCAGCCACATACGGTCCTATAGTGGCATATCCGGCAGGCAATAATGTTAGACTGCAAATCGCATCATGCCAGCGATCTCTCCCAGTTCCCGTCCGGTGCTCGACCCGGATTTCGTTCCCGCTTCGCTGTGGAACCGCGCGTACCGCGAGCAGGTGGAGGCCGGCCGTGCCGAGAAGCTAGCTATCGCGCTCGAACGCGGCAGCGGCTCGGTCTCGGTGTTCCGCACCGCCACCCTGCCGCACGCAGGCTCCAACATCGCGATCAACCAGCGATACGCGGAGCGCCTGCTGAAGTTCCTGCTATGGCAAAAAGGCGGCTGGCGCGTCACGGTAGCGGGAAACCCGCACCTCGCCAAGTATCTCGAGGGCGTCTACTCGCCCTCCGGGGCCCGCGCCTTCGACTACGAGTTCATGGGGCAGCGGGTCTACGGACGGCCCATGGTTTTCGAGAGCGTTCCTTACGAGAAGGCGCCCGAAGAGAAAGAGGCTGCAGCGCCGCTCGGCCGCCACCTGGAGGGCTGCCGGATCGGCTTCGACCTGGGCGCGAGCGACCGCAAATGCGCGGCCGTCATCGACGGCAAGGTGGTCTTCAGCGACGAGGTGCCCTGGAACCCCAGCGCCCAGACCGATCCCCAGTATCACTTCGACGGCATTCACGATTCTCTGCAGCGCGCCGCGGCGCACCTGCCGCGCGTAGACGCCATTGGCGGAAGCGCCGCGGGCGTGTACGTGGACAACGAAGTCCGCGTCGGCTCCCTTTACCGCTCGGTGCCCGCGGACCTGTTCGAGAAGCGCATCCGCCGCCTCTTCTTCGAACTGCGCCAGGCCTGGGGAGGCATTCCCTTCGACGTAGTCAACGACGGCGAGGTCACGGCTCTCGCGGGCTCCATGGCGCTCGGCGACAACGCCGTGCTCGGCGTCGCCATGGGCAGCAGCCTGGCCGCGGGCTTCGTCACACCACAGGGCAACATCACCACCTGGCTGAACGAGCTGGCCTTTGTTCCGGTCGATTATCGCGAGAACGCGCCGGTCGACGAGTGGTCGGGCGACCCGGGAGTGGGCGCGCAATACTTTTCGCAGCAGGCGGTGGGACGGCTCCTGGCCCCGGCGGGCATCGAGCTTCCGGCGGACATGCCGCTCCCGGTCAAGCTCGAACAGGTACAGAAACTGGCGGCCTCGGGCGATGCCCGCGCCTTGCGGATCTACGAGACCATCGGCATTTACTTCGGGTACAACATCGCCACCTACGCGGACTTTTACGACTTCCGTAATCTGCTGGTGCTCGGCCGCGTGATGACCGGGCTGGGCGGCGACCTCATTCTCTCGATGGCCAACCACGTCCTCAAAGACGAGTTCCCCGAAGTGGCCGGGCGGATCCGGTTTCATATCCCCGACGAAAAGGAAAAACGGCACGGACAGGCCATCGCCGCCGCGAGCTTGCCGGCCATTCAAGACAAGGAGGCTAACACCAGTGCGGTTTCATAATCCAGGAGCAGATCTGTTCGTCCCCGACGGCCTTGCGCCCGACGCAGCGCTCGCGCGCACCACGCACCTGTGCATTTCAGCGCACCAGGACGACATCGAAATCATGGCCTACCACGGCATTGCGGAGTGCTTCGGCCGCAAAGACAAATGGTTCACCGGCGTGGTGGTGACCAACGGCGCGGGCAGCCCGCGTTCGGGTATCTACGGCGAATACACCGACGAGGAGATGCAGAAGGTCCGGCTGATCGAGCAGCGCAAGGCAGCGTACGTGGGCGATTACGGCTGCCAGGCACAGCTCGGCTTCACCAGCGGCCAGGTCAAGAATCCGAAAGAGACGGCGGTGGTGGACGACCTGAAGCACATTCTGCTCGCTAGCAAACCCGAGGTAGTCTACCTGCACAACCTGGCCGATAAGCACGATACGCATATCGGCGTCAGCATGCGGGCCATCGCCGCGCTGAGGGCGGTGGCCGGGGAGACGAAACCCAAGAAGGTCTATGGGTGTGAAGTCTGGCGCGACCTCGACTGGTTGTCGGACGACGAGAAACAGGCCCTCCCGGTCTCGGCCCGCTCCAATATCGCCGCCGCCCTGGTAGGCGTTTTCGATTCCCAGGTGACGGGCGGAAAGCGCTACGACCTGGCGACCGCCGGCCGGCGGCTGGCGCATGCGACCTACTATGCATCGCACGGCACAGACCAGGAATCCGCGTTGAATTTCGCGATGGACCTGACGGCCCTGGTGGACGATCCGCAACTCGCGATCGCCGATTACGTGCTGGGCTTCATCGACCGCTTCCGCGCGGATGTGGAGTGCCGGGTGAAGAAGTTCGCCTAGTACACCGGGAGGCCCGCCCCACTAAACGCAAGTCGCGGTCCGATACAATCGTTGGTATATGCGTCGCAGCCTCCTCTTGCTGCTCGCTTCGGCAGCGATGGTTTTCGCGCAGAAGCGTCCGTTCGACGTCAACGCCATGATGGAATTGAAGCGGATCTCGGATCCGCAGATCTCTCCGGATGGCCGTTGGGTCACCTTTACGGTGCAGTCCGTGGACGTCGCGGCCAACAAGAAACCGCAACAGATCTGGATCGTCCCCCTGCAGGGCGGCACACCCCGCCAGCTTACCCACGACGGCGATTCCAACCAGCGCGCGCGCTGGTCTCCGGATTCCAAGAACATCGCTTTCGTTTCGGATCGCGGCGGTTCGTCGCAGATCTGGACGATGGATCCGGACGGCGCCAACGCCCGGCCGGTCACCAACTTCGCCGCCGAAGCGGACGGCGTTCTCTACTCGCCCGACGGCAAGAACCTGCTGTTCACGAGCGAGGTCTTTCCGGATTGCGGCGCGGACAATGCCTGCAACCAGAAAAAGCTGGATGTCGAAAAGGCCTCCAAGGTGCGTGCCCGCATCTATACCGATCTTCTCTTTCGCCACTGGACGGTCTGGCAGTCGAAGCGCCGAAGCCACCTGATGGTGGTGGCGCTCGAAGGCGGCGCGTTTCGCGATCTCACGCCGGGCGACCGCGACGTCCCGCCGTTCTCGCTGGGCGGGCCTGACGATTACGCCATCTCACCCGATGGCAAGGAAGTTTGCTACACGAAGAGGTCCGATCCCGTCCCGGCGGTCAGCACCAATTCCGATCTGTACGTGGTGCCGCTTTCGGGCGGCGAGACTCGCCAAATCACCACCAACCCCGGCGCCGATGCCAGCCCACAGTATTCGCCGGACGGCAAGTACATCGCGTGGCGCGCGCAGGTCCGCCCCGGTTATGAGAGCGACCGCTTTCGCCTGATGGTGCTCGAGCGCGCTACCGGCAGCGTGACGAACCTAACCGAATCGCTCGACCGGTGGGTCAACAGCTTCGCCTGGAGCCCCGATTCGGCTGCCCTCTTCTATACAACCGAAGACCGCGGACGCCAGGGCATCAGCTGGATTTCGGTCAGCGGCGGTGCGTCGCGCAGCGTGGCCAGCGGTGACAACGAGCTGGACGACATGCAATTGACGCGCGACGGCAAGACCATGGTCTACACCGCTATGTCCGGCGTCTCCCCGAACGAGATTTTTCGCGCCTCATCGAGCGGCGGTCCCCCCGCAGCCCTCACGCATCTCAACGATGACGTACTGAATTCGTACCAGCTCACACCGCTCGAGGAATTCTGGGCGAACGCGCCGGACGGCGCCCGCATCCATACCTTCATGGTGAAGCCCTACGGGTTTCAGGCCAACCGCAAGTATCCGGTGCTGTTTCTCATCCACGGCGGGCCGCAGGGCGCCTGGGGCCATAGCTGGACCTTCCGCTGGAACGCCCAGGTTTTCGCGGCGGCCGGGTACGTGGTGGTGGAACCCAATCCGCGCGGCTCCACGGGCTACGGGCAGAAATTCATCGATGAGATCAACAACGACTGGGGCGGCCATGCGTTCGACGACATTATGGCGGTGACCGATCACGTCGCGAATAACTTCCCGTTTGCCGATGCCGCCCGCATGACGGCGGCCGGGGGCTCGTACGGCGGCTACATGATCGACTGGCTTCTCGGCCACACGCAGAAGTTCAAGGCCCTCATCTCGCACTCCGGGGTTTACGACCTGGCGAGCGAGTTCGGCGCTACCGAGGAGCTGTGGTTTCCGCTCTGGGAGTTCGGCGGTACCCCTTGGGACAATCCCGACGAGTACGCCAAGTGGTCTCCCAGCCATTACGTGAAAGACTTCCATACGCCCACGCTGGTGATCCACGGCGAGCTCGATTTTCGTGTGCCGTACACGCAGGGGCTGCAGCTTTTCACGGCCCTGCAGATGCAAAAGGTCCCCTCCAAACTTCTCGTATTTCCGGACGAAGGCCACTGGATCCTCAAGCCGCAGAACAGCGTGCTGTGGTATCAGACCTTCCTAGACTGGCTGGATTCCTGGGTAAAAAAGTGAAAGCTATTATCATTGCCGCTTCTCTCGCGATTCTCGCGATCCTTTCTCTGCTGGTGATGTCCGGCCACACGGCGTTTGCCGTCTCGCCCGCCGTGCAGACGATCGGGGTGAGCACCCCGGTCACCGTCGTGCTGACGAATCCGCACGGAGTGCGCTCCGTGACGGCCTACCTCGAACAGAACGGGCAGCAGTACCCGGTGTTCGAACAACGCCTTCCCGCCACGCGGTTCTGGTGGCGCAAGGACGCCGCGCCCCGCAGCGTCACCTTCGAAGCCGGGAAGAGCAAAGCCGCGGCGATCAAAGAAGGGAAAGCGCGGCTGGTAATCGAGGCAGTGTCGAACGATCTGCGCGGCTCTACCGACACAGTCGCCAACGACGTCAATGTGGTGCTCGGCGCGCCACGCGTCATCCCGGACGATGCCCAGCATTACATCAACCAGGGCGGCATGGAACTTCTGACGATGACGACTTCCGGCTCCTGGAACGAGGCGGGCGTGCGCGTGGGCAATTACTCCTTCCGCAGCTTCCCGCTGCCGGGGAAGCCCGCCAACCAGCGGTTCGCGATGTTCGCCTACCCCTGGGACCTGCCGCCGGATGTGACGCCCGTGGCCTTTGCCCGCAACCTCGCCGGCACCCAGGCCACAGCCAACTTCTGGTTCAAGCTCTTTCCCAAAAAGTTCCGCGTGCGCGATTTCGAGTTGGACGACAAGCTGATGGAGAAGCTGGTCAACTCGGTAGACCCGACCGGCCAGCTGGCTCCCGGACCGGACCTTCTCACGCGCTTTCTCAAGATCAACGGGGAGATGCGCAGGAAGAACAATCAGCAACTGGCGGACCTGCGCTTCAAGACCGAAGAGAAGGTTCTATGGAACGGACCCTTCATCCACTGGGGAAAGGAAGAGGCCGATTTCGCCGACGTTCGCAACTACGTCTACCACGGCAAGAAGGTCGACCAGCAGGTGCACCTGGGCTTCGATCTTTCGGACGTCGCAAACGGGCCGGTAATGGCCGCCAATGACGGCCGCGTAGTTTGGGCGTCTGACCTGGGCATCTACGGCAACTGTATCGTGATCGACCACGGATACGGGCTGCAGTCCATATACGGCCACCTGCGGGAGATCGACGTCAAGCCGGGCGACATGGTGAAGAAGGGCCAGAGGATGGGGATTGCCGGCCAGACCGGCCTGGCGGGGGGCGTGCACGTTCACTTCGGCATGCAGTTGGACGGCGTCCAGGTGAACCCCCGCGAGTGGTGGGACGAGCACTGGATCAAAGACCGCATTCTGAGCAAGCTGTCGAACTAAGAATGCCGGAAGCTCCCGCCGGGAGCTAATTCCGCGACCCTCAACCAGCTTTCCATTGGGGCACGTTTTTGTCTTCGGGCCGGAACGGATTGACGCCGGAGACCGCGCCCAGGCGCTCGACCTCCTGCTTCTGCCAGCCCTCAATCACGCGCGACACCGTACCGTCCCGCTCCAACAGGAAGATCGAGGGGACGCTCGAGATGCCGAAGGCGTTGCTGGCCGGGAAATCGGCGTCTTCGCGATCGAGCAGCGTGGGGATCGAAATGCCGTAATAGCGGTTGAATTCGTCCGTGTCTTCGGCATCGTTTTGCGAAATCGCGAACACGGGCAGACGTCCTCCGCTGTGGATGCGCTCGAGGAAGGGTAGGGTCAACTGGCAAACCGGGCACGTGACCTTATAGAACGCCAGCAGTGACGGCCCGTTGGCCGCCAGGTTGGGGAAAGCCACTTCGCCGCCCTCCAAACGGTCGAGCCGGAATTCAGTCACTCGCTCTCCCGGGCTTACTAACTGATGCGTGCGGCGGGCCGACATACTTCAATTTTATGACACTCCCGATCGTACGACTTTGGCGGCCGGCGGAACTCATCCGCGACACTTTCGCAATGGTCCGATGGGGCTAGCCGCCGCGGCCGATCCCGCCGTAACCGAAAACGGCTTGCCGCACGTCTCTTTAGTACAAGCACAGTGCCGTCGCGGCGCGTCTTCGCGCGTCACGGACCGGGGGAGTAACGTGTTTTTACACACTGGCCCGAGACCTCATGCCGAATCAGCCGTACCTGCGTCACGAACCCGCAGCGTGCTTACGGGGTTCGCAGGCCTGCTTTTACTAATGGCCTTCCTGGCATTCGACTCGGGCAGTCAACTGCGGAACGTGGCCGCCACAGGCGACGCTTTGCGAAAGGCTTCCCGCGACCGCGACGCTCTGCTCGATCAATTGCGCGCCGATTTCTACCGTTCCGCGACCGTCATGCGGGATTACGTGCTCGAGCCGAGCGATGCCCGCACCGTCAATCAGAAACGAGAACTGCAGCTTCTCAAGAGCCGTACCGAAGACGGGCTCCGCCGATACCAGGCGCTGGTGCCGGAAAACGAATGGCAGGATGTTCACACCCTCACAGAACACGCACAAGCGTATTGGAAGGGGTTGGAGCCCGCCCTGCAGCAAAGCCGCGCTGCCCGGCACCGGTCGGCGGCCGCCTATCTCGAGGAGACTGTGATTCCGCGGCGTAATGAGCTGGTGCTGCTGGTGAAGCAGGTAAACGATCTGGACAAACGCAACCTGGATGCCGCCGAGGCGCGCATCATGGACCTGCAGGCCCGGTTCCGGCGCAGAGTGACGACCATTTCGATTCTGGCGCTGTCCCTGGGCCTCCTTTTCGCGGTCGGCGTGCTTCGCCACGTGACACGGCTGGAACACCAGGCCGATAGCCGCTTCAACGAAGTCCAGCAGGCCAAGCGCGATCTCAGCCGATTGTCGGAGCGGCTGGAGACCGCTCAGGAGGAGGAGCGACGCAGCCTGTCGCGGGAGCTGCACGACGATCTGGGTCAGTCGATGTCCGCCATGCTCATCGAGCTCGGCCGGCTCGAATCCACCCTGACCCCGGTTCAGCGCGAGCGGCTGGCCTCGGTACACCACATCGCGGAGGAAAATCTGGCCAAGATCCGCAACATGGCGCTCCTACTGCGCCCTTCGATGCTAGATGAACTCGGCTTGGTGCCGGCGCTCCGCTGGCAGGCGCGCGAGGTCTCCCGCGGCACCGGCCTTCGAGTGAAGATGATCGCCGATGACCTTGCCGACGATCTGCCGGACTCGCATCGCACGTGCATCTACCGCGTCGTACAGGAGGCGCTGCACAACTGCGTCAAGCACTCCGGGGCCAGCGAGGTCCGCGTGACGATCTGCCGCGAACCTGGCGGACTCTCGGTGGTCGTGCAGGACAACGGAGTGGGATTCGATTCGGCCAAGGACCGGGGACTCGGCCTGCTGGGTATGGCGGAGCGCGTCAGCCGCCTGGGCGGACGGTTCGACGTCGGGTCGCGGCCCGGGGAGGGCACCTTCGTCGCCGGGTATTTTCCAGTCGAAAGCCACCGGCGGCATGAGGCAGAGGCAGGTGTTGCTTGATCCGTATCGTTCTCGCCGATGACCACGCCGTGATGCGGCGCGGGCTCCGGCTGGTCCTGGAACAGCAGAAGGACTTTCAGATCGTCGGCGAAGCCGGCGACGGACGCGAGGCCGTGGATCTCGTGGAGAAAGTGAAGCCGGATGTGGCTGTACTGGACATCACCATGCCGAACCTCAACGGAATCGAGGCGGCACGGCAAATCACCGCCAAGCAGTTGGGCGTGTCCGTAGTGATCCTCAGCATGCACGCCGACGAGGCTTTTGTCCTGCGAGCCCTCAAGGCCGGTGCGCGGGGCTATCTGCTCAAGGAGTCGCCCGAGAGCGACTTTCTCAACGCGATCCGGCTGGTGGCGGAAGGCAAATCGTTTTTCAGTCCCGCGGTCAGCCGCATGCTGGTGGAGGACTATGTTCGACAGTTGCAGGATCGGGATATCGAGGACAGTTTCGAGCTGCTGACACCGCGGGAGCGTGAAATCCTGCAACTGATTGCCGAAGGCAAGAGTAACAAGGATATGGCCGCGATGTTAGGTTTGAGCCTTTACACGGTGGAAACTCATCGCGGCAATATGCTGGACAAGCTCAATCTTCACACCGTTCCAGAGCTGATCGTGTATGCGGTCCGTAAAGGAGTTATCGGCTGACGACCCATACCCTGCCGGGATCAGACGGATTACCCCCTCGACGGTAGTTACTCCAGACGGCCGGCATACTACTCTTAATTAACATCGCGTGCGGCCTTCAAAGCACAGCAGCGACCTCTAAACCCGTTACGACAGCGGGCGCCTGCCCCTGATGTATACCTTCCAGGCGCCCGCAACCCGTCCCCTCACATTCCCGAGATTCGAACCGACCGGCAAAGCTCCGCGCGTGCTCCGCTGTTCCCCAGCCAAGAAAAAACGGCGGGCTGGGCTTTGAGCCCGCCCGCCGTTCCCGAAACTGCTCGGGGTTAGTTTGTTCTAGTCAGAAGTAGAATCTAACCGAAAGCTGCAGTTGCCGGCCCAAGCCGGACTTGCTGGTGATCATCCCGAACTGGCTGGATGTCGGGTTGAGATTCGGGCCGTTCAGGTTCGCATGGTTGATGAAGTCGTAGGCTTCCGCACGGAACTGGAATCCGGCCCTTTCGTTGATGGCGAACTTCTTGAATAGAGACATGTTCCAGTCCTGGATTCCGGGCTGGTACACGGAGTCGCGGACCCCCTGTTGCAGGTTGAATGTGCCGGCCGCCGGCTGACTCACGTTCGCCGTGAAGTAAGTCGGAGAGCCGGAGTTGGTGACGGGGCCGGCAAACGCTCCCGTGTTGATGCTAACCGGTCCGTTGAGATTCCAGAACTGACCTTCGGAGCCGCAGCCGAAGCTGCCGAACTCGCCGACGCCCGCGAAATCGTTGTTGGTGCCGATTCCGCACGGCGTACCCGTCTGGAATTGCATCGCGCCGGCCAGCTCCCATCCCCCGAGCAGCTTACCTTTGAGATCGTTGCTGTTCTTGAAGAACGGCAGGTCGTAGAGGTAATTAACGATCACGATGTGGCGCGTATCGTATTCCGAAGGCGCCCAGAGGTTGCTGGTGTTGTAGGTGTCCGGAACGATATCCCGATAGTTGGAGCCGTTGTCCATGCTCTTGGAGAGGGTGTAGCTCACGCCGAACATCGAGCCCTTAGTAAAGCGCCGGTTCCAGGAAACCTGCAGCGAGTTGTACATGGAGTTCACGGTGCTCTCCTCTTCTTGGATGGCGGCGTAGCCCTGGTAGGGGCGTAGATAGTTTACGTTCACGCCGGGATTGGCCTGCAGGGTACCGGCTGTCGGCTGGTTGATATCGTAAACCTGCCAGCCGTGCAGCCCGCGATGGGCGACATAGCCGACCGAGAGCAAAGAGTTCAGGGGTAACTGGCGCTCGACCGTTACGTTCCAGTTCCACGCTTCGGGCGGCTTCAGGTTGGGGTTCAGGGTAGTGATGGTGAGGGCCGCAGCGGTTCCCGACGTCAGCGAAGCTCCGGGGTTGTCAACCGACACATTGTTCACCGTAACGAACGGCTGAAAAGGCGAGTTACCACCCGGGAAGATGTTGTCGATCAGGCCCATGCGCGTGGCGAACCGTCCGATACCGCCTCGGATTACCGTCTTGTCCGTCAATTGATAGGCCACGCCCACGCGCGGCTGGATGGGTGTGTAGGTGTTGATGTACCCTTGCGACAGACTGGAGTTGAAGAGGCCGTTGCAGGAGGCGCCGTCGCAAATATTGGAACTGGCCGCCAGTACTCTTCCCTGGGCCGAGCCCGGAAAGCCGCTGAACCCGGGGATGACGACGCCGTTGTAGGGATTGCCGGTTCCCAGAATCACGTTGCCCGTCACCGGGCTAACCTGCACCGCCTGAGCCGGGTTGTAGAGAGCGCCGTCGAAGTAGTCGGCGTTGCCCCAAAGCGGGTGGTAGCCTTTAATCGTCGTCGAGCGGACCCCGTAGTCTATGTGCAGTTTGCTGGTCGCCTTCCAGGAATCCTGCGCGAAGAATTCGTACATGGAACCGCGCCAGATGGTGTAGGCCCGCGGACCGATCTCCGTATAGCTGTCGGCCAGGCCGAGCGCCATATTCGCGAGGCCGACGCCCGAGGTGGCCCCCAGCCCGGTCCGTGCGTCGGTGAAGGTGAATGTTCCGTTCTGGTTGTTGCTGCCGCCCGGCACGGTGGAAACGTTGATCTGGTCGCCGTCATTCTCGCCCGAGTACTCCATCGAGTATCCGAACTTGAACGTGTGTGTGCGCCACACCTTCGTCAAGCTGTCGGACGCCGTCCAGATAGGGCCCGAAGAGTGCGACGGGTAGGGTCCGCCTGCCAGGCCGTAGAAGTTCGGCACATTGACTGTCGGGATCTTGCCGGGGATGTCCTTGCCGGCGAACAGGTAGGGGTAGTTGATCCCGAACGTCGAGCGGTTGAAGCCCGGCAGGGCCGTGTTCACGGGGATGTAGACGTCGTCTAGGCTGAACGTGACGCGAGCTTCGTTTACCATCGTCGGGCTGACCGTCCAAAGCCAGGACACCGAGTTGGTCTGGTTAGGCCGGTTGAAGTACTTGCCGGTCTCTCCGGAACCCTGGTCGAACGGTTGGTACTCGAAGTATGTGGCGTTCTGGCGCCGCGCCTGGATACGCTGCTTGTCGGTCGCCAGAATATCGATATTCAGCGTGTCCTTCCGCTGGTTATAGGGATGGGCGGCCTGCGCCACCCAGTTCTGTGTTCCGACCAGGTAGCCGGGCGTCGGCAGCGGATACGCGCTCATGATGGCCGCGCCGTTGTGGCTCAACTCGCTCGCCGGAATGATATTGCCGGGGAATGGATTGCACGACGAAGCGCCGAGTTTGGGGCACGTGGCGGGATCGTAGATGACGGTCCCCGCTTTGTACCAGGGATTGGCGCCCAACAACTCGCTGAAATCGCCCTGGCGCATCAGTGCGGTCGGTACCGCCTGGGTCTGGGTATCGGTGGCACGGTAGCGGATCCAGTCTTCACCTACGAAGAAAAACAGCTTCTCCCGAAATTTGTCACTGAGCTTGGGAGCCCAGATCGGGCCGCCTACTGCAAAGCCGAAATTGTTATAGCGGAACGGGGAGGCGAAATTGGTCGATGTGCTGAGGTTGCGCGACCAGGTATTGGCGTTGAGATCGGAATTGCGGAAGTACTCGTACGCGCTGCCGTGAAAGTCCCGGGTCCCCGATTTGGTAACGATGCGGATCTGGCCTCCCGCGGCGCGTCCGTACTCGGCCTGGTAGTCCGAGGTCATCACCTGAATTTCCTGGGTGGTATCCACGTCGGCCACACCGATGACCGCACCGTTGGCACGCGTCCGAACGGCCGGCGCGCCATCGAAGGTGATCACGGAATCCTGGGTGCGGGCGCCGTTGATCTGCCACGACATGCCGCCCGTGCTGGCGAAGTTGAAGTCGCCCAGCGTGCCGCCGCCCCTGACACCCGGCAGGAATTGAGCGATGTAGACGGGATTGCGTCCGTTCAACTCCTGGTTGTCGACCTGCTGGCTGGTTACCTCGTTTTGGACCGACCCCGATTCCGTTTGCAGTCCCTGGTTGGTTGCCGAAACTTCCACTGTTTCTGTTGCGCTGCCGAGCGTGAGCGAAGCATCCAGCGAAAGGGTGCTGTTCGGGCTGAGCTTATTGTGAGTGCTCGAGAACTTCTTAAATCCTTGCGCTTCCGCTGTTACCGTGTAGTAACCCGGCTGTAAATTCGGCATAACATAATAGCCGGCTTCGTTGGTGGTAACGGCTCGCTGTTCTCCGGTACCCTCGTTTTTGATAGAGACTTTTACGTTGGGCACCACCGCATTGGAAGGATCGCGGACGAATCCCGTGATCGACCCATAATCCGATTGAGCATAAGTGATTGATAAAGCGGACAGGACGATGGCACACGTGAGCGATGCCAGCGTCCGCGGACGTACAGACATAGTACTCTCCCTATTTACTTCCGATGTGTAAGCGGTTGTAGACCCGCGCCAAAGCGTGCTAAGGCTGGCTCGCAGATTGCGTATGTACCGGCGATAGCATTTTCAGACCGATTGTACGACCGAAGGGGGGGTGCCCGAGCATAGCTCTTTCTGGTCGGCGCTATCTACCGCCCAGGGTCGGGTACGAATACCGCGTGCAGGGTAGCGTCCAGCCAAAACCGCGCACCCCGTGTGGCTGCCGGCAGCGGCGGCGGAGTAAAATACGTGCGGGGGAGGCGATCCGTGGGCTCACCGCGACCGTTCGCGCTGGTTTTGCTTGCTCTGTGCGTGCCGCTGACGCTCCATCCGCAGGTCACCATCCAGCCCCGCGAAAAACCCGCGCCCAAGCAGGAAGGGCCGCCGCACGCCACTCTTCGCGTGGATACCTCCCTCGTGCTGATCCCGGTCACCGTGAACGACCCCTTGAACCGGCCCGTCACCGGGCTGGACCGGGAGAATTTCCGGGTTTACGACGACCGGCTCGAGCAGGAGATCACGACCTTTGCCATGGACGACGCTCCCGTGGCGGTCGGGTTAGTGTTCGACACCAGCGGCAGCATGGGCGAGAAGCTCCGCCGGTCCCGCATGGCCGCCAGGGAGTTCTTTCGGCTCGCCAATGACGATGACGAGTTTTTCCTGGTGGAGTTCGCCGATGCCCCGCACCTCGAGGTGCCCCTCACCCGCAACACCGGGGATATCGAGAATCAATTGACGTTCTCCAGATCGAAGGGCTCTACCGCGCTGCTCGATGCCATCCTGCTGGCCTTGCACGAAATGAAGAAGTCGAAGCTCGACAAGAAGGCCCTGCTGATCATCTCCGACGGTGGCGACAACCATAGCCGCTACACCCCCACCGAGATCCAGAAAATCGTCCGCGAGAGCGACGTATTGATCTACTCCGTGGGTATCTTCGGCGGCGGCAGCACGGCGGAGGAGTACGGAGGGCCCGGCCTGCTGACCCATATCAGCGAACAGACCGGCGGCCGGATGTACCCCGCGAGCGCCGCCGAGTTGCCCGACATCGCCCGCGCCATCGGGATCGATCTTCGCAACCGGTACATCCTGGGATACTCGCCGAAGGCCCAGGAGCGCGATGGCCGCTACCACCGGGTGGACGTGAAGCTGGTCCCCCCTCGCGGACTTCCCAAGCTGAACGCGCACTGGCGCACCGGGTATTACGCGCCGGTACAGTGAGTACCTACAGTACCGAAGTCCCGGGCTGCGAATAGTACATTTGGCTTATATTCCGATCTTGTTGTGATGTAATTTACGATCACTACCGATTACAGAAAGATCTTTATTGTTAGCAAGGGATTTTTGTGTATAACATCGCTCAGTTCAGGCGAACTCCGCGTGATCGTTCGCCCAATCGGAGGGACTAATGACGAGTAGACTTCTGCGTGTGAACCTCTTGCTAGCGATGGGTGCGGTCCTCTTCTTCCTTACCAGTCCCGCAACCTTCGCCGCCGCCATTCCCATCGGGTTCTTTTCGTGGGACGTGACGATTCCGGGCAGCGCCGGCGAGTTCGACATTGTAAACGAGACCGGGCCGAACTCCACTGGCGACCCGACGTTTCCGGTCAGCACTTCGGTCAACCTGTCGAGCCTGGCGCTGAAGGTATTGTTCTCCGACGGATCGAGTCAAAGTTTCTCCTCCAGCTATTTCACGTTAGATCCGTTTGACGGTCTTTCCTGGGAAGGGTCCACCATTCCGATTGGCGGAGCCAACCCACTTCCGGTCGGGGCCACGCTGACGGGGCTTTTTTCACCATTGGCATTGACCTTATTCGACGGCTCGTCTGTGACGATTTCTTCTGACTTCACTTCGATGATTCCGGTCGGAGGCTCACCACTTGCCGACGGAACATTCGCCATTATCAACGCCAACACGGGCGTAGCCCCGGAGGTGCCGGAGCCTGGCACCTGGACACTAAGTGTGATTGCCATAGCTGCTCTCGCGACGTGGCGACTTCGCCGGCTCCGGATCAGGCTACAAGCTATACTTCCACTGGCGCTCGCACTCGCTTTTGTCGGGGCCCTTCCTTCTGCATCGTGGGCCCAAGTGAAAATGAACGTCTCCACTTCTCCCAGCTCGGGTGTTGCGGGCATCAGCATGGTGAATGCCATCGGCTCCGGTTTTCCGCTTCTTCATGGGACGATCAGCCCGGGGAATGTGAGCATATTGCTTGCTACTTCCTGCGGCGGAGCCTCATCCGCCACGACGGGTGCCACGAGCGTAACCACGATCCTAGGCAGTTCCGACCGGATTGGATTTCTCATACCGGCTTCCCTGACAACCGGAACCTACTTCGTGACTCTGAGCGGCACCACCTCCGATGGGACCGCGTTCTCCAGCGCGGTGGGCAGTTGCTCCAGGTTGTCGGTGACTCACACCAACCCGACCTTGTCGGCCTGCATCCCGACGAGTTCCCTGGCGGTGAATGCTCCGCCGAATGGCGGCAACGTCGTCGCCTACGCACCGAACGGGTGCTGGAGCTGCGGCACGACGGGTATTCAGGCGGTGATCATCGAAGGCAGCGGGACCAATACTTCCATAGCCACACCCAGCGTGACGAATTCCTGCTCGTCCAATCCCGCGACCGGCCAGACTGTCTGTGTGGCCAACAACACGGACGTCTACCTGATCACGGGGACGACGGTAACGCATACGCTCCACAGCTCCACAAACACATTCACGGGGTTTTCGGGCGGCTCCTGCCAGAACTGCGGGGTAGCGATCAACGCCCTGACAAACCAGGCGGTAATCGCGATGGGCCTCGCCCCCAGCCCTTCCAACAGCGGGCTCCAGTTTCTGGACCTGAATACCAATACCTTCGGAACGCCAATCCCCGCGGCGAAAGAGGTCTCAGAGGATATTTCGATCGACCCGACCCGGGGATACATACTCTCGCCGAACGAAACCAGCAATTACGACCTCTTCTCTTTTACAAGCGGCGGCGCGGTCAAAGAGTTTACGAACCAGATCGCCCCGGGCGGAGTTCTGGACTCGGCGGCCGAAGACTGCTCCACCGGTATTGCGCTGGCATCGACCGAAGGTCAGAGCAACGTCGAGATGATTGACCTCACTCAGGCTACCTTCACGGCAGGCAGCCCGGGCACCTGGACCGCGCCGCACCAACTCGTAAACTTGCCGGGCGCGTCCTTCTCTGCCGGAACCTCCGGCATCTCGGTGGCCCAGGGTACCAGCCATCTCGGAATTGTAACGGGCGAGTTCGGCGGCAGTTCCTTTGCGGCTCTCCAGCTTCCTTCCACATCGGGCTCCGGCACTCCGGGCCTGGTGGACTGGGCGTTCGTGAGCAGCATTCCGGGGATTTCGGCGGGCTTCGATCCGCATACGGTGACAGCTTACACCAGCCCGAATAACGGAAAGGCTTACGGGCTCATGGCCAGCGGCGCGCCGCCCACCGCCCTGGCCCAAATCGACCTGGCGTGCATAATGGCACTGCCTCGTACTGCCGGCACTCACACCGTGAGCGGGTCGGCATCCAGTTGCATCAATATCATCGCGACTCCCGGCCACTAAGGAGTCAGTCAGCCAGTGGGGCAGGCCTCACGGCTTGCCCTATTTCTTTTTCCGAGCCGGCAGCCTATCCTAAGCCGGCGTAAAGCTGGCGGCCCGATTGCTTATGCGCGCGGCTCTGTGTGCCCGCCTGATTATTCCCTCGGTCTCGCGTCGACCATCCACGGCGCGGGCGCCGAAGGCGCGAGATCCTGGGGGCGCACCGGGCACGGCGGAAGCGATGCTGAGGCTGGGGCGGCGGGGACGACGTTCAGCGCTGCCTCGATTTTGGCCTCGAGGACCTTCTCATCGCCAGGCTTGTAGCCATCCTCGTGGAACAGGACGCGGCCGTTTTCATCCAATAGATAAGTGGAGGGCGTCGAATTGATGTGGTAATTCCTCTGCAGGGATTCCTGCGACCCCCCAATCAATACCGGGACGGTGAGATTCTTGGCCACTTGCCAGCCTGCAATCAGACCGACCTCTTCGGGCAGGATGTTCACCCATACGGCGGAGAGTCCCCTCTCCTTGTATTTGTCGTAGATCTTCTGGATTTCGGGAAGCTCCACGTTGCAATACGGGCACCGGGGGAAGAAAAAACTGACCAGCGTGACCTTGTTCGAGAAGTCCTTGAGGGTCTTCTTTTTCCCGTCCAGCGTCTTCAAACTGAACGGCCTGAAGGTGTCGGAAACCGTCTGGGACGAGGCTTCCGGAAGCGCACCGTTACTCGGTGGACGCGACGCATTTGCCCTGGGCGGCCGGCTGGATTGACTTTGTGTCAGTTCTTCGTCGGCGCTCTTCTTTCGCGGCATTCTCAAGGTGTAGCCCGCCATCCACACGTAGTTTGCAAAGGCGGCGTCCCCTTCGTGTACGCCGTTGATCTCTTCGGCAACGCTCTTGGTCCGATCGCGGATCATGACTTTGCCCACACTGAACTGCAGCATGTGGTGCCCCCGGGTGTAGATGATGCCTGGCGTCAGAGCAACGCCGAAGCCCGGCCGGCGAAATCCCAAATCGTTCCCGATCAGATTGTGCGCTGGCACGCCCTCGGCGCGGACCGATAGGAGCAGGCCGAGCCCCTTGATCCGGGGAGCCGGATGAGAGGCGCCGACCTCCAGCATGTACTGATCCTGAATTGCATCGAACTGAGTCATGCCTGGCGTAGGAGAGGGCGGACCGTTCGAGGTTCCTCCATGGGAGGTCCAGAAGCTGTGGTAGCCGCCCTGAGTCATGACATAGTTGCCATCGACGAACGCGATGGTGTTGTTCCCCAGGCTCTGGAAAGCCTGCCACGACATGATCATGCCCCAGGTGCCTGCCCCGGGCTGGACCGAATAATCGGGGTATTGTGTGGATGTGGGCCCCCCGTAGGTCGTAGCGACGACGTTACTCTGGCGGTCGTTCCCTGACGGAAACAACAGGCTCAGTCCGATCTGCGCGTTGTTGGCTCCCGCTTTTTCACTCTTCGGGCTGCGCAGCCAGTACTGCGCTCCGAGACTGATATCGCCAATCCCGGACGTGTGCAGAGTCGCGTATTGAGCCTGCTGTCGCCTGCTGGCGTACACAAACGGAAGAGTCCCCGTCAGGCTGATCCGGGGGGTGAGCTGGTAAGTAATCATGAGATCGTCGAGGTTGGTCTTCGACTGAACCTCAGTACCCAGTTGGGCTCGGGAGAAATTCTCGGTGGGACCGCTGAAATGCACGTGCGAAAAGACGTGACGCACACCGATCGTCGAAGTCCAGTCGCCCGGCTGCAGGTAGCCACCACCTTCCGCACCATTTGACTCCAGACCGGAGCGTGAGATCACTCAACCCTGAGCGAAAGCCACGTGCGCGGGCGCCAGCATTCCCAAGATCAACGCGGCCAGAAACACCGCGAGCCTTACAGATGTTACATCAAATCGCCGCAAAGCCCCCTCCTGCTCGATACCCGGAAACTGTGAGATTTCTAGAAAGGATATGGCGGGAGGCGATGCAAAGACAATAATCGGTTCATACTAACGGACGGTACATTTCCTTGCGCAACTGCTGCGCCGCAACCAGCAGGGGATCCCATACCGGGGTAAAGGGCGGGGAGTACGCCAGGTCCATCTGCTCGAAATCGTCAAGCCGCATCCTGGCCTGCAGGGCTGCAGCGATCACGTTGATGCGGCCCGCGGCGCCTTCTTCTCCGATCACCGAGCCGCCGATCAGCCGGCCGCTCGCGCGGTCGGCCACGAGTTCGACGACGGTCGTCGTTCCGCCGAAGTAGCGCGGGCGGCCGTTGGCTTCGATCCGGGCCGATACTGGGGAGAAACCTTCGGCGCGCGCCTGCTCCGCCGAGAACCCGGTGGTTGCGAACCCCTTCCCGAAGATGCCGACTATGGAAGTCCCCACGATGCCGGGGAAGCGCTCGCGCGTCCCTGCCGCATTCGCGCCTGCCACGCGCCCGGTCTTGTTGGCGGTGGTCCCCAGGGGAATGTAAGTGGGCCGGCCGGTCACCAGGTGGGTGACCTCCGCGCAGTCGCCCGCGGCGTAGACGCCATGGAGGTTCGTTTCCATACGCTCAGTGGTGCGGATAGCGCCGCTCCGTCCGGTCTCCACTCCCGCCTCGGAAGCGATCTCCGCGTTGGGCTTGAAGCCGGCCGCCAGAACGACCATGTCGCAGGGCACGCCCGCCACCTGGCCGGGCTCGATCTCGCGAACCTCCACGCCGCAGCGCAATTCCACGCCGTGGTCTTCCAGTTGCTTCTTCACCGCCGCCGTAAATCCCGCGTCATTGCGGAGCAGCGCATGCTGCGAGCCCTCCAGCACTGTGACGCGCAGGCCATGGCGCCGCAGGGCATCCGCCGCCTCCACTCCGATGTATCCGGCGCCGATCACCACCGCCCGCTTCGGACTCCCGGTCCGCAGAAAGGCGCGCATACGCTCGGCGTCGGCGAGGGTGTGGAGCGTAAAGACGTGCGACTGCCCGGCGCCCGCGATGCCGGCGGCGTCGCAGCGCGCACCCGTGGCGATCACCAGGGTCTCATACCGCACCCGCTCGCCCGATTCCAGTTGAACCTCGCGCCGCGGATGCGAGATCGATACCACGCGCGCGCCCGTACGGACTTCGATCTTGCGCTCTTTCCGGAAATATTCCGGCGTGTAGACGATCAGGTCTTCCGCTGCCCGCACCTTTCCCTCGACGTAGTAAGGGAGCCCGCACGCGCCGTAGGAGATGACCGGCCCTTTTTCCAGTACGAGAATGGGAAGGCGCGGATCGATGCGCCGCGCGCGCGCCGCCGCGCTGAGGCCGGCGGCCACGCCTCCGATGACCACCAGTGCCATCGGCGGCTAGTCCTCTTGCTTCATCTTCTGCACAAAATCCAGGATATCGAACGTCTTGATCTTGCGGTCGGGGTAGTAGCTGTTCACCGCGTCCTGTTCGTCGGGAAAGATCTCGAAAACCGTGGCCAGCTTGGTCATCACCAGCAGTTCGATGTTTCGCCGGTTGAGGTTCACGAGCTTCACATTCCCGCCGCTCTTCCGCCGGCTGGTGGCGCAGATCACCAGCGCCCCGAGGCCCGTGCTGTCGATGTAGTCGACCTTGGCCATATTGAGGACCACGTCGCGCACACCCGCCTCCGTGAGCGCGGTGGCCTTCTCCCGGAGCGCTGTCGCCTCCGGGCCGACCGTGATTCTCCCGTCGAGATCGAGGATAGTGATCCCTTCACGTTCCCTTTGATGAATGGTGAGGGCCATGGTTTGAAATGGACCCTATACCGGCATCTTCATGCCGATCATCGCCTCCACTTCTTCTATGGATACCATTTCGATGGCATCCCACGGGCAGCCGTCCAGAAACGCCCCGTCCGGGCCCTTGCTGGTGCACTTCTTGCACCCGATGCACAGCACGGGATCCACCTCGATGTGACCGAATGGCGGATGATCTTCGTCCGGCACCCAGTACATGCAATCGGCTACCGGACAGTATGGAACGCACGCGGGCGACCCGGCGCAGCCCGTGCAGCATTCCGTGATGATGGCTAGTTCCTTGGGCCGCTTTTTCCGGGGAGTCGTCAGCCCCTCGGATTTCGGCTCCATCTTGACGACGGCCGCTGACATGTGAAGGATTATGACACACGGCCGGGCTGGTTGGAAGGCGGGCCTCACCAAAAGCGCTTCTTGTAAAAGAAGTCCAAATAGAAGAATCCGGTGTAATCCCTCTGCGCCACTGCCGACCACTCCGGCCCGATCGTCCACTCGACTTTGATGATCTGCGGATTGCTTTGCGCGACATCCTGCATGTAGGTGAAGGTCAGGTCGGGTGTGATCTGCTGTTGGACGGTCAGAGTCGCCTGGGGAGAGGTGCTGTTGGCGCCCACGATCTGCGGATTGATCTGCAGCCGCGTGACTCCGAACAGCCGCTCCAGCGTGCCCGAGACCGGGTTCGCCACCGCCTGGCCCAACAGGGCGGACGCCCCGGCCTGCTCGAAGCTCTGCTGCTGAACGGCCGGCTGCCGGGCAGCGATTACCGGATCGGTCGTGTTCACCTTGCCGGAGGCAAGCAAGGAGAGCAGGTCGCTGAACGGAAGAGGCGGATCGGAGCGGTACGTGAGCTTCAGGCGGTCCATGGGTCCCGTCACGCTGATAGTGACGTCCACGCCCGAGACCGTCGTGTCCAGGTCGATGTCAACGTACGGATTGATCTTCTGCGGATCATAAAAGGCGACGGCTCCCTGCTCGATCCGGTACTTGTTCCCGAAGAAGACGACCTGCCCTTCGGTGATCACTATGCGGCCGAGCATCCCGGGCTGGTCCGGCGTTCCACGCAGGGTGAGGTTGGCATCCGCCTGCAAATTCTGGGTGAGGCTGGTGCGGAACTGCGTGTCGGGCGCGGTCCTGATCTTGACATCGAAGCGCATCCCCGCCAGGAACCCGGTGGGCGTCGTAGTCACCGGCTTGGGCGCCGCGGCCGAGTTCAGGATCGACCCGATGTCCGTCTGGGAGTGCAGGGCCACGTCGCGGATGGTCACGGTCCCCGAGAGCAGGCTGCGCGATGCTGTGCCTGTCAGGGCGAGCCGTGCGCTGATCGCGGTAGTGACGTTCTCCGGGTAGTTGACATGAATCCGGTTGCCTGTGATCTGCAGCCGGACCGCCGGCTCCGGGCCGGCATAGCCCACGGTCCCGGAAAGCGTGATGTCGCCGCCGCCGCTCCGGCCCGTGATGTTCTGGATCACTGCTTCCCGGCCCGTGAACGTGATCGTCCCGCTGGCATCGGACAGGCCGTTCGGGAGGCTGACCATGTTCAACGATGCCTTTTGGAGTTCCAGCTTGCCGTTCACCACCGGTTCTGAAAGGGTGCCGGCGGCGGTTGCCGTGAGGATGATATTGCCGGAGGAAAACAGGTCCGGGTCGAAAGCTTGCAGAAGTTCGAGCTTGATATTGCCGGAGGCCCGCAGTGAAAGGCTGTGAGGCGTCGCGAGCGACACGGTTCCCGTTACCGTCAAGCTGCTGTAGGGTCCTGCGAGCCGGAAGCTCTCGATGGTGAACAACGAGTTGGCCAGCATGACGCGGATCGGGCCGTCGTTGTGCGCTTCGAAATCCACCCGGGGCTGCATGCCGGCCGGGCGGTTGGACGCCGAACGCGCCTTCAACTGGCTGATCTCGAGCGTTCCCCGCAGCGCCTCCGGACGCGCGAGGGGACCGGAGATGACGAGCTGTCCGTCGGCCGACGCTTCCAGCGGCTCGGCCGGCGTGCCGAGGAGCGGCCGCAGTCCGGAGTAGGTGAGGCCCGAGAAACTCAGCCGCGCGTCGGTGGTGAGATCGCTGGTCAGCTGCACCGTGCCCGAGCCCTGCACCTTCGACCCGGCCAGGCTGGATGCCAGGGTGAATGCCGCCTGGCTGCCATGAGTCTCCGCCCCGGCGGTGAGATCGCCCATTGGCACTCCGTTCACGGTGAGGCCGCGCGCCGCCAGCCTCGCGTTGAGGCTGGAGAAGAACGGCGCTTTGCCGGCCCGCAGCGTGGCCGCGCCGGAGGCCGTCACCTCCGCCGTTCCGCCGACCTTACGGGTCTGCTGCAGCGCCTGTAGTTGTGCCAACTGCACCTGGTTGCTCTGCAGATGAAACTCCAGCCGGCCATCGCGGAAGTCTCCCGGGGCGTGCGAAAACGAGCCGGCGGCCTCAATATGCGAGCCGTCCTTGTCGATCCGGGCGCTGGTCACCTGGATCGTCTGGTTCGAGTACTGAAATGTGCTTTGAAGGCGGCTGAAGGGCTCCTGCCACGCGGATCCGTTGGTCACATCCACGCTCGCCGTGACCTGCGGAGCCGCGAACGTGCCGCTCACGCGCCCGGTCGCCGAGAGCGTCCCTTTCACCGGAAGGTCGCTCATCCCCGCCAGGGCCAGCGCCGTCGGAATCGATAGATGGCTGATATTCGCCGTAGCGACGGTGGCGTTGTCCCCGGTCAACATGGTGCTGCCCGTGACCTTTATGGCCGATCCGCCCAGGTTGGAGGTCACATCGTAGGTGACCGCCGACCCGGCCGTGTCCGCGGTCGCCGTCAGGTCGCCGGCGCTGCGGCCCTGCACCGTCACGCCGCGCGCTGCCAGGCTGCCGCGCAAACCAGTCAGCCGGAATGCCGCCCCTCCGGCCGCGGGCTGGACGATCCCCGTTGCATCCGCCTGCAGGTTCAGCACTCCGGAAAGCCCCGACAGCCCCTTCACCATCGGCTGGAACTGGGCAAGCTGCACCTGGTTGCTCCGCAGTTCAGCGCGGACCGTGCCCTGGCTCAACTGGTTGGGCGTGTGTTGATAGGTTCCGCTGGCCTGTATGCGCGATGCCCCGGCGACATACTCCAGCGATGGGACGTCGATGGACCGGTCCGTAAGAATCGCGCGTCCGTTGATTGCGTCGAAGCGGGCGCCGCGCAGCGTTCCGTTGGAGACCGCCAGGTTTACATTGCCCACCGGACTTCCGACCGTTCCGGAGATGTTGGCATCGGCCGTCAGTGTGCCGGAGGCCGGGATCGAACCCTGCCCGATCAGCGCCAGGGCGTCGGCCAGGTCGGCATTGCGCACGGTGGCGTCGGCCCGCAGCGTGTCGGTGGGCAGGGGCTTCCAGTTGTGCAGCCCCACCGCCGCGTTGAAATGGGCCGACAGGTTGCCGCGCGAAACGACGGCGTTGGTCACCGATACCCCCGACCGGGTGGCGTCGAATCCGGTTGTGAAGCGAGCGAACGGGCGCTGGTCCACGGTGAAGTCGGTCATGGTTGCCTGGCCCGAGATGCGAGGCGCGGCCAGGCTGCCCTTAACGATCGCGTCCGTGGTCAAAGTTCCGCCACTGTTCAATGTGACCGGCGGAATCACCAAGGGGCGGAAATCCGACAAATCGCGCGAAATCAGCCGGACTTGAAGCTGCGTCCCAAGCGATCCCGAGAGTTCCAGGCGGGAGTGCGGCAGGTCGAGCCGCGACGGCGCGATCGTCACCGTACCGGTGCGGCCGGCGTAGCTCGCGTTCAGACGCCCGGAAAGCGGTATGCCCCGCGGAACGGGAGCCACGCTCAGATTCGCCCGCGCTTCCAGTTCCGCGAGGCGGCCCAGGTCGCCACGTAAGATGACCGGCCCCGAGACGAGCCCGTCATAGCCGATGTGCTCGGGCGTGAATGTGCGTGCCAGGCGGTCGATATCGAGATGGTGCAGCGTCCCGGTCAACTGGAAGCGCTGCTGGTTTTCGACGGTCGCGGAGCCCGTCAGGTCTCCGCCCAGGGCACCGATGCGAAGGTCGGCCAGGTCGATGCGGTTCGGAACGGCGGTCGCTTTCGCGGCGACGTCGATTCCGGTTATACGCGTCTTGCCCTGGAGCAGCGAAAGGCTGCTTCCGGCGGCCGCGGCGTGCAGCACATAACCGCCGGGCCGCAGCGCAAAATCGCCAGTGACATTTACGACGCCGCGAGGCTGTGCTCCGATGGCGAAGAGGGTCCCCAGTTGGGTCAGGTCCAGCTTCGCGCGAAAACCGGCCGGCTCCCGACTCTCGTTCAGCATGCCCGACAGATCCACGGTGCTGTTCCCGAGCACGAGCCGCGAGTTTTGGAAACCGATCGCCCCTTTCCGAATCACCAGCGTTACGTTCGCTTCCACGGCCTGCGGCGCCTTCGCGGTCTGGAGCGGGATGTGGAGTCCGGCCGCCCGTTTCAACTCTCCCAGGTTGACCGTCCCCACGATGTGCGCCCTGCCGTCCGGCGCAGTCATGTGGTCCAACCGTCCGTTGATGGTGAGGTGTGAAGCGGCTGTCCGCACCAGGCCGTTATCGACAGCCACCAGGTCGCGGCGCAGGGTCAAGGGCAGATGAACGTCGGCTCGCACCGGCGCGCCATTGTCCCTCTGCAGGAACAGGGGCGCCGCGTCGATCTCACCGGTGTAGCCCGGGTTGACGCGGTTGTAATCCAGATGCGCCCGCAGATTCTCCCCCTGCGCGCTGAAATTCGTCCGGCGGTCGGCCACCGTAAACGTCCCGTTGCGGACCTCGAAGCGGCCCACCGCCAGGTTCACGATGGTTTGGAGGACGTTGGTTTCGCCGCTCTTCAGCTTGGGGGCCGGAACGTTGGTATGCCCGTCCGGATAGACGATCAGATGAATCTGCGGAGAATCCACCATCAGCGAGGCGATGTTCACAAATCCGCTGAGCGGAGACGCGGGGCTCAGGCCGACCTCGACGGTTTTGGCTTGAAACAGGGGCGGGGAGCCGGCCGGCTCACTTCCGTGGATCGTGAAGTTATGGACGGTGGCCCGCAGGTTCTGCCAGTGGAACGAGAAGCCGCCCACCTGCGCCTGGCCGCCGGTGGCCTTCTCCACCGACGAGACAATCTGCCGCTCCACCGCGCTCCGAAACCAGCTCGTCTGGACCACGATGATAAACGCGAGCACCAGGGCCAGCGTCAGGCCCACGAACGAGGCTGCCGCGATCCAGGCGATCCTGCTCCGGCGGGTCATTCGAAGGCCTCCTTGAACATCCGGATCGTCGTGGCGCTCCGCTTCTCCTTGAGCCAGGCGTCCATTAACTCCTCGACCGATCCCTGCGCAGGCGCGGCTTTCGCCTGCGCTCCCGGCGTTGATGCCGGTCCCGCTGGAATACCCGGGCGGAAGCGGGCGTTAGCGAAGCGGACGGCCGCAATCTGCCAGCGCAGATGCGTCTTCAAGTCGGCTTCCGTTAGTCCGTACACCTGGAGGGAGGCGTGCATCGCCGCGGTACTTCCACCGAAATGTTCCTTTAGAAACTGAGCCAGGGTTGCGTCTACGTCCTGCTCCGGCGGATCGGAGTAGTTGCCGATTTCCATCTCATCGCGGATGAGCTGCTGGTCGATCAGCCGGTCCGCCGCCGCGCGCCGCTGCGCCGGGCTGAGATCGAGCGGCTTCCCGTTGAGGAATTCGGTCATGCGGACCTCTTCGATCACCTCGCTCTCGGTGATGACGGCGTCATCCACCACCACGGCGATGCGGTCGACGACTACCGCAAGCGCCGCGCCGCACAGAAGGGCTGCCGCCGCCGCCCGAATTGCTCCGCCCGTTCTCATATCAAAATGCCTGCCCGATCGAAATGAAGAATTGAAAGTGGCTCACGCTCTGGATGGTGGGCGTCGCCGTGCCGAACAGCAGTTGATCGAAAGTGCCCTCCAGGCCGTTGAAGGTCGGCGGGTTGATGCTGTACGCCAGGTCGACGCGCACCGGCCCGAGCGGCGTCCGGTATCGGACGCCCACCCCGACCGCGTGCACCATGTACGCGAAATCCTCGAGGCCGTTCTGGTGCACTCGAAAGGAAAACGATCCAAGATCCGTGAAGATATTGCCGAAATCGTGGAACAGCACTCCGCCGATGTTGTCGCCGATCAGCGGAAACCGCAGCTCCGTCTGGTGGAAAAACAGCGCATTGCCGCCTATTGGAAAGCCGGTCAGTATGTCGCGCGGGCCCGCCTGGTTTTCCGGGAAGCCGCGGTCCGATGCGCTGCCGCCGCCGAAGAAACGCTCCACGATGGGAACGTAGTCGAACGACGTCTCGCCGGGCGGGACGCTGAACGGGCGGATCCAGCCGAACTCCGTATTGCTGGCCAGCACGGTGCTGCGGCTAAGCGGCTTGTAGTACGAATTGCGCAGCAGCAGCCGCAGGAAATTTTTATTGCCGCCCAGGTAGCGGTCGAACAGTTGGACATCGGCGGTGTTGTAATAGCCGCGGTGCGCATCCACCGGGTTGTCCCGGCGGTCCTGAATCAGGGTGGCGCCGAACCCCGCTATGTGGGCCGGCTGGGATACCAGCGGAATCAGCAGGGGGTTGATCTTGAGCGTGTTCTGGTCCACGCGTACGTCGCGCCACGTGTACTGCAGAAGCAGCGTCGTGGCTTTCGAGAGCCGGTTGGAAATCTGCGCCGTGCCCTCCACCCGGCGCGCCGTGAAGGTCAGGATGTCGCGCGTGTTCTCGTACAGGGCGGTAAACGAAATGTCGCGGCCTTCCACGTTGCGATAGCGAGGCGCCAGGTAATTTAGCGAAACCAGGCGGTCGATCGTGGAGTACCGGCCTTTGAAGTTCACGCTGTGTCCGAGCCCCCAGAGGTTCAGGCGGCTCGCCTGCAGGCTGACGCGCGGCGAAAACCCGGTCGTGCCGGCGGGCGAATCGAGGTTGGTCTGGCTGCCTCCGATGCGGGCGATCTCGGCGCCGAACCCCAGCGCCGTATAATACCGGTGCCCCTCTCCGAGGTTGAACAGCACATACTTGTTTTCCGTGTTGCCGTCCTGGTTTTGAATCGCCATGTCCACCTTGTCGAAGACGCCCAGGTTGTAAAGGCGCCGCTGCATCTCGCCCATGGCGGTCCAGGAAAGAGGGTCTCCGGGTTTCAGCGTGATATTCGGATCGATCAGCCGGTGGCTTGTGTGACGCATGCCCGTAATGAGCACCTGCCGCACGAAGCGCCGCGGCCCCAGGGTGACGATGTATTCGAGCGCCATTTCGTGCGGCCCCGGCCCGGGCTTGATCCGCCAATCGAACGTCACGTCGGGATAACCCTGCGACTGGTAGCGGTTCAGGATAAAGTCGCGATCGAATCCCAGGTTCGTCTGGCTGAACGGCTGTCCCGGAATCGATGCAACGTTCGCGAGAATCTGCGCTTTGTCAGCCTCCGGGACGCCCGTGAGGTCCAGCTTGGAGACCAGGTACTGCGGGCCCTCCACGATATGCACCGTGGCCGCGACGTCTCCCTTGACGCCCCGGTAGTCGTCGGCCGTCTTCACGGTGACCTGCACATCACGAAAGCCATTGGCGCTGTAAAGGGCTTCGATCGCCTGCTGGTCGCGGCTGACGAAGCCTTCGCTGTACCTTCCATGCCGCAGGTGGACGAATCCGGCCGGCTGCAGGTACATGCGGCTGCGAATCTCTTCGGTATCGAAGTAGCGGTTGCCTTCGATTGTGACCTTGACCAGCTTGTGCCGCGGCCCGGGTGTGATCGTGTAAGTAACGATTGCCAGGTCTGGGTTCACCTGGCGCGTATCGAAATCGATCTGAACTTCGAAATATCCTTTGTCCTGAAAGTAGTCGCGCAGGTTGCGGACACCACGCACCAGGATGTCGCGATTCAGGGCTTCCGCCTCGTAGACCGGAACGTATTTCCTCAGGTCGCCCTGCGACACCTTCGCGCCCTCGGCCTGGATCTTCACCCTGGGGCCTCCGTCGGCGCGTATGGTGGGCCTGACGCGGTTCTGCTGTGCCAGGAACTCGCGATGGTCCAGTGTCACCGCGGCCGTCAGCCGGTCGTCCTTGACGTATTTTTTACGGATGTTCTGAAGCCCCGACCGTGTGTTGGATTCGGTGGCGGGCTTCCAGCGAAACCAGCCCTTGTAGCCGGCCGCCTCCGCCAGCGTTGCGGCTGGAATTCGAGTGTCGCCGGTCACTACCGGCAGCGTCAGCCTTCCGCGCCGGCCCGCCCTGACTTCGAACGTCAACTCCACCTGTTGGTGCGCCGGGTCCCGCCGGATCCGCGGCTCGACGGTGGCCCGGTACAGCCCGTTGCGTTCGAAAAGGCTGCGGATTCCCTTCACGGCGGTCTCGAGATCGCCGTCTTCGTACGGGGTCCCCAGCTCGAGACGGGTGGCGTTGGCGAGCTGACCCGCGTTGGGAGGCCGGTTCGTACGGCCGGTTACTTCGTAGGGTCCGACGAACCATTGCGCGGTCGTGCGCGCGATCAGCGTCACACCTCCGGCCGCGGGCTCCGCCTCGATCTCGACATTGGAATAGTTGCCGGAGGAGTATAGATTCTTGATCCACTCCCGCACCGCGCTGAGTTTCAGGGGCTCTCCCACGCGAATCGGCAGCAGCCGCGCCAGGTCGGAGTCCATCACCGGCTGCTTTGCGGGTTCATAGCGGATTGCGACCACCGGCTTACCTTGATAGGCGCTGGGGGGCGCCAGGTCCGCAGCGTCCAGGGATGAAAAAGTATATAGGACGAGAGTGGCCGCAAGCGTTCGCGGCAGCGCGGTTCGCGACGCCATGTCTCCCCTGTTCCTTGCACGTTCCCTGCCCACGTGCGATTCAGCACGGCCGGTGGAGGCCATCGGAAACTTACAGCAGTTTCGCGTTCAGCGTGATATTGGCTTTGTACAGCTTTGACACGGGGCACCCTGCTTTGGCCGTCTGCGCCGCCTGGTCGAACGCTTCGGCGCTGGCGCCCGGAACCTTCGCCTGCAGGTCGAGGTGGCTGGCCGTGATCGCAAACCCGTCAGGCTGTTTTTCGAAAGTAATCGTGCAGGTAGTCTCGATGCTCTCCGCCGTCAGTCCGGCCTGGGCCAGTTGCGCCGAAAGCGCCATGGAGAAGCAGCCCGCGTGGGCCGCCGCGAGCAGTTCCTCCGGATTGGTTCCGTTGCCGTCCTCGAATCTCGTGCGAAAGGAATACGGAGATTGCGAAAGCACTCCGCTGGCCGTAGAGACCGTTCCACTTCCTGACTTCAGATCGCCGCGCCACTGCGCATTTGCCGTTCGTTTCATGGCGTTTAGATGCTTCCCGCTGTCCGCCTGATTCAGGACTCCAGCGCGGAACGGTCCCAACCGGCCCGCTTCGCGCCCGCCGCGTAAGTAGTCTCCAGGAACTCCATCAGCGCGGCTCGCGGGTGTTTCGATGCGCGCACGTCGTCATACATCAGGATGAACTCGCCGAGCCGGCTGTTCCAGGCCGCCGCGGCAGGTCCGACCTTCTCCTCGGACAGTCCTTCCGGCGTGGGCGCGTGGTATGCGTAAAACGCGGGACCGTCGATTCCGGACCCGCCCGGCCAGAATCCAGCGCTGTTATCTTCGTGAGAGTAGCCCGGTCCGCTGATCACGCCCTTTCGCGGCGGCGCCTTGCGCCCCGAGAATCGCGTGCACGTCACGTCGAACGAGCCCCAGAAGAAATGCACCGGGCTGCACTTGCCGATGAACCGTCCCCGAAATTCCTCGAGAGCGTCAGCCGTGGATGCAAAAATCCGCCAGCAGCGATTCATGGCGTCGCGGTCGTACTCGCGCGGCCGGTCGTCCTGGTCGAGCGGTGTCGTATCCGGTATCTCCTGCGGTTTCGTATCGATGTCCGCCGGGATTTCGAGCCCTTCGAGCGCATCCATTACCCTGCGGTAGAACGCGGATACCGGCTCCGCGCGGAGGGGCAGCCGCCGCCCTGCGCCGTCACTGGTGTGGACCTCCAGCTCGTGCTCGATGAAATCGAACTGCATTTCGAACATGCCCCACCCGCAAGGGACCGGCGACGTGGTCAACCCGCGCGAGGTCAGGTAGAGGGCCACCTGCCACCAGTGGTTCAGCGGATGCGCCAGCGACATCCGCACCTTTCCGACAATCTGCGTCCACAGGTGTACCGCGTCATAGGTTGGCTGCCATTCCTTCAACGGCAGCGCCGGCCAGGGGTCGGAATGTGTCATCCGTGAAACTCTGAGCGCCTCCATAATATAATCCCTCCATGTTCCGCCTTTTGGTCGTCTTCTGCTGTGCTCCGCTGCTCTTTTCGCAGGAGGCAGCGGTCCGAAAAGTACTGTTGGATTCGGAAGCCGCCTGGAACCGGGGCGACCTGCGCGCCTTCGCCTCGTTCTACGACGATTCCCCGCAGACCACCTTCATCGGGCACGAAGTGACCCGGGGCGGCACGGAGGCGATCTTCGAGCGCTACCAGCGGGGCTATCCCACGGCGGAGAAGATGGGCACCCTGACCTTCTCCGAAATCGAAGTCCGTCCGCTGGGCTCCGATTACGCCCTCACCATCGGCAAATTCAACTTGAAGCGCACCCAGGCCGGAGGCGGCGATGCCTCGGGCCGCTTCACGTTGGTGCTGCGCAAAACGAAAGCCGGCTGGAGAATCATCCACGACCACACGAGCTAAGGTGCGGCCAAGGTCCATACTATGGAACGACGTTGTACTTCTTCAAAATCTCGCGCACCCGGTCGATCGGGATGGCCTCCCCTGTGCCGAACCGCGAATGCACGGTAGTCGCCTGTAGCAGCGAGTTGTAGACTGCTTCCTCGGTCGCTTCGAGCACCATTTCGAATAGGGGCGAAACCGCGTCGGCCGGGAGCGCCTGGTAGGTCGCCGGTCCCGCGGCGCCGGTGCGGATCCGCGCGGCCGGAGCGGTCGAGAAGGCAATGGCAAAATCGCCGCTGCCGTTGCTGTAGGACGAGCCGGTGCGCGCCAGCCCGAAAACCGCGCGCGCCGCCAGGCGCTTGAGGTCCCGTGCCGTCAGCGGAGCGTCAGTCGCCACCACGATCATGCAGGAGCCGTCGCCGCGATCCGCGTCCGCGTAGGCGTACTTGCCCAGTTCGCGGCCCACCGGGGCGCCGCCCATCGTGAGAACGCCGCCGAAATTCGTCTGCACCAGCACGCCGACCGTATAGCCGCCGTAGCTGCGCCTGGCGGCGCGGGAAGATGTGCCGATCCCGCCCTTCCATCCGTAGCACATGGTCCCGGTGCCCGCGCCCACGCTGCCTTCCGGCACCGGGCCGCCCCGCGCGCCGCGAATCGCCGCGATCACGTCCTCCCGCTGCACGTGCATGCCGCGAATGTCGTTCAGCCCGCCATCGTTGGTCTCACCGACCAACGCATTCACCGAGGCCACGTGCTCATTGCCCGGGAATGCCAGCGTGTACGCGATCACTCCCTCCATCGCGGTCCCGACATTCAGGGTATTGGTGAGGACGATCGGAGTCTCGATAGTTCCCAGTTCCTCCACCTGCGTCGAGCCGGCCAGCTTGCCGAAGGCGTTCCCCACGAAAACGGCGCCAGGGACCTTCTCCCGGAACAGGTTCCAATCCCCGGGAAGTATGGCGGTGACGCCGGTGTGCACCGTGTCGCCCTCCACCAGCGTGACGTGCCCGACCTTCACGCCGGCCACATCGGTAATGGCGTTGAGCGGGCCGGGTGGAAAAACCCCGGGCTTCAATCCCAGGTCGCGGGCCCGCGGCCGGCCGGTCTGCGGGAAAGCGGCCTGCGCCAGCATGCACAGAAGGATAGCCTTGCGTCGCATCGTCTGCATCCTACCTCACCGCGCGGGGCCGGAACAGGTAGGAGATCACCAGCAGCACCACACCGAGAATCGCAAACGCTGCCATGCGATAGAACGGAGCGAGCAGCCACACATCGTAGAGATACAGCTTGAGCACCACCAGGCCGATCAGCGCCATTCCGAGCAGCCTCGTGAAGGCGTGCGCGCGGGCCGCCCCCGCCGCGACGAGCAACAGGGCATAGCCCCCCGCCAGGATGGAGATCGAAGCGCTGGCGAAGCTGCGGAAATTCTCGGGCGAGGCCGTGCGCGCCGCCCAATCGACCGCCTCCAGGCACAGACCCCACAGCAGCACACTGTGAGCCGCGAGATACACGAAGCCCGCGCGCCGGCCGGTGCGGATCCACCACGTGGCGGCGAAGAGGCCGGCGGCAGCGGCGGCGAAGGTGAGAAAGCGCGCATTGACCAGCAGCGTCGCCGCCCCCATCCGGCTGTCGAGCCAGGCCAGCCGCACAATCACCAGGGCGAACACCGTGAGCGCCGCGGCCACCGCGCGATTCTCACAGAACCTGGTTCCGATCCAGGCCAGCGCGGCGCCCTCCGCGGCCCACACGATCGTGACGCGATAGCCGGCGAACTGCATCGGGGCCGCCAGCACCAGGAAGACCCAGGCGATGCCCGCGGCCAGGATCGCGCCGCCTTCGTCGCGCCGCCACAACAACCTCGCGGCTCCCATTTCAGCCACGGCGACCGCCACGGCTACGAGCCCGATGGACCCGGGGTGCGAAGGCTCCAGCCGGTTGTAGACCGCTCCAAAAGCGAGCCCGGCGTTGAGTGCCATCAGCAGCAGATCCGGCGGACGAAGTGCGGCGCGCCTGCCGTAAACGCGCCAGACCGGCCATGCCAAAAACAGCAGGAACGAAGCCGCGAGGAGTGCGATGGCCGCGGGAAGTGTACCGTTGGCCGGAAAGAGGTAGGCCAGCCAGAACCCGGTGAACGCGGTGGTCATGGCGAGGGGCCGGCGGAGGCGGTCCGCCACGGCCAACCCGGTGGCCGACAGGGCGAGTGCGAGCCATGGACCCGCCGGGCCGGGACTCCAGATGGCCGCCAGCGCCACGGGCGCGAGCACCTCCGCGGTCATGAAAACAGGTAAGAGGGTAGAGGCCGCGAACAGCCCGAAGTAGGCGGCCACGAACAGGGTGTAAGCCGTGCGCTGTTCCGGCGCGGCGGGAGATTGGTTCCAGTAGAGCGCCAGCGTACCTGCCAGGGCCAGCGCCTCGAGCCATCGCCAGCGCCGCGCGCGGGCCGCGAAGGATGCGCCCCCATCGAGCAGCAGGGCGTAGCCCAGGACGAACCACGGGGCCTGCGCGTGTCCCAGGAGCAAGGGCGTGCCAAACCCGCCGCCCAGGCCGAGCGCCGCCGTCACCGAAGAGTCGAACCGCAGCGCCAGCGCACCCGCGACGGCCGTCACCAGCGCCATCAGTCCGAACCCCACGCCCGCCGGGACCAGGTGGTACAGGCTGGAGGCGGCCCAGAACGAGAGATAAAAGAACCCGATCCCCGCCGCCGCCAGGGTCTGGCCGTACGCGCGCTGCCCCGTGCGCCGGAACCGCTCGCCCGCCAGCAGCGCTGCGATCCCGCACCCCAGCCCCAGCAGCACGCGTCCCCCTTCGCTGACCCAATGGTTCTCGAACGCGTATTCGAAAAAGAACGCCAGCGCGAGCACCACCGTCACCACAGCGATGCGGCTCAGCCAGTGCAGCCCGAACGTGACTTCGATGTGCGGCACCGGGGCGAAGCGGCGTTTGGGACCCGGGGCGGCGCGCCGCCGTGGCGCGCCTGCCTCGAGCATTGCGAGGCGTTTCTCCGCTTCCGCCAGCCGCCGTTCCAGGGCTTCGATCCGTTCGTTCTCTTCGGGCGTCACGGCCGCCGTTCCCGGCGCTCTAATTCCTCGATCAGGACGGAAAGACGCGGCGCCGCGTCGGCACGGCCGCCGAAGCGCAGCGCGTTGTAGGTCGCCGTGAATTCGGCCACCGGCAGGCGGACCGGCGCGGGCAAGGAAGCCGCGAACTCCGCCGGAGTAAACCACGCCGGCTTGTGATAGCCGCGGCGCTTCAGGATGCGGAGCAAGCGTTCATAAAGCAGGGTGGCATCCGCCACGCTGGCTTCGCCGCGCCGCACCCGTTTGACGTGGCGGCGCACACGGACCAGCCGCGCTACGGCCGGCGCCAGCAGCCAGATCCAGAATGCCAGGCCCGCGGCAGCCAGTATGCCGCGCCCGTACCGCCGGAACCAGGCGGCCGTGCGCGCGTCCCAATCGGAATCGGCTACGTCGAACCAGCGGATGCCGGCGCGGCGTACGGCCTGCTCGACGCGATCCGCCAGCGACCCCTGTTGCCCGGCATCATAGCCCACCACCCACTGCTGCCAGAATGTGTTGGCCGCGTCCAGGTACAGCCCGAGGCGGGAGAACCAGGCGAATGACGGAGGGTTGGGGTCGGGCGGAGTCGGGTCGAAAGTGGTCCAGCCGCGGCCGGGAATCCAGGCTTCCACCCAGGTGTGGGCGTCGGAGGCGCGCACCAGCCACAGCTCCGTGATCGGGTTGTATACGCCGCTCTGGAAGCCCGCCGCCAGCCGCGCCGGGATGCCCAGCGTCCGCAGCATTACGGTCATAGCCGAGGCGAAGTATTCGCAGTGGCCCTTGCGGCGCGCGAACAGAAACTCCGCCAGCGGGTCCGCCAGCTCGCGGTTGGGAAGTTCGAGCGTGTAGCCGTACTCCGAGCGCAGGCCCGCTTCGATCGCGCGCGCCCTCCCCAGGTCCGATGCGCGCCCCTCCGTGAACCGGTGGGCCAGCGCGGGAATGCGCGGGTCGATCTGGGGCAGTTGCAGATACCGCTCGCGCGACGCGAGAGACAGCAGGGGTACGGGGTACAGCGGAGTCGCCGTCTCCGGGCGCTCTTCGAGAAGGCTGTAGGCATCGTAGTGGAAGCCCGGCGGCGGCGGTTGGCCCAGCCGGATTCCGCCGCCGTCGGTGCGGTAAAGGCGGGGGGAATGGAGCACCACGGTGTCCGGCGTTCCCGCGAAAAACAGCGCGTCCGTATCGAGGTCGTCGTATTGGACCTCGTAGTTGAGCCGGTGTCCCGGCGACCGGTCACCCGGAGCCACCAGCTCGGCTTCCCCGTGGACGACGTCGACCGGCCGGCGCTCGCGGTTCGGGTTGAACCAGCGCTTGCCGTCGAAATCCGGCAGAGACTCGCCGCGCCACTTCAGCCCCGCCGGGAACTCGCCGTAAACTCGGATGTGCATGACGGGCCGCGAGCTGGTCTTGATCTCGCCGATTTCGCCGAGATTCACCTGGTTGGAGAAACCCGGCAGGTGCATGCGGTGGGAGATCAGGTGCGAAAACGCCGCATCGGCGGTGCGCGGCAGCAGGAAGAACAGTCCCGCGGTGAGAATCAGGATGCCGGCCGAGACGCTGACCGCCAGCACCGCCAGCCGCGGGTGGAAGCGCCGCAGCCCGGTGCGCGCGGTGGACGAGGCTTTGGCCATCGACCGCCGGATCTCTCCGCTGGTGAGTGCCGCAATGCCGAAAATCAGGTAGAGCGTCAGGAACAGGAAGAAGTTGAAGTTGTTCGACAGAATCGCAGCCGCAATCAGCTCCAGAAACGCGATCACGGCCGTATAGAGATGATCCCGGCTGGTCTTCGCGGTCAGGATCTTGACCACCGCGAGGAAGAACACCAGGTGTACGCTCGCCCAGAGAAACGCCCGCGAAAGGAACAGGTAATCGAGAAGGAAGAAGCCCGCGTACGCGATGGTCGCCAGCGTGGCCGCGCGCTCCGAGATCTCGAGGCGGAGCGCGCCGTAGATCATCACGGCGCGCAGCATCAGTCCCGCGGCCGTTAGGGCCATGGTGGGGACGTCGAGATAACCGGACCCCGCCACCGCCAGGTAGCCGCTCGCCACCAGCCCCAGCAGAGAGAACTGGAAGAAACGTTCTACGGAAACAGCGGCGCTCGCGTCGCTACGCGCCATGACTTCATTCTAACCAACCATACTGGGGCTAATGCGTGGAGCCGAACAGGCGCCCGTTCGCCGCGATCGTATGCGCAACAGAGCTGCGATCGCTGATCCTGACGTTCTCCTAGACCGAGAGAAGACGACCGAAAAACGACCGATAGCGGCGCAGCGCAAGCCTGAGATCCTCGGTCGATACGCTCTCTTTGCGATCCCACTGCCCCTCGAGTCTGGCCCGTTCCTCCGCAAACACTTCCGCCAGGCGCTTCATCGCCTCCGCCACCAGACTATCCGCCTGCTCCACCGCGCGGCGGGGTTCATCCACAAAGCCCCCCTGAATTGCATCCCAGCGAGCGCGAAACTCTTTCGCCTGGGCGGCCGAAAAAAGCGGTGCCGCCTGTTCATCCATGGCGACGGCGGCTCCGGCAGGTGCGACGCTGTGATCGCCGAGGGTCGGCGCACCGCTGACGTCAGCCAAAGCCGCTGTAAGTCCCGCGTATTTCTGCTCTTCTTCTCTCTTATTCTCTTCGTTCATGGGATTGCCTTCAATTTGTCTTCCAAGCCCTCAACGGCCCAGGCCAATTCTTCCTGTAATCCTCGAACTCATGATGCAGCCTTCGTTAGGGGCATCTCCGGCTCGTTGACCAGTTCCTCGAAAAGCGTCCGGTAATGAACCATCGCCTGACGCAATTCTTCCGTGCTGGCCTGCCCGCGCGTCTGCCGAAGCGCGGTTTCGTGAGCCGTCCGGTAGTTTTCCAGTACCAGCGGATGATCCACGGAGATATCCGCCGCCATCTGTTCAAAGTTACTTACCGGATAACCACGCGTCGACATCACATCACCCAGCAGTTGGTCCGCTTCTGTGACCGCACCAGCGGGGCCGTCAACGAATCGGGCCTGGACGCCTCGCCATAATTCGACGAAGCGCGCGCGATCGCCTGCCGCGAGCGGCCGGATGTGAAGCCCCTCGACTCGTTGTGCACGCTCTTCGAGCCTGGTTTCCCCGTGCCGCCGGTTGCCGCCTTTCTGCACGGCGCGAGCATATTCAGCCCCACCGAACTGAGTGCGCAGCCTTTCAGTCCGCCGCTTCCTCAGAAAAAGGAACGCAGCAAAGCCTGCAACGAGAACCACGACGAGGCCGATAATTAGCGCTAATTCGGTTGTAGTCAAAGTCGTTATACTCACGATCTACTCTCCACTCTTCATGCCACTTCTTTTGTGCAGTCTCAAGCCGCCGGTGGAGCGGAACGAGACCGCACTCTGACGTCATCAGCCGCGCTACCCGCGCCAGCGAGAATATCCCCACCCACCGCCACCGAGCAGAAACAGCACCAAAAGAATAATCAATAGGGTCGTCATTTCTCACCTTCTCTCCAAACCAACACAGTGCAGATTGGGGACCAATGCTGAATGTATGCGAACACAAGGCAGATAGCGGCGCTCGCAAGTTGATATGTGCAAGTCCTGCAGTCCATCAGGCAGGAACTGCTTCCGCCGCCGTCGATCACGTCCCACGGAAGCCGTTTCACACACTCAGCCGCGAATTGGGGGGAAGCGAAACTCACGCAGGAGCGGCACGGGAGCGAAAACGGCAAATGGCTCGGAATCGGCCTCCAAATTGCCCATTGCCTGGTGTGCGACTAACTTATCTACTAGCGGTGACTGCTTCGATTCTGGCTCTGGACGGCGCAGGGGCAGCCGGACCGGCGAAGAGGCGCTCTAATGCGCCGGTCGCTCGGAGTTCTTCCGGGAACGACATCGAGAACTCAACAGAGACCGGCGCAGTGGGGCCGGGAGCGACGGGGCCAAGGGTGGTGCGGGCGCAGATTCTTCTGGACCGCGCCAGGTTCTCGCCGGGCGAAATTGACGGTGTCTACGGCGACGATTTCGGGATTGCGGTCAAGGGATATCAGGAGAACCACGGTCTGAGCCCGACCGGCACAATTGATGCCGAGATGTGGCGTCTGCTCGATATCGACGCCGGACCTCTTCTGTTGACCTACACGATTACCCGGGCGGATGAGAAAGGCCCGTTCCAACCAGCACCGGCCGACGTCCAGGAAAAGGCGAAGATGAAGTGGCTTGGCTTCGAAACGCCGGAAGAGGAACTGGGGGAGAGGTTCCATAGCTCGCCGAAGCTGCTGGCCGAGTTGAATCCCGGCAAGAAACTGGACACGGCGGGGGAACGGATCACCGTGCCGAATTTGCGGCACGCCGCAGTGCGTCTGGCGTCACGCGTGGTGGTGTCGAAGTCAAAACGCACTGTCATCGCTTACGGCGCCGGCGACAAGGAACTGGCGCAGTTTCCGGCCACGATGGGCGGCACGCACGATCCGCTGCCGATTGGTCATTGGACCGTCACGGGCGTGGTGCACTATCCGTGGTTCAACTACGACCCGGAGCACTTCTGGAACGCGAACCCGAAACAGGTGAAAGCAGTACTCCCGCCGGGACCGAACAGCCCCGCCGGCGTCGCGTGGATCGGCCTCTCGAAGGAGCATTATGGAATCCATGGGACGCCGGATCCGGGGCATATCCGGCACGGCGAATCGGCCGGGTGCATCCGGATGACGAACTGGGATGCGGATTATCTGTCGCACATGGTTCGACGGGGCACTCCGGTAGTCCTGGAGGAATAGCTTGAGGCTCTCCGTTTGCATCGCCGGGCCGTTTCCAGTGTTTCTCGCGGTTGGCGCGATGTCTTCCATTCTTGAGATGACTCCGCCCATCCGCGGACTTTCCCTTGGGCATTTGCGGGATAACTTCGAAGAGGTTCACAGCGGACACCGGCATGAGGCGATCGACATTCCGGAGCCGAGAGGGACACCCGTGCTTGCGGTGGTATCCGGAACCGTTCGCAAATTGTTCCACAGCAAACCGGGTGGCAACACGATATACCAGTTCGACGAAATGGAAGTGTATTGCTACTATTACGCGCACTTGGACAGGTACGCGGAAGGGTTGCGTGAAGGAATGCGGGTCAAGCGCGGAGACGTCATCGGTTTTGTGGGATCGACGGGAAATGCGGACCCGCGCACACCGCACCTGCATTTTGCGATCTTCGAGTTGGGGCCGAAAAGGCTGTGGTGGAAGGGGAAGGCCGTCAACCCATATCCTGGCCTGGTAGCCGCTGTGAAGCGGGCGAAATAGCGGACAGTTTTCTCTTGTTGGCGGTCGTTCGGGCTAAACTGGAATGACCCGAAATGGAACAAGAGACGATTGGGCTGGTCGTGCACGCCGTGGGCAGGACCGGCGTCCTGCACCAGCTAACCGGAGTCATCGCGCGGCACGATGGCGACATTACCTCGGTAGAGATCCTGGACAACCGGCCCGACGCGGCGCGTACGTATTTCGAGGTGGTGCTCCCGGCCGGGCCCGAGCAGCTTGTCGAAGATCTCCGCCGGCTGCCGATCGTCCGTGACGTCGAGATCGTCACGAACCTGCAGAAGATCTATGGGAAGCGGATCATCATCATGGGCGGGGGAGCGCAGGTAGGGCAGGTCGCGATCGGCGCGGTCTCCGAGGCCGATCGCCACAATATCCGCGGCGAGACCATTTCGGTCGATACGATTCCGCTGGTGGGGGAGCAGAAGCTGGCGGACGCGGTTCGCGCCGTAGCGCGCCTGCCCCGCGCGCGGGCACTGGTGCTGGCAGGGTCGCTGATGGGGGGAGATATCGAAGCCGCGGTCCGCGAGGTGCGGGCCCAGGGTCTGCTGGTGGTCAGTCTCAATATGGCCGGAAGTGTGCCCGATGCCGCCGACCTCGTGGTGACCGACCCGGTGCAGGCCGGCGTCATGGCCGTAATGGCGGTGGCGGAAACCGCCAAGTTTACCGTGGAACGTTTGAAGCGGCGGGTGTTTTAGCCACTTCCAGGCCGTATTCGCGCAGCAGTTCGCCCCCGGCGTTGCGGAGACGAACGAAATAGACGCCTTCGTGCTGTCTGGGAGCCCTCGCTCCGCCCTCGGCAAACGGGGCGCTCCACAGCAGCCTGCCGCTTGAATCGACCAGTTCCAGGCGATAGCCGGTGGTCTGCGGAAGACCGGTTACGTCGGCGAACAACACCAGGTCCGACCCGGTAGGCGCCGTGGCCCCCGCCTGTGCTCCCCGCAGCGCCAAAAGGTGAACTGCGACCGGCGGTCCGGAAGCCGGATATCTCGACAGGAATACTCCTCCGATCACGAGGAGAGCTATCCCCAAAGCCCACGCCGGCCTGAGGACGAACCAACGGAATCGCGATTTGTGTTGCGGCTGCTCGATTGTCGCGGCGGCAGCGATCTTCATCGAGCCGACATACTCATCGGCCGAATCCACCTGCTGCCGGCACATCCCGCAGACCAGCAGATGCTCTTCACAGCGGGCCTCTTCCTCTTCGGATAGAGCCCCCATGGAGTATCTCTCGGCTTGCTCTTCGTCCAGGTGATGCTCCCAGCCGTGCGGCATAATCAGCAACTCCATTGTGAGACAAATCGCTTTCAAATAGAAGGGTGTCCGAACTGTCCCTCGCCTCTCAACAAATCGTGCAGGAATCCCCTGGTAAGGTGATAAACGTTACGTTTCTTTGGAGTGAAGATGGGGGTGCGAGTGGATCATCCCAGAAGGATGGTGGTGGCGGTGGGCATGCACCAGGTTGGTCCGTTCCAGGAGTTCCCGGTCTCCAAGTACCTCGTTGGGGGTACGTTCGGCAGCCACACTCCCCTGGTCCAGCACAAAACAACGGTCCGCGATATCTTCCAGGTCACCCAGCTCGTGGGTAGCGGTAATGACGGTCTTGGATCCGCCGGCCCATCCCACCAGCAGGTCGATCACCTGGCTCTGGCTGCGCGGGTCGAGGCCTGCGGTCGGCTCGTCCAGCAACAGCACGGCGGGGTCGAGCACCAGCACGCTGGCCAGCGCGACACGCTTCTTCTCCCCGCCGGAGAGGCGGTGCGGGACACGGTCTTTAAGATGCGCGATCCCCATGTGGTCGAGCGTGTGGGCGACCCGTTCCCGGATTTCCGATTTCGGCCAGCGAAGCTGCAGGGGGCCGAACGCCACCTCGTCGAAAACCGTGGGGTTGAACAATTGGACGTCCGGGTTCTGGAATACCAGCCCCACCTGGCGGCGGAACTCATAAGCGAACCGGTCGTCGGCAAAACCCTGTTCGGTGAGCTCCCGGCCGCGGAAACGAACACTACCCGTCTCGGCAAAGTACAGCCCGTCGAGTACGCGCAACAGGGTGGATTTCCCCGAGCCGTTGGCGCCCAGAAGGGCCACGCGGCTGCCTTCGGGGATCGAGAGCGTCAGACCGTTGAGCGCGGCGATGGGCTGGTAGTGAAACGTGACGCGTTCCGCCTCGAAGAGCATCAGCGTCCCGCCCATATGGCGGCCGCGGCCAGCACTGCAAAGCCGGCCAGCGCCGCCCAGTCGCGCGCGGTCATACGGAATTCGTCGAGCAGGTAGACCTCCCCGCGGAATCCGCGGGCTTGCATCGCCAGGTAGACTTCGCCGCTCAGTTGGAAGGTCTTGCCCAGCAGCACCCCGGCGCTCGATACGGCCATGCGCCGCTGGTCCGCGCGGCTGGCGGCGCCGACCGTGCGGCTCTTGCGCGATTCGAACATCTCGTGGGCGGTCTCCAGCATCAGCAGGATGTAGCGGCAGGTCATACCCAGAATCACGACGAACACCACCGGAGCGCGCACCGTGCGGAGCGCCTTCAGCACGTGGGCCCACGGCGTGGTGAAGACCAGCAGGATGGCGAGCGTGGCGGCAGTCTCGACGCGCAGCAGCAGGTACGCGGCGGTGCGCAGCCCCTGAGCGGTAATCGTCCAGCCCAAGCCCGGGAGGTGCGCTGCGGCATCGCCCGGAGTGAGGAACAGGGCGGGCGCCGCGATGGCGCCGGTGAACAGGAACGCGCCTGCCCAGACACTGCTTGCGAGACGGGCGATCGAAACCCGCGAAAGGGCCGCCAGTAGAATGGCGAAGGCCAGAATCGCCGCAATGACCCACAGGCGGGCCGCCAGCGCCGCTGCGACGATCAGCGAGATGAGGCCGATCACTTTCACGCGTGGGTCCAAGCGCTGCAGCAAGCCCCCGCCGGCGGCCAGCCCTTCGGCATACAGAGCCCGTTCCATGGCGCTGTACAGCCCTTCGGTGGTGTGCTCGATGAACCCCGCCCTCATCCGCTGCCGCTTCCCCGCGCCAGCCGGGCGACCCCGAGGCTCGTCAGGACGACCAGACCGGTGCCGAACATGGCGGATAGCAGGTAGCCGAACGCGGCGCTGCGGACCAGGGGCGGGGCGTAGCGCGCAAACGGGGCCGTCCACAGCGAGGCCAGCTTTTCCAATCCGGCGGGCACCCGCTCGGGCGGCGCCTGCTGCAAAGAGGATGCGGCGATCTCCTGACGTACCGCGGGGTTGGCGAAATCCGATGCCACCCACTCGCCCCAGGCGGATCCGGCCGCCAGGATTCCCAGCGGCGTCAACGTCATCAGGACGCCCAGCGCCACCCATAGCGGCCGCAGGGCGGCATGCCGCGGGCCCCGGTCCTCGCCCATTTCCACCGTTCCGGCCGTGGCTTTCAGAAGCGAAGGGTCCGACTGCTGGAGGAACGCTACCACTCCCGCCGATACGACCAGTTCGGCCAGCCCGGCAATCGTCAAGTGCCCGATCATCATGGCCGGCACCGAGATCGAGAGGGGGTACGGGCAATACAGCGGTGCGCCCGAAGCATCCCTATAGAGCATCGGCTGGATTCCGAACTCGATCGCCGCGCACAACGCCGAGAGGTTGATCGCGCCGTATCCGGCCAGTCCGGCCGCAATCACGCGCCGCGGCGAAGAGATGGCAGCGCGACCCGCCAGGATCCGGTAAATTCCCCAGGCGGCCAGGGAGCCCACGATCGCCATGTTGAAACAGTTGGCACCGATCGCCGTGATGCCGCCGTCCCCGAAGAAGAAAGCCTGAATTATCAATGCGATGGAGATAGCCAGCATGCTCGCCCAGGGTCCCAGGACAACCGCGGCCAGACCCACCCCCACGGCGTGTCCCGTGGTGCCGCCCGGAAGCGGCAGGTTGAACATCATGATCACGAACGAGAAGGCCGCGAAAAGCGAGAGCAGGGGCACCAGCCGTGTATGCAGCGCCCTCTTGACGCGCTGCAGAGCCACGTACCAGAAGGGCGCCGAGCCGGCGTACATGACCGCGCACGTGGCCGGACTCAGGTATCCATCGGGGATGTGCATGCCGTGATCACCTTCAGTGTATCCTGGCGAAAGGCCCATGAAGACGCGCAACTTTCTCATTCCCCTGGCGGCCGCCGCGGCGTTCGCCCAAACTCCCGCCGAACTGATGAAGCAGCCGGCTGTTGCATCGGCGCTTGAAGCCGTGCGTCGGAACGAACCCAAAACGCTCGAGATGCAGGCCCGCCTGTGCGAGATCCCCGCGCCGCCGTTCCACGAGCAGCAGCGCGGCCTGGAGCTGAAGAGCCTGTTCCAGGAGCTTGGCCTCAAAGATGTTCGTATCGACGGGGCCGGCAACGTCCTCGGTGTGCGTCCCGGCCGGGCGGCCCACCCCAACCTGGTGTTCGCCGCCCACCTGGACACGGTTTTCCCGGAAGGCACCAACGTCAAGGTGACTCACGAGGGCGCCGTCATGAAGGGCCCCGGGATTGGCGATGACTGCCGCGGTCTCGCCCTGATGCTGGCGGTCATCCGCGCGCTGGATGAAGGCCACGTCGAAACTCCGGGCACCATCACCTTCGTGGCCGATGTGGGCGAGGAAGGGCTGGGCGACCTTCGCGGGATGAAGGAGCTGTTCCACGAGACCCTGAAGGGGCAGATCGACAAGTTCGTCTCGGTGGACGGAACGGGCCTGGGCATCACCAACGTCGGCGTCGGAAGCAACCGCTATCGCGTCACCTTCAAGGGTCCCGGCGGCCACAGCTACGGCGCGTTCGGCATGGCGAACCCGATCCAGGCCATGGGCCGGGCCATCGCCAGGATCGACGCGTTCACCGTGCCGGCGGTCCCCAAGACGACTTTCAACGTGGGACGGGTCGGCGGCGGTACCTCGGTGAACGCGATTCCGTACGAGGCGTGGATGGAGGTGGACATGCGGTCGTCCGACCCGGCTTCTCTCAAGACGCTCGACGACCAGTTCCACGCCGCCCTGAACCAGGCGGTGGAGGACGAGAACCACCGCTGGAACAACCGCGGCCCGGTCAGCGTATCGGCGGAGCTGGTGGGGCTCCGGCCGGCCGGCAAGACCGCGACGGAAAGCCCCATCGTCCAGACCGCGCTGGCCGTCTCGCGCGCCATGCAGCTCCAGGAGTCGCTCCGCGAAGGGTCCACCGACGCCAACGTGCCGATGAACCTGGGGATCCCGGCGATCACCATCAGCGGAGGCGGCATCGGCGCCGGCGCGCATTCGCTGAACGAATCGTTCGATCCGCGCGATTCCTGGCGCGGCACGGAACGCGCGCTGCTGCTGGCCGTGGCCCTGGCGCGCTAAGTTTTCAGCGGCCGGTGGAATCCAGAAACTCGTAGCGGTCGCGGTGTATCTGCGGACCGGCTTCGGTGTTCGCGCCGATGCGCAGCACCTGGTAACGGTCCTGCGCCTGGTAGGCCGGCCATTTCGGCAGCCCCGCTCCGTTGGGATTCAGGGTCTTCACGAAGTTGCAGAAGTAAGTTGCGATCTGGCTCGACACTTTGCGGTCGGTATCCGTCCAGGGGAGCTTCTGCGAATCGAGGGTCTCGAAGACGTATTCGATTTCGCCGGCGTGCCGCGCGCCGATCTCGCTGGCGGGGACGCCGTTCACCATCAGGCCCGGGGGCGTCGCGGGGGCCTGTTCGAAGCGGTAGACATAGACCGGGGACTTGCCGGTCTTGTGCTGCATGTCCACCCATTTCCAGGTGGAAAACGCGATGAACGCGTCGCTGGCGAAGTCTTCGGCCGATTTGAGCGCCTCCTCATCCGTGGCCGCAGGATAGAGTTTCAAGAACTCGGCCGCCCGCCCGTGGAACAGCGTCTCGGCGCGTTTCGCGAAGCTCTCCGCGTTGGGCCTCGGCTTGGCGAACAGCACCTGCATCTTGGCTTCATCCGCGTTCCATCCGGCCAGCAGCGCCACGCGGCTCTGTTTACCGGCCTGGAAAACGGCGGCGGGGCTCTCCGGAAAGAAATAGCCATCGATCGATGGCCCAATGCCGGCGGAGTTTTTCATTCCGACCTGCAGAATCCCGGCGGCGGGTTTCGCGCGCAGCGCCGCCAGGGAATCGGCACCCGCCGCGGCGGCAAATTTCACTCCGGCCTGCTCGGCCTCCGCCAGTGTCCGCGCGGGCAGCGTGGGACTCACGGGCAGCGGGAAGAATGCGCCGCTCTCCCCGATGGCTCCGCGAAACAACCCTTTGGCGAGCGGCGAGGCCATCTGCGCGCTCACCGAAAACGACCCGGCCGATTCGCCGCCGATGGTGACCTTCTTGGGATCGCCTCCGAAGGCCGCGATGTTTTTCCGCACCCATTCGAGGGACGCCAGTTGGTCCATCAGGCCGTAGTTGCCGGAGGCGTTGCGGTCCGACTCTTTGGTGAGCTCCGGATGCGAGAGGAACCCGAACACACCCAACCGGTAGTTCATCGTGACCACCAGGATGCCCTTCTTCGCCAGGTGCTCGCCGTCGTAACGCGGCTCGTCGCCGGCTCCCGCGGTAAAGCCACCCCCATAGAAATAGACCAATACCGGCAATTTTTCGCGGGCGGAGCGCGCCGGCGTCCAGACGTTCAGGTACAGGCAATCCTCACTGATGCCCGGGTCGCGAAAGATCATATCCCCGTAGATTGCTCCCTGCATGCAGCGCGATCCAAACTGATCGGCTTTCCGCACACCACTCCAGGGAACCACGGGCCGCGGCGCTTTCCAGCGCAGCTCCCCGACCGGCGGCGCGGCGAAGGGGATGCCCCGAAACATTCGGACGCTGGAATCGGCGTTGGCGATACCTTCCACCACGCCGCCTTCCACGTGAACCTGGTCCGCCGCCCAAAGTGGAAGCGACAGGCACAATACAACCGGGTATAGTGCTCTCCGAAACGACATAACCGGATTATAGTGTAGGCAGTGCGCCTCGATGTGATCTTCGCTGCGATCCTGCTGGCCGGCTGCGCTCCGAAGCCCGCGCCGGTGGCGCAAGCCAAGCCCGATCCGACCACCGAAGCGTGGTACGGGCAGGCCGTCGAGCAACTGGCGGGCATGAACCGCGAAGCCGCGAAGCTGGTGGAAGGCGGCAAGCCGGACGAGGCCGCCTCGATCGTCAGCAACGGCCAACCCATCGCGGCGCGCCTGCTGGCGCCCGCCCGGCCCACGCTCGCGGCCATGGAGGCTGCTTCCGACCTCGATCAACTATACGGCCGGATGCTCCTCGACAACCGCCACTATGGCTGGGCGCGGCTCGCCTTCCAGAAGAACGCGATCCGCTGGAAGACCTGGAAGCCTCAAACACCCGAAACGCTGCGCCGCTTCAAGCTGGCGCAATCCGCCATCGCGGAGTGCGACCGTCAAATGGGGCAGTGACGCTCACGCTTCCTTCTTGGGCGTTGCGATTCGCAGGCCGCTCCAATGCTCGGCCACGACAATCGAATTCGCGGGATTGCGCGAGTCGTATCGCACCGCTACCGTCTGCACCTCGGTGAGATCCGGCGGAACGCGATCGAGCAGCAGGCTCACGTCCTGCGACGCGGTGTACTCCACGCCGCGCACGAGATAGGCGTAAAACAAATGTTGTTCGCGGATTTCCACCAGGGTGGCATCCCCCATCTTCCCGGTGGCCACCAGGTGCGCGCGGCGCATGCGCTCGCGCTCCTGTGGGGAGATGCGGGAGTTCTTCCACGCGCGATAACCGATGAGCGCGCCGATTATCGCAAGCACTCCGGCCAGCGCGAGGATAACCCCATCCGCGGCCGTAAACGACCAAGCCAGAGCCCCCGGCATTTTCTGCAGCGTAGCTATCCTGCTACGGGCGCCTCCTGAAACACTTTGGCCCAATCCTTGAGGAACTGTTCGAGACCCTTGTCGGTCAGCGGGTGGTTGAACAAAGTGTCCAGCACCTTGAAGGGCATAGTCCCGATGTGCGCCCCCGCCAGGGCCGATTCCACCACGTGCGTCGGAGAGCGAAGCGAGGCGGCGAGAATCTGGGTCTTGAAGCCGTAGTTCTTGTAGATCTGGACGATCTGGCGGATCAGGTCCATTCCGTTCCAACTGATATCGTCGATGCGGCCGACGAACGGGCTGATGATGTAGGCCCCGGCCTTCGCGGCGATCAGCGCCTGCGATGCCGAGAAGCACAGCGTCACGTTCACGCGGATCCCCTCGGAACTGAGCGCCTTGGTGGCGACGATTCCATCCCGCGTCAACGGGCATTTCACCACGATATTCTTGTGAATTTTTGCGAGCCGGTGGCCTTCCTCGATCATGGCGGAAGACTCGGTGGACACTACCTCGGCGCTCACATCGCCGTCCACAATGTCGCAGATCAGCCGCACCTGCTGTTCGAGCGGCTTCCCCTCCCTGGCGATCAGCGTCGGATTCGTGGTAACGCCGTCGACGATCCCCCAGCCGGCGCCCTTTTTCAACTCGTTCAAGTTGGCAGTATCGAGAAAGAACTTCACTGGCTGCATCCCTCCGGATTCATTACAAGTTTAGCACCGCCGCCCGGAGCATCGGGCCGGGTATCCCCATGTGTGGCCCCCGGCATGCTCACTGAGTAAAAGGGAGGAAGATTATGACACCGACAATGAAAAAGTGTTCCCATCCGGCGTGCCAGTGCGAGGTTTCGGACAATCAGAAATACTGCAGCGAGTCCTGCCGGGATGCCGGGAGCACCCTCGAGATTTCCTGCAATTGCGGTCATGCCGGGTGCGCGGTCAGCGAGACCGCACCGACCATGAGGGCCAAGGGCTGAGGTCCCGGAACGCCGGCACGCGCTCGTCTACAATAGAGAAATAGTGCCTGGGAAAACCTTCTACATCGAGACCTTCGGCTGCCAGATGAACGCCCACGATTCAGAAAAGGTGGTCGGCACCCTTCTGGCGCAAGGCTATTCGCAGGTTCCCACGCCCGAAGATGCGGGACTGGTGCTCTACAACACCTGCAGCATTCGGGACAAGGCCGAGCAGAAGGTCTTCAGCCGCTTGCAGAACTTCAAGCGCGAGGCCGGCAAAGGCAAAATCTTCGGTGTGCTGGGGTGCGTGGCGCAGCAGGAGGGAGAGAAGATCTTCGACCGCGCCCCGCACGTCAGCCTGGTGGCGGGGTCGGCCAGCTACACGAAGCTGGGCGAGATGCTGGTGCAACTCGAATCGGGCAACCGGCGGGTGACCGGCCTCAGCCTGGATACCGAGGAGACCTTCGACACGCCCTTCACCCGCCGCGACAACCCCCATCGCGCCTACATCACGATCATCGAGGGCTGCGACAAATCCTGCGCCTATTGCGTAGTGCCGTTCACGCGCGGGCCGGAGCGCAGCCGCACCAGCGAAAGCGTCATCGCCGAGGCGCGCGGCCTGGCGGAGCGCGGCTACACCGAGATCCAACTGCTCGGCCAGAACGTCAACAGCTACCGCGACCCTTCGCCCGCCGGCTGGGATTTCGCCGCCCTGCTCGCCCGCGTGGCGGAGGTGCCGGGCATCCGCCGCGTGCGCTACACCACTTCGCACCCGCGCGATTTCGTGAAGGACATCGTGGACGCCATGGACGCCAACCCGGTGCTGTGCGACCACGTGCACCTTCCGGTGCAATCGGGCTCCAATAAAGTGCTGGCCGCCATGGACCGCCTTTACACGCGCGATCAGTACATGCGGCGCATCGAGTGGCTGAAGAACGCGAAACGGAATTATTCGATCACCACCGACATCATCGTCGGCTTCCCCGGCGAGACCGAAGAAGATTTCGAGCAGACCCTGGACCTGATGGAAGAGGTGCAGTACGACTCGGCGTTCAGCTTCAAATATTCGCCGCGGCCCAACACCGCAGCCCTCGAAATGAGCGACCGCGTTCCCGAGGAGGAAAAAACGCGGCGGCTCATGATCCTGCAGGAAAGACAGCGCGCCATTCAGATCCGGCGCAATGCGGAGGCCATCGGCCAGGTTCGCGAGGTTCTGGTGGAAGGCCGCAACCAGGCGCTCGGGCAGTGGATCGGGCGCACTTCCGACAATCGCACGCTCAACTTCACGCATCCGGAAACCAACCACACCACGCTAGTCGGAGCGTACCTGCCCGTACGGGTGACGCGCTCCGGCCCCAACTCGTTGGTGGGCGAAAGCGTAACTGTGGTGTAATTATAGGAGGGCGCTATGGAAGTCGAGATGAAAATCCGCGGGCTCATGATGGACCCCGTGACCAACATGCCCATCGTCATCCTCAAGGATGTGGCGGGCAACACCGTGCTCCCCATCTGGGTCGGCGTGTACGAGGCCAATGCCATCGCGCTCGAGATCGAGAAAGTGGCGACTCCGCGGCCCATGACCCACGACCTGATCAAGAGTCTGCTGCTGGGGTTGAACACCAACCTGCGCAAGGTAGTGGTCAGCGACCTGAAGGACGACACGTTCTACGCGATCATCTGGCTCGACCGCGACGGCGACCTGATTAGCGTAGATTCCCGGCCGAGCGATGCGCTGGCGCTGGCGCTCCGGCTGGATTGCCCCATCTACGTGGAAGAGAGCGTCCTCAAATCGTCCAAGGTGGCCTCCTCGGTTTCCGACAAGGTCAACAACAACGAAGAGCTGCGGCGCTGGCTGGAGGGCCTCAACGACGAGGACCTCGGCCGCTATAAGATGTGAGCCCGGACATTCTGGCGCGGCTCGCAAGCCTGAACATCCAATTGGTATCCGAGACCGCGGAATATTGCATTTTCGTGCGCGAGAACTGCGTCGCGATCGCGCATTTTCGTGAAGCGGGCCTGGCCCTGGGCAGCTCGGGGCTGATGACCGAAGCCGGCCTTTCGTACTTGCTATGGCGGGACGGTCAGCCGCTGCTAGCCTCGCACGGCGGCATCGAAACGCCCGCCGAGCCCGGCCAGGTCGAAGCCGTGCGGCAATTCTCTGCGGATTTGAAACAAGCGCTCCCATGACCATCGACGAACAACTCACGTACCTGCGGAAGGGGATGGCGGAGATCATCCGCGAAGAGGATCTGCGCGAGCGACTGATCCAGTGCGAAAAGACCGGACGCAAGCTGCGGGTGAAAGCGGGGTTCGATCCTACCGCGCCCGACCTGCACCTGGGCCACACTGTCCTGCTGCGCAAGATGCGGCACTTTCAGGACCTCGGCCACACCGTCATCTTCCTGATCGGCGACATGACCGGCATGATCGGCGACCCCACCGGCCGCAACGTGACGCGTCCTCCGATGACCCGCGAGGCCATCGAGCGCAACGCCGAAACCTACAAGTCGCAGGTCTTCAAGATCCTCGATCCGGCGAAGACCGAGGTGCGGTTCAACAGCGACTGGCTTGGCAAGCTGCGATGGGAAGACGTGGTCCGGCTGTTTTCGAAGTACACCGTCGCCCGTATCCTGGAGCGCGACGATTTCGCCAAGCGCTACAAAGACGGCCTGCCGATCTCCATGCACGAGCTGATGTACCCGCTGGCGCAGGCCTACGATTCGGTGGCGCTCGAAGCCGATGTCGAGATGGGCGGCACGGACCAGAAGTTCAACCTGCTGGTGGGCCGTGAAATCCAGAAGGACTTCGGCCAGCCGCAGCAGATCGTGGCCACGGTGCCGATTCTCGAAGGCATCGACGGCGTCAACAAAATGTCGAAGTCGCTCGGCAACTACATCGGGATCGCCGAACCGCCGGAGGTCATGTTCCGCAAAGTGATGCAGGTGAGCGACGACCTGATGTGGCGCTACTACCTGCTGCTTACCGACCGGACTGAAGGGGAGATCGAGCGCATGCGGGAGGCCGTGCACCCGATGGAAGCCAAGATCGCGCTCGGCAGGCTGATCGTGGCGGATTTTCACAATGCTGCCGCGGCCGAAGCCGCTGCCGAGACTTTCAACCGCGTGGTGCGCCAGAAGGAAACGCCCGCCGACATGCCCGAGGTCCCGCTGCCCGAAGGCGTCATGAAAGACGGCGCCATCCGCATCGACAAACTGCTGGCGAAGATCGGCCTGGCCGAATCGGTGAGCGATGCGGTGAGGAAGATCAAGGCCGGGGCGGTGGAAGTAAACGGCGAGAAGGTCAAGGACCTGGCGCTGCCGATGAGCGATCCGGAATTGATCATCCAGGTCGGGAAGAACTGGCGCAGGGTCACGGTTTCGCGCTAAGAACCGGCCTAAGCGCGGAACGCCTCGAAATCGGCCAGCACCGCCTTGCGCATTGCCTGCGACGCCCGGAACAGCCAGCCGCGAGGACGCTTCTTCAAATCGGCCGCGAGCGTGCGCTGGCGGATGCTGCCCAGATGGATATTGGCGGTCTCGAAGCCCATGGCGTGCAGCAGGCGCAGGCTGTCGTGCTGTTTCGGCAGCGCCGAAAGCTCAATCCGCGAACAGTCGGGAGCCAGGCGGCGCACGATCCAGCGCTTCTGCAGCCGTACGAAAGGATCGCGCGCCCGGACGGCGGAATCCAGAATGTCCTGATAGTGGATGGGAGCGGAGCTGCCGCCGTCGGCCCACACCTGGGCAGACGGGGCCAGCGCCTTGGCTTCGCGCGCGATCGACCCTCCGCGCCATTCCGCAAGCGCCACGTAACGCTCGCGCCCCAGGCTGCCCAATCCAGCGACGCGGTGCACCACGCGGTACTCGATCTTCGCTTCCGGAAGCATCCGTGCGATCGCTTTGACCGCGCCCGCGGGCACATCTCCCTCGAAGTCCGGCAGCGCGTGCAGCTTCTCCCAATACCTTTCCGGCTCGTGCAGCCGCTCGACCGCCATCCCGCGGAGGACGGGGTGATGCTCGGCCAGCGCAAACGGACAGCCCCCGGCAGCTACGCCGTCGGCGTAGCCCTTCCGGACCGCCTCCACTCCCGCCTTGGGGTCGCAGTTCATTTCGGCAAGGAGCGCGCTGGTGGCGAGCCGCACCAGGTCATTGGTGTACGGGAGCTGCCAGGCCTCGTCGAAATCGTTGATGCCCCAGATGAGGCGGCCTTCGATATCGCGCCATGTCCCGAAGTTCTCGACGTGCAGGTCTCCCACCGCGAGCACCCGCGGGCCGCGCGCCGCTCCGCCGGATATCTTCTCCCAGGTCTGCGCCCAGCGGTAAAAGGTCGCGCGGAAAAATGGAAAGGGCGCGGACCGCATCTCGCGATGCTTCAAGTCCAGGTCGGCGGTGACGAGCCGGAGGCGGCGTCCCAGCCAGGACTCGTAGCGCTCGGTGGCTCTTTTAATGTTCATCTATTCTCCGCAAAGCGCGGGCGTCAGCATCCACTTCAGGACACCCGCCGGCTGGGCGCCCAGGCGGTCGCAATCCACGCGCACGATGGCCGCCTTTTTCATGTCGATCGTGAGGCTGGGGCTGGCCAGCAGGAAGGCCGCCATGGAGCTCATCATCGGTTCGTGGCCGGCCAGCAGGATGGCCCGCTCGTTCTTGCGCTGCCGGAGTTCTTCCCAGGCATCGTACGGTGATGCCTCCGGCACCAGTGCCCGCGTCTTTTCCACCGCGCCGCGATACCCCAGCGCTTCGGCGGCCTCCTGAGCGGTTTCGAGCGCGCGCCGGTACGGGCTCGAGAGGATCAGGGTCGGCTCTACCTCCGCCGCGCGCGCCTGCTTCAGGACGCGGCGCAGCTTTTCCCGGCCTTCCGTAGTGAGTGCCCGCTCGGAGTCCGCGTGACCCGCCCGGCCGGTCTCCGCGATGCCGTGCCGCAGCAGGTAGATCTGCATCAGGCTCTCTATTCTAGCGCGGCCGGAAAGGCGCTACAGGTCCAGCGTGTCGATAATGCCGTCGACGTCGGCGGTCCGCACGCGCACCGGGTCATGCATGCGGTCCGGCGCCGGCCGTTCGTCGAAGGCCTGGAACAGCGAGAGCTTGGCAACCGCATAACGCTCGGTGGCGGAAAGCTCGCGGGCGTGGGCGCGCTCCCATCCGGCCACGGCGGAATCCGGCATTCGCACCTCCACGGGATGCCACCGCCTGCGGTCTGCCGACACAGTGAACACGAATTCGGTGCCCGGTTCTCCGCCCGGCAAAAACGGCCGGTGGCCTTCATAGAAGTATTGATACACGTAGCCCGATTGCGCCGAATAGGTTTTCATGCGGCGCGTGGCAGGAGCACCGCTGAGTGCCGCCTTCTTTCTCGAAAAAAAGTTTCGAAACACGCTAAGGTGAAAATTCGTGCAACGGTACTTTCGTTACTCTTGACAAGAATACCAGCAAGCGCAAGACTGAAAGTGGAATCAGGGCCGGTTGTCTGATTCCAGCCGTCTTAAATGCCGACCCACCCGGGTTGGCGGGAGGTGACATATAGAACCGGGCCAAGATGAGGGCGGCTCATCTGTGGGATATGGACAGGTAGTACGGAGTTTTCCGGACGCTCGGATTGATACCGGCCCGAATGCAGGGCAAAGCGCTTAATGCGCATATCGGATGATCGCCAGCGGGAAATTCCCAGTTCCACCCCCCAGATGTCCGCCCTTCGTCGTTTTCCGGCTCTGATATTGTCCCTCCGTGTTTTTCCCCGTTCTGCGTCGGGCTTGCGAAGTGTCCTGGTGTAAACTGGAATGAGTTCATTCCAGACACTATGACTGTAGCCCTCCGGGAGATCGTCAGCGCCCATAGTCCGGATTCTGACGACGCGTTCATGTTCTATGGCCTTGCGACCAAGAAGGTTCGCTCGACCAAAGTCACTTTCCGTCACGTCCTCGAGGACATCGAGAGCCTGAACCGGAAAGCCATGCTGGGACAATATGAACTGAGCGCGATTTCCTACCATGCGTACCCCTATGTCGCCGACAAGTATGTGTTGATGGCCAGCGGGTCGAGCATCGGGGATGGCTACGGGCCGATGATTATCGCCACCCGGCCGATGGAGCCCGAAGAGCTGAAGGGCAAGCGCATCGCAGTTCCAGGAACGCTGACCACGGCATACCTTTCCTGCAAGCTGTTTCAGCCCGATTTCGAAGCCGTGGTGACGCCGTTCGACAAGATTACCGACGCCGTGCGCGAACGCAGCGTGGATGCCGGGCTGATCATTCACGAAGCGCAGTTGACGTTCGACCGCGAAGGATTCCACCGCATCGTCGACCTCGGCCGCTGGTTCAAGAGCTGCTATGGGCTGCCGCTGCCGCTGGGCGGCAACGCCCTCTTGCGGTCGCTCGATGCCGAAACCCAAAGCGAGTGCTGCCGGATGATGCGCGAGAGCATTCAGTATGCCCTCGACAACCACGACGAAGCCCTGTCCTACGCCCTGCAGTTCGCCCGTGACATGGAACCGCGGCTGGCCGAGAAGTTCGTAGGGATGTATGTGAACCACTACACCCTGGACGCCGGCGAGGTCGTGCCGCAGGCCGCCCAGAAGCTGCTCGACATGGGGTTTGAAGCGGGGCTGATTCCGAATCGCGTGCAAGTGGAATTCGTGCGCTGATCCGAAACCCCGTGCGGGCGCGTTAGCATAGAAGCATGCGCTCCTCTTACACGCCTGTCCTGATTTTTGCCTGCACAGCGCTCTTGATGGCTCAAACCAGGCCCAAGGACGTCCGCGAAATCGCCAAGGGCGGCACTTCCGCCATTCCCAAGCTTCAGGAGTTGCTCAAAGACCCCGGCACCGATGTCCGTGTCGAAGTGGTCAAGCAGCTCACCGGGATCGGCACCCAATACAGCCTCGACCCGCTGATCCTGGCGACCCACGATAACGATCCGGAGGTACAGATTCGCGCCACCGACGGACTGGTCAACTTCTATCTGCCCGGATATGTAGAAACCGGATTCGGCGCTTCATTGAAACGCGTCGGAAGCAGCATCAAGGGCAAGTTCACCGACACGAACGACCAGGTGATCGACCCCTACGTCATCGTGCGCCCCGAGGTGGTCTCCGCGCTGGGACAGCTGGTGAAGACCGGCGGCAGCATGGACGCGCGGGCGAACGCGGCGCGCGCCATCGGCATTCTGCGAGGCAAGGCGGCGGTCCCCGACCTGATCGCGGCCCTGCACTCCAAGGACAGCGAGGTGCTCTACGAGTCCCTTACGGCCCTGCAGAAGATTCGCGACGAATCCGCCGCGCCGCGCATCAGCTTCCTGCTCCACGATCTCGACCCGAAGGTGCAGGTTGCGGCGATCGAAACGACCGGCCTCCTGCTGAACAAACAGGCCGTGCCGGACCTGACCAGCGTTCTCAACCAGAGCAAGGACAGCAAAGTGAAGCGCGCGGCCTTGACCGCCATCGCCATGCTGCCGGTGGAACAGAGCCGCGGCATCTATACACAGTACCTTCACGACAAAGACGACAAGCTGCGGGCCGCGGCAGCCGAAGGCTTCGCGCGCCTCAAAAACCCGAGCGATGTTCCGATGCTGCAGCAGGCGTGGCAGGACGAGGGCAAGACCAATCCGCGGCTGTCGCTGGCCTTTGCCCTGGTCATGCTCGGCAAAACAGAAGTGAGCGAGTTCAGTCCCCTGACGTACCTGATCAACAACCTGGATTCCGCGTCGTACAAGGGCGTTGCCTTTCCGTTCCTGGTGGAGCTGGCGCGCGATCCGGCCGTGCGCACCGCGCTTTACCGGCCGCTCGAGACCGGGACGAAAGACGAGAAGATCGGGATCGCGGGTGTGCTGGCGCGCAGCGGCGACAAAGAGAGCCTGACGGAACTGCGGAAGCTCAGCAACGACCCTGACACCGACGTGCAGAAAGAGATCTTGCGCGCCATTCGGACGCTGCAGACCAGGGTGGGCGGATAGAGGAATTGAGAGGGGCGGATGGAAACCGCCCCACGAAGACTATTTGGCCTTCTTCTGCTTCTGCTGGCCGACGCGGACCTTGAAGTGCAGCACTTTGGCTTCCTGGAACGCCTTGTGATCGTGGCGCGCCACAGCGTCCGCCAGGTATTGATCCACGTTCGCGTCCCTCGGAAGAACCGCCATCAGCGTAAAACTGTCGTTGCAGGTCGGGCAGAAAGGCCGGAACCGCTTCACATTCGGAATTGCCATAACTTTCCCCATTTTAACAGAAAAACGCCCGCTCCCTCGCGGTCGCGGCTCAGTGAACCGACCCTACCCGGCCAGCTCGGCCGGGTCGGTCGTGCGCATCTCCAGCCAGCCCTGCTGCGGCAGGGCATCGATCGGCAGGCCGCCCTGCCAAAGCGAAAGCTGGATCTTCAGGCCGGCGCCCCGGGCGATCCTCATCGCGGCCAGGCTTGCCCGCACCTCAAGAACTCGCACGAACGCGCACTCCACCGCGCCGGGCGCCGTCCCGCCTGCCAGATCCTCTTCCGCCACCGCGACACCTTCGTGCGTAAACACGATGTTCAGGGAACTGGTGAGGGCGCCGTCGAGCGATTGCACCCGCAGGCGCGCCTGCATCCCGGGCAGCTCCTGCTGGTACCCCGGGTGGAAATCGACACGAAGAAAAAAATTGTCGCCATCGCTGCCGAAGTAGACTTCCTTCACCAGAAACTTCTTGCCGTGCATCGAGCCGGAGCGCTCGTCCACCCGGTAGATGCCGGCGCCGATCCACTCGAAATACGAGGTCACTTCGCCGTCGATCCGCGGCAGGATGGCGCCGGAGGGTTCGATCTTGACGGCCGGAACCGCAATCCGCAGGATCGGCCTGGACAGCTCCTCGGGCGGGTTGAGATTCAGGAACCGGTAGACGTTGGCGAGGTGGCTGCGAAAGAGCTGGTCGAACTCCACGCGATTGACCGAATCGTGCTCCGGCCCATACCACCAGCACCAGTCGCTGCCCTCCGCGATCAACAACTCTTCGAACGCCAGGCGCCGCTGCTCCTCGGGAACCGCGGCGGTGGCATCGAAGGTCTGGCGCGCGCGCAGCAGTTGCGTCCAGGCCTGGTTGTCTTCCTCCGCTCCGATCCAGACATCGAAGTTGGCATTGATCCACGAGCCGGGGAAGATGTGGTCCAGCGGCTCGGACGGAATCTGGCTCAGCGCCTCGGTCATGGTCAGGGAGCGCATCCGGTCGTCGTTCTGGATCCGGCGGTAGAGCTCGCGCAGGAAGGGGCGGCCGTTGAGGTAGTAATATTCCCAGGCGTTTTCGCCGTCGAGAATGATCGGAACCAGCGCATCGCGGCCGGCACCCAGGATGCCGGCGCAGTTTTCGCGGATGCGCCGCAGGAAGTCGTCGGCCGCGGCGCCGGCGTCCATTTTCGAATACACGAAGCCGATCAGGTCGCTCATGAAATGATCGCGGAAAACAACCCCCAGCTTGCGGCCCTGCTGGCGCCACTCGTACGGACGGTAGAGGCCATCCACCGGCACCGCCCGGGAGAGCGTACGGTTGAGCACGCCGCTATCGGTGGCGGTCCACGTGAAGCCCAGGTCGGCGGCGATCGTGAAGACCTCGTCGGAGACCGACCCTTCCGAGGGCCACAGCCCTACCGGCGCCGCTCCGAAATGCTGAAGCACGTACTCGCGCGCGAGCGAAAGCTGGCGCTGCGCATCACCCGGGTAGCGGAAGCGCGGCGGCAGCGGTACTCCCGGATGCGCCACAGCCGCGATATCCGAATCGCACAGCAGCGGCAGGATCGGGTGGTAGTACGGCGTCGTGGAGATCTCGATCTGCCCGCTTTGAGCGAGCTTCCGGTACTCGGGCAGCACCCGGCCGAGGATTTCGCGCTGCTTCTCGCCCATGCGCCGCTGGTCGGCCAGCGTGAAGTTGCGGCCCCGCTTGATCCACTCGGCCACCTCCGGGTCGTTCGCCTGAAACTCCTCGTCGAACCACGCCAGTTGCGACCACATTTGCACGTCGCGAAACTCCTGCGCGCCGAAGAAGCCGTACGCGGTCTTCTGCGCGTTGCGGGCGTCGAACAGCTCCCCGTAGCGCGGGTAGCGATAGATCATGCGATGGGGATCGGAATAAAAGGAGTGGCGCAGCAGGAATGCCCGGTCGGCATCCGTAAGGCTTTCGGCCGGCTGCAGCACCTTCTGCAGAAACGGATCCTTGGCTTCACCGGCGGCGTACTCTTCCACCTGCGCCATCATCGAGGGCACCAGGTTGAACGTCTGGTGAATGCCGGGAAACTCCTCCAGGATCCGCACCATGCCGTAGTAATCCTTCAAGGCGTGCATGCGGGTCCACGGAAGCTTGTACTCGCCCGAGATCAGGTCTTTGTAAAACGGCTGGTGCATGTGCCATAGGAAGCACAGGTAGATTCTTGACATCGAGCGTGTTTACTTTCCGAAATAGCTTCGCACCGGCGGCGGCGGAGCGTCCTTGCGGATGGCCCGCCAAAGGACGTCGTTCAGCTCGTCGTCGTCGATTTCGTCAGCTTCCTCGAAGTGCATCCGGTTGGATGCGGCCGCTCCCGGGGCGTTCGGCGGGTTGCGCTCGTCGAGGGGAATGCGCGGTTTTTCGACGGTATAGGTGGCCGCGTCGGGAGTGGCCTGGAACGCCGACGTCATGGGACGGGCGCCCGCGTCGAAGTGCGTCATGGGGTGAAGCCCGAGCAGCAGTTCGATGGTCCGCACCATCGAGACCGTGTTGTACATGCTGCCGTCGACGGCGTGGTGCTTCACGTAGGGCGAAATCAGCAAGGCCGGCGAGCGGTGCGAATCCACGTGGTCCGGTCCGTTCTGGGCGTCGTCTTCCAACACGCAGATCAGGGTGCTCATCCAGAACTTCGATTTCGACACGCCTTCGACCAGCTGGCCCAGCGCATAGTCGTTATCGGCCGCCGCCGAAAGCGGAGCGATCTTGCCGGCCGCCGTTCCGGACGTGTGGTCGTTGCCCATGCGGAGCAATATCAGGCGCGGCATATCGCCGGTCTTTTCGTATTCGGCCAGCTCGTTGAGGAACGTCCTGGCGCGCTCCACATCCGGATAGTCGAGGTCGAATCCGCGGTAGAGCCGGTTGGTGGCCTTGGCCAGGACCGGGTCGCGAACACCTGTGATCTGCTCGCTTCCCGGAGCCGCACCCGGCTTGTTGTTCACCATGTAGCCGAAATTGCGGATTGATAACCCGGCTGAGATGGCATTCGTCCAGAGATAGCCCGCCGGCGGAAGCGAAGTCGGGTCCTGCTCTTCGAAGTCGTACAGCTTGCGGCGGCCCGCGTATTGATTGGGCCACAGCTTCTGCACGTAATCCGGCGCGATCGCCGCCGTCGACCAGTTGTGCCCGTCGGCGCTCACGTCGGCATTGACGTAGAAATTGTCGAGCAGCACGAACTCGCGCACCAGCTTGTGGGCGTTGGGCGTCACCTTCTCCCCGAACAGGACCAGCGACGGATCGCCGTTGCCTTCCTTCACGTCGCCCATCACCTGGTCGTAGGTGCGATTCTCGCGAACGATGTAAATGATGTGCCTGATCTGCGCGGGCAACTGCGATGGTTCGTCGAGCTTGGCATCGCGGTAGGGCGAATCGGCCAGCTCGGCATTGGTCCAGGCCTCCAGTTGACCGGACGTGAACGGCTCGATCCACGAGGCGGTGCCGGTCTGCATGTAGCCGACATAGCCGGGCCGGATGCCCGGCTCGTTGTGAACTCCCACCGGACGCTTCGAGGGGTTCGGCCCGTCCGGGTTCGGATAGGAGCGGAGGCCCTTGCCGTTCAGCACCACCAGGGTGCCGGATGGCAGGACGCGCACGGCGGTCGGATACCAGCCCGCCGGGATAAAGCCCTCCACGCGGCTGCGCTCCATGGTCACGTCCACCACCGCCGCCGCATTGGCGTCCGAGCAGGCTACGAAGAGCCGCTTCTTGTCGGGGCTGAGCGCCAGCGCGGAGGGTGTCATCCCGAGCGGCTGCCGGGGCGTCATCGACACGTTGATGCTTTCGATGACGTTGAGGGTGTTCGACTCGGTCACGCTTACCGCGTAAACGTTATTCGTATTGGCGGCGGCCACGAACAGGCGCGCCTTGTAGCCGGGCTCGTCCGGGTCCACGTCCGCGGGACGGCCGTCGCGCCACACCATATCGGTGGGATGCGCGCCGATCCGCACGGTGGCCAGCAGGCTGCCATCCATGGCGTCGTAATGGCCGAGCGTCCCGTCCGCCCAGTGCGTGACAAAGAACGATTTCCCGTCCGGGTGGAACAGAATGCGGTAGGGCCGACGCCCCGTATTGACCCGCTGGATCACCATGCCCGATTGCGGATTGATCACTACCAGCGAATCGCGGTAGAGGTCGGCTGCATACAGCAGTCGGCCGTCGGGAGACAGCGTCACATCGCCGATGAAATCGCGCGCCGTTCGCTGGGCCGCGGGGACCACCTCGAACGTGCGGCCCGGCTGCAGGGTACCGTTGGCAAACGTGAACTCGAAGATCGAAGCTTTCGACGCGCCGCCGACATAGACGCGGTCTCCGTTAGGCGTGAAGGCGAGACCCAGCCAGGCGTCCGGCACGGGCGTGTGGCTCACCACCGTCGCCGAGGCGGTATCGATCACGCTGATGCTGGGCGGACGGTAGCCGCCGTTCAGCACGAGCAGGTATTTTCCGTCCGGCGAAAGCGCGGTGGCCATCGGGAAGGTGTCCAGGGGCACCTGCTTGCCGGCGGGGTCGAGCTTCCACCCGCTGTTGAGCAGGAAGCCGCCTCCGGGCAGCGGACCGACCTGTTCGCGCGGCGAAGATTGGGAACAGAGAAGCGCCGCGGTCAGAGCCACCCCGGCTGCGAGTGCCACCCGCGCCGCGGTACGGCGAAATGCTGGTTTCATACGATTTCGAAGCTTCATTGTACCGTGGGGCGTTCGACTGCCGGGGAAATCGACTATGCTGTTACGGCAGCCTCACCATGACCGAGACCAAACCGTCCACCGGCTGGTTGTACCTGATCCTCTTGCTCGTCGCCCTGGTTGCGGTCGGCAGTCAGGTGACCTACACGATCGATGCCGTGCACGCCCTTCGCGGCGATTACACGGCTGTGCCTTTCGCGCTCGGAGATCCCTGGCCCACGATCCGGAGCACGGGCGACAACGCCGCCCGCGCCGGGCTGAAGCCGGGAGACCTGGTCACCGCCATCGACGGCCGGCCGGTCCGCGGGATGAAAGACCTGGCAGCGCCGCTGCGGGACCGCCATCCCGGGGACACCCTCGAAGTCGCCGTGGAACGCGACCGGCAGGCCGCCCGGTACCGTGTGCCGCTGGCTGCGCTTGCCGGCCTGCCGCGATGGTATTACGCTGCGGTGGCTTGGTTCCTCATGCCCTGGCTCGCCATTCTCCTGGGCTTGTGGGTGGCGCTGGTGAGGCCTCGCGATCTGCGCGCCTGGCTGATGCTGGGCGTGCTCCTCGGCCTCAGCCAGTTGAGCCGCGATGGTTCGTTCGACGCTCTCCGCTGGGTGCATCCCTGGGGCGTCATCCTGGAGGTCTACCGAGTGGCGGCCATTCCAGTCTGGGCCGTCGCCATGATGCTGTTCGGCGTCTACTTTCCCAAGCGCTGGGACCTTGACCGCCGCTTCCCCTGGGTCAAGTGGGTTTTGATTGCGGCCGTGCTGGCGCCGCTCTCGCTGGATGTCCTGCAGGCGGCGGTAGAGGCTGTAAACGCTCCGCTGGCGGCCGGCCTTCCCCACGATCTCCTTTCCGGCAGCGCCATCTTTCTGCTGATGGCGCCCCTGATCAGCACCTTCTTTACGGGACTGGCCGTCAAGTATCACGAGCCCGGCCTGGCAGTGGACGATCGCAGGCGGCTGCGGCTGCTTTACTGGGGATGCACGGCGGCCATGCTGCCCATCTTCCTGCTGTTTCTCTACGACGTCTTCATCCGCCGGCGCTCCCCGAGCGATGACGACGGATGGGTGCTCTCCGCCGCGATGATGGTGCTGGTGTTGTTCCCGCTCTCCATGGCCTACGCCGTGGTCGTGCAGCGGGCGCTCGATGTGCGCATGGTGATCCGCCAGGGCGTGCAATACACCCTCGCCCGGCGCGGCATCAAAGTGCTGCAGGCGGTGGTAGTTGTTGCCGTGGTGTCCTTCGCGGCACTTCAGGACGCCGGCGTTTCCCGCCCGCAGCGGTTCATAATTATCGCGCTCGGCGTGCTGGCCGCGGTGCGCATTCGCGACGTGGGCGAGCGTTTGCGCCGCTGGGTGGACCGCCGCTTCTTCCGTGAAGCCTACAAGGCCGAGCAGGTGCTCGAAGAGTTGAGCCTGGAGGTCCGCGGCATTCTGGAACGCCAGGCGCTGCTTGAAACCGTGACGCGGAAGATCTCATCGTCGCTGCACGTGGAGCGGATCGCCGTCATGCTGCGCGAAGGAAGCGCCTTCCGGCCCGTGTTCGCGGCCGGCTACCCTGTGGCGCCCACGGCCTCCATTCCGCTTGATGACGCGGCCGTCGAGGCTCTCAGCCGTTCTCGCGAGCCGGTCCCGGTGGCCGCCGGAGGCGCCATCGATGGCCTTGACGCCCAGTTTCTGCTTCCCCTGGCGTCCCGCAAAGAGCTGCTCGGGTTTATCAGCCTGGGGCCCAAGAAGTCGGAGGAGCCATATTCCGCCAGCGACGCCAGCCTGCTCCGGACCGTGGCCGTTCAGACCGGGCTGGCCCTCGAAAACAGCCTGCTCTCCGAAGCGATTGCCGCCGAGGTGGCCGAGCGCGAGCTGCTGAATCGCGAAATCGAGATCGCCCGCGAGGTGCAGCAGCGCCTGTTCCCGCAGAATCTGCCGCAGGTCGCCTCGCTCGAGTACGCGGGGCACTGCCGGCCGGCGCGGGGAGTCGGCGGTGATTACTACGATTTCCTGGCGCTGGCCGGCGGCCAGCTGGGCCTGGTGATCGCGGACGTCTCCGGCAAGGGCGTCCCCGCGGCGCTGCTCATGGCGAGCCTGCAGGCTTCTGTCCGGGGGCAGTCCCAGGCTGCCGTCGGCAGCGTGGCGGAGGTTATGGTGAATGTGAACCGGCTGATTTGCGACGCGTCCCACGAGTACCGCTACGCCACTTTTTTTTACGCCCGGTTCAACCCGGCGAACCGCGTCATGCTTTACTCTAACGGCGGTCACAATCCCCCCATGCTCCTGCGCGGCGGCCAGTTGCTCCGCCTGGAGAAGGGCGGCCCGCCCGTGGGACTCTTCGGGTTCGCGCGTTATGAGCAGGAGGAGATCCGCCTGGAACCGGGCGACCTGCTGGTTCTCTACACCGACGGCATCAGCGAAGCCGAGAATTGCGCGGAAGCCGAATGGGGCGAGGACGCATTACTTGCGACCGCCCGAACATCAATGTCCCTACCGCCCGCGGAAACGATTGCCCGCATCATGCGGGAAGCCGACGCCTTCGCCGGCGGCGCCCCGCAGCACGACGACATGACACTGGTGATCGCGCGGGTTCTGTAACGGCGGGCCGGGCTAAAACGCCCAGCGCCACAAACTGGCGCCGACGGTGTACCCCGCGCCCACCGCCGCGAAGAGCACCAGGTCGCCCTTCTTGAGGCGGCCCTGCTGGATCGCATCGCGAGTTGCCAGCGGGATGGTTCCGGCCGTGGTGTTGCCGTAGCGGTCGATATTGATGACCACCTTCTCGGGGGGGATGCCCAGCCGCTCCGACGCAGCCGTGATGATGCGCCGGTTGGCCTGGTGCGGAATCAGAAGCGCCAGGTCGTCCAGGGTGAAGCCGTTGCGCTCCAGCAGTTCGCGCGAGGTCTCGTACATCTTGCGGACCGCGTACTTGAAGACCTGCTGGCCTTCCTGCTTGACGTAATGCAGGCGCTGATCGACGGTTTCGTGCGAGGCCGGCATGCGGCTTCCGCCCGCCGGCATCTTCAGGAAGTCGCCGCCCGAGCCGTCCACTTCTCCGAGGAAATCGATAAAGCCCAGACCCTCGTCCCCTTCCACCGGTTCCACCAGCATGGCCCCGGCACCGTCTCCGAACAGGACGCAGGTCGAACGATCGGTGTAGTCGATGATGCGGCTCATCGTGTCCGACCCGATCACGAGCACCTTCTTGTGCGTCCCGCCGCCTACCAGGTGCGCGGCGGTGGTCAAGCCGTAGACGAATCCGGAACAGGCGGCGATCAGGTCGAAGCCCCAGGCGCCGCGAGCGCCGATGGCGTTCTGCACCAGGCACGCGGTCGAGGGGAAGAACATGTCCGGCGTCACCGTGCAGAGGATGATGGCATTCACCTCCGAGGCAGCCACTCCCCGTTGTGCCAGCGCGCAGCGGGCGGCTTCGATGGCCATATCGGAGGTTGCCATTCCGGCCGGCGCAATGTGGCGTTCGCGAATCCCGACCCTCTCCAGAATCCACTGGTCGTTCGTGTCCACCATCTTTTCCAGGTCTTGATTAGTGAGTACGTCGGGGGGAGTGTAGCAGCCGAGCGCAGTGATTTTCGCCTTTGGCAATGTTGTTTTCCTTTAAGAGTTCAGGGTAACCCATCGGGGTAGAGGAAATGCAACCGAGGAATCCCTTTCGCGGCCGGGCGAGAACCCGCGCTACTCTAGTGGTGAATGGTCGATGCCGAGGGGATTCTCGATTTCGAGGCGGTCCAGAGCTCTCTTTTTTTCGAGTCTCCCGAGCAGATCTACGCCCGGGTCTTTCGCCAGTTGAAGCCGCGGACGCCCATACCGGACTTTACTGTGGAGTATTGCCGCTTCGCCAACGCCGACAGCTTTATACGGCTGGAAAACGGCCGGATTCATGTGCGGATTTCCGACCTGCTCGCCGGCGCGCCGGCGCCAGTCACCGAAGCCCTCGCTTTTATCCTGTTGTCGAAGCTTTATCGGAAGCCCGTCGGCCGGATGTACTCCTACCGCTACCGGCTTTATCTGAATCGCCGCGATGTGCGGAGGCAGGCCGAGATCATCCGGCAGATCCGGGGAAGGAAATTCATATCCGGACCGCAGGGCGAACACTATAATCTGGAGTCCCTTTTCGACGCGCTCAACCAGGAATTCTTCGATGGTTTGATGGGCCGCCCGCAATTGGGTTGGAGCCGCAGGCCTTCCCGAACCATGCTGGGGCACTTCGATCCATCGCATAACGCGATTATTATCAGCAAAATTCTCGATCGCTCCGGGGATTCTCCGCTGGCTTTACGCTATGTGCTGTTCCACGAAATGCTGCACCTGCGTTACCCGGTGGATCACCACGGAGCGCGGCGGCGGGTGCATACTCGCGAATTTCGTGAGGCCGAGAAGAAATTCCCGGAATTGAAGAAGGCGAAGGACGTATTGAAAAGGCTGTGAACTAGGCGGCCGTGGCGTCTGCCACCGGCACCATGGACCGCAGTTCGATGCGAATCACATCGAAGATCTGGACCAGCGCCGTGGCATCCACACCCCCGAGACCCAGGCGGTATGCGAACAGGCGGCAATGCACCACCAGCATGCCGGACGCGAACAGGAACTGATGCCGCACCAGCGCTTCGGCCAGGTCCGGACGATCCCGCCGCGATTGCAACATGAGCAGCTTGATGGCGGCGCACATGCGGCTGAAATCCAGGCTCAGACAGCGCAGATAACCTTTAAATGCCTGAGCCCGCTGGCTACGGAGCCGGCGGACCATCGCCGGCGTAAAGCCGGGCTGGGCGCGCAAAAAATCGACGTCGCGGCTGTCCAATAGCCGCATCATGGGCCGGTAGCGTTCAATCGACAGCTCGTCGATCCAGGCGGCAGTCACGGGAAGACTGCCTCCGGATGTCGAGAGCCTCCGCACGGCCCAGATAAGGACCAGCACCAGACCCAAACATGCCGAAACTGCGCCGACCAACATGAGATTTGTCGCGTTCATTCTATCGCCACACTAAGGATAAACGGACTTTTCACGTAATGCAAGACAAGGATGGGTAATACCAGTACTAGTGGCACCGGAAAATCGCCTTATTTTCGAGCGACTTTCAGCAGGGCGGCGTTCAGGGAGTCCAAATGATAGAGGATTCGCTCCTCCCGGTCAGAGGAAATCTGCTGCGGTTCGACCCGAGCCTCCTCGCCTTTGGGGGTGAGGAAAAAGAACCAGCCGAACGTGCAAGCAGCCGCTAACGCCATGAGTCCGGTATCGATTGTCGTGAATAGCCGAATTCCTAGGACACTTCGGAGGAGAGAAGTAAGAGAATTCCCTAGGAAAAATGTAGTAAAAAGGACCGCATGAAGTACGATATTCCGCGGCAGGGAAACCGGGTATCGGCTGATCAACAGGACCATCAGGATGAGAAAGAGCGCAAGACACAGGTTCACGCCACGATCGGTGCCGTAGAAGTACGCAATGATTTGGGATTTTTGTGCGGCCCCCGGCTTGAACTTGAGCATCATGCTGATTAATGAAAGGGTTACGGATACGACGACCCCGAAATACATCGCCCAACGCCCCAGCGTATACAGGCCTTTGTGGCGCGCCAATACCAACCTGAAGAGTTCGCGCACGACCATGACGTGAAACAACCAGAACAGCGGCTCGGTGAACACCCAGCAATAAAAGTAGGCGTTCGACTTGACAGGCAGCAGAAGCGACCAGATGCCGTTGGGGATACGAAAGAGAAAGTAGCTGAAGAAGACGGGATACTTGCTGTAAAGGCCTGAACGATAAAGTTTTAACGCCGTCAGCGCAGAACCTACTAAGGTGAGCGCCTGAAGGAACGAAACTATTGAGTGACCCGGCATCTTACCGCTCTGTAAGCGATCTTAACACCGGGCCTCCGAAATTGGATGAACCGAAATTCTGGATTTAGCGGACCCACGGGCAGGGGTCGCACTGCGGAGCCGGGTTCTCAGACTTCCGCACCGGGTTGGCGGCCAGAAACGTCACTGCGAGGAGGGCGAGCATCACGATTTTTTTCATTTTTTAATATCCTTTCACAGCAATAGTTGAGTAATCTTAGTACTATACTAGTTGTGACCGGACTGGTATAAGGTGTTTTACTGAAAAATTTTCCAGAATTGGAACATACGTGTACTCCATCGCCCGCCGCCAAACCGGCGGCAGCCAACCCAAAAACTTGGGGGTAATGTTAACCTTGTACCGGTATAGAATCAAATGGGGACGGCCTTGGTGCGGGTCGCCCTGGACGCCGAATTGTCTAACTCGCCTGTCAACTCAGATCCCTTCGAGCGGCCCGTACAAGACCTCTGGCGCAAAACCCTTTCGCAGATTCCCACCCAGTTCGGACGCCTCTTGTACCTGGCATCCCTCCGCGACTCCCAAACCGGGAAATACACCCACGAGACCCTGACCAATCTGCTGGGAACCGAGGACGCCGACCGTGTGCTCTGCCACGCGCATCACAAGGTCTTTTCGGAATGGCTATGCTTCAGCCTTTCGGAGCAGAAGGCCGATCTCGACGACTTTTTGGCCTCCTCGCAGCGGCAGATCTCGTTTCAGGAATGCCGCGGGCTGGTGCCCGCCGGGGCCCGCGAGGTGGAACGACAGCTTTTCATTACCGATCTGGAGATGGTCCTCGAGCTGATGCGGCTCGCGCTGGGCGGTGTTTCCGGTAATCCAGGGACATAGCCGCGCCCACCACCTGCCCGATCACGTCGATCTCGCCGGGGTAGTCGAAGATTCGCGGCGGGCAGTGCGACGCCGGGTGGGAGTGGACCAGGAGGCGGCCCGCCATGACGGTACACCATCCGCAGCAGTATCCTTCGCGAGATTCCAGGAAGTAGATCGGCCGCTCGAATTCGTCGGTCCAGCCCGCGCGCGCGATCTTTCGCCGCGTGTCGTCGATCACGATCATCGATCCCGGGACCAGAATCGGATGCATCGACCAGTCCTCCAGCCCGATGAATCCGTAGCGGAACGGCCGCAGGTCGAGGCCGCGCAGAAAGCTCCACGGCAAATTGCCCCACCGGCGCATCAGGTAAGGGAGGAAAGCCGTCTGGTTGAGATCGATCTCGCCGGCCAGAAGAGCCTGTGGAACCGATACGGTCTCCGGCTTGAACCGGGCCTCGTGGGTTTGATCCAGAGCGATCTTCACCGAGTCCGCCGGCAGCTCCTCGGCCGGCACTCCGTACCAGTCGAGCACCTCCACCAGGTCCAGCCGGTAGATGGCGCACAGGGAATAGAGCCGGTAAATGGTCGGCACGGTTCCCTTGTTCTCGATATCCGCCAGGCGGCTGAGGGCGATCGCAAAATCGTCGCTGCCCCGCTGCCGTGCGACCTGCTGGCTGGCCTGCTCCACTTCGCGATAGGTCAGCCGCAGCTTCTCCCGAACCCGCTTGAGCTTCTCCCCCGCACGCTCCATGATATGATCCTCGATGTATAGCCCGCTGGGGCGATGCTGTGGAGTATTTACCTCCCCACCCCAATCGCCGTGGCAATTATAGCGTCAGCACCTTCGAAGATACAACCAAATTTAGCCCGTTTTGTTCCGATTCCGGAACAGAGGGGCGGACCTGCGGAAAACCGATGCGAGGCGGCAACCCAGCGTGAGGATTATCGTTGGAATTTCCGGCGCCAGCGGCACCATCTATGGCCTGCGCCTGCTGGAACGGCTCAAGGCCCAGCAAGGAATGGAAACCCACCTCATTCTTTCGCGGTCCGGAGAAAAAACTCTCTTTCTCGAGACCGGAAAGACCGTTGCGGATCTCAAGAATCTTTCAGATTTTTCCTATCCTTTCGGGGATATTGGAGCCCGCCTCGCCAGCGGTTCTTATCCCACGGACGCGATGGTCGTCGCACCCTGCTCGATCCACACGATGTCGGCCATCGCTCACGGGATCAGCTCCAACCTGCTGGTCCGCGCCGCCGATGTCACGCTCAAGGAGCGGAGGAAATTGATCCTGATGGTCCGTGAGAGCCCCTTTCATTTAGGTCACCTCCGATCGATGACGGCCCTGGCGGAGATGGGCGCCATCATCGCGCCGCCCGTACCGGGTTTCTATCACCACCCGCAAACCGTAATGGAGATCGTGGATCAGAGCGTCGACCGGGTCCTAGACCTGATCGGCGCCCCGGACACCGCGGTCCGGCGCTGGGAGGGCCCGCGATGAAACCGCGCCGCGAAGCCATCGCGTTTCAGGGAGCGCGCGGCGCCTTCAGCGAAGAGGCCAGCCGCAAACTCGCCGGGGCGGATGTCCCCGTGATTCCCTGCGAACGGTTCGAAGACATCTTTCGCAGCGTCAAGGAGGGGCGCGCCACCGGCGCGGTGGTGCCCATCGAAAACACACTGGCGGGCTCGGTCCACGAGAATTACGATCACCTGCAGAATTTTGAATTACCCATAGTGGCGGAAACCAGCGTACGCATCGTCCATAATCTGATTGCCCGCAAGGGAGTTCCTTTTTCGAAAATTCGACGTGTATTTTCCCATCCGGTGGCGCTCAACCAGTGCCTCGATTTCTTTTCCCGCAATCCCCAGATGGAGCGAATTCCGTTCTACGACACCGCCGGCAGCGTGAAGATGATTGTCGATGACGGGTTGGAAGATGCCGCGGCCATCGCCTCCCAGGTCGCCGCCGAAATCTACAATGCACGCATTCTGCGCCGCTCCATCGAGAGCGACCGCCAGAATTTTACGCGCTTTTTCCTCCTGCGCACAGCCGATTACGCCCGCCGCCATCCCGTCCGCGCGCCCGAGCATACGCAATGGAAGACGTCGGTGGTGTTCAGCACACGCAACGTGCCCGGCTCGCTGTTCCGCGCCCTGAGTGCGTTCGCACTGCGGGATCTCAGCCTCACCAAGATCGAATCGCGGCCTTTGCGCGGCAAGCCGTGGGAGTATCTTTTTTATTTGGATTTCCTCGGGCGGGTGGATTCGCCCAATGCGCGCAACGCCTTGGGACATTTAAGAGAGATTGCGGACTTCCTGCGGGTTTTAGGCTGCTACCCGAAGGGCGCTTGAAGCTAAACTGGGGGTAGCTTGCCATGGCCGTCGAAGAACAACAGGCTCTCTCCGTCCCCGCTGACCACGAACCCGCGCTCGAGGAATTGCCGGTTCTGACCGTGCGGGATACCGTGCTGTTTCCCGGCTCGCTGCTGCCGATCACCATCGGGAGGCCGAGCTCGGTGGCGCTGCTTCAATCGCTGGGCGAGAACCGCACCATCGCCGTCATCTCGCAGCTCGACCCCCGCGTCGATTCACCGAAGCCCGAAGATCTGTACCAGATCGGCACCGTTTGCGTGATCCACAAAGTAATCCGCATGCCGCGCGAGAACCTGCTGTTGTTTTGCGAGGGCATCGCGCGCATACGAACCCGCGAGTACACTTCCACCGAGCCGTTCCTCAAGGCGCGGGTCGAGCGCCTTGCCGAGATCGAACCGCAGATGACGCCGGAAATCGAGGCCCTGCGGCAGAACGTTGCCAGCCTGTTTCAGCAGATCGTGGAAGCCAGCCCCAACCTGTCCGACGACCTGGTCTCGGCCGCGGCCCAGGTCAGCGAGCCCGGGCGGATAGCGGACTTCATCGCGGGGAACCTGCCCTCTCTCAGCCCCGCCGAGCGCCAGCGCCTTCTCGAGCAATTGGATGGCGGCGTCCGGCTGAGCGAGATCCACCGCCACCTCACCCGCGAGCTCGAACTGCTGGAGCTGCGCGGCCGGATCCAGTCGCAGGTGCAGGGCCAGCTTTCCCAAAGCCAGCGGGAGTTCTACCTGCGCGAACAGTTGAAGGCCATCCAGAAGGAGCTGGGCGAAGGGGAGGAATCGACGCGCGACGTCGATGACCTGCGCCAGAAACTGGAATCCGCCGGCATGCCCGAAGAAGTGAAGACCGAGGCCATGCGCGAAATGAACCGGCTCGCGCACATGTCGCCCGCCTCCCCCGAATACGGCGTGACGCGGACCTACCTCGAATGGATGGCCGCCCTCCCGTGGAGCGTATCTTCGGGGTCTCAGGTGAACGTCAAGCGGGCTGCCGAGATCCTCAACGAGGACCACTACGACCTGGAGAAGGTCAAGGAGCGCATCCTCGATTACCTCGCCGTTCTGCAACTGCGGCCCGTGCTCAAAGGACCGATTCTGTGCTTCGTCGGGCCGCCCGGAGTCGGCAAGACCTCGCTCGGACGTTCGATCGCGCGCGCCCTCGGCCGCAAGTTCGCGCGCATTTCGATGGGCGGAATGCACGATGAGGCCGAGATCCGGGGCCACCGCCGCACCTACATCGGCGCGCTGCCCGGACAGATTATCCAGGCCTTGCGCCGCACCGGCGTCAACGACCCGGTCTTCATGCTGGACGAAGTGGATAAGCTGGGACGCGATTTCCGGGGCGACCCCGCCTCGGCGCTCCTCGAGGTGCTCGACCCCGAACAGAACGTCAGTTTCCGCGACAACTACCTGGACGTGCAGTTCGATCTTTCCAAGGTCCTGTTCATCACGACCGCCAATGTTCTCGATCCGGTGCCCGATGCCCTGCGCGATCGCATGGAGATTATCTCGCTCGAAGGCTACACCGAAGACGAAAAGGTGGTAATCGCGTTCCGCTACCTGATTCCGCGGCAGATCAAAGAGAACGGACTCGGCGGCGAGCAGGATATCCGGTTCTCCGAAGACGCCGTTCGCTACCTCATCCGCCGCTATACGCGGGAGGCCGGGGTGCGCAGCCTGGAGCGGGAGATCGGCACCATCTGCCGGAAACAGGTGCGGCGTATCGCCGAGGGCACGCACGAGAAGATCGAAGTGACCCCTCCGGAGGTGGAGGCAGACCTGGGCGCTCCGCGATTCCGCACCGACGTGGAAGTGGCCGAGCGCACGCAGCGCCCCGGCGTGGCCGTCGGCCTGGCGTGGACCCCGGTGGGCGGCGACGTGCTCTTCATCGAGGCCGGGCGTATGCCGGGAGGAAGCAAGGGCCTGATCATGACCGGCCAGCTGGGCCCCGTGATGCAGGAGTCCGTGCAGGCCGCGCTCACCTGGGTGCGCGCCAACGCCACGAAATACGGCATCGATCCGGACCTGTTCAAGACCAGCGACATCCACATCCACGTGCCGGCGGGCGCGATCCCCAAGGACGGCCCGTCGGCCGGCATCACCATGGCTTCCGCGCTGCTTTCGATGCTGACGGACCGGCGCGTGCGCCCCAATCTCGCGATGACCGGCGAGATCACGCTGACCGGCCAGGTACTGCCGGTGGGAGGCATCAAGGAGAAGGTGCTGGCGGCCAAACGCAGCAGCGTCCGCGAGGTGATTCTGCCGTTCGAAAACGAGGTCAATGTGAAGGAAGACCTCAAGACCGAGCAGATCGGCGAAATGACCATCCGCTACGTGCGGTCGATGGAAGAGGTCGTCGATCTGGCGCTCGAACCGGTCTAGTTTTACCTGTTCAAAAACTTCTCCAGCTTCTCGAGTTGCCGCTCCGCTTTGTCGGCGAACGTGCGGGCCGCGGGGAGATCGCCGGCATTCAGCGCCGCGTTGGCGCCCTCCAGGTAGCTGTTCATCAGGTTGGCGGCCTCCTGCATGTCACCGCGCAGGTTCATGCCGGAGGCGGCCTGCTGGCGCTGCAACGTCTGCAGGGTGGTTCGCACGCCGGCCGCGCGGGTTCCCAGCATCATCAGATGTTCGCGGGCATCCTGCAACTCGGCCCGGCTCGGTCCGGCCGGCGCGGCAGGCTGCGGGGCGGGCGCCTGCGCCGGAGGAGTCGCGGCGGGGGGCTGACTGCTCGCCGCGGGATGCGCATCCGTGACCGGCGGCGCGGAGGTCGGCGGCATGATCTGGCGAGCCTGTTTCGTCGCGGGAGGAGAAGCCGGTTTTTGGACTGGAATCTGGACCGGCGCCGGCGATACGGCATTCTGGACCGGTGGCTGTGCCGCCGGCTGCTGGGCCGGAGTCTGTTGCGCGGGTACCTGCTGCGCTGGGGTCGGCTGCGGCAATGCCTGCTGCGTAGCCGGGGAAGTAGCCGGCGCGGTTGCGGCGGGCTCCGGTGCGGCTTTGCTTTTCCACGGCGCAAATTGGACCACCGCCACCACGGCGAGCACTGCCGCGACTGCGCCCAGCGCCATCCATAGCCCGCGCTTGCTGCGCGGCTGAACCGGTTGGGTCGGTTCCACCAGTTGGTAGTTCTGAGGAGCCGGTGCTGCGGCGAGCGCCGGTGGCGGGGGCGCCGCGGCCAGCGTGGCCGTGGGCGCGCTCACTGCCGCGGCAAACCCGCCCAGCGCATTGCGAAAAGCGGCCGCTGTCTGGAACCGCTGGTTCGGATCTTTTTCGACCGACATCAGAATCAGGTCGTTGAGCGACTCCGGCAGGCTCGGGTCGAGGGTCACCGGCGGCACCGGGTTCTTTTCCAGGTGCGCGGACATGATGGCGAACTGGCTGTCTCCATCGAACGGCCGCTTCCCGGTTACCAGTTCGTAGAGCGAAACTCCCACCGAGTAGAGGTCCGCGCGCGCGTCCAGGTCGGAAGCTCCCTTGATCTGCTCCGGCGACATGTAGTACAGCGATCCCATGGTGGTGCCGGTCATGGTGAGCCGCTGGTCGCCCGCCGCTTTGGCGATGCCGAAATCCATCAGCTTCACCGTCCCGGAGACCAGCATCATGTTGGCCGGCTTGATGTCGCGATGAATCACTCCGCGCTGGTGCGCGTAGTCAAGCGCCGCCAAGGCCTGGCGTACGTACTCCACCGCCTCGGGCACCGGAATCCGGCCCTGTTGGAGCCGCTGCTCCAGGGTCACGCCTTCCAGGTACTCCATCAGCATGAGCAGCTGGTTATCCACCCGCACGGCGGTGTGGAGGGACGCAATATTGGGGTGCTCGAGGCTGGCCTGCACCTTGATTTCGCGCATGAACCGGTCGGCCAGCTCCGGCGCCGTTGCCAGATCCGGGAGCAGCACCTTCATCGCTTCGATACGATCCGAAATGACGTTCCGGACCTTGTAAACCCTGCCCATCCCGCCGGCGCCCAGGATGCCGATGATCTGATAGTCGCCGAGTGTGGAGCCGATCTCGAGGTTCATGATGGCCTACTTGTTCGAAACCACGTCCGCGACCTTGGCCGTTGCCGAGCCGCTGAATTTCCCGACTGAGGAACCTTCTTCCACCTCGGTAATCGTAATGGTGCCGACGGTGTCTTCAATGGAGCGGAGCACCTTGCCCGTGGCCGGGTCCCGCACGTCCCGCACCTTGCGCTTGATCGAAAGCTGGTCTCCCACTTTGACCCCCGCCTTGGAGCCGATATTGATAATGATCGTTCCGTCGGGCGAAACGTCCGCTACCTCGCCCTTGAGGGAGATTACCGTGGTGGGCATCGCTCCCGCCTTCTCGTCGAGCTGGCGCGCCAGGTCCTGCACCGTTTTGGTGGTGGCTTCGCCGATGATGGTGTCGGCGAAATTTTTCGATGCCATGTCGATTCCTGCGCCCGCTTCCGGACCGTAGACGCTGCCGCCCGAGCCCAGGAGCCCGGTGCCCTTTCGCGAAGACTCGCCCTTGGCCGTGCAACTCGCCAGAATTTCCGCGGTGGAGGTGTTGATCATGCGCGCGGTGATCTGGACCACCGCGGTAGACTGGGTCTTCCGAACTCCGCCCAGCCCGAACCGCCCGGTTACGTTACCCAGGGCGGCTCCCCCGATGTCGGTCTTTTTGTCGTCGCGCCCGAATTGCGTGATGCTGCCGATGATGATTGCGTCTACCCCCAGCACGCGCGCGATCTTGGCGGCGGTGTTCGGGTCGGCCCGGTCGCTGTTGGAAAAATTCTGCTCGGCCAGGATCTTGTCGAGCTGGTTGCGCTCGATGACGGAGTACACGCCGTCCTGCACCAACTTGTCCACCAGGAGATCCGAGATCCCTTTGCCGATATCTTTGTTAGCTCCGAACAGGGCGTTTACGCCGCTCTGAACCGTCGCGTAGTCGAAGTTCAATACCGCCACGCGCTTCTTCTGCTGCGCCTCCGCCGCGGTCAGAACGGTCAAAAACAACACGGCTGCCATGGCCCGCTTCATTACAGTCCTCCCCGACCAAACATATTGGCGCGCAGCCGATGGCGTCAACCATAGTACGTTCCATAACCGCGCTAGCTGTGAGTTTTAGCACGTCTAAAAGCGCGGCGCCAGCCCCCGGATCAGATGGGGCGCTGGAAGGCGATAATGGGGTCCACGATTGACAGGAACGGCTGTCCGGCAAAGATCTGGTCCCCCTCGCGAATCTGGCCGAATTCGCCGTTGCGAACGATGCTTCCCATCACGACAATTCCGTCCATGGGCGCTCGCACCGTCATCTTCTCGACGTTCTGCTCGGCGCGCCTCAGCTCGATCCGGGACTGGTCGCGGTTCAACTCCGTCATACGGATCTGCGCCCGCTGGGATTCCTCGACGAGCGAGCTTTCATAAACGAGCTGCTTGTAGGTGGCCTCGGCCTCCTCCCGGGCCAGTTTGAGCTTTTCGACGTCGAGCTGCGCATGGACAGGGGCGGTCTGTAGATCGAGGATGGCGCTCTCCCAGGCTGCCTTGGCGGCGCGCACCGCGCAGCAACTGGTTCTGCGGATCGAACTGCCCCACCACGTCTCCTTTTTTGACGTGCGACCCGGCCTTGGCCAGGCTGAGCAGTACGAGGTTGAAATCGCCGCCGGGCACGACCGACGAGATGTCGCCGCCGCGGTTCATTCCGGAGCGGCTTCCCAGAATTCGCGGCGCCAGCAGAAACGGGCTGTTCAGGGCCGCTACCGTTCCCTGTATCATGACGGTGGCGTGGAGATCTCCTACTGAAACCGCCGCGGCCGGGATCCCGATGGCTTCCGCCTTGGAGGAATGCTTCGCCTGAGCAGTCGAGTTCCAGTGATAGGCAAGCCCGAGGATGAGCAGGAACAGGAGGGCCGGCGCCCCCCACCGCAGCCTCCTAGTCGCGTTCGCCCTTTCGGAAATCAGAGAGGGGCCGCCGGCTCCGGCCGGTATCTTGGCATTCGCACCACCAGCCGGATCGGGGGGCGGGTGCGCTGCCGGAAAAGGAATGCATGCTTCTCCTCCCGAGCAGAATACGTACACAAACCTGTGCAACCGAGTTCTGTTCGGAAGGCGCAAAGGTACCGCCGAAGCGTTACCGCATTGGCTCCAAAGGGCCAGCGCCGGTCATTCGCACATTGCAAAGGTCCCGCTCTTCCGGAGCAGGATCCGCCGCACCTGGCCGTCTTCCAACTGGAGGTTCGCCACCCCGGAAGGCCAGGCACGCTCGCCTTCGAACGCGCCGTTCCTCTCACGGATGCACAGAGCATCGCCTTCAAACGTTCCCCAGGTGATCACCTCGTAGCGGACATCGCACTCTTGGCCGCCGGCCAGCAGGCGGCCTGTTCCGGATTCCCTGGCGATCGGTTTTCGCACCCTCATGGCCGGATGGTAGCACGGGCTGTATGTGCGAAAGCATCCGGCTGAATTCTATGTGTATTGATACATTTGAGAGGTTATGGCCTTCCGGGTTTTGACCCTTCTCGCTGTGGGCGGGGCCGTTGCCTTCGCGGCGAATCCGACCCAGCCCGCGATCTCGCCCAACGGCGTCGTGAACGCAGCCGGCTACCTGGCGCCCGGCTTCGCCAATGCCGGCATCGCCAGAGGCTCGCTGTTCCTGATTTTCGGAAATTATCTGGGCCCGGACTCGCTCGTGCTGGCCGCCAGTTTCCCGCTGCCGACTTCCGACGGGCTGGCGGGAACGCGGGTCCACATCAATACCGGCACATTGAGCATCGATATCCCGGTAGTCTATACCTCGATCAAGCAGGTGGCCGCAATTCTCCCGTCGACTGTCCCGGAGGGCGATGCGACCCTGACCCTGGCCTACCGCACGCTCACCAGCAATCCGGCGTTGATTCACGTGGTGCGTAGTTCCTTCGGCATGTTCACGCTGAACCAGGGGGGAACCGGGCAGGCCATCGTGCAGAACTTCGTGAGTGCCACGCAGTTGCCGGTCAACACGATCGTTTCCGCCGCCGCCCCCGGCCAGACCGCCATTCTCTGGGGTACCGGGCTTGGCCCCGTCAGCAGCGGCGATGAAGCCGCCGGACCGGTGCCCGGAGCGCTGCCCTACCTGGACGCCCTCTATGTCGGCGGGCAGCCGGCGCACGTCCGATTCGCCGGACGCACGAGCTGCTGCGCGGGAATCGACCAGATCAACTTCGACGTTCCAACAAATGTATCGGGCTGTTACGTGCCGGTCGCCGCCGTAGTGAACGGGCTGGTGAGCAATATCGGGACTATCGCCGTGTCATCAAGTAAGGAATGCGACGACCCCCTGAGCTTCAGCGCTTCCGATCTCACCACGCTGGAAAAGGCGGGCAGCCTGGCGGTGGGCTCGCTCAACGTGTGGAACCTCAGTTCGCCGCCGTCGGAGACCTTGACCGGAAGTTTTCTCCGATACGCTACACAGGGCCTGACCGCCGCCCCGGTCCCGCTTCAATCGAGTGCCGGCGCATGTTATGAGACCGAGACGGCGATCGATCCGGGTGCGCAGACAGTGTCCTACGCCGACCCCTTGAATGCAGGGGCCGTGGTCCGCCTCAATAGCCCCGCCGGCCTGCTAGCCCTACAGAACGTATCACCCGGCAGCTATAGCTTCTCCCTGCAGCCGCCGGGGACGTTCCAAGGCGCGTACAGCGTCGTGAGCACCGGGGGTTCCGACATCGGCCCCCTGCAGGGCAGCTTCACCGTGGGGGCGCCCGTTCAGTGGACCAACCCGGCAGCCTACACCGCCGGCCCGGTCCGTATCGGCCAGCCGCTGCTTTTCCAGTGGACCCCAGGCGCGAGCGGCACGTTTGTGAAGATCGCCATCCATGCCACCAGCGCTACCCTCGACATGTCGATCGTCTGCAATCTGCCGGCCGCCTCCGGCAGTTTCACGGTTCCCGATTACCTGGCCCGCACCATCCTGCAGGGCATAGCCAGCGTTTCCCTTGGGTCGTTCACCGTGCAGCACGCCTTCACCGCATCATCCGGGTTGGACGCCGGCATCGTGACCGCCGGTACGAACACCACCGTGCAGACGAACTTCCAGTTGCCGCCGAACTGACCTACTTCACGCGGAACTTCGAGTTCAAGGACGCCAGCTGATCCTGGATCGAGGGCTTTCGCGGTTCCGGTTTCGCTCGCGGCGCCGCTTCCAGCGCTTTCATCGAGAGCGCGATGCGCTTGGCTTTCGGGTCCGCAGCCAGCACCTGCACCTTGACGATCTGCCCGGCCTTCACGACTTCGCTGGCTTCCTTGATGAAGCGGTGCGATAGCTCGCTCACGTGCACCAGACCGTCCTGGTGGACGCCGATGTCCACGAAAGCGCCGAACCGCGTGACGTTCGTGACCACTCCCTCCAGAGTCATGCCCGGCTTCAGGTCGGCAATCTCCTTTACGTCCTCGCGCCAATGCGGCGCCACGAACTTTTCGCGCGGATCGCGGCCCGGCTTGCGAAGCTCCTCGCGGATGTCACCCAGGGTGTACATCCCGACCGTTTCGGTGGCGAACCCCTCGAGCTTTACTTTCTCGACGAGCTCGGGTTTGGCGATCAACTCAGCGATCGTCACGCCCATCGATGCGGCGATCCGTTCCACTACCGGGTACGATTCCGGATGCACGGCGGTCATATCCAGGGGATTCTCGCCGCCCCGGATACGCAGGAAGCCGGCGGCCTGTTCGAACGTCTTGGGGCCGAACCCCGCCACGGCGGTGAGCTGCACCCGCGAGCGGAATTTGCCGTGCTCGTTGCGGTACTCCATGATCTTCAGTGCGGTGCGCTCGTTGATGCCGGCCACGTAGCGCAACAGGGCCCACGAAGCCGTATTGAGATCGACTCCCACGCGGTTGACGCACGATTCCACCGTCGCTTCCAGGCTCTGCTTGAGCCGGCGCTGATCGACATCGTGTTGATACTGGCCCACCCCGATGGATTTCGGATCGACCTTCACCAGCTCGGAAAGCGGGTCCTGCAGCCGCCGAGCGATGGAGATGGCGCCGCGAATGGTCAGGTCGAGATCGGGAAACTCCTGCCGCGCGATTTCGGAGGCCGAATATACCGACGCTCCCGATTCGCTCACCGAGACGCTGAAGATCTTTAAGAGTTTGGCCTGCCGCAGAAAGTCCTGCACGAAGGCGGCGCTCTCGCGGGAGGCCGTTCCGTTGCCGATCGCGATGGCCTGCACGTTGTGGCGCGCCACCAGCGATGCGAGCGTCTTCACCGACCCGGCCAGATCGTTCTTCGGCTCGAACGGGTACATCACCGAGCTCTCGAGGAACTTGCCCGTGTCATCCACCACCGCCAGCTTGCAGCCGGTGCGGATGCCCGGGTCGATCGCCAGCACGGTCAGCATGCCGGCGGGCGGCGCCAGCAGCAGGTTCTCCAGGTTCTCGCGGAAGACCTTGATGGCCTCTTCGTCCGAGCGGTCTTTGAGCTCCAGCCGCACCTCGGTCTGAATGGAGGGATTCAGCAGACGGTGGTAGGAATCGGCGATGGCCTCTTCGAGGTGCGAGGTCCATTCGCCGGAGCCGCGCACAATCTGCGAACGCAGCCAGGCGAGCGGCTTCTGCTCGTCCAGCTCGATTTCGAAGCTCAGCACGCCTTCTTTGGCGCCGCGCCGTATGGCGAGCATGCGGTGCGAAGGGATCTTCGCGGCCGGCTCGCTGTACTGCGCGTACATCTGGAATTTTCCTTCCGGATCCGGCGCGCCTTCGATCGCCCGCGCCGCCACAATGCCTTCGGCCATCATCATTCCGCGAACCGCCTTGCGGAACCCGGCGTTTTCGCTGATCCATTCGGCGATGATGTGGCGCGCCCCTTCGAGCGCCTCTTCCGGCTGGTCCCCCAGCTCCTCTTTCTGGTCCCAGATCTTTTGCGCCAGCGGCTCGTACCCCTTCTCGCGGGCGATCGAGGCCTTCGTACGGCGCTTGGGCTTATAGGGCAGGTACAGGTCTTCGAGCTCGTTCTTCTCGAGCGTGGCTTCGATCCGGGCTTTCAACTCCGGCGTCAACTTTCCTTGTTCCTCGATCGACTTGAGGACCGTTTCCCGCCGCTCTTCGAGCTCGCGGAAATACTCCAGCTTCTCCTGGATATCGCGGATCTGGACTTCATCGAGGTTCCCGGTGGCCTCCTTCCGGTACCTGGCGATGAACGGAACCGTGGAACCGTCGTCGAGCAGGCCGATCACCGCCACCAGCCCTTTCAACGGGACATTCAGCAATTGCGCAATATGAATGAGTACTTTCGTCGGCATTTTCTAATTCGGTGACAGGCTACGTAATTCCCAATTTTACTGAAGGTATTTGACGAATAACACGGCATTGCCGCGCTCGTTGTAGAGCAGCTCATCGACGAGGTTGCGCGTCATGAGGATGCCGAACCCCCCGGGACGCCGGCCCTCTTCGGCCCGCACCTCGACGTGGCGTGTCGGCTTGTCCTCGGGGTTCGAGATAGCGGCATGGGGGAGCATGTCGAGTGAGAAGCCCGATCCAGGGTCGGCCAGATGGACGATCAGGGAGCGAGGCGTCCGCAGCAGCGAGACGCGGACCCGTTTACGCGGGTCGGATTTGCCGCCGTGTTCAATCGCGTTCATCAGGAGCTCGCGGAACGCCGCAGCCACATCGTCCCGCGTATGGGGTGCCAGGTCAGACTCCAGCTCCCGCAGGAAATGGATGGTCCGGTCGGCCGTCTCCATCTTGCAGCGGACCTCGAGCGTTATCCATTCCGGGCGGGCCGAAAGCACTCGGATGTCATCCCGCCACGTTTCGGAGCTGAGCGCCTGCTGGACCATGTCGGCCACCGGCCCGGCGGCAAGCGGCTTGTGAAAATAGCTGTAGGCGTGCTGGCGGATGGCGCCGACCACCAGTTTCGGGTTCTGCTCCCCGGTCACGATCACCCTGGTTTCCGGGCGCATCGCGCCGAGACGCCGCAGTAACTTGAGCCCGTCCAACCCGTTCCGGCCCTGTCCGGCCACCACCAGGTCGCAGGGCGCGATGCGCAGCCGGTCGAGCGCCTCCTGGCCGTCGAACACGTCGTCGATGCGGCGGTCATCCCCCTTCAAAGCGTCGCCCAGGAGTTCGTGGATGGCGGGATCGGAATCTACCAGGAGGAGGGAACGCGAAGGCACGGGTTCTCCGCGTTCAGGATATCACGCCGCGTCGAAAAGCCTCCAGCACGGTGGTACCGCAAGTAAATGGAAGAAAAGGTAACGCCGGCCGCTCCGGGAGCATCTACCCTTCTGGAATGTCGCACCGCAACCCGACCGCCCGTGGTGTCCGGCTTCTTGCCGGCGCTTTACTCACCTTAGGCGTCGCTTCCGCTCAGGTATATCCCCCAACCGGCTATCCGGGCGGTTACCCCGGCGGATATCCGGGTGGCTATCCCGGCGGGTACCCCGGGGGCGGCACCGGAGGGATCCCCCTCCCGATCCCAGGTCGAGGCAAACAGTCCAAGGACAAGAAGGCCGACTCGGGACAACCACTGCCCAACTTCCGCGGCAAGCTCAAGGTGATGGACGACAAGACCATCTCGCTCGAGCTCGGCGATTACCGGGTGTTGGATTTCAAACGGACCAGCAAGACCAAGTTCTTCAAAGGCGGCGAGGAGTTGAAGTCGCCCAAGTTCAATCTTGGAGACCAGATCTCGGTCGAGGGACCGGAAGACCAGACGGGAGAGCTGGTCGCCGTCAACGTCTACTGGGAGAAAGCGGCTTCAACGGAGACGACTTCGCAGAAGGACAAGGACAAAGACAAGAACGACGGCGTGGTGGACACTTGGGGCAAAGATGCTCCGGAACCTTCCGCCGAGCGTGTTCCTCCGCCTTCGCACGACCCCGATGACCCTGGCCCGCCCAAACTGAAGCGCGGCGGGGTGGTAGATAAGTCGCGCGAGCACGCCAGCGCCTCGCCTGAGGAAGTTGCCGCGGCCGCTCCGCCGCCGGCCCCCGCGGCCCCGCCGGCAGCCGGCACGGCTCCCGCGCCGCCCCCCAGCATTCGCCGCGAAGACAACACCCTGCCGGCCGACACGCGCCCCATGGATCAATTGATCCGCCGCGCCACCGATGCCGCGCTCGACTTCACCGAGACCTTGCCGAGCTACGTCTGCCAGGAGATGGTGACGCGGTACGAGAGCGAAAGCAGCCCGGCGCATTGGAATCCGCTCGACGTCGTGACCATGAATGTGGTGTACGACAACGGCAAAGAGGATTACCGCGATATCGCCGTCAACGGCAAGGCGAAGAAAAGCCTGGAAGAGACCGGCGGCGCCTGGTCCACCGGCGAATTCGGAACTGTGCTCATCGACCTATTCTCACCCGCCACCGCAGCCGATTTTTTCTTCCAGCGTGACGATCGTATCAGCGGCCTCGGCGCCAAGCTCTACGATTTCCGCGTCAAGCGTGAGAACTCTCACTGGCAGATCCACATGTCGGGCCAGACCTACCAGCCGGCTTACAAAGGCTCGGTGTGGATCGACCCGCAGACTGCCCGCGTGCTGCGCATCGAGATGCAGGCCATCGGGTTCCCAGACGCCTTCCCGACCGATCATGTCGAGTCCGCGACCGACTATCAGTACATCCGCCTGGGAGACGCGAAGCAGTACCTTCTGCCGGTGCATGCCGAGACGCTAAGCTGCCAGCGCGGCACGAACATGTGCAGCCGCAACGCGATCGACTTCCGCAATTACCACAAGTACACCGGCGAATCGACCGTGACGTTCGGCCCGCCGAAATAGAATCGTTTCTACGCGAGCAACTCTCCCGTCATCACGGTGACCGCCTGGCCGCCCAGGATTACGCGATCGCCCTGCAGCCGCACCTTCACCACGCCGCCGCGCGCCGAGGCCTGGTAGGCCGTGAGCTCCGTCTTCCCGAGCTTCGGCGACCAGTACGGCCCGAGCGCCGTATGCGCCGACCCCGTCACGGGATCTTCGTCGATGCCCGACCCAGGCGCGAAAAAGCGCGAGACGAAATCGAACCCGCCGTCCGAGGCCCGCGACGTCACGATGATCCCGCGCACCGGGATCTTGCGCAGCGTCGAATGGTCCGGCGAAAGGCCGCGCAGCGTCTCCTCGGAATCCACTTCCACCAGGTAGTCCCAGGCGTTCTTTCCCACGTACCGGGCGCGCTCTACGCCCAGCGCTTTCAGCATTCCCTCCGGCGCGGCGGCCTCGACACTCGCTTTGGCCGGAAAGTCCAATTCGATCCAGTCTCCGCGGCGGTCCGCCAGCAGGAGCCCGCTGCGCGTGTGGAACCGCGCCTGGCGTCCTTCCGGCAGGTGTCCGTCCTGCCACAACACGTGCGCGCTCGCCACCGTGGCGTGCCCGCACAGATCCACCTCCACGGCCGGAGTCAGCCAGCGCAGGTTGTATCCGCCATCCTGCGGCGTGAGGAAAGCCGTTTCCGAGAGGTTCATTTCACGCGCCACATCGCGCATCCACTGGTCCGGCCGCGGCTCCCCGAGAACGCACACCGCCGCCGGATTCCCCGCAAACGGCCGGTTGGTAAACGCATCCACCTGAACGATTCGAATGCCCATGATTTTGTCAGGTTAGCGCAGATGACGGGCGGCCTGGTCGAGCGATCCGGCGCGGCGCCCGAAGTCCTTCCAGGGGTCCTCGATCCTTTCGAGCCGCTCCATTGCGGTTAGCAGGTTCACGCCGTCGGGACGGAAGCCCTCGGTCTCCAGTTCGCTCCACGCGAGCGGAGCCGAAACCGGCGCGCCCTTGCGCGGCCGCACGGAATAGACCGCCACGGCCGTTTGCGCATAGGCATTGCGATTGATATCGAGAAACACGCGGTCCTGCCGCTTGCTCTTGTACTGTTCCAGCGTGTACCGCGCAGGATCGCGATCCACCACGACCTGCGCCACGCGCCTGGCAAATCCGCGAACCGCCTCGAAATCGTGCTGGCGATCGAGGGGCACTACGATATGCAATCCCCGGCCGCCGGTGGTCTTGAGGAACGCCGGCAATTCGAGATCGTCGAGGACCGCCCGGATCGCTCGCGCAGCGTCGATGACCGGCGCGAGCTCGCCGGTGGAGGGGTCGAGATCGAAGATCATCTGATCGGGAGACTCCGGCCTGTCGATCCGGCTGAGCCAGGTATGCATCGTGACACAGGCCTGGTTGGCGAGATATACCAGGGTCGCCAGGTCACCGCAAACCACATGGGTGACCGTCCCCCCTGCTTTCCTGACGGTGGCCCTCTGGATCCATTCCGGGTAGTAGCGGGCCGCCGCCTTCTGAAAGAATCCGGGCTGATCGATACCATCCGGAAACCTCTGCATGGACAGCGGACGCCCTTCGAGGTAAGGCAGCATCCGAGGACCGATGCGCTGGTAGTAGCGAATCAGGTCGCCCTTGGTGATGCCGTCCTCGGGGAACAGGATCTTATCGGGACGCGTGATTTTCACCTCGCGGCCATCCACGAGCACGGTTTCGGCCTGTTTCGCTCTCATGTGTGAAGAAACCCTGCAACTGAGGGTCCAGCAGAGCCCGGAAGCCACCCGCCCTGCTTGCAACCTTCGTGCGAATAGTGGAGTCTAAAGGTAGGCCGATGCTGTTCCGCTTTACCAGGCTTTGGGTAGCTCTCGGGTTGATCGTGGCCCTATGGGCGATCAGTTCGCTCCGGGAGACCGATTCGCACGTTTGGGTGCGCCCGGTCGGCACAAGCCCGGGACCCGTCCGGATCCTGCAATTCTACGCCAGCGTAGGCACGCTGATGCCGGGGGAAAAAGCCCAGCTCTGCTACGGCGTGGAAAACGCGCGCTCTGTAAAGATTTCCCCCACTCTGCAAGGCGTATACCCCTCCGCCAGCCACTGCCTCGAAATCGTACCGGAACACACCACTCACTACACCATCCTGGCCGAGGGCTTCGATGGCGCCGTGGCCACCAGGTCTTTCACGCTTCCCGTGAGGGCCATTCCGGCAGGCCCCCGTGTCCGCGTCAGTTACGCGGAGATGTAAGAAGCAAGAATCAACGACGGCGAAATTCTCCATCCACTTGACATCCCACAGGAACACTGCGAGACTCCTCTATATAACCCACAGGAGGCCCGGCCTGAGATGATGCGGTTCGAAACGCGGGGGTGATGCCATGTGGAAACGGATTTGGGCGCTCTTTCGCACCCGGAAGATGGATGGGGATTTCGACCAGGAGCTGGAACTGCACCTCGAGATGTTGGCGGAGGAGCATCGCCGGCGCGGCCGTACGCCCGAGGAGGCCCTGCGCGCGGCGCGCGTGGAACTGGGGGGGCTCGCGCAATTGCGCGAGGCGCATCGCGAAACGCGCGGGCTGGCGTTCGTGGAGACGTGCCGGCGGGACGTGCAGTACGCCCTGCGCGCGCTGTGGAGGAACCCGGCCTTCACGGCGATTGCGGTGCTGACGCTGGCGATCGGGATCGGGGTCAACACGGCGATTTTCACGGCGTTCAACGCGGTGGCACTGCGTCCCATTCCCGCCCCGCAGCCGGAACGTCTGGTGCAGATCACCCATAGCAACCGCGACCAGTTCTTTTCATATCCGGATTACGTATACTACCGCGACAACACACGGGCTTTATCCCGGCTGGCGGCGGCCGGTTTCGGCAACGCGTTCACCCTGGGTGGAGTCGGAACGGCGTCGCCGGAGGCGCACTCCAGTATCGCGGACGCCATGGGATTCCGGCTCCCGAAGACCCTGGCCGGGAGCGCGGAGCAGGTGGGAGTTGGCGGAGTGTCGGGAAATTACTTTCAGATGCTGGGCGTGGGGGCGTCCGTGGGCCGCACCTTTTCAGACGAGGAGGACGCGGCGGGCGCGCCGGCGGTGGCGCTCATGAGTTACAACTACTGGGACCGGCGGTTCGGCCGGGACCCGGGACTGCTCGGGCGACGGCTGACGCTGAACGGCCAGAGCGTGACGGTAGTGGGGATCACTCCGCGCGATTTCAGCGGCACGCTGCCGATGATTCCGGACCTGTGGCTGCCCCTCACGGTGCAGGCGCGCCTGATGTCCCGTGCCGGCGCGCTGAGCGACCGCCATTCGGTTTGCTGCCGGCTATTCGGCCGTTTGCAGGGCGGTGCGGAGCAGGCGCAGGCGCAGGCGGAGCTGAACGGCCTGGCGGGGCGGCTCCGGCTGGCCGACCCGGGGGAGCGGGATCCGCAGCGCAGCCCGGCGAGCAGCCTGGTGGTAGTTACGGCAACACCGAATGGACCGCCCGACCCGCGGGCGATGGCCATGGCCGTGGTCATCCTGGCGGCGGTCGGGCTGGTGCTGCTGATCGCGTGCGCTAATGTCGCCAGCCTGCTGCTGGCGCGATCCGCGGCGCGGCAGAGGGAGATCGCGATCCGGCTGGCGATTGGCGCGAGCCGCGGGCGGCTGATCCGGCAACTGCTGACGGAGAACGCCGTGATGAGCCTCCTGGCGGGCGGCGCGGGCATTGCCTTTTCGTGGTGGTCGCTGCACATTCTGATGCTGGAGGTGGCGGCGGCCCTGCCCCCCTACTTCACCATCGTGATGCATGTAGCGCCGGACGGTCGCGTGCTGGCATACACGCTCTTCCTGGCGATCGCCGCCACGGTGGCGAGCGGGCTGGCTCCAGCGCTTGAGGCTTCGCGGCCCAACCTGACCTCGGCCCTGAAAGACGAGGGCGCGGCGTTCGGCGGCCGGCTCCGCAAATCGCGGCTGCGCGACCTGATGGTGGGGACGCAGGTGGCGGTGTGCCTGGCGCTCTTGATCGCCGCGGGCCTGCTGGCACGGACCTCGCAGCGGGCCCTGCAGGTGGATCTCGGATTCAACTACCGCCACATCCTGGTGCTGCATGTGTGGTCGCCGGGCGCGGATCGAAACGCCACGGAAACGGAGGTCGCTCAACTGGCGCGCCGCCTGGGCAGCCTGCCGGAAATTCAATCGGTAGCGGCCGGGCGAGTGCCGCTGGCGGGCGGGCTGAGGTCGGTGGCGGTGGCCCTCCGCGGCGGGGACCTCGATGAACCGGGAACACCGATAGCTCTATACAGCCAGGTGACGCCCGGCTATTTCGCAACTCTGGGAATTCCGATTGTGCGCGGACGCAATTTCACCGCGGAAGAGGCGCGCGTCGGGCTGAACTTCGACGGCGCCCCGGTGATCGTCAGCGAGGCCACGGCGCGGCGCTTCTGGCCGGGGGAGGATCCGCTCGGCAAGCGCATGGCGTTTGGCCCCGGCCGCGGGAGCAGCCGGTTCGCCGGAGAGGAGTATCCTCACTCGGCGTCGAGCGTGGTTGTCGGGGTGGCGAAGGATATACGGAGCGCGGACCTGTACCGGGTGGACCCGACCTGCCTGTACTTTCCGGCCCGGCTGAACGGCGCGATCATCATGCGTGCGCGGGGCGATGAGGGCACCGCGGCGGCGGCCGTGCAGCGCGAGTTTCGGGCGCTCCACAGCGATCTCGAAGGCGAAGTGGCGGATTCGCAGACCGCGTTCAGCAACCAGACGGGGTTCGTGGTGGCGCGCATGGGCGCGATCGGCTCGGCGATCATCGGGCTGCTGGGGCTGCTGATGGCCTCGGTAGGGATCCACGGAACCGTTGGGTTCGCGGTGACCCAGCGGACCCAGGAGATCGGAATCCGAATGGCTCTCGGGGCGCGGCGCGACGCCGTGCTGCGGCTGGTAATGTTGCAGACTATGCGGCCGGTGGCGATCGGGCTGGCGGTTGGATTCGCCGGCGCGGCGGCGGTGTCGCGGCTCATGGCGTCGTTCCTGTTCGATCTCAGCACGCTCGATCCGGCGGCGTTTCTGGGCGCATCGGGATTCCTGGCGGCCGCGGCTCTGGCGGCGGGCTACTGGCCCGCCCGGCGGGCGACCCGGGTCGACCCGGTGATCGCGCTGCGGTATGAATGAAGCATGAGGGTGGCGCGTACTGGAGAACCTGGATATCAACCAGGCTACTCTTTGAGCGCGCCGGCTTTCCCGGCCTCCTGCAGGCGGTCGTAGACGCCGCGGGCAGCACGCTGCGCGGCAATTTTCTTGGTGCGTCCCTCGGCCTGGCCGGTCCAGTCCTTGCCGATCCGCGCTTCCACCGTGAACATTTTGGAATGCTCCGGGCCGCGCTCCCGAACGATGGTGTAGCGCGGCTGCGGCAGACCGTGCGATTGCGCCAGCTCCTGCAAAGCGCTCTTGAAATTCGTGATGGCGGGCTGGATGTCCGTGCCGGCGTCTTCGTCCCATGCCAGGGGTGCGTCCAGCACGTGGGTGTTCACAAACCGGCGCACCGGGTCGGCGCCGCCATCCAGGTACATCGCCGCGATCACCGCTTCGAGCGCGTCCACCAGCAGGGTCTTCTTGGCGCGGCCGCCGCTCATCTCTTCACTGCGGCCCAGTTCGAGGAAGCTGCCGATGTCGAGGCGCCGCGCCACCCCGTGCAGGTGCGCGGCGCTTACCAGGTGCGCCTTCTGCCGCGAGAGCTGGCCTTCGCTGTACTCCGGAAAACGGAGCACCAGGGCCTCGGCGATGAGAAATCCCAGCACCGAATCGCCCAGAAATTCCAATTGTTCATTATCGTGGAGAGGCGGGCTTTGGCCCGTGCGGGTTTCGTTGGCGAGGGAACTGTGGGTTAGCGCGCGGCGCAGCAATTCCGGATTCGAGAAGGAGTAACCGATTCTCTGTTCCAGAGTTGCCAGCTCCGCGCGCATTGGATGGCCGGTTACTTCTTTCCCGCCTGGGCTGCCTTCTTGATGTTTTCCGTCACCGCCTTGATCTGCGGGTGCAGTTGCGGCGTTGCCAGAATCTTGTCGCACAGGGCGATGGCTTCATCGTTCTTGCCTTCGGACTGCAGCGACGAGGCGAGGCGCACGGCGTAAGTCGGCTCCTGCGGGTCCGTATCCATCGCGGTCTTGAATTCGGTTTCCGCCTGATCGTACTTCTTGCGGTCCAGAGCCACCAGGCCCAGTCCGTTGTGGGCTTGCGCGATCAGCATCTTCTTGCCGTCTTCCCACTGCGCGTCGGTGAGCTGCGGATTCGGCTTCTGCGCGGTGTTGAGGTTGTCAATCGTGCCTTTGAGGAGCTTCTCGGCCCGCGACAGCTTCTCTTCCTTGTCCAGGTCGTTCTCGCGGGTGCGCTGCGCCAGGATCTCTCCGATCATGAGAGTCGTCTGGAAGTTTTTGGGGTTGACCTCGAGCACTCTCTCGCCATAAATCAGGGCCTTGTCGCTGTCCCCCTTCTGCTTGTAAGCCTGGGCCTCCACCATCAGCGCGATTTCTTTATAGAAAGTATCCGCGTACTCGGTGAGGAGCGCGTCGGCCGCCTTGATGGTGGCGTCCGGATTGTTCTGGGCCTGCATCAGGGCCATCACCGCCTGGGACTCCCCCGGCGATTTGGTGTTCGGCACCAGAGGCTGCTGGCCTTGTTGCTGCTGCCCTTGCTGGCCCTGCGCCGGCTTCGCCTGCTTGCCCTGCTGCTGCGCCATCAGGCAGGTCAAACCGGTTGCCGCGGCCAGGATACCGGTGAGCATTCTTCGTTTCATTCCAGACTCCTTGAATTTTTCTACTGCTTCGAACCTTGTTGCATGCCCTGCTGCGCCGCCTGGCGCGCCTCTTCGGATGCGCCGGCCAGCGTCAACACGCTTTGAAAGTATTTTGCGGCCTGGTCACGGTCTCCCGAGGCTAGGGAAAGCCGGCCCAGGAAAACCAGTGTCCAACCCTTCACGAACGGCTCCGGATTCAGGTCCAGCGTCTTGTGGAACAGGCGCTCCCCGGCGTCCGGATCGTTCTCGCGCACCGCGATCCGCGCCAGGCCGTAATACGCGGCGGCGTGGATCCCCGGGTCGTCGGTCTGCTCGAGGGCTGCCAGAAACTGCTTCCTGGCCTCGTCGTAATTCTGTGCTTTGTAAAGGCCCTCGGCGGCTTCCAGGGTTTTGGCGGCGCCCGCAGCGGGGGGTGGGGCCGGCGCCGGGGTGCGCACCACTCGTCCCTCGGCGGCTTCGCTGTCGAACACCACCTGCGAGAGCCGCGCGTCCTCTTTTACCAGGTCGATTCCAGAGACCATCTCCTGGTAGTAAAGCACCATTGCCTGGTCCTGCGCTTCATACGCCCGCAGGGCCTCCGAAAAGTAGGGCGTCAGAATGTAGCCCTGGCGGAGATCCTCCTGCACCAGCTCCGGCTTGTGGTCGAGCCGCGCCTCCACGGCTTTAATCAGGCTCTCGGTGGTGAGCGCGAGGAAGTCTTCCTTGAACGAATCCGCCAGCGCGCGCGCCCTTTGCGCGTGGTCGCTCAGCCCCTTCTTGCGATTCAGAATCTCACTGTAGCGCAGCGATAACGGATCGAGCAGGTAGTGGAGGTAGGCATGCCGGATATCGAAAGTCCGCAGGTCGGCCGAGGGCGTCACGACGATGGTGTACTCGTCGCCGTAGCTGCGGGTCTGCACCTGGTTCGGAGCCGCCAGCAGTTCCAGGAAGATCTGGAAGTGACGCCCGGTAAAGCCGGAGGTCTGCTGCCGGAGGTAGACGTTTACCGCCAGTACCGCGTCCGACACGGGCTGGTGGTAGCGCTCCACATACTGATCAACCGCCTTCTGCGAGCGGGCCCACAAATCCTCGATGTTCGCCTGCTTGTAGAACGACGCCAGCAGCGGCGAGAGGGCGCCCATCCCGCTCACATCCGGCGGAAGATCCACCTCGCGCTGCTTGAACCCGAAGCCGGGGGGGCCGCTGCAGGAAAGAGCGAAGGAGATATACTGCGCCAGGTCCAGCGTGTCCGTGCGTTTCTTGTGTTTGGCGAAGAACTCCTTGAGCGCCGGGAGAGCCGGAATGTCGCGTTTGGCCAGTTCTTCACGGATGGCTTTGCGCAGAGGATGGCTGTTCGGTGAATCGATTTCCGCGTCATAACCCGCCGCATTGATCGCGGCCATGACGGTAAACAGGGTGGGACTGGCATCCAATTGGCCCAGTGTCGCCGGCGCTGCGTGCGCCGCCAGGGCAATCGCCAGGATGAAGAAGACAAGCCGGTACAAGCAGATCCGCCTAGGAAAACTCTAGTTTACCGTAGTCCGAGAGAATCTGCGGCCCGCCGCACTCTCAATCGCGGCTTCACTCTGGTTATCTTATTTCGCAGTTTGTACGACAAACTCGGCGGCCCGATAACGATGAATAGTACTAATCCTCCAGTACTACGGAATTTCCCTCTTGTAGTATTTTACAGCACTATATAGCCTGAGGAGACCTACGAGGGCTGTGGGATTCAATACAAACATGCGGACGGTCAAGTAATGAACGATACTTTTCGGAAGTGCCTCCGCTTCACTGTCTTGGGCTTCCTTGGAAGCGTCTCTCTTTTTGCCACACCTGTACTTGGCAGCTACTATGCAGGGTACTATACCCTCACAAACCTGGGTTCAGTACCAGGAGCCACGAACCTCTATGGAGGTTTGACGTTCCTGGCAGGCGACCCCAATACCCTGCTGGTCGGGACCCATGCCAATTACGGCGATGCGGCTGTCGACCAGGTCGGGGTGACACGCAACAGCAGCGGACACATCACCGGTTTCTCCGGATCCGCATCCCCGGTTGCGACAGCTCCCAATATCGATTCCGGACTGGAATACGGTCCGGGAGGGGTCCTTTTTTTCACCGAGTACTACACGAACCAGGTCGGTGAGATCAAAACCGGCAGTGTGGCGCCGGATAAGACAATCGCGTTGAGCACGGGCGGCTCGGTCGGCGGCCTTCAGTTCGTTCCGGCGGGATTCGCGGGCGCGGGCAACATGGTCCTGATCGACTACCGGACTGGGGAGTTCTCGATGGTCCCCCTGATACCGGACGGCAGCGGCACCTATGACATGGGGGCCGTCCTGGGCAGCGTCACGCTCCCGAACGGACCGGAGGGCGTGTTGTACGTGCCGGCCGGCTCATCGCGATTCACGAACCCGAGTGTGCTGGTGGCGGAGTATCAGGCTGGCGATATCGTCTCCTACGAGTTGGATGCGAACGGTCTGCCGGTCCTCGCGACGCGCAAAGTCTTCCTCTCGGGGCTGGACGTGACGGTGGGAACCGACGGAGGGCCGGAGGGCGCGAAAGTCGATCCGCTGACCAACGACTTCCTGTTTTCGACTTATGACGGCAGCCAGATCCTGCGTCTCACCGCCAACCAAGTACCGGAGCCCGGGACCTTGTCCCTGGCTTCGCTGGCGCTGGCGCTGGGCGGGATGAGCCTCTCGCGCCGGAAGCGGGCCTGAGACTGTAGCCGGACCGGACCCTTACTCGCCTTCCCGCTTTTTCTCTTTCAGCCGCCGGATCTCCTCCAGCCGCTCGGCGATCCGCTTCTCCAGACCGCGTTCGGTGGGGAAGTAGTAGCGGTGGCCGGCTACCGAGGGCGGCAGGCACTCCATTCCTGGCAGGGCGTCCTCCAGGTTGTGCGCGTGCTCGTATCCCTCGCCGTAACCCCAAGCCTTCATGAGCCGGGTCGGCGCGTTTCGCAGGTTCAACGGCACCGGCTCGGCGATGGTCTTTTCGACATCTTCCCGCACCGCGCCCATCGCCCGGTAGGCGGCGTCGGATTTCGGCGCCATGCAGAGGTAGATCGCCGTCTGCCCCAGCGCCAGGTCGCCTTCCGGGATCCCCAGGAAATGCACGGCCTGCATGGCCGCCACGGCCTGTTCCAGCGCCCGCGGATCCGCCAGGCTGATGTCCTCGATCGCCATGCGGATCAGGCGGCGCGCGATGTACAGGCGGTCCTCCCCCGCTTCCAGCATGCGGGTGAGCCAATAGAGCGCCGCGTCCACGTCGCTCGACCGCACCGATTTGTGCAGCGCCGAAATCAGGTTGAAGTGCTCCTCGCCGCCCTTGTCGTAGAGCAGCACTTTGCGCTGCATGGCGTCCTGCACGGCGGCTTCGGCCAGCACGCCCGCCGACGCCGCGGCCGCCGATTCCAGCGTGTTGTACGCCTGGCGCGCGTCGCCGTTCGCATAAATCGCGATCTGCTCCAGCAGTTCCTCGGGAGCCTCCAGCCCGACGGCCGGCAGCGCGCGCCGCAGCAGGGTCACGATTTCCGGAACCGTGAGCCCGCGGAGGGCATAGACGCGCGACCGCGAGAGCAGCGCCGAGATCACCTCGAAGGACGGGTTCTCGGTGGTTGCGCCGATCAGGATGATGTCGCCCCGTTCCACGTAGGGCAGAAACGCGTCCTGCTGCGCCTTGTTGAAGCGGTGGATCTCGTCGATGAAGAGGATGGTCCGCCGTCCCAGCCGCCGCAGCCGCTCGGCGTCCACCATCACGGCCTTGATCTCTTTGATCCCGCTCAGCACCGCGCTGAACGGAATGAACTCGCAGCGCGTCACCCCGGCGATCAGCTTCGCCAGAGTGGTCTTTCCGACGCCCGGCGGCCCCCACAGGATGATCGACGTCAGCTCGTCGCGCTCGATCTGGCGCCGCAGCGGCTTCCCGGGCCCCAGGATGTGCTCCTGCCCGATATAGTCTTCGAGCCGCTCCGGCCGCATGCGCTCCGCCAGCGGACGTTTGTGGTCGACGCGGTCCGGCTCGTGCAGCGGGGTGTCATCGAACAGGCTCACGGCCGCAGCGTCCTCTGGCGCCGCGCCTCGTACAGCAGGATCCCCGCGGCCACCGCGGCGTTGAGCGACTCCACCGCCACCGTGGGGATCGAAAGGTCGAGCGCCGCCGACCGCAGCTCCTCGCCCACTCCGTGCGCCTCGCTGCCGATCACCAGCCCGCACGATCCCCGCAGGTCCACTTCCTCCAGCGTGCGGACCACGGCGCCCCGGCGCGCCGGTACACCGGCGTACAGCTCCACGCGATTTTGCTGCAGCGCGGCGCGCGCCAGGGCCGGGTCCATGCCGTGCAGAAACGGCAGCCGGAACAGCGACCCCGCCGAAGCGCGCAGCGTCTTGGGATTGTAGGGACTGACCGACCCTTTCAGGAACAGGGCCCCGGTTCCGCCGAAGGCCTCGGCGGTGCGCACGATCGTCCCCGCATTGCCGGGATCCTGCATACCGTCGAGCACCACTACCAGGGCCTTGCCTCGAAAGAGCTGTTCCAGGTTCCAGGCAGGCGGCTTGACCAGCGCCATCACGCCCTGGCTGGTCTCGGTGCCCGCCAGGCTCTGGAACAGGTTGTCGGGCAGCACGACCACCTTGACTCCTGGGAGGCTGCGGACATGCCTCTCCGCCGCCGTGCGCACCGATTCCGCGGCCAGCACCGTCTTGACTTCGCAATCGCTGCGCAGGGCTTCCTCGAGCAGGTGGAAGGTTTCGGCCACGCACAGCCCCTGCTGGGTCAGGGAGCCGCGCACGATGGCGCGCCGCACGTCCTTCAGCAGCGGATTGGCCGCGCTCGAAATCGTCTCGGCCTTCGGCATCTGATTACAATAAGGTTATCTGAACGATCAGAATACCGCACATGAAAAGGATCGTATGGAACGGGCTGGCCGTCGCGGTGACCGTCGTGATCGTCTGGATCGCCTGGCTCTCGGTGCGGATCGAGCAGCAATCCTCCCTTGACGAGGCGCATCCGGCCGACGTCATCCTGGTGCTGGGCGCGGCGGAATACCGCGGCAGGCCCTCGCCCGTGCTCCGCGCGCGGCTCGATCATGCCCTCGAACTCTATCAACGGGGCTTCGCGCCGCGCATCCTGACCACCGGCGGCGCCGGCGGCGACCCGGTCTTCACGGAAGGCGGAGTGGGCCGCGCGTACCTCATCACGCGGGGCGTTCCCCCGGAGGTCATCACGGCTGAGACGGAAGCCGAAAGCACGGTGGAATCGACCACCATGGCCGGCGAGATCATGCGCCGCATGGGGCTGCACTCGGTGATCGTGGTGAGCGACGGCTACCACATCTACCGCGTCAAGAAGATGCTGGAATCCTCGGAGATCCAGGTTTACGGCTCGCCGCGCAAGGACCAGCACCCGGACCCGCTCCACGAGCGGTGGAACTATGTGAAGCAGGCTATCGGGTATGTGCTGTGGCGCGCGGGGCTGGCCGTCTGAAGCGCGGTAGTAGATAGCGGTTATTGCGGCGGCTTGGGGAAATCTATAACATCCTTCGAGAGCACTCCGAGAACATTTATGGGACGAAGGTTTCTCTGGTATCTCCTACCCTGCCTGCTGGTCTCGCTGGCCCTGCTGGCTTATCCGATTTACGTGATCCGGCCGTTTCGCGCGCAAGGGCCGCGCGAGCTGATGGTGGCGCTTGCGGTGCTGCGATACCGGCCGGCCGGCATGGTCCTTTGCGTGGGCCTGGCGCTCGCGGCCGTGGCCTGGTATTGGAAGGTCGAGAAGCGACGGCTTCGGAGGGCCGCCTCGGCCGCCGGGCTGCTCGCAGTCTGCGCGGCGGCGCTGCTCTCGCGCGTTAACATTTACGAGCAGATGTTCCATCCCATCGAGCGCCCGGCCTTCCTGGCCGCGAGCGCCTCGAAACTGGACGGCGGCGAGAAGGTCATCGCCGTGAGCCTGGGCGGAGCAGCGCGCGCCTACCCGATCCGCGGCATGTCTTATCACCACATCGTCAACGACCAGGTGGGCGGCGTAGCCATCGCCGCGACTTATTGAACGCTCTGTCACACCGGTCTGGTGTGGAGATCCGAGATCGACGGTCTGCGGCTGAGTTTTCACCTGGCCGGCATCAACAACCAGAACTTTCTGATGCGCGACGACCAGACCGGCACTTACTGGCAGCAGATCAGCGGCGCCGCTGTTTCGGGTCCGCTGGCGGGACGCCGGCTGACGCTGGTGCCCTCGGATGAGCTGACCTTCGCGCTGTGGCGCGCCGAGAACCCCCAGGGTACGGTGCTCGCCGACGTTCCGGCGTTCGTTTCGGAGTATGCCAAGGAAGACTGGGACGTTCGCATGCGCAAGGCGCCGACCGTTCTGAATTACGCGGAGCACGGGATGGCGGCACGCGACCTGATACTGGGCATCAGCGCTTTCGGGGCCGGCAGGGCGTTCTACTACGACGACGTCGTGAAGGCCAAGCTGGTCGAAGACCGCGTGGGGGCCGAGCCGGTGGTGCTGGTGACGGGTCCGGACGGCGAGTCGGTGCGCGCTTTCCGCCGGAGTATCCCAGGCGTCGCGGGGATCCCCGAGTTCTATCGCATCCTGACGGGCCGTCCTCAGCCCCTGGACGCAATCTTCATGGACGACGCCACCGGCAGCGGATGGGACTTCCGGGGATGCGCGGTCTCCGGCAAGCTGCGCGGAAGCTGCCTGGAACGCGTCGAAGCGATCAAGGATTACTGGTTCGACTGGCGCCATTATCATCCCCAAACGACCGTGTATCGGGCGCGGCGCCAATGAATGACGCACGGCCCGTCCCGCTGCATCTTCCTCAGTAGAGACCGGCTCCCGCCGGTCCGCCATACGGGAGCGTTTATGCGGTGGACACCCGGAGGAATGAGCGGCGATATCGAAGACCGCCGCGGACAGGGAGGCGGGGGTTTTCGCCCGGCCCACATCGGTTTGGGCGGTATCCTGCTGCTGCTGCTTCTGAGCATCCTGTTCCGCCGTGATTTCCTTTCCCAGTTTTCCGGAGGACCCGGCCCGGCGCCGACGGAAAATCAGGCTTCGCGCAGCGTCGAGGAGGATCCGGCGGAGGCCAAACTCGTACAGTTCGTATCATTCGTGCTGGATGATACGCAGCGCACCTGGGACCGCCTCCTGCCCCAGGAGGCCGGCATTCCGTACCGCCACGCCAAGCTCGTGCTGTTTCGAGACGCTACGCCGTCCGCCTGCGGGCTGGCCCAGTCGGCCACCGGGCCGTTCTACTGTCCGGCGGACGAAAAGGTGTACGTCGACCTGGGTTTTTATGACGAATTGAGTCGCCAGTTCGGCGCTCCGGGCGAGTTCGCCCAAGCGTACGTGCTGGCGCACGAGATCGGGCACCACGTCCAGAAACTGATGGGAATCGCGGGCAAGGTTCACTCACTGCAGCAGAGGGAGCCGGGTATGGCCAATCCACTTTCCGTCCGGCTGGAGCTGCAGGCCGACTGCTTCGCGGGGGTCTGGGCCAACACCACGGCGCAGCGCAACCTGATCGATGAAAACGACATCGAATCGGGGATCAACGCGGCGGCGGCGGTGGGCGACGACCGCATTCAGAGAATGGCGCGGGGATCGGTAAGCCCGGAATCGTTCACCCACGGCTCGGCGGCGCAGCGTTCGGAGTGGTTCCGGCGCGGGCTGGCAGGCGGCCAGATTTCGCAGTGCAACACCTTTCCGGGACAATGATCCTATGGAGGCGGCTTGAACTGGTTGACAACTCTCGGCCTGGGGATGGGGTCCGCGTGGCTCTCGGGCTTTAACCTCTATGCCACGGTGCTGACCCTCGGCCTGTTGCAGCGATTTCACCTCGTGAAGCTGCCGGGCGACATGAGTTACGTGAGCCACGGCTGGGTGCTCGGCGCGGCGGGATTTCTTTACCTGATGGAATTTCTGGCCGACAAAGTTCCGGTGGTGGATTCGATCTGGGACGCGATCCATACGTTCATCCGGGTCCCGGCCGGCGCGGTGCTGGCGGCCTCCGCGTTCGCCGATTTCGATCCGGCCGTGCGTGTAGCCGCGGTGCTTGCGGGAGGGACTCTGGCTCTAGGCTCGCATGGGACGAAGGCCAGCGTGCGGATGGCAGCCAATACCAGCCCCGAACCTTTCTCGAACATCTTTCTGAGCCTGGGAGAGGACGTTTTTACGGTAGCGATGGCGGCGCTGGCAGCATTTCACCCCGTGGTGATCCTGGTGGCCATCGGCATCTTTCTGATCCTGCTGATCTGGCTGATGCCGAAAATCGTGCGGGCTACTCGCCGCATGATGGAAGAGGTCCGGGCGCTTTTCGGGGGTCAACAAAGCGGCCCGCTCCCTCGCAGAACAGAGCCGCGACCGTAAGGGAGCGGGCCGGTCAGACACAAGCTTTCCGGTCAGACCGTGCGGTGGCGATGGCCGTGCGTAGCCAAACGATAGATGGCCAGCAGTATGATCGCGCCGAGCGTCGACATGATAATTCCTGCACTTTGACCCGGCGCGTACAGGCCAAGCGCCCTGCCGAGAAGGCCGGCCACCAGCGATCCAGCAACACCGAGCAGCATGGTTATGAAGATTCCACCGGGGTCGCGCCCTGGCATGATGAGCTTTGCAAGAGCACCGACAATTAACCCGATGAACAACATCCAAATCAAGTGCATCTTTTAGCCTCCAGTCGTCTACACCCCTTCCTCACGACTCTCCGACCTGCGAGTCCAGCCCTCCACAATGTGAGATTGCGCCGTTCGGGCGGGGATTCATTACTTGGAGCTACCGGGTGGCGTAAGCCAGGTATCCGGCGTTTTCGAAGGCGGCCGGGCGCGGCAGGCGGTTGGCCGGGCGCAGCACGACGTACGCAATTCCCAGCGGAGGGTACTCCGCCATGTCGGGCGGGCGGAATCCGGAAGTCATGGCGCGCTCCCAGCGCCACCACCACAGCTCGCCGAAACCCTGGATGTAATTGACTTGCCCGCCGCCCTTCCAATCCACGAAGACGGCCCGCCGGGCCTCGGAGCGGAAGATGCCCGGCGCCAGTCCGCGGCCGGCATCAGGGAACAGGAACACGGCATCTTTCGGGGTCGAGGATCGCGCCCAGGCCGAGAGTTGCGCCAGTTCCGGAGTGTGCAGGCGCGGATAGTTCACGACTCCGCCGAGCATGGGAATGGCGAAATATGCCGCCACCGCGGCAGCCGGCGCGTACCGCCCCGCCAGGACCGTGACCATGGCCAGGACCGCCACCAGTGCCACCGCCGAAATGGTGAACGGCTCCGTGACGACAGGGTGCAAGGGAATCAGGTAGGCCAGCGCAAACCAGGCGGCCGCTTCGATGGGCCGCTTTCCCGCCATAGCTTTCACGCCGGCGGCCGCCGAGAGAAATTGCATGGCTAGAACGACAAACAGAAGGCTGCGCATGGGCTGAAACTGCGGCATGAGATTCCGCCCCAGGTACTCCAGCAGAAACCACGAAGCCGGCATGCTGGCGATGCCGAGCACCGGCAGAACCACCAGCAGAACCTTCAGGTCGAACTCGAGCTCGCCGTGCAGCCGGATCAACGCTCCAAGGACCAGGCCGAAACAGATGACGTAGTGCAGCACGGTGCGAAGCGGCCAGGTGGAAATCCAGACATAGGACGCGCGCTTGAGCTGGAGCATCGCGTCGAACGGAGTCATACGGCCGAAGAAGTCGACGGGGCCGGCTCCTTTGACATGGGCCAGAAGGACCAGCGCGGCGGCTCCCCCGGCAAGCGGCAGAAGGACTTTGTACTGGCGATGCGCGACCAGGACGATGACGAGCGCCAGCCAGAAAGGAACGGCCGTCGGTGGATGCAGCAGGAGGGCTGCAACCGAGACCCCCGCGGCCGCCCAGTAGCGGCGCCGCGCGGTGAGTCCCATGGCGAGGAACACCAACGGAAGAGCCAGGGCGCGCGGGGTAGGCTCATATTCGATGGAGAGCACCTGGGGTCCGTTGATGGTCGCGCCCAACGAGACGATGGCCGCTACCAGCAGGGAGGGCCCCATCGCGAATCCCAGGGATTCCGCCATGAGGTACAAGCCCCAGATACCCAGTGCGCGGGTGACGATCTGCAGGCCCTGAAGCAGTTCGCGGAATCCCAGGCCGGTGACGCGGTACAGGGCCAGCGCGATGTCATCGTACACGGTGAACGCCGCGGCCGGATTCTGCACCAGAATCTCGTTGTGAAAGAGCGTCGGATCCGCGCGATGCTCGAGGAGCGGCAGATAAATCTGGGTATCCTGCTGAAGCCAGGTATGTCCGGGAAACTGGAAAAAAGTCAGGAGCGCAAGTGCGGCGATCGCGGCCCCGAGGGTCAGCCGGTTCATTTGGCCGGCGTCTTCTCCAATTGCTGTTTGGCCCACATGCGGTCTGGATTCAACTGTAGCGATTGTTGGAAGGCCTGGCGCGCGTCGGCGTCCTTGTTCTCCTTGCGCAGGGCGACGCCCAGCCAGAGGTAGGCCTCGGAATCGCGCGGATCGAGCGCGATGGCTTTGCGGAAATCAGCGATGGCCTTGTCGGGGCCGCCTCCCATGACCGCCGGCAGATAGTAGTTGCCGACCCCCCGGGCGACGTACATGGCCGCCGATTTCGGCGCCAGCTCGACCGCCTTATCGACCGCGTCGCGGGCCTTGGGGCCATAGCTGAGCCCGCTCATCATATCAGTAATGGCCTGTCCGTAGAGCGTCCCCAGGACTCGGTAATACTCGGCGTTATCGGACTTCAGAGCGACCGCACGTTCGGCGGCCTTGATTCCCTGTTCGGCAATGCGGCGGGCCTGTTTGCGGTCGTGCAGTTCGGTGGTGACCTCGGCGAAATAGGAGCACGCCAAGGCGGCGCGGTACTGTGCCGCCGCATCGTCCGGCGCCTTCGCCGCGGCCGCCATCGATTCGGAAGCCTTGGCGGAGAGAGCCGCGCTGTCCTGCCGGTCGCGGGCCGTCTCCAGCCCCGAAGGTCCGGCCAGGAGAAGGCCGGCAGCCACTAGTGCCATCGTCATCATGATTGTCTATCGCTCAAAGCGCCGCCACCCGCCGGTGCACCAGCAGAAAGTACAGCGCCAGGGCGACCAGCACCAGTCCGTTAACCGCCAACACCAACGGGGCGGTAAATAGGGGGACGAGCCAGCCGGTCAACAGGTTTCCCATTGGCATGCCGCCGCGGAAGGCGAAGTTGTACGCGCTCATGACGCGCCCGCGCATCTCGTTGGTCACGATCAACTGCACCAGGGAATTCACCATCGTAAAGACCCCGATCATCGCGGCTCCCGAAAAGAACAGAAGGACGTAGCTCGCCACGAGCGAGGTCGAAAGCGAGAATCCCGCAATTCCGGCGCCTAGGCATATCAACATAGTGAGAGCTACCCGCCCTTTGTTTCTTACGTTGCCCATCCAGGCCACGATCAGCGCCCCGCATACCGAGCCGATCCCCATCACAGAAAGAAAAGTGGTGAAAGTTTCGGGGCCTTTGTGGAAAATGTCCTTGGCGAAGACGATCAGGAAGGTGCGCACGGGCGTGCCCAGCAGCGTCATGCAGAATGCCAGCACCATCAGGGCTTCCATGGCTCCTTGCTTGCGGATGAAGCGGAAGCCTTCCTTCATGCTGGTGAGGATGCTCTCGGTAGTGGGCAGAGGGATGAACCGGATGCGCAACATTAACAACGAGACGATCGGGGCGAAGAACGAAAGTCCGTTGAGGAAGAAGCACCAGGCGTCCCCCAGCTTGACCAGCGCCAGCCCCCCCAGGGTGGGGCCGATGACGGTTGCGACGTTGAATTGGATGGAGTTCAACGCGATGGCATTCGGCATATCCTCTTTATCGACCAGGGTGGGGATGAGCGCCTGGTAGGCGGGGCCGCCGAACGCCTGGGCGAAGCCGGTGACGAAGGAGAGGCAGAGGATATGCCAGACGTGCACCACGTGGAAGGCCACCAGGGCAGTCAGAATGAACGCGGTGCCCATCTGAGTCCACTGGGAGGCAAGCAGCACGCGGCGCCGCTCGAAACGGTCGGCCACCACACCGCCGAACAGCGAGAACAGGAAAATCGGAATGCCGCCGAGGAATGTATCGAGACCGAGCAGGAAGGCCGAGTTGCTGAGCTCGTAGACCAGCCAGCTCTGCGCCACGATCTGCATCCAGGTTCCGGTGCTGGAAGCGCAGGCCCCGAACCACATCAGGCGGAAGTCGCGATATTGGAACGCTTTGAAGACCCTGCGAATCACAGTGGTATTAGGGGCGGCTGGTCCTTTGGAACCCTCCGGCGCGAGTACTCGAAGATTGGATTGTAGCAGCTTCAAGAGCCGGGAGTTGTGAACTGCCGTGTAGTATACTGGCCGCTTCGTACAGCTTCGAATCCGATAAGGAGAGGCCATGTTGCCAGATTATCTTTCCAAGGCGGTACCCAACCCGAAAGGGAACCGCGGTCCGTGGTATGCCAATACCGCGCCGAGCTACGCGGGCATTTTTCTGTGGGTGGCATTTTATAAATCCATGTCGGCGGACACCTTGCAGCATGGCGGACTGGGCCTGTGCCTGGCGGCCCTGCTGATTGCGGGGCTGCTCTGCTACTTCCTTTACTACCGGGTCCCGGCGATGCTGGGGATGCAGACCGGGTATCCGCTCTACGTGGTGGGCAGCTCGACGTTCGGGACGGCGGGCGGCTACATCATGCCTGGCATTCTGATGGGGCTGCTGCAAATCGGGTGGTTCGCGGTGGCGACCTTCGTGGCCAGCGATTTTATCCTCAAAGCCGTGGGCGTCACCTCGGGTCCGGGCAGCGTGCCGTTCATCGTCACCGGCGCGATCTGGGGACTGACGCTTTCCTTCGTGGGAGCCAAGGGCATCCAGTACGTCGCGAAGATCGCGACCTTTCTCAACTTCATCCCGCTGCTGATGCTGCTCGTCGTGGTGTTCCAGACCGCGGGCGGGGTGAGCAGCTACAAGGTTCCGGCGGGACAGGAGAATTCGTACCTGGCGTTCAGCAGCATGCTGGCCATCGTGATCGGATTCTTCGCCACGGCGGGAGCGGCGGGCGCGGATTTCGGGATCAACTCGCGCGATGAGAAAGACGTCAAATGGGGCGGGCTGGTGGGGATCTCGCTGGCCGCGCTGATTGCCGCGGGGCTGCCGCTGATCGCAGTAGCCGGCGCGCACGGCACGAATCCGGGCCTGGGCTGGGACTACGCGGACGTGATCCAGGGCATCGGCGGGCCGATCGGTTCGGTGATGTTCCTGCTGTTCGCGGTGGCCTCGGTGCCGCCCACCTGTTTCTGCGCCTTCATCGCGGGGAACAGCTTCAACACGATGATCCCGAGCGTGCCGCGCGTGGCTTCCACCATGACGGGCGCGGTGATCGGCATCATCCTGGCGGTGACCGGAGTAGCGGCCAACCTGATCGGGTTCTTCAACATCGTGGGTGCGTCATTCGGACCGATCTGCGGCGCCATGGCGGCGGACTACCTGCTTTCCGGCAGGCGCTGGGCAGGACCGCGCCAGGGCGTGAACATCGCGGGCTACGGCGCGTGGCTGGTGGGCTTCATCGTAGGGATTCTGCCGTTCCTGCCGATTTCGCCGGACATCAAGCCGTACACGCAGCCGGCCGTGCTCTACAGCTTCATCACGGGGTTCGTGGTGTACGCCGCCCTAGCCAAGGCGGGGCTGCAGCCGAAGGTGGTACAGATGCCCAAGGCCGCCGGAGCGTAAACTAGCCCTTAGGGATGTCTGTATTCGGAACGATTCTCCTGTTCTTTGCAGTAAGCCAGTTGTATTGGGCGGGACGCGGCTACGTCGCATTGGAGCGTCTGATTCCCGCCCGCGGCAAACGGCTGGCAGCCTTCGTCGTCGCGCTGGCCGTTTATCTGCGCCTGCTGTTCTACAACATGGACTCCTTCGGGCGGCGGCCTACGCCTGTCCACCTGACGGCGGAGCAGGCGCTGTTTGCCGCACCGTTTCTGGTGTGGATGGCGGCGTCGATGGTGGGTTTTGCGGTGGCGATTCTAGTGGCGCCGCTGCGGATGCTGGGAAAGTGGCGGGTTCGCTCCGAAGGCCCGAAAATGCCGGAGCGGCGGCACTTTCTGGAGCAGACCGCTTCGGTCGCGGTAGCGGCTCCCTTCGTCGCCGGAGCCTACGGGCTGTTTTACGGCCGGTTGAACCTGGAGACCACCGAGCAGCCGGTGCGTCTGCCGCGCCTGCCGAAGTCGTTCGACGGATTCCGCATCGCGCAGTTATCGGACATCCACATCGGGCCGTTCATGCCGGCGGACGAGATCCGCAAATACGTCGCGATCGCCAACGCCCTGAAGCCAGACCTGATCGTGCTGACCGGAGACTACGTCACCTTCGACCCGAACACGCAGCAGGCAGCGGTGGAGGCGCTTTCGGGCGTGCGCGCGCCGTATGGCGTGTATGGCTGCCTGGGTAACCACGACGCGTGGGCCGGGGTGGAAGATTCGATCAGCGCGCTGTTCCGCCAGGCCGGAATCCGGATTTTGCGCGGCGAGAGTGTACCGATCACCAGCCAGGGGGAGTCGTTCAACCTGATCGGCGTGGATTTTCAGAGCGAGCGCCGCTTCGGCCCGTCGCCGCCGGTGCCGCACCTGCTGGGGAATATCGAAGGGCTCATCTCGCGGGACCAGGTCAACATTCTTCTGAGCCACAACCCCGACACGTTCGACCGGGCGGCCGGGATGGGCATCGACCTGAGCATGGCGGGCCATACCCACGGAGGGCAGGCGGCGCTCGAATTCATCAGCCCGGAACTGGCGCCCAGCCGGCTGGTGACGCCCTACGTGGCGGGGTTGTTTCAAAAGCCCGGCGGGCAGCTTTATGTGAACCGCGGGATCGGGACGATCTTCGTGCCGATCCGTATTGGCGCGCCGCCGGAGATCACGGTGTACAAGCTGGTGCGGGCCTGAAGACCGCCGTACAATAGAGCGACTATGCAACCCCATCGCACGGCCCTGAACGCCTGGCGATATCTTCGCGATGAGGGCGGAATCGAGCCCGATGGCCGCGACGTGGCCCTGGTTCAGATGCTGAAGGGCCGGCTGGATGCACACGCGCCATCGCTCGACGATGCCCTCGAAGCCGCCAGCATGGAGGGCTTTCTCAACGCCTTGTTTGGCGTCCTCAGTCCGTTTATCGGAATGATGACCGACCTGCTGGAGTATTTCGAGGCTGCCCGAGCCACCGAGGGACCTGAAGAGTGGGTCCTGCTCTTGGGCGACGGCGCAGAGCGGCTGGAGGTGAATCTCGATCACTTCCGAAAGTGGATCGAAAAAGCCACCGCCCGGCGAAAAGACCGGCGGAAGGTCCCGGCGCTCGATCGTGACGGGCTGTGGGCGATTCAAAAACACTTCTGGCCGTTGGGCAAGAGGCACGAAGATGCCCGCGGCCAAGCCTGGTATTCCCAGCCGGAGCCGCGTCAGGTCGAACCCGATCTGGCCGCCTGGCGGCAGGCTTATGAGGCAGGGAACTACCTCCCGGCGTTACCGGCAAACGTGTACCGTCTGCTTCGGACCGATGGGCCGGTGGGCGATGTGGCCGCGATCCTCGTCGAGATCCACACAACGATCCTGGCGCTCACCCGGTCGCGAGAAGTGCTGGAGCGGCTGGGCCACTGGAGCGCGGATCTGGAAAGCGAAGGCGATTTCTGGAGCACGCGCGGGCTGTGGCAGCTCGAGAGCGACCAGTGGATGAAAGGGCGAGTGCTGGACCTGGCTGCCTGGGCGGAGGCTCCACCCGACATGCAGTCGGACATCGAGGACGCGCTGCGCCGGCAATTCGAAAAGGTCCCCAGACGAATTGCGCGAATCGACATCAGCATCCAGGACCTCGAAGAAATCCTCTCGCTGCCGGTTTGGAAGCGCCGCTACGAGCTATACAGCGCCTGGATCCTGACCCGCATTCTGAAATCCCTGAAGGGGCACCAGATTGCCCTGCACCACGAGAACGGCAGGATCGAGTTTGCGTTTCGCGAAACACGGATGGCCACCATCCTCTCGACCGATCCGCCGATGGACATCTTTTCGGAGAAGCGGACGGCCGCTGACGCAGACCTACTGAAGGGGCACGGCAGAACCGGCGGCGTGCAGCCGGACTACTCGGTCTGGGAAACCAGCGGAACGTGCCGCCTAGCCGTGGAATGCAAGCACTACAAGCGCTCTTCGACACAGAATTTCTCAGAAGCGCTCAACGACTACACGGCGGCGCTCGGAACGGCATACGTGGTGCTGGCCAACTACGGCCCGGTGGGTGCCAACGTGGAGAAGGCAGTCCAGGAGTCTCGCCGCGAGCGCTGCTCCGCTCTGGGATTCGTGAATCCGGAAGGCGAGGGCCCGCTTGCTCAGTTCTCGAAAGTCGTGCGAAAGGTGATCGGAGAGCCGGACCCGTTCGACTCGGCCGAGATCCTGCAACTGGCCCGGCCGGACGAGGCGCCGATCCTGCTGATCGACGTGTCGGGATCGATGCAGGCAGCGATCGACGGGGAGCGAGGGCGTAAGCTGGTCGCGAATCTCATCCGCTTCAATCGCGTCAGGACCGTAGCCGCCGCCGATACGGCACTGCGGGCGGAGTCGGGCACGTCCCCAGGGGAGATTGACGAGCTGCTGGCGGCCGGCGGAGGAGATCGAACTTCGCTGCAAGGTCCGGTGGAAACGCTGCTGCGGAAGGGCAGCGTCCTGGTCCTGACGGACGAAGAGGGGTACCGCCAGCTCGACACGTTCCAAGTGGCTCGCATGGAGCGCATCGACGCCGCGTCCGGCCAACTCTACCTGGTCCATGTCAACGGGAGGTCTGCCGGGTCGTGACCCGATCGATCTCCGGGACACTCTCCCTGGCCGAAGCGCGGCGCCTCGCGCTCGGGGCGCAGGGGTTCGGCCGGTCGCGGCCACAGCGGGCCACGGTGCGGCATTTGCGCGAGACCATCCGGCGTCTGGGTCTACTGCAGATCGACTGCGTGAACGTGGTCTGCGCGGCCCACTACATGGTGCCGTTTTCGCGGGTGGGGCCGTACGACCGCGCGGCGCTCGACCGGCTGGTTTACCGGAGCGGCGAGTTCGCGGAACATTGGGCGCACGAGATCTCGATCGTCCCGGCGGAGACCTGGCCCCTGCTGCGATACCGGCGGGAGACCGACCGGGTGCGGCCCTGGGGATTTGCCAAGGTACTGGAAGAGCGCGCGGACTATGCGCGGTGGGTGCTCGAAGAGGTGGGGAGGCGCGGGCCCCTTGCGGCCGACGAGCTGCCCCCTCCGGACGGCACCGGGGGGAGGATTCCCGGATCGTGGATCGGAACCGTGGCGCGCGGCGTCCTGGAGGCCCACTTCCTGCGCGGGTCGCTGGCGGCGGCCGGGAGGCGGCGGGACTTTTCCCGGCTTTACGACCTGGCCGAACGGTTGATTCCGGCCGAGCACCGCTGCCGGCACGTGGACCACGATGACGGCCGGCGCGCGGTCCTGCGGCAGGCCGCCCAGGCACACGGCGTGGGTACCGCGAAGGATCTGGCGGACTATTTCCGGATGCCGGTGGGCGATGCGAAACCGCGATTGCGGGAGCTGGTGGAATCGGGCGAGTTGCACGAAATCCGCGTGGAGAGTTGGCGGGAGCCGGCCTATCTCGACCCGCGAGCGGAAATGCCCCGAAAGATCGAAGGCGCGGCGCTGCTCTCTCCCTTCGACCCGCTCATCTGGTGCCGCCCGCGCGTCCAGCGGCTGTTCGGGTTCGAATACCGTGTGGAGATCTTCGTTCCGCCGGAGAAGCGCCAATATGGCTTTTACGTGCTCCCGTTTCTGCTCGGAGACCGGCTTGTGGCGCGGGTGGACCTGAAGGCCGATCGTGCCGCGGGACGCCTGCGTGTGCTGGGGAAATGGTTCGAGGGCCGGAAGACCTCCGCGGTGGCGGACGCGCTCGCCGCCGAACTGCGAGTGTTGGGGGATTGGCTGGATCTTAAGATATCGTCTTGATCCCCAAAAATATGACGCAGATCCGCTAACCGGATCTCGATGTGCGAATCTGCCATACTTGCCAAAAGGAGGTTCCGCATGTATTCCTCGATGAAGCGCCTTTGGATTGGAGTCCTGCTGCTGACTGGGTTTTGCCCGCTTTGGGCACAGAATACCCCCAGAGGTCATTGGAGCGGGACGGTCGATGTTCCTGACCAGTCACTAGCGATGGAGGTCGACCTGGATAAGACCGCGAGCGGCTGGACAGGCAGCATCTCGATACCCGCGCAGAACGCGTCGGGCATTCCGCTGCAGGGGATCACCTTCGAGAAGGGAAAGTGTACGTTCCACATCATGGGCGCCCCCGGCGATCCGACATTCACCGGCACGCTCTCGGCTGACGGCCAGGCTCTGGCAGGCGATTTCACGCAAGGACCCGGCACGTTTCCGTTCCACTTCCGCCGCACGGGCGATCCGAAGGTCGAGGCGGCGAAGAGCAGCCCGGCGGTCGGCAAGGAATTCGTGGGCACCTGGGAGGGCACGCTCGAGGCGCAGCAGTCGCTGCGGCTGGTCTTGAAAATGTCGAACGAGGACAGCGGGGCTAAAGCGACGCTGATCAGCGTCGATCAGGGCGGCGTGGAGATTCCGGTAAGCGCCATCAAGCAGGACGGAACCAAGCTGACGCTCGAAGTGAATATGGTCGGCGGAATGTACGAGGCCGAAATCAACAAGGAGGTCTCCGAGTTGAACGGAACCTGGACACAGGGCGGCAACGGCCTTCCTTTGAAACTGAAGAAAGCAGCGCCCGCGAAGTAGCTTTAAGAGCGCGCGCTAGCAGTCGTCAGTCGTGTCTTAATGCCGCCAGCGGATCGAGACGGGCGGCGCGCCGGGCCGGGACCAGACAGGCCAGCAGCGCGGCGGCGACCAGGATCAGCACGACTCCCAGGATTGCGACGGGATCGGTGGCGGGAACCTGAAAGACTTCGCTGCGCAGGATCTTCGCCAGCACGAGGCTACCCGCCAGGCCGGAGGCGAGGCCGATGAGCACCATGCCGCCGCCCATGCGGAGCACCAGGCGCAGGACGTGCCAGCGGTCGGCGCCGAGGGCCATGCGGACTCCGATCTCGTGGGTGCGGCGCGCCACCGTATAGGAGAGCACGCTGTAGATGCCGATGGCGGCGATCGCCAGCCCGAGCATTCCGAAGAAGCTGAACAGCGCCATATTGAAGCGCGGCTGAACGGTCTCGAAGCCGAGGACCTCTTCAAGCGTGATGGGACGTCCGAGAGGCTGGTCCTTGTCCACCGAACGCACCTGCTCCCGAACTGCGTTCAACAGGGCCATCGGCGCGCCTTGGGTACGCAGCGCGAGAGTACGCCCCGTCGGCGCGACGAGGGTGTAGGGGACGAAGACGGCCGGCGCGGGCGGATTGCGCAGTCCGTCGTTGCGGGTGTCGGCCAGGATACCGATTACGGTGACGTCGGGCGACGGATCCGCCGGGAACAAGACTCCCGGGGCCTTGGCGAGGAGATCGAGCCGCATGTGGGCTCCGATGGGACTTTCACCGGCGGGCCAGAGTTTGGCCGCCGCTTCATTGATGAGGGCGAGGCGGCTGGCGCGCGCGACTTCCGATTCGCTCAGGGCGCGGCCCGCGCGCAGAGGAATGCCGAGGGTCTGGGCATAGCCGGCGCTGACCAGGCCGAGCATGATGCGGCGCGCCTCGGACTGCGGATGTCCCTCGATCGAGAAAGGGGATTGAGGACCGCCGAATGGCAGGCCGCCGTTGCCGATGGCGGCGGACGCCACTCCGGGAATGGTCTGGACTCGTTCGAGGACGGTCTGCGTGAAGGCGATGCGCTTCTCGTAGGTGGCGTAGCGATTGGGCGGCAGGGGCAAACCGACCATGAGAACGCGATCGGCCTGGAATCCCAGGTCCACTTTCTGAAGGTTGGCGAAGCCGCGAATGGTCAGGCTGGCACCCACCAGCAGGATCACGGAGAGCGCAACCTCGACGATCACGAGGAGGTTGCGCGTCTTCCCACCGGCGGCGCCGGCGGCCGTGCTGCGCCCCGCGTCTTTCAGGGTCTCCACCAGGTCCGGGCGCGAGCAGCGGAGAGCGGGAGCCAGGCCGAACAGGATTCCGGTGAGGATCGCGACCCCGGCCGAGAACAGCAGCACGTAGGCATTCACCGTGATGCGGGCTTCGTTGGGTACGTAGAAACTCGGCATCAGGGCGATGATGGCCCTGGTGATGGCAACCGCGAACAGCACGCCGAAAGCGCCTCCGGTCAGGGAGAGCACGATGCTCTCCGTAAGCAACTGGCGGAATAGCCGGGCGCGGGCGGCCCCCACGGACATACGGACGGCGATCTCATGCGCGCGCGAGGCGGCGCGAGCCATCTGCAGGTTGGCGACGTTGGCGCACGCAATCAGCAGGAGGAATCCGACGGCGCCGAACAGGAGGCTCAGGCTGGAGCGCATCTCGCCCGCGGCGACCGTCACGTCCATGTAGTTGATCAGGGCCGTGGCAAATCCGTTCCTGGGGAAGTTCTCGGGATGTACTTTCGCCAACTGGAGGTTGAGGGACTGAAGCTGTTCGGCGGCGGCCGCCTGCGAGACGCCGGGCTTCAGGCGCATGATGGCGTTGACGAAGAGGTCCTGCCGGAGCGTGAGAGCCAAGGGGAGCCATCCGCCGTCGTTGGTATACCAGCCGAAGCGCGGCGGCATCACTCCGATGACGGTGCGAGGACGGTCGTTGAGCATGAGGGTCTTGCCGAGGGCATCGGGACTGCCCTCGAAGAGGCGCTGCCACGCTTTGTAGCTGAGCACGATCACGGGCTCCGGTTCACCGCCGGGCTTCACGTCGGAGGGCAGAATGGTGCGGCCCAACACCGGCGCCACGCCGAGAAACTGGAAGGCATTCGGTGTGAGGAGCACGCCGGTTAAGTTCTCCGGGGGGTGGTCGCCGGTGAGCAACTCGTTTTCGTAACTGGTCGCCATGACGTCGGCGAAGGCCGGGAGTTTGCGGACTTCCAGGTAGTCGCTGAGATGGTAGGAGCTGAAGCCGCGGGCCGGCTTCTTCAGGTCGCGGACCTGCGGAGCCCAGATCTCATTCGGGCGGGCGTAGGGATAGGGCGAGATCAGTACGCCATAGACCACACTGAAGATGGCCGTGGTGGCTCCGATGCCGAGGGCCAGCGAGAGGACCGCGACCAGCGTGAACCCCGGGCTCTTGCGGAGCATGCGAAGGCCGTAGCGCAGGTCGTGGTAGAGCATTTCCATCCATCCGATGCTGTTCATGCGATAGATCTCCTCGCGTATCAGTGTGGTGTTGCCCAGCTTGCGGCGGGCGGCGCGGGCGGCCTCGGGCGCAGGCATGCCTCGGGACAGGTTGTCGGCCGTTTCGAATTCCAGGTAGGCTTCGATCTCGCTGGCGCGCTCGTCATCCCAGCGTTTCCTGCGGAAGAATCGCCTCCACCCCATGGACCGCTATTCCTCCGCCGGCCTCAAAACGCGATTGACGGCTTGCACCAGGCGCTCCCAACGGCCGGTGTGCTCGGCCAGTTGTTTGCGGCCGGCCGCGGTCAGGCGGTAGTAGCGGGCCTTTCGGTTGTTTTCCGAAGTCCCCCAGAACGAGGCGATCCAGCCACGGTCTTCCAGACGGTGCAAGGCCGGATACAGGGAGCCGTGCTCCACCTGTAGAACGTCTTCCGAACGGTGCTCGATGACGTGGGCGATGGTGTGGCCGTGGGCGGGGCCGGGAAGCAGCGTCTGCAAGATCAACAAGTCCAGAGTGCCCTGAAGCATGTCTCCAGCCAGCGGATGTGAGTCTCGATTCGCCATATCTATGGGCAGTATACTCCCATAGACGATCGACCTGTGAAACGGTTAGGAGGCTTTCGAACGGGCGAGGAGCACCACCGTGCTCCGGGGGTTGGCGATGTAGTGGTCGGAAGGCTCGACCAGGACTTCCTGGCCGGCCTCCGCGAAGTCCGCGCCGGCCGGCAGACTGGTGTCGATCGCGCGATACCAGCCTTGCGGCGCCTCGAGCGGCGGCAGCTTCGCCCACTGCGGCTGGAAGTTGCCGTTGAGGATGAAGAACAGCCGCGAGACGGCCAGCTTCTCACCGTGCATGGAATTATCGAGCTGGTAACACAGCGTTCGCGCATTCGGATCGCTCCACGCAGGCTGGCCCAGGTCGGGGGCGAACCAGGACAGGTCAGGCACACCGTCGTCGTCGAGATCCTTGCCGAGGAGGAACTTGCGGCGCTGAAGAACCGGGAAACGGCGCGTGAAGTCTATCGCCTTGCGGAAGAACTCTACCAGGTCGCCATTGCTCGATACCAGGTTCCAGTCGAACCAGCTAACCTCGTTGTCCTGACAGTATGCGTTGTTGTTGCCTTGCTGGGAGCGGCCAAATTCGTCCCCTCCCAGCAGCATAGGAGTGCCCGACGCGAACAGTAGGTAGCACGCGTGGTTTTTAATGAGCTGGCGGCGGAGCGAGAGGACGGCCGGATCGGCGGTCTGGCCTTCGGCGCCGCAGTTCCAGGAGTTGTTGTCGTTGGACCCGTCCTGACTGTTCTCGCCGTTCGCCTCGTTGTGCTTTCCGTTGTAAGAGACCAGATCGTGGAGCGTAAATCCGTCGTGGCAGGTGATGAAGTTCACGCTATTATACGCGGAGCGTCCGTCGTCGCCATAGAGGTCGGCAGACCCGGTCATCCGCCAGCCCAACTCGGCGAGCTGTCCCGCATCGCTCTTGGCGAAGCGCCGGAGAGTGTCGCGGAACCGGCCGTTCCATTCGGACCAGTCCACGGGGAAGTTGCCGACCTGGTAGGTTCCGATGTCCCACGGCTCGGCGATCAGGATGGCGCGGCTCAGCACCGGGTCCTGGGAGACCGTGTCGAAAAAGCTGGATGACGAACGAAACTCGCCGTCGCCGGTGCGACCCAGCACGGAGGCCAGATCGAACCGGAATCCATCCACCTGCATCGTCTCCAGCCAGTACCGCAAGGAATCCATCACCAGGCGGATGACGACCGGGCTGTCGAAGTTGAGACTGTTGCCGCAGCCCGTATAGTTCTGGTAGTAGCGCTGGGGCGCGTCCGCGGGACCCGTAAGGCTGTAGTAGGAGGGGTTGTCCACCCCGCGAAAGCTCATGCTGGGGCCCAGTTCGCTGCCCTCGCCGGTGTGGTTGTAGACGACGTCGAGGATGACCTGAATGCCGGCACGATGAAGCTCCCTCACGAGCGTCTTGAACTCGGCGACCTGGCAGCCCGGGGCCGCCTGGCTTCCGTAGGACGATTCCGGCGCGAAGAATCCGATCGAGTTGTAACCCCAATAGTTGGTCAGGCCCCGCGCGATCAGGAAGTCATCGACATAGCGTTCGTGAACCGGCATGAACTCCACGACGTTCACGCCGAGCCGGGTGAGATGCGGGATTTTCTCGATGAACCCGAGGTAGGTCCCCGGAGCTCGCACCCCGGAAGACGGGTGGGCCGTAAACCCTTTGACGTGCACCTCGTAGATGATGAGCTGCTCCAGGCCGAAATCGGGCGAGCGAACGCCCTGCCAGTCGAAGGCGTCGTCGGTGACGATGGCCTTCGGGACAACGGCCGTGTTGTCGCGCGTATCCGGATTCAGCTCTCCCGCCCCGGGACGGGCATCGTAGGCCAGCAGAAGGTTGTCCGTGTTGCGGAACTTTCCGGTCACGGCCTTCGCATATGGATCGAGAAGCAGTTTGGAATCGTTGAACCGCAATCCGAGTGCCGGCCGGTACTCGCCGCGAACCTTATAGCCGTAAAGCTGTCCGGCTTTCAACCCTTTGACCTTGGTATGCCAGATCAGCTTGTCGCGGTCCTGGAGTTGGATGACGTCGGTCGGCGCCCCGTCCGGTCGATCGAACAGGAGCAGGAACACCTCTGCCGCGTTTCGCGAATAGAGAGCGAAGTTCACCCCATCCGCTGTGAGTGTGGCGCCCAGGGGGAAGGGCGAGCCCTCCTCCAGTGTTTTCGAAGTGCGCTGTTCGAGCGTCGTGCTGGGAGTCATTCAATCCTTTTCACATCCGGTCGGGTCCTACCTGATTCTCCCAGATGCCGGGGAACTTTCGCGGCACCCCTATAATGAGGCAGACTATGGGAAAGAACGGTCTGCTGCCGGGCGCACCGCGAATTGATCGCGCGCGCGATCGCGCGGTTGCTGAGCCGACCTGGCGCAGGACACGGAATTCGCGCTGCGCACGTCCGCAATCAGCCCGGTTCGCGGCGGCGCGGGCTTCAGCCGCCTGGGGATCGGCGCCTGCTCGACGATCTTCGGCTCGCAATTAGCGCTGTTCCGCCCCTGCCGGTGGATGATCCGTCGCGCCTCGTGAGCATCTCGGGCGAGAATCTGCGCCGGGGCAAGGCCGGCGGCTCCCTCGCCTATCCCGATTTCGAGGACCTGCGCGCGGCTCATTCATTCCAGGGGATGACGGCCTACTTCCAATTCATGCCGGCCGTCATCTCAGGCAACGGCGAGCCGCAGCGATACTGGGGCTCGGTGGTGACGGCGAACTATTTCCAGGTCGTGCGCCCGCCCTTTGTGATCGGAAGAGGCTTCGACCCGGAGCGGGACGACCGGAAAGGCGAACCGGCGGTGGTGGTCCTGAGCTACCCGCTGTGGACTTCGCGCTTTGGAAGCGACCGCGCGATTGTGGGGCGGGACATCGAGCTGAACGGCCGGAAAGCGACCGTCGCGGGCGTCACGGGCCCGGGCTTTCAGGTACGAGAAACCATGTTCTACTCGGACTTCTGGATTCCGTTCTCATGCTGGACACCCTAAGCGCCGTGGGTTTGCCGGGCGAACCTCCCCCGACCGCGGCGGGCAGTGGTGAAGGCCGCAGGCAGCCTCCGAGGGTGAGCGCGAGCACGGCCGCCGAATCAAGGAATCGAATCGCCTCAACATCGCTATGCGGCCACAAAAGATCCGCCGGATTTCATGCAGCGCAGGCCGTGAACGCAAGGCCCCGGCCAATGATCTGGTTTCTTGCGCTGCTGACCCGACGTGCGGCGTGGTCCGGCGCAGGCCTGCGCCAACGTCGCGACCTGCTCCTGGCGCGCGCTCGGCCGGCAGAAGGAGATCGCCACCGGCTGTCGATCAGCGCGGGCCGGACGGCTGATTCGGCAGCTACTCACCGAGAGCATCCTGCTGGCCCTGCTCGGCGGCGCGGTCGGCTACGCGATCGCACAGCTTGGCTGCGAGCAGATCGGGCGGTCCCGGATTCCGCTGGCAATGCCGGTCGACCTTTCGGTGCCGCTCGACTACCGGGTGCTACTGTTCTCGATGGCCCTCTCCATGCTCACGGGCGTGATCTTCGGATTGGTTCCGGCACTGCGGGCGACCCAGCCGAACCCGTCGGGCGCTGAAAGAAGAGCGGGTACGGATCGGGCCTCGCGGCGCCTCGGGATGCGCAATCTCCTGGTGGTGGCGCAGGTCACCATTTGCATGGTGCTGTTGATCTGCTCCAGAATGTTTCTGCGCATTTACGATTCCGCCGGAAAAATCGACCCCGGTTTCACCAACCGCAACCAGCTTATGATGGCTTTGGATCCGAGCCTGAACCGTTACTCCCCGGGCGAGACGCGGCGCATCGTGAATTCGATTTTGGAAAGCACGCGCGCCCTTCCGGGTGTCGAATCGGCCACCCTCACGAGCAGCGTCCCCCTCAACCTGGAAGGCACGCAGAACGGCTTCGTTCCGGAGGGCCAGGCGGCCGGGGGGCCGCCGATCACGGCCGACATCTACTCGGTCGCTCCGGGATTCTTCGAGACCTTCGGCATCCGCATGATCGGCGGCGAGGATTTTCGCCCCGGGGTTCCCAACGAGGATATTGCGATCGTCAACCAGGCGCTGGCCGACCGGGTGTTTCGAAGCAGAACCCGGTGGGGCGGCGCATCTCGTACCTCGGCAGGACCGTCCGGATCACCGGCGTAGTGGCCACCACGAAATCCCGCACGATCGGCGAGGATCCGCGTCCGGGCCTGTACTTCCCGATCGCCCGGGAGATGCGGGGCAGCGATTCGCTGACCGGCATGACCCTGGTGGTGCGCACAAAGGGAAGCCCGGCGGGATACGTCCCGGTGGTCCGGCGGACGATCCGGGACATCGACCCGAGTCTCGCCGTGTTCGACATTCGCACGATGGACACGCACTCTCGCAGGCGCTTTTCGTGCCGCGCGCCGCCGCCCTGCTGTTCGGGCTCGCGGGCTTTATGGGAGTGCTGATATCGACGGTCGGAATCTACGGCGTCATCAGCTTCGCGTGGCGCGGCAGACCAGGGAGATCGGCATCCGCATGGCACTGGGCGCGCGGCGGGCGCAGGTTCTGGGGATGGTGTTGAAGCAGGGGCTTCTGCTGACCGGCGCCGGCTCGGCGATCGGCCTCGGACTGGCGCTGGCGCTGAGCCGCGTGGCCGCGAGTCTGCTGTACGGCGTAAGCCCGACGGATGCCCCGACCTTCATCCTGGTGCCGGCGTTCCTCCTGTTGATCGCCCTGGCGGCGTGCCTGGCGCCTGCGCGGCGCGCGGCATCGCTCGATCCGCCCCGGGCTTTGAGATCAAGTGAGGGTCACCCCGGCTCGCGCCTTTGCGCTACGATGGGGCGATGATCAGTGAGGGAGAGCGCCTGTCGGCCATCGTGGATACGGCGGAGCCGGTTCTCCGGAACATCCGGGAGAGCGAGAGCGAACGGCCGGTACTGCCGGGAGGATGGTCGCACAAACAGTTGCTGGGACACCTGGTCGATTCGGCTTCCAACAACCACCAGCGATTTGTCCGCGCCTCGCTCGACGGGCCGCTGGCCTTTCCCGGCTACCAGCAGGACCGGTGGTCCGCGGTGCAGAAGACCCATGAGGAGGGGTGGGCGAACCTGGTGGCACTCTGGGCCAGCTACAACCGGCACCTGGCGCACGTCATCTCCCACCTGCCGGACGAGCGGCTGGATGTTCCCTGCCGCGTCGGCGCGAACGATCCGGTGTCGCTGCGCTTCCTGGTCGAGGACTATTTGCGGCACCTGCTTCATCATCTCCGGCAAATCGGGATCGCGGCGGAATAGCCGGGGCTTGCCGCCGCCCGGGGGGCGTGCTATCAAGCTGGGTAGGGTTCATGCGTACACTTGCCTCGTACCGCGAGGCGTTTTCCGTCGCGGTGCGCTCGATGCTCGGCAGCAAGCTGCGCAGCTTTCTCACGCTGCTCGGTGTGATCCTCGCGACCACGACGCTGATCGTGGTGATGTCGATGGTCCACGGGATGGACGTCTACGTGGCGAACCAGGTGTCGGACATGGGCGTGGACGGCTTCCAGGTACAGCGCATTCCGCTGCTGGGTGATTTCGATCCCAAGAAACAAATCGAGCTGGAAAAGAAGAACCCGAAGCTGACTGCCGAGGAGTTCCACTACCTCAAGAGCAACCTGACCCTGGTCCGCGAATTCGGAATGCAGGCCTCTCGCAGCGTGAACATTCATTACCGCAACCAGCACCTGGACGCGGTCGATCTGTCGGGGGTGACGGCGAACATCGCGGTGGTGGCGGATATCGGAGTGGCGTCGGGCCGTTTCATCACGGATATCGACGACCAGCGGCACACGAATGTCGCGTTCATCGGCGAGGACGTGCGGACGCGCTTTTTCCTGGACCGCGAGCCGGTCGGCAAGACCATCACGCTCGAAGGGATACCGTTCGAAGTGATCGGGACCGCCGCCAAGCGCGGCTCGGTCTTCGGGTTCTCGCGGGACAACTTCGTCATGATTCCCATCGGCACCTTCTTCAAGGCATTCGGAGCGCATCCGGAGTTGACCTTCAACGGCCTGGCAGAGGACCACGACCGGCTGACGGACGCGCAGGATGAGTGCCGCGTGCTGCTGCGGGCGCACCGCAAGCTCCGTCCGAACCAGGAGGACAATTTCGGCCTGCTCGCCTCCGCCTCGCTGGTGGCGCTGTGGGACCAGTTGACGAAAGTGCTGGCCACGATGGCGGTGGGGATCGTCTCGGTCTTCATGGTGGTGGGGGGCGTGGTGATCATGAACATCATGCTGGCGGTGGTCACGGAGCGGACCTACGAGATCGGCATCCGCAAAGCCGTCGGCGCCCGCCAGTCGGACATCCTGCGGCAGTTTCTGATCGAGTCGTCGCTGCTTTCGGCGTGCGGCGGACTGATGGGCGTGGGAATCGCGTGGACGCTGACGGTGGTGGTGCGCGCGGTGACTCCGATGCCTATGGCGGTGCCGCCGTCGGCAGTCGTGGTCGGGGTGGGCCTGACGGGACTGGTGGGGCTGTTCTTCGGCGTGTATCCGGCGCGAAGGGCGGCGGGGCTCGACCCAATTCACGCCTTGAGGTGGGAACGATGACGCTGTTCGAGATCCGCTCCGCGGCCCAGATGGCGCTGGCCACGGTGCGCGAGCACAAGATGCGGAGCCTGTTGACGGTCCTGGGAGTCATCATCGGCACGGGAACGGTGATCGCCGTGGGCTCGATCATCACAGGGGTCAACGGAGTAATCACCGATCTGACGCAGTCGTTCGGTCCGGACACGATTTTCGCGTTCCAGTTCAACATCGGCTTCCGCGGGACGATCTCAGCCGAGGAGTGGAAGCGCAAGCCGCTCACCTGGGAGCAGTCGCGGGAAGTGGCCGAGCGATGTCCGTCGGTGGCGCACGTGTCGCCCTACCTCTTCAGCCCGAACACCTTCGGCCGGGGAGGCTGGGTGGACCGCGCGAAGTTCGGGAGCAAAGACCTGTACAACATCGAGTTCGCGGGCACCGAGGAGGGCTACGTCGAGGGCGGGTCCAACAAGATGCTGTGGGGACGCTTCTTCACCGACGAGGAGAACCGGAGGCACCGGCCCGTGGCCGTGATCGGGGAACACGTGTACAAGACGCTCTTCCAGGGCGCCGACCCGGCCGGCAAGTGGATCGAAGTGGACGGCCACCAGTTGGAGGTCGTGGGGGTGATCGGGCAGGCGCTGGGTTTCCCGGGCCAGGAAGACCGGCGTGTGCTGCTGCCGTTCTTCACCATGCGCAAGATGTTCCCCAGCGCGAAGCAGATGATGTTCGTCATCATCGCCCAAACCGGGCTGGCGGACCGCGCCATGGACGAACTGGAATCCGTTTTCCGGCAGATGCGGAAGACTCCGGCCGGCAAGCCCGACGATTTCTGGCTCTCGACCGGCAGCCAGATGCTGGAAGATTTCCACCGTATTACCTCCACGGTGGCGATCGTGATGGTGGCGATGAGCTCGATCGGCCTGCTGGTGGGTGGAATCGGCGTGATGAATATCATGCTGGTCTCGGTAACGGAGCGTACGCGCGAGATCGGAATCCGCAAGGCGGTGGGGGCGCGTAGGTCCGACATCGTGGTGCAGTTTCTGACCGAGGCGGTGGTTCTCACCGGGCTCGGCGGGTTCCTGGGGATGACGCTCGGCTACCTGCTCTCGATCGGGTTTCGCGTGGCGTTTCCGAGCCTGCCGACGTCGGTACCGCTGTGGGCAGCAGCGCTCGGAGTGTGCGTGAGCGTCGGAGTGGGCCTGTTCTTCGGCACCTGGCCCGCGCTGAAAGCGGCCCGGCTGGACCCGGTGGTGGCGCTGCAGTACGAGTAGTCCGGTGGGGCAGGCCTCCTCCCGGCCGTGCCCCACCCAAACGGTCACGCCGTCGGAACGTGGCGGCCGGCGGCTTCCAGGGTGTCGGAGCCTACCCCATCGGCAGGCAGCTTGATCGTGAAACGCGTGCCGAGGCCGGGGGTGCTGTCGACCGTGATCTTGCCGCGGTGGGCTTTCACGATCCAGGCCACGAAGCTGAGACCGAGTCCCAGACCTTGTTCGGGGGTGGGCGCCGAACCGGTTCCGGGGACGCGGTAGAAGCGGTCGAAAATGTACGGCAGGGATTCGGTGGGAATGCCCCGGCCGGTATCCTCGACCGCGATTTCGATGTGACCGGGGCCGGGCCGCACGGTCACCCGGACTTCCCCGCCCCGCGGAGTGAACTTGAGGGCGTTTGACAGCAGGTTGGTGAGCATGCGCTCGATCTGCACGCGGTCCGCCAGCGCGGGGCACTCCGCGGCGAGATCGGCGGTCAGCCGGATGCCCGCCTCTTCGGCCGGAATCTGGAACTGGTCCACCTGGTCCATCACAACCTGGCAGAGGTTCACGCGGGATTTCTGCAGGACGAGCTGGCCGGATTCGGCCTGGGAGAGCAGCAGCAGGGCGCGCACGATTTGCGACAGCCGGTCGATATCCTGCAGCGCGTTGAACATGGCTTCGCGATACTGATCGGTAGTCTGGGCGGTGAACAGCGCCACCTCGAGCTGGCCTCGAATGCCGGTGATGGGCGTGCGGAGCTCGTGGGACACGTCCGCCGAGAACTGCTTCATCTGCTGGAACGAGGCCTCCAGGCGCTCGATCATGCGGTTGAACGTGAGGATGAGGTAGTCCAGCTCGTCGCCGGCCTGCCGCATGGGAATGCGGAGGCTCAGGTTGGACCCGCTGATGCGCTGCGCCGCGCGGGCTACCTCGCCCACCGGCGCAAGGGCCCGTCCGGCCATGAACCACCCGAGGAGCGATCCGAAGATGAGCGCGCCCGGAATGATGGCGATGTAAACCCAGGTGAACTCGCGTAGGACTTTGGTGGTCTGCGCCAGCGGCACGCCGATCGCGACATAGAACGGCGGCCCGTGACCTTCCCCATAGACGATGCCGGAGCGGATCTGGAACCACTCGGCCTTGGAATTCCTGCGTTCGCTCCAAAAGGGTTTGGTCTTCTTTTCCCGGACCACCTGCTGCACGCGCGCGCGAATCGCCTCCTTATTTAATCCGATGTCCTGGTAAGCGGTGGAGATCTCGGGCTCCTTCGTGACGGCGTTGGGGATGACGTTGCCGTCGGCATCGGTGACGGCGTAGACCTTCTGGATGTCGAGGACGATGGTGGTTTCGTCGGGATCCTCGTCGTCGTAGTACCAGGCAGCCGCGTATTTGCCGAGGTCGGGGTCCTTCTCGATGCGGAGATACCCTTTCATGGCGGCCCACTCCTGCTCGAGAGTGTCCTGCACCTCGCGGGACTGCACGGTTTCGAGGCGCTGGCGGAAGAGGCCGGCCACCCCGATCAGCAGGACGGCGAAGAAGAGGGCGTAGCTGGCCGTCAGGCGGAAACGCAATCCGCGGGAGAGGCGGAGCAGATCGCGCTTGCGTATCACGCTACACCTGCCGTTCGGCGGCCGGTTCACCCTGCCGTTCGGCGGGCTTATCGGGCGCGTCGATCATGTAGCCGATGCCGCGCACGGTCTGGATGAGCTTTTGCGGATAACGGTCGTCGATCTTGCTGCGGAGGTGGCGGATGTAGACGTCCACGATGTTGGTGAGCCCGTCGTAATCCATGTCCCAGACGTGCTCGACGATCATGGTGCGGCTGAGCGGCCGGCCGCGGTTGCGCATCATGTATTCGAGGATGCCGAACTCCTTGGGGGCGAGGTCGATGCCCTCGGGACCGCGCGTCACCTTGCGTCGGATGCAATCGAGCGTAAGATCGGCCACCTGGAGCCGCTCGGGCGCGGGCTGCCCGCGCCGCAGGAGCGCGCGCACGCGAGCCAGGAATTCGACGAAGGCGAAAGGCTTGACGAGGTAGTCGTCGGCGCCCTGCTCCAGGCCCTTAACGCGGTCGTCGAGGCCGCCCCGCGCGCTCAGGATGAGCACCGGGGGGCCGAGTTTCCGGTTGCGGATCTTCTCGAGCACCTGCAGGCCGTCCATATCGGGCAGGCCCAGGTCGAGGATCACCAGGTCGTAATCGGTGGAGTGGATATGATCGACCGCGGCGGCGCCGGTAGGCGCGGGATCGACGGCATAGCCGGCCCCTTCCAGACCCCGGCACAGGAAGTCGGCGATTCGTTTTTCGTCCTCGACGACCAGGATTCGCATTGTTTTCAGCTTAACGCAACGGCTCTTTCACGGCTTGAATCGCAGGGAGATGCGATTCTCCTTGCCGCCGTAGAGCAGCTCCAGGTCCTTCATCTTCTGCTTTTCCATCGGAAAGTAGAGCAGGCCGCTCACGGATTTATCGGTCTTGCCTTCGGGCAGGATGCGCGAGTCGAGCATCTTTTTCAAAGGATTCGCCTTGGCGTCCTGCGGCGCGGTCCCGGTCACCTTGGCCTGCCCGCCGCCGTTGTCCGGGCCTTTGCCGAAGCCGCCCATGCCGCCGCCCAGGATCACGTCGGTGGTGGCGCCGGTCCACCCGGGCGATCCGACACCGTCCCGGTTGCTCACCGTGCCGATCACCAGTCCGCCGCCGCCGGCTACCTGGCTGGCGGCGAAGGGCTGCGCTTTCTCCCCATCTTTATCGGTGCGGAGAACGAAGTCGTCGCGGTCCACCAGGATGTCCTTACCGTACTTGGGCTCGATCTTTGCTTCGACCACGATATAATGCCCACCCAGGTCGTTGCCGATCCATTCCTTGATCTCAGCAGGATCGATATGAAGAGTGACAGTCAGGACCAGATCTTCGTTTTCGCCCCTGGCCTCGGCAGTGGTCTTCTTGGCGGCGGACAGGACCATCGCAGGCAAAAGGAACAGGCACAACAGGCGGGCAGGCATTCATGAACCCCTGGAGACGATTATACCGGGTCCACGCTACAATGAGTTTTACACCCCTTTTTTCAGGAGTTCTCCCTACATGGACGAAAAAGAGCGCGCGCGTGCCCTAGACCTCGCTCTGGGCCAGATCGAAAAGCAGTTCGGCAAAGGATCGATCCTGCGCCTGGGTTCGAAGGATGCCATCGTACCGGTCTCGGTGATCTCGACGGGCTCGATTTCACTGGACGCTGCCCTGGGCGTCGGCGGCTTCCCGCGGGGGCGCATCAATGAGATCTTCGGGCCGGAGTCTTCCGGCAAGACCACCATCGCGCTGCAGGTAGTGGCGGAAGCCCAGAAGAAGGGCGGCATTGCCGCATTCATCGACGTGGAACACGCGCTCGACCCGGGCTATGCGCGCAAACTCGGGGTGGATGTGGATAATCTGCTGGTTTCGCAGCCCGACTACGGCGAGCAGGCGCTCGAAATCACGTCGCACCTGATCGCTTCCGGGCAGATCGACGTGCTGGTGGTGGATTCCGTCGCGGCGCTTGTCCCCAAGTCCGAACTGGACGGCGAGATGGGCGACAGCCACATGGGCGTGCAGGCGCGGCTGATGTCGCAGGCTTTGCGCAAATTGACCGGGTCGGTCAGCAAGTCGCGGACGTGCCTGATTTTCATTAACCAGATTCGCGAAAAGATCGGGGTGATGTTCGGCAACCCGGAGACCACTACCGGCGGACGCGCGCTGAAGTTCTACTCATCGGTGCGACTGGATATCCGCAGAATCGCGGCCATCAAGGATGGCGATGCGGTGGTGGGGAACCGCACGAAGGTGAAGGTGGTGAAGAACAAGGTGGCATCGCCGTTCCGCGAAGCCGAATTCGACATCATCTACGGCGAGGGCGTATCGAAGGAAGGCGACCTGCTGGACCTGGGCGTGGCACAGAACCTGGTGGAGAAGAGCGGCTCGTGGTTCAGCTACAAAGGCGACCGCATCGGGCAGGGCCGCGAAAACGCGCGGCAATTCCTGAAAGATAACCAGGACATCCGGCAATCGATCGACACGGAGCTTCGGAAAGCGTTGGGGCTGTTGAAGCCCGAGCCGCAGGCAGCCGCGGCGGAAGCTCCTGTGAGCGCGCCGCCCAAGCCCGCGCCGGCGCGCCGGTAAAGCTGCGGCCACGCCGCCGGGCATACGGCCGGCGTGGCCCCACAACCCATGAAAGAGGAGGAACGGCAGCGCGCGATCCGCATGAGGCTGGCGCGCGCCGGTCTGCGCCCGGCCGCGGGGATTCCCACGGGCTTCGCCGCCCTCGACGCCGTGCTGGGCGCAGGCGGATGGCCGCGCGGATCGGTGGTGGAGCTTTACGGGCCGCCTTCCGTCGGCAAGACCACCCTGCTGCTGGCGTCCATCGCACACCTGCAGCGCGCGGGCGCGGGTGCTGCGTGGATCGACGCGGACCGCACCTTCGACCCGGCCTGGGCCGCGGCGCTGGGCGTGGAGATCGAGCGCGTGCCCGTGGCGCAGCCCGTTTCGGCCGAAGAAGCGCTGGCGATCGCGCAGCAACTGACGGAGTCGGGGGCGCTGGACCTGGTGGTGATCGATTCGGCGGCTGCGCTGGTTCCCAGCCTGGAGCTGGAGGCGGGGATCGGCAATCAGAGCCGGGGGCTGCAGGGCCGCGTGCTGGGGTCCGGCTTGCGGCGGCTGTCGGCGGCCGCGGCGAGGAGCGGCGTGGCGGTGGTGGTGCTGAACCAGGTACGGTCTCGGCGCGACCGCTCGGGTGAGGAATTCGAAATCAGCGCGGGAGGAACACCCCTGAAGCTCTACGCCGCGGTGCGGATTCAGATGGACCCGGCGGGCGGCGGGGCGCGTCTGATCGCGGTCCGAAACAAGCTGGCGGCGGGAGCCGCGGAGGCTCAACTGGCCTGGAAACCGGGCGGGGGGTTCGCGGAAAGCCCGTAAAACGGCCCTTTGAGCGCGATAATCCTCAAAAAAGCCCGAAAACAGGGGCTTTTTTCGCGTATTTCCCTTTACATCATTTCACCCTTCCCGTATGATTGTTACGATTACGACGTGCGCGTTCGAGCGAACGGCGCGTTGGGAACCTTGTTCGATGGTGATGGAAAGGCGGCGCGCGGGCGCGCGGCCGCTGAATCAAACGACAATCTGACGGGAGAATCGAAAAGGAGATTTATGGCGAATGCGAGAATGACCCAGACGCAACTGGTGAGATCGCTGGCGGAACACTGCGAGGTCAGCAACAAGACGGCGCGCGCGTTCCTGGACAACCTGGCCGCCATGGCCATCACGGAAGTAAAGAAGAACGGGATGTTCGTGCTGCCGGGCATCGGCCGGCTGGTACGCGTGGATCGCAAAGCCCGTACGGGCCGCAATCCGGCAACCGGCGAGAGTATCAAGATCCCGGCCAAGAAAGTCGTGAAGTTCCGCGTGGCGAAGGCCGCGAAGGACGCGATCGTACCGCCGAAGAAGAAGTAAAACGGCCTCGTCCGTTTCAATTAAAAACCCCGCCGGGCCCGATCGCAGGCCGGCGGGGTTTTTATTTTCAATCTTGAAGCGGAGGTGAAGCGTGCCCAACTTGCGGGTCAGTTCACGAAGCGTTATGCCTGCTTCTTGGTTTCGTCGTCTTCGTGCTTCAAGGCAGTCTTGAAGTTTCGGATCCCTTCTCCTAGACCTTTGCCGAGATCGCCGACCTTCTTACCGCCGAACAGAACTACGGCAACGACGGCGATGACCAGAATCTCGGGGGCACCCAGACCTGCGAATCCCGCAGTCTGTATGCTAGTGGGCAACATACGGCCTCCTTTTTCACTCTATTGTAGCCGATTCCCCCGCCCGGCGGGAGCCTGAGTCTCAGTGGAAGACGGAAGGCAGCCGCATCAGGTCCTGGCGCATGCCGAGGGAATAGGGCGCGAGCATGATATTAGCCATGAACCACATGGTCGATATGGTGATCAGCCAGCGTGTAAACAGCGACCTTCCGAGCAGGACCCGGACCAGGAGGGCGACCACGAAGGGCGTCACGGCGGTCGCCACGCGCAATTGGGGGGTAAGTTCGGCAAACAGCCGGCCCGGTGTCATCAACGCAAGTTTAGGGGAAAATCGAGTGGCGGAGTCAAGCTATCTTCGGTCAGGTAGCCGCTGGATAGCATCCGCGCGCGAAGCATTGGTGGACATGCTCTCATGAACCGGGTGGAGGATAATAGCGGAAAGGCGCCATGGACTTCGCGGAACAGGTCAAGGGGTCGGTCGATATCGTAAGCGTGGTGGGCGAGCACGTCCGCCTGCGCCGCTCGGGCGCGTACCGCTACATGGGCCTGTGCCCTTTCCACAACGAGAAGACCGCCTCATTCACGGTCCACGCGACCCACCAGTTTTACAAGTGCTTCTCCTGCGGGGCGGGGGGCGACGTTTTCAAATTCGTCATGGAGATCGAAGGGCTGAGCTTTTATGAGGCCCTGAAATCGCTGGCGGAACGCCACGGCATCCCCATGCCGAAGCGCTCGCAATACTCCGACGAGGATTCGCGGCTGCGGGGCGCCCTGCTTACGCTCCACGAACTGGCCGCCGAGCAGTTTCGCGCCAACCTGAACGGGCCGGACGGAGAGGCGGCGCGGGCGTACCTGGCGAAACGGGGCCTCTCGCACGAGACCATCGAGCAGTTCGGTCTGGGATATTCCGGGCGCGGCGGGCGGGCCCTGCTCAGACTGTTCGAGCAGCGCGACTTCTCCGCGGCGCAGATGGAGCAATCGGGCCTGGTCGGCCGGCGCGAAGACGGCAGCATCTATGACCGGTTCCGCAACCGCCTGATGTTTCCGATTCACGACGGATCGGGCCGGATTATCGGATTCGGCGGAAGGGCGCTGGCGGCCGAAGATAACCCGAAGTATCTGAATTCCCCGGAAACGCCGATATATAAGAAGAGCCATGTGCTCTACAATCTTCATCGCGCGAAGGAGGCGATCCGGAAAGAGGACAGGGTGATCCTGGTGGAAGGATACATGGACGCGATCGGGGTGACGGCCGCGGGGTTCGGAGCGGTCGTGGCCAGTTGCGGCACGGCGCTGACCTCTCAGCAGGTGCAGATCCTGAAGCGCCAGACGCAACGCATCATCGTCAATTTCGACCCTGACGCTGCCGGCTCGAACGCGGCAGAACGCTCCATTTCGGTGCTCCTGACGGAAGGCATGCAGGTGCGGATTCTGGAACTCGATGCGGATCTCGACCCGGACGAATACTGTAAACAGCGCGGCGCGGGGGCGTACCAGCAGCAGTTGGAGAGCGCCAAGGGGTACTTCTACTGGCTGGCGGACCGTGGCCGCTCGAAGGTGGACATGCATACCACCGAGGGACAGGTGGCGGTATTGAAATCGCTGCTGCCGACCGTTCAGCAGATCTCCGACCGCATGGAGCGGCTGATGATCGCGGGCGACGTGGCGGCGTACCTGGGAATCGACCGGGGCCTGGTGCTCGACAGCTTCAAGAAGGCCGTGGCGGACCGGCAGGAGAGCCGCTTCGTGCCGCCGAAAGTGGTGCTCCGGCACGACGAGCGGATGCTGCTCAACGCACTGCTGGCGAACGAAGAGATTCGCGGCGAAGTGATGGAGGAATTGAAATCGCTCGAGACCATCGCGACGTTCGCCTCCCGCCGCATCTTCCACGCAATGTTCGCGGTGGATGACGCGGGCGGAAGGTTCGGGTATGACGAAATTCACGCCCGCCTCGAGGAATCGGACCAGAACCTTCTGGCGCAGGCGGTGTTGAGCGAGGAGATGCAGTCCTCGCGGGAGGAGGTAATCGCAGCCGTGGAAAGCATGCGGCGCACGGATGGACAGCAGCGCCGTTCGCAGTTGAAATCGCGGGTAAAAGAACTGGAACGTGCCGGGAACTGGCAGGAAGCGATGCGTGTCATGGAGGAGTTGCGCGCCATGGAGCGGAAATAGGAGTGCATCCCCTGTTGCCGGACGCGCCGTGGTGTACAATGTCTTGGATTCTCCTTCGCCGGGAGTAGCGGGGCTTCAGTGGCGTTAGAAGACAAATACGAGGGGCTGCAGCGGCTCGTACAGATGGGCAAGGAAAAGGGCTACGTCCTGTACGACGAGGTCAGTGAAGTTCTGCCCGGGGACGTCCCGGGCGGCACCGAACTCGAAGACGTGCTGGCCGGGCTGGATACGGCCGGCATCGAGATACTCGAAGAGCCCAAGGATTTCGAAAAAAAGCTGGAGGAAGGCGAGGAGATTCTCGACCTGGATCTTCCGGCGGGCCTCGGCGAGAAGATCAACGATCCCGTCCGCATGTACCTCCGCGAGATGGGCACGGTTCCGCTGCTGACGCGCGAAGGCGAGGTCGAGATCGCGCGGCGCATCGAGCGGGGCCAGCGAACGGTCCTCAAATCGCTGTCGCGGGCTCCTCTGGTGATCCAGGAAATCGTCGCCATGGGCGAGGAAGTCGCCCAGGACACCCTGCCGGCGCGGGACATCGTCCAGATCTCCGATCCGATTCTGACCGACGAGCTGGTGGAAGAGAAGCGCCAGGAATTTATCCACGGCGCGGAGGAGATCGCAAGGCACTACCGGAAGGCCCTGCAATACCGGCAAAAGCTGCAGGCGATTCCGCGCGGCATGAAACCCAAGCAGTACCGGCGGCAGCTTTGGGAACTGGGCCGCCAGATGGTGCGGACGTCGAGGCTGGCGCGTACCATCCGGTTTCAGACGCCGGTGATCCGCCTCCTGATCGACAGGGTCCGCGATTCCGTGGAGCAGTTGAAACCTCTTGAACGGGAGGTTTCCCGGCTGCAGAAGAAGCTGGAAGCGTGGCCCGGCGCGCGCGCCGAAGGGATCAAGGAGCTGCGCAAGGAGCAGCGCAGCTTCAGCCAGCAGCTCCAGATTTACGAAGAGCAGTTCGGCGCCTCGGCCACCGAGCTCCGCCGCACGCTGGAGATCATCACCAAGGCCCACCAGGAAGCGGAGGCGGCGAAGAAAGAGCTGATCGAAGCCAATCTGCGGCTGGTGGTGAGCATCGCCAAGCGCTATACCAACCGGGGCCTGCAGTTCCTGGACCTGATCCAGGAAGGCAACATCGGCCTGATGAAGGCGGTGGACAAATTCGAGTACCGCCGCGGCTACAAGTTCTCGACCTATGCCACGTGGTGGGTGCGGCAGGCCATCACGCGGGCCATCGCGGACCAGGCGCGGACCATCCGCATTCCGGTCCACATGATCGAGACCATCAACAAGCTGATCCGCACGTCGCGGCAGATGGTGCAGGAGCTGGGCCGCGAGCCCACTAACGAAGAGCTTGCCAAGCGGCTGCAGCTACCGGTATCGAAGGTCCGCAAAGTGCTGCGGGTGGCGCAGGAGCCGATCTCGCTCGAAACGCCGATCGGGGAAGAGGAAGAGTCGCACCTGGGCGATTTCATCGTGGATCACAACGGCATCTCCCCGTCGGATGCGGTGATCAACCTGAACCTGCGCGAGCAGACGGCCCAGGTATTGAAGACCCTGACGCCGCGCGAAGAGAAGATCATCAAGATGCGGTTCGGTCTCGAGGACGGCAGCGAGCACACGCTGGAAGAGGTGGGGCAGAATTTCGCGGTGACCCGCGAGCGCATCCGCCAGATCGAAGCGAAGGCGCTGCGCAAGCTGCGGCATCCGAGCCGGAGCCACCGCCTGCGCGCGTTCCTCGAAAACGGAACGCACGGGGTATAAAAGAACCCGCTGCCAAACAGCGCCTGCTCGACTCTGCCGCTCTTCGCAAACTTCGAGCCTGTCCCTGTTTTGCGCTTTGAACGAGCAGCCTGTCGATTACGCGGTGCGCATGGCTTCGGTTTTATCACCCGAGATAGCGGCCTGGGCGGCAGCCAGCCGGGCGATCGGCACACGGTAGGGAGAGCAGGAAACGTAGTTCATGCCCACCCGGTAGCAGAACTGCACCGAGCTCGGCTCGCCGCCGTGCTCGCCGCAGATGCCGACTTCCAGGTCGGGACGCGTCTTGCGGCCCTTCTCCACCGCCATCTTTATCAACTGTCCGACGCCTTCCTGGTCGAGGACGGCGAACGGGTCGTTGGCGAAGATCTTGCGATCCTGGTAGTCCTTCTGGAACTTCGTGTAGTCGTCGCGGGAGAGGCCCATGGTGGTCTGGGTCAGGTCGTTGGTGCCGAAGCTGAAGAACTCCGCTTCGGTGGCGACGGTGTCGGCGGTCAGGGCGGCGCGCGGGATCTCGATCATGGTCCCGACCATGTACTTCAGGCTCTTCATGCCGGCCTTGGCGAGAACTTCCTCGGCTACCTGGACCACGATCTTCTTCTGGTTTTCCAGCTCCTTGACTCCGCCGATCAGCGGAATCATGACTTCCGGAATCACCTTCTTGCCCTTCTTGGCCACCTGTACGGCGGCTTCGAAGATGGCCCTCGCCTGCATCTCGGTGATCTCGGGATAGGTGATGCCGAGGCGGCAGCCGCGGTGGCCGAGCATCGGGTTGAACTCGTGCAACTCTTCCACGCGGGCGAGCAACTCGGACAGCACCGTCTTGAGGTTCTTTACCTCGGCGCCGAAGCGCTTGTATTTCTCGACCAGCTCGCGCTTCTTCTTGATGTCGGCGTAGGGCAGGATGGCGACATCGACCATCAGCTCTTCACGCTTGGGCAGGAACTCGTGGAGCGGCGGGTCGAGCGTGCGGATGACCACCGGGAAGCCGTCCATGGCTTCGAACAGGCCGGCGAAATCCCTGCGCTGGAAAGGCAGCAGCTTGGCGAGAGCCTTGCGGCGGCTCTTCTCGTCGCGCGCCAGGATCATGGCCTGCATGTGCTCGATGCGGTCCTCGGCGAAGAACATGTGCTCGGTGCGGCACAGTCCGATGCCTTCGGCGCCGAACTTGCGGGCGGCCTTGGCATCGCGCGGAATGTCGGCATTGGCGCGCACGCCGAAATCGCCGCGGAACTCGTCCGCCCAGCTCATAAAGCTGGCGAGGACTCCCGAGGCGGGGTCGGCATCGATGGTGTTGGCCTTGCCGGCGAAGACTTCACCGGTGGAGCCGTCGAGCGAGATCCAGTCGCCTTCCCTCAGCGTGATGGCCTTACCCTTCACCGTGACCGTGACTTCCTTCTTGTGCTCGTTGACCGTGAACATCTCGGCGCCGGCGACGCAGGGGGTTCCCATGCCGCGGCAGACCACCGCCGCGTGGCTGGTCATGCCGCCGCGCGAGGTGAGGATGCCCTTGGCCACTTCCATGCCGTGGATGTCGTCCGGAACGGTCTCTTTGCGGACCAGCACGACGGGCGCTTTGGCAGAGCGGATGACGGCTTCGTCGGCCGTGAAGACCACGGTGCCGACGGCGGCGCCCGGGGATGCGGGCAGGCCCTTGCCGAGCGTGGTCAGCGATTTCTTGGAGGCCGGATCGAGCACCGGGTGCAGGAGCTGGTCGAGCTGCTGCGGATCGACGCGCAGGATGGCTTCTTCCTTCGAAATCAGGCCTTCCTCCACCATTTCCGCCGCGATGCGGACCGCGGCCGGGCCGGTGCGCTTGCCGTTGCGGGTCTGCAGCATGTAGAGCTTGCCGTCCTGCACGGTGTATTCGAAATCCTGTATGTCGCGATAGTGCTGCTCGAGCATCGTGGTGATCTCGCGGAGCTGGTTGTAGACCGCGGGATTCCACTTTTCGAGCTCGGCGATTTCGTGCGGCGTGCGGATGCCGGCCACCACGTCTTCGCCCTGCGCGTTCTCGAGGAACTCGCCGTAGAACACCTTCTCGCCGGTGGCCGGGTTGCGCGTGAAGCCCACCCCGGTAGCGGACGTTTCGCCGAGGTTGCCGAACACCATGGCCTGAACGTTGACGGCGGTGCCGAGATCGTCGGGGATCTGGTTCATCTTGCGATAGTATTTGGCGCGATCGTTGAACCAGGACCGGAACACCGCGTCGCGGGCGCCCTGGAGCTGGATCATGGCGTCCTGCGGGAAGGGCTTGCCGGTCTTCTTCTGCACCAGCTTCTTGTAGCCGGCGATCACTTCTTGCAGGTCCTTGGCGGTGAGCTCGGTATCGAGCTTGGCCTTGGCCTTCTTCTTCTGGCCTTCGAAGACCTCGTCGAAATCGTGCTTGGAAATTTCCAGCACCACGTTGCCGTACATCTGGATGAAGCGGCGGTAGCAATCGTACGCGAAACGCGGGTTGTTGCTCTTGGCTTCGATCGCCTTCACGGTCGTATCGTTCAGGCCGAGGTTGAGAATTGTGTCCATCATGCCCGGCATGGAGAACTTGGCGCCGGAGCGGACGCTGACCAGCAGCGGATTGCCGGTATCGCCGAGCTTCTGGCCCATGCGCTCCTCGAGCAGGCGGAGGGCTTCGAGCATCTGTTCGTGGATCTCCGGCGGAACGGCGTTTTTGTTCTGGAAGTAAATGTTGCAGACTTCCGTCGAGATCGTGAAGCCGGGCGGCACCGGCAGCTTCGCCCGGCACATTTCGGCCAGCCCGGCGCCTTTGCCACCGAGCGTATCTTTCATTTTTCCGTCACCGTCGGCGGTTCCGTTGCCGAACGAGTAGACAAGCTTCTTCATGCTTTGCTCCTATGAATGAGTAACAATTTCAGAAAAATCCGCTACCTTGGAAAACTCCTGGCGCAGCGTGTGAAGCAGCGTCAGACGGTTTTGCCGGACACGAGGGTCCGGCGAGTTCACCAGCACCTTGTCGAAGAACAAATCGACTTTGGGGCGCAGCCGGGAGATGACGCTCTCGATGGGCTGGCCGGCGATGCGGCGGTATTCGTCGTACAGGTCCCTTTCGGGGCCGGGTTCGAGCAGGGACTCGTCGATGGAGCCGGTAGGCGCCTCGAATTTCGCCTGCTCGAGAATGTTGCGAATCCGTTTGAAACTGGCGGCCAGGGGCTCGAAATCCGGCGACGACCGCAAGCTCTGAATGCGGCCGAGGCGGGCTTCGAGATCCACCAGGTTTCCCCAGCCGGCGGTCGCGGCCATCGCGGCGTTCACTTCGTCATACGCGAAGCCGCGGATATCGCGGAAATAGAAGCGGACGCGGTCTTCGAAAAACGACTTCAATTCGGCATCGCCGCCCAGAAGGTCGAGCAGCGGCAGTTCCAGCCGGCCTTCAACCAGAATCTTCACGACGCCCTGGGCCGCGCGCCGCAACGCGAACGGGTCGCGCGAGCCGGAAGGGATCAGGCCCACCCGGAAGCAGCCGCGCAGCGTGTCGAGCTTATCGGCCAGCGCGACGATCTGGCCGGTGCGGTTGCGGGGGATCGAATCCTCCATGCTCTCCGGCTTGTAATGGTCGTAAATCGCCTGCCAGACGGGCTCAGCCTCGCCCTGCACACGGGCGTACAGGCCGCCCACGATGCCCTGAAGCTCGGTGAACTCTTTGACCAGTTCGGTGGTGAGGTCGCACTTGGCCAGCTCGGCGGCGCGCATGGCGTGGGCGTCTCCGCCGAGTTCCTTCGCCAGGGCCACCGTGCGCTCGGCCTTCTCGAGATACGAACCGAGCTGCGCCTGGAAGGTCACGTGGGACAGGTCGTGCTTGCGGTCGGCGAGTTTCTTTTTCTGGTCGGAATCCCAGAAGAAGCGGGCGTCGTTGAATCGGGCGCGCAGCACGCGTTCGTTCCCGCGCCGGACAAACCCCTGCGGATCCGATGGGATGTTCATTACGGCCACGAACTCGGGCGCGAGCCTGCCCTCGGCATCCTCCACCGAGAAGTATTTCTGGTGGTGCCGCATCACCGTAACCAGCACCTCTTCGGGCAGCTCGAGAAACTGTGGATCGAAACTGCCGGTGATGGGCGTGGGGTACTCGGTGAGGTAGACCAGGGTCTCGAGCAGCGCGGAGTCGGGCTTGACGCGGACGCCCGCGAGCTCGTTCATGATCTTCGTGCGGCGCTCTCCGGCCGAGAGAATCACGTAGTGGTCGCGCAGCCTCTGCTCGTAATCGGCCGTGGTGATGGTGATCTCGCGGGCCCCCAGCCGGCGGTGTCCGGAAGTCAGTGCGCCCGCCCGGACTCCCGCCAGCTCGAACGGCACGATCTCTCCGCCCAGCAGGGCCGCGATCCAGCGGATGGGCCGGATGAAGCGCGGGCCGCCCTTGCCCGTCCAATACATCGTCTTGGGGAAGTTGAGCTGGAGGATCAGGCCGGGGAGCGATTCGGCCAGGATGTCTTTGACAGGCCGGCCGGGCACCTTCTTCATGAAAACGTAATACTCGCCTTTGGGGGTCGTCTCGGTGCTGAGATCTTCCGGCTTGATCCCCTGCTTGCGGGCGAAGCCGGCTACCGCTTGCGGAGGGGCGGATTTCGCCGGCCCCAGGATGCGCTCTTCACTGTCGGCCTGACGAGCGGGAAGGCCTTCGGCGCGCAGCACCAGGCGTCGCGGGGTGGCATCCAGGGTGACGGAATCGTGGGCGATCTCCAGCTTTTCGAAAAGCAGCCGCAGGTTTTCGAGCGCCGTGGGGATCATCCAATCGGGAATCTCTTCGGTGCCGATTTCGAGCAGGAAGGGGAGGCTCATTGGGCCACCTCCTGCGCGATGGGGCTCTGCTGCTGATCGGCCCAGGCCTGGGCGACTCCTACGGCGAGCTTGCGAACGCGCTGGATCACACCCACCCGCTCCGTGACGCTGATGGCGCCGCGGGCATCCAACGTGTTGAAAACGTTAGAGCACTTCAGCACCTGGTCGTAAGCAGGCAGCAGCGGAAACCGCTTCTTGTCGGCCGCTTTCGGGTTGTACGCCCGCAGCAGCCGGCCGGCTTCCCCCTCATGAAGATCGAACAGCTTCCAGAGGGTCTCGATGTCCGCCATCTCGAAGTTGTAGACCGAATACTGCAGCTCGTCCTTGTAGCGCACGTCGCCGTAGGTGACGCCGGTAGTCCACTCGATGTCGTAGACACTGTCCTTCACCTGCAGGAACGCGGTGAGGCGTTCGAGTCCGTAGGTGATCTCGGCGGGGACGACATCCAGGTCGATGCCGCCGCACTGCTGGAAGTAGGTGAACTGCGTGATCTCCAGGCCGTCGAGCATTACCTGCCAGCCGATGCCCCAGGCTCCCAGGGTGGGAGCTTCCCAGTTGTCCTCTTCGAACTTGATGTCATGCGCGCGGAGGTCGATGCCGATGGCCTCGAGGCTTCCGAGATACTGTTCGATAACGTCGGAGGGTGAGGGCTTCAGGATGACCTGAAGCTGGGAGTGCTTGAACAGGCGGTTGGGGTTATCGCCATAGCGGCCGTCGGCCGGGCGACGGCTGGGCTGCACATAGGCCACCCGGTAGGGCTGCGGCCCGAGCACCCGCAGGAAGGTCTCGGGGCACATGGTGCCGGCCCCGACCTCCACGTCGTAAGGCTCCTGAATAATGCATCCCCGGTCCGCCCAATACTGCTTCAGCTTGAAAATGATCTCTTGAAAAGACTGCATCGATTTAGACTTAAACGTACGAACCGGGCTCGCCCGATCCCTGCTCCAACAGCGGGGCCGTTACCAGCCGCCGCTCGGCGTGCGATTCGATCTGCTGAACCAGGAAGCGCCGCAAATCGGCTGCCGTACCCGGTCCCCATCCCGCTCCCGAAAGCTCCGCAGGCGGCCTGCGCAGCATCTCGGCGGCGGCGGCGCGCGATTCCGCGCTCAGTTCCCAACTGCTTCCCGCTCCCGGCATACGGCGGCAATGGCCGCAGATCAGGCCCGTCCGCCCACGGCTGAAAAACGCGCGCTCGGGGGCTTCCGGATCGTCCAGCAGGCTGCCGCACGAGAGACAAACGTTCAACTCGGGCAGCCACCCCGAAAGCCGGACCGCCCATAAGGAAAAATACGTTACGGCCCGCCATACGCCGCCGCCTTCCGCCGCGCGCAAATGTTCCAACACGGCGAGCAGAAGACGGAAAAACTTCTCGCTCGGCTCCGCGGAGGGAAGCATCTGCTCCGACACTTCCGCGAAGTAGTCCAGCGCCACTCCGGCCCAGTAATCGGACACCAGGTCGAATTGGGAACGAATCAATTCGCAGGAATCCAGATTGACCAGCTCGCGGTTTTCGCGCTGGAAATACGCCATCCGCACGTGCGACAGCCGTTCCAATCCGGACCCGAAAGGACTCTTCGGACGCCGTGCCCGCTTGGCTACGCCCCGCAGTTTGCCCTGGTCCCGCGTGAAAAAGCTGACGACGAGGTCCGCCTCCTTGAGCGGGTAAGTTCGCAACACCAGGGATTCGCTGACACGCGACGGCACACGTGGAAATTTCAGAGTATCACAGATGAAAAAGGTCGGGCCGCGAACGAGTCGTCATTCCGACGGCTCCTCGGGAGGCTCGAATGCGTCGAGGAGGTCGGGATTCTTGGCGAAACGCTTGAGGACGCCGACAATGTCGCCGGTTTTGAAGCCCGCGCGGAGGAGGCGGCGGTAGGCCGCGGCGAGGTCCTTGTCTTCCTGGAAGAGCGATTCGCGCGAGGCCAGCCGGTACTTGCGGCGCACCCAGTCCTCGATGAGCGCCTGCTCGTCCACGTTCTCATACACATCGCGCACCGAGCGTTCAGCGAGGGCAGGGGCGATACGGCGCTGGCGGAGATCCCGGATTACGCGTGTGCGGCCGAAGCGCTCGTTGGAGAGGCGCGCGGCGGCGAAGCCTTCGGCGAAGCGACGGTCGTCGAGGTATCCGCAGTCCTTGAGGCGGGCGAGCACGTCGTCCACATCGGAGGCGCGCTCCGCGCGGCGGCGGAGTTTCTCGCGCAGCTCGCCCGTGGAATAGGCGCGCCCGGCCAGCGCCTTGAGTGCGAACACCCACAATGAATCGGCATCGAGCCGGCGAACCTTGGGCTGATCCATGAATGCCTTATCTACTGGGGAGTATACTGGAAATGGGTTCATATATACGGCTTTCGGGTCGATGCGAGAGCCAATTGTGAGGAGGAAACATTATGGATAAGAGTGGTCTTTCCAGCTTCTTGCTGGGTCTAGGCGTGGGAGTCGGCATCGGCATGTTGTTCGCGCCGAAATCCGGCGAGGAGACTCGCAATCTCATCAAAAATAAAGCCGGCGAGGGCTCCGACTTCATCAAGAGCAAAGCCGGTGAGAGTTCGGAATACTTAAAGCAGCGCGGCTCTGAGATCAAGCAGAACGCATCGGAATGGGTTGACCGCGGCAAGGACGCCATCAGCCGCCAGCGCGACAGCCTGTCCGAAGCGATGGAAGCCGGCCGCCAGGCCTATCGGGACACGGTAGGGCGAGAGACCCCTCCTCCGTCCGAAGGCCCGGCTCATTCTTAACAGCGGCGCAAGGTAAACGGGGAAGTTTCTTCCATGTCAGACGAATGGTTCCGCATCGCGGTGGTGGTGGGGGTAGGGTTAGCCTCCCTGGCGTTTGTGGTGCAAGCCATCGTGGTGGTCGCTCTTTATCGCAGCTCGCGTAAGATGCAGCGTAAGCTCGAAGCGCTTGCCGACCGGGCCGATCCGGTCATCGTGAAGGTCGGCCCGCTCCTCGAAAAGGTCGGGCCGGCTGTCGAAAAAGCCGGGGCGACGATCGAGAAACTGGGGCCGCTGTTCGAAAAGGGCGAGCCCATGATGGACCGGATCGGCAAACTCGCGCAGGAAGCCGAGAAACTGGTTGTCACCCTCAAGCAGACCGTTGACGAAACTCGCCCCCGGGTTGCCGAGGTTTCCTCCGAAGTCGCGGGAATTGCACGCTCCGGAAGGGAGCAGGTTGAAAAACTGGGCGATTTTCTCACCGACGCCTCGGAACGGGCGCGGTGCCGTCTCGAACAGATCGACGAAACCGTGAGCAGCACGGTGGAGCATGTCGAGCAGGCGGGCGAAAGCGTGAAGAAGGCCGTAATGCGTCCGGTTCGCGAAGTGAACGGGCTGGCAGCCGGCCTCTCGGCGGCAGTCGCGACCCTGGTGAAGGGCCGCAAGTCCAGCGTGGCATCGGCGACGCAGGACGAAGAGATGTTCATTTAGACCCGCTCGCCTTTACGCCTCCATCCCCATCTGCGTCAGCCGGTACCTGAGCGCATTCCGCGTCAGGCCCAGCAGGCGCGCAGCCTGGCTCTTGTTGCCGGCGGCGCGGCGCAGGGCCTCGCGGATGATCTCCTGCTCGTATTCGTCCAGGCTCATGCCGTCCGGCACGAAGGCCGCGTCGTTCTGCGCGTGGGGCCGCGGGGCGCTCTCCAATCGGATGTCGGCGGCATCCTGCTCCGTGCCGCCGCACATCACCAGGCTGCGCTCGATCACGTTCTCCAGCTCGCGCACATTGCCCGGCCAGTGGTACGCCATCAGCTTCTCCATACCGGCCTCCGTGATCGATTCCACCCGGCAGCCGGTCTCCGGCGCCAGCTTGCGGACGAAGTGGTTCGCCAGAAATGGAATGTCCTGCTTGCGTTCCCGCAGCGAGGGGATGTTCAGCGGCACTACGTTCAGGCGGTAGTAGAGGTCCTCGCGAAAAGTCCCCTGCTCGAGAGCGGCGCGCAGGTCCTGGTTGGTAGCCGCGATCACCCGCACGTCGATGTGGCGCGTCACGTTGCTCCCCAGGCGCTCGAACTCCCGCTCCTGCAGGATGCGCAGCAGCTTCACCTGGATGGCGGCCGGCACGTCGCCGATCTCGTCCAGAAACACCGTGCCGGTGTCGGCCTGCTCGAACTTGCCCGGCTTACTGGTCTGGGCGCCCGTGAATGCGCCCTTCTCATAGCCGAATAGCTCGCTCTCCGCTCGCGGCACTGAGAGCCTGGTGCTGGCCGCGCCCGTGAGCATCGAGGACGCGCTCGCAAGTTACCTGGCCGGAAACCTGGCTACCTCAGACGCGCGCGTCCGCTTGTAAAATGCGTCGTCGTCGCACCAGAGCCGCGACCATGATGTAAGGGAGCGGGCCGGAGCGCCCACTAGCCCTTAGCCTGCTCTGGTATCCTGGTATTAGCCGGTCATACCCGGCACGACTCGTATGCGGACTACGAAAACGGTATCGATTTCGATGACTCCCGCCGAACTGGAAGAGGCCGAGGCGCTTGCCCGCCAGACCAACCGCAGCCTGAGCGGCCTGTTTCGCGAAGGCCTACGACGCCTGGCGGTGGACATCCACCTGGAACAGGTGAACTCCATCGGCCGCGCCCGCGCGAAGCAACGAGGAATCATGCAAGGCGACGTAGTTCGCCTGACGAAAGACGTGCGCAAAACTCTCGCCGCCGCGCGACGCCAGCACGCCCGTTGATCCGGGCCGTGCTGGATACGAACGTCTACGTATCCGGCCTGGTCTTCGGAGGCCTTCCGCGAAAAGTATTGGCTCTGTTGCTTACCGGCCGCTTCGATTGCTTCGCATCTGCCGCGATCCGCGCCGAGTTGGAAACCACGCTCACACTCAAATTCGGATGGAGGGAACCGGAGGTCCGTTTTGCCTGCGGGCCGCTCTGGTCGGCAACCATTTTCGTCAAACCCGAGATCGTGCAGACGGCCGCGGCCGATCCGGACGACAACTGCATTCTCGAGTGTGCCGTCGCCGCGCGTTCGCACTTCATTGTCACCGGCGATAACGACCTGCTTCGACTGGACCCGTTTCGATCGCCGGACGGAGCTGTGATCCAGGTTGTGAAGCCGCGGGTATTCCTGAGCCTACACGGCAAGAAAGCACCCTGATTGGCTTCGACATTTTGCTACGTTCAACAGTTATGCAGCGGAGTCGATACAAGAGAGTAATCAAGGTGGTTCTCGTCTCACCGGGGGACGTGCAGGTTGAGCGTGACTTCGTTCCAAGCGTGATCGAGGACGTCAACCGCATTCTCAAACACGCACGCGTCGACGCTATTCTGGAGTTATGGCAATGGGAGACTGACGTTTATCCCGCTTTTCACGTGTTAGGGCCGCAAGGGCAGGTCGACGATATCCTCAAATTAGAAGATGCCGACTTTGTGATTGGAGTCTTCTGGAAGCGGTTCGGCACGCCGACGCTCGGCTCACGATCGGGAACAGAGCACGAACTCCGAAAGGCGTACGCAAGCTGGAAAGAGAATCAGCAGCCCCAGATCATGCTTTACTTCAGCTGCGCCCCAAAGGATCTCGCTGACCCTGACGAGACTGCCCAATCTGAGCTGATCGAAGAGTTTCGGAAGGAATTCTCAGGCGAAGGCTTCCTGAAAAACTATACAACGCCAGATGCATTTCGAGAGGCGGTCAAGGAGCACCTCCTCCAAGCCTCGTTTGCAGTGATAGCGAATGAAAAGGACACTAAACTACCGGCGGTCCAAATCCGCTCAGTGGCCGCCCAAATCCGTTTCGAAGGGCAGACTGATAGTATTGGCGACATCATCCTACAGTTTCCAGAAGGATATCAAGACTGGTGCAGTATCCTCATAGCATTCGGGACGGTCGTGTCAAACCGACGTGATGGCACACGGACCGATGCTTTCTTGATGGATCCATACGATCCAGAATTCCCCGTGGTCAGAGGCGCCCTCGTGGCAGGCAACACTCTGCTATTCGGACCCGTCGCGATACATCCTTGTAGGGCGCCCCGCCAAAGAGCGCTGATGATTCGGAACATACGAATCCTTGCTGCGGCATTGCCTGCAGGTTCCGAGGTTTTATGTAGCATCCGAATCACAGGAATAGCGGCCGATACTCCGGTCATCACGGCCGCGAGAATCGCGGTTGGACTATCATTTTCTACCCTCGACCGTGACGGTCGAGGGCCTCTGCAGGCAGAACAGAACAAATTTCCTCAGCAACTACCACTCCCAGTTGCCCGAGTCGCGACCTTGCGGTATGCCGAGGGGTTCCCGCATGCATTCAAATTGAGAGCACGGCCTGCTGAAGGTCCGGCTTGGATACGGTTGGGGGAGGGTCTTGTACAGCTATACGAGTCATCTGAGAATATTTATATCTCGGATAATACAGTTGGCAAGGCAGATTTCCTCGGGTTAGCTATGAGCGGCACGTGTGTGCAGGCAGTGTTTAACAATGTGCCTATTGGCGTTCGACTGTTTGTGAGCCAAGCACAAACAGCCTCAACCGCCGGACTCGAGGCGCAGCTCACTCAGCCGAACTGCGCCGAGTTCAGGCCTGACAGGCGCGGTCTACCGAACCCACCGATCCATGAGGTCCCTCTAACCAACCGAAGCGGCGTCGCAATCTGGGAGGTCGTCCGTAGAAACGGCGCAGACTCACAGGGAGTGTCTGATTCGGGACATTTGGATTTCGGCGTCTGGGCTACGTTCCAAAGCGACCCGAACAAGAATCAACTCGAGTTGGGAACCTGTTGGGTGAACGGCAGTCTGGCTCCCGCCGCGTTGTTCGGCTCACCTGAACACGGCCCAGGTGGTCGCCTTCCCATACCGCGCTTTAACGATTGCTCTCAAACAACTCCGCTGTTCACAATTACGTTCACTAGGTAATGGGCGCTGGCCTCGGCAATGACGCCTTTACGCCTCCATCCCCATCTGCGTCAGCCGGTACCTGAGCGCATTCCGCGTCAGGCCCAGCAGGCGCGCAGCCTGGCTCTTGTTGCCGGCGGCGCGGCGCAGGGCCTCGCGGATGATCTCCTGCTCGTATTCGTCCAGGCTCATGCCGTCCGGCACGAAGGCCGCGTCGTTCTGCGCGCGGGGGCGCGGGGCGCTCTCCAGCCGGATATCGGCGGCATCCAGCTCCGTGCCGCTGCACATCACCAGGCTGCGCTCGATCACGTTTTCCAGCTCGCGCACGTTGCCCGGCCAGTGGTACGCCATCAGCTTTTCCATACCGGCCTCCGTAATCGATTCCACCCGGCACCCGGTGTCCGGCGCCAGCTTGCGGACGAAGTGGTTCGCCAGAAACGGAATGTCCTGCTTGCGTTCCCGCAGCGAGGGGATGTTCAGCGGCACTACGTTCAGGCGGTAGTAGAGGTCCTCGCGAAAAGTCCCCTGCTCGAGAGCGGCGCGCAGGTCCTGGTTGGTGGCCGCGATCACCCGCACGTCGATGTGGCGCGTCACGTTGCTCCCCAGGCGCTCGAACTCCCGCTCCTGCAGGATGCGCAGCAGCTTCACCTGGATGGCGGCCGGCACGTCGCCGATCTCGTCCAGAAACACCGTGCCGGTGTCGGCCTGCTCGAACTTGCCCGGCTTACTGGTCTGGGCGCCCGTGAATGCGCCCTTCTCATACCCGAACAGCTCGCTCTCCATCAGGTTTTCCGGGAGGGCGCTGCAGTTGATCTTCACCAGCGGGCGGTCGCGCCGCGGCGAGTGGAAGTGGATGGCGCGCGCGATCAGGTCCTTGCCCACCCCGCTCTCGCCCGCCAGCAGCACCGTGGCGCGCGTGGGCGCCACCCGCTCGATGGCCGCGAAGATCTCCTGCATCGGCTCGCTGCGGCCGATGATGCTGTCGAATTCGTAGCGCCGCCCGAGCTGCTCCTTGAGCTGGCGGTTCTCGTCGCGCAGCGCGCGCATCTCGAGCGCCTTGTGGACCACCTGCATCAGGTGGTCGAGCGAGAACGGCTTCAGCAGGAAGTCCGTAGCGCCCGATTTCATGGCCTCCACCGCGTTTTCGACGCTGCCGAACGCGGTCATCATGATCACCGGCGTCACCGAGTTCTGGCGGCGGATCAGCGCCAGGAACTCCAGGCCGTCCATGGCCGGCAGCCGCAGGTCGGTCAGGACGATGTCGGCGCGGTCCACCAGCTTCAGTCCCTCCTCGGCGCTGGCGGCCTTGTCCACATCGAAACCGGCGGAGGCCAGTTGCAGCTCGATCACGCGCCGGAGCTTGTCTTCGTCTTCGACGACCAGGATACGTTTCTTCATGTGGCGGGTTCGGAGCGCTCCATCGGAAGCAGCACGTGGAAGACGCTGCCCTTGGCGGGCTCGCTCTCGACCGTTATTTTACCGCCGTGCTCGTCTACGATCTTGGCGACGATCGCGAGTCCCAGCCCCACTCCGGTCGGCTTGGTGGTGAAGAACGGGTTGAAAATCGAGTCCAGGTGCCTGTCCTCGATCCCGGAGCCGCGGTCGATCACCGCGATCTCGGCGGTGCCCCCGGCTGAGCGCGTCTTCACCGTCACCGCACCACCGGGCGGGCTGGCCTGGGCCGCGTTCAATACCAGGTTGTAGAAAACCCGCTCCATCAGCTCGGCATCCAGCGGGAACGGCGGGATCTCGGGCGAGAAGTTCTTGTAGATGGCGATTCCTGGCGCCTCGCGCGCAGCCATGGCGATCGCCCGGTCGAGCACGTGCGTCAGGTCTGCCTTTTCCAGGCGCACCTGGAGCGGCCGGGCGAACTGCAGGAAGCGTATGATCAGCGAGTTGGCCCGGTCCACTTCGCTGCTGATGAACCCGGCGACCTCCCGCGCCACTTCGTTCTCCGCGTGGAGGTTCGGGCCGAGCATCTCGGCGGAGGCTTTAATCGTGCCCAGCGGATTGCGCAGCTCGTGCGCCAGGCCGGCCGAGAGCTGTCCCAGGGCGGCCAGGCGATCGGACCTGCGCACCGCCTCTTCCGCCTCGTGGATCTGGACGTTGGCCTCGGCCAGTTGCTCGGCGGCGCCGCGGTACTTTCGGGATTGCTCGCGGAGGTCCTCCGCCAGGGTGTTGGCGAGCGTCCCGGCCATCGCCAGGAACACCACGCGCAAAACCAGCTCGGTGATTTCCTGCCATTCGAGGATGTAGCGGGTCCAGTCGATGTACAGCAGGAAGACCAGGTAGACTCCGGCCGCCAGGAAGGCGATCGCCAGGGTTCCCAGGATCCCGAAAGTAGTCCCCGCGGCCACTACCGGCAGCAGCATCACCAGCCAGTAGCGGCTGCCGATGCCGTCCGTGTAACCGATCAGCAGGAAGCTCAGCAGCAGCTTCAGGGCGATCCACAGCACCCGCCCGCCGCGCGACTCGAGGGCCGGGATCCGGGGCTCCAGCAACTGCGCTACCGCCAGCGCAGCCAGCGGCGCCCAGGCGTAAATATCGCGGTTCCGGGTGGTGTATCCAAGGGCGGCGAACAGCAGAATCCAGACGAGATCCTGGGGCCGGACGAACCCGATCCAGCGGACGCGAGAACTCTGGGGCACGCGTGATATCCCAGTCGGGATTATGCCACAATGAAGTTGAACGTCTCATGTCCAACCCAAGCATGCTGGATCAGGATCGGGCCACCGCTCCGGATTCCCAACCCACCAACGAGACCAACTCCGAGTCTTTCGGCGACATACTGTCGCAGTACGAACAGTCTCATTCCCACCGGCCTGAAGAGGGCGGGCGGGGCCTGGAAGGCACCGTGATCGCGGTGTCCGGCGAGTCGGTATTCCTCGATATCGGCTTCAAGACCGAAGGCATGATCCCGCTGGCCGATTTCCAGAACGCCGGCGAGACGGTGAAGCCGGGCGATAAAGTACAGGTCTCGATTAAGGGCCGCGGCCCCGAAGGCTACTACGAGCTGTCGCGCATCAAGGTGGAGCGGCCGAAGGACTGGTCGGCGCTGGAGAAGGCGTCCGCCGACAAGGCAGCCATCGCGGGCGTGGTCACGGCCGTGGTGAAAGGCGGATTGAGCGTGGACGTCGGGGTGCGCGCATTCATGCCGGCCTCGCGCAGCGGAGCCAAGGACGCGGCCGAGATGGAGAAGCTCATCGGCCAGGAGATCCGCTGCCGTATCATCAAGCTCGACGTTGCCGATGAAGACGTCGTGGTCGACCGCCGCGCGGTGATCGAGGAAGACGAGCGCGCGGCCAAAGAGAAGCGCTATTCCGAAGTCAAGGAAGGCGAGACGGTGCAGGGCACGATCCGCAGCCTCACCGACTACGGCGCCTTCGTGGACATCGGCGGCGTGGATGCCCTGCTGCACGTGGCCGACATTTCCTGGGGCCGCATCAACAAGCCGGCCGATGTTTTGAGCGTGGGCCAGCAGGTCGAAGCCAAAGTCCTGAAAGTCGATCCGGCCAAGAAGCGCATTTCACTCGGCATGAAGCAGCTTCTGCCGCATCCCTGGGAACTGGCTGGGGAGAAGTACAAAACCGGCGAGCGCGTGCACGGTACGGTGACCCGCGTGGCCGATTTTGGCGCCTTCGTGGAAGTCGAAAAGGGCGTGGAGGGGTTGATTCACCTCTCCGAGATGTCCTGGTCGAAAAAGGTTCGTAAACCCTCCGACGTCGTAAAGCCGGGCGACCAGGTGGAAGTCGTCATCCTGGGCGTCAACCAGGCCGACCGCCGCATCTCCCTGGGACTGAAGCAGGCGCTGGGCGATCCCTGGGCCGAAGTGCCGCAAAAGTACCCGGTAGGCGCGGTCGTCGAAGCGCCCGTGGTCAGCCTGCAGAAATTCGGCGCCTTCGTACAGCTCGCCGAGGGCGTGGAAGGCATGATCCACGTCGGCGACATCACCGCCGAGAAGCGTATCAATCACCCCCAGGACGTGCTGAAGGTCGGGCAGGCGGTAAAGGCCCAGGTATTGGAACTGGATATCGAGAAGCGGCGGCTGAGGCTGGGAATGAAACAGTTGATTCCCACCAGCCTGGACGAATACATCGCCGAGCACAAGGAAGGCGACGTGGTCACCGGCCGCATGGTGGAAGTTTCCGGGAACCGCGCCCGCGTGGAACTGGGAGAAGGTGTGCAGGCGGCCTGCCGGGTCGCCGGCGCGGAAGCCGCCCCCAAGGAAGAGAAGGCCGCGGAAGCCAAGACCGACCTCTCCTCCCTCAGCTCGATGCTGGCGGCCAAATGGAAGAGCGGCCAGGCGGCCGGCGGAAGCCAGCGCGAATCCCTCCGCTCCGGCCAGATCCGCAGTTTCCGCATCGTCAAGCTCGACCCCGCTTCTAAGAAGATCGAAGTCGAGCTGGCATAACCGGCCCGGCGCTCGCGGCCTCTACGCTCGCTTACGGCGCCTGCCCCATATTCCGATCCCCACCAGCCCGGAGCCCAGCAGGAGCATCGAAAGCGGCTCCGGAGTAGCTGCGGCGTAGGCATGGTTGTCCGTCTCGAAAGCCGGAGTGTCGGAGGTCAGAACGATCCAGTCGATGCTGCCTCCGGATATGTCGAAATTGACGTAGCCGCTCGACGCCCAGCTTCCATCGGCCGGGTTGAGAATCTGGGTCCCGTCGAGCGTCTCGGATGTCCCGCTCCCAAAAAACTCAAATTGCATGTGGTTGTAACTGTCGGGACTCCCGACATACAGGCCGAAATAGTTGATCGGCACTTTGAAGTCGATCGTTACGGTGGATGGCCGGCCGCCGGAAGAGCCGGTTGTGAGATAGGTGGTCGTATCCGTCCAGTTACCACCCCTGGTCGCGCCCGGCGCCGCGTACGCGCCCGATACGGAACCGGTGACGAACGGAGATAGTGCGCCGCTCCAGCTATACGTCGCGATGCCGTCCGAGTAAGGGGACGTCGCGGTGCCAGCCAGCGAATCGAAACTCACCGTAGTCGAATTGGCGCGGGAGCTGCAAAGACCGGCGACGCCCTCTCCGGTAGTGCAAAAGCTTCCGCCCAGGCTGACATAAATCGTGGCAGCATCCATCTGATGAACAACGAACATCGCGGCTGCCAACATTAAGATTCTCATACTCATCGCAATCAACTTACCGTTGATTCGCGAGGTGGGACAATCACCCATCGGTACGTTGGGAGATCCACTAATACTAAGTTCGGGTACTGGAGCCCTTTAGTTCTACTTATAACTTCGGGGATAGCGCAGAAAGCGGGCCTTCAGCTTTCCGGCGTCTCGGCGGGAGCCTCGGGAGCCGGTTCCGGCTGATCCTCCGGCCCGGCCGCCGGCGGCTTCGGCAGGTACACCGGATACCTTCCCAGAAACGTGCCGTAGATCAAGTGCCCGAGAATCGTCTGGCGCTCCACGTGCAGCAGCGCTACCAGCGGCAGGATGCGCACATAGAGCAGCCGGAACGAGAGGAAATACCAGGCCAGCGCGAAGACGATGCCCACCAGCAGCGCCCGCGTGGGACGCACGCGATCGCGCAGCACCAGGGCCAGCAGCGCCCCTAGCAAACTGTAAATCAGCAGGTAGACCGCCAGCCCGGCCACACTCCGGAACCCGAATCCGCCGCGCACCGAGCTCGGCCCCCAGAAGGCGCTGGCCATCAGGTTCTCGGCCGTCCAGAAGCTGCGAAGCTGCCATTTCGCGCTGATGCCAAGCCACGCCATCATGCAGATGGCCCCCAGCATTCCCGCTTGCAGGCCGGCCAGACATGCGGAAATCGCCCCGCCCGCGCGGGCCTCCGTAGCAGCTTCCATACAATTCAGCCTATACTGACCTTTAGACTTAAATCAAAGCGAAACTCAATGAGGCGCGTTGTCATCACCGGAATCGGTGCAGTGAGTCCCAACGGAATTGGGCGGGAACGCTTTTGGGAGGCCACCAAATGCGGCAAGAGCGGCGTTCGCAGAATCAGCCGCTTCGATCCGACCGGCTATGCCGTTCAAGTGGCCGGGGAGGTGCCTGACGAGTTCGACGAAAAGCAGTACGTCGAGATCAAAGACCGGCCCCACGTATCGCGCGCCGTGCCCCTGGCAATAGCCAGCGTGGGCGAAGCCGTGAAGGATGCGGGGCTCGACACCCAGTCCATGACCCGCGACGAGCTGCGGCAGATCGGCGTCCTGGTCGGCTCCGGCGGCGGCAGCCAGGATTTTACCGAAGAGCAATACCGGCTCTACTACACCGGTCACCTGAAGCAGTGCAGCGTCTATACCATCCCCACCGGGACCATTGGAACCCTCGCCAGTGAGGTCTCCATGCGCTTCGGATTCCGCGGCCTCAGCCATATCGTATCCACCGGCTGCACGTCCTCGACCGATGCTATCGGATATTCGTTCCGGAATATCCGTACGGGCGTACTGGACACGATGATCGCGGGCGGCGTGGATTCGCCCATCGCGCCCCTGATCCTGCGCGGCTTCCAGCTCATGCGCATCATGTCGACGCGCTGGAACCACGAGCCGCAACGCGCCTCGCGCCCCTTTTCGCGCGACCGCGACGGCTTCGTCATCGCTGAGGGCGCCTGGTTCTTCGTGATGGAGGAGCTCGAGCATGCCCGCGCGCGGGGCGCCCGCATCTACGGAGAGGTGGCAGGATACGGCTCCACCTGCGAGGCTTTCCACCGCGTCCGCCTGGAAGAGTGCGGCGAAGAGCCGGCGCGCGCCATAGGCATGGCCCTCGAAGAGGCCGGCGTTCCCGCCAACGAGGTGCAGTACATCAACTACCATGGCACCTCCACGGAGCTGAACGACCGCATCGAGACCCGCGCCGTGAAACTGGCCTTCGACGGGCACGCCTACCGGCTCGCCGGATCGTCGCTGAAGAGCCTCATCGGCCACCCCCAGGGCGCTTGCGGAGCAGCCGGCGTGGCCGCGACCCTGCTCGCCATGCGGGATGGTGTGGTGCCGCCCACGATCAACGTGGACGAACCCGACCCCGAGTGCGATCTCGATTACGTTCCCTGCCCCGGACGCCGGTTGGCCATCGAACACGCCGTCGCCAATTGCATCGCGTTCGGGAGCAAGAATTCCGCGCTGGTTCTGAGCAGGGTCTGAAGGGGGTCCGGCGGGCGCTCGGAGGATGACACCCGCCGGTGGTCCACAGGTCAAACTGCCCCCGTGGAACCAGTCGTAAGAAGCCGTCACTCCTTAAGACGCTGAACCCCGGCTGTCGGTTGCATGACGGTCCAGAACCCCCGCTGCAGCCCGGAAAGTACCGGCGTGAGCCTCGGCCGTGAGGCTGATGGGCTCGGCGTATCCCCCGCCAAGGGTTACAACTACCGGAACGCCCATTACCCGGGCCAGCTCAAACACCCTCCGGTCCCGCTCGCACAGCCCCGCCAGGGAGAGATGCAGCCTGCCCAAACGATCAGCCTCCAGGCCGTCCACCCCGGATTGATAAAAAAGAATCTGCGGGCCGAATTCCCGCACAGCGGGCAGCACCGTGCCCAGGCGCTCCAGGTACTCGTCGTCGGCCGTGCCGTCGCGCAGGCCGACGTCGATCTTGCTGCGCTGCTTGTGAAACGGGAAGTTGTTCTCCCCGTGAAGCGAGACCGTCAGCACCTCGGGGTCGTGTTCGAAAATGGAGGCGGTCCCGTCCCCCTGGTGCACGTCCAGATCGATCACCGCCGCGCGCCGCCCGCAGGCCCGGATCGCCACCGCCAGGTCGTTAAAGACACAGAACCCGGAGCCTTCGCCGTGGAATGCGTGGTGCGTTCCACCCGCCAGGTTGCCGCCGAAACCCCCGCCCAGCGCGTCGGACGCCGCCGCTAGCGTGCCGCCGACCGATGCCAGCGTGCGGCGGACCAGTTGCTCCGACCACGGAAACCCGATGCGCCGCATGATACGCGGGTCCACCGAGCCATCGAGGATCGCCCGCACATAGCCGGGATCGTGGACCCGTTCGATGGCCTCCACCGCGGCAAACGGCGCCGGCGCCAGTTCGAATGCGCCGTCTGTCTCCAGCATCCCCCGCAGCAGCGCGTACTTGGTTATCGGGAACTTATGTCCGGCCGGTAGCGGAATCGGGTGATGGTCGCAATAATACAAGCGCATGGGGGTCCGGCGCCGCAACCTCGCCTACGACGATCCCATCGCCCGGCGGATGGTCTCCGCGATGCTCTCGCTGTAGCTCTCCACGTCCTTCAGGTCCGGCCCTTCCACCATCACGCGGGCCAGCGGCTCGGTTCCGGAAAAACGCACCAGCACCCGCCCCGCCCCTGCGAACGCCTCTTCCACCCGGCGGATCTCTTCGGCCACCGCGGGCACTTCGGTCAGGGCTTTCTTTTCGCGCACCCGCACGTTCACCAGCTTCTGCGGAAACACCCTCAGCCCGGCCGTTAGCTCGTCCAGCCCCGTGCCCGCCAGCCGCGCGATCTCCAGCACCCGCAGCGCCGTCAGCATGCCGTCCCCGGTGGTGGCATAGTCGCGGAAGATCACGTGGCCCGACTGCTCCCCGCCCAGCGCGGCTCCCAGCCGCACCATCTCCTCGAGCACGTATTTGTCGCCCACCGGCGTGCGGACCATGCGGATGCCGTCCCGCTCCAGCGCCTTTTCGAGGCCGAGGTTCGACATCACCGTGGCCACCACGATATCGCCGGAGAGCCTCCCCGCGGCCTTCAGGGCGCGCGCGGCGGTGAGCAGCACGGCGTCGCCATCCACCACCTTGCCGCTGCGTGCCACGAAGATCGCGCGGTCGGCATCGCCGTCGAACGCCACTCCGAAATCCTGCGCGCCTGCTGCCATGGCCGCCCGAAGCTTCCCGAGGTGCAGCGCGCCGCACTCCAGGTTGATGTTCCGCCCGTTGGGCTCGACCGAGAGGGCCGTCACCGAGGCGCCCAGCCGGCCAAACAGCTCCGGCGCGAGCCGGTACGAAGCGCCGTTGCCGCAGTCGATCGCGACCTTCATGCCGTCGAACCGCACCGAAACCGTCGACGCCAGGTAGTCCACATACTGCCGCGCCATGCTCTCATCCACCGTCATCGCGGCGGACCGCGGCTCGGCGCCCGCCTCCCGAATGCGGAAGATCTCCTGCTCGATGGCGTGCTCTTCCTCGTCCGGCAGTTTGAAACCGCTGTGGCCGAACACCTTGAGCCCGTTATCCTGATACGGGTTGTGCGACGCCGAAATCATCACCCCGGCCCGGAAAGGCCCGGTGCGGGTCAGGTATGCAATCCCCGGAGTCGTGATCACCCCCGCGAACCGCACACGCACGCCGCGGCTTTCCAATCCTCCGGCTACGGTCGCCGCGATCCACGAGCCGCTCTCGCGCGTATCGGCGCCGATCAGGATCTCCGGATTCGCCTGTCCCGCCGCCGCATCCTCCCCCAGCGCGACTCCGAACGCAAACACCGTCGGCGGATCCAGCGGATATTCTCCCGCCACGCCGCGGATTCCGTCCGTTCCAAACAGCTGTTTACCCAACTCGTTTCTCCGTCCTTGGCCTATTTCTTCTTCATCGTCACCGAAACCGCCACCTGCGGGGAGCCCTGCATCCGCGCATAGGGATCGTCCACGTACGCATTGACACGAAATTCGGAGGTGCCCACCACGTTCGATACATCCACCGGGTCCGTGATGACTTCATGAATCCGCGCCACGTGGCTGGCCGGCCCCACGATCGGCAGGGTCGGCGGCCCGACGGACCACTGCGCCACCACGTACCCGTTCGCCCCCTCCCCCGTAAAGCGGGGCGTCACCGGCACCGTCTTCACCGCCCTCCGCTCGAACTGATAGCGGATCTCGGAAGGAATCGCGCGCACCAGCCGCACCCCGCGCGCCAGCTTGACGTTTCCGCTGGTGATGGGGAAGCTCTGATCCCCCGGGCGTACTCCGGACATATCCAGGATCACGGCCGGACGCACCGCGCCGTCGTTGAGGCCCCGCAGCTCGCCCGAAGGCCCGCTCAGCTCCAGCGCCACTGTACCGACCGGCTCCGAGGCGAGCTCCATGTCGTCAGGCAGGTTCTTGAATTCGACCGGGGCGGTGGCGAACGCCGCCAGCTCCGGCTCCGAGGCCACCACCGCCCAGAGGATCACCGCGATGAGCAGCGAGAGCAGCTTCCATCCGGCGTTTTCGACAACCAGCCTGCCGAGCCATCGCAACACCTTCATGGCTGGCTCGACCTCTCGCTCGAATGCATCTCCTGCTCCGCGCCGCCCGCCGGCGAAAGCGGGATGTCGGCCGCGAACTCGTCGATATGCATCGGCGTCGGGCGCTGCACCTCGAAGTGGCGGTGGATCCGCTCCACCAGGTCGGCCGCGGTCAGGCCCTGGATGAGATCGCCGAACGCCGCCGCGGAGATGCGGCCGGTCTCTTCGGATACCACGATCGAGAGGCAGTCCGTCTCTTCCGTGATGCCGATGGCCGCGCGGTGGCGCGTGCCGAGCTTCCGCGACAGCGCCGGGTTGGTGGTCAGAGGCAGGAAACACGCCGCCGCCGCCACCCGGTCTTTCTGGACGATCACCGCTCCGTCGTGCAGAGGCAGCCCCGGCTGGAAGACCGACAGCAGCAGGTCGCGCGAAATCCGCGCCTCCAGCAGCACGCCGCTTTCAATGAAGGTCCGAAGCCCGATATCGCGCTCCAACACGATCAGCGCGCCGGTCTTCTCCTCCGCCAGCTTCTCGACCGCGAACAGGATCTCGTTGATGGCTTCCGGCGCGCGGAACCCGCCCGCCAGCCCGAACCAGCGCTTGCGGCCCAGCCGCGCCAGCGTGCGCCGGATCTCCGACTGGAACAGCACGATCACCGCCAGCCCGATGTACGGCACGATGAACGAAAGCAGCGAACGCAGCGCTTCGAGGCCCGCCCACGACGCCAGCGCGTACAGCGAAACCATGATCAGAATGCCGATCAGGATGTGGCCCGCACGCGTTCCCCGCACCACCATCAGCGCCTGGTACACCAGGAATGCGACCACCAGGATATCGATTACCCCGGTTAGTTTCAGTTGCGGCAGCGACGGCAATGTGAGCGAGAAATGGGGCATCGGCGAATCTCAATGCGGAGAGAACCGTCCAGTTTCCATCTTAGCCCAGCTACACGCCGCGGAGTACCCAAGGTCTAATGGATACAATGAATTATGCCTTTCATCTCCGTCCCGGAGGCAATTGAGGAGATCCGCGCCGGACGCATACTGGTGGTGGTGGACGACGAAGACCGGGAGAACGAAGGCGACCTCACCATCGCGGCCGAAAAGGTCACGCCCGAGATCATCAACTTCATGGCCACCCACGGCCGCGGCCTGGTCTGCCTCACTCTCACCCCCGAGCGGTGCGACTACCTGCGCCTGCCGCTGATGAGCCCCACCAACACCTCGAACTTCGGCACCGCTTTCTGCGAATCGATCGACGCCCGAGAAGGTGTGACCACCGGCATCTCCGCCGCCGACCGCACCCGCACCATCCTGACCACCCTCGACCCGCAGTGCCGCCCCGCCGACCTGGCGCGTCCCGGCCACGTCTTCCCCCTGCGCGCGCGCGAAGGCGGCGTGCTGGTCCGGGCCGGCCAGACCGAGGCCTCCGTGGACCTTGCCCGCATGGCCGGGCTCACCCCCGCCGGCGTGATCTGCGAAATCATGAACGAGGACGGCACCATGGCGCGCGTCCCGCAGCTCGAAGGGTTCTGCGCCCGCCACGGCCTGAAGATGATCTCGGTCGCGGAGATGATCCGCTATCGCCTGAAGCACGAGAAGTTCGTGCGGCGCGCCGCCGAAGGCTGCATCGAAACCGAGTTCGGTGAGTTTCGCACGGTCGCCTATGCCACCGACCTGAACCCCGAATATCACTTGGCCCTGGTGCGGGGCGACGTCGAAGGCCGCGAGGGTGTGCTGGTCCGCATGCACTCCCGGTGTCTGTACGGCGACGTCTTCGGCGCAACCGCCTGCGACTGCCACCGGTTGATCCGGGATTCCCTGCGCGCCATCGCCGATGAGGGAACCGGGGTGCTGGTTTACCTGCACGAGAGCGGTCCTGGATTCCGTATCGAACGCGACCTTTCGGGAGCGCCGCGTATGGTCTCGCACGGCCGGGATTTCATGCATTACAAAGGCGAGGCCGGCCAGCGGCAACTCCAGCACGAGCACGGCATCGGCGCCCAGATCCTCTCCGACCTGGGTCTCCACACCATCCGGCTGCTCACCAACCATCCCCGCAAAATCGTGGCACTGGAAGGGTTTGGCATCGAAATTGTGGACCAGATCCCGGTCGGCCGCTGAACCGCGAACTTCCGCGCCCCGGATTGCGTTAATAATGAGGAAAGGGCCTCGTCCTGAATGTTATGAACGCACGAATTCTTCTGACCACCGCGACACTCGCTACCGTGTTGACCACCGTGCTGCCCGCCAAGGCAGCCGATCCGCAGCTCCTGAACCTGGTGATGCCCGACGCAAAGGTTCTGGCGGGCGTCAACGTGGACCAGGCGAAAACCAGTCCGTTCGGCCAATATGTGCTGGGGCTGATCCAGTCATCGCAGGATACCCACCTGCAGGAACTCACCAACCAGACCGGCTTCGACCCGACTCGTGACGTTCACGAGGTGCTGGTCGCCTCCAACGGCACGCCAGGGAGCCATTCCGGGCTGGCGATGGCCCGCGGCAATTTCGACACGGCCAAAATTCTCGCCTTGGCCACCCAGCACGGCGCCTCCACCGAGACCTACGCCGGCGTGACCATTCTGGAAGATCCCAAAGCCGAACACGGCGTCGCGTTCCTCAGCCCCACCCTGTTCGTAGCCGGCGACATCGCCAGCGTCAAGGGCGCGATCGATCGCCAACACACTCCCGCCCCGCTGCCCGCCGCCCTCACCGTGCAGGTGAACCAGTGGAGCGGCTCCCAGGACGCTTGGGCCGTCTCCCTGATTCCCACCTCGTCACTGAAGATGCCCAACGGCGCTCCCAACGTGCCGGGTGTCGGCGGCCAGGCCAACACCGCCTTCCAGAGCATCCAGCAGGCCGCCGGCGGCGTGAAGTTCGGCGCCAACGTGGTAGTGACCGCCCAGGCGACTGCCGATACCGCCCAGAACGCCCAGTCGATGGGCGACGCCCTGAAGCTGCTGGTCAGCCTCGCCCAGATGCAGGGCCAGAACGATGCCAATTTGAAAACCCTGATCGCCGGCCTGGCCATCACGCCGCAGGGCAACCTGCTCAACGTCACCCTCACGGTTCCGGAAGACCAGATTCAGCAGATCGTGAAACCGCACGCGCACGCCGCGCGGCGCGTCGAACGCAAGATGTAGCTTAGTGGGCAGGCCCGCTCCCCAACGGAGCGGGCATCAATCCTTCGCGTCCGCAACGGCCCGTTCCAAAAGCGGCGAGACACCCAGTCGTCCGGCCCAGAGTTTCATATAGTCGAAATCGAGCGAGCGGTTGATTGCGAGAATCCCGGTAATATCGCCCCACTGCCGTTCGGAAACCTGTCCTCCCAGGGCGTACCGTCGCAGTTTCGCGAGTAGTATGTATTCCGCCGTCGAGACTCGCGCCTCGACCGCGCCCTCCGGAAAGGGAAACGACACGACTACCGCCCGTTCCCTGCCCAGCGCAGAGGCGAGACGGGCCGCTTGCAGCGGAACAATGAGCGCCAAAAGGTCGGTATCCAGGGTTCCGCGAACGATGCCATGGGCCGAAGACGCAACCGACCCCACCACCGAGTAACGGATGTTCAGTTCGTTGAACGCGGCGATTAGGGTACTAAAGGCGGCTGCGTTCATCGGTCACCGCGTCGCCGTAAGCCCGCCGGAAGAGCTCCGCTCCCAGCGCCTGCCGCGTGACACGGAGGAAGACCTCCTGCTCGCTCGCCCGCGGATAGCGCAGGCGGATGCCGGCCGCATTCAGCCGGCGCAGCATGTCCGACAGTTCGTAGACTCGCCTCACCTTCTCCGAGGGCGTGAGACGCCGCTGGCATTCCAGGAACACCTTCCAGGCTTCCTGCGATGTGTCGGCGGGGCGCATATCTACATTATCGCCACCGGCGGCGCCGGCTCATTGGGGTCGCCTGCATTGTTGAGCGGGATCTTCACCAGCCCATACGCGACCACCGCGATAACAATCGCGCCCACCCAATAGGATGGGTGGTCGAAGACCGCCGGCAGCTTGCCGTACTTGTAGTTGAACCAGCCGGTCACCAGGCCGGACAGCGCCTCGCCGGCAATCAATCCCGAAGCGATCAGAATCCCGACGTTCTCCACCCGCGCCGTTTGCGCTTCGTTCATCGCCTGCCGCTTGCGCATGGAATCGCTGATCCAGCGGATTACTCCGCCCATGAAGATCGCCGAAGTAGTTCCGAACGGCAGATACATGCCGATTGCGACCAGCATCGGACTGCGGACCTTGAACATGATCATGGCGATGCCGAAACAGATTCCGGCCACCACCAGCGGCCACGCCATATTGCCGCCCACGATGCCCTGCGCAAGCGACGCCATCAGCCCGGCCTGCGGCGCCGAAAGAGCGCGGTCCCCGAAGCCGATGCCGCCCTGGTTGATGTTGCCCTGATGCAGCCACAGCAGTGGGAAGTACATCACCAGGCTGGCCACCACCACCGCGATCAATTCCACGATCTGAATCGTGCGCGGCGTGCCGCCCAGAATGTAGCCGACCTTGAAATCCTGCAGTAGCTCGCCGGCGACCGCCGACGAAACACACACCACCGCCGCCACCGCCAGCACCGCCACGACGCCGCTCATGCCCGAGACGCCCAGCGTCACCATCAACAGCGCGGCGATCACCAGCGTCGAAAGCGTCAACCCGGAGATCGGGTTGTTGGAAGACCCGATCACGCCGACCAGGTAACCCGACACGGTGGCGAAGAAGAAGCCCACGACCAGCATCACCAGCGCCGCCGCGATGGCTCCGCCGATCAGCCCCGACATATACATGTACAGCAGGCACATCACCAGGAAGGTGACGCCGATCAGCCCGAATACGACCTTCGAGCTCATGTAACGCTCGGTGCGCACCACCGATTCCATCTGGGGGGTGCTGCCGCGGAGTTCGCTGAACGCCTTGCCGAGCCCCACCATCAGGCTCTTGCGCATGCGGAACAGGGTGTAGACCGTGCCCACCATCATGCCGCCCACCGCTATGGGACGAACGATGTAAAGCCAGGCGCTGTTCGCCAGGCCCAGCCAACCCGCGTCTCCGCTTCCGGGCGGCAGGTAGGCCTGCAACTGCGGCCCCAGGAAGAAGATCAGGATCGGAATCAGGAGTCCCCATGCCAGCACGCTGCCTGAAAAATTGAGGGCTGCCAACTCCGGCCCGATGATGTATCCCACGCCGAAATACGCCGGGCTGATGGTTGGGGCACTGCACGTGGAGACGCCCCCGGCGCCCAGAATCTGGTTGGTGCCGGTGCGTCCCAGCGCCAGCGTGCTGCGGCCCAGCCGGCCTACGTTGAAAAAGAAATCGTGGTCCGGCGCGAAAAGGCTGAAGGCCCCGCCGAGGTACACCAGCGCGCCCACGCCGATGTTGTAGAAGAGATATTTGGCGGCCTTCGCGCCGCCCTGCCCGGCTTTGTGGACCTCCGATGCCGCCACCGATTCGGGGAACGGCAGCTCCGGATCCTCCACCATCACCCGCCGGATCAGCGAAACGAACAGGACGCCCAGCACCGACCCCACCAGCATGAGCGAGGTGGCCTTCCAATACACGCCCGGCGCATCGAACTGCGGCCAGGCCTTCACCATGTAGAACGCGGGCAGCGTGAACACCGCGCCGGCCGCCACCGATTCGCCGATGGAGCCCGCGGTTCGCGCGATGTTCTCTTCCAGGATCGACCCCCCGAAGAGCCGCAATATAGCCATTCCGATGACCGCCGCCGGATACGTGGCCGCGATCGTCTGACCGGCCCTCAACCCCAGGTAAGCATTGGCGGCTCCCAGGAAGACCGTCATGACGAGCCCCAGCAGCAGGGCGCGCCACGTAAACTCCTTCATCTTCATGCCTTCCGGCACATATGGCCGGTGGCGCTGCGAATTCACCTGCGGAGGCGTCATGAAAGTCGCGCCCTCACCATCTCACTCAGCGCTTTTCCGTCCACGGTTTTTCCTTTCAGCCTGGATTGTGCGGCCTTCATCACGACGCCCATCTGCTTGAGCGAGGTAATCCCCGTTTCCGCCAGGGCCCCGGCAATCGCGGCTTCGATCTCCTCAGGGGACGCTCCCGCGGGAAGGTAGGTTTCGATCAGCGCCTTCTCGGCCTCCTCTTTGGCGGCCTGCTCGGCCCGCCCGGCCTTGTGAAACATCTCCGCGGCGTCGACGCGCTGCTTGATGAGGGATTTCAGAATCTGCATCTCGGCCGCTTCGTCGAGCGGCTTGGGAGAATCCACCTTGGCCTTCATGAGGGCGGCTTTGATCATGCGAAGCGCGCTGAGCCGCGCCTCGTCCCTGCTCTTCATGGCCGCAACCATGTCCTGCTGCACCTGGTCAATGAGGGGCATGATGTCTGCTATTCTAAAGGACTACCCTCACGATGTACATTCGAAAACAACGCTTACTCACACCCGGTCCGACCCCTCTTTATCCGCCTGCCCTGCACGCGATGATGGCGTCGGACATTCACCATCGCACCGAGGATTTCCGCAAGGCCTACCGTTCCTGCCTGGCGGATCTCAAGGAGGTGATGGGGACCACGAATGATGTGCTGATGTTCTGCGCCTCCGGTACCGGCGCCATGGACGCCACCGTGTCGAACCTGCTCTCGCGGGGCGACAAGGTGATCGTGTGCGTGGCCGGAAAGTTCGGCGAGCGCTGGGCGGAAATCGCCAAAGCCTACGGCCTGGAAGCCACCGTACTGACGGTTCCTTACGGCCAGGTGGTCACCCCGCAACAGGTCGAAAAGGCGTTGGCGGCGGAACCCTCGGTCAAGGCGGTTTTCGTACAGGCTTCGGAAACCTCCACCGGCGCGGCCCACGACATCCGCGCCATGGCTGCCGCCGTGAAGAAGACCGATGCCATCCTGGTGGTGGACGCCATCACCGGGCTCGGCACCATGCCGCTCGATATCGACGGCTGGGGCCTCGACGTGGTGATCGGCGGGTCGCAGAAGGCCTTCATGATTCCTCCCGGCCTGGCGTTTCTTTCGATCAGCCCCAAGGCCTGGAAGTTCGCCGATACCGCCACGCTGCCGCACTTCTACTTCAATTTCAAGAAGGAAAAGAAGAGCGGCGACGCCGGCGAATCGAGCTGGACTCCCTCCACTTCGCTCATCCTGGCGCTGGCCGAAGCTTTGAAATATGTGAAGCAGCTCGGCATGGCGAAGCTGATCGAGAACGCACAATTGCTGGCCCAGGCCACGCGCGCCGCCATGGTGAAGCTGGGGCTCGAGCTGTTCGCGGCCGGGTCGCCGGGCTCGTCGGTCACCGCCGTGAAAGCCCCGGCGGGGATGGATTCCTCGGTCATCGTCAAGGAGTTCCGCAACCGCTTCGGCGCCATCATCGCCAACGGACAGGGCTCGATGAAAGGCCAGATCTTCCGCATCGCGCACCTGGGCTACTTCGATTTCGCCGATCTTTTCGCCGTCATCGCCGGCCTGGAGATCATTCTCAATGCCAACGGATTCCCGGTGCCCTACGGCTCCGGAGTGGCCGCGGTGCAGGAAGTCTACCAGCAGGCCGCCGTCGAGCCGCAGACCGTCAACGCGTAATACCGTGAGGGGCGGATCCGGTCCGCCCCCGAGCCAAGCTTATGAACATACTGGTTGCCGAGCCTCTCGCGCCGGCCGGAATCGAGTTGTTTCAATCCCAGCCCGGCTGGAACACGATCGTTTCGAACCCGAAGGAATACACCCAATACCTGTGCGAAGCCGATGCCCTGCTGGTGCGCAGCGCCGTGCAGGTCAATCAGCAGGTGCTGGAAAAGGCGCCGAAGCTGCGCGTCATCGGACGCGCGGGGGTCGGGGTGGACAATGTCGATCTCGACGCCGCCACGGCCGCCGGCGTGCTGGTGATGAACACCCCGGGCGGAAACGCCATTTCGGTTGCCGAACACACGCTGGCGCTGATGCTGGCGATGGCGCGCCATATTCCGGGAGCCAACGCCTCCACGCGCGCCGGCAAGTGGGAGAAGAAGAAGTTCCTGGGCAACGAGCTGCGCGGCAAGACGCTCGGCATCATCGGCCTCGGCAGCATCGGGCGTGAAGTGGTGAAGCGGGCACGCGCCTTTGAAATGCGGATCGTGGCGCACGACCCCTACGTCACCGCCAAGATCGCGCAGGATCTGGGCGTCGAGCTGGTCGGCCTGCCCGCCCTCTACGCCGCCTCCGATTACATTACGCTTCACGTGGCGGCCACCCCCGAGACGCAGGGCATGCTCTCGCGCGAAGCCTTCGCGCAGATGAAGAACGGCGTCCGCATCGTCAACTGCGCGCGCGGCGAGCTGATCGACGAAGCCGCGCTCCAGGAAGCCATCGCCTCCGGCAAAGTGGCCGACGCTTCGCTCGACGTGTTTGCGAAGGAGCCGGTGACGGCCGATAATCCGCTATTCGCGACCGGGGCCGTGCTGGCCACGCCGCACATCGGCGGATCCACCGAAGAGGCGCAGGAGATCGTGGGTGTCCGCATCGCCGAGCAGGTGGTGGAGTACCTGAAGAACGGGGTGGCCATCAACGCCGTCAACATGCCGGCGCTCTCGCCCGAGCAGTACCGGGCGCTGGGCCCTTACGCCGAGCTGGCCGAACGGCTCGGAAACTTCGCCGCGCACATCGCCACCGGCAACCCGGCGCGCGTAAGGCTGGTGTATTTCGGCGATATCGCGGGCAACAACACCAACCTGCTGCGGAATGCCGGACTGGCCGGCCTGCTCAGCCGGTCGAGCGACCGCAGGGTGAACCTGGTGAATGCCGTTCAACTCGCGGATCAGCGCGGGTGGGACGTGGCCGAGGTGCTGGAGCCGCGGGCCGTGCACACCGATTCGATCCGCATCGAGCTCGAAACCGGCACGGGCGTCACGGCCGTGGAAGGCGCGGTCTTCCTGGGCAAGCCCCGGCTGACCCAGGTGGACGGCATTTTCTGCGAAGTCGGGCTCTCGGGCTGCCTGATCTTCATGAAGAACCAGGACGTGCCGGGCGTGATCGGCCACGTGGGCACGGTGCTTGGGAAGAACTCGCATCAACATCGCCAATTTCTCGCTGGGTCGTCGCGAGGCTGCTACCGCGCCGGGCGAGCCGCTCGAAGCCGTGGCCGTGGTCTCGACCGACGAGCTGGTGCCCGAATCGGTGCTGGCGCAGCTTCGCGAAAATCCGGCGGTGCGGTTCGCGCGCTCGCTGGAATTTAAGAGCTAGATCTCGCAAATGGGCAAACCAGGTACAGGCCCCGAATTTCGCAACTGCAGCGAAATTCGAGCCAGTCCCCGCTTTGCACGGGCACTGATAAGCTGGAAGTTCATGCCCCTGATTTCCGTCCCTGAGCTGACCCGCTTTGCCGAAGATGTCCTGATAGGCGCCGGCGTTCCGGCCGACAAAGCCGAGGTCACGGCCGCCTGCCTGATCGCCTCCAACCTGCGCGGCGTGGACTCCCACGGCATGCAGCTGCTCCCGTTCTATGTAGACCAGTTGCTGGCCGGCGAAATGGATCCGCGGACCGACGGGCGCGTGATTTCGGAGTCCGGCTCCTGCCTGCTTTTCGACGGCCAGAACGGCATCGGCCAGTGGATCGCCGACATCTGCTGCCAGCACGCGGTGCGGATCGCCCGGGAGCAGGGGATGGCGATGGTGGTGGCGCGCGAATCGAACCACTTCGGCGCGGCTGCCTGGTGGGCGCAGAAGATGCGGGCCGCCAACCAGATCGGGATCGTGCTGTGCAACGCTTCGCCGATCGTCCCGCCGTGGCAGGGTAAGGAAGGGCGCGTCGGAACGAACCCAATCTGCGTGGCGCTGCCGGGGCCGTGGCTGCTGGATATGGCGACCACTACGGTGGCGGCCGGGAAGGTCTTCAAGGCTTTCCTGAACGGGCAGCCGGAGATCCCGGCAGGGTGGGCCTTCAATTCCGAAGGCGTCCCGACCACCAACACCCAGGACGCTTACAAAGGCATGCTGATGCCGCTGGGCGGCTACAAAGGGAGCGGGCTGGCCATGATGGTGGAGATCCTGTGCGCCGTGCTGGGCGGCGGCGCCATGTCCACCGAGGTGGGCGGCATCCGCTTCCGCGGCAAGACGGTACGGGTGAGCCAGACGTTCCTGGCGATCGACATCGAGCGTTTCATGCCGGTGGACGAGTTTACGGAGCGGGTCGAAAAACTGGTCGGCATGATGAAGACCACCCCTGCGGCGCCGGGCTACGACGAGGTGCTGGTGGCCGGCGACCCGGAGTGGCGGATCGAAGCCGAACGGTTGAAAAACGGCATCCCGATCGCCGAGGGGAACTGGGACAGCCTGTGCAAGGCCGCGGCGCGGGTTGGCGTAGCTTCGCCAATGATTGGCGGCGCGAGCGCGTAAGTTATTTGGAATCAATAGAGGCTTCGCCAATCATTGGCGGGCTAGAATTAAGATAGTGCTGGTTTCCATCGCGTCCCCACTCAAACGGCCCGACTGGCTGCGCGCCCCCGCGCCGGCCGGCGAGAACTACCACGACCTCAAAGGACTCATCGAGCGCCTTCGCCTGCACACGGTTTGCGAAAGCGCCGCCTGCCCCAACGTGGGCGAGTGCTGGAACCAGCGCACCGCCACCTTCATGATCCTGGGGAACGTCTGCACCCGCCGCTGCGGATTCTGCGCGGTGCAGAAGGGCGCCCCCCTGCCGGTGGATTACGACGAGCCGCAGCGCGTGGCCGAGGCGGTGGCGGCCATGGGGCTGAAATTCGCGGTCATCACCAGCGTGAACCGCGACGACCGCGAGGATGGCGGCGCCGAGCTGTTCGCGCTCACCATCCGGGCCATCCGCGAGCGCGTGCCGGGGTGCGGAGTGGAAGTGCTGATCCCCGATTTCCAGGGGAGCCGCGAGGCCGTCGAAATCGTCATGGACGCCCGGCCGGACGTCCTCAACCACAACACCGAGACGGTGCCGCGGCTGTACCGCCAGGTGCGCCTGGGCGCGCGCTACGAGCGCTCGCTCGACGTGTTGGCGTGGGCCAAGGAGATCGCGCCGGCCACCCCCACCAAGAGCGGCCTGATGCTGGGGTTGGGAGAGCGGCCGGACGAAGTGCTCGAGGTGATGCGCGGACTGCGCGCGCACCACGTGGAGATCCTGACGCTGGGGCAGTATCTGCGGCCGTCCCCCAAGCACCTGCCGATCGTGCGCTACGTGCCGCCGGAGGAGTTCGACGAGTTCCGCCGGGCCGGCTACGAGATGGGGTTTTCGCACGTCGAATCGGGACCGCTGGTGCGCAGCTCCTACCACGCTTCGAACGCGGTCAAGTAGGCCGGATCACTTTTCGCGGCTCAGGGTTCCGATGTCGCCACAGGCCCGGTCATCCGCGCCGTAGGCCAGGTAAAAGCTCTTGACCGCATCGGCGGGCGCGGTGATGATCGTGCGGCTTTCCTGGACCTGGGAGGCCACGGATGCGGCGGCCTGCTTCCTCAGCCACTCCGAATCGAGGAAAGCGATCCGCATGGTGGACGACTCCGGCCATACCCGCAGGATCATGTGGACCTGCAGTTGGAAAGGATCGTCCGTGTCCGAGACGAGGTCGAGCAGCTCGGCATTCCCCGCGCGGAACAGGCGGCCGCGGAACCGGTTGGCCGTGGATTTTTCGAGGTACGCGATGGCGTACTCGTTATTTTCCCGCCGGATCACGTAGGTCTCTTTGCCGTCGTCACTGGTCCAGATGCCCAACAGCGCGGGGTCGATGACGGCTTCGTTCTCTCCGACCGCGGGAGCAATCGAAACCAGGGACGAACAGCCGGTCATTCCGAGAAGGCCGGCGAGGGCGAGAGCGGCGATGGAAGATCGCATTCTGATTACCTCCGCTATAGAACAGCGATATGCGCGGAGGATTATTGCAGTCGACCCAGCCAGCGTCTCAGCGCTACCTTCAAAGGGGCGTAGTGGGCGGCGGCCAGCATGATCGCGAGTCCCGAGGCCAGCAGGAAGACGGGCCAGGCGGCGTGCTCGCGGAAGACATCCTGCTGCAGGCGGAAGACCCCGATGGCGAAGAACGCCAGGCCGGAAATAAAGAAGTTCTTCATCTGGCGGGGAATGCTGGCGAATACGAAGACACACGCGACGGAGGGCAGGAGCCACTCGAAGAGCCGCGCTTCGAAGCGCCCCTCCGCATTGATCCCCAGGAGAAGCAGCGACGTCATCACGTGGCCCGGGATGACGAAGCGGAAGGATTTGCCGACGGTCCGCACCTGGGGCGAGGAGAAGCCGTCGCACAAGCGGTCCAGCAGGAAGTAGATGGCGGCGTTGATGAGGAACAGGTACTCGATCTGGCCGCGGGTCCAGGGCGCGGCGGATTTCAGCCACGCGGCCCAGGGCTCGTGAAACGTTGCCACGCCGGAAAGGGCCGCCCAGGTGAAGGCGACGGCAAAGGGGTAGAAGTAGCGCGAATCGTCGGAAAGGCGGCGGCGCTCGAATCCGAATCCGGCAGCCATGAAGAGCACGGCGCAGGGGATGAGGCGGAAATAAAACCGGCCGGGGTCGCGATCCAGGCAGTCGAGCATCCCCAGGCGGAGCAGGGTCGCCAGACACAGCAGGGCGGACAGGGCCGCGAACATCAGGGAGAAGACCGGGGCGCGCGTAAAGCGGCGCAGCCACCAGCACACCGGCAGGCCCGCCAGGAGGGCCCACCAGATCTGCGCGTTGGTGGCCGGTTTGGCGAACTCCAGGCGGTGGAACAGCTCCAGCTTGAGGTTGCCCTGGGTGAGGGCGGTGAAGAGGCGCGCCTCTTCGAACGTGACCAGGGCCGCCACGGGGACCACCAGGCACAGCGCCAGCATGAACGCGATGGCCACACGGTAATAGCCGCGACGCCAGTCGCGCACGCCGATCCAGGCCGCAGGCGCGGCGGCGGCCCAGGCGAGGATCACGGCGGGGGCGCCGGTGAGCGCCGGATACGGGAAGAAGGTCAGCAGCGCCGCCCCCACCGCGAGCACCCAGGCCCCCAGATACAGGCTGACCTGCGGCAGGGTGAGGCGGCGGGCTTCGAGAATCCAGGAGTCTTCGCGCTCGAGCAGCCGTTCGTAGCGAGTGCGGATGCCGTCGTATTCGGCGTCCGAGACGATCTGGTCTCGGCGCCATTCCTCGAGGTCCTGCAGGTGGCCGGCGACGCGGCCGGTGATCAGGCGCGCGTAGGCGGCAGGCGAGGCCACCACCGGTTCGCGGGCGAGGTAGCGTCGTAGATCGTCGGCCATTTCGCGCGCCGAGGCATAGCGGTCGGCCGGAGCCTTTTCGAGGGCTTTCAAGCAGATATTCTGGAGGTCGCGGGGGACCAGCGGGTTGCGGCGGCGCGGCAGCTCCGGGTCGTCGTGGCGGATGCGCTCGAGCAGGCCGGCGACGGTCTCGCCGCAAAACGGCGGGGAGCCGGTGAGCAGCTCGTAGAGAATCGCGCCCATGGAGAAGACATCGCTGCGCGCATCCAGCTTCTCCGCGCCGGAGGCCTGTTCCGGCGAGAGATATTCGGGCGTGCCGGCGATCTCGCCGAGTTTGGAGAGGCGCTCGCGCGCTCCCAGGTCGAGCGCCAGCCCGAAATCGAGGACCTTCGGCTCGAGATCGTGGTCCACCAGGATGTTGGCCGGCTTCAGGTCGCGATGGACGATCCCCTGGTCGTGCAGAAACTGGGCGGCCAGCGCCACTTTGAGCATCAACTCCGATTTCTGGTCGAAGGTGAGACGGGCGGCGGCGCGGGTGAGCGGCGCGCCGTCCAGGTATTCCATGACGAAGTGGGCCGGCTCCTCCGCGGACCCAAGGCGATAGATGCGGACCACGTTGGGATGGCTGAGGCGGGCCATGGCGCGGGCCTCGGCCATGAACCGCGAGCGCAGCCCCGGGTCGTCGGCGTAGCGCGGGGCCAGGGTCTTGATGGCCACCTTGCGGCCCAGGGCGTCGTCCATGGCGAGCAGGACGCGGCCCATCCCGCCGGTTCCGATCTCCGCGAGAATGCGGTGGCCCGAGAGGCTTTCCGGAAGGGCCGAGGCCGGGTCGAGCAGGCGGTCGATCTCCGCGAGCGCGCCCAGTTCGGGGGCAAGCTCCGGCAGGGTGGGTCCGCGGCGGTCGAGGTGATCGGCGAGCGCGTCGGCCAGCCGCTGCTCGGAATCCTGGCTCACCGGGCGGCCTCCGAAAGCTCGCGGAAGCGCTTCACCGCTCGGTAGACCAGGAGCGCCACGGCTTCGCGCGATTTGCCCAGGCGTTCGGCCATCTCGGCGGTGGAGAGGCCCTCCACTTTCGCCAGGAGAATGGCGTCACGATAGGCTTCGGGCAGTTCCTCCAGGCGGGCGAACAGGCGTTCGAGGGCCTCCTGCTGGGCGAACAGGCGGCTGGGAGTGCGGCTATCGGCGGGCTCCGGACCGGCGGGATTGCTCGGCGAACGGAAGGGGATCTCTTCGCCGGCGCGCCGTTCCCTGCCCCGGTAGCGGATGCGATCGACGATGACATGGTCGGCAATCGCGGAGAGCCAGCGCAGAAAGCTGCCGGGCGACTGGTAGCGGAAGCGGTCGATATCGTGGAAGGCGCGCAGGCAGGTTTCCTGGACGGTGTCTTCCACCTCGGCGAAGCTCCGCGCGCGCGGCCCGAGCTTGAAATGGATCAGGACCGCCAGGCGCCGCTGGTACTTTTCAAACGCGAGGGAGAGCGCCTCTTCATCGCCGTTCCGGGCGCGTTCCAGCAGGCCGAAGGTCGAAGTGGGCGGCTCCATGGGAACCCGTGTCAGCCTCATGATAAGGGAAATCGGGCTTCGGAAGGGAGCGAAAAACGCGGTCCCAGAAGGGCGTGACCACGCCGTAGCACCTGGTATCGTCGGCGAAGTGGTGGTAGAAGTGGTGCTTCCGCAGGGCCACCAGCAGGGCGCTGCCTTTCCGGGGGCTATGGATGACGAGGTGCACCAGCTCGTACGCCAGGTAGCCTGCGATCGTGCCGGTCTCGACCAGGGCTCCCACTCGCCAGGATCCGGCCGCCAGGGAGAACAGGACCCAGACCACGGCGGCGAAAGTGAGCGAAAGCCAAAGGGGCGCAAAGAGATACTGGGGGTCGGCCGGATGCTGGTGGTGCTGCCAGTGGGGCGCCAGGCGGTGGAAGACGAAGCGGTGGATGAGGTACTCGATGAGTGTCCAGGCCGCAAGTCCGGCCAGCGGAGCGGCCAGCCACAACGCGCCGGCCGTGCCTTCCCGCACGTTCCAGATCAGCGCGGCAGCCAGCAATGGCCCATAGACCCAGAAGATGCGCACGGCTACCCACAGTATAGCCCTGGATCTAAACAGGATATACAGATTCACAACTACTGGAATTCGTAGTAGTATCGAACCGACTGCAGTTGAAGGAGGTTGGTCGGTATGAAGCGATTATTCTGGCTGCCGGTCTTGGCGCTGGCCGTGCTGGCAGGCCCTGCGACCGGGGGACAGACGGCCGGGGACCTGGAGAAGAGCTACGCAAGCCTGAAACAGGCTGAATCGAGCAAGGATGCCGCGCAGGTAAAGAAACTGGCGGTGGAAACGATAGCATTGGCGAAGCAGGCGGAGAAGGAGCCTGTGGCGACCGAAGGGGATGAAGCGGCCGCCAAAAAACAGCAGGTGGAATACCTGCGCAGCATCGAGCTGCATTGCGAATACGCGCTGGTTGCGAGCGCGCTCCAGTCGCCTCCGGACGTGACGATCGACCTGGTGACGACGCTCGAGGGGTTGAATCCGAAGAGCCGCTACCTGGACGAGGCATACGGCCCCTACATGGTGGCGTTGACCAAGACGGGGGAGACCGCCAAGGTACCCGAAGTGGCGGCCAAGGCGCTGGTGAACTTTCCCGACAACGAGGATCTGCTGCTGGTGATGGCGGACCACTCGCTCGGCGCCAAGCAGATGGACCGGGCGCTGGCCTACGCGAACCGGCTGGTCAACGTGCTGAGCCATCATCCACGGCCGGAAGGCATGCCGGCAGCCGCCTGGAATCAGAAATGCGCCGAATCCCTGGCGCACGGCCATTGGATCGCCGGCGTGATCTCGGGAGACAAGGGAAAATACGTGGATGCCGACAAGCACCTGCGGGCGGCGCTCCCGATGATTAAGGACAACCCCGCGATGAACGGGGCGGCGCTGTTCTACCTGGGCGTGGCGAACTTCGAACTGGGGAAGATGACGTTGGACAAAGCGCGTGTGCTCGAAGGCGAGAAGTTCAGCGAGCAGGCGGCGGCGATTCCGGGGGCTTTGTCGCAGCAAGCATGGAAGAACGCACAGATCATGAAGACGGAAGCAGGGAAGATGAGGTAGGACGGAACAGTAAGACGCAGGAAGCAAAAAGGGGCGCCTCGGAAGGGGCGCCCCTTTTGCTGTTTGGCCCGACTCGAAGGGAGGGGACGCAAAAAAGAGGGCGCCCCGAAGGGCGCCCTCTGAGGGTTAAGTTGGTGCCCGCTCCCGGACGGATCGCTTCTACGTCCGTCGAGGAGGCGTGATCAGAATGTGAACCTTACCTGGAACCGCAGGTAGCGCGGGGTCTGCCAGTTTTGTGCTTTCCCGTAGAGATTGCTCAGGATGCGGTTCTGGGAATTGGCCATCCCGAGGTAGTTGTACCCGCCCAGGACCGAGGCGTAGTTGAAGCCGGCGTTCTCGTCCGTAACCGTCGAGCAGGTGACGCCTGTCGTGCCGCACTGATAGGGGTTGATTCCGCCCGTCGCGATCATGTTGGAGTTGATGACGGTCACGCTGTGCTGGTTGAAGCAGTTGATGCAATCGGCGCCCACGCGGGCGACCAGCCTCTCATTGGACTTACTGACGTGGAAGTCCTGGAAGACGCTGAGGTCCGTCTGCATGTAGCGCGGCGTGCGCAGCTGGGTCGGGGTGCCCGCGACCCAGTTGTTGCTTGAATCGAGGTTGAGCGGCACGTACTCACCGCGGCCTTCGGGGAATACCGGTGCGCCCCAGACGCTGATATAGCTGGTGACGGGGGTGCCGGAATAGATCTGCTCATACAGGCCGATGGTCGGCTGCAGCGCCTTCCACTTCGGAGTGTAGAATGCATTGATCTTGAAGGTGTTCGGCCGGTCGGTGGGCAGCGGTCCGTCGATCGCCTTTCCGTGCGCGTCGAACTGCATGAAGGGCTCGTCGAACGCGCGATCGGTATTGGCGCCGTTGCGTGCCGCGCCGCCGTCGCTGAGGTCGGTCGCGGTGAGTCCGGAGTAGTTGCCGTAGAGACGGCTATACGTATAGGAGAACGATCCGAACCAATTGTTGGTAAAGCGCTTGGTCAGTCGGAACTCGATTCCGTCGTAGTTGCGGTAGGCCTTGGGGTTCGCCGCACACGCCGTGCAGCCGGGAACGGCCGAGTTCACTCCGAAGCCGGGGTTGACGATGTAGTAAATCTCGCCATCCGGTGTGATGACGCCCGAATCTTCGATCGTTCGATCCAGACGCGTCCGGGTGTAGACCGGTTCGAAAACCAGGTTGTGAGAGAGTTCCCAGGCAGCGCCGAAGGTGATGACGTGCTGCTTCATCGGCTTTAGGTTGGGATCGATCAGGCCGGTCTTGCCGAGAGACCCGATTTGGTTCGGGTCGTTGGCCGGTTCGCGGTAGTCGTAATTCTCGATGAAGCGCATGTTCGGGTAGGACCCCACTGCCGCGGTGCCGCCACCGCCGGACGGGCAGTAGTGGCCCTGCGAGTCGCGCTGCGGCACGATCCCCGTGTAGCTCGGCGAGTCCAGCGCGTACACGCAATCATGCCACCAGGCGCCGCCGAAGCTGCCCTGCGGCAGGTTGTACTTCATGATGTCGAAGAAGTACCCGAAGCTGCCGTAGATCTTGACCTTGCCGTTCCCCAGGAGGTCATAGGCCGCACCGAGCCGGGGAGCCATTTTGTCGCCCCAGCCGAAGCTGATGCCGTTAAATCCCGGCAATGTGTTGTAGGACGGGAGATTCTCCTTGTCCATGCGCAGGCCGACATTGAGGGTGAGGCGTTTGCCAACCGTCCAGGCGTCCTGCACGTAGAAGGAATGGTTCCAGCCTCCGACCTTGCCGCTGGCGGAGATCAGGTCGCGAACGTTGACCGTGCCCCAGTTGCCCTGGCAGCCGGTTCCATCGGCATTGCCGCCGGCCTGGCCGTAGAGATTCAGGTTTTGCGCCACGATGCTCTTGCAGTTGGCGATACCGATCTGCGAGTTCGGAATGTACTGCATGTTGTAGGCGACGTAGACATCGGCCGTGTCGTAGGCGCCAGTCAACTCGTCGGCGACACCGTGCATGAAGCCGTAGCCGACTTTGAAGTTGTGGGTGCCGTGCCATGTCTTGAAGAACGACAGGTCCTGGTTGAAGTTCCATCTCCTCCACCAGTCGTAGATGGTGGCTGTGTTGGCGCCGATGTTGCTCCACCCTGTGGAGTTCACGACCCCTGGCGCGACCGCGCCCAGCGTCTGCCCGTTCAGAGCCGCCGTGCTGGCTAATGCCGGGGCGTTCGTGGTGCTGTAGGAGTAATTCGTGTCACGGTAGATGTAACGGATGCCGCTGGGCAAGCCCCGCGTTTCGGGTGTCCCATTGTAGGCCCAATATCCAAACCGCGTGGTCGCGACGACGGTCGGTGTCAAAGTGACGTCGGCACCTAAGGTATACATCACGTTCGGCGAGACAGTGCCGATGCCGGAATTGTAATTGTCCGGGTTCGCCGTGGCGCCCGAATTATACTTCCCGTGGATGTCGTCCGGTTGCGGCAGCGAAGACCCCATCACGCGGTTGTAGCTGTACTGCCAGGACCCGTGCAGCCGGATCTTCTGCGTGGCCAGAAAGTCCAGCCGCGCCAGCGAATAGTAGGTGTAGTTGTTCTGATTAAAAATGCGCGGACCCACCGCGGTTCCCGGAGCATTCCAGGCCACTGTCCGCTGGATCGTGGTGAAATTCGGGTTGGCGGAGAGGAAGAACCACAGGCGGTCTTTCATCACGGGACCGCCCAGGGTGAAGCCGGGATCGGCGACACGGTAGTGGTCTTGCTTCGGGTAGTAGTATTCGTAACCCTGGTCCAACGTCTTGCTGCCGACTTTCAACCTGGCCCACTGCGGATCGAGCAGCAGCGTCGGATTGTTATTGCCAGACGGCGAAGGGCCGCACGAGATACAAGGCGTGGCATCGAAGTTGTTGGCGCGGTAGTAAGAGAAGACGCTGCCATGCACTTCGTTCGACCCGCTCTTCTGGATGACGTTCACCACGCCGCCCAGGGCGCCGCCGTATTCGGCTTCGAACCCGCCTGTCTTCACCTGGACTTCCTGGATGAAATCCATGGGCACGTTGGCCTGGGAATGGCCGTCGAGCATCGACGCCGTCTCCTGCCCTTCCACCAGGTAGGCATTCTCCGAGTTGCTGGCGCCGTTGACCTGATAACCACCCTGCAGAGGCTCGGTGCGGGCGCCCGGAGCAAACTGGATGACGCTCTGGAACGACAGACTCTGGGTGGGCAGATTCATCAGGTTCGTATCTGAGATGTTGGTCTGCACCTTGCTCTGGGTGGGGTCGATCGCGGCAGCTTGCGCCGCTACCTCGACAGTCTCCGCCACAGCGCCGATCTCCATATTGACATCCGCTGTTGGGAGGTGTCCGACCTGAAGCACGATGTTGGCTTGTTTGTAGCCCCGGAAACCGGTAGCCGTAACGTTGAGGGTGTACGTGCCAGGCGGCAGATTCGCGAACCGGTAGTGACCAACGGCGTCGGTATCCATTTTCTTGATACCGATCAGCGCCGGGCTCATCACTTCGACCGATGCCTTTGCAATCCCCGCGCCGCTGGGATCCTTAACGGTACCCTGCAAGCCCGCCGTGGTTTCCTGCGCAAATAAACATGGCAGGATCAGGAGCGGAATCGCCAACAGCGGCAACAAGAGTCGCCGCCCACTGTGTAAACTGAACATCCGATACATTCTGCCTCCTAGCGAAATGCGAGACGATACTCGATCTGTCATTGACACGCCAGATCCGGCGTCCCTTTGCGACTGAATCGACCTTCCGACGATCCGACGACCTCTATTGGATGTAGAGAATTCTATCACAGATCAAAAGGTCTTAAAATAGAAAACTCTTATATGGAAGATTTAAAGATTGGGTAGGGGAAACACCCCATACGGCGGGACGCAAAAAAAGGGCGCCCCGAAGGGCGCCCTCTGAGGGTTGAGTTTTCTGTCCGTCGACGACTCAGAACGTGAATCTGACCGAGAACCGCAGGATGCGCGGGTTCTGCCACGCTTGCGGCTGGCCGTAGAGGCTGCTGAGCGTGCGATTCTGCGAGTTCGCCAGGCCAATGTAGTCGTAGCCCTTGGTCATCACGGCACCGTAATCGAAACCGGCGTTTGCCTCGCCGATCGGCGTGCAGTTCGTGCCAGCCGTTCCGCAGATAAACGGATTGATGCCCGAAGTGCGGATCAGGTTCTGGTTGATGATGGTCACGCTGTGCTGGTTGAAGCAGTTGACGCACTCGGCTCCCACGCGGGCCACCATCCGTTCATTGGTCTTGCTGACCTTGAAGTCCTGGTAGATGCTGAGATCGGACTGGGTGAAGCGCGGCGTGCGCGCGTTTGTGACGTTACCCTCGACCCAATTTCCCGTCGACGGATCGCGAGTCACGTTGACGAACTTGCCGCGGCCTTCGACGAACACCGGAGCGCCCCACACGCTGATGTAGCTGCTCAGCGGCGTACCGGAGTACATCTGCTCGAACAGACCTATCACGGTGTTGAACTTCCACCACTTGAGGTTGTAGTAGACGTTCGCCTTGAAGGTGTGCGGACGGTCGGTGCCGAGAGGCCCCGAGACGCTCTGACCGTGCGCGTTGAACGACATGAACGGCTCGTCGAACGCACGGTCGGTGTTGGCGCCATTGCGGCCGATACTGTCGCTGACGTCGGTAGAGGTCAGTCCGTCGTAGTTGCCCCACAGCCGGCTGTAGGTGTAAGAGAATGCGCCGAACCAGTCATGGCTGAATCTCTTGGTGAGCCGGAGTTCCAGGCCGTCGTAGTCGCGGATCGCCTTGATATTGGGAGGGCAGCCATTGCAATTGGGCACCGTGGAATTGATGCCGAAGCCGGGATTGGTAATGTAGTAAATCTCGCCGTCCTGGGTGATCGTGCCGGCATCTTCGATGGTCCGGTCGAGGCGGGTACGTGTGTATACGGGCTCGAACACGAGATCATGCTTGAGTTCCCACGAGGCGCCGATGGTCATGACGTGCTGCTTCATCGGCTTCAGGTTCGGATCTACCAGGCCCGTCGCGCCGAGAGAGCCGGCCTGATTCGGATCGTTGGAGGGTGCGCGATAATCGACGTTCTCGATGAAGCGCATCGCCGGGAAACTGCCGTTGGCTGCCACGCTGCCACCGCCCAGCGGGCAGTAGTGGCCCTGCGAATCGCGCTGCGGGATGATCTGGTTGAAGTCCGGTGAATCCAGCGCATACACGCAGTCGTGCCAGTAATCGCCGCCGAAGCTGCCGCGCGGCAATTGGAACTTCATGATGTCGTAGAAGTATCCGAAGCTGCCGTACACCTTGAGCTTGCCATTGTGCAGAACGTCGTAGGCCGCGCCCAGGCGCGGGGCCAGCTTGTCTCCCCATCCGAAGCTGATTCCCTGAAAGCCGGGAAGCGTGTTGTAGGAGGGAAGGTTTTCCTTATCCAGACGGAGGCCGAGATTGAGCGTCAGGCCCCTGCCGACGGTCCAGGCGTCCTGCACGTAGAAAGAGTGGTTCCAGTTGCCCACTTTGCCGGTGGTGGCGACGTCGCGAAGGTTCACCGTTCCCCACATGCCCTGACAGGCCGTCCCGTCGGTGTTGCCGCCAGGTACCCCATAGTTGCTCACGTTCTGGGCGACAATAGCCGCGCAGCGGGCCTGCCCGTTGGTGGTTTGCGGAGCGTACGGAACATTGTACGCGACGTAAACATCCGCGGTATTGAAAACGCCGCTGAGCGTGTCGTTCAGGCCATGGTTGAAGCCGTAGCCGATCTTCACGTTGTGGGTTCCGAGAAACGTCTTGAAGAACGCCACATCCTGGTTAAAGCTATAACGCTTAAAAATGTCGTAGGCGGTTTGCGAATTCGCCCCGATGTTGGCCCAGCCGGTCGAATTCACGAAACTCGACGGCAGCACAGTCCCGTCCAGGGCCTTGGTGCCCGCCAGTGCCGGCGCATTGCCGGTGCTGTAGGGGTAGTTGGAATCGCGGTAAATGTAACGGATGCCGCTGGGAAGACCACGGTCCTCGTTGTTGTAGTAGAAGTAGCCGAACCGGGTGGTTGCGATCACGGTGGGCGTAATGCTGATATCGGCCCCCGTGTTGTAGATCACCTGCGGCGCAACGTAGCCGATGCCGCCATTCCAGTTGTCCGGGTTCGTGGTCGAGGACGCATTGAACTGGCCGTGAATGTCATCGGCGGTCGGCAAAGAAGTGCCGGTGCCGCGTTCGTAGCTATACTGCCAGGAGCCATAGAGGCGGATCTTCTCGGTAGCCCGGAAATCCACTCGCGCGGACGAGAAGTAGGTGTAGTTGTTGTCGTTGAACGTCCGCAGACCCGGCGCTCCCGAAGACGGTGCAAAATTCACCGTGCGCCGCAACTGGTTGAAGTCCGGCTCGCTGGCAATAAATACCCACAGGCGGTCCTTGACGAGAGGACCGCCCAGCGTGAAACCCGGATCGACGATCCGCGAATGGTCTTTCACGGGGTAATAGTATTCGAGGGGCTGATCCAGCCTCGGCGCACCGCCGAGATTGGCGGCGTACTGGGGATTGCGCAACTGGTTGGGGTTCGGAGCGGCGTTGAAGCGGTCCGCGTTGTAGTTCAGGAACACGCCGCCGTGCCACTCGTTCGAGCCACGCTTGGAAATGACGTTCACCACGCCGCCCAGCGCGCCGCCGTACTCCGCCTCGAAACCGCTGGTCTTCACCTGCACTTCATCGATGAAATCCATCGGCACATTGGCTTGCGAGTGTCCGTCGAAGATCGATGCGGTTTCCAGCCCGTCCACCAGGTAAGAGTTCTCGGAGTTGCTCGCGCCGTTGATCTGGAACCCGTTGTTGGCGTAGTTGTTGCTGGTTTGCGCGGTGCTGTTTTGCAGCGGCTCGAAGCGGGCGCCGGGAGCGAACTGGATGACGCTCTGATACGACAGGCTTTGGGTGGGCAGATTCATCAGGCTGGCCTGGGAGATGTTGGTCTGCACCTTGCTCTGGGTGGGGTCGATCAGCGCGGGTGCCGCGGAGACCTCCACCACTTCAGTAGCCGTTCCCAACTCCATCCGGACGTCCAGCGACGGCAGGTGGCCGACTTCCAGCACGATGTTGCCCTGCTTGTAGGTGCGAAAGCCGGTGGTTGTCACGGTCAACGTGTAGGTGCCGGGGGGCAGGTTGGCAAACCGGTAGTAGCCGGCCTGATCAGTTTCCGCCCTCTTCAAGCCAATCAGCGATGGGCTGGTAACCTCGACAACGGCCTTGGCGATCACCGCCCCGCTGGGGTCCTTTACAGTCCCCTGCAAGCCAGCCGTGATCTCCTGCGAAAAAGCACAAGGCACCAGCGACGACGCCAGAACCAACAGCAGCAATCTCTTTGACATTCTTCCTTAACCTCCTAACCTTACTAGAACTTCCGAACTAAGTGATTGACACCCGGGCCATGTACGGCCTCATAGACTTAACTCAGAGTCCCACCTCTTTCGTGGGAGTTTACCACAGGAGACGGGGCAATTTACTACAGTAATGATCGAATTGGGGGTTAACACCCTGGGTTAATTGGGAGGCGCGAAAGTCCGGGCGCTGTCCGATCGGTAGCGTCCGGCACGCCAAGGAAAGGACGTTTACGCGATTAACATTCCGGGCGGCTTGTTCTTCCGGTGCTCTTCGGCAAGCCAACCTGACGGGTGTGCTGTGCGTGGTATCGTGAGCCATTGCAGGCTCCGACCGATTCCTCACCCGTACGCCACCGCCTTCAACTGCTCGGGGCGGCGTTGTTATTTTCCACAGGCGGGGCGGCCATCAAGGCTGTCAGCCTGACGGGCTGGCAGGTGGCCTGCGCGCGGAGCGGGGTGGCGGCGGTGCTGGTGATGCTTCTGCTGCCGGAGACCCGCCGCTGGTCGTGGCGGATGGTCCCGGTGGCGGCTGCTTATGCGGCGACGCTGATTCTGTTCGTTCTGGCCAACCGGCTGACCACTTCGGCGAATGCCATCTTTCTGCAATCGGGGTCGCCGCTCTACCTGCTGATCCTGGGGCCGCTGCTGCTGCACGAACCGGTGCGCCGAGAGGACCTCTTATACATGGTGGTGGTGGCCTGCGGGATCGGCGTGTTTTTTATCGGGTCGGAGGCGGTCAGCGCCACGGCGCCGAATCCACGGCTGGGGAATATTCTGGGGGTTGCCAGCGGCCTGACCTATGCGCTGCTGCTGGTGGGGCTGCGCTGGCTGGCGCGCGGGAAAGAGGCCAACGCGGGAATTCCCACAGTGGCGATGGGGAACATTCTGGCCTGCCTGTGCGCCCTGCCGATGGCGCTGCCGGTTCGGAGCGCGACGGGGGTGGACGTGGGGGTGATTCTATACCTGGGCGCGGTGCAGATCGGACTGGCGTACCTGCTGCTGACGCGCGGCCTGAAGCACGTGCCGGTATTCGAGGCCACGACCCTGCTGATTACCGAGCCGGCGCTGAATCCGGTATGGACATGGCTGGTCCATGGGGAACGTCCCAGAGGATGGTCGATCGTGGGCGGCGTGGTGATCCTTTCGGCCACCCTGTTTCACACCTGGCGTCAGCGCAGAAAGTGCTAAATCGCATTCCCGCCGGCGGCAATACGACCCCACGCCGGCTGAAGCGTGCTACAAATGAAGAAGATGCGGTTGGATGCCGCGGAAATCACTCTGCGGCGCAGAGCTATGAAATCATTAGGGTTGTTAGTTTCCATCGGGTTGCTTGCTTCCTCCGGGAAAGTGATCGATTTTGATACCGCGCCCTTCGGTAAGCTGCCGCCCGGATGGAGCGCAGCGATGACAAATCGCGGCGCGCCTCCCCGGTGGGAAATCCTCAAGGACCGCACCGCGCCGACACAGCCTTACGTGCTGGCCCAGATCTCCAACGATGCCGCGGACAACCGCCGCACGCCGCTCGCAATTTTCGACAGTCTCAATGTGAAAGACGGCGATATCAGCGTCCGGCTGAAGCCGGTGGGTGGGCGCGAAGATCCGGGGGGCGGCGTGGTCTGGCGCTACCGGAACGAAAACAACTATTATGTGGCCCGTGCCAATGCGCTGAGGAATACGGTGTCGGTGTACAAGGTGGAAAACGGGCAGCGGATCCCGCTGATGGCGGCGGTCCAACACCCGGTACCGACGAATGCGTGGTGCATTCTGAAGGTATCGGCCCGGGGCGCGCGGTTTCAGGTCTACGTGGACCATCGCCGTGTCCTGCAAGGGCAGGACGGAACGTTCGCCGGTCCGGGGAAGGTCGGGTTAAGCACAACGGCGGATGCGGTGACGTACTTCGACGATTTTCGCGTCAACCCGAAGTAGGGGCGGCCTACAACAACCGGAAGTTGATTTCGATGGTCGCGGCGACGGGGACGGGCTGGCCGTCCTGCACGCCGGGCTGGAACTTCCAGTTCATCACCGCTTCGATAGCTTTCTCATCGAGTCCCATACCGATACCCTTTTTGACACTGATGTTATGAGCCAGGCCATCGGTGCCGACTTCGATGTAGAGCAGCACGGTGCCTTGGAACTTGGCGGCGCGCGCTTCTTCGGTGTAGGCGGGCTCCGACTTATAGAGGAGCCTGGGAGCGGTCACGCCGCCGCCCACGCGGCGGGCGGTGGTGGTGCTGGCTGATGTCTCCGTCAATTGGGCGATACGCGCCTGGTAGATCTCGCGGGCCTGTTGCTCGTAGTTGTCGGCTTCCGCTATGCGGTTCTGCTCGCGCAAGAGCATGGCATAGAGTTGTTTGGTCGTGGCGGCGGTGGAGGAGTTGGGGGCCTGGAGTTGGAGCGCGCGCTGGTAGAGAGCCTCTACGTCGGCCGCGCTACCACCTTGCAGAAACTTCACGCGGGCGAGCTGGCTGAGCGCGGACCCGGCGTCCGGGCCGCTGGGGTTGGCATTGAAGGCCCGCTCGAAGAAGCCTTGGGCGGCAGGCAGGTCATGCGCGATCTCGGCGAAGCGGCCCAGGTACATGAGCGCGCGAACCACTACGGGGGAGTCACCGAGCGATGCGGCTTTGGCGTATAACGCCCGCGCATCGGCTGCCTGGTGGTTTCGCTCGGCGAGCTCGCCCTGCTTCACCAGGGCCCCGGCATCGCCCTCGGATTGCTGGGCGCGAACGGCCGCCAGGGGAGCCATGAGGACGACGGCGGCGAGCGCGGCGAGCGCGGGGGCGGTGCGGCGGACGGCGCGGCGATTCACGCCGGAATCGAGAATCGCCAGCAGGCGGCCTTCGAGCTGCGACGGACGCGCCATAGCGATGGCCGCGGAGGCCAGCCCGGAGGGCGAGTGCATACCGCGGGCGATCTCGAGAAGGTGGGAGGCGTAGTCGGAGGCGCGCGTGCCGGAGGCCAGCACGAGATCGTCGGCGGCGCGCTCGCGCTCTTTCAGAAACTCGCGCCAGGCCAGCCAGGCGAGCGGATTCCACCAGTGCAATGCGAGGGCGAAGCGGGCGAGAAGGTGGGTGGCCAGGTCGCCGCGCTCCACGTGCGCGAGCTCATGGCGCAGCACGACGGACCGGCGCTCCTCACTCCATTGGGCGGCTTCCGACGGCAGAAGAACGACGGGGCGGAAGATGCCGAAGGCCAGCGGCATCGAGCCGGGTCCGGCATCGAGGACGGGGACGTCACCAGGGGCCAGGACGCGCGCCGACCGGCGGATCCGCCAGAGCGCGATCCAGGCGGCCAACACCTGGAAGAGGCTGAAGGCCGCGCCGGCAGCCCATACCAGGAGGATCCACGGCCGGAGGTCGAAGCTCGCCGCCATGGACTTTGCGGAACCGCCGGCGCCGACATAGGGACCGGCCGCCAGGGGCTGCGGAGCGGCGGTGGCAGAAACGCGGAAGATCAGGCCCGGGTCGAGGATGGCCGCCGGGGCGTGCACGGGCAGCGACGGAAGTCCGAGGGAAAGGAAAGGCAGCGCCAGCAGCGCCGCCGCGGCCGCTGTCCACACGAGGTGACGGGAAGCCGCGGAACGTCCGCGCAGCAGAAAGGCGGCCGCCCAAGCGGCCCCCAGGACGAGCGTGCCCTTCAGGGCGGCAGCTGTTAGCAGAGAAAACGAGTTCATCATCTACTTACCCTCTTTCCTGGCCTTCTCGATCAGGTCCGACATCCGGTCCAGCTCTTCCCGCGTCAGGCGCGTAGCGGATACATCCAGCAGGGCCGCTACGATCTGCTCCGGGGAGCCGGCAAAAAACGTGTCCAGCACATGTTTGACGGCGGAGCGCTTAGCTTTATCGCGGGCCACCGTCGGCACGTAGACGTACTTCAACCCTTCCGCCTGGTGGCGCACGTGCCCCTTTTCTTCGAGCACGCGGAGCATGGCGCGGACGGCCGAGTAGCCGGGAGCGTCCTCCATGGCCTCGCGAACCTCGGAGGCCGAGGCTTTGCCGCGCTGGTAGAGGATGTCCATGATCTGCCGTTCCCTGCGGCTGAGCTTTCCTGCCGCGCTCACGGCCGGCCTCTATGCTGGATTTCTAGCATCATGCTAGAAAATTAGCACTAGCCCGATGGGCTGTCAAGCGTTTTTTGCGGGGACACGGTTTTTGTGAAGACTTGCACTTACAATGTCTTTGAATGCCCGAATTCGACGTAGTCGGCGTGGGACTGAACGCCACCGATACTTTGTTGATCGTGCCGCACTTCCCGGCTTATGCGGGTAAAGTGCCTTTTCATGAAGAGATGCTGAGCCCGGGCGGGCAGGTGGCGAGCGCCATGGTGGCCTGCGCGCGGCTGGGATTGCGGACCAAGTACATCGGCGCGGTGGGAGACGACGAGCGGGGCCGCATCCAGATGGAGAGCCTGCTCGGCACGGGGATCAACCTGGATCACGTGCAGAAACGCCGCAACTGCCCCAACCAGTCGGCGTACATCATCATCGACCGGTCCACGGGCGAGCGTACTGTGCTGTGGCGGCGGGACGACTGCCTGCGCATCGACCCGGAGCAGATCGCGCCGGAGCAGATCACTTGCGCGCGCCTGCTGCACATCGATGGGCACGATACGGCTGCGGTGGCGCACGCGGCGGCGGTGGCCCGCGCCCACGGCATCCCGGTGACGGTAGATGTGGACACCATTTATCACGGCTTCGACACGGTGCTGCCGAATATCGACTACCTGGTGGCGAGCTCGGAATTTCCGACGGCCTGGACGGGCGTGAACGATCCGTTCCTGGCGCTCGAGACGATCCAGGACGAGTATGGCATCCACGTGGCGGCGATGACACTGGGGGCACACGGGGCGCTGGCGCGCACGGGAGGCCGGTACTATTATTCACCGGCTTTTGTGGTGAACTGCCTGGACACCACCGGCGCGGGAGACGTGTTTCACGGGGCCTTCTGCTATGCTGTTTTGCAGGGAATGCCGATGGGCGACGCGCTGGATTTCTCAAACGCCATGGCGGCGCTCAACTGCACGGCGCTAGGGGCCCGCGGCGGCATTCGCGGCTTGGCCGAAACGCGCGCCCTGATGACCCGGGCGGAGCGCAGGTCGCATCCGGAATTCGCCGCGCGCGCGGCAGCCGCTAAAAAGTAGATGATCCCCATCAAGGTTACACAGCCGAGCTATTCCAGGCCGGTGGTCACGGTGGTATTGATCGTGATCAACCTGCTGGTATACGTGTACGAGTTCTGGCTGCAGATGGTGGATCCGTATGCACTGAACGACTTCATCGCGCACTACGCGCTGCGGCCTGCCTATTTTCACCCGGCGAACCTGATCACTTCCATGTTTCTGCATGGCGGATGGATGCACGTGCTCGGGAACATGCTGTTTTTGTGGGTTTTCGGGGACAACGTAGAGGATATCCTGGGGCACTGGAAATACCTGACGTTTTACATGCTCTGCGGGATTGCCGCGGGGATCGCGCAGTTGCTGATGGACCCGGCGTCGAGGGTCCCGATGCTGGGCGCGTCGGGAGCGATTGCCGGGGTCATGGGGGCTTACCTGGCGAAGTTTCCGCGCTCGCGCGTGGTGATGCTCACGTGGTTCCTCTTCATCTTTACCTTCGACCTGCCGGCTTGGGTGATGCTGATCTACTGGTTCGCCCTGCAACTGTTCGGCGGCTTCGGCAGCGTCCAGGCTGCGACGCAAGGCGGCACGGCGTTCTTTGCGCACGTGGGCGGATTCATCGTGGGGATCGCGCTCATCTACGCAATGGGGACTCGCCAGCGCTACTGGCGCAGGCGGGACCTCTCCTGGTGATGAAGCCGCGGGTCACGCTCTACACGCGCGCGGGCTGCTGTCTGTGCGACGACGCCAAGCGAATCCTGATGGAGGCGCGGCGGCGGGCCGATTTCGATTACGAAGAAGTGGACATCGACACCGAACCGGAGCTGCGGCGCCTCTACAATGAGGAAGTGCCGGTGATCGCGATCAACGCACGGAAGGCGTTCAAGTACAGGGTGGAGATGAAGGAGTTTCTAAGACGGCTGGAGGCACGCGCATGAGCCTCGATGTGCTGGCGATGGCCGCCCATCCGGACGATGTGGAACAGACCTGCGGCGGCACGCTGATCCGGATGGCGGATGCCGGGTACCGCACGGGCGTGCTGGACCTGACCGCCGGAGACATGGGCACGCGCGGCACGCCGGAGGAGCGCATCGTGGAATCCGAGGCCGCGGCGAAGCATATGCGCCTCGCGTGGCGGGGCAACTTGCGACTGCCGGACGCGCGCCTGGAGAACTCGCTGGCGGCGCGCACGGCGCTGGCCCTGAAGATCCGCGAACTGCAGCCGCGGGTGGTGATTCTGCCTTACTGGCAGGCGCGGCATCCGGATCATTACCGCTGCGGGGAGATGGGCTACGAGGCATGCTTCCTGGCGGGGCTGCGGAAACTCGATCCGGATAGCGAGCCGCACCGGCCGGCGAAGATCCTGTATTCGAGCCTTTACGCGGACGTCAAGCCATCGTTTATCGTGGACATCAGCGCGCAGTTCGAGCGGCGCATGGACGCGCTGTTCAGCTACGTTTCCCAGTTCGGCGAGGTGAGCGAGGGCGCCACGCTGTTTCCTACGGAGGCGGAGATCCGCGAGCGGCTGGGAGCAATCGCGCGCTTCTACGGCAACCAGATCGGCGTGAAATACGGAGAGCCGTTCATCATCAAGGAACAGATCCGGATCGACGACATCGTGACCATGCCGGTGCGTTCGATCTGATATATTCGGATTTTCCATGTCCGCGAACAATCCGCTTTCCCGCCTTGATCGCCAGGAATTGTTGTGGCTGGCCGGAATTCTGAAAGACGCCTGCCGGGAGCGCCTGGAGAAGAACCTGGTGAGCCAGGCGTTCGAGGAGCGTCTCTCGCAGCGGGGCGCGGTGGAGGGGCGGCTCGATCCGAGACCCTTTCTGCGGATCTGGGAGCCGCGCTACCGCAAGTTTCTGGAGGTTGCGAGCGAGCTACACGCAATGCTGGAGGCGGAAGACGCGAGGGCAGTGGCCGAATCGCTGAAGCCGGCGCTCGAGATCTCGCGGCAGGGGCCTGGCTCAGTGAAGCTGGCAGAGGCGGGCCGGAGCCATAGATCGTAGCGGCCAGCGCTGGGCAGCCCGCAGAGCCCTGCAGAGTTGCCTCAGTCCTTCGCCTACTCTCGCCCAAGATCGCTGACGTCCCAAACGCGGACGGTCCCGCGTTGTGTGCCCGAGACCAGCCAGCGGCCATCCGGGCTAAACGCGAGCGCCGTAACGTTTTCGAATTTCCCCTTCTCTTTACGCGTAGGGTCCGCGAACTTCCGGACCACCTCCCCTGTGGCTGCGTTCATCACGAAAAGAATCGGTTTGTCCTCGGCGATGAGGCCACCCTCCATCTCGTAGCCGCCGGCAGCGATCCATCGCCCATCAAGGCTGGCCGCCAGCACGGTGAAATTCGGCGACGGACGAAATGACCTCACCAACGTGCCATCCCGCAGAGAACGAATCTGAATCTCGTAAGACGGAGTACTGTCAAGAACAAGGTCACTCCCCAGCAGGACAGGCGCATTTGTCGCCTCCACCCGGGCGGTCCACCGAACCTCGCCCGTAAGCGCATTCCGCAGGGCCAGCGTTTGGAAGCCCGTGGTGATCAAATCGCCGCTTCCGGTGAATTTGACATACCCGAAAGGCACACCCCGCGGGGGAATCGGAGGAAGCGCTGCGACCCGTTCTTTCCCCGTCTGGAGGTCGCTGATGTGAGCCTTCCATTCGAGTGTGTCCGGATATCCGGTCGCGTCCTCCGACCAGGCCAGAAGCTTGTCATCCGGGCTGATGTCGAGAGATTGGACCTGATCCATATTCAATGTCTGCACTGGTTTGCGGGTTGCCACGTCCCACACTGTGGTGGCGCAGCGGTCTGCTGCGACCAGCCACCTGCCATCCCGGTTAAACTCCACGGTCAACCCGAACTGGCAGCGGGCAACGAAAGGCGCGGCCGGGGTCCAGGTCGCCGTGCCCCACACCAGTATGCGGTACGCGGCTGTCGCGATCGCGAGCAGCCGGCTATCGGGAGAGAAGGTAATGGAGTTCCTGCCCTCGGCAATCCCCGCCAAACCCCATGTTTCCTGCCCAGTGGCAGCGTTCCAGATCCGCGGGTGGACATCGCACATGGCGGCAAGCAAGCGGCTGTCGGCGGTGAACGCCGGCGAGTCCAGGAACTCGAATCGCTCGCGGGCCCTCCAGAGCGTTTCACCCGCGTCGACGGAAATCACCTGGAGTCCCCCGCGGCTCGCGCCCGGATCCACGTGCGATCCCACGGCGAGCAGCCGGCTGTCGGGGCTGAACGCAAGCGAATTAACCTCTCCGTCCGCATTACTGCGGCTCATTTGCACTCCCGTGTCCGCGGACAGCAACGACACCGTCGAATCGGAAGTTCCAAGCGCAATCCACCGCCCATCCCCGCTGATGGCGATGCTGCCGGCGACTTCGCTTCGGAATTGCCGCACGGGCGCTCGCGTACCGGCACGCCAGACACGAGCCCATCCGATGCCCCGGTCGGCCGTCGACGAACATGAGACCAGCCATTCTCCATCTGTGCTAATTGCGACGGCTTTGAGTTCCTCGTCGTTGCCGGGCGGATGGGCAACCACCTGCACGGGCTTGCCGGCAGCGAGGTCCCACCGAACCATGGCGCCATTAGCGCCAATCGATATCAATAGCCTGCCATCTCGCGTGTAAGCCAGTTGCAGAATCTGGGACTTGTGCCGGTTGAGATTGTAAAGCTTGCGCCCATCGTCCGCGGACCGAACCTCTATCGCGCCGGACTCCATTCCTGCCGCGAACGTGCTGCCGTCAGGCGCAAACGCCAAGGCGGTGACCCTGCCCGCAATCTCGGTCCGCCGGTAACGCCAGCGTTCGCCCACATCGATTAATTTGAGTAGACTGCGCCCATTGGCACCTGCGATCACGACGCGCTTGCCATCTCCACGAATGGCGCTCAATTCGCCGGCCGTATCCATCGTCAGCGTGAAATCTCGGGGCGCGGCGCCGCCGGCTGGTTGCGCGGACACGCGCGAACCTGAGACGGCGAGGAACCCAATGCAAAGGCCACCAAGGATTGCTCTCCCGCGGCGAATGCGCCAATTTAGTGCGTGCTGCGGCGGACGCCTGACGCTGGCGACGGCCGCCCTCCCCGAGGTTGTCACGGAAGGGATCCCTTCTCCGTCACCGGATATGGCGCTGCAGCGCCCCGCTGGCAAGAGGCGTTACGACACGTCCCGACGGCTGACCCGCGGGCGCCCAATCTCTGGAGCCAACGGCGCACCATTGACGTTATTGTGCCATCATTATGCCATCGAAGGGGCGTTCTCACATGCTCCGTACCTGATTCGCTTACGAGAGGACGCTTTGAAATCTGGGAGTCCAAACTCAGGTTGATCCGCTCAAACAGATGGCCGGCGTAAAATGGTCGGCGTGCTGCAGGACCTCCGGCTCGCATTTCGCCTGATTCGATCGAGGCCGTGGTTCGCGCTGGCCGCGGCGGTGCCGATGGCTTTGGCAATCGCGGCGGGAATGGCCGCGCTCACGCTGGTGGACGCGGTCCTGTTCCGCCCGATGGGTCTTCGCGATCCTTCCTCCCTGGCCGCGGTTTACGGCTACTCGCGATCGCGGGCGCGCTACCTCTCGAATTCACTGCCCGACTACCAGGATCTCCGTTCCCTCAGCAGCGTCGTAGCCTCCGCGACGGCGTTTGTGCGGATCCCGCTGGCTTGCGACCTGGGCGGCGGCGCCGAACGCCTTGCCACGGAGATCGCTACGGGAGATTATTTCCGGACGCTGGGCGTATCGCCCGCGCGCGGCAGGGCGTTCGAACCGGAAGACGACCAGCCTGGCGCCCGGCCCGTGGCTCTGATCAGCGACATTCTCTGGGAAACCCGGTTTCGAAGAAGCGCGGCGGCGCTCGGCGCCACAATCCGGGTAGCGAACGTGCCGGTGACGGTGGTGGGAGTGATGCCGCCCGGTTTTGCCGGCACGCTGCTCGACTGGGGCGAGCCGCCCGCGGTGTGGATGCCGATGGCGCTGCTTCCGCGCGTCTCGCCCCCCTTCGCGGCTCTCGACTTTCGCAATCGCCGCAACATGCGCTGGATCATGATGACGGCACGCCTGAAACCGGGTGTGACGGTACCGGCGCTTCAGGCGGCGCTCGACGTTCTTCAGTCGCGGCTGGCGAGTTCCGATCCCGCGCTTGATTCGGACGCGCGGTTCGTCGCGCTGGCGGCGCGGCAGGCCCGCTTCTTCCCGGCGTACCGCGAAGCGGCGGTGCGCTACATGTCGCTGCTGGCGGCGGTCTCGGCGGCGGTGCTGCTGATCGCCTGCTTCAACCTGATGAACCTGCTGTTGGGGCTGGCCGCGGCGCGCGAGCGGGAAATCGCCACCCGCCTGGCGCTGGGCGCGGGACGCGGCCGGATGGTCCGGCAGGCAGCAACGGAAGCCTTCATGCTTACGCTTTCCGCGATCGCGCTCAGCCTGCCTGCCGGGTTGTGGATTACGGACTGGCTCGGGGCCTTCGGGCGAATCTCGATCGTTTCACTGAACCTCAACCTCGCGCCGGACCTGCGGGCTCTCGCCTGGAGCGCCGGCGCGGCGCTGGTCATCGGAATGACGATCGGCGGACTCACCGCCTTGCGGGCCGGCCGGCTCGACCTGGCGAGCGGCCTGCGCGGGGCGTCGTCGCGTCCGGCCTTTCCGCGGCTGGCGGGGATCGGACTGCGGGACTTGTTCGTCGGGTCGCAAGTGGCTTGCGCCATGGTGGTACTGATCGCTGCGGTCACGCTGGCGGGAAGCCTGGTGCAATGGCGCCGCCAGCGGCTGGGGTTCGACCCGGGCAGTACGCTGCTCGCCACAGTCGACATCACCCGTTCGCCCGCGGAACTCCATCGCCTCTGCGGGGAGTTGCTGGACGCGCTGCGCGGCGGCCGCTTCGAAAGCGCGGCGCTGGTATGGGATCCGCTTCCGGGCAACACCCGCTGGGCGCGACAGTTGAACGCGCCGGGCTCCGCCGCACTGGAGGTGGAGGGAAATGTCGTATCCGACGGCTATTTCGAAGCGGCCCGCATGCCCATGGAGGCGGGCCGTACGTTCCTGCCCTCCGACGACGCAACGGCGCAGCCCGCAATCATCTTGAATCGCAGCGCCGCCGGTCTTCTCTGGCCGCATCAGAACCCGCTCGGGCGGAGCGTGCGAATTTCCGGTGAGCCGGCCGCCCGGCAAGTGATCGGGGTGGTGGCGGACGCCCAATATCATCCGCTCTCGGAAACACCCGTTCCCTATTTCTTCCTGCCGATGGCTCAGGCAGTGCGGCCGCAGTTCACGATTTTCGTGCGAACGGCCGGACCGCCGGCGGCATTCGCTCCGGTTCTGCGGCAGATGGTGACGCGACTCGCGCCGGACGCCCCGTTGTCCGATGTCCGCTCCGGAGCGGAGCAGGTGGATGCGGGCACGAAGCAGATTCGCATAGCGGCGGCGGCGTGCGGCGTCCTGGCGCTGGTGGGCACGCTGCTGGCGCTGGCGGGCCTGGTTCTGATTACCGCTTCGCGGGTGGCGGAGCAGAGGCGCGACATCGCCATCCGGGTGGCGGTAGGCGCGCAGAACGGGCGCGTGCTGGCGGCCTTCGCGGCGCGTGCGTTCGCGACCGGCGCGGTTGGGGCGGCCGGAGGCGTTTGCGCCTCGCTCTGGACGGTAAGGCTGCTGCGTGCGTCGATGGCCGGGATTACGGCACCGGGGGCAGCGGTTTATGCGGCGGCCGCGGCGCTGCTGCTGGCGCTCCTGATGGTTGCATGCCTGCTGCCCGCACGGCAGGTGCTGCGGATCGATCCGGCGTTGCTGCTGCGCGTGCAGTAGCGCAGGCGGCCCACGCTATTATTAGAGATACATGGCGTTGATCCTCGATGGCAATCGCATCCGCGATGACATCAAGAACGAATTGAGGCCTCGCGTGGCCGCGCTGGCCGCGCAGGGACGGCCGCCCGGGCTGGCCGTCGTCCTGGTGGGCGATAACCCAGCCTCGGAGATCTACGTTCGCAACAAGATCAAGGCCTGTCACGATCTGGGGATCTATTCCGAATCGATCACGCCGCCCGCGACGGTCACCACCGAGGAACTGCTGGCGATCGTCGACCGGTTAAACGGGCGGCCCGACATCGACGGCATCCTGGTGCAGCTTCCCCTGCCGCCGCAGGTGGATACCAAGCGCATCCTTCTGGCGGTAACGCCCGAGAAGGATGTGGACGGCTTCCACCCGATGAACGTCGGCAAGCTGGTGGCGGGCCTGCCGGGGCCGCGCGCCTGCACGCCCGCCGGCATCATCGAGATTCTGAAGCGGTACGGCATTCCCATGGCGGGCAAACGCGCGGTGGTGGTGGGGCGGAGCGATATCGTGGGCAAGCCGGTCGCCATGCTGCTGCTGCACGAGCACGCCACCGTCACGATCTGCCATTCGAAGACTCCGGATCTCGCGGCGGTGTGCCGCGAGGGAGAGATTCTGGTGGCGGCGATGGGGCGGCCGGCGGCCATCACCGCGGAGTACATCCGGCCGGGCGCAACCGTGATCGACGTGGGAACGACGCGGGTGGAAAAACGCGAAGAGGTGGCGCGAATCTTCCGGAATTCCGTAGAAAAGCTGGCGGCCTTCGATAAACGCGGCGGCGTGCTGGTGGGCGACGTCCACCCGCTGGATATGGCGGAAAAGGCCTCCGCGTACACGCCCGTGCCCGGAGGCGTCGGTCCGCTGACGATCGCGATGCTGATGGTCAATACGGTGGCGTCGGCGGAGCGCCGTCCGGCCGCATGTTGAAAGTCGGGCTTACGGGCGGCCTCGCCTGTGGAAAATCGTTTGTGGGAGAGGCGCTGGCTTCTTATGGCTGCCTGTTGATCCAGGCCGACACGCTGGGCCACCAGGTCCTGGCGGTAGGAGGCGAGGCATACGACGACGTGGTGCGGGAATTCGGCGCCGGGATTCTGGGGCCGGAGGGCGCCATCGACCGGCGTGCGCTGGCGGCCCGGGTATTCGGCGACCCGGGGAGGCTGGAGCGCCTCAACAGCCTGGTGCATCCCCCGGTGCTCCGGCGTGAGGACGAGCTGATCGCCGAGTGGGCCAAACGGGAACCGAAGGGAATTGCGGTGGTGGAAGCCGCCATTTTGATCGAGACCGGGAGCTACAAGCGGTTCGACAGGATCATCCTGGTGACCTGCCGGGAAGAACAGCAGTTGGAGCGCGCCATGCGGCGCGAGGGGGCGGCGGAGGCCGACGTCCGGGCGCGGCTAAGCCGTCAAATGCCCCTGTCGGAGAAACGAAAATTCGCCGATTTCGTCATAGATACATCGGGAGAGAAAGAAGATACGCTGCGGCAGACCCGTGCCGTCTACGAAAAATTACGGAGAATCGAATCATGAGAGTATTGCGACCATTTGCCCTGGCCGCCGCGCTGGTGGCGGTGTTTCTGTATCTCACCTCCGCTTCGCACTGGGATGTGGGCTCGGTCCTGCGGCCGGTGCGCAACATGGAGAGGCTGTGGTCGGAACCGGCGGCTGCCGCCACCGCGGGCGGATATACCGCCGATGAGCAGAATAATATCGATATCTATCACAGCGCCAGTGGCGCCACGGTGAATATCACGTCGATCGTGGTGCAGGAAGACTGGTTCTGGGGCGCATACCAGGGCAAGGGCGCGGGCTCGGGATTCATCATCAACCCGGATGGCCAGATCCTGACGAACTATCACGTTGTGCGCGGGACCGCCCAGCTTACCGTCACGCTGTCCGATAAGAAAAGCTATAAGGCGCGTATTTTGGGCACGGATTCGCGCAACGACCTGGCGCTGATCAAAATCGACGCCGGGGGCAAGCTGCCGGCGTTGAAGCTGGGCGATTCCGATCACCTGGTGGTCGGCCAGAAAGTGCTCGCTATCGGCAATCCGTTCGGTTTCGGCGGCACGCTGACGACCGGCGTGGTCAGTTCCCTCGACCGCAGCATCGAGACCGAGGAAGAGCGCCTCGAGGGCATGATCCAGACCGACGCGGCGATCAATCCCGGCAATAGCGGCGGCCCGCTGCTCGATTCGCACGGAAATGTGATTGCGATCAATACGGCGATTTACGGCCCGCAGGGGAATATCGGGCTGGGTTTCGCGCTGCCCATCAACCGCGCCAAGGGAATGCTGGACGAGTTTACGAAAAACGGGCACATCTCGCGGCCGGTATTGGGAATCCGCGTACTGCCGGTATCGGGCGACCTGGCGGAAATGTTGAACCTGCCTTCGGACGGCGGGCTCCTGATTCAATCGATAGATCCGGGTTCGCCGGCCGAGGAATACGGCTTGCGAGGGCCGAGCCGGCGCGTGATTGTCTCGAATTACCCGATCGGCATCGGGGGCGACTTGATCATGGCGATTGACGGGCAGGCAGTGGAAGGCAACGATTCGCTGCAGCGCGTGATGAGCCAGAAGCGCGGCGGCGACTGGCTGAACCTGACGGTGTATCGCGACCGGCGCAAGCAGGAGGTCCGTGTGAAACTGGGGTCCGCGCCGCAGCGCTTGTAATCGCTGAATTGCCCGCAGGAAATGCGAAGGGCCGGAGATCCGCGTCAGATCTCCGGCCCTTTATTTCAGTAGCGGGTGGTTATGCTACGGCGGCGCCCTTGGCTGCTGCGCCGGCAGTGTTGACTTTGTTCTTGCTTCCCGGAGGCCTACCGCGACGCTTGGTGGTTACCTCCGCCATCCAGGCCGGCGGCCTTCCACGGCGGCGTCCGCGTCCCCTCGCCAGGCGCTCCAGGCTCAGAATTGCTTCTTCGATCTGCTGGCGCTCTTCGCGCAGTTCCGAAAGGATCTTACTTACGTCCATCGAATTGCCCTCCCGGCCGGACTGCCGCTGTAACAAGCAGGCGGTGCGACCGAATACTCACTGCAACCACGCATAGGATTTCCGTGTCTACCTTGATTTTCCACCCAATCACGGCGAATTTCAATAGAAAGAAAAAAATGCCAAAGGGCCAAAATGCGCGCCATAGTACGAAACGTGAGAACTAGTACGGCTGTTCCGAGCGGTCAGTTCGCTTGTATTTCCAATAAAAATAAAACGGAAGTCCCAAAATAATGAGCGCAATACCCATCAGGGATTCTCTAGGGGAGTCAATTAATGTAGAAAGTACTAAAACAGACGCCACCAGCACAAACACGGCCGGCACCCAGGGATAACCGATCGTGCGATACGGGCGCGGCAGATCGGGCCGCTTTCTACGAAGCACGATCACCGCCGCGGTGGTCATGCCGTACAGAATCCAGCTCGCGAAAATTACATAGGTAAAAAGTTGTTCGTAGCGTCCGGAGAGCACCAGGAGCGCGGCCCACGCGCTCAGCGCCAGGATGGACACGGAAGGGGTGCGATGCACCGGATGGACATGCTCAACCGCGTGGAAGAAGTAGCCGTCGCGGGCCGCGGCGTAGGGCACGCGAGAACCGGAAAGGATAGAGCCGTTCAACGCCGCGAAGATGCTGATCATGGCGGCGACCGAGACGGCGCCGGCGCCCGCCCCGCCCAGGATGCGGCGCATCATTTCGGAGGCGACGCGCGGGGTTGCCCCTACTTCACCGGCCGTGAGAACGTGAAAATACGCGCTATTTGCTAATAAATAAATCACGATTACGGCAATGGTTCCTCCAATCAGGGAACGCGGCAGGTTACGCTGGGGCTCGCGGACCTCGGAGGCCACCATGCTCACGTTATTCCACCCGTCGTAGGCCCAAAGGGCGGCCACCAGGGCGGCGAAAAAGCCCGCTGTGGTGAGCGGCGTGGGGATCGCGGTATTCACGCCATGGGCTGTGCCAAAGCCCAGTCCGGCGATGATAATAAAGGCAATAAGCGCAACCTTTAATATGGTTACCGTGACCTGGACATTGCCCCCGAGCTTGACGCCGTAGTAGTTGAGCCAAGCCAGGGAGAGTATCAGGGCCATGGCGAGCAACTGCCCGTAGCGGAACTCGAGCGGCCCGCCGTGGGGTCCGAGCGGCAGGGGGATGCGGTAGAAAACCGCGTCCAAACCCGGAAAAAAATTAGTCAAATAATAAAAAAAGCCGGTGGCCAGGGTAGCAATAGATCCGCTTTTTGCGACCCACATTTGCGTCCAACTGTACAAGAATCCCCACATCGGGCCATAGGCCTCGCGGAGGTAGACATATTCACCGCCGGCCTCGGGCATGGCCGCGGCCAGCTCGGCATAGCTCAGCGCTCCGGCCAGCGAGAGCAGACCGCCGAAGATCCAGACGACGAACACCATCTGCGGCGTGCCGACCCTTTGCACCATGGATTGCGGCACCAGAAAGATGCCGCTGCCGATCACCGTGCCGACCACGATCGAGGCGGCCGCCCAGGTGCCCAGCTCGCGCTTCAATTCACTTCGCGGACGAGTGTTTTTCATTTGGTGCCTTAGTGAGACTGGAGATGCGGCTGGGTTTCGCCGGGTTCCCGAACCTTTTCGAAAAGCGACGCGAACAGGGCGGCGCCGAAGGTGACGGTGGTGCCGATGAAAACATACCACGTCCAGGCGACGGGAGTCGCCCAGTGCACCCAGAGTACGGCGGCCAGTCCGCACACCACGCCCGCGATGGCCGATATTTCACCGGGCTTTTTCGTGAGCACACCGAGCAGAAACACGCCCAGCAACGCGCCGGAGGGAATGGATGCGATGGTCAGGCCGGCCTCCAGCACGGAACGCGAGTGGCGCGCCCCGATGGCGATACCGAGCAGGATGGCGCCCCACAGAATCGTCGCGATGCGGGCGATGCGCATGGCCCGAGCTTCGCTCATCCCTCCGGAGCGGGCGCGGAAGAAATCCACTACGGTCGTGGAGGAAAGCGAATTGAGAGCGGCACTCAGATTGGCCATGGCGGCGGCCAGGATGGCCGCGGTGACCAGTCCGGCCACGCCCGGGGGCAAGTTGTTCCAGATGAATTCGGGGTAAATGCGATCGGTTTGCGATGGAGCGGAGAGGCCGGTGTCGCGATAGTGGACAAACAGCAGAACCCCGATCAACAGGAACAGGGTGAACTGCAGCAGGATGACCACCCAACTGGAGAGCAGGGCGGCGCGGCTCTGGCGCTCGTCGCGGGCGCTGAGCAGACGCTGCACCATGAGCTGATCGGTGCCGTGGCTGGCGGTAGTCAGGAAGCAGCCGCCCAGGATTCCGGCCCAAAAGGTGTAGGTCTTGGAGAAGAATGCCATGGTCAGCGAAAAGTGAAAGTCGAAGATCGTGAATTTGCCGGCGGCGCCGGCCACCGCCACCACATGAGGCCAGCCCCCTGGAATCTGTCCGAGGATGACGAAGAAGCTGACAACCGCGCCGGCCACGTAGAGGCTCATCTGCACGACGTCGGTCCAGATGACGGCGGTCATGCCGCCTTCGAATGTGTAGAACAGGGTGAGCACTACAATCAGCACAATCGACGGGATTTCGCCCGTGCCCAGCACGATCGAGATGACCAAAGAGATGGCGAACACCCGTACCCCTTCAGCGAGCGCACGCGTCACTAGAAATATTGACGCGGTCAGCTTCCGGATCCGTTCGCCGAATCTGCGCCGCATCAGTTCGTAGGCGGTAAACATCTCGCCGCGAAAATACTGCGGCAAAAATAGAACGGAAATTACGATGCGGGCAAGCAGGTAGCCCAGCACGAGTTGTAGGAAGCCCATGTTGCCGGTGAAGGCTAGTGCGGGGGTACCAACGACGGTGAGGGTACTAGTCTCCGCCGACACAATGGAGAGGCTGATGGCCCACCAGGGGGCGGTCCGGCCGCCGAGAAAGTAGTCCCGAAGGCTTTTCCGGCCGGTGCGGAAGTGGGCGCCGAACCAGGTGATGGCAATCAGGTAGACCAGGATGACCGAAAGATCCAGGTATCGCATGGAGGGGTGACTTACAGCATAGCGTTGATCTGGTATGATTTGTGATTCGGAACCAGTCCGTCGCATTCGGAGTCGAATGAGTTGCACCACGAAAGTGGTTTGGCTATACTCCGCAAGTGTCCTCGGCGGCCAACGCGAGCCGGGGCGCCTATGCCAGGGTAGCGACAGCAGGCCATTGCGACAATCAGAGCCGGAATACAGGCAGGAGGCGCACGTGCAGAAATGCAATCGAGTATTGGGAAGAATGGCGGCTGTTGCCGCTCTCGCCGCGATCGTATTCGCCGGCGTCGGTAAGGCTAGCGCACAGGGGACTGCCAAGCCCGAGAAGAAGTACAAGGACCAGGGCGAGTATACGGTCTTTAATGATGTCGTCAAGGACGTTAACGGCAACAACTTCACGAAGGCGGTGACGGACCTGGATGCCTGGACTCAAAAATATCCGCAGACGGATTTCGCCAACGAGCGAACCTATTATTACCTCAGGGCGTACAGCGGCTCGAACCAACCCGCCAAGGTGCTGGAGATTGCGTCGCAACTGATGGCCAAGGATATTAAGGCCACCTACTCCCCGTTCGACGCTCTCAACATTTACGCCCTTTCGGCGTACAGCGTCCGGCAGCTTCCGAACGCCACCCCGGAACAACTGGAGATCGGCGCGAAAGCCGCCAACGAAGGGCTGGAATTCGTTCCTACCTACTTTGTCGCCGCCAACAAGCCTGCCGCCGCCAGCGAAGACCAGTGGAACCAGGCGAAGGCGAAAGTGGAAGGCGACATGCGCGCGGCCCTGCTATTCGTAGCAATGCTTCCCGGCACCCAGGCGCAGAACAAGAAGGATTATGAGGGCGCCGAAGCGGCGTTCAGCAAGGCGCTCCAGCAGTACCCGGATTGCCCGCAGATCGCGTTCGCGCTGGGCGGAGCACAGATCGCACAGCAGAAGCCGGAGAAAATACCGGCTGCGATTTACGAGGTGGCGCGCGCGTCGGCCCTGGATCCCGGCAAATGGGGACCGGATGCGGCAGCCACGAACAAGACCGCAGCCGCCTACCTGGAGAAGGTCTATAATCGCTACCACGGGCCGGACGCCGAGGGGCTTCAGCAGTTGAAGCAACAGGCGGTGGCCTCGCCTTTCCCGCCGCCCGGCTTCAAGATTCAGACGGCTTCCGAAATTGCCGCCATAAAAGAAAAAGAGTTCATGGAAAAGAATCCGCAACTGGCTCTGTGGATGGGCATCAAGAGACAACTGGCGGACACCAACGGCGACCAATATTACGAATCGACCATGAAAGGCACCGAGATCGCCGGGCAAAACGGGGCTAAGGCGCTGAAGGGCACGATCCTGGAAGCCAAGCCGTCATGTCGCTCGAAGGAACTGGTGGTGGCCATCTCGGATGCCGAGCATGCCGAGGTGACGCTGAAACTGGAAGCGGCGCTGACGGGAAAGCCGCAGGCCGGATCGCAGATCCAGTTCGACGGCGCCCCATCGGCATTCAGTAAAGATCCATTCATGCTGACGCTGGACACGGATAAGTCGAAAATCGACGACTTAAAGATGGACCCGTGCGCACCCCCGAGAACGGGAGTGAAAAAGAGCGCGGGAAAGAAGAAGTAGAAACTAGACAGCAGTGCCGGCGGCTCAGGCCGCCGGTTCCATTTTGGGGGTTTTTTCGTGGTTCTCAGATTTCACAAACAAACAATCGATCAGACTCTGAAGAGTGTCGCGGTTTCGACCGTACTCGGCGCCTTCGTTCTGACGGGCGCGGCCCCGTTTCTCCGCGCTCAAGGGGCGGCCACCGCACAGCCTTCCGGACAGGCTGCCGCCCAGACCAAGAAGGTCAAGGACCAGGGCGAATACGAAATTTATAACGAGGCCATCAAAGACGCCAACAACCCGCAAAAAGAGATCCAGGATCTCGATACGTGGACCCAAAAGTACCCGGACTCCGATTATAAGGACGACCGGCTGTACATGTATATGCTGGCCTATAGCAAAATGAACCCGCCGCAGCCGGCGAAGGTGCTGGACTACGGCAAGCAGCTAATGGATAAGGGTCTGGACAAGGTATTTCCGGAAAAGGGCGGCGGTCTGAGCAAGCTGAACGTGCTGTACCAGGTGGCCTGGAATGTGGCGGCCATGCCGAACGCCACTCCCGACCAGTTGGAGGCAGGCCAGAAGGCCGCAAAGGAGCTACTGGACTTCGCGCCCAAGTACTTCGTGGCCGAAAACAAGCCGGAATCTACATCGGCCGCACAGTGGGCCAGCGCCCGCGCCGATATCGAGAAGCGCGCGAAGACCGCCCTGGGTGCGATCGCCCTGGTGCCCGGCAACCAGGCGATGGCAAAGAACCCGAAGGACTGCGCCGCCGCGGAAACGGCCTATACCAAAGCACTGTCGGATTACCCGGACCTCGCCGCGATTTCCTACAATCTCGGCACGGCGCTCGCCTGCGAAGCGCGCAGCCAGCCGGATAAGGCCACGGATCTGGGTCCGCGCGCGATCTACCAGTTTGTTCGCGCGGCGGCGGTCGATCCAACTCTCGGCGGCACCACCGATCCGAAGAAAATCACCGACTACGCCGCCAGCGCCTACAACACGTATCACGGCAGCACGGACGGGCTCGACCAGTTGAAGGAGCAGGCCAAAGCATCGCCCCTGCCGCCGGCCGGATTCTCGATCGAGACTGCCTCCGCGGTGGCCGCCCGAAAGCAGAAGGAATTCACCCAGAACCATCCGCAGTACGCCCTCTGGATGGGGATTAAGGCCCAGCTCTCCGACACCAACGGACAGCAGTACTTCGACGGGCAGCTGAAGGATGCGGATGTCCACGGTGAATCGGGGCGTGCGCTGAAGGGGATGGTGGTTTCGGGCAAGCCGGCGTGCCGGTCCAAGGAACTGCTGGTCGCGATCAGCGATCCGACGAAACCGGGGGTTACCGGGGACCCGGAGATCACGCTGAAGCTCGACGCTCCGCTCACGGGGAAGCCGGTGCCCGGAGAGATCGAGTTCGACGGCATTCCGCGCGCATTCACACGCGAGCCGTTCATGCTGACGATGGAATCGGGCAAGGACAAGATCACGGGCTTGAAGACCGACCCGTGCGCTCCCGCCCGCCCGGCAGTAAGAAAGCGCGCCCCGGTCCACAAGAAGAAGTAGCGCTCGTACGGTCAATGCCCGCTCCCTTACGGAGCGGGCTACCTGATCCGGGAAAAGCCTACGTGCGCTGCGGAGGACAGGCGCCCCGAACCGGCTCCGGAGTGCTGGTGGTGGTCAGCGCCAGGCTGAAGAAGAAGCGCTCGAGCGGGCTGAGAGATTTGCCGGCGCCCTCTAGATCGTGAAAGTGCTGCCGGAATCTCTGGGCGGAAACGACGAACCTGCCGTACACGGGCGCACCAGTCCTCGAGACGGTGAGCGTGAGGCCCAGCGCCACGATGGCCGTGATGGCAGCATTTCGTATCATGGTCTTGTAGTTAAGACGGAGCGCGATTCGCGAAAGTTAGCCTCACGCGAATTATATTTCTGTCGGGTACTCCCAGGGCTGTGTCGTGCAAGCACTTACAACAGCGCATCGGCTCGGCCACGGGAAGCATCTGATACAATAGGGTAAGGTTTCACCCGTTTTTTCAGTACGCTTATGCCACTTTACGATTACCGCTGTCACAAATGTGGCGAGACGTTCGAGGTACGGCAGAAATTCTCCGATGAGCTGCTAAAAGAGCATGAAGGCTGCGGCGGTGAACTGGAACGCCTGATCAACGCCCCTGCCCTGCAGTTCAAAGGAACGGGCTGGTACGTAACCGACTACGGCCGGAACGGGAAGTCCCCATCGACTTCCGGTTCCAACGGAAAGTCGGAGTCGAAAACGGATTCCGCGAAATCCGAATCGAAGTCCGAGCCCAAGCCCAGCCCTGCCAAGCCGGCGTCCGACCACTAACTGGCCGATGCCTGCGCGACGCTGACCCGAAGATTCACTTTGCGCACATTATCGGCCCAACGCTGAAATATGGGGTCGGTTCGCGCCGGCACAGGCTGCAGTACGCGCGCCTGAGTGCGGAACTCGTACTTTTCGAACGAGCAGGCGCACAACCCACCGCGGCACCGCAGGAGCCGCCCGTACGACACCAGCCGCACGGCACAGGTATTGTCCAGCAACACCGGCCAACTGATCGACAGCTCGATCAGGCAGCCAGGCACGAGTTCGTGATCGAGGCGAAACGCCGCTCCACCGCTTCCGATGTTGACGGTTCTCCCCGTGCCGATCTCCACCACCTGGTTGTCTTTCAGAACCTTGTACCGCATTTCCCGTTGAATGGGGAATCGTGACTTGGACCGACGATCGTTCGGACGTTCCAGCGTCGGCTCGGTTTTTCGCAGGGCAGCAAGTTCGTTCATGGTGGCAAACTCTTTCTTGGACATCGACTCTATACAAGGCATTTGTGAGACCAAGAGGGTAATCGTTTCAAATGTATAGTTTGCCAACGCACCCTGAGTTTCGATGTCAAGACCGTGGACAGTAGTTTGTGCTCCTCATGTACAGGCCGTTTACACGGGGTTTTCCGCGAACCGGGAAGGCAGCGCGCGGAAGGGCGTGATACGCTGGGGATTCAAATCCCATGAAGAAGCTTCTGTTGCTGCTTTCCCTGGCGGCCGCCCTGACCGCCGCCACCCCTAAAAAGCCCAAACTGGTGGTGGCCATCGTGGTGGACCAGTTCCGCTACGATTACCTCACACGGTTCCGCGCCGAATACCACGCTGGCTTCGACCGGCTGCTGACCCGGGGCGCGGTTTTCACCAACGCCCGGTATATCCACTTTCCGACCGTCACGGCGGTCGGACACAGCACGTTCCTGACAGGGGCCACCCCGTCGGTGAGCGGCATCGTCGGCAACGACTGGTTCGATTTCGGGGAGCACAAGCACGTCACCAGCGTCAGCGATGGCGAGACGAAACTGCTGGGAGGCCCCGGGGAGGGCTCTTCCCCGCACCGGCTGATGGTCAGCACGGTGGGGGACGAAGTGAAGATGTCGGACGGCGGCAAATCGCGGGTAATCGGCGTTTCGCTCAAGGACCGCGCCGCCATTCTTCCCGCCGGCCACATGGCCAACGGCGCCTACTGGTTCGATACGAAGAGCGGAAACTTCGTGAGCAGCACATACTATTTCGCCGACCTGCCGGGATGGGTTAAGGACTTCAACGGCGCGCAGCCGGCCGCCAAGTATCGCGGTTTCTCGTGGCTGAATCACAAGCTGCCCGAGGAGCTCGAGGCCCTTTACCCGGCGCTCGAAACCAGCCCGGTGGGCAACGAACTGGTGGAGCAGTTCGCCGAGCGGGCGCTTGCGGCCGAGCAACTGGGCACGCGGGACGTGACGGATGTATTGACCGTCAGCTTCTCGTCGAACGACTACGTGGGACACCGCTACGGCACGTACTCGCCCGAGGAGCACGCGGTGGCAATCGAGACCGATGCGGCCCTCGGCCGGCTGTTCCAGGCGATCGACCGGCAGGTCGGCCTCGACAATACGGTGATCGTGCTGACCGGCGATCATGGCGTGGCGCCCTCGGCCGCGGAAGATGCGGCCAACCACATGCCCGGAGGAAAGGCGCCCGGCAACTCGGTTCGCGATGCAATCCAGGCGGCGCTGATAAAGAAGTACGGCGATGGGAACTGGATTCTGGGAAGCTACGACCTTTCCATCTACCTGAACCGCGAACTGGAGGCGACGAAGAACCTGGATCCCGCCGCGGTGGAGCGGGTGGCGGCCGCGGCGGCCATGGAGGTGCCCCACGTCGCGCGGGTCTACACACGCGAGCAACTGGCGGCAGGCGCGGTGAACAACGACGAGTTAACGCACCGCATCGTCAACGGCTTCAACCCGCGGCGCAGTGCGGATGTGGAGTTCGTGCCCGATCCGTACTGGCTTTTCACCAGCAGCACCACAACCCACGGGACGCCGTACGGCTACGATACCCACGTGCCGGTGATCTTTCTGGGCACGGGCATTCGCGCAGGCCGCTACGATGGGACCGTAGCGGTGAACGACATCGCGCCGACGCTGGCGACGATTCTGGAAGTGGAGACCCCCAGCGGCTCGATCGGGCGCGTGCTGACGGAAATGTTCGCGCAGTAGGCGCTACTGAGTCACGTTCAACGTGACCGGCGGGCTGGCTGCTCCGCCCACGGTAACGACGACGGCCTGCGGACCGACCGGCGCGTCCGCCGGCACCGTGAAATTGATCTGGGTCACCCCGACGAGGCCCGGTGTAATGCCGTAGAAGGGCAGTTCGGCAGACACTCCTCCCACTGTGACGGAGAGCGGCAGCCGCGGCTTGGGAAAGCGGGAAGCCGGCGTCGCGCCGGTCGGCAGCGTAGGGGTCACATCGCCGTCGCCGGTGATGTACATCGTAATGACCTGCCCGCGCATGCGCGCTCCCGGACGGGACCAGGTTGCGGCCGGAATCCGCAAAAATGCCGGGCGCCGAAGCCGCAATCTGGATGGGGAACGCCGACACCTTTCCGTTATTGTTGATGCCCAGAACGGCCGGACCCGCGCCCGCTTCGTACGGGATCTGCAGGTTGATCTGCCCGGGCGAAACGAAGTACAGCGGCGCGGTCACGCCGTTCACCGTGGCGGAGACTCCCTGGAGCGAGATCGGCAGAGGCAGGAATGATGCCGACTGCGTAGAGGGAGCCAGGTTCGTTCCGAACACGCTGCAGAGCATGCCCGGGGCGAATAACCGCGGCAAAAGACGCTCCGTTGGCCGCGCCGGTAATGGAGGTGTCGGAGGCCGGGCCCACGATCAAGGTCACCGGAATCGAAATGAGCTGCGGCACGGCATCCGCCGCCTGGACGGCGACGGTGGCGCGATACACTCCGGGCGATAGCCCGGCTGCGGACGCCTGCAAGGTGACTGTCCCGGGGCCACTGCCCGAAACCGGCGAGATCGAAAGCCAACTGCTGGTCCGGTTGGCCGGCAGCACAAGAGCCGACCAGCGCGGAGTTCCGCCGGAGAAATTCAGATCGACAGTCGAGGGGGCGGGCTGCGCCGGATCCGTCACCTGCCACACCACTGCCGTGCGGCCGGCGGAAAATGTGGCCGGGGCAGCAGATGCCGGCAAGAGGCCCGTGGTCGCCGAAGCCGTCAGGGTCACACCGGTCTCGCTCGAGCCGGTCAATTGATACGTCTTGGACGATGCGGTCTGCGTGCCGTCCCAACAGACGGTTCCCTGAAGGCTGCCGAAGGGCGCGAGGCGTGTAGTTCCGAAAATGGACTGGATCTGGCCGGTGGAATCGGAGCCGCTGATCATTAGCCTGGTAAGCGTCACGGTGAAGCCGCTCTGCTCCTGCACCGTGAGGCGGTGGGTCCACTGGCAGGAAGGGTCAGCCTGCAAGTTCTGCTGTACGGACTGGGGCGCGCTGGTGAGGGTTATGCCGGGGTTGAGTTCCGGCCCCGGGGGCCCGACAAAGCGGACCGTGATCTGGCGGGCCCAGGTCTGGCCGCCGGCGTCCATGCCGCTGAACCGGAAAACGCGATCGACCGGAGGCGTCAGGCCCTGTGCGGACAAGGTCGTAGTGATGGAGCCTTGGGCCGCGATGCTCGCTGTCTTGAAGAAACTGACGATCTGGGAATCGTAGCTGAAGTTGTCGATCGTGAAGCCGGTGAGGGTGGTGGCGCTTACCCGCCATCTCCTTCAGGGTGATCGAGTATACCCAGGCCGGTCCGCTGCTGGTGGTCTGCTGATAGACCGGGTTCGAGGATAGCGAGGGCACCACGGCCGAGACGGCGTCGGGCAGGGCGACTGAAATTTTCAGGTCGCCGGCGGAGCTGTCGAAGACATTGTCTCCGCTGTAGGCGGCCGTCACGACCCCGTTGCCGCCGGCAATCTGAACAGCGGCGGCGGTCAAGGTCGCGGTGCCATCGGGCGCCAGGTCGGCGCTGCCCAGTAGATCGTAGTCGGCGGTGAAGGTGACGGTGCCGGTCGGCTTCGCATCGCCGCTCCCCCGGACGGTCGCGGTCAGCGCGACCGTATCGTCCAAAGCCGGCGTAAGGGTGGCGGCCGATACAGTAGTGGTGGTCGCGGTTCCGCGACTCCACTTCTCCGCCAACACACTCACGTCGGGCGACCCCAGCCCCGTGGCAAGGTCGTAACCTGTTCCGGATGGGTAGCCCACCAGGCCCCCCTTGCAATCGGGGCTGCCCTGCGCGCAGGGCACGCGGTTATCGCCCGCGGCGACATCGTGGAACGCTTCGGGCGAAGCTTGCGCCAGGCGGTAGAGGGTCGGATTGAGGTTCCCCAATCCGGGTTGAGCAAGCGCGCCCTTGGAGGTGAGGTACTGGTTGAGCACCGCGACGATTCCCGCAAATGCCGGGCTCGAGGCGGAGGTCCCGCCGACGCCTCCCGATTTTCCGCCGGAGGTGATCTGGTAAGCGACGTGGAGCGGGGAAGCCGCCAGGGAGATATCCGGGACGTCCCGGGCATTATCGGCCGGCACGCCGCGCCCCTTCTGCCATGCGGGCTTGGCGTACCAGGCGCTGATGCCGCCGCCGGTCGAGGCCAGGTCGTTGAACACGGCCGAATCGTTCCAGGCGGCTTCGGGTATGTAGGAAAGCGCCGAGCCGCCGTTGGCGTTGTTCGTCGAGCTCCAGTAGTTGCCCGCGCTCTCGTCGAACCCGGTGCCGCCAACGGCGGTGATTTCGGGGATTCCCGCGGGCCAGGTGACAGTTGCCCCCTTGGAGGCCTGCGGCGTCGCGGCTGTAAAATCGCAGGCCGCCGCGCCCTGGTCCCCGGAAGCCACCATCCACGTGATCCCCTGGGCATTGGCCTGCTGCGCCACGTAGCGCCATGCCGGGCTGAAGTTCCTCTCGCAGCCGCCATAGCTGAGGGTCATGACAGGCGCGAGGTTCTGGTCCACCGCGCTGAGCAGCGACGTGGAGATGCTGTTGGAATAGACATAGATGACCTGGGCCTTCGGGGCGACAGCACCGGCCCATTCCAGGTCGAGGTCGGCCTCTACCATGTCGCCGCTGCGCTTGCCCGGGTCCGTCCCGATCAGGACCATTTGCGGATCGTTGGGCGGGAGGCCGAACTGCGCGCGGAACGACTGGATATCGGACAGGTCCACGGCCGTCTGCCCGATCACCATGATGGATTGGCCCGTGCCGTCATAGCCCTGGCTGTAGAGCGGCTTGAGATTGTAGATCGTCGCGAAGTCGTCGGGAGCCAGGGAGTGCGAGCTTCCGCGGTTAAAGAGCGGCTTCACCATCTGGGGCTTGGGACCGAAATCGTCGAGCCCGCTGAAGCCGGCCACGATTCCGGCCAGGGCCTCGGGCACCGACGGATCGGTGGCGTTGGCGTAATGGACTTCCTGCCCGTCGCTGAAGTTGTGGATCTCGGTGTGAAAGGCTCGTCCGACGCGGTCCGCCGTTCCGCTGACCGTGACCCAGTGCCTGCCGCGAGCCACGCGGGTGACACTCAGGCCCTGCGAGGCGAGCCACGACGTGATCTTCGCGATGTCGGACTGGCTCAACCCGAAGCGGTCGGCGAACTGCTCGGGCGAGAGCCAGCGATGGTAATCGGGAGAGGCGGGATTCTGGAGATCGGCGAGGAACCGGTCGAGCCCGGGGTCCGGCCTCAGCAGCAGGGTGACGGCGTCCATGGGCAGACGCGGATCGACCGGCCCGCGGTCGAGCCTGGACCGCGCGCCCGGAGCGGCATGGGTAGGCACGGTTACCAGCCGGCCCTGGTCCACACGGCCGGGAATCCGGTTCTCCGCTCCCGACAAAAACAAAGGGGCCAGCAGGCCCGCGAAGATCAATTTACGCACGGCGACCTCTCAATCCGATCACTTAACGTAGCGTGCCGCAGTCTGCCCGACAACTGGCCTTTGGATAACCGGTGGTACGGTGAATCGCCACGCGCAGTAGAATCGTACGATATGGAGCGCGAGACTCCGCCCTCGATTGCCGAAACCATCGCCGTCAATGCGGTTTCCATCTCTTCCATAACCTCTACAGCGTCATCCGTGGTCGAAGAGGGACGTTTTCCTCCCGGAACCTTGCTGGGAGGGCGGTACCGGATCATCGGGCTGGTGGGCCGCGGCGGCATGGGAGAGGTGTACCGTGCGACTGACCTGACCCTGGGGCAGGCCGTGGCGCTGAAGTTCCTTCCGGAGGAAGCGTCCCGGAATCCGCGGCTGCTCGAGCGGTTCCACGGCGAGGTGCGGGTGGCGCGGCTGGTCTCCCACCCCAACGTGTGCCGCGTTTACGATATCGGCGAAGTGGAAGGCATGCCGTTCCTCTCCATGGAGTACGTGGACGGCGAAGACCTGGCGTCGCTGCTCACGCGCATCGGCCGCCTTCCGGCGGGCAAGGCTGTCGAAACGGCGGCCAAGCTGTGCGCCGGGTTGGCGGCGGCGCACGACCGCGGCGTGATCCACCGCGACCTCAAGCCGCAGAACATCATGATCAACAAGCGGGGCGAGGTGGTGATCATGGATTTCGGCCTCGCCGCTATCGCCGACCAGCTTTCCGGAGCGGAGGTGCACAACGGCACCCCGGCCTATATGTCGCCGGAACAGCTTCGAGGCACCGGCGTTACGGCGCTGAGCGATATCTACTCGCTCGGCCTGGTGCTGTACGAGCTGTTTACGGGGAAGCGGCCCTACGAAGCCAGATCGCTCCAGCACCTGATCGACCTGGAGGAATCGGCGCACCTCACCAGCATGTCGTCGATCGCGTCCGACGTGGACCCCGCGGTCGAGAAGGTCATCCGCCGGTGCCTCGATCCGGATCCGCTGAAACGGCCGCCCAATGCGCTCGGCGTGATGGTGGCGCTGCCGGGCGGCGACCCGCTGGCGGCGGCGCTGGCCGCCGGAGAGACGCCCTCGCCGGAAATGGTCGCCGCGCACGGGCACACGGCGGGGATGCCGCTGCGGTATTCCATCCCGTGCATCGTCCTGGTGGCGGCCTCGCTATTCGCGGCCCCCGCCATCACGTATAAGACACGCGCCCTGTTCCATGCGCCGCTGGATTCCCCGCCCGACGTCCTGGCGCACAAATCGCGGGAGGTCGCGGCGGCCTTCGGCTTCGCTCGAAGACCGCAGGATTCCGCGCTGTGGCTCGAGCAGCGCACCGACCTGGTCCGGTACCTGAGGAACCTGAAAGGGTCCAAGCCCTGGGATGAGTGGCTGGCCTCGGAAGCCCCCATCGCCTCGGTGTATCGCGAAAGCCTGACGCCGCTGGTGGCCTATCCATACGGCGATGTCGGCGCGGATAATCCCGCGCCGGTCGATCCGGGGATGGTGCGGGTGCGCCTGGATGGGAACGGGAAACTGCTCGCCTTCGCCGGCAAGCCGTACGACTCCGGGCCGGAGCTGGCCCAACCGGTGGCGCCGGAGTCCGTGTTTCGAGCGGCCGGTCTGGATATGGCGGCATTTCAGGAGGTCGCTCCGTCGGGCGTGCCGGCCTATGCCTCGGACCAGGTGCGCGCCTGGAGAGGCCCGCACCCCAAGATCCCGAACACCGAGCTGACGGTGAGGATCGCGTGGTGGAAGGGCCGCATCACCGACGCCACAATCACCTACCCGTACATGAAAGACGGCCCCTCGGAGCGAGGGTCCACGGTCATTCAGGGAATCAGCCGGGTTCTCTCCTCGACCGGCCTCGCGATCTGCGCGCTGTTCGTGGTTCTGCTGGCGCGGCGCAACTGGCGGCTCGGGCGCACCGACCGGAAAGGCGCGCTGCGGATCGCCGGCGCGCAACTGGTGCTGAGCGCGATGGCCTGGTTGGGATGGGTGCATGCGGTACCGAACAACAGTATGGTCGGCCTGATCGAAAGGAACCTCGCGGACTGGCTCTTCTCGGCCGGGCTCGTATGGCTGGTCTACCTCGCGCTCGAACCGGCGGTCCGGGCGCGCTGGCCGCATTCCATCGTCACGTGGAACCGCTTGCTGGCGGGCCGCTGGCTGGACCCGCAGGTGTGCGCGCACATCCTGATCGGCGCAGCCGCCGGCTCCGTCATGTGGCTGGGCTTTCAGGTGATGGGCGCCTACCTGTCGCCGGCCGACAATATGAACTCGGGCGGAGGGCTGGCGCTGGCCCTGGGGACGCGCCACTGGATCGGCGCAACCTCATCCACCATCGCGAACGCCCTGCGCGCCAGCATGATCGGCTTCTTCGCGATTTTCGGCTTGCGCGCGCTGGTTCGCAGAGACTGGATCGCCTCCCTGCTGGCGGCCGTGTTCTTCACCTTGTTGGAAGGCGAAGTGATCAATTCCCCGCAATGGCAACTGGTGGGCGCGATTTATGTGGTGATCTACGCGGTGCTCATCTTCGTACTGCTGCGTTACGGGCTGGTCGCCACGATCGCGGGTATCGTGTTCGTGAACGAGTTCATCAACATCACGATCGGCGCGGACTGGCGGGCCTGGTATGTGCCTTCGGGGCTGGCAACCCTGCTGCTGCTGCTCGGAATCGCGCTGTTCGCTTTCTGGCGTTCCCTGGGAACCCGTGATCTGCTGGGCGGCGACGCCTCGTCCGGCTGACCGCAACTGGGGCGCGTAAAACGTGTTTCCAGTGTTAGGAGGAAAGATGTTTCGTAATGGATTGATCGCCTGCGTTTTTGCCGGAATTCTGGCCGCCGGCGCGATGGCCGCTGATGTCTTCGTTCGAATTGGTCCGCCGCGGGCCGTTGTGGAGCGCCCCGGGCCGCCCCCACGCGCGGGTTGGGTTTGGACACCCGGCTACCATCGCTGGGATGGACGGGCTTACATATGGGTTCCTGGGGCCTGGGTATCTCCACCCCGACGCCATGCCCACTGGGTGCCGGCCCGCTGGGTGCATCGCCGCGGCGGTTGGGTTTTCGTGGCCGGCCACTGGCGATGAAATGACTTTACTTCACCCTCCGGGATCTCATAATCTCGGAGGGTGTCGTCTACCCTAACCGCTCTTCGCGCCCGCTTCCGCAGCCAACGAACCCTGCGATTTACCGAATCGGTCATCCGGGAAATGACGCGCCAGGCCCTGCGCCACGGCGCGATCAACCTGGCCCAAGGGTTCCCCGACTTCCCCGCCCCCGAAGCATTGAAACAGGCCGCGGCCGAGGCCATCGCCGCCGACGTCAACCAGTACGCCATCACCTGGGGCGCCAAGCCGTTTCGCGATGCCATCGCCGGCAAGTACGCGCGTACCTATCAGATGCAATACGATCCCGAACGCGAGATCACGGTGTGCTGCGGCGCGACCGAAGGGATGATCGCTTCCATGATGGCGGTGCTCGATCCGGGCGACGAGGTGGTGCTGTTCGAGCCTTTTTACGAAAACTACGGCCCCGATACGCAGTTGTGCGGAGCGGAAGCGCGCTATGTCTCGCTGCAGCCGCCCGATTGGCGGTTCGACCCGGACGAGCTTCGCCGCGCATTCACTCCGCGCACCAAAGCCATTATTCTCAACACGCCCAACAACCCCACCGGAAAGGTGTTCACACGGGAGGAACTGGAATACATCGCGGGACTTTGCCAGGAGTTCGACGTGCTGGCGATCACCGACGAGATCTACGAGCACATCCTTTACGACGGCGCGGTCCATATTCCAATCGCTTCGCTGCCCGGAATGAGAGAGCGCTCCATTCTCGTCAACAGCATGAGCAAGACCTACTCGGTGACCGGGTGGCGTGTGGGATGGGTGCTTGCCCCGCCGGACCTGACCGACTCCATTCGCAAGGTGCACGACTTCCTGACGGTGGGCGCCGCGGCTCCACTGCAGCAAGCCGGAGTCACTGCGCTGGGTTGGGGCGATTCGTACTATGAGCACCTTGCGATGGAGTACTCCGGGCGCCGCCGCCACATTCTGGAAACCCTGGAAATGGCCGGGTTGCGATATATTATGCCTCGCGGTGCATATTATGTGATGGCGGATATCTCCGCATCGGGCTTCGCCGATGATTTTGGTTTTGTTCGTAATCTGATTGAAACTGTGGGGATTGCATCGGTTCCCGGGTCGTCGTTTTTCGCACACCCCGGGAAGGGATCGAGTCTGGTCCGCTTTTGTTTTTGCAAGAAATATGAGACCCTGGAGTCAGCGAGAAGTACTATCCTAAAGTTGAAATTCGGATAGCTTGCCGGAACAGCCGGCGGGAAGATAGCGATGCTTCCACAGTTTTTGCTGCCGGAGACTACCGTTCGCGAAGCCGGAACGAGTCCTGAACTCAACCTTGGCGATCAGCAAGGTGGAACTTTAGTCCTAACTCTCGGGATCACCAGGATCATCGAGCAGGAGAGCATCGATATCTCCATCTGGGGCTCAACCGATGGCACGGATTGGGGCACCAAGCCGCTCGTCACGTTTCCGCAAAAGTTCTATTGCGGAACCTACCAGATCATCCTGGATCTTTCCGAACGTCCTGATATCCAAAGCCTGCGCGCCAAATGGCAGGTAAACCGGTGGGGCAAGGGCGATCCCAAGCCGTTGTTCACGATCTACCTCTTCCTTCAGGCGATGTCGGAAAAGTTGACCGCGGTCGGCGCTTAGCCGCGGGACTCCTTATACATCGAGAGCAACATCACCAGCGGAGTCTTGGCGGCGATGCCGTGTACCAGCGCGGGCGGCATATACGCGAAGCTTCCCTCTTTCACGTCTCGGACATCGGCTCCGAGCGTCAGCGTTGCCTCGCCGCGAACGAAGTAGAGCGAGGCGGCCATGGGAGCGGTGTGCGCGGACAGCTCCTGGCCCGCCGCAAAGCCGAAGATCAACACCTTGACGTGATCGTCATTGTAGAGTGTGCGGCTCAGGATGCCGTTTTCCGGGATCTGCGCCTCGGCTTCGAGGCTCGCGAAGAAGCTGTATGATTCGTTCATACTCCGAGTTTGCGCCGAAGGAGAGGCGGATCCAGTGACCTCGGTCACCTGCTATCTTAAGAGTATTCGCTGTCTATGATCACCCGTGAAGAAGCGCTCGACCTGTTTCGCTCCGACGACCTGATCGGGATCGGCATGGAGGCCGACTCCATTCGCCGTAAGTGGCACCCCGAAGGCATCGTCTCTTACATCATCGACCGCAACATCAATTACACCAACTTCTGCACCGAGTACTGCAGCTTTTGTGCGTTCTACCGGCCGATGGGCCACGCCGAAGGCTACGTACTCCCGAACGAGGTGATCTATCAGAAGATCCAGGAGACGCTCGACCTGGGCGGCACCGGCGTGCTGATGCAGGGCGGGCTGCACCCCGACCTCAAGATCGAGTGGTACGAGGATCTCTTCCGCGGCATCAAGCAGCGGTTCCCGATTCACCTGCATTGCCTCTCGGCCCCCGAAGTCACCAATATCGCGGATGTGAGCGGCCTGAATCTGCGGGACACCATCGCGCGGCTGCGCGACGCAGGCCTCGATTCCATCCCGGGCGGCGGCGCGGAGGTCCTGGACGACGCGGTACGCCACCGGATCAGCCGCCTCAAGTGCTCGGTGCAGGATTGGGTCGATGTGCACCGCACGGCGCATCAGTTGGGAATGCGAACCACCGCCACCATGATGTTCGGCTGCGGCGAGACCCTGGAGCAGCGCATGAACCACCTGGAGCTGGTCCGCAATCTGCAGGAGGAAACGGGCGGGTTCACGGCCTTCATCCCTTGGACGTTCCAGCGCGAGAATACCTCGCTGGGCCGGTTCGTGAAGGAGGAAGCGACCGCGGTCGAGTACCTGCAGACGCTGGCGATTTCGCGCATCTACCTGGACAACATCGACAACGTGCAAAGCTCGTGGGTGACGCAGGGGCTGAAGACCTGCCAGTTGGGGCTGCGGTTCGGCGGCAACGATGTAGGCAGCATCATGATCGAGGAGAACGTAGTCTCGGCGGCCGGCGCGCATCACCGCGCGAGCGAGGAAGAGCTGCGCCGCATCATCCGCGACGCGGGATTCGTCCCGAAGCAGCGGGATACGCTGTACCGCACGTATTTCTTGAATTGAAATGTGGCGCGGGCCTCCCGGCCGCTTGGGCAGGCCGGGAGGCCTACCCCACTGACTCCCTACACCTTCGCTTCCTTCCATTTCCCGCGGCGGAAAAGCACCACGCCCACTATGGCGAGCACCGATTCGGCCGTGCAGATTGCCAGGTAGACGCCGCGCGGGCCCAGGCCCGCGACCTTCGCCAGCCACCAGGCCAGCGGGATCTGGAATAGCCAGTAGCAGTACAGGTTCATCCAGGTCGGCGTCTTTGAATCTCCGGCGCCGTTGAAGGCCTGCTCCATCGTCATTCCCCAGGCATAGAACGGGTAGCCAAGGCTCACCAGTTGCAGGCAGGCGACCCCCATGGCCACCACCTGCGCGTCATCGGTGAACCGCGTGACGATGGGGCGCGCCAGGCTGAAGAAGATGGCCCCGACCACCGTCAGGAAGATCATGTTGTAAACGCCCGCCAGCCACACCGCGCGCTCGGAGCGCTCGGGCTTCCCGGCCCCGAGGTTCTGGCCCACCAGCGTGGCGGCCGCGCTGCAGATACCCCAGGAGGGCATCAGCGCGAAGAGAATTACGCGGATCGAGAGCGTGTAACCGGCCACCGCCGCGCTGCCGAACATGGCGTTGATGCGCGCCAGGCTGACCCAGCTCGCCGTCGAGATGAAGTACTGAACGATGGTCGTGCTGCCCAGGCGCAGCATCCGCCCGAGCACCGGCCAGTCCACCCGCAGATGCCGGCGCGCCACGGTCACGCGGCTCGAGCCGCGGAACAGCGCCCAGAGCTGGTAGAGCACGCCTATGCTGCGGCCGGTGGTGGTGGCCACCGCCGCGCCGGTGAGGCCCAGTTTCGGGAACCCGAGGTACCCGTAGATCAGGCACGGGTCGAGCGCCAGGTTGACCAGGTTGGCCAGCCACAAGGTGCGCATGGCGATCACAGGGTCGCCCGCCGCCGCGGAATACGCCGTTGATCAGGAACAGCATCAGGATGCACACGTTGCCGCCGAGCATGATGCGCGTGTAACGCGAGCCCACCGCCACCACGCCGGATGACGCGTCCATCAGCCCCAGCAACTGCGGCGCATAGAGAATCCCGCAGATGCCCGTGATGGCGGCGATGGCGAGACCGCAGAGAGATCGCCTGCACCGCGGCCACCGAAGCGCCTTCGGGATCTTTCTCTCCGATGCGCCGCGCCACGGTGGCGGTTGCCGCCATGCTCAAGCCGGCCGCGATGCTGAAGATCATCACGATTAGCGATTCGGTGAGTCCGACTGCCGCGATGGCATCGGCCCCCAGCCGGGCCACCCAAAAGGCATCCACCAGCCCGAAGGTGGACTCCATGGCCATCTCGAGCACGGTGGGGATCGCCAGCAGCGCGATTCCGCGCGTCAGGCTGCCTTCCGTAAAATCGTGCCGGTCTCCCGACAGCGCATCCCTGAAGATGCGCCGCTTGGATGGGGCCGCTTCCGCAGTGCCTTGCATACAGAACCTCTAGATTCTTCTTGGGTGGAATCATCTGCGTTCCGGGGAGATCCGGAGCGCGTTTCCTCTGCGGGAAGGATTCAGTTGGTCGAAGAGAGAGTCTCTCCGACTACCGAATCGAGAGGCGTACGATGACAAGGATACAAAACATGAGGCTACCTGCTTGTCTGATAATCCTAGCATAATAGCAGCATGCTTTCCAGAAGATCGTTCCTCCAGGCCGGCTCCGTCGCCGCCGCTCTGTGCGGCCGCGGACAAGCCCGCCAGTTGCAGACTATCGGGGTGCAGCTTTATACCGTGCGAACCGTGCTGCCCGAAAAGCCCGCCGAGACCCTGCGCGCGATTGAAGCCATCGGCTACCGGGAAGTGGAGCCTACGTTCGCCACGCTGGATGCCATCTGGCCCGCCCTTAAGGCCACCAGCCTCAAGCCGGTGAGCGTGCATCTCGATTCGAAGGTGGTGACGCAGGGGTCGGACGACGAGTTGAGCCGCGTCGTCGACCAGGTGAAGCAGCGCGGCTTTGAATTCGCCGTCTTTCCGTACCTGCCTCCGGCCGAGCGCGGAGGACTGGACGCCATCAAGAAACTGGCCGGGAAACTGAACCGCGCCGGGCAAAAATGCCAGGCCGCCGGACTGGGCTTCTGCTACCACAACCATGCGTTCGAGTTCGAGCCGGTGGGCGACACGATCCCTTTCCACGTGCTCCTGGACGAGACCGACGCGAAGCTGGTGGGGATCGAACTGGATTGCTTCTGGGTGAGCGTGGCCGGACACGACCCGGTGGAGATGATCTCACACCACGGCGACCGGATTCCCCTGCTACACCTCAAAGACAAGGCGAAGGATACACCTGTCCGGTACAACGAGTCGGTGCCGCGGACGACGTTCAAAGAGGTGGGCAACGGAGTGATCGATTGGCCGAAAGTGTTGGAAGCGGCGGCATCCGCAGGGGTCAAGCACTACTTCGTGGAGCAGGACCAGACCCCGGGAGACCCGCTGGTCAGCCTGAAGGAGAGCTTCGGCTACCTCTCGAAATTGAGCTACTGAGAGCGTGTTTTTCTTGCCACACCTGACGTAAACTATGTTTACACTGTCCGGTTACGTGACAAAAGTACAACAGGCTCGTCCAAATCCACAGGTAGATTGATTGGGAGCACGGTAAGCCGAACAGTCCGCAACCGTTTATGGCCCAGGACGCAGCCGGAGCGATCGGCGCCCGGGTGAGTTCCCAGGTGGACTCGCTGATTCGGGCGGCACAGCGCGGCGACCAGGACGCTTTTGAGCAACTGGTCCGCACGTACGACCAAAGTGTGCTCCGGCTAGCCATGAACCTGCTTCGGTCGCCGGAAGATGCCCGGGACGTATACCAGGAGGCCTTTCTTCGGGTATATCGAAACCTGCATGCTTTCCGGTTCGATTGCAGCTTTCATACGTGGCTGTATCGGATCGTCACCAACATCTGCCTGGATCAATTGCGGAAACGCAAGGTTCGCAAGGAGGAGTCCTCGGTAGTGGAAACACCGGACGGCCCGATCGACCGCATGGACGGATTCGAAGAAGAGGCCGCCGAGGCGGACCCTGAGCGAAGTATGTGGAACCGCCAGTTGAAGCAGAAGATCGAAAACGCCCTCGGGGACCTGACCCCCCGGGAGCGCATGGTTTTCGAATTGAGGCACTACCAGGGGCTGCGCTTGCGCAATATCGGCGAAATGCTCGGTACCACCGAAGAGGCGGCCAAGAACTGCCTGTTCCGCGCCACTCAGAAGATGCGATCCGTTCTGGGAGACTTTGTATGAACTGCGATTCGGTTTCGAAGCTGATACCGCTCTATTTCTACGGTGAGCTGACTCCGGAAGAGGAAGACCGCTTCGAGGAGCACCTGCACCAATGCACGGTGTGCACGGGCGAGATGGAGAAGCAGCGGGTGCTGGCATCTACGTTCGACCGGCGGCAGGTCGATACTCCGCAATTCCTCCTGGAGGATTGCCGGGCGGACCTGATGGCGGCCATACAGGGCGGCGCACCGCGCGCCGGGCGGGCCTCGAAAGGGCCGTGGACCCTGTTCCTGGAAGCCATGGGCTTGACAGTGGTCGGCCTGACGCGCTTCCGCCAGCCCGCGGCAGCAGTAGCGCTGATCGCCGTCGGGTTCCTGGCAGCGCGATTTACCGGATCCTCTCCCTCCGTTTCCCAATCCCCTTCCCTTCCCAGCGACGACGTTTTTGCCACGGTGCGCTCGGTGCGGCCCGATCCCTCCGGCCAGGTTCAGATCACCTTCGATGAAACCCGCCGCCGCGAAGTTTCCGGCAGGATGGACGATCAGAATATCCAGCGGCTCCTGCTGACCGCCGCCCACGAAGACAACCCCGCCGTGCGGGTGGAATCGGTAGACCTGCTGAAGAACCGTGCGGGCGACACGGCCGAGGTCCGCGATGCCCTGCTGAACGCGGTGGCCCACGATACGAACCCCGGGGTCCGGCTCAAGGCGCTCGAAGGGCTCAAACCGCTGGCCGGCGATCCGGAAGTCCGCAAGACGCTTTCAGGCGTGCTCCTGGCCGACGACAATCCCGCAGTACGTATGCAAGTGGTGGACCTGCTCGTGGCAAACCGCGACGACAGTGTGGTTGGAGTGTTGCAGGGACTGGTACAGAAGGAAGACAACCATTCGGTGCGCCTCAAGCTGGAAAAGGCGCTGAAGGATATGAATGCGTCGATCGGGACATTTTAAAAGGGCAGGCCTTTTGGCCTGCCCTTTCGCATTTCTCGGGGTGCTCACCGCGGCATTCGGCCAGTCGCCGGTCACGTGCAGCAGGGGCCAGTGCACCCGGGTCTTCGAAGGTTCCGCACCGGCTTCCCCCAGGCTCCGCGTCAACGCCCACGGGCCGGTCTCACTGCAGGGAGGCGTCTCCGGGAATCTCGCTTACACGGTAAAGGTGACGGTAGCGGCCCGCACCGAAGCCGCCGCGCGGCGCCTGCTCGAGAACTACCGGCTCAGTGTGGAGTCTCAGGACGGCTGGACCGTCCTGACGACGCCGGGTGGAGCGGCCATGTCGGCCGTGACCGTGCGGGCGCCCCGGTTGGTCTCGGCGGTGGTTGCGACGTCGGACGGTGCGGTGCAGGCGACCGGAGTGGATGGCAGCGTGGATATCAATTCCGGCGGCGGCGAGCTCACGGCCGACCGGATCGGCGGCGATTGTAAGCTGGTAACCGGCGCGGGCGACGTGAATGTCGGCCAGATCGGCGGCGGGCTGCGGTGTTCGACCGGCGCGGGCCGCATCAACGTGCGCAAAGTTCGAGGCGAGGCGATTCTCGAGACGCAGGGCGGCGACATCGTGGCCAATGAAACCGGCGGCGCAGTGAGAGCGGAAACGGGAGGCGGCGGGATTCATATCGGAAGCGCGGGCGGAGCGGTGACGGCGGTTTCGGGAGGCGGACAGATCCTGGTGGAGAAGGCCAACGGAGTGGTCACGCTTCGCAACCTGGCCGGGCCCGTACAGGTCGGCGCCGCCGCCGGCGTTCGCTGCGAAACGGTCAGCGGCGGCGTGCGGGTGGCCCGGATCACAGGCCCCATGCGGGTCTCCACGACGATGGGGAGCATCGTGGCCAGCCTGTTGGGCGGCCGGCTCGCCGACTCCTTCCTGGCCACCGCTAATGGTGACATCACGGTTTTGATTCCGTCTAATTTAGGTGTAACGATCCAGGCCCAGAACAGCATGGCGGATACATTGCGGCGCATCGTCTCCGACTTTCCCGCGGTGCCGGTCCGGCGGCAGGGCACGCGCATCATCGCGGAAGGCTCGCTGAACGGCGGCGGTCCGCTGCTGCAGATCTCGGGCATGGGCGGAACCATATTCATAAAGCGTCAACCATAGAGGTTCTCCATGAAAGTGTATTTGGCAATCGGCACAACTCTGCTGGCGACCAGCATGGCGTTGCCCGGCGCGTTCGCGCAGGGTACGGGGCGTGCAACTCCCCGGGCGAGAGTGGCCACGACCATTTCGAATGAATCCCCCTACCTGGGAATCGGAGTGCAGGACATCGATTCCCAGCGCGCCGCCGCTCTAAAGCTGAAGGACGTGCGCGGCGCCGAAGTGACCACGGTGAATGAGGACGGCCCCGCGGCCAAGGCCGGCCTGAAGGATGGCGACGTGGTGCTGGAATACAACGGCCAGGCCGTCGAGGGCAAGGATCAACTGTCGCGCCTGGTGCGCGAAACGCCGGTCGGCCGGCAGGTCAAGATCGGCGTATGGCGCAATGGAGCCATGCAGACGCTGACCGCCACCATCGAGGCCCGCAAGGGCGTCACGGTGTTCGGCGGCGACGGCAACTGGGTCATGCCGGAGGTTCCGGTGCCTGACATGCGGAGCTTCCGCATGCCCGATATCGAAATCCCCCATTTCCAGATGCTCTACCCCACGCCGCTGCTCGGCATTCAGGGCGAGCCGCTCGGCAACGAGGAGCAGTTGGCCGAGTTCTTCGGCGTGAAGGACGGCGTTCTGGTGAAGAGCGTGAACCGGAATTCGGCGGCCGAGAAAGCGGGCATCAAGGCCGGTGATGTGATCGTCCGGATCGACGATACGAAGGTCAATACCACGCAGGAAATCACCAGCGCGCTGCGCGCCGACCGCGCCAAGAAGACCTTCACGGTGACCGTGGTTCGCAATCGGAAAGAGATGCCGCTCAGCGTTACGATCGACTCCACTTCGGGGCCGGGCGCGGTGCGGGCGGGACGGCGCGTCCTAGAGCTTTTTCCCGATGACCGCGTAATCTAAGGCTCCGAAGAACGCCTCACGGAAATCTTCGGGCAGCGAGCCGAGCGAAGGCATCGACTCCACGGCGGGCGATAGCCTTCGCACCTCGACGTTTCCTACCCCAAACTCCTCCAGATAAAAAGCCAGCAGCGGATGGGGCACCGGCCGAGCGTGTGTCGGGTCGAGGTAGAAGTGCGACGCGAAAATGGCGAGGCACTCCGGATTGGGCGTCTCGATGGCGATCACTCCGTTGCGCCCGAGGCGGGAGGCGGCGAGCTTGATCAGTTCGGGAAGCCGTTCCGGCGAAATGTGCTCCACTACCTGCGAGCAGAAAATACCGTCGAGCGCGGCTTCGGGCAGGCCCTCGAGGTACACGAAGAGGTCGGCGGTCTCGGCGTCCAGCCCCTTGAGCCGGCAGAGGGCCACGGATTCCTCGCTCAGGTCGATGCCGCGCGCCGGCACTCCGGCCTGGCGCATCATTTCGAGGAACTCGCCGCGTCCGCAGCCTAGATCTAGCACCTGGCGGCAGTCTTGGAAATACGGCAGGTAGACCTGCTGGCCGGCTTTGACGTAATCCTCGGAGCCTCGGAAGCGCTCGGCGAAGCGGCCGTAATCGAAGGGTAGTGGGGCAGGCCTCCCGGCCTGCCCAATTGGAGGGTCCGGGCAGGCCGGGAGGCCTGCCCCACTTACCGCCGCGCGCTGGCGGATGATTTTCAGCTCCGCGTAAATCAGGCGTTCGTACTCCAGCCGGGCGCGCTCCAGATCGGCCCACAGGCGCTTCTGGATCTCGTTTCCGTTGCGCTCCAGCGCCACGGTGAAATCCTGGTGCTGGGCGCGAACGGCGTCGCGGTAGTTGGCATCCATCAGGTTGGCACGGTGCTGGAAGGCGCCCTGCAAGTCGGCCACACTGCGCAGGAACTGGATCTCGTTCCGCTCCAGCTTGTGCTCCCACTCGACCCGCCACTGGTCCCAATGGCTGCGCAGGTCGTCGAACTCGCCGGCCGCCACACGGCTACCGAGCTCGCTCAACGCGCGATTGGTCTCGGTGAGCGCCTCGATGGCCGCGCCCACGCAATCGACCACCTTGCGATTGAACTCCACCTGTTCGCGGACATGCCAGTCGAGCACGCGCGCGACAAACTTCTTCCATCCCTGAACGATCCCGTTGACCAGCCCCCCGGGCCGCGGATTGACGCTCCCGATGGCGGCCACCTTGCCCATGGCCGAATCCCGCGCATGCACCAGCGGCATGAGGTCGGGCAGGGGGATGGCGGAGGCCCCCGCGGCGGTCTGCGGGTTGCGGGCGCGTACGCGCTCCCGGACCTCGCGCAGGATGGCGATCAGCTCAGCGCTTTCCACGTTTCCGGCTCCAGGTGGCGGTCACGATAGTGCCTAGGCCGCCGCGCGGCGCGAAATCCCCGATCACGGTGGCGGACTTGGGGTTCGCTGCCTTGACTACATCCTGGAGCACGCGGTTGACCACGTTCTCCTGAAAAATACCCAGATTGCGATACGCCAGCAGATACATTTTGTACGACTTCAACTCCAGGCAGCGCCGGTCGGGCACGTACCGCAGCACCAGCTTGCCGAAGTCGGGCAGGGCGGTCTTGGGACACACGGACGTGAATTCCGGAATCACGATCTCGATCTCATAATCCGCGTACTGGTTGGGCCAGGTTTCGATTTCCGGAAGTTCCGCATGGACGCCGGCCCGCGCGTGTTCGTCTGTATAGGCGCGTTTCATTTTAGAGCTTTCGACAGCAGATCGAGGAACAGGCCGACATCGGTCACGACGCCTACCGCCTGGCCCGTACCGCGATCGCTCACTTTGGTGGCGACCGCCGGGTTGATGTCCACACAGACGATTTTCACCCAGCTCGGCAGCATGTTGCCGGTGGCAATGGAATGCAGCATCGACCCCAGGCAGAGAACCAGCCCGGCCCCCTTGAGATGCTCGGCGTATGCATCCTGCGCGGCGTTCATATCGGTGATGGTATCGGGCAGGGGGCCGTCGTCGCGCAGGCTTCCCGCCAGGACGAAAGGCACGCCTGCCTTGACGCATTCATAGAGTACGCCGGAAGCGAGGCGCCCCGATTCCACAGCCTGCTTCACGGAGCCGGCGCGGTAGATCGCGTTGATGGCGCGCATGTGGTTGCGATGGCCGTGCTCCTCCTGGCGGCCATCCTCGAGCCGGATGCCGAGTGAGGTACCGAAGAGGGCAGCTTCGGCGTCATGCACACCGAGCGCGTTGCCGCTCAGCACGGCCTGCACCCAGCCGCCGCGGATCAGTGCCGCAAGCCCCGCCACTCCGCCCGTGTGCACTACCACGGGGCCGGCCACCACAACGATTTTCTGTTGTTGGTCGCGGGTGTGGCGGGCCAGCGCGGCCGTCTGCCGCACCGCGGTCTCCACCTGGCGCTCCGAGGAGATGCCGTTCGACATGAAGGCAAAAGCCAGACGGTCGCGCTCCTTCGATTCCGGGACCACGCGCAGGCCCCGCAGCCCGACGACGATGGAATCGCCCTTCCGCAGGTCGCGCAGGCGGCGGCAGGCCGCGCGCTCTCCGCTCACCACGATCATGGCATCCATGCGCTGATTCTCGACCTCTACCCACTTCTGGCCGACCCTCACAAAAGTGCGATGGTTGGTGGTGGAATAGAAATCTTCGGGGGCGCAGCGGTCGCGCTCCACCTCGCGCAGCACGGCATCGCCGGATTCCGCGGGCGAGCACCCCAGCTCCAGGAGGTCGTTGAGGAGCCGCTGCAGGGAGCCTTCGTCGGGCGCCTCCACCTTAAGCCGGAGATAGGAGGCGTCGCTGTTGGTGCGCCCGATGCGGAACTGCTCCACTTCGAACCGGCCGTGGTGCTCCACGACCTTGTCGAAGATGTTCTCCATGATGTGGGAATCGATCAGGTGGCCTTCGGCTTCGACCACTTCCTGGATTGGCATACAGACTACTATTGTAACGGTGTTGAGCGGAGGGCCCTCCAGCTCATGCCGGCGCGGCTATCGCCTCGAGCGAATCGAGCAGGTCCTGCGTGCGCACGGGCTTCGCCACGTAGCTGTCCATGCCGCTCGCGAGGCACCTTTCGCGATCGCCGGTCATCGCGTGTGCCGTCATGGCGATGATCCGCGTGTGCCGGCCCGTGCCGCGCTCGGCGCGACGGATCGCCTCGGTGGCTTCGAACCCGGTCATCTCCGGCATCTGCACGTCCATCAGGACCACATCGAACGCGGCGGCCGCCCACGCCGCCAGAGCTTCCCGGCCATTGCAGGCCACGGCGACCGAGTGGCCGTACTTTTCCAGCAGCTTGAGCATCAGCCGCTGATTGACCGGGTTATCCTCCGCCAGAAGAACGTGGAGCGGGTGTGGCCGTGCAGCGTCAATCGCGGGCGCGCGCCTCCGGCTCTCCGGCCCGGCTGCGAAGACCGGCTTCACGTGAATCGTGAAACGGAAGCAGCTTCCTTCGCCGGGACGGCTCTCCACCTGGATCGATCCTCCCATCATGGCTACCAGGCGCGACGAGATCGTCAGGCCGAGGCCGGTGCCGCCGAAGCGCCGCGTCATCGATCCGTCCGCCTGCGCGAACGCCTGGAACACGGCCTGTTGCTTTTCGACGGGTATACCGATGCCCGTATCGCGCACCGAGAACTCCAGCAGGCAGGCCTCCTGCCTGATGCTTCCAACCGAAACACGGATCTCGACTGAGCCCCGTTCGGTGAATTTGACGGCGTTGCCGGCCAGGTTCAGTAACACCTGCCGCAAGCGGTTCGGATCGCCGATCACCGTGGGCGGCAGATTCGGGCCGGCTTCCCAGGCGAATTCGAGCCCCTTCTGGCGGGCGATCCATGCCAGCGGCTTGAGCGCATCGTCAATGCACGAGCGTAACTCGAAGGGCACCGGATCGAGGTCGAGCTTGCCGGCTTCGATCTTCGAGAAATCCAGAATGTCGTTAATAATGACGAGCAGCGACTCGGCCGAGCTCCGGACCGTCGAGAGGTATTCCCGCTGCTCGCGAGTCAGTTCCGTATCGAGCGCCAGCTCGGTCATTCCGAGCACTCCGTTCATGGGCGTGCGGATCTCGTGGCTCATATTGGCCAGGAACTCGCTCTTGGATCGGCTGGCCTCCTCCGCCCTGTCTTTGGCCTGTGTGAGCTCGGCGTTCACCCGTCTCAACTCGGCAGTGCGGGCCAGCACCTCTTCCTCCAGGCTCTCTCGCTGGCGCTGCAGTTCGCCGTCGCGACTCTGGATGTTCGACAACATATCGTTGAAGCCATCGATCAGCGTTCCCAACTCGTCGTCGCTCGACTTGTGGGCGCGGATTCCGTAGTTCTTCAGCCGGGTTACGGCCCTGGCCGTCTGCGCCAGGTGAATCACGGGATCCGATATGACCCTTTGCAACCGTGCCGCGATCAGGAAGGCGGCCCCTCCGGCCAGCAGCATCACCGAAAACAGAATCGCGATCGAGCGGCCCAGCCTCTCGTTCATCGGCCGCAGGTCCAATTCGATCCGGACCCATCCGAGGTTCTGGCCCTGCAGGTCAACCCGGCGGGTCACGACCAGCCGGCTGTCCCGGAAGAGGCTCCCTTCTTCCGCGGGCGGCTCCTCGGCTTCCTCCTCGCCGCGCCGGCTGAAGGAGGCAAAGAGACTTCCGGAAGCCGTGTAGATCTGGGCCGACTCGACCGCCGGCTGGGCGTTGAGCCCGCGCAGCAGTTGATTGGCCGATCCGATATCTTCGAACGTCAGTGCGGCCGTGCAATTCTCGACCACCATTCCCGCCAGGATCTCCGCCTCGCTCCGCATCGCGCTCCGTGCCGAAGCGACGTCGTACGTCATCAGCGCGGAACAAGCCAGCAGCAGGGCCGCGGCCACCGTGAGCATAATCACGGCCTGGAGTTTTTTCTTGAGGCTCAAGCGGCGTATCATTGCGACCCCACGGCGGCACCGGCGCGGACGACCGACGCCAGGTTGAGGAGCTTGGAGCTGAGTTGCAGGTTCGACCGCGCGGCGGCCTCCAGGTTGATTTGAAGGTGAACATGGTCGCCCGACAGACGCAGGTTGACCATGCCGCCGTTGTCACAGAATTCGGGCACGTCTCCGACCGTCAGGGTGGGCGTTCCTTTCAGACGCTCCAGCACGGACGGGAGCCGGCTGCTCTCCGAGGAGCTGATGAAGACGATTTCACAGCCCCTCACATCCTGGCCCGATTTGAAACGGCGGATGCGGAAGGGCAGCCCGTTAACGGTACGGCCCAGGACGACACGGTCTAACTCGGCGCCAAAGGGGTCCCGCCCGATCACTCCAATACACAGCGAATTCCTTGCGAATCCGTGCGGCCACTCGACGAAGCTGGCGAACCTGTACAGAAAGGCGGCTTTCAGCTCGTATTCCGCGGCGGTCTGTCCCCACAACGATGCGAAGCCGCAAGGCACAAGCAGCAGGGCAACGATGGCGAGCCCGCGCATGCCCCGTGGGGGCCGGCCCGCCGCGCTTCCGTTAGTAGCGCACCCCGTCAGAATGTCCACTGGATCTTCCCGTAGACGCTCCGCTGGATCGCCGTTGAGACGACCCGGTTGAAGTCCCCGAACTGGACCGTGCCCGGCCTGAGCAGGTTCTCGCCTCCGAGGCTGACCTCAACGGATTCGCCGAATCTTCGCGCGATGCGCGCATCCAGTCTCGCGTACCCGGCCACACCGGTTCCCGGCAGCCGGCCCGTCCATGAGAGCCACTGGTCGAATTCCACTTTCCGCGTGAGGTCCACCAGCGAGCGCACGCCGGCCATGTGGGTGGGGGCGCAGATCGCCGCCCCGATCGAGGTGGTGTCCTGCGATTGCGGATCCACACGCACGTTCATGTGCAGGAAGGAATAGTTCGGAACGATCCTCCAGCGCGGCGTGGCGTTCCAGGTCAGCGCCACTTCGCCGCCATAGTCCAGAGCCGAGGACAGGTTCTCATAGAGCAGCGGCAACTCAATGATCGACTGCACCCCCGGGAGCAAGCCCGGCGTTCCCGGCTCGATCGTTGTCAGCTTTCGATACTTCGTCAGGTAGGTTGCCACATCGAGCGATGCGCTGCTCGAAAACTGAGTCCTCCAACCAGCTTCGAAATCGAGGGCTGTCTCGGCGTCCAGCGCGGGATTTCCGATGAGCCGCAGGATTTCCGTGGTATTTGCATCCAGCGGAATACTGGCCAGGGTGGCAGCGATCGACGTTTCCACTCTCGCCGGCTGGCGGATCGACCTGCCGAACGCGGCCCATAGGGTGTGGCGGTTCGACGGCACCCAGGCGATGCGTATATTGGGCTCCACCTCAAAGCCGGTATAGGAATTGTGTTCCAGCTTCGAGCCAAGGGTTAGCCAGACATCCGCCCCGACCTGGATCTCGTCCTGGAAAAAGCCGCTGTAGAGGCGGTCCGTTCGGGATGGCGGCGTGAATGATATCATCTGCCCGGCAGCGCTCGAAGCAGTAACCCGGTATCCGGAACCCCACACCACATCGTGCCTGGCTCCCAGCGCGAGGTGGTCCTGAAAATCGAGGTCGAAAGTCCGGATGTCCTCGCGCACCCCGAACTCCGTGCGCTGGTACGTATCGTAATAGGCCCGCAGTTCCGTCCCCGATCCCCCGGGCGCCGTATGCGTCCACCGTGCCAGCAGATCGCCCCCGATGTCGCTCGCGCGGTTGGCCGACAACCGGTCGAACGGCGTGCCCCAGAACGAGCTGCGCAGCATCTCTCCCTGCCGGCTCGTGAACGATTCCCCTTCGACCGTCAGCCCGTCCTCGCGGGAGAGCTCCCAATCGGACCGGAAACCCGCGTGCATCCGGGCCCACCCGTCGGCCGCCGGCGACCCGTTCCCGAGCAGGGAACCGCCGTTGTGCCCGTATTGGGCGAACACCCGGTAGGCGCCGCGTGCGCCGGCCCTGGCGCCGTACCGCAGGGCGTCGCCGGCATATACTTCCGACCCTGCCATCGCCGATACCCGCCCGCCCTGAGTGGCGGCGGCAGGTTTCGTAATGATGTTGATCACACCGTTGACCGCGTTGGCGCCCCAGACGGACGCACCCGGCCCGCGAATCACTTCAATGCGCTCGATATCTTCGAGGGGAAGATCGAGGTGTTCCCAATACACGCCCGAAAAGGTCGGCGTATAGACCGACCGGCCATCCACCAGCACCAGCACTTTGTTGGAGTAGCGGGAGTTGAACCCCCGGATGCTGATTGCCCAAGAGTTCGTATTGATCTGCGCCACGTCCACCCCGGGCGCCATTCGCAGAAGGTCGGGCAGGGTCGACGCGCCGGACCGCTGAATGTCCTCCTGAGTGATCACGAAAACAGCCGCGGCGGTCCGGGAAAGCTTCTGCTCCTTCTTGGAAACGGAGGTGACCCGCGTTTCCAGAAGCTGCTCGAGGGAAGCCTCCGCCAAGCCGCCTTGTCCCCACACCGGGACGGCCGACAACAGCAACGTCCATATGGAAAGCCGCGCCTTCACTCTTGTCTTATCGGCAGCAACGGGCGCGGGCTTAAGACAGGATCTACTTCTCCGCCAGCCAGGCCAGGAACAGGCCGTCCGGCTCGACATCCTCCCAGTAGGAGATATAGCGGCTGGTCACGTTCCGGCAGTGGAGCCGGAGCAGCCGCTCCAGCTCTTTGCGGGTGAACCATTTCTCCCATTCGGGAGTCTCCAGCCGGCCCCACTGCTCGGCGTTCTTGTCGATGATCGCGATTCGGCCGCCGGGCTTGACCACACGGCAGATTTCGCTGACCGCGCGGGCGATCTCGACGGCGTGCTCGAGCGACTCGGTGGCGTACGCGCCATCGAAAAACCCATCCTCGAACGGAAGGTCGGTCATGGAGCCGGCGCGCGTTGGAATCTCGGACGGCACGAAGCGCAGCATCTCCTCCGAGATATCGAGGCCCCAGATCTCCGCTTCCGGCTCCTGCTGCTTGAAGGCGCGCGCGAACCGTCCCTTGCCGCAGCCCACGTCCAGCACACGCCGCCCGCGCAGGTCGCCCAGGTGGAGTCGAATCAGCTGGACGTGGTAGATGCGGGGATCGATGGTGGAGGGGAAATGCTCCTCGTCGCGGGAGGCGTCGTCGAACGAAGCCCGAATCCGTTCCCGCAGCTCCGGAGTGAGCCGGGGCAGGCCCTGCCGCCCGCCCCCTTTCGAGAAGAGACGCTTCCAATCCAAGCTATGCCCGCGTCAGGAAGATCGGCAATCCCAGCTTATGGTCGTAGTATGGCCGGTAGCGCTCGGTATTGTACATGGTCTCGATATCCACCCTGCGCGGCCCCAGCTTGGGATCGGGGATCGGCGCCATGGTGTAGCAGCCGTTGCTGATGGCCATCATCAGGCCGTGCTTGCCTTCCTCGATGGCATCCATCGCCATTCCCGCGAAGGTCGCCGCGACCATGCGGTCCACGAAGTCGGGGCTGCCGGAGCGCAGGTCGTAGGTGAGGTCGCTGACGATGGTCTCCTCGCCCGTGGCGGTCTTGATCTCGTTGCTCAGGTCTTCCGCCACACTCATCTTTTTGCGGTGTCCGAAAGCGTCCGGCTCGCCGTACTCCTTTACCTTGTAGCCTTCCCACTCCGCACCTTCGGAGAGGACGCACAGGGAGTAGTTGCTGGGGTTGTTGCGCTTGTCGGTAATCAACAGGTCAATCAGTTTGGGGAGGCTGACTTTGTATTCGGGGATGCAGCACCGCACCGATGTCACATAAGCCGTGTAAAGCGCGGTGTAGCCGGCGTCGCGCCCGAACACGCGGAAAATTCCGACGCGCTCGTGCGACCCGACCGTGGTCCGCTGCCGTTCGATGGCGTCCATGGCGCGGCTGATGGCTGTCGAAAAGCCGATGCAGTATTCGGTGTTGCGGACGTCGTTATCCATCGTCTTGGGAACGGCGATCACTTTCATGCCCTGCCGGTCGAGTTCGGCGGCGTAGCTCAGCGTATCGTCGCCGCCAATGGCGATCAGGTAATCGAGGTTCAGGGTCTCGATATTCTTCTTCACAGCCGCCGTGACGTCGAACACGGTGGACGTGACGCCCTTTTTGGTGCTTTCCAGCTTCGGAAAATCCTGCCCTTCCAGAACCGGGGGCAGCTTTTTCATCTTTGAAGGATTAGTGCGCGAGCTGTGCAGGTACGTGCCGCCCGTGCGATCGATGGTTCGGGTATTCTCGCGGTTCAGCGGCAGGACGTAGCGCGTGCGGCTGGCGGGATCGCGCAGGTCAACGTGCGTCAAACCCTCCCATCCGCGCCGGATGCCGATGACCTCGCAGCCGATTTCGCTTCCACGGTATACCACCGTCTTGATCACGCTATTAAGGCCCGGCACGTCTCCGCCGCCCGTAAGAATACCGATCCGCTTCGCAGCCATGAATTACTCCTTGAGTTGGGGGTGTGCTTTCAGATTAGGAACTCTCATTATAAAGGATTGCATTCACCGGAGAGCCGCCGGAAAAGACAAGTTTTTGACGGTTTCCGGCGGTAGATCCAACCCTCGTGGACGTATAATCGAGTCATGGACTTACGCCCCCTGCACGACCGCGTGCTCGTCAGACGCCTGGAAGAAGGCGAACAGCGCAGCGGCGGGATCATCATCCCGGACTCGGCCAAGGAAAAACCCCAGCAAGCTGAAGTGGTAGCGATCGGCGCCGGCAAGATTCTCGATTCCGGTGAACGCGCCGGCATGGGCATCAAACCCGGCGAACGGATTCTTTTCGGGAAGTACTCCGGCGCGGAGATCAAGGTCGGAGGCGACGAATTCCTGATTCTCCGCGAGGATGAGATCCTCGGTGTTCTCGAATAGGGTGTGCTAATCTGGGGTTTTAGAACACAATCTCAGGAGTAGTGCTTGATGTTTTCACGGATGGGCCTCAGGCCTTCGCTGGTCTGTTTTGCCCTCTTCGCCTTTTCCCAAATCGCCCCGGCGCAGACCAAGGTGGCGGTAATCAACCTTCAGAAAGCGGTCTTCGATTCGGCGGAGATCAACAAAGCCAACGCCGACATGCAGGCCAAGTTCAAACCTCGCCAGGACGCTATCGACCAGTTGCAGAAGGAGATCGCGGCTCTCTCCCAGCAACTGCAAACCTCCGGCGACAAGCTGTCGGCGCAGGCGCAGGCCGATCTGACCGCCCAGGGCCAGCAGAAGCAGCGGAATCTGCAGCGGATGCAGGACGACCTGCAGGCCGATGCGACCGCCTATCGCAACGATGTCCTCGCCAAGAGTTCCCAGAAGATGACGGAAATCGTAAAGAAACTCGCCGAAGACAAGGGCTACGACCTGATTGTAGACACGTCGACGGCACTCTACTTCAAACCGGCGATGGATCTCACTGCCGAGGCCACCGCGGCCTATGACAAGGCCTACCCGGTGAAGTAACCTGGATTCGGGGAGGAGATGTCAGGTTATCTCGATCAATACGGCGCCGGCGAAGAAAAACGGATCCGCATCATCAAGACCTTGGTAATCTCTGCCGTGGCGTTGGTGATCGCCGGCGGCATCCTTCTATTCACTTTTCACAACTACCGCCAGGAGAAGCAGGTGAAGCGCTTCTTCGCGCTCCTGGAAACGCACGACTATCAATCCGCGTACAACTTGTGGGTGCGGACCGACGGCGACCGCCGCGGCTATCCCTTCTCCGCATTCATGCAGGATTGGGGTCCCCAGAGTTCCCACCCGGACGTGGCGAATTTCCGGATCTCGCGGAGCCGCTCCTGCGGCTCGGGCGTGATCCTCACCGTGGATTTCGGCAAGAACCAGCAGGAGAAGCTTTGGGTGGAGCGGGACGACCTGACCATCGGGTTCTCTCCGCTGCCCGGATGCCCGGCGCCCCGATGAACCCGGCGGCGCAAGATTGAATGTTGGGGCCGGGAAACAGTTCCGGCCTGAAATGAGACAGCGAGAAATGGGAACGACGATTGCAGGTCTGGAAGGTGTCATCGCCGGCGAATCCGAAATTTGTTACATCGACGGCTATCAAGGCGTTCTGAGCTACCGCGGCTACAATATTCACACGCTCGCGGACAATGCCGAGTTCGAGGAGGTCATCTTCCTCCTTTGGAACGGCTGGCTGCCCAAACAGGCGGAACTCGACAAACTCAAAAAGGACCTCGCGGCCGCCCGCGAGCTTCCCGGCCCGGTGGTCGATTTCCTGCGTTCCGTGCCAAATCGGGTTCCCATGGACGTCCTGCGGACGGCCGTGTCGATGCTCGGCGTGTACGATCCGGAAGCTCAGGACATGTCGGCGGAAGCCAACCATCGCAAGGCGATCCGCCTGATGTCGCAGACCGCCGCGATCGTCACTACGTTCGACCGCCTGCGCAAGGCAAGTCCGGTTGTGGCCGGCGACCCGGCGCTGGGCTTCTCCGCCAACTTCCTCTACACTCTCACGGGCAAGCGTCCCGACGATGTGATGGAGCGAGCCTTCGACGTCGCCATGACCCTGCACGCCGACCATGAGCTGAACGCCTCCACTTTCGCCGCCCGCGTGACGGCGGCCACCCTTTCGGACATCTACTCCTCCGTCACCAGCGGCATCGGGGCGCTCAAGGGCCCCCTGCACGGTGGGGCCAACCAGGACGTCATCAAGTGGCTGCTGGACCTGGGCGATGAGGAGGAAGCGGTCGACCGCGTGAAGAACACGCTGGCGCGCAAGGTCAAGATTCCCGGCTTCGGCCACCGCGTTTACCGCACGGAAGACCCGCGCGCGACGCACCTGCGTGTGCTTTCCGAGGAACTGGGCAAGCGCACCGGGCACGAAAAGCTGTACCGGCTCTCCAAGCGCATGGAGGAGACCGTCAAATCGGTCAAGGGCCTGGATCCGAACGTGGATTTCTACTCGGCATCGACGTACTATTCGCTGGGCATCCCGATCGACCTGTTCACCCCGATTTTCGCGGTGAGCCGCATGTCCGGCTGGACCGCCCACGTGCTGGAACAGTATCGCAACAATCGCCTGATCCGTCCGCGCGCCGAGTATAAGGGCAACCCCGACGGCCAGACCTGGATTCCGATCGGGGACCGCTAATATGGACGAGCGGGCATTCTACAGCGAGTCAGAGGCGACCAAGCCGGCAACGTTGAATTGCCCCTATTGCCGCACTGCCGACACCTATGAGCTCCGTTGGGCGGTCCGGAAGAAGAAGGACCGCCTGCCCGGAGGCGCCGACGAGCGCGACCGCGCCAAATTCGCCAAGGCCCAAAGTTACATGGTGCTGATGGACGACAAGGTGGCGTGCAAGAACCTCCGCTGCCGCAAACGCTTCGATATCAGCGGCGTAAAAACCATGGCATTCCTGTAGGGCCGCGCGCTCGACTACACTATTGGCCATGAGCAGCAACCGGCGTACGTTTCTGCAGCGGGTGGCGCTTGCCACGGCGGCGACCCAGGCGGAGGCGCAGCAGGCAGCATCGACTCGCCCACCGGCGGCCCCGCCGGACATTGCGTATCCGCGAGTGTTCACAGGCCCGCACCTCAAGATGCTGGCATTCCCGCTGGGAGGAATCGGGGCCGGAGCCGTCAGCCTGGGCGGGCGCGGACAGCTTCGCGACTGGGAAATCTTCAATAAGCCCGACAAGGGCGCGGCGCCGAACTACGCGTTCCCCTGCATCTGGGCGAAGGCCGGCGGCGCGAAGCCGGTGGCACGCGTGCTGGAGGCGCGCATACAGCCTCCCTACGAAGGCGCGTCGGGGCTCGGATCGCAGAACGCTCCGGGGCTGGTAAGGCTGGCCTCCGCGACGTTCACTGGCGAGTTTCCGCTGGCGCGCATCGATTTTTCGGACAGCGTGCTGCCTGTTCGGGTTTCGCTCGAAGCGTTCACGCCGTTTATCCCCCACGAACCGGACGATTCGGGCCTCCCGGTAGCGGTGCTGCGTTACCGCGTCTCGAACCCCGGGACCGCGCCGGCGAAGGTTTCGATCGCCTGGTCGGTCGAAAATCCGTGCGGCGGCGGGAACAGCCGGGTGAATGAACATCGCCAGGAGGCGGGCCTCGAAGGGCTGCTCATGACGAACCCTTCGCTGGCGGAGAAGGACGCGCTTCACGGCTCGTTCGTCCTTGGTCTGCTGGATGCCGGCGCGGACCGCGTCACGTTTCTCCGCGGCTGGGAGGCCGGACGCTGGTGGAACTCGCCCATGCTCTTCTGGGACGATTTCTCGGAAGACGGCGACCTGGGCCCGGAGGCGCCGGCCCGTAACGCCGTCGGCGCGCTGTGCCTGAGCAGAACCATTCCCGCCGGTGCGCGGCGCGATTACAGCTTCCTGCTGGCGTGGCACTATCCGAACCGGACGCCGCGCCGGTGCGGATGGTCGGCCCCCAAGGGCGACGAAGACACCCTTATCGGGAACTTCTACACCACCCGGTTTGCCGATGCCTGGGAAGCGGCACGCTATGCGGCACAGAATCTCGCGCGCCTGGAGAAGGACACCAGGAGCTTCGCCGCCGCCATTCGGGAGAGCACGGTTCCCGGGGTGGTGAAGGAAGCGGCTTCGGCAAACCTCTCGACACTGGTCAGCACGACCTGCTTCCGCACCGCCGACGGCGAGTTCCACGGCTTCGAAGGCGTCAACGACAAATCCGGCTGCTGCTTCGGAAACTGCACCCACGTATGGAACTACGAGACCTCCACGCCGTTCCTGTTCCCGAGCTTCGCACGTTCTCTGCGGGCAGCCTCCTTCGGCTACGACATGGACGATGCCGGGGCCATCCATTTTCGCCAGTTGCTGCCGCCCGGCAAGGAGCGTTCCGGCTTCGCGGCGGCCGACGGGCAGATGGGCCAGATCATGCACGCCTATCTCGACTGGTCCCTGTCGGGCGATACGGAATGGCTGCGCGGGATGTGGCCGCGCATCAAAAAAGCCCTGGAGTTCGCCTGGGTGCGCGGAGGATGGGATGCCGACCGCGACGGCGTCATGGAAGGCGTGCAGCACAACACCTACGACGTGGAATTCTACGGGCCGAACGGGATGTGCGGCATCTACTACCTGGGCGCGCTGCGTGCCGGCGAGGAGATGGCGCGCGCGGTGGGCGACGACGCCGCGGCACAGGAATACCGCCGCCTGTTCGACAGCGGCAGCAAGTGGATCGACGCCAACCTGTTCAACGGTGAGTATTACATTCAGCAGGTGCGCGGGGTTCCAGCCGACAAGATCGCGCCCTCCCTGCGCAGTTCCATGGGGTCGGAGGGAACCGAGAATCCGGAGTACCAGTTGGGCGGCGGATGCCTGGCCGACCAGTTGGTGGGACAGTACATGGCGGAGGCGGCGGGCCTGGGCAACCTGGTCAACGGCGAGCACATCCGCAAGACGCTGGAATCGATCTACCGCTACAACTTCAAGCGCTCGCTCGCCACGCACGAGAACGTCCAGCGGACCTTCGCGTTGAACGACGAAGCCGCCGTGGTGGTGTGCGACTACGGCAAGGCGAAGCGCCCGCGAATCCCCTTCCCCTACTATGCCGAGGTGTTTACCGGCCTGGAGTACGTGGCGGCCAGCCATATGCTTTACGCCGGCATGACGCGGGAAGGCGTCGAGTGCATACACGCCACGCGCGCGCGTTACGACGGCGAGCGTCGCAACCCGTGGGACGAAGCCGAGTGCGGCCACCACTACGCGCGAGCCATGGCGGCGTGGTCGGGGCTGCTGGCCATGAGCGGGTTCCGCTATCACGGCGCAACCGAGGCCGTGACCGTGCTGCCGCGGACGAGCGCCGCGGAGTTCCGCTGCTTCTGGTCGACCGCGGCCGGTTGGGGGACATTCACCCTGACCGCGAGCCGCCTGACCGTGAAAGTGGATCACGGAACCCTAGCGTGCCAGTCCTGCACCTTCCGCAGGGAGGGGCGCCCGAAGAGTGTGAAATTCGACCAGCGGCGCGTCCTGCACGCCGGCGAGCAACTGGTAGTATGAGCCAAAAACCGGCTCTGGTGCTGGTGGGTGGCTTTCTCGGATCGGGGAAGACGAGCCTGATTCTGGCAGCGGCGCGTATGCTCGAAAAGCAGGGCCTGCGCGCCGCGGCCATCCTGAACGATCAGGGCGACGACCTGGTCGACACACGGCTGACGCAGGAGCGGGGCGTTCCGGCCGACCAGGTGACGGGCGGCTGCTTCTGTTGCCGCTTCTCCGACCTGTTGGAGGCGGCCGAGCGGCTCGAAGCCTACGAACCGGACGTCATTTTCGCCGAAGCGGTCGGCAGTTGCACTGATCTCGCTGCTACCGTACTCCGGCCTCTCTTGACCGAGTATGCCGGACGGTTCCGCGTGGCGCCGCTTACGGTTTTGCTCGATCCGGTACGAGCTCACGAGCCCGCTCGACCCGGATATGGAGTTTCTGTTTACCTCAACCAGATCGCTGAGGCCGATATCATCTGCTGCAGCAAAGCTGATCTGGGTGTTGATGCGCAGCCCCGGGACTGCGCTTCCTCAGTTCGCGAACCGGCGAGGGCGTGGCGGAGTGGCTCGATGAAGTGCTCGGTGGCGAGTTACTCCGCGGGTTCGCCCGGCAATGTGGAAATCGACTACGCCCGCTACGCCCAGGCCGAAGCGGCGCTGGCATGGATGAACTGCCGCTTGTCTTGCGGCCGCGGGAGGCGCTCTCCGCCCCGATGCTGGTGGGGCCGTTGATCGAACGGTTGGACGCGGCGCTCACCGCGGCGGGGATTCCGGATCGCGCATCTGAAGCTGATCGACGAGACCGCCGGGGGTATGTCAAGGCGGCGCTGTGCGGCAACGGGCATGAACCGGACGTCGAGGGTGTGCTCGACGCGTCGCCAGCGGACGGTCCATGAGGTGCTGCTGAACCTTCGCGCGGAAGGAGACCCGGGAGTATTACACAGTCTGGTGGAGCAGGCGTGGCGAATCGGCCCGGAAACGCGGAGTGGCGGACAATGCAGTGTTTCCGGCCGTCCGCTCCCCAGGCCCGAGCGGCGAGCGTGAATCGCGGCTGGACCTTCGTTACCGGAACAGCATCTCCGCGCCCCGTTGAATCGCCGCGGCGCCTACCATTCCGCTGAGGGCCGAGACGAACGCCGGGGCCGCGCCGCGCCGCTTCCACTCTTCGTGCACCGCGTGGTAGCCGAGATAGAAAAGCCAGCCCGCGGTGATGCCCAGGGGATACAGGATCCACTTCGTGCCGAGATAGGGAGCCATGCCGAGACCCGCGGCGCCGCCGACCAGCGTCGTGCCTTCCGCGAGTACGCACCAGGCGAAGGCGTTCGTTTTTTTAGGTACGGCGGCCCGCAGGATTCCGCCTAGCGCAATTCCCTCCGGCACCTTGTGCAGTGCGATGGCCAGCGGCACCGCCACGCGCAGGCCCAGCGGTACCGTCAATTGAACGGTCGCCACGCTCCAGCCATCCAGAAAGCTGTGGATCGCGGCAGCCGCGATCAGCGGGGCGGCAAACCCATGCAACTCGGTGGCACAGGCAGCGTGATCGTGATCGTGCGCACACGTGGGACACACCGGATACAGGAAGTGGTTCACCAGCAGCAGCACGCCGTATCCGGCGACGAACAGGATCAAGCTGGGACCCCAGCCGAGCTCGATCCCAAGCTCGGGCAGCAGACCGAATAGCGGGACTCCGAGGAGCACGCCAGCGCTGAACGGTACCACCAGTCGCGCGCGGCGATGCACGCCGGTGATCCGCAGCCCGAGCGCCGCGCCCGCCACGCCGACCAAGGTGGCGAGCACAGGCGCGGCAATCCCGGGGGACTCGAACCAGTAGGACAAGCATCTACTGTAGCATCGAGGAATCGGCGCGTCGGTACGTTGTACCGCACACCTGGCGTGGCCGGCGCGTCACCTGCGGCGTTTGACAAGGTTTGTCCAATCTCCGTATCATGAAGATTCAAGTAGTATTTACATGTCGGCGCTTTTCCAACACGCGCCCTTCTGCCCAAAATGGCACCTGATGTCTGTCTGATCTGGGACAAAACAATATGATCAAAGTGGAAGGTCTAACCAAGCGGTACGCTCGTACTGTCGCGGTGGACAATATCTCCTTCGAAGTGGAGAAGGGGCAAATCGTGGGGTTTCTCGGCCCAAACGGCGCCGGGAAAACGACCACGATGCGCGTCCTGACCTGCTTTCTCCCGCCAACGTCGGGAACCGCCAATGTGGCCGGCTTCGACGTCCTCGAAAATCCCATGGAGGTGAAGAAGCGTATCGGATACCTCCCCGAAACTCCTCCGCTGTACCCCGAAATGGAAGTGGCCGAGTACCTGAGCTTCACCGGAAGGTTGAAAGGCATCTCGTCGGGCGACATCAATCGCCGCGTCGATGAGGTGCTGGGCCGCTGCGCCATCGGCGACGTTCGCGCCAAGTTGATCGCCAAGCTCTCCAAGGGCTACCGGCAGCGCGTCGGGCTGGCCCAGGCGATCATACACAACCCCGACGTCCTGATCCTGGACGAGCCGACTTCCGGCCTCGACCCGAAGCAGATCATCGAAATCCGCGAGCTGCTCAAATCCCTGGCCGGCGACCATACCATCATTCTCAGCACCCACATTCTTTCGGAAGTGGAGCATTCGTGCGAGCGGGTGATCATCATCAGCCAGGGGCGGCTGGTGGCCATCGATTCGGTGGCCAACCTGACGAACCGGCTGCGCGGCTCCGAGGCCGTGGCCCTCGAGGTGGACACCGCCGACGGCCGCCCCGACTCCATGGAAGTGCAGCACCGCCTGGAGCAGGTCTCCGGCGTCAGCCACGTGGTGATGAGAGATTCCAAGAACGGGCGCCTGCATTTCGAAATCGAAAGCCTGCAGGGCCGCCAGATCCGCGCCGACCTGGCCCGTACCGTGGTCAACGCCGGCTGGAGCCTCAGTGAACTACGAGCCGTAGGCTTGAGCCTGGAGGATATCTTCCTGCAGCTCACCACGGCGGAAAAGAAAGATATGGCGAAATCAGAAGGAGCCACGCAGTGAAGAATATCCTGCTCATCTGCCGGAAAGAGCTCAAGAGCTACTTTGCGTCTCCGATTGCTTACATCCTGATGGCGTTCTTCGCGCTGATCTTCGGGTTCGGCTTCTATACGGCCACCCGGGACATGATCCGCTTCAGCTTTCAGGCACAGATGTCCGGCCAGCCGGCAACCATGAACGTGAACGAGCAGATCATCTCGCCGCTCCTGGGCTTCGCCTCGACCGTGGCGCTGTTCCTCATCCCCATGATCACGATGCGCACGTTTGCCGAAGAGAAGAATCGCGGCACGATCGAGCTGCTGCTGACCTCTCCGGTCTCGGACGCGGAAATCATCATCGGCAAGTGGCTGGGCGCGATGCTGCTCTACCTGTGCGTGCTGGCTATGTCGATGATCAACGTGGCGATGCTGTTTGCCTGGGGCAAGCCCGACCTGCAGCCGGTGCTGGTGGCCTACCTGGGGCTGATCCTGCAAGGCGGCTGCCTGTTGGGGATCGGGGTCTTTATCTCGACCACCACCAAGAACCAGATCATCGCCGGCGGCGTCACTTTCTTTGTATGCCTGCTGCTGTGGCTGCTGAGCTGGTTCACGGCGTTCGACAGCACTGCGACGGCGCAGGTGGTGAATTACCTTTCGATCGTCACGCACTTCGAGAACTTCAGCAAGGGAGTGCTCGATTCGAAAGACGTGGTGTTTTATCTTTCCATGATTTTCTTTTCGCTGTTCCTGACTTCGAGAGCGATGGAATCATTGCGGTGGAGGGCGTAACATGTCGCACGAATGGTTGAAAACGCGTCAGACCAAGTACACCGCGTACGTCGCTGTTTATATCGTCGTGATCGTAGCGGTGCTGGCCGCGGTGAATTTCCTGGCGAACCGCTACGACAAATCCTATGACTCGACCGCCAACAAGCGGTTCAGCCTGTCCGAGCAGACTATCAAGGTAGTCAAGAACCTCAAGCACGATGTGAGCTTCTATTACTTTGACGATGCCACCCGATTCCCGCAGGCGCGCGACCTTCTCGGCCGCTACTCCTCCCTTTCCCCGAAACTGCACGTGGATTACATCGACCCGGTGAAGAAGCCGCAGCAGGCGAAAGCCGACGGCTACCGGCGCGATGTCCAGATCCTGGTCGACAGCGGCCAGAAAAAGGAAGAGGCCAAGAGCCTCACCGAGGAAGAGGTTACCGGAGCGCTGATCCGCTCGCTCAAGACCGGCGAGCGCAATGCCTGCTTCGTGACGGGCAGCGGCGAGCGCAGCATAGACGACAGCGAGCGCAGCGGCTATTCGGCCGTGAAGGACGCGCTCGAGCGCAATAACTACAAGACCCGTTCGCTGAACCTGCTGGGAACCGGCGCGCAGCCCGCCGCGGCCGGCGCTGCGCCGGGAACCCCGCCGGCCGCCGGCAAGATCGAAGTGCCCTCTGATTGCACCCTTCTGATCGTGGCGGGCCCGCAGCACGAATACGTGCAGCCGGAAGTGGACGCCATCAAAACCTACGTGGAGAACGGCGGCAAGGCCCTGTTCATGCTCGACCCGGCGCTCAACGTGGGCCGCAACCCCATCGACGAAAATAAATCGCTGGACGCGCTGCTCGCAAGCTGGGGCGTCACTCCGAATAAGGACCTGGCCCTCGACACCAGCGGCATCGGCCAGATCTTCGGACTCGGTCCGGAAGTGCCCCTGGTCAGCAGCTACGACTCGCACCCCATCGTCGACCAGTTGAAGGATGTGGCGACGGCGTTTCCGCTCTCCCGTACGCTGGACGTAAAGAACGGCGACAAGACCTCAGTCTCCAAGCTGTTTGAGACCAGCGACAACAGCTACGCCACCAACAATCTGAGCTCGGGCAGCATCCGCATCGACCCCAAGACCGACAAGAAAGGGCCGCTGACCCTGGCCGCCGCCGGCACTTACAATGGCAAGACCCCCGGCCGGTTCGTGGTCGTAGGCAGCTCCATGTGGGCAGGCAACGGCTTCATCCGCTTCAACGGCAACCGCGACCTGATGCTCAACATGGTCAACTGGCTGACCGCCGACGAAGACCTGATTTCCATCCGGCCGAAAGCGCCGGAAGACCGGCCCCTGAACATGAGCGCGCAAAAGCTGGGCATGGTGTTCTGGCTGAGCGTGGTGATTTTCCCGCTGGGCGTTGTGGGCTTCGGCATGGCCACCTGGTGGAAGAGGAGATAAGCCGTGAAGCCCAAGGGCCTTCTCACCGCCGTGGCGCTTCTGGCGATGCTCGGCGGAGCGGTCTGGTGGTCGAATAAACGCCAGGCCTCCGCCGGCAAAAGCAGCGATAAGACCGTCAAGCTGCTCACGATCCCCGAAGATCAGTTCCAGGAGATCCGCGTCAAGAAAGTGACGGGCGAGGTGATCGATCTCCAGAAGCAGGACGGGAAGTGGAAGATCACCGAGCCAACGCAGCTTCCGGCGGACCAGGACGCCGTCTCGTCGATGGTCACCAACCTGGCCTCGCTCAACGCCGATACGACCGTCGACGAGAAACCCGCCGACCTGAAACCGTTCGGCCTGAGCGATCCGACGCTCGATATTCAGGTGAAGCTGAAGAACGGCAAGACCGAAGGCGTCCTGATCGGCGACGACACACCCACCGGCTCGGGCGCGTATGCCAAGCTGCCGGGCAGCCCAAAGGTCGTAACGATCGCCTCGTTCGTGAAATCCACTCTCGATAAGCGGCCCGACGATCTGCGCGACAAGCGGCTGCTCACCTTCGACCAGGACAAACTGACTCGCGTGGATTTGCAGGCCAAAGGGCAAGCCATCGAGTTCGGCAAAGACGCGCAGAACGAATGGCAGATCGTGAAGCCACGGCCGCTGCGGGCCGACAGCTCCGCGGTATCGGCCCTGGTGGACAAGCTGCGCGATGCCAAGATGGACCTCTCGAGCGCCGACGACCCCGCTAAAAAGTGGGGAAGCACCGAGAAAGTGGCGTCGGCCACCGTGACGGACTCCAGCGGAACTCAGACCATCGAGATCCGCAAGGATAAGGACAAGAACTATTACGCCAAGAGCACCGCGGTCCCCGGCATCTTCAAGACGTCGGCCGACGTGGGCGATGCGCTCGACAAGGGCCTGGACGACTTCCGGAACAAGAAGGTTTTCGATTTCGGATTCAGCGACCCCGGCAAGGTGGAGCTCAAAAACGCCGTCTACACCAAGAGCGGCGACAAGTGGATGTCCGGATCGAAGACCATGGACAACGCCAGCGTGCAAAGCCTGATCGACAAGCTGCGCGACCTGAGTGCGACGAAATTCGCGGATAGCGGAAACATCACCGGCGCCAGTTCCGCTCCTCAGCCGGTTTTCGAGGCCACCGTGACCTCCAACAACGGCAAACGGGTCGAGAAGGTGACGATCCGCAAGCAGGGGAGTCAATATTTCGCGCAACGCGAGAACGAGCCGAGCATCTATGAACTGGACAGCAAGTCCGTCGATGACTTGCAGAAAGCCGCCGGCGCTGTGAAGGAAGCGGCACCCGAGCCGAAGAAGAAGTAAAGGGCGCAGTGCGCCCGGCGCAGCCGCAAACTTCAACATGAATGGCCTTCTCACCGACCTGTACGAATTGACCATGGCTGCCGGCTATTTCGAGGCCGGCAAGGCGGATGAGAAGGCCACCTTCGAGTTGGCTTTCCGGCGTTTACCGCCCAACCGCAACTACCTGCTGACGGCGGGACTGGAGCAGGCGGTCGATTACCTGCTGAACTTGAGCTTCACCGGCGAAGAGGTCGAGTACCTCCGCGGGCTTCCCCAGTTTCAAAATGCCTCGCCGGGATTCTTCGATTACCTGCGCGGCTTCCGGTTCACCGGCGACCTGTTCGCGATGCCCGAAGGGACACCCGCCTTCCCCGGAGAGCCGGTCCTCACGCTGCGCGCGCCGGTGATCGAGGCGCAGATCCCCGAGACATGGCTGCTCTCCGGCATCGGCTTCCAGACCATGATCGCCACCAAGGCGGCGCGCGTGGTCGAGGCCGCGGCGGGACGCGCCGTCATCGAATTCGGAACGCGCCGGGCGCACACTCCGGAAGCGGGAGTGCTGGGCGCGCGCGCCGCGTATCTGGGCGGCTGCGCAGGTACCAGCAATACCCTGGCGGGCTTCCGCTACGGCATCCCGGTGATGGGAACCGCGGCGCACTCGTGGGTGATGTCGTTTGCCTGCGAGATGGAGGCGTTCCGCAAACTGCAGCGGGTCCTGGGCGAATCCACTGTGCAGCTCATCGATACCTACGACCCCATCGAAGGCGCTCGTCACGCGGCGAAGCTCGGACAGCCGCTAATGGGGGTCCGCATCGACAGCGGCGATTTTCTCGCGAATTCGCGCCAGGTGCGGACGATCCTGGATGAGGCCGGGCTGCCGGACGCCCAGATCATGATCAGCGGCGACCTGGACGAATACCGTATCCGCAATCTCATCGCGGCGGGCGCGCCGATCGATTCCTTTGGGGTCGGCACGCAGCTCGCCACCTCCGGCGACGCACCCGCCATGAGCGCCACCTACAAGCTGGTGGAACTGGACATCAGCGGCATCAAGCGGTTCACTGCCAAATACAGCGAGGACAAGCCTTCCTTCCCCGGCGCGAAGCAGGTTTTTCGCGCGCCGCATCGCGATGTGATCGCGCGCTCGGGGGAATGCGGCCAGGGAGAAGCTCTGCTGCGCCCGGTGATCCTGGGCGGGAAGCTGGTGGAGCCCCTGCCTTCGCTCGACGAGGCGCGTAAGCTCGCGGCGGAATCCGTGGCGGGCCTTTCTCCCTCTCTGAGACAATTGGAAGTGGGAGAGCCGTGGCCGGTGATCCACAGCCGTGAACTCCGGGAGTTGACCGAGCGCACCCGCCACAACCTGCTGGGATGAAGACCGTCTTCTTCGACATCGATTCGCAGCTCGATTTTCTATACCCCTCGGGCGCCTTGTACGTTCCCGGCGCCGAGCGAGTTGTGCCCGCGATCGCGGCCCTGAACCGCTTCGCTGCTGCACACGGAATCCCGGTCGTGTCCACTGCCGACGCCCACTCCGAGGACGATCCCGAATTCGCCGCCTGGCCGCACCATTGTGTGGCGGGCACGCTGGGCCAGCGGAAAGCCGAAGCTACCCTGCTGGACCGCCGAGTGGTAGTCCCCAACCGCGAGTGTGAACTGGCTATCGACGGCGCGCAGCAGATCATCGTCGAGAAGCAGACGGTAGACGCTTTCGAGACGGTCAACCTGCTCCGCATTCTCGACCGGCTGGACCCCGGCCGCTCGGTGGTTTACGGAGTGGTGACCGAGATCTGCGTGCTGCATGCGGCGCGCGGGCTGCTCCGCGCCGGCCGCTCGGTAACCGTCGTGACGGACGCGGTCCAAACCCTCGATGCCGGAAACTCGGAGAAGGCCCTGAGCGAAATCCGCGCGGCGGGCGGTACGCTGGCGAGCCTCAGCGAGGTTTGCGCGCAATAACCTCGAAGTTGCTGCCCAGCCTGCGGAGGGCCCCCACCTTCAGGATGCAATCGTCCACGCGGCGGGCGGCGCGGTAGCCCGCGCCCCATCCGGGAAAGAGCCCGGCCAGCGGGGAAGAGCCGAAATCGTACATCTCCACGCGCGTCTCGAACCCTGCCTGGCGGAACAGCTCTGCGGTGGGCCGCGGATCGAGCTCGCGCTCGTCGGGAGTCTGGTACTTCTTCATCAGCCTGGGGACGATCACGCGGCCCACGCGGCCGGAGAGGCGGCTCCGGCTCGGATCGAGCGAATAGAAAACGCCGCCCGGCGTCAGTAGATTCCGAACCTGTCCGGGGAGCCCCGCCAAATCGGCGTCGGGCAGGTGATGCAGAAAGAAGATGGCGATGACCGCATCGAAAGATCCTGCGGCGGCCGTGCCCTGCTCGAAGCGGGCATTGCGGATGCCGAGCCGCTCGGCGTCGGCGCGCGCCTGGCGCACGGCGGCGGGAGAAAGGTCGATTCCGACCACCTCGCCCATCTTCGGAGCAAGCAGCAGTTCGGTATCGCCGATGCCGCAGCCCAGGCTCAAAACCCGCGACTGCCGCCCGGCTCCGGTCAGGCGGAGGATCCGCTCCACCATGTGGCGGCGCAGGGCGCGCACGGCCGGGCGGGCGAAATGAGCTTGCGCAAAGCCGGAGTAGAGCTTCTCGTGGTATTCGAGCTCGCGCTCGAAGACGCCCATCAGGCCGCTTTCCGCCGGCGCAGGTACGCCCATGCGGTCAACGCCAGCGAGCCCGCCAGCAGGCTGCCGTCGCGCAGCAGCGTCTTCCACGAAATCATGTCGTCGGTGCCGCCGAAGCACCCGCAGTTGATCGCCATTCCCATCAGATCGGCCCGGATCATCAGGGCAAAGAAGGTCAGCAGCAGCAGGGACGCGGCGGTCGCGGCAACGCGCAGCCACCGGCCCGACACCAGCAGGATCCCGATCGCCAGTTCCAGCCACGGCAGGGACCGGGCTACGATTTCGACGGCCTTCAGCGGCAGAAGCTGGTACTGGCTGATGGCCAGGGCAAACAGCTCCCAAGGGTCCTTCAGTTTGACGTATCCGGCGTAAATGAAAACTACGCCCAGAATGATGCGAAAGGCAACGGCGGCCCAGTAGATCTTCTTATTTGAGTAATCCATCGATCAGAGACCGGAGCAGGAGGTAATTATCGGGGCCCGGGCCCGCGAATGCGTATTGGTTATTGCCGCGCTTGATCAGCAGGGTCGGCGTCTGATTCACGCGTTGGGCAATAGCCGAATCGTAGTCGTGCTGCACCTCGCCGGTGACGCTCGGGTCTTTCACCAGCGTCTGCACCCGCTTTTGTTCGGCCGGGGCCAGCACCGGCGCGATGGTCTCCCAGACCTTGCCGCTCTCGCTCCACACCGCCTGGTTCTGGAACAGCGTATCGGCTACCGCCTGGTACTTCCCAACGCGCGCGGCGGCCGTCGCGTAGTTGGCCGCCTGGCGCGAAAACCGGTGCGCCGGGATGTTGAGAGGGAATTCGCGCGCGATCAGGCAGACCTTGCCCGGTATCACATAGTCCCGCACGATGGTCGGCAGCATGTTCTCGTGGAAGCTCTTGCAGCCCGGACACTCAAAGTCGCTATATACCTCGATCTGTACCGGTGCCGCCGGGTTACCCAGGACCTTTTCCTTGTCGAAGTCGCCCATCGTGGCTGCCAGACAAGGAAGCAGCGCAATCAGGGCTACGGCGTGAACCTTCATGCCTACCATTCTAAATGCAACGGCGCTACTTCAGCATGCCGTCGATGAGCGATTTGAGAAACCCGTAGTTCAGGTCCTGCGAGGGAATCGGATAGCGCTTCGATCCACGGGTGACGATGATCGTGGGAGTCGCGTTGATGCCGGCGGCGATGCCCTCGTCGTACTCCCGCTGGACTTCAGCCTGGATCGCGGGCTGTTTGGCCAGCTCCTGCACCTTCCTCTGCTCGGTCGGCGTCAAGACCGAGGCCACCGTCTCCCACACCTTGCCGTTCACGGCCCACGCGGCCTGGTTGTTGAACAGGGCCTGGGAAACCTCGGCGTATCTGCCGATCCGGGCCGCCGCAGTCGCAAAGATAGCCGCCTGGCGGGCATACGGATGATAAGGCCCGCCGAGGGGAAACTCGCGGTTCACGAGGTAAACCTTACCCGGCACGGCGTAGTCTTTGACCAATTGAGGAATCACTTCCTCGTGGAAGACCTTACAGTGCGGGCAGTCGAAGGATGCGAATACTTCAATCACCACCGGCGCGGTCGGAGAGCCGAGCGCTTTCCCCTTGTCGACCTCCGGAACTCCGGCGAGACAGGGCAGCAGCAGGACCAGTACGACAAGAAGAACCCTCATGCTTCTATTCTACTTACGAATCGCTACAGAAAAGCCTGTATGAGACGCTGTTCGACGGTTTTCAGGGCGGAGTGGGCCGAATCGAGCTCGCCCACCTTCTCGCGGAGGTCACGGAACAGTCGGGCCCGCTCGATGCCGCTTCGGACCACCAGCAGCAGCTGCTGGTTATCCCAGGGCTTTTCCAGGTACTGGAACAGGGCCACGCGGTTGATGGCCTCGATGGCGCTCTGCTTGTCGGCATGTCCGGTCAGCAGCACCCGGCTGGCCTCCGGCTGAAGCTCCTTGATCCGGTTCAGCAGTTGGATGCCGTTCATCTTCGGCATGAGGTAATCGGAGACCACCACGTCCACTTTCCGGCGAGCGGCAAATAGCGCCGCTTCGTCGGGGAAGTTGAATCCGTGGATCTCGCAATCCGTCTCCAACTCCAAAAACGCCTGAATGCTGGCGACCACCATCTCCTCGTCATCGACAATCATCACGCAAGGCTTCGAATGCCCGTTCTGGTTCACAGCTTCAACTCCTTATCTGCCGCACCGGGATGCGGACGTGAAAAATCGTACCTGCGCCGGGCTTGCTTTCAAAAACGATCGAACCGCCGTGACGCTCCTCGACTACTTCCTTCGCAATCGAAAGTCCGATCCCGATACCCTCCCCGACGAGCTTGGTGGTAAAGCCGACTTCGAAGGCGCGCGCCTGCGCTTCGGGGCTCATGCCGCGGCCGGTATCCGCGATCGACACGTGCACCCAGCCGTCCTCCAGCCGGCTGCGGACGGTGATCCGGCCTTCGCCGTCGATGGCCTGGCAGGCGTTCACCAGCAGGTTGAGAAACACCTGGCTGAGCATCTGCGGGTAGCATTCGACCTCGGGCAATTCGTCCAGGTCGGACTCCACAGTGATGCGCTCGCCGAACTCCGCGTGCGCCAGTTTCAGGGTATCGCGCAACTGGGCGCTCAGATTCACGGACCGGCGATCGCCGGTATCGACGCGCACGAAGCTCTTCAGGCCGCGGATCACGGAGCGGATGCGCTCGCAGGCGATTCGGTCTACCGCCGCCAGGCTCCGGCATGTTTCGATCACGCGGCGGGCCTTCTCGATCGACTCCGGAGAGTCCTCCGCCAGAAGGGCGTCGAGGCTCTCGATGCACCGCGAGATCACTTCGTTGTTGGAAAAGATGGAGCCGAGCGGCGAGTTGATTTCGTGGACGACTCCAGCCAGCAGCCTTCCCGCGGAAGCCATCTGCTGCAGTTCGGTGACGGGCGAGCTCATGTCTCCACCAGCTTGCGGAAGCGCTGCACCAGGGTCGAAAAGATGGCCGAGGTGATCTCGGTGTTATCGGCGAGCAGGTCGTAAAAGTCCTCGCGGCCGATTCGGAGCAGCCGCGTATCTTCCGTGGCTTTCGCGGTGAACGGCATGGGATCGTTCTCTTCGAACAGGGCCCAGGCGCCCAGAACTTCGTTGGGGCGTGCCGTAGCCAGCAAGTCGCCGTCGCGGCTCAGCGCCACAGCGCCCTCCACCACCACGTAGAGCGCGTCCAGGGGCTTGCCCGCCTCCAGAATGACCCGGCCGGGAGGAAAGCGCGCCTCACTGGCGATGGCTCCGATGCGCGCCAGTTGTTCGGAGGTGAGGTTTGCCATCAGATCCACGCCCTCGAGCGCGATCACTTTTTCGACGATGTTCAGTTCAGCCATCCATTCCTCACTCAGGCGGCCAGCGCCGCCCCGGCGCGGCGGGCCACTTCGGCAACTTCCGTTTGCGCTTCCGCGGCAGCTTCCGCAATCACCGGGGCAAGGTTGCGCAGCTTCAATTCGCCGGCGGCCGAAATGGCGCAGGCCACCAGCCAGGGGTCGCGCGAACGAATCAGGTCGCGCGTGGCGTCCTCGGCGGTCGGCGGTTCGACGCCGAAAAGCTCGCGGCCGTGTTCCAGCAGATTCTCCGGTGCGTCCAGCAGGGGCAACAGAAATCGTTTGAGATCCCGCTCCATGGTGTTGTCCAGAAATTCCAGCGCGGCGGTGGCCTGCTCCTGCCGCCGGCTCGAAACGGCCAGCCACGCGGCATAGATCTCTTTAGGCGGATAGCGCAGCCCCAGCAGCCGGAACAGCCGTTCCAGGGTGCTCTTCAGCCTTTCCTCGATGGTGCGGGCCAGCAGCCCGGTGGCGCTTCGCTGGCCGTTCCGGCTGTCGTGAAACGGCGACAGGGCGGCGCTCAGCTCGTAGTAATGGCGGGCCTCGCGCAAAATCTGCCCGGTAATGAAGGCGCCGTCGAAATTCAGGCCGGGGGCGGACTCCCTGAGATGGTTGAGCGCTTTCAGCACCGCCGCGCGAGTAGAAAGATCCTGGTGGCCGCACGCCGCCAGCAGGACATCCACGGAACGCTGGTCCGGAATCTTTTTCAAAACGCGGGGGACTTGCCTTCGTGCGGCCAGCGGCTGGGCTTCATCGGCCAGCAGGTCCGAGAGCGTGCCGCAGATGGCAGGACCGTATCTCGCAAGCGCCGCCACCGCCGCGCCCCGCAGCTTCGGATTGGAGAGGGCGTCGATCAGGGAAAAGAGGTAGGCGCGATTGCCCAGCGTGCCGGCGGAGTCGCAAGCCTGCCGGGCGACCTCGAGATCCGGGTCCGTCAACAGGCGGTAGAGCGCCTCGGTGCCGTGGTCCCCGCGGACCCCGATCGCCAGGGCCGCGATCTCGCGCCGTGCGGGATCTTCCGAGCGTGCGGCGCGAGCCAGCCACTCCCGCGTCAGGAGACGGCCGGCCAGATCGGGGCCCGAGCGCAGCGCCTCGACCGCTCCGCGCGCGCGAACCGGATCCGGGTCCTCCAACAAGGCCGTAGTTATCTTTTCGCGATCCGGCGAAAACCGGACCAGGTACGACACCGCCGGAATCGCCGGGGAGTCCGGCCGGGCCGCCTCCGCCCGGGCCTCTTCGAGAAGGCTGGAATCGCCCAGCGAGACGGCCAGCTCATACACTTTCGCGCGAACGTCCAGCGCGGCGGCCCCGGCCAGCTTCCGCAGGAGAGGCCGCAAATCGTAGGCCGGGGTGTCGGCCAGCAAGGACAGCGCGTACACAGCTTGCCGCGGATTTTCGCCGGCAGCCGTGGATTCGAGCATCCGGACGGTAGCGGTATCGTTCACGCTGATGCGCGCATTCTCGAAATCCAGCCGGCGCGATTCGAACCGCTTCCGGATCGTGGAGACGTATTCCCGGCTGGCCAGATACGAGAGGTAGATCCAGGGCACGCAGAGGATCATCACGACTACGGCGATGCCCCTGGCTCCGAGATGGAGCGAAGTCGCGGTGAGCAGCAGCAGCAGAACGCCGCCCAGCCCGCGGGACGTCCGGTCCAGGCAGATGTCGATAAACGCCTTCACCCGGTTGCGCAGGCCCTGCGGAAGAGGCATGTAAAGGAGCTCGATCCCGGTGCGATTCACGGTGTAGCGCGTGGAGGCCTCGGTGAGCCGTACGGCGCCTGCCGTGAAGGTCCCCGGCGCCGCCACCGTTGCGACGGATGCCAGGGCGACCGCCACCGGCGAGATCTTCAGAGTTCCGCCAACCCCGAAGCGCTTCACGATCTGCGAGGTCAGAAACAACTGGAACACCAGTTCCGTGGCATTGAGATAGAGACCGTAGAACTGGCCGAAGAAGGCCGTCAAATGGTCGCCGTGAAGCGTTCGCGAGGCCAGCGCCTGGAACTGGAAGTCCACCAGCGTATCGACCAGATACATCGAGATCATGATTCCGACGATCACCTGTAGATGGCGGATGCGAACGACATCCTTCACCATGCCCCCGAAGCTGAAATCCGTCTCGTGCTCGTCCCCCGCGCGCGCGGTTTTGACGGCGCTTCCCGACCGCGAGATAGACAGCCGATAAGCCAGGTACGCCAGAATCACCATGACGGCGCTCGCCAGCAGCAGGTTCCTGGTGCCCAGCAGCAGCGCGGTCAAATGCGTGAACTCCCCGCCAAAGGCCGCGCCCAGCACCATTCCGAGCCCCAGGAGAGGGTACAGACGCTTGGCCTCGCGGGCATCGAAGATGTTGCTCGCCACCAGCCAGCCCTGCGACACCAGCACGATGCTGAAGAGGCTCACGAAGATGTTGAGCACGTAAACCATCCAGGGCATTCCGATCAGCAGCCAGATGGCGCACAGGGCTTCCACCGAGATCGACATGGTCCAAAACACGGCGGCGCCCAGGGACGTCCGGGTCGCCAGCCGGCTGTACAGATAGGCGAAAAGTCCGCCGAATCCCGCAATCAGAATGTAGAGCCAGGGCAGCTTGTCCGCATTGAATTGGGTCAGGAACATCGATCGCGAGACAGGCTTCAATATGTAGTAAGCGAAGAGGACGCACAGCAGGTAGAGAAACATCGACCACGTGCGCAGATGTTCGCCCGGGCGGATATCGAACAGCTTCTTCCGCATGCTGCCGAGGGCGTTCATTTCCGGGGGAATGAGTTGCAATTGACTCACCAACCGCCGCCCCGGGAGTGGCTTTTATCACCTTTTGGCGAAACGTGATTTAATCGAGTGGAGGTAACTCGCTTTAAAAAGGAGTACGAATGTTCGGAAGACTGTTGTTGGCGGCCATGTTGGCTGCCGCGATGGCCTACGCCCAGCGAGGCGGCGGCCGTGGCAGCGGAATGGGCGGCGATGAATCGGGCGGCATGGGCATGATGCGCGTGCAGCAGCCGACCAAGGCACAGTTGCTGGCCGACAAACTCAAACTAGACAAGGAACAGAAGCAGGAGCTTCAGAACATCCTGATGGCCGCCGCGGAGGAAGCGGGGCCTCTTCGGACCCAGATCGGCAACGCCCGCGTCCAATTGGCCGGCGCGATCATCGAAGGCAAAGGCGACGAAGCCGTTAAACTGGCGCAGGGGGCCTACAGTGCGCTCGCCGCGCAAATGACCGGGGTCGAGGCGAAGGCCTTTGCCAAGATCTACGCCATGCTCAAACCGAATCAGCAGGCGAAGGCCGCACAGGGATTCGAGGTGATGGCCGGCATCTTCCAGCCGACCGGCCGCGGGCGCGCTGAGGGGCGCGGCGAAGGACGCGGAAGGTAGCGAAAGGAGATCGTATGATGCGCACACTATTACTGACGGGAATTCTTTTCGCCACGGTGGCTTTCGCGCAGCGCGGCGGTGGCGGTGGCGGCGATATGGGCGGCGACATGGGCGGCGGAGGCGGCCGGGGCAATGGCATGTCCGTGCCCAACATCGGCCCGTCCCGCATGAGCCGGCTCGAGACGATGTCGGGAATCCTCAAGCTCTCCAAGGACCAGAGGAAAGAGGTCAAGTCCATCATGGAGGAGGGCCAGAAAGAAGCGGCTCCTCTTCGCGACGAACTGACGAAAAGCCGCGAGCTGATCGCGGAGGCGGTTGCTTCCGGCAAGAGCCAGGACGAGATCGGCCAGGCCGTGAAAGCCTACTCCGAACTGGAAGGCCGGATGGCGCGGATCGAGCTCGATGCATTCGCCAAAGTCTATAAGCTCCTCGACAGCGAGCAGAAGTCCAAGAGTGCGCCCGTGTTCCAGATGATGGCCGGCATCTTCAACAACAAGAACTGGAACGAAACGTAAGCCTCAGACCCACAGCAACGGCTGGCGCACCGGAAAGTTGCGCAGGACTTCCTCCACCGTCGGGTCGGGGTCCAGTTTGCGCCACAGGGCCAGGTACTCCGGCCGGTCGAGCGCCAGCCCGGCGAACAACAGCGAAGGCTGGCGGACCGGCCACTCCTTGTCGTACATCACGTCGGGCGGGAGCGGCCATTTCTTCTTATCCAGAATGTACGGATACATGTAAGCCATCGCCTTGGCCATCCCCCGGCCGTCCTCCAGGTGCCACTTCCAGAGGTTGTCCTCGCCGGTGGTGAGTGTCTGGACCAGAATCGCCATGGCATCGAGGTTGAACAGCGAATAGCCGTAGGGCTTGGTGCGGCGCAGTTCCAGCGGAAAGCTCCCGTCCCCGGCCTCCTGGTTGGGGATGAGGACCGTGCGGAAACGGTTCCGGCAGTAGTCCATCTTCCCGCGATCCCCGGTGAGCTGCGAGAATGCCGCCACCTGGGTCGCCCAGCACGTGCCGTGGTTGTTCTTGGCGTCGCGTTCGGCGATTCCGTACGGATGCGTGGTCATCCACTCCACATAATCCGCGAACCACTTTCGGACGCCTTCGAGATCGGCGGGCGCCAGGTCCAAATGCCAGGCGGCGCGCGCCACCTCCACCAGGTGCAGCGTGTCGATGATCCCGATCCCCCTCCCCGTGAACCGGCCTTTGATCGCCTGCGCGTACTGCAGGTTGGGATTCATCCTGGTGGCCTCGTCGATGAACCAGGCGCGCAGATGCCTGGCGGCGTGCGCGGAGTACTTGCGGTCCTTCGTGATCTTGTACGCCGCAGCCAGCGCCGGCACGATCAGGCTCAGGCGGATCATCGCCCGGCGATGCTCCACGAAGTTGTCTGGGTTGGTCATCCCGTCCCGCTGAATGTACGGACCACCGGGATTCTTCGGATCGGGCCACCAGTAGTCGCCCTCGGAGAAGAAATCGTGCTTCCCTCCCGCGCTGCGCGGTGAACTGGAGGCCGTCACGGTGACCGGCTCGTCGTTCAGATAGCGGCCGGCGGCTTTGAGCACGCGCGGCCGCTCGATCGCGGCAAGATCGAAATTCTCTGCGCCGTCCGCGGACCCCGCCAGCGAGAGCAGGATCGCGTTGCGAAGGAAGTCTCTACGCTCCATCAACCGTCAGGTTAGCGCGTCCGCGTAGTCATCAGCGTCTTGTAGGGCTTGCCGACCTCCTGCGCGTCCACGACGGCCACCGCCGCGACGTGCACGATGTCGTTGACCTCCGAGCCGCGCTGCAGAACGTGTACCGGCTTCGAGAGCCCGGTCAACAGCGGCCCGATCAGCTCCGCCTCGCCGATGCGCTGCAGAAGCTTGTAGGCGATGTTGCCGGCTTCGAGGTTCGGGAAGATCAGCACGTTCGCCCCGCCTTTCAACGTGCTGAACGGATAGGTCTCATCGATGATCTGCGGCACCACCGCGGTATCGGCCTGCATTTCCCCGTCGATCATCAGCCCCGGCGCGCGCTGGCGCACCAGGTCCACCGCGTGCCGTACCTTTTCGGAGAGCGGGTGGCGCGTGCTGCCGAAGTTGGAGAACGAGAGCATGGCCACGCGCGGCTCCTGGTTGAACCGACGGGCCTTCTCCGCGGCCATGATGGCGATTTCCGCCAGATCCTCGGCGGTAGGTTCGATGTTGACCGTCGCGTCGGCCAGGAAGTAGATGCCGCCCTTGGCCGTGATCAGCACGTAAACCCCGGCCACTCTGCGCAGTTCCGGACGCAGGTCGATCACCTGCAAAGCCGGCCGTATGGTGTCCGGATAGTGCGTGGTGAGCCCGCCGATGAGGGCATCCGCGTCGCCCAGCCGCACCATCATGCTGCCGAAAGTGGTGGGATTCAGAATCAACTGCGCCACTTCGTTGCGGGTCGCGCCCTTGCGCTGCCGCAGGCTGTACAACTCCTCGACGTATTCTTCGAGACGCGGGTATTTCGTGGGCTCCACCATCTGTACCCCGTTCAGGTGCAGCCGCAACTCGGCCGCTTTGGCGCGGATCTTCGCTTCGTTGCCGAGCAGGATCGGAACCGCGATCTTCTCATCGAGCAGGATCTGGCAGGCGCGCAGGATCTTGCCCTCTTCGCCCTCCGTAAACACGATGCGCTTGGGCTGCTTCTGCGCCTTGTTGATCATGCTGCGCATCATCATGTTGGCTCTGCCCAGCCGGCGCTCGAGCTCCTCGCGGTATTGCTTGATCTCCACGGGCTGCTGAGCGACTCCGGTGTCCATGGCCGCCTGCGCCACGGCCGAAGCTTCCGAGATCAGCACCCGCGGATCGAACGGCTTGGGGATGATGTACTCGCGGCCGAACTCCAGCCGTTCCAGGCCGTAGGCGCGCAGCACCGAATCCGGCACGTCTTCCTTGGCCAGCGCCGCCAGCGCCCGCGTCGCAGCCAGCTTCATCTCGTCATTAATAGTGGTGGCGCGCACGTCCAATGCGCCCCGGAAAATGAACGGGAAGCCCAGGACGTTGTTCACCTGGTTGGGGAAATCCGACCTGCCCGTCGCCACAATGGCATCCGGACGCGCCGCCAGGGCAACGTCGTAAGCGATCTCCGGATCGGGATTCGCCAGCGCGAAAATCACCGGGTGCGGAGCCATGCCCTGCACCATCTCGGCGGTCACGCAGCCGGCGCTCGAAAGCCCGAAGAACACGTCCGCCCCCACCATGGCTTCCGCCAGCGTGCGGGCGGAAGTCTTCGAAGCGTAGCGCGCCTTGTACGGGTTCATTCCCTCGGTGCGGCCTTCGTAAATCACGCCCTTGGTGTCGCACATCACGATGTTCTCGGTCTTCACGCCGAGCTTCACGTAGTGCGCCGCGCAGGAGATCGCGCTGGCGCCCGCGCCGCTAAATACCACCTTGATGTGGTCGATCTTCTTTTCCGTCAATTCCAGCGCGTTCAGCAGGCCCGCGCCCGAAATGATCGCGGTGCCGTGCTGGTCGTCGTGGAAGACCGGGATCTTCATCGTCTTCCGCAGCTCTTCCTCGATGTAGAAGCATTCCGGCGCTTTGATGTCTTCCAGGTTGATGCCGCCGAAGGTCGGCTCCAGAATCTGGCACGTGCGGATCACTTCATCCGCCTTCAGGGTATCGAGCTCGATATCGAAGACGTCGATATCCGCAAAGCGTTTGAACAGGACCGCCTTGCCTTCCATCACCGGTTTGCCCGCCAGGGCGCCGATGTTGCCGAGGCCCAGAACCGCGGTGCCGTTGCTGATGACCCCCACCAGGTTTCCCTTGGCGGTGTACTTGTAGGCGAGACTCGGATCGCGCTCGATCTCCAGGCACGGCACGGCGACGCCCGGGGTGTATGCGAGGCTTAGATCTCTCTGTGTGCGGCAAGGCTTGGTCGGGGTAACCGCCACCTTTCCCGCGGGAGATGTGGAATGGTATTCCAGAGCATCTTCAGGTCGGATCTTCATGTGCGCTCTCTTTCAAGATCAGGATATCCGATTTCGCCGAATTTCGGAGTAAAGCTCAGTTTTAACACGCGGCGTTTACCGGTAGAGCCGCCGGTACAGGTCCGCGTTCCGCATCACGGCCTGAACATAATCGCGGGTTTCGGTGAACGGGATGGATTCCACGAACTCCGCCGGCTCGCGGTAGGTGTTCCACGCAATCCAGTCGGCCGCGCGGTAGGGACCGGCGTTGTAGGCCGCCAGCGTTTCTTCCACCTTCCCTCCGTGCTGATCGAGCATCGAACGCAGCACGGAGGATCCGATATTCAGGTTCACGGCCGGCTGAAACAGGGAGTTGCTGGTAAACCGCCGGATCCCCGCTTTCCGCGCAAACTGCCTGCCCGTCCCCGGCCGCACCTGCGTCAGGCCGTAGGCGTTGGCGCGGGAGACCGCCCGCGGGTCGAATTCGGATTCCTGGCGGATCAGCCCCGCCAGCAGGAACGGATCGATGCGCTGGGCGCGGGAGAAGCGCTCCAGGTCCGCGCGGTAAGGCAGCGGAAAGAGCAGCTCCCAGAGTTTCCGCGGCGCGCGGTCCAGAGGAAGACGCAGATAGTCCGGCGTCATGGCCTTCATGATGCGCACGGCATCGTGCGGCGCGTCGCTGTTCATCGCCATCTCCATGCCGAGCAGCACGGGCTGCCCGCCGTTGCGGGCGCCGAAGCGCAGCTCCGTATCGGCCAGGTCGCCGAGTCCGGCCGTACGGAGAAGCCGGGAGCGGTCGATCCGGACGGCGGTGGCGCGGTCGGGCGCGGTGGGAAGGGGCGCCGGCTGTGGGAACCGAATGCCCGCCGCGAACTGCTCCGCCTCCGGAGCCGAGCCGGCGGAGGCTACTTCCGGCGTCCGCAGGCGCTCGCGAGCCAGCATACCGTAATAGGTGTTCGGGAATGCGCCGGTGAGCCGCCGGTACCAGGCCCGCGCGGCGCCGTACTCGCCCTGCCGCTCCGCGTGCCGGCTCAGAAAATAAAGCGACGCGGCCGCGGTGGCGTGCCCGGGGTATCGGGTGAGGTGCTCGCGGAGCAGGTCCTCCGCGTCCCGGTCGCCGTGCATGTAGGCGTGGAACGCGACTTTCCAGTGGTACAGGCCGGCCGCCGGAGCATCCGGGAAGTCCTCGTAGGCCGCACGGTAAAGCGGAAGGTACGCGTCGGGCTGGTTGACCAGCAGGAAGCGGCTGGCGGCGGATGCCAGGGCTTTCAGCCGCCAGGTAGATTTCGGATAGCGCTGGCCGAGCTGTTCCACGGCCGATTGGATTCCCGCGTCGTTTCCTGCGCGGCGGGCGCAGTCTTCCAGATAGTAGAGCCGCTCGGCATCCGCCTCGGGCTCGGTCACCTCGAGGTTGCGGAGATACAGCGTGGCCGCACTCAGGTTCCCGCGAAGCAGGTCTGCCTCGCCGGTCCTTACCCGCGCCAGTTGACCGGGCAGAGACTGGTACTCGGCGAACGCGCGATTGTAATCCCCGGTTTCCATGAGGCGGTTCGCGCGATTCAGCATCTGGGCGGGCAGCGGCGGCGGATAAGCGACGCCCATCGTGTCCTTCAGCGTGGCGAGAGCGGCGGCCGCGCGGGCGGCTGCGGCCCCGCTCACGTACTGATAGTAGACGCGCTGGTAGAACTCCGCGGCGTGCGCCAGATCGCTGGCCGCCTGATAGGAGTCGGCCAGCGCGAGATCGCCTTCGGGCTGCGGCAGCTCGCCATAGTGCGCGCGCAGTAACCTCACGGCCTCGGCCGGCTGCGCAACCAGCGCGCGGGCTTCGAGGATCCACGCTCGCGCCGCCAGCGGCGACGTCACCTCACCGGAATGCGCCGGTGCCAGCGCGCGAGCCCCGTCCTCCGGCTGGTTCGATTCCACCAGCGCCGCACCGAGGTAGTAGGCTGTGTAGTCCGCTATCGCCGGCAGCTTTCCTTGCACCTTCTTCAGCTGCTCGATAGCCGCGGGATAGTCTTTCTGTTCGTACGAGGCGATACCCAACGCCAGGCGTGCCAGCAGGCTGGTGTTGTCTTTTGCATGGGCGGCGGCAAAATTTGCCACCGCCGCGCGGCGTGCGGGACTGGGCGACTGCCGGAGATCGCGCACCAGGGCCGCGAGGTTTGCCGGCCTCGCCCGCCGTGCCGGTTTGGGTTTGGCAGGTCCGGCAGCCGCCGCGGCTGCCAGCACGCACGCCAGGCACGCGCCGCAGACGATCCTAAACCATCGGCCCAGGGTAGTCTTTGCCAAGCAGTTCCGGATCATCGTTGGCCAACGTGTGCACCAGCTCCAGGTGAAGATAGTCCACCATGCTGGGGCAAGCTGCGAAAAAGGACCGGTGAAAGCCGTCCCGGGCGCCGTCGATTCGCTTGCGCAACTCCCCATATAGATCGCGCGCGGAGCGGCCCGATTGCACGGCTTCGGGTTCATATAAGCGCATCTCCGCCACCTGAACCCTGGCGAACCGCTGGGCTTTCAGGTGTACCTGCTGCTCCTCGGCGGATAGGCTGTCCCACGAGGACTTCGGCTCGGGCGCAGGCTCGATCTGCAAAAGCTCCGGCGGCGCCGGTGCCGGCGGCGGGGGCGGCGGAGGTTCCACCGCGGTAAGGATAGCCGAGGCCAGTTGAGCGAATATCTCCAATGCCGGCCCTTGCGGATTGCCCCATGCATACAGGAGTGCCACCGTGCGGTCGCGAACGGTGATCGGAAAGATCGATACACGGCTCTCCGCGGAATGACCCAGGAGGTCTGTCATTTCCTGAGACACTTCGCTCGGAATTCCGGCAGCGATCACCGGGTCGCGGGTTTCCGCCGCGCCGGCCAGGGCAGCCGCCGAGGCCAGCGGAATACGCAGCTTCTGAAAGGCCTCTGAGGTCTCTTCGCTCACGCCCCGCATGCGCGCGCCGGCCGCCGCATTGTCTTCCACCCGAAACACGGCCGCTCCCGCGGCCAGGCAGCCCGCCGCGTCCACCAACGTTGCATCGAGCTCCTCCGCGTCCGCCGCCAGGCGCATACGCCGCACCGCCTGGTTCAATTGGTCGGCGAACTCACGGCGCACGCGCTCACGGGCTTCCGCAAACAGGGATTCCGCTTCTACCGAAATTTGAAGGAGACGATCCTCAAAGAGCCGGCGCAGAGGTGTGAGGGGCGCACTGGATGCCATTCCTGTTGCTATTTTAACAGGTGGCGCTCCGAATCCCTGCCGCCCGCCGTAGAATTCTCTTATGGAATCCCTCAACAACCGGATTGCCGTGGTCACGGGCGGCACACGAGGCATCGGCCGTGCGATCGCCGAGCGTCTTTTGCGCGAAGGCGCGCGTGTCGCCATCTGCGGCCGCACGCCGGAATCGACCCGCCGCGCGGGCGATGAGCTTCGGTCCCTCGGAACCGTATTTGCGCATCCCGCCGACGTGACGAATGTCGAGGAAGTCCGCCAATTCTTCGAGGCCGTCGACCAGCAGTTCGGCGGTCTGGATATCCTGGTGAACAATGCGGGCGCGGGAATCTTCCGTAAGGTGGCAGAAATGACTCCGGAGGATTGGAGCCTCAACATCGACTTGAATCTGAACGCCCCGTTTTACTGCTCTCGTGAGGCTTTGGCACGATTCGCCACGCGCGGCGGTGGGTTTATCGTCAATATCTCGAGTCTTGCCGGAAAAAACGCATTTAGCGGCGGCGCCGGTTACAACGCCGCCAAAGCCGGCCTCAACTTGTTCAGCGAAGCCTTGCTTCTCGACCACCGTCATGACAACGTCCGTGTCACCTATGTGATGCCCGGTAGCGTCGATACTCAATTCGGCGCGGATTCCGGCCGGCGCTCCGGGGATAACTCATGGATGATCGCCCCGGAGGATGTCGCGGAGGCCGTCGCGATGGTTCTGCGAATGCCCGCTCGCACCATGGTCAGCCGGATTGAAATGCGTCCGTCGCGCCCGAAAAAGTGAGTCTCCGAACGTCATATCCGGTAAAAACCCGCCCCTTGTAACGTGGCCCTCCAGTTGCTCCAGCAACGGTGAGATGACCTTGATGGGACTTCGAACCGAGAGGGGGAGGGGCAACATGGGGCGGCTTAGTAAACAGTTGGATCCGACGCAGACCGGTTATGAGGCCGAAAAGCTGGATTCGGATTTACGTAAGCGAATTGTCGGCCAGGAAGAGGCGGTCCAGCAGATCATCAATATCTACCAGACGAACCTGGCGGGCATGTCGAGTCCCGGCAGACCGATCGGTAACTTCCTGTTCCTGGGTCCGACCGGCTCCGGTAAAACCCGGATTGTCGAAGCTACAGCCGAGAGCTTGGTAGGTGATGCCCGGGCGGTCATCAAGATCGACTGCGCTGAGTTTCAGCACAGCCACGAGATCGCCAAGTTGATCGGCTCTCCTCCGGGATATCTGGGCCATCGCGAAACTCATCCGCTGCTCAGCCAGGAGGTGCTGAACCAGTATCATACGGAGAAGATCAAGCTCAGCTTCGTTCTCTTCGACGAGATCGAGAAGGCCAGCGATGCACTGTGGAACCTTCTGCTGGGTATCCTCGACAAGGCGAATCTTACATTGGGAGACAACCGCCGCGTCGACTTTTCGCGCGCCATGATATTCATGACCAGTAACCTGGGCGCGGCCGAAATGAGTTCGATCCTTCGCCCGAACCTGGGCTTCGCGGCCTGCGAAGTAGACCGCCAGCGTGCCGCCGGCATCGTCGACGATTCGCTCGCGGACAAGATCTCGCGCGCCGGAGTGGAAGCCGCTCGCCGCAAGTTCACTCCGGAATTCATGAACCGCATCGATAAGACCGTAGTGTTTCATCCGCTCGGCGAAAACGAGCTGCGCAAGATTCTCACGCTGGAATTGAACATCGTGCAGCAAAGGGTCTTCAGCTCCGCCAACGGCGCGCCCTTTGTGTTCTCGCTTACCGACGCCGCCCGGGAATACCTGCTGCGGGAGGGCACCGACCTGAAGTACGGCGCCCGGCACCTGAAGCGCGCGATCGATCGCAACCTGGTTCATCCGCTGTCGAACCTGATCGCCACCGAACAGGTGCGCGGCGGCGACCTGATCCGCATCGATTTCGACTCCGATGCGGACCGGCTCTCGTTCTTCAAGGAAGCCGAGGACATGCCTGCCTACGCCATGGTGCAGATGGTCGACACGTCGATCTCGCCGCCGGTCGGAGTTTACTCGGCCGGCGCGGCGGCGGACCAGCCCCGCGCGGCGAATGCCCGCAGCACCCGGCGTTAACCTCTCCGGCGCGGCGGGATCCGCATACGACCCGCCGCGCTCCTTTTGGTACAATTCGGCTGCTAGTGAAACCGGCCGAACAGCAAGATACCCAACTCATGCGAGCGATGTTTCACACCGTCGCTCCGCGTTACGATTTCATCACCAGAGCATTCTCCTACGGAATGGATAAGCACTGGAAGCGCTTGGGCGTGGAGCGCGCCCGCCTTCCCCGCAATCCATCGGTCCTCGATCTCGCTTCCGGTACCGGCGATTTTTACAGACTGGTGCGAAAACAGCATCCCGGAGCGCGCGTGGTCGCCGTCGACCTGACTCACCGCATGCTGCAGCTCGCCCGCCGGCACGGAGTGGAATCCGCGGTGTGCGGAGATGCCGCCGCACTCCCCTTCCCCGACGCCTCCTTCGACTCCGTCTTCATCGGCTACGGCCTCCGCAACTTTCCCCACCTGGAGGCGGCGCTGGTCGAAATCGCGCGGGTAACACGCCCCGGAGGCATGTTGGTCAGTCTCGATTTCTTCCTTCCCTCCAACCCGCTGCTGCGCGGCCTTTACCTCGCATACCTGTACGCGCAGGGCACGTTCTGGGGATTGGTGCTCCACGGACAGCCGCGCGTCTACACCTACATCCCGGATTCGCTGAGGTCTTTCGTTTCGATTCCCGATTTTTCTTCGCGGCTCCACAAGCTCGGCTACTCCGATGTCAATGCGCGGAGCTACATCCTGGGCGGCATCGGCCTGCACTGGGCGGCGAAAGCGGCGGCAAACGGGCATAACGGCAATCACCCATGAAGGAGAAACTGCGCGCCGCCGACTTCCGTTTCATTGCCATCTGCGCGCTGCTGCTGGGAGCCACCGTCTGGTTCTCCGCCCGCAATTTCTATCGGGCGTTTCCGGAAGCTTCGATCGATTTCCGTGTGAATCGCGACGACGGCGAGACCCTCGGCGGCCGGTTTCTCGCCTCCCAGGGATACCAGGTCGAAGGGTACCGCGAGGCGTCGAGTTTCACGTACGACGACGACGCCAAAACCTTCCTCGAGCGCGAAGCCGGGCTGGAGCAGGCCAACCGCATCATGGGCAGCCGCGTCCATCTGTGGCGCTGGTCGTACCGCTGGTTCCGCCCGCTCCAAAAGGAAGAGTTTCGCGCCGACATAACGCCGCAAGGCGCGCTGGCAGGCTTCAGCCACGAAATTGCCGAGGACGCCACGCGGCCCGCTGCGACCGCGGAAGAGGCTCGTGCCCTGGCCGAGAATTTTCTCCGCAGCCGCATTCATCGCGACCCCGGCTCGCTCGATTTCGTCGAAGTCTCCGAAGTCGCACGGCCCCACCGCGTGGACCGTGTCTTCGCCTGGAAGGAACGTGACTTCAATCTGCACGACGCCACCAACCGCGTCGAGGTGACCCTGCTGGGAAATGAAGTCGCCGGCTACCGCGAATATCTCAAGGTCCCCGACCAGTGGAAGCGCGATTACCAGCGGCTGCGATCCAAAAACGAAGTGGCCTCCACGGTGGATTCGGCGGTCATGTTCCTGCTGTTGGTGGGCCTGCTCATCGTCATCGTGATGCGCGTCCGCAGACACGACATCCGCTGGCAGCAGGCCGCCTGGATCGGCATGATCGGGATGGCCCTGTCCTTCTGCTCGAGCCTCAACCAGATGCCTCTCGAGCAGTTCAACTATCCCACCACCGATTCGTATGCCAGCTTTATGCTGCGCCAGCTTCTGCAGAGCGTCGTAGCGGCACTCGGAGCGGGAGGACTTCTGTTCGTCCTGGCCGCCGGGGCCGAACCGTTGTACCGCGAAGCGTTCCCCGCCCGGATCTCGCTGGGCAATCTCTTCGCGGCGCGCGGCCTGCGCACCAAACGCTTTCTGCTCGGGTCGATTCTGGGGATCACGCTCACCGGAATCTTCATCGCGTATCAGACGGGCTTCTACATCGTGGCTTACAAGTTCGGCGCCTGGTCGCCCGCCGACGTGCCCTATAGCGACCTGCTCAACACGAAGTTCCCGTGGCTGTTCGTGCTGTTCGGCGGCTTTCTGCCGGCCATTTCGGAGGAGTTTCTCTTCCGCATGTTCGGCATCCCGTTCGTCCGGAAACTGGTGCGATCCACCGCCGCCGCAATCGTGATCGCCGGCTTCGTCTGGGGCTTCGGGCACGCGGCGTATCCGCAGCAGCCGTTCTACATCCGCGGCGTCGAAGTAGGGATCGGCGGCGTAGCGCTGGGGCTCATCATGCTCCGCTGGGGGATCCTGCCCACCCTGGTCTGGCACTACTCGGTCGACGCGATGTACAGCGCCATGCTGCTGCTGCGCTCGCAGAGCCTCTATTTCAAGCTCTCCGGTGCCGCCAGCGCCGGAATCGTGGTGCTCCCGGTGCTGCTGGCGCTGGCGGCGTACTGGCGGCGCGGCGGCTTCGAGCCGGAGACGGGACTGCTGAACGCCGACGAAGCCGCGCCCGCCGAAGCTCCGAAGGAGATTGCCGCGGCGCCCGTGGAGTCCTTTGCGTGGCACGGGCTGAACGCGAGGTTCCGAGTCGCTGCGGTCGCCTTGCTGGCCCTCGGCCTGATCGCGCTGGCCATCCCGGCGGAGCGCTTCGGCGCCAGTCCCCAATACCGCATCGGCGAAGAGCAGGCGCGCGCCGCGGCCGACACATTTTTGCGCAGCCGGGGCATCGACCCGTCGGCCTTCCGCCACGTCACCTTTCCCGACACGCACTGGGGCGGGGACGACAGCCTGGCGGGCAAATATTTCCTGGAGCATGGCTCCGTCTCCACCGCCGCCGCCCTCTTCGAGAGGAACCGGCCCGTGCAGCATTGGGTCACCCGGTACTTCAAATCGCTCGATAAGGAAGAAGCGCTGGTTTCCATACACCCCGAGACCGGCAAGGTGCTGGGCTTCCACCATACCCTCCCCGAAGACCGGCCCGGCGCCGACCTGCCGGAAGCGGACGCCCGCGCGATTGCAGCCGCCTTTGCCGCGTCCCTGGGCCGGAATCCCGCGGCCATGGATCTGAACGAGAGCCGCTCCGAGAAGAAGAAGGCGCGCCGCGACTACACCTTCGTCTGGCAGGCGCGCCCCGGCGATGCACGCAATATGGCGGACGCCCGCTTCCGCCTGGAAGTGGAGGTGGCGGGCGACCAGGCCGCGTCCCTGCGCTCTTACTGGCACCTCCCGGAGACCTTCACGCGGGCCCGCTCGCAGCAGAACTTCATCTCGATCCCCGTGATGACGCTTCGTTTCGGCCTGCTGGCAGCCGGCTTTGTGGCCGGAATCTGGCTGCTGCTTCGCAAGATCCGGCAGGGGCAAGTCCCCTGGCGGACAGTGATACGGGTCGCCATCCCCATCGCGCTGCTGACGGCCGTCGGGCCCCTGCTCTCGATGAAGCTCTTGCTCCAGGGCTACAACACCGCGATTCCGCTCGAGACCTACGAAGCGACCATGTACCTGGTAGTGGCGATGTCGGTGATCTTCGGCTTCGTCATGGCGGGCGCCGCCACGGCGCTGATTCTGGCGTATCACCCGGAAGCGGCGGCGGCCCTCCGCGCCGCAAGCCGCCGCGCGGCGGGTCGTGACGCCCTGATCGCCCTGCTGGCTGCCGCCGGCCTCGTCCTGCTCTCGCGGCAGGCGCAGATCGTGCTGCTCGACCGGTTTCACGCCGCCGCGCTGTTCTCGGCCGGTAGCCCGGATCTGATCGTCAGCGTGCTGCCGGCGCTGGCAGCCGTCGCCGCTGCCATCCGTTCGATCCTGCTCTTCGGCGCCGCACTGGCGATCTGCGCGCTGATTGTCGAACACCTGCGCCGGCCCTGGATGGCAGCGGGCGCCGCGCTGCTCGCCCCGTTCCTCCTGCTGCCGCTCGACATCCGCACTCCGGCCGAATTCGCGCTGCAATATACCTGCGGGTTCCTCACCGTGGCGGCGGCCGTGGTCTTCTGCCGCTATTTTGCGCGCGGCAATTATCTCGCCTACGCCCTGGTTCTGTGGCTGGTCGCCCTGCGCGGCCCCCTCACGGAGCTCTTCGGAAATCCATACCCGGCATACGTCATGCAAGGCCGCCTGCTGGCCCTGACCGCGGCCGCGGTGATCCTCTGGGCCGTCATCCCGTCCTGGACCGGGAAGAAGCAAGAAAGCGAAGCGGCGGCGTGACCTCTCTGAATCGGATGAAATAGTCCGTTCTCTCGATCTTCACTTGAAGAAATGCCTGGACCGGCGGGACCGAACGACTTATTATCGAATGTCGCTGGTACGTTTGATTCTCTTTCTCCGTTCGGGAGTTAAGGGCTTCAACCTGGATTACTCCCGCTCGAACGAGAAAGTCATGTCATAAGTTCCCCGGCCGGAGCTTCAGGTGCACATGCTTCAGACATTCTCGGGCGAGCGACGCGCGTTGCCGGTTCCCGACACGCGCCTTCGCTTGCAACTGGCGCTCGGCCGCATGAGACTCAACTGGCACATGTTCTGGAAATACGCGACAGGAGGCCGGTCAGCAGACTTCGTTCGTTCGCGTGCGCCAATGCTCTGTGAAGGTGCGCCTCCCGCTACGATCGGAATTGAATTCACCAACGCATGCCAGCTCCGATGTCCCTACTGTGACCCGCAGAACGCGACGATCCGCAGGCCCGCCGGCCTGATGAGCGCCGAGACCTTTGCCAACGTTCTGAAGCAGCTTGCGGAGCTGCGGGTGCGCAATATCCGAATGGTCGGAGGCGGGGAACCCACGTTGCACCCCGAGTTTTCGGAATGGATCCAGGCCCTGCGCCCGATCGCGCCTTTCACCTCTGCGGGAACCAATGGTCAGCGGCTTACGGAGGCCATCTGCAAGGCGATGCTTCGGGCGCTCGACGTGATCGAAATATCGGTTGATTCGGATAACGTCGCCGGTTATGAGCAGTCGCGGCTCGGAGGACGATTTGATGCGCTGATGTCTAACCTGAAAAGACTCCGGGCCTTGAAGCTGGAACTGAAATCCAAGACGTTGATCCACATTCGCGTCATGCTGCGGCCGTCGGAGGAGTCCGTCCGGCCGAGGATGCTGAAATATTGGTCACAATTTGCGGACACGCTCTCGACCCAAATGCTGAAAGACTACTTCGGGTCCTGCAATGACTTATATCCCTTGAGTGAGTCGCCAGGAGTCCCGCGATGTGTAGCGCCTTTCAAGCTGATGGGAGTCAACTGGAATGGCGACGTCCCTCTTTGCCATGCTTCGGCCTACCAGCTCCGCGAGCCCCGGGGACTGCTCCTGGGGAACGTCAACTCCGCGACCCTCTCCTCCATGTGGCGCGGAGCCACGATCGAGCAGTACCGGCAGGGACACCGGTGGAGCCGCCCGGACCTCACGCCAATCTGTCGCGGCTGTCACGACGCCAGGAGCCCGCGCGTGTGGTGGAAGGTGTATGACGGGCGAGTTGAGCCTCAAAGGGGCAGGCCGGTCGGACCGTTTCCGATACTCAATCCGTGACCCTTCGCCACGCCAGGTCCGCCCCGTTCGCATAAATGTTATATTTCTACGGTGATTCGTCATTTTTTCGCGAGCCCTGAGACAGCCGCCCTGTGACCTCGGCCCCTTCGCCCCAACCCAGCGAAGCCGGCGACCACCGCGCAGCCTTGTTGGCGGGCTACCTCGGCTGGACCCTCGACGCGTTCGACTTCTTCCTGGTGGTCTCGTGTCTCACCGCCATCGGACGCGAGTTCCACAAGTCCGATGCCCAGATGGCCCTCACCCTGACCGCGACCCTGGCCTTCCGCCCGGTGGGCGCCTTCCTGTTCGGCCTGCTTGCCGACCGCTACGGCCGGCGCCTGCCGCTCATGATCGATCTGCTCTTCTACTCGGTGGTGGAAGTACTCTCCGGCCTGGCGCCCAACTACACCACGTTTCTCGTCCTGCGAGCGCTGTTCGGAATCGGCATGGGCGGCGAGTGGGGCGTTGGTGCGTCGCTCGCGATGGAAAAGGTTCCGGTGAGGCTGAGGGGCGTGGTCTCGGGCTTCCTCCAGCAGGGATACGCGATGGGGTTCCTGCTGGCAGCGCTCTGCAACATCCTGCTGTTCGGCAGGTTCGGCTGGCGGCCGCTCTTCTTCCTCGGCGGGCTGCCCGCCATCCTGGCGGTCTTTGTGCGCATGCGCGTCAAGGAATCGGAAGTCTGGCAAAAGACGCGCCACAAGAGCTGGGGGCAGTTGGGCCGTGCCATCCTCTCCTACTGGAAGCCGTTTCTCTATATCGTCTTCCTCATGACCGCGATGAACCTGGCATCGCACGGCACGCAGGACCTGTATCCGACCTTTCTCGAACGGCAGCGGGGGTTCGATGTGGCGGGCAAGAACTGGTTGAGCGCGTTCTCCATGGTCGGCGCCATCATCGGCGGAACGCTGTGCGGCCTGTTCTCCGACCGCTACGGGCGCCGCCGGGTCATGGTGGTCGCTCTGTTGGGCGCGGTACTCGCCATTCCGCTGTGGGCCTGGGCGCCCTCCGTCCCGCTGCTCTTTGTGGGCGGATTCGTGATGCAGTTCCTGGTGCAGGGCGCCTGGGGCGTGGTGCCGGCGCATCTTTCGGAGCTCTCGCCCGATTCCGTACGCGGCTTTCTGCCGGGATTCGGATACCAGGTGGGCGTGCTCCTCACCAGCCTGGTCCCGTACTTCGAAACGGCTCTCGCGAAACGGACCGGCTACGCCATGGCGATGTCGGTGACCGCCGCGGCGGTGTTCCTGCTGGCCGCCATCGCCACCGCCGTCGGGCCGGAGCGGCGCGCGGCGAAGTTCGGCGGCTGAGGGACGCTATAATGCGGGTTCCGATGCCACCCGTCCAGGGGACCTCCGGCCGGAGCGCCGGAGAAGCCCGCGAGGTAATTGAGGCCTTCCTCAAAACCTGCCGGCAGCCGGCCCTGCTCGAGCCGGGCGAAGAGTTGCTGCCCCTCTCTCCCGATAGCTTCAGCCTCGAAATGCGCGGCTCGCGCCTGACGCTCCAGGCGTGGGACCGCACGCGCAACATCACGCGCCGCGTGTCGGGCATCGCCGCCTCCACAGCCGCGCGCCTGGAGTTGTCGGTCGAGCGCTTCGCCCGCCGCGAAGGCCGGCTCTTCCTGCTGGATCTCGGACGCCGCTCGGGCGCCGATCTGGGAAGCCGCAGCACCCGGCTGGTCTTCCGCGAGCGCCTGCGGCTGTTTCTGCACCGCCAGTTTCCGGAGTGGACGCTGGCCGAGATCAGCGCCGACCCCAATCTCGAGTTCAGTCTCTCCCCGGCTTTTCCGCGGGCCTTCGTGCGTCATGGCCAGCAAGGATGGGCGGCCATCGCCTGCCCGCCCGGCGGCGACCCGGCGTCGGCGCTTTCCTTCGGGCTGATCTGGCTGGCCCACCTGCGCGCCCGCGAGCGCCGCGTGGCCGTCGAAGGCCTGGCGGTGTACGTGCCGGCCGGAAACGCTCATCCGGTGGCCTTGCGCCTGCTGTGCCTGAATCCCGCGGCTGCCCGCTTCGAGCTCTTCACGTACTCCGACGAAGACTTCGTCGAGCGCGTGGACCCCCGCGATCACGGCAACCTCGATACCAGGCTCGAGCCGTGCCGACTGGCCGCTTCCCGCGCCGAGGCCCCCTGGCAGCGAATTCTGGCGCTGCCCGGAGTGGACTGCGTCCGCAAGCACGACGGCCGCTCCAGCCTGCGCGTGCGCGGCATCGAATTTGCCGAGCTTTCGGGCGGCGCCCTGCGATTCGGACTGAAGCAGCGCCGTCCGGCCGACGAACAGCACCTCTCCGAAATCGAGCGGCTCGTGGAAGAGGTGGCCCGCTCCCGGTCGCACGAGGCCCAGGATCGCGGCCACCCGCTTTACCGCCAGTTCCCGGAAGCCTGGCTCGAATCGCAAGCCCGCGCGGCCATCGAGACCCTCGACGCCTCGCTTCTTCGCGAACCGGTCTATGGACAGGTGCCGGCCTTCGCCGGCGGCGATCGCGGGGTCCTCGACCTGCTCGCGGTGGATCGCAGCGGGCGGCTCGCGGTCATCGAACTGAAGGCCTCCGCCGACCTGCACCTGCCCTTGCAGGCGATCGACTACTGGATCCGCGTGAAATGGCATCTCGACCGCGGAGAGTTCTCCGCCCGCGGCTATTTTCCGGGCATCGAACTGCGGCCCGATCCGCCGCGCCTGTTGCTGGTTTCACCTTCGCTCGAATTTCACCCGGCCACCGAGACCGTTCTGGGCTTCTTTTCACCTGACGTCGATGTGGTGCGGATCGGGGTAGGGGTAGAATGGCGGAAGGAGCTTCACGTCATGTTCCGCCTTTGCGGCGCAGAACGGCCCGGTATCGACCCTCTATGCTAAAACACCTGAAACAGGCGCGCGCCGCCCTTTCGATGCTGAATCCGGAAGAGGTGCGCAAACGCTCCAGCCAGCCGCTCCGCATCGGGCTGGTCGCTACGAGCGGGTCGGGCTACGCCGAGATGGAAGACTTCCTGATCCCGGGAGATCTGCCGCGCGAAGTCCGCCTGATCATGATGGAGCGGGTGCACCGGGCCAGCGATGCCCAGGCGCCCTCCGACGTGGACCTCGTGCTGTACGAGCACGGCATCGCTCCTCCGGACGGCGCTTTCGCTTTCAACCGGCTGAATCCGGCGGAAACGATCGCGTCGATCATTCGAAAGCAGGACGAGTTCACGCTCCCCCTCGCCAGCCAGTTTCCCGCGTTCCGCAAGCCGGTGGTCGAACAGATCATCCACGCGGTGGCGCGCGAGAACGCGCTGTTCGCGGTAGCCACCGCGCTTCCCAACGTGGTTCCGAACCTGATCGAGCTGCCCTGGGCTTTCGGTGAGTTCGCCTCCGACACCGCGTTTCTCACGGCCAACCAGATTCGTATGGCGTTTGTGATTGCCGCGGCCTGCGGAAAAGAGATCGGCTTCTCCCACCAGCGCGTGGAAGTCGGCTCGATTGTGGCCGGCGCTTTCGGCTGGCGCGCCCTGGCGCGCGAGCTGGCCGGAAAAATCCCCTTGGGCGGCGGGCTGATCCCCAAGGGTGCGATTGCGTACGCGGGCACCGTAGCGGTAGGCAAGGGGCTCGAGTACTACCACCGTGTGAATCGTCCCTTTACCAGGGAACAACATGAGCGCGTCTACCGGGAATCCCTCGATCATGGAAGAGCGGTCGCCGAATCCCTGAGTCCAAAGCGTCCGTAAACCAATTCCCTCGGGGATGCGTCGTACAATTTGAGGAGGAGTAACGGACGACTATGCGCATACTCTCCATCGGTATTGTATTTACGCTGGCCGCCGCTTGTTTCGCGGACACCGTGACCCTCAAGAGCGGCCGCGTGATCAACGGAACCTACCTGGGTGGCAGTGCCCGCCAGGTCCGGCTCGATGCCGGAGACCGCATTGAAACGCTGGACGTTTCTGATATCGCCAGGATTGAATTCAGCAGCGCTCCGGAACCGGCGCCCGCGGCCGAATCGCGTCCGGTGTTGCGCCGCGATAATGTGATGCGGCCGGATGCCGGCGCGCCCCCGCAGGCTCCTGCTCCGCGGCCCATGGCGCGCGGATCGGTCGAACTGCCGGCCGGGACGAACATTGTGGTGCGCCTGATCGATGGCGTGGATTCCGAAACCGCGGACCCAGGCCAGACCTTCGCGGCCAGCCTGGATGAGCCGGTCATGATCGGCGGAGACACCGTCATTCCGCGGGGAGCCGACGCGACGATGAAACTGGTCGATGAGAAAGACTCCGGAAAGCTCACCGGCCGCGCTGAGCTCACCCTGGTCCTTCAGTCGGTCAAGGTGAACGGACGAATGGTCGATATCAACACGCAAACCGTCTCGCGCGAGAGCGATTCGCGCGGCGCGCGCACCGCTAAGGTCGCGGGAGGAACGGCGGCCGTCGGCGCCATTATCGGCGCGATTGCCGGAGGCGGCAAGGGGGCGGCCATCGGTGGCCTGGCGGGCGGCGCGGCAGGCGCCGGCGTACAGATCGCCACCAAGGGCCAGAAGGTGAAGATCCCTTCGGAAACGCGCCTCACGTTCGTGCTGGATACGCCCGTCCGTATATGAACGGACGCAGTGTCGCGCTGGTCACCGGCGCCAGCCGTGGAATCGGCCGGGCCATCGCAACCGAGCTTGCGAAAACCCACCACGTGATCGGAACGTATCGCGGCCGCCGCGACGCCGCCGAACAGCTTCGTGAGGAGACCGACTGCGAGATTTTCCAGTGCGACGTAGCTTCGCGCCAGGACCGCGAAGCGCTCATGCGGTTCGCCCGCGAGCGCTTCGGCCAACTGGATCTGCTGGTCAATAACGCCGGAATGGCTCCTCGCGAACGGCGCGATCTTCTGGACGCCACCGAAGAGAGTTTCGACGAGCTGATCGCAACCAACCTGAAAGGGCCGCACTTCCTCACGCAGCAGGCGGCCCGCTGGATGGCGGAGCGCAACGACGGCCGCATCGTTTTCATCACCTCGATCTCGGCGTACACCGCTTCGGTCAACCGCGGCGAATATTGCATCTCGAAAGCCGGGTTGAGCATGTCGGTAGCTCTATATGCCCAGCGACTGGCGGCCTGCGGCGTCAAAGTCTTCGAGATCCGTCCCGGCATCATCCGCACCGACATGATCGCCAAGGTGGAGCAGGTCTACGAGGAGAAGATCGCCGCCGGCCTGTTGCCGCAGCGCCGCATGGGGGAAGGCTCCGACGTGGCCAAAGCGGTACGCGCCATCGCCGATGGCCTGCTCGATTACTCCGCCGGACAAGTGCTCAACGTAGATGGCGGCTTCCACCTGCGAAGTCTGTAAGTGTGACACTGAAAGCAGGGAGCCCCATGAACGAAGGTCTGTTCTTCATCTACCTCGTCGGAGCCGTCATCCTCCTGCTGCCGCACTTCGCCCCGCGCCAATATTTCTTCGCCGTTACCGTGCCAGCCGGTTTCCGCGACAGCGAGGCCGCGCGCGCTTCCCTGCGCCGCTATTACACTTGGGCCTGCGCCGCACTGGCCGTGTCGTGGGCGGCCGGGCAATTCCTGTTCCCCCGCGCCTGGGGCGCCGGCGCGGCGGTGATCGTCATCTGGTCATTCCAGTATGTCAGGGACCCCGACCATCCCGCGGAGGCGACCCCGGACGAATGCTGGAGACTGGGACTCCTTACTACAACCCTCGCGACCCGGCCCTGTTCGTTCAGAAACGCGTGGGCTTTGGGTATACCTTCAATTTTGGAAACCGCCTCGCCTGGGTGATCTTCGGTGCCTTCCTCGTGGGTTTGATCGCGCTGATTTTCACGCTTCCATAGCGGCACGCCGGTCAATGATTGGCGGCGCTGAGGCATAAGCCCTTTTGAATCATAGAATCCTTCGCCAATCATTGGCGAAAATCCGGCTACAGGTGATACAGCATCAGGTAGACGACCACGCCGGTCACGCTGACGTACAACCAGATCGGCAGCGTCCACCGCGCGATGCGGCGGTGCTTGTCGTACTTCGCCGCCAGGCCGCGCCGCAGCGTGATGATCGCCAGGAACGGCACCGTCGCGGCCAGCACCGTATGCGTTCCGAGAATGCTGAGGTACACCGTCCGGATCATTCCTGTCTTCGGAAATCGCACCGAGCCCACCTGCACGTGGTACACGATATAGCACACCAGAAACAGGCACGACGTAATGAACGCGGCCGTCATCACCTTCCGGTGCGTCTGGATGCGCCTGCGCTTGATCAGCGTGTAGCCCCACACCAGCAGCACCGCGGCGGTGGCGTTGAGCACGGCATTCACCGAAGGCAGGATGGGAGTCGTCATGACCGTTCGCCGTGCAGTTGCCGGATGTCGTGCATCAGCTTCGGCATGAAGCCATCCTCGCCCGTGATGTAGTACCCGCGGATCTGGCCCTTGCCGTCCATCAGCACGAAGCGTGTGCTGTGTGTCAGGCTGCCATCCACCGAGTTCAGCTTGAAGGCGTTGATACCCAGGTGGTTGAGCTTGGCCGCCTCGCCGGTCAGGAAAAACCACCGGCCCGGCTCGGGCTTGAAGTGCGTGGCATATTCGGCCAGCACGGGCGGCGTATCGTGAGCGGGGTCCACCGTGAAGGACACGAACCGCACGTCCGGCATTTCGCTCGAAGTCTGGGCCTGGATCTGGTGCATGGTGGAGCTCATCATGGGGCACGGTCCCTGGCAGGTGGTGTAAATGAAGTCCGCCACCCAGATATGCCCGGCCAGCGCCTTGCTATCGAAGGGCTGTCCGTCCTGCGCGGTGAGCTGGAAATTCGGGATCTGGCCCATCACCGGCAGCGGCTTCGGCTGAATGCAAGCGGCCAAAAGAACAGCGAGTGCCGCCACAACTCCGGCCCCCGGCCCCCGACCCCCGGCCCCCTTTCTCATGCCGCGCTTCGAGTGGCTTTCTGGGCTGCCATCATGCCCGAAACCAGCAGCAGCACCAGGCCGAATACGGCGGTCACCACCAGGCTTTCCATCGCGCCCGGTGCGGCGTTCGGCAATTGCAGCGTGTGGTTCAGCAGGGCGATCGAATAGGTCAGCGGATTGATCCACATGATCGCCTTCACCCATCCGTGCGCCGTGGACATGGGGAACAACGAGCCCGAGACCATCCACATGGGAACCAGCAGGAGGTTCATGATGGCGTGAAAACCGGCGGTCGAATCCATGCGCCAGGCGATGACGAAACCTAGGCCGGTCAGAGTAAACGAAATCAGCAGAATCGCGGCCGCTACCGGGAGAAAATCGAGCAGGGGGATTTTCACCCCCGCCAGAGGAGCAAAAGCCAGAAAGATTAATCCTTGAATCCATGCCAGTGTGGCGGCGCCCATAATCTTGCCCAATACCATGCTGGTGCGCGGCGCCGGAGAGACCAGCATGGAAAGCAGGAAGCCCTCGCGGCGGTCTTCGATGATCGAAATCGTCGAAAAGATCGCCGAAAACATCACGGTCAGAACCAGCGCTCCCGCATAGAAGCGCGCCAGGTCGTTCGAACCGTAGCCGATCAACAGCCAGAAGACCAGCGGAGACGCAACCACCCCCAGCACGCGGCTCTTCTGGCGCCAGAAACGCACCAGTTCGCGCTGCCAGAGCGTGGCGGCCGGTAAGAAAAAGCTACTCAATGCCAGCTCCTGTTTCACGAACGAAAACGTCTTCGAGTGTCGGCTTGTGCAGGCCCACGGATTCGATCGCGCCGGGGAAGGCCTCTACCACCTCGGCGATGAAGCGGTGGCCGTTGGGCATTTCGACCCGCACCTGCCCGTCCATCACAACGGGCTTCAAGCCGAACTTCTGCTCGATTCCCGCCGCCAGCGCCGCCGTATCGCCGGCCTCGAGCACCACCACGTCGCCGCCGATGCGCGATCGCAGCTCGCCTGGGCTGCCGTGCGCCACGATATTCCCCTGGTGAAGTAAGACCAGCCGGTCGCAGCGGTCGGCCTCTTCCAGGATGTGGGTGGTCAGCAGAATCGTCACGCCTTCGTGCTCTCGCAGATTTTCGACGTGACGCGAGAGGTCGCGGCGGGCGGCCGGATCGAGACCCGTGGAGGCCTCGTCCATGAGCAGCACCTGCGGCCGGTGCAGCAGCGCCTTGGCGATTTCGACGCGGCGCCGCAGCCCGCCCGAGAGCGTGTCCACGAGGTCCTTGCGGCGGTCCGCCAGGCCCAGTTTCCCCATGGCGTATTCCATCCGCTCCTTCAATATCGCGCCGCTCAGCCCGTGCAGGTGCCCCTGGGCGCGCAGGTTCTCCTCCACGGTGAGCGCCTTGTCCAGGCTCTGCGTCTGGAAAACCACGCCCACCGACCGGCGCACTCCGGCGGGGTCGCGCTCCACGTCGTGCCCGGCGATAACCGCGCGGCCTTCCGTGGGAACCATCATGGTGGAGAGAATGCGGAACAGCGTGGACTTGCCGCCGCCGTTCGGCCCCAGCAATCCGAATACCTCGCCCTTCTTCACTTCAAAGGTGACATTCGCGAGTGCGACGCGGTCTCCGTAGCGGTGGGTGAGGTTTTGTACTTGGATCACAGTCCGGGCCTATCTATGAGCATAAGCCCGTAGATCAGCGGCAGGTAAATGACGGAGGTCAGCAAGACGTTCCGCGCGCGGACGGCGCTGCGTTCCAGCGCGACCCGCACTCCGGAATAGAGGAACCACAGGCCCAGCAGAAACGCTCCCACCAGATAGATGCTCCCGGCCATTCCCAACAGTGCGGGCATCAGGCTCACCGGGACCAGCGCTACGCCGTACAGCACGATCTGGCGCGCCGTGGAGCGGCCATCCGGCTCCACCACCGGCAGCATGCGGATGCCGGCCCGCGCGTAATCTTCTTTGTACATCCAGGCGATCGAGTAGAAATGGGGAAACTGCCAAAGGAACAGGATCGCCGCCAGGACCAGCGCTTCCCGGCTGATCGCTCCGGCGGCCGCCGCATAGCCGATCAGCGGAGGCATGGCCCCCGGAATCGCGCCCACCGTGGTGGACCACCAGGTGCGCTGCTTCATCGGGGTGTAGAGGAAGAGGTAAGAGGCCAGCGTGAACGCTCCGGCCAGGCCGGCGAGCAGGTTGACCCCCAGCCACAAATCGAAGAATCCCGCCACCGAAAGCGCCGCGCCGAAGACCAGCGCGCTGGTTGCCGTCATCCTGCCGGAGGGCAGCGGGCGCATCGCGGTTCGCCGCATTTTGCGGTCGGCCTCGCGCTCGTACCACTGGTTGAGCGCGGCCGTCCCGGAAGCCAGCAGCCCCGTCCCGATAATCGTGTGGAGCAGCGAAAGCAGTGGGACGCTTCGGAGGAACTCCCACCAGTTCGCCCGGCTGGGGAGTCCGAAAAAGTAGCCGATCCCGGTGCTCATCAGGATCAGCCAGGTGATCCTCGGCTTAGTCAGTTCAATGTAATCGCGCATCAGGCGACCACCATTCCTCCGTGCGCCAATTCTGCCTCCATAGGATTTGCCTGCCTGGATACCATCGCCAAAACAACTGCCGCCCCGAACGCCAGCGATCCCACGGCAACGTGCGCCACCGTGAACCAGACCATCATGGGCATCGGCTGCGGGGCATCGGCCGTGGCCGCCCGGGCCATATACGCGCCGATACCGAGAAATACCTGGGAAAACGTGAGCGAGAGAAGCGCCATCGCCGACCTGCGCAGAGTCGCGTTCTCCATGTGGTGCATCAGCGTCGAGAGCCCGGCCCACATCACCAGAAGGGTCGCGACCGCGGCACCCGCGATATGCGGCATCACACTCGCCATCCCATGCCGCACGGCCGCCCCGAGAATACTCTGCCCGAATAATCCTGCCGCGGCGATCAGCGGGGCGGCCCTCCACGACTGCCCGGTTTTCGGCTCGACCAGGATCGCCACGATCAACCCGAAACAAAGCTCCGCGAGGCAGGCATGTACGATGGCCAGCGTCTTGGGGTCCACCAGTTTGACCAGCAGGCCCCCCACCGCCGCTTGTGCCAGAACGGTCGCAACCGCCAGCCACGCCAGCTTTCGCCGCGACCAGATTGCCAGGATGATGCTGAGAATCGCTACTGTCAAGGCCAACAACCGGTGGCCGAACTCGAAGCGAATGCCGCCTTCCAGCGGCGGAATGAGTTTCCCCCAAGCCAGCGGCCAATCCGGTATCGACAGGGCGGCATCGTTGCTCGTGACCAGTCCGCCGGCAACCACCAGCAGAAAGGCACACACCGCCACCGCCACCGAAAACCGGCGCAGCCCTTGATTCCCCATAGGTTACAGATGCATCCAAACTGGGGCAGGCTTCCCAAAACCTGCCCCTGATTTCCCTACCCTTTGAATGAAAAATCTACAGTTTTGCTCTCCTTGGCGCCTACGGTGACCTGCTGATCCTGCGTACCGTATTTCTCGTGCCAGGTCTCGATCGTATATGTTCCAGGAGGCAGACCTTTTATTGTAAACGTTCCGTCGTCGCCCGTCACGGCGAAGAAGGGACTGGAGACAACCCCGATGTAGGCGCGCATCCACGGATGGATGTTGCATTTTACCGGGATCATGACCTCCTGGCGCGCAAAAGACTGCATCTTCGGCGCGCTTCCGGGCGGCTGCGATTCGTTCCATTCCTGGTTGGTCTGCGGCAGGGGATGGATGTTGTGGTTGGTGGGGTCGGCGTTCTTGATCTCGATATTCTGGCCCGCCATCACGCCGATGACATGAGGCTTGTACATGCAACCCGATTGATCAAGCTCGATTGCGTTGGTGGGTACCTGCCAGTTCTTGTCGGGCAAACCGGCCTTGATCCAAACGAACGCGTTCTTCAGCGTTCCGTTGTCGTTGACGACCACCTCTTCCGATTTCTGCGGCGAAGAGGCGTGTGCGCGAGTGCAAACCGGATTGGCCGACATATCGATCGTCTTCATAGTGGGCTTGGCTCCTTCGAACGAGACTTTGCCCGTGACGGTACCGCCGTTGGCTTCGTCCGGCACCGCCGCCGCACCGCCCGCGCCGGCATCCGCAGCCTGTTTGGGTGCCTCGGTCTTGGTTTCGCTGCCGCCGCATCCCGCCAGCGCCAGCATGCAAGCCAGCCCCGCTCCGATCCAGATCTTCTTCATGCTCTGAGAGCCTCCTTGAGTGAATCTTTCCCGCGTCATTGACCGGCTCCGCCGGCGCGCAGACGCGCCAGCTCCTCCGGCGTGAACTGGAACATGTACCGCACCAGCAGCTCGGCGTGGTCCTTCTGATACCCGTTGAAACTGGCGGGCACCGGACCCGCGAATACCCAGCGCGAGCCATCCTGCTGGAACAGCCCGGAGGGCATCGCCGTCCCCGGACTCATCATGGCGGGGTCGAGCATCCAACGCTTGGTCCAGCCCGGCTTCAGCCGCTCCCGCGCCACCGTGAAATTGGGGGCGGTGGCGTGCACGTCGTGCTTGGGGTCGCCGGTCATGTGGCATTTCAGGCAAGGCGCGCCCTCGCTCGTGAACAGCGCCCGCGCCATCCCGCGCTCCTGGTCCGTCAGCGGCTCCAGCTCCTGCGCGATGAACGGCTCGGCCTGCGAGGAGAGCGCCTCGAAGAAGCGCACCAGCTTGCGGATCTCGCCGTCGGAGAAGCTGAAAGTCGGCATACGGGCATGCAGATACTGCCGCACGCCGTCGCGATTGGTGTCCGTATCGCTCAGTGCCGGGTTGTTGAGGAAGCGCATCAGCCAGTCCGGGCGGACGCGCGCGCCTTCCCCGATCAGCGTGGGCGGCTTCTGGTCCTTCCAGTCCGGATCCTGGTAGCGCCGCAGCGTGTCGAAGACCGAGGTCTGCCCGACATGCACGTGGTGGCAGCCCATGCAGTTGTACTTGCGGACCACCCACCAGCCCTCGATGATGTCCTGCCGCTGGTCGGTAGGCGCATAGAAGTAGCGCGCCGGCACCGTGGCATCCACCGATCCCTCGAGGAACGTCGTGACGGCGTCGATCTCCGGCTTCGACAGGTTGAAGTTGGGCATCTTCAGCCGGTCCTGCTTGGCCTTCTCCTTGCCCTGGTCGTAGACGGCCGGGTCGGCCAGCTTGTGCTCGAAGAAGCCCTTGTGGGTGTACCAGCCTTCGTCTTCGGCCTTGTGTCCGAGCAGCGCGAAATCCAGGCGCTCGATGGGCTTCGACCCTTCCTTGGTTAACTCGGTGCCGATGCGCTGCTCCTCTTCCAGCCCCGCGATCTCGTGGCAGCCCGCGCAGCCGTAGTTGCGGACCAGCGCCAGGCCCCTGTTCTTCAGCCCGGGATCGTCCAGGTAGTCGGCGTTGGCATAGGTCGCGTTGTCACGCTTGCGGGTCATCAGGTAGCTGGCGATGTCGCGCGCTTCGTCCTCGGTGAGCCGCAGGCTGGGCATCGGGGTCATCTGCTGCACCTGCAGCTCGTGGCCGTCGTTGGGGCACTTGGAGTGCTCCAGGTCGAACACGAAGGGCAGGCCGTGCCGCTGATAGTCTTCCGCCGTCAGGTCCTTCTTCTCGAACGGGCAGTAAGGCTCGGTCCGCTGGCGGGGGTTGTGCACCCAGCGCACCAGGTAATTGTAGTTGGCCTTTTCTCCCTCGCGGCTCAGATTGGCGGCGAAGGTCCCGCCCTGCTTCTGGCCTCCCTCGCCCATCGAGTGGCAGGCCATGCAGCCGCGCGTCTCGAAGGCTTCCTGTCCCTTCACCGGGTCGCCGGGCTTCTGCTCGGGCAGCGTGCCCTGCACCCCGGATTGCCAGATGAACGCGGCGATGGCACGAATCTCGCCATCGTCCAGCCGGAAGGTCGGCATCTTGGTGCCTTCGCGCCAGGCGTGCGGATCCTTCAGCCACACCGGAATCCACTCCTTGCGCAGCTTCATCCGCACTTCCTTCAGGCTCGGCCCGACCTTCTTCTCCTCGCGCACCAGGCTGCGCGCCCGCATATCGAGCTGCTCTACCTGCGCGTCGATCCCGCTCGACCGCACCTTGAGGTCGTTGGCCTCTTGGTAAAGGTGCTGCGCTTCCGTGTTGCTGCGCGTCTTGTTGCCCTTCTGTATCGCGAAGCCGGCTTCCCGCAGCCACTCCGCCTTCTGCTGCGTGAGCTGGCGGATCTGCTGGTTGACCGACGACATCTCGTCCGCCTCGCGATCGAACCCGTCGTAGCGATGGCAGGCCATGCAGCCCCGCAGCCGGAAAATCTCGCGGCCCGCGTTCAACGTGTCCGCCTTCTCGGTGACGATCTCACGGGCGTGGCATTGCTGGCACCCGGCCTCGATATTCTCCTTATGATGCAGCGGCCACAACCAGTGCTCGTTGTAGCCGTGTGCCTTGGTGACGCTCGACACCGCCACGCCGTTGCCGCCGTGGCAGGGAGTGCAGCCGAACTTCTCGGGATCGTGGATGGTGAGCAGCTCCTTATCGGGGTGGCTGGTGTACACCGAATTGCCGCCCATCTCCGCGGCCGTCAGGACGACCGGCTCCCGCGTGCCCAGGTGGCAGGACTCGCAGCGGTCCACCAGGTCCACGTCCTTGATGTGGATCTGCCGGATGCGAATGTCGAACTTCTCGAGTGAATTCTGGACCGCCAGGATCGTATCGCTGCTGGCATCGGAGATCCGGTCCGACAGGTACTTGTCGCGCTGGGCCCGCAGCTCCGTGGCGGCCTTCATCACTTCCACGCGCTTCTGCAACAGCTCGGCCTTCTGGGCCTTCCACGCCTGAAGCTGCTGGTCCATCTCGTCGAACTTCATCGAGCGCTTTTCCGATTCGCCCGGCAGCGCGACTTTGTGGACCTCCGCCTTCAACTCCTCGATCTGCTTCCGCAGCGAGGCCTTGCGGCTATCGCTGTGGGACACCTCGATTTCGTAAGTCAACGAGCCGATATGGCTGCGCACTTCCTGAAACGGATCGTTGAGCGCGAGGATCTTGGGGACCAGATCCTGATTGACCTGTTTGTCGATGGCCGAAGCCTCCGGCATGGCGGCCTTCTCCGCCGCCAGCATCTGCTGGTCGAGCCGCCGGTAGTCGGGCGAAGCTTTGATCTGGCGTTCGACTTCGGATTCGCCCAGCTTCGCGCTGTCCAGGTACTTCGAATACAGCTTCTCGAACTTCGCCTGGTAGCCCTTCCACGGGCGTATGCCGTACATTTCGTCGTACAGCCCCCAGATCAGCGCGAGCACCAGCAGCGCCGACCAGATAAACAGCGGCCTGCTCAACGACGAGTGAACGACGGGGTCCTTCTCTTGATCGCTCATATGTTGAACCAGGGGGTCACCCAGACATACTTGATACGGAACAACTGGCGCGCCAGGATCTTTACCGGCAGCGACAGCATGATCACCAGGAAGAACTGCATCGTCACGTATTGCAGGACGCTCATACGCGCCAGGATCTTGCGGTTGAACGCCGTCCTGGTCATCAGCTTGTGGATCAGGACGCCCGCGCCGATCAGGTATCCGCCTATGACCACCGCGCCGAAGATGATCTTGGCCACGCGGCCGGTAATGCCGAAGATATCCGGCAGGTCGCGGTTCACCTCGAAGATCAGCCGGTTATGATCCCACGTGGTTCCCGGCCAAAACCACATCCACCCGGGCCCGCGGATCATCGTCCCGATCACAATCATCGAAACCCACAGCACGATGAAGCCGAAAATGAACGTGAGGATGGCGTATTTCCGCTGCTTGAACGTGTAGTAGCCGTTGCCCAGCGGGTTGGCGTCGATATAGGGAATCACCATCAGCCCGACAATGATCAGCGACGGCATCACCACGCCGGCCATCCACGGGTCGAAGTACACCAGCATCTCCTGCAGCCCGAGGAAGTACCACGGCGCCTTGGAGGGATTCATCGTAAGGGTCGGGTTCGCGGGCTCTTCGAGCGGCGCATTCAGCGCGATCGACCATACCAGCAGGAGGACCGTAACGATAATCGCCGCCAGGAATTCGATGCGGAGCAGGTACGGCCACACGTGCACTTCGCGGGCCCACTCGGGCCGCCAGGGCTGCGTCTTGCGGTGGTGCGTCTTGGCCATTACCGGATCGGCCTCGAGCTGCGCGATCAGCCGGTCGTTGGCGAACGACTGCCGCAGCGCATACCAGGTATAGAAAGGAACCACGAAGAGCAGGAGCACGATCGGTACGTTATCCGGCGTGCTGACGATCGTCCAAAGCTGATGGAAATCCATAACGGCTCCCTATTCACGCGCGATTCATATCTTCCGCGGCTCTTTGATCTCGCTGGCCAGCACCATCGGCGCCGGTCCCGAGATACCGCCGTCTTTGCGCACACGCCAGAAATGCACCACCATGAACGCGGACGCCAGGATCGGGATCGCCACGCAGTGCCAGATATACGCGCGCAGCAGCGCGTTCGAATCCACGATGGAGCCTCCCAGCAGGCCGAAGCGGACGTCGTTGAACGGCGTCATGCCCAATTGCGGGCCGAACGGTCCGGCGTGGCCGAGCAGCGGCGTCGCGCGCGCCATGTTGGTTCCCACCGTCACCGCCCAGAATCCCAGCTGGTCGTCGGGCAGCAGGTAGCCGGTGAAGCTGAGCAGCAGCGTCAGCACCAGCAGCAGCACACCCACCACCCAGTTGAATTCGCGCGGCTTCTTGTAGGATCCCGTCAGAAAGACCCGGAACATGTGCAGCTCCACCATGATCACCATCAGGTGGGCGCCCCAGCGGTGCATGTTCCGCAGCAGCTTGCCGAACGGGACGTCGTTTTCCAGGTAGAGAATGTCGCGAAACGCCACGACCTTCGACGGGTGGTAGTAGAACATCAGCAGCGTGCCCGTGAAGACCAGCGTGATGTACACGTAGAACGTCATGCCGCCCATGCCCCACGTGTAGTTGTAGGAGACGGCATCGCGATTGATCTTGGCCGGGTGCAGGTGGAGAAAGACGTTGCTCAGGACGCCCAGCGCGCGGCTGCGCGGAGTCTCGTCGTGCTTGACGCGCAGTACGGATTTCCAGACGTCGGTCTTTTCCGGCGCCTTCACCGTCTCCTTGAGCTCCTCCACCGCGCGCGCCTGCACGGCTTTCGCTCCGGCCAGCACGGCCGCGACCTTGCTGCCGCTTCCGTTGCCGTTGCCTCCGCCGTTCCCGGAAGCGCCCGCGCCGTCCGGGGATGCGGGAGTCCCGCTGTGTCCGTTGGTTTCAGGCATGTTCGAACCTCAGACCCGGAGGATGGCGCCGGGATCGCCGAATTGAGAGCGTTCGCCCTTCGGCCAGGAATACAGGTGGCTCAGATCGACGACGATCTGGCCCTGGGGGTCGAGCTCGACGTGAGCGCGGTCCATGGGACGCGGGGCCGGACCCTCGAAATTGATGCCTTCGGAATCATAGCCGCTCCCGTGGCACGGGCATTTGAATTTGTTCTCGGCCGGCTTCCAGTCGGGAGTGCAGCCAAGATGGGTGCAGATCGCGGAGATGACGAAGATGCCCTCCGTGTTCCGGACCACCCAGATGCGGAATTGATTCTGGAATTTCGTGTCTACGCCGAATCCGAAGTCGCTCGGGTATCCGATGCGGAACCGCGTCTTCGGCTCGTAGAGCGCCCGCGGAAAGAAGAACCGCAGGAACATCAGGAGGTTGACCCCCAGCGTTCCCAGCACCGCGGCCATCACAAAACGGCGGCGGCGCGCGATGGTTCTTGATTCGTCCGGATCTTCGTTCTTGGAAAAGACTGACTTGAGTGCCTGGATCAGAGACGGTTTCGGTTGAGGCTCCGGCGCCACCGTCCCGACGGGCTCTGTTGTGGTATTCGCCATCTTGTCCCCATTGGCCGGCAAGCCGGCCGGTTCCCTCTGAGTGCCCACGCCAGAGAAGAGTAATCACAGCGGAGACTGGCAAGACAACTGGCTCGCGTTCGACGAGCAGGCCCTTACTTTTGAGGATGAAGCCCGTAGAGGCGCCTGAAGCTGAACCCTAACCCCTCACCTTATCCCTCGCATTCCCAAGTCCATCTCTGGTGTATTTTATCCAGACGGTATTCTATAACAGAATTGCGGATTTGCAAGCAGGTGCCTGATTTTTTGTCAAGTCCCACTGATTGGGGCAGCACCTTATCGAGCGGTACCCTGTGCCGCAAACCCGTGCGATCCGGAACAATCACGAGCCCGCGAATGCTATACTCCCTCGATGATTTCCCCGATTCGACCTTTCGCCCTGGCTGCGCTCGCGGTTTCCCTTCTGCACGCACAGCCTCCCGGAAGGCACAAACGCACCGTCAGCGATGCCGAAGTCCTGCGGGTCCACCGCTCCGCTATCCTTATCGATACTCATAACGACATCACCAGCAGCACGGTCGCGGGGATGGATATCGGCAAGCCAAACGCCGAAACGATGACCGACCTGCCCCGCATGAAGGCAGGCGGCATGGGCGCCCAGTTCTTCGCCGTTTTCGTAGCGGCCAGCTATGTCGATGGGAATCACGCGGCCAACCGCACCTTGCAGATGATCGACACTGTGCGCCACGACATCATCGAGCGGTATCCCAACGATTTCGTGCTGGCGACCACCGCCGACGACGTGCGGCGGGCCCACCGCCAGCACAAGATCGCCGCCCTGCTCGGCATCGAAGGCGGCCACGCCATCGAGGACAGCCTGCGCCTGCTGCGCCGCTATTACGACGAAGGCGTACGATACATGACATTGACGCACGCCAACAGCAACCACTGGGCGGATTCCTCGGGCGACGAAAACAAGCCCAACAACGGGCTCTCCCCCTTCGGCAAAGAGGTGGTAGCCGAAATGAACCGCCTGGGGATGATCGTCGATATCTCGCACGTCTCCGACAAAACCTTCTGGGACGCACTCGAAACCAGCAAAGCGCCGATCTTCGCCTCCCATTCCTCGTGCCGCGCCATCTCCCCCGTGCCGCGCAACATGACCGACGAGATGATCCAGGCCCTGGCCAAAAAGGGAGGCGTCGTCCAGATCAACTTCTCCTGCGACTTCCTGAACCCCGACGTGGCGAAAGCGGAAGAGGCGACCGCCCCGGCCCGGCGCGCCCTGTTCGAGCAACTGTCGCGGAAGTACGCCAACGATCCGCAAGGCATGCGCAAAGCCTTCGCCGAAGCGCGCGCCGCCGACCACAGCCCCCGCGCCACGCTCGCCGATGTCGTCAAGCACATCGATCACGTGGTCGCGATCGCCGGAGTGGACGCCGTGGGACTCGGCAGCGATTTCGACGGCATCGGCTGCGCTCCCGAAGGCCTCGACAGCGTGGACAAGTGGCCCAACCTCACGCGCGCGCTGCTCGAGGAAGGCTACACCGCCGCCGAGATCCGCAAAATCTACGGCGAGAACACCCTCAGGCTGATGTCCGAGGTCGAGCGCGTTTCCCGGTCGATGCGCTGAACGTTTCTGAATTTTCTCCTCTTGCTCACCGAGGGGAAGTGCGGTACTCTCATCTCGGTAACCGATATAAGCGGGCCGCCTGAACGAGGGGTGAAGGCGTGGGGATTCGAAACAGGCTCTATACGATCCCGCTGCGGGTGCGCTCTTTGCTGCGGCGGAAGCGGGTGGAACAGGAACTGGACGATGAATTCCAGTTCCACCTGGAACAACTGACGGAAGCGGGGATCGGGCGGGGATTGACAGAAGGGGAGGCGCGAAGGGAAGCCTTGCGGGCGCTGGACAACATCCCGCTGCGGAAGGAGGAGTGCCGCGATTGGCGGGGGTTCCGGCTGCTCGATGACCTGGCGCAGGACTTGCGGTACGCCGCACGCACACTGCGGAAAGCGCCGGCGTTTGCGGCGGTGGCGATCGTTTCGCTGGCGCTGGGGATCGGCGCGAACACAGCCATCTTCAGCGTGATGGACGTGCTGCTGCTGCGGCCGCTCGCGGTGCCGCAGGCGGACCGGCTGCAGATGGTTACGTTCACGGGGAAGCGCGGTCCGCGGTACTCGTTCAATTACCCTCTGTTCCAATTGATTCGCGACCGGAACGAGGTGTTTTCGACGACGTTCGCCTGGTCCACGACGCAGTTGCAGACGCCGCTGAACGGAGACATGCTGCTGATCCCGGCGGTGTACGCGAGCGGGGATTACTTTCGCGGGCTGGGCGCCGGTCCGGCGGCGGGACGCGTGATCGGGCGGGACGACGACCTGGCGGGAGGAGGAAAGAACGGCGCGGTGGCGGTGATCAGCGACGGCTACTGGGCGCGGCGGTATGGACGCAGCGGGTCGGCGATCGGGCAATCGATCGTGCTCAACGGGGTACCGGTGACGATTGTGGGAGTGATGCCGGCCGGGTTCTTCGGCAGCGAAGTCGGGACGGCGCCGGATGTGTGGGTGCCGCTCAATCTGCAGCGGCAACTGGAAAACCCGCGGTGCATTTCGAGTGCGGACTGCTGGTATCTCAAAGTGATGGGGCGGCTGAAGCCGGGGGTCTCGGCAATGCAGGCGCAGGCGGAATTCCGCGCCATCTCCAGGCGCATTCTGGAAGACGACAATCCTCCGGCGCGGGCCGACCGGCGAGCGGACTTTCTGGCGCAGATCCTCGAGCCGGAGCGTGGGGCGGCGGGGTACACGGGGCTGCGGGAGCGAATCCGCGGGCCACTCAACGTATTAATGGCGCTGGTGGGATTTGTTCTGCTGATCGCGTGTGCCAACCTGGCGAATCTGCTGACGGCCCGCGCCTCGGCAAGGCAGCGGGAAGTGGCGGTGCGGCTGGCGATCGGCGCGGCGCGGGGGCGGCTGATTCGACAGCTCGTGACGGAGAGCCTGCTGCTGGCGATGGCGGGAGCGGTTGGCGGCTTCGCCGTGGCTTACTGGGCGACGCGCGTGCTGATCGATCTGCTTTCGACGACGGCAGTGCTGGACCTGCGCCCGGACTGGCGGGTGCTGCTGTTTACCGCGGCGACGACCGTGGCGACCGGGCTGCTGTTCGGATTGGCGCCGGCCTTTCGGGCCACGCGGGCCGGCGCCGGCTCGGCATTGAAAGAGAGGGCACACCAGATACAAGGAGCGGAAGGACGGCTGGGGTTCACGCGTGTATTGCTGGGCGGACAGGTGGCGCTGTCGATCGTGCTGCTGGCGGCGGCAGGCCTGCTGGCGGGGAGTCTGGTCCGGCTGTTGACCCTGAGCCCGGGGTTCGATCCGAGCGGCGTGACCGTGGTTTCGATCGACATGGGAAAGCTGCCGCGCAACGCGCCGGCGCTGCTCGAAATATCCCGCAGGATAATCGAGCGCGCGCGGGCCCTGCCGGGCGTGGAGTCGGCGAGCCTGATGAACGCCACCCCGTTGACGAATTCGGGATGGGACAACTCTATCGGGATTCCGGGGCGGCCGGACATCCCGGAAGAGGATCGGGACGCCGCGATCAACGCGGTGGCGCCGCAACTGCTGCGGACGATGCGCATCCGGCTGCTGGCAGGGCGCGATTTCCTCGACAGCGATACGGCACAGTCGGAGAAGGTGGCGATTATCAGCGAGTCGGCAGCGCGGCGATGGTTCCCGAACGGCGCGCTGGGCGCGAATATCGTGCTGATGCACAATTCGCTGCGGGTGGTGGGAATTTCGGGAGACATCAAATATCTCAATCTGCGGGAGGACACTCCTTACACGATTTACGTGCCGTACACGCAGTGGAACATGGGCGGAGGCATCACAATCCGGACCGAAGCGCCGCCGCGGCAAACCTACGCGGCGCTGCGCGACATCGTGCGGACGGAGGCGCCGGGCGCGCCGATCCGCACGGTGCGAACCATGGAAGAGACGATGAACGAGTCGCTTTCGACGGAGCGGCTGACGGCGTATCTTTCGCTGTTCTTCGCGACCCTGGCACTGTTGTTGACGGCGGTGGGCCTGTACGGGATCCTGGCCTATTCGGTGTCGCGGCGGACTGGCGAAATCGGCATCCGGATGGCGCTGGGGGCGCAGCGTGGAAGCGTGGTGTGGCTGGTGATCCGGGAGGCGATGGGACACATCGCGGCGGGCGCGTTGGTAGGAATGGCGGCGGTGGCCGCGTCGTCGAAGCTGATTGCAAGCCTGCTTTACGGCGTTCCGCCGAACGATCCGGCAACCATGCTGCTGGCGGTGACGGCACTGGGACTGGTATGCGCGCTGGCTGCCTGGATTCCGGCGCGGCGGGCGAGCCGGCTCGACCCGATGGCGGCGCTGCGGGAAGAGTAGCCGAAACGCGACGTTACAATTCCTCGGGCCCCTCGGGTGCACTCTGCTCCGCCGACGTCACTCCGGGCGGCAACTCCATGATTCGGACGTTGCGGAAGTAGATCTTGGCGCCCTCGGACTCCATGCAAATGTAGCCTTTCTTCTGCGACGTTCGACTGATGCCGTTCACGAACTTGCCGTTCACCGAGAGTTTGATGACGCCATCTACCGCGACGACATCGTAGGTGTTCCATTCGCCCCTGCCCTTGCAGCGATTCTCGATCGACATGCTGCGCACCCCCCGCGGGTTATCCGGCACCGTTTTCACCTTCCCGACACCGAACAACTCACCGTGCACATACGCCAGCGGCGGCGTCACTCCATTTTGCTTGTGCAGGTTGGGCCATTCCAGTTCCAGCATCTGCACTTCGACTCCGTCCGGAAACGGGCTTCCCGGATTCGGACGTGGTCCGCTCCACAGAAACATGCCGGAGTTTCCTCCCGGCTCGGTGTGCATCCACTCCACGTGCAGAATGAAATTCTCGTACTGCTTCTCCGTCCGCATCACGCCGATCGGATGTCCCGTGCACACCAGCATGCCGCTTTCCACCTGCCAGGTGTCCGGCGCGGTGTTGACATTCACCCACCCGGCCAGATCTTTGCCATTGAACAGCTCCCGGAATGCGGGAGCTTCGGCCGCCCACACGGCCCGTAGGGCCAGCAAGATCCCAACCGTCACGAGCACTGCCCCGAATCGCTTCATGGTGTTTCGACCTCCGGCAACTTCGCCTGATTCTATCGCGACGCTGCCGATGGTGCGCAGCGCTAGAATGGCACTCGTCAAATGGAGGCATGGTGAAATGGTAAACCGTAGGGAGTTTCTTCTCGGCTCGGCGGCCGCAGTGGCAGCGGCCCAACCCGCCCAGCAAATAGCCGGTACCGGCATGATCGGCGTCGGCGGACGCGGTTCGTATCTGCTCGAGGCAGCGCTCGCGCAACCCAACGCCAGGATTCTGGCGCTGTGCGACATCAAGCCGGATCGCCTGGACAAGGCGGCCACCGCCGCTGCCCGCGACAACCCGGCCACGTACTCCGACTGGCACAAGATCATTGAGCGCAAAGACGTGGACGCGGTCTTTATCGCGACCCCGCCCGACCTTCACTCCGAGATGGCGGTGGCCGCCCTCCGCGCGGGCAAGCACGTCTACTGCGAGAAACCGATCGGGATCACGCCGGCCCAGGTGCGCGCCGTGATCGAAGCCGCCAGGAGATCGAATAAAGTGTTCGTACCCGGGCAGCAACTGCGTTCCATGAAGGAATACATCGAGGCCGTCCGCAAGATCCGGGAAGGCGTCATCGGCGACGTCATCGCGATCAAGGCGCAGCGCCACGCCGTAGCCGACCTCCCCCATGACGGCAGCTCAAGCGACTGGTACTTCGATGTAAACCGGTCCGGAGGCTACCTTATCGAACAGTCGGTGCATAACCTCGACCTGTGCAACTGGGTCATCGGGGCGCATCCCGTCCGCGCGTCCGGATTCGGCGGCATCCTGCTCTACAAGAACGACCCGCCGGGCCGGACTATCTTCGACTGTGGAACAATCAGCTACCAGTATCCCGGCGGGGTGCTGATGTCCTTCACTCAGAATGTGTTTCATCCGCGCGCCTTGCCGAACGGCAACCAGTACATCTACGTCTACGGCACAAAAGGTGCGGTCGACCTGATGGGAACGCCGACACGGTACGCCTTGTCGGGCGACAGCACGCCGGAAGTGCTCGGCGAGAAGGCGCAGCCCCCCGATCCCCACGCGCATATCGCCGCCTTTTACAACTCCGTGATCAACGGAGCGAGCCCGCCGGCTGACATCACCATCGGCGCAACGGCCGCCCTGACCGCGATCCTGGGCCACCAGGCTATGACCCGCCAGCAAGTAGTGGACTGGCACAGCCTGGGAGTCGAGTTGTAAGGGATCCTGCAGGTCCTGAGCACCTGGCATTTCCAGAGAGAGCAACGCCGTGAGAGCGCTGAACACCGGAGTCGGACCGCCCCGCCCCCAGCACCGCCTCGAGCGCCTGCGGGGTTGTGTTCACGGGTGCCGGCTACAGAATCGAGAAATTCATCTTAGTAACCGGCGCATCGCCGCAGCGTTCGTTATCCTGGGTGCCCGTGTATTCCTTCGACGCAGGTTTATTGCGGGCATTCAATAATTCGTTTGGCTGGTAAACGATCGTGTCCTGAAAGACGATTCCATTACAATTGGGCGGACCGATGTGGATGTGAAGAAAGTCAAAGACGTCACTCAACGTGCTGATGGCGGTATCCACACCCTTGGCGATTTCCTGGCCTACTTTCAAGCCCTCCTGCGGATTTCCGAATATGAAACCAATCACAGCGCCGCCAATGGGCCCGACAACTCCAACGACTTTGTCGCCGACCTTGACGGCCTGCTTGAACTGGTCTTCGGCTCTGCTCGATCCTAAGTTGGTTAGCACAAGCGTGACCATCAACACGTCGCTATCCTGGGCGTCGATTGGATCGCTTGCAAAGGTACCGTTCATAATATCGCCGGTCTTGATACTGCCCCCGATCTGGATAGTCTTCAGTGGTAGCGCCCGGGCATTTTTCGTAACGGGATCGAGAATCGTCACGACAATGGACAACCAATCGCTGTCACTATGATCACCGTCGGCCTTTTGTGTCTTCATTTCAAAACTGCTGATATTGAAAACGTAGGGTTCGCGGGGCAGTGGCTGAAGGGGGCCAGGCAGGTGTTTGAATAGAGCGGCTGGATCCTGACCGAGGGCGATGCGAACCAAGTCCATGTTTCTCAGGCCTTGCAACTTAGCCCCAAGCCCGGTTTGCCCGCCGATTTCCACGATTAGGACATTGCGTTGATCGTCCACTGTCATGGTTTTCAGCTCGGCTTCGTTGCGGATTTTGCCGTCGCGCAACAAGACAAACAGCGCACCCGCTCCCGCAAGGTCGAAGTCGTTGAGGCCCTGCAGCCTTCCGCCGTCTTCTTTGGAATGTGTCGCCAATTGAAAGATAAGCGTGTTTCTCTGCTGGTCGGCAGTCATTTTCAGGAGTTGTACGTGGGTGGCGAAGCCTCCGGCCATCAGCACACCGCCGAGATAAGTTCCAGGCGTGAGCGAGTTCGGCACTTCCTTTCCTAACGCCAGAAGAACCAAATCGATGTTCTTCATTCCTTGAAGGGCCCGTCCGGAAAGGCCGGTTTGCGCGCCAACACCAACGATCAAGGTATTGCGCAGATCGTCGGCCGTCATCGTTTTCAGCTCCTGGTCGCTGCGATTCCTGGCTCCCCGCATGAAGACAAACAGCGCCCCCACTCCGCCGAGCGTGGCGTCGTCCATGCCTTGTAAGTGCGCTCCGTTCTCCTTGGTTCGGGTCGCCAGTTCAAAAATCAGACGGTTTCTTTGGTCGTTTGCAGGAACTTTGTTCAGCTCATGCTGCGTCAGGAACTTACCGGCCAGCAACACACCGCGAATAAGCGACATGGCCCAGTCTAGCCCCGTTCGTGGTGACAAAGTGGATTACTGAGTGGAGGCCGAAAAGCGTCGTGCTGTTTAGTACAGCATTTGCAGAAACACACCGCCGCCGGGGTCCGCGAGATCTATGGCGATAATACCCTCAGGCCGATGTCCGAGGCCGAGTGCGTTTCCCGGTCGATGCGTTGAGCGTCAGGAGCAGGCCGCCCCGCCCCCAGCACCGCTTCGAGCGCCGGCCGCATGTGGGCTACACGCCTGGCACGAAGCACCAGGTCCCAGAGCGGCTCGAACTTCTTCCAGCCCGCGGCATAGGCGAAGTGCCGCGCGCGGCCTCGCCACGATGGTTTGCCCATGGCGCCGGCCGCGATCGCCCGCCAGCGGTAGAATTCGCGATACGCGCGCCAGTAGCCGGCCTCCAGTTGCCCGGGCGTCATCTTCGCCGGGCGGAAAACGGCGTGGCGGGTGTCGTAAAGATCCCAGTCCTGATGCAGGAGACGCTTCTGCGCCGCCATCCGGCTGTATAGAGCCGTCCCCGGATAGGGCGTCAGAATGTGGAAGGTGGCCGTCTCGATGCCCTGCCGCACCGCCCACTCCACCGTGCGCTCGAACACGTCCGGGCCGTCCTGGTCCATGCCGAAAACAAAGCTGCCGTTCACCATCACTCCGAGATCGTGCAGCCGCCGTATGGCCTCGCTGTAGTCGCGGTTGAGGTTTTGGAATTTTCGCTGCTCCGCGAGACCGGCGGCATCCGTCGTTTCGAAGCCCACGAACAAGCTTCGCAAGCCGCACGCGACAGCCTTTTCGATCAGCCGCGGCTCCACCCGGGATTCCACAATCGAGTTCACCGTGCCCGCCGCCTGCCACACCCGGCCCATGCCCTTCATGCCATCGAATAAGGCGGCGGCAAATCGCCGGTTGCCGAACAGATGGTCGTCCAGAAAATAGAGATGACGTCCCGGCAGCCGCTCGATTTCCGCCAGCGCGTCGTCCACCGGCTGCGTGTAGAAGGAACGGCCGCCTTCGAAGAACGCTTCCTTGTAGCAGAAGTCGCAGACATGCGGGCAGCCGCGGGAGACCACGATCGAGTTCGGCACCAGGTAGAGCTCGCGCCGGATCAGATCCCGCCGCACGCGCGGAACGCCCTCCAGGGTACGCCGCCGCGAATCGTAGCGCGCGGCCGGATGCCCCGCGTGGTAGTCGTCGAGAAAACGCGGCCAGGTGTCCTCCCCGGGCCCCGTAAAAATCGCGTCCGCGTGCTGCGCGGCTTCTTCCGGCAGCGAGGTGACGTGCAATCCCCCCAGCGCGACAAACGAGCCGCGCCGCCGGTAGTGGTCCGCGATCTCGTAGGAGCGGCGCGCGCTCGTAATGTACACCTCGATTGCCACTACGTCCGGGAAGTCGTCGAGATGCAGCCGCTCCACGTGCTCGTCGGCCAGCACCGCCCGGTCGTCGGGCGCCAGCCATCCCGCCAGCGCCGCCAGCCCGAGCGGCGGGAACAGGGAGTATTTGATCGGACGGAACAGCGGGCTGGAGGCTTCCGTCAATGCCGGGAGAATGAACTTCACGAACATCTGCTATCTAATGTAGAGTACTTTGCGATATAGAGTCAAGGGAAAAGCCACCGCCGCCCGCGGTGGAAAGTGGACAGATTACGCTATCGTAGGCACATGAGATTGTTTGCGCTGCGCTCACTTCCCAAATGGTGCCCGGGAGCGGCCTTCCTGGCCGCGCTGATGGTCTTCCCCGGCTGGTTCCGCGCCGCGGCCCAGGAGGCCAAGCCCGCTACTCCGCCGGCCGCCGCCGAGGCAAAAGACAAAGACAAGACCGCCGACAAAGAACCCCCGCTGCCCGCGGATGCGCATACCGCGCAGAGCATTCAGCTCGACGGCAAGACCCTGAACTACACGGTTACGGTAGGCACGCTGCCGGTCTTCGATAAGGATGGCAAGAAGAGCGGCGAGGTGGTCTTCACCGCTTACACGGTAGAGGGCAAGGACCGTCCCGTGACCTTTGCGCTCAACGGGGGACCGGGCGCGGCTTCGGTCTTCCTCAATTTCGGCGCCATCGGGCCGAAGCACATCGAGTTTGGCGAGCAGGGAGACAGCCCCTCCGATCCGGCGACGCTGAAGGACAATCCGGGGACGTGGCTGGACTTCACCGACCTCGTGTTTATCGATCCGATCGGCACGGGCTTCAGCCGGTCGCTGGTCTCGGCGGACGAGACGAAAAAGCAGTTTTTCAGCACCGAACCCGACATTCAATACCTCTCGCGCATCATCTACGACTGGCTGGTGAAGAATGGACGGCTAAGCTCCCGAAAGTACCTGGCCGGTGAAAGCTACGGCGGGTATCGCGGCCCGCGGATCACGCATTACCTGCAGTCGCAGCTCGGCGTGGCGATGAACGGCGTGGTGCTGGTCTCGCCGTACCTGAATCCGACGCTGGACGAAAACGGCGACGTCTCTCCCATGCCGTGGATGCTCACGCTGCCGTCGATTACGGCAGCGCATCTGGAGCGCGAGCACAAGCTGACGCCGCAGGCCATGGCGCAGGTGATCGCTTACACTCGCGGCGACTACGCCACGGACCTGCTGAAGGGCCGCTCCGATCCGGAGGCGACGGCGCGGATTGTCAAACGCGTGACCGAGATGACCGGCCTCGAAGCCGAGTTCGTGCGGCGCGCCGGCGGCCGGCTGGAGATCGGCGCGTACCTGCGCGAAGTCTTCCGCGAGCAGGGCAAGATCGGCAGCGTGTACGACTCGAATGTAACTTCCTTCGACCCGTTCCCTTACGCCCCCGAGCAGCGCGCCAACGACCCTCTTCTCGCGAGCATCATCGCGCCGACCACCACCGCGATGGTGGATTTCGTCACGCGCGTCGTCGGCTGGAAGACCACGGCGCGCTACAACACGCTCAGTTACGCGGTGAGCTCGCAATGGGACCGCGACAGCCGCGTCCTGCGCGCGGGCGCCTCGGGCGATCTGCGTCAGGCGGTGGCGGCCGACCCGAAGCTGCGCGTCTTGATTGCCCACGGATGGAACGACCTCTCGTGCCCGTTCATGGGCTCGGTGCTGACCGTGGACCAGATGCCGGTGATGGGTGACCCGACGCGCGTCGCCGTGCACGAGTATCCGGGCGGGCACATGTTCTACAGCCGTCCGGACAGCCGGATTGCCCTGCGCAAGAGCGTGGAGGAGATGCTCGCAAAGCACTGAGCGGCCCCCTGCGTCCTCGAGTGAGGATTGGCGCTCCTGGTATCGCCTGGTCCTATATAGATATTAAGGTCTGAATTGCTACAATACTGACCGGAGAAAGGTAATGCGTCTTTCGTACGTAAAGGCCCTGGTTCCGGTTGGCTTCATCCTCACGATAACGGCAGCATGTCTTTTCGGGTCGGCCGGCCGTCTGGATTGGTCGAATGCGTGGGTTCTTCTGGGACTCTCCCTGATCACCGGTCTGGCATTCTCCGTCGGACGCAATCCGGAGTTGGCTGCCGAGCGGAGAAATGTCAAAGCCGGTAAGAGCTGGGATAAGGTGCTGGTCAGCATCACGGTTCTGCTCGGGCCAATGGCTGTGTGGATTACTGCCGGACTGGACGACCGGTTTCATCGGTCGAACGGCATGTCTTCGTTAGCGCTCCCCGCAGGCGTGGCAGCGGCCGTCCTTGCTGCTGCTCTGAGCGCATGGGCCATGCGATCCAACCGGTTCTTTTCTTCCGTGGTTCGCATTCAGAAGGATCGCGGACACACGGTCGTTGATGGCGGGCCTTATCGATTCATTCGGCACCCTGGCTATGCCGGCATGTCCGTATTTACTCTCGTGACACCGTTAATCCTCGGTTCTTATTGGGCGCTCGCACCGGCTGCGGCTACTGCGTCGGTAATCGTAGTACGGACGGTCATGGAAGACCTGACCCTGCACAACGAGCTTGACGGTTATGCCGATTACGCCCGTAGGGTGCGATACAGGCTGATGCCGGGTATCTGGTAGGGACGTTCTCAATACCCCGGATCCGAACGACTATCCTGTAAGGACATGTCGTCCGCGCCTGTAACCGCACGCAGCGCCCTCTGGCAGGCCGTCACCCGCTTCGACCGGGCCGAACTGCTGCCGCAGATCGCCGTGCGAAACGCCCTGGGCATCGCGCTTCCGCTGGCCGTCGGCGTCGCGATCGGCGACCCCGGGGGCGGCCTGGTGATGACCACCGGCGCGCTCAATGTCTCGTTCTCCGACGGGTCCGATCCGTACCTGCACCGCGGCCGCCGCATGCTCGCGGCCAGCCTGTGCTGCGCGCTGGCGGTACTGGCCGGCGGCCTTTCGGGCAGATTGCCGGCGCTGGTGGTCCTGCTGGCGGCGGGCTGCGCCTGGCTCGCCGGCATGATGGCCGCGATCAACCAGACCGTCACCGATATCGGCGCCGTCACCCTGGTGACCCTGGTGGTCTTTTCGTCGCAGGCCATGACGCCGGAGCGGGCCGTGATTGCCGCCGGCCTCGCCCTGGCGGGCGGGCTGCTGCAGACCGTCTTCGCGCTGGCTTTCTGGCCCGTCCACCGCTACGCCCCCGAGCGCCGCGCCCTCGCCGAGTTGTATTCCGGAGTGGCGCGCGCCGCGGCCTCCGGAGCGCCCGCGGCCGAGGCGCCGCCCGCCAGCGCGCAGAGCACCGACGCGCAGTCCGCGCTCTCCTCCCTGGGCGGCGACCGGTCGCTCGAAGCCGAGCGCTACCTCGCCCTGCTCAGCCAGGCCGAGCGCATCCGCCTTGCGCTGCTCACGCTGTTCCGTCTCCGTGTCCGGCTGGCGCGCGAGGGCGCCGCCACCGAGGCGGAGATCCTCGATCGCTCGATGACTCTTGCGTCGCGCGTGCTCTCCTCCATCGCCGCGACCCTGCCGGAAGGCGAGCCCGCCGATCCGCATCCGGAATGCATCGCGGAGCTGCACGGCCTGTCGGCCAGCCTGCGAGGTTCCGGCCGGGCCGCCATGGTGCGGGATGCGCGGGCTCAGCTCGATGCCCTGGTCGGCCAGCTCCGTTCCGCCGCCGAACTGGCCGCCCATGTCACTCCCCAGGGTCGCGCGCTCTTCGAAAAGCGCGAAGCCGAAGCCTCCTGGAGGCTCCGCCTGGAGGGAGCTCGGGACGTCCTGCGAGCCAATCTCCACCGCCAGTCGGCGGCGTTCCGGCACGCCGTCCGGCTCTCCGTCTGCGTCGCCATCGGCGAAATGGCCGGCCATATGCTGCGTCCCGGCCGCGCCTATTGGGTCCCCATGACCATCGCGATCGTGCTCAAGCCGGATTTCACTTCCACGTTCAGCCGCGGGCTTCTCCGCCTCGCCGGCACCCTGGCGGGCCTGGCGGTCGCTACCGGGCTGTTTCGTTTTCTCGACCCCGCGCCGGCCGCGCAGGTGGCCTTGATCGCCGTTTTCGCGGTCTTGCTCCGCTGGTTCGGACCGGCTAACTACGGCGTGTTCGTCACGGCCCTCACGGCCCTGGTGGTCCTGCTGTTCGCCGTCATCGGCGTTTCGCCCCCGGTGGTCATCGCCGCGCGCGGCCTCAATACTCTGCTCGGGGGCTTGATCGCCCTGGCCGCCTATGGGTTGTGGCCCACCTGGGAACGCACCCGGATTGCCGAAAGCCTCGCCCGGTTGCTGGACGCGTACCGCGCTTATTTCGCGGCGATTCGCGATTCGTACGTCGACCCCGAACACTCGTACACCCTGGCGCTCGACCACGCGCGGCTGGATGCCCGGCGGGCGCGCTCCAACCTGGAAGCCTCCCTCACGCGGCTGCGCTCCGAGCCAGGAGTGACGGCCGCCCGCTTCGCGGCGCTCGACTCCATCCTGGCCAATTCCCACCGGCTGGTCCACGCTTTTATGTCGCTCGAAGCGGGCCTCATCCGCAGCCGCCCGGTGCCTGCACGCGTTGCCTTCCGGCCGTTTGCGGCGGACGTAGACCTGACCCTGGACCGTCTGGCCGCGGCCCTGCGCGGCGCCGCCGTCCGGCCGGTAGAACTCCCGGACCTCCGCGAAGATCATAACGCCCTGGTCTCATCCGGGGACCCGGGGGTAGAACGCTACGCCCTGGTCAACGTCGAAACCGACCGCGTTACCAACAGCCTGAACACCCTTGCCGGGGAGGTCCTGGCGTGGACGGCGGTAAATAATCCGTAAACGGACCGGAAACTACCTAATCCGCTCCGGTTTCTAATACTCCGAAGCCATGGACACCCTACTTCGCGACCTTCGGTACGGCTTCCGGATGCTGCTCCGGACCCCGGCCGTCAGCGGCATCGCCATCCTGGCGCTGGCCCTCGGCATAGGAGCTAACTCCGCCATTTTCAGCGTGGTATATGCCGTCTTGCTGCGCCCGCTGCCGGTGAAGGACGCCGGCCGCGTGGTCGCGATCCAGTCCTACAATCCCAAGTTCAACATTCCGCCGATCAATCCCGCCTACAGCGCCTTCGGGAACTGGCGCAAGCAGGCGGCCTCCTTCGATCAGATGGCTGCCTCCTCGGCAGGCACGGCCGAGCTGGAGCTTGGCCGCTCGCTTGAAAAGGTCATTTTCTGGCGGGTCACCGCCAGTTTCTTCCCGTTAATGGGCGTACAGCCGTCGCCGGGACGCGCCTTCACCGCGCAGGAGGATTTGCCGGGCGCTCCGCGCGTCGCCGTCATCAGCGATGCCTTGTGGCGGCGCGCCTTTGCCGCGGGACCCGCGGCAGCGGGCGGCAGCCTGAAACTCGACGGCGAAGTGTACACCATCGTGGGCGTTGCGCCGCGCGGCTTCCACATCGACGGGAAGCCCGCCGACGTCTACGCGCCCATAGCGCAGGACCCCGCCGATCGCAAGCACTACCTCGCCGTCACCGCCTATGCCCGGTTGAAGCCCGGAGTGACCCTGGCACAGGCGCAGTCCGACATGGACGCCGTCGCCAAAAGCCTGGATGTCCGCAATTTCGGCTGGAAAGCGCGCGTGCTGAGCCTGCGCGATTCGATGGCGCAGGATGTCCGCCTCAGCCTGTTTGTGCTGTTCGGCGCGGTAGCCCTGGTGCTGCTGATCGCCTGCGCGAACATCGCCAGCCTGCTGCTGGCGCGGTCGAGCGTCCGGCGCCGCGAGATCGCCATGCGCGCCGCCCTCGGCGCGCCCCGCTCGCGCCTCCTGCGCCAGTTCCTCACCGAGAGCGCGGTGCTCGGCCTGCTGGGAGGGGGAGCCGGGCTGCTGCTGGCGGCGTGGTGCATGCGCCTGGTCCCGCTGCTCGAAAACGCGCGCCTGCCCAACCTGCTGCTCGATACGCGCATCGACCCCATGGTGCTCGCCTTCACCCTCCTCGTGTCACTGGCAACGGGGCTGGCGTTCGGCATCGCGCCGGCGCTATCCGGCGTTCCCTCGCACGTGCAGGAGACGCTGCAGGAGTCCTCCCGGACCGGCCGCAGCCGCGCGCGCAAACGCCTGTGGAACGTGCTGGTGGTGAGCGAGACGGCCCTGGCCCTGGTGCTGATGATCGGCGCCACCCTGCTCATCCGCAGCTTCTTCTATCTGCGCGACACCGCTCCGGGCTTCCGCGTGGAGGGCCTCATTACCCTCCCCATAGCGGCGCCCCGCGGCCAGGATGCCGTGGCCTTCTACCAGCAAGGGCTCGACCGGGTCCGGGCCATCCCGGGCGTAGCGTCCGCCACGCTCGCCAGTTGCCTGCCCCTCGACGGCGATTTCCGCGCCATGAGCCTGCCGCTCGAGGGCCATCAATATGCGCGCCCGCAGGATTGGCCGGTCCTGTGGCAGCGCGCCGTAGGCGAAGACTATTTCCGGACCCTCGAGATCCCGCTGCGGCGCGGGCGTGTCTTTAATCGCCAGGACGCCCCCGGCGCGCCCCGGGTCGTCATCATCAACGAATCCATGGCCAAACGCTACTGGCCCGGCCAGGATCCTCTCGGCAAGCACCTCGGCGCACCCGGTCGCGACTATTTCGAGATCGTGGGCGTGGTGGCCGACGTACGCCATCAGGATGCCACTAAGGAAGGCCTGGTCGAAGTCTTCTTCCCCTGGCGCCAGGCGCCGCCGCCGGCGGCCACGATCGCCGTCCGAGTCGATCCCGGGGCCGCCCGCAACCCCATGCGGCTGGCGCCTCCGGTCGCGCGGGCCGTCGCCGCCGCCGGCGGGACTTCTTCGCCGCCGCCTGTGCGCGAGTTGCTCGAGACAGCCTCCGACCGTCTGGCGCCCAAGCGTCTCACCACCGGCGTCATCACGGTATTCGCGTCGCTCGCGCTCCTTTTGGCCGCCATCGGGATCTACGGCGTGCTGTCCTTTACGGTGGCGCAGCGCACCCACGAGATCGGCGTGCGGATCGCCCTGGGAGCCGCGCGCTACGGCGTGCTTCGCCTGATCGTGGGAGAAGCCGTGGCAGTGGCGCTGGCAGGCATCGGAATCGGCCTGGCCGGCTCGCTGGCGCTTTCGCGGGTCCTGCGCAGCCTGCTGTACGGAGTAAGCGCCACCGATCCGGCCGTCTTCACCGCCGTCTCGTGTACGCTTCTGGCGGTAGCTGCGGTCGCCGCCTGCATCCCGGCCTGGCGCGCCTCCCGCGTGGACCCGGTCATCGCGCTGCGGCACGAGTAACGGAACATCGCAAATCGGATCTCCGTATCCTGAATCATGACCATGACGCGTTCCGCCTTTCTCTGGAGCCTGGCCGGCGCAGCCCGCATGTCAGCGGACGAGCGGCCCCCCATGAAGTTCTTCGACCGCCAGCCGTTCATGGTTGCCGATTTCGAGGCGGCCGGCTATGTCCTGGACATCGGAGGCGGCGGGGAAGGCATCATCGGCCGCATGAAGCCCCGCCAGGTGGTGGCTATCGACCTCTACAAGAGGGAGTTGCTGGAAGCGCCTCCCGGGCCCCTGAAAATCGTCATGGACGCCACCGACCTCAAATTCCTGGACGGCTCCTTCGACACCGTCACCGCCTTTTTCTCGCTCATGTATATGAAGCCGGAGGTGCAAAAGAAGGTTTTTGCCGAGGTCTCGCGCGTCCTCCGGCCGGGCGGCCGCTGGCTGATCTGGGACGCCGTCATTCCCACCGCCGCCGACAAGCAGACCACCGGTCCCGTCTTCCGCTTCCTCTTCCAGCTTCCCAATGAGACCGTCCAGACCGGCTACGGCACACTGTGGCCCGAGCAGCCGCTCGATGTCGCGTGGTACCGGAACCTGGCGAAGGAAGCCGGGTTCCAAATCGCCTCAGTGAAAGAGGAGGGCGCCGGGTTTCGGATCTTCTCGATGGAGCTGCGTAAATAGCCGGCGCCTATTGCCCGATCAGCACCGTGACTGCGCCCGGCTGGACGTTGAGTTGTTCGATGCGGTGCCCTAGGTCGAAAGGCCGCCCCACCGCGGCAGCGGGATACAGGGGCAGCAGGACATTCTGGATCAGGAAATCCAGCGCGCTGCCGTCGATGGTCATGCCGGAGACCTGCACCTGCTCCACCTCGACGGTTGCCTGGCCGTTGGCGGAATGGATGCGCGCCGTCACGCTGACCGGCCGCTCGCCATCCAGCAGCTTCGTCATCAGCCACCCCGGATCGGCTCCCTGCGCGCGACGCAGTTTCACGAAGTCCACCAGCGCCGTCCCGGTCGCCACCCCGGGTGAAACCAGCCGAAGCTGGGGATTTCGCACACCGGCTGGAACCTCGTGCTCCGCGTAAGCGTTCAGTTCGCCCGGCGTGAGCTCGATCCGGGTGCCCGGCCGCAGCCGGTCGCTTTCGATCTGGTCGAACTTGCGCTTGGCCGAAGCGTACTGAGTGTCCGCCGCTAGTACGGCCGTCAACAGGAGTGTTATCGCCCAAATAAGCCTTTTCTGCACACTCATAAGACGAATTGTGCACCGCCGGCGTTGCTTCTTCGGGGCATAGCACCCAGAAGCTGTGGAAATACCCCCCAGGGGACATGCCACCGCGCCTCCAACCTCCTATTGGACGGCAGATTACAAAAGCTTTACATCATGGCCATCCGTTTGCATCAAGAATTTCGGAGTAATTTATGACGGTTCAAATGACTTGGGTCTTGGTTGGCCTGCTGGTGGTGCTCGCCGGACTGCTCATCGGCCGTCTGGTAAGCTCCTGGCTGAAGTACCGCGGAGAGCGGGTAATCCGGTGTCCCGAAAACCAGCGCCCTGCCGGCGTAGTGGTGGATGCCGCCCATGCCGCATTGACAGCCCTGGGTAAACCGCCGGAACTGCGGCTTGCCTCCTGTTCCCGCTGGCCGGAGCGCGCCGGCTGCGGGCAGCAGTGCCTCAGTCAGATAGAGGCTTCGCCGGAAGACTGTCTGGTTCGCAACATCCTCGTGAGATGGTACGAGGGAAAAGATTGTGCCAGTTGCGGCCGTCCTTTCGGCGTGATTGAGTGGGCCGGAGCTAAGCCGGCTCTACGTTCCGCCGATGAGTTACTTGTGGAATGGAATGAGATCCCCGCGGAAAGGCTGCAGGAAACCCTCGCGACCGCGACGCCGATCTGTTTCGCCTGTTACATGGCGAACCGGCTCGTGCGGGAACATCCCGATCTGGCTATAGACCGGACCCGACCGATTCCACACTAGGAGTCGTAACAAATGAAGCTCTGGCTCTTTTGCCTGATGCTGGGAGTTCTGCCCGGCTTCGGCAAAGACCGACCTCAAGAGCCGGTCCCGATCACACTGTACGCGAAATTCGAACACGAAGTGCCCCCCGCCGTGATGGCGGCGATTCAGCAGGAAGTAGGCGCCATCATGGAGCCGATCGGAATCAACTTCGATTGGCGCAATCTCTCGCTCGCCAACGGCTCGGAAGTGTCCATCGAACTGGCCGTCATCAATTTCAAGGGTACTTGCAGCACCGCAAACCTGGTCCCGCATGCTTCCCATCCGGGGGCTCTGGGGTGGACCCACGTCAGCGATGGGATTATCCTGCCGTTCAGTGACGTGGATTGCGACCGCATCCGCACCTTCATGCAGAGAGATCTGCTTTACCTCGACCCAGGCGTCCGGAACGAACTCTTCGGGCGCGCCGTGGGCCGGGTTCTGGCCCACGAGCTGTACCACATTTTCGCGAACACCAGCCAGCATGGCTCGTGCGGCGTGGGCAAAGCCGCGTATTCGGTCCAGGAGTTGCTATCCAACGATTTCCGTTTTGAGGATCGGGAGAGCAAGGCTCTACGTGCGCGGACCCACGTGCACCCCGAACCGGCCTCGGCCATCGTGGGCGGCTCCTAAGAAAAGCGCTCTTACCGCGGAGATTCGTCCAGCGCTTTCCGAAACGCCCGGATGTGCTGGGGGGTACTGCCGCAGCAGCCCCCGATAATCGACACGCCCGCCCGGGCGAGGGGCGCCACCCCTTCCGCCATACGCTCCGGCGTTTCGTCGTAAATCAGATCCTGGTTGACCAGCTTGGGCTGCCCGGCGTTGGGTTGGACCATCAGGGGCAGTGCGGTCACCCCGCGGTACCGTTCCACTACGCGCAGTGCGCCTTGCATGTCCATCCCGGCGCCGCAGTTCAGCGCCACCATATCCACCCCGTGCTCCACCATGGATCTCGCGGCGGATTCGACATCTACCCCCATCATGGTCCGGAACGTGGAGCTGCCGGGCCGCGCATCGAAGGCCATCGACCCGATAATGCAGGCCGCGCCGGCCTTCCGTGCAGCCTCGATCGCTAATGCCAGCTCCTCGAGGGCGGTCTGCGTTTCGAGGATGATGGCATCGACGCCGGCTTCCACCAGGGCCTCCGCCTGCTCCTCGAAAGCCGCGCCGACCTCCGCCTCGGTGAAATCGCCGTACGGCTCCAGCAGCCCTCCGAACGGGCCGATGTCGCCGATCACAAAGCCCGCCCGGCCGTCGAAGGCCTGCCGCGCGATTTCCACTCCGGCGCGGTTGATCTCACGAGCCAGCGCGCCCTTGCCGTGCCGGTCGAGCATCACCCGCGAGGCCCCGAAGGTGTTGGTGAGCAGGCAGTCCGACCCGGCTTCGACATAGCGGCGCTGAATGGCCAGCACCCTTTCCGGGTGCGCCAGGTTCCACTCCTCGCCGCAATCGCCCCGCTCCAGGCCGGCAAGCATCAGCTGCGTGCCCATCGCTCCGTCGCCCAACAGGGGACGGCCGGCGATCGCTTCGAGCAAGGTGGATTTCATCGGCCCCCCTAAGCGTGCGCCGCGGCACGGCGCCCGTTGTAGTCCGCCAGCGCCTCGAGCATCGCGACGATGTTGGCGCGCGGCATCCCGGGGCTGACTCCGCCGCCGACCGACAGAATCACCCCCTCGCCGCCCGAGCCGTCCAGCACGTCCAAAGTCGCTTGCTTCACTTCGGCGGGCTTGCCCTGCACCGCGATTTCGAGCGGGTTGACGTTGCCCATCAGGCACATGCGGGAACCGACCCGGCGCTTCACTTCGCGGATGTCGCGCTGCTTGCCCCAGTTGAGGACGTTGAAGCCTGTATCGGGAAGGTGGTCGAGACATGCGCCCACCTCGGCATCGTTGTGATAGAGCTTCACCCAATCCTCGGGAAACGCGTCGCAGATCCGCTTCAGGTAGGGGTGGGCGAACTCCAGGTAATGCTGTTCGTTGATGAATCCGACGATGTCGTCCAGGATGAAGATGCCTTCCACCGTGTTGCCGATGGCCTTCTGCTGCGCCTTGAGCCAGTCGATCACGACGCGTGTACAGAGGTCGATCAGCCGGTGGGCGCCCTCCGGGTCTTCCACCAGGTCGATCATGAAATTGGTGATGCCGCGCACGAAGCCGGCCGTACAGAGGGGGCCCCGGGCGGTCACCATGGGCAGGATATGGCCGTGGTCGAGAATGCGCTGCCGGTGCATGCCGATGCGGTGCAGGGTGAGGGCCGCGAAAGCGTCCGCCTCCACTTCATATTCCGACAACTGATCGATTTCTTCCAGGCGATAAAGGGTGTGACACTCGCTCGGCGTATTGAACGGCCAGAACTTGATTTTCGCGCCGAGGATCGAGGGCTCGGCCGCCATGCCGTACTCCATCCACCAGGAGGGCACGAAGATGATGTCGGGGAATTCTCGCACGACCGTGAGATTCGACTGGAACCAGAGCTCAGGGTCCAGATAGTAATCAAGATGCTTGATGCCCAGGTAGCCGGGAATCCAGGGGCTATCCACGATGAGAGCCATGGGGATCTTTTCCATGGTTTCGCGCCGGGCGGCCCGCTTAAACGTCTTCCACTGTTCCGGTAGCATGACCCATCCTTTCTGGCGCAGCGTGAGTAACCGTTGTATCACAGCACTCGCGCCGTAAAACAGCGTTTCAGGTCATTTTATGCTTGACATCGCCGAAAAATCGCGCATATAGTTTGGCAGTACAACAAATGCTTCAGCGCCAGAGGCAGAAGGCTCGCGAAGCCCTCTTTGCCCGGGAAGGTCGGAAACATCTATGACGATAAGCACTCCATTTCGAGTCCGGTGCGCCGCCGTGCTCCTCGTATTGGCAGCAGCGTGCAGCGTCGGCCACGCTCAAGTTCTCTACGGATCGCTCACCGGGAACGTGACGGATCCCACGGATGCCGCGATACCCGGCGCGAGAGTGGAAGTTTTGAACGCCGGTACCGGAGTCTCGAGGCAGGCGGAAACGGACGCCCGGGGGGGTTATCTGTTCAGCAATCTCCAACTCGGCTCTTACAAGATCACGGTCGAATCCAAAGGGTTCCAGACCACGATCATGGATAACGTCACGGTGAACGCCAACGAGGTGCGCCGCGTCGATTTCCGGGTGCAGATTGCCCAGGCCATCCAGACGGTGGAAGTGGCCGCCAACGCGGCCGTGCTGCAAACCGACAAATCCGATGTCCGCCACGAGATCACGGCGCAGCAGGTGGAAGAGCTGCCGTACAACGGCGGCGAAGGCAAGAACTTCCAGAGTCTTCTGTACCTGATGCCGGGAGCGGGGATCATCGCCAACGTCGAGGCGAATTCGGAGGCCGGCAATCCGCAGCGAGCGCAGACGCTGTTCATGAACGGCGTCTCTTCCACCGGCAACAGCACGAAGCTGGACGGCGCCACCGTCTCCTACCCTTGGCTGCCGGTCAACATCGCTTACGTGCCGCCGTCCGAAGCGATTGAAGCCGTCAACGTGAGCGCCAACGCCTTCGATGCCGAGCAGGGCGCGGCGGGAGGCGCCGCGGTCAACGTAACGATCAAATCGGGCACCAACGACCTACACGGAGTCCTGTTCGAGCGCAACCAGAATAACAACATGACGGCGGTGAACTATTTCAGCCACACCCAGCCGCTCAACAAGAACATCTTCAACCAGTACGGATTCGCCGTCGGCGGCCCGGTCTGGATCCCCAAAATCATTCACGGAAAGAACAAGCTGTTCTTCTTCGCCGACTACCAGGGCACCAAGCGCCGCCAGTACGCAGCCTCCAGCAACCTGACGCTGCCTAACGCGGCCATGCGCTCCGGCGACTTCAGCGCGACCGGCGCCACCATCTACGACCCGCTCACCGGCAATCCGGACGGCACGGGCCGCACGCCGTTTGCCAACAACTCGATTCCCGATTCCCGCATCGACCCTGCGTCCAAGACGCTGACGTCCCTGCTGCCCACGCTTACGAGACCGAACGCGTACACCAGCAACTACGACGCCTACGGCAACACCCAGTACAACCGCGCCAACTGGGATTTCAAGGTCAACTACAATCCCACCTCCAGGCTGGCGGTGTGGGGCCGCTACAGCCTCTCGCCGATGGATATCGTCGCGCTCATGGTTTTAGGACCCGCGGCGGGCGACGCGTTCGGCGGCGGAAATCCCGGGCACGCCGGCGGCCGTGTGCAGACGACCGCGGCCGGCTTCACCTACACCCTCTCGCCGACAGTCCTGATCGATGGCAATGTCGGCTATACCCGCCAGAACATCGGGGCGAACGGCGACCCCGAAGACGGGCTCTACGGGCTGAACGCCCTCAAGATACCGGGCACCAATGGCATCGGGCCGAACTATTACGGCATCCCGGGATTCCAGGTGACGGGCATCGCCAATATCGGCAATACCAACACCGGCAGCCCGTTTCTGTTCCGCGACAACCAGTACACCACCGCGTTCAACCTGAGCAAAGTTAAAGGCGCGCACAACCTGCGCTTCGGCTTCGAATACGACAAATACGCGCTCAACCACTTCCAGCCCCAGGGCGGGACTTTCGGCACGGCGCGCGGCACCTTCGGATTCGACGGCACACTGACCGCGCTGAAGGGCGGAGCCCAGGTCAACGCCACCGGCCCGTTCAATTCCTGGGCCCAGTTTCTCTTGGGCTTCCCCTCCCGCGCCGGAAAGATCACGCAGTTCCAGGATCCGAACGCCCTGCGCTTTTCCGATTGGGGGATTTACGCGCGCGACCAATGGCAGGTGACCCGCAATTTGACGCTCAACTATGGCCTTCGCTGGGAATACTATCCGATCTTCGCGCACAACTGGTACGGAGCGACGCGTTTCGATCCAGCCACCGCCAACATCCTGATCGGCGGCGAGGGCGGCGTGCCGTGGGACACCGGCGCCACCGCTACCAAGAAGAATTTCGCTCCCCGCGTCGGCCTGGCATATCGCCTGGGCTCGAAGACGGTCATCCGCAGCGGCTACGGCATCACCGTGGATCCGGATAATATGCGCAACCAGCGCAACGCTTACCCATCGGTGATCAACCAGGACTTCACTCCGGCTAGCACCTACCAGTTCATTACCAACGCGGGCGTTCCCCAAACCTCGCTACGCACCGGCATTCCGGCGCCATCGTTCCCGGACATCACGGCCGGCACCATCAAACCATCCAACACCGCCTCTCCGACAACCTACTTGCCGACCACCGGTCTCGCCGCAACATTTCCTCAAAACATGAACCGCGGCTACATCCAGAGTTGGAACCTGTTCATCCAGCGCGAGATCACGTCAACCCTCGTGGCCGACATCGGATATGTTGGCACACACGGCGTGCACACCATAATGGGCGTCAATATCAACGGGTCCGCCCCCGGCACGGGCAATGCGGGCCGCCAGTTCGCCCCCTATCTGACGACCGATCTGAACTCTTACATGCCGTTCGGCGACATGACATACAACGGATTGCAGACCACCCTCAAGAAGCGCTTCGGCGGCGGGTCGATCGTCGGGGTCAGCTACGCGTACTCGAAGTCCATCAACGATGTCAACGGCGACAACGGAGACGGCACCTTGTTCCGTGCTTATCCCATGTCCTATAGCCTGAACAAGCAACTGGCCGGATTCGACCGTACGCAAACCTTCCAGCTTTACCACGTCTACCAGCTGCCATTCGGCAAAGGACACAAGCTGCTCAACCACGGCGTGCTGGCCTGGATTGCCGGCGGCTTCCAGATCAGCGGCAGCCTGAGCCGCTTCAGCGGACTGCCGTTCACCGTAGCCGCTTCGAACGCCTCATTGAACGCCGGCGGCCAGGGACAGACGGCGGACCAGTTGAATCCGGTGGTGAAGATCCTGGGCGGTCACGACCCGAATACGCCCTACTTCGACGGCGCCGCCTTCGGCCCCATCTCGACGGCGCGCCTGGGCTCGAGCGGCAGGAATCTGCTGCGCGGCCCCGGCCTGTTCAACCTGAGCCAGCAGGTTTCGCGCACTTTCACTTTCAAAGAGCGGTTCAAATTGCAGATTCTGGGCGAGGCGTTCAACTTGACCAACACGCCCACCTTCTCCAATCCGCAAGCGACCTATGCGGCGCCGACACTGAATTCCGACGGCTCCGTCAAGAGCTACAACAACTACAGCGTGATCACCGGCACGGCATCGACCGCACGCCAGTTGCAGGTTGGAGCCTATCTGCGGTTCTAACGGAGAGTCGCTCTGGCCAGCCGGGCGGGCGTGATATAGTTTGGGGCGTAAACGAAATTATGGCCTCACTGCTCCGATGGCTGCCGCTGGCGGTCCTGGCTTCGCTCTGCTCCGCCCAGCAGAGCGCGATTTATGGGGACCCGTCGGCTCCGATGGAGAAGCGCGCCGGCGATCTTCTCTCGCGCATGACTCTCGAAGAGAAGGTCTCGCAGCTCATGAACGACTCTCCGGCCATCGAGCGGCTGGACGTTCCCGCCTATAACTGGTGGAACGAGTGCCTGCACGGAGTGGCCCGCGCCGGGCGCGCCACGGTCTTTCCGGAGGCCATAGGCCTCGCCGCCACGTGGGACACCAGCCTCATGTTCCGCGTGGCCACGGCCATTTCCGACGAAGCCCGCGCCAAGCACCAGGAGTTCATCCGCCGCGGAAAGCGCAACATCTACCAGGGCCTCACTTTCTGGACGCCCAACATCAATCTCTTCCGCGACCCGCGCTGGGGCCGCGGCATGGAGACCTACGGCGAAGACCCGTACCTCACCGGCCGCATGGCGGTGCAGTTCATCAAGGGCCTGCAGGGCGACGATCCGAAATATCTCAAGACCATCGCCACCGCCAAACACTACGCCGTCCACAGCGGACCCGAGTCGCTGCGCCACACCTTCGATGCCGCGATCGACGACCGCGACCTCTTCGACACCTATCTGCCGCAGTTCGAAGCCGCGATCAAGGACGGCGGCGCTTACTCGGTGATGTGCGCCTATAACCGCGTCGACGGCCAGCCCGCATGCGCAAACCCCCGGCTGTTGTCCGACATTCTGCGCAAGCAGTGGGGCTTCCCCGGGTACGTGGTCTCCGATTGCGGCGCCATCGGCGATATCTATCTCAACCATAAAACCTCCCCCACCGCCGAAGCCGGCGTAGCGGCCGCCGTCAAAGCGGGCACCGACCTGAACTGCGGCGTGGAGTACGGCAGCCTGCTCCCCGCCGTTCGCAGCGGCCTGCTCCCCGAGAGCGAGATCGACCAGGCCGTGCGGCGTCTTCTGCTGGCGCGCTTCAAGCTGGGGATGTTCGATCCGCCCTCCATGGTCAGGTACGCGCAGATCCCTTACAGCGTCAACGACAGCGAGGCGCACCGTCAACTGGCGGCGGAGACCGCCCGCAAGTCGATCGTCCTGCTGAAGAACGACCACGGCGCCCTGCCGCTTAGCAAGTCGCTGAAGACGCTCGCGGTGATCGGTCCGAATGCCGACGACGCGGAGGTGCTGCTGGGCAATTACAACGGCGAGCCTTCGGCGCCGGTGACGCCGCTCGCCGGGATCCGCCGCAAGCTGGCCGGCCGCACGAACGTGATCTACGCCCGCGGCAGCCGCCACGCCGCCAATCTTCCAGCTTTCGAGCCGGTCCCTTCCACCGCATTGTTTACTTCGAACGGCCCCGACCGCCGCAGCGGCCTCAACGGCGAGTATTATGCCAGCGCCGGCTTCGACGGCAAGCCGCACCGGCCGCGCGAGCTGACCTATCCGAGCTCCGGCAAGATGGTGGGCAGCGTACTCGAAGATGCCAAGCCGCTGTTCACGCGCATCGACCCACAGGTCAACTTCCACTGGTGGGACGACGCCCCGCGTCCCGATATGAACGACGACGATTTCGGCGTCCGCTGGACCGGATACCTTTCCGCTCCCGCCACGGGCCGCTACCAGGTCGGCGCGATCGGCATGAATGCCTTCGAGTTGTATCTGGATGGCAGGCGGATCGCCGACCTCAATAACATTCACGAGCGGAACTACCGCTACGCCGATGTCGACCTCGAAGCCGGCAAGCTGTACGCGGTCCGGCTCGATTACCACGAGTTCGTGGGCGACGCCGATATTCAACTCGTCTGGTCCCACGCCGAGCCGGGCGAGCTGGCGCAAGCCGTCGGCGCGGCGCGGCAGGCCGACGCCGTCGTACTGGTGCTGGGCCTTTCGCCGCGCCTCGAAGGCGAGGAGATGAGCGTTCCGGTGGAGGGATTCCAGGCCGGCGACCGGGTCCAATTGGGCCTCCCGCGCGCACAGGAAGATCTGATGCAGGCGGTGCTCGAGACCGGGAAGCCGGTGGTGCTGGTGCTGCTCAACGGCAGCGCCGTAGCCGTCAACCAGGCTCGCGCGCGAGTCCCCGCGATCGTGGAAGCGTGGTATCCCGGCCAGGCCGGCGGCGATGCGCTGGCGGATGTTCTTTTCGGCGACTACAACCCGGCGGGCCGCCTGCCCGTCACGTTCTACCAATCGGCCGATCAGCTTCCGCCGTTCACCGATTACGGCATCGAGGGCCGCACCTATCGCTATTTCACGGGCGAGCCGCTCTTCCCGTTCGGCTACGGGCTCAGCTATACCACCTTCTCGTACCGCAACCTGGCTCTGCCCCGCACTGCCAAAGCCGGCGACGATGTGCGGGTCGCGGTGGAGGTCCGGAACACCGGAAAACGCGCCGGCGAGGAGGTCGTTCAGCTCTACGTAAAGACTCCCGGTCCGGCGGGCGCCGCGCCGCTCCACTCGCTCGAAGGATTCCAGCGGGTGGCGCTCGGCCCCGGCGAGAAGCGCACCGTGCAATTCGTTCTGGCTCCACGGCAGTTTTCCCAGGTGTCCGGCGCGGGCAAGAGAGTCGTGGAGCCCGGAGTCTTCGAGATCGCCGTCGGCGGAAAACAGCCCGGCGGGCTCGACGCACCCACCACCGGCGTCGTTACGGGAACACTGCACATGGGAGGACAGGCAAAAGATGTGGACTGATCCGGTAGGATGGTTATGACCGGGCCGATGCCAGAAACCAAGCGGACTCACGGCGCTTCGAGCGAAGTAGTTCGCGATATCAACCGCCGGATCGTCCTCAACCTGATTCGCACGCGGCATCCGATCTCGCGCGCCGACCTGGCCCGCGTTTCCGGCCTGCAACGCAGCACGATTTCCCTGATCGTGGAACAGTTGATCGAGGAAAACTGGGTTCTCGAAGGCCCCACCGGCCGCCTGCCGCGAGGCCGCCGGCCGACCTTCCTGCGGCTGAACGATAAGCGGGCCATCATCGGCGTGGATATACGCCCTTCGCAAACCACGGTTGCGCTGGCCGACGCCAACGGCAAGTTCATCTCCCAGGAGGCTATGCCGACGCCCGCGGAACCGGGGCCTGGGCTCGATGGAATCATCGAGCGTATCCAACGCATCAAGCGCTCCTGCCAGGGCAAGAAGATCGAAGGCGTCGGCGTGAGCCTGCCCGGACGCTACGATGAGCGCACCGACCGCCTGGTGTTCGCGCCCAACCTGAAGTGGCGCGACGTTCACATTCGCACTCCCATTGCCAAGGCGACCGGCCTCGAAGTGGAGATGGAAAATGCCGCCAACGCCTGCGTCCTGGCGGCCGTCTGGTTCGAGCGCCTGGAGGAGTGCCGCAATTTTGTGGTGGTCACAGTTTCCGAGGGTATCGGCGTGGGCATTCTGGCCAACGGCCAGCTCGTGCGCGGGTTGCACGGAATGGCCGGCGAATTCGGCCACGTTCCGCTGGTTCCCGACGGCCCGGTGTGCGGATGCGGCAGCCGCGGATGTTGGGAAGTGTTCGCCTCGAACCAGGCGGCCCTGCGCTACTACCTCGAATCGGGTTCGGATACCGGCGGCCTGACGTTCGCCGGCCTGCTGAGCCGGGCCGAGCAGGGCGACAAGCGCGCCGCCGCGGCGGTTGAGACGATGGCTCACTATTTAGGCCGCGGCATGCGCATGATCGTCGCCGGACTCGCACCGGAGCGCATCCTGGTGGTCGGGGATCTCACCCGCTCCTGGCATCGTTTCGGCAAGATCATCGAAGCCGAAGTGCAGGACCAGGCCCTCCCCGGCTCCCCCGCCCCCTGCGTCATCCCCGCCTATGAGGACGGCATGGCGCGATTGCGCGGCACCGTGGCGCTGGTATTGCAGAAACATTTCAGCGCCTGAACACTCTGCAAAGCAGGCTCGAAGGGCAAGCTAAAGCATGCCCCACGGCACTCGGCGCAGGGGTGGGGCATGCTTTAGCTTGCCATTCAGTATTCCCGACTTCTGACGCGAATTTCTGTTTCATCACACCAGCCGGGCGATCCGGGTCTGCCCGGAGCTGACGGTGACCGTCGCGGAAACAAACTTCCCTTCCACCTCCGTAGGCACCGGCACTCCGTCGATCGTGATGCGGCCCGCGGGAAAATGGGCGCGCCACCGGAAGGGAGGCCCCGCCTGGTTCGTCAGGGCCGTTTCGGCAAGGCCACGGTGCCGCAGGGCAATCTCGTTCCGCAGAACCGGCACGCGGCTCAACTGGATCCACTCGAGTGCCTTGGGCAGGCGCGGAACGGTCGCGATGGAACCGGCCGGCGCGTCCGCGGAGATCCCGGCCAACCCGGTGGCAACCGCGCCGATCGCGGCGTAAACCATCTCCGGCATGCCGCGCGACGCGAAATCCGCGTCCATGATTTCCAGCAGAGACCGGTAGGCCGATTCATACCGGCCGTGTTCGAACAGAATACCGGGGAGGTACGAGAGGACCTGCGGATAGGTCGAACGGTTCTTCTCCAGCAGGTCGAGTGTGGCATCGGTCTTGAGCCCATCTTCGGAAATTCCGAACCAGAGCAGGTACGCGTCGACGCCGTCGATTACACCGCTATAGTAGCTGCGATCCGCCATGATAGCCGGATAGTAGCGGCTCTGCGCCCCGTTCCACCAGTCGGTGTTGAAGCGGACGCGCAGCGCCTGGGCCTTCGCCACATACTCGTCGGCAAGCTTCTCCGACAGGCTGCCGCGAACGCCCTTCTGCCGCTGGATGTCCGCATAGGTGAGGTAGCCGCGATACTGTGCGGCCACCAGGTCCGCGCCGGTCAACGGGCGAGGCAGTTGCTGGTGATAGGAAGGGATGCCGCGGCGCCCCGCGGCCGGGCTGCTCTCCATCAAGCCGTCGTGGTCGCGATCCCACGCCTCCACGTAGCTGGTGACCGTCCGGTCGTAAAAATTCGAGAACACGACGTCGAAGTAGGTTCGGTCGCCGGTCCATAGAAACTGGCGGTAGCACGCCTGCATCACATCGAAACTGGCCGGCAGGCAATACCAGAAGTGGGCATCGTCCTGGTAGTCGATGGGGGCCGGGAATCCGTCCTTGTTAATCTCCCAGTAGCCGCACCAGTTCCTGCTCTCCGCGATGCTGCCGGCAAACCGGCGCAGCATGTTTCGCGTGTACCCCGCCAGGCCCAGGATCGCCGCACCGATACTCTGGTGCGAGGTGTCGCGCATGCAGAACGCGTACCGGTCGCCGGCAGTGCTGTCGTACCAGTCTCCCACCCCATCGCCGGAGTAGGCGTACCCCAGGGCCCGCTGCTTGGCCCACTGCAGACCTTTCAAAAGCTGCGGGTCCGAGGCGTCGAACTCCACCAGCCCAGGCGCCCGTGAGGGGTCGGCCCCCGGAGCGGGCGGAATGCGCGGGCGCGATACCGGGCGGCGCCAGAGGGCTACGCCGGCCAGCGCCGCCGCTCCGGCGCTCAAGAGCCAAAACCGCCGGCTGGGCAGCAGGGGAGCGGGCTCCTCCGCGGCGGCTTCCGGCACGGTCACGACCGTCCGGAACCGGAAGACCGGGACATAGCCGCCCTTGGGAATTTCGAGGACAATGGGTTCCTCGAAGCCTTCCCCCGCGAAGTAGCGATCGAGCCGCTGGCGCAGGTTGCGTGCCTCCGTGCGGACGATGCTGTCTTCCGCCGGATTGTAGGTCGATGCCCTGCCGAAGACCCGCTGGCCGATGAGCACCTCGGTCAAGTCGTGTGTCGCGCCCGCCAGCTTGCGGTCAACCACGTAGGCCAGAAACTCCTTCAACCTGTGAGCACGACGGAAATCTTTACTGGCGATGATCCGCTCCACCAAGGTCCGGCAGTCTTGCGCCGCAATGACGGGTTGCACACGCGTGTCGGCCATGTTGATCGCCACCCGGCGCTCTACACCCTGAGCGCCGTTGCATACAAGTATAGACCGCGGCGTTACCAAACGTTAATTGACAGGAGTTTAACAGTCAATTGACCTTGTACCGATAAAGCCGGCGGTATATTCTTCGAACGAAAGTTCCCCGCAACGCGCTTTGGTGGATTCGTACTTCGCCATTTCTTCGGCGAGAAGGACATGATGCATACCCTGACTCGATGCTGTCTTGTGAGCGCTGCGCTCGCCTCGACTCTTCTGGCCCAGGCCGCTCGCAGCCAGGGCGGTGCGGCCTACCGCGTGGTAGGCGCCGGCATCACGGGCGCGAGCGAAGTGAAGCAGGCCGAGAGCTCCCGGCAATCCCGGCTGGAACTCACCTCATCCGACCAGCACCTCGTCGAGGGGTTCAACCGCGCCAAGCGCCAGGCGATGGCCTACGTATTCGACGGCGATCCGGTCGGCCCCTGGTACGAAGCCGCCGAACCGGGACGCGAAGCGTTCTGCATGCGGGACGTGGCCCACCAGAGCATGGGGGGCCAGGCACTCGGGCTCGCCCGCTACAACCTGAACATGCTGAAGCGCTTCGCCGAAAATATCTCGGATTCGAAAGACTGGTGCAGCTACTGGGAGATCGACCGCTTCAATCGCCCGGCCCCCGTGGATTACCGGAATGACGCACAGTTCTGGTTCAACCTGCCCGCCAACTTCGACATCCTGGATGCCTGCTACCGGATGTACCTGTGGAGCGGCGATGAGGCATATGTCACGGACCCGGCCTTCCTGAACTTCTACGACCGGACCGTCTCCGACTACGTGGTTCGCTGGGGTCTGGGGCTCGACCAGATCATGAATCGCCCGCGGCTGCTGAATGTCCGCGGCATCCTCGATCCCGCCGCAAAGTTCGAGACCGCCCGGGGAATTCCCGGCTACGACGAGGGCAATCACGATTACGTCCTCGGAGCCGATGTCCTCGCCACCCAGTACGCCGCTTACCTGGCCTACGCGCACATACAGGAAGTTCGCGGCAATTCGGAGCTGGCGCGGACCTACCTGAAGAAGGCCTCCGATGTGAAAGCGTTCGTGAACAGCACCTGGTGGAACGAGAGGGAACAGTACTTTTACGCACGCGTCGGCAAGGACCACAAGCTGGAGGGCCGCGGCGGCGGCGGGGCGCTGCTCTATTGGAACGCCATCGACGATCCTTCCAAGATCAAAAGCGCGCTGGCGGACTCGGGCCGGCACCTCGAGGCGCTCTACCGCTACGGAGATCCGGACACCGCTTACGATCGCCTGCTCGATACCATGACGCCCGGCCACAGCCGGATGGAATATCCCGAGGTTCCCTACTCGGTGGTCGGCACGGTCGTCACCGGCACGATGGGAATCAATCTGGATACCGCCTCCGCGCTGCTATCCACTGTGGAGGGCTTTTGGGTGGAAGCAGCGGTCAAAACATTGTCCGGCCTGGGCACGAAGGTGGCCTGGGCCGAGCTTCGCAACCTTTCATTACGCGCCAACGAGATCACCGTCAGACAGGAAGGGGTCCGCAAGACGGTGTTCACAAATCAGCACGGGCCGGCGCTGATCTGGCATGCCGCGTTTCCAGGGTCGCACGAGACCTTGCTGGTGAATGGCCGGCCGATGAAGGCTCGCGCGGAGAAAGGGCCCATGGGGCGCGAAGACTCCTGGGTCAGGGTGACGGTAGGCGCGGGTGGCACGGTGAGTGTCGAGATCCCGGGTGAGAATCGACAGATCCAAAACTGAAAAAGGGGGGAGTTTATGAACAAGACGATAAAAGCATTAGTCCTGATCCTGCTCTGGTCGGCGATTACGGTCAGCGCTCAGGAAATCACGGGCCGCCTGGTAGGCACCGTGGTGGATCCGAGCGGAGCCGGAGTGCCGGGCGCCGATGTGACGGCGACCAACCAGGGCACGGGGATTGTTGTGAAGACGAAGTCGGAAAGCCAGGGTAATTACGTCTTTGCCACCTTACCCTCCGGCGCATACACGGTGCGGGTGGAAGCCCCCGGCTTCCGTACCGCGGTTGCCGCCAATAGCCAGGTCAATGTCGCGCAGACGGCGCGAGTGGATGTGACGCTGCAAGTCGGCTCGGTGTCGGAATCGGTGGATGTGAAGGCCGAGAGTCCGCTGGTGCAGAGCACCACTTCGGACATCGGCCAGTCGATCCAGCAGCAGCAGGTCCAGGAGCTGCCGCTGAACGGCCGCATCTTCTCGCAACTGGTCAACCTGGTTCCGGGAGCTGTCCCTGCGGGCAACAGCGATGCTCCCGAATCGGCGTCCGGGGCCGGCGCGCGCTCCCAGATTCAGTCGCAGGTCAACGGCGTGAACTGGTCCGGCACCACCTACACGCTGGATGGCGTCACCAACTCGGAGCCGCTCAACGCGTTCATCAACATCGCGCCTCCCATTGAAGCGATCGAAGAGTTCAACGTGCAGACTTCCAATCCGCGCGCCGAATTCGGCACGTTTGGCGGCGCGGTGGTGAACCTGACTCTGCGCTCCGGGACCAACGAGTTTCACGGCTCCCTCTTCGAGTACCTGCGAAACCAGTCGCTCAACGCGCGCAGCTTTTTTGCCGCGTCGAAAGCGCCTTTCAAGACCAACCAGTTCGGCGGCACCATCGGCGGCCCGATCCGCAAGAATAAGGCATTCTTCTTCTTCGATTACCAGGGACTGCGGCTGCGGCAGGGCGTGTCCTATCTGATGAATGTACCGTCGGCGGCCATGCTGCAAGGCATCATGCTGCCCTCCGAAGGCTTCGCCACGGTGTACGATCCGAACAGTTCCACCTCGACCAACACGGTGACGCCGTTTCCCGGCAACCAGATTCCGAAGACCCGATGGGACCCGGTGACCGCGCAGGTGCTGGGCATCTGGCCCAAGGAGAACATCGCGCCCGCACGCCCGGGGCCCTACTCCAACTATTTCCAGAATGTCAGCAACAGCCAAACCATGGACGCGTTCGACATCAAGGGCGACTACCAGTTCGAGCGCGCCGGCCGGCTGTTCGTTCGGGAATCGCACGCTTCGCGCGATCTGAACAACAACGCTCCCGCCAACCGCTTCATGTCGGCCGATCCCGATTCCAACTCCCACAGCCACAACGCGGTCATCGGCCACAGCATCCCGATCCGGCCGAACCTGCTGAATGAATTGCGGCTCGGCTTCAACCGCTTCGACACGGTGGATTTCGGGCAGGATTACGGCGTGAACGAGAACAATACGCTGGGCATCAAGAACGGGAACCTCGCGGCCTTCCAGGAATCGAGCGGCATCGCGGCCTTCGGCGTCGGGTCGCTCTACGGTTTCGGAGCGCCCGGCTGGACCAACGCCCAGAGGCTGGCGAACACGTATGAGATCACGAACGGAACCACTTGGATCAAAGGTTCGCACACCATCAAGTTCGGCTTCGATATTCGCAAGGTGCAATCGACGTTGACCAACGCGCAGGACACCGCGCGCGGCCGCTTCACGTTCGGCCGCGACATGACCAGCCAGAACAACGTGGGCGGCGCCGAATTCGGCAGCTTCCTGCTGGGCTACCCGTCGCAGATCGTACGCAGCCTGGTGAACACGCGGCCGGCGGTCCGGCTCACCCAGGGCGGCGCGTACATCCAGGACGACTACCGTGTGTCCCGCTCCCTGACCCTGAATGCGGGATTGCGCTGGGACCTGTTCACCAATCCGGTGGAGAAGTTCAACCGGCAGGTTAATTTCAACCCGACCACCGGTAAGTTCATCGGCGCGACCGGCGACAACCGCGGGCCGAATGTCGATAACTTTTACAAGAACTTCGCGCCCCGCCTGGGCTTCGCATTTGCCCCGGGCAGCGGCAAGACGGCCATCCGCGGCGCCGCCGGGATCAGCTACTTCTCCTATAATTACGGCGGCACGGGAGGCACGCTGGAGCGCAACTTCCCGCTTTTCCAGACCTTCAGCGTGGGGCCGACGGTCGCGGCGCGCCCGTTTGCCCAGGTCGGCGTCGATGGTCTGCCCACCTTCTCGCCCACGCCGCTTACCCCCATCATCGAGCCAGTCGCCGGCATTCAGCCGTTCTATATCCCGCAGGGATACCGGCCCGCGGTCATCACCATGTACAACATCGGCGTGCAGCGGCAGCTTTCGGATTCGAGCTCGATCGAAGTCGCCTTCGTGGGCACGGGCGGCGCGCACTTGTTCCGAAACCGCGATATCGATACGCCGGTCGTGCCCGCAGCCGGCGCGTTCAATGACCGGCGCCTCTACTACGGCGTCGCGCCGACCATCCAGAGCATTATCGAGCGCGGCTCCAACGGCGTCTCACGTTACAAGTCGATGCAGGTGAAGTTCAACCACCGGTTCTCCCGGGGGCTGCAGGCCCTGGTGTCCTACACGCTGGCAAGCAGCAAGGACGACACTTCGATCTTCTGGGCGTGGAACGACCAGTTGAACTACGTCCCCAATTCGACGGATTTCCGCCAGGTCGCCTCGATCAGTTGGACCTATGACCTGCCGGCCGGCAACGGACGCCGCTTCCTTGCGAATGCGCCTAAGGCCGTCGACCTGATTGCGGGCGGATGGAGCATCAACGGCATCAACTGGATGCGCAGCGGTGCGCCGCTTAGCGTCACGGTGGCGAATAACCTTCTGAATACGGGTACGAACAATTACGCCAACGCCACCTGCTCGAGCATCAACTATCCGAAGACGGTGGGCCAGTGGTTCGACACGAGCTGCTTCGCTGACCCGACACAGCCATACACGTTCGGCACGGCCAAGCCGGGCACACTACGTGGGCCGGGCGTCGTAAACTTCGACCTGTCCGCGTTCAAGGCTTTCCACTTCACGGAGCGAAAGTATCTCGAGTTCCGCGCGGAGGCCTTTAATGCATTCAACAACCCGCACTTCAGCAACCCCACCACCAGCCGGTCTTCGGGCAACTTCGGGCAGATCACGGGCACGATTCTCACGCCTCGTGAAATCCAGCTCGGGTTGAAGCTGATGTTTTGAACGATTCGGGGGTAGCGCAGCGCGCGCTGCCCCCTACTTCGAACGGCCGTTTAAAATCTCCTGAACCTGCTCGCGCGGGACCGGCAGTTTGTCGATGTTGGCGCGCAGCCATTGCGTAAAATCCTGCTCGATCGGCTCCGACCAGCGCGCGTCGATCTGCCCGGCCGTGTACTTTCCCTCGCGCAGCCGCTGATGCCCGAAGTGATCGCGCAGTTGCGTGATCTCGGAGTACTGCACGACCTTTTCCGCCAACTGCGGCGGGATGAACATCACGCCGCCATCGCGCCCCAGCACCACGTCGCCCGGCATCACCGTGGCATGGCCGATGCGGATCGGAATGTTGATGCCTATCATCGTGGAATTCATCCGGTCGCCTGCCGAAAGGTTGCTCAGGTGGTGCGAGGGATCGTAAGAGCGCACGAAGGAAGTGAAATTTTCCAGCTCTTTCAATCCGTTGATGTCGCGCACCGCTCCGTCGTACACGATGCCGTTGCCGCTTTTCGCATAGATGGCATTGCCCACGTTGTCGCCGATTGAAGGGCCGTCCACCTTCAGCCCGAAGTGGTCGCACACGTACACATCCTGAGGCTGCAGCATATCCACCGGCCAGGCGTTTTGCCCTCCGATGCGGCCGTCGGCCTTACCCTGCTCGGTGATGACGCGGTGCACGTCCGGCCGCCCAGGCAGCCACTGCGCCGTCAGCGCACGCCCCACCAGAACCTTGTCCGGATGAATGACGAACCAGCCGTCTTCGTACTCATTGCCGTATCCGGCCTGCTTGACGACCGCCCAGGCCTCCTCCAGCGTGACGGACTTCATGCGCTTCAAAATCCCGTCGGGCACCTTGGGCCGCCCGTCCGCGAAGCGCTCGCCTTTCCACTCAGGCGTGTATTTGATGAGCAGTTCCTTGGTGAGAATTCCAGGCTGCGCCCAGGCGCCCGAAGCCAGCAGGACCGCCGGCAATATGGTTCTCCAGACTGTTCTCCGCATCTTCCCTTTCAACCCCGCTGTGCCGGCTCGAACCACGGCGTGCCGGGCACCTGCGCTTTGCGCGCCCCATCATCGTTCATCTCGACCCCGATGCCGGCGCGTTCGGGCATCGTGATAAAGCCCTTCTGGATGATCTCGCCTTCCTTGACCCAGTTGCGCCACAGGTCGAGAGAGTCGATCCAATGCCATTCCTGCACCAGGAAATTGGGGATGGCGGCGCAGACTTGGGCGGTAGCCATCATCCCGACCGGCGACGTGACCGCGTGCGGCGCCACCGGGACGTAATAGGCATGCGCCATATCGGCAATCTTGCGCGCCTCGAGCAGTCCGCCGGTCTTCTGGAAGTCGGGCATGATGATGTCGGCCGCGCGCTTCTCCAGGATCTCGCGGAAGCCCCACCGCATGTAGATATTTTCGCCGCAGCAGATCGGCGTGCTGGTAGAGGCGCGGATGTCGCGCATCGCGTCGATGTTCTCGGCCGGCACCGGCTCTTCCAGCCACATCAGCTTGAACGGCTCCACCTCCTTCGCCACGCGTTTCCCGGTGGTGGCGTCATAGCGGGCATGCATGTCCACCGCGAGATCGATGTTCTTGGGATAGTGCTCCCGCGTGAACGCGATCTTGGCGAGCATGTGCTCGATCTCAATGTTGGAGGCGGTCCAGTTGACGCGGTCGAACCGCGCCGGGTCCGCGGCATCGTCGATATCGATCTTGGCGGCGGTAAATCCCAGCTCCTGAATCTCGTGGATGCGGGCTAGCGACCGCTCGTCGCCGGGGATCATCTCGCGGCTGCCGGAATCGCAGTAGACGCGGACGCGGTCGCGCACCTTGCCTCCCAGCAACTGGTAGACCGGCAGCCCCAGCGCTTTGCCGGCAATGTCCCAGAGCGCAATCTCCACGCCGGTCAGGGCGGTGACATATTGCCCCGCCTGGGCGCCTGCAAAAACGCCGGAGGTCCGAATGCGCTCGAAGGCAGCCTCCACGTTCAGCGGGTCCTGTCCCACCAGCAGACGCGCGAAGGAACGGATCAGCGGCACGTTTCCCATGGCGGCATCGGTGGACTCGCCCTGGCCGATGATGCCCTGGTCGGTATAGACGCGCACGTGGACCTGGTACCCGTGGACTCGGACCTCGGCGGTGCGAATCTCGGTGATCTTCAGCTTGGGCCGGCGGTAGGAACTGGCGGCCGCCTGCGCGGCCTCGGCCAGGGACGGCAGCCCCAGCATTCCCGCCAGCGGCATGGCGGAGCTCTTCCCTAAAAACGACCTGCGGCTTACTTTGCTCATGGTTAGTTTCGGTCTGAAACTATATATCAGTCGCCAAAATGGGTCAAGGCCGCCAAAAACGTCCGTGTTCTCCCATACATCGCAAAATTTTCTGGTCTTGAATTTCTTTTTCTGATATATAGTTCACCAGTTGAACCATTTCCTTCAGGAGGGGATCTTAATGGGGAAGATCGTTTCGCGCGTCCTTACCGCGCTCCTGCTCACAACGCTGCCGGTTGCCGCACAGACATTTGGGGAGATCACCGGACGGGTGAGCGATTCGAGCGGGGCCGGCGTGCCAGCTTCGGTTCTCACGCTCACGAATGTAAACACCAATGCGGTCCGATCCACCGCCTCCACCGAGTCCGGCGTTTACACGTTTCCCTCGGTGCCGCCGGGGACCTATAACGTCAAGGCCGAGCATCCCGGCTTCAAGACGGCCTCTTCCAACAAGGTCGAGGTGCAGGTGCAGCAGACGGTGCGCCTGGATTTCTCACTGCAACTCGGCCAGGTTTCGGAGTCCATCGAAGTCTCGGCCGCGGCCGACCTGCTGCAGGCGGAGAACGGAACCGTGGGCACGGTGGTCGATAACAAGGGCATCAAGGAACTGCCGCTGAACGGGCGCCAATACCTCAACCTGGTGGCGCTGTCGCCGAATGTGAATACGCTTGCCCCCTCGGCCGGACAGGCCGGGTCCCGGCAGGGCGGCGACCGCGCGTCGGAATCCATCTCGGCCGCCGGCCAGCGCATCATGTTCGACTACTTCACGCTCGACGGCGTGAACAATACGGACCCGAATTTCAATACTTACGTAGTGCTTCCCTCGATCGACGCGCTTCAGGAATTCAAGGTGCAGACCGGCGTCTACCCCGCGGAGTTCGGCCACGCGGCGACGCAGATCAACGTCGTCACCAAGTCCGGTGGCAACAGCTATCACGGGGCTCTGTTCGAATTCCTGCGGAACGACCGGATAGATGCCCTGCCCTACTCGTTCACCTCTAAGCGGCAGGTCAAGCAACCGTTCAAATGGAACGATTTCGGCTTCGAGATGGACGGCCCCGTACGCATTCCCAAGATCTTCAACGGCCGTAACCGGCTATTCTTCATGTCCAACTACGAAGCCTTCCGGCGCAGGCAGAATTCTCAGAGCATTTACTCGGTGCCCACCGCCGCGATGCTCGGCGGCGATTTCAGCGGACTCGGCACCACCATCTACGACCCCTCCAACAAGACGCCGTTCCCGGGCAACGCGATTCCGACGAACCGGATCGATCCGATCTCGAAAAAGCTGCTCAACTACTACAATTCCGCCAATGTCGCAGGCGCCGGGCTGACCAGCAACTACGTGCAGTCGAACGCTTCGCCGCAGAACCGCGACGGGTTCGTGCTTCGTCTGGATTTCGTCGAATCCTCCAAGTCGCAATGGTTCGGCCGGTATAGCTGGGGCGACGAGAACCAATCGTCACAGGGCCTGAACCTCTCGGGCAGCAAGATTCTCACCAACTACGAGCAGTACGTCGGGTCCAACACCCGGACGCTGCGGCCGACCCTGGTCAACGAAGCCCGCTTCGGCTATAACCGCTTCTTCAACTCGATCGGTACGTTCCTCGCGTTCAACACCGATGTCATCAGCTCGCTCGGGATCGCCGGCTTCTCCGGAGGGCCGTCCGTGACGTGGGGAATTCCCAACATTGTCTTCCAGGGCGACGGCTTCAGCTCGATCGGAGACAGCACCGACGGGCCGTATGCCAACAGCAACAACTCGCTCCAGTTCATCGATAACCTCTCCTGGATCCACGGCCGGCACACGTTCAAGTTCGGCGGCGAATTCATGCGCCAGAACTACAACCAGGTCGGGAACCAGTTTTCGCGCGGGCAGTTCACCTTCCAGCCCAATGCTACGCAGAGCGCGAGCCTCACCGGCGGCGATGCGTTCGCCGAGTTCCTGCTGGGCGACCTATACCAGTCGGAGGTGGCCGTAGGGATTGCCAACGCGACTTTCCAGCGCAACATGGAAGCTGCCTGGGTCGATGACACGTGGAAGCTGACCAGCAAGCTTACCCTGTCGCTGGGCTTGCGCTACGAGCTCACCCCGCCGTTCCTCGACACCAAGGGCGACCTCTTTTCGGTCTACCTGCCGCACATCGACTTTTTCGCGCCCGCTCCCGCCGCCGATTATCCTTACTTCGTCCGGCAGGGCACCTGCACCGACCCCTATGCCGGCATCAATATCGTCTGGACCCAAACGAAAGCGGCCTGCAGCAACGGCCTGCTGAACGACCGGCTCATGCAGACCGAGCACAAGGATTTCGCGCCGCGTTTCGGCATCTCCTACTCGCCCGATTCGAAGTGGGTGTTTCGCGCCGGCTTCGGGCTGTTCTATAACCAGGACATCGGCAATGCCATTTTCGATATGGCGCGCAACATCGCCGGCCGGCTCCGCATCAACTCGAACGTCGGCACGCCCACCATCTTCTGGAACAATGCGGCGCCCGGCGGCAACGGCGCCAAGGCACAACTGCCCCCGCCCTACGCCTTCGTGGCCGCCTACTCGCACCGGACACCCTACACGATGGAGTACCTGCTCAACGTGCAGCGCCAGCTTTCCGGCAACTGGGTGGTCGAAGCGGGCTATCTGGGCTCCCTCAGCCACCATCTCTATGGATTCCAAAACGCCAACAGCGCCATCCCGGGGACTGTCGGGAGCGCGCTCTCCCGGACTCCGTTCTCGAACTTCGGGGTAATTCAGCTGGTGGCGGACGGCGGCAATGGCAACTACAACGCCGGGAGCGTCAAGCTCACCCGGCGCTTCACCGCCGGCATGAGCCTCATCACTTCGTACACGTTCGCCAAGTCCATCGACGATACGAGCGGCGTTCGAACCCAGGGATACGACACGCTATTCCCGCAAAACAGCGACTGCATCGAATGCGAACGCGGCCTCTCTTCTTTCGATACACGCCACCGGTTCGTCACCTCGGTGGTCTATGACCTGCCCGTCGGTAAGGGACGCGCCCTGAATGTCGGCAACGCGGTCGCCAACGCCGTGGCCGGCGGATGGGAAATCGGCGGGATCTGGACGGCGCAGAGCGGCGTTCCGCAGGTGATCACGATCGGCGGCGTGGACCGCTCCGGCACCGGGAACGGCTATGACCGTCCGATCGCCACTCTCACGGGCAACGGATACGTGTCGAGCCCGGCTCCTTCCCGCTGGTACGATCCGGCCGCCTTCGTGGAGGCCCCGGCAGGCACTTACGGCAACGTAGGGCGCAACACGATGGTCGGGCCCGGCATCCTCGCGCTGGATTTCGACGCTCACAAGGAGTTCCACATGCCCCACAGCGAACATCACGTTCTACAATTCCGGTTCGAGGCGTTCAACGTGATGAACCACCCCGTGTGGTCCGCGCCGAACGGCAACATCCTGGCGGGCGCGGCATTCCCGGGCCAGCCGGGGACCAATGCCCACCAGGGCTTCGGAGTGATCAGCGGCACCGCGCTTTCGATGCGCCAGTTGCAGCTCGCGCTGAAATACTCGTTCTGAGCACCCGCGCCCCGCGAGTGCAAAAATAGCCACAAGGCTATGATCGAAAGTCCAAGGTGCTCTCCGCGGCGCTGCGCCGCCGTTTTGTGCTGCCTGCTATGGCTGCCTGGTGTGTCCGCCGCCCAGTCCCGCTGGAAACTGGCGGAGGACGGCGGCATCACCTGGGAGGTGAAACGCGGAGACGCGCACCAGGACCAGATCGAAATGAGCGGCCGGAGAATCTCCGCGATCGTCACCTACGGCGTTCGCGAGAACGGCTCGCTGGCTTTGACCCGCCAGGTGGTCTTTCCCTGGCTGCGCACCATCCCCAACGATACCCACGCCAGCCTCAGCTACACCTTCGCCGAAGACGCCACGCCGCGCGTGTTCGTCGGAGGGCGGCCTGCCCGCGAGACGGTGGTGCGCGTCCACCACCGCGGAATGATCACGGTCGAGAGCACCATGGGCACGGTTGCGCTGACCCGCACTATCTTTCCTTCCGCAGTCAAGCCGTTCCTGATCGAGAAGTACGTCTTCACGAATCGCGGGACGCGCGACGCCGTGGTCGAGGTCGAGGACACCGAAAAGACCGTCCGCACCAGCGCCGCACGGGGCCTGACGGGCGAGTACGTCATCTCCTCCGAAGTCGTGAATCCCGGGCCGAAAACCCTCAAGCCGGGGGAGAGCGCAACCAGCGCCGTGGTGTTCACCGCGCGGGAGGCATCCGCCCCCAAGCTCGAGGTCAATGTGGATGCCGAAGAGGCCGCGCGCCGCGAGCGGATCGACAGCTTCCTTTCGAAGCTGCGCCTCGAGACTCCCGACCCCGTGCTCAACACCGCGTTCGCCTTCGCCAAGATCCGCACCACCGAAAGCGTGTATGAGACCAAGGGCGGCCTGATGCACGGCCCCGGAGGCGGCGCCTACTACGCCGCCATCTGGGCCAACGACCAGGCGGAATACGCCAACCCCTTCTTCCCGTTCCTGGGCGACGCCACCGCGGATGAAGCCGCCCTCAACGCATACCGCCTTTTCGCCCGCTACATGAATCCCGACTACAAGCCCATCCCCAGCTCGATCATCGCGGAAGGCACCAGCTTCTGGAACGGCGCCGGCGATCGCGGAGATATGGCGATGATCGCGTATGGCGCGTCGCGGTTCGCGCTGGCCTACGGCCGCAAACCCGAGGCGGCGGAACTCTGGAACCTGGTGGCGTGGTGTCTCGAATACTGCCGCCGAAAGGTGAACCCGCAAGGCGTCGTGGCGTCCGACAGCGATGAGCTGGAAGGCCGCTTCCCGGCGGGCAAGGCCAACCTGTCGACCTCTTCGCTGTACTTCGACGCCTTGAATTCCGCCGTCCTGCTCGGCCGCGAGCTAGGCAAGCCGGCCGGCGAGATCGCCCGCTACGAGGATCAGGCGAAGGCCCTTAGCGCCGCCATCGAGCGCTATTTCGGCGCCCGGGTGCAGGGTTTCGACACCTACCGCTACTACGACGGTAACACCGTCCTGCGAGCCTGGATCTGCGTTCCCCTGACGATGGGAATCTTCGATCGCAAGGCCGGCACCATCGAAGCGCTCTTCTCCCCTGCCCTGTGGACGCCCGATGGCCTGGCCACTCAGTCGGGCGAAAAGACCTTCTGGGACCGTGCGACGCTCTACGCCCTGCGCGGCGTTCTGGCGGCGGGAGAGACCGAGCGCGCCATGGATTTCCTGGAGCGCTATTCCACCCGGCGGCTCCTGGGCGAGCATGTGCCCTACCCCGTGGAGGCGTGGCCCGAGGGAAACCAGCGGCACCTGGCCGCGGAAAGCGCGCTCTACTGCCGCATCTACACCGAAGGCCTGTTCGGGATCCGCCCGACCGGACTACGCTCGTTCATCGCGACTCCGCGGCTTCCGGCCAAATGGAACCGGATGAAGCTGTCGGACATCCACGCGTTCGGCAATGAGTTCGACCTGGCGGTGACACGCGTGGGAGACAAGCTGCAGGTGGAGGCCCTTCGCGGCTCCGCCAAGATCAGCTCGCAAGTGATTGCCGAGGGCCAGTCCGTGACCATCCGCCTTCCCGATTGAGCGCGATTTGCGTTGCGGCGCGATTTCTGATTGCATCGTTGATATGAATCAGTTGACGCGCCGCGAGCTGCTGGCGGGCTCGGCCGCGCTTTCGGGCGCCGCGGCTTCAGCCGCGCCGGCCGGCGAGCGGCCCAACATCCTGCACATCATGACCGACCAGCAGCAGTGGTCCACCATTCTGGGCCGGTCCGACTGCCGCACGCCGAACCTCGACCGCCTGGCGCGCCAGGGTATGACTTTCGAGCGGAGCTACACTCCGTCGGCCGTCTGCTGCCCCGCCCGCGCGATGATGCTTTCGGGCTCCTACCACTGGCACAACGGCGTCTTCAACCAGGTGCACTCGCCGCCGTCGGTGCATCGCGACATGTATCCCGACGTGGTGCTGTATTCGCAGCGCCTCCGCGATGCGGGCTACCATCTCGGATACACCGGCAAATGGCACGCCAGCTTTCTGCGCACACCGCTCGATTTCGGATTCCACGAAGTCGCCGCGCTGAACGGGTGCGACCCCGCGCTGCTCAAGAAGCTGGACCTCAATCCCGATCGCGTGGAGCGCCCCGGCGGCCTGCGCACCACGCCCCACCGCATGATGCAGTGGCCCGGATCGGAGCCGTTCGTGATGTGGGGCGCGCAGCAAGGGCCGGTCGAAAGCACCGTGGAGCACTACCTCGCCGAGTGCGCTATCCGCATGATGAACCGCTTCGTCCAAGGCGCCCAGCCCTGGCACCTTGAAGTGCAGTTCGTGACGCCGCACGATCCCTATCTGCCGCTCCAGCAGTATCTCGACCATTACGACCCGCGCTCGATCGCGCTGCCCGCCAGCTTCCAGGAGACCTTCGCCGGCAAACCCGGACTCCACCGCCGCGAGTCCGAGACCTGGGGCGCCATCACCGCCGACGACGTCCGCCAGAGCCGCGCCCACTACTACGCGTACGCCGAGCAGGTGGATGCACAGATCGGCCGCATCCTCGACGCGCTCGACGCCACGGGGCAGGCGGACCGCACGCTGGTGACCTTCACCAGCGACCACGGCGACACGGTCGGCGCGCATCGCATGTGGATCAAAGGCTGGATTCCGTACGAGGAGTGCTACCGCGTCCCCCTGATTCTACGGTGGCCCGGCCGCATCCCCGCCGGCCAGGTGTCCGACCGCCTGGTGCAGACGCACGACCTGGCCCACACCTATGTGGAAGCGGCCGGCGCGCGCCCGATGCCGCATCCCGATGGCCGCGCCTTGCAGCCGCTCTTCGCCGACCCGCGCCGCAGCGACTGGCGCGATCACATCCTGTGCGCCTATTACGGCGGCGAGTACCTCTACACGCAGCGGATCGCCATCACCGAGCGCTTCAAGTATGTGTTCAACGGTTTCGATTTCGATGAGATGTACGACCTGAGAGAAGACCCCGCGGAACTGCGGAACGTTGTCGATGCCACTGCTTATCAGCGCCAGACCGCCGACATGCGCGCGCGCCTGTACGAGTTGATGGCGCAGTTTCACGACCCCTTCGGCGACGCTCCGTATTCCCACGGACCCGCCATGCACGCCGACCGCTACTGCGCCGCCCGCTATCTGCCCCGCGGCCAGCGCATCTAAAGTGGGGCAGACCTCCCGTCTGCCCTGCGCAGCCAGGAGGCCTGCGCCACGTTTCTTCGCCAACGATTGGCGGAGGTTTCTAGGATTCCAAACGACTTACGCCTCGGCGCCGCCAATCCTTAGCCGAATTACTTCTGGCTCCAGTAGGCGTTTTGCCCGACGTAGTCGTCATCCGGGAAGCTGGCCAGGATGGCCCTACGCGCTTTCAGAATGTCCAGCGCGCCCTGCTCCTGGTAGACCACGCGCCCGTCCGGCCCGATCACCACGGTGTAGGGCACTCCGCCGTCCCACTTCGGGTCGAACGCCTTCATCTCCTCGTAGGGGTCCATGATGCTGAAGAGCAGATTGCGCGTGGAGGCGTGCTGCGCATCGAGGAAGCGGCGCACACCCTTCTCTTCATCCGGATAGTTGATGCTGACCGTCACCATCTGGAAAGGGCGCTTGCGGTACATCCGCCAGGTCTTCTGCAGCTCCGGAAACTCGGCCGTGCACGGGCCGCACCACGTGGCCCAGAAATTCACCAGCAGGGTCTTGCCGGTGGAATTCTTGCGGAGCGCTGCCAGGTCCGCGGGGGACGCCAACTGCAACGGCACCGGCTCATTCTCGATGGCCTTCATTTCCGCATCCTGCAGCGCCTCCTTGTACATCCATTTCACCGAACAGCCCACCGCCGGAGTTCTCTCGACCGGCACCGGCTTGCCGGCCAGCACGGCATCGATGGCGTTGCGGGCATCGGGCACTTTGGCGTAGGGTTCGCGCGGATTGCTGTCCAGCCGGCCCTCGTAGCGCAGTTTGCGCTGCTGGTCGAAGACGAAAACATGCGGCGTCGCTACCGGCCCATAGAGGCGCGACACCTCCTGCGTCTCGCCATCGTAAAGAAACGGGAAGTTGAAGTGCCGGTACTCAGCCCGGATCTTCATCTCCTCGAGCGAATCGCCCAGGTCCGTATATCCCATCTCGTCGAGGCGCAGGCCCTTCGGGCTGTTCGGCTGGATCACGGCGAACGCCACGCCTTTGTCGCGGTAGTCGGACACCAGCTTCTTGATGCGATTCTCGTAGACCTCGGCGGTGGGGCAATGTACCGCCGTGAAGATCACGACCAGCAGCTTGCCGTCCTGGAAATCGGCGAGCGAGTAGGTCTTGCCGTCCACACCCGGCAGGTGGAAGTCCGGCGCCGCGGCGCCGATGGCCAGCGGCTGTGGGTGGTCCTGTCCCAGGGCCGCGGGAGCCGCGGCCAGCACCGCGATCGCGATTGCCAGGGCGAGTTGCTTCATGGTTTGGTTATATCCTAATTCTCGGTCGGGGTCTTCTCCAGGTGGTCGATCACCAGCATCTCGACCGGGCCTTTTTTCGGCTCGAGCTTGAGGCCGAGTTGCTCCTGCAGCGCCGTGAATAGGGTCGCACCCGAAGAATTGTCCGGAGCGTTATCGCCGGGCGCCGGTCCTGCTCCTCCTGGCGGCGGAGGTGGAGGCGGAGGCAGCGCGCCCATCGGCCCCTTCATCATGCCTTCCTCGGGGACGAAGTCGAGCGTGTAGTCGTACTTGCCGGTCAACCCCGTCATATCGACCACGGGGCGTCCCAACTGGTTGCTCAACAGGTCGGTCATCGCCGAGACCGGCTGCCGGGTGCCCGAGAGGCGGAGACGGCCACTGTTCATCATTAGCATCAGTCCCCGTCCCCCCTTGGGCATTTGCGGAAAGCCGTCTTTCCCTACCGGCATCCTGCCGGGCGGCGGAAGCGGCGGCGCATCGGGCGATGGCGGTGTTTCCTCTCCCTCCGACTCCTTCAGCTTCGGCCCGCCCTTGGCAGCTACCAATGCGTAGATCGGCAGCTCCTTCTGTTCGCGGTGCAGGGTGAGCTTGAACCGGTCCGCGAGAAAGTTCTGAAGCATCACCTTCAGATCGTCCTTGGTGGCGCCTTTGGGGATCTTGGCCGTCAGGTCAAAGCGCTCGGTGTCGAGCCATCCCGGCCCGGATATCTGGTAAGTCTTCACCCCGTAGGCGTTCATCAGGATGTTCCGCAGCGACACATTGGCATAAGTGAGCTGCCCCGGGTCGGGAGTCCCAGGACCACCCCTCATCATGACCATGAACCGGCCGCCGCCTTGCGGTAGCGCCGGCTTGATCGAGGCCACTTCAAATTCGGTCAGGGCGCCGCCGGTTTGGGCGGAAGCACAGGAGAACGCCAGTACCAGCAGGCCCGGCGCAAGTGTAGTTCGAAGCATTGCGATATCTCCTAGTCAGGGGGGAGCGTTTGGTAACTCACGAAGGCCAGATGCCGGCCGTCCGGCGACCACGAGGACGAATCCAGGCTGCCCCTGCCGCCGACGAAATGCGCCGACGCGCGGATGCTGCCATCCCGAATCGTCAGGACTCGCAGCGTCACGTCCTGTAATTCGGGCGCTCCCTGGATCTCTTTGGCGCACGAAAGAAACGCGATCCGCTGCCCGTCGGGGGAAACGTGAGGGAACCAGTTCGCAAAGCCGTCGCTGGTCACCGGCTCGTGGAAGTCGTCGGCCGCTTCCCACATATTCTCGCCGCTGCCCGTGACGGTGTAGGCGCCTTTAGCGGCCCCGTATTCCTGGCCACCCGCGTGGAGCACCGTACCGATATCGCTAGCCCCCTCGAAGATTCCCACCGGCGTCGCGGGTTCCTGCGGATAGAGGGGAGCCAGAATCAGCGCGAGCGCAATCGAAGCCGCCGCTTTATTCATGTCGCTTACACATCGCACAGTTCGACAGCCTGCGCCAGCGTCTGCTCCGGCTCGGCGGTCGGGATAAACTCCTGGCCCACATATCCCTGGTATCCGATCTCGAGCAAGGTTTGCATCACCGCCGGGTAATGAATCTCCTGCCGGCCGTCGATCTCTCCGCGGCCGGGCACTCCCGCGGTATGGACGTGGCCGATCCAATTTCGGTAGCAGCGCAGGCGGCGGATCACGTCGCCGTTCATGATGGCCACGTGGTAGATATCGAACAATAGCTTGGCATGCGGCGAATCCACCCGCCGGATGATCTCGGCGCAATAATCGATGTCGTCGCCCTGGTAGCCTGGATGGCCCCGCATGGGGTGCGAAGCGTCCCGCGTATTCAGTTGCTCGAGGCACACCGTGACGTTGCGCGCCGCCGCGTACGACGCCAGTTCCCGAAGGCCTTTCACGGTGTTCTCCGCCCCGCGGTCGAGCGGGATCTCGCCCTTTGCCGGATCCTCCGGGTCTTCCCACTTGTAGCCGGTGAACGCGATTACGTTCGGCACGCCGGCGTCGGCGCACCGGTCGATGCTCTCGCGCGTACGCGCAATAATCTCCTCGTGATTGCGCAGGTTGTTCAGCCCGCGGACGAAAACCGGATCCGGCATGCCGTTATGCGCGATCGCGTTTTCGAGGCCGTAGTTGCGGATAACCGGCCAGAGCTCCGGGGGCGCCAGTTCTACGCTGCGGCAGCCTAACCCGCATGCCAGGCGGCAAATGCGGTCGATGTCCCACTTCCAGTCCGTGGCATTCAGACACCAATAGGCCAATGATTGTTTGATGCGGCCGTTCCTCGCCATGTGACGGTATTATAGGCACAAAAATACCGGCCGCCGGAGGCCGGGCCCTACCAGACGCGGCAGGCGTTGTCGCTCACCATCGGCTGCCCGGCCTTGCAGGAAAATGCCTTCTGGAATTCGGGCATGTTCTGGAGTGTGCCGTTGACGCGGTAGCGGCCCGGCGAATGCGGGTTAGTGAGCGCCTGCTGGCGCTCGGCCTGGGGCGAGCTATTCTCGCACCAGATCTGCGCAAATCCCAGGAAGAATCGCTGGTCGGGCGTAAAACCCTCCACCTTGTCTTCCTGCCCCTTCAGGACTTCGTGCAGCGCCATCAGGGCGATCCGCGCTCCGCCGTTATCCGCGGTATTCTCGCCGAGCGTCAACTTGCCGTTCAGCTTTACGTCGTCCACTGCCGTGAACCCGCCATACTCGCTGGCAATGCAGGCCGCGCGCTTTTCGAACTCCGCGCCGTCCTGCGGAGTCCACCAGTCCCGCAGGTTGCCGTTGCCGTCGAACTTGCGACCCTGGTCGTCGAACCCGTGGGTCATCTCGTGGCCGATCACCACGCCGGCGCCGCCATAGTTCAAGGCGATGTCCCGGCGGGGGTCGAAGAACGGCGATTGCAGAATTCCGGCCGGGAAGTTGATGCTGTTGTTCTGCGGGCTGTAGAACGCGTTGACCGTGGGCGTGCTCATGCCCCACTCCGTCTTGTCGGTCGGCTTGCCGATGCGATCGATCATGTCCTGCCGCAGGAACTGCGCGGTCTTCAGCCCGTTGCCGAGATAATCGTCGCGTGTGATGGTCAGCCTACTGTAGTCGCGCCACTTTTTGGGCACTCCGACGTTGTTCGTGATGGCCTTCAGCTTTTCGAGCGCGGCTTTCTTCGTGGCATCGGTCATCCACGGCAGCGCCTGAATGTCCTTGGACAGGGCGCCTTCGAGAGCGCCCACCAGCTCTGCGATCTGGGCCTTGGCATCCGCACCGAACGCCACTTCGATATACTTCTGGCCGAGCAGGTCGCCCAGGGCGCGGTCCACGGCGGCCACGCAGCGCGCCGCACGCGGCCTCGGCTGCTTCGCGCCGGTCATGTAGCGCTGCCAGAAATCGAACGACTCGTTTTCGAACGGCCCGGAAAGCTCCGCGGCGGTGGCCCGCAGCAGGTGATATTCCAGGTACGCCTTCCAGGGCTCGGCAGAATCCTGCGGCACGCTGGCCGAAATCTGCTTGAAGAAATCGGGGTTGGTAACGTTCAGGGTTTCAAACGGCGGCGCGCCGGAATTCTGGAAGTAGACATCCCAGGGAAACGTCGGAGCCAGCTCGGCGAGCTCCTTCTTCGTCATGGGATGGTAGCGCTTGTTGGGATCGCGCATGGAGACACGGTCGGCCGAAGCCTTGGCCAGGATCATCTCGAAATCCATCACGGCCTGCGCCTTGGCGGCCGCCGCGGCGGCTGCATCGCCGGTCAGCTCGAACATCTTTGCTACGTGCTGCTGGAACCGCTGCCGCGTCTCGACCGATTTCGGATCGTTCTTCAAGTAGAAATCGCGGTCCGGAAGCGACAGGCCGCCCTGCCCCAGCGTAGCGATCGTCTTCATCGAATCCTTGGCGTCGGGCTGGGCGCCGAAGATGAAGAGCACCGGGATGCCCATGCGGTGCAGCCGGATGACCTCGCCCACGACGTCCTCTTCCGAGGCCATGCCGCCGATGCGGGCGAGCTCGTCCTTTAAAGGCGCGATTCCCCGCTGGTTGATGGCCGCCGTGTCCATGCAGCTCGCGAAGTAATCGCCGATCTTCTGCTCGAGCGCCGGGCGGCCGGGTCTGGTCACGGCGGCGCCCTGCAAAATGTCGAGCAGCACCTTTTCGTTGCGGTCGCTCAGCTCGGTGAACCGTCCCCAACGGGCGCGATCCGCCGGCAGCGGATTCTTCGCCAGCCAGTTTCCGCAGGCGTATTGATAAAAGTCGACGCAGGGGTCGACCGACTTGTTCATCGAGGCCATATCCAGACCCGAGGAGGAGTCGGCCGCCAGCGCGAGGGCCGGCAATGCGAGAAACACGAGCAGCTTCTTCATGGTGACGGAAGATCGATTTTACCTTACGTCGGCGGCCAGCGTTTATCATCAACGTTATGGTTCGGTTTTTGCGCGGTGTAGTGATTCTGCTGGCGGCGCTGCCGGGAGCGGCGCAGCCCAGGTTCGAATATTGGCCGGGGATTTCGTACGATCCCAAAATCCCGACGGTGCGCCAGGTGCTGGGATATGAAACCGGCGACAGGGTCAGCAGCCATGCAGCCATCCTGAAATACATGGAGGCGCTGGCGGCGGCGGCCCCGTCGCGCATGAAGATCTTCGATTACGGCCAGACCTGGGAGGGACGGCGCCTGGTCTACGCGGCCGTGGGATCGGAGTCCACCATCGGCAGCCTCTCCGAAATCCGCGCCGCGGTCGAACGCCTGGCTGATCCGCGCAAAACCCCGGCCGCGGAAGCGAAGCGCATCATGTCCGGGCTCCCAGCCATCGTGTGGCTCTCATACGGCGTCCACGGCAACGAAATCTCTTCCCCGGACGCCGCGCTGCTGACCGCGTATCACCTGCTGGCCGCCCGCGGCGACAAGATGGTGGACGAGATCCTTGCGCACGTGCTCGTTCTGATCGACCCCTCGCAGAACCCGGACGGCCGCGACCGCTTCGTCAATTACTTCGAAGAGACGCGCGGCCTCGAGCCGGACCCCAACCCAATCGCCGCCGAACACGAGGAGCCCTGGCCCGGGGGCCGGACCAATCACTACCTGTTCGATCTCAACCGGGACTGGATCGCGCTCACGCAGCCGGAAATCCGCGACCAGGTGAAGGTGCTGCGCCAATGGTTCCCGCTGGTGGCGGTGGATCTTCACGAGATGAGCGGCGAGAGCACTTATTTCTTCAGCCCGGAATCCGACCCCTATAATCCGAACCTCACCGCCGACCAGAAGGAAACGCTCAAGCTGTTCGGCAAAAACAATGCCCGGTGGTTCGATCACTTCGGCTTCGACTACTTCACGCGCGAAAATTACGACGCCTTCTATCCGGGGTATGGCGCCAGCTGGCCGTCCTACTATGGCGGGATCGCGATGACCTACGAGCAGGCCTCGGCTCGCGGGCTGGTGCTGCGGCGGTCCGACGACACGGTGCTGGCGTTCCGCGACACCGTGCGCCACCATTTCGTGGCCTCGCTCTCGACCCTGGAAGCGGCGGCAGCTCACCGCGAAAAGCTCCTCGCCGACTTCTACCGTTACGGCGTCACGGCCATCGAGGAGGGCCGCACCGAGCCCGTGAAGGAGTACATCCTGCCGCGCAGCGGCGACGCTTCGGCCACCGACAAACTGGCGGGTATCCTGGTGGAGCACGGCATCGAGGTGGAGCGGGCCGCGGCGCCCTTCCGCAACGGCGGCCGCGAGTATCCCGCCGGAACCTACGTAGTGCCGATGGCGCAGCCCGCCAAGCGGCTCGTACGGACCCTCCTCGACCCCCGCACCCCCATGGACGAGCGGTTCGTGGCAGCCGAAGAGGCCCGCCGCAAACAACGGCAGCGCAGCGAAATCTACGACGTCACAGCCTGGTCCCTGCCGCTGATGTTTAACGTGGAGGCGGTCCCCGCCGCCAGCGTTTCGCAGGGGGATTTTTCGGCCGCAAAGCCGGAGCTGGTGCGGCCGGGAGAGCTTCACGGCGCCAAAGCCTCGGTGGCCTATCTGGCTCCCTGGGGCTCCGAGGCAGCTGGACGGCTGCTGGCAGCGGCGCTGCGCGACGACCTGAAAGTCTCGTCGGCCGACCGCCCGTTCGTCCAGAACGGCGTGAAGTTCCCGGCCGGAAGCCTGATCTTCAAGGTGGCCGGGAATCCCGAGGATCTCGGACAGCGGCTGGCCCGGGCAGCCCGCTCGACCGGCGCCGACATCTGGGCCACCGACTCCGGCTGGGTGGAAGACGGAGTGAATTTTGGAAGCCGCTACGTGGTGCCGCTGCGAAAGCCCGCGATCGCCCTGGCCTGGGACAGGCCCGCGTCGCCGGCGTCGGCAGGCGCGGCGCGCTTCGTGCTGGAGCGGCAGTATGGCTACCCGGTCACCCCCGTGCGGACGGCGATGCTTGGCTCGACCGCGTTTGCCCGCAGCTTCCAGGTCCTGATCCTGCCGGAGGGCGGCGACTATGCCGAGGAACTGGGCGAGGACGGCATCGCGCGGCTGAAGGCCTGGGTCGAATCCGGGGGGACCATCGTCGCGCTGGGAAACGCGGTCAATTTCCTCTCCGACTCGCGTGTCGGGCTGCTCGAGTTGAAGCAGGAGAAAGCGTTGCGCGAAGGAGAGGAGAAAGAAACCACCGCTCCCGATAAGACCGGCAAGCCCGCGGAGGGAATGGTTGCCGGAACGCGTATCGCCAACGAATCCGATATGGAGAAGGTCTCACGCGCCGGCACCGAGCTGCCGGATGACGCCCCCGGGGCGCTGCTGCGGGCGCGGGTCCGCCCCAACCACTGGCTCACCGCGGGAGTTCCGGAAACTGTGAACCTGATGGTGGAAGGACGCGCCATCTACTCTCCCGTGAAGGCCGACCGCGGCGTCAACGCCGTGTATTTCGACGGCCCCGGGCAACTGGTGGTCAGCGGACACCTGTGGAGCGAGAACCAGCAGCAGATCGCCTACAAGCCCGCCGTCGTCGCCGCCACGGCCGGCCGGGGCGTGGTCGTGGCCTTCACCCAGGACCCGAATTTTCGCGCCATGCTCGACGGAGCCAACGTGCTGTTCCTGAACGCCGTGTTCCGCGGGCCGGCGCATGCCCGGGGATCGGGCAGCGAAGAGTAACATTACTATGCACTACGACGCGGTATTGCTGGTATCCTTCGGCGGGCCCGAGCAGCCCGAGGACGTCCTTCCATTTCTCGAAAACGTGCTGCGCGGCCGGAACGTGCCGCGCGAGCGCATGCTTAAGGTGGCGGAGCACTACCACCACTTCGGCGGCCGCAGCCCGATCAACGAGCAATGCCGGGAACTGATCGCGGCGCTGCGCCAGGCCAGCCCCCTGCCGGTCTACTGGGGCAACCGCAACTGGCACCCCATGCTGGCGGATACTCTGCGGCAGATGGCGCGCGAGGGCGTGAAGCGGGTGCTGGCGATCGCGACCTCCGCCTACTCTTCCTATTCCGGCTGCCGCCAATACATCGAGAACATCGAAGCGGCCCGCTCGGAGGTCGGTGAAGGCGCACCGATCATCCACAAACTGCCGCCGTTCTCGGAGCACCCGCTGTTCGTCGAAGCCAACGCGGACCGCGTCGCGGCGGCGCTGGCCGAACTTCCCGGCGCCCGGCTGGTCTTCACCGCGCATAGCATTCCCAAGGCGCTCGCCGATACGTGCCGCTACGAGGAGCAGCTCCGCACGGCCTCCCGCCGCGTGGCGGAGCTATGCGGAAATGCCGCCTGGGATCTCGTCTGGCAGAGCCGCAGCGGGCCGCCGTCACAGCCCTGGCTGGAACCCGACATCCTCGACCACCTGCGCGCGCTGGCCGCGGGCGGCTTTGACCGGGTCGTGATCTCGCCCATCGGATTCCTCTCCGATCACATGGAAGTGCGGTACGACCTGGATGTCGAAGCCGCAGCGCTGTGCCGCGGCTTGGGCATCGAATGCGTCCGCGCCGGCACGGCCGGGGTGCATCCGAAGATCGTCGCCCTGCTGGCGGAATCGATCGAGCAGCGCCTGACCGCCTGCGAGCCGCTGCTCTGCCCCGACGGCTGCTGCCCCGGGCCGGGCCGTCGCCCCTCACTCTAGCAGACTGTCTGCCAGTCGACTGGCAGACTGTCTACCAAAGCAGTCCTCCTTTGTGGTAGAGTCTCTTCAGACGAGATGCCCAAGCGCGAACCGTACCGCCCGCAAATCGAGATCCTGCAGGGGACCCTGGATATGCTGATCCTGCGCACCCTGCAGTGGGGCCCGCAGCACGGACACGGCATCGGGCAGATGCTCCGCAGCACGTCGGGCGAGGCCCTGCAGATCGAGCACGGCTCCCTGTATCCCGCCCTCCACCGGCTGGAAACGCAGGGCTGGCTCGCATCGGAATGGAAGGCGTCCGAAACCAACCGGCGGGCGAAATATTACAAGCTCACCGCCGCCGGCAAGAGACAACTGGCCAGGGAACAGACCCGGTGGAACCTGCTGGTCAAAACGGTCGCGCGCATCATGCGGCCCGCCTGAGGGAGAATCGCCGTGTTTTTTCGAATTCGGCGCCGGTCCAATCGGGAGTTGGAAGAAGAGCTCCGGTATCACTCAGGACGCACGCCACGCCGCCCGGACCCTTGCCCGCACACCGGTATTTGCCGTGACGGCCGTGCTGTCGCTCGGTCTCGGAATCGGCGCTAACATCGCTTCCTTCAGCCTGGCGGATGCCTTCCTGTTCCGCCCTCTCCCGGTGGAGCGGCCGTCCGAAGTGGTCGCAATCAACGGCCGGACTTCGCAGGAATCGCTGCAGGGCGTCTCGTATCCCGACCTTCGCGACCTCCGCGAGAAGAGCCGGTCGTTCACGGATGTGATCGGCTACAAGCTGACGCGCTTCGCCTTCGCGCGAGTGCCCGACGCGGTACCCCAGATGAGGATGGGGATGGAGGTCTCGCAGGATTTCTTCGCAGTGCTCGGGCTCCGCCCGCCGGTGGGCCGCACGTTCGCCCATGACGAGTGCGCCGTCCCCGGACGGGACCCCGTCGCCCTCCTGGGCTACGACTTCTGGCAGGAACAATTTGGCGGCGACCCTTCCGCGGTCGGCGCGACTCTCCGGTTGAATGGCGTGCCTTTCCGGATCATCGGAGTGACGCCGCGCGAGTTCACCGGTATGGATCCGGTGATCCGCCCCGCGCTTTTCATTCCGCTGACCATGGCCGCGCGCCCGGATCCATCCGGCGGCAACAACCTGTTCGAGGATCGCTCCGACCGGGCCTTGAACCTGCGGGCGAGGCTGGGGCCCGGCGTGTCGATCGGCCGCGCGCAGGCCGAGTTGTCCGCGCTCTCGCAGTCCTTCGCCCGGGCCTATCCGGAGGCGGACCGCGACCGCATCCTGCGCGCGCGCACCGAGCTGCAGCTGCGCATCGAGCAGGCGCCGCCGCTGGCCGTGCTCGTCCTGATGGTCTCGGTGCTCTCGATCCTGGTGCTGGCGATCGCCTGCGCCAACGCACGGGCATCGTCGAGGGCCGCGCCTTCACCGCCGCAGATGCGCCCGGTTCGCGGCGCGTGGCAGTGGTCAACCAGGAGTTCGCCGCGCGCTACTGGAGCGGACGGGACGCGGTTGGACGCCGCTTCCGCCTGGGCGCCGGCGGACCGTGGGTCGAGGTCGTGGGAGTCGCCCGCACGGCCCGCTATCTGTCGCTTGCAGAGACGCCGCAGCCCTATGTATACCTGCCGTTCGCGCAGAACCCCTCGAGCCGCATGGTGATGCTGGTCGAGACGGAGGGGCCTCCCGCCGGCATCACCGGGGCGGTATTGCGAACGGTGCACGCGCTCGATGCCAACCAGCCCGTCTACAACGTCCGCCCGTTTGAGACCTATTACGACGAGGGAGTGCTGGGGCCGGCGCTCGTGGTGATCCAGATGGCCGGCGTGACGGGCTTTGTCGGCATGAGCCTGGCGCTGGTCGGGCTCTACGGGCTGGTCGCGTACTCGGTCGCCCGCCGTACACGGGAGTTCGGCATCCGGATCGCCGTGGGCGCGGAGCGCGGCACGATCCTGCGGCTGGTGCTGAAGCAGGGATTGACGCTTTCGCTCTCCGGCGCCGCCGCCGGACTCGCGCTCAGCATCCCGGTGTTCCGCCTGCTTTCGTCAGCCCTGGCGGGCCTGGGAGGGGTCACTCCGCTGCTCCTCGTCGTGGTGCCCTGCGGCCTCGTCGCCGTCGCCCTGGCGGCCTGCTGGATCCCGGCCCGGCGCGCGGCGCGCATCGACCCCACGCGGGCCTTGCGGTACGAATAGAAAAGCACGCCGCGGCGCGCGGGCAGGCCAGGAGGCCTGCCCCATTCAAAAATACCCCTTGACATCTTCGCCGATTAGTACTAATTAATTAGTATGCGACGGCGGAGCTCGACCCTGACCGGGCAGGAACTGGAAATCATGAAGATCGTGTGGGAGCGCGAAAGCGCCACGGTCCGCGACGTTTACGAAGCGTTGCTGGAACGGCGGAAGGTGGCCTATACGACCGTCATGACCATGATGAAAATCCTGGAACAGAAGAAGTACCTGAAGAAGACGCAGGCGGACCGCGCCTATCTGTACCGGCCGGCCCAGCCTAAGGGACAGGTCATCGGAGCCATGGTGCGGGAGTTCGTCAACCGCGTTTTCAACGGTTCGGCGGAGCCGCTGCTGGTGCACCTGGTGGAAGACAATCAGCTTTCGCGCGAAGACCTGGAGGAGATCGCGCGCCTGCGGAGGAAGTCATGAGCGAATCCCTGATCTGGCGGAATCTCGCCACCTATTGCCTGCAGGTCGGGTTGCTGATCGGGCTCGCGGCCTTCGTGCCGGCCCTGCTGCGGCTGCGCCTGCCGCGCGCCAAGCTGGCTTACTGGCACATTCTGCTGGCAGTCTGCCTGCTGCTCCCGCTGGTCCGTCCCTGGCAGCAGGAGGCGGCAGCGGGCGATGTCCAGGTCACTAGCGTGTTTCTGGCCGTGCAGCCGTCGGCGCCGGCGGCGCGCGCGATCCCGTGGAACCAGGTTGGTCTGGCGATACTGGCGGCCGGCATCCTCGGCCGGCTCATCTGGTTGGGCGCGGGCTTCTGGCGCCTGCGGCTGTTTCGGCGCCACTCGCGGCCGCTCGAGGCCGCCCCCGTGGAAGGCGCCGCCGAGTTTCGCATCTGCGACGAGGTCACCGGCCCCGTCACCTTCGGCTGGCGGCGCCCGGTGGTGCTCCTGCCCGCCCGCTTCCCCCAACTCGACCGCCGCATGCAGGACGCCATCCTATGCCACGAACTGCTCCATATCGAGCGTGGCGACTGGCTCTTCACGCTGGCGGAGGAGCTGGTTCGCGCCCTTTTCTGGTTCCACCCCGCGATCTGGTGGCTGCTCGGTGAGATCCAACTGGCGCGCGAGCAGGCCGTGGATCGCGAAGTCATCGAGCGCACCAAGTCTCGCGACGAGTATGTGGATGCGCTCCTCGCCATCGCCGGCCACAGCACCTATGCCGACCTGGCGCCGGCCCCGTTGTTTCTGAAAAAGCGTCATCTCAAACAGAGGGTGGTATCGATTCTCAAGGAGGTTCGTATGTCCAGGACAAAGATGATATCGGCGCTCGCCGGCGGGCTGGGGATTCTGGCCGCGGCGTGCTGGTTCGTGACCGCCACGTTCCCCCTGGCCGCGGCCCCGCAAACCGACGCGGCCGGCGTGACGGTAAGTCTAGCCGGCGGCGCGTTGCTGCACCGCACGCCGGTAAGCTACCCCGATGCGGCCCGCGAGAAGGGTATTCAGGGGGACGTGACCGTGGAAGTCAAGCTCGATGCCTCCGGCAACGTGAGTGACGCCCGCGTGATGAGCGGACCGGATGAGTTGCACAAGGCGGCGCTCGAATCCGTGCTCCAGTGGCACTTCACGCGCGAGTCGGCAGGCATGACCCGGCAGGTGACGATCGGATTCCACGCGCCGTCGGAAGGAGTCACCGGCGGAGTCGCGGGTGGGGTCTCGGGCGGGGTCTCGGGCGGGGTCCCGGACGGTGTCGCCGGCGAGCAGGCCCGGACGGCCATCGCGGCAAAACGCAAAATCGACCAGCAGGCGTCTGTCGCCGGCCGAACCGTCAAGAGCATCGTGTTCGCCGGGCTGCCGCAGGAGCAGCAGAGCGAACTCAAAGCTAAGCTCCCGATCCACGAGGGCGATACAATCACCCAGGACCTGATGGCGCAGACGACGGCGGTGGTGAAGGACTATGACGAACACCTGACGGTATTCACTCCGCCCGCGAACGACGGCACCGCCAGCGTCGTCATCGTGCGATCCAGTTCCCTGGCTTCCACGCCGGTTCATGTCGAGTCGGTCGTCGCGGATCCATCCACACCGCGCATCCGGGTCGGCGGCAACGTGCAGCAGACTAAGTTGCTCGTCCAGCCCCGGCCCATCTATCCGCCGGACGCGAAGGCCGCGCACATCTCGGGGGTCGTCAGGCTCTCGGCGGTCATCGGGAAGGACGGCGCGATCAAGCAGCTGGAGGTGATCAGCGGCCACCCCTTGCTGGTTCCGTCCGCGCTCGAGGCGGTGAAGCAGTGGGTCTATCAGACCACACTCCTCAACGGCAACCCAGTGGAAGTGGTCACCCAGATCGATGTGAACTACACCCTAAGCCAATAGAAACCCTCACCGGGCTCCCGCCGCTGCGGGAGCCCGGATCTCTTCCGAGAGGCACCGCCCAGCGATCCAAAGCCCTCTTCAGTGCGTCTATCTCCACTGGCTTCGTGAGGTAGTCGTTCATGCCTGCCGCCAGGCATTGAGATCTATCCTCGTTGGTCGCCGAGGCGGTAAGCGCCACAATGGGAACCGCGGATTGAGTTGTGCACATCCGCCTGATCCGCCGCGTCGCCTCCAGTCCGTCCATTTCGGGCATATTCAGGTCCATCAGCACAACGTCGTAGGAATTCGCACCGACCTTGCTGATCGCCGATGCGCCGTCGGACGCGAGGTCCGCCTGGCAGCCCATTCTATGCAGCAGCCGCATCATCACCATCTGGTTCACCTTGTTGTCTTCGGCAACCAGAATCTTCAACCCTCTGATACTCTCGCTGCCGGCGAATTCCGCACCGGACTCGCCGCCGGCCACGGTCCCGGCGGAAAACGTGAACTCGAACGTCGTCCCTTCCCCGAGGCGGCTCTCGACACGGATCTCTCCGCCCATCATCTCCACCAGGCGCTTGGAAATGGCGAGGCCCAGGCCCGTACCGCCGTAGCACCGGCTCGTCGAAGCATCGACCTGGCTGAACGATTGGAACAGGCGGTCGACCCTGTCGTCGGGAATGCCGATGCCCGTATCCCGAACCGAGACCCGGATGAGATGCCTGCCGTTCGGAGGTGCCGCCTCGGCCAGATGTGCCTCCATCTCGATGGAGCCTCGATGGGTGAACTTCACCGCGTTGCTCATCAGGTTGGCAGTCACCTGGCGCAACCGGGTCGCATCCCCCGAGACCCTGGCCGGAAGCCGGTCGTCGAAATGCAGACTGCACGCGAGGTCTTTTTCCGCAGCCGCCTGGCGAAACAGCTCAAAGCCCCACTGCAAACAGGTTCTGAGATCGAACGGTTCCTCCTCCAGCTCCAGCCGGCCCGAGTCGATCTTGCTGAAATCCAAGACGTCGTCCAGTACTCTCCGCAGCACCTCGCCGGAGGCGCGGATCAGCCCCATCATGGGGCGAAGATCGTCCGGGATGGATTCCTCCTCCAGCAGGCAGCTAAGCCCCAGGATGCCGTTCAGCGGCGTACGGATTTCATGGCTCATGTTGGCTAGGAACTCGCTCTTAGCCTGCGCGGCCGCATCCGCGCCGAGCCGGGCCCGCACCAGATCCTCTTCCATCTGCTTCCGTTCGCTGATGTCGAGGACGAATGATAGCGTGTGGCCGGCGCCTCCAATCACCACTCTTCTGGCCCACAGCAATCCTGTACGCCTTCCCCCTTCGGCACTCCAGTAGCCGAGCTCTTCGGCGTCAATGCCGCGGCCCTCCTCGAGCGCCTGCCCGATCCGGTCGAAATCCTCGCGGCTCCTGATCCATCCCAGCTCCACGGGATCCCGGCCGATGACGCGCGTCCTCGGCAAGCCCATCAACTCCTCCATCGCGCCGTTCACGTCCACGAAACGGCCGTTCAGGTCCGACAGGGTGATGCCGATCGGGCTCGACTCGAACACCGTGCGGAACGCCAGCTCCGCCGCGGCTTTTTCCTCAAACTGTTTCCGGATCTGCCGGTTGGCCGCCTGCAGTTCGCCGGTGCGCTGCTCCACCATCAGGTCCAGGTCCTCCAGGCGGGCCTGCGCCTGGCCGCTCACCAACCACTTGCGGGTCAGCGCGTGCGCCAGCTGGATGACTTCAATGTTGTCGAACGGCTTCTTCAGGATCAGCAGGTTCTCCGACTGTCCCAGCCGGCGCTGGATATCGCTCCAGGAATAGTCCGAGTAGGCGGTACATACCACGACCTGCAGGTTCGGATACACCTGCCACAGGCGCGTGATCGTCTCCACGCCATCCCACCCAGGCGGCATGCGGATATCCACAAACGCCAGGGCATAGGGGCGATCGTCGGCCAGCGACTGTTCCAGCCTGGCCAGACCTTCCCGGCCCTGGTAAGCCGAGTCGATCTCGAACCTGGTGATGGGTACCGGCTCCGTGCCAAACAGGAGCGCCTCATCGTCCTGCAGTTGTTCCTGGGTCTTCACCTCGCCCAGGAGAATCTTGCGCAGATCGTCGTGAATCGCCTGGTTGTCGTCGATCACGAGGATCCTGTGGTTGGGTTCCAGCAGGGCTGATTTCATGCCGGGCTTGTCTCCTTCCTGTCTTCGGTTTCGTCGCTGGTCTTCAGCGGAAGCTCGAGAGTGAACGTGGCGCCGTGGCCCAGCCCTTCACTCTCCGCCCGCAGGGAGCCGCCCATCTGGCTGGCGGCGAGCGCGCAGGAGTGCAGGCCGAAGCCGTGGCCATCCGGCTTGGTGGTGAACCCGTGCCCGAAGATCCGGGTCAGGTTCTCGGATGAAAGTCCCACGCCGTTATCCCGTACCGCCAGCCTGATACGGCTCTTTCCCAGCCGGCGAATGCAGACGCGAAGCACCAGCCCCTCCGTGCCTCTTTCCGTGAGCGCCTGCTTCGCATTCCGGAAAAGATTGAGCAGAATCTGGAGGATCAGGTGCTTCTGGGCAGCGATGGCCGGCAGCGGCTCGAAGTCCCTCTCGACCTGGATCCGGTGCCGGATGAGCCCGGGCTCGACCATTCGAAGGGCGTCGTCCACCAGGTCGGACAGGCAAACATTCTCAACCAGCCCGGAGACCTTCGCATAACTTTGCTGGGTGGCAACAATCTGCTTGACGTGACCGACGTGCGAGGAGAGCAGATCCAGCTCTTTCAGCAGGCCTTCGCGCTCCGACTGAAAGTGGCCGCCGAGTTTCGCCAGGTACGGGAGCACGCGCTGTCCCTTCGGGTCGGTCGACAGAAACTCGGGGAGCGCGCCGGCATGCTGCTCCAGCATCTGGATCAGGGCCGCCAGGTTGTCCACTCGCGACTCGCGAACCTTGCCGGCAATCAGCGAGGTGGATACGTTCACGCTGTTCAATACATTGCCGACATTGTGCAGGACACCGGTGGCAATCTCGGCCATCCCCGCCTCGCGCGAGAGTTCGATAAGCCGCTGTTGGGCGGCGCCCAGTTGCGCGTGCGCCCTATCCTTCTCCAGGATTTGTCTCTGAAGCTCTCCGGTCCGCTCCAGCACGCGCTGCTCCAGGGTTTCCTTGGCTTCGACTAATGCCTGCTGCACCCGCTGCCGCGCGATCGAGGCGCCCAGCATGTCTGCTACGGCCCGCAAGCTGTCCCTCTCGGCCTCCCCCCACTGGCGGTCGTGGAAGAAGTCATCGAGTCCAATGCCCCCCCACCACGCACCCGCCACCACGATGGGGATGACAACGATCGACCGGATGCGCGGGTCGACGGAGCCGGGAACCGCCTCCTCCAGTTCGGCATGTTCAGCCGTCACGATCTGCCCGCACTTCAGGAGTTCGAGCCAGCGGTCCACTCCTTCTCCGCGCCAGGGGAAATAATCCTGCTCGTCCGCTTTCGACCCGGCGCCGGACGATGACCATCTTTTATGCAGCACGAGTCGTAAAGGCGCATCCGTTGTCCCGGCCTTGAGCAGGTAAGCGCGGCTTGCCCCGGTAGCCTGTCCGACCTTTTCCAGAACCTCTTGAGCCACGGCGTCCGGGTCGGCTGCGCTGAGAAGCTGTTTGGCGGCAAAGCTCACGCTTTCGAGGATCTGGTTCCGGCACAGGATGGTTCGCGCCATGTCGTTAAAAGCCTCGGCCAGGCGCGCGATCTCATCCCGGCTGCGCACTTCCGCGCGCGCACGAAGATCACCTTGAGCCACCTTCTCGACCGCCGCATGCAGTACGCGAATGGGCCGGACCAGCCGCGCGGCGTAGAAGAGCGAGATCACCAGGCTCAGGGCGCCGCAAAGAAAGGTCAGCACTCCGGTGCTCTTGTAGGTGCGCAACACGCTCTCGTCGTAGGCGTCCAGCGACAGGCCGACGTGAATCCAGCCCCACTGTATGCCGCTGTAATCGAACGGAAAGGCGTACTGGAAGACACGGCGGCCGAAGAGCGGCGATGCGCCGATGGAACTGACGGACTTTCGTGCGACGGGGCGCCACGCATCACCGAGATTCTCGGTTCTCCACGTGGAACGGTCCATCACGATCGAGAAACCGTCGTTCTTCGTCATGACCAGGTAGTCGATCGCTTTGTCGCCGGATAGAACCTGCATGGACTGGTCCACTACCGCGGAATAGTCCTCCGAGACCGCAGCCCCGGCGGCGACTCCCCTGATCGAAACGGCCACCGCGCGAGCCTTCGATTCCAGGCTCAACTCGAACTCGCGTTTTTGCTCAGGCACGATGACGATGACAAAAACGGCGAGGGTGACGAGCGTGACCATCCATCCCAGCAAGGTGATACGCAGGGCAATGCCTTTCGGGAAGCGCATGGGGTCAGTGCCTTTCCTTTCCTCGGCCCGGGGACATCTAGTTGCGCTCCTTGCCGTTCGATTCTTCCGGCCGTCCGGCGCCGGATACCGGGACAGTCCCGGACGAGTCAACAAGGCGGCGATACCGGGCGTAGAGCGCACGCACGGATTCGAACTGCTCCCTGCCGGCGCGGACCAGGGGACCGGTTTTGAAAACCACGCCGAGCTGCTCGCCCGCCGGGGTCTTGTGCAAATTCAATAAGGAGTCAATCACTTCGGTCCGGTACGGATGCGGCTGGACCGGCATGGCGATCAAGCCCTCCACCAGGGGTTCGGAGCGGGCGACGACCCGCAGCCGGCCGAGCTGGGGATTCAGTTCCTTGAGCGATTCCCAGTTCCCGGAATCCACAACGCAAGCGTCGACCTTGCCAAAAAACAGACCCAACACGCACGGCGACGCCCGGTAGGTGATGTCCACCGAGCCAAAGAACGCGGAGACGCGGCCTAACCGGCTCTCCGCGAGAAGTGTCTCCAGCCAGACAAGACCCAGGTTCGATTTCGTCCGGGACGCGACCACGATCCGCTTCCCCCGCAATCCGGCAGTGGGAGTAGCGCCCACCGCGTCATTTGTGAGCAGCAAATATGGAAGGGCGCTTAACTGGCCCCGGCTTGTGCCCGCCGCCACCACCTCGATAGCATTGGTCTCCGAAAGCGACAGGTAATCGGGCGTGTCCAACACCAGCAGGTCCACTGAGTGCGCCTTGAGGCTCTGCCTCAGCTGCCCGATCGGGGCGATTTCCATCTTGCCTTCAACCTGAAAGCCGCGGACTCTGCCGATCTGTTCTATCCAGATTGTCATCGAGGCAATGGCATCGCCTTGCTTTACCGAGGCGAACAGGGATTCGCTGGCGGCGACATTCAGGCGGGCTTTCTTTAATCCCGGAACTGCCGGCGGATCAGCCGCGCACAGTATGCCGGAGCCGGCATGGCAAAGACCGAAGAGTAGAAGCGGAAGTGCGCGCCAAACCTCCATGTGTTTATCCCTTCCGGCCCCACGCGCTTCGCCGGCCCGCAGCGCGGTCGGCCTTCTCGAGTACGCCCAGGACGCTTTCGAGACTGCTTGCATCGCGGACGGTCAACTGATCGAATTGAAAGAGCGTTGCCAGCTGCACGCCGGCCGTGGTCTCGCGCAGGCTCGAAATGGCCCGGATCAATTTCTGCCGCTGCACACTCGAGAAGTTCTTCCGGAATATATAGAAACTCACGACCATCGGGGGAGAACTCGCCAACGGTTGAAGGTCCTTTGCCACCTGCGGGTTCAACTCGGACATTGTTTCGAATCCCCGCCTCGAAGTGAGGCAGGCCTCGGCCTGGCCAAAAAAGACAGGTAATATGACTCGGGAGAATTTCGAGTCGGCGATCATGGAACCGAAGAACTGTTCGCCGGTCCCGAGATTACCCTCATAGAGGACGGTCGAGAGCCAGGCCGGCGCCACACACATCTTGGGACTCTTCAGCACGCAGAGGCGGCCTCCCTTCAAGTCGCTCAATCGCCCGATGCCGTTATTCCGCTTCGCCAGGACCACGTACTGCTCCAGCCCCGCCGCACCAGCCGCGGTGACGATTTCGCTAGGATCTAACATATCGGCGATTTGGCGGTACTCGAGGGCATTCAGGGCAACGGCGTCCAATTGACCCCTCCGCGTTCGCCTGAGGATCTCCTGCGTCGTATCGAACAGGGACGGGCTGATGACAACGTTCAGATCCTGGGTGATCCGTTTGATCCAGATCTGCATGGCGGCCCGGGCGTCGCTTAGATTCACGTCCCCGACCACGCTCTCCGAGATAGCCAGGCGAATTTCCTCGCCGGCGCCCGAGGCAGCCAGCTTTCGCGGCGGGCCGCTCACCGCCCCGAGGATCAGCGCAAGGGCGTTGCGACGCGAACGGGAGGCACGTCGAGCTTCGCTGGTCGGTGCCGGCTTGCCGTTCTCCATAGTCAATCCGTCTTTCCCGTTAACCCCTTCGGCTCCCTGCGCCCCGCCGCCTGGCGGCGCGCTCCGACGTTTCCAATACACTGAGGGCGCTGGACAGGCAACTGCCATCCCGCACGGTCAGCTCGCCGAATTGAAAGAGCGTCGCGAGTTGCCGGCCGGCCGGGCTGGTGCGCAGGTTCGAGTAGACCCTTGCGAATTTCTCTCGATTCACACCGTGGTAGTTTTTGTGGAATACGTAGAAACACACCACCATCTCGGTAGAACTCGCGATCACGGTCAGGTCCTTCGCGACCTGGGGATTCAGCTCGCACATCGTGTCGAAGCCCTCCTTCGAGGTCAGGGCGGCATCAGCCTGTGCAAAGAAGACCGGCAACACGACCCTGGGGATCTTGGTCTCCGTAACTATAGAGCCGAAAAACTGTTCGCTGGGCGCGAAATGTCCCTCATCCAGGATGGTCGAAAGCCAGGCCGGCGCAACGGCCATCTTGGGGGCCTTCAACATACACAGCCTGCGTCCCCGCAGATCGCCTAATTGGCGGATGCCGCTATTCCGCTTTACCAACAGGATGTACTGTTCCAGCCCTGCCGTGCCGGCCTCACCCATAATCTGGCTTGAATCCATCACGTCGCTGATTTGCCGGTACTCGACGACGTTCAGTGCAATCACGTCCACCTGGCCCGTGCGCGCACGCCGCAGAATCTCCTCGGTGGTGTCGAATACCTTGGGGCTGAATTCGATCACGACGTTCAAATCGACCATCATGCGTTTGAGCCAGATCGCCATGGCCGCCCGGGCATCGTTTAAGTTCACGTCCGCCATCAGGCTCTCGGAGATGGCCAGACGGACCGGGGCGCCGCCGTCGGCTGCATCCAACGCTCCAGCCAGCCAGTGCCATGCCCCCGGCATCACGGCTAGAAAGCGGCGGCGCGAACTGGTGGCGCTGCGGACTTCCCTGCGCGGCACGGGGTTGCGCTTCTCCATGGCTGTTCGCGGTCCTAAGGCCGGAGTTTCGGTGCGACATCCCCGGCAACCTGCCGGCCAACCACCAATGAGATTTGTGACTCGATCGCTACGAGGTCATAGCGTGCCTTGAGATATTGCGCCGTCATCAGGGCCTCGAACAGTTGGGCGCGGATCACCTTCTCCGTATCTACCAATTCGTTCTGATAGGCTCGCGAAGTCAAGTCGCGGTTTTCGCGCGCAGCCGTCATTGCACGGTTCGCGGCCTGATAGGTTTTGGAAGCCGCATCGAGGCCCAGAAACAACTCGCGGATCTGCAGCCCGATGCCGTCCCGCAGAAGGAACTTCTCCTCTTTGAGCCTGGCGACTCGCGCGAGGGCCTCGGCCACCTTATTGCGGGTCAGGAATCCGTCGAAGATCGGAATCTCCGCACCCACCCCGAGGGTCCAGCCCACCTTGTTTTGCGAAGTGGCCACCCCATCCGTGTAGCTGTTCCACCAGCGATGCAACTCGCCCGTCAGCGCGACCTTGGGATAGTAGCCGCTGCGTGCGGTGGAGACCGCACCTTCCAACGCTTTGAGGCCCGCTTCGAGCTTGGCCCAATCGGGGTTGAATTCGTAGGCGGCACTCACTAATTCCTCCAGATTTCCCGCAAAAGGCCTATAAGGCACTTCTTCCTCGGAAGGGCGCACCGTGGCGTTCCAGGGCAGACCCATTGTGTAGGCCAGCGCGGCTTCGGCCGCAGCCTCGTTCCTGGCCAGTTCCGCGACCGTGGTTCGGATCGTCTCCACCATCACCACATTGTCGAGATAGTCTGTCTTGTTGACCTTGCCGGCGCCGTTCTTGTAGAGCGACTCCGTGAGCTCGAGGGTCACCGCCATGCGTGCTAGAGTGTCCTCGCCCACCTGATGCAACTGCCGCGCCAGCAGCGCTCCGTAGTAGAGCCTTATGACGCTGTCGGTAATCTCGAGATCCGTCCGCCGCATTTCAGCCTGCGCTGCCTGCACGGCGCCCAGCGACTGCTCCCGGTAGCCTTTCCGCATGCCGCCGTCAAACAGCAGCCAGGTCAGGTTGCCGGACGTGGTGAAGTTCTGTGGATTGAGCAGCTTCACATTCTGTTCGGGAATCGGGAAAATCTGCGCCGTGGTTGTCACGCTCTGCCCCGGAAAGCTGACCGGCATCTGGACAGCCACCGGAGGGAAGCCCGGCCCGAAGGCGTTGGCGGGAATGCTCACCGAAGCCGTACCGCCCGGAACGTTTACCGTCTGCGAGGGGATATACATGGCTCCCGCCGGGAACACGAAGTTGGGCGCCTCATCGAGGCGGAACCATCCCGCCTTGGCGTTCACTTGCGGCCAGTAGCCCGCCATCGCCTGGCGGTGCTGCGCTTCCGCCATCGCCACCGCAAACCGGGACGCAGGACGGCGGCGGTTGTTCTCCATGGCAGTTCGCACGCAGTCCTCCACGGACAGCATCTGTAGAGCAGGGGGGCTGGAGGGCGGCGCCTCGGCCGCAATGCCGGTACCCAGCGCGACAAAGGCGCCGAACGCGGCAAGAAGAGAGCGGATTGGTGCGGACGTCATTCGGTCTGCAATCACCTCTAGAGGGCACAGCAGCCGGTGCGGTGTCCGGGACGGCGCCTCTAAGATCCTTTATCGGCAGAATCCGGCGAGTTCATCACTCCAGCCGGTGCCGGGGCCGATTGCAGGGCCGGAGACCGATTGTATAATCCGGTCATGCCCAACCAAGCGACCTACGACGATGCGAACCTGATCCTCCGGCTCTACGAACTCCGCCGCGAGGAGAAACTCCGCGAAGCGCGCGACTGGTTTTCCTTGAACTTTCACGCCTCCAGCGTGGAAGACATGCAACGCCTCGCTCCCCCCGGCAGCAAGGAGAATGCCTACATACGGATGGTGGTCGGTTACTGGGAAATGGCGGCTTCCTTCGTCACCTCGGGCGTGCTGAACCAGGAGCTGTTTTTCGAAAGCAGCGGCGAGCTCCTGTTCGTTTGGGAGCGGCTTCGCGGCATCGTCCCGGCGATGCGGGAATTCACGAAGAATCCCAAGGCATTCCACAGCCTCGAAATCGTCGGCAGCGCGTATATCAAGCACTTTGAATCCCGCGGGCCGGAGGCATATCCCGCGTATCAGGCCATGGTCGCCGGCATCAAGCCGCCCTCGCGGTCCGAAGGGAAGGCCCAGTGAACCGGCGGCAATTCGTCGGGTCGTCCGCCGGGGCCGCGCTGGCCGCAGTCTCCGCGACGTCCGCAGCGGCCGCGGCGGGGCCGCCGGCGCGCATGCGGTTGGGCTGCCAGAGCGCTCCCAGCAGCGAGCAGCATCTCGCCTATCTGGCCCGCTACGGCGTACGCGATATATGCGGCTATCCGCCCGTCGAGGGCGGCCGCCTCTACGCCACGGCCGACGAACTGAAGGCCCTCAAGGACATGGCCTCAAAGTACCAGATCAACGTCGAAGCGGTGGCCCTGCCCTTCCTGACCTCGAGCCACATCGACCGCGAAAAGCACCCCGCCATCATGCTGGCCGAAAGCCCCGAGCGCGATCGCGACATCGAGGCCGTCCAGACCATGATCCGCAACTGCGCGGCCGCCGGCATACCTTCCATCAAGTACAACATGAGCATCCTGGGCGTCCTGCGCACGGGCCGCAAGCCGGGCCGGGGCGACGCCACCTACAGCGCCTGGAGCCTGAAGGACGCGCACCCCGCGACCCCGCTGACGCGCGCCGGACGCGTGGACGCCGACGCTGCCTGGGAACGCATCACCTATTACCTCGAGCGCGTCGTTCCCGTTGCCAATGAATACAAGGTGCGCATCGCCTGCCATCCGCACGACCCGGGAGTCCCGCCGGAAGGCTACCAGGGCGTTACCCGCGTGCTCGGCACGGTGGATGGCCTGAAGAGGTTCGTCTCCATTCACGAGAGCCCGTACCACGGCCTGAATTTTTGCCAGGGCACGGTCTCAGAGATGCTGCGCGATCCGGGCCGGGAGATCTACGACGTAATCCGCTATTTCGGCTCGCGCGGCAAGATCTTCAACGTGCACTTCCGCAATATCCGCGGCCATCGCGACGAGTTCGTCGAGGTCTACCCCGACGAGGGGGACATCGATTTCGTCAAGGCGATTCAGGTCTATAAGGAGGTCGGTTATCCGTACCTGCTGATGCCCGACCATGTGCCGCAGGCCACCGACGATCCCCACGGCCTGCAGTCCTTCGCCTTCTGCTACGGTTACATCCGCGCACTGATTCAAGCCGCCGACCGACTGGCGTGAAGGGGCCCTACACTTCGACGATGTAGACCTGCGCTACGCCTGTGCGGTCGCTGGCGAATGCCACGCGGTCTTCCTCGAACGACCAGGAAGGATGGGGGTGCGTCCACTGCGGCCCGTAAACCGTGTCGCCGGCATTCTCCATCCAGCTCAGGTTGTGGCGCGCCTCGGCGAAATCCCCGGCCAGGGCGTAGCGCGACTTGCGCCACTGTGTCCCCTGGCCGCTCGCCTCGCTCAGGCAGAGGCGCCGCCTCACGCCGGAAGCGGCATCGATGATCTGCAGGCCGTCGTCGGGATGATTGGTATCGCACAGGATGCGTTCGCCGCGGCGGTCCGGCGCGATGTGCCACGCGTTGTATTCGGTAACGGTCGCGATGTCGCGGGTGGTCCAATCCATACGGCGGACGGCGAAGGGCCATACCGTGAAAACCACGTCTCCGGTCGCGCCCAGAAAGGTCTCGTGCACGATGAATTCGTCGTTCCCGTGCTCGTAGAGGCACTCCAGGCCCGAGCCGTCACGCCGAACGCGGTGCATGCGGGGCGCCGGGTCGCCGGCAAACTCGATCCATTCCGGCTCGAGCGGGTGGAACTGCGGGTGGATGACGGTCCGCGGAAAGGGAATCGTGTGCCAGCCCGAGCCGTCCAGTTTCCCCGCCGCAAGACCGGTTTCCCCACCGCGTTTGTATGCCGCGGTCAGCCACGCGCCGTCGGAGCTGATGGAGCATTCCCCCAATTCCGCCCCCGCCAGTTCCGCGATCCGCCGCTCCGACAGCGTGGACCGGTCGATCGTCCAGAGGCCTCCGCCGCGGGTTACGACCACTGAACGGACGTCGGGATGCAGCGCCGGACTGAACGGATGGATCGGCGGTCCGGAGGTGAGCTGCCGGGTGTCGCCGGAATCGAGCGAGATCTCGAAGAGTTGCGGAGCGCCTGTGCGGTATGACGTAAAGAACAGGCTGCGGCCGCCCGGAAAGAACGAGCTCTGCAGAAAATAGCTCGGATGGTTGATGGCCGGACCTTCCGTGACCTGCGTTACGCGTGCGCCGGTCGTCCGGTCGAGCCACGTCCTCATGCCGTGCGAGCTCCCAGGTAGCGATCGCGCCCCTTTACCAAGGCCGCGATCTTCCGATCCGCGACCGACCGCTTCAGCATCCAGAAGCCGCAATCCGGGTGGATCCATCCGACGCGCCCGGGTCCCAGGACCCGCTCAGCCTGGTCCAGCCGGCGGGCGACCTCGTCGGCCGTCTCGACGTGATTGTCCTTGATATCGATCACCCCGATCCCCAGTTGGATTTCGGGCCGAACCTCCTTGAGGCAGTGCAATTCGCCGGCCGGGCGGCGCGCCATCTCCAGCACCACGTGATCGGCGTGCAGACTGTTGAGGAAACGGATGAGCGCGCTCCACGCACCCTGCTGGATGGTCTGGCCGCCATAGTTTCCGAAGCACAGGTGGACCGCCCGCCGCGCCTTCACCCGGTCCAGAACCGTGTTGATGGCGGCGGCCGCCAAGGGTGCGTCGTTCGGGTTGCCGGGAAGATTGGCCTCGTCCACCTGCACGCACGCGCACTCCAGGTCGGCCGCCTGCGCCGCGAGCACGTTCGCGATGGCCATAGTGAGTGCGTCGAAATCGGCGTAGTGCCGGTCGAGCAGGCTCCGCGAGAGCATGTAGGGGCTGGTGATCGTGAATTTGAACGGCCCGCCGCTGACGGAAGCGGCCAGCGCGCAATCGGCCGGAAGGTTCAGCGACCCTTCGTCGATGGGGCCTTCGACGACGCCGGCCGGCTTCCTGCGGAAACCCATGTGAGACAGCCTCGCGAATGCCTCCCAGTCGCGACGCCCGACCTGGCTGCGGACTCCGGAGAGCGGGCGAACGAAGTACTCGATCATGCCGTTGGTATCGGGATGATCGGGATCGAAGCGGTAGAGTTCGCCTTCGGTCGGGAGATCGATTCCGGCCTGGCGCTGGATGTCCAGCACGACCCTCGTTGCATCCAGTCGCGCCTGTTCGCTCGGCGCGCTTGCCAGCCAGTCCGGCACCGGATACGACCCGACAGTCGTCGTCAGAATCTGGGAAGGTTGGCCCATGACTCCCGACTGTATCATCAGGAAGCAACGATCGGAAGACGGGATGGAAAAGACGTAGTTTGGCGTCCCCAGGGGGATTCGAACCCCCGTTACCGCCGTGAAAGGGCGATGTCCTAGGCCGGGCTAGACGATGGGGACTTGCTGGCCGGATGCAGGCGAACTGTTTCTACTGTAGCTTTCTGAGCGGCCTATCGTCAACTTCGCACGAGCGCCGGCTCATTGCTCCGCCGGCCTGCCGCGGCCCGCAGCATCGCCTCCGGGATCTGTTGCAGCGGCAAGACGCGCTCTGCGGCTCCCAGTCCGATTGCCTCGCGGGGCATCCCGAATACCACGCAAGTCGCCTCGTCCTGCGCAATCGTGCGCGCGCCCGACTGGCGCATTTTGAGAAGACCGTTGGCCCCGTCCGACCCCATGCCGGTCAATAGAACGCCGACAGCCTGCGCGCCTGCAGCCTCCGCCACCGACAAAAAGAGTACGTCCACCGAGGGGCGCTGGTAACAGACCCGAGGGCCCGTCTTAACCTGCACGGTATAACGTCCGCCGCCCCACCGAAGCAGCATGTGGTAGTCTCCAGGCGCCACAAGGACCGTGCCGGCGTCGAGCACATCGCCATCTTCGGCCTCCTTCACCTTGAGCGCGCAGGATTCGTTCAGGCGGTTGGCAAATGCGCGCGAGAACACCGGTGGGATGTGTTGGGCGATCACAATCCCGGGCGACCCCTGGGGGAGCCGGGAGAGCACCGCCGCGATTGCTTCGGTTCCGCCCGTCGAAGCCCCGATTGCAATCACCGCACCGGCCGCCGGAGAGGCGAACGCGACGGGTGGAGTCTCCGGCACAGGCAGGCGCTCGGGCTCCGACCGCAGCCTTGCCGCTGCCGCCGCTCGAATTTTCCCTGCCAGGGTGGTCCGGAGCTCCCCCACTGAGTAGGGCCCTCCGGGCTTGGCCAGCACCTCTACCGCGCCGAACTCCAGCGCCTGAATGGCGGCCCGGCAGGAGGGCTGGGCCAGCGAACTGATTACTACCACCGGCATCGGATGGAAGTGCATGAGTTTCTTCAGAAATGTCAGGCCGTCCATACGGGGCATTTCGATATCCAGCGTCAGAACGTCCGGCTGTAGCGTCAGAATCTTGTCCCGCGCGATGTACGGGTCCGGCGCTGTCCCTACCACTTCGAGGTCCGGCTCGGCGGACATGGCCTCCGTCAGGATCCTGCGGACGATCGCCGAATCATCTACGATCAAGACTTTTATTCTGCGGTTTTGGAGCATGCTGGCACATCCATAATCATCTCCGCTGTCAACGCGCCGTTGTACATTTCCACCGTATGGGCGGCCGCGTTATTCTGCACCCCATGCATCGCTTCCGGCCCGCGCAGGAGGCACGGAACGCTGAGACGGAAGGTGGCGGAGCTCTCGATCCGGCTCAGCACCGAACCGCAGACCATGTTTGCCAGTTCGCACACCACCGCGGCTACCTGCTCTTCCTGCAATTCACACGCCTCGAGCGCCAGAAAATCGGCGGCGATCGATCGTGCCGCCGCATACGTAACCCGCAGTGTGAGCGCACCCGGCGGGTGGCCCGCAAAGCCCACGCGCGCCACGATTTCTCGCTGCGGGGAACCGCCGCATACGCACGGCTCTTCCGCCGCGGAAAAGAAGAACATCTTCTCCAGCACTTCTTCCACTGAGGACGCCAGCGTCTGCCGCAGCATTTCCTCAGGCACAGGGCACCCCCAAGGTCCGCTCCAGTTCGGTGCGGAGATCCTCCGGTAGAAATGGCTTGGTGACGTAACCGCGGGCTCCCAGCGACAGCATCTGCGTGATCCGGTGCTGGGTGGCATCCGTCGAGATCACCACCACCGGTATGGAGCTCAGAAGGCCGTCCGCGGAAAGCCGCCGCAGGAGTTCCTCGCCGTCCACTACCGGCATGTTGATGTCCGTCAGTATCGCATCCACCCACTGCTCCTTCAGCACTTCCAGGGCTTCTCCTCCATGCGACGCTTCGAAGCACGCCGACAGATCAAACCCGGATAGTTCCATGATGCGGCGCACGAATGTCCGCATCGCGGCCGAATCGTCCACGATCAGTACGCGGTAGGCCATTGAATTCCTCTCTTCGGCGGCCCGGTCCTTGGAGTCGAGGGCTGCCGCGACGGTGATGCCGCCTGCAGTTCGCTGTGTGTTCCGGCTTCCTGCAGGATGATGCGGCCGGAACTCACTTCCAGGCGCACGGTCCGTGAATTGAAGCCTCCGACCGCTTCCCCGGTCAGCAGCAGCCCGGCTTTCCAGAGAATCTTCCGTGCGGCCAGATAGTTTCGCTTCCCTATTTCGAAAACCCGCTCCTGGTCCATCATCTGGGCGCCTCCTACCGCATGGACCCTCAGGTTTCGCCTGGTGGCGCCTTTCTCGAAAACCTGTTTTAGCAGCAGGGGGATGCCGGTATCGGCGAACATGGATGGATTCGCGCGGGCCCGCTCCGGATCGATGGTCGAATCGGGCAGCATGAAGTGGAGCAGCCCCCCTACCTGCACGTTGCCGTCGTACACGACGAGGCCGATGCAGGAGCCCAACGCGAATGTCGTCAGTACCTGTCCGGAAATGTGCCCGATCCGGCAGTCGGCCATTCCTACGACAATTTGCTCCACTTACCCTCCCTTTCCAGAGGCTTGCGGTAAATGGCCGGCTGGACGTACTCAAGAGAATGCGAGACCCGTGTCAAACTCTCAGCGTGTCCGACAAAAAGATAGCCCCCCGGCTCCAGACAGGCCGCCAGTTTCTTCACAACCTGTTCCTGCGTGGCGCGGTCGAAATAGATCATAACGTTGCGGCAGAAGATGAGGGGAAACGGCCGGGGCCAGGAGAACGCATCCATCAGGTTCAGCCGCCGGAATACGACTTGCGCGCGAATCTTCTCCGACACGCGCAAGCTGCCTGCGGCCCCCTTCTCCGCAGAAAAGTATCGCGTCTGCCATTCGCGCGGAATCGCCTGGCAGCGCTCCGCCGGATATACCCCTTGGGAAGCGAACAGCAGCGCTTTGTTCGAAATGTCCGTCGCGGTGATCTGAACCCGGCGCGCCGGCATGGCGTCATTCAGAACACCGGCCAGGGTCCACACCTCTTCTCCCGTCGAACAGGCGGCGCACCATACATCGACCCGGTCGCGGTTCGCAAGCTGCGGGACAACATCCCGGCGGAGAAACTCGAAATGACCCGGCTCGCGAAGAAATGCCGTATGGTTCGTGGCCAGGGCATCGATCATAGAAGCCAGCGACCGGCCTGTCGTGTCCCCGAGGACATGACGGTAGTAATCGTGATAGGTCCGGAAACCGCCCCGGGCTACGAGCCTGCGAAGCCGCGCCGAAACGAGTTCCTCTTTCCCGGATTTGAGATCCAGGCCGAAGGTGCGATACGCCAGTTGACGGATCTGCTCGAACTCCTGCGGTGCGAGGGGCTGCACCGCATCGAGATCCGTCGGGGCGGCAGTCGTGGGATTAACGGTTCGCTTCAAGCTTCCCTTCCTTGAAGAGCCGTTCGAGGTCAAGTATCAGGCCCACTCGCCCGTCGCCAAGAATCGCGCCGCCAGCTACCCCTGTAACTCCCTTGAAAGTTTCGCCGAGAGCCTTGATCACCACTTCCTGCTTCCCGATCAACTCGTCCACCAGCAGGCAGAAGCGCTGCCCTTCCACCTCGGCCACCACCAGCACGCCCCTGGTTGGATCCGTCGAGCGGGGCTCGACTCCGAAGCGCCGGTACAAGCGGAGGACCGGCAGGAGCGTTCCCCGGACCAAAGCCATCTCCGCGCGCTGCTGTACCGTCCAGATGGAGTCCTCCGCCGGGCGGAACAGTTCCCGTACCCCGAAAAGGGGCACGATGTAGCGTTCCCTCCCTACTGCGACCACCAACCCGTCGATAATCGCGAGCGTCAGCGGCAATTTGAGAAGAAACGAAGTGCCTTCCCCCGCCGCCGAACGAATCTCGATCCTCCCGCGGAGCTTCTCGATATGGCGCCGGACCACATCCATCCCGACGCCCCGTCCGGACACATTGGTCACCTGCGAGGCGGTGCTGAAGCCCGGCTCAAAGATGAGGTTCCATACCTCGGTGTCCGACCGTCCCTCGCCCGCCGTCACGAGTCCGCGTTCCAGGGCTTTGGCAAGGATCCGGTCACGATCCAGCCCCTTGCCGTCGTCGGCGATCTCGATGACCACCAGGCCGGACTGGTGATACGCCCTGAGGGAGACCCGGGAGTTCGGCGGTTTGCCGGCCTTCTGCCTTTCCTCGGGGCTTTCTATCCCATGGTCGAGGGCATTGCGCACCATGTGCATCAACGGGTCGGCGAGTTCTTCAACGATCGTCCGATCAAGTTCGATCTCGTCCCCGTGGGTCTCCATTTCAACCTGTTTACCGAACTGGCGGGACAGGTCCCGGACCAGCCGCGCCATTCGCCGGAACAGAGGACCGATCGGCACCAACCGCATCGCCATTGCGGTCTTCTGCAATTCCGCTGTGATGCGGGTCAGGTGGACCATCTTGCGCTGCAGCCCGGGGCTCTTGACCGCCGCCAGGTCGGCGTCGTGCCGCACCAACGATTCCGCGATCACCAACTCCCCCGCCATGTCGACCAGAAAATCGAGCTTTCCCGTGTCCACCTTCACGGCCATGGCTTCGCCACGCCGGGCCGCCGGCGGTGGGGCCGGCGCCGCGGGCGTCTCCCACGCCGCTTCGACGGCACTGGCCAGCGCGGCGATGTCTTCGCCACCCTCTTTCTCGCCGGGCTCTTCGTTCAGCAGACCCCTGATCCGCGACAGCAGGGCTTCATCCCTGGGAGGCGCCGCGGAAGATTGCGCCGAAAGACCGGCTTCAATATGGGAAAGCCACCTGCGCAGGTAGTCGGCAGCTTGCAGGATGACGTCGATGGCCGGCGGATTGATCGTGAACTGACCGTTGCGCGCGCGATCCAGAACCGCTTCGACTTCGTGCGATAGTTCCTGTACTTCCCCCAGCTCCAGGAATCCGGCCAAGCCTTTGATCGTGTGGAATCCCCGGAATGCCGAATTCAGGGATTCCGAGTTCGAGGGGTCTCGTTCCAGTGTCAATACCTGCGACTCGATGGCCGCCACATGCTCGCGGCTTTCCAGAACGAAGTCGGCGAGCAACTCCGGATCTTCGGCCGGCATCCTCTCAACCCTGGCCTCCCGGGGTTCCACCACCAGACACTGCTGCAGTCGGGTAATCCCCTCCTGGAGTTCCGCGGAAAGCCGCTCCGCGCCGCCGGGTCCTGGTATGACCGAGGCCTCGATTGCTTCGATCAGCGCGGCGGCCGCGCTCGCCACCGGACCGGCCTGTTCTCTTTCCGCGGCTGAACGGATGCCGCACAACTCAGCGATCCAGCAATCCGATTCGGTCGTTTCCTCGCCGCGGTCCGCGTGGCCGACCACCAGGCGAAGCGCCATGTCTTCGATCTTGTGGTGCAACTCTGGCGAATAGGACATGCAATGTTCTCTCAAAACCCGCCTTCGCTCTCGTCGAGAGGAAAGGACTCCTGCCCGGCGGACGCATAGGCAACAGGCGAATTGTTCTCTCGAGGCGCCGGCGCGGCGGCGTGCGCGGCGGGAGGCTCGATCCGGCTCGAGCTCGCTGCGCGCTCGACTCCGACAATATTCCGCAGGCTCTCAATGCTCTCGGCCAGACGCTGTGCCTGGGTGGCCATTTCCTCGCTGGCCGCCGCACTCTCCTCCGCGCTTGCCGCGCTCCGCTGGGTGACCTGCTCCATTTGTTCCACAGCCCCGGTGATCTGCTCGATACCGCGGGACTGCTCATGGCTTCCGGCGTCGATTTCATCCACCAGGGTCTTGACCTGCGCAGCGCTGCTTGTGATCTGCTGGATGGACTTTGCCACCAGGTTCAACTTGTGGCCGCCCTCGCTGGTCTTCCCGATCGAATCCTCTATCAAAGCGGCCGTGTCCTTGGCAGCCTGCGCACTCCGATGAGCCAAGTTGCGCACTTCATCCGCCACCACCGCGAAACCCATTCCCGCTTCTCCGGCGCGCGCAGCCTCCACCGCCGCGTTCAGGGCCAGAATGTTGGTCTGAAAGGCGATCTCGTCGATGACCCGAATGATCTTGGAGATCTTCTCGCTCGAAGCATTAATCTCGGTCATCGAAGCGATCATCATCCGCAGGTTTTGGTTGGCGTCCTCCACGTGACGCGCGGTTTCTTTCATATTCCCGGCAACCGTCGCGGTATTCTGCGCGTTCTTCCGGGTGATTGCAGTAATCTCCGCCGTCGAGGAAGACGTTTCTTCGAGGGTGGCAGCCTGTTCGGAGGTGCCTTGCGCCAGCGACTGGCTGGCCGAGGCGATCTGCGTGGCCGCCGCGGCCACATAGCGGGAGCCGTCGAACATGTCTGAGGCCGCCCGCCGGATCTGTCCGATCGCCTTGCGGAGGATCCAGAAAACCGCGCAGGAGACCAGGCCACCCAGGATGACCAGCGCAAGAGTCGTCCAGCGACTGCGCGAATACTGGGCGCTGGCTTCGTGCCGGTCGTTGTCCAGCACGGCGATTTCGATCTCTACCAGGCGGTCGGCGTCTTCCGCGACGGCCAGATAGTGAGGTTTGAGCCGCATCAATACCTGGGCCCCTCCATCGGGATCTCCAGAATCGGTCATCCGCACCAGATCAGAGAAGCCCGAGGCCCATACCGCCGTTCGCGATTCGATGTCGGCCGCCACCTCCTTCGAACGTTCATCATCGAGGACAGGCCTGAGTTCGGAAAGCGACTGCCGCAGCACGGCGAAGCTCTGACGGAACAGTTCCTTGCCGGCAGCCGCATTGGCGGAGTCCTTGGCGTATGTAAACAGCACGACTCCTCGCTGCGCCGCTGCCATGTCGGATTCCGCCGCATTGATCTTGCCCGCGAGAATCAGCTGGCGGGTCGTCTTGTCTGCGACCTCGTTGAACGAATCGCGCAGCAACGAAATCGAGCGTAGCCCATCGGCCGCAAGCAGGAGCAGCACAGCGACAAGTGTTCCTGTGCTAAGCGCGATCTTCAAACCGAGGGTGAGCGAGCGTTGTTTCATGTCGAATAGCTCCTAATGCCCGATCGAGCCCAGGCCGTGTATCTCCTGTGCGGAAAGGACACTATCGATATCCAGCAGGATTTTGACTTTGCCCTTCACCTTGGCCATGCCCAGCAGGTAACGCCCGGAGACGTCCTCGCCGAAGTCCGGAGTATCCTCGATCTCAGCCGCGGTCAGGTTCAGAACCTCGGAGACCCCATCGACGACGATCCCCATCAGCAGCGTGCCCGAATCCCCCTGTACCTGGGTCACGATGATGCAGGTCCGCTGTGTGTATTCGGCCGCAGGGAGGTTGAACTTCAGGCGCAGGTCGATCACCGGAATCACTTTGCCCCGGAGATTGATCACGCCCTTGATGTGCGAGGGAGTCTGCGGAACAGCAGTGATGTCCTGAAGACCCATGATTTCCCGGACTTTCAGTACGCGAATGCCGAATTCTTCGCTCGCCAGTTGAAAGGTCAGGTATTTACCCGGGCGAGTGTCGCTCGCGGGCGCTGCCGTATCGGTGGTTGCCAGAATTGTTGGTGGCATGTTCTCTCCAATGAAATCGACTTCAGACGTCCAGGGCACACGCGTGGCCGGCGATGTGCGGGTGAGGGCGCTCGCTGGGAGCCAGACACAGCTTCACGAGCAGGGCTTCGCCTTCCCAGGTGAACCGGACCACGATCCACTCGGCGCTCCCGGCGCTCTTGGTACGGAAGTTCCTGCCGTAAACCACGGTGGGAATGCTTAGGCCGAGCTGGCCCAGGTGTTGTTCGAGATCGGTCTTGACGCTGCCGAGGATCATGTTGGTCAGTTCCGCCACGGCGTCAAGAACTTCTTCGTTGACTGACTGGCTGTCTGTCATGAGCATCTGCGAGCAGATCCGGCATGCCAAAGACGGCGAGCAGGTTACGCTGCCCGTTCCGGCCCAGGCCCCGGCCAGCCCGATGAACGATACGACGCCGTCATTCGGCTCGGGCATCGCCGCCTCGATCGAAACGGCCCCCTCGCCGAGTTCCACTCCCAGCATGGTGGAGAACACGTTCGCGGCCGCTTGACGAATGCATTCGACAATCAGATCTTGCACGTTCATAAGGAAAGCGCCGGCTCGAGGATGCCTGCCAGCTTCTCCTTAATTTGATCGGCGGTGAACGGCTTTCGCACGTATCCCGCAGCGCCGAGCTTGACGGCTTCGCCCACTTTGATTTCGCCGCCCTCGGTGGTGATCATTACCACCGGGACGTCCCGCCACCGATCCGAGGCCTTCATCGCCGCGAGCAGTTGCAGGCCGTCCATCTTTGGCATGTTGATGTCTGTGAGAACCAGTTGGACCCGGTGGGCGTTGAGAAGGTCCAGCGCCTCCTGTCCGTCCCCGGCTTCATGAATCGTGCGGATTGCCATCCCGGTCTGCCGCAAGACCCGTTGCAGGATCTTTCGGATCGCTGCTGAATCGTCCACGACCAATACGTCGGATTCCATTCGGCTCCTTACATCCCTATTCATCGGAACAAGTCGCCCCTTCCATTAACACTGGCGGCACGAAAATTTCGGGTTTGCGCCGATTTCCGCAACTCTAAGGTTTTGCCGAATTCTGCCGATAAGCTGCCCAGGAGCCAGGATCGTGAGCCGTCAACTGTCCCAGCAGGAAATCGATGCGGTCTTCCAGAATATGCAGGACCACAAGAGGGAGACCCCTGCGGTCCGCTTCGACTTCCGCCGTCCCGATCGCATCCCAAAGTCTCAGGTTCGGGCCATCCACTTGCTGCACGATACCTTCGTGCGGAACCTGGTCTCCAGCCTGTCCGCCTACCTGCGCTCCTACCTCACGGTGAATCTGGTCAGTGTCGAGCAGCTGTCCTACGCGGAGTTTCTCGACGGCCTGCCTTCCCCCACCTGCATCGTGGCGCTCGGGCTAAGCCCCTACGACGGCAGCGGCATACTCGAACTCAATCCGTCGCTGGTGTTCCCGATTCTGGAGATGCTGCTCGGAGGCACCGGCAAGTCCTCCATGGCGATCCAGCGCGACATCACCGAAATCGAGCAAAAGCTGCTGGACGGCTTGTTTCGCATCATCCTGCACGACTTGCGGGAAGCCTGGAAATCCGTGACCTCGGTGGATTTCACCATCGAATCCATGGAGACCGAGCCGCAACTGCTCCACCTGCTGGCGCCCAACGAGGCAGTCGTGGCCATTGGAATCGAGGTGCGAATCGGGGAGAGCGTCGGCATGATGAACATCGCCATGCCATCGATCGTTATCAAAATGATGCGCCAGAAGTTCGATCAGCAGTGGTCGGTGCGCAAAACGCAAGCCAGCGTTGCCGAGCAGGCACGGCTCTTGCGGCTCCTCCGCGAAGGCAACTTGTCTATCGAAGCCCGGCTGCAGGGTCCCACGCTGAGCGTGCGAGACCTGCTGCGCCTGGAGGAAGGCCACCTGTTGATCTTCGATTATCCGCTCGAGCGCTCAATCGAACTCCTGGTCAACGGCACCCCCAAATACACCGCCCAGGTTGCCACAACCGGGAAGAAGAGAGCCTGCCTGATCGAGAAAGTGCGGCGGACTCTCGCTCAGGGCAAGATCAGCGATGAAGGAGCTGGGCCGCCCGGGGCGGGCGCTTCCTCGTAGAGCCCCCGCAGCCCGTCCAGAAACGCACGCCCTCGACGCCGCCCATTGTTCCTGTCGAGTTCCACCCTCTGCAGAAACGCCAGGACGCGCAGGACATCGGAGTCGCGGGTCCGCGACATGCCCAGACGCTGCTGCTCCGCCTGCCGGAATTCCGCGGCGCCTGCCTGCACCCCTCGATATACATTGGCCGCCAATGGATTGGGCGGGACGCTCTCGTAGTAGACCCCGCTTTCAAGCGTACGGTGAGTGCGAATCAAGCCCTCCAAGGCCTCCCGGGCGTCGAAATCGACTGTCCCCGGGGCATCGAAGGCGGCGGCGGCCAGCGCTCGCCCCATAGCCATGAGCAGATCCTCGTGGTCCACCAGAAACTCCTCGGAAACCTGGAGGTCCTGGTTGGGCCACTGCGCCGGATCCGTGGCTGCGGGCCTGTCGTGCCGCCGGGCCTCCTGCAGGTATTCACATTCGAATGGACAATCCACGGTGACCTCGCGCTCCTGTCCGCAGCAGATCGAGCAGATATCGCCCCGCACCCCGGGGCAGAAGCGCCTGGGGCGCCGCGTTTCGCAAATCGCGCAAGCCATTCCTTTTAGTATAAAGGTTAGGGAAAAAGGGGCCGATGAGCCGATCGAATCTATTCATCAAAGTCGAAGTGGAACACGATTCCGACGAGCAGCCGCAGAGAATCGGAGAGGAGATTTGCCGCCAGCTCATGAAGCTGTACGGCGTCCGCGAAGCCGAGGTTTCCAGCTTCGCTACGATGGAAGAGTAGCCGGTCCTTCGGCCTCGCCGATCAGTTGTTGATAGGTGCGGCGGAAAAATCCGTCGGTCATGCCGGCAATGTAGTCGCAGACCACGCGGTGTGCCGGCCCGGCGGCCTCCTGGTCACGGTAGGCCTCCGGCAGCCGGTCCGGATTGGCCAGGAAGAACCGGAAGAGCTCTCCGATCATCGACATGGAGCGCCGCCGGTCCTCCCCCAGCATGGCCGAGTCGTAGACCCGCTCGTGCAGGAATCGCTTGAGGGCGAGGCTGGTCTCTGCTCCTTCGGCGGTCATCGCCGCCAGCCGCCGTTCGCACCGCCGGACTCCATCGCTATCGGCGACGCCCGCCGCGCGGGCTGCCGCCACGGTGCCTTCGATCAATCCGGAAACCAGAACGTCGATCAACTGCCGCAGGCTCTCGTAAAACCGCTCACGGAGGGTTGCGCCGGGGAACTGCGTCTCGATCGTTTCGTATATCGCGAGGTACTGCGGCACGGAATCCGCCGCGTCCCCAGCCGTCAGGATTCCAGCCGAAAAGGCGTCATCCAGGTCCGCTGTGTTGTAGGCGATTTCGTCCGCCAGGTCGATCAACTGCGCCTCGAGCGGGGGCCGCATTCCCGGCAGGTAAACCTCCAGTTCCGGATCCTCGCCCGGTCCGAAGTCGTGGGAATGCTTGACGATGCCCTCGCGCACCTCGAAGGTCAGGTTCAGCCCCGGAAACCGCGCATATCGCTGCTCAAAGCTCTCCACAATCCGCAGGGCGTGCAGATTGTGATCGAAACGCTCCCCGAAGCGCTTCATCTGGCGGTCGAGTTCCTCCTCCCCGGCATGTGCGAACGGGGGATGGCCGATGTCGTGAGCCAGCGCCAGCGCTTCCGTGAGGTCTTCGTCCAACTGGAGAACGTTGGCAGCCGTGCGGGCGATCTGCGCCACCTCGATGGTGTGGGTCAAACGGTTCCGGAAATGATCGGAAAGCCCCGGTGCGAAGACCTGCGTCTTGGCTTCCAGCCGGCGAAAGGCCCGCGAATGAACCACCCGGTCGCGGTCTCGCTGGAAGACATTGCGATAAGGATGTTCCGGCTCCGGGTATACCCGCCCGCGGCTGCACCCTACCGGAAATCGCAGGCGGCTCAACATGAGAGCTGCGGCGAACTATTGCGGAGGAAGCTGGCCGTAGACCGACAGGGCAACCTGTCCGACGGCGCCGGGCTGGCTGCGCAGCGGATCGAGCAGTTTCCTGGCTTCCGCCGGCTTCTTGGCCGCCAGGTACCGCGCCAGCGTAATGGTTGCCTGTTCCTTGGAGACAAACGGCGTGGGATGGGCCATCAGGTCGCGCAGCACACTTTCACCCTGTGCGTCCCGTCCGTCGGCGAAGTAGATCTGGGCCAGCGACAGCCTGGCTAGTGAGGAGTATCGCGCATCGCCCTTATCGGCCACTTCCTTGAAGCTCTTCTCCGCCTCGGCGAGTTTTCCCTCGTCGGCCCGGATCGACCCTAAATAGTACTCCGCTACCTCCGCTTCCGCGCTTCCCGGATATGCCGCCGTCAACTGGGAGAAGGCTTGAATGGCGGCCTGGTCTTTGGAATCTTGTGTCGGGAAGTTCCGGTTTTGCCCCGGTTGCGGCGGCCCGACCGGCGATTCCTGAATATCGATCGCCCGCGAGAGGGCATCTTCCCGAAGGGTGTGCTGATGGCGGGAGTACATCATCCAGCCGATCACCAGTCCCACCACGACCAGACCGATTCCGCCGTAGCGGATGATCTCCTTCTGGTGCTCTTCGAAGAAGTTGACTGTGTGTTCGACTTCCAGGGCGAACTTGTCGGTTTTTAGCTCTTTACGGGTGATTCTGGCCACGAAAACCTCAGAGGTATTGGAATCTTTATTTTAGCATGGCTGCTACGGTTCTGCCTCACCGGCCGCGCCTGATATGCTGTGATCCTATGTACTTGAAGATCCTGGCCCATCCCGTCTTCCCTCGCCTCAACTTTCACATGCCGATGGTGGTCGATCTGTCACACCCCCTCGTCATGCTGCAGGGAGAAAACGGCTCCGGCAAATCCACCCTCCTCCATTCCATCCACTACGCCCTCAAAGGGGAGCAGGTGGAGGGCTACATCTACCGCCTCGATCCCGGCCAGGTCACCATCGGGCCCAGCTACCTGTTCGACGCCGAGCAGCACAACCCCCGCACACAGCTCGAACTGTTCAAGAACCAACCCGAAATGCTCGAATTCCTGCGCATCGCCAGCCACGGCCAGATCATGCTGTCGCTTTTCAGCGAAAGCTTTCCGCAACTCCCCGACGGCACCATCCTCCTGCTCGACGAGCCGGAGATGGCGCTCTCCACCTCGAATCAGCGCCGCATTCTGAAAATGCTCAAAGAACTGGTCGACCAAAAGCAGTTCCGCATCATCTGCGCCACCCACTCGCCGGTGCTGATCGAAGCGCCGGAAACGTACGTTATCAACCTCGACCGTCACGTGAACCGGAACGTCGTCACCACCGACATGGGCGTGGAAGGAGCCAGCACGATCCAATGAGCTGCTGCCCCGACCTGGACCGTCTGATGGACCGCGACCTGGTGCGCAACGCCCAGCCCTATCAACTCTCCAACGGAACCATCATTACCGATATCGATACCGAGTACTTCCTGGTCTTTGGCGAGGAGCGCCACCAGTTCGCCGGCATGCATTACTGCCCGTTTTGCGGCCGGGTCCTCTCCCGCCAGCTCTGGAACCTCGAGAAAAAGAAATAGGGCCGGGAACGCCGGCCCTACTCCGATGAGGTTCGCTCTGTCAGAACGCGAGCTTCAGTGCAAGCTGGATCTGACGCGGAGGATACGCGCTCGAGATGGTGCCGAAGGCACTGCTCGTGATCGTCGTGTTCAAGCCGCTGAAGTTAGCTACGTTCGGAGCGTTGTAAAAATCGGCCTGGAACCGCAGGTTGACGCGCTCGGTGAGATTGAAATGCTTGGCGAGCGAGAGATCGTAGGACTGCAAGCCGGGACCCTCCACGATGTTGATCCCGGAGTTGCCCCAGGCGCCCGCGGAAGCGGTTGCGAAAGCGGCCTTGTTCAGCCAGTTGTTGACATTCTGGCCGGATGAGGCGTAGATATTGCCACCGAGATAATCGGCGCGGCGTGTTCCGGTAGAGGTAGAGCCGCTCACCGTGGCATAGGGGCCGGTCTGCAGGCGGATCACGCCGGAAACCTGCCAGCTGCCCGCGACGTTGCGTACGACGGCGTTAGCCTGGCGCAGCTTGGGCAGCTCCCAGGTGAACGTTGCGACGAACGCGTGGCGGCGGTCGAAGGAGGTGGGCCCGTAGTTGAAGTGGCGGTTCAGGTAGTTCTCCGAGTTATCGCCTTCGCCTGAAGCATCGCCCAGCGCTTTCGACCAGGTGTAACTGCCGGTGAACAGAACGTTGCCCGCGCGCTTCGAAACAAAAGTCTGGAGCGCGTAGTAATTCGAAGTGGCGTCGCTGAGATATTCCTGCAACGTCGTATAGCCGGGATAAGGAGCGAAGTAGTTGGTGTTATACGAAGGGTTCGCAGCGACCAGTGAGAGGTTGGGGAAGTTGATGTTGGGTTCGCGCAAAAGGTGCCGGCCGAGCCCGCCGACGCCGGAGACTTCCACGAAGATGGCTTTCGGCAACTGGCGCTGCACGCCGAGGCTGAACTGCTCTACATACGCCGCCTTGAGATTGGGGTCGATGGCGCTGATGGAGCCGACGGGCAGAGTGTTCGCCGCGACGCCGCCCGCGGGGTTGGCGAGATTGCCGTTGTCGAATTCGGTGATCTGGAGGATGGGCGGCAGGTTCACCTGCGAGAAGGTCAGGTTGCCTTCGGGGCGGTTGTAAAACATGCCGAAGCCGCCGCGAATCACGGTTTGGTCGTCGAAAGAATAAGCAAAGCCGACCCGGGGACCGAAGGTGCTGGCGGAATTATATAGGCCGCGCTGCGCTCCCGCCGGAATGGACTGGAAGAAGGCGCTGGTGGAGCCGGGGACGCGCCCCTGTTGGTCCGTAGGCACGCCGTCGCCCGCACGGATCAGGCCATTGTACGGATTGCCGGAGCCGGGAACTACCGTGCCGGAGGTGGTCATGGTGACAGCCTGCGCCCGGTTGAAGAGGGCGGGCACGAAGGTCGCCATATTGTTGCCCTGGGTGTACATGGGCTCCACGTATTCGTAGCGGAGTCCGAGCTCGATGCTCAACTTGCGGCTGACTTTCCAGCTATCCTGCACGAAAGCCATGGGCTGCGTAAAACGGAAGAACCCGACTGGGTCCGCGCTGGCTTCCGTATAAGTGCGAAAATTGCCGATTAGTGCGTCGGCCAGGGCGTTGCCGGTGGTATTGGGATTGCCGCTGGCATTGAAACTGATGTTGCCGGTGTAAGCCGGACGGCCGTTCTGATCCACGCGGTCTCGCACCACGGTGACGCCTGCTTTCAAAGTGTGAGAGCCGATCAGCAAGGTCAGAGTATCCGAGAGGCCGATGTCCGTCGAGGGCGACATAAGCGCGAAGTTCGGCCCCTGGAAGTTGGCGTAGTTGGTGATGCTGACCTGGGGGATGCCATCGGGGAACCAGCCGCCGGGATAAAGCTGCGGGTACTGGAAACCATAGGTGCTGCGCTGCCAGGTATTGCCGGCGGGCAGGATGTGCTGGGAGACCCAGGTGGCGTTGACGTGCGCTTCATTCACGATGCGCGGGCTGGCAACCCAGGTTTCCGACACGAGATAGCTCTCGCCGGGACGGTTCCGGTTGGTGGGCGTCGTGTTGAGATTGGAACTGGAAAACGTCCCGAACGGATCGAGAAGGCTGTTGGCGTCCTGCAGCCACCGGCCGTAAAGGGAGTGCTTATCGTTAATCCGGTAGTCGAGGCGCAGAATATCTTCGCGGAAATTGAGCGGATTGAGAGGGTACAGCGTGAGGTTATTCGCGGTGGGCTGATTGATGAACGTCGCGCCCGATTGGTTCGACATCACACTATAAACCTTGGCGATGGCGGTGCCATCGGTCGTCATGAGCGAAGAAATATTATTGCCGGGAATCGGATTCTTGGTACCGGGGTAAAAGAGCTGCGCCTGGCCGGAGAAATCGCCGGAGAGCAGCGCGGAAGTCGGCACCGTGACGCGAGTGGGGTTCTGCTGCTGGCGCAGGCGCTTCCACTCCTCACCGGCGAAAAAGAAGAGTTTGTCCTTCTTAATCGCACCGCCCACATCGTAACCGAAGTTATTGAAGCGGAGAGCCGTCTTCTGCGCGGCGAAGAAGTTGCGGGCGTCGAGGTCGTTGTTGCGAAAGAACTCAAACGCTCCGCCGTGAAACTGATTCGTGCCGCTCTTGGTCATGATGTTGAAGGCAGGACCTGAGAAACGGCCGTACTCCGCGGAAAAGTTGGAGGTCTGGAGCTTCACTTCCTGGATAAAATCGGGACTCACGTTGTTGACCAGGCTGCTGTTACTCCCGGCCACGGAGTTATAAGCACCGTCCACGGTAAGGTTATTGGAATCGGCCCGATTGCCGTTGATGGTCTGATTGTTGGAGGCCAGACTGGTGGTCGTGGAGAACTGGTCCGGATTGGTAACGATCGCACCCGGCACCATGGTCATGAGTTGCACATAGTTGCGGCCATTCATGGTCAGGTTGTCCACCTGGTGCGAATCGATGACGCGTGAGACTTCCCCGGAAACGGCGTTGACCTGTTCGGTCTGCACCGCCGTGACTTCCACCGTCTGCTGCAGGTTGCCGACTCCGAGTTTGAAATCGACGGTGACGCGCGCATCGGCGGAGATCGTGATGCCGCTGCGGGATTCCGACTTGAAACCCTCCCTGGCAATGTCCACGGTGTACTTGCCGATGGGCAGGTTGGTGACGGTGTAATATCCGTTGGCTTCGGTCGTGGCCGTACGGGTGGCCCGCGTATCGACGTTGACCACGGTGATCTTAGCGTCGCCTATCGACGCATCGGATAAATCAGTAACGGTGCCTGAGATTCTGCCCATACTGGTTTGGGCAAACGATGGCAAGGTGAGAACTGCCGCGCAGAGAACGAGGGCGGCGGCGTAACGCACTACGGCGCGATTGGTGAACATGACTAACCTCCTGAAGCGCCAAACGGGCGCTCATCGTGCCGACCATGGTAACGCACTTGCTAAAACCGACAGGGGAGCGGAGGGGAGAAAGCAAGATTAAGAAAGCTTAAGATATAGAAACCCCAATAAGATCTGCCGTTCCTTCCGGCTGCCCGAGTAGCTCAGCTCGCGCTCACCAGTTCTTGCAGCCGTCTTCCGCAGATCATGCTGGCTTCGTGCTTGTCTCCTCCCGGCCCGGGCCAGTGCGTCTCCAGGCTGATCCAGCCGCGGTACCCGTCTCGCTCGAGAGCCGCGAGCTGCCCCTTCCAATCCACCGCGCACTCGCCCAGCGGACCCCAGGACGGCTTATGACCGGTCACGAAACAGTCCTTGGCATGCACGTGCGCAATGCGCCCCGCCGCCAGCTTCCCGTACCCTTCCGGAAACGGATTCTCGCCCGCCACCAGCGCGTTGGCGGGGTCCCAAACAACCTTCAGGTTGGGATGGTCCAGGGCTGCCAGCAGGCGCGCCGTTTCCGCCCCCGTCCCGATATGACAGGCGTGCTCGTTTTCGACCCCGATCGTCACTCCGTGCTCCCGCGCCTCGTCCGCCAGGCGCCGCAGCGACTCCACGATCCGGCCGAAGCACTCCTCCGGCCGAACGGTTCTCCAGTATGAGAACACCCGGATAATGCGGGCTCCGGTCCGTGCGGCGATTTCGAAAGCGCGCGCCGCCAGGCGCGGCTGGTCGGCGAACGTATGCTTCGATGCGAACAGATCCTGCTGGAAACGCGCATCCACTTCCGGAGCGTCCGGCAGCACGCACTTCAGCAGCGGCGAGGCGATCGATATGATCTCGAGCCCCTGGCCGCGCACGATCTCCATGGCGCGCTCCAGTTCCTCATCGGTCAGATCGACGACGTTCTTGCCGAACACCATGCGCAGCTCGGCGCCCCGCATGCCGATCCCGGCCATGGAGCGCGCGGCGGTCTCGATATCCGGAGAGAACTCGTCGGTGATAGCGGCAGTGCGAAAGCGTTGGGTCATTCCAGCATCATTATAGAAGCCGGCGGGAGTGCGACAATATGTCTCATGCCGCAGATCGCAGCCTCGGTGGAGGCCGTCCCGCATTCCCGCATACGGGAGCTGGCGGAGATCGCCATGACCATGGACGGCGTTCTGCGCCTGTACTTTGGCGAATCGAACCTGCCTACCCCGGAGTACATCAAACAGGCCGCCCTGCGTGCCATGGCCGAAGGCTACACGTTCTATACGGAGAACGCCGGTCTCCCGTCCCTGCGTAGCGCCATCGCGGAAAACTACCGCCGACTGCAGGGCGTGCATCTCGACCCGGCCGGCGAGATCGTCGTCACCGCTTCCGGTGTCCAGGCTCTCAACGTAGGAATCCGGTGCGTCCTCGATCCCGGCGATGAAGCCCTGGTGCTGACCCCCGCCTGGCCCAACGGCTCCTCCAATATCCGTATGGCGAACGCCGAAGTCCGGCAGATTCCCCAACCCCTCTGCGGCGAGCGCTACCGCGTCGATTTCGAGGCCCTCGAAGCCGCCGTGACCCCGCGCACGCGCCTGCTGCTTTACACCTCGCCATCCAATCCGCTCGGCTGGGTGGCCGGCGAGGACGAGCAGCAGGGCCTGCTCGATTTCGCCCGCCGGCACGGGCTCTGGCTCCTGGCCGACGAGGTGTACGACCGGCTCTACTATGCCGGCGAACGCCTCGGCGACCCCGTGCCCTCCATCCTGCGCAAGGCCACGCGCGAGGACGCCGTGATGGTGGTCCATTCGTTCTCGAAAAGTTACTGCATGACCGGCTGGCGCGTCGGCTGGCTGGTGGCGCGCCGCGACCTCGCTGCCAAGGCCACCCAGATTAACGAGTTCATCATTTCTCACGCCCCTACCTTCGCCCAGAAAGCCGGCGAAACCGCCCTGGCTCACGGCGAGCCGGAACTGATCCGCATGCTCGACCGCCTCAAGCAGAACCGGGACCTCTGCCTGCAGGCGCTCGGCGGCATACCCGGCGTAACCGTACCCAAGCCGGATGGGGCGTTCTACCTGTTCCCACGCATCGACGGCATGGCCGATTCCTTCGGCTTTTGCCGCCGTCTGCTCGAGGAGACGCGCGTAGGCCTGGCGCCCGGTGTGGCGTTTGGCGCGGGAGGCGAAGGTTCCATTCGCATCTGTTACGCCGCGGAGCAGTCCATCTTGGAGCCGGCCATGGAGCGGCTGACCAAATTTCTAAACGCCGGCGCCTGACCGGACGCATCGAAAGGGAGGATCTATATGCTGAAAGGTTTCAAAGAGTTCGTTTTCCGCGGCAATGTGCTGGATCTGGCTGTCGCCGTGGTGATCGGCGCTGCCTTCGGCGCCGTCGTGACCGCCCTGGTCAAAGACCTCCTGAATCCGCTGATCGCGGCCATCGTCGGCAAGCCAGATTTTTCGGCCATCGCGATTACAGTGAACGGCAGCAAATTGCTGCTTGGCTCGTTCCTGAACGACCTGATCTCTTTCCTGTTGATCGCCGCCGCCGTCTATTTCTTCGTGGTCCTACCGGTGAACCATTTGACGGCGCGCATGCGCCGCGGCGAGGTGTCCCCCGACCCCACCACCAAGAAGTGCCCGGAGTGCCTGAGCGAGGTGCCGATCGCCGCGAAACGGTGCGCCTTCTGCACCAGCGCTCTCGCCGCAAGCGCGAAGTAGCCGGATCGCTCTTTTTGCTCCGGAACCCGCTCCCCCTCGCCGGTGTCTAACCGTGCGAAGAGGAGACCGCCGGATGCTAGAGGTTCACGGGCTCACAAAAAAGTACCGCCATCGGGCGGTGGTGGACCACGTTACTTTCGCGGTGCCGCCGGGCCAGGTCACCGGCTATCTCGGCCCCAACGGCTCCGGAAAATCGACCACCGTCAAAATGCTCACCGGCCTGCTGGCCCCTACCGGAGGCCGGATTCTCTGGAACGGCGAGGACATCCGCCAAAACCTGATCGCCTTCAAGCGCCGGCTCGGTTACGTGCCCGAAGAGGCCTACCTGTACCCACATCTCACGGGCCTCGAATACCTGCAGTTGATCGGCCGCCTGCGTGAGATGCCCGAGCCGCTGGTCGAGCGCAAAGCCAACGAACTGCTGCGCCTGCTCTGGCTCCAGGAGCATCGCTATGGCCCCATCTCTTCTTATTCCAAGGGCATGAAGCAGCGCGTCCTCATCGCCTCGGCTCTCCTTCACAACCCCGACCTGCTCATTCTCGACGAGCCGCTCTCGGGCCTCGATATTGCCTCCGCCCTCCTGCTGCACGAGCTGATCGCCGAAATGGCCCGCCAGGGCAAGACGATTCTTTACATCTCGCACGTGCTCGAAGTCACCGAAAAAGTCTGCGCCCGCGTCATCATGCTCTACCAGGGCAAGGTGGTCGCCAACGACGAAGTCGGCCGCCTCCGCGAGCTCATGCATCTTCCCTCGCTCGAGCAGATCTTCCGCCAGCTCGCACGCCAGGAGGATGTCGGCGCCGTAGCCCGCGAAATGGTTTCGGTCATCAGGGAGGCGTAATGAGCACCGGTTTCCGACTGCTCGCCGGCCACTTCTTCGGCCGCCTGTTCGATAACGACATCGTGGCGCAGGAGAGCGACATGCGCACCAATGTCGTGCAGGCGCTGGGCCTGCTGGCCGTCCCCGGCATGTTCGTCGCGTTTTACATGCTGCCGCAAATGGTGGTGTACAACAACCTGTTCGATCGCAACTGGCAGCTCGTCTCCGACTACTACTTCTTCGTGCTCTACTCCATGGTGGTCATGGGCTTCGTCATGGTTTTTCAGTGGGATGCTCTTTTCCCCGATCGCAAAGACTACCTGGTCCTGACTCCCCTGCCCATAGGCGAGACCCGTATCTTTTTCGCCAAGTTATCGGCTTTGCTGCTGTTCCTGGGCCTTTTCGTCGTGGACACCAACGCTCTCGGCACGGCGCTCGCGCCGCTGGTAAGCGGAGGCAACAACGCCACCTTCGCCGTGATGTGGCGGCTGATTGGCGTTCATGCGGTAGCGGTCTCCATGGCCGGTCTGTTCGTCGCACTCTCGTTCGCCTCCGTGCAGGGCGTGCTCATCAATATCCTCAGCGGCCGCGCCTTTCGCCGCATCTCTCCGTGGGTCCAGATGGCCTGCATGGCGCTTCTCATCTCGGTCCTGTTCCTCACGCCCCTGCTGTGCGCGATGGTCCGCCCGCTCTTCGAAGGACGCAGTCTCCTGCTCCGCTGGTTCCCGCCGTTCTGGTTCCTGGCGTTTTACGTCGATCTGCTTCCGGGCCGCCCCGGCGGACCGCTGTTCCACGAGCTCGCCCCGATGGCCCCCCGTGCCCTGGCGGTCTCCGCCGCGGCCTTCGCCCTCACCTACCTGGCCGGCTACCACCGCCACACCCGGCGCGTCCTCGAAAGCCTGGAGACCGCCGCGGACGCCCCAGGGTACCTGCGGGTGTGCTTCGACCGCGCGGTGAATCGCTGGCTGCTGCCTCATCCGCTGGAGCGCGCTTCCTTCCACTTCATCAACAACACCGTGCTTCGCAGCGCCCGTCATCGCCTGTTTCTCGCCACCTACGCCGGCCTCGCCGTGGCCCTGGCGCTGCCCAGTGTCTTCCAGGTCGGTACACGCCCCGGAGCGCCCATCCTGACCTTCCTTTCCGGCGGCCTGCTGATGATCCCCCTGACATTGTCGTTCCTCACCGTCACCGGACTGCGCGCCGTCTTCAACCTTCCGGCAGATCTGCGCGCCAACTGGATCTTTCAAGTGTGCGAGAGCGAGGAGCGTGTCCGCCATATCCGCGCCGCGCGCAAATGGATGGTCGCGATGGGGATCGTACCGCTCTTTGCGCTGCTCGCGCCGTTCGAAATCTACTTCCGCGGCTGGTGGCCGGGCTTCGTTCACATCAGCTTCGCCCTGCTGCTCTCGCTGGTTCTGATGAATTTGCTGCTGGTGTGGTTCCGCAAGATCCCGTTCACCTGCTCCTACTTCCCCGGCAAGATGGCGATGGCCACCATGGCGTTGATCTACCTGATCAGCTTTGTCGCCTATTGCTTCACCATGTCGGATGTCGAAAAGGCCCTGATCGACGCCCCCGGGAAACTGCTGCTGCTCTATGCGGCTCTCGTCGCGGTGCTCGTCGCGATCGCCCGGCTCGAGCGCAGCGAGCTGGTGGTGGACGACGTGCTTATCTACGAAGACCAGCCCGAGCCCGCGGTCCGCACCCTGGAATTGGGTTGAACCTCAGCGCCGCACGGGCGCGGACTGATGCGCGTGCAGCGCTTTCCATCGCCCGTCCGCGAGGACGAACACCACGGTCTGCGCGAACGGAGCGGTAAACGTCTCTCCCTGACTGGTCGTGACCTCCGATTCGCCTTCCGCCACCAGCACCGCGACGGTCGGAGCCGCCAACGTGACGCGCTGCTGCTTCCACCGGTACACCAGCTTGCTGATGCCGCGCAGATTGCTCTTCACCTGCGCCAGCGCCTGTTCGCGCGTCAGCATCACATTGCCATATTGCACGATGGAGCCGTTATCGTTTTCCAGCATGTAGCTGAAAAGCCGGTCGATGTCCAGATCCTCAGCCGCTTTGGTCATTTGGGCGTTGGTTTCGAGTACAGCCTTCTCGATCGCCGCGCGATCCGGCGCCTGGGCGAGCAGCGTCGCCGCGAAGACCGCCGGGGCCGCCCAGCGGATTAAGATGCGCATGTCTCAAATCCTACACCCCCGCGAATGGCCGCACTACCCCCAGCGCCACCGCCGTCATCACGATCCCCACCCCGGTGATGACCGCCGCGGAGGCCACCGGCAGGTACCGAAATGCGGCGTGCTTCGACGTCTTCTCCGCATCCGGCAACAGGTGCTTGGCGTACAGCACCGCCAGCCCGATTCCGCTCAGCACGACCGCCAGCCCGGCGCTGAACGCCACCAGCAGCGTTAACCCAACGCCGACTCTCCCCAACGCCACCGAGCTCAGCAGCAGCACCAGCGCCGAAGGACACGGCACCAGCCCGCCGCTCGCCCCCAACGCGATCAGCCCGCCCATGCTGACTTCTTCCGGCACATGGCTGTGGGTGTGTTCGTGTCCGTGCTCGTGGTGGTGGTGATGCGCGTGGTGATGATGCGCGTGCGCGTGCCTCACCACCCGCAAGCGCCGGAAAAACAGGGTGGCCCCGATCCATACGATCGCCATCCCCGAGATCGCTCCCAGCACCGGATAGATCTTCTCGGGTAGCACGAAGCGCGAAAGAAACAGCGTTCCCAATCCCAGCAGGAAGACACTCACCGTATGCGTGAATGTCACCATACCGCCCAGAAAGATGGCGTGCCTCGGCGTGCCGCGCGCTCCCACCAGGTATGCCGCCACGATGGTCTTGCCGTGCCCCGGCGAAAGGGCGTGAATCGCCCCCAGCCCGAATGCCACCACCAGGCCGGCCAGCATCATCCCCCAGCCGATCTCTCCTTCGTGCAGCAAGCGCGAGAGATAGTCGCCGCGCGGCTGCGCCCCGAGTACGCCCGCGAATAGAAATACCGGCAGCAGGACGCGTCGTTTCATTACAATAGTCCTTACGAATTGTACAGCGGCCGTCAATCTATGAAACGGGTCATCACTGCGCAGGACGTTCCCGCCGCCGGCGATCTGCGCGTTCCGGAAGGGAGCATCGTCACCCCCACCGCGCGCGAGGTCGCGTCCTCTCGCGGCGTGCGCATTCTGGAATTGCCGGAGGACCAGTTGTCCGCCCTCGCTCCCCCCGATCGCACGCTCGCCATCGGCGCCGATCACGGCGGGTTCCGTATGAAAGAGGCGCTCAAACCCGTGATCGAGAGCCTCGGCCTCCAGATCCGCGATGTCGGCGTTAACGAAGAAAAGCCCGCCGACTACCCCGATATCGCGCTCCAGGTTGCCGAGCTGGTGGCTTCCGGGACCGCCTCGCGAGGCGTCATTCTCGACGGCGCCGGCATCGGCTCCTCTATCGCGGCCAACAAGGTGCCGGGCATCCGCGCAGCCCTGTGCTATGATAAAGCTTCCGCCCGAAATAGCCGAGAACATAATGATTCTAATATACTTACGCTCGGCGGCCGGATGCTCACGGAGAGCCAGGCGGAGGACGTCCTTCGCACCTGGCTAGGCACCCCGTTTGGCGGCGGAAGGCATCAGGCGCGCATCGACAAGATTCGCAAGATTGAACAGCAGTACCTGAAGAAAGCAACCTCGTGACGCAAACGGAACTCGACAGCCTGGTGGCCCAGATCGGCGAAGAGATCCTCGCCCGCGTCGGCGGACCGGCTGCTCCCGCGGCCAAAAAGGGCGAGGGGCTGAACCTCCCCGACCAGGTCTGCCCCGGCTGCGTCCAGCGCTGCGTCCAAACCTGCTCCCGCAACACCAGGGAGATTATCGCGGCCGGCGCCGACCGCGTCTCGGCTTCCGAGCGCCTCACGAAGATCGATCCCTCTATCGCCTCGCTCATCGATCACACCATCCTCAAGCCCGATGCGACCCGCGCCGACGTCATCAAGGTCTGCCGCGAAGCCCGCCAGTACAGCTTCGCCAGCGTCTGCGTCAACCCGTACTGGGTGCCGCTGGTGCGCGCCGAGTTGGCCGGCTCGCCGGTCAAGGTCTGCACCGTGGTCGGCTTCCCGCTCGGCGCCACCAGCACGGAAGCCAAGGTGGCTGAGACCGCGGGCGCCCTTCGCGCCGGCGCTCAGGAAATCGACATGGTGATCAACGTGGGCGCGCTGCGCTCCGGGGATCACGAGGCCGTCAAGATCGACATACGGGAAGTGGTCAAGGTGGCGCACACCGCCGGCGCCATCGTCAAAGTGATTCTCGAAACCGCGCTGCTCGACGACAACCAGAAGGCTGTCGCCTGCACCCTGTGCAAACTCGCCGGCGCCGATTTCGTCAAGACGTCCACCGGGTTCTCTTCCGCCGGCGCCACCGCGCACGACGTAGCCCTGATGCGCGAAGTCATCGGGCCGGAGATGGGGATCAAGGCATCGGGAGGGATTCGTACGCTTTCCGATCTCAAGACGATGACCGCCGCTGGCGCCACCCGCATCGGCGCCAGTGCCAGCGTCAAGATCGTCGAGGCCACCGCCGCCTGATCGAAGTTCGCCGTTAGAAGGGACCATGCAAGCCACCCGTAAAGCCACAGTCCGGTTCCGCGAGAGGTCGGAGCTGCTCGACTTCCTGCTGGAAGTCGCGGCCGCTACCTCCTCCACGCTCGACCTCGACCAGTTGCTCCCCAACGTGGCGGAAATCGTGCAAAAGGTCCTTCCCTACGACCTGTTTGCGATCCTGCTCTACAACGAGAGGCGGCAGGACCTGCGGATTCGCTACGGCGTGGGACACCGCGACGAGGTGATCCGCAACGTTAGCATCGCCATGGGCGAAGGGATCACCGGAACGGCCGCCGCGCGGCGCGAGCCCGTACTGGTCGGCGATGTGCGCGCCGACAGCCGCTACCTGAATACGGTGGACGCCGTCCGCACCGAGCTGGCCGTGCCCATAACGGCCCGCGGGAAGCTGGTGGGCGTCATCGACCTGCAGTCCACGCGCGTCAACGCTTATACCGAATACGACCGCGCGCTGCTGCGCCTCATCGCCGCGCGGGTAGGGATCGCCATCGATAACGCCCGCCTCTACCGCCGAGTCGACCGCCAGAACCGCACGCTCAAGACGCTGGCCAACATCTCGCGTGAATTCTCTTCCATCCTCGACCTCAACGACCTGCTCGGCAAGATCGCCAGCACCGTGCGCGAGCTGATCAACTACGACGCCTTCAGCATCCTCTACGTCGATCCGGAAGCGCGCGCCCTGCGCCATCTCTTCAGCCTGCGCTACGACCAGCGCGTCAATATCGACAACGTGCCCCTCGGTAAAGGCATTACCGGCGCCGCCGCCGAATCGCGCGAGGTCGTCCGCGTCCACGACACCGCCAAAGACCCGCGATACATCGCCTCGCACCCCGACATTCGCTCGGAAGTCGCCGTTCCGCTCATCCTCCAGGACCGCATCCTCGGCGTCATGGATCTCGAGAGCAGCCGTATCGGCCACTTCACGGACGAGCATGTTCGCATCCTGGCCCTGCTCGCTCCGCAGGTGGCCAGCAGCGTCGAGAACGCCCGCCTCTACCAGGAACTCGCCACGCGCGAACGCCGCATGGAGGAAGATCTCCAGGCGGCGCGTGATCTGCAGCGAGTCCTGCTGCCCGACGGCTGCCCGGAGATCGAAGGCCTCGATACCGCCGTTCGTTTGCGGCCCGCGCGCGAAATCTCGGGCGATATCTACGATATATTCGAGCTGCCCGACGGCCAGTTCGTCATCGCCTTCGGCGATGTGAGCGGAAAAGGCACGGCCGCCGCTCTCTACGGCAGCCTGGTCAGCGGCCTGCTCCGCACCCTCGCCCCCCGCCGCCGCCAGCCCGCCAAGCTGATGGTGGCCTTGAACGAGGCGCTGGTCGAGCGCAAGGTCGAAGCGCGCTATGTCACCCTGTGCGTGCTCCTTTGGAACCCGGCCGCGCGGGAGTTCGTCATCGCCAATGCGGGCGCGCTGCCGCCTATGATCTGCCGCGACCGCGAGATCCTCAAGGTCCGGATCGAGGGCGTGCCCCTCGGCCTGCTGGATGCTCGGGAATTCGAGGAAGTCACTTTTCAGGCTCGCTCGGGCGACACCCTGGTGCTTTATTCGGACGGCATCACCGACCACATGAACGCCGCCGGCCACGAATTTGGCCGCGGCCGCCTGGCGCAGCTGGTCCGGTCCACCTGCCAGCACCCGGCCGGCGAAATGATCGACGCGATCTACAAGGAGCTCGACCGCTTCTCCACTACCGCCTTCGACGACCAGACCATCTTCATCCTGAAGGTGAAATAGAGCCGGCACGCCGCTTGTTATACTGAGGCTTCCCGTGTTTCATTCCATCGAAAAGCAAGTTTCCGCGGCCTTTCGCGCGCACATTCTGATCCGCTACGGCATCGAGCTGGAGGTCGCAGTCGAGCAGCCGCGCCAGAGCGATTTCGGCGAAATGGCCGTGCCCGCCGCGTTCCAGCTCGCCAAACAGTTGAAGCGTGCGCCGCGCCAGATCGCCTCAGAGCTGGCCGAAGAGATCGGCCCGATTCCTGGCGTCTCGTCACTCGAAGTCGCAGGCAACGGCTACCTCAATCTCCGTCTCGACCGGGGTGCTTTTGCCGCGTCCCTGCTGCGGGGCGAGGCCGCGCCTTCCGTCCCCTCGGACGAGAAGATCATCGTCGAGCACACGAACATCAATCCCAACAAGGCCGCCCATATCGGCCACCTGCGCAACGCCGCGCTGGGCGATACCTTTGTCCGCATGCTGCGCGCCAGCGGCCACAACGTCGAGGTGCAGAACTACATCGACAACACCGGCGTGCAGGTGGCCGACGTCGTGGCTGGATTCCAGCACCTCGAACACAAAGGGCCGGCCGACGTGCGGGCGCTGCTCGACGATCCCGCCGTACGCTTCGACTACTACTGCTGGGACCTCTACGCCCGCATCTCCTCCCATTACAAGGAACATCCTGAGTCGCTCGCCTGGCGGACCGAGACCTTGCACTCGATCGAAGCCAACGACGGCGAGCTGGCCGAGCTGGCGCACCTGGTGGCAGACGCGGTTGTCGACGCTCACCTGCGCACCATGTTGCGGATGGATGTCGAATACGACGTCCTGCCCCGAGAGAGCGAGATCCTTCACCTTCACTTCTGGTCGGCCGCCTTCGAGCTGCTGAAAGAGCGGAAGGCCATCTTTTTCGAGACCGAGGGCAAGCACGCCGGCTGCTGGGTCATGCCCGGACTTTCCGAGGACGGCAAGGTGATCGTCCGCTCCGACGGCACCGTCGTCTACACCGGCAAGGACATCGCCTACCAGCTCTGGAAATTCGGGCTGCTGGGCAAGGATTTCTACTACCGCCCCTGGATGCGCTACCAGGACGGCCGCATCCTGTGGGTCACGACCGCGGAGCCTTCCGAATCCGGCAAGCAGTTCGGACACGGCTCGCGCGTCTACAATGTCATCGACACGCGCCAGTCATACCTGCAGGATGTGGTGGTCGCAGGCCTGCGCGGCCTGGGCTACCACGAGCAGGCGGACCGCTCCACGCACTTCTCCTACGAGATGGTGGCGCTGTCGCCGCGCTGCTGCGCCGAGCTCGGCATTCCCCTATCCGAGGAAGACCGCAAACGCCCGTACGTCGAGGTCTCCGGCCGCAAGGGGCTCGGTGTGAAGGCCGATGACCTGATGGATACCCTCATCCAGAAGGCGCTCGAAGAGGTCGCGTCGCGCCACCCCGACGACCCCGCGGAGCAGAACCGCAAGGTGGCCACCCAGATCGCCATCGCCGCGTTGCGCTATTTCCTGCTCAAATTCACCCGGACTACCGTCATCGCCTTCGACCTGCAGGAGGCCCTCAGTTTCGAGGGCGAGACCGGCCCCTACGTGCAGTACGCCGCCGTGCGCGCGCGCAAAATCCTGGCCAAACTCCGGGAGATGGGCGAGCGCATTCCCAATTTTGAAGCGGAACTGGACGCGGAGTCCCTGGCCCGCCAGCTTCAGTCCGAGGATTTCTGGCAGGTCCTGCTGGCCGCATCCAAAGCCGATTCGGCCCTCGAAAACGCGGTCAATGCCGGTGAGCCGGCCCACGTCGCCAGATACGCCTTCCAGCTCGCCCAGGCGTTCAGCAATTTCTATCAGAAGTATCCCGTCATCCACGAAGAGAACCGCGAGAAGAAGGTGTTCCTTTTGTGGATGACCGATTTCTTCCGCCGCCAGCTCGAGCGTACGGCCGGAATCCTGGGTATACAGATCCCGGCCTACATGTAGCCTCAGTGCCCCTTGGGCTCCGCCGCGGGCTTCTTCTCAGGCGGCGGACCGTGCTCTCCGGCTCCCGCTTCCGGTTTCGGCTCCTCCGCGGAAGCCGGCTTCTCCGCGCCCGGCGGGGGATCCAGCCACTGCACGATTACCGAGATTCGCCGGTTCGAGGCGGCTTCCGGATCGTCCGCGCGCCGCAATTGCCGGTCGGCGTACCCGCGCACCTGGGCTACCTGCTCCGCGCGCAGTCCATGCCCCTGCATCAGCCGGCGCGCGGAGTTGGCCCGATCCGCCGAAAGCTCCCAGTTCGTATACGAGCCATCGCCGGTGTACGGTTTGGAATCCGTGTGGCCTTCGATCAATACGGTATTGGGAAGCTGTCCCAACTCCCCGGCTAGCCGGGTCAGCAGGTCCGCCCCCGCCGGCGAGGGCACCGGCCTGCCCGATTCGAAAAACATCCCGGACTCCGTCTCGAGCAGCTCGATGCGCAGGCCGTCCGCCGTGATCGTGACCTCTACGTGGTCCTTCAGGTTGCGGAAGTTGGGCGCCTGCATCAGCGCCTGCTGGATCTTGTCCCGCAGCTTGTCCATGTCTTCCTTGGGCACTTCGATGGCGTGCCCTGCCCCTGCCGCGGCCGTTCCCGTCAGCTTCCCCGGCCCGGTAGGATTGTTGAAATAGGCGGTCACCGCCTGCTGCACTTCCTTGTCCGCGCTCATCAGCCACAGCACGATGAACAGCGCCATCATGGCCGTGACGAAATCGGCATAGGCGACTTTCCATGCCCCGCCGTGATGCCCGCCGCCGTGGCCGCCCTTCTTCTTGCGGATGATGATGATTTGCGGGGGCGGGGGCGCCGCCGGGACCGGGATTTCCGCGTCAGCCATCTTATGCCGCCTTGGAGGCTACGTTGCCGCTGCCGCGGCAAGCTGCCTCCATCTCCTGGAATGTCGGCCGCACGCCCGACGGAATCGCCCGGCGCGCCAGCTCCATCGCCATCATCGGGCTCAGGCCCTTCACGTAGCCCAGGGCGGCCATCCGCAGGAACCCGAAAAAGTGCCCTTCGGCCTCGTTTTGTTTGCCCATAGCCGAGGCCAGCGGCCCGAATAGCCCGTAGCACAGCAGGATCCCCAGGAATGTTCCGACCAGCGCCGCCGCCACCCGGTGCCCGATCTCCTCCTTCGGGCCGCCCAGGGCTCCCATCGTGATCACCACCCCCAGCACGGCCGCCACAATCCCCAACCCGGGTAGCGAGTCCGCCATCGTGGAGAGCGCCGCCACCGGCTCCATGGATTCCTGATGATGCACTTCCAGATCGACCTCCATCATCTGATCGATATCCATCGGGTCCACCCCGCCCGCCACCGCTGTCCGCAGCGTGTCGCACAGGAAGTGCAGCGCATGGTGCGCCTTCAGGAATTTCGGGTATTTGGAAAAGACAGCGCTCTTTTCCGGATGGTCCACGTCCTCTTCCAGCTTGGCCGTGCCGGCTTTGCGCGCGTAGTTGAACAGCTCATACAGCATCTTCAAATGCTCGAGGTAGTAGGCCTTGTTAAACGGACTCCCCCCGAGGATTCCGGCCATCCCCTTGCCTAACCGGATTAATGTCGGAACCGGGTTGGCCGTGATCACGGTCCCGATCGCCGCTCCCAGAATGATGACCAGTTCCGCCGGCTGTACCAATACCGCCAGCTTCCCGTGTTCCATCAAATATCCGCCGACGATGGCGCCGAATACGATGAGTATTCCGATAATCGCTGTCATGTTGTGGTTGCACAAACAACACTTTGCTTATCGGCGGTTTGGAGGAATTCCTTGCGTGGGAATTCTCGAGGGCTTTCTGTCGATTTACTCTTGCCAGAACCGCAGCTTGCTGGAACAATAGGGCTTTGGCCGAATCCTATGCGTATACGCGTCCTGGGTATTGTTCTCGCCGGCGGCAAGGGCACCCGGCTTTATCCGCTCACGAAGGAACGGGCCAAGCCGGCCGTCCCCTTTGGCGGCAAGTACCGCATTATCGACTTCGTCCTCAGCAACTTTATTAATTCGGGGATCCATTCCCTTTACGTGCTGACCCAGTTCCGCAGCCAGTCGCTGCTTCAGCACCTGGCCGAGGGCTGGCAGTTCGGCAGCATGCTCAAATCCCAGTTCATCATCCCCGTTCCGGCCCAGATGCGTTCCCAAGGCGAGACCTGGTACCAGGGGACGGCCGACGCCATCTACCAGAACATTAACCTGGTGGAGCAATCGGACCCCCACGTAGTGGCGATCTTCGGCGGCGACCACATCTACCGCATGAACATCAGCAGCATGATCGAATACCACGTGCAGAAGGGCGCCGAGGTCACTGTCGCCGCCATCCCGGTCGCCAGGAAGCATGCCTTCGAGTTCGGCGTGATCGAGGTCGCCGAAGACGGCCACATACTGGCCTTCCACGAGAAGAACCCCGACGCCCCGACCATGCCGGGGGATTCCGAGCGAGTCTACGCCTCCATGGGGAATTACATCTTCTCCACCCGGACCCTGCTCCGCCTCCTGCACGAGGATGCCGCCGAAACGGAGAGCAACCACGATTTCGGGCGCAATATCCTCCCCAAGCTGGCCGGCAAGGCCGAGATCTACGCCTACGATTACCAGACCAACCGCATTCCCGGCGAGCCCCCCGACGAAGTTCCCTACTGGCGCGACGTCGGCACCATCGACGCGTATTACGAGGCCAGCATGGACCTGCGCTCCGTCAGCCCCGCCCTGAATCTCTACAATCGCGAGTGGCCCGTGCGTACCACGCCCTATCCTGACCCTCCCGCCAAGTTCACCTTCGACGAGGAGAACCGGCGCGGCCAGGCCATCGACTCCATCGTCTCGGGCGGCTGCATCCTTTCAGGCGGCACCGTGCGCAACTCAGTGCTCGGACGCGGCGTGAGGGTCCACTCCGGCGCCCTCGTGGAAGATTGCGTGATCCTCGACAACTGCGACATCGGACGCCGTGCCCGGGTCCGCCGCGCGGTTCTCGACAAAAATGTGCGGGTTCCCGAGGATGCCCTGATCGGCTACGACCTCGCGCGCGACCGCGCCAACCACCACGTCACGGAAAGCGGGATCGTCGTCGTGGGCGGTAACCGCACCCCGGTCGAGATCACCGGGCTGGTCGTCTGAGCCGCGTTCCTTCATGGAACAACACATCCTGGCCTGGATCACGCAATACGGCTACCTGGCCATCTTCCTGGGCCTGGTGTTCGGGATTGTCGGGCTTCCCGTACCGGATGAGACGCTGCTCACGTTCACCGGCTACCTGATTTACAAGGGCCACCTGAAGGCGCCCATTGCCATGGCGGCGGCACTGGCGGGCAGCATTTCCGGAATTACGCTGAGCTACTGGGTCGGCCGGACCTTCGGGATGAGCGTCATTCACCGCTACGGGCGTTACGTGCACATCCGCGAGGAGCACATCCAGAAGGCGCACCGCTGGTTCCGGCACATGGGCCACTGGTCGCTCACCATCGGCTATTTCATCCCCGGGGTGCGCCACGTCACCGCCTTCGCCGCCGGCATGAGCGAGCTGGAAGCCCCGCAATTCGCGCTGTTCGCCTACAGCGGCGCGGTTCTTTGGGTGGGCACCTTCCTGAGCATCGGCTACTTTCTCGGCGAGAGGTGGCATTACGTGCAGGCCTATGTGGACCGCTATATGCTCCTGGCCAGCATCGCCGCCGCTATTGTGGTTGCGGGATACCTGGCGTGGCGCTACTGGTGGCGGAAGAGACGAGCAGCGCCGTAAATACCACCACTCCCGCCCCGATCACGTTGTACCAGAGCCACGAGATGTTCGTGAAGTACGCCGTGGCGAGCACCGCGGCTTCCCCCGTCAGCATCCCTACGAACGCCGGCGTCCCGCCCACGCGCCGGAACCCCAGCGCCAGCACGAAACACCCCAGCAGCGTGCCGTAGAACAGCGACCCCACGAAGTTCACCGCCACGATCAAAGACCCGAGCCTCCCCGCGAAGCCCGCGAATAACACGGCATAGACGCCCCAGAACAGGGTCAGCCATCGCGAGGCATTCAGGTAGTGATGGTCGCTCGCGTTGCGCCGCACGTACCGCTTGTAGATATCCACCACCGCGACGGTCGCCAGCGAGTTGATCTCACCCGAGCTGGCCGACATGGTCGCGGCGAAGATAACCGCGATCACCAGTCCCACGATCCCGACCGGCAGGTACCTGGTCACGAACGAGAGAAAGATGTAGTTGGTGTCGCTGAAATCCTTCTCGCCGCCGGTCCGCGCCACGAGGCTCGAGGCCCGCGCGCGCGCTCCGTCCAGATCCTTCTGCGCCGCCCGGTAATCCGCCATGCTGCGGGTTTCGGCCTGGCGGTCGCCCGCGCGGTGCGCCGAGGCCAGCGCCAGGGCCGCGCTGCGCCGTCCCGCGAACGCCTGGTTGTACTGGGCTTCGATCGACGCATACTGTGCCGTGCCCCGGATGCGCGCCAGTTCCTGCTGCTGGAACAGCAGCGGCGGCTGCACGAACAGGTAGAACACGAACACCATCGCCCCGATGAACAGAATGAAGAACTGCATCGGGATCTTGGCCACCGCGTTGAACAGCAGGCTGAGGCGGCTCTCCGAGATCGACTTCCCCGTAAGATACCGCTGCACCTGCGACTGGTCGCAGCCGAAGTACGACAGGAACAGGAACGTGCCGCCCAGCAGGCCGCTCCAGATGTTGAACCGGTCGGCCCAGTCGAAATGCGTGGTCACCGCGTTCAGCCGCCCCGCCGCTCCCGCCAGGAACACCGCGTCCGGAATCGACACGGCGCCCGGAAGCAGTGTGAACACCGTCACCAGCGAAATCACCAGCCCGAGACAGATGACGCCCATCTGCTGCACGTCCGACCAGGTCACGGCCTTGATTCCGCCCGCCACCGTGTACATCACCACCACCGCCCCCATGAGCGACGTGGTGATCCGTTCCGGCCATCCCAGGATCACCGAGAGCACGATGGCCGGCGCATAAATCGTGATCCCGGCCGAGAGCCCGCGCTGGCACAGAAACACCGCGCTGGCCAGCGCCCGCGTTTTGCCGTCGAAGCGCTTCTCGAGATACTCGTAGGCCGTGTACACCTTGGCGCGATGGAACACCGGCACCACCGTGGCGCAGATCACCACCATCGCGATGGGCAGCCCGAAGTAGAACTGCACGAAGCGCATGCCGTCCACGTAGGCCTGCCCGGTGGTCGAGATGAACGTGACCGCGCTGGCCTGTGTCGCCATGATGGAGAGCCCCATGGCGTACCACGGCATGGTCTTGCCCGCCAGCAGATAGCGGTCCACCGTATTGCTCCCGCGGCTGCGGTACAGCCCGTAAGCCACAATGGAAAGAAGGGTGGTGAGAAGAACGACCCAGTCGAGCGGCCTCATCGATAAGCTCTGGTAAACAGGTAAGCCGCTGTGATGATCGCCACCAGATAGATCAGGGTCGCCGTATAGACTCGCCGCCACGTCCGCAAGAACGGCGGCGGCTCATCGGCAACCTCGCGAAGCTCCGGCATGTCCGGAGTGTATCACGGGCGAACGGGAATACTGGATCACCACCGAGACGCCGCTGCTTCGAGCGGCGGGATGTGGCTGGTCCAGTGAATGTAAACCTACAGCGCCTGCGCGACCGCGGCTTTCAGCTCGTCTTCTTTCAGGAACCCCGCGAAACGCTTGATCTGCTTGCCGGTGCGGTCGAAGATCACGGTCACCGGGAGTTCATCCAACCCGAACTCCTTCGTCACCGCGTCTGACCCCAGTGCCACGGTGTAGTCCATCGGGTGCTTCTTCAGGAATGGCCGCACGCGTTCCGCGCCCTCGTCGTCCATCGACACGCCCACCACCGCGACTCCCTTGCCGGCGTACTCCTGGTGCAGCTTGTTGAAGCTGGGGATTTCCTGAATGCACGGCACGCACCAGGTGGCCCAGAAGTTCATCACCACGACCTTGCCGTTCAGTCCTGCCGCGTCGATCGGCGCGCCGTCCAGCCCGTTGACCTGCGGGAAGGTCCCTTTGGCCGACTCGCTGACCGGCGGCTTCCGTCCTTTTTCGAGGAAGCCGAGAAACTCCTGCGGATCTTTCGTGAGCCCCGGGAACGTCGCGATCACATTCTCGTCGGGATCCATGATGGCGTAATACGGCTCCGCCACCGTCTGGAACTTCGCCAGCTCCAGCTTCTGGTTCTCTTCGGAGGCCGCGTCTGTGCCGTCGCCGTACAGATCCACCAGCACGAAGTTTTGCATGGCCGAGGCGATCTCCGGCCGCGTGAACATGTTGGCCTTCATCCAGTGGCAGTTGGCGCAGGCGTATCCCGTGAAGTTGACGAAGACCAGCTTCCCCTCGGCGCGCGCTTTGGCGAGGGCCTCGCGGTACTGGTTCTTCATCCATACCAGCCCGCCGCCGCTCGCCGGCGCCTCGGCGGACGAGGATCCGGACGCCGCTGGAACGTAAGCGTCCAGGTCGCCCAGCCTGCCGCCGAACATGCCCGGCAGCAGGGTGATGGCGAAGATCAGAAACGCCATGCCCGTGAGCAGCCGCCCCAGGCCCATGCGGTCATCCGGCTTGATGCCCTCCAGACGCAGGAATCCAAGCAGATACAGCCCGGCCATCGCGAACAGGACAATCCACGCGGCCAGAAAGCGCTCGCGCGTCAGAACGCCCCATTGCAACACCTGGTCCAGGCTCGCCAGGTATTTCAGGCTGGCCGCCAGGATGACGAAGCCCATCACCACTTTGACCCGCGCCATCCACCCGCCGCTGCGCGGCAGGCGTTTCAGGTACGAGGGGAAGAGCGCCAGCAGGAAAAACGGCAAGGCCAGGCCCGTGGCAAACGTAACCATGCCCACCAGCGGACGCGTTCCGCCTCCCGAAACCGAAGCCGCCAGCAGCGTCCCCACAAACGGACCCACGCAGGCGAAGGAGGCCAACGAAAACGTCAGTCCCATGAGCAGCGTCCCCGCGAACCCGCCCTTCTCCGATCCTTTGTTGAGGCGCGTCAGGATTGATGACGGAATCGTGATCTCGAACGCCCCCAGCAGGCTCAGGCCGAAAGCGATGAACAACACCGAGATGAACGCATTCACCCAGGGGTTCGAACCCAGCTGCACGATGCCGAACGGTCCCAGCGCGGCCGTGATCGCCAGGCCCATCCCGGAGAACAGCACGACGATTCCCAGGCAGAACACCACCGCGTGAACAATACCGTCGCGCCGCCCGCCCGACTCCCGGTTGAGGAAGTACGACATCGTGATCGGGATCATGGGGAACACGCACGGCGTGAAGATGGAGGCCAGCCCGAAGCCGAACGCCACCAGCAGAAACGCGCCGATTCCCTGGTCCTGCGGGGCGCCCCCCGGCGGCTGCGGCGCGGGAGCATTCGGTTCCGCGTAACCGGCGGGGATTGCCGGTGAGACCGAGGCCGCCGAAGCGTCGATCGTGAGCGACGCCGTCCCCTCCCAACGCGAGGGAACGCACTGTGTGTCGTTGCACGTCTGGTATCGCGATTTGATCGTGAGCTGCGCCGGACCCGCCGGGGCGTCCTTTTTCAGCCGCAGCTCCAGCAGGAACGTGACGCCGCCTTCGTAGGTTTCGGTATCCGATTGAAAATTCTTGTCGTAGGCGCGCTTGGGAGGAGGCTGCAGCAGGCGCACTCCCTCCACCACGCTCGGCGGACCCACCTGGAACGAGGTCGGAATCCCGTTGGGCGTCGAGGCGGAGTAGAGGTGCCAGCCCGTTTCGATCTTGCCCACGGCCCTCAGCAGCACCTGCCCACCAGGGGGCGCCGCGGCGGGATCGGCCGCGATGGTCCAGGCGACGCGCCCGGAGCTCTGCGCAAAGGCGCAGCCCAGTCCCGCGAGGAAGAGTGCGAAAATCGGCCGCAAGCCGGGTACTGCTTTCATGGAAATTCCTACTCGGTCTTGGCCGTCACCCGCTCCTGGTTGGCGAGCTTCAGTTCGGCCTCGATCCGGTGGTTGACCTGCCCCTCGGAGAATTCCTTGGCCACGCGGATCGCGTTCTTCACGGCGTTGGCGTTGGAGCGGCCATGGGTGATGATGCACACGCCCTTCACTCCCAGCAGCGGTGCGCCGCCGTACTCCGAGTAATCCACGCGCTTCTTGAAATCCGTGAGCGCGCCCTTCGCGAAAACGTAGCCGATCTTGCCGGAAATGGTCGCCCCCAGCGATTCACGCAGCAAGTGGCCGAACATCTCCACCAGCCCTTCGCTCACCTTCAGCGCCACGTTGCCGATGAAGCCGTCGCACACGATCACGTCCACCGTGCCGCCATAGATATCGCGGCCTTCGACGTTGCCGATGAAGTTGAGATCCAGGCTCTTCAGGAGCGGCGTTGCCGACCGCGTCACCTCGTTGCCCTTGTGGTCTTCCTCGCCGATCGAGAGAATTCCCGACGCGCGGCCGCAGCCGGCCGAGTATGATGCGCGAGTAGATTTCGCCCATCACCGCGAACTGCGCCAGCATGCGCGGCGAGCAATCCACATTCGCCCCTACGTCGACCACCACCACCGGCGAGTCTTTGACTACAGTGGGGAAGACGCCCGCCAGCGCCGGACGGTCTACGCCCGGAACCACGCCTTGCACCATCTTGGCCGTCGCCATCAGGGCTCCGGTATTGCCGGCCGAGACGAACCCCTGGGCGACACCGTCGCGCACCAGCCGCGATGCGACCCGCATGGAGCTGTCGCGCTTCGTGCGCACCGCCTTGGCGGCGCTGTCCTCCATGGTGATTCGCTCTCGCGCGTGAACCACTTCAATGGGGAGGGTTCGATGATCGTCGTAAAGCGCCAGCTCGCGGCGGACCAGATCTTCCTGGCCGACGAGGATCACTCTGACACCCAGACTCCTGGCGGCCCGAACCGCCCCCTCGACTTCGCATTTGGGGGCGTGATCCCCGCCCATTGCGTCCACGGCAATGGTGAGCATGTCAGGAACAGTCTACTCCTGTTCGACTTCGACTACTTCGCGTCCCTTGTATTGGCCGCAGTGCGGGCACACGCGATGCGGCAGTTTCGGCTCGTGACAGTTCGGACATTCCGAAAGGCCCGACGCCTTCAACGCATCGTGGGCGCGGCGGGTGCTGGTCCGCTTGTGGGAGTGTCTACGTTTCGGATTCGGCATCTCTCTCTACCTCTACATCCAAGCTATTTTAAATCGCGGAGCGCTCCCCAACGATCATCAGCGCTTTCCAGCCTGCAATCGCACGTGGTCTCATTCCGGTTCTTGCCGCACACAGGGCAGATCCCCTTGCAGACGTCGCTGCAGACCCTCTGCATGGGCAACGCGAGCAGCACTTGCTCCCGGAGGATATCCTCCAGTTCCATGCCCCCGCCTTCGTAAAACCCGATTTCCGCCTCGCCTTCGTCGATCTCCACTTCCTCATCGCGCGCGATAAAGGACATGGGCCGGTAAAACAGGTCGAAAGCGGCGTCCAGGGGAAACTTCGCACGCCCCAGGCAGCGGTCGCACTGCGCGGTCATCTCCACCGCCAGGCGGCCCTGGATGCGCACCTCCCCGTCCGTATGGGCCAACACTTCAGCCGACCCGGTGGCATGCAACGGGGACCCCTGCACCAATTCTTCGCCAGAAAAATCGATCTGCCCGGGCTGGAAGGTCTCGTCGAAGCGAACCTTCCGCAGTTCCATCTCTTTCACACTAAGGAACATAAGGAAGACTTGGATTTCGGGACAGAACGGTTTCATTATAGCATCGCCCGATTGCCGCTTACAGAACCGGGGGGCAAGATCGTGCGCGCTGTTGGTGCTCCAGCCGAGAGAGTAAACTACAAGGGCGATCGGAGGATACAATGAAGGCTCGAACCGGCTCGGCCCTGAGTCTGCTCGCCCTGGCCCTCGCGCTGCAGAGCCGCGCGGCCGATATCCCGGGATCCAAGGATCCCGCCGGCATGAAGCGTTACACGGGAAGCGAGATCATCGGCTATCACGCGCCGAAGTTCGACGAATTCCTGCTGCCTCTCGGCCCTCCCACCCGGCTTTCCCCGCCTGCATACGCCAAGAGCCTGAAGACCGAGGGGTTGATCAGCCGCTATACCTACCTGGCGCCGGCGGGCCGCACCCCCGCGGAATTGTTCCGTAACTATCAGCTCGAGTTCCAGCGGCTGGGGCTCACGCCCCTCTATCAAAAGGGAGCGGGTGAAAGAGGATGGTTCGGTCCCGCGCTCAACCAGGCGGCGGACGAGGATCAACTCGGCCAGATCCTGGCCTACAACGAGAGCCAGGAGCGCGTTCTGGTCGCGAAATCGAAGGAGCCGAAGCCCACCTATTATTACCTCTTCGTCACGAGCTATCGGGACGGCGTAATCCCTCTGCGGCTGCAAGGCTCGGTGGCCAAGGAAAGGTCCATCGCCGAACTCATCGTCATCGCGCCGCAGGCGATGGAAGAGAATATGACGCTTCTCAACGCGGCGGATATGTCGCAAGCCCTCGCGGATGCGGGCAAGGTTTCCTTGTACGGAATCAATTTCGATACGGACAAAGATACGCTCCGTCCGGATTCGGAACCCACGCTCAAGGAGATCGGGAAGCTGCTGACGGAGAACCCGGCCCTGCGCATTCATGTAGTGGGCCACACGGACGATCAGGGTAAGCCCGATTACAATCTGGACCTCAGCCGGCGCCGGGCGGCGGCGGTGACACAAGCACTCACTTCCACCTATGGTGTCGCGGCGAACCGGCTGGATTCGTTCGGATGCGGCCCGTACGCACCGGCGGCCTCCAACGATTCCGAAGAGGGCCGGGCCAAGAACCGCCGGGTGGAACTGGTGAAGTGGTGAGGCGGCGGCTCCTCGTCACTTCACCTTCAGTGTCTTCTTCAGCCAGGCGATCATTTCGGGCTTCCAGTGCTGCATGCCGGCCGCCTTCCAGCTTCCCATTCCGTGGCCGCCGCCTTCGATCACGATCAGATCGCAGCCGGATCCGGACTTTTTCATGGCGTCGCAGAATTCGGTGGATTGTTCATAGGCCACCTGGTCGTCCTTGTTCCCCTGGATCACCAGGAACGGCGGCATCCCTTTGTGGACGGCCGCCAGCGGCGACACGCTGTGCAGCTTCGCGAGTCCCGCCGCGTCCAGTTGATCCAGTCCGAAATAGTGGATGCCGCCTCCGTGCGCCGCGTGGCGGTTGAGGCTGGCCATGTTGAACCGCTCCGGATGATCGCGCCGCAGTTCCGCCAGCTTGCCGTAATCGGACGGCCCGTAGAAATCGACCACGGCGCGCACCTTCGTCTCCGGCGTGTAGTGTGTCCCCGCATAGTTGACCAGAAAGCCGCCGGCCGATTCTCCGATCAGCGCGATCTTTCGCACATCCACGTGATACTCCTCGGCATGCGCCTTCACCCAACGGATCGCCGTGTCCACGTCCTCGCCCTGCTCCGGAAAGCGGACCTCCGGCGCGAGCCGGTAGTCGATGCTGAACCACGCGAACCCGGCATTAGCCAGCGGTTCGAAGAGCGGCCTGACGTTGGTGCTCTTGCTCCCTTCGTCGAACCCGCCGCCGTGGACCAGAATTGCGGCTGGGAAAGGTCCCGGGCCGTCCGGAACGTGCAGGTCGAGCAGCAGCGGCTTGCCGCCGGGGTGCCCATATTCGACATCTTTCCGATCGATGGGAGCGCCCAGGAGGGTCGCGGCGCAGGCTGCTGCCAGAATGAAAGCGGATCTTCGCATGCACCGGATTTTATCAATGTCCTTCGCTGCAGGGGTCCATGCGTCGCCCTCGCTCCCTGCCGGCGCCCCATCCTCACCCGCGAGGCCGCCTCTCCCCCAGCGCCAGGATTCCCCGCAGCGGAATTCGCACCCACGCCGGACGATTGTTCAGCTCGTAGCTCAATTCGTACAGGGCCTTGTCCAACAGAAATGCGTTCAACAGTATCTCAAACTGCTCGGCCGAGTGCGGCAGGAACGGCGCATCGCCCGCCGTCTCGCGATAAGCGCTCAGAAACGACGCGCAGGTCCACTTCTCCCAGAATGCCGCCCACGGCTCGAGCCTCGCGAATTCCTCGAGCCGCCGCGCCGTGTATCCGAGCAGACCGGCATACGCGGCGTAACTGAACGAGCGCAGCATGCCCGCGACGTCCTTCAAAGCAGGCTGTTTCCTGCGCCTCTCCTCCAGTGGCCGGGCCGGCTCTCCTTCGAAATCGATGATGACGAAATCGTTCTCCACGCGCAGCACCTGCCCCAGGTGATAATCGCCGTGGATCCGGATCAGTAAGGCGTCCGGCGCCGTCTGCTCCAGCGTTCGGAAGCGGTCGAGGATGCGGTGCCGCTCGCCCAGCACCTGCGCGGCGCGGTCCACGAACTCGTCGGGCAGGGAAGCCAGGCCGGCCTTCAAGGCCACGAACACTTCGGAGGCGTGCCCGCGCAGGCTGGCCGCCAACTCCTGCACATCTTCCGCGGTTAAAGGCACGGGAGCGAACGCGGGATCTTCGGTCGGGCCCGAGAGCGCCAGGTGCATCTCCGCGGTGCGCCTGCCCAGGGTGGCCGCCCAGTCCAGATAGATCCCGATTTTCTCGCGGGCCGAATCGGGAATCGGCCCTCCCGCAATCTCGACGATCGATCGCCCGTCGCCGGCCAGGTCTTCCGGGTGAGCGCGAAACGTCGAGCTGTGTTCGTAGTAGCGGCCCAGGTCCTCGAGCGTCATCTTCCAGCCATCGCCCTGGTTGACCACCATCTGCTGCAGCATGGCCAGGGTCGAGCGGCCCTCGTCCGCTCGCGCGTACTCGATTCCGCCACCCAGTTTCGGTATGCCGCTGAAGCCGGCCTTCTCCGTAAGAAAGCGGCCGATTTCGAAGTCCGGATTGATTCCCTCGGCCAGGCGGCGGAAGAGTTTGAGGATCACGCGGCTGCCGAAGATCACCGAAGTGTTGCTCTGCTCGGCCGAGCTGCGCACGACTTTGAGAGCTGCCTCGCTTCCCACGAGCTCTGCCGCTCCCGCGCCCGGGAAAGCGGAGACCGTGCCGTGCTGAGCCGGAAACTCCTGCCCCGCGACGATCGCGGCGAGCAGCGCCCGGCAGGCTGCATCGTCCGCCAGGCCGTCGTGCAGGTAGCCTGTTTCGCCGGCGATCCTTACCTCGCAAAGCAGCGCGTCGGGCTTCATTTGCCGCTCCAGCTCTTCTCGCGATCGTCCCATCGTGATTGCCAGGGGAATGTTGTAGAGATCCATCTCGCCGTCGCGGTATTTCACTTCCACCAGTACGATGGCGAAAGGCGGCGCCTCCGGCAGCATCCAGGCCCAGTCTGCAATCCGGGTGCTGTCGATGGTCTTGGCCTTGGCCCCGAACCATCGCTGTTTGGGGAGAAACTCGGGCAGGAGAGCGCATTCGATCGTCTTCCGCGCGCGCCCTTCGAAGAGCTCGTCGGGGCCGTCGAGCGCCAGCGGCAGGCCTTCCCCTGCTTCTCCCCCCGTGTGGATCTCGACCGCTTCGGGAGTGCCCTGCAGCTCAAACCAGAAGAACGCGTAGGGCCCCAGCGTGAGCCGGTACGGCTCGCGGCCGATTACCGGAAACTCGGTGAACCCCAGCATCTCCACCGGGGTCATTCCCGCCATGGATGCCAGGTCGAGTTCCACCGGCTGGCCGAAACGCGAAAGGTTGGCGACGCACAGAATCTGGTCCCCTTCGTAGCGGCGAACGTATGCCAGAACTTTGCGGTTCTCCGGCTCCAGAAACTCCTGCGTGCCCCGGCCGAATACGCGGAACAGCTTGCGCAGCGCGATCATGTTGCGCATCCAGTGCAGCAGGGATGATGGATCGCTCTGCTGCGCTTCCACGTTGATCGCCTCGTAGCCGTACACCGGGTCCATCACCAGGGGGCTGTAGAGCTTCGCCGGATTCACGCGCGAGAAGCCGGCGTTGCGGTCGGCCGTCCACTGCATCGGTGTGCGGACCCCGTTGCGGTCGCCGAGATAGATGTTGTCGCCCATTCCGATCTCGTCGCCGTAGTAGATGATGGGCGTCCCCGGAAACGAGAACAGCAGGCTGTTCATCAGCTCGATGCGCCGGCGGTTATTCTCCATCAGGGGCGCCAGGCGCCTGCGGATTCCCACGTTGATGCGCATCCGCGGATCGGCGCTGTAGGCCAGGTACATGTAGTCGCGCTCTTCGTCCGTCACCATCTCGAGGGTCAGCTCGTCGTGGTTCCGCAGGAACAGGCCCCACTGGCAGCTCGCGGGAATGGGCGGTGTCTGGGCCATGATTTCGGTGATCGGGTGCCGGTCTTCCAGGCGGAGCGCCATGAAGATGCGAGGCATCAGCGGGAAGTGAAACGCCATGTGGCACTCGTCTTCGGTGCCGAAATACTGCAGCACGTCCGACGGCCATTGATTCGCCTCCGCCAGCATCAGCCGGTTGGCGTGGCTCTCGTCGAGCGCCCGCCGCATGCGCTTGATCGCCTGGTGGGTCTCCACCAGGTTCTCGCAGCTCGTGCCTTCGCGCTCCACCAGGTAGGGAATCGCGTCCAGCCGCATTCCATCGGCCCCCAGGTCGAGCCAGAAGCGCATGGCCTTGATGACTTCCTCCATCACCGTGGGGTTGTCGTAGTTCAGGTCCGGCTGATGGGAAAAGAAGCGATGCCAGTAATACGCGTGCGCCTCCGGATCCCACGCCCAGTTGGATTTCTCGGTATCGGTGAAGATAATGCGAGCGTCACGGTATTTCTGGTCGGTGTCGCTCCAAACGTAGAAGTCGCGCTCCGGCGAGCCGGGCGCTGCGTTGCGCGCGGCCTGAAACCACGGGTGCTGGTCGGAGGTGTGGTTGACGACCAGCTCGATCAGCACCTGCAGGTTCCGCTCGTGAGCCGCGTTCATGAACGCCTTGAAATCTTCCAGCGTGCCGTAGCTCGGATGCACGGTACGGTAGTCGGAGATATCGTACCCGTCGTCACGCATCGGGGATTGGAAAAACGGCAGCAGCCACAGGCAGGTCACCCCCAGGTCCTGCAGGTAGTCGAGCTTCTGCATGAGGCCGCGGAAATCGCCGACTCCGTCGTTGTCGCTGTCGAAGAACGCTTTGACGTGCGTCTCGTAGATGATGGCGTCCTTGTACCACAGCGGATCGTGTGCGCTGCCTCTGGCTCTCATTCCTTCTCCTTGAGGATCTTCATGCCTTCTTGAATGCCACCACGGCCAGCGGCGGCAGCGTGAGATTGAGCGAAACCGGATGCCCGTGCATCGGTATTGGCGTGGTGTGAAGGGAGCCCAGGTTCCCCTGCCCGCTGCCGCCGTAGATCGTGGCGTCGCTGTTGAGCAGTTCTTTCCACTCGCCGCGCTCCGGTACGCCCACGCGATAGTTCTGCCGCGGCTCGGGCGTGAAATTGCAGGCGAACACGACCTGGTCCTGCGGGTCGCGGCCCATCCGGCGGAAGCTGATGATGCTGCGCTGGCTGTCGTTCGCGTCTACCCACTGGAACCCGGCCGGGTCCGAATCCAGCTCGTAGAGCGCGGGCTGCCCGCGGTAGAACGTGTTGAGGTCGCGTACCCAGCGCTGCAGCCCGCTGTGCGGCGGGTATTCGAGCAGCGACCAGTCCAGGCTCGCGTCGTGGTTCCACTCTTTCCACTGCCCGAATTCGTCTCCCATGAACAGCAGCTTCTTGCCGGGGTGCGCCGTCATGTAGCCGTAGAGCAGACGGAGGTTGGCGAATTTCCTCCAGTCGTCGCCGGGCATCTTGCCGATCATCGACCCCTTGCCGTGCACGACTTCATCGTGCGAAAGCGGCAGCACGAAATTCTCGGTGAAGGCATACATCAGGCTGAACGTGAGCTGGTTGTGGTGATACCCGCGGTACACCGGGTCTTTCGACATGTACTCCAGCTCGTCGTGCATCCAACCCATGTTCCACTTGTACCCGAAGCCGAGGCCGCCGAGGTACAGGGGACGCGAGACCATGGGCCACGCGGTCGACTCCTCGGCGATCATCAGGGCCGCGGGATAGGCTTCGTACACCGCTTCGTTGGCGGCGCGCAGAAAGTCCACCGCGTCCAGGTTCTCCTTGCCGCCGAACTTGTTGGGAATCCACTCGCCGGGGCGGCGCGCATAATCCAGGTAGAGGATCGAGGCAACGGCGTCGACGCGCAGCCCGTCGATGTGATACCGGTCATACCAGAACATCGCATTGCTGATCAGGAAATTCCGCACCTCGTTCCGCCCGAAGTTGAAGATGAACGTGCCCCACTCCGGCTGCTGCCCCTGCCGCGGATCGGCATGCTCGTAGAGGTGCGTGCCGTCGAAGTAGCCCAGGCCGTGAACGTCGGTCGGAAAGTGTGCCGGCACCCAGTCCAGAATGACGCCGATGCCGTTCTGGTGCAGCGTCTCCACCAGGAACATGAAATCCTGCGGCGTGCCGAACCGGCTGGTCGGCGCAAAGTAGCCTACCGTCTGGTAGCCCCACGAGCCGTCGAACGGGTGCTCCGTCACCGGCATGAATTCCACGTGCGTGAATCCCATGTGGTGCGCATATTCGGCCAGCTTGGGCGCCATTTCACGGTAGGTCAGCCACCGGTTGCCCTCCTCCGGGACGCGCGCCCACGAGCCCAGGTGCAGCTCATAGATCGAAATGGGCGCGTCCAGCGCGTTGCGCCCGGCCCGGCTCTCCATCCATTCCTGGTCCTTCCACTCGTACGACAGGTCCCACACCTTCGACGCCGTGTGCGGCCGGATCTCCGCGGCAAATCCGTAGGGGTCCGCCTTGTCCGCCTGGTAGGCGTTGTAACGCGACGCGACGTGATATTTGTACAGCGCCCCGCGGCCGATGCCGGGGATGAACCGCTCCCACACGCCCGCCGCGCGCGGCTCCATCGGGTCGCGAGCGGGGTCCCATCCGTTGAAGTCGCCGATCACCGACACCTGTTGGGCATTCGGCGCCCAGACGGCAAACTGGACGCCGGCGGCGCCCTCCGCCTCTCTCAGGTGCGCGCCCATCTTTTCGTACGTCCGATGGTGTTTGCCCTCGGCGAACAGGTACAGGTCGTAGTCGGTCAGTAGAGTGTTTTCCATCGCGGTCACAGGAAATAGTCGAAGTCGCGCTCGGTTCGCACCTTGCGCCGGATCCGGAAGAGGTGCGCCGGAACCGCCTGCGGATCGAGCTCCACATAATTCCGCGCGCCCGTCCACAGGTGCCGGCTGTCGCCCAGCAGGTCGTGAACCTGAAAGGGATACCTCTCATCCAGGCCCAGTGCCGCCAGGTCCAGATCCACCCACCCCGAGTGCTTGTGTACGGGGTCGAGGTTCACCACCACCAGAACCGTGTCCGAGAGGTCGCGCGTGCTCTTGCTGTAGCAGATGATCTGCTCGTTGTCCACGTTGTGGAACCGCAGGTTCCAGTCGCTCTGCAAGGCCGGATTCTCGCGCCGCACCTGGTTCACCCGAGCGATCAGGTCCCTCAGGCTCCACGGGTCGTCCACCCGCCAATCGCGAATCTCGTACTTTTCCGAATCCAGGTACTCCTCGCTGCCCGCCTGCTTCGCGCGATTCTCTCCGAGCTCGAACGCGGGTCCGTAGATTCCGTAGTTCGCGCCCAGCGTGGCCGCCAGCACCAGCCGCGCGATGAAGGCCGGCCGCCCCCCGTATTGCAGGTATTCCGGCAGGATATCCGGCGTATTCGGCCACAGGTTGGGGCGGAAGAATTCCCGGACGTCCGATTGCGCCAGCTCCGTGAAATACGCCGTCAGCTCCGCCTTCGTATTGCGCCAGGTGAAGTACGTATACGATTGCGTGAACCCCAGCTTGGCCAGTTGGTACATCACCTTGGGACGCGTGAAGGCCTCGGCGAGAAAGATCGTTTCCGGAAAATCGCGCTTCACGCCGGCGATCAACCATTCCCAAAACGGGAACGCCTTGGTGTGCGGATTGTCCACCCGAAAGATCCGAATCCCGCGGTCGATCCAGAACCGGACTACGCTCGCCAGCTCGTCCCACAACGCCCGCCAGCCCTCTGTCTCGAATTCGAGCGGATAGATATCCTGATACTTCTTCGGCGGGTTCTCGGCATACTGGATCGTGCCGTCGGGCCGCTTGCGAAACCAGTCCGGGTGCTCGCTCACGTACGGATGATCGGGCGCGCACTGGAATGCGATATCCAACGCCACCGCCATCCCGCGTTCCACGGCCTTCTGGACGAAGCGGTCGAAGTCCTCCATGGTTCCCAACCGCGGATCGATCGCCTTGTGGCCGCCTTCCCGGGCCCCGATGGCCCACGGGCTTCCGACGTCATCCGGCTCCGCCGTGACCGAATTGTTCCTGCCCTTGCGATTCACGCGGCCGATGGGATGAACCGGCGGCAGGTAAACCACGTCGAAACCCATCGACGCCGCATAATCGAGCCGGGCCTCGCATTCCCGGAAACTGCCGCACGACCGTGGAAAAAATTCATACCACGCGCTGAATCGTGCCTTTTCTCCATCCACCGTAACCGGCAGCTCCTTCTCGTAGCGCGTGGCAAGCCGCCGGTCGGGATGCCGCAGGGCAGCCTCGGCCACCTCGGGTTGCATGGCCTGTTCCTGCTTCGCTTCCGCTCCCGCATCCCCGCGCAGGAACCGGACCGATTTCAGCAATGCCTCGCGATCTGCGCCCTCCGCCCGCGAAGCGGCCTGTTCCAGTAGCTCCGCCCCCGCCAGGACGTCGATCGCCACATCCTGTCCGGCTTCGATGCGCTTGACCATGTCGCGCCGCCAGGTCTGGAAGCGGTCCACCCATCCCTCGACCGTGTACAGGTAGCGTCCCAGTTCGTCGACCCGGAATTCGGCGCGCCAGCGGTCGTTCGCAAGCGGCGCCATGGGAACTTCCTCCCACTGCCTGCTCCCCTCCTTGCGGTAGAGCACCACGCAGGAGATGGAGTCATGCCCGTCGGCGAAGACATCGGCCTCCACCCGCACGGTTTCGCCCGCCGTTCGTTTGATCGGATACCGGCCGCAATCCACCTCCGGCTTCACACTCGAAATGACGACCCTCTGCCTGCGGTCAACAGCGTCCATGACTCACTCCTTGATCGTAACCGCCGACTGCCTCCCCACTTCCCCGCCACTGTACGAAATGACACGTCACTCTTTGTTTGATCCCAGCCATTCCTGGACAATCCGGTCCACGCGCCCCGATTCTTCCAGTCGCAGCAGGTGCAGGTTCATGTCGTGAACCAGCTCCGGCGAAGATACCGGCATTACGAATCCGTAATTTTGCGGCATATACTCGGCCCGCGCGACCGCCACGGATGGGTCGTGTTTCTGTGCGATGAAATACCGCAGCTGCGGGCGATCGAATATCACCGCGTCCGCCGCGCGCTGTTGCATCAGCGAATACGCCCGGTCCAACGATTCGACATCCTGCACTCGCGCTCCATACTCGCGCGCGAAGCTCTCTCCCGGAGACCCTGCCAGAGCTGCCACATTCCGCCCGCGCAACTCTTCGGCGGTAGTGATTGCGTTCGTGCTCATGCCGGTAAGCGTCAGGGTGCTGGCGATTCCGGCCACCAGGGAGGTCGCCATGATGACTGAGATGACGATCCACACCGCGGTTACCAGCCTGCCCATAAACGTCTTGGGCGCCAGGTCGCCGTAACCCACCGTACTCATCGTCACAATCGCCAGCCAGATCCCGTTGGCGATGCCGCGCCTGGGCTCGTGCGCGAAGGGTGCGTCCGGAACCCGCCGCTCGGCCAGCCAGATGAGGGTGCCCACAATGGCCAGGACAGACAGCAGCACCGCCACCGCAATGAAGAACGCCTTGCTGAAGAAAGGCGCAATCCGGTCCCACCAGGAGGGCTTTTCCGTGCGCGAGAGTATCGAGAGCGACGAGGCGTAGTAGGGCTGCGAAAAGCGCGCTGTCTTCGCGCGCTCCGAAGTGATGCTCACAGGACCCACCACCACGTCGAGTCTACCCGCGTCGAGGGCTTCCAGGGCCTTCGGAACGCTTTCAAAGGATTGAAGCTGATAGCGCCACCCCGCCTGTGCGGCGAGAGCCTGCCACACCTCCACCGAAATGCCTTCCAGGCCGCCGGGCGTCTTCACGACGAACGGTTCCGATCCCGCAACTCCGGCTCGCAAGGCGACGGCCGCAGCCCGCGGGCGCGGAACTGCGGCCGCCATCGCAATGCACAGCGCGCAACAGACAAGGAGAAGCTGCTTCGGAACTTTCGAGAATGCAATCAACCGGCTATTTAATTTTACGGCGCGTGACACATCGCGTCCCATCGTGCCAACAGGTGAACTTCTCCTGAAAATCAGGGTAGTTCCAGTCGCCAGGCCCTCCCACCCTCGACAATGGCAATGAAGTTGTTCGAGGCTTTTCGATGATTCGACTCAGGCTTTTTCCTGTCCTGCTCATTTTTTCCTTTGCCGCTCGTGGTGCGCCGGAAGACCCGCTCGGGCGGTCCACCCCGCGCAGCGCCGTTCTCGAGTTTCTGCGCGCCGCCCAGGATCGCAATTTCCCGGTCGCCGCGCAGTACCTCGAAGCCGGGGCGCGGCCCGCCGATCCCGCGAGCGCCGCTTCCCGCGACCTCGCCTCCCAACTCAAGACTGTTCTCGATCGCCGCCTCGACATCAACCTCGCTGCTATCAGCGACGACCCGCAGGGGAACGTGACCGACGGCCTTCCCCCCGACAGCGAGCTCATCGGGACCATCCAGACCGACCGGGGCCCGGTGCCTGTTACGCTCCATCGCGTGCAGTCGGCCGGCGGCGAGATCTGGCTGATTTCCTCCGAGACCCTGGCTCGCATCCCCTCTGTCTTCCGTACCATTGCTCCCTCGTGGATCGAACGCCATCTGCCGGACGCCCTGGTGCAGACGCAAATCTTCGGAGCCGCGGTCTGGCGCTGGATCGCCCTCCTGCTCCTGGTTCCCGTGGCCATCGGCCTGGCCTGGCTCATCACCGGCGTGCTGCTCTGGTTGGGCGCAAGCTTCGCCCGGCGCAGCAGCACCGACCTGGACGATGAAATCCTCCAGAGGCTCGGCGGCCCGCTCCGCCTCTTCCTCATCGTCACCGTGTTTCATCCAGGACTGGTTCTGCTCTCGCTGCCTCTGCTCACCCGCCAGGCGGTCGGCGATCTCGAGACTATGATTGCGGCCTCGGCGGTGGCCTGGCTGCTCCTGCGCCTGGTCGATGTCGGATCCGATCGAGCGCGGCGCGCGCTGGTCCGCAACCACCGGTTCGCCGCCACCGCGGTCGTGCCGCTCGGCCGCCGCATCGTCAAGGTGGTGGCGGTGATCTCCATCTGCCTGATCGTGCTCGACAATTTCGGCTTCCAGATGTCCACGGTCCTCGCCGGACTCGGCGTCGGCGGCATCGCCGTGGCCCTGGCTGCCCAGAAGACCATCGAAAATCTTTTTGCCGGCATCTCCCTGGTGATCGACCAGCCCGTCCGCGTCGGCGATTTCTGCAAATTCGGTAACAGCGTCGGCACCGTGCTGGATATCGGCCTCCGCTCTACTCGCATTCAGACGCTCGACCGCACGGTGGTCACCATTCCCAACGCGCAATTCGCCAGCATCAATATCGAAAACTTCGGGCCGCGCGAGAAGGTGTGGTTCCATCCTGTATTCGGCCTGCGCGTCGATGCCGGCCCGGACCAGTTGCGCTATGTTCTGGCGGGTATCCGCAAGCTGCTCCACGAACATCCCAAGGTCGAACCGGGCGGCCGGGTGCGCCTCATCGGGTTCGCTCCCGGCGCCTTTACCCTGGAGGTTTTCGCCTACGTCCTCACCGCCGACTACGGGGAGTTCGTAGCCATCCAGGAGGATCTTCTGCTGCGCATGCTCGAAGTGATTGCCGGCGCCGGCACCGGGCTTGCCGTCCCCGTGCAGACTAACTATGTTGCGCGCGGCGTCGGAGTCGACGACGAGCTCAAGGATGCTGCGGTGAAGAAGGTTCGTGACTGGAAGCAGAGCGGCCGCCTGCCGTTTCCCGACTTCGCCCCCGAGGAAGTCGCCCGGATGCAGAATCGCCTGTCCTATCCGCCGCCCGAATCCGCCATGCGCAACGGGGCAGGCTAAGGCCCGGCGGTTCCCTTATGGAAGCGGGAGGGGATGCGGTGCCGCGTGCGGTTCCCAGAATGTCGCCGAAATCGCGATGGTCAGCACCTGCACCCCGATCACCAGCGCCACGCAGGCCGGCCATCCGCCCCGCGACCAGAAGTAGCCCGGCACCGCGGAACCAAACGTGCCGCCCGTGTAATAGAACGTGACGTACAGCCCGACGGCGGCCGCGCGCGCCTCACGCGCCACTACTCCCACGTAGCTCGAGCTGGCGGCATTGGCGATGAACACGCCGGTGCAGCACAGCGCCAGGCCCGCCAGCACCGCGGCCATACTGTGGATGAGCGTCAGCGCCACCCCACAGATACCGCCGCTGAATGCGATCACCAGCGCTGTCCTGTGCCCGAGCCGGTCGATCGTCCTCCCGGCGAACGGCGTGATCACCGCGCCCACCAGGTAGACCACGAACAGGAACGCCAGCGCCTGCGTACCCAGCCGGAAGGGCGGGGCCGCCAGGTAGAAATTGATATAGGTAAACGTGGCGATCAGCGTGAACAGTACGCAGAATGCCACCGCGTAGGTCGCGAGCAGTTGCGGATTGCGCATGTGGCGCAGCATGGGCCGCACCACCGGAGCGCCGCTGCGGCCGCGCACAAAGCGTCGTCCCTGGGGCAGCCAACGCCAGATCGCGAAGCCCCCGAGCGCGTTCAGCAGCCCCAGCGCCACGAAGGCCCAGCGCCACGACCAGTGCGCCGCCGCCACCGCCGCCACCATCCTGCCGGTGAATCCGCCGAGGACCGTTCCGGCGACGTAGGCCGCCACTGCCGCGCCCGCCCCCGTCTCCCACTCCTCGTTGATGTAGGCGATGGTTACCGCGAAGATTCCGGGCGTGAACACGCCCTGCCAGAACCTCCAGAAGATGAGCTGCCCGAGTCCGGCCGAGGTAGCCGCCAGCAAGGTCGGCAGCGCCAGCAGGAAGGCCGCGGGCACCATCACCTGCTTGCGGCCCAGGCGGTCGGAGATCGCGCCCGCAAATGGGCCCCGCCAGGGCTACGGCCAGAGTGGATGCGGTCACGACCAGGCTCGCCGCGGCCGCCGACACGTGGAACGTCGCCGCCAGCATCGGCAGCAGCGGCTGCGGCGCGAAAAGCGTCAAAAACGCGCAGAAGCCCGCGCACACCACGGCCGCGGTGCGGGCTCGCGACGGCCCTGCCGAACAGGGCGCCGCCTGTTCTGCGGAGCTTGCCATCGTCTTATTATCCCAGCGCCCCCGCCTCGCGATGGGGTATTCTCAGTAATTGCCGTGGAAGAATTGATTGAGGCGATTCGTTCGCGCGCGATAGCGTCGGTGCGAGCCGCGTTGAAGGCTGTCCCGAGCGCTGCGCGAAGACCGAGGCCCATTCTCGAGGCGTCGCGGCTGGCCTTTCGGCCGGCACTCGAGCTGCTCTGCCGGAGCGGCGCCGACCCGAATGCATCGTATCGCAACTACCGGCCGCTGCACGCCCTCATGCAGGAGGATCCGCACGCCGACGCGGGCAAACCGGCGCGCGAGCGGTTGGCATGCCTCGAGTGGCTGCTGAGCCACGGCGCAGACCCCGAGCTGACCGGGGCCTGGCCGCCCGCCCGCGCTATCATCATCGCGGCCTTTGTCGGGGAGCGCGAGTATGTGAAGCTACTCGTAAAGGCGGGCGCCAGGATTGACGGCTTTGCAGGTGCGGCCCTGGGAGATCTCCCGGCGGTCGAGAAGGCTCTCCGGGAATGTCCCGGCTTCGCCCGCGAGCACGACCATGGAGGCCTCACCGCACTGCAATGTGCCGCCGGCTCGCGCCTTCCGGGCGCGCGGACCGTCGAGATCGCGCGCCTTCTCATCAGAAACGGCGCGGATGTCAAAGCGCGCACCGCCGCCTGGGGGCACGAGCTCGACGCTACGTATTTCGCCGCGGGCTCCAAGCAGCCCCAGATGTTTCAGCTTCTGCTCGAACATGATGCGGACCCCTGCGAGGCCCTCTCGCACGCGGTCTGGGGGCAGCACTTCGAACTGGCGGAGCTGGCCCTGGTGCATGGAGCGGATCCCGACCGCTCCACCGCCAACGGCAAGCCCCTGCTCAACGACTTAATCCGCTGGGGGCAGATGTCGCGCGCCCTCTGGCTGCTCGCCCGGCGCGCCAGTCCGAACATATCGGATGCCGAGGGCTGGACGGCCGTCCACCAGGCCGCGGCCCGCGGCAACGCTCGCATGATGCAGGCCCTGATGGGTGCCGGCGGCGATGTCACCCGGCGCGACCACGCGGGCCGCACTCCGTGCGATGTCGCGAGGGAGGCGAAGCGCGAGAAATTGCTGACGATGATGGCCTCGATATAGACGTGGATTCCTCCAAACCCCGCCGCCAACTCGGACTCTTCGACGCCACCATGATCGTGATGGGCGGGATTGTGGGCGCCGGCATTTTTGCGAACCCTTCCGAGGTCGCCCATCGCGTCCATACCCCATTCCTCATTCTGGGAGTCTGGGCGCTGGGAGGGCTGCTGGCCCTGTTCGGAGCCTTCATCTGGGCCGAGCTTGCAACTCGCCTGCCGGGCGCCGGCGGCCAGTACCTGTACCTGCGCGAAGCGTATCATCCGGCCGTGGCGTTCGTGTACGGCTGGGTGCTCCTGCTGGTCACGCAAACCGGCGGGATGGCGGCCGTGGCCGTCACATTCGCATTCTACTTCCGGCGCATGACCGGAGTGGGCTGGAGCGACAGCGCCATTGCCGCCGCGGTGCTGCTCGGCCTGACCGCCATCAACTGCCTGGGCGCCCGCGCCGGCAGCAATGTGCAAAGCGCCCTCATGCTGCTCAAAACGGCGGCGATCGCCGCGCTGGTGGTTCTGGGGATGGCGCTCGGCGGCGGCTCGATCCACTCCGCCACCCTGCTCGGCCAGCCGGCTTCCTTCGGCCTCATCCGGACCATCGGCGCCGCCATGATCCCCATCGCCTTTGCTTACGGAGGATGGCAGACCGCCACGTTCGTAGCCGGCGAAATGCGCGATCCGCGCCGCGACCTCTCGCGCGGCCTGGTGGCGGGCGTGGCCGGCGTGGTGCTGCTCTACCTTTCCGTCAATTTCGTCTGCCTGCGGGTGTTGGGCCCGGCCGGCCTCGATGCCACCACCACCCCGGCGTCCGAGGTGATGCGAATCGCTCTCGGAGATCGCGGAGCTCAGTGGATCGCGGTGGGGATTGCGATTTCGACCCTCGGGTTTCTCAGCCAGGGCATGCTCACGGCGCCGCGCGTTTACTACGCGATGGCGCGCGACGGCCTGTTCTTCGAGCGCGTGGGAAGGCTCTCGCCGAAATCCGGCGCTCCCGTGCTGGCGATCGTACTGCAGGGTATTGCGGCCACGATTATTGCGTGCTCCGGCAAGTACGGCCAGATCCTGAACTTCGAAGTGACCGTTGATTTCATCTCGTTCGGGATGACCGCCGCGGCCCTCTTCGTGTTCCGGCGGCGCAGGTCGGGCGAAGGCAGCGCGGCCACATACCGCGCGCCGGGGCATCCATATACCACCGGTCTGTTCGTACTCGCGTGCGCGGGCATCGTGGGGAGCGCGATCGCCGCGTCCCCGGCCAACAGCGCGATCGCCCTCGGCATCATGCTGGCGGGCATCCCCGTATATTGGTATTGGAGCCGATGAGACACAAGCATTCGGAGTACATGCACTGGGCCAAGACCCGGAGCCGCGCCCGCTACAACCTGGCCACCAGCGGCGTAGGCCCCTTCCCGCTAGCGGGCCTGCCGGTCGATTGGTCGAAGCTCGAAATCAACGGGGACAACAGCTACGGCTACTCGCCGCTGCAGGCCGCCATCGCGGCGCGCCACGGAGTGGACCCGGATTGCGTGGTGGAGGCCGCGGGCACCTCGATGGCCAACCACCTCGCGATGGCGGCCCTGATCGAACCGGGCGACGAAGTGCTGATCGAAGAGCCCGCCTACGGACCCCTCCTCGACGCAGCTCTGTACCTCGAGGCCGGCCTGAAGCGCTTTTCGCGCCGTGAAGAGAGCGGGTTCGCGGTGGATCCGGCCGAGGTCCGCCGCGCCGTCACCCCCGGGACGAAGCTGATCGTTATCACCAACCTCCACAACCCGACCAGCGTCCTGACGCCCGAAAGCGTGCTGCGCGAAGTCGGCGAGATTGCGCGCGGCGCAGGTGCCCACGTCCTGGTGGACGAAGTCTACCTCGACGCAGTCTACGAGAACACGCCGCGCAGCTCGTTCCATCTCGGACCGGAATTCGTCGTGACCAGCAGTCTCACCAAGGTCTACGGAGTGAGCGGCCTGCGCTGCGGCTGGATCCTGGCGCGGCCCGAGCTGGCCTGGAAGATGCGCCGCCTCAACGATATTTTCGGAGCTACGCCCGTGCACCCCGGCGAGCTGCTCAGCGTGGCCGCCTTCGAGCATCTCGACCTGCTTCGCGACCGCGCCCGCCGCGTCGTCGAAGCCGACCGCAAGCTGCTCGGCGAGTTCCTCGACGCGCACCCCGGGTTGTGCGCGCCTCGAACGCAATGGGGCACCACCTGTTTTCCCCGCCTGCCGGACGGAAACGCCGACCAATTCCTGGAGAAGCTGCGCACAGAGTACGATACGTCCGCGGTACCCGGCCGCTTTTTCGAAATGCCCAACCGCTTCCGCATCGGTATGGGCGTCAACAGCGAGGTCTTCGCGGAAGGCCTGCGGCGCCTGGGCGCAGCGCTCGGCAAGTAGCCCGCGCTTCAGACCTTTTCGACCACCTTCAGCAGCGCGGCGAGCGACGTCTCCGTCGAATACATCTTGCCTTTCGGATCGCGCCAGTGCGTTTCCAGCGTGAACGTTTCTTTGTAGCCGCTCTTCAGCAGCGCGCGGATCTGGCCGAGGTTGTCGAACTCGCCCTGCCCCACCGCGGTCCACACCACTTTGCCGTCGGGCTGGTGCTTGTAGTCGCGCAGGTGTACGTGGAAGATGCGCGCGTGGTCCATCTTGCGGTAGCCGTCAGGGAACGACTGCTCGCCCGATTCGCCGGCATTATTCGGGTCCCATGTAATCCCGACGTTGGCTTCCTTCACGCGCTTCAGCAGCGCCCCCGCTTGCGCTCCGGTTGCCACGTGGCCGCCGCCGATGTTCTCCACCGCCAGCCGGTAGCCCTTGGCGCGGCGCGCGGCTTCGCGTAGCAGTTCGTCGATGCGGGCGTAGCTCTTGTCCGACGGAGCCTCGCCCTTCCGCAGCATGAACGTGAAGATTCGCAGCTTGTCCGTGCCGAAAATCTTCGCGCGCTCCATGGCGGCGTCGAGGAGCTTCCATTGACCGTCCAGCACCTTCCGGCCTTCGGGCGTATCATCCGGCAGCGGGATCTTGAAAAAGCCCGTTCCCTCGATCGATACCCGGATGCCGTTCTCGTCGAAGATGCGGGCCGCCTCGCGAACCTTCTCGACAGGCTGCGACGTGTTATAGGGTCCCCAGATGTTGCGGACCTCGGCCCATTTCAGCCCGTGCCCGTGAAGGAACCTGGCCGCCGTGAGCACGTCATCGTCGATTTCGTCGGTCGTAATGCCGAGCTTGATGTCCGAAAGCGGCAAAGCCCCCAGGCGGTGGGCGAAGAATGCGAGTCCGGATCCTGCCAGCAGTTCGCGGCGATTGAGGCGGGTCATGCTCCGCATTATAGCGGAGCGATCAGTTTCCGATGTTCACCACGTCGAAATGGAAGCGCTCCGGAGGCAGCAGCGACGGCTCCCGCGGAAACAGGTGTGACCATGCCTGATATGCGCTCCCCGCCACCGTGGCGTTCAGGTAGAACAGAAACTCGCTCGAGAAACAGTCGATGGGCGGCGGCTGGCGGAAGGTAAGCCGCAGTCCCACGGCCTTCTCGATCGCGACACCTTGCGTGGGCACGTGCTTCTCTTCCAGCAGCGTGACGAAACTCGCCCGGCCCGCGTGCGGCCACACGTCCGGATGCAGCAAACGCCGCAGCGTATCCTCGCCCTCGAAGGTGATTTCACACTGGCGAATCCATTCGAGCACGGAATCCCCCCAAAGCCAGTGGGAAAGGAGATGCTTGTACTGTTCGGTGAGCTGCAATGCCAGGTCGTACTTGCGCTGCTCGAGGACGCTCTCCTCCGCATCGCTAGGCGCCAGCATGTCTTCTGCCTCGAGCATGACGGATTGGAGATCCGCCGTACCCCCGCCGGCGGAATGTACGAGCAAAGGCGGAAGCTCGTGAGTTTTACTCCCGGGAATCTCCACGTACCTTGGTTCGTTCATACGCCACCCCCCTACTTATTTGACGCTGTAACAGGCTGCTTTTGTTTCATGTTGTAGCACACATATTGCCAATGTGAATTAAGAAAGTTTCGATGAGGTGTATCGGGAAGACTTATGCAACCGTTAGCAGCCGCGCGCTCCGGCTGCTAACGGGCAGGCCCATGCTATGATGCCCGTGCATATGACCGAATACGCCATCGGAGTAGACCTCGGCGGAACCAACTTGAGAGCCGCCGCGATCGATCGTTCCGGCACGATGCTCGACAAAATCTCAGGCTCCACGAACTTCGCGGAAGGGCGGAACGCGGTACTGGGCGACATCGCCGGCGCCATCGCGAAACTGCGGGACAAGCATGGTTCCGCGGGCCTGGCGGGTATCGGAGTCGGAGTCCCCGGTTTCATTCGGATCAAGGAAGGCTTCCTCACCAACTCCAACAATCTTCCATACCTCGAGAACTTTCCCGTGCGCGACGAGCTCTCCAATCGGCTGGGCGCACGGGTAATCCTCGAGAACGACGCCAACGCCGCGGCGCTCGGCGAGAAGTGGATCGGCGCCGGCCGCGACGTGGACGATCTGGTGCTGCTTACGCTGGGCACCGGAGTCGGCGGAGGGATCATCTCCGGCGGACGCATTCTGCGCGGCGCCGTGGGGATGGCGGGCGAATTCGGCCACATGACGGTGGTTCCGAGCGGAAACCCGTGCGGCTGCGGCAATCAGGGATGCCTCGAGAAGCACGCTTCCGCCACCGCCGTTACGGCTATGGCGCACCTTCTGCACCTGGGCGAGAATCTCACCTCGAAGGATGTTTTCGATATGGCCCGGGAGCCCGGCGAGGCGGGCGACAAGGCGCGCGCCATCTGGTGCGCGGTCGGCGATGCGCTGGGGATCGCGCTGGCCACCCTGGTCAACGCCTTCAACTTCCCGCTTTACCTGCTCAGTGGTGGAATGCTTCCGGCGTGGGAGCTGTTCGAGCCGCAGATGCTCGCGACTCTCGAGAAGCGTTCCTTCACCTACCGGGCCACCAGGCGCGAAACCCGCGTTGCACAGGCCACACTGGGCAACGAGGCGGGGCTGTACGGCGCTGCTTATCTGCCGTGGCTCGAGAAGTAGCCCACCTCGGCGCCGGCGCGCGCCAGCGGGATGAGAATCTCCGCGCGGGTGTTCTCGGCGCCCACCGTTAGCGAAAGGCCGGAAGCCGCTCCGTAGCAGATCTCCAGGCGCCGCCGGACATTTTGCAGGCCGATGCCCGCGCCGGTCGCGCCCGTGCCGCCGCTCGCGGCGCTGTTTTCCACCGCGATCCGCAGCTGCTCGCCGGCGCACTCCGCCCGGATGCGGACATAGCCGGGCTCGCTCCTCATGGCTACCCCGTGCTTGACGGCGTTCTCGACCAGCGGTTGGATGGACAGCACCGGGATGGCCACATCGAGCGCGCCGTCGTCTACCTGGATTTCGGTCGTAAGCCGGCTGGACAGCCGCGACTGCTCCACTTCCAGGTACGCGCGGACGATCCGCATCTCCTCAGACAGCGGCACGAAGGTCTTATCGGACTGCAGAAAGTAGCGGAAGATATCGGCCAGGTTCAACACCATGCGCCGCGGCGCCGCGGCTTCGCGCGGAATCGTGCCGTAAAGCGTGTTGAGCGCGTTGAACAGGAAGTGCGGATTGATCTGCGACTGCAGGGCCCGCAGCTCGGCCTGGCTCACCAGCCGCTTCATCTCCTGGCGGCGCAGGGAGACCACCTTTCCGGCGATTTCCGCGGCAGCCTTGCCCAAGGCGTCCAGATCGTTGCCGAAGTACCGCCGCCCGCCGCGCCGCCGTCCCAGCAGAATCACGCGGGCCTCGCCGTCGCCCAGCCGGATCGGAACTGCCGCCTCCGCCCAACTCCACGGCGCCAGGTCCTCCGCCCGTAGCGCCGTGGCGACCACCGGAGCGTGGAGTCCGGCGGCCGAAGGTAGCGCGACGACGGCATAGTCACTGGTGCCGACGCCTTCCGCCAGGGTGGCCGCCGACCATTCCAGGTACTGGCCTTCCTCCGAAAACTCCGGAGCGTTGCGGATCCGCTGCACCAGGTTGGCCAGTCCCCCTTGCCGGAATACCGCCCGGGTAAGCCAGGATTGCACGCGGCCGCGCAGCCAGGCGAAAAAAACCAGGAACAGGCAGACGCTGATCAGCAGGAGCGCCTCCGGCAGCGGCTCGCGACTGGCACGTTCCACTAGCACCAGGCGGAAGGCGGCCTCGATCACCAGGCCCGTCAGCACCGCCGCCAGCAGCGCATTGGCCAGGAAGCGGACGAAGGCATCCAGCAGCACGAAGCGGTAATCCTGCAGCAGCACGAAGAGCGCCAGCGGGATTCCCGCATGATGAATCACCAGCTCGCCAGACCACGCCTGGTCGGCGTGCCCGGTCCCGAAATGCAGAAACGACATGGCGAACAGGGCCAGGCACATCGAGGCCACCACGCGCGTTCCGCCGGAGGATCGCCACCCGCCCCGGCGAAAGGCCGCGCCGGCCACGGCAATGGTAGTCAGTGCCAGGAACCCGATGGTGATAATCTGCAGCGCGACCTGGTGCAGGCTGGCGCCGCTCTGGTGGATCTCCCACGCGTGCATCGCGATGGCTACGGAGCTGAGCGCATAGCCGCAGGCAACCAGCGTCTTGCGGCTCTCATCGAGCGATAGGTGCAGCAGCACGGCGGGCAGAAGACTCAACACCGAGAAACTGATCGCGGCGGTAACGTCGAGCACCCTGGGAGGCAGTCCCGGAAACGCCAGGATTACCAGCGACCCCAGGTTCCAAACCAGGGAAAGCGCGGCCGCCAGCCCCGTCAGGTTGCGCCCATAGCGTCCCGACCATCCGCGGCCGCTGAAGAGCAGAGCCAGGAAGATCGCGAAGATCAGCGCTCCGCCGGCGTGGCCGAGAACATTGTACAGAAGCAGCCTGTCGTGCACCTGCATGTTCACCACTGGACGATCTGGCGGACGGCGCGCGCCTGCCTCTTGCTGACGATGAATTCCTGGCCGTTGGTCAGCGTGAGCAGCCAGCGCTGGCTGCTGAGCGGAGCCATCTTGCGCACGTGGTTTACGTTGACCAGCGCGTTCCGGTGTACCCGCTGGAAGGTCGATCCGCGCAGGCGCTCGCTGATGCTTCGCAGCGTGTGGGTAGCCGTGTACCGCCGCCGGGCCGTCACGATCCAGACGGTCTCGCGCTCGGCCTGAAACGCGAGCACATCGTCGAGGTCGAGCAGGTAATACTCCTCTCCCGTGCGCCCTACCACTTTGCGGCTGCGCTGCGCCGGCGATTCCTCGATTTCGTTGAGGCGAACCAGCGATTCGGCCACTTCGTCCTTCTTGACGTGTAGGGCGCGCGCCCGGTCGAGCGCTCTTTCAAGCCGCTCCCGGCTGACCGGCTTGAGAAGGTAGTCCAGCGCTCCGGCCTCGAAAGCGCGGATGGCGTGCTCGTTGTACGCGGTGACGATCACCACCACCGGAAGGCGGTCCTCGGGAAGCCGCCGGATCACGTCAAAGCCACCGATTCCGGGCATCTGCAGATCGAGCAGCACCAGATCGGGCTGGGAGCGGCCGATCTCGGCCAGTGCCTCCTCTCCGTTTTCCGCCTCACCGGTCACCTGGACATCCGGGAAGGTTTCCAGTTCGTCGCGGAGCACACGGCGGGCCACCGGCTCGTCGTCGACGATCAGCACCCGGAGCGGGGCGGACGGGTGGCCGCTCACGGTCAAATTTAACCCGTCTGCCGCCATTTCCGGCCCGCGTGTCATTCTTTCATCCGCCCGTCTCTTCTATCGTACGCATACTGTAGGCAACGTGAAGATACCCCTGCTCTGTATCTCGATGCTTCTGTGTTCGGCCGCGATGGCCCAGTCGATCGGCTCTGGTACCGTCACCGGCACTGTGGTCGATCCCTCCGGCGCTACGATCCCCGGCGCGTCGGTTTCGATTCACAACCCCATCACCAATTACAACCAGACCGCCACCACGGATGCGTCCGGCGCTTTCCGCTTTACCAATGTGCCGCTGAATTCGTACCATCTCGACGCCGAGGCCGCGGGCTTTACCCCTTATGAGAAGGATGTCGCGGTGCGTACTTCGGTTCCCGTGAACCTCGAGGTGAAACTGGCGCTAGCCGGTGCGCAAACCTCCGTGGAAGTGGAAGGGGGTGGGGCCGACCTGGTTGAGAACGTCCCGGTAGCTCACAACGACGTCGACGTCAGTACGCTGGCCAAGCTGCCGACGAGCTCACCGGGGTCGGGACTGAGCGATGCCATCACCATGAGCGCTCCTGGTGTGGTCGCGGATTCCAACGGCTTCTTTCACCCCTTGGGCGATCATGCCCAGACCAGCTTCTACGTGGACGGCCAGCCGATCAACGATCAGCAGAGCAAGACGTTCTCCACCCAGATGCCCGAGAACGCGTTCCAGAACATGGAGCTCATCACCGGACTGGCGCCCGCGGAATTCGGCGACAAGACCAGCCTGGTGGTGGACGCGGTGACGCGCTCCGGCCTGGGTAAGAAGCCGTTCGGCCAGTTCGAGACCTCCTACGGATCGTTCGGCACGTTGAGCGAGAAGGGCTCCGTGGGTTGGGGCAGCAGCCGTTTCGGAAATTTCCTGGTGGCCAACGCCGACCGCTCGGGCCGCTTCCTCGATACGCCCGAGTTTTACCCCATGCACGCCACTGGCAACAATGAAACCCTCTTCGACCGCGTGGACTATCAGCCCGGGGCCCATGACGCGCTGCATCTGAACCTGTTCGCGGCCCGCAACTGGTTCCAGGTGCCCAACACCTACGACCAGCCCAATCAGGACCAGAAGCAGAAAGTGGTGAGCTTCAACATCGCGCCCGGCTACCAGCACACCTTCGGATCGAGCACGCTGTTGACGCTGAACCCCTGGGTGCGCCGCGACGACGTGAACTACTACCCCAGCGGCGACCTCTTCAATGACACTCCCGCGACCATGGGGCAGCACCGCACGCTCACCAACTGGGGGACCCGCCTGGACATCGCGACGGTGAGGGGCCGGCACAATCTCAAGGCCGGTACCGAGATCAAGCAGACGCGGCTGGGCGAGGAGTTCACGCTCGGCATCACCGATTTCGGATTCAACCCGGTGTGCCTGGACGCTTCGGGAGATCCGGCCGGGGGCGCGGGAATCGTCAACCCGGACGCCTGCGCCGGCGCGGGCTTCTCAGCCAATCCCGCGTTGTTGCCGGGGCTCGTCCCCTACGATCTGACGCGAGGCGGCAGCCTGTTCCACTTCAACGACACGGGCGACGTCAACCAGGCCGCATTCTACGCGCAGGATTCCATCACCCTCGGGCGCCTGACTCTCAACGGCGGCCTGCGGGTGGACCGCTACGACGGCATCAGCCAGGCGACCTCGGCCGAGCCGCGTATCGGCGCATCGTACCAGATCAAGGCCACAGGCACGGTGCTGCGCGGGTCGTTCTCCCATACGATGGAGACGCCCTACAACGAGAACCTGCTGCTCTCGAGCGCGTCCGGTGTCGGCGGGCTGGCTTCCAATGTCTTCGGCGCCTTTGCCTCCGAGCCGCTGAAGCCGGGCAGCCGCAACCAGTTCAACGCCGGCCTGCAGCAGGCCTTCGGACGGTACCTGCTGGTGGACGCCGACTATTTCTGGAAGTACACCGACTCCGCCTACGACTTCGACCTGCTGTTCAATACGCCCATCGCGTTCCCGATCTCCTGGCGCAAATCGAAGCTGGACGGCGTGGGCGTGCGGATCTCCACCACCGACCTGCACGGCTTCCAGGCGTACGCCACGATGGGACACACACGCGCCCGCTTCTTCGGGCCGGAGACGGGCGGGCTGATCTTCAACTCGCCGGTGGATGCCAGTGTATTCCGCATCGACCACGACCAGGCGTTCCAGCAGACGGTGAACTTACGCTATCAGCGTCCGCACAACGGGCCGTGGATCGATTTCACCTGGCGGTACGACAGCGGGTTGGTGGCGGGCGCGGTGGGCACCCTGCAGGATGCGCTGGCGCTCACCGGGGCGCAGCAGGCCGCCATCGGCTTCTACTGCGGCGGCCAGATGGCCGCGGTCGGCAACCCCATCACATCATGCTCCGGGAACTATGGAGCCTCCCGGCTGATCATTCCGCCGCCGGGCACCGAAAACGACGACACCAACCCGCCGCGCATCGCGCCGCACCACGTGTTCGATATGTCGGTGGGGACCGATAACCTGCTGCACACCGAGCCCGCCCACATGACGCTGCGGGCCACCGTTCTGAACCTGTCGAACAACGTGGCGCTCTACAACTTTCTTTCCACGTTCAGCGGAACGCACTTCGTAACGCCGCGTTCGTACCAGGTAAGCGTCGGCGTAGTGTTCTAAGTGGAATAGACGCTTCCGATCTACGGCACCCGTGCCGCCAGTGCCGCCGCCAGCGCCACGGGATCCTGTCCCTCCGGCACGTTGGCGTACCCCCCGATGAAGCGGCCCTTGCGAAAGATGCAAAGCCGCCCGAGGTATTGGTCGCTAGCCTGGAACGCCTCGTCGCCAACCGCCGCCGGCTTGGTCTCGCCGAAACGCGCCCGCAGTTTCTGCATCAGTGCGGCTCCGGATTCGTCCTGCACCACGAAGGCCTTCCCGGCCTCGTACTGGCCCACGTATCCCCGCTTCAGGATGCGAATCCCGAGGACGCTCTCCGGCACCAGCCGCAGCGATTGCTGCTTCTCCGCCGGAAACCACGCAAGAGCGGCGGGCGGCGTGGAGGATCCGTCCACCAGCTTCTCCAGGGCTGCGGTCCATTGCCCCAGAGTCGCCGTGAAATCGCCTTCCGGATTGGCGGCGACTTCCACGTAATACCTGCCCTTGGCGAACACCGCCCGCCGCGGAACGATCTGACCGCCCATCCCGATTTTGGCCCCCGGCTGCCGCGGGTCGCGGTTCGCCGAGAACATGCCGTAGGAGGAATCGTCGTCGCCGAAATCGGAAATATCGATCACCAGGGTCGCGCCGTCTTTCTCACAAGTGACCCCGTGCATGTTCTGGAAGCCGTAAATCAGGTACCCCTCGGCGTTGCCGTCCATGTATTCGAACAGGTTCTCCGATTCATAGGAGCGGGTTTCGCCTTTCTGCGACCATCCCGGGACCAGGCCGCAGGCCGGCGCGGCGGCGCCCGCCATTCCACAAGCAACGAGCAACGCCGCGCCGCACCGCATCAGCATGCGAAAAGCTCCTGCGCCCTGGTCATGCGCTGCGCCACATGGACGCCGTGGGGGCATTGCACAGTGCAGCCGGAACAGTCGGCGCACGTCGCCGAAGCGTGTGCCGGGTCGAGTTGCAGGTAGCGCTCGCGGCCCAGGGTGAACTGGCCGTAGCCCTCGGCATAAGTGAGGAAGCGCAGGACGTCCGCCACGGGCAGCCCCTGCCGGCAGGTTCCGTCGCACTCCCCGCACATCCGGCAATACAGCGGCTTGATCCGGTCCAGGTGCTCGGCCAGCAGTTTTTCCTGAACCTCGCCAAAGGGCTGGGACATGGCGCGCAGGTTCTCTTCCAGTTGATCCATGTCGGTCATGCTGGGAACCGTGGTGTGGACGTTCGGATTGCGCAGCACCCACTGGAGAGCGGCCGGCAGTGCGCCCTCCCGGCTGAGTTTCTGGAAATTGGGGTCGCCAGGCCGGGCGCGGCGGATTCCGCCCGCCATCACCTTCATAGCGACGATTCCCTTCCCCGCCGCCGCGGCTTCCTCGATCACCTGGTTCATGAACGGATCCATCGTGAAGTTGTAAGCGGTCAGGATCACGTCGATATTCGGATTCTTGGCGAGCCAGGGGAGCAGTTCCTTTTGGCCCCCGTGCGTGCTGACGCCGACGAAACGCGTCTTGCCGGCCTTCTTGGCGGTGAGTAAAGCGTCCATCAGGCCGTCGGAGACCTGGTCGGGCGCGCCCTTGGCGTGCAGGTACCAGATATCCACGTTGTCCACTCCCAGCTCCTTCAGGCTGGTATCCATCTGGGCGAGAGCTTCCTCGCGGGTGCGCCCTTCGGTCTTGGTAGAGAGGGTGATGTCTTTGCGCTTCCTCTTTAACGCGGCGCCCACCATGCGCTCGTTGTTGCCGCCCCCGTAATTGCGGGCGGTGTCGAAATACGTAATTCCTAAATCGGCGGCGCGCTCGATCACGCTGCCATCCGAAGTGATCATGCAGCCGAACCCCAGGGTGGTCACCTTGAGGCCGGTCCTGCCGAGCGTCTTGTATTGGAACTTCGGACTCGCGGGCAAACGCCCGGCGGGCGGTTGGGGCGAACTCTGTTCGGTGGAGCGGGCGGCGGAAGCGGCGGCCGGCAGGGCCAGCCCCGCGGCCAGGAAGTTGCGGCGGGAAGAGGAGCTTTTCACAATTACCTCCTAATTTCAGACTACAAGGTGATAAAATCCTATTGTAATTTGAGAGGCCGCCAGATGCCAGTCCGTTTTTCACGCCGTGCCATGCTGCAGCTGACCGCGTTCACACCGGCCCTGCAGCCGCTGTTTGCGCAAACTCCAGCCGCCGCGCCCAACCGGTCCGCCGTTTCCCTGGTGAAAGGCGAGAACCGCCGCAAGAACATCGCCGAAGCGCTAGCCGCCATCGATGACCAGCTCCGGCCCAAACTCCGGACGAAAAAGTACGTAGCCATCAAGGTCAACAACGTTTCCACGACCAACCAACTGGCGGCCAGCCACGCCGATGCGATCCACGGCATCCTGGACTACCTGGAGCCGCGTTTCAAAGGCCCGGTCTACGTAGTGGAATCGTCAGCCGGCGATACCTTGCAGGGCTTCGAGAGCTTCGGTTACGGGAAGGTGGCGGCGGAGCGAAAAGCTCAGAAGGTGGGGCTGATCGACCTGAACCGCGAGGCCGAGTTCAGAGTAGTGCCGCTGATCGATTACGACCTGCACGCCAAAGGCGCGCGCTGCGCGGCCCGTTTGTTCGACCCGGATGCCTTCGTCTTCTGCGCCTGCATGCTGAAGACGCACAACGTGGCAGTGGCCACGCTCTCCATCAAGAACATGGCGCTCGGCGCGCCGCTGCACAGCAAGCCCGGCGACGGCCGGTGGAACGACAAGCGTGTGGCGCACAACGGCCTGCGGCAGACCCAATACAACATGTTCCTGATGGCACAGGCCTTGAAGCCGCATTTCGGTGCCGCCGTGATTGACGGCTACGAGGGCATGGAGGGCAACGGTCCCTCCTCCGGCACCCCGGTGCCCTCGCGGCTGGCCATCGCCTCCACCGATTTCGTGGCCGCCGACCGCGTGGGAGTCGAGACCATGGGGATCAACCCCGACTGGATGGGCTACCTGCGCTTCTGCGCGGATTTCGGCCTCGGGCAGTACGACCTGAAGCAGATCGACGTGCGCGGCGAAAAGATCGAGGCCGTACGGCGGAAATACCTGCTGCACCCGGACATCGAACGGCAGCTCGAGTGGATGGGACCTCTTAAAGACCTGCCGCCGAAGTTGGGCTGAATACGCTACATTTTGGGATTGGTCAAAGCTCCGTAAACCGGCGGACGGCTCATGTGGTTCATCGGCGGTTGACCTTTGCCGAACATCCGCTGGGTCATCCCAACGAAGACAAGGTCGTTTGCCGGATCGACCCAGAACCATGTAGCGGCGGCGCCTTCCCAGTAAAACGTCCCCTTGCCGACCACCTCGTCAGCGGCAGCCGGGTCGTTGTACACGGCAAGATCGTATCCCCATCCATGTCCCGGCCGCATCGTTGCGTTTCCGATCGAGAACTCGCCGGTCATCAGCTTCGGCGACAGGTGATTCGAGGTCATCAGGTCCACCGTGGCCGGGGAGAGAATGCGCGCGCCGTCGAGTTCGCCGTGGTTCAGCAGCATCTGGGCAAACCGCGCGTAGTCCGTCGCCGTGGAAACCAGACCGCCTCCTCCCGAAGGCGCTCCCGGCAGCGAGACAAAATCAGCTTTTGGCCCCGAGGCTTCACCGGTCACGATGAGCTTCCCGTCCGGACCTCCGGAGTAGAGTGTCGCAAACCTCGTGCGCTTCTCTTTCGGCACAAAGAATGCGGTATCCGTCATCCCTAGGGGCTTGAAGATCCGTTCCTCCATAAACTCAGGCAGCGGCTTCCCCGAGAGCTTCTCGATAATGTAGCCCTGGATGTCCATCGACACGCTGTAAACCCATTTCGACCCCGGCTGGAAAAGCAGCGGTATGCCCGCGAAGCACTTGGTCATCTCGTGCAGATTAGCGCCCCGAAAGCAGTTCCTGGCCAGGTATAATTTGTCGACCGGCGTCGAGCCGAACAGGCCATAGGTAAAACCGGCAGTATGGGTCAGGAGTTCAGCCATCGTTGGCGGGTGGACCGGCGGTTCGGTAATCATCACGCCGTTTGCATCCATTCCCTTAAACACCTTCACATCGGCCAACTCGGGGATGAATTTCGAGATGGGATCGGACGGATGCCACTTGCCTTCCTCGTAGAGGATCATCATCGCGACGCCGGTGACCGGCTTCGTCATCGAATAGATGCGAAAGATCGTGTCGTTGGTCATGGGGGAGCCGGATGCCATATCCTTCACACCATAGGACCGTTCCTCTACCAATTTGCCGTGGCGCATGAGCAACGTAACCACGCCGGCCAGACTCTTTTCGTCCACGGGGCGCTCCATGGCTTCGTGGAGTCGGCCCAGTCGTTCTGAGGAAAAGCCCAGCGATTCGGGCTTAGGGTGCGTTGACTGGGCCAAGACGAGAAGCGGGGCAAAGACAAGGAGCGCGAGAGTCTTGCGGCGGCTAGTTCCGTGACGCACTTTGGATTCCATTCATCGAATGATACCGTAGCTGGATCGCTTGACCTATCGGAATGTCGGAGGAACAGCCATCCAAACGCAAGTACCGCGTCGGGGACGCCTCGTCCAAGTTGCGCCCCCCAGACAGGTGCGCCCCCCGGACACTCTCAGGGTGGAAAGGATCGCCGGAGAAGATGGAGGCCAGACGGATCGGTGACGTTTTTCGCGGCGCTCGAAGATGAACTCAGGAGCTATAGTAGACAGGGTGGCCCGCCCGCGCGAGGCCGTTGGCTGCAGGACGCCGCCTCGGGCCAATTGAACGATTGGCTCAGGTGGTTTTCCGTGGGCGACGTTTCACGGGCTCGACTTCAATATACGAACGGAATCAGTTTGCATGTCCGGCTGGCGTATTCATCAAATTCCTTGCCGTATTTCTCGTGCAGATGAGAATCGAGCATGGGTACGTTCACGAACAGGAAACCCGCCAGCATCGTTATCGGAATCGCCGCCGTTACCCATACCCCCGAAATCAAGCACAGCCCGGAGAAGGAGATGAGATCGCCGAGGTAATTCGGGTGTCTTGAGTAACGGAAGAGTCCTCCCATGTAGAGCCGCTCCCGATTCTCGGGGCGTCCCTTCCAGACGTGCCGCGCGTATTCCGCGTGCGAGTTCATCCACGACCCCGCCGCAAACAGGACGATGCCGATGCCGCCTGACACACCAAACCTACTGGCGTTTTGGCCGCCGGTCGCGGCCAAGAGCAAGTAAATACAGAACATCCAGGGAATGATTGTGAAAACCTCGCTCCAACTCACGCCCCGCTTCAGGAAAACAAACTCCGTGAACAAAATCCGAACGTAGTAAATGGATAGTGCGATAGCGAGGCATCCGCGTCGGACCATGTCACCCGGTCTCCACATCCATCCAAGCCACCCGCCGACAGTTCTGAGTCCGCCGCCGAACAGCAGCCACCAGACCAACGCAGCCCAAACGGCGGCAAACCCCGCCAGCGTCATCCGTTGGGCTATGGAGCGATCACGCAGTTCGTACATGTTGCGCTGGAGTTTGTGGACGTTCACCAGCCACATCCTTCCTCAAGCGTACTGTAGCCTTGAACCGCACTTCGGCGCCACGGTGATTGACGGCTATGAGGGCATGGAGGGCAACGGTCCCTCCTCCGGCACCCCCGGTAGCGCTCGCTGAAAGTCAGGAATCCGTAAGATAGCGTACATTTCGAGTACTCCCTCCCGATGGAGTTTCCAGGTCCGTTACGCGTTTACAGCATCGAGGGAGGGTCGATGAGAACGTATCCGGTAATCACTTGGTGCTTGCTCCCGGGGCTTTTGGCGGTGACGCCTGGTTTCGCCGCCGGAAGGGTTGACGAATTTCTGGGCGTCAAGAACTGGAGCGGCACCGTGACTATCAGCGGAACCGGCTCCGGGACGAGTAAGGGCGGCATTTTTTCGGATATCTGGCAATACGGACTTACCTCAAAAGTCAACTTCACGCTCGACACCTACAACGCGAACATTCAAGGGTGGCAGGGCGGGTACGTGGGCACCACGAATATCAACGCCAGCGACGCGGCCACTTTCAGCGGCTGCACCCAAACCTCGACCCAGACTTACCAAGGCCCCATTCCCGCCAACAGTCCTTTCACCATGCGCCTGCAGGGCGACAATCAATACCTCTTTTACCCGGCGGGTTACAACGTCCAGGGCGCCACCAGCAAAGTCTCCATCGATTGCGCGCCCGGAGATCTGGGAGGCTCCGGACCGGGGACCTGGTCTCCCGTGTTGGGTACCGGCAGCCTGATCCAGAATCTCCCGGCGACCGGGTTCAGCCTTAAGGGCACGGTAACAGTGCAAATGAACTCGCCGATTCAGCCCTCGTCGGCGGCCTTCGGAGGTTCGCCCGCAGTGATCAACGTGACCGTCACCTGGGACATTGAACCCGGCCTGAATACGCCTCCGGAACTGGTGATTCAGAAAACATCGGCGCTGCAGAACTGGAGGCCAACTGCGGGCGCGGGCGGTGGCTCCGGCCAGGGCGTCGGTGTGACCGCGAAACTCCAGGCCACAGGTGGTGGACCCACGAATGTGGTGGCCGCCTATTTCATCTGGGAGTTGACGAAATCCTCCAAAGAGCCCGGCTACGCCATGAATGCTCCGGTGGCGAACCCAAACCAGGATTTCGACCTCAAGCTGGAAGGCGACGGGCTGATCCTGACGGATGCGAATGCCCAGAAGGGACAGACCAAGCCGGGACAATACACGGATACTACCGTAACCGTCACGCCGTACGACTGGGGAGCGTTCGGCACCATCAAGGTGACGGCCTATCTTCCCGACGGCAGTACCCTCGTCGGACACTTGGATGGCGATACCGCCCAGCAGGACGTCCGCCTGCCGTTGCGAGGCGAGCAGAGCCTGATCGCCGACGTCTGGAAACAGAATAACGGCGTCGCCGGTCTTGCCGACGCGAATGACAACGAAACCGATCCCGTCGGCGACGGCCATCCCGGCGATGGTCTGACCCTCTACGAGGAATACCGCGGGTTCATCATCGACGGCCAACACGTCGAAGGCAACCCAAAAAAGAAGGACTACTTCGTTCTCAACACCGCCGGCGCGTTCTACATGGGAGGCATCCGCCTCTTCCAAAACCTCAGCGGATTGCAGGTCCACTACCAGCTGCGGCAGGGTGAACTCGCGGCCGACCGCGTCATCAACCGCAATCACAACGAGGGCGCGCACAACGTCGACGAGCATGGGGTGATCGTTAAGGCGATTGCCGCCAACTCGGGCTACGCGGAAGCGATCGGCGGCCCCGGTACACCCGGCATGGTCAGCGTGGTGGTCGCGCCGAGGATTCTGCCGAGCGTCAACCCCGATATCAACTACAACCAGTCGAGCCTGGCCCACGAACTCTTGCATGCCTGCAATGTGTTCCACCACGGCGATGCGCCATACAGCTACACCTGGATCACGCGTCAATCCGACGGACGGATGTTGTCTTCCGCCACCAACAATGGAAGCGGCGGGTCGATTCAGGTCCTTACCGAGCAAAATACGTCAGCGTCCTACATGTTCCCGGTGGGAACGCCCGTCAAGGTAGTCGTCGGAGTACCGAACGACCCGCATACCGGCGATGACACCTGCGTGATGCGCTACGACGATGCTACCGGCCATGCTTCGAGATCGAGCCCCAGCGTGCTCTACTATACCCCCGGAGAGTACGCCGGTTTCGCCATTTGCACGTCCGGCGCCGGCACCGGCATCAACGGCGCTGACTGGCAGCCGCAACCGCGCTATGGCGACGCGGCCTCCGGACGTGGCAATTGCCTCGGCCAGATCCTGGTTAATGACGGCGTCGCGGCGCCAAGGAGATAGCCCGATGAAGCGCCTGGGGGCTCTGTGGATTCTCTTTTCCGCGTCGTGGCTGGGGGCGCAAACGGCACCGGCGCCGGAATTGGTGTTGGACGTCAACGCGCAAAGCGATGCCGCGGTGGCCGGCGGCTGGCCGCTGCTGATTCGGGCTGTAGTCATCTCGGCCGATGGCCAGCCGCTGAGCGTCGCCCTCAAGAGCGGCACGTGGACCCAAGCCCTGCACCTCACCGTCACCGATCAGAAAGGTGCTTCGCAGACTTGGCCGGCACAGCTCGTCACTCCGGCGTCAGCCACTGTTGCCCTGAGCGGCATCGGCACGGCGGAGGCGGTCTGGCTGGTCGCGCCGGCCGATACCCTTGCGATTGCGCCGGGCGTGTACAACCTTTCCGCCACACTCGACACCACTTCGACGGCTGCCGCCGGCGCCTGGAGCGGAAGCGTCGCCAGCACCGGCGCCGGAGTGACTCTGCAAACGGAACCGGCTTCCCTCTCCGCTGAAGACGAAGCCTCCAAGTATCTCGCTCTCGCGGCCTATGCCCGGCTGAAGGGCGACACCCAGGGCACTGCGTCGGCGCTCGACACGCTCATCGCCCACCAGCCGTCGATCCTGGAAGCGTCCAAGGAGAAAGCCGATCTGCTGGCCGCCCAGGGCGACTTTGCCGGCGCGCTTTCCCTCTACGAGCTGACGCTCTCCCATTTCCTCACCGCCAACCCCAACGCATCCGAGCCGCTGACCCTGCTGACCCGGCCGATCGACGCCATGGCTGCCAAAATCGCCCAGCAGCAGGCCGGCCCCGGCACGACCGTGACCAGCGTAGCTCCCGGCCGTACTGAGCCCGTGATCGCTCCCGATTCCATCGTCGATGCCTATGGCGCGGGGCTCGCAACACAAACGGCGTCCGCCTCCAGCACGCTCTCCAGCAGCCTGGGGGGAACCAGCGTGACCATCACCGATTCCAACGGCGTCTCCGCCGCGGCACAGCTTTTCTACGTCTCGCCCAGCCAGGTGAACTACGCCGCTCCCCCCTCGCTCGCCCTGGGCGCTGCCACCGTGACAGTGAAAGCCGGCGACGGCACGGTCACCACCGGATCCGTGACGGTCGCTAATGTGCAGCCGGCCGTTTTCACCTTGAACACCGCGGGTCTGGTTGCGGGCAGCATTCTCCGCGTGACCGACGCGGGCCAGGTATCCGAGAATCTCTACTCGGTCGACGCCGGCAACAACGTCGTGCCGGCGCCCGTGGACGTCTCCAAGGACCAGGTGTACCTGGTGTTCTACGCTACCGGCCTTCGACGAGCGCCGCAGAGTCAGGTCAGTGTTTCGATCGGCGGAGTGAATATTCCAGTGACCTATGCCGGCCCGCAAGGTTTCTACGTCGGCTTCGACCAGGTGAATGTGCAATTGCCCGCCTCGCTGGCGGGCCGCGGCGATGTGGCGGTGGTCCTCTCGGTTGCCGGGAATCAAGCCAACATGGCACGCATGAGCTTTAAGTGAGGTAGTGCTGCTCAAAACCGCCGGGAGGATTTCCGCCGTCACCGTTTACCAGACGTGGCAGGCGTCCGCGCTCACCATCGGAGACCCCGCTTTGCACGAAAACGCCTTCTGGAACTCCGGCATATTCTGCACCACTCCGTTCACGCGAAACTCCGATGGCGAGTGCGGATTGGTCTGCACCTGCAGCCGTAACGCTTCCGGCCGCTCGTTGGCGCACCAGATCTGTCCAAAGGAAAGGAAGAAGCGCTGGTCCGGGGTAAAGCCGTTGATGTCCGGCTGCGGCTTGCCGCCCTCGGTGTTGTGCAAGGCCTTGAGCGAAACGCGGACTCCGCCGTTGTCGGCCGTATTCTCACCCAAGGTCAGCTTGCCGTTGACGTGTACACCGGGGGCCACGGTGAACCCGGAGTACTCCTTGTCGATGCAGGCCACACGCTCCTCGAAGCGCTTGGCGTCTTCGGGCGTCCACCAGTCGTGCAGGTTGCCCTGGGCGTCGAACTGCCGCCCCTCGTCGTCGAAGCCGTGCGTCAGCTCGTGCCCGATCACCATGCCGATCCCGCCGAAGTTCACCGCGTCGTCCATCAACTTGTCGAAGAAGGGCGGCTGCAGGATCCCTGCCGGAAAGTTGATGTTGTTCATCAGCGGGTCGTAATAGGCGTTGACCGTCGGAGGAGTCATCTCCCACTCGTTGCGGTCCACCGGCTTGCCGATCTTCTGGAGCTCGCGGTGCACTTCGAAGGCGGCGGCGCGGTCGTCGTTTCCCAGGGCGTCGTCGCGCTTGATCACCACGCTCGAATAGTCGCGCCATTTATCGGGATAGCCGATTTTGTTGGTGATGGCGTGCAGCTTGACCAGGGCCTGCTGCTTGGTGGCGGGCGACATCCAGGAAAGGTCCTGGATATCCTCTCCCAGCGCCTTTTCGAGCGCGTTCACCATCTCAAGCGTGCGCGCCTTGCCTTCCGCCCCGAACGTCCGCTCCACATATTTCTGCCCGAGCGCTTCGCCCAGCTGGCTGTCGGTGAAATCCACGCAGCGCTTCCAGCGCGGCCGCATCTGGGTGGCGCCGGTCAGCGTCTTGCCGTAGAAATTGAAGTTCTCCTCCGCGAACGGCGTCGGCAGGATACGCGCCTCGGAATGCAGCAGGTGCCAGGTGAGATAAGTCTTCCAATCGTCCAGAGGAGTCTTCTGCACCTCTTCGTCCATGCCCTTGATGAAGTCCGGCCACGAGACGTTCATGCTCTGAAACGCGGGCGCGCCCGTATCGCGGAAGTAGTCATTCCATTGGAAGCCGGATCCCAGGGCTTCCAGCTCCTGGCGGGTCATCTTGTGATAGACCTTCTCCGGGTCGCGCTGCGAAACCAGGTCGAGGGACGCTTCGGCCAGGGCCGTCTCCACCTGCATCACCGTAGCCGCCGCGGCTTTGGCCTGGTCCGCCGGATAACCGGCCAGTTCGAACATACGCTGCACGTGCGCCAGGTACTTGTCCCGGATCTCCGCGGATTTGGGGTCGGTCTTCAGATAGTAGTCGCGGTCGGGCAGCCCCAGTCCTCCCTGGTCCAGTTGGGCGATGACCGCCTTCGAGTTTTTGAAATCCTGCCCCGAGCTGAAATCGAAAAGCGCCGATACCCCGCGGTCGTGCAGCCGCGCGATCTCGGCCGCCAGCTCCGCTTTGTCCTTCAGGTCCCGGATTCGCTGGAGCTCCGCCTCGAGCGGCTTGAGGCCCGCGGCATCGATTCCCTTCACGTCCATGCAGGCGGCAAAGTAATCGCCGATCTTCTGCGTGATCGGGTCGCGCTTCGGATCGGGGCGCGACGCTTCCTCCAGAATCTGGTGGAGGATCTCGCGGTTGCGCTCCTCCAGTTGGGTGAAACGTCCCCACCGCGACTGATCGGCGGGGATCGGGTTGCTCTTGATCCAGTTGCCGCAGGCGAACTGGTAGAAGTTCTGGCACGGATCGACCGAACGGTCCACCAGGTTCACGTCAAAACGCAACGGACTCGCGTCCGTGGATTTCGCTGATGACGAAGCGCTCTCTTTCGAGACGGGCGCGGTCTGACTCAACAATGCGGAAACCGAAAGTGCGGCAACGAACGTCAATCTCAACAAGGCAGACTCCTCTTCTTCTCAATGTAGCGCGCGACCGGTGGCGTGCAGTAAGGGCGTTTCGGTGTGGAGTGACTGGGGAGGGTGCTATACTTCACCACGGTTACCCTGATCTATGGCCAGCATCCTGATCCGCAAGCCCCTCAACCTGATCCTGAATGAAGCAGGGCAGGAGGGCGAAGACTCATTGAAGCGCGTGCTGGGCGTCACCAATCTGGTGGCGCTCGGTATTGGAGCGATCATCGGGGCGGGGATTTTCGTGCTCACCGGGTCGGCCGCGGCACAGTATGCCGGTCCGGCAATCGTCCTCTCGTTTATCCTTTCGGGAATCGGCTGCGTGTTTGCCGGCTTGTGCTACGCGGAGTTCGCGTCGCTGATTCCGATCGCCGGATCGGCGTACACGTACGGCTATGCCACGTTGGGTGAAATCTTCGCGTGGATCATTGGCTGGGACCTGATCCTGGAGTACGCTTTTGGTGCCGCCACGGTGGCTTCGGGCTGGAGCGCCAATGTCGTTCAACTCTTCCAGCGCCTGGGGATTTCGCTGCCGCCGCAGCTCATCGATACTCCCGGCACGCACCTGGTGTTTTACAACGGCCTGTGGCGCGCGGCAGGCACGATTCCGGCGGGCGTGGACATGACCGTCCTCCCGCATGCCACCGCGTTCTTCAATATCGTGGCATTTCTGGCGATCTGCCTGGTGACCACTGTGCTGGTGATCGGCATTCAGGAATCGGCCACTATCAACACGGTTATCGTCTTCATCAAAGTGGGCACCGTGCTGGTATTTATCGCGGTCGCCGCGGTTTACGTACTGGGCCATTGGGGACAGGCACTGGCGAACTGGAAACCGTTCGTTCCGCCAAACACCGGCCAATTCGGCAAGTACGGATGGTCGGGCGTCGGACGCGGTGCGGCAGTGATCTTCTTCGCGTACATCGGGTTCGATGCCGTCTCGACAGCCGCCCAGGAGGCCAAGAACCCGCAGAAGGACATGCCCATGGGGATTCTCGGATCGCTCGCCATCTGCACGGTGCTTTACATCGTCACTGCCGGCCTGCTGACCGGTGTCGTGAAGTACCCGCAGCTCAACGTGGCCGCGCCTGTGGCTGTGGGCATGGAGGCGACCGGCATCGTGTGGGGTGAATATCTGGTGTTGATCGGTACCATATTCGGCCTGAGCACCGTCATGCTGGTGATGCTACTGGGCCAATCCCGCGTTTTCTTTTCCATGTCGCGCGACGGACTGCTGCCGGCGTGGGCCGGCCGCATCCACCATAAGTTCCGGACGCCCTATATCTCGTCCATCACCGTAGGCATCTTCGTGGCGTTCTTCGCCGCCCTGATCCCCATCGGCATGCTGGGCGAATTGGTGAGCATTGGGACCTTGCTGGCCTTCGTGATTGTGTGCGCCGGAGTCTGGATCCTGCGCCGCAAACAGCCGGATCTGCCCCGGCCGTTTAAGACGCCCTTCGTGCCGGTGGTGCCGATTCTGGGGATTCTGATTTCCCTGCTGCTGATGGCCAGCCTGCCCCTCGACACCTGGCTCCGGCTGATCATCTGGCTGATCATCGGCCTCGGCATCTACTTCGGTTACGGCCGCCATCACAGCCGCGTGGCCCTGGGGCTGACCAAAAAGCGGTAATCGGTTACGTTCCGAGCTTGTACCCTTCCCAGCGCGCCACCACCGCGCTCGCCAGGCAGTTGCCGAGCACATTGATCGACGTCCGGCCCATGTCCAGGATCGCATCCACGCCGAGCAGCACGGCTGCCCCTTCCATGGGGAGATGGAAGGTCGCGAGCGTCCCCGCCAGGATCACCAGCGCGGCGCGGGGTACCCCGGCCACGCCCTTGCTGGTGAGCATGAGGGTCAACATCATGAGCAGTTGTTCGCCAAACGAAAGGTGGACGCCGGCGGCTTGGGCCACGAATACCGATGCCAGCGAGAGATATAGCGTGCTGCCATCCAGGTTGAAGCTGTAGCCGGTCGGAATCACGAAGCCCACGATGTGCTTGGGCACGCCGAGGGCTTCCATGTTTTCGAGCGCCAGCGGCAGGGCGGCTTCGCTCGAGGCGGTCGAAAACGCGATCAGGAACGGCTGGCGCACCGCCCGGTAGAACTGGCCCACCGGGATGCGGAACAGAATCACGACGGTGCCCAGCACCAACACGACGAAGATCGCCAGCGAGACGTACATCGTCAGCACCAGTTTGCCGAGGCCGAACAATACCCCGAGCCCCTTGCTCCCGACCGTGACCCCGATGGCCGCCCCCACGCCGAATGGCGCCAGGTACATTACGTAGTTCGTGTAGCGGAACATCACTTCCGCGAGCGAGTTGCAGAACGAGACCACCGGTTGCGCCTTGGCGCCGATCGCCGCGCAGGCGGCGCCGAACAGAAACGCGAAGACCACCACCTGCAGCACGTCGTTGCGCGCCATGGCGTCGATCAGGCTGGCCGGAAAGATGTGCTCCAGCACGGATGCGAATGTGGCCGGCGCGGTCGCTACCGCCGCCTCGGCCGAGGTCCGCTGGATCGGCACGCCCAACCCCGGCTGCACCAGGTTCACCGCCGCCAGCCCCAGGAACAGCGCGACGGTCGTGACGATTTCGAAATACAGGATGGCCTTGGCGCCGATGCGGCCCATCTGTTTCATATCGCCGCCGCCCGCCACTCCCGAGACCAGCGTCGCGAAGATCAGGGGCGCGATGATCGACCGGATGAGCCGCAGGAACACGCTGCCCACCGGGCCGAGCTGTTTCGCATAGCCCGGCGCGAACACTCCCAGCGCCACGCCCGCGGCCATTCCGATGAAAATCCAGGCGGTCAGCGAAAGGCGCCTCATCGCTCTCCCCATTTGAGCTTTTGCCGCAGCACGTCGAAGAACATCATGCGCGGCGGGCGCACCAGCAGCAGCGAATAGTGCGAGCTCCGGCAGACCACCGTGTCGTGCTCCCGGATCGGCGTGCCCACCTGCCCGTCGATGGTCAGGTACACGCTCTCGTCCGGACCGTGGGAGACGATGCGGATGACGCTGGTCTCGGGCACCAGCACCGGGCGGTTGGTCAGCATGTGCGGACAGATCGGCGTGATGCAAATGGCCGGAACCGAGGGAAAAATGATCGGGCCGCCCGCCGACAGCGAGTAGGCCGTGGACCCGGTTGGCGTCGAGATGATCAGCCCGTCCGCCTTGTAGGCGCAGACGAACTGCGCGTCCACATGCGTCTCGAGATCGATCATGCGGGCGATCGAACCCTTGGTGAGGACCGCGTCGTTCAGCGCGTCGAGAGTGAAGATGGTCTCGCCTCCGCGCACCACCTCGGCGGTCAGCAGCCGGCGCTTGGCGATGCGGTGCTCCCCGCACAGGGCCCGCTCGAGTTCCGGATAAAGCTCGTCGATCGTGATGGCGGTGAGAAAGCCGAGGCCCCCGAGGTTGACCGGGAACAGCGGAATCTCGCGCCGCCCGATGGCGCGCGCGGCGGAAAGCAGCGTCCCGTCGCCGCCCAGCACGATGATCAGGTCGCAGCCCTCCGGCACTTCGTCGCGCGGGATGCCGGCCACACCCTGCGCGTAGAACGCGGTGTCCTCGTCCAGCCGGATGCTGATGCCGCGGCCATGCAGCCACTCGATTAGGCCCGGCACCACGCCGCCGGCGGCGTCCGAGTTGGGCTTGGAGATGATCCCGACGGTCTTAATGATGGGCATAGAGAAGGAACTCCTTGTTCCCTTCGGCGCCGAGAATCGGGCTCTCGATGATGTCGGTTTCGAATCCGAACTGCCGCACGGCCTGGCTCACCCGGTCGCAAACGGCCTGGTGGATCGCGGGGTCGCGCACGATCCCACCCTTGCCGACCTGGCCCTTACCTGCTTCAAACTGCGGTTTGATCAGTATAACCATTTGCCCGCCGGGCCGTAACAGGGGCACCGCGGCCGGAAGTATGAGCGTCACCGAAATAAAGCTGACGTCGCAGGTGATGAGATCGGCCGGCTCTCCGATCTCCTGGAATGTCAGCCCGCGCGCGTTGATGCCTTCGTGCAGCACCACTCGCGGATCGGTCCGCAAGCTCCACGCCAGTTGCCCCGCCCCGACATCCACCGCGTGGACCCGGGCCGCGCCCGCCTGCAACAGCGCGTCCGTAAATCCGCCGGTCGAAGAGCCGATGTCGAGGCAGACTTTCCCGGTGGGATCTATGGCGAAATGGCGAAGGGCCTCCGCAAGCTTCAGTCCGCCGCGGCTGACATAGGGAGGCCGCGCCATCACCTCGATGACCGCATCGTTATCCACGGCGTGACCCGGCTTGGCCACCTTCTGCCCGCTCACGAGCACCTCGCCCGCCATGATCAACGCCTGCGCCTTCTCCCGCGATTCGGCGAGCCCCCGCTCCACCATCAGCCGGTCCAGCCGTAGCTTGGTCATAGTGGGGCAGGCCTCCCGGCCTGCCCATTCCGCACGCGGTCGACCTCACAGAGCCGCTGTCCAAACTCCAGATCTGCGGCTTTCATCATTTTTGGCCGCCCACCGGGCCATGAGGGCACGGTCGAAAGCCAGGCCCGCTCCTTCAAGGGCAGGCCGGGAGGCCTGCCCCACTGCATCCTCATGACTTCCGCTGGACGATCAGATCCGCCAGCTCGTGCAGCCGCGCAGCCCGCTCCCCGAATGCCTCCAATACCTGGTGCGCCTGCGCGCACTCCTCCTCCGCCATGCGCCGCGAAGTCTCCAGTCCATAGACCGCGGGAAATGTGATCTTCTGCTGCTGCGCGTCCTTGCCCGCCGTCTTGCCGAGCGCCTCCGACGACTCTTCCACGTCCAGTATGTCGTCCACAATCTGAAACGCCAGCCCGACGTGCTCGCCATAGCAGGAAAGGGCCTCGTAACGGGCCTCGTCCGCACCCGCGTAGATCGCCCCCAGCCGCAGGCTGGCGCGGAGCAGCGCGCCGGTCTTCGCCCGGTGGATGGTCTCCAGCAGTGGCGCCTCGGGCGGCTTGCCTTCCCCTTCGAGATCCGCCACCTGCCCGCCGATCATGCCGCCGACCGTGCCCGACGCCGTCGCCAGCTCGGCGATCAGGCGTGCCCGGCGATCGCCCGAGACCGGCAGCTTCGCCAGCACTTCGAACGCCAGCGTGAGCAGCGCATCGCCCGCCAGAATCGCCATGGCATCGCCGAAAACCTTGTGGTTGGTTAGCTTCCCGCGGCGGTAATCGTCGTTGTCGAGCGCCGGCAGATCGTCGTGAATCAGCGAATAGGTGTGGATCAGCTCGAGCGAGCAGGCGCACGCCGCCACGCCGTCGGGCGCATCGGAAACGGCATTCGCAGCCTCCATGCAGAGGATCGGCCGGATGCGCTTGCCGCCCGCGAACAGGCTGTAGCGCATGGCCCGATGAATCGTCTCCGGCGGCTCCGTCTCCGGGGGGACCAGGCGGTCGAGTTCCGAATCCACCAGTCGTTGTTGCCGGGCGAGATAGTCGCGCAGGTTCATGCAGTCAGGATTTTTCCGGGCGGAAGGGTTCGGCGGTGAGCTTGCCCTCTTTGCGGATCAGCATCTCGACGCGGGTTTCGGCCTCTTCAAGCTGCTTGCGGCACGTCTCGCTGAGATGCATGCCGCGCTCGAAAAGCTCCAGGGACCGCTCCAGGGAAAGGTCGCCCGCCTCCAGTTCCTTTACGACCTTTTCCAGTTCGTCGAGGCAGGATTCGAAAGTCTCGAGAGGCTTGGCTTCGGCCGGGTTGTCCGCCATCGCCTCATTCTAACAGGGCGCTTCACTCTTCCCGCAGCGCGGAAGCCGGGTCGATTCGAGCTGCGCGGCGTGCCGGCGGGGCCGCGCCCAGCAGCGCGCACAACAGGATCACTCCGATGGCCGCCGCCACCGAAAGCGGATCGCGCGCCTGCACTCCGAACAGCAGGTGCGTCGTGGCGCGCAGCAGGAACCACGCCCCGATCAGTCCGGCGGCCAGCCCGCAGGCCAAGGCCGCTGCCAGTTGGCCGCAAATGGTCTGCACGATGTGCCGGAACCTCGCGCCGACGGCCACCCGTATGCCGAGCTCGCGCGTCCTTTGCGCCACGGAATGCGCCAGCGATCCGTAAAGCCCGATCGCCGCCAGTAGCACGGAGGTGATGCCGAAAAATCCCGAGAGCAGCGCCAGCAGGCGCTCCTGCCACAGCGACGTTTGAACCTCCTGCTCGAGGGTCAAGGCTTCCAGAAGCGGCACGGCCGGAGCAAGTTCCTGGGCAGTCTTCCGGACGGCGCTGACAATCGTCTCCGGCGGACCCCAGGTGCGGACGTTCAGCAGGGGCAGAAATCCGCCGCCCTGAAAGAGATCGAGAGCCGTGTAGAACGTCGGCGGGTCGGGCTCGCGCATGGAGCGATATTTCGCCGTCCCCACCAGGCCCACGATCACGTGAGTCGGGGGCAGCGTTCCGTTCCTGCCCTGCACCATCATCCGGCCGACGGGATTCTCGCCGCGGAAGAAGAAATCGGCAAAAGCCCGGTTCACGACGATGGGAACGGGCCTGCGCACATCGTCTCTCGTGAGATTCCGGCCGGCCAGCAGCGGGATTCCCATGGTCTCGAAATATCGCGGATCCACCTCGTTGAGGCTGGTGTTCAGGAAGGTCTTTTCCGGAAGCGTCACTCCCTGTGGGGCCAGCGTAGTCTTCACCCCCACCGCGCGCATGAGCCCTCGCGAGGCGTAGGCCGCCGAGCGGACGCCGGGCAGTGCGGCAGCGCGGTCGCGGAGGGCAACGTAAAAAGCGCCGGCGCGGGCCGGCGTGTAGCCCACGTCCGCCGGGTCGAAGGTGAACGACACCACATGTTCGCGGTCGAACCCCGGGTCGATGCGGTTGAGATTGTGAAAGGTGCGCAGCATCAGCGCCGCAGCCGCCAGCAGCACCACCGAAAAAGCTGCCTGCAGCGCCACTGGGATGAGACCGGCCGTCGCCCGGCTGTAGCCTCGCCCGGCCCTCCATTCGGAGGAAAGCGACACGCGCCACGCGGGCACCAGGCCGAACGCCAGCACGCAGAACCCGGTGGCCGCCGCCAGGAACAGGAGCACGCGCGCATCCGGCTCGATGGTCAGGATCTGCGGGCTGCCGAACTGCCCGTAGTCGCGCGGCGCCGGCAGCAGGCGGATCAATTGCGGCGCTCCGATCCAGGCGAGCGCCGCGCCGAGGGCCGCGCCCGGAACCGCCAGCAGCAGGTTTTCGGACAACAGCTGGCGCACCAGCCTCCACCTTCCGGCGCCCAGCGCCGAACGGATCGCCAGTTCGCGCCGCCGTCCGGCGGAGCGGGCCAGCAACAGCCCGGCCACGTTGGCGCAGACCACCAGCAACAGCAAGGCCACGCCGCCGAGCAGCAGCCACAAGGCGCGCGAGAATTGATCGCGCAACTGCGAAACACCGCGGCCGGCGAATTCGAACCGCAGCCGCGCGTCGTCGCTCTGGATCTCCTTCTCGAGTTGCGCGGCCGGCACCGGATTCGTACTGTACTGATTTTCCTCGCGGGTCTCCCGTGCACGGGCGCTGAGCAAGGGCGGGAGAAGCGCGGAGGCCAGGTGTCCCGGCGTTACACCGGCCGCGAGCCGCAGCAGAATCCGAAAGCCGCCGTGCCGCCGGTTACGCGGATCGTGAATGTCGAACCCGTTCAAACTTACGCTGGCGGCTACCGGCACTCGTACATCCGGAGCGCGGTCGAGATCGGAGCTGTGGAACTCGCGCGGCAGAATGCCGGCTACCGTGAACGGCGCTCCTTTCAGCCGGATGGTGCGGCCGATCACGTCGCGGCTGCCCGCAAATTCCGACTGCCAGAACTGGAAGCTGAGGACGGCCGCATCGGCCCTCTGCGGCAGACTCCCCACAACCGGCCGTATGCCCAGCTCGGTGAAATAATTCGGCGATACCATCTGGACGATCGCCAGCCGCACGGACCCGCCCGACGTAAGCGGCATCAGCTCGTCCTCGGACCACTCCTGCTCAGCCACCGCCGCCGAAACCAGGGGGCTCTTCGAGAACAGCCCCTCGAACACCGGGTATGAAAAGTTGGTGTCGGGCCGGACCTGGTGCTCGCTCAGCGTCTCCGCCAGGAAGAGGTTCCCGGGATTGCGGACCGGCAGCGGCTTGAGGATCAGCTCGTTGACCAGACTGAAGACCAGGGTGTCGGCGCCGATGCCCAGGGCCAGCATCAGAATCACCACGGCGCTGAACAAACGGTTCCGCCGGAGCTGCCGGAACAGGTACATCCCTACTCCCCGATTTCGATCTTGGGTCCTTCCTCGCGCGCCGCTTCCTCGCTGCGCTCCACCGTCTTGCGCGCCAGCTCCAGGAAAGGCTCGCCTTCACCCTTGCGCAGCACGATCGGGCTGCCCGTATCGCCGCCGATCCGCACCTTCGGGTCGAGCGGCAATTCGGCCAGGAAGTGCACCTGCATCTCTTCTGCCGTCCGCCTGCCGCCGCCGTAGCTGAACACATCGATCCGCTCGTTGCAGTGCGGGCAGTTGAGAAAGCTCATGTTCTCCACGATCCCCAGGATCGGCACCCTCACCTGGTGGAACATGTGGATCGCCTTGCGGGCGTCTTCGAGCGAGACGTCGGAAGGCGTCGTCACCACGATGGCCCCCGTGATCGGCGCGGTCTGGATCAGCGAAAGCTGCACGTCGCCCGTGCCCGGCGGGAGATCGATCACCAGGTAATCGAGGTCGCCCCAATCCACTCCGCGCAGGAACTGCTGGATCACGCTGTGGAGCATCGGCCCGCGCCACACCAGCGGCTTGTCTCCCGGGTTCAGGAAGCCCATCGACATGAGCTTTACGCCGAACTGGTCGAGCGGCTGGATGCGCTCGCCGAATGCCATCGGCGTGCGGTTGATCCCCATCATCAGGGGAACGTTGGGGCCGTAAACGTCGGCATCCATGAGCCCGGCCCGGTAGCCGAGCGAGGCCAGCCCGACGGCCAGGTTCACCGCCACGGTGGTTTTACCGACGCCGCCCTTCCCGGAGCCGACGGCGATCAGGTTTTTCACACCGGCGATAGGCAGCTTGGGCATCTGGCCCGGTTGGTTGGGGGTCATGGCCTATATCCTAACAGCAACACCCGTAAGGTCACGCGCGAATCGCAACGTGCCTAAAAGATCCCCTTTACTTTCAACTTGTTGGGGTGCTACGCTAAATTTCTTATAATGCGCACAGTTGACTTGATCCAGCGGAAACGCGACGGCGAAGAGCTCGCTCCAGAAGAGATCGAGTTTCTGGTTGAGGGATACACGAGCGGCGAAATCCCGGACTACCAGATGTCGGCCTTTCTGATGGCCACTTACTTTTCCGGCATGACCGACCGCGAGGTCGGCCGCCTCACCGAGTTCATGCTGCGTTCGGGCGATACCGTCGATCTCTCCGCGATCCCCGGCGTCAAAGTGGACAAACACTCGACGGGCGGCGTCGGCGACAAGACCAGCTTCATCGTGGCGCCGCTGGCGGCCGCCGCGGGCGTGGTGGTCCCGATGATGTCCGGCCGCTCGCTCGGCCACACCGGAGGGACGCTCGATAAACTCGAGTCCATCCCCGGGTTCCGCACCGACCTGAGCCAGGATGAGTTCAAGGCGCAGCTCGGCGAGCTCGGCCTTTGCTTCATCGGCCAGAGCGACCGGCTCGCCCCGGCTGACCGCAAGCTGTACTCCCTGCGCGACGTCACCGGCACGGTGGAATCGATTCCGCTGATCTCGTCTTCCATCATGTCGAAGAAGCTGGCCGAGGGCGTCGATGCGCTGGTGCTCGACGTCAAAGTCGGCAACGGCGCGTTCATGAAGAAGCAGGTGGATGCGCGCCGCCTCGCACAAACCATGGTGGCCATCGGCCGCCGCATGGATAAGAAAGTCCGCGCGCTGATCACCGACATGAACCAGCCGCTCGGCTACGCCATCGGCAACGCCCTCGAGATCATGGAGGCTTCGCAGACGCTGCAGAACGCCGGCCCCGACGATCTCACGAAGCTCTCGCTGGAGCTCGCCGCCCACATGATTCACCTGGGCAAGAAGGCCGATTCCCTGGAAGAGGCTCGCCGCACGGCGGAACGTCACCTGGTGGATGGCTCGGCCTACAAGAAGTTCAAACAGGTGGTGGCGGCGCAGGGCGGAAACGCGCAGGCGCTCGACAAGTTCGAGCTGCTGCCCAACGCCACCGGCATGCGCGAAATCACCTCCCCCCGTTCCGGGTACGTCACCTCGATCGACGCCGGCGATATCGGAATCGCCTCCAACATGATCGGCGCGGGCCGCGACAAGAAGGACGATCCGATCGATCCCGCGGTCGGCATCATTCTCGAAGTGAAATCCGGCGAGAAAGTGGATGCCGGCTCGGTGCTGTGCCGTGTGTACTACACCAAGGAAGACCGCGTGGACGAAGCCGCCGACATGGTGGAAGACGCCTTCCGCATCTCCTCGCAGAAGCCCGACGAGCGCAACCTGATTCTGGAGGTGGTAGGAGTTTAATGGGCCGGTTCACCGGGCTGCTGGGGCTCGTTGTCATTTTGGGAGCAGCCTGGCTCTTCTCCAGCCACAAACGCGCGATCAAGCTGCGGATTATCGCGTGGGGCCTCGGACTGCAGTTCGCCTTCGCCCTCCTGGTGCTCCGGACTGATTTCGGCAAGCTGTTCCAGGCCGTCGCCTCTGGCGTGAACGCCATGCTGTCTTACACCGAGGCGGGCAGCGCGTTCGTCTTCGGCGAACAGTTGGGCCGCAGCAACGGTCCCTTCGGCGTGGTCTTCGCCTTCCAGGTGCTGCCGATCGTCATCTTCATCGCGTCGTTCTTCGCGATTCTGTACTATCTCGGCGTCATGCAATGGGTGGTGCGGGGCATGGCCATCGGGATGCAAAAAGTAATGGGCGTGAGCGGCGCCGAATCGCTCAACGTGGCCGCCAGCATCTTCATGGGGCAGACCGAAGCGCCCCTGACCATCCGCCCGTTCCTTGCCGGACTCACCGAGTCGGAGCTTTTCACCATCATGGCCAGCGGCATGGCGCACGTGTCCGGATCGATTATGGCGGCCTATGTCAAGATCGCCGGCGTGCGGATCGAGCACCTGCTGACCGCCGTGATCATGACCGCGCCGGCCACCATCATGCTCTCGAAGATCTTCATCCCCGAAACCGAGAAGCCGGTGACGGCCGGGAAAGTGGAGGTCCAGATCGAGAAAACCGCGGTGAACGTGATCGACGCGGCGGCGCAGGGCGCGAGCGACGGGCTGCACCTGGCGCTGAACATCGCCGGAATGCTGATCGCTTTCCTGGCCCTCATCGCCATGGCCAACGGAATTCTGGGCGGGCTGCACGGGCTGCCCTACATGGGCTGGCTGCCCGTATCGCTCGAGAAGATCTTCGGTATCGTCTTCGCTCCCATCGCCTGGCTGATGGGCGTGCCGTGGAAAGACGCCTCTACCATCGGCGACCTGCTGGGCACGCGACTGGTGCTCAATGAATTCGTAGCGTTCCTGAAACTCGGGCCCCTGAAATCGACACTCGATCCGCGCTCGTTCACCATCGCGACCTACGCGCTGTGCGGGTTCGCCAACTTCAGCTCCATCGCCATCCAGATCGGCGGCATCGGCGCGCTGGCGCCCAACCGCAAATCGGATCTCGCGCGGCTGGGATTGCGGGCGGTGGCCGCGGGAACGATGGCCAATTTCATGTCGGCCTGCATCGCCGGAATGTTGCTGTGACGCAAGAAGCCAAGGTGTACATCGAGAGCCGCACGGCGCTGCGGCCGTCCATCGGCGTGGTGCTCGGCAGCGGCCTGGGCGCATTCGCCGACGAGCTGAGCGAGCGCGTGGATCTACCGTACGCCGAAATTCCCGGCTGGCCGGCATCCACCGCCGTCGGACACGCCGGCAAGCTCATCCTGGGCAAACTGGGCGATCTCGCCGTGGCCGTGATGTCCGGGCGCGCGCATCTCTACGAAGGCAACACGCCGGCACAATCCACGTACGGCGTCCGCGTGCTGCGGCAACTGGGCGTCGAATCCATGGTGTTCACGAACGCCGCCGGCGGCATCAACCTGACGCTCGAGCGCGGCGGCCTGGTGCTGATCTCCGACCACATCAACCTGCAGGGATCGAACCCGCTGGTGGGCCCGAACGACGATTCCCTGGGGCCGCGATTCCCCGACATGTCGGACGCCTACTGCCGCTGCTACCGGGAAATCGCCAAGCATGTCGCGACGGAACTCTGCATTCCCCTGGGCGAAGGAGTCTACGCCGCGATGCTCGGCCCCTCCTACGAGACGCCTGCCGAGATCCGTTTCCTCCGCGCCATCGGCGCCGACGTCGTGGGGATGTCCACCGCCCAGGAAGTGATCGTGGCCAATCACATGGGCATGAAGGTGCTCGGCATCTCCTGCGTGACCAACATGGCCGCCGGCATTCTGCCGCAGAAGATCAACCATGAAGAGGTCCTCGAAACCGGGGCGATGGTCCGCGACACGCTGGTGAGGTTCCTGAAGGCCGTGCTGCCGCGGCTGGAGGCGTCGTGACCGACCCGCTCCTCAACGCCGCGCTGGCCGTCCGCGAGCACGCCCATGCGCCGTTCTCGAAGTTCAAGGTCGGCGCCGCCCTCGAAGACAGCGACGGCCGTATTCACACCGGCTGCAACGTCGAAAACGCCACTTACGGGCTCACCCTCTGCGCCGAGCGGGTGGCCGTGTTCAAGGCCATCTCCGAAGGCGCCCGCCTGTTCCGCCGCGTCGCCATCGCCGCCGATACCGACGACCTCACGCCCCCCTGCGGCGCCTGCCGCCAGATTCTCTGGGAGTTCTGCGGCGATATCGAAATCGTCATGCTGAACCCCCGCGGCAAAACCGAAACCTATCAACTGAAAGATCTCTTCCCGAAGCCCTTCGATGTTTCGTATCTGTAGTCTCTTCCTTCTCATCGTCTCCGCCCTGGCAGCCGAGCCGGCCGATTGGATCTGGAGCGCGCGGTATGTCATCACCGAGAACCCGCAGCACCGCGTCATCGAAAACGGCGCCGTGGCCATCCGCGCCGACCGCATCGTGGCAGTCGGCACGAAGGCCGAGATCGACGCCCGCTTCCAGCCGAAGCAGCGCCTCGACCGTCCCGACGCCATCCTGGCCCCTGGCCTGGTCAACACCCACACGCACGCCGCCATGTCGCTCTTCCGCGGCATCGCCGATGACCAGAAGCTCCAGGACTGGCTCGAGAAATACATCTTCCCCGCCGAAGCCAAGAACGTCTCGCCGGAATTCGTGCGCTGGGGAACGCGCCTGGGCTGCCTCGAGATGCTGCTCGGCGGCACCACCACCTTCACCGACATGTATTACTTCGAGGACGTGGTGGCGGAAGCCGCCAGGGAGGCCGGCATGCGCGGCGTCCTCGGCGAGACCATCATCCAGTTCCCGGTGGCCGATGCGAAAACTCCGGCCGATGCCCTGGCCTTCACCGCCCGGTACCTGGCGCGCTTCCGCAACGATCCGCTGATCGTTCCCGCCGTCGCGCCGCACGCCCTCTACACCAATTCGGATGAAACCCTCAAAGCCGCGCGCGCCCTCGCCAACCGGTTCAACGCCCCGCTGATCATTCACCTGTCGGAGACCAAAAAGGAGAACGACGACACGCTCGCCGCGCGCCATATGACCCCCACCAAGGTGCTCGACTCCCTGGGCGTCTTCAACGGCCGCACGGTGGCCGCCCACTGCGTCTGGGTGGACGATGCCGACATGCGCATCCTCAAGCAGCGAGGCGTGGGCGTAGCGCACTGCCCGTCCAGCAACATGAAACTGGCGAGCGGCGTGGCCCCGGTCGTGAGAATGCTGGCGCTCGGCATCCCGGTGGGCCTCGGCCCCGACGGTCCGGCCGGCAGCAACAACGATTTCAACCTGTTCGAGGAAATGGATCTCGCCGCCAAGCTGCAAAAAGTGACGACCCTCGACCCCCAGGTCTTGCCCGCCGCCCAGGCGCTGGACATGGCGACCATCCTCGGCGCGCGCGTCCTGGGGATGGAAAAGGAGATCGGCTCCCTCGAAACCGGCAAGCGCGCCGACCTGATCACCATCCGGCTCGACCGCCCCAACGCCGTCCCCATGTACGACCCGGTTTCGCAGATCGTCTACGCGCTGAAGGCCTCCGACGTCCGCGACGTGATGGTGAACGGCAAGCCCGTCGTCCGCGACGCGAAGATCCTGACTCTCGACGAGCCCCTGATCCTCGAAAAAGCGCGGGAGTACCGCGCCAAGGTCCAGGCTTCGCTGGCCGCACACTGAGCAATCCTAAGGCTTGCGCCCGCCAAACTCCGCCAGCTCGAAAATCTTGAGGTAGCAATCCACGTCGGTGAACCCGATCTCGCGCAGCCACGCGCACTGCGTTTCCACCGGAGCGAGAATATTCGCGGCTTTATCGGGACGGTGGTAATATCCCTCCGCCACCTCGTCGCGGCTCTTCCCGGCGTGCAGCCGGAGCAGGCAATCCACGAACAGCTCGTCGTTCACCGACACCAGCCAGTCGGATGGCGAGGAGACGTGCTCCACATTAATAAAGATGCCGCCGGCCTCGAGCAGCCCGAAGATCTCGGCGTACACCTCGCGCTTCCGCGCATCCGGCTGGTGGTGGATCGAATAGCCCGAGATCACCGCGTCAAAGGGCCCGAACCCCGCCACGGAGGCCACCCACGACGGCGCGCCATAATCGGCGCTCGCGAATTGCACAGCGCCTTCGCGCTCCGCAAAGCGCTTTCGCGCCGCCTCGAGCATCGGCTCGGAGAAATCGGCGAGCACCGCGTGCGCCTCCGGGAAGCGCTTCAGGATGGCACTGGCCAGCACGCCGTCGCCGCACCCCAGATCGAGTACGCGGCGGACCGGCCGGCCGCAAGCCTCGATCATCCGCAGCATCACGTCGATCTGTTCCTGCGCCAGCGGAATCGCGCCGCGCACCCCCTCCAGGTACGTCGCCGCCAGCGAAGACTTTTTCCAAACTTCATCGGTTCGTTGCGTCATAGTCGTGCCCATTTTTTGGGAATTTTCGGTCAATGATTGGCGAGCTAGGGGCCTAACTCCTTTCCTGTCATGAAACCCTCCGCCAATCATTGGCGGCGGCCCCCCTTTATCCATGCGAAATCCGCCGCCGGGAACGCGGGCCCGGGCGCTTGGGCTCATCTTCCAGGAGCGCGAATTGCAGCTTGCGCTCGTTGGCGTCCACCCGGTCGAGAATCACGCGCACCGCGCCGCCGATCGCAAATTCCCGCCGCGTACGCTTACCCACGATCTTGCGGACGTTCTCCTGGTAAGTGTACTGGTCGCCGGGCAGCGTATCGATGGGCACCAGCCCCTCGATGAAAAGGTCGGTCAGCTCCACGAACAGGCCGTACTTGGTGGTGCTGATGATGAGCGCGTCGAAATCCTGGCCTACGCGCTCGGCCATGAACTTGACCTTCTTCCACTCCACCAGCTCGCGCTCGGCATCGGCCGCGCGCCGCTCCGATTGCGAGCATTCCTCGGCGATGGCGCTCAGCTCGGCTTCTCCCGGCGCGCGATCCGCCTGCCCCAGAAGAACGTCGCGCAGCAGCCGGTGCACGACCAGGTCGGGATAACGGCGGATCGGCGATGTGAAATGCGTGTAGGTATCGGCGGCCAGCGCGAAGTGGCCCACGTTGTCCGTGCTGTAGCGGGCCTGCTTCAACGAACGCAGCATGAGGTAGCTCAGGATGCGCTCCTCGGGCTTGCCTTCGATCTTGGCCACCAGCCGCTGGTAATGACGCGAAGTCAGGTTCGCGGCGGAGTCGGCCAGCACGATTTCGCGCCGCTTCTTGCCGCCGTCGCGGCGCTTGTCCGTATACGCGAACTTCTTCACCGGCATCCCGCCGATTCCGAGCGAGTAGCCGAAGTGGGCGGCCACCTCTTCGAATTCCATCACCCGCTTGGGGTCGGGCTTTTCGTGGATCCGGTAGATGGAAGCGGGCAAGGCGCGCTCCAGGTGCGAGGCCACTGCCTCGTTGGCGGCCAGCATGAACTCCTCGATGATGCGGTGCGCGATGTTGCGCGGCGCACGCGTCACCGCGGTCATGGCGCCGAATTCGTCGAATTCGATGAGCGGCTCCGGTAGGTCGAAGTCGATCGAGCCGCGGCGCACCCGTTTGCGGTTCAGCACGTCCGCCAGCTCCCGCATCAGCTCGAACCGGGCAACCAGCGGGCGGTAGCGCTCGCGCATCCCCTCGTCGCCTTCGAGCAGCAGGTGAACGTTGGTGTACGTCATGCGCTCGACACTGCGAATCACGCCCGCCGTGAACTCCTGGTTCACGATTTCGCCATGGTGGTCGATTTCGAGCAGCGCCGAAAGCACCAGCCGGTCCACCTGCGGGTTGAGCGAGCAGATGTTCGTCGAAAGCTCGAACGGCAGCATAGGGACCGCGCGGTCCGGGAAGTAGACGCTGGTGCCGCGCAGGCGGGCCTCCCCGTCGATCGGCGTACCCGGCCGCACGTAGTGGCTGACGTCGGCGATATGAACGTGGAGCGCGTAGTTGCCGCTGGCCGCGCGGTCGACCCACACGGCATCGTCGAAATCGCGCGCCGTCTCGCCGTCGATCGTAACGATCTCCATCGAGCGGAAATCGCGGCGCCCCTGGAGCTCCCGGGCGCTGATGACCAGCGGCACGGATTGCGCCTGTTCCACCACCTCGGGCGGGAAGCGGTGCGGCAGGTGATGCTTGCGGATGACGATCTCGACGTCCACCCCGAAATCGTCGCGGTTTCCCAGAATTTCGATCACGCGCCCGACCGGCCCCGCGCCCTTCTCCGGATACTCGAGCAGTTCGACGTTGACCACCATGCCGTCGAGCTCCGCCACCGTAGAGACCTGCGGCGCGACCACGCCGATGCGGTCGAGCGACTCGCACTCAGGCGGGAACTCCATGCCCTCGGGGATTTCGATCCACTGCTGGATGCGCTCGTCCTGCGGCACTACGTAGTGCCCGCGCCGCCCGATGCGGAACTCCCCGACCACCGTTGGATGAGCGCGCTTCAGAATCTTGACGATCTCCCCGTCGGCGCGTCCATCGGCTTCGATCCGCGCAATCCGAGCAATGACCCGGTCGCCGTGCATGGCCTTCTCGGCCGAGGCGGGCGGAATGAAGATATCGCCCACAATCCCTTCGACGGGCCGCTCGGGGATCACGAAGCCATAGCCATCCCGGTGCATGTTGAGCCGTCCCGCCACGAATTCGCGGCTGCGGGCCGTCAGGATGTATTGGCCGGAGCGCAGCTCGATCAGGTCGCCATGGGCCACCAGGCGCGCCAGCGTGGTTTCGAGCTCCACGCGCTCGGAGCCCCGGGCGCCCAGTTCCCGCACCAGTTGTTTGAAATTGGCCCGGGCATGCGGCAGGTGGGAAATGTGGGCCAGTACGGCCGCATCCGTCATACCTCATTTTACGTACAACGCTGCTTGACCACGCGTCGTCAATCTGTTGAATTGATACGGAGGTCGAACCCGATGAGGCTCTTCGCGCTTCTTCTGCTGCCGGGCGCGCTTGTCGCAGGACAAGCTCGATTATGCCCGCATGGGCGAGTTTCAGGGAACCGTGGAGGTCCAGTTGCGAGCTTCCGAACCCTGGATGGCGGCGGAGCGCAACCTGCCGCTGGTGGAGTCGAGCTGGCTGCGCTCGGGGCCGGCCTCCCGCGCCGAAATCGAGCTCGACGAGGGCAGCGCCTGGCGGCTGGGGCCGAACTCCCAGACGGAGATCGCGGACTACTCGCAGCTGGCCACCGGCCAACGGGTGACCTTGCTGACGCTCGACCGCGGCCTGGCCTATTTTACCGGCGGGGCCGAAGGCCGCGACTCCCTGATCCTCGCCCTGCCCGGCGCGCAAGTCACTGTGACTCGCGGCGCCCGCATCCGCGTGGAGGCCGCGGAACTGTGGAGCCGCATCGCGGTGCTCGCGGGAGTCGTGCGGTTTTCCTCTCCAGCCGCCGAATTGGACCTGCGCGAAGGCCAGACGGCAAGCGTCGAGCCGGCCCATCCAGCGCGCTTCTTCCTGAACCGGGAAATCGCCCCGGTGGAACTGGACCGCTGGAGCGACGGTCGCGACCGGACGCTCGCAGGCTCCACCTCCGCCGCCCACGTGCCGGAGCGCTTCGGCCTGGTGGACCTGGACGCTGCCGGCACCTGGGTACAAACCGAGGATCTCGGCCCGGTCTGGAAGCCCAAAACCCAGCAGGGATGGATTCCTTTTCAGAACGGCCGGTGGCTCTGGTACGACGGCCTGGGCTACACCTGGGTGAGCGCCGAAGAATGGGGCTGGCTGCCGTATCATTACGGCCGCTGGCTGCGCAAGACGAATCTCGGCTGGATCTGGACGCCCGCGCGAAGCGCCATCTTCAAGCCCGGCGACGTGTACTGGCTGCGCGGAGCCGGCGCGGCCGGATGGGGGCCGCTGGCACCCGGCGAACAGTGGATTCCGGAATCGCCCGCTGCGCCCCTGCCGCAGCAGTTCCTGGACGCGAACACCACGTATGCCGCGTTTCAGCAGGATGCCGCCGCGATCGATCCGGCGGGATTCACCGCGCGCCCGAAGGAGCCATTACGGACCATGGCGTTCGCCGCCGCTCTTCCCTCCCCCGCGTTCGCCGCCGCAAAGCTCGAGATCGAGCGCCCGTTAGTGATCGGAGTCTCCGGGCGCGTGACGCCGTTCGTGGAGGGGACCACGTTCGAGAGCGCCGAAGCCGGTGCGAGGCCGCAGGCTCCCGTAGTGGTGATCACTCAGCCGGCTGCCGCGCCCGCGCCCGAGCAAGTGCCGGTGCCCTATGCGGTACCCGTCGCAGCGCCCCCTTCGGTGGTCGTCATCACGCAAACCGCTAAAGCGCCCGAACCGGCGGTATCGAAGGCCTCACCGAAGCCGCCGCCTCCGCCCGTCACCGCGGCGGCGATCAAGCCCGCGGCGCGGCGCCCGCCGGACCTATCGACCGGGGCCGGAAATCCGCCCAGCCGGAGGAACCCGCGCCGCAGCGAGGAGGACCTGGCGGCCAACCTGGTGGCGCAGGATATCGCGGGCCACAACTACTCGAAAGCACTGGAGCACCTGGATGCCTGGAGCCGGGAGTATCCCGATACCAAACGAAAACCGGAGCGGCTCTATTACTACCTGCAAACCTACAACGGCCTAAGCCAACCCGCGAAGGTGGTGGATACCGGCGGGCTGTTGCTGGATGACCTGGGCGCGGCTTTCCCCGATCCGATGCAGGTGGTGACTGTGCTATACCTCACGGCCGTTAGTTATCACAAGCTCTCGAATCCCACGCGCGCAGAGACCCTGATCGGACGCGGAGCCGGCGCCAACCTGCTGGCGTTCCTGCCGGCGTGCTTCGCTGCGGCGAACCGTCCGGCCGCCATCAGCGAGCGCGATTGGGCCAAAGCGCGCAGCGATCTCGAGGTCCTGGCGAAGCAGACCATCGCGGCCGCGGAAAAACGAATCGACCCGTAACGCGACATATGCAAATTGCAGGATTGACAATCCCGCGAGGCGGGTTATCATTTTGATTTACTCCCCCGATAGAATCCTGAAGGCAAAGTGAAGGCCACTACACATCCTGTCATCCTGGAAACCAACCTGCCGGGCGTCGAACGCCACGGCCGCGGAAAAGTTCGCGACGTCTATAGCATCGACGGCAAGCTGCTGATCGTGGCGACGGATCGCATCTCCGCCTTCGATTACATCCTGGCCACCGGAATTCCGGATAAAGGCAGGGTGCTCACGCAGCTCTCCATCTTCTGGTTCGACTTCCTGCGCGATGTGACTCCCACGCACTTCCTTACGGCGCAAGTGGGCGAATATCCGCAGCCGCTGCCGCAATTCCCCGATCAGATCGAAGGCCGCTCAATGCTGGTGAAGCGCGCCGACATGATCGAGATCGAATGCGTGGCGCGCGGCTATCTCGCAGGCTCCGGCTGGAAGGAATATCAGCAGCACGGCACGGTCTGCGGCATTCCGCTGCCCGCCGGGCTGCGCGAAAGCGACCAGCTTCCCGAGCCGATCTTCACTCCGGCCACCAAGGCGCAGACCGGACACGACGAAAATGTCTCGTTCGAGCACGTGGTCTCCCTGATCGGCGAAGATCTCGCGAAACGCCTGCGCGATCTCACGCTCGAAATCTACAGCCGCGCCTCGAAGTACGCCCGGACGAAAGGCATCATCATTGCCGACACGAAGTTCGAGTTCGGATTTGTAGGCGATCAGCTCGTGCTGGGCGACGAGGTGCTGACGCCCGATTCCTCGCGCTTCTGGCCCGCCGAAACCTACAAGGCGGGCGGGCCGCAGTTCTCGTTCGACAAACAGTACGTGCGCGACTACCTGGAATCGATCCACTGGAACAAGCAGCCTCCGGCGCCGGCCCTGCCCGTCGAGGTCGCCGCCAAGACCAGCGAGAAATACCGCCAGGCATACAGCGCTCTTACCGGGCGCGAGCTATGAACTGGCTGGATGTCGCCCTGCTGCTCATTCTCGCGGTGTCCGTTGTCACGAGTTTCCGGAAGGGCTTTTCCCGCGAGGTGATCGGCCTGGTGTCGGTCGTGCTGGCGCTGCTGCTGGGCACCTGGTTTTACGGAACCGCCTCGGCTCTGCTGCAGCCCTACCTCAGTTCCCGCAGCGTGGCCAACTTTGCGGGGTTCTTTATCGTTTTTTGCGCGGTGGTGCTGCTGGGGAGCCTGGCGAGTTTCGTGATCGGAAAATTTCTGCGCGTGACCGGGCTTTCGTTCTTCGATCACGCTTTGGGCGCGGGCTTCGGGCTGCTTCGCGGAACACTGATCGCGGTGGCGCTGGTAGTGGGGATCATGGCATTCACGTCCGGGGAGCAGCCGCCGCCATCGGTGGTTCACTCGCGGATGGCGCCGTACGTCGTGGATGCGGCGCGGGTCGTAGCGGCTGTCGCGCCGCACGAATTGAAGGAAGGCTTTCGCAGGACCTACGGGCAGGTCAAGTCCGCCTGGGGCAAGGCGTTGGAACAGGGGATTCACGGGCTGCCCGCCGGAAAGGCAAGCAATGAAAGAAAAATTTGATGGGCTGGTCGACCGGCTTCTGGAGGCGAACATTTTCCTGCAGGAGGCTGTCGAGGTACTGGAAAAAAGCATGATCCGCCTTGCCCTGGAAAAGAGCGCCGGCAACCAGTGCTCCGCGAGCAAGCTGTTGGGCATCCACCGCAATACACTGCAGCGCAAGATGGTGGAATACGGGATTGGGAACGGGCGGACGCGGCGCAAACCCGCCGCCGCCGTACGCCGCCAGGCCCCTCGCAAAGCGGGCGTTGCCTAACGTCCGGATCGCGGATGCTGGAACCGGAAGCGGCGGTAGCGATCGTACAGGCGTCCCGGCCGGAGGAATCGGTTCTGCTGATGCGGCGCGCGGAACGCGAGGGAGACTCCTGGTCGGGGCACTGGTCGTTTCCGGGCGGACGGCGCGACCCCGGCGATCCTGACCTGCTTGCGACCGCGCTGCGCGAACTGGAAGAGGAGTGCGGCATCCGGCTTCGGCGCGAGCAGATGGAGCGGCCGCTGCCCCAGACCATCGCGCGGCGGAGGGTAGGCCCTTACCTTCTGGTGGCGCCATTCGTCTTTGGCGTTGACGATCAACTGCCCGCCATTCCGGATCCCCGGGAGACCGCGCACGCCGAGTGGGTTCCCATGAGCCTGCTGACGGACGCCGGGCGTCACTGCCTGCGGCCGGTGCCGTGGGGTGCCCCCGACCTGCTCTACCCGGCCATCGACCTCCCCGGGGCTCCCTTGTGGGGCTTCACGTACCGTCTGATCACGGATTGGCTGGGGCTCGGCGCGCGGGATCCGGACGCAGGGCTCGTGGCCGCGGCCCGCGTGCTCGAATTCCTGATCGAGCGCGGCCTTACCCTGGAGCGCGGCTGGGTCGAGCACATCGCGCACGTGCGCGGCGCAATTCCGGCGGCGGAGGTGCTGGAGCATTTCTCTCACCCCGGGCAATTCATGCCGGCGGTGAATCGCCTGGCGGTGCACGCCGACCGCGTGGTAATTGTCGGGCCTGCGTTCGAAGAATACGTGATCGAGGCTCAGTCGTAGCGCAGGGCGCGGACGGGGTCGATACGCGCGGCATGGCGTCCGGGAATCCAGGACGCGATCAGGCCGCCCGCGGCCATCAGCACGATCGTCACCCAGATATCGAGCGGCTCGGAGGTCGAGACCTGGTAGAGCATGTTGCGGATCGTCTCCGAAAGGCGAAGCGCCAGCGGAAGGCCCGCCAGCACGCCCGCCGCAACCAGCAGAAGAGCTTCGCGCAACACCAGCCAGAGAACGTCCGAGGTCTGCGCGCCGACACTGATGCGTATGCCGATCTCGCGGGTGCGCCGCGTTACCGAGTAGGAGATCAGACCGTAAATACCGATCAGGGCCAAGGCTGTGCCCAGGACGCCGAAAAGCGTGGATAGAAACGAGAGCAGTCGGTCCTGGGCGATGAGGTTGTCGCGCAGCACGTCGAGCGGGGTCACGTCCGAGACCTGATAGCCGGGAGCGGACGCTCGGACAATCCGGCGCACGTCGCGATCGATGGCGGCCAGGCTGGAGCGGCAGCGGATCTCGAGCACGCCGCCGGTGACCTTGGCCTGGTCGAAAGGCTCGTAGACGATGGCCTTGGCTTCTTCGCGAACCCCCTGGTATTTGCTGTTGCCGGCCACGCCGACGATCTCGGCCTTCTTGAGGTCCCAGGCATCGATGCGCATTCCGATCGGATTGCGGCCGGGCGCGAGGAGCGAGGCGAGCCGCTGATTCACGATCAGGACGGGCGGGGCGCCTTTGCGATCCGCGGCCGTGAAATCGCGGCCCCGCAGAATGGGCACACGCAGGGTGTGGAAGAAATCGGTGCCGGCAAACATCACATTCGTGTCGATGGCGCGCGTGCCCCTGGCATCGGTCACATGGGTCGTCATCCCCATCATCCCCCCGGAAAGCGGTCCCGGTTCGGTGAAGGCCGCGGACTGCACACCGGGCAGTAGCCGGATGAGGTCCAGGACAGCGGCGAGGGCGGGAGGCGCGATCTGCGGTTTCAGGTCCTTGCGCGGCCCGCTGTCGCCGATGTTCACGGTCAGCACACGGTCCATATCGAAGCCGAGATCGATCGTCTTGAGGTTGCGCAGGCTGTGGCCGAACAGGCTCGCGCCGAACAGCAGCACCACCGCCAGGGCGACCTGCACCAGGATGAGCGAGCGGCGAACGAAGCTCCTCTGATGACCGCGAAGCGCCGCGCCCTTCAACCCGGGCCCGGCCGTGGCGCAAGATGCGCGCCACGCCGGATACAGGCCGGCGACCAGCGCCGTCAGCAGGCATCCGCAGAGCGTGTAGAAGAAGACCGAGGCATCAGGCGCGACATTCAAAGCCTGGTAACGATTGCCGGAGTTGAAAACTGTAAGAAGAAAGCGCGTCAGGCCCCCCGCAAGCAGCAGGGCCGCGGCGCCTCCAGCCATGGCCAGCAGGACGGTTTCGAGCAGCGCCTGCCGCATCAGCCGCCAGCGGCTGATGCCCAGCGCCAGCTTGATGGCGAACTCCTGCTGGCGCTCATTGGTGCGGGCGAGCAGCAGATTGGCCAGGTTGGCGCAGGCCACCAGCAGGACCAGCGTCACCGCGCCCATCAAAATCACCAGCGGGTCGTGCAGGCTGGTGCGCCAGCGGTCGAGGCCTTTACTGCCATCCACCATGATGTACGTCGCGTTGGCGTTGGCGCGGTCCTTGGGAAGCGTTTCCTCAATCGCCGCGCTGGCGGCGGCCAGCCGTGCGGAGGCTTCCTCTGATGAAATCCCCGGGCGCAGGCGCGCCAGCATCGAGATCCAGACCACGTTCGGGTTGTCGCGGCGGTTGTGCGTGAAGTCGGCGGTCATGGCAGTGGGCACCCAGACGTCCACGCGGCGCTGCAGCTCCGCACCAGCGAAATCCGCCGCGGCGACGCCCACCACCTGGACCGGGACGCCATCCACCTGGATCGTGCGGTTCACCACGCCCGGGTCTCCGCCGAAGTAGGCCTGCCATGCCTGGTAGCCCAGCACACACACCGGATGCGCGCCTTCCACCCGGTCGTCTTCCTCGTCGATGAGGCGGCCGAGCGCGGGCCGGCCTCCGAGGAAGCGGAAGAAGCTGCCGGTGACCATCTGGAACTCGACCTTGCGCCGTTCGCCGCCCGTCTCCAGCACGCGGAGCCCTCCGGAGACGCCTACGACGTCCGAGAAGATGTCGGACCGGCGCGCCAGCTCGCGGTAGGCCGGGAAGCTGAAGGCGCTGCTGTCGAACTCCTTGAAATGAGCCTTCACCTGGACCAGCCGGTGCGCGTCGGGCACCGGGAGACTCTTCAGCAGAATGCCGTTCACGAGGGTGAAGATGGCGGTATTGACGCCGATGCCGAAGGCTAGGGAGAGCAGCGCCACGGCCACGAAGCCGGGGCTCTTCGCGAGACTCCGCCAGGCGTGGCGGACGTCCTGCACGGCCTGCTCCAGCCCGGGGAACCCGCGAGCGTCGCGCTGCAGTTCCATGGCGTAGTCGACGCCGCCATAGACGCGGCGGGCGGCCAGGCGCGCGGCATCCGACGGCATGCCGCGGCGCTCGAAATCCTCCTGGATCAAGGCCAGGTGCGCGGCTACTTCGCGAGCCAGCTCCCGCTCGTCCCGCCCGCGATGGAACAACGAATTCAGCCTGGCCAGAAAACGCCGCATGGCTCAACTCTCCTCCATCAGAATCTTGTCCACGAAGCCGGCAAGGCGCCGCCAGCGCTCGGTCTCGCGCTCCAGCGCTTTCTCTCCGGCGCGCGTGATGGCGTAGAAGCGGGCTTCGCGATTGCTTTCGGTCTTGCCCCAGGAGCCCTTGATCCAGCCCTGCTGCTCCAGCCGGACGAGGGCCGGATAGAGCGTCCCCTGGTTGAGGTTGACCAGGTCTTCGGAGACCTGCTGCAAGCGGGTGGCGATGCCGTAGGCGTGCTGCGGCCCCATGGCGGCAAGCGTGCGGAGGACGATCAGGTCGAGCGTCCCCTGCAGAATCCGGATCGGCTCCCGGCTTTCACTTGACATCCAAGTGAAGTATGCTGCGACTCCACTTGGATGTCAAGTGGGCTGTTCTATGAAATGATCGAACGTATGAGTTTTGTTCGCGTGGCGGTAGTGCAAGCAGGGGGAATTCTCTACAACACAGAGCGGAGCATTGTGAAGGCCGAGGCGCTGGCGGCGGAAGCGGCGGCGAGCGGGGCGCACCTCGCGGTCTTCCCGGAAGCCTTCATCGGCGGCTATCCCAAGGGGGCCGATTTCGGAGCGCGCGTCGGTTCGCGGACGCCCGAGGGCCGCAAGCTTTTCCGCCGGTATTTCGAGGGCGCGATCGATGTTCCCGGCCCGGCCACGGAACGGCTGGGGAAAGCCGCCCGCGCCCACGGACTGTGGCTGGTCATCGGCGTCATCGAGCGGGACGGAGGGACGCTCTATTGCACGGTCCTGTTCTTCGCTCCGGACGGCGCCCTGGCGGGCAAGCATCGCAAGTTGATGCCCACCGCCATGGAGCGGCTGATCTGGGGATTCGGCGACGGGTCCACGCTGCCGGCCATCGAAACCGGGTTCGGCAAGATCGGCGCCGTGATCTGCTGGGAAAACTATATGCCGCTGCTGCGGGCCGCGATGTACGCCAAAGGAGTTCAGTTCTACTGCGCGCCGACGGTGGACGACCGCGAGACCTGGCCGTTAACAATACGGCACATTGCGCTCGAAGGCCGCTGCTTCGTGCTGTCGGCCTGCCAGTACGTGGCCGGATCGATCCTCGGCGGGAGCCTCATCGCCGGTCCGCTGGGGCAGGTGCTGGCCGGACCGGCCCGCAACGGCGAGTGCATCCTGACGGCGGACCTCGACCCCGGCGAGGTCGCCGAGGGTAAATTCGATCTCGACGTGGCGGGTCACTATGCCCGGCCCGACGTCTTCCGGCTGGAGGTGAACGAGACCCCGCCGCCGGGTTGTAAAATAGAATCTGATGAGCGACGTCGAGAATAGCGAATCCGCGGAGCGCGATTACCAGGTTCCGCTGCCGCCGGCATCCTTCACCTTCATCGTGCTTTCGCTGCGCGCCCAGGCCGAGATGCAGCTCGGGTTGATGTCTTTCGGCGAGGAAGAGAAGCCCAAGCCGGACCTGTACATGGCGCGCCACACCATCGACCTGATGGCGGTGCTGGCGGAAAAGACGAAAGGCAATCTCAACCTGGAGGAACAGCGTTACCTGGAGAATTCGCTGACGGAACTGCGCTTTCGCTTCGTGCAGGCCTCCGAACAAGCCGGCGAGGCGGCGCAGTCGAAAGCCTGAATGCCGTCGCCCCCACTGAAGATCACCGTGCTCGGCTCGGGCACGAGTGTAGGAGTCCCCACGATCGGCTGCCATTGTGCGGTGTGCACTTCGACCGACCCGCGGGACAACCGGCTGCGGCCTTCCATCCTGGTGAGCTACAAGGGACGAAACGTTTTGATCGACACGACCCCCGACTTTCGGACCCAGGCTCTGCGCGCCGGAATCGGCAGGCTGGATGCCGTGGTCTACACACACGCCCACGCCGATCACATCATGGGGCTGGACGACGTGCGGCCGTTCAACTTCCGGCAGAAGGGACAGATTCCGATCTTCGCCGCGCCCGAGACCATGGCGGCCCTCGAGCGCAGTTTTCCGTACGTGTTCGACGGCCTGCGGAAGGAGACCAACGTTCCCCAAGTGGACGCCCGGGTGATTCAAGGGCCGTTCGACCTCTTCGGGCTGGAGTTCGAGCCGGTTCCGGTGGTACACGGGCGGCAGACCATTCTGGGGTTCCGCTTCGGCGTGTCGGCCTACCTGACGGACCACAGCGACATTCCCGATTCCTCCATGGAGCGGCTGCGGGGATTGGACGTCCTGTTTCTGGATGCGCTGCGCTACAAGCCGCATCCGACGCACTCCACGGTGGACCAGTCCTCGAAGACGGTGGCCCGGCTCGAGCCGCGGCGCGCATTTCTCACGCACATCTGCCACGACCTGGGGCACGAGCGCGCGGAGAGCCTGTTGCCGCCGAACATCCGGCTGGCCTACGACGGGCTGGAAATCCCGGTGGAGGCCGCGCCCTAGTCCATGAGGATCTATCGCAGCCTCGAAGAGGTTCCGGCGGATTTCGGTCCGAGCGCCCTCACCATCGGCAATTTCGACGGCGTACACTTCGGGCACCGCAGAATCCTGCGGCGCCTGGTCGAGCTGGCGGCGGAACGCCAGTGGAAACCTTCGGTGCTGACCTTCGATCCGCATCCCACGAAGGTGGTGGCGCCGCAGCGCTCTCCCCAGCTGATGACCACGCCGGAGCGCCGCGCCGAGCTGATGCGGGAAGAAGGCATCGAACAGGTGCTGATCGTTCCCTTCACCGCGGAGATGGCTAAGTTATCGCCGGAAGAATTCGTCCGGACCCTGCTGGTGGAGCGGCTGGACGCGCGAGCAGTACTGGTGGGTGACAACTTCCGCTTCGGCCACCGGCAGGCGGGCAACGTCGAGGTGTTGAAGGAGCTCGGCCGGCGGTACGGCTTCGACACCGAAATTGTCGGCGCGGTCTCCTGCCGGGGACGAGTGGTGAGCAGCAGCGGAATCCGCTCGCTGATCGAGGCGGGAAAAGTGAGCATGGCGGCGCGGCTGCTGCTGCGGCCCTATGGGCTGGCGGGGAGTGTGGTGAGCGGACGCGGGGTGGGCACGAAGCAGACCGTCCCCACGCTGAACCTGGCCACCGCGGCGGAAGTGATTCCGGCGCGCGGAGTATATGTAACGAAGACGCGCGACCTGGACGACGGGCGCGTGTGGAATTCTGTGACGAACATCGGGTACCGGCCGACTTTCGGAGCGAGCGACGAACTGTCGATCGAGACGTTCCTGCTCGAGCCGCTGGCAGGCCAAACGCCGCGGCGCATCCGCGTGGAGTTTCTACGACGGATTCGCGACGAGCGTCAGTTCGACAGTGCTGAAGAGTTGAAAGCTCAGATCTTCAGAGATGTGCGCGCGGCGCAAAGCTATTTTCGCCGTGCGAGATCCTGGATCGGGCGGGTGCCGTGCACGTCGTCGTAGCCATCTTTTCCATAGTCTTCATCGACCTGCTTCTGGCGGGGGACAACGCACTGGTGATCGCGATGGCGGTTCGCTCGCTGCACGGGCGCGACCGGCGCATCGGGCTGGCCTGCGGCGCGGGCGCGGCGGTGGTGCTGCGCGTGGCCCTGACGGCGGCGGCCGCCAGGATCCTGACCATCTCTTACCTGCAGCTGGCGGGCGGGATTCTGGTGATCTGGATCGCGGTTAAGGTGCTCCGCGATGCCAGCGACCCGCCGGATGCGGCGCCCGCCCCCAAACGCTTTTGGCAGGCCATCTGGTACATCGCGCTGGCCGACCTGACGATGTCCACCGACAATATTCTGGCCATCGCGGGCGCTTCGAAAGGCAACCTCTACCTGATTCTCTTCGGGCTGGCCCTGAGCATTCCATTCATCGTGCTTTCGAGCAATCTTCTGGCGAAAATCATGGATCGCTACCCGGTCACCATGTTCCTGGGCGCGGGCATCCTGGGGAAGGTCGGAGGCGAGATGATCCTGACGGATCCGGCCGCGGTGGCCCTGCTCCACCCGTCTTACCCCGTGCGATTCGGGGTGGAAGCGCTGCTGGTGGTCGGGCTGATGGCGACAGGCTGGGCGCTCAGCCGCGCCTGAAGAAGCCCCGCCGGGACTGGTTCCCCTTGCACTTCGACAAGAGTTGACGTACACTCCTTGCTGTAGAAGCGAAAGGGGAGAGATGGTGAGGGACCTGCTCTTCAGAATGCGTGCGCTCTTCCGGCGCGGCCGGGTGGAGGCGGAACTCAACGAGGAGCTTCATTACCACCTGGAACGCCAGGCGGAGAAGTACCGGCAGTCCGGCGCATCTCCGGCGGAGGCGATGCGGCAGGCCCGGCTGGCTCTGGGCGGCCCTGAGCAGGTGCGTGAGCATTGCCGCGACGCGCGCGGCACGCGCTGGGCCGAAGACCTGTGGAAGGACCTTCGATACGGCCTCCACATGCTCGCCCGGAACCCCGTCTTCGCGCTCATCGCAGTGCTTTCCCTGGCGCTCGGCATCGGCGCCAATTCCGCCATCTTCAGCGTGGTGGACCCGGTCCTGCTGCGGCCGCTGCCGTATCGGGAGCCGGGGCGGCTCGTGATGATCTGGGACACCTTTCCGGGCCGTAGCGTGAAGCACAACGTGGTCGGGCCCGTCGATTATCTTCACTGGCGGGCACAGAGCACAGTCTTCGAGAGGATTGCCGCGATCGCTGCCGACGTCAGCAACCTGACGGGCGTCACCGAGCCCCAGGAGATACACGGGCAGTTGGTGACCGCGGATCTCTTCCCCCTGCTGGGCGCGGAACCCGCGCTGGGACGCGCTTTTACCGAGGACGAAGCGCGCGCCAAGGGCCGGCTGATTATCCTCAGCCATCGATTCTGGGAGCAGCGATTCCAGGCCGACCCCGCGGCACTGGGCCGCACCGTGGATCTGGATGGCAAGCCGTATACGATCATCGGGGTGATGCCGGGCCGGTTCGAATTCCTCGACACCCACTCGGAATATTGGCTGCCTTATTTTGTGGATCCTCAGCGCGACTACAAGAGGACCGGGCGGTACCTGCGAGCCGTCGCACGGTTGAAGGCCGGCGTTACGCTCGCACAGGCGCAGGCGGAGATGGATGGCATCGCGGCGCGCGCCGAGAAGAACGACCCGGCGTTCAGCAAGGGCTGGGGCGTCCGGCTGATCGATCTTCGAGAGGAGATATCCGGCGAGTACCGCCGCCCCTTGTATGTGCTGCTCGGCGCGGTGGGCCTGGTGCTGCTGATCGCGTGCGCCAACGTGGCGAACCTGCTGCTGTCGCGGGCCGCCTCGCGCGGCCGCGAGATGGCCATACGTACTTCGATGGGCGCCGGACCGTGGCGGATTGCCCGCCAATTGCTTGCCGAAAGCGCCCTGCTGGCCGCCCTGGGCAGCGGCCTGGGCTTGCTGCTGGCCATGTCGTGCGTGGCCATGGTCAAGAGCAAGGCGCCGGTCGACCTTCCGTGGATGGCCGCGATCACTATCGACGCCCGGGTGGTCGCATTCACGACCCTGATTTCGCTCGCCGCGACGGTGATCTTCGGAATGGCGCCCGCGCTTCTCGGCGCCCGCGTGGCTCCGGCCGACACGCTGAAAAACACGGCGCGCGCGGGCGGCTCCACATCCCGCAGCCGGCGTTTTCAGAATTTTCTGGTGATGCTGGAATTCGCGTTTTCGATGGTGTTGCTGGCGGGCTCGGGACTGCTGATTCGCAGCTTCGCGAACCTGGTCTCGGTGGACACCGGCTTCCGCCCCGATCACCTGCTGACCGCCCGCATTCTGCTGCCGGGCTCGTATAAAGCGCCCCAAGCGGTGGCATTCTTCCGCGAAGCCACGCACCGCATCGAGGCGCTGCCCGGCGTGCGCTCGGCCAGCGCCGTCAGCTTCATGCCCTTCGGCGGGCTCAGGCCCGGCACCGGATTTACGTTCGAAAATCGTCCGAAGCCCGAGCCCGGGCAGGAGCCGGTCACGGAGGTGCGGGCCATCCAACCCGGCTACTTCCGGACGATGGGGATCCCGCTGCTGCGAGGCCGCGACTTTACGGATCGCGACGGCTCCGCGGATCATCCCGTATTCATCATCAACCAGTCGCTGGCCGCGCAGTACTGGCCGAACGAAGACCCCATCGGGCAGCGCATCACGGTGGCGATGACGAGCAAGCCGATGCCCGGCGAGATCGTGGGAATTGCGGCCGACGTGAAAGATCAGGCGCTCGACGGCAAGACCGCGCCAAGCGTGTTCTATGCGCATCCCGGCCTGCCGATCGGATACATGACGCTGGTCGTGCGGACGTCCGGCGACCCTGCGGCGCTCGGCACTGCCGTGCAGCGGGTGGTGCATTCCCTCGACCCCAACCAGCCGGTGGCGGACATGCAGACCATGGATCAGATGCTGCTCCACTCCGTCTCCGCGCGGCGCTTCCAGATGCTGCTGCTCGCGAGCTTTGCAGGCCTCGCGCTGGTGCTGGCGGTGGTGGGGATCTACGGCGTGATCTCGTATTCGGTGGTCGAGCGCACCGGCGAAATCGGTATCCGCATGGCGCTCGGAGCGAGCCGCCGGGAAGTGCTACGGCTGGTTCTCAGACAGGGAGGCGCAATCGTGCTGGGCGGGCTGGCGCTGGGTACGGCCGGCACCATCGCATTGACGCGCACGATCTCGGTGTTCCTATTCGGCGTCGCGCCCACCGACCCGCTGACTCTGGCGACGGTGACAGCGATGCTGATTCTGGTAGCTCTGGCGGCGCTCGCGGGCCCGGCCCGGCGGGCCAGCCGCGTGGATCCGCTGGTGTGCCTGCGCTATGAGTGAGAGGCGTTGCCCGCTCCCTGACGGTCGCGGCTCTGTGAAGAGCGGGTGCGGCAGTGTGAAGAAAAGCGGCTATAGTGGGAACGGATGCGGCGCGACCCGAGCTTGATTCCGCTCTCACACCAGCACCATAACGGGCTGGCGCTGTGCGTCCTGACGCGGCGGTCGCTGAGCGCGGATTGCTCGGCGGAGAATCTCGCGAAGCTGGCGCGACGCGTGATCGACCGGTACGAACTGGAGCTGACGAACCACTTCGAGATCGAAGAACAGGTGTTGTTTCCGGCGTGCGGCCCAACGCATCTGGTCGAGGAACTGGTGGCGGACCACCGGGCGCTCGAAGGGCTGGTGGCGCAGTTGCGCAGCGCGCCCTCGACCGGGCTGCTGGAGCAATTCTGCGAGCTCCTCTCGAGACATATCCGGCGGGAGGAGAGCGAACTCTTCGAACAGGCGCAGCAGACGCTGTCGAGGGAGGCGCTGGAGGAGATGGGCCGCGAAATCGACCGCCGGGTGGTGCGGGTTTGCCTCTGAAAGAGCGCGGCATTAGGCTGGATCCATGCCCTCGTCCAGCGTTCTGGCGGTCTTGGTCCTGGCAGGGTTCCTGCACGCGCAGGACGGGCAGCGGGGTTCCCGTGCCGAATGGCCCTGCGTGCCGGGACGCGCGGTAGATCCTGCCTATCTCGATACCAGCGAGAGCACGGGCAGCCAGCTCTTTCTCTTCCAAAAGAGCGAGGTGGCGCATGCATCGCTGGTGATGAGCGCACCCTACACGCACCCGTCGACCATCCTTCGCGCGGTGGGCCAGCTCAACGGGTCGCGGGATTTCGAGTTTCCGGTCGATTCGAGCACGGAGAGCATCCTGGTCCTGGCATCGCTACAATGCCGCGACGCCATTCTCGTTAGCCGGCCGAACGGGTCGGAGCTCACCGCGGCGAATAGCGCGCAAAGCGTCGACCTGCAAGCCGGCCGCATTCTCCGGGTGGACCTCCCAGAGCCGGGGAAGTGGCGGGTTCGCCTGGCGGGAAAAGGTCTGTTTGTTGTGTCGGTCCTGGCGAAGTCCGGGATCTCTCTGGCGGGGGTCTCCTTCTCCCGCGATGCCGAACCGCCCGCGCCGCTCAAGGATCCACTATTCGGAATCAAGCAGAAGCTGGAAGCCCATCTTTCGGGGCAAGTTGCCCAGGCCGCGTTTCAGGTGGTCGATGCCGCCGGAAGCCGCGTCGCCGACCTGGATTCAGGGGACGCGGCAAGCGGTGGCACGTACCGGCTGGACATCACTCCTTCGATCGAGCGGTTCCGGATCGTGGTGACGGGAACCGACAGCAGGGCATGGCCATTCCAAAGGACTTACCCGGTGTTGTTTCGGGCGCGGCCGGAGTGAGATAACCGAGGAGATCAGCTACTCCCTCACCAAGGCGCACTGATTGATGAGATAGTAACTCGCTTAGACTAGTTTGGGAGTTACGTCTTGAAACGATATTCCAAAGTTGCGATACCTTTCACCGTATTTGTTGTTTTTGGGCTGTCTTCTACAGTTCGGGCGGCTGTGCCGGGAGCTGTATTCACGACCACGGCCGACGGAAGCGTTGTCAACGCTAACTTATATCCATCTAAGTGTGATGTTTATCTCAACGGCGGCCCTGGCCCGAACGCGCCGGCGCACGCTGCCGCGCTGCCGGCGGGCGATTATTTCTTTCAGGTCACCGACCCCAGCGGCCAGACGCTGTTGAGCACGGACGCGGTGAGCAACCGGCGGTTTACCGTCTCGGCTGCCGGAGTGATCACGGCCTATACAGGCGTGGGAGGCCCAGTTCACCCGACCGGCATCAGCCAGGACCACCCGGAGTTGGGAGCGATCACGATCCAGCTAGCCAACACAGGCTGTCCCAACGACTATCTGGACACAACCAACAACGGCGGAGTCTACAAGGTCTGGGTAACCCCGGTAGCCAGCTTCGTGGGCGACCCGGCGCGCGTCGACAACGCTTGCGGGGGCGGATGCAGCCACGGATTTGTACCGTCCGCGTCCAAGAGCGACAATTTCAAAGTCAAACCCAGCACCCCGACTTTCTGCCTGACCGTAGTCAAACAAATTGTGAGCGAGTCCGGGGCAATCTCCCCCGGTTTCAACTGGCCGATCACACTGACGGATCCTACGGGGGTTACGAACCCCCATCCCACAAATGACACGGACGGCTCAGTGAGCATCTGCGGCCTGGTAGCTGGCATTTACACGGTGACGGAAGATCCGGGGGGATTGCCCGTCGTCGGCCTGATCTTCAATGGGGCTTCGATCTCTCCGGCGCAGCCTGCTTACTCCTTCAGTTGGACGGCCGGAATGCCGGCCCCGGTAGTGGTCTTCCAGAACCTCTACGTCATAAATTAACGGATCCGCGGGCCACGGTCAGCGGATCAGCAGTCCGAGCAGTCGCGCGAGTTCCATGGCCTGGCTCGGACTCACGGTCGCGCCCTTCACATCCGGTGCGCCGACAATCATTCCATCGATGGCGGCGCCGCGCAAATCGGCGCCCACCAGCTTCGCGCCCGTGAGGTCCGCCCCGGATAAACTCGACTTGGTCCAGCGCGTGTGCTCGAGGTTCGTGCCGCGGAAATCGGCCTCCTGTAACTGCGTATCGATAAATTCCGAGCAGCGCACAGCACCGTCGTTGAACTGGGCGTACCGCGAATCGCAGCGCTCGAGCAGCACGTCTTCCATGCGGCATTCGATCGCCTTCATGCCGAGCAAGCGGCAATCGACAAACTCCACGCGTCCTGCCTCCAGGCCGCGCAACACGGCGTTCGAGAGATCGCAGCGAACCAACCGCACATCCCGGAGGCGAACCGATCGCAGCTGCGCTCCCGCAAACGATACCGCCTCGATGACAGTCCGCCGCGCCCACAACTGCTGAAGCACCGCCTGCGAGAAATCGCCGCCGGGCACACGCACATCCTCTAACGCCTTCCCATCCACAATCGCGGCGGTCTCGAGGTCCTCCGGATTCTCAACGAGATCCGGAAGGGCGCGCCGCGGCTCACTCTTCTTTGACTTCATCAGCCTGCGAACGGCGACGCGCCCTCGTCGCCGTACCACTGGTAGGATTTCTCGTCCTTGCCGAAGCGCCAGCGCATCGGGGCGGTGGTCTCGAACCAGTCGAGAGGCTCGGCCTCGGGCTGCGGGCGGGAGGCCAGTGCGAATGCGGCCTTGAGCGCGGCTTTCTGTTCCGTCCCCAGCGCGGCGGGGTCCACCGACACGAACAGCGCGGTACCGCTGCGGGCGACGAGATCGAGCCAGCGGCTGGTGACGTCCCAGGGGACGGCAGGGGTGATGGCGACGCAGTCCGGGTCGGCGGCGAAGAAGGCGTTGTGCTGGGGGAGGCGGAAGCCGAGGGTGTTGACGCCCATCTTGCGGGTGCGCTCCCATTCGCGGCCGCTGGTATCGTCGCCGGTGCGCTGGGCTTCGAAGAGTCCGGCGCCCAGGTGTCCGATGGTGTTGCATCCGAGCAGCAGGCCTTCGCCGGCGGCCTCGCGCAGCGTCCGGTAGAACTTTCCGACGATCTCGGCGGTGGTGCGGGTGCGGTCGGCGAAGTGCCAGCCGCGGTCGGTGAGCTGCACGCCCATCTGGAAGCCCCAGCGGTTGTAGATATCGAACGTGGAGAAATCGTGCTTGATCAGCTCGTAGCCCCATTCGCGGATACCGCGCACGGACTGGCTGACGTTCTCAAGCACTTCGGGGACGCTCGGATCGAGCACGGTCATCGGGACGCGGCGATTGCCGCCGGGGCGCAGGCGCCAGCCGGGCGCGACCTCCTCGACGGTGAGCAGGGGGCGGATCCAGATGCCGGGGCGCGCGCCGCGCTTGCGCATCTCCGCGGCGAGGCCGGGCATGTCGGGAAAGCGGCTGTTGCCGTGTGAATCGGGGCCGGCGCCATCGGCGTTGGGATTCCAGCCCATATCGATCACCATAAAGGGGCGGTTGGCTTCGCCGGAGGGCGCGGCTTCGGCCAGCACTTCGGAATCACGCAGAACATCGGAGGGGCCGAAGTTGCGGCCGTAGGTGTAATACCAGTTGTTGCCGCCATAGATGGGAGCGGACGCGAGGCGCGGCTTTTCGCAGAGCATCCGGCAAAGCTCGCGCATGGTCTGGAAGGGAGTGCGGCCGGAGCGCGGCTGGGTGGCGCGGACCACGGCGGCTTCGACGCGGCGGTCGCCGAGGAGCGTGCCGGAGCCGCCGTTGCGGAGGTCGAGCCACAGCGAAATTCCGGCGGGGTCGGCCTGCCAGAAGCAGATTGCGGCGGCGCCGGTCTTCACACCATACGCGTGCGCGGCGCCCGGAGCAGAGACGCCGAAGTACCAGGGCATGGGGCGCTCGGAGACGCCGGCGCGCCACTCGAGATCGCCATAGCTGCGCTCCCAGTGATCGCCCAGGTAGCGGAACTGTTCGGACATGGCCCCGCGCCAGCGCAGGCAGACGTGCTCGATTTCAGCGCCGGGCGCCGAGACGGTGACGGGCACTTCCCAGAGGCGGCCGGCACGGCGCGGTTCGGCAGTCACTGAGACACCCGAACCTTCCCAACGGTCTCCGGAGCGAGCGAGGGTCTTGCGGCCGGCGGAGGAGTGCAGGCTCACAAGGTCCGGACGCCGCAAGACGTCCACGTGGGGCACGGTGGACCTCGAGGATGGCGTCTGGGCAAACGCGAGCGGCGCGGCGGCGGCGCCGAGAAAGGAGCGACGGTTCATTAAGGTGATTTTCTCACCGTGGAGCGGATGCCGTGGACGATCCGGCGGCAACCTCGAATATCGACTACGGCCTGGCCGAGGTGGATTTCGTCGCCATGCTCGAGCTTGGCGCCGCGGCTGTCGCGGTGGACCTCCTGACTCATGCCGTCGCGGACGATCCAGATGCCGCATTCGCCGGGACGCGGACCGCGCTCGTACCAGCGATCGTTGAAGAGGCGATATTCGCCCGTGGCGCGGTCGTACTGGATGTGGGCGTGCTCGCGGGAGACGGTCTCTTCGTCGAAGACCACGTCGTTGCGGCGGAAGAGGCCGCCGGCGCGATACACATCAACCACGCGGCCGATATTGATGCGAGCCTTATCGAGGGGGAACTCGGGCGCGCCGGCCTTGCCTTCGCGCACGATCAGGCAGGCGCCCGCCTTACCCGAAGTCGCGGCGTCCTGGGAGGCCGCCTCCACCACCAGCCACTGCTCGCCGCGCTGCGGAAGGCCGGCCACGGCGTGCACCTCCACGCGCAGGGTTTCGGGATAGCGGCAGCCGGCGTCGCGCAGCGAAGTGCGGACCTCCTGCTCCAGGTACTGCCGGAAGAAGCGGCCGGCGAACAGGCCGACGCTGCTCTCTTCCACGCCGCTCATGCGGACGCGCAGCAGATCGTAGGGGAAGACCTTCCGGCCGCCGGCACGATAGGTCTTGTCGCGGATCTGATCGAGCACCGCCAGGCGGATCTCGGCCAGCTCGGGCGGCACTTCCGGCTTCGCACCCGTGGCAAGCGGCGCTTCGAGCAGCGTCCGGCCGAACTTCTCCAAAAACTCACTGATATTCATAGCAACCCCAATTGTTTTGCCGATTCCATGACTTCGCGCGCGATGGGCGCGGCAGCCAGCGCGCCGTAGCCGCCGTGCTCCACCAGCACCGCGAACGCGAGGCGCTTTCCGGGAGGGCCGTCATACGGTGCGAAGCCCGTGAACCAGGAGTGCGGCATGCCGACATCCATCTGGGCCGTCCCCGTCTTGCCCGCGAAGCTGACCTCTGAGCCGGCCATAGCGCGCCGGCCCGTGCCTTCGGTCACGACGCGGCGCATGGCTCCGGCCAGAAACTCCGCCTGCGATTCGGGCACCAGGCGCACCGCCGGATCAGTGCGGGTATTGCTGCTGTCGGTCTGCCAGCGGCCCTCGGGCATCAGGCCGCCATTGGCGATGGTCGCCGCCACGCGCGCCATCTTGAATGGCGAGATGAGCACCGGCCCCTGGCCGTAGGCGGCGAAGGGCAGCATCTTGCGGAGCTCGCCGGGATCGCCGGTGGAGATGCCCATGCGCGCGGCGGTCTCGGCCAGCGCCTGCGCCCCTACGTCATTCACACCCAACTGCGCGAAGTAGGCGTTGCAACTGACGGTGATGGCGCGCTCCATATCGAGAGTGCCGTGGGCATGGTCGCCGATATCGTCTTTGATGGGGCGGTTCCATCCGGGGATCCAGTTGCCGGCGCGGCCATCGGCCAGCCTGCGGCAGAGGAAGGTGCGGTGGCGCAGCTCGGGGTCCTGGCGCAGCGCGGCGATGGCCGTCACGAGCTTGAACGTGGAGCCGGGCGGATACTGGCCGTAGCGCGCGCGGTCGAGCAGTTCGTCGGGCAGCGGGGCGGCGGTGCGCGCGCCGGGAGGATCGGGCGCGGGCGCGCTGGCCATCGCGAGGACATCGCCGGTGGCGGCGTCCATGACAACCACGGCGCCCTTCTGATTACGCAGGCGGCGATCGAGGATCTGTTGCGCGTGCAGTTGCAGGCGGATATCGAGCGTGGTGCGGATATTGCGGTCGCGGGCCAGCACGCGGGCGATCTCGGGGTTGCCGGGCTGGTGGCGGTAGCGCACCAGTCCGGCCAGCTCGCTGTACTCGTAGCCCTGCAGCTTGCGGTTGGAATCGTGTTCCACCAGCGACGAATTCGAGGCGTGGAAGTTCTCGCCGGTACGCAGATCGCCTAACACCAGGGCGGTGGCCGCGCCGAAGGGGTAGTGCCGGTTATCGAAGCGCGAGCAGGCCTGGTCGATGGAGATGCCGAGCGCCTCGTAATCCTTGCGGTGGCGCTCGAGCTCCGCCCAACTGCTGGTGGCCAGCGGGATGCCGTTGCGGTCGTAGATGGCGCCGCGCGGGATTTCGGCGGCGATGGAGTTAAGCCGCGGATTGTGCTGCGGGCGCTTGACGCCGTCGGCTTCGAAGGAGTGGGCGTCGCGCGCCAGGTAGTCGCGATCCTGCACCACCTGGTAGCGCGCGGCCGTGCCGGCCAGCACCAGTGCGGCCCCCGCCAGCACGAACTTCAACGGGCGGATGCTGTGCGGCAGCCTTTCGATTTCGCCGCGATCGTCGGCGGAGATGGAGAGCAGCAGCGCGAAGACCAGGAAGTTGGCGAGCATGGCGGTGTTGCCCGAGCTGAGAAACGGGGACACGACTCCCGAAAGCGGCAGCAGGCCGAGCACGCCGGAGCTGATCAGCAGCATCTCGAAGGCGATGAGGCTGGCCAGGCCGAGCCCGAGGAAGAAGCCGTAGTGCGTGCCGGCGCGCAAGGCCGCGCGCAGCGAGCGCGCCACCAGGAAGCCGACCAGGAGGAAGACTCCGGCCACACCCAGGAAGCCCCACTCTTCGCCGATGGCGGGGAGCACGAGATCGGTATTGCCGGCCGGGATCATGGCGGGGTCGCCCCAGCCGGGGCCGGAGCCGACCGGGCCGCCGGTGGAGAAGCCCCAGAGCGCGTGCGCCAACTGGTCGCCTCCGCGGACGTCGTTATCCCACGGCGAGAGCCACATGTGGATGCGCTCGACAACGGTGTGCGGCTGTCCCAGGCGGTACCCGACGGCCACCGATGCGACCATCAGGACGAGGCCCGCGGCCACCAGGCCGGGCCGTCCGCGGGCGGCGCCGAACATCGTGAGGAACACGAAAAACGTGACGAGCGCCGGGCCGAGATCCTTGAGCACGAAGAACAGGACGACCGCAGCGGCCACGGCCAACAGCACGGGGAAGACATGCTCGGCGCGCGCCAGACCGAGGCGGCGGAACAGGCGGGGAAAGAGCCGGCGCTCGCGCAGGTCGCGCAGACGGTCCCAGTTGCGGGTGAAGTAGCCGGCCAGGAAGAGGACCAGCAGAATCTTGATCAGCTCGACCGGTTGAAACGGCCCGAGGTTTACCTTGGCGTCGTTGCCGGCCGGGCCGCGGCCGAACGCCACTAGCAGGCCGAACAGTCCCATGGCGGCGAACAGCGGGGTATAACACCAATCCGAGAGCCTGCGGTAATCGAAGAAGCGCAGCGCCGGCAGGGCCAGCAGCAGGCAGCCGAGGAAGACGCCGAGCGCGAACTTGTGGAACTCGAGGGTATCGCGCAAGGGGTCGCGCAGGCTGACCATCAGGCACAGGCCGATGCCGGAGAGCAGGTGCAGGGCCGGCAGAATCTTGCGGTCGCCGCGGAACCCGGTGAACGCCCACACGAGCGCCACCAGGTAGAATCCGCCGAAGTAGAGCGCGGCCGAGCCCAGAAACTGCGCCTGAAACTCGCGCGGCGTACGAACGGTCATGAGCGGCTTGAGCCTGGTGAGCGGCAGATGTTCGGTACGGCGGAGCGGCGCGAGCGCCCCGATGTTGCGGAGCGGGCGCGCCCTCTCGACGGTGTCGAAGATGGCCTGCGCCACGCGCTCACGCTCTTCGCCGGCGGGAAAGGCTTCGAGCAGCGGCAGAAGCGCGCCGGGCGATGAGACGGCGTTGAGATTGACCACCGCTGTGGAGCCGGCGAAGGCCTGGGACTTAGCGGCGTACACCATCAGCAGGGCGGCGGCCACCAGGAGCGATGCGCCGGCAAGCCATACGATGCCGGCGCGCGGTCGCGGCGTCTTTCCGACCGAAAGGACGGCGGGCTGCGCTCCGGCGGCGGTCCAACTGCGGGTTACCGCCATCGGCGCATCCTCCGCACAGGTTTCTTAGCCGGGGGCCGCGCGGCGGCGGCCTTGAGCGCCTGCAGGTGCTGGGCGTCTTCGCGCTGGCGGATTTCGCGCGGACCGAGCGTAGCGCCCAACTGCGAAGCCTCGGCAAATTCGGCGAGGGCCTTGCCAGTATCGGGCAGCGAATAAGTATACAGGCGCGCCAGGGCCAGGTGCGGGGCCGGGTCGCGCGGCATGCGGCGGGCGGCATCCAGGAACTGGTCGCGGACGTAGAGGCGCAGCTGCGTCATCGCGCCTTCGGAATACTGCAGGCTGCTCAGGCGCTCGAGGGTGGAGTAGCCGCGGCTGAGCGCGAGGCGTTCGAGAGTGCGATCGCCGGTGTCGCCGAGGTCGACGGCGCGCAGCAGGCAGACCTCGGCCTTCTGCCAGTCGAAGGCATCGAGCGACGCATTGACGCTGGCGGCGTAGGCATCGAAGACGCGGTCGGCCTCGGCCGTGTAGAGCGCGGGCGTCAGCAGGACCGGGGGCGCGGGCTTCACCGGCTCGGGCTTGGGAGCGGCGCTGGTATGCCACACCTGCCAGCCGAGGCTGCCGCCGATCCACAGCCCCATCCCGGCGGCGAACCACGCCACGGCGCCGGCCACACGCAGCCTGCGCTTGGCGCGCCGCATGGTGGCGGTGGCCCTGCGCAGGCACGCGCGGGCCGCTTCGATGGTGGCGTTGGCGCCCCACGCCACGCGCTGTTCGGCCTCGGCCACGGTCTGGCGATGTTCGAGAAACGCCTGCAGGTCGCCCTGAAAGGCGCGGGCCGTGCGGTATCGCTTGCGCGGATCGGGCGCCATGGCCTTGGCGCAGATAGCGCGCAAGCCGCGCGGCACGGAGGCCGGCAGGGCGCGTGGCGGCTGGAGGGAGAGGATCAGCCGCTCGAGCTGGCCGGTGTCCTCCGCCTGGTAGGGGGGCGAGCCCACCAGCATTTCGTAGAGCGTGGCGCCCATGGCCCACAGGTCAGACTGCTGGTCGACCTGTGAGCGGCTGAGGCGCTCGGGCGAGCAGTAGCCGGGGCTGCCGAAGTGGTGCACGGTGGCGTCGCCGTTGGCGCGCAGGGTTTTGGCGATTCCGAAATCGAGGAGCCGGACGGTGTCGTTGGGGCCGAGGTGGATGTTCGACGGCTTGATATCGCCGTGCACCACGGCCGTCTCGCAGGAATGAAACTTGGCCAGCTGCTCGCACACTTCGAGCGCGATGGCGGCGGCGCGGATGGGGTCGATGGCGGTCTCGTTGTGCAGCACCTCGGCCAGGTTGCGGCCTTCCACGAACTGCATGGCGACGAAGAAGTAGCCATCCTGGTCGCCGTATTCGTAGATCTCGACCATGCGCGGGTCGAGCGCCTGGAGCTCTTTTTGCAGGGCGGCGCCGCGGCGCTCGGCTTCGAGCACCAGCTGGTTTACCGCATCGCCACCGCACTGGATGAGCTTCAGGGCGGCCTTGCGATTCTCCACCGTATCGATCGCCAGGTACACGTCCGTCATGCTCCTGCCGAGCCGGCGGACAATTTCGTAACGCCCGATTCGCGTAGGCGCGGTCATATCATCCCCTCATTCTCATCGCCGCCCAGAGCAGCATGCCGATCAGAATTCCGTACGCCAGAAATGCCGCGCGGCCGGTGAACAGGCGCGCCGGGCGGCGTAAGCGGGTGGTGGCGCGGCGCGGGCGGGTGGCGCCGCCGCGGCCGCGGAACTCGCTGCCCGCAATGAACAGCGCGGTGATGTTGTCTCGCCCGCCGGCATCGTTGGCGGCGTCCACCAGATCGGAAGCGACGCGCGAGGGGTCGCCCTCGTAGCGTTCCACGATTTCGCGCAGCTCGCCGGCAGTGAGCTGATCGGTCAGGCCGTCGCTGCAGAGCAGGAGCGCGGCATCCGGGCGGAAGCGGCAGCGGCGGATATCGATGAAGTCGGAATCGCCAGGCTGGCGGGGCCGCGAGCCCACGTCGCGAAACACTTCGTGGCGCCGCGGATGCATCATGGCCTCCGTCTCGCTGAGCTCGCCGGAGTCTTCGCCTTCGCCCACGGGCGAGTGGTCGCGCGTGAGCTTGCGGATGGCGCCCTTCCAGATAAGGTAGAGGCGCGAATCGCCAACATGGCCGATCAGTACGTCGCCGTCCTTTACCACCGCGAGTGTGAGGACGCACGCCATTCCGCGCAGTTCGGGACGCCCGGCGGCCAGCTCGTAGATGCGGTTGTTGGCGCCGGCGATGGCCTGCCGGACGCCCTCCTCGCCATCGAGCGTGCATTCGCGGATCGCCTCCACGGCGGTCTGGGCCGCGAGCTCGCCGGCCGCCTGGCCGCCCAATCCATCCACCACCAGGAAGACGCCGCGCTCGGGGTCGACCCAGTAGCGGTCCTCATTGCACTCGCGGACCAGGCCTGTATCGGTGGCGGCGCCGCAGTTCATTTGCGGCGCTCCGTACGGAACGAGGCGGCGACAAACACGACCACGAACGCCAGGAAGACGATCACGAACGGCGTATGCAGCCGGTACAGTTGATCGAGCGTCACGACGTTATCTCCGGACCTCGAAGGACAGCTTGAGGGCCTCGGCGACGCGGATCTCGGCCTGATCGGGCAGCGGACGCTCCACCCCGCGCTCGAGGCGCTTGCCGTTGAGCCAGGTGCCGTTGCGACTGTTGTCCACGATGGCGAAGGCGCCGCTCGAGGGGTCGCGGCGCAGGCGCAGATGCTCGCGCGAGACTTCGTCGCTCGAGTAGAGAGGGAGGTCCACCCAGAGGTCTTCGCCGCCGCGCCCGATGCAGATCTCGTTCTGGGTAATGAAGAAGGTCTGCGGCCCGGAGTCGTCCTGATAGCGGATTTCGCCGAAGACGCGCGGGGGCTGTAGGCGGGTGCTCTGGCGGTCGCGCGCGACTCGGGCCGACGTCACGGAAGGCTCGCGGCCAATGAGTGTGGTTTTGACGCCGCGATAGCCGGGCTGCGGCATTTCGTTCAATTCGGAGTGGATCTCGACATCGGCGGGCGGCACGGAGCTTTCGGTGTCGGCGAAGAACTCGATCCACCAATCCCTCTGTGCGATGCGATACTGTTTGCGCGGCCCGTTGCGGCGGAAGAGCGAAGGCTTCGCGCCGTTCCACTCGGCCATGCGCGCGTTGAGGGCGCGGCGGGCGTCTTCCCGAACCAGGTCCTGCACTCCGGCGAGGCGCTGATAGTCGTCCGGATGGAGATAGACGCTAAAGATGCACGGCAGCAGAATGCTGTATCCCATCTCCAGCCGGCCCAGCTCCATATTGCGGATCAACTCGTCGATGATGGTCTGCCCGCTGACTCTCGCTTGCGGTTGTTTGGCTCCCGTCTGTGCCATGCAGTTCCCCCATTACAGGTGGCGAGCATGCTTCTGCTCTGCGGCCGCAATGCTCGCCGAGATTGCCGCCGCACAGACGCGGAACAACATTGTAGACGAAGAGTTACTGTCCGGGTTTCACGCGGCGGCAGCGTGTTATCGAAATTTAATGCGACGGCGGGAATTTTTGCGCGCGGAGAGACAGATCTACCTCGGATTTCCCGAGACGAAGCGATTGCCGCGGATGAGGAAGCGCAGGGGGAGATCGGCGCATAAGGAAATTCCGATGCGCGGGGTGACTGCGATCTCGACGGCGCGCGCTTCGAGCGGCTCGCGGACCACCAGGCTGCCGCGCGTGACATCGACTCCGTTGTGCGCGCGGGTGATGCCCAATGCGAGGGTCAGCTTGCCGGGGCCGGAGGCGATATCCTCTGGTTTGCGGGCGGCGGGGCGGCGGTGGCGCATCAGCTCGATACCGGCTACGGGCTCGAGCGCGCGGATCAGGACGCAGCCCGGCCGGCCCTCGGCCTCGCAGACCAGGTTGAGGCAGTCGTACATTCCGTAGATAAAGTAGACATAGGCGTGACCGGGGGGGCCGAAGATCACGCGCGTGCGGGGGGTGACGCCGCGCGCCGAATGCGCGGCCAGGTCGTCGCCGCCGAGGTAGGCTTCGGTCTCGACGATCCTCCCGGCGGTGGATCCGTGCACCAGCACCTTGCCCAGCAGGCCGCGGGCGACTTCGATCGGCGGGCGATCGTAAAAGGCTCGTTTCAGGACGGGGCCGAAGCGCACTGCTCACACTGTACAATGAAAGGCGCCCATGCGACTGTTCACGGGACTGGACCTGCCGGGCGAGGTGGTACGCAACCTGGAGAAGCTGCTGGAGGAACTCCGCCCGACCGCGCGCATCCAATGGAGCCCGCCGGCCAATCTCCACATCACCACGAAGTTCATCGGGGAGTGGCCGGAAGAGCGGCTGGACGAGTTGAAAGCCGCGCTGGCGGGAGTGCCGTCCCGCGCCGGGATTCCCCTGCATATCCATAAGGTCGGGTTCTTTCCGAATCCGCACTCGCCGCGGATCTTCTGGTGCGGCATCGAAGCACCGGGTCTGGCGGAACTGGCGGCGGATACCGACCGCGCCACGGCGGCGCTGGGCGTCGAAAGCGAGAAGCGCGCCTACTCGCCACACCTCACGCTGGCGCGCATCAAAGAAACAGTGGACCTGCAGCCGCTGCGCGAGGCGATCGCGGCGCGCGCCGCGCTCGATTTCGGGAGCTTCACGGCGCCAGGTTTTTTCCTGTACCGCAGCCAATTACGGCCTACCGGTTCCGTGTACACTAAACTCGCGGAGTTCCCGCTCACAAAGTGATGATGCCGCTTCTTGTTGTGGCGATTGCCTACCTGCTAGGCGCCATTCCGTTCGGATACCTGTTGGTGCGCTGGAAGACCGGGGTGGATATCCGCTCCAAGGGCAGCGGCAATATCGGCGCGACCAACGTGCTGCGGACCACCGGGCGGGCGGCGGGCGTCGCGACCCTGCTGCTGGACATCGGCAAGGGATATCTTGCAGTGTGGCTGGCGGGCAGGCTGACGGAGCAAAGCCCCTGGGCAATGAGCGCGGCGGCGGTGGCGGTGATGCTCGGCCATGCTTATCCGGTGTTCCTGAAGTTCCAGGGTGGTAAGGCGGTGGCCAGCGTGGTCGGGGCGTTCCTGTGCCTGGCGCCGGGAGCGCTGGGAGCAGTGATGATCGTCTTCGTGGCGGTGGTGGCGTGGACGAAGCACATCTCGATGGGGTCGATCACCGGGGCGGCGGTCCTCCCGCTGGCGGTCTGGCTGATCGAGCTGCCCCCGTTCCCGGTGGAAGCAGCGGCGATCCTCTGCGGCGCCTTTATTATCTACAGACATAGTAGTAATATCCGGAGATTGCGGGCGGGCACCGAGAACGTCTTCTCGTTCGGGGGCCGGAAATCGTGAAGAGCCTGGCGGTGATCGGGGCCGGCAGTTGGGGGACGGCCCTGGCGATCGTACTGGCGCCGCGCTTCTCGAGGGTGCGGCTGTGGGCCTTCGAGGCTGACCTGGCGGACCGGATGGCCGCCTCGCGAGTCAATGACGTCTACCTTTCCGGATTGGAACTCCCACAACACGTAGAAGTTACGAGCGATCTGGGGAGCGCGCTGGAGAGCGCCGATGTGGTGCTCAGCGTGATGCCCTCGCACCATGTACGGGGCCTGTACCAGCGAATGGTGCCGTGCCTCACCGACCGGATGGTGTTCGTCAGCGCGACCAAGGGCCTGGAGAACGGCACACTACTACGAATATCGGAAGTGATTAGACAGGTGGCGGGACCCCGCCCGGTAGCGGTCATTTCCGGCCCGACTTTCGCCCGCGAGGTGGCCCGGTTCGAACCGACGGCGCTGGTGGTGGCCTCCGAGGATGAAGACCTGACGGCCCGGGTGCAGGCGGCGTTCTCGGGTCCGACCTTCCGGCTCTACCGATCCGCCGACCCGGTGGGAGTGGAGATCGGGGGAGCCATCAAGAACGTGGTGGCCATCGGGTCGGGCGTGGTCCACGGGATGGGGCTGGGACACAACGCCACGGCCGCGCTGATCACCCGGGGGCTCGCGGAGATGACCCGGCTGGCTGTGGCTATGGGCGGCAAGCCATTGACCCTGGCTGGGTTAGCTGGATTGGGCGACCTGGTCCTGACGTGCACCGGGGAGCTGAGCCGCAACCGCACGGTGGGGGTGGAACTGGCGCGCGGGCGCAGGCTCGACGAGATCGTGGGGTCGATGAAGATGGTGGCGGAGGGCATCAAGACCACCAATGCGGCGGTGGACCTGGCGCGGCGTCACGGGGTGGAGATGCCGATCGCCGAGCAGATGTTTCAGATGCTGCACTACGGACTCTCGCCGCGGGAGGCAATCCAGCGCCTGATGGAGCGCTCGCTCAAGGGAGAGTGAAGCGTGACGGAATTTTCCCCGCGGGCGCAACCTCGGGAGCCAGAACGGGTTAAAGGGGATGTGGGGGTAGCCGCGGCGGCACTGGACTACGATGCTGAGCTGATGCTCAGGGTCAAAGATGGCGACGGCGCCAGCTTTGGCCTGCTGCTCGAGAAGCACCGGTCGTCGGTCGTCCATTTCCTTTATCGAATGGTCCAGGACCAGCCGGTGGCTGAGGAACTCGCGCAGGAGGTGTTCCTGCGGGTGTATCGTTCGCGGAGCTCTTACGAGCCGACGGCCAAGTTCACTACCTGGCTGTTCCGGATCGCCACGCACCTGGCGTTGAACGCGCTGCGGGACGGACGGAACGAGCGGGTCCACGAACGGCTGGACCGGGGCTCGCCGGAATTGCCGGTACGGCAAGTGCCGGATGGCCGCCCCACGGTGGAACAGTCTATGTTGTATCAGGCAAGGCTCGATGAAGTTCGACGGGCCATCAAGATGCTGCCGGATAAACAAAGAGCAGCGGTCCTGATGCACAAATACCAGGAGATGGAATACTCGCAGATCGCGAAAGCACTGAAGTGTTCGGAGTCTGCGGTGAAATCCTTGTTGTTCCGGGCGTACGAGACATTGCGGGCCCGGCTTGGCCACATGGCATAGGGAAGAAGAGGAATTTATGAAGTGTCCGAAGGAGTCTGGGCAGGGGCCAGAGATGCTGCTGGCATACAGTTCGGGCGAGTTGGATACGGAGATGGCGGCGGATTTCGAGAAGCATCTCCGAACCTGCCCGGCGTGCGGCGAAGAAGCCGCGGCACAGCAGACCGTGTGGAGCGCGCTCGACGCATGGGAAGCCCCCGCGATCACGGAAGATTTCGACCGGCGCCTGTATGCCCGCATCCGTAGTGAAAGCTCGTGGCTGGATCGATTGCTCCGGCCGCTCCGGCCGGTGCTGGTGAGCAGAGCTTTGCCGGTTGCCGCGGCGGCTGCCGCGATTGTGGCGGCGGTCCTGGTGGAGCGGCCCGCGGTGAGGCTCGCACCGCCCGTCCCGGAATCCGCCGCGGTGGAAACGGTGGCGCCGGACCAGGCGGAGCATACGCTGCAGGACATGGAGACAATGCGGGAGCTCAGCCGGCTGATGCACACGGAAGCCCCTGAGCCGAAGATGTAAGCGGATGATTCGAACTCTCCATCTCGTCGCGGCGCTGCTCGCGGTGTGCGGGGTGGCGCCGTGCCAGCCAAAGGGAACACCCAAGGCGGTGCGTCCGGCGCAAAGCCGTCCGGCCGTGCCGCGCGAACGCGGGGTGCCCAAGGCGCCCAGGCCTATGGGGCCGCGGCTCACCAATCCGCGCAGTCCGGTGACGCGCCTTTACCGGGCGTCGCCGGAGGAGCGGGAGCGGGCGCTCGAAAAGCTCCCGCCGGCGATGCAGGAGCGGTTTCGCAGGAACCTGACGTGGTTCGACGGGCTGCCCAAGCAGCAGCAAGAGATCGTGGTGAGGCAAACGGAGCGGTTCGCGGCGCTGCCACCCGAGAAGCGGCAGGAGTTCCAGCTCCAGTTGAGGGCTTTGAATCAACTGCCTCTCGAACGGCGCCGGCCGGTAGTTCAGACCCTGCGAAGGCTGCAGATGATGCCGGATGCGGAGCGGGCGGCGGTGCTCGACAGCGAGCAGTTCAGATCACGCTTTTCTCCGGATGAGCAGAAGATCATCCTCGATCTTTCCGAAGTGATGCTGCCGCCGATCTGACAGGGTCCGGACAAAGCAAAGGCCGGAATTCCGAAAAGGAACTCCGGCCCGGAACTCTGGTCAAATTGCCCGGTTAGACGTGAGCTTCGATCATCTTCTGCACTTCGGATTTGCCGACCGCGCCAACGCGCTGTTCCACGACCTGTCCGCCCTTGAAGAGCAGGAGGGTGGGAATGCCGCGAATGTTGTAGCGCATGGCGGTATTTCCGTTGGAATCCACGTCCAACTTACCCACCTTCAATTTGCCGGCGTACTCCGCCGCCACGACATCGATCGTGGGGGCCATCTGCCGGCAGGGGCCGCACCATTCGGCCCAAAAGTCTACCAGGACCGGAACTTCGGACCTCAACACGTCGGAGTCGAAGCTCCCATCGGTAAACGTAAGCGTGTTCTGACCTGCCATTTCGTCTCCTAAAACCTAACTATTAGAATCCCAGCCCCGGGGAAAGGATTCAGCCTCTCCCCAGAAGCTTCCGGTAGAGAGCCGAATAGGCGCCGGCGGAGGTCTTCCAGGAGAAGTCCTTCTGCATGCCGCGCCGCATCATTTCGCGCCAGGTGTCCTGATCGGAGTATACCCCGACAGCTTTCCGGACGGCCTCGAGCAGCGCCGCTCCGGAGTACTCGGCGAATTTGAACCCGGTGCCCTCCTCGATGGTATCATCCAGGCCGCCGGTGGCGCGAACCACCGGCACGGTACCGTACCGCAGGCTGTAGATCTGGCTGAGGCCGCAGGGTTCGTAGCGGCTGGGCATAAGGAACATGTCGGCGCCGGCTTCGATGCGGTGGGCCAGGGCGTTATCGAACCCGATGCGGACGGCGATGCGGCCGGGGTGTTCGGCGGCCCGCAGGCGGAAGGCTTCCTCGAATTCCGGGTCGCCCGTCCCGAGCACCACGAGACAGGCGTCTTCGGCGACGATGCGGCCCGCCATTTCAGCCAGGATGTCGCTGCCTTTTTGGGGCGTGAGGCGCGAGATCACACCGAGCAGGGGCCGCCCGGCGGCTTCCTCCGGCAGGCCCATCTCGGCCAGCAGTTCGCGCTTGCAGACGGCCTTTCCCGAGAGGTCGTCGATGGAGTAGCGGGCGGGGATGAGAGGATCGGCGTCGGGGCTCCACTCGCGGTGGTCGGCGCCGTTGAGGATGCCGGTGAGCACGCCGGCGCGGGACCGCAGAGCGCCGTCGAGGCCGAATCCGTACTCGGGGGTCTGGATCTCGCGGGCGTAGGTAGGGCTCACGGTGCTGAGCCGGTCGGCATAGGAAATGCCGCCCTTGATATAGCTGATCTGGCCGAAGAACTCCATGCCGCCGGGATGGTTGACGGCCTCATCGAGCCCGACCTCCGGCAGGATGGCGGGCGGGAAGAGGCCGGGGTAGCCCAGATTGTGAATCGTGAACAGGGTCTTGGTTCCGAGGAAGGTCGGATCGGCGGCGAACGTGGTGCGGAGGTAGGCGGGGACCAGCCCGGCCTGCCAGTCGTGGCAGTGGAAGATATCGGCCGGAAAGAGGCCGCGAGCGACTCCCAGCGCGGCGCGCGCGAAGACGGCGAAACGCACGTGGTTGTCGGGATAGTCGAGGCCGTCTTCGCCGTAGAAGCCGTCCCGGTCGTAGAGCGGGGGGCAATCGACCATGTAGAGCGGATATTCTTCGGGAGCCTGCCAGATGGCGAGATCGTAGCGGTCGGAGCCGAAGTGCACGGCCATGTGGTCGAAGACGCGGCGCGCGTTTTTCAACTCGATGGAGCCGTAGCGCGGGATCACTACGGCCACTTCCTCGCCGTAATCGCGCAGCGCGGCGGGAAGGGCGCCGACCACATCGGCCAGACCTCCGGTTTTGGCCAGAGGCGCGGCTTCGGATGAGACCATCAGGACGCGGGACACGTAGGGAATTGTAGCAGCGCGCCCGCGCTTATTGGCGCGAAGCGGCGGCCGCGCGCGAGCGTCCGGGCCGGCGGCGGACCGGAGTGGGCTGCTTCAAAGAGGCCAGAAGCTGCTGGCCGTTGGGGCTGCCCAGGCCGGTGCAGGCATCCCAGCCCTTGCGCGCGGTGAAGGCGCCATTGTTCCCGCTGGTGATATCGTGAAGCGCCTGAGAGGCAAGCGCGTTCCCATATAGCGCGGTATTCAGGAATCCGACGGGGCTGCCGAGCTGCTGGTTCAGCAGCGCGACCAGCGCGGCCCAAAGCGGCGCTACGGCGCTGGTGCCGCCGAACACGGCGCTGCGTCCATCCACAAAAATCTGGTAACCGGTAGCGGGGTCGGCATCGCCCGCGATATCGGGAACGCCGCGTCCCTTGAAGTGCGAAGGATTCACCGACACGGGCACGGACGCGTTCGCCTGGAAAGCGGGAAGAGGAAACGTCTCGCTGACGCCGCCGCCGGAAGCTCCGTTCCCGGCGCCCTGGTTCCAGACGACCTCTTTGGTGATCTTGCCGGAAGAGGATTCCAGGCGCGTGCCGCCGCAGGCCAGGACGTGCGGGCTGGACGCGGGGAAATCGACGTGGGCCGCGCCATCGGTCTGGCCATCGGCGGAGCCATCGTCTCCGGAGGCGCAGCACACGGTGACGCCCAGCAGCGCGGCTTCCTGGAAGGCCTGGTCGTAGGCGGTGAGCGACTGGGCAGTCCAGGTGGATTCGGGGCCGCCCCAACTGATGGAAACCACCGACGGCTTGCGCACCGTGTCGTGGACCGCGGTGCTGATCGCGTCCAGGAAGCCCTGGTCGGTGTTCGGCGCAAAATAAACGGCGATGCGCGCCTGGGGAGCGATGGCGCCGGCAATTTCGATATCGAGCAGCACCTCGCCGTCGGCGCTGTTCGGGTCGCCTGCCGGCACGTTGCCCCCGCCATCCACGCCCACGGCGGTAACGGTCGGGACGGGCGTGATGCCCAGCGACGCAAAATACGAATTCAAGTCGGAAACACGATAGCCGCCGCCCAGCTCGATGATGGCGATGGTTTGTCCGGATCCGGTGGCGGCGGGATAGTTATAGAGCTTGGCCACGGCGGGAGGAGTGTAGGAGGTGTCGCCGGCGGCGCGCGGTCCGACTCCCACTACGTGCCGGCGCAAGCGCGTCTTGGCTTGCGGCCGGTCATCGAGTCCGAACACGCCGACCAGCAGAGGGGCGATGGAGACCGGGACGACAAGCTCACCGGTGCGGCCGCGGAAAATGCCGCCCGGCGCCTGGTAGAGCTGGATTTGAGTGCCGAAAGCCTCGTTCATATTGGCGATGGTTCCAGCGAGAACCACGCTCCGCCTCCCCAGGTCCACTTCGACCACGGTGAGGTCGTTTTCTCCGGCGAACTGCTCGACGCGCTCCACGTCGGCCGGATCGGCACCGTAGCGGCGTGCGAACTCCTCCCGCGTGATGGTGCGGGTGGGCGGGGGAAGTTTTTTGCGGTGCCGCAAAATGAGGGTGACTTCGATCAAATCGTTTGGATCGGGGCTGCCGATCGCAATCGCATCCGGTATGGGGCGGCGCTCGCTGCCGCGGAGCACCGTTCGTTCTTCCGCCATAACCACCTCCTGTTCGTCAGGCAAGAAAAATAAAAACTGGAGTTCAGGATATCACTTACGGCTTCGCCAGTTTCTTCACTAACTCATAAAGAAACGTCTGGCCCTCGTAGAACGCCTGCACGCCCATACGCTCGTCGCGGCCGTGGAAGCGAATGTCGTCGCGGTCCATGAAAAAGCCTTGGACGCCGTAGGTGGGGATTCCGGCGGCGCGAAGATACAATCCGTCGGTCGCTCCCATGACCATAATCGGAACTGCCGGCACTCCGGGCCACATAGTATCGGTGAGGCCGCTGACGGCCTGAAACAGGTCGCGGCGCAGGGGCGATGCCGGACCCTTGCTGACCTCTCCGGCGATGGCGAGGCTGACCTGTTCGTCGGCCAGGACCTTCTGCAAGGTGGATTGAACGTACTCCACGGAATCCTCCGACAGGACGCGGCAGTTGACATTGGCAGCGGCCAACTGGGGCAGCGCGTTTTTGGCGTGGCCGCCTTCGATCTGGGTGGCCACGCAGGTGGTGCGCAGGGTGGCGTTCCAGGCGGGAGAATGCGCCGCGGCGCTCTCCATGGCCGGTTCGGAGCCTTCCGCCACCTGAGCGAGATCCGCGGCGATAGGGCCGGTTTCGATCTTCGACATGGCCCGAAAATAAGCTGCGGTGACTTCGTTGGTCTTGAGCGGGAAGCCGAACTTCGACAGCCGGTCGAGGGCCGCGGCAAGGTGATAGATGGCGTTGTCCGGAACGGGCATCGAACTGTGCCCGCCTTTGTTGTGGACCTCCAGGCGGAAGTTGACGACGTACTTCTCGCTCACCTGCACATCGTTCGAAAGCTTCCGGCCGCGGGCCATTTCGCCCCAGCCGCCCTCGTTCAGGCAGAACTCGGCGTCGATCAGGGGGCGGTGGTTCTTGAGGAGCCACGCGACGCCGTTGTACGGGCCGCCGCCTTCTTCGTCGGCGGTGAGCGCCACGATGATATCGCGCTCGGGACGGAATCCCTCGCGCTTGTAGCGGATCAGGTTGGCGATCCACACTGCGGCCTGGGCCTTGTCGTCGCCGGTGCCGCGACCGTAGAAGTAACCGTCGCGCTCGATGAACTGGAACGGGTCCATGCTCCAGTCTTCGCGCTTAGCCTCGACCACGTCGGTGTGGGCCAGCAGCAGGATGGGCTTCTGCCCGCCCGTGCCGCGATACCGGACCACCAGGTTGGCCTTGGTGGGGATGGCGCCGCCCACAAAAATGTCGGATGGCAGAAAGCCGGCGGCTTTGAGCCGCGCCGCCATCGCCTCAGCCGCGGGTGTAGTCGCGCCGGTGGTGTAGCCCGACTTGCTTTCGACCAACTCTTTGTAGATCGAGCGCGCGAGCTCTTTCTCCGGCGCGGGCGGCATGGTCTGCGCGGGGAGGCAGGCCGCGAGAAGCGGCAAAATGGGAAGCCATTTGAGCATTGACAGATTGTCACATACTCGAAGGCAGTAGAGATGCGGCGCGCCGGTTGACGTATAATTCCAACAGCTCGGAGGAGGGTACTTCATATGATGCCTCAGCGAAAAGCAAGGCGTGGCGCGATTAATCTGCAGTTGTCCGACCTCGGCCGCCTGGAGGTCTTCGTGTTTCAGGTGTGGGATTACTGCCTGAAAACGAACTGGAATATTACGCAGGACGATATTTACGACCTCTATAATGGCAGCCTGCCGCGGAAGCTCGAGATTGAGAATGTGCCGGGAAACTGGGATTCCGAGGTGACCCACTTGAAAGCAGACTACCGGAACTGGATGTCGCAACTCCAGCAGCCTCCACCCGATCACATCGCCAAAATGCTCATCATGGAGCAAAGCGGCAACGTCGAATTCCATTCGCTGGCTGAAGCGATGCAAGGCGGCCAGATTACGGAGCGCGTCTATATCAACGCCAAGATGGACTACGCCCTGCCGATCATGCGCTGCATTGTCCAGTACATCGTGCTCCCCGGCCACGTCCACTACGCAAAAATCGCCAAGAGCGGCGCGACGTGCACGTCGTTGTACGACCGGATCGTGCTCTACTGCACGAGCAAGCAGCAAGCCATAAATGCCAAGGACATCATCATCCAGCATTTCGACTACAAATGCTTCAACAGCGAGACTCCGGCTCTCACAAAGATACTCTGCGAAGGAATCAGCATGGGGGCGGAACCCCGTCACGACGGCAAGGCGAGGGAGAGTTTTGGCCAAAAGCGCGCGCGGATTTTCTTCGAAGCCTTGCAAAAATGCAAGACCGATCAGGATCCGGAGCATTTCCTGATCGAGGTGGTGAACGCTTGCCGGAAATACAACGTGAATCCGGCGAAACCGCATAAGAACCTCCCGTAGCTGGAAAAACGGGGACAGGCAACGAAATTCCGCTGGAGAGCCTACGCTGTTTTCAGCGGGTTGCCGGCGCGGAATTTCGAAGCCAGTCCCCGTTTTTCCGACTCGGATTACAGGCCGTAGAGCTTGCGGGCATTGTCGCGGAGCACCAGGCGGGCCAGTTCGATGGCGCGCCGGTGCGTGATCTCGCCGTCGCGCATCATGCCGGTGAGCGCGATGGCAAGAGCCTGGCGCGCGGTGCGGGCGGCGATCCAGCCGGATTCTTCCCAGCCCATTTCAGAGCTGTAGGGGTAAGCGTCGGTCCCGAACATCACCTTTTCGGGGACGTATTCCAGCCATTCGCGCAGGGTCGCGGCCAGGGCGGCGGGCGGCAGCAGCAGGTCCTGGGCGGAGAAATCGAGATAGGCGTTGGGCTTGGTCAGCAGGGCGGTAATCTCGCGCGTGAACGGCCAGCCGCCGTGGACCATCACGAAGTTGGTCTTGCGCAGCGAGGGATCGTCGAACAGCGGCTCGAGGTTCAGGGGATTGGCGCCGGCGACATCGAAGTACCCGCCGGAGCCCGCCATGGTGTGGAAGTGGACCGCCATCCCCAGGCGGCCGCACTCGGCAGCGATGTAACGGAACAGGTAATCCTGAAGCGGCTTGTATTCGGCTTCGCCGAGCGGCGATCGCGAGAGGTAGATGCGCTCGGCGGCGGGTCGATCGACCGCGTCGAACGACAGGGAGCGCAGATAGGCGGCTTCGAACTTCTCGGCCACCGCGCCTCCCTTCCGCTGGCGCTCGAGCGTGGGAGTGACGACGCGGTCGAGGTACTCGGCGAGCGTCGCGGGCGGAGCGGTGAGACCGGCCTCCTTGAGATAGCGTGCGCGGAGCTTGTCTTCGAGGGCGAAGAACGACTTGCGATCGGAATTGCGGGCGGCGAGCCGGGAAGTGTCGAGGGGAAACAGCAAGGCGTCGGCATAAGGCACCCAGCGGAAGCGGCCGGCCTCGATGCTCCTGCCCATGGCCACGCGATTGGCGAGCATGGTCTCGACGCCGATCTGATCGAGCACCCACGCCGGATACCCGTCGCCTTTCTGCGCCATCGCCTGCGCTTTGGGCTGGGCGCCGTACAGAGCGCGGGAGGCCTCCTGGACTGCCTCCGAGCCGGGGCGCAATGCCACAGGGTCGGACTGCGGCTCCATACTGTCCACAGGCAGGGCATCGAACTCGCGGTCGGGCGCTTCTCCGGGCCCGGTGTAGCGAACCGGATGGGCGTGATTATCGATGGCGCGGATCTTCTGAATTTCGGCGACGAGGTCCGGATCGGCCGCGGGCTCGTGCGCGGATCCGCAGGCCGACAGCATCGCGGCCGCAGCGAGCAAGCCGAACTGGTATGATTTCGATTTCATGCGACGTTTTCTCATCGTACTGCCGTTGCTTATGTTACACACGCCCGCCCGTTCGCAGGACCGCTCCCAGGCGCGCTCCATGGTGATCTCCGACCGCGGCATCGTGGCCACCAGCCAGACGCTCGCCTCGCAGGCGGGGGCGCAGGTGCTGGCGCGAGGCGGATCGGCCATGGACGCCGCCATCGCGGCCAACGCGGTGCTGGGCGTAGTGGAGCCGGAGAGCTGCGGGATCGGCGGCGACCTCTTCGCCATCTACCAGGATGCGAAGACCGGAAAGCTGACCGGCATCAACGCCAGCGGCTGGGCGCCCACAGGGTTGACGATCGACTTTCTGAAGTCGAAGGGCATCACCAAAATGCCGCAGGTGGGGATTCAGTCGGTGACCGTACCGGGGGCTGTCGACGGGTGGGCGAAGCTGCATCAACGCTACGGCAAACTTCCGTGGAAGGACCTGTTCGCGCCTGCCATCTACTACGCGGAACACGGCTACCCCGTGACCGAAATCATCAGTGAAGCGTGGAAACTCGGCCTGAAGAAGTTGAGCAACGATTCCAACGCTTCCCAGGTGCTGCTGCGCAGCGGCGAGACGCCCAAACTCGGCGAGGTATTCCGCAATCCGCAGCTGGCGGCCGCACTGCGGCTGATCGCTTCCGACGGCGAGGGAGCGTTCTACCGCGGCCCGATCGCCAAGGCCATCCTCAAGACCAGCGACCGGCTGGGCGGCACGATGGCGGCGGCGGATTTGGGCGAGTTCCAGTCGGAGTGGGTGACGCCGCTCGAGACCGATTACCACGGCTGGAAAGTTTTCGAGCTGCCGCCGAATGGACAAGGCATCGCGGCTCTGGAGATGCTGAACATCCTCTCCCTGTTTCCGCTTTCGAGCTGGCCGTCGCGCGGCGTCTCCGAGCTGCACACCCAGATCGAAGCGCAAAAGCTGGCGTACGCGGACCTGCACCGCTACGTTGCCGATATGCGCTTCGCCAAAGTGCCGGTGGCGGGCATGATGTCCATGGATTACGCGCGGGAGCGGGCAAAACTGATCGACCCGGATCGAGCGCGATGCGACGTGCAACCGGGCAATCCGGAGGTGCATGGCGACACCATTTATCTCTCGGTGGTAGACCGGGACGGTAACATCGTGTCGCTGATTCAGAGCATCTATGACCTGTTTGGATCGGCTGTGGTGGTGGACGAGTACGGCTTTCCGCTACAGAACCGGGGAGGACTGTTTCAACTCGACCCGGCCCATCCGGACGCGCTCGCGCCGCGCAAGCGCCCGTTCCACACGATCATTCCGGCGTTCATGGAGAAGGGGAGCGTACACATCGGGTTCGGTATCATGGGCGGGTTGAACCAGGCGCAGGCGCACGCGCAGTTCGTCTCGAATATCGTGGACCACGGGATGAACATCCAGATGGCGCTCGAAGCGCCGCGCTTCACCAAGAAGACCTGGGGCGGGTGCGATCTCATGATCGAGAACCGCATCCCGAAAGAGGTCCGCGACGCACTGACCGCCAAGGGGCACCAGCTCAAGGTGCACGGCGACTTTTCGGACGAAGTAGGCGGCGGGCAGGCGGTGATTCACGACTCCGCCACGGGCGTGAACTGGGGCGCGTCGGATCCGCGGAAAGACGGGGCGGCGGTGCCGGAGCCGCATCCGTATTTCGCGAAGTGAAGTGGAGAGAAGGCTGCGCGCCTTCGGCGCGTTGGGCAGGCCAGGAGGCCTACCCCACGCCGGAGAGCATGTTGACGACGAACTGGCGCTCGATCGGCCAGTAGCCGTAGACACGGCGGCCTTCGCTGCGAAACGAACCAGAGGTCAGCACTCCGCTCAGGTCGGTGGCGTTGGGCGACTGGTGTTCGCGCTCGATCAGATCTTTCAAAAACGCGGTGACGCGCCCCAGGTCGGACGCGATCGAGGCGGCGTCCTTCTCGTTGGGGCAGACGACGTCCAGGCGCGCTGCCAGCCGGTTGCCGTCCTGGGAAAGCGTCAGGGTGACGCTCTCGGCCTGCTCCATGCTGTGGGCGAACATGCGGGTGCCGCTGGGCAGATCGTCCGTCGATTTGAGAACCGAGCCGGGAATCCTCAGCCACACGGGCGCGCCGGGCAGCTCGGGCGCCGACCCATCCCCGGCCCGCTCCAGGCGCTGGACGGCCATGTCGTCGGTGCTCACGGCCAGCGCTAGGGTGTTGGATCGCAGGGGCGAATAGGAGATGCGGCGTTCCGGGGTGCTGCCCACCATGCGGCAAACCGAGCCCTGGCAATCGCCCTGGTGGGAGATGGCGTAGGAGCTCAAGTTATTCCAGTTGAAACGGCCGCTGAGCAGAAGATACCTGCCGCTGGGAGCGAAGGACACCATGGCGGTGTCGAGGTCGCGGGCATAGTCGAAGGAGGTGGCGCCGACGAAGCGCCGGTACTCGGGATCCTGAGAGACATTGGAGCCGGTCAGAAGCTGCAGCAATCCCGCCCGCCGCAACTGGTCGAAATTCACAAACAGGATGACCGCATCGCGCGTGGGCAGGCGCAGGTATTGGGCGGAGAGGCCGATGGGGCGGGTCCGGTACCACCAGACTCCGCCGGCAGCGGCACCGGCACAAACCAGCGCGAGCGCGATCAGTGCGCGTTTACGAGAGCTCACGACTGAAGTATCACACAACGGCCGGTTGAGGCTCGGGGGCGCGCGCTTCCTTCCAGAGGCGGATGTAGGGCTCGAGGCTGCGCATCAGGTCGCGGAAGCCCTCGATGGTGAGGGACTGCGCGCCGTCGCTGACGGCTTTCTCGGGACACGGGTGCACTTCGAGGATCAGGCCGTCGGCGCCGATGGCGACTCCGGCGCGCGATACGGCCGGCACGAGGCTGCGCTTCCCGGTGGCGTGGCTCGGGTCGAGGATCACCGGCAGGTGCGTCAGCTCGTTGAGCACGGGGACCGCGGCAATGTCGCAGGTGTTGCGGGTGGCGGTCTCGAAGGTGCGGATGCCGCGCTCGCACAGGATCACGTTGGGGTTGCCGTGCGCCACGACGTATTCGGCGGACATGAGAAGTTCCTTGATAGTGGAGCTCATACCGCGCTTGAGCAGCACCGGGCGGCCGCAGGCACCGAGGGATTTCAGCAGCGCGAAATTCTGCATGTTGCGCGCCCCCACCTGCATGCAGTCGGTGTACTCCGCCACCATCTCGACATCGCGGTCGCTCATGATCTCGGTGATGATGGCGAGGCCGGTGGCTTCCTTGGCCTTGCGCAGCAGCTTGAGGCCCTCGAGCTCGAGGCCCTGGAAATCATATGGCGAAGTACGCGGCTTGAAGGCGCCGCCTCGCAGGACGCGGGCTCCGGCGGCGGCCACGGCCTCGGCCGTCTGCATGATCTGCGCCTCGCTTTCGACCGAGCACGGGCCGGCCATGACCACGAATTCGTCGCCGCCGATGGCGATGCCGTTCAGCTTGATGACGGATCGCTCTTTTTTGAACTCGCGGCTGACAAACTTGTAGGGGGCGGAGATGCGCATGGCGCGTTCGACGCCGGGCGTGGCCTCGAGCGATTCGAGGCAGGCGGTCACATCGCCGACGCCCACCACACCGATCACCACTCGCTCCTCGCCTTCGATGGAGTGGACCTTATAGCCGAATTCACGGATACGCTCGCAGACGTGGTCGATTTCTTGCCGCGTCGCGTGCGGCCGCATAGAGATAATCATGGAAACTCCCTCCCAAAAACGAAAAACCCACCCTTGCGAGTGGGCTGGTTCCAAAAACTCGAAATACCGTTTCCGCCAACGCCACTCTACCGGATCTGGCCGAAGCACCAGAACCGGCAGCTAAACGAGCTGGCAGGACGGAACGACATCGAAGTCCCACTATACACTGCCGCGCTCCAGTTTGCAAGCTAACCACATTGTTTTTACATACTTGATAGCACCACTGGCGGTCGGTGTATCTGGACGACGGGGAAGCTGTGGTAAGTTGGCTAGGTCCTTTATGTCTTACGAGATGCATCGGGTTTTCTGTGCGACGCCGGGCGACACGGAAGAGCAGCGCGAGCAGTTTTATGAGGTGATCGGCGAGTTCAACGGAGAGGTCGCGATGGCGCGCAATGTGCTGCTGGTGGCGGTGTCGATCGTGCCCACGATGTTCGACAAACGCCCCTACCAGAAAGCAGTGGACGACAATATTCGCGCTTGCCGCTATTACATACAGGTTCTGGACGACACCTGGGGGCGGTACGAGAAAAACTTCGAGCGGGACTACCGGCTGGCGATGGAATGCGCCGCCGATCCGAATCTGCCGATGGCGGAGGTAGCAGTGCTGTTCCAGGATCGGACCGACGGACGCCCGCCGGAGCCGGCCGTGGCGGAGTTTCGCCGCGAGCTGTCCGAGGGCAAGGGCCCGCGATACGCGTCTTTCTCGAACCGCGAGGAATATCGCGAGAGATTGTGGGCGTTCTTCGCCGGGTGGCTGGAGACGGTGGCTCCGGCGGCGGCCGCGGGTGCGTGAGCCGTGGGACCGGCGCATCGCCCGCTGACTCCGGAAGACGAGCCGTTCGTGAAGAACCTGATCCTCGCGATGACGACCGAGGAACTGCAGGCCTGGCTCTGGCCCGAAGCCATGCGCGCGCCGCTGCTCGAGATGCAATACCGCGGACGGATCTCGAGCATCCGCGGCAACTATCAGAACGTCGAAGAGCGAATCCTGCTGGCGGGCGGCGAGGCGGCCGGATGGATGGCGATGGACCGGCCGGAGGGCGCGATCTGGCTGCTGGAGATTGCCGTCGTGCCGGAGCACCGTTCGAAGGGAATCGGGACTGAGGCGATCCGGGAGCTGCTGCGGGAGGCCGGGGAGCGCGGACTGCCGGTGCGGCTGCATGTGAACGCGGCCAATCGCGCGGCGAGACTCTACGAGCGGCTGGGATTCCGCCGGGTGGGCGGAGACGAAGTGCGGCACCTGCTGGAGCGGTAAGGCGGGGCGGGGCGGGCCGGAAAGCGCCGCCCCTGACGGATCTCAGCTTCTGGGCGGAAAGACGCCCTGCAGCGCAATGATCCAGTTCAGCGCCTGAAAAGGCATCATGTTGTTGTGCGGTTGACCGCCGCCGGAGGGAGTGAGACTGGACTGGCTCATGCCCGCCAGGTTCGACGTTTGATCGCTGTAGAACTGCGTGCCGGTGTTGGTCGCCAGCGCATTGCCGCCGGGAGTGTTGACGTCGGCGGCCACCTTCGCGGCGAGGAGCTGATGCGAGTGGGGTGGAACCTCCGCTGTGATGAGGGTGACCGTCGGCTCGCCGCCGGTTTCTCCGATTTCCCGCAGGGTGAGGCCGGGGCCCTGGCCCTGCCCGACCGCGACGGAGCCGGAGAGATTCGGAAGCGCGAACGTGCTCTTGCCGTCGCCGCCATAGTAAGTGCCGAGCAGCGAGAATAATGCCGTATTTTGGGAAATCGGCAGCAACTGACCCTGGCACAGAGCGTACCCGGTGGGCGCGAAATTATAGGGCACGAGCATCAATGCTCCGACAAATGTGGTAGCCATTTCGAATAATCCTTTCCTAATTCCGAGATGGGAAGATTCCCTGCAAGGCAATGCACCAATTCATGACGAGGTACGGCTGGCGATTTTCGTGGGGCTGGCTGGAGCCGGCATTTCCCACCGTACTCTGGGCAAATGGGGAGAGATTGTTCGCCGGACCGTAGAGGGTCTGGTTGCCGGCGGTTTTGGCGAGCAGATGATTCGCGGCCACACCCTGGTCCGGGGGATTCGTGGTGGCGTTCACGATGTGACTATGGGTAGGCACTTCGGCAGCGGTCAGAGTGTGAGCCTCCTCGCCGCCCACCTGGCCCAGCACGATTCCCTCGCCAGCCATTAAGGGCGTGCGTCCCATCAGGTTAGGCAAGCCGAAAGTGACGCGGCCATCTCCTCCATAAGTAGTACCCAGGAGGGAGAAGAGCGCCTGATTCTGGTTGATCGGCAGTAACTGGCCGTTGCACATCGCCCAGCCTTTCGGGGCATAGTTGAAGGCAAAGAGCATGAGTTGTCCAATGAACGGTTCCGACATTCCGTGTTTCTCCTTGATGACAGTCTGTTTTGACCGGGTTAGCTCTGGCTAGGGTAGATACCGTAAAGAGAAATGATCCAGTTAAGAACCAGAAAGGGCTGCATGTTGTCGTGCGGCTGACCGCCTCCCCCGGATGCGGTCGAGGCGGAAGGGCTCAAAACGCTGTTCGGAGTAGGATTGGACTTATAGATCAACTGACCGGAAGCCGGTACCGCGTTGGTCGGGTCGTTCAGGGTCCCCGCGCCGGCGGAGGTCATCCAGGCATGCGTGTGCAATGGCATTTGGGCCGAGTTCAGGGTGACCGACTCGACCCCGCCGGGCAAGCCGATCACATAGTTCCCGCCCATATGGAGAGGGATGCGGCCGCGCAGATCGGGAAGGCCGAAAGTACTCTGCCCGTCGCCTCCGTACGTGGTCCCGATGAGGTTGAAGAGGGTTTCATTTTCGGCGATGGGAAGGAGACGGCCGTCGCACATGGCCCACCCTTGCGGCGCGAAATTGAAGCCCACGCACAAGAGTTGGCCCACATAAGGGTTCATTCGAATTCCTCCAGAGTGTGAAGTTGCGTTCGTTTATAATTACCACCGAATAGCGGCCAATTACAACGCCCGATTTCAATATTTTGAGCACCAGATACAAGAGGTGCGCGCATACCGGGTATTTGAATTAGTACCCGTTTCCTTTGGATAGCTCTAAATTGCCTGTCTTTTCTCAGGCCTGCTGTGATAGCCTTATCTGACGCTGGCAGGCGACCGGGCGACGGCGGTAACGCCGGTTTGCGGTTCGACTTCAGGGTATCCGGAAAGAGTGTTGCTGGAGGGGTAATGATCCGCTTTCGCAGTTATGGGCTGTTGGGAGGAGTGTGGCTGCTCGCGTGCGCCGGGGCGGCTTACGGCCAGTGCACCGGCGGGAACACACAGACATTCACCAGCACCGGGGGCGGGTCCGCCCCGTATGTCAGCGGCGCCGTAACCAAAGGCGTACCGTACCCCTTATCCGTCACTATTCCGTCCACTTTTACCGGCACGATCACGTGCATTGAAGTTACCTTGAACGGATTCAGCTTCGACGGTAATGCCGGCGCTTCCACGAGCGGCTTAGGGCTGTTACTCGAAAAGAGCGGGGGCACGAATTTCGAGATCCTCCGGGGACCTACGGATGGCGCCGGCTCCGCCACTAACGTGACGCTCCAAATCGCGGATAACGGCACCGCGACCATGCCGAACCAAAGCCAGGAGTGGGGCAGCTTCAGCCCGGTGTACAAGCCCGGGTCGTTCGGCCCTGCCGGCAGCTATCCGAGTCCGGGTCCGGGAGCGGCGGCGCACGTTCCGGCAGCCAACGGGAGCGCCACATTGAATGGAACTTTCGGGGGCGCTGCCGCGGCCGGAACCTGGAACCTGTACATTATCAACACCTCCGGCTTCACCACGGATAACATCACCTTCAGCTCCTACGCGCTGACCATCACCACGGCCGCGCTCAACTCGACCCAAACCTCGCTGACCACATCGACGAACCCCGCGTTCACCGGCGGGACGGGAAACACGACGACCCTTACGGCCACGGTGACCAGTCCAGGCAATGGGACAGTAACTACCGGGTCGGTGGTGTTCAAGGACAATGGGAACACCATCTCGTGCGGCGCCGGAAGCCAGGCGTTTTCGAACGGAGTACAGACCTGCGTAGTGGCCTTCAGCGGCGCCACCGAAGGGTTTCACACGATGACGGCGGATTTCTCGGCGGCCAGCAGTTGGGGGTCCAGCACGGGAACCGTCAGCGAGTGGCTGAAGAACCACACCACCAACCCGGGCGGCACCCAGTTCTGCAACACGGGTCCGATCACGATCCCGTTCGGGTCTAGCCCGTCGCCCTACCCTTCGATCGTGACGGTGTCGGGCGTTCCCAATTCGGTGTCAACGCTGACGCTGACGCTGAACACGCTCCACCAGCTCGGGAATTTCGCGGTCGGTTCGTTGAAGATGCTGCTGGCCTCGCCGGACGGGGCCCATGCCCTGGAGTTCCTGAACACGACGGGCGCCTCGAACGGGACCTGGACCTCCACGGTGACCATTTCCGATAGCGCCAGCGGCCTTGCTCCGGCGAGCTCGGCCTTTCCGGCAACCGTCAGCTACGTGCCGACTTCGCTCGGCACCGACCACACGTACCCCACGCCGCCTTCGCCCGCCCCGGCGCCGCCCGCGAGTTTTCATATCGGGCAGACGGCGGGCACCGGGACCATGTTGAACTCGTTCAGCGGCGCGACCTCGAACGGCGACTGGAAACTGTTCATCGATGCGGCCGCCGGGCATACCGCTTCGAGCGTGGACGGCGGATGGTGCATCAATATCACGCCGAACAGCGGGATCCCGACGGTGACGTGGGTAACCTCGAGCACCAACCCCGCGCGGACCGGCCAGCCGGTGACCTTGACCGCCACAGTGCGCAACGGCAACGACAATTCGCTGATCCAGAACGGCACGGTGACGTTTACGGAGAATGGCGCTGCGCCGGCCGGCAACGCCGCCAACACAATCACGCTGGTTAACGGCGTCGCCGCCTATACGACCAGCGGGCTGGCGGAAGGCGACCACGTCATCACCGCCACTTACAACGACGTCACCAACACGAACAGCCTGAGCTTCGGCACGATCACGCAGCGCCTGGACAGCGCCAGCACTTTCACCAACCTGAATTCGAACCCCATCACGGTGTGCAACCCCGGGACGATCGCGGTTCCCGGCGGCACGTTCCCGAACAATATCGGCCCGGCGAACGTCAACCCGTCCAACCTGTTCGTGACGGGCGTGCCGGGCACCACGCAGTCGGTCGCGGTGACGCTGAAGCAGTACAACCTGTTCGACACGACCAACCTGGCGTCGCTGCTGGTGGGCCCGGGAGCGGCCAACGCCAATACGCTCGATTTCTTCTCGGGCGCGGGCGGATCGCCGCAAGTGGGTCCGTTCGACCTAACCTTCGCCGATAGCGCGGGCACCCTGGTGCCGACCGGGAATGGCAACCCGGCGAGCGGCGGGCCGTTCAAGCCAACCAGCTACAACTCTGGCGACACATTTTTTGCGAGTCCTTTCTACACGCTGCCGGCGGGTCCCTACCAATACGCAGGACCGGCGGGAAGCTTCACCCTGAACGGGCTGTACGGCGGCGGCAACAAGGACCCCAACGGCACCTGGAGCTTGTACTTCAACCTCAACCTTCACGCCCAGCCCGGCACTATCAACGGATGGTGCCTGCAACTGACGCAGAATGCTCCGGATGTCTCGGTGGTCAAGTCGCATTCGGGCAACTTCCGGCAAGGCGATATCGGCGACACCTACACGGTCGCGGTGAGCAACGCGGGTCCGGGCAAGACGGGCGGCACCTTGACGCTGACCGACACCCTTCCGGCCGCGCTGACCGCCACGGCGATGTCGGGCACCGGCTGGGATTGCACCGGGAACACCTTCCCGGCCGCCGGCCCAACCACTTTGACGTGCACCAGCACCAGCCAGATCGCGGCGGGTTCGGGCTATCCGGCGGTGACCCTGACGGTCAACGTGGCCAATAACGCGCCGGCAAGCGTCACGAACACGGCATCGATTGCGGGCAGTCTCGACAACACGCCGGCGAACAACACCTCGAGCGACGGCACCACGATCATTCAAACACCCGACCTGAAGATCACCAAGACCCACTCGGGCAACTTCCGCCAAGGCGACACCGGCGACACCTATACCATCACGGTGTCGAATAAGGCCGGCGCCGCGGTCGGACCGACTTCCGGCACGGTGACGGTGACCGAGAACCTGCCGTCATCCCTGACGAATCCGCACCTCAGCGGAACCAACTGGGCGTGCAACGACACGCTGTTGACCTGCACGCGCACCGACGCGCTGGCGGCGGGCGGTTCCTATGAGCCGATCACGCTGACGGTGGATGTTTCTCCGACGGCTCCGGCCAGCGTGACCAACCAGGTGACGGTGTCGGGAGGCGGCGAACTCTCAATAAATACGGGCGACAATACGGCCAGCGACCCGACCACGATCGTCGCGGGCAGCGTGCAGGTGACCGTATCGGCGACCCCGGCGGGCGCCAGCTTTACGGCGGACGGCACGACTTACACGAGCGCCCAGACGTTGACATGGACGCTGGGAACGTCGCACACGCTCTCCACAACGTCGCCGCAGGCGGGGGCGACGGGAGTGCGGTACGTGTTCAACAACTGGTCGGACGCGGGCGCAATTTCGCACAATGTGACAGCTTCGGCGGGCACCACCTCGTACACGACGGCATTCGACACGCAATACCAGTTGACGACGGCCGCGTCGCCGGCCGCCGGCGGGACGGTGCTGCCGGCGTCCGGATTCTTCGCGGCGGGGGCGGTCGTTCCGATTTCGGCAACGGCCAACGCCGGCTACAGCTTCACGAACTGGACGGGAGCGGTGGCCAGCCCGAGCAGCGCTTCGACGACGGTGACGATGACGGGGCCGCAGACCGTGACTGCGAACTTCACAGCGGGCGCGGTCACCATGAGCGCGGGGATTGCCGGGAAGGCCGGGCCGCAGAACGCGCGCGTGTGGACCATCCGGTTCACGAACAATGGACCGGGCGCGGCGACGGGCGTCGAGATGTCCAACTTCGGGCTGACGCAAGTGGCCGGAGCGGCGTGCACGCCGGTGGTGGGAACGCTGCCTGGGCCGATCGCGTCGATCGGTCCCGGAGCGAGCGCTACTACGAATGTAACGATTGATTTCACGGGGTGCGCCGCGGCCAATCGTTTTACTGTGACCATGCCGTTCACCGCCAACGGCGGAGGGTTCCACGGCACGATGACTTTGTATAATCAGTTCCAATAGAGGGGGAAAGATAAAGTTATGTTGAGGAACGCGCTACGTGGTCTGGCGTTTGCAGCACTTCTGGCGGCCTGGCTTCCGGCGGCTCCCCTGCCACCCTCGCTGCAGTTGATTGGCACGAGCGGCACGGTGGGGGACGGCAACCTCCTGGTCTCCATAGGGCAAACCGGGGGATGGGGCTTTCAGTTAGCCAACGACGCCGCCGGATGGCTGGTCGTGACGGCAACGGATTTCTGCCCCGGAGGTATCTTTATCTCCCCTTGCTCCAACTCTTTCGGCCCTTATACGGACCTGGCCGGGCCGGCCTTTCTCGTGCTCGCCCCCAACGGTTCCGCGCAGCAGAGCTTTGGCGGAGGCGCGGGCATCGGCAGCATCGGGTTGACCAACGCGGGTATTCTGCCCGGCGACTCGATCGCCGGCAAGATCTTCCTGACCTACGACCTCTACGACGGCGATCCGCTGGCCGGGGCCAACCAGATCGGGTTCAGTCTGCAACTTTCCTCCGATGCCACCGTCACCGCCGTTGCTTCGACCGCCACCCCCGAGCCAGCCACCTGGGCGTTGCTGAGCCTCGGAATGGCGGCGTTCCTCAGACGCCGCACGCTCCCTTGATGCGGGGCACTGCCGCACAATAGTTCTCCGGGATACCTACCCCGGCGGTCCCCGCTGAATTGCGGTACGCTACTCTGGAACTATGCAGAAATATGGGAAAGGATGGCGGCGCCTCGGCCGCGTAGAGCAGGCCTTTCTCATCCTGATTATCCTATATGCGGTTCTGTACTTTACCGGCATCGCTCCGGGCTTCCGCACCGTTGCCGGACTGACCGCTTTCCTCTTCGGGCTGATCGTCCTGTTCCGGCTGGCGCGCCGCGGCATGAAGCAGGCCATCTGGCGGCTGAGGAACCGGCTCATCGCGGCCTACCTGTTCATCGCGGTGGTTCCGATTGTCCTGATCCTGACGCTGGTCGGTCTGGCCGGATGGGCAGTGATCGGGCAGATGGCTGTTTACCTGGTGAACACCGAACTGGGCCATCGGGAAGGTGCGCTGGCCCGGCAGGCGGAGATCATGGCGCGGCTCCCCATGCGCGACACCGATACCGCCGTCAACCGCTTCGTGATGAGCATGCGGAACACCTTTCCGAACTCCCAGTTGGTGGTATCGGGGAAGGAGCCCCTGCGCTTCCCAGCCGACAATACCCTCGCGCCGCCGCCCCCGGAGTGGCAGCGCGCCTCCGGGCTGGTGATCCGCCGGGACGGCGACATTCCCCACATCTATGCCTGGGCCCACGTAACCGGTGACACCGGAAAAGAGGTCACCATCGTGGCGCCGATCACGCACGATGTCCTGGCCGACCTGGTTCCGGGCCTGGGCGACGTCAACTTCACGCCCCTGATGGGCCACATCCGCGACTCGCATGTGCCGGCGCCCGCGAGCGCGTTCGATCTTCCCCTGAGCGGCGTCTACCCGGTAAGCATCCCCACGTGGGATTCGCCGAAGCGCGAGCTGCCCCTGCTGCTGATCGTCGATACGCGCCTTTCAGCGGTGCTCGGAATCGTATTCGGGCAGAAGCAGAAGTGGGACTGGGGCGCCGGAGTGCTGGCCGGATTCATCGCGCTCTCGGTGCTGTTCCTGATCGTGGAGATCCTCTCGCTGGTGGCGGGCGTTTCGCTGAGCCGCACCATCACCGGGACCGTGCACGAGCTGTACGCCGCGACGCAGCATGTAAAGGAAGGCGATTTCTCCTACCGCATTCCGGTGAAGGGCAACGACCAGCTGGCCGAGCTGGCCTCGTCGTTCAACACCATGACCGGCAATCTCGGACGCCTGCTGGTGGTGGCCAAGGAGAAGGAGCGCCTCGAATCCGAGCTCGAGATCGCGCGCGAAGTGCAGAACCAGCTCTTCCCCAAGGATGCGCCCTTCAGCCGGTCGCTCGAGCTCAAGGGCGTGTGCAACCCGGCGCGCATGGTGTCTGGCGATTATTACGATTTCATGCCGATTTCCGAGCACTCCATGGCCTTCGCGATCGGCGACGTCGCGGGAAAAGGAATCTCGGCGGCGCTGCTGATGGCCACGATTCAATCCACCATGCGGACGCAGTTGAGCCCCAACAACGGCACCCGGCCGGACCACCTCTCGACCGCGCGCATGGTCTCCACGCTGAACAAGCTGTTGTTTGCCACCACCGCGCCCGAGAAGTACGCCACCTTTTATTTCGCGATGTTCGAGGACTCCACCAACGCCCTGACCTACACCAACGCCGGCCACCTGGCGCCGATCATGGTGCGGGGCACCCGGCTCGAGACGCTGGAATCGACCGGCACGGTGGTGGGCGCATTCCCGGTCGCCCGCTACCAGGAGCGTACCGTCCAGATGGACCAGGGAGACCTGCTGGTGGCGTACACGGACGGGATCGTGGAGCCGGAGAACGCTTACGGCGAGATGTTCGGCGAGGACCGCTTGAAGGACCTTCTGATCAAGTACTCGCACGCGGGCTCGGAAGAGATCATCGCGCGCACCATGGAATCGGTCAACCAGTGGACCGGATCGAGCGAGCTGCAGGACGATATGACCATGCTGGTGGCGCGACGCTTATGAAGGTGCTCACTGCCGCGGAGATGCGCGAGGTCGACCGGCGCACGGTAGAGCTGGGGATCCCCGGCATCGTTCTGATGGAGAACGCCGGGCACCGCGTTGTGGAGTTCCTGGCCGAACGGTGCCGGCCGCTCGCGGAACAGCGCATCGTGGTGCTGTGCGGCAAGGGCAACAACGGCGGCGACGGCCTGGTGATCGCGCGGCAGCTGTTCACGCGCATCCATCCGGAATCGCTCGCGGTAGTGCTGCTGGCCGGGACCGAAGAATTGAAGGGCGACGCGGCGGCCAACTACCGCATGCTCCAGGCGTGCGGATGTCCAGTGCTGCACGCCATCCCGGCGGAGGCCCGCTGCGCCACGCTGGTGATCGACGCGCTGCTGGGCACGGGCATCAGCGGCCCCGCCGCGGGCGTGATGCTCGAGGGCATCCGCGCGATCAACCAGGGATTTCCGTTTGCGAAGGTGGCGGCGGTGGATATTCCCTCCGGGATGCCCAGCGATTCGCCGCACCCGGTGGGCGAATTCGCGCGCGCCGACTGGACCATCACGTTTACGGCGCCCAAGCCGGCGCTGGTGCTGCCGCCGAATTGCGACCATGCGGGCGAGCTGCAAGTGGGTCCGATCGGCAGCCCCGAATCGCTGTACGAGGATGCGTGGCTGTCTGTGATCGAGCCGCGGATGTTCCGCGAACTGCTGGCGCCCAGGCCGCGGGACGGACACAAGGGCACCTTCGGCCACGTCCTGGTGGTGGGTGGCTCACGCGGGAAGACGGGCGCGCCGGCCATGTCGGGCCTGGCGGCGCTGCGGGCGGGTGCGGGCCTCGTGACGGTGGCCTCGGCCGCCAGCGCGATTCCGCAGATCGCTTCGCACGCGCCGGAGCTGATGACGGTGCCACTCAAAGAGACGCCGCACGGCTCGATCGCCATCACCGCCAACCTGGAAACCCTGGCGGAAGGCATGACCGTGATCGCGATGGGGCCGGGGCTCGGGCGCGAGCCGGGGATCTCCGAGCTGGTGCACGCCGCGATTTCCTCTTTCGAACAGCCAATGGTGCTGGATGCCGATGCCCTGATCGGGGAGCCGGCCGGAAAGCCAGACCGCATCCGCGTGCTTACTCCGCATCCGGGCGAGATGTCCCGCCTGACCGGCAAATCCACCGCCGACGTGCAGAAGGACCGGGTGGGGACGGCGCGCACATTCGCCACCAACCGGCTGGTGACCCTGGTATTGAAGGGCGAGCGGACGCTGATCGCGTTTCCCGACGGCCGCGTATGGATCAATCCCACCGGCACACCCGCCATGGGCACTGGAGGCACGGGCGACATCCTCACGGGCATGATTTCCGGCTTGCTGGCACAGTTTCCCGGCCGGCACGACCAGGCCGTCGCGGCGGCCGTGTACCTGCACGGCCTGGCGGGCGAGATCGGCGCGCGGGAACTGGGAGAGAAGTGCTTCATCGCCTCCGACATCCTGAAGTATCTTCCCCAAGCCATGGAGGCGTGTGCCGGCGTACCGCACCGCGACTGAAGCGGAGACCATCGCCCTGGGGGAACGCATCGCACGCCAACTGCCCGCGCGCGCGGTGGTGCTGTTGATCGGCAACCTGGGCGCGGGCAAGACGACGCTGGCGAAAGGCATCGTGAGCGGGCTGGGCGCGGCCGCCGCGGATGAGGTGGCCAGCCCCACCTTCACGCTGATCCACGAATACGGCGGCGGACGCGTGTATCATATCGATCTGTACCGCATGGAAGAGGCGCGGGAGCTGGCAACGCTCGGGCTGGAGGATGTCTTCGACCGCGAGGCCGTGGTTTTGATCGAATGGGGCGAGCGGTTTCCGCAGTGGATGCCGCCGGAGCGCGTCGAGATCCGTATCGAGGCCCGGGAAAACGACGAAAGGGAGATTGCAGTCACCGGATTGAAATGAGCAAACAACCTTGGGCCCTGATTCTGGGCGCGAGCAGCGGCTTTGGCGAAGCCTCTGCGATTGAGCTGGCGCGCGCCGGCATGAACATTTTCGGAGTCCACCTGGACCGGCGGGACAAGCTGCCGCACGTGGCCGAGATCCAGCAGAAGATCCGCGAGGCCGGGCGCGAGGTGGAATTCTTCAACTGCAACGCCTCCGACGACGAGATGCGGCAGCAAACGGTGGAGCAGATACGGCGGCGGCTCACGGCCGAGCCCGCGGGGACCCTGCGGGTGCTGCTGCACTCCCTGGCATTCGGCGCGCTCAAGCCGCTGGCCGGCGCCGAACAGGTGGTGACGAAGAAGCAGCTCGAAATCACCGTGGACACCATGGGCCACTCCCTGGTGTGGTGGGTGCAGGACTGCCTGCGCGCCGGGCTGTTCGACTGGGGCGGCCGCATTTTCGCCATGACGTCGAGCGGCGGCACGCGGGCTATCCCGAGCTACGGTCCGGTGAGCGCGGCCAAGGCGGCGATCGAGGCGCACATCCGGCAGCTGGCCGTGGAGCTCGCTCCGGCCGGCATCACCGCCAACGCCATCCTGGCAGGAGTGACCGACACGCCGGCCCTGCGGCTGATTCCAGGCCACGAAACTCTGATGCAGATCGCCAAGCAACGGAATCCGCACGGCCGCCTGACGATGCCCGAAGATGTGGCCCGCTGCATCGTGGCGCTGTGCCACCCGGCGACCTATTGGATGACCGGAAACACCGTGCACGTGGACGGGGGAGAAAACGTCGTAGGATAAGCCCATGGACGAAGATTCCCTGCCCTGCATCGAGATGCTGGACGCGACGCCCGACCTGCTGCGCGGCCTGATGTGCGAACTGACGGAAGAGGACGCGCGCTGGAAGCCCGCGCCCGACCGCTTCTCGGTGGCCGAGGTGCTGGCGCACCTCTCGCACAGCGAAGGCCACTGCTACCGGGCACGGCTGGACCGGTTCCTCAACGAGGAGCGTCCCGAGTTCGAGCCCGACGACGCTCAGTTCCACCTCGACCTCTATCGCGACGCGGACCCGGAAGACGCCTTCGACCATTTCGAGGAGCAGCGGGAGATCAATGTCGAATTCCTGCGCGACCTTCCGGGGGAGGCCGGCCGCCGGGTTGCCGTGCACAAGGAAGCGGGCGAAATCACGCTCTCCCAGATGCTGCACGAGTGGGTGCTCCACGACCTCGGGCACGTACGCCAGGTGGCGGAGCTGGTGCGCGCCCGCAAGTACCTGGCGGGCGCCGGCCGGCTGGGCGAATCCTATCAACTGAAACCATGACCATACGACGCTTGCTGATCGCGATTGCGCTGGCCGGACCGCTGGCCGCGCAGAGTTTCATCCAGATGTCCGACCCCCAGTTCGGGATGTACAGCAAGGACCAGGGGTTCGCGCACGAGACCGCCAACTTCGAATTCGCCATCGCCACCGCCAACCGCTTGAAGCCGGCCTTCGTGGTGGTGACGGGCGACCTGGTCAACAAATCCACCGACGGCGCCGAGGTTGCCGAGTACAAGCGCATCGCGGCCCGGCTCGACAAGGCCATCAAGCTTTATAGCGTGCCGGGGAATCACGACGTCGAGAATGAGCCGACTCCGGAAACCCTGGCGCGGTACCGCGAGCGCTTCGGTCCGGATTATTACACGTTCCGCTCCGGCGATATCGCCGGCATCGTGCTCAACTCGAACCTCGAGAAAGCCACGGATAAGGTCCCGGACGAGGCCGCCAAAATGGAGGCATGGTTTCGCACGGAACTGGCCCGGGCGAAGCAGTCGGGCGCGAAATACGTGATTGTGTTCCAGCACATTCCGTTTTTCCTCACGAACCCGGATGAGGACGACCAGTATTTCAACATCCCCAAGCCCACGCGGGCGCGATATTTGAAGCTGCTGCACGAGTACGGCGTGCGCTGGGTGTTCGCCGGGCACCTGCACCACAACTCCGAGGGCCGCGACGGGGACCTCGACATGATCTCGACCGGCCCGGTGGGCATGCCGCTCGAAGGCGCAAAATCCGGAATGCGGATTGTCAACGTTACCGCCGCGGGCGTCACACAGAAGTATTTCGACTTCGGGGAGCTGCCGGAGAAGATCGAGTAGTTTCGTTGAACCCGGCGGTCGGTTTTCGCGTATTCCCAACATGAGCCTCTGGCAGGATATCCGCTACGGGGAGCGCATGCTGCGCAAATCGCCGAGCTTCACGGCTACGGCGGTTCTAACCCTGGCCCTGGGAATCGGCGCCACCACCGCGGTCTTCAGCGTTTGCGACGCGCTGCTGTGGAAGCCCGTGTCGCTGCCCAATCTGGACAGCCTGGTGATGGTGCTGCAGCGTGTGCCGGGCGAGCCGCAGGCGTGGGACGACGCCACTCCGGCCGACCTGGAGGATGTGCGCCGCGCCAGTTCCACAATCGCGGATCTGGCCTCGTGGCAGCGGGGGCTGGCCAACATCGTGGGCCCGGGCGGCGAGCCCGACCGCGTCTATCAGACCCTCGTGACCGCGAATTTCTTCGGCGTCCTGGGCGTCCAGCCGGCGATCGGCCGCGGCTTCCTGCCGGGTGAGGACCAGCCTGGGCGCGAGCGCGAGGTGGTGCTGAGCGACCGTTTGTGGAAGCACAGCTTCGGCGCCGACCGCACGATCGTCGGAAAGACCATCCACCTGGACGACCAGAATTTCCTGGTGGTCGGCGTGATGCCCTCGACCTTCGATTTTCCGCTGGCTACCGGCCTCTGGACGCCCACCGCGCTCACGCCCGAACAGCGAACGTCGCGCCGGTCGCAGATGCTGGAATCCGCCGCGCGGCTGCGTCCGGGGCACACCCAGGAGCAGGCCGCGGCCGAAATCGACAATATCAGTGCGCGGCTCGAGAAAGCGTATCCCGACACCAACCACAACCGCCGCCTCATCGCGATGCCGGTGCGGCGGTACCTGGTGGAGCACGAGACCGAGCAGTACCTGATCATGCTGCTGTTCTCGGTGGTCTTCGTGCTGCTGATCGCGTGCGCCAACGTCGCCAACCTGCAGTTCGCGCGCGCCACCGCCCGGCTGCGCGAGGTGGCGGTGCGGACCGCGCTCGGCGCGTCGCGAGGCCGTGTGGTGGCCCAACTGGTGACCGAAAGCGTATTGCTGGCGGTGGCCGGCGCGGCCGTGGGTCTGCTGGTGGCGAAGTGGGGCATGAACATGATCAAGGGCGGGATGCCGCCCGAGATCGAGCGCTACATCCTGGGCTGGAAGGATATCCAGATGGACGGGCGCGCCCTGTTCTTCACCCTTCTGGCGGCCGTGCTGAGCGGCGTGCTGGCGGGCCTGGCTCCGGCCTGGCAATGCTCGCGCCCGAACCTGACCGACGCCTTGAAGGAAGGCGGACGGGGCGGGTCGTCCGGCGGCGCGCGCCACCGTCTGAGGAACCTCCTGGTGGGGGCCGAAGTGACGCTGGCGGTAGTTCTGCTGGCCGGCGCGGGACTAATGGTGCGGGGCTTCGGCTCGCTGGTGGACAACGGCCGCAGGTTCGACCCCGCGACGCTGCTGACGCTGCGGCTGGCCCTTACGGACAACAAGTATCACGAGCCGCACCGCCAGGTGCGCTTCTACGAGAGCGTGCTGGAGCGGATCAGCGCGCTGCCGGGCGTGCAGTCCGCCACCGCGGTTTCGGCGATGCCTTACTCCAACCACTCCAACGGGCGGGCCTTCACCATCGAAGGCCGGCCGGTGGATCGCGACAAGGTTCCCACCGGGATGTACCAGCTGGCCACCCCGAGCTATTTTGAAACGGTGCACATTCCGCTGCGCGCCGGGCGCTTCCTGGCCTCGACCGACGGCCCCGATGCGCCCAAGGTGGCGGTGATCAGCCAGCGCATGGCCGACCGCTGGTGGAAGGGCGAATCGCCGATCGGCCGCCGCATACGGATCGGGTCGCCGGATTCGCCGCCCGGCCCCTGGCTCACGATCGTGGGAGTGGTGGCCGACGTGATGCACAACCCGTACGACCGCGAGCCGCGGCGTACCGTTTACGTGCCCTTCGACCAGGCGCCGGCACTGTGGATGGACATCGGAGTGCGCACGGCCGGCGACCCGCTGCTGCTGGCGCCGGCGATCACGGCGGCCATCCGCTCGGTGGACCCCGAACAACCGGTTACGGACGTGCAGACCATGGAAAAGTCGATCCACAATCGCGCCATCGGCCTGAACTACATGGCCGTGCTGATGGGCGTCTTCGGCGTGCTGGCGCTGGTGCTGTCGGGGATCGGCGTGTACGGCGTGATGGCCTACCTGGTTTACGAGCAGACCCGCGAGATCGGCATCCGGATGGCGTTGGGCGCCAAACGGTGGAGCGTGATGGCCATGATCTTCCGCCGCGGCATGACCACGATCGCGATCGGTATTGCCGTCGGGATGCCGCTGGCCTGGGGATTCGCGCGGCTCCTGGCGTCGATGATCTACGGCGTCAAGCCCGGCGACGCGGTGACCTTCGTCGGGATTCCGCTGGCCCTGGCCGCCGCCGCAGCAGCCGCGATCTTCGTGCCCGCGCGGCGCGCCATGAAGATCGACCCCATCGTCGCACTGCGGTATGAATAATGCGCCACCAAATATGATGAAAGCCGCGGTCGGAAGTTGGCGGCCCACTGATCTTCAAGGCAGCGCGAACGCGATATAAGCTCCCGATACCGGCTTGCGCGTGGCGGGCGTCAGCCCGGCCTGCGCGGCGGCGCAGTACACGACATATTCGCGGCCGCCGATTTCATACACCGCCGGAATCCCTTCAAGGGCTGACGGGACTTCGGTCTCCCAGAGCACTTTGCCCGTATCCGTATCGAACGCCCGGATCTTCCGGTCACGCGTGCCGGTGAAGATCAGCCCGCCGGCGGTGACCACCGGTCCTACTTTCGGGTAGTGCGCGCCGGTATCCCGTATGCCCTTCGCCGCCAGGTCCGGAACGTCGCCGAGCGGGATCTTCCAGCGGATGGTCCCCTCGTTGAGATCGTAGGCGGTGAGCGAAGCCCACGGCGGGCCGATCGGCGACAGGCCGCTCGAGGTGGTGACGAGGTTGAAGCCGCTGACGTACCGGTCTTTCTGCTCGGGATCGGGCTCCAGCTTCAGGATCGCCGGAAGGTCTTTCGAGACCACGAAGAGCTGGCCGCGATCCGGGATCACCGCCGCGCCTCCCCAGTTGGCGCCGCCGTTGTTGCCGGGCATCTCGATGGTGTTGCGAAGCGCGGGCGGTGTAAACAGGCCCTCATTACGTGCGCTGAGAATCTCGTTTCGCCAGTGGGCGCGCTCCTGCGGATCCTCGAGAAACGGGCTGAGATCTTCCACCGTGAATTTCTGGCGCGCGTAAGGCGGCGGCTTGAGGGGGAAGGGCTGCGTGGGCCAGGTCTCCTCGCCGGGGACGTCGGACTTCGGTACGGGGCGCTCCTCGATGGGCCAGAGCGGCTGGCCGGTGACGCGGTCGAAGACCCACACGAAGCCCTGCTTGCTGAGCTGAGCGACAGCATCGACCACCTTGCCGTTGTGGCGCACGGTGAGCAGCTTGGGCGCCGTGGCATCGTCATAATCCCAGATATCGTGGTGGACCATCTGGAAGTGCCAGATGCGCTTGCCGGTGCGGGCGTCGAGCGCCAGCAGGCAGTCGCCGAAAAGGTTGGCGCCCTTGCGGTCGGCGCCGTAGAAGTTGTACTTGGGGCTGGCGGTGGGGGCGTAAACGATGCCGCGCGCGGTATCGAGCGAGAACTCGCCCCACACGTTGGCTCCGCCGACCGTCTTCCAGGCGTCGGGGGGCCAGGTCTCGTAGCCGTACTCGCCGGGATGCGGAACCGTGTGGAAGGTCCAGACCAGGCGCCCGGTGCGGACGTCGAAGGCGCGCAGGTCGCCGGGACCCGAGGTGTAGCCTTCGTTGGTGGCGGAGCCGATAATCAGCAGGTCTTCGAAAACGCGGCCGGGGGTGGTCGATTGCACCAGGCGCAGAGACTTCGGATCGCGGCCGAGACCGTCTTTGAGATCGACGCTGCCGTTGGTCCCGAACGTGGAGATGAGCTTGCCGGTGCGGGCGTCGAGCGCGTGCAGCACGTGGTTGCTCGCGTAAAGCAGGCGGCGCTCGGCGTGGTCCTTGCTCTCCCAGTAGTTAATGCCGCGGCTGGTGATGATGGTGGTGCCGGGGTCGGCCGGATGGACCCAGGTCTCCTTGCCGGTAGCGGCATCGAGCGCCACGATCGAATTGTTCCGGGCGAGGACGAACATCACGCCGTCCGCCACCAGGGGGTTGAAGTTGTAGGTGCGGTTGTCGCCGGTCGGGAAGGTCCAGGCGACCTTCAGCTTGCTCACATTGGCCCGGTTGATTTGCTTGAGAGCGGAATACTGGGCGGAATCCGCCGCGCCGCCGTAGTCGCTCCAGCCGGTGTGGGACTGGGCGAAAGCAAGGGATATCAGGCCAGGAAGGATCAGGGTCGCTGCCAGGGTGGGTTTCATCGTGCGCCCAAACAGCATACCACTAACGAAGTGGCCGGCTATTCGCGATAGCGGTCGCTGCGCTGAAATACGTAAGCGATGAAGCCGGCGAGGATCAGGAACGGCGGCGCGCCCAGAATCACGATACCGGCATCGAGCACGCGCGCGCGAGCCTGATTCTGCGCGTGGGCCGTCCGGTAGCACATCACGCACTGCGCGTTCAAAGCCAGGGCGAAGATCGGGACGAGCAGCAGCCGCCTCATGCCGGCGGCCTCATCAGCGGGATGCGGGACGCGTCCCCGAGGAAGATCAGCATGAGCAGAATGCAGAAGACCAGCATTGGGAAAAGCGTCAGAAACAGGCTCAGGCGCTCGAACTTCAGGTGCATGAAATAGGCGATGATCAGGGCAGCCTTGATGATCGAGATTCCGATCAGCGCGGTCAACATGATCATGGTCGGCACCTGCTCGTAGGCCAGGAAGACCTCGACTCCGGTCAACACCAGAAGCGTCACCCACACCTTGGCAAAGGTGGCCGTGGTTGCGCCCGCTACGTGTTCGATCTCTTCGGCATGCGCGCTCATCGATTCGCTCCTTACCCGCTCACTCTCGCGGACATCAGGTAGACCAGCGGGAAAATGAACATCCAAACCAGGTCGACGAAGTGCCAGTAGAGGCCGCTGACCTCCACGTCTTCCGCCCGGAATTTGCCGCGCATCACGGCCTGGCAGATGATGCCCAGGTAGATGATCCCGATGATCACGTGCGTCATGTGCAGGCCGGTCAGCGCGAAGAAGGTCCCTCCGAACTGCGGGACGCCCCACGGATTGTTGGAGGCCGTCACGTGCTCGTTGTAAATGAGGTTCATCCACTCGTTGAGGTGAAGCACGACGAACGCCAGCCCGCCGGCCATGGTGGCGAGGATCCATCCGCCCGCCGCCTTGCGCTTGCCGTGGTTCATGGCGTGCACCGCCATCACCATCGTGAGGCTGCTCGAAAGCAGGCAGAAGGTCATGATGCTCGAGAAGATGATGCTGGGCGAGAAGTGGAACGGCGTAGGCCAGTTCGGATTGGAAACGCGGCCGTAAGTGTAGGCGAACAGCAGCGCGGAGAAGGTGAGCGAATCCGAAATGATGAACAGCCACATTCCGAACTTCTTCGAGTTGGTCGCGTAGGGCGACCGTCCTCCTTCCCAATGCGATGTACCGGCGACGGAAACTTGGGTCGACATCCTTACCCCCAAACGTAAAATAGGACCATCAGGAAGATCCAGATCCCATCCAGAAAATGCCAGAAGATCGCGGTGACGTCGATGGCCGTACGCTTAGCCGGCCCGAGGCGCAGACGCAGCGCCTGCACATCCACGTACACCAGCGCCGCGACGCCTCCCAGCAGGTGAAAAGCGTGCGACGCGGTAAGCACATAAAAGAACGAGCTGCTGGGATTGGTGGCGACGTAGATACCCGCATCCTTCAACTCGCGCCAGGCCAGCGCCTGGCCCAAAAGGAAGAGAATACCTAAACCGGTCGCCACCGTCCACCACAGATTAAAACGGCTCCGATTGTGAGCCCGGAGCGAGCGCCGCGACAGGTCGAGCACTACGCTCGAAGCCAGCAGGACCAGCGTGTTGACGAACAGGATCGGCGGCTTGGGCATGCTGATCCAGTCGTCGGAGAGCCCGCGGCGAACGACGAACGCGCTGGTAAAGGCGGCGAAAACCATGGTGCTGGCCGCCAGCAATACAAACAGGCCCGTGAAGGAAGCGCGGCGGGAGGAGCCCCGGCCTTCCGAGCCGCTGTCATCGCCTCCACCCCAGCCGCGATCGACCGGCGGGGGTGGAGGCCCTTGAACGATGTCGTGAGTGAGGGAACCGGCCATACCCATGTGATGCATCAGGCTTCAGAATGGACTGAAGGCGGATCCGACTGCATGATGTAATCTTCGTCCGCGCCCGGGACACTGTATTCGTAAGGACCGTGGTTCACCACGGGGTGGACACCCGCGAAATTATCGAAAGGAGGCGGCGAGGGCACGGTCCACTCGAGCGTCGTCGAGTGCCAGGGATTGATCTCGGCCACCGGCCCTTTTTTCAGGCTCCAGATCAGATTGAAAAGAAAGATCAACTGCGCGCCGGCGGTGACGTACGCCGCATAGGTCATGAACTGGTGTACCGGGATCACACCCGCCAGGTACTCCACGTTGGTGAAATCGGCATAGCGGCGCGGGTTCCCGACGATGCCCAGGAAGTGCATGGGCGTGAAGATACAGTAGACGCCGATGAACGTAAGGTAGAAATGGATCTTGCCGAGCGTCTCGTTCATCATGCGGCCGAACATTTTGGGGAACCAGTAGAAGGTGCCTGCGAACATCCCGAAGATGGCCGCCACCCCCATGATCATGTGGAAGTGGCCCACCACGAAGTAGGTGTCGTGGAAGTAGAGGTCGAGCGCCGGCTGACCCAGGAAGATTCCGCTCACGCCGCCGGTCACGAACAGGGAGACGAAGCCCAGCGCGAACAGCATGGCTGTAGTGAACTGAATCTTGCCGTTCCAGATCGTCCCTATCCAGTTGAATGTCTTGATGGCGGATGGCACTCCGATGCACATGGTGAGGACCGAGAATGCCATGGCCGAATACGGGTTCATGCCGCTCATGAACATGTGGTGGCCCCAGACCAGGAAGCCCAGGAAACCGATGCTCAGGATGGCGTACACCATCGCTTTATAGCCGAAGATCGGCTTGCGCGAGAAAGTGGAGAGCAGCTGCGAAGTCACTCCCATGCCGGGAAGGATGGCGATGTATACCTCGGGATGCCCGAAGAACCAGAACAGGTGCTGCCAGAGCAGCGGCGAGCCGCCCTTATGATTGGTGATGATCTGGTCGTTGATCATCAGGCCGGCCGGCAGGAAGAAGCTGGTGCCCACCGTGCGGTCGAGCAGCAGCAGCACGCCCGCCGAAAGCAGGACGGCAAACCCGAGCAGGCCGAGGATGGCGGTGACCAGCCAGGTCCAACACGTGAGCGGCATGCGCATCAGGGTCATGCCTTTGCAGCGCAGGTCCACCGTGGTGGCGATGAAGTTGATGGCGCCCATGAGCGACGCCCCGCAGAAGATGGCGATGCTGAGGATCCACAGGTTCTGGCCCATGCCTTCGCCGGGACCCGTGAGGCGGCCGGCGCCCGAGAGCGGCGGATACGCGGTCCATCCGGAGAGCGGCGCGCCGCCCTGCACGAAGAACGCGGAGACCATCACCACCAGCGCCAGGAACGTGGTCCAGAACGACATCATATTCAGCACCGGGAAGGCCATATCCTCGGCGCCTATTTGAATCGGCAGGAAATAATTGCCGAAGCCGCTCTGCGGAACCGTCGTGAGCACGAAGAACACCATGATGGTGCCGTGCATGGTCATCAGCGAGAGGTAGAGTTCCGGAGTCATTACGCCGCCGGCCGCGGCGGTGGGCCATAACTTCCCGAACCACGAGACCGCCACGTTCGGGTTAACCATGTGGTAGCGCATCAGCAGCGAAAGCGACATGCCCAGAAACACCGAGAAGAGGCCCAGGAAATAATACTGGATGCCAATCACCTTGTGATCCAGGCTGAAAATGTACTTTCGAATGAAGCCTTGCGGCGCAGCATGCGCCGTGTGGGCTACAGGAGAGGACATAGGGTTACCTCGGGGGTTGGTGACGTCATTTCTGGGCCTGTTGCTGCTTCCACTGCTCGAACTCGGCTGCGGTCATCACCTGCATGGTAGTGCGCATCTGGAAATGCCCCAGGCCGCATAGCTCCGAGCAGGGCACTTCGTAAATGCCGGTCTGGTCGGCCTCGAAGTGCAGCGGGATTTCCATGCCGGGGACAATATCCTGCTTCATCCGAAGTTCGCGGACGAAAAAGTTATGGATCACGTCCCGGGAGTGCATGATCAACTTGATGTGTTTTCCGACCGGCACCTTGAGGGAAGCGCTGACGATGTCGTCCTTGCCGGCCGGGTCCTTGTCGTCGATACCCATGGGGTTGCCCGCGGCATCGTTGACCAGCTTGAGATCGGTACGGCCGAACTTCCCGTCGGGACCGGGATAGCGGAAACTCCAGGCAAACTGCTTGGCCATGACTTCGATGGGAATGGCGTCGGGCGGGGCTTCGTCGAAATGCACGCCCGCCCAGATCTTGGTGCCCATCACCACCAGTCCCAGGAAGAGCACGGCGGTGGCCGTGGTCCACAGGGTTTCGAGCTTGTTGTTTCCGTGCGAATAAATGGCGCGGCGGCCCTTATCGCGGAACTTCATGATGGCGTAGCCGAGCGCGGCCTGGGCCAGGAAGAAGATCACACCCACCACGATCAAGGTCCGCATGAACTGAGCGTCATACAGTTGTCCATGGTGATTGATAGGGGGTGGAAACCACCAGGTTTTGGCGGCGAAAAAGTAAACGATAATGACCGTCAGAACCCAGATTACGGGAGCAAGCAGCATCCCAGGACTCCTCCTCGGCCGAAATTTTCCCTCACTGCAGAGTACAGGTGGACAGGACAATATCACAGTCCGCGGAGGAGACGCAACTCTTAATCCGTGTTACCAGGACGATGGGGCGGAAATCGACTCGAGCAACTCCGCGACATGTTCGGGCGAGCCCGTAAACAACCCGTCCGGAGGACGCCGGCGACGCCGCATCTGGTTGTAAAGAACGTCTTCCATGCTCGAGTTGATGCCCCATCCCGCCAGGTATTGAAGGCGCAGGTCGCCATCTGTATTGATTTCGGCGCCGGCCGACCACGCGCCGAGATCGGACTTCCGGCCGGCGTAAGTGGAGAGCAGGTCCACCGCCGACCCGACGCCGATTTCACGCAGCGATTCGGCCGCCTGCGCGTAGTCGGCCCGTTCCAGACGCTGCTGCACCTGGTCGAGATCGATCCGCGGAGGGTCCAGGTGGCCCATGAAGACCATGTCGTAGCCGTGCCCGTTTACCGTATTGGCCCAGATGGTGGCGTACGGAAAAGCCTCGAAAAAGGTCGCCATCTCGCTCTTCACGGTCCGCTCGTCGCTCTCGTAGAGCGGCACGTACAGCGTGAAGATACCGCCCGGATTGAGATGGCGCCGCACCGCCTCGAAGTACTCGCTCGAATAGAGCGATGCGGTGCCTTTGGCAAACACATCGAGTGGGTCGCTCGCAATGATGTCGAACTTCGAGTTGGTGGTCATCAGGTAGTGGCGGGCATCGTCGAAGATGACGTGGGTCTTGGGATTGCGGTAGACCTCGTAGTTCTGGCGGCCGAAGAAGCGCGTAGATGTGGGCGGGATCACCGGCTCGATTTCGCAGATGGTGATGCTCTCGATTCCGGGATAGCGGGTGAAGGTTCCGGCCGAAACGCCGGCGCCGAAGCCGATTCCCAAAACCGATTTGGGGTTGGGATGCAGCATCGCGGGCAGGTGCCCGACCATACGCTGCAACCGCATATCGTACGGCTGGGTGGTGGCTTCCACGTGCCCGTTGACGTCAATTTCGATCGAATTGCCCCACCTGGTGATGGCCACCGACGAATTGCGCCCCTCGACGGTATACAGGACCTCGTACTGTCCGGCGTTGATGGCCATGCGGCGGCCATAGGCGATCAAGCCTCCGGGCACGGGCGGGAGTCCCGAGGCCAGCCAGACGGCGATCGCCACGGACACCGTCAGTGCGGCCGCGGCGGCCTTCGACGCTCCGCTGCGCATCACCGGCAGCAGCACCACCAGTCCCCCGGCCACGGCGGCCAGCAGCAGGATGCGGGCAGTAGCCTGCGTCCCGGCAGCCGGGATGAGCACCAGGCTGACGCCGAGCGCGCCGATAATCGCGCCCAGGGTATTGGCGGCGTAGATGTTGCCCATGACCCTTCCCGGATCTTCGCCGGGGGCGGCCACGGCAGCGGCGGCCAGCGGGAAACTGGCGCCCCACAGGAGCGTGGGCGGCAGAATCGCCCAGGCGCAGCGCACGAGGTCGAGTTGGAAAATGTGCCAGGGGTTGATGGTCAACAGGGGATTGATGGGCCAGTATGGCAGCGACGCGGCGATGATCCAGACGGTCCAGGCGATGGCCGGCGCCAGCAGGATCTGGCACCAGCCCAGCGCGGCCCGGGGCGATACCGCGCGCAATATCAGTGAGCCGATCCAACTGCCGGTCGCCAGCCCGGACAGAAAGACCGCCAGGATGATGGAGAAGGCGTAGACGGTGAGGCCGAGCAGCATGCCCAGGAGCCGTGTCCACAGGACTTCCGCGCCCAGTGCGGTGGCGCCCGAAATCGCGATGCCCAGGTAGACGGGCCAATCGATACGGCGGCGGGACGGCACGTCGGCCTGGAAATCGGCGGGGCAGGCGGGGGTTACGGCGGCCAGCCGGAAGCTGACGGCGGCGACCGCCAGGTTCAACGCGACGGCCACAAAGGTAGCGGTCGCCATGTTGTACAGCCGCAGCAGCCAGAAGCCGGCGAAAAGGCATCCGAAAACGGCCCCGGCGGTATTGCCGCCGTAGAGCATGCCCCACCAGGAGACGCCTTCGCGAGTGGAGCGGATCCAACGCACGATGGCCGGCAGGGAGGCCCCCATCAACATGGTGGGCGGCAGCAGGCAGACCGCGCAGACCATTCCACGAAGCAGCATACCGGGCATCCCGTGCTCCGCTCCGGCGATGTACACGCGGTTAACCAGGGGCAGGCAGAAATGCACCAGGACCGCGCAAGCCCCGATGCCCAGCTCGATGAATCCGTAGATCCGCAGCGGGTGCCGGCCGGCCAGACGAAGGCGCGGCAGACAGATGCTTCCCAGGCACAAGCCCCCCATAAAGGTGGCCAGCAGAAATCCGAGCGACACCGCGGTCGCTCCGATGGCAAGTTGCAGATGCTGGTACCAGACGGTCTCGTAAATGAGGCCGGAACAGCCGCTGCCGGCGAATAACAAGACCAGAAGCGGCAAGTGGCGGGAGGCCTGGGACGACACGGAAGAATACGGGGCAGCCATAGGGCGTGCAGGATATGATAGCGGAAATCACCGCGAGCCTAGAAGCTGCGCTTAACGGATTCCGGCGCCGTGCCCTTCGGCAGCACGAGAAGATCTTCGCCCTTGGCCGTGGGAAAAGCGAGCTGCCCTCCTTCCAGGTCCTGGGCCTTCCTGCCGTTGCGGTACAGCGTTACCGCCGCGCTGCCCCACGGGTTCCGCAGCTTGACCGGCGCTCCGGCTTGCGATTGCAGCTCCACGAACTCCACGCGCCCCTCCCGCATGGAAGAGGTGACCAGGAACGCTCCCGGAGCCAGCAGCCGGTATTCCGTGTTCCAGTCCTTCGGCCATGCGGGAAAGACTTGCAGCACCGGATCTTCGCCCGTCGCGGCGGTGTTCGTCAGGAGCGAGGAGTGAATTCCCGAGGTCAGCCCGCCGATGTGCTCCGCGTCGATAGCGCCGGGACCTTCGCGCAGCCGCAGCCGGTTGCGAAAAATCTGCGCTCCCCCGATCCCCGGATTGTCGATGAAGCCCGAAGTCCGGTTGAAGTTGAGGAAGCGCGCCTTCAATTCCCGGTCCTCCCCCAGCGGCGCGATCGCCCCTGCCGTACCGCTGCCGAAAATGAATCCGCCGAAACCGCCGGGACCCATGCCGCGATTGCTTTTGGGCACGGGCACGAGATCGCGCACAATTTCCTGCCATTGCGAGCGCAGGTCCGGATCCTCGCCCAGAATCTCGGACGCGCGTATCGCCAGCGGGAAGATCATGTGCATGTTCGCCACCTCCGAAAGCGTGTCCGGAGTATCCCAGTTCGATTCGCCGTTGTTGACGTGGTAGATGTGATACTTGCCGTCGTCTCCCTTGCGGAAGTTCGGAAAATTGCGGTAGAACTCGGCCGCGCCCTTGATCATGGGATAAGCGCGCTCGCGCAGCCACGCCGGGTCGAGCGTATCCAGGTAGCGATCCCAGTAGAGGGACGCAATCCGCGCGGCATCGCCCATGATGTGGCTGGTATGGCCGAAGATGCCGTGTTTCTTGTCCGCAACCACGTAGTGGCCGTGCTCCCACTTGCCGTCGGCATGGAAGTTCCAGCGGCTGTTGTGCCGGTTCTCCGTCTCGGACCACCAGCGGAACCGCTCCGACATCTCGCCGGCCGGCTTGCGCGCCAGGTAGAGGTCGCGCATCTCCGCCGCGATATCGTCGGGAAGCTTTTCGGGGCCGTTGAAGAACGTGGTCTCCGGAATCCAGATTCCCTGCGAACCCCATTGCTGGCGCGCGGCCAGCGCACAGGCATCGTACATGCCGCTGTACATCGAGAACAGCGGGTCCATCAGCTCCAGGCGTCCGGCCGGCAGCAGATTCCGGTAATAGGCGCTCATGTTCGCCCACCAGTACTGCGAACCCCAGCGCCGCATGTCGCCGTTGGTGTACCAGATCATGCCGCCGAACCGCGGCGGGTATTGGCCGCGCGAGCTAGCGCCCATCAGGTACAGGAAATACGTGTAATTCTGCTCCACGAAATCCGCCTGCTCGTCGCTGCTGTGCATGTGGACGAAGCCGCTGGCCCAGAAATCGTGCCACCAGGATTCGGTACTGGCCGCCAGACCTGCAAAACCCTGCGCCGCCGCGGCATCCAGGTCCTTCAGCGACAAGTGCCGCGATGTCTGCCTGTTGGATCGAAGCTGGCGGCGCTCGAGATCAGAATGGTAAACCGGCCCTTCCCGGGAGACGCGGAGAGCTGCACGGTGCTTTCGTTCAGGTAGCGCGCCCTCGACGGCCGCCCCAGTACGGCGATCGCGACAGCGGATGAGTCATAGTATCCGCCTTCCCGAAATTCCTGCGTCAACAGGATCCGGCCGTTCCGTATATCCAGCCGCGACGTGGCGGAGTGTTCCGCCGTCTGGACTGTCACAGCGTGCTCCCTGGTGAGTTCCCAGTTCTTGCCGTTGATCACCGCGACCAGGTAGCGCAGCATGCGCAGGTCGATATTGATGGCTTCCGGATGCTGGCGCTGATCGTCGATCTCCACCGCCGTGACGTCCCGCTCCGGCCACGCGAGCACGCGCGCGGTGACGCCGTTGCCATGGGCGGCCATCAGACCGTCATAGACCGAGAGCGTCTGGCGGAAGCCGGCGCCCGTAAACACGTCGTCGCCCGATTCGACCAGGTTGATGTCCACGTACCCGCAGCCGCTGGCGTAATCCGTATCGGCGCGCGGGAAGCTGGTGGTATAGCTGTTCTCGGCGAATACATCGACGCGGTTGATCTGAAAGTGGAGCGCCGAAGGAGTGGTCCAGACCAGGCTGCCCATGCGGCCGTTCCCGACCGGCATGCCCTCTTCGCTTCGAGACGCCGGCTTGTCGTAAGTCAGGTCGGCGCGGGAGACCAGCTTCCGAAAACCCACGTGGAGCACGCTCGAACCCGCGGATTGCGCGTACGCGGCGAAGGAGCATAGCGCGCAGCCGAGTGCGAGGGCTCCCGAGCGAAGGTGTATCGGCTTCATGGCCGCTAAAACCGGATCCGCAAACCAAGCTGCAGCATACGCTCGTCGATTCCCTCTCGACCCATGCCGCCGTTGGTGGAAGTAATGCTGGTGAAGCCGCCCAGGCTCTTTACGGTGCCGTCGCCGTTCAAGACCATGTTGGAGACATTGGCGCTCGGGTTGGAAAAATGCGGCGTATTGGTGGCGTTGAATGCATCCAGGCGCAACTGCAGATGCCACCGTTCGCCGATCTGCAGCTCGCGCACGAGCCCGGCATCGATATTGATTGCGCCGGGCCCAAATATTGCATTGAAGCCGGCCGTCCCGAAGGTGGGCGTCGTCACGGAAGCGAACGCGAGCGGGTCGAACCACGACTGTCCCGGCCCGGTGCCGCCCAGCATCGCGACATTCTGCTTCACCAGGTTGGCGCGCTGGCTGTTTCCGGGCGCATTTAGGGAGGTGGCGTCGGCGCTGACCGTGAACGGCTGCCCGGTGTACATGGCCCAAAGCCCCTGGATCTGCCAGCCCCTCGCCAGCGCGCCCGCTACGCCGTGGTTCAACCACGCTTTGCCCGGCCCGAACGGCAGCTGGTACACGGAGCTCATGGCGAACGAGTGCGTCCGGTTGGATCCCCACAGCGCCTTGTTCAGGTTCCGGTACTGCGGCGCCTGAATCGCGGGATTCTTGTCGCTCAGGGCGTCGCAGCACAGAGCCAGGGCTTTCGAAAATGTGTAGACCACGTTGAGCGACAGGCCGTTGGCGTAGCTCTTCATCAGCTTGGCCTGGAGCGAATCGTAGGAATTCCGCCCGTAGTTTTCAATCAGGCCGGAGCTGGCCGTCCTGCCGAACGCCTGGTACAGCGGCTCGCTGGCGGTGCCGCCGCCCGGCACGCCGACGTTGACATTCATCACCTGGAGCTGCTTGATCTGGCGGTCGCCCACATACCCGGCCTGCGCAAGGAAGCCCTTGGGGAGCTGCTTCTCGACCGTGAGGTTCCACGACTCCACGTAGGGCATGTGATACACGGGCGGCGGGACGGTGAAGCTCTGCGTCGCGGGATAGTTCGGGATCACACCGCTGCTGGTATCCGGGAACACCACGGCCGGAATGCCGTTCTTCAGCAGGCTGGCATACTGATACGAGTTGAGGGCCGCGGGCACGCTGGCGGACTGCGTGATTTCGGCCTCGCCCACGAAATCGCGGACCCATGCCAGGGGGTTGGGATCGTAATTGATACCGAATCCGGCGCGCACGACAAAGGTCGGCGTGACGCGCCAGGCCAGACCGAGGCGCGGGCTGAAATCACGCTTGGGGACCTTCACGCCGCAGTCCGTCGGCGTCTGGCCTAACCCACAAAGGTACATGGTGTTGGTCTGAAAGTTGTAGGTCTCGAAACCGCGGTCCGCGCCGGTCCCGAACGGCAGGTAGTCCCAGCGTAAGCCGAGCGAAACGGTCAGAACGCGGTTGACCTGCCACTGATCGCGCACGTAGAAGCTGTTGGCCCACATGCGGCTGGTCTGCCGGTCCCCTTGAAGGAAGTTGTTGATAGCGCCGGTAGTGAGGCCCAGAAGGAAGGTCGAATAGTTGTTGTACTGATTGGGGGACGCGCCGCCTTTGATCGTGGTCGGCCCGCCGCCGAACGAGAACGACCCGCCGTTCGTGCCGAGCTCCCAGTTGTTGTTGTCGATCCGCTGGATATCGACTCCGAACTTGATGTTGTGATTGCCCTTGACCCAGCTAGCGTTGGCCACATAGTCGTAGGCCGGATCGAGGTAGTACACCGGAGAATCCGAGGCCTTTCCGAATGCGGCGTAACTCGAGATGCTGAACGAGGGATATCCGCCGTATCCGCGCGAAGGGCCGTTGGTTCCCGGCAGGTTCAACTGGGTGAGGCCCAGGTTGCCTTTGTCCAGGCTGACGGGCTCCTGCGAGTTATTCAGCCGGGTGTAGCCGAAGTAGCTGTCCACGACCACGTGGGAGCTGAGGACGTAGGTGCCCGACAATGTACCGTTGAAGACCGTGCCGAACAGGTTTCCATCCCGGGACGCCGCCGTGCTGACTCCGGCGCCGTTGTCGCCGAAGATGTCCGGGTTGAACGCGGTGTAATCCAGCACGCCCAGTCGGGCGGATACCGACAGCTTCTGGTTGGCGTTCCAATTGATCTTCCCGTCGAACTTATGCCGGTTTACGCTGTAATCGCCCGTGGCGTAATAGTTGTTGGCGATGCCGGGCAGGTTGGGCAGGGGATAGAGCTGTTGAATTCTCAGCGCGAGCGGGTCCTGGCGGGCCTGGGGGATCGTATTGCCGGGAAACGGCGTCCTGCCCGAGCCGTCGGAGTTCCCGCTGAACGGATCGTAGATCGGACCGGACGACCCCGACATGTTGCCCGCGCGTATGTCCGCCGTCGGGACGGTCACGATCTGGGAAGCGTTCTGCCGGATGAACTGGCCGTCGTAACTGCCGAAATAGAAGAGCTTGTTCTTGATGATCGGGCCGCCGAGAGTGCCGCCGAGTTGGTTGTCGATGAACTTCGGCTTGCGCTGTCCGGCCGGCAGGAAGAACGGATCGGCCTTCACTGCGTTGTTCTGGTTGTATTCGAACCCCGACCCGTGGAGGCTGTTGGTCCCGCTCTTCAACTGCACGTTGATGGCGGCGCTGCCCGCCAGGCCCTGGTCGGCGTCCAGGCTGGCCGTGGAAACGGTGACGGTCTCGATGGCTTCCAGACCCGGGACGTATCCGGTCTCGTGCGACATCCAGGCGTTGATCGCGTTCGCCCCCTCGATCCGCGTATTGGAGGCGCCCTGGGTAGTTCCATTGACGCTGAACACTTCGCCGCGCGCCGGATTTGCCGCCAGAGAACTCGAGCTCGATGGCGGCGAGACGCCGGGCACCATGATCAGCAGGTTCTGGTAATTCCGGTTCACCGGAATCGGCAGCTCCTCCAGGTCCTTGGCGGCAATGTCGCTGCGGACTTCGGCTTTATCGGTCTGGAGCGTGGCCGCCTGCGCGCTAACCTGCACCGTTTCGGTGGCCGCGCCTACTTTCAACGCCGCATCCACCCGCACCACATTCGCAATGGTCACCGAAACACCGCGCTGAGCGAACCTCTCGAATCCCTCACGGCTGATCGTGACATCGTACGAGCCTTGCGGAAGCGTGGGAAAACTGTAGGAGCCGGTCTCGTTCGTGAGCGTCTGCCGCTCCTGGCCGGTTCCCGTCTGGGTGGCTCTTACTAATGCGCCCGGAACCACCGACCCGCTGGAATCGGTAACCGAGCCGACGATCGACCCGTATAGAGCTTGCGCGCGCAGGCGCGGGGCGGCCGCCACGAACAGTAGTGAGGCCAGAAACAGGACAGCTGCAGTCTTACGGAGACTCATCCCTTCTTCCTTTCAGACCCGAGTGCCACTTATTTTAGCGTTAACGGAATTATGTTCGACGATACGTGGGTTGTCAATAGCGATTTTGATTGAAGCCGGATCCTAGATGCCGGGCAGGAAGATGCGCGCCATTCCGTAGAGGCCGAATGCCGCGGCGCCGGCGCCCCACAGCCGCCCGCGCCAGCGGAAATCAGCGCACAGGCTGAAGAGCATCGCGAAACCGAGGGGAGTGAGCGCGTTGAAAGCGATCGCATCGCGCCAGCGGCCTTTAGCCAGCGAGAACAACCCTCGCGTGAGGCCGCACAAGGGACACGCGCGTCCGGTCAGCCAGTGGTATCCGCAAACAGAAAAACGGGGCGCTGCGGGGACGCTCGCGAAACACAGCACCGCGAACAGCAGCACGGCCGCCGCCACTCGCAGGTGCCGCGGCGTCAAAGTGCGTCCACGGTGCTCTGCTCGAAACCGACAATGTCGCGATACGCTACCGTGATGGCCGCGATCGTTACCGGCAGAGCGATGAAGATACCGACGACCAGGCACAGGAACCCGAGAATATCCAGCCCGACCATCGCCAGCAGAAACATGGTGAACCCGAAGTAGTCGTTCTTTACCACGGCGTGGCTGGCCTGCATGGCGGGCCAGAAATCCATGCGCTTATCGAGGATGAACAGGTAGACAAACTTGTACATCGCCGCGACCACCAGGCCGGGAATGATACAGAACAGCGTGCCCACCCCCACCAGCAGCGAGATGAGCAGCGAGGCCACCAGCGAAGGAATCAAGAAGTTGAAGCCCGTGAAAAGATCGGCGAACTCCGCGCGGCGCCCGAATAGCTTCTTCATGCAGAAGAGATGGAAACCCACGAAGAGCGGTCCTTGTAAAAGCACGGGGACCGCGGCGTTGAGGAGCGAAAACACCAGGGCCATCAGGAAAAATGTGCCCAGGTCGGCCTGCACGAGCCTCCACCCTTCGCCGATCCAGCGTCCAGTCTGCGAGTGAATGCCCGGTGCCGGGACCCAGTTAGCCGGGGGCGCCGGTCCCATCGCCGCCGGCGCACCCATCGGCTCTCCACAACTCGTGCAGAACTGAGCCCCGGGCGCAACCTCTGTACCGCAGTGGTGACAGAACATCAGGCAGGAATGGTAACACGGCTGAAGCGGCGAAGAAAATAAGGTCCCTCGGACAAGCTCGCGCCTGCCCGAGGCGGTACGCGATCCTAGAGGGCGACGGGCAGCGTCAGGCCGGCTTTGGCCAGCGAGCGCTGCAGCATGCCGACGGCGTGAATCTCGGGAACGCCGCGGGCGATTGAAATTTCCGAAACCAGCATGTGCCGGGCACGGTCGAGCATCTTCTTCTCGCGGAACGAAAGCGGCTTGTCCACGTGCAACTGGAGCAAGGCCTTGAACACCTCGGCCGCCAGAAGAAGATCGCCGCTCTGCATTCGTTCCGTGTTCTCTTTGAAGCGCACCTTCCAGTCCGGATTGATCGTGCACAAACCGTTGGAGAGGTAGGAAAGGATGCGCGATATCTCCCTGTCCTTCGTCACCCTTCTGAGACCGATGTTGCCCACGTTGGAAAATGGAACCAACACCGTCATGCTGTTTGATCCGAAGCGCAGGAGGTAGAACTTCTCGAATGCGGAACCAAAAGAGCGGGTGCTGATATTCTCGATGGTCCCAACACCTTGGTTGGGATAGACGACTTTATCGCCAATCTGAAAGGTCATACGGGGTCCCCCACTAACCACCGCTGTCAAGTGTTGCTGCTGAGTTGCGCGACAACTCTTGAATAGTACGCTTCACGACTAATTGTGTCAAGAGGGTAATGATGCGAAAAGCCGCATCAGATGGGGTTTTTCGCCACTATGCGCGTAAAAATACGGAAACCACAGTAGCTGCAAGAAACACGAGGTAAAAAGGCACGGGGTGAAATACACCTCCAGTAGGTGGTACTTCTTTCGGCGGTTTCGATCGCTGAACCGGGTGGGAGCGCTTAGTCCGCGCCTGTAGACACGCCGGTATCTTCCGCTTCCATCGCGAGGCCTCGTTCGGCCAAAAGCAACCGCCGCAAGGTGCGGAGGTCGTTCAAAATGCGTCTGCTGGTCGTGATATGGAGATTCAGCTTGGCGAGATTGTAGGAGACCAATAGGAGCGCCTCTTTGCGGCGATCCGCTGCGTCGCGTTCGGCGGCAGCAATTTCAGACTCCACATCGCGACGGGCCTCTTCGATAGCGTCCGCGAGCAAAGCTACATACTCGTGGGAACCCTCGATGCTGTCAAACGGCGTTTCGGCTTGATCGCTCACGGCACGCCTTTCCGACCGCCTGCCTTCGCTGGTGGCCCTTCTCTAAGTATTCGGGTTCCCACATTGTCGCATAAATGAAACCCAACGGGAATGGGGGTGTGTAAAGGGTGTAAATTGGCTGGAGGATGCCGGCGCAGAAGCACAAAGCCGTGATTGTGGACGATGAGGAGCTGGCGCGCGGCTTCTTGAAGGAGCTGCTGCGGGCGCACCCCGAGATCGAGATCGCGGCCGAATGCGCGAACGGCTTCGAGGCCGTCAAAGCGATCGCCGAGACCGCGCCCGATCTGCTGTTTCTCGACGTGCAGATGCCCAAGCTGGATGGCTTCGAAGTGCTGGAGCTGATCGAGCCGGGGCCGGCCGTGGTATTCGTCACGGCCTACGATCAGTACGCCATGCGGGCCTTCGATGCGCACGCGGTAGATTACCTGCTCAAGCCGTTCAGCGCCGAGCGCTTCGAGACCGCGTTGGATCGCGCCAAGGCCCGGCTCGGCCAGCGGAGCCTGCCCCGCGAAATCGCTGCGGAGCGCCCGCCGGCGGAGCGTCCGCAGCGCCTCGTGGTGAAAGACGGAACGCGCGTGCACGTGATTCCGCTCGACAAGCTGGACTACGTGCAGGCGCAGGACGACTACGTAGCGCTGCACAGCGGCGGCAAAAGCTACCTGAAACAGCAGCCGATCGCTTCCCTCGAAACGGCGCTCGACCCGGCTCGCTTCGTGCGGATTCACCGCTCCGCCATCGTCAACCTGGAGCGCGTGGCGCGCATCGAGCCTTACGGAAAGGAAAGCCGCCTGGCGATCCTGTCGGATGGGACGCGGCTGCCGGTGAGCCGGTCGGGCTACGCCCGGCTGCTCGAGGCCATGGGCGATTCGCAGGGGAACCGCAGCACCACACGGTAGATGCCGCCATGCGGCCCGGTCTCGACCGCGGCATCGCTGCCGTAGCGCACCTCGAGGCGGCGCCGCACATGTTGCAGGCCGATGCCCATGCTCCGGCGAGAAGCGCCTTCCGGATCGAAGGCATTCTCGATGGTGATGCAAACGTCGGGACCGTCGCGGCCGGCCTCGAGCCGGATCGAGCCGCCTTCCAAAAGCCCGGCGATCCCGTGCTTGACCGCGTTTTCGACCAGGGGCTGCAGCAGGAGCGCGGGGACCATGCAATCCAGGCACGCGTCGCCGATCTGCTGGTCCACCTGCAGGCGTTCGCCGAAGCGGATGCGCTCGATCTCCAGGTAGCTGCGCGCCAGGGCCAGTTCCTCGCGCAGGGGGATGGAGTCGCGCTTGCCGAGGCCCAGGCTGCTGCGGAGAAAGTCCGCCAGCCGGATGCACATTTCGCGGGCCCGGGCGCCGTCGGATGTGGTCAGCGAGCTGATCGAATGGAGGCTGTTGAACAGGAAGTGAGGATTGATCTGGATGCGCAGCGCCTGCAATTCCGCCTCGCGGGCCAGCATGCGCGCCTCGGCGGCGTGTTTCTCGGCTTCACTGGACGCAGCGGCTGCCAGCGCGGCGTAGTGCAGCCCCACCGAAACCAGGTAGAGCAGCACGCCCATTCCGAAGAGCACCGGCAGGCGCGGCACGGGCGTTGCCAGCAAGTAGGCCGAGAGCCATGCGGCGCCCGCCAGGATCAGCCCGGCCGCCCCGGCGGCCGCGGCGTGCGCGAATGCCAGGGAGGCGAAATTGGAGGGGCGCAGCGGACGCGTGCGGCACACGTACCAGGGGGAGAGGCACACGAACGCGAAAACCCCGCACGCCGGCGCCAGCACCTCGGCGGCGTCCTTCCAAGACAAACCGCCCGCGGCCCATGCGATGTAGGCCAGCAGCGCCACAATCGGAATCCAGGCCAGCAGGTAAACCACCAGCCGGCGGCTTCGGACCAGCAGCGGATGCATGGCCCCTCAATTCTTGACGACTACGCCGCCGAATACGGCGCCGCCTTTGAGGATCAACCGCTTGATCACCGGGAATTCGGCCGGGCTCGGCGCCCGGGTCTCGTCGGAGTAACCGCCGAAAACTCCTGCGCCTTTCATCTCGACCCTCCAGTGCTCGGGGATCCGGATCTCGACGCCGCCGAAGACCGCGTTGATCTCGAGTACCGCGGAATCCCCCACGATGGCCGAACGCCGCAGGTCGATTTCGAAGCCGCCGAAGACTGCGTCCACTTTACCGCCCCGGAAGTCGGGGTCGGCGATGTTGCGCTTGCCGCCGCCGAAGACTGCCGCTTCGCGAATCTTGCCGGACTTCAATTTGTCGGGCTCCTCATCGGACGTTCGCGGCCAGCCCCCGGTGCGCTCCACCAGCAGCCATACGCCGGCAGCGATCAAAACGACCGGCCAGAGATCGAAGATTCCGACCGTCAGGTAGCCCAGGGTCTGCGCCATGAAGATACCGCCGACGCCCACCAGGATGCCGCCCGCGATCCGACCCTCGTTGCCGGTGGAATCCACCAGCTTCACCAGGCCGACCGCGATCAGGATCACCGGCCAGTAGCGGAAGATGTCGTGGAAGTAAACCAGGTGCAGGTTGTTCAACAGGAACAGGGCTCCGATTCCGATCAGAACGATAGCCGGAATGAAGCGGTCCGCCGAGCCGGCCTGGCACCGGTACCGGTAGTTGATTTGGTAAGGGTCCATGCTCACAGCGTACGGCGCAGGGGCCGAAAAGCCTCGTATCAATCGGCGAATGCCGGAGGGCTACCGGCGAACGGCTCAATCGCGGCGGTAGAGCTTCACCCGGAGGATACCCGCGTGCCCGGCGCCGAGCGACGCGTGGAATTCGTCGCCGTTCAGGCGGCGACCCGGAATCCAGCGTCCGGCCTCGAAACGCCCCTCGTCGATCGAAGCGATGGCCGCGGTTTTCGGACCCGGCGAATCGGGGCTGAATACGACGGAAAACCCGGAACCCGCCAACAGGAACGAGTCGGGCCCTTCCGAAATCACGATGCCGTACGGCCGGTTGTCGAATTCCGGGCGTGCCGCCGGCTGGAGCGGCCGCCGCTGCCGCGCCGCGCCGATCGACAGCTTGTAGCCGCCCATCGAGAGGGTCTCCGGCGTTTCGCCATCGAGCAGGACTCCGGCAATCCGGCCCTCCGCCTGAGCGCGCGTCACCAGCGGCATCATCTCGTCGATCATCTGGTAGGCGGCGCCCAGGGGGTCGTCCTCCTTCGCATCCTCGATGCCGAACGGCGATACGCCCATTGCGGCATGCTGGCCGATGGCCCAGATGAGGTTGGCCGCCGAAACGCGCGCCTCGGGAATGAACAGCGGGTTCCCGGACCGCGTATAGCTGGCGCACACGCCCTGGAAATCCTGGATGTAGATGTCGGGCGCGAGCAGATCGATACCGGGAGCCGAGGCGGCGCGCCAGACGTCCATGACACGCGAGACCGGGCCGCCGCTCGGATACTCGCCGGGCTTCTGGCGGTCGTTCTGCACCAGCCAGGCATTCGCATACATGGGAATCTTCAGCTCGGCCTTGCCGGCTTCCGCCACCTTTCCGATGTAGCGGCCCACATTCCACGCCATGAATGCCTCGTCGGCCCTGGCGTCCGTGCCGAACACTTCGGGCCACGTGCCGGATGTCTTGTATCCGTTGGCACCCCACACCTCGAGCAGTTCGGGCAGCAGGGCGGCGCGGTGCTTCGCCAGGTAATCCATTAGCTCCTGGGGCACAGGCCGCGACCACGCCGCTTCGGCCGGGGCGGACCGGTCGCGGCTGTCGTGCAGGATGCCGGATTCGTTCTCCACCTGCATCATGATCACGGTGTGGCGCGGATCGACCTGCCGGATGTGCCTCATCAGCGCGCGAAACGCGCGGGCATCGGCGGCCAGCGACTCTTCGCCGAGCGGCGTGAGCTCTTCGAGGTTGTCGCCGCTCCTGGTTTGCATGCGCGGGAAGCGCTTGAGGTCGGTCTTGACCCAGAGGGGGACGTACGTGGACTCCGCGTTCTTCCAGGTGGCGAACCAGATCAGCACCAGCCGCATGTTGTGGCGGCGGGCTTCGGCGATCTGGGCATCCACCAGGGTGAAATCGAACTGGCCTTCCCGCGGCTCGAGCAGCTCCCAGGAGACGGTGCCGATGACGGTGTTGAGGTGCAGCGCGGCGAGCTTGCCCCAGATCGGCTTCATGTACTCGATGCTGGACGCGCTCGAATTGTGCAGCTCGCCCGAGAGCATCAGGAATGGCTTGCCCTCGACGATCATCTGCGTCGCGGCGCCGCGGGTCTCGAGGTGCGGCAGCGGCGCGGGTTCCTGGGCCCACAGCACCGGCACGGCCGCGAGGATGGCGAGAAGTCTCATGCTTCACACGGTAGCGCCGTGCAGCCCGCGGCGAAAGGGTTAGCATAGAGTAGCCGAGCATACCTCCTATGCCACAACCTCACATCGTCGTGGTCGGAAGCGCGAATGTGGATCTCACCACGTTCACCGACCAGTTCCCCCGCCCCGGGGAAACCATCTTCGGCCGCGAGTTCCACCTCGGCTTCGGGGGCAAAGGCGCCAACCAGGCAGTGGCCGCGCGGCTGTGCGGCGCGCGCGTCTCGATGGTGGCCCGGGTGGGCGACGACCTGTTCGGCCCCGCCAGCATCCAGAACTTCCAGACGCGCGGCATTGACGCCTCCCGCGTGATGATCACGCCCGGGGTATCGAGCGGGGTCGCGCCGATCTTCGTCGATAGCACCGGCCAGAACCGTATCCTGGTGGTGAAGGGCGCGAACGACCACCTGGCGCCCGGCGATATCGACGCGGCCGCGGATCTGCTGCGCACAGCCGGCTGTATCGTACTGCAGCTCGAGATTCCGCTCGAGACGGTGTACCACACGCTGCGGCTCGCGCGCGAACTGGGCGTGCCCGCGATCCTCAATCCGGCGCCCGGCCAGCCGCTCGATCTCGAAGCCGCTGGCAATGCCGATTACGTGATTCCCAACGAGACCGAAGCGGAAGCGCTCAGCGGCCTGCCGGTCGCCAATCTGGAGCAGGCCCGCGGCTGTGCCGCCTGGCTCCTGGAGCATGGCTTGCGGCGCGTGATCGTGACGCTCGGCGGCAACGGCGCGCTGCTGGCCGGGCCGGAAGGCGCGAGGCACATCCCGGCGCATCCCGTGCAGCCGGTGGATACCACCGGCGCGGGCGATGCGTTCATCGGCAGCTTCGCCTGTTTTCTCGCGGGAGGGTGCGGAGAGACCGAAGCGATCGAACGCGCTAATGTGTACGCCGCGCTTTCGACATTGTCGATCGGGACGCAATCGTCCTTCGTGACACCGGAACGTTTCGAGGCCGCCTGGGCGGGAAACTCTCGCCAATGATTGGCGGAGGCTTCTAGGATTCCAAAGGGGTTAGGCTCCGACGCCGCCAATCATTGACCGAGGCTCGGGTCATTAGTGAACGTCTTTTACGCAGCGGAAGCCCAGGTTGGCGTCTTTCCAGCGGCCCGGAACCGCGCCGGAATCCGAAACAGCGCCCGGATCGAGAGATGGATCGACGAACGATTCGCCGCGAATCAGGTACCACGGCTCGTTCGGACCGGGAGGCGGCTTCAGCCTCTGGCGGAAATATGCCAACTGCGCTGCGCCGGGCGGCGGGCTCAACTGCTCCACGAATTCCCAAACGTTGCCCACCATCTGGAGCGCCCCATACGGGCTGGCGCCGCCTGCGAAGTCGGTTACCGGACGAGGTCCGCCAGAGTGCACGTTCGCCTTCGAAATGTCGGGCTGGTCGCCCCACGGATACAGCCGGCCATCCTCTCCGCGGGCGGCCTTCTCCCACTCCTTGCTGTTCGGCAGTCGCTTGCCCGCCCAATTCGCAAACGCGTGCGCATCCACGATCGTCACGTTTACGACGGGGTAGTCAGGCTTTCCATAGGGAAATTTATCCGGTAGCTGGTAGCCGGTGGCTTTGCAGAACGCCGCGTACTCCGCGTCGGTCACTTCTGTCCGGTCGATGTAGAAGGCGGGAAGCGTAACCGGAGCCTTCTTCTCGCCGAACAGGAAAGGCCCAGCGGGCACCAGCACCATTTCGCCGGTTGGGGTATCGATGGTTCGCGCCAGTTCGGGTCCCTTGCCGCCGCCCGCCGCGTGGCCGGCGCTGGGCCGCATCGCCAGGTAGAGTCCTCCCGCCACCAGCAGGACCAGCAAGGCGGCTCCCGCCGCGAGCATCCATTTGGGGAGCCCCGGCGCGGGCGCCGGAACGGGGACCGGCGCCGGAACAGCCACGGTCGGCGCGCTCTGCGCGGCGATGAGACGCTCCAGCTCGGCACAGATCGGGCTGAAGCCCTGCGGCCGCTGCTCCGGCTCTTTGGCGGTGCACTGCGCCACCAGGGTGCAAACCGCTTCGGGCGCGCCCGCCTGGACGAGCGGTTCCAGGTTCAGGGGCTCGTTCAGGATGGAATAGAAGATCCGCTCCACCGTGTCGCCCTTGATCGGCTTCGCGCCCGAGACCAGCTCGAACAGCATGATGCCGAAGGCGTAGACATCCACCTGCGGGGTGATGCCGCGCCCGGTCACCTGCTCCGGCGACATATAGAACGGCGTCCCGAGCACGTAGCCCGCGCGCGTCATGGAAAGCCCTTCGGTCTTGGCGATTCCGAAATCCATCAGCTTCACCACGCCCGCGGCGTTGATGTGCACGTTCTCGGGCTTGATGTCGCGGTGGACGATCTTCTGCGTGTGGATGTACTCGAGCGCGCGCGCCACCTGGACCGCGGTCTTCAACTTGGAGACGAGGTCGCCGGTGCGGCCCTGGTCGATGGCGTGGCGCAGGTCCTCGCCGCGCAGAAACTCCATCACCATGAAGGGACGCTTCTGCTCGTCCTCGCCGAAATCGTAGATCGAGATGATGTTTTCGTGGCTGATGTTGCCGGCCATGCGGGCTTCGGCCAGGAAGCGGTCGCGGACGTCGGCGTCCGCGCAGCCGGCCGCGGTCAGGATCTTCACCGCCACCGTGCGGCCGATCACCTGGTCGCGCGCGCGGTAGACCTCGGACATTCCGCCGCCGAGGAACTCCTCCAATTCGTATTTCCCGATCCGCGCCGGAAGCTGGATCACTGCTTGGCCACCTCCGTCACGCATCCCACGCTGGCGAAGTACCCCTTATCGAAGACGGGCGGGTTGGCGGTGATCTCCAGCCGGACGGTTACCGGCTGGTTGGTCGCCTGGTTCAGCACCGGACGCCCTGTCTTGCCGGCGCGCAGCGTCATCTCTACCAGCGTGCCGAGCCGCTTATCCGCGTCGTTGACGAACTTGAATACCGCCCACAGGCCATCGTAGGTGGGATAAATGTAGCTGGCCCCGCCCTTCCCCATCACGGTCAACTGCATCCCATGAGCAGCGCCGGGCCACGTAAAGACCTTGGCGGGAGCGGAGGCGCCCACAAACTCGGCGTTCTGGCCGTCGATCGTCACCTGGACGCGATCCGTATCGGGCCCGATGACCGCCCGGACCGAGTACTTGAGTTGCGGATTGGCCGCGCCGTTCGGATACGCCGCGTCCGTAAATGCCGAGGCCCTCCCCAGGAAATTCTGGTACGCCGGCGTGATCTGGATTGGAGCACCGGGCACGGGGACGCCCTGCCGCGAGACCAATTTCTGCAGGCTGGCCTCGTAGAACTGCCAGAGCACGCCTTCCTTGGGAGCGAAGATGGTGTTGACGTCCTGGAGCGAGGCGTCGGTCTGCGACGACGGCGAAAACGGGAACTTGCTCAGGATCGGGCGCAACTGCGCGCAGGTATCCTTACCTTTCTTGTTCAGATCGGCGGGCCCCAGCCCGCGCAATACGCCCTCGGCATTCGTGATGGGATCTTCGAGCAGCTTCTGCACCGGTGCTCCCAGGTCCGAATCGGCGCGGAACGCCTGGGCCACCTGGCGGGCCGCGAGGTGCGCCTGTGTGGCGTTAGTGAGGGTCGGACCGGCAGCCGCCTCGGTGGGCGCACCCTGCGACGAAATAGATTCGAGCGAAGCCTGCAGCGTCAGCAGCGCTCCCATGTAAGCCTGGTTCGAGGGACCGCCGTACTTTCCGGTGCATCCGGCCGGCACCACCGTCTGTGCGGGCTGGAAAATCGAGGAGACCGCGGGATCGTCCACAGCCGTGTTCTCGGAGGCGACGCACAGCAGCGCCAGCAAGGGAGATTGGGCCCCGGAAGTGACTCCCAGCTTTTGGGCGGCATCCGGGATCCCGGTATAACGCTGCACGGCCGCCATCTTGATGTATTTCCGCCACTCCTCGGCAAAGTCCTTGTTGTAGCGGGCGCGTATCTCCTGCTCGAGGGCGGCGCGGTCGATGCTGCCCACCTGCTGCTTGCCGAGCACCCATTCTTCGCCGCTGAAGAAGCGATCGGCGTGCGGAATCGCATCCTTCATGTATGCCCAGCCGCCCTTCGAAAAGGCGCCCGGCACCACGTGCGGCTCCACCACGATTTTGGCGGAGTCCACGAACTGGCGATTGAAGTCGATGGGCGGATTGTTCTTCCCGGCTTCCGAGAGCATGAACGCGTACACCCGGTCGACACCCGCGAACTGCGACAGGTAGGTTCGAGCATGAGCTACGGCCGCACCGTCGTTGACGCTCGAGAAAGGATTCTCGTCCTTCAACTCTCCGGCGTAGAAATCGAACTGCTTCTGGGCGAGCTGCGTGCGCTCGTCGTCCACCGTGCGGTCGTTCTTCCACCACTTCATCAGGGCCGGAGGCAAAAACTCCTGGGTGCTCTTGTCGTGGTTGGTGGTGGTGATGAGATAGGCCTTCAACGCGTCGTAGGTCGGGCTGTATTCGGGACCGGGCTTGGCCGGCAGCCCGTCGAGGAACGGAACGATGGTGCGCTGCGTGGGGAGCAGCAGCAATTGCTGGAAGCGCGCGAAATAAATGCGCCGCGCTTCGGGATAGAGATCGTCGCCCGCATACAGGCCCCAGCGATAGCCCAGGGGAGCGCCTCCCCGGTGATATCCGGTGAGCCGTTCGAGCGCCAGCCGGAGGGTGTCGAGCTGCCGCAGGTCGTTGGCGGAGGCCAGCGCCCCGGCGGGCGCCGCAGTGGTGGAAATGCCTTGGGCCGCATCGCGGACCTGGGCCTCGAGCCCGCGGTTCTTGAAGAACGAAACGGTAAAGAGAATGGCAGCCAGCAGGCACAGCGACGCCGCCGCCAGGAACAGGATACGGCGCGCGGAGCTGGTCTTGGTGCTCGCCCCACTCGCCCCCATGGCCGATTTATCGGCCAGCAGGATGTCGTTGAACAGGTGGGTGAGGAACACCCACTGCGGCACTTTCCGGCTGCCGGTGGAGGGCGGCGCGAGCACCTGCCGCTGGGCCTGGGCGCGTGCGCCGGCCGAGAAGATGCCGGTGGCGCCGGCGGGCGCGTCGTAGGATGCCTGCGGCGCGGCCTGGGCCGCCGCGGCAACCGGCGCGCTCTCATTGACAATCACCGGGCGTACGCCCGTGAAATAGAATCCGCGCAGGAACGGCCCGGTGCTCAACTGGCTGGGACGGCACAGGTCCACCAGGAACTGTACGGCGGCCGGCCGCAGCTTGCGGAATTCGCGCGGGAACTCGTAGGCCGGCGGGAGCTTGGACGGGTCCGTTTCGCGCGCCAGGAATTCGGGGCGGGAATCGGCCAGCGAGCGGAACAGGCGCTCGAAATTCTCCGACAGCCGGGCAGTCTCCTGCTCGCCGTATACGCCTTCGGCGCGCCCGGTCACCATGGGCAGCGTGACGCCGAGCACCTGGCTGGCCTCTTCGGTATTCAGGTTGCGGATGTATTCCAGGCAGAACGGCAGGCGGTCCATCCGGGTGAAGAGCACGTAGACGGGCAGGTTGATGCCGAGGGCCTGCGAAATCTCGCCCAGGCGGGCGCGCAGGTTGCGAGCCGACGCCGTTGCGGCTTCGAGGGCGCCCTGGCGGGTGAAGTTCTCGCAGTCGAAGAACACCACGGCGGCCCGCGCCGCCTGCTCGCCTCGCGACACCACCGAAGCGCGCGGCTGCAGCTTCTTGATGAGCGTGCGCCACTGCCCCGAATCCGCCAGCAGGCTGCCGCCCGCCTCCACAAAGAGCATGCGGCGCGCGAACCACAGGTTAAGGGAGCGGGTCGGAGCTACGTCGTTATTCTGATAAACCTGGCCCGCCAGCAGCTCCGCTTCGATGCCGGAATGCAGCATCACGCTGGTCTTGGTGGTGCCGGGTTCCCCGATCAGCAGCAGGGCGGGTAAATTTCCCACGCGCGCTCCGCTCTCCAGTTTGGCGGCGGAAAGTTTGGCCTCGGCGGCGCGGATGAGCAGCGAAATTTCGTCGCCGCCCGCCGGCTCGGCCGCGTCCCCGGCCGCAGCGGCTTTGGCCTTCTTATTCCGGATCACCAGTAGAACCACGAGTCCGATCAGCAGCAGGACCACGACGCCGAGGATGATGTAAATGGTGGTTGTCATCGGCGCACCTAACCCTTCAACTGCCCGCCGACGGCCCGCACCTCGGACACGCCGGAATTCAGGCTTACCTTGTATCCCACAAACAGAATCACCATGAGGACCGCCGCCGCGATAGCGAGGATTCCCAGCCGGCGCACCCAGGGGTCCCTGGCGGTGCGCGCCGTCTCCTGGGGCAGGGCCCAGGCCGGGGAAAGCGGCCCGACGCGGCCGCGGATGCGGCGGATCTTATCGGCCACCTGGTTGATGCGGTGCGCCAGCTCGCCGCGGTTGCCCACGCTGTAGCGCCCGCAGAATCCGAGCAGCAGGCACAGATGGTGAACTTCGAGCAGGTCGGCCAGGTCTTGCGAATCGCTCGCGGTCATCAACTGGTCGAGATTCTGGAACACCACTTCGCCCGCGATGTGGGTGCCGAAGAGCTCTTCCTGCAGCGGCTTGCCCTGCCATTCGCCGAAGATCGGATTCTTGGAGTTCAGCACCGATTCATCGATAAAGGCCACGGCCACGAAAGTCGCGAACTTTACGTAGTCGGCGGGGTATCCGGCGGCCAGCGCCTGGTTGGCGGCGGTTTTCAGGGCCTCGCGGGTGTGGTGGCGAAATGCCTGGGCGTCGGTTACGCCCTGGCGGCTGCCGCGCAGCCTCTCGATCGCGGTGAGCACTTCCTGATAAATGAGGGCCAGGTTGTCGGCCCGTCGCAGCGTAGCTTGAGGAGACATGATCAGCTTTCCAGCACAACCAGAATTTCCACTTCGGGGTTGGGAAACTCACCCGGAACATACACGCCGACGCGGCGCGTTTTCACCATGTGGTCCCAGCACGGGCCGCTCCGGCTGATTCCGAAATACTGGGCTTCGGCGCGCGTGGGAATGGCCTGCGGAGGAACCGGAAGATGGGTCAGCCCCATGCCGGGCAGCGCGCGCTTCACCAGCTCGCGCACGAAGGGCGGGGTGCAGATCTTGATCAGTTGCGGAGTGCGGACCATGAGATCGGCCTCGCCGATCTCGGAGCGGATGCCGAACACCCAGCGGGAACGGCCGAGAACCCGCGCGTCGGTAATCTCGCCCTCGTAGAAGTAATCGCCCGCGGGCTCGAGCGCGATGGTCACGCAGTTGGTGGGGACGATGGTCTCCAGGTGCGCGCGGATATGCCGGTCGAGCTTGTCGAAACCCTCGCTCAGGCTCTCGTGGTCGTAGAGTGGCAGGTCGCGCGGGTGCGAATCGAGAGCAAACGTGCACAGCGCGCCGGCCAGGCGCGACAGCTCGACGAACAGGTCCTCGGGATGGCCGCGCTTGGCCACCAACTGGTGGCGCAGCATGGGCAGCGCCGAATTGACGGCGTGCAGCAGCCAGAAATTGGCGATCTCGCGGGTGGCGAATTCCGCCCGGGCGGCGCCGGCTCCGCGGCTGATGGTGGCGCTCTTCTCGTCCAGGATTTCGATCAGCCTCTGCACCAGCGTCATCAGGCGCTGGCTGGCGGAGATGCGCAGCACCGGCGGCACGAAGGTCGGGTCGTAGGTGAAATGCCCGGCCCCGTCGCGCACCACCCGCGCGAGCGGCAGGGTGAGCAGGTCGCCGGCCGGCTCGGTATCGAGCAGCAATCTTAGGTTCTTCCGTCCGAGCCGCACCGGCTTTTCATCGCCGCCGGTGTTTTCGTCATGCAGCGTGCGCGACTCGGCGACATAGCGGGCATCGATGCCGTTTTCCAGGGCGCAATTGAACCCGTTGGGCTTGCGCGGCGGAATTCCGAGCATCACGGTCACTCCGTCGCGGGTGGGGGGAAACAGGTCGGCGACAGCGCGCGGCGCGGGCAGCGCGTCGCTCTCGGGCATGTTGAAGGCCAGCCCGTCGCGAAAGACCCCGCGCGCGTGAAGCAGCGAGACGGTACCATTCTGAAGCGCTTCGGCATCCAGATCGAGGCCCGTCAATCCATACGAGGCAAACCAAAGAGAGGACGTCGCAAACTGGATGGAATCTTCGAAATAGCGATTCTGCACCTGGAAATGGTGGGGCCCCAGGTGCATGCCTTCCGACCAGACGACGCGCGAAAGCAGCTTCATAGTCCCGTGGGCATACTGTAGCATAGGCGGGAGGATTAGGCTGATATCTGGCCGGTCGCGGTACTATGTGACAGACAGGCGGGGTAACCTATGGCTGGTTCGCAGCGGTACGATCTGATCGACGAAATCCCGGGAGGCGTGACCGAGAGTTTTCGCGCCCGGACGGCGTCCGGACGCGAAGTGACGGTTCACTTTCTGCGCGGAGGCCGGACCCCCGAAAACGAGGCGCTGCTGGCCCGGTTGCGGGCGATTCCCCCGGCGGCGCAGGCCAACCTGGTGGAGGTGGGGGAGTACGAAGGTACGCCCTTCGTGGTGACCGCGGCGCCGCCCTACCAGCACCTGGCAGCGTGGATCAAGGACCAGGAGCCCCATGCGAGCGCGGGTCCCCAAAAGTTCACGCGGGTAGGGATGTGGAAAGTCCCGGATTTCACGGCCGGCGAGCACCCTCCGGCGCCGCCTCCGCCTCCCCCGGTAGAACCGCTTCCGCCCCCGGCCGGCGGCGATGATTTCCTCACCCTGTTCCAAACAGGCTCCGGCCCGAGATCCGCCCCGCCGCCGGCTGCTGCCCCTGCCGGCGAGTTCACGCGTATGTTTCAGGCTTCAGCGCCGCCGGAGCCTCCACCGCCCATGCCAGTTGCACAGGTACCGCCTCCGCCTCCGGAGCCGCCACCGGCTGCTGCCCCTGCCGGCGAGTTCACGCGGATGTTTCAGCAGACAGCGCCCCCCGTGCCGGCCCCGGCCGCACCAGTCGCTCCACCGCCGCCCGCCCAGGCTCCTCCAGCGGCTCCCGGCGAGTTCACGCGGATGTTCATGGCGTCGAATCCCCCAGCCCCGCCTCCGGCCCCGGTACAGGCCGCGGCCCCGCCACACCCACCGGCCCCAGTCCGCCAGTCGCCCGATGAGGCGCCGACAGTGGAAATGCCGGCGGCGGTAGTGCCTCCGCCCCGCACCTCTCCCAGCGAGTTCACCCGGACGTTCCAGACGGTTCCGCCGCCAGCGACTGCGCAGCCCGAACCACCGCCGGCAGCCCCTGCGGGCGAGTTCACGAGAATGTTCCAGGCATCTCCGCCGGCACCCGAGCCGCCTCCGGCAGGCACGCCCCCCGGCGAGTTCACGCGGATGTTCCAGGCGCCCGCGCCACCGGCGCCGCCCGTTCAGACGCGGCCGGCCGTACCCTTGCCGCCGCCTCCGGCTGCGCCCTCCCAGCCTTCGAGAGCCGCCGGTCCGGGCGAGTTCACGCGGATGTTCTCCTCTCCGCTTCCGCCCGAACCGGGCCAGGCCGACTGGCCCCCGCCGCCCCCGAGTCCACCGCAACAGGGGGCGTTCACGCAGATGTTCCAGAGTCCGCCGGCCGCGCCGTCCACTCCGCAGGAGCCTACGGCGGGAGGCGAGTTCAGCCAGTTCTTCGACCATCGGAAGCAGGCCCCCCCGCCTCCGCAGGGACAGCCCGAGCAAAGCGGAGGGTACACGCAGATGTTCTCGTCGCCATCGGCCGCTCCGCCCGGGCCCCGCGGACCCTCCGCCGGGGCGACCAATGTCTTCGCTACGCCGGCGCCTTCCAACGTGGAAGGCATGCAGGGCCCGAGCGAGTATACGCGGATGATCTCGCGGCCGCCCGGGATGCCCGGCGCGGGGCCCGGCGCGCCTCCCCCGGGGACTCCCGCCGGAATGGCGATGCCCGGCATGCCCCAGGCCCCGCAGATCCCCCACGTTCAAGGAATGCCGTCGTACAGCGCGCCGCCGGCTCCGCATCTGCCGCCGCGCCCGCCGATGCCGGCAACACCGCAAGTTCCGAAGGTACAAGGGGTCCAGGTGCCCAAGGGCCCCATCAGCAATACGATGCTGATCGTTTTGATCTGCGCGCTTGCCGTGGCGGCCGTGGGCCTTGTGTTATTTCTGATGCTGCACCACTAGCCTAGACTAGGCGGCTGCCGAAAAAGGCAGATGGGCCGGTAGAGTAGGAGGGGCCCCAAGAAGGCGCCCCGCCCCTCGTCGAAAGTGTGTCCCGCCGATAGATCCGGTCATACAGCACATAAAACCGGAACTTCGGTTCCTGCTTCGCCTTCTGATGCAGCTTCTGTCTCACGGACATTACTCCGCTTCCCAGCTACTATGGGCCTCTCCGACTCCCAGCCTCTGCCGCTTGCAGTTATTTATTCCTGTTGGCGGTTGCCGCGTCTTTTCCTCGCCGCTCCGAGACCGGGTCTCCCAGGTTCCTCGGCTGATCTGTCCCTGCGCGCTGCCTCCTCTCACCCCGGGAAGTCCGGCGATTGCGTTTACCCATTACTTCCTCGCCGGTTTCAGGCTTCATCCAAATCGGGCGGACTGTCCACTTCCGTCGCGTAACGAGGCCGAATTGAGTTTGCTTGCGCTGCGGCGCGCAGGTTCGCCTTTCGAGGCTTCGTCAAACGAATTGCTCCGTTCTACGCTCGGTTGGCTACACGTCGAATGAGCAACTACATGGTGGACTCCTTTCATCCCACAAGATCAACCGGGCTTGGCCTGGCGCACCCGATAAACGCAAATCAACGCGGATAAGCCCACTGTTTTCTATCGGCGTTGATCGGCGTTAATCGGCGGCTAACTGATTTCGGGTGCTTTTCAGGATCCTGCTAGAACGTCAGCCCCTCGATCATCCGGTTCAACTCGCCCTCGAGCGCCGTCTTCTTCTTCTGCAGCTCCGCCTGCCTGTCGCGCGCAGCGGCCAGTTGCTGCTCGTGCTGGTCGAGCTGCCGCGCGTAGGTCTGTACTTGCTGCTGCTGTCCACTCACGTTGTTCAGGCTGCCGATGTTCCGCCGGATTCGGTCCTCATCGGCCGTCAAATCGCGAATCTGCGCCTCCGCGGCCTGGATCGCCCGGTCGTTCGCCGCGACTGCCGACTTCTGGTCCGCGATCTGCTGCAGCTGCCGCTTACCGGCGGCCGAGAGGCTGCCATTCTGAACGTAGCTCAGCAGCACATCCGGCGTCAGGCTGATCACCGCGTAGCTCTGCTCGTAAATCCGCTCCTCGTTGACCGCGAACTCCTGGGTCGCCCCCGGCCCCAGCGAAAGCTCGAACCGGTAGGCGTCGGGCGTTTTCTCCGACGGCTTCTGATTGAGCAGCGTGTACCCCTGGCGCAGCGGATGTTCCAGAATCAGGGTCTTCGGCTTCTGGTCCACGTTCTTAATGGTGTAGGTGCGGGTCTCTTCCGCGGCTGTCTTGGTGGTGAGGATGCCTCGCTTCGCGTGGATTTCCCGCACCACGGCTGCTTTGCTGCCGAAGGCTTCGGTGATGCGAGTGCCCAGGTCCACCGCGTAGCTGATCAGCCGCTTGTCACCGGCCTTCAGCGTCTCCATCAGCGCCTCGCCGCCGTAGGCGCCGCCGTCATAGACCGTGATCGGCCCGCCGTCGAGCGTCTTGCCGCTGTTGTTGGTGAGTTCGGCCGCGTTGGTCGGGTGCTGCGAGCTGTGGTCCGAGTAGATCAGCAGCTTGCGCCCGTCCACCGGCTGCTGCAGGAAGGGCAGCATGGCCGACTGGCCTTTCTGGATCGTCACCGGCTGAGCGATGCGGTACTCGAAAAGCTCGCCCAGCTCGCGCGCGGAAGCCTCCGAAACGATGGTGCTGGGCGCCACCTCCGCGGCCTGAGCCGCTGACATCCATCGTTCTGAACATTGGCCTGCTGGCAGCGGGAGGCGCCGGGGCCGCCGCCGCAATCTGTCCCAGCGCACCGCCCGCCACGCCCGCCATGGCGAACCCGCCTTCGTGCAGCACCGGCCGCGCGGCGTTGTCGTCCGGCAGCTCGGCCGTGGGCCGCTGCACGTATTTCGGTGGGTAGAGCTGGCTGATGAACGAAATCGGACGCCCCGAGACCAGCGACAATTGCACGTTCTTCCAGTCGTCGCCCGTGGTGTTGTCGACAATCGCCCAGCCCTCGAGCACCGGCTTCCCGGCCGCGCCGAAGATCAGCCGGTAGCTCGATTTCCAGACTGCCGCCGGAATCGTGTAGCTGGCCGCCACCTCGCGCGCCCCGGTATCGGTGGAGTCGATGTACACGCTGCGCTTGTCCTTCGACCGCGCCGCCGCCAGCGCCGCCAGGTAGTCGCGAAACTGCTGCTGCAGCTGCGGATCGCTGAAGTGGATCCCGGTGGCCGCGCTCAGGTCGAGCGTTCGCAGCTCGCCGCCATCCAGCATCAGCGTGATCTGCTCGCGCTCCGGCTGCTTGTCGCTCGCCGGGGCCAGCCTGCCGCTCACGATCGCGCCGGCCGTGGCCGTGTTGCCGAACTGCAGCTCGATGCGCGCGCCCTTGAGCTGATCGAGCATGGCGGCAAGCGACTGTGCGTTCCCGATGCGAAATGGAAACTGCTCCAGGCTGTGGCTCAGCGGGTCCTGCGAATCGTACCGCAGTCCCGAGATTTTCCCGCCGCCCTTCTCTTCCACTGTGAGCGATTTCAAGACATCGTTCATCTCGGCGGCCGTAAAATCGAGCCGCGCCGATTCGCCGGCCCCCAGGCGCCCGGAGCGCTCGAAGTACCCCACGCCGTGCTTGTATAGCACCACCTGCCGGACCGGCAGCTCCGCGGCGGGGATGGCAGCCGCGCCCAGAATCAGACAAACGATCGTGCGTTTCATAGTCTCTCCGGAATGGAAATGCCGCCGCCCGCGGTTCCCTTTCAAGCTTACTCGCCCATTACTTTGATGATGACGCGTTTCCTGCGCTGTCCGTCGAACTCGGCGTAATACACCTGCTGCCACGGCCCGAAGTCCAGCTTCCCCCGGGTCACCGGCACGATCACTTCGTGGTGCACCAGGAGGCTCTTCAGGTGCGAATCGCCGTTGGTCTCACCGGTGCCGTGGTGCCGGTAGTCTTCGCGGAACGGCGCCAGCTTTTCCAGCCACTCGTCGATATCCGCCAGCAGGCCGTCCTCCGCGTCGTTTACCCATACGCCGGCGGTGATGTGCATGGCCGAGACCAGAATCATCCCTTCCGCGATCCCGCTCTTGCGCAGGGCCGCTTCCACCTCCGGCGTAATGTTGATAAACTCCCTGTGCTTCTTTGTCTGGAATGTGAGATATTCCGTATGGAACTTCATAGCCCGATCATAAACCGCCCGGATAGGGGACCTTCTGCCGGACATATCCTAATCGTCGATGACGAGCCGGTTCTGCTTCGCATGATGAGCGCCTATCTGGGGCGCCTGGGTCATTCCGTCTCCACGCTGAGCAGCACCGCCAAAGCGTGGGCCGCTCTCGAAACTCCGCCTCCGCGCTTGCGTCTCGTGGTCCTGGACGCCAGCATGCAGGGCGTCAGCATGGAGGATCTCGCCCTTCGCGCGCTCCAAACCGGCCCGTCGATGTCCGTCATCACGATCAGCGGTTATCCTGTGGATATGAGCGCGCTCGATGCCGCCGCTCCCGGGCGGGTCCTGTTCCTGCAAAAGCCCTTCACCGGGGAGATGCTGCTGTCGGCCGTGCGGAGGTTGCTTGCCTCGCAAGAAGAAGCAGTTTGATCTCGGGAAAGAAGTGAAAGCCATCGCGCGCGAGCGCGTGGGCCGGGTGCCGGCGGCAAAGGTGCTGGAGCCCAAATCCTCCCGCAAAAGACCAAAACACAAGAAACCGGTTCAGGACGATGTCCTATGAATAGCGAAATCCCTTGCTCGCGGCGTGAGTTCCTGGCGTTCGGATCGGTGCTGGGCTGGGTGCCGTTTCTCCAGCCCCGCCACATCAGCCTGGCCGGAGCGCGCTTCCGCATTACCCGCAATGGCCGGCCAAAGCGCCGTTATGTACTGATCCATGGCGACGAATCCACCGCGCGGGAGGTTCTGGCCAGCCATATCCGCTGGAACGAAGGCACCGCGTACGCCATCGAAAGCACCTCGCGCACCGTTCCCATCGAGTCCGGCAAAATCGATCCGAACCGCATGTTTTCCACCGCCGGAGCGCAGGCCAGCCTGACTCACCTGAATCCGGACTGGGCGCCGGCTCAGGTCCAGGCAGCCGTCTCATTGCTCGACCGCCATCGGGAGCATCTGCTTCGCGCGCTCCTTCCGCCGCGCGGCGGGCTGACCGTGGCCCTCCACAATAACTCCGAGGCTTACACGGTTGCCGCGGAGCAGCCCCTCAGCGATGCGGTGTCGATCCGCGAGCCCGCCAATCCGCACGCCTTCTATCTCTGCACCGACCCGGCCGATTTCAAGATCCTCTCCGCCTCGGGTTATAACGCCGTGCTGCAGCACGCCAAGCCCGCCACCGACGACGGATCGCTCTCCCGCGTCGCCGCTGCCCGCAATCTCCGCTATGTCAACGTGGAAGTCGGCGTCGGACATCCCGCCCGCCAGAAGGAAATGCTCGACTGGCTGGAGTGGGTTTTACCGTAAATTGCGACTCGTTCCGCACCCGCGGGCTAAGCTAGAGGAAGCGAGACAGGCGCTCCGGCGTCCAAGGAGGGTGAATGTTGCGGGATTTGCGATTGGGCGTGCGGATGCTTCTGAAGCAGCCCGGCTTCACGTTGATTGCCGTTCTCACGCTGGCACTGGGAATCGGCGCTACCTCGGCGGTTTTCAACCTGATCCAAGGCGTTCTGCTGACCCCGCCTCCCTACCGGCAGCCGCAACAACTGGTGCTGATTCCGGCCGCCCGCACCGACGGCCAACCAGCCGGAAACTCGCCGGGCTGGGCCGCGGCACAATGGACCGAATGGCAAACGCAATCCAAATCGCTCGAATCCGTTGCGGCTTATGGCTGGACATTCGGCTTCCTGGTCCAGTCCGACGGCAGTGAATCGATGGAGGGAATGTGGGTCACGAAAGACTACTTCCGCGTGCTCGGCCTTCAACCCATCCTCGGCCGCACGTTTCTGGAGTCCGAAACGGGGCCCCATCCCGCGCCGGTGATCGTCCTCGGCTACGAGTTCTGGCAGCGGACCTTCAACGGCGATCCGAACATCGTCGGGAAAAAGGTCCGTATGAGCCGCCGCGATACGCCTCCTACGGTCATCGGGGTCATGCCGCCCAGGGTCCGGTTCCTTCCCTCTCCGGGCGCCTCCCAGGAGCCCAACTACAATTTGAATGCGACCGTGGATTACTGGGTTCCGGCCTCGGTCGACCCGGCCGGCTCGAAAGACCGGATATGGGACGTAGTAGCTCGATTGAGGGAGGGCGTCGCGCTCCCGCGGGCCCAGGCGGAACTGACCGCCATTGCCGCCCGCCAGGCGCAGGTCGATCGCGATTTTGAAGGGTTCACGCCGCGGTTGGAATCCCTGGGCGGAGTCCTGAACCGCGACGGCCGCAACATCCTGCTGCCCCTTCTGGGCGCCGCCATGCTGGTTCTGTTGATCGCGTGCGGCAACGTCGCGGCGCTCCTGCTGGTACGGGGACTGCAACGGCAGCAGGAATATGCGGTGCGCAGCGCTTTGGGAGTCGGCCGCATGGGGTTGCTCCGGCAAGTCTCCGCGGAAGGTCTGCTGCTGGCCGTACTTGGCGGGGTGTTAGGCGCCGGCCTGGCGTTTGGTGTGGTCAGGCTGTTCAAAGTGATCGGAGGACACGCCATCCCGCGGTTGGACGCCGTGACCACCGGCTGGGGCGTGCTGGCCTGGGGTCTCGGCGCGGCCGTGGTAGCCGCGCTGATCGCGGGAGCTTTTCCCGCCATCCGCGCGTCGCGGCAGGACCCGATCGATGTGCTCAAGAGCGCCGGTCCGAAAAGCAGTGCCGGACGAGGCGAGCGGCGGTTGTTGCGTGGAGTCACGATGGTCCAGACGGCGCTCACGCTCGCCCTGCTGGTGGGCAGCGGGCTGCTGATCCGGACCATGATCAACCTCTCGAATGTCGCATCGGGTTACAACACCGGACACATTCTCACCGCGACAGTGACGGCCGTACAGGGCGACTGGGCCGGGTTTCATACGAGAGTCGCTCGAGCGCGTATCGGCGATTCCCGGAGTCCAGAAAGCCGCCTTCGCGTGGGGCGTGCCGCTGACCGGCAACGACTGGCCGGGAAGAGTCGAGATCGAAGGACAGCCGGCGATTACCAAGCCGAGCGACCGCATCCCGATCCCGATCCGGTCCGTCACCCCCGGCTATTTCGATCTGCTTGGTCAGAAGATCTCCGACGGCCGCGATTTCCGTTCGACCGATGCCCGCGGCGCGCCCGGTGTGGCCGTGGTCAATCAGGCTCTCGCTGATCGGTATTTTCCGCATGCCAGTGCGATCGGAAAGAAAATCTGGGGCAATGGCCGGCAGAGACCTGCTTCGGAGATCGTCGGCGTGGTGGCGAATGGCCGCACCGACGACCTGACGAAGACCGCCGAGCCCGAAATCTACCTCTGTTTGTGGCAGGCGGGCTGCCTTTTCGAAAACGCTGGTGGTTCGAACCGCGGCCGACCCCAGATCCATCATGGCGGCGGTGCAACGCGAACTGCGGGCCGTCGATCCCACCGTGGCGATCGAGAACATCAAGACGATGGACGACATCCGCGGCGAATCGCTAGCCTCCCGAACGTTCGCCATGCAGTTGCTGGTAGGGTTTTCGCTGGTAGGCAGCGTGTTGACCCTGGTGGGCATTTACGGAGTGCTGGCGCTTTCGGTCGCTTCGCGGCGGCGTGAGATCGCCATTCGGGCCGCGGTCGGCGCCGAGCGGCGGCACATCCGGAACCTGGTCTTCGCCGAAGGATTCCGTCTGATTGCGGGAGGCGTAGTTTCGGGGATGGCCGCCGCGCTGCTCCTGTCGCGGGTCCTGCGGTCTTTTCTATTCGGGGTGGGGACGGCCGATCCAATCACATTCGTTGGAGTCGGCCTGATCTTCGGCGCCGTTGCGCTCCTCGCCTGCTGGGTGCCGGTTCGCCGCGCCGTGACGGTCGACCCGATCGAAGCTCTCCGCTACGAATGAGCCAGACTACATGAAGTAGTCTTTGACCTTCTCGAAGATCCCCTTCTCGGCCGGTGAATTGTCCACCGGAAGCGTGTCGCGTAATTGCTCGAGCAGTTTGCGCTGCTCGCGCGATAGCTTGGAGGGAACCTTCACGTCCACATGCACGTAAAGGTCGCCGCGGCCGCTTCCATTGAGCACCGTGACGCCTTTATGCCGCAGGCGAAACTGCGCGCCGGTCTGCGTGCCTTCCGGAATCTTCAGGCTGTACGGCCCTTCGAGCGTCGGCACTTCGATATCCGCGCCCAGCGCGGCCTGCGCAATGTTCAACGGAATCGTACAGTGCAGGTCGGCCTCGTGCCGCTCGAAGAACGCGTGCGCCTTCACTTTCAGGAATACGTACAGGTCGCCGGGAGGCCCCCCGTTGGGTCCTGGCTGGCCCTCGCCCGCCAGGCGCAGGCGCGTGCCGTCATCGACACCCCCGGGGATGTTGACCTTGAGCTCCTTCTGCACCTGCCGGTAGCGGTGGCCGCGGCACTGGCTGCAGGGGTTGCGAACCACCTGTCCCGAGCCGCCGCACGTGTTGCAGGTCCTGCGGATCGAAAGGAAGCTCTGCTGGTAGATCATCTCCCCGCGGCCGTGGCACGTGGGGCACGTGGTGGCGCCGCTTCCCGGCTCGGCACCCGACCCCTGGCACCGGTCGCACACTTCCATCTTCGGGACTTGAATCTTCGCGCCCATCCCGAAAACCGCTTCCTCGAACTCGATCTCCAGGTCGTAGCGGACATCCTCGCCCCGCTGGGCCCGGCTGCGCCGCCGCCCGCCACCGCCGAAGAGGTCGCTGAAACCGAAAAAGTCGCCCAGGATATCGCTGAAATCGGCGAATGCGTCCGGGCTGAAACCGCCGCTGCCGGCCGCGCCCTGCAGCCCGGCATGGCCGAAGCGATCGTATGCCGCGCGCTTCTGCGGATCGCTCAGTACGCTATACGCCTCAGATGCTTCCTTGAATCGTTCCTCCGCGGAAGGATCGTCAGGGTTGCGGTCGGGGTGGTGCTTCAACGCCAGCTTCCGGTAAGCGCCTTTGATGTCGGACTCGCCGGCATCTTTGCCTACACCCAGGACTTCGTAATAATCTCTCTTCGACACGGGATTTTGCTTCTTACGGCCTTACCGCGACCTTCACCCAGGCGGGCCGGAGGAGTTTGCCTCTGAAATTATAGCCCCTCTGCAGTTCTTCCAATATGGCCTGGTCCTCGGCTTTGTTCGTCTGCTCCCTTTGCACCGCTTCGTGAACGTTCGGGTCGAATTTGCGCCCGGCGGTTTCGATGGGCTCGAGCCCCATGCGCTTCAACGTCTCGTAGAGCCGCTGGTAAATCAGCTCCACTCCCTTGGCGTAGTTGCGATCCGCCGTCTCCACCTTCAGGGCCCGCTCGAAATCGTCCAGCACCGGGAGCAGTTCCTTCACCAGGTCCATGGCCGCGAACTGGAGGTAATCGGAGCGCTCGCGCTCCGCCCGCCGCCGGGCATTGTCGAACTCGGCGCGCGCACGCAGCATGCGATCCTGCAGGTCGGCCTTCTCGGCCGCCAGCCGGTCGCGCTCTTCCGCCAGGGACAGAAGCTGCCCCTCGATGGTCTCCACCGGCAGGTTGTCGTCCGGGGACACGCCGGACACGTTCTCGTCTGGTTTCTGGGTATCCACTCTTCTTTTAGCTTAACAAAACGAGGTCCAAAAGCAGGACGCGGGCGCCTAGAATTGCGCGCTTTCGAGCGCCCGGCTGGTCTGCAGAACCGCCGCCATTACCCTCTCATAATGCATTCGCATCGAGCCCAGAACCGCCACCTTCGCCGGCAGCCCGCTGGCCATCCGCACGGTCATCCCGATCAGGGCCAGGTCTTTCATCGCGGGATGCGCGTCCTCCAGCCCGACATGCACCTCCAACTCGCCGGCCGGCTGCTCCAGGAAGCGGTCCAACAGCTCGATCAGGCGCTTCTTCTCCTCCAGCGCGCGCAGCAGCTCGTGCAGCCGCTCGCGGGTCAGGTGCAGGTCCAGCCCGAGCAGGTTCGAAGCCCCTTCCATGTGCACTTCCGGGGAAGTGTCTACGTCCAGTAAGCCCTTCATATACAGCGCCTGCAGATTCCGCATGGCGGCATCGTAAAGCGCCCGGTCCGCCACCATGCGGCGCACCAGCTCGCGCCGCGCGTCGCCCAGTTGCCAGCCGCTGAAATTCCGGTTCACGTAGTTGCGAATCGAACCCAATTCCTCGGACGAGACCGGATGATCCACGGTCACGACCCGGTTGCGCACCATATGATCGCGCGTGACCAGGATCACGAGCACACGCCCTTCGCCCAGCGACACCAACTCGATCTGGTCCAGTTCCTGCGCCTGCGCCGGATGGGCGACTGCGATCCCCACCGCGCACGTCAATTCCATCAGAATCTGGCTCGACCGCTCGACCCGCGCGCCCACCGTGTGCAGCCCGCGGAATTCCGTGCACAGGCGCTCCGATTCGGCTCCTGCCAGGCGCGACGCCGTCAGCGACTTCACATAGAACCGGAATGCCTTCTCGGTCGGAATCCTCCCCGCCGACGTGTGGGGCTGTGAAAGATAGCCCTCCTCGGCCAGATCCGACATCACATTCCGGATCGATGCAGGACTGAGCGAATCGCTCCTGCGCTTGGAGATCGTGCGCGACCCCACCGGCTCACCGGTTTCGATAAACTCGCGCACAATCGAACTGAGAATCTCCTGATGCCTCGTTCTGGACGGCGCGTCGCTATTCATAACCCTTTGAGTAGAAGAACCCCGTAGACCATTGTAGTGGTAACAAAGTAAAGGGTCAACCGAGGGGGTCCCGGCCTCCGGCGCGAAGCGGCATACAAATCCCGTTTCCCGTGGGAGTTGATAGAATGGCTCTTCCGAAAGTCGAGGAGGTGAAACCGAAGTGGAGGCTCTCAAGGCACTTATGCGTTTTATCAGCTATTTGATTCATGCCGTTTTGGCCCTTTTCCTGATCGGAGTATCGGGTATCGCGTTGGCGTCGAAGGAGGATTTGCACCTGGGAATGCTCCCGTGGACCGGCTCGACCCTGGAGTACGTCGTCTTCTTCAGCGCCTTGTTCGGCCTGCTTGCCCTGATCCTGGCGCTCCGCGGAAAGTGGCGCATTCTGTTTCTGATCTGGGCACTAGCCGTGGCCGGATTCCTGGTCAAGGGATATATCTTCAGCGGCTATCGCTTCGCCGGCAATTTCGGGACGGCGGCCTGGGTGATTCTCGCTTCGCTCGTGGCGCTTCCCGGCGCATGGTTTCAACTGACGCGCAAAACCGCGCCCGCCAAGCGGTTCCAGGCCACCCGCTGACGCGTACGTTACTGAAATCGAACAGCCGGTTCCGAATTCGGACACCTGCGGCCCGCCCCGATCCCGGATAGGGCCTGAACAGGCATCGCGGACCGTGGTATCGGAATTGCACTTGAGCCGCCTCTAATTCAGGAGGCGATTCTGAGTACGAAAATCCTTTGCGGCGCCGTATGCGCTGTGCTGGCCACGGTCCCTGTTCCGGCCCTATGGGCGCAGGCTCCCGAGGTTTCCCTGCGGACTCCGGCCGCCAGCGAGGTTTCCATCCAATCCCCGAAGCCCCAGCCGGTGGTGGGCCGGCTCCTGGCGCCCTTCCATTTCGAAAAGCGCGTGGTTCCTCCTGTCAAGCTGGTCAATTCACCGCGCCTCGAATCGCTCGTGCGCGGCGGTAATCTCTACCTCTCGGCCCAGGACGTGATCGCCCTGGTGCTTGAAAACAACCTGGATATCGCGGTGCAGCGCTACAGCCCGTTTCTCGCGAACGAGGTCCTGCGGCGCACCTCGGGAGGCGGCATCCTGCGCTCGGTCGACACCCCGGTAGTGGCCGGACCCACCAGTGTCAGCACGGCTGGAATCAGCGCCTACTCTACCGGCTTGGCCGGCGGCGCATTGGGCGGCGGCGGCGGCATCGTCACGCAGGTGGGTCCTTCGCCCCCGAGTCTCGATCCCTACATCGCTTTCAGCGCGAACCTCGAACACCTCACCCAGCCCCAGACCAATACCGTGCTGAGCCAGACCAGCGCCCTGACCCAGAGCATCCGCCAGCTCTACGTTCAATACGGGCAGCAGTTTGTGACCGGAACCAGCGCCTACGCCACCTTCGGCACTACCCGCAACCTGCTGAACAGCTCCACGCCCCTGTTCAACCCTTCCATCAGCGGGTCCTTCGACCTGCAGATCAATCAGAACCTGCTGCAGGGATTCTCGATCGCGGTGAATAACCGCGACATCCGCGTGGCCCGAAACAACATGAAAGTGGCCACCATGCAGGTGGAGCTGCAGGTCGCCACCACCGTCGCCGCCGCTTTGAATCTCTACTGGGACCTGGTGAGCTTCAACGAGGCCGTGCGCATCAAGGAGCAGGCGCTCGACACCGCGCAGAAGCTCTATGAAGGCAACCGCAAGCAGACGGCCATTGGCGCGCTCGCCGGTATCGAGGTGACCCGCGCCGCGGCCGGCGTCTCCTCCGCCAAAGAGGACCTGCTGATTGCCCAGACCAACGTCGCGCAGCAGGAGATTGTCCTTAAGAACGCTCTCAGCCGCAACGGCATTGAGAACACCTGGCTCGATGAAGTGCGCATCATCCCCCTCGATCATTTCGAGATTCCCAAGAGCGACGAGATCCGCCCCGTGCAGGACCTCATACAGGATGCGCTCTCGGCGCGTCTCGAAATCGGCCGCAGCCGGATCAACGTGGCGAGCCAGAAGATCATGATCCAAGGCGACCGCAACGGCCTGCTTCCCAGCCTCTCGGCCTTCGCCGAGTTCACCAACCACGGATTGAGCGGTCCCGCCAACCCCCTCTACAACAACTGCTGCGGAGATCCCAACGCCTATTTCATCGGCGGAACCGGCAACGTGCTCGGACAGATCTTCCGCCGCAATTTTCCGGATTACTCCGTCGGCTTTTCGCTCAACATCCCTTTCCGCAACCGCCAGCAGCAGGCCGACTATGTCACCGACCAGCTGCAGCTCCGCCAGTCCGAGCTGCAAATGCAGCGGGCGGTCAACCAGGTTCGCGTGGACGTAAAAACTGCTGTCATCGGCTTGCAGCAGGCGCGCTCGCGCTATGAAACGGCGGTCGCGACGCGCGTGCTCGGGGAACAGACCCTGGACGCCGAGCAGAAGCGCTTCATGGCCGGTGTCGGCTCCGTCGCGCTGGTTATGCAGGCGCAGAAGGACCTGGCCGGCGACCAGGACGCGGAAGTCCAGTCGATGGCCAACTACACCCACGCTAAGATCTTCTTCGACCAAGCCCTCGGGCGGACGCTCGAGGTCAACCACATCTCGATGGACGAGGCTATTTCCGGCCGCGTCGATCGGCAATCGGTCATCCCGGCCAACGTGCCGGCGCCGGTCCGGACGGGAGGCGCGCAATGAAGAAGCTGCTGCTCTCCGCGTGCATCGCTTGCGGCTGCCTGGCGCAAGACCAGTTGCCTCAGGTGCAGAAACCGCAGGTGCTGATTCCCATCCGGCCTTATACCGCGCCGGTGATCGCTCCTATCCGGCTCGCCAACTCGAGCCGCTTGTATTCGCTGATCCGCGCCGGCAATCTTTACCTGACCGCCGAGGACGCGCTCGCCCTGGCCATCGAAAACAACCTGGATCTCGAAGTGGACCGCTACGGGCCGCAGCTCGCCGGGTGGGCTCTCGAGCGTGCCAAGGCCGGAGGGCCGCTCCGCGGCGTCCCCAGCGCCAGCGCCCAGGTTTCGAGCGTCAATAGCGGGATCGGCGTGGCCGGCAGCGCGGCCAGTGCCGGCGTCGGCGGCAGCGGAGGCGGTGGCGGTGGCGGCGGCGGCGGCAACACCACCATTCAGCAGGTCGGAGCAATCACGCCGAACCTCGACCCGAACCTGCAGAGCACTCTGACCTTTTCGCACCTCACGTCGCCTCAGGCCACGACTCTACAGAGCCAGACGAATGCCCTGATCGACAACGTGCGGGTCTACAATACCGTGCTCCAGCAGGGCTTGCTCACGGGCGGCTACCTGCAGTACCGGAATTACGAGCAGCATCTCGCTGAGAATTCGCCCAGCAACATCCTGAACCCGGTGTCCGCCCCCCGCATGGATTTCGTGTTCCGACAGAACTTCCTGCAGGGTTTCGGCACCAGGTTGAACAGCCGCGGCATTCGCATCGCCGCCGTCAATATCAACGCGTCGCGCGAGGCCTTCCGCGCGCAGCTCCTCAACATGGCGAGCACCGTTCTGAACCTGTATTGGGATTATGTCTCGGCCAGCGACGAGCTGAAGCTGCGCGAACACGCGCTGGCCATTACCGAGAAGTTCCGCGACGATACGAAATACGAGATCTCCGTCGGCGCCATCGCCGGCGTGGAGCTTCCGCGCGCCGAGGCCGAAGTCGCCAGCCGCCGCCAGGACGTCGTCATCGCCCAGGCCAATTTGCGCCAGCGCGCCGTTCTGCTCAAGGACGCGCTGAGCCATCGCGAAGATCCGGCCCTCGAGGCCGCCGAGATCATCCCGCTCGACCGCATCGAGGTTCCCGAGGCTGAGTCCCTTCCTCCGCTGCGCGAGCTTGTGGCCACCGCCCTGGCCAAGCGGCCTGACGTAGCCGTGTCGAAGTTCCGCGCCGAAACCGACGAAATGAACCTGGCCGGCACTACCAACCCGCTCCTGCCCAGCCTGCAGGTCACGCTGCAGACCTACAACCGCGGCGCCGCGGGCACGCCCCAGGAGAGCGGAGGCACCCCCAGCCAGTATTTCGTAGGAGGCTATGGGACAGCGGTGAGCCAGGTCTTTCGCCGCAACTTTCCCAACAATATCGCCAGCCTCCAGTTCTATGCGCTGTTTCATAACCGGCAGGCGCAAGGCGATTACGGTATCGACCAGCTGCAGTTCCGGCAATCGCAGCTGCGTAACCAGAAAGACCTGAACCAGATCATGGTGGACGTTTCCAGCCAGTTGAGCGCGCTGCGCCAGGCGCGCTCCCGCTACGAAACCGCCCGGAATACCCGGATTCTGCAGGAACAACTCCTGGCGGGCGAACAGCGCCAGTCCTATGGGGCGCAGACGTTCAACTACATCATGGTCGACCAGCGCGGCCTCATCGCCGCCCAGCTCTCCGAAATGACTGCCATGACGAATTACGAGCGCGCCCGCATCTCCCTCGACCAGGTGCTCGGCGAGACGCTGGAACGGAACCACATCACGCTCGACGAAGGCCTCAACGGCAAGGTCGACCGGGAATCCCGGCCGCCCGAAGTCGTGCCCCCGGCGGCATCCTTGAACGCGCGCCCGGCGCGGTAGCCCCCCGACTTCGGCTATCTTGAAATCGGTGCCTTACAAAGCCGTCATCTTCGACCTCGGCCGGGTCCTGGTGCATTTCGATTTTCGGCGCGGCTATCGCGCCCTCGAGGGACTCTGCCCCTATTCGGCCGCCGAGATCCCCGCGAGGCTGGCTTCCACCGGGCTGGTGGAACGCTTCGAAACCGGCCTGATCGAGCCGCGGGAGTTCGTCGAGCGCCTGTGCGCCATTCTCGATCTGGACGTCGATTACGACCGCTTCTGCGCGATCTGGAGCTGCATCTTCACCGAGGCGCTGCTTCCCGAAAGCCTGCTCGCCGGGATCGCCGCGCGCTACCGCCTGCTGCTGCTGTCCAATACCAACGCCATCCACTTCGAGATGCTGCGCGCCAACTACACGCCCCTGCTGCGGCACTTCCACGAACTGGTGCTCTCCTACGAAGTGAAAGCCATGAAGCCTCAGCCCGCCATCTATGAAGCCGCGATCGAACGGGCGGGCTGCCGCCCCGAGGAGTGCTTCTTCACCGACGACATTGCCGAATACGTCGCCGCCGCGCGCCGCGCGGGAATCGACGCCGTTCAGTTTCAGTCCGCCGCACAGATTGAAGAGGAATTGAGAAGCCGGGGAATCGCCTGGAAATAAAAAAGCCGGGCGTCTCGAAAGACGCCCGGTGAGGAGCACCCGTAATCTGCTCGGAGGTTGCAGATTGCAGGAGTGGAGGAGCTTACGCCAACAAGCCGCCGTGCCCCAGGCAGGCAACTTCCCAGCCTGTGACATGGTAGCGGGCCAGCAGTGGCGGCAAAACCAGGTCTACCACATTCGGTTTGGCAGATCGGAAACAACCTGGTGCCGAGATAACCGGCACTTCGTCCTTGTAGGACAGCAACAACAGATTGCCCGGCTCTACCGGTGCAAGAAAACGTTCTACCTGGCCGCCCACCCGCAACATCGCCTGGCCAATTACATCTTCCGGACCAGCCGGAGCCGTCGTAGAAGCCACCAGAATGACGCACGGCTTCGATCTCAAAAGATGTTGTAGGCAGCGGGCGACGGAATTCTCATCTTCCGTGCAAGCGAGCACATAATTTGCGTTCACGCCGAACCGCTCGAGCCGCTGGCGCATGATGTTCTCGAACAGTTGCCGGGCTCGCTCGCCACTGATCGGGTCTGTGTATAGAACTCCTACACTCGGCGTCCGCATTGGACGGGCCTGCAGGATCGGACCCCGCTCTTTCAGAATCCCGATCAACGCTTCGAGCTGGTCTTTTGCCACCGCGAAAGGTGCGCTCTTTACAGTCGCAATCCGCTGCCCCGCCACGGCATAACTGAAATTGAGTGAGGTTGCGATGACTACGCTGGCAGTGCAGTTGATCTGCTTGAGCAGCTCATCGTCCACCAGCACACAGCAGTTCTCCGTGGCCAGCAGGTTGGCGCGCCCACCCGCAGCCAGCCGGATTTCGAAGCTGCCGCACCCCATCTCGCTCGCTACGGCGCAGACGGCATCGTCCTCGCCGACTTCGCCATCCTCCAGCTCGGTGACCCAAATGGTCTCCATGCCTTCGGATTCCAACACCCGGACGTCCTCGTCACTGATGACATGCCCTTTAGCCAGCAGCTTCTTCCCACCGGGGCGGAAAACGGTGCAACAAAGGACCCGTCCAGTTGAGGATTTCACGTCAACTGTCTGCGCTCTCATGCTTGCCTCACAAGGTAGATTCGGGATCGAGCCCCACAATTTCAGGCTCTTTTGTCCTTAAATTGAGTCTACACTGAGTCCGTTGAAAAGAAGCACAGTTTGTCCTTGGTCTTTTGCGGGGTGTAGTAGAAATCCCTAGTTTGGGGGTATCGCCCTAATCGTGGCGTGCCGTAGGGATCTGTATAAACTGGTCGTCCGCGGACCCCGTGGTCTGGATCCACCGGTCCGCCGCCGTCTCCGGCCGCAGGATCCGCAGCACCGCGACCTCGTCGCAAGCATGGAACTTCGGGCAGCGCAGGCAATCCTTCCATGCCTTTAGCGGCAGGACGCCGCGCTCCACCGCGTGAAAGCCGACCTTCTGGAAGAACTCCGTCACGTAGGTGAAGGCGAACACCGCATCCAGTTCGTACTCCTGCGCCTCGCGTACCAGTGAGTCCACCACCCTGCGCCCCACTCCGTGCGTCTTGGCGCCCTCATCGACCGCCAGCGACCGGATCTCGCCGATCGTCGGGCTGTAGAAATGCAGCGCTCCGCAGCCGAGAAGCTCCTCGCCGCGCAGCACCACGGTGAAATCGCGAATGGCCTCCGACATCTCGAACTCGGTGCGCGGCAGCATGATGCCCTTGGCCGCATAACCGTTGATCAGGTTGAGGATCGGCCCGATATCGTGCATCACCGCCTTGCGCACGGTGAGGCGCAATCCCGTTACCGGCGATTCCACGAATGCATCCGCCCGCACTCCGCTGATCATGCCGCCTGCACCCCGCTCCGCACCACCCGCGTGCCGATCTCTTCGCCCGCCAGCAGCCGGTCGAGCACCCCCGCGGCCGCCCCCGGAGCGATCCGCACCTGTTCCACGCCGCCCGCCAGCGCCGCCAGCGCGGCGTTCAGCTTGGCCTGCATGCCGCCGGTGGCAAATCCGTCCCGGATCAACTGTTCGCTTTCGTCCGCCGTCAGTTGCCGCCGCACCTGTTTTGCCCCGTCCATCACACCTTCCACATCGGTCAGAAAGATCAGCTGCCGGGCGCCGAAAGCCACGGCGCACGCCACCGCCATCTGGTCGGCATTGACGTTATAAACCCTACCCTGCCGGTCGCCGGCCACACACGCGACCACCGGCAGATAGCCGCCCGCCACCAGGGTCTGCAGCAACCCGGCGTTGGATTTTACTACACGGCCCACCGCGCCCAGCGCCGGATCCATCTGCTCGGCCTCCACCAGCAGAGCGTCGATGCCGGTGATCCCCACCGCCAGGGCGCCCGCCCGGTTCAGGCTCGCCACCAGTTCGTGATTCACGCTTCCCGCAAAGACCTTCAATACCGCGTCCACCACTTCCGGGCCGGTCACGCGCAGCCCGTTGACGAACCGGCTTTCCACGCCGCGCTCGGCCAGGAAGCGGGTCATCTGCTTGCCGCCGCCGTGGACGACCACCAGTTCGGCGCCCCGCCCGCGAGCCGCGACGATCTGTTCGGCCAGCGCGCCCGCCGAGTCCGCCGAATCGAGCAGCGTACCCCCCAGCTTTACCAGCAACTTCACAGCAGGCCCTCGGTTTCGGGGAATCCGAGCATCAGGTTCATGTTCTGGACCGCCTGCCCCGCCGCGCCTTTCACCAGGTTGTCGATGGCGCTGACCACCACCGCTCGTCCTGTGGCCGGGTCGAGCGAGACGCCGATGTCGCAGAAATTGGTCCGCGCCACGCCCCGCAGGTCAGGGACGTGCCCCGGGTGATAGAGCCGGACAAACGGCTCACCTGCATAGCGGCTTTCGTAGATCCCGATCAGTTCCTCGGCCGATTTTGGCCCGTGGGCGCGGAAGTAAATCGTCTCCAGAATGCCCCGATCGAGCGGCAGAAGTTGGGCCGTGAAGCTGAATTCCCGCTCCTCCAGCCCGGAGATCAGCAGCACCTCCGGCACGTGCCGGTGCTTGAGGATCGAATACGCCGAGAAGTTCTCCGTCACCTCGCAGAAGCTGTTCTTGAGATTGGGCTTACGCCCCGCCCCGCTGACCCCCGACTTGGCGTCGCAAACGACTCCGGCAGCCCGATCCACAACCCCCGCCTCGAGCAGCGGACGAAGCGCGAGATTGGCCGCCGTCGGATAGCACCCCGGATTGGCCACCAGCCGCGCCGCGGGGATCCGCTCCCGGCAGAATTCCGGCAGCCCGTACGCCGCCTCTGCCAGCAGTTCCGGCTGGGTATGCGCCTCCTTGTACCAGGTCTTGTAGTTTTCGGGAGTGCGCAGCCGGAAGGCGCCGCTAAGATCGATGACCCGCGCCCCCGCGTCGAGCATCTCTGCCGCCAGTTCCATGGACGCTTCTGGCGGCGTACCCAGAAAGACGACGGCAAGCCCTTCATCCCGAACCACTTGCGGAGTGCACTCCAACCGTCGCGGACCCGTAGAATTGCGGATGGCCGGAGTCTCCGCCTGCTCCCGGTGATCCAGCAGGAGGGGAGTGACCCCGCCATGCCGTCCCAGAAGGCGGACCAGTTCCGCCCCGCTATACCCTCGATACCCGACGATGCCGACCTTTTTCATGATGGATGTTTATGCGATCTTATGAATAAATATACCACATAGGTTGGGTCAACAGCCACGGGGTAGCTAACGAAACGAAAATGACATATCCTTTCGTTAGGGAAGGCATAACGAAAGGACTTTGTGTCCGCAGCAGAGAATCAGACACGTCTCGGACGCTACGTTATCAAAGCCTACGGGGAGGAGACCGTCCGGGCGTTCGTCCCGCCGCCGCTGCCGCCGGATCCACCGGTCCGTCTCGAGGGCCTCCAACTCCTGCTCGAACAGGCAAACCAATCCCTTGGACGGCTCGACGGCCTTGCTTCCGTGCTTCCCAACCTGTCGCTGTTCATCTACGCCTACGTACGCAAGGAGGCGGTCCTATCTTCTCAGATCGAGGGAACTCAGTCGTCATTGTCCGACCTGCTTCTGTTTGAAAACGACGAAGCGCCCGGAGTACCGCTCAACGACGTTCAGGAAGTCTCGAACTACGTGGCGGCACTCAACCATGGACTCGAGCGCTTGCGCGGAGGTTTTCCGCTCTCTCTTAGGCTGATCCGCGAGATCCACGAAATCCTGCTTTCGAAGGGCCGGGGCAGCGGCAAACAGGCGGGTGAGTTCCGGCAAAGCCAGAACTGGATCGGCGGCACCCGCCCGGGGACCGCGGCCTTCGTTCCGCCACCGCCTGAACTCGTCCTCGATTGCATGGGCGCCCTCGAGCTGTTCCTTCACGAAGAGCGGGCGGATCTCCCGATGGTCATCAAAGCCGGGCTGGTCCATGTCCAGTTCGAGACGATTCACCCGTTCCTCGACGGCAACGGCCGCCTCGGCCGGCTCCTCATCACGTTCCTGCTGTGCGCAGCCGGCGTGCTTCGGGAGCCTATCCTCTATCTGAGCCTCTACTTCAAACAGCACCGGGCCGAATATTACGATCTGCTGGACCGAGTGCGCGCGAGGGGCGACTGGGAAGCCTGGCTGGCTTTCTTCCTGACCGGCGTCAGGGACACCGCCGATCAGGCCGCGGCCGCCGCCCGCCGGATCCTCTCCGTCTTCGAGGAGCACCGGCGCAAGATCGATGCCTTGGGCCGGCCGGCCGCCTCGGTGCTGCGGGTGTTCGAACACATGCAGCGGAACCCGATCGTCTCCATACCGGCCACAGCCGTCAGCATCGGTATCTCGGCGCCGACTGTCGCGAAGTCTCTGGAGCACATGCAGCGGCTGGGAATTCTCCGCGAGATCACCGGGCGCCAACGCCACAGGCTCTTCGTCTACGATGCCTACCTGTCGATCCTCAGCGAGGGAACCGAACCGCTCCGTTGAATCCGGCGGAAAGAACGCCGCGTGCCTCACTCATACCGCAGAGTTACGCACGGGTCGGTGCGCGTCGCACGCCACGCAGGGGCGGCGCCGGCCAGCAGGGCGACTACGGCCAGGACGATCCAACTCGACGTGAAGGTGGTGAAGTCGCGGGGCTGCACACCGTATAACAGGCTCGACAGGACGCCGCTCAATGCGAGCGCCAGGGCCAGGCCCGCCGCGCTGCCCAGCAGGATCATCCGCGCCTGCTGCCGCAGGATCAGCCGCAGCACGGCTCCGCGCGTCGCTCCCATCGCCATGCGGATGCCGATCTCCTGCGTGCGCCGCACCACCGAATACGAGATCACCCCGTAGACTCCGATCGAGGCCAGCAGCAGCGCGAGCGCGGCAAACGCGCTCAGCAGGAACATGGTCAGACGCCTCTCGGCCAGCGAATCGGAGAGCCGCTGCTCGAGTGTTGCGATGTCGTACACCGGCACCTGGCGATCCAGCGCGAAAACGGTCGATCGCAAAGGGGCGGAGAGCGCGCCCGGATTTCCGCCGGCAGCGAGAACGATATGGAAGCCGGCGTCCGGCGCCTGCGCGAACGGAAGGTAGATCTGCGGCTCCGCCGGATGGTCGAGGCCCTGTTGATGCACGTCGGCGGCGATCCCCACTATCTCGAGCTCCGTGGGCTTCCCCGGAATGCAGCCGGCGCAGCGCCAGGTGACGATCGAATGGATCCGCTTGCCCAATGTGTCGCCGGGATAGAACTGCCGCGCAAAGGCGCGATTGACGATCGCCACCCCGGGAGAACGTTCATTGTCGTCGTCGTTGAATGCCCGCCCCCGGACGATGCCGGTGCCCATCGCACGGAAGAAATGCGGGGTGGCGCTGATCAACGGCACGCGAAGCTTCGGCCACATTTGCCGCGGCGGCACCGTGGGCCCGAACCACACCACGGTGGCGAAGTGATTGGGCTGGAGAGGCAGCTGGGTGGTCAGAGCGGCGTACTTCACTCCGGGCAGAGCCTGCAATTTCGGTAGCGCTTCGGCCGCGAATATCAGCGGATGACTGCCCTCCGGCAACTGAACCTTGGCGGTAAGCACATTGTGCGGATCGTAGCCCGGGTCGGTACGCATGAGCGTGCGGAAGCTTCGCACCAGCAGGCCGGCGTCGATCAGCAGCACCAGGGCCAGCGCGATTTCTCCCACCACGAACGTGTTGCGCAGCAGGCGATGATCGCGCACCCCCGTCATGCGCGAGGACGACGTCTTCAGCGCGTCCATGATGTTCGCGCGTGAGCCGGTGATCGCCGGGGCCGCTCCGAACAATACCGCCGCCATGACGGCGACGCCCATGGCGAACCCGAAGACATACGGATCGAGGCCGACGCTCGCGAGCCACGGCAGCGCCGGCGATTGCCATTTGCGAATGACATCGATGGCCAGAGCGCCGATCGCCAACCCCAAGGAAGCCGCGAACGCGCAGATCATCATGCTTTCGGTGAGGAACTGTCGCGCCAGGCGCAGGCGTGCCGCGCCCAACGCGCCCCGGACCGCCACTTCGTGCCGGCGCGCAGCCGCCCGGACCAGTTGGAGGTTGGCGATATTGGCACAGGCGATCAGGAGCACGAAGCCAACCGCTGCCAGCAGTACCAGCAGCGGCGTCCGCGAATCTCCGGCGAGGTGGCGCTGCAAGGGAGTGACATCCAGTTTGCGTCCTTCGGCCATGCGGGCCATTGGCGCGGGGTACGATCCGCGCCTGGTCTCCTGGAACGACTCGATGTCTGCGCGGGCGCTTGCCAGGGAGAATTCCGGGAGCACCCTCGCCAGCACTTGGCACGCCATGATCGGCTTTTCCAGATCGAACGCGGAAGAGTCCGGCGTCTCGAGCGCAATCAGCACCTGGGGATTGTTCGCCATATCGGGAAAGCGGAAGCGCGCAGGCAGCACGCCCGCCACGATGGAAGGCTCCCCGTCGAGATCCAACGTCGTCCCTACCACGCGCGGGTCGCCGCTGAAACGCTCCCGCCACAGCGCATCGGAGAGAAGCGCCACCGCCGTGCTGCCGGGGTGGCCGTCGGCGGGGACGAAATCTCGGCCGGCCTGCGGAGCGACCCCCAGAAGAGAGAGGAAATTCGCAGTAACCATGGCGCCGCGAAGGCGGACGCTGCCCCCGGCGCCGGTCAGCGTGTACTCGTTAAACGCATAGCCGGCGATCGCCGCGAAAGGCCGCCCGCGTTCGCGCCAGGCGACCATGTCCGGCGCGACGACGGCGCCGCTGCCGCCGGAGCGCGACCGCTCGGCCACCCACACCAGGCGGCCGGGATCGCGGTAGGGCAAGGGCCGGATGAGCAGGGTGTAGACCGCGGAGAAGATCGCCGTGGTGGCGCCGATCCCCAGGGCCAGGGTCAGCACCGCGGTCAGCGCGAATCCGGGGCTGCGCCGCAGCCCGCGCATCCCGTACCGGATGTCCTGGAAGAGCGTGTCGAGAACGGGGAGACGGCGCTGTTCGCGATATGCCTCTTTCGCGGCATCCACCCCGCCCAACCGGATCAGCGCCTGCCGCCGAGCTTCCGCGGCGCTCATTCCCGCGCGCAGGTTGTCGGCGATATGCATCTGGAGATTGCTCTCGATCTCTTCCGCCAGCTCGCGCTCGCGGCGGTCATCGTGGAACAGGCCGGCAAGGCGGCGGATGAAAACGCGCAGGTGTCTCATGCTGGTCCTCCCGGTTATGCCTGCTCTTTGCCAAGCGACAGGAACCGCGCCATGACCGCGGCCGTCTCCTGCCATTCGCCCGCCTCTTTTTCGATATGCCTGCGGCCGGCGCGGGTCAGGCGATAGAATTTGGCGCGGCGGTTATTCTCGGACGCCGTCCATTCCGACGCCACATACCCCTCCTGCTCCAGCTTCAGCAGCGCGGGGTAGATCGTACCGTATTGCACCGCCAGCAGGTCGCCGCTGATCTGCTCGATGCGGCGCGCAATGCCATAGGCGTGCAGCGAACCCATGTTCTCCAGGGTCTTGAGAATCATCAGCGCCAGCGTCCCCTGCCGGACATCCTTCTTTTCGCCCATCGCGGCTCCTATTGGTTCACTATACATCCAACTCCTATTGGATGGCAATACCTGGAGAGACGGGCAGGCGGCTTGCTGATATCATATCGCTCATGTTCAAACTGACTCTGTTGGTCTTCGGTCTGGCCCTGATGGCTTTCGGCGCCGATCTGCCCACCAAGAAGTGGCTGGACCTGGCCGCCATCAAGAAGATGGTGGCGGGCGCGGAGGCGGAAGCGCAGAAGCGGAATGTCCAGGTCACGCTCTGCATCGTGGACGAGAGCGGGAACCTGCTCTTCCTTCAAAAAGCGGACGGCGCCGGCCTCAACACTATCCAGTTCGCCCAGAAGAAAGCCCGGTATGCCGCGCTATACGGGCGCCCGTCCAAAGCCGCGGCCGACCAGCTCAAGGAGGGCAATCTTCAGGTGCTCGCCTTTCCGGACGGCTTCCCGAATCAGGGCGGGCTGCCGGTGAAGGTCGATGGAAAGACCATCGCTGGAGTGGCGGCCAGCGGCGCCGCCTCCGAGGTGGACGAAGCCATTTCCCAGGCCGCCATCGACGCACTATTCAAAGACTGACGGGTTGAAATATCATGGACAGGCGAGGTCACCCATGACGCCCGTCCCCGTCAATCAACAACAGGCGCTCGTTTCGCGGCTGATCAAGGCTTGCGGCGGCGCATATAGCCCGGAAACCCGGCGCAAATATTTCATCTCCGGACCCCAGTGGGCCGCGGCCTACCAGGGCCAGGCGCTGTTTCACGCGCCCACACGGCCGGCCATCGGATTCGAAGAGGTCATTCGGAAGTACGCCGAAATCGGCATCGGGTATTGGACCACCCACGATACCGACGTGATCCCGACCGACGCCCTCGGCACCAGCCGGCAGGCGGAGATCGTCGCGCGCATCGGTCGCGCGCTCCACGAGAACGGTCTGAAGTGCTCGATGGTCACCACCGAGACTTTCTACCACGCGGTGTGGGCGGCGAGCCCCGCGGCGGAAGCGCCGGAAGTGCGGGATTACGCCAGCTTCCGCGTGTGCAACACGGTGGATATCGGGCACGACTTGGGCGCCTCGTTCGCGGTGTACTGGCCGGGATCGCTGGGATACTACGTGCAGGGCGCGATCGACGAGACCGATACGCTGCGCTGGTACGCCCAGGCGCTGAATGCGGCCTGCGACCACGATATCCAGGTGGCGCGCGAGAAGCGGCGGCCCACGCTCAAGCACTGCCTGGAGGCCAAGCCGTTCGAGCCGCAGGCCGAGATCCTGCTGCCCACCAGCGATGCCATGCTGGGGTTCATCGCGTCGGGCCTGCTGACGCACCCGGAGATGGTGGGACTGAATCCGGAGTACCTGCACGAGCTGATGTGGGGCGCGGCACCGCGAGCTGCCCTCGCCCGGGCGCTGCTGGCCGGCAAGCTGTTCCACTTCGACATAAACGACGGCTACCGGCTGAAGCACGACGTCGATATCGGGGTCGCGCTGGTGAATCCGCTGGACTGGCTGAACGTGCTGGTGCTGCTGCGCAGCCATGGCTACAAGGGGCCGTTCAACCTTGATTACAAGCCGCCTCGCACCACCAGCCAGTTCGGTGTCTTCGAGGTGAGCTTCCCGACCGCGGTGGACCGCTTCATCACGCTATGGGAGATGGCGGGCGAGGTGATGGAAGACCCCATCATCAAGGAAGCGACGGACGCCTTGAAGGGCGGAGGCGGCACGGCCGGCGCGCGCGACGCCGAGGCGATCGCACAGGCGAACCAGGAGCTGCTGACGCTGCACGAGCTGATCGCGCACCGCCTGGTGCAGATTCTACTGGGCCTGCACCGCGGCCGTACGTTTTCGATCGGATGAAGGACAGCCCGATTCTATGACAAGCTGAAAGTATGGGCGTAGGGCGATTGCTCGTCACCGCCGGACTGATCCTGGTGGCGGCGGGGCTGCTGTTTATGCTCGGGGACAAGCTGCCGGTCCGGCTGGGAAGGCTGCCCGGCGATATCACGATCCATGGGAAGAACTCGACGTTTTACTTCCCGCTCGCGACCTGCCTGCTGCTCAGCCTGCTGTTTTCGCTGGTGATGTGGCTGTTCCGGAAATGATCAATGGACGCGGCCCATCTTGTCGAGGGGCCAGTAGACGAAAACGGCCTTCCCGTAAATGTTCGCGCGCGGAACCCAGCCCCACATGCGGCTGTCGCTCGATTGGTTCCGGTGATCGCCCAGGACGAAGTACCGGTCCGCCGGGACGGTGACTTCTCGACCGTCGCGCCAGGTGGAATCGTCGCGGTTCTCGGGCGGAACGTAGCTCTCGACGAGCGCTTTGCCGTTTACATACACCTGACCGTCATCCACACGTATGCGATCGCCCGGAATGCCGATCACCCGCTTGATATAGGATTTCGTGGTGTCCTGCGGATACCAGAAGACCACCGTATCGCCGCGCTCGATGCTGCCCAGGCCGAAACGGTAGGTGAATTTGTTGATAAAGATGCGTTCCTGATCGGTGAGGGTGGGCATCATGCTGGTACCCTCCACCTTGACCGGCTGGTAGATGAAAACGATCAGAACGACTGCGATCAGTACCGAGAAGACCAGGTCGCGCGCCCAGGAGAGCGCATTCCACAAGCCGGAGCGGGGAGGCGGACCGAGCCGCACAATCTCTTCCGGGACGTTGCTTTGAAACTCGTTGTCCGGCATCCCTCTGTTACGCATTATAGACGGTTCGCCGGCCGGTTCGGTTGCCCGTCACTTCAGCAGCCGCCCCAGGACGGGCAGCGGCACCGCCCCTTCCTTGAGCGCGCTGTCGTTAAGCACGGACAGGCGGTAGGCGTCGCCCCTGGCTTTGCGATATTCATCACGCACCCGCAGCCATCCGTTCCAGCCCAGGAAGTACATGGGAAGCTGGCAGGACGAGAGCTTGGCGCGCTGCAGCTTCGCGGCGGCCTCTTCGTGCTCCTGAAAGGTCTGCTTCTCCATCAGGTCGAGCGCGTCCTGGTCGGTCATGTCGAGCATCTGCAGACGGACGTCCAGAATCAGGTTGGCGTCCACCCGCAGCTCTTCCTTGGCGAATGTCAGCGCCATTTCGGGAGAATGGTCGAGGAAGCCTTCGTCGAGCATCATCTGCGTGGAATACTGGCCCCAGCCTTCGATGTAGGGGCCGTTGCCGAAGACGGCGCGTAGCAGCCGGCGCGAGCTCGGCGCGATGTCGTTGGCGATCTCCATCTGGACGTAGTGGCCGGGCATCGCCTCGTGAATGGTGAGCAGCTTGAGCTTGTAGAAGTTGTACTCACGCAGCTTGGAATCGACGCGCGCGGCCGGCCAGTTGTCCGGAATCGGCGTCACCCAGTAGAAGGCGCCCAGCTGCGGCTCGAGGGCGGGCGCCGGGTTGAATCCGCCGACCGCGTAGATGCCGCGCATGAATTCCGGAGTGGGAATGACCTGCAGGTTGGAGCGCGGGGGCAAGGTGAGCAGGTGCTTCGCCTGGACGAAGGCCCGGGCTTCTTCGAGGTCCTTGCGGGCATCTTCCATGTACGATTCGCGGGTGGAATGACGCTCGGCGATCTTCGCGAGGACTTCGCCGATCACGGCGTTCTCTCGCGCGTCGCCCGAAAGCTCGGCATGCTCTCCGTGCGCCGGATACATGGCATGGTGCAGGGGCAGGGCCAGCTCCAGCATGTGGGCGCGCACCTCCCGCAGCCGGCGCTCCGCCAGCTCGAGCGCGGTATCCGCCTCGATCCCGCTTTCCAGCGCATAGCGGAATTTGCGCATGTACATGTCCTGTCCGAGTCGCCAGCTGGCATCGTCGCGGTTGGACAGGTTGGTTTTCAGGTAGGCCTGGAACTTGTTGAGGGCGTCGAGGGCCGGCCCGGCCGCGCGCGTGTAGTCGGCCCGCAGATTGTCGGGAACCGCGGCGCGCAGAGTCTTGTCGACCAGCTCGATGTTGCCCTCATTTTCCTGGATGGCCACCTGGGTCCAGATGTCCGGCGCCGAGACCAGGTTGACTCCCGCCTGGTCGAGATACAGCGGCACCTTTTGCAGGCGGGCGATGATGTCCTGGAAGCGCTTCGGCTTGGGAGCGTACTCGAGCACAGAAGGGTTGAACAGCGCATTGCCGAGCGCCTCGACGTACAGAGTCGGATTGTGCAGGGACGTGTGCACCTCGTTCAAGTCGAGCAGCGCGAGTGCGGCCTGGTCCTGAAGGATGGTGAAGTCCGCCTGCTCCTCGGGCGAAAGCTGGTCGAAGCGCAGCAGGCGCAGCCGCTGCTGGAACCCGGTGTAAAAGCGGCGCTGGTCGTCGATGGCCTTGGAGCTGAAGTCATCCAGTTTCTGGTCGAGGCTCTCTTTGCGGTATTCGTGCAGCCCGACGCTGGTCGCGAAGGAGGGGGAGAAGGAAAGTACGGTGTAGACGAACTCTTCCGAGAGGCGGGAGAGCTGCTCGGAGGGGCTTTCGTGGCGGCATCCGGCGGCGATCAGCAGGAAGGAGAGGATTACAACGATTTTCGCCATCGTTGCAATTGTACCGTTAGAGGGCCGGTCATCCAGCGAAAGGCCGTGGACGCCGCGCGGGACCCGGCATCGGAACGGAAACCGGCTCGGGGCGGGTACTCCGCTGCAGGAGCTGCAGTTCCTGCAGAACGCGGGCACGTTCCGCATACGCCCGGCGTTCCTGGACCACGTCGGCGATCACGCAACCCCAAAGGAGGGCGACTGAAAGCGCCATCGCCGCCAAACCCTGTCCGGTTATCTTCGCGATCGGCATCAGCCGTTCCTCCTCGGCGTGAACTTTAGCAATCCGGCTGCCATATACCCGGGCCTTTGCTTTCAACAAGCTCCCGGAAAAATTACAATAGGCTGCCTGGCACGATCCCGCACAAGTGACGCGCCGGGATGCACACTTCCCGGCCGTGACAAAACGATGCAGGCCCCGAGACTACCCCCCCTTTACTTGGCGTACGTGAGGTGCCAGATGCGTTTGTTGCCGTCTTCGGAGACCAGCAGGCTGCCGTCGGGCAACTGCAACAGGGCTACCGGGCGGCCCCAGACTTCCGCCTGGTCGGGACCGAGCATCCAACCGGTCACGATTTCGCGCGGCGGACCGGAGGGCTTGCCGTTCCGGAACGGAACGAAGGCGATGGACTGGCCTACCCTCTTCGAGCGGTTCCACGAGCCGTGAAACGCCAGGAACGCGCCGCCCTGATACTCCTGCGGAAACTGCTTGCCGGTGTAGAAGACGAAATCCAGAACGGCCCGGTGCGCGCCCAGCAGTACGTCGGGCACCACGGTTTTGGCGACGAGGTCGGGACGCAGACCCTTGTTGGTGGGGTCTTCATTGGGTCCGATGTAGGCATACGGCCATCCGTAGAACGCGCCCTGCTGGACGTGGGTGAGGTAGTCGGGGACCAGGTCGTCGCCCAGATCGTCGCGCTCCTGCACGGCCGCCCACAGGGTATCGGTGCCGGGATACCAGTGCATGCCGATCGGATTGCGCAGGCCGGCGGCGAAGATTTCATGGCCGGAGCCGTCCAGATTATAGCGGTTGATGGCGGCCCGCCGGGGATCCTCGCCCGGGGAGGAGTTCGAGCCGGAGCCGACCCCGACGTAGATCTTCCTGCCGGCGCGATCTATCAGCAGGCTGCGCGTCCAGTGATGCTTGTCGATGCCCGCGAGAGAGATGATCTCGACGCCCTTGCCGGCAGTCATGGTCTTCGAATCGTAGGGATAGCGCTTGACCGAATCGGATTCGCCGACGTACAGGTATCCGTCGTGATACGCGAGTCCGTAGGGCTGGTAGAGGCCGTCGATGATCTTTTTCGGCTCCTTGCCCTGGAAGACATAGATCGCGCCGTTGGGTTTGGGCGCGGCATCCGCGAGGATCACTTCGTTTCCGGGGCCCAGGATCATGAAGCGGGGCCGGCGGAATCCTTCGGCCCAGATCTCCATGTGGAAGCCGGCTGGCACTTTGAGCTGAGCACCGGACGGCTGCGGGATGACGACGGGGCCGTTGTTGGCGGACTTGGTAGCGTAGGGAGGCGGCAGCTTCGGCTGGTCGGCCGCAAAAGAACAGACAGAAGCGGCCAGGGCCGCACCCAGCATAATCCCTCTCAAATGCATGCTCTTATGATGACATGAGAGGAAGAGAGGGAGCAGGCCGCGCGCCTGCTCCCTAAACTATTAGCGGGCTGCCATCAAGGCGCGCAGGCGGCGGGCCCGCTCGGGGGCTCGCAACTGGCGAAGGGCTTTGGCTTCGATCTGGCGGATGCGCTCGCGGGTAACGTCGAACTCCTGCCCGATCTCTTCGAGGGTGTGCTCGCGCTCGCAGCCGATCCCGAACCGCATCCGGATCACCTTCTCCTCCTTGGGGGAGAGGGTTTTGAGGATGCCGGCGGTTTCGTCGCGAACGTTGGATTCGATCACCGCGTCTACCGGAGAGCCGACCCAGCGGTCTTCGATGAGGTCGCCCAGCGCCGACTCGCCGTCGCGGCCGACAGGAGTTTCCAGGGATACGGGATCGCGCGAAATGGTCTTGAGCTTCTGGACCTTCTCGACCGGGATATCCATCCGGCGGCCAATCTCGTCATTTGTAGGAGTACGGCCGAGTTCCTTTTCCAGCTCGCGGGTGGCGCGCAGGAACTTGTTCATACTCTCGTTCATGTGAACCGGAATGCGGATGGTGCGGGACTGGTCCGCGATGGCGCGCGTGATGGCCTGCCGAATCCACCACGTAGCGTAGGTAGAGAACTTGTAGCCGCGGCGGTACTCGAACTTGTCGGCGGCGCGCATCAGGCCGATATTGCCTTCCTGAATCAAATCAAGCAGATGCAGGCCGCGGTTGACGTATTTTTTGGCCACCGAAACGACCAGCCGGAGGTTGGCTTCCACCAGGTCTTTCTTGGCTCGCTCCGCCTCGGCCTCGCCGTGGCGGATGACCGTCAGGCTGTGCTTGAGCTCGGGCAGGGTGGCGCCGGCGGCGGCCTCCCGCTTGCGGATCTCGCGCTTCAGTTCGCGCAGGCGGGCCTGCTGGATGGGATTGTTGCGCGTCTCGAGCTTCCGGGTTTCGCTGTCCAGGTGGCTGATTTCGTCGACGGAGCGCTCGATTTCGCGGGCGAACTCCTTCCACTTGTTGACGCGGAACGGGGTGCGGCGAATGGCCAGCGAAGTCTCCACGCGGGCGCGGTTCAGCTTGGCGCACAGGCGTTTTCGCGGCCGCTTGTTGGCCACCGGAGTGACCTCGACCTTTTCCTGTAACTGCGTTTGTTTCTTATGAAGAAGCAGGATCTCCGCAAACTGCTTGGCGGCTTCGGCGCGCACCTTCAGATCGGCCGGAGTGCCCTCCTCGACATCCCCGAGGTCCACCTGGCTCTCGAGTTCGATGGTTTCTTTTTTGATCTGCTCGGCGAGATCGACAACCACCCCCTGAACCAGGGCGGAACGGCTGATCGCCTTTTGCATCCTCAACTTGCCGCGCTCCATCCGGCGGGCAAGATCGACTTCTCCTTCACGGGTCAGTAGCGGAACGGCACCCATCTCGCGCAAATACACGCGGACAGGGTCGTCGGTATAGATCGACTCCTCCACCGGAGCCGGGTGCAGGAAATCGGCCTCATGGGTGGCCTCCGGGTCGAAGAACTTTGCTTCGTCCTCAAAATTGAGACCTAGATTTTCAGGGTTGTCCGCTAAGAACTGATCTTCAAAATGATCCAAAAGACTCACCTCCCCCATCGACACGCGACGCTGCATCGAGATGTCCTGGGAAATGGGTTATTGAGTGAAAAAGAACCGACTCTCTGCTGGTCCCGCCCGAAGTATAGAGAAGATCGGGTGCATTCGGGGTTCGACTTCCGACTGATAATAACACATTTGCCAGCAAAGTTAAGCTCTATTTTAATGATGTCTTAAAACTGAGAAGGTTACATGGATTTCAACAAGAAACCGTGAAGGCCGGCCCCTCGAAACCCCTGCTTCAGGGGAGCTTCTGCCGCATCAGGTTCTTCAGTTCGTTGAAGAAGGCTTGCTCGTCCTGGAAGTCACGGTACACGGACGCGAATCGCACATAGGCGATCTTGTCCAGATCGCGAAGATTGTCCATCAAATATTCTCCTATTTCTGTAGTAGATATCTCGCGGTCGGGTGAGTCGCTGACCTTGGATTCGACCCGGTTCACCAACTCGGAGAGCTTCGCCATGCTGACCGGGCGCTTCTCGCAGGCCTTGAGGAGACCCCCCAGCACTTTCTGACGGTCGAACTTCTCCCGCCGCCCGTCCTTCTTCACTACCATATAGGGAACTTCATCGATGCGCTCGTAGGTGGTGAAGCGCCGTTCACATGCGAGGCACTCCCGCCGGCGGCGGATGGTGTCGCCCTCCTTGGTCTCCCGGGAGTCCACGACCTTGTCATGCAAGTGATTGCAAAATGGGCACTTCACGTCGATGATGCCTCCCGGCCGATCCGGCGCAGTGCGTGCCAATCCAGCCCCTCTTTGAGCGCCAACGCCAAGCCAACCGGCACAATTGCTACGAATGTAAGAAACCAGATAAAAAAAGCAAATGAGGTGGCCAGTTCCAGCCGCACGCCGAAAAGCTCGGTCAAAACCAGGATCGCTACGACCTGCATGCCGCCCCCGATGCCGGGGATCTGAATGGCCGCGCCGAAAGAAACAAACCCCATAAAAATCAACACATCCACAAGGGTGAGAGATAACGTCCCGGAGAATGCTCGAGCCAGACTCCAGTAGCAGGCCGCGATCAGCAGCCACTCGATGACGGAGTAGACGAACACCAGGATCAGGGCGCCGTCGCTGCGGGTTGCCTCCACGCCCTGAACGAAGGTGACGATCAGCTTCTCTATTCTATGGAATTGCGTTTCCGGAAGAAAGCGCAGCGCGCTCACCAAGCGGCGCTGTACGGGTTCGGCGAAGTGCCGGAGGGAGAGCAGGATAGCCAGGAGGATCACGCAGGCGGCGCCGACGATCCGGCCTCCGGCGGCCATCACCCAGGCCAATTGCGAGCCCACGTGGAGCCGGGAGGAATCCACCTGAGTCAGGGCGAAGGCGAAGACCAACAGGGCCATCAGGAGGTCGAAAATACGCTCCAGCACCCAGGCGGCGAACTGGGAGGGGACCGGCACCTGTTCCTTGACAGCGATCAGGTACGGGCGGACGAACTCCCCGGGGCGGCCGAACAGGGTAATGGCGGTGAATCCGACGATCGTCGCGGAGAGCAGGTTGGCGATGGACGGGTGCGGCTTGAGGGGTTTCAGGAAGACCGCCCAGCGGAGGGCGCGGCCATAGTAGGTGCCGAAAATCGGGACCAGGGAGAGCAGCAGCCAGCCCCAGCGCAGGCGGGAGAGGCTGGTGGCGGCGAGGTTCCAATCGAACCCATGTTGGGTAACGCGGGAGTAGACGAACCAAAGAACCAGCGCGGCGGCGAGCACACAACCGGCAACCCACTTCCACGTATGGCGGCGAATGATGTTCCTCCTGGCACGGTATATGCGCGAAGAGCTAGCATACCGGAAAAATTGAACCTATCATGAAAAAGCCTCGTTTCTCCATATGTAAAGAGACGAGTGCCATGGCCTCCGCGACGCTTACATTCGGGAAGTTCGGAACCTACGGGGTGGGGACCGAAACATCACTTCCGAAATCGGCTATCGGCGGATCGCGCAATCTGGTAGAACGGACCTTGGACCCTGATTTCACGCTCGTTTCGCGATGTCTGCGCGGTGAGGAGACTGCGTGGGAGGAGCTCGTCCGGCTCCACACGCGCAAGGTCTACGCCCTCTGCTTCCGCTTCACCGGGAGCAGCCAGGAAGCGCAGGACCTGACCCAGGAAGTATTCCTGCGGGTATTCCGAACGGTGAAGACCTTCCGGTCGACGGAAGGCTCGTTTGCGACGTGGCTATCGAGGGTCACGCGTAACCTTTTGATCGACCACTATCGCCGAACACGTCAGGAGAGGGTTACCGATTCCATCGAGGAACAGCTTCCGATGCTGGAGGAAGCCGGGGCTGCGGCGTCGACCCGTCCCGACCACGCGGTGGCCGGGCGGGAAGCCAGCGAGATTCTTCAGGCGGCTTTGCAGCGGCTATCGCCGGATCTGCGGGAAGCCGTAATTTTGCGGGATTTACAAGAGATGGAGTATCGTGAGATCGCCGAAGTGCTGCAGATTCCGGAGGGCACGGTGAAATCACGGATCAACCGGGGCAGGGCCGAGCTGGCCCGCCTGCTGCGAAAGCAGAAGCTGGCGGTATGAACTGCGCACAGATCGAAATCCTGATCTGCGATTACGCGGAAGGCACGCTGGGAGCGGCGGAGAAGGCGGAAGTCGAACGCCATCTGGCCGAATGCCCGGTGTGCGCCGAGCTGGCGCGGGATTCCGTCGCGGCGCTGGCGTTCATCGAGCGCGCCGCGGCAGTAGAGCCGCCTCCGGAGCTGATCACGCGCATTCTGTTCGACGCGCCCTGGAGCAAGACCAAGACGAAATCGAAGTTCCGGGCGTGGTTGTCGGCACTGTTGAGCCCGATCCGCCAGCCGAAGTTCGCCATGGGAATGGCGTTGACGGTGATCTCGCTGTCGATGCTGGCGCAGTTCGTGGTGCCGGTGCGGCAGCTACGGCCGGAAGATTTGAAGCCCACGGCGGTGTGGGCCGCGATGGAAGACCGCGCCGCCCGCACCTGGGGGCGCACGGTGAAGTTCTACAACAACCTGAAGTTTGTTTACCAGATTCAAACCACGCTGCGGGAATGGCAGCAGCAGGACGAAAGCCGGCAGGCGCCGAACAGCGGGGCAAGCCCCGCGAGCGACGACCGCAAGCTGCCGGTCAACTCCAGTCCGGGAAGCGGACCAGCAGCACCCGGCGGCACGCCAGCAGCGGGCCGTCCGGCAGATTCACATTGAGGGATACGTTATGAATTGCCAGAACCACCCTGAAACGCCAGCCACGGCCTATTGCCGGAATTGCGGCAAGCCGGTGTGCAATGCGTGCCGGCGGGACGCGTACGGAACGGTATTTTGCGAAGAGCACGCGCCCGCCCCGGCGGCCCCGGCGGCCGGTTACGCCGCCGCGGCGCAGGCGCCCCCCGCACCTGGCAGCATGCCTCCTCCTTACATCTACTCCGACGTTTCGCCCGGATTGGCGCTGTTTCTCGGCATGATTCCGGGCGTCGGCGCCATCTACAACGGCCAGTATGCCAAGGGCCTGGTCCATGCGGTGGTGTTCGGAATCCTGTGCAGCCTGGTGGATTCCCGGGCGGCCCATGGACTCGAGCCGGTCTTCGGCATCCTGATCGGCGTGTGGTGGTTCTACATGGTCTTCGAGGCCTATCACACGGCGCGCAAGCGGCGTATGGGCGAGCCGGTGGACGAATATTCGAGCCTGCTCGACCTGCGCGGCAAGAACCAGGCGCCGGTGGCGGCCATCACCCTGATCGTGCTGGGCATCCTGATGCTGCTCCGCACGCTCGACCTGCTGGATTTCGAATACGTGGCGCGCTTCTGGCCGGTGCTGCTGATCGCCGCCGGAGCGTGGCTCCTCTATGGCCGGATTTCGGGGAGCGGGCCGCGCGAGGAGGTGCGCCATGAACGGCAGTGAAGTACCTCTGGCGCGCACCTTACGGGGACCGGTGACGCTGATCACGCTGGGCATCCTGTTCGCGCTGAACAACTTCACCCCCTACGGGTTCGGGCAAACCTGGCCGGTGCTGCTGATCGTGTTCGGGCTCTTCAGCCTGCTGGCGCGGGGCAGCGAGCCGCCGGTGCAGCCGCAGTATCCTCCGCGGCCCTGGAATTACCAGCCGCCTCCGCCCCCGCCGCCGCCGAATCGCGGAGTACCGGGCGGCTATCGGGACAGCTCTTACACCGGGACGACTACGCCGGGCGGGGCCGCCCAGCGTCCGCCGGAGCCGGGTCCGACCAACGAACCGGGAGAATCCACATGAGACGAAGATCCATCACCGGGCCGCTGCTTCTGTTGTTGATCGGGGGGATGTTCCTGTGGCGGAACCTGCATCCGGAGACTCCGATTTTCGACATCTTCGCCCTGTACTGGCCCTTTCTGCTGATCGCCTGGGGCGTGCTGCGGCTGGTGGAAGCGGTGGTGTGGCGCCAGCGGGGATGGGTGAGCTTCACGGGTGGCGAGGTGGCGCTGGTCGTCCTGATGTGCATCGCGGGCTCCGGATTGTGGGAGGCCCACCGGCACGGGGTTCACTTCAACCCCGCCGGCCTGGACGTTTTCGGAGAGCAGTTCGACTACCCGGTGACGGCCACGGCGCCGGCGGCCGGCGTCACGAGGGTGACGTTCGACAATCCGCGCGGCAACATCAAGGTGACCGGCGCGGATACGCAGGAAATCACAGTGACCGGGCACAAGACGATTCGCGCCTGGGGCCGCGACGATGCCGGGCGGACCGATAAGAGCACGCCGGTGGAACTGGTGCCGCAAGGCGACCGGCTGCTGATCCGCACCAACCAGGACCACGTCCCGGATAACCAGCGCGTGGCGGACGATCTGGAAGTGACGGTCCCGCGCGGAATGGCGGTGGAGGCGCGCGGCCGCTCCAACGATTTCGAAGTGACGGATATCAACGGCGACGTGGAACTGGCCAGCGACCGGGCCGATGCACGGGTGGCGCGGGTCACCGGAAACGTGCGGCTGGATATCGCACGCAGCGATCTGATACGGGCCATCGACGTGAAGGGGAAGGTCGACCTTCAGGGCAGCCGCGGCTCGGACGTGGACCTGGAGAACGTGGACGGCCAGGTCACCATCACGGGCTCCTACACCGGCACGCTGGAGTTCAAGAACCTGTCGAAGCCGCTGCAGTTCGAAGGCTCGCGGAACACCGAGCTGCACGCGCAGGCGGTGCCGGGACGCATCAGCATGGATCTGGGCGAAGTCAACGCCTCGGGCCTGGTAGGGCCGGTGCGGCTGGTGACGGGCTCGCGCGACATCAAGATCGAGAAGTTCACCGAATCCCTGCAACTGGAGACGGACCGCGGCGACATCACGCTGCAGCCATCGCTGCCGATGCCGGCTATCGACGCGCGGTCGGGAGTCGGGCGGATCGACCTGATCCTTCCGGATAAGGCGACGTTCGACCTGCAGGCGACTGCCGAGCGGGGCGAGGCATACAACGGGTTCGGGGCGCCCATCCGGCAGGAGCGCGAAGACCGCATGGCCACATTGAAGGGCAAGGTGGGCGACGGGCCGGTCATCCGGCTTACCGCCAACCGCGGCACGGTATCGGTACGCAGAGAAGGCAGCGAACCGGGCAACATACCGGACTCGGATGAAGGCAACACGCCGAAGCCGCCCCGGCCGCCCAAAACGCCGAAGAGCCTGGGCGATTCCGAAATCAAGATGTGAACCCGCATGGTCAGCGGCCAGTGAAAGCCAGGACAGCCGGGCCTTCACTGGCCGTTCTGTTTCTCGTCAACGCACTCAACATCTACGACCGGCAGGCGCTGGGCGCCGTGCTGGAGCCGCTGCGCCACGAGTTCCACCTCAGCGACACGCAACTGGGCGCGCTCCCCACCATCTTCACGATCGTGTACGCCATCGCCGGCCTGCCATTGGGGCGGCTGGCTGACCGGATGAGCCGCAGGCGGCTGCTGGCCGCGGGGGTGGCGGTGTGGGCGGCGCTGACGGGCCTCGGCGGGCTGGCGGTGAACTACGCGATGCTGCTGGCGACGCGGCTGGGGGTGGGGATCGGCGAGGCGGTGTGCGCCCCGGTGGCCGTCAGTTGGATCGGCGACCTGGTGCCCGAATCGCGACGGGCCCGCGCCATGGCTGGGTTCATGATGGCCGTGCCGGTGGGCGTGATGCTGAGCTTCGCCATCAGCGGTCCGGTGGCGCAGGCCCACGGCTGGCGGATCGCGATGGCAGTGGCAGCCCTGCCCGCAGCGGCGCTGATTCCGGCGGTGCTGTGTTTGCGCGAGCCGGAACGAGGCAATTATTCACCGCCGAGACGCGGAGGCGCCGAGGAACACGAAAACAATGTTTGGGGATTGCTGAGAGTTCGGGCGCTGTGGTGGATCGCGGTCTCAGGGGCGATTCTGAACTTCACGCTGTATACGTTTTCCACTTTTGTTTCGGCATTTCTGACGCGGGTGCACGGCATGCCGGTGGGGACCGCGGGTCTGTGGGCGGGAATCGGATCGGGCGTGGCGGGGATACTCGGTGCGGCCGCGGCGGGGCTGTGGGGAGACCGCGGCAGCGGCGCGTGGAAGGTGCGGCTTTCGGCGGGAGCGGCGCTGGCCGCGGCGCCGGTGGGGGTGGCGGCGCTTCGGATGCCGCCGGGGAGCGCGGCGGGAGCCGTCGTGCTGCTGATGACGGCTTACGGGCTGCTCCAGACGTATTACACGCTGGTGTACGCGGCGATCCAGGATATCGTGCCGTCCGGGCTGCGCGGCACGGCCATGGCCGGGTACTTCACGGTGATGTACCTGGGCGGCGGCGCCTTCGGCCCCCTGCTCACGGGGAGGCTCAGCGACTACCTCGCGCACGGCACCGGCGAGGCCGCGCGCGCACAGGGACTGCACCAGGCAATGTACGTGATTCCCGTGTTAAGCGCGGCACTGTCAGTGGTACTGTGGGCCGCGGCGCGGTCCATGCGCCGGCCTGTGGCACCGGACGTGCCATGATCCGGGCCGATGCGCGTCCCGGCACTGCTACTCGCGACGGTCTGTCCTCTGTTTGCGCAGTTCAAAAGCACCGTCCCGCTGGTAGTTGCGCCGGCCACCGTCACCGACGGCAAGGGCCGGTTTGTCGATGGACTTACAGCGGATGACCTGACGCTCTACGACAACAATGTGAGGCACAAGGTACGGCTGGAGGACACCTTCGTCAAGCCGATCTCGCTGGTGGTGGTCATCGAAGCCAGCTCTCGCGTCTGGGACCGGATGAGCGACGAAGAAAAGGCGGAGAAGCATCCGACCGAGGGCAAGCATCCGTTTCCTTCCCCGGAGGAGCAAATGCCGCTGCCGCCGGAGATGGCGCCCGGCAGTTTCCTCACCATCTTCACGGAGCTGAAGCAGCGGTCCAAGGTGGACGCGGCCGCGCTGTTTACACGAACGACCGGCGCGCGGACCTTCAGTTTTCTGAAACAGAGCGGCCTGGAGGAAGCCATTCAGGCGGTGGGAGAGGAAGTGCACCGGCAGTACGTGATCAGCTACCAGCCCGCGCCGGACAAGGCCGGCATCTTCCATGCGATGCGTATGGAGGTGAGGGGGCGGCCGGATCTGCAGGTGAGGACACGCGCGGGATATTGGAGCGTGGAGTGAAGCTCGGGCGGCAGTTGCGAGATTTCAATGACGTCCGGACGATGCCGCTGCCTTGAGCAGGACAACCTCCGGCCCTTGTCCGCGGATGATTTCGATGGCCTTCACCTATGAAAGACCAGGATTGAAGGACTAACATCGGTATCAACACCAGCAGGAGGATAATCGCGGCAACCAGCCCGAAGGACGGCGTCCTCGCGAACGGCCGGCCGCGCGGTGGCTGCGGTTTGCCTGGTTGGTAGACGCGTGACGTTCCCACGTAGGCACAAGCGGACGCGGTGAGTGAACCGGGATCTCGAATTCCGGGGTCCGGATGTGGCCTTGCGAGAGGGAAACTGGCACATCCACGGGCACCCACTTGCGAGTAGCCGCCCAACGGGCCCACCCGCAAAACCAGCCGGTTCCGATCAGGATCAGCGCAAGTCCGATTCGGGCGGTCAAGGGCAATCGTGCAATCACATTACTCATTTAGACACCAGCGCGGACAAGGAGTGCCGGCCAGGCTATGATCAGTACATGGGTGGATATCAGATAAGCGAATCCGAAATGCACCGGCGCGACTTTCTGATGAGTGCGCTGGCGGTAGCCGGCATCCCGCCCCTGTGCTGTACGACTCAAGAGCTGCCACCGGTGAGCGTCGAGTTTGGAAACGGCAGAATCACCGTGGACCTGGCGCGCACACCCGAGCTCCGGCGCACCGGAGCCGCATTCCGCATCGTCGATGGGGAACGCAAGGTCAACCTCATCCTGATCCACGCCGGACGCGGGGAATACGCCGCGATGGACCGGTCGTGCACGCACGGCGGAGCCCAGTGCACCTACAATCCGAAACACCGCACCGTCCAGTGCACGAGTCTCAATCACGCCGAATACGACCTGGAAGGACGGCTCCTGCACGGCCGCACGCACGGCAACCTCAGGAGCTATCCGACCCAGGTATCGGGTTCGAAGCTCGAGATTACGCTGGAGCGCAGCGCGTGACCCGGCAATGCACGGCGCTCTTCCTGCTGGCCGCCTGCGTGGGGTTCGCGCAGACGCCGCGATTCGTCCGCATCCCGGTCGCGCCCGGCGGCCAGCCATACCGGATGGCCGAGACGGAAACGACAGTCGGGCAGTTCGCCGCCTTCGTCAAGGCGACCGGCTATCGCACGGACGCGGAGAAAGCGAGCGCCGCGCGGACATGGAGAACGCCCGGGTTCAAGGTGCACCGCCAACAGCCGGTGGTTTACGTCACACCGGCCGACGCGATGGCGTATTGCGAATGGGCAGGCGCCCGCCTGCCGGACGATGCCGAATGGGAATACGCGGCCCGCGCCGGGGCGGCCACCCGTCATTACTGGGGCGACTCTGTGGACGGCAGGTATCTCTGGTACCGGGGGAACTCGGACAACCGGCCGCACGCGGTGGCCGGGAAGCAGCCGAATGCCTGGGGCTTGTACGACGTGGAGGGCAACGTTTGGGAGTGGACCCTGTCGCCGCCGGTCAACGGCGACCCGATGGCGAACCGCCGCGGCGGCTCGTGGATCGATTGCGAGGACATCGACGGCGGTCCTGGAAAGAAGCCGGGCCAATTGATCGGGCTTGCGATTTACTTCAAGATCCCGATCAAGTTGAGCCACCGCTACGACGACATCGGGTTCCGGTGCGCCCGTTCCGGCCCGTGATGCTTTCGTGTGTGGACGCAGTCTGATCACGCATAAGGGCGGCGAAATTCGATGCCAGTCCCCGCGTCCGAGCGCATTCCGTGACCCGGCCGGGTCATTAGGCCTATCTAAAATCTTGCTCGAAGAATTCTTGAGGCCTTCGTTCCGGCGAGCGGTCCCGCTCGATGATTCTCAACTCCGCGCGGCGGATCTTTCCCGAGATCGTTTTCGGCAAATCGGAAAACTCCAGGCGACGAACGCGTTTGTAGGGAGCAAGCCGCTCGCGGATGAAGCCGAATAACTCACGGGCAAGTTCCGTGGTGGGTTCATAGCCGGTCCGCAGGACGAGAAAGGCCTTGGGCACGGCCAGTCGCAGCGGGTCCGGGCTCGGGACCACTGCCGCTTCGGCGACCGCCGGGTGCTCAATGAGCGCGCTCTCCAGTTCGAACGGGCTGAGGCGATAATCAGAGGCCTTGAAAACATCATCCACACGTCCGACATAGGTGATGTAACCCTCCGCGTCACGACTGGCCACATCTCCTGTATGGTAATAGCCGTCCGCTCCGTCCGCTGAGGATGGCACACCGTTGTTCAGGTAACCCTGCATCAATCCGATCGGCCGGACAGACAAGTCCAGGCAGATTTCTCCATCGTTGCCGGGCTTGCCTTCGCTATCAAGCAATGCCACTCGGTATCCCGGCAATGGCCGTCCCATACTGCCCGGTTTCACGTCCTCCCCGGGTGGATTACCGATGATCGCGGTGGTCTCGGTCTGGCCGTACCCGTCACGGATCTTCAGTCCCCAGGCTGCGCGGACACGCTCGATCACTTCCGGATTCAGCGGCTCGCCGGCGCTGACAACCTCGCGCAAACGGACGGGATAGCCGGCGAGCGCCTCCTGTACGAACAGCCGCCAAACCGTCGGCGGAGCACATAGGGTTGTGACACCGAATCGAGCCAGCGCTCGCAGCGCATCGCGGGCGTTAAAACGCGATTGGTTGTATGCGAACACAGCCGCCCCCGCATTCCAGGGCGCAAAGACGGAGCTCCATGCATGTTTGGCCCATCCCGGCGAGCTGATATTCCAGTGCAGGTCGCCGGGCCGCAAGCCGATCCAATACATGGTCGAGAGATGGCCGACCGGGTAGCTCTGATGCGAGTGCTGCACGAGTTTGGGTTTTGCGGTGGTGCCCGAAGTGAAGTAGAGCAGTAAAGGATCGCTTGCCGGGGTTGGTCCTTCCGGAGTGAATGATTCGCGATACTCGCCGGCAGTTTCGAGCGAATGCCAGCCGGTCACAGCCCCACCGGTGCAAATCCTGCTATAGGAGCCAATCAGCGGGTCAAACTTCGGCGCCTGGCCGGCGGCAGCTATCACGTGACGCACGTTGCCTCGTTCCAACCGGTCCCGCAGATCCTCAACGGTCAATAGAGGGGCCGCCGGAATGACCACGGCCCCAAGCTTCATTGCCGCCAGGAATACCTCCCAGAGCGGTGCTTGATTTCCAAGCATCACGAGGATGTGATCGCCGCGTTTCACGTCGAGCGCCCGAAGGAAGTTCGCTGTCTGGTTGGAGCGGCGGACCAGTTCCGCAAAGGTCCGTTTCGTTTCAGTGCCGTCTTCCTCAACTATGAAAAGCGCGAGGTCCGTGTTGTTTGCGGCCATCACGTCGAAGTAGTCCAGAGCCCAATTGAACCGGTCCATCTCGGGCCAGGAAAACTCCCGGCAGACCAGGTCAAACTGGCTCCGGTGCGTGAGCAGGTAGTTGCGGGCCTTGAGAAACCCGGCGCCAATACTCATACTGCCTCCTGCGCAAACGAGTCGCGGAATGTTCGCGCCGCGCTTCGGTCCTCTATGCCCTGCCGGCGTCAGTGATCCTTTGAAGCCAGCAGCGCCTCTAAGGCCGCAATACGCGATTCCAGATCGCGATTGTGTTCCATCTGTATCTTGTACTGCTCCTGGATCGTGTGGTTTTCCGTATCCAGCTCCCGAATGGCCTGCAGCAGCAGCAGCGGAAGCTCGCTATAGTTGACAGCTTTGAAGCCTTGCTTGTCCTCTGAGACCAATTCCGGAAAGTCCCGCTCGACCTGTTGGGCGATCAGCCCGTAGCTCAGGGAAGGACCGAAGTGGTAGTCCGGATATTCGTTCGCCCGCCAGTTGAAGTGCACCGGCTGCAGGCGGACCAACTGGGGCAGCAGAGGGGAAAACGGCTGGATATTGGTTTTCAATCGCTCGTCGGAAGGACATGTCCCCGCAATCTGGGTGCCCGCCGAGTTCCTGACGCAATTCGCAACGCGAAGCTCGCCGACAACCTCGAGCTTGTCCCGTGGAGTCTCCGTGCCGATGCCCACACTGCCCAGCCCCTCATCCTGAAGCGCGAGCGGCTGTCCACCCGTGGTGGTCAGCCTTGCGAAATCCGGATTGAGCCAGGCCATTTCCAACATATGAGCGGCATCCGTGCCTTCGAAGATCGCCGTATTTCCGGTGGGGTTGCCGATCGTGATTGAAGGCACGCCGGGGAATGAATTGGGGATGTTGCTGTTCACGGTGAGAAACCCGTTGCTGTCGATTTTCAGGCGGTTGGCGCCCCCTGTCGCAAAGTTCAAGGTTCCTGCGCCGGAAGAAAAAATCCCCGTTCCCGCGTCCCCGGAGAAGCTTAACGACGGCGTTCCCGCGCTGCCCTGCGCCAGCGTGATCCCGGCCTGGGGGGCGTAGTAGCCGTTGATATCGATGACCACGTTCGTAGGGTCACTGGCGAAAATGTCGATCGAGCCAGCCGTTCCCGCCGGAACGACCGCGGCGTTGCCCACGATGAAACCCTGGAGCGAGTTCAAGGTCGCTGCCAGCGGCAGAGGCTGCCCCGTGGGATATGCGGTGATGAAGCCCAGGGGCCCGGGCGGGACCACCGTGATGTTGAACGAATACGCCTGTGCAATTGCAGGAACCGCGCACGTTGCGCTCGACTGAATGGGAAACGTACGGCTGGCCCCCGCGTTAAGGCTCGGCGGCCCGAAGGCGCCAGTGAATCCCTGGCCTAATCGCGTATCCACCACCCGGCACGGCGTCATTCCGACAAACACCAGGGAATTGGCTGGTGATTGGGCTTGAGGCGTCGGAAGCCCCACGACATTGGATTGCACCGCGCCGGCGTCCCGCGCGGCCTGGCCGGGTTCCCAATAGAGCGGAGCCGCCCAGTGTTTGAGTGGAACCAAATCGCGCTCGCGTACCTGAGCAGCGAGTGCGAGGGACATGAGGATCAACCCGGAAACAACACGGTTTTTCGTCGTCATCTCGTCTTCCTCCTGGGTAGCTCGGAGTCTATCACTTCCCGGATCGAAGCAATGCCGTCCTGGCCGGCTGCCTGAAAGAAAAGAAAAAGACAACCATGGCGGATCCGGGATCGAACCAGGCAGGGAGACTATGCCGGTCACGTATCAGATCGACGCGGCGAGCGCGATAATTCGCACGAAATGCAGCGGCGATGTGACGCTGGACGAGGTGATCGGTCATTTCCATGAACTGGAACGAGACCCCCATCGAAGCGATCGCCTGGACGTTATGTTGGACCTGAGCGAACAGACTTCGATACCGCAGAGCGGCGATCTGCGGGTGGTGACTCGCGAAATCGGCAATATTCGCGCGAGTGTGCAGTTCGGGGCGTGCGCGATCGTGGCCTGCACGGATGTGCTTTTCGGAATGATCCGGATGTTCCAGGTTTTCACGGAAGATCTCTTCCGCGAAGTGTGCGTTTTCCGTTCTGTCCCCGAAGCCGAGGAATGGCTGGCCGGGCGGCGCGAATTTCACAACGGATCGCACGACTCCCCCACGCCGCCGTAGGCCCTTACCGGCCGGCCTGGGCCGCGCCGCGGAATGTCTCCACCGACAGCCGGCGGCCGTCGCTGCGAATGGTGATGAGGCCCTCCTGGTCGGTACGCAGGACCCCGGCGTGGTGCTGCTCTAGCCGCGCGATGACATCGGCGTGCGGGTGCCCGTAGCTGTTCTCGAAGCCGTCGGAGATGATGGCGAAGGCCGGCGACACGGCGTTCAGGAACTCCTCGGTGCTCGAAGTCTTGCTTCCGTGATGGGCCACTTTGAGGACGTCGGCGTGGGCCAGTTCGTTCTCGTCGAGCATGCGGTATTCGATGAGCTTTTCCGCGTCGCCGCACAGGAGAAAAGTGTGGCGGCCGTAGCGCAGGCGAATCACGAGCGAATCGTTGTTTCCGGGTACGTCGCGGGGAACGTAGTCGGGGAAAGGGGCGAGCACGTCGACCTGCGCGCCGCCGAAGGTGAAGCGGCGCGGCGATACCATCGGGACGATGCGGGCGCCCGCCTGGGCGGCCCTGGCGCGGACGGCGCGCCAGGTGGCGCTGTCGGGGGTGGCGCCGGTCCATAACTCGCGGGGGTGGAAATCGGAGACCAGCGCGGGCAATCCGCCGATGTGGTCCTCGTGGGCGTGGGAGAGCGCGATAACGTCCAGGGTGCGGATGGAGCGGTCCCACAGGTAGGGGGCCACGACATCTTCGCCGATATCGAGCTGGGAGCGGTACGAGCGTCCGAAGGCGGGGATGCCGCCGCCATCCACCAACATTCGCTTGCCGTCGGGGAAGATCACCAGGAGGCTGTCGCCCTGTCCGACATCGATGGCGGTCATCTCCAACTGCCCGGGACGGACGTCGGGCGGGAACGGGTGCCAGAACAGAAGCAACAGCAGCGCTCGCGACCACGGCAATCGAGGCAGTGCGCCACCAGCGCCCGCGAGCGAGGGCGGCGGCGATGAGGGCGGCGGAGATCGCGATGGCCAGCCAGGCGGGCGGAGTAGGGATACGCCAGTTCGGCTCGAGGGCGGCATGCCACGCCACCACGCGCTGCGAAAGCCACAGGAAACCGCCGGCGAGGCGCGCTACCCACACCCAACCGGTGAAGACGGCCACGAAGCCGGCGGGCACGATCAACCCCATCAGCGGCACGACGAAGACGTTGGCCGAGAGGCCGGAGATGCCCACGCGGTGAAAGTAGACCACCATGGGCAGGGCCAGGCCGATCTGCACGATGGCGGAAATGACCGTGACTTCATAAACGAAAAACAGGATGCGGGCAGGTGCGGTAATGGCGGCCGTAGCGAGGCGGGCGGAGACGCCCAGGCCGCGGAGCGTGGCGGCGAGCAGGCGCATCTCGATGCGGAACTGCGCGACGCGCGGGGCCGAGGTGGAGGTCGCGGCCGGAGTCGTCGAGATCGCGCAGGCCGGCGGCCAGCGGGCCGGAAGTGGCGTGGATGAGGGGCGCGGCGAAGGCTCCCAGGAATCCGACGGCCAGGAAGGTGAGCTGGAAGCTGGCGTCGAACAGCTCGTAGGGGTCGAGCACCAGGAAGGCAACCGCGATCGCCGCCAGCAGGTTTAAGGGACGGCGCTCACGGTAGAAGTAGCTGCCGATCATGAACAACGTGAGACCGGCGGCGGAGCGGGTGCACGGGGCCTGCCAGCCCGTGACGAGAGCATAGAGCCAGGAGGCCGCGACGGTGAAAAGCAGGGCGATGCTTTCCGGGACGAAGCACAGGCGCAGCAGAAACAGGAAGAACGCCGCGAGCACAGCCACATGGGTTCCCGAGATCACCAGTGCGTGGAAAGTGCCGGTGGAGCGGTACTCTTCGGTCCACACCTTTTCCAGCTGGAACGACTGGCCGATGAGGATGGCCTGCATCATGCCGGTCTGGTAAGAATCGCCGTGGTAGAGGCGCTCGATGCGGGAGAGCGCGGCCTGGCGCAGGTCCATCACGGCTTTCTGGAAAGGCGAGCCGCAGCGGCCGGGGAGAACGCGGACATCGCGGGCCGCTGCGGAAGCGGTCCAGTAGGTCTGCTGGCGAGTGAGATATGAAGCGTAATCGAAGGCCCCGGGGTTTTGGAAGTTGCGGGGTTTGCGCACGCGGGCGTCGAGCTCCACGTTCTGGCCGTAGCGGAGCGCCGGAAGCGATTCACCCTCGCGGGTGTAGAGGGTCACCTGGGCGCGGGCTCCCGGATCGAGTTCCAGAAGGAAGCGCTCGCGCTCGCCCGAAATGGCGGGAGGCTCGACGACGCACCCGGAGAGGATGACGATCTCGCGGCCGGTGGCGTCGAGTTCAGGCGGGGGGCCGGGGCGATGAGCAAGGTAAGTGAGGGCGCCGCCGCAAAAGAGGCCGAGTGAACAGCAGGCTCCGGCAAGAACGCGGGACCCTCGATACTGCGCCAGGATGCCCAACGCCAGGAAGGCGGCGATGGCGGCCAGCAGCTCGGAGGAATGGAACGGCACGAAACGGGCGGCCAGGATACCCGAGGCGATGGCAGCCAGGGGCCCGATCAGCGGGTCCTTCACGAAATGCCGATTGTAACAGGCGGCGGCGGCCGAGCTTGGCTCGGCTCAGGGGGCAGGCCAGGAGGCCTACCCTACTTAGAAAGATAGGCGAAGCTGGAATTGCAGGGAGCGGGCGGGTAACTGGTTGGTTACTCCGACTAAGGGAGCGCCGAAACCGGGGCCGGGAGTGGCGCCGTTGCCATAGGTGCCGCTGTAGCCGACGAAATTGGCGTGGTTGAAGACGTTGAAGGCTTCGACTCGCGGAGTGACATGAAAGCGCTCGCCAAGGATGGCAAACGGGCGCTCCAGGAACGGCGAGATATCGTAGATGGAGCCGCCGCGACCGAAGTTGCGCGCGACCACCACGCCGTTGATCACGGGACGGTCCGTGGTGGCGCCGGTATCGCCGCTGTTGTTGGCGCCGGTCACCCAGTTGTAAGGCAGGCCCGAAGCGAGAGTGGCCACCCATCCGAAGCTGACGCTCCCGGGCATGACGTAGACGCCGCTCCAGACGAAGCGATGGCGCTGGTCGAAGATGGCGTTGGCGTACTCCACGCGGCCAGTGAAGTTCGCGTCGTTGGGGTTCTGGCCGGGAATGTCGGGATCCACGTTATCGAGGGCGTGCGACCAGGTGTAGCTGACCAGCATGGAGAGATGGCGGTTGAAACGGTGGCTCAGGTTGACGTCGAGCGCGTTGTAATTGGAGTAGCCGTCGTTGACGTCGCTGAGAATTACCGAGTAAGGCGGCTGGGGATTGGTGGCGGCGGTGGAGTTACAAGTCATTCCGGCGGCCGCATACCAGGCGATCCAATAGGGGCGCGTGCAGTTGGCGGCCTGCGCGGAGCGCGTCTGGCCCTGTGCCGTGCGGATGAAGGGCGACGGAGGATCGACGTCGCGGGGGCGGTTGATGCGGCTGGTGTGGGAGCCCACATAATCGACCGACAGGAGCCAGCCGGAAGCGAGGCTGCGCTCGACGCCGATGGTCCACTGGCCGGAGTAGGGGTTGAGGAGCTTCGACTGGTAGCCGATCAACGTGCTGGTGGGGAAGTACTGGTCCAGGTTGGCGCTATCGCCGGGGCGCACGTAGAGGCTGCGCAGCGGGACCCGGGCGCCGGCCGGGAAGGCAGGCAGCGGAGCGGCAGCGACGCTGGTGGGGAACCCGGCCTGCCCGAGGCTGGCGCTGTAATTGAAGACGCCCGTGGGCCCGGTGAGGGCCCAGTTCGCGGCCGTGTTATCGACGATCTGCGAGTAGTAGATGCCGTATCCGCCGCGGATGACGGTCTTTCCGTCGTTGTGAACGTTGTAGGCAAAACCGAGGCGCGGGGCGAAATCCTTACGGGAGTCGGCGAAGGTCTGCTGCTCGTAACGCAAGCCGAGGTTGAGCGTTAAGTCGGGGCGAACGTGGAAATCGTCCTGGGCGAACAGGGACCACATAGCATCGTCCACGGTGTAAGTGGCGTTCCCATAACTCTGTGTGTAAGTTTGGACGTTGTTGATGTCGCCGAGATAGGCCTGGCTTTCGCAGACAGCAGGCGCCTGAGCACAGGGTTTGTAGACAAACTGGCCGAGATAGATGGGGCCGCCGAACTCCTTGCTGTTCCCGCCGTTGTGGGCAAACAGGACGTCCGCGCCGAATTTGAGCTGGTGCCGCCCGTGGATGGCGGAGAGGGTATCGCTGAACTGATACTGGCGGTTGATCAGCAGTGCCGATTGAGAGGTGCCGGTGGTGAAGGTGCCGACGCCCGATATGGGCACCTGGTATTGCGTGCCATAAATCACGGGGTCGAACTCGGTGACGGGCGAGGCCAACTGGAACTGGAGGCGCAGGTTGTTGATGATGGACGGGCTTAAAACGGCGGTCTCGCCGAGCTCTTCGGAATACGTTCGGCGGCGGAAGACGCGGTCCACCGAAGGCAGGTTGTTGCCGCCGACGGCGCCGTTGGGATTCGTGTCGTGGAAGCCATCCACGTTACTGCGGAAGAACAGGGTGTTGTTCCGGTTGATCTGGTGGTCGAGGCGAAGGAAGGCGAGCCATCCGCGGTAGTGGCCGGTGAAGATCCCGGGAGCGACGGGTGAAATGATGGGAGAGCCGCGATCTTCGCGGCTGAATTCGCCGGCGGCGGAAAAATGGGTGTGCTGGGAAGAGCCAATCGGGCCAGAGAGCGAGGCGGCCGATTGGCCGAGCGAGTCGCTGGTCCAGTTGTTGCCGGAAGTGGCGTTCTGGGCGGTGAAGCCGGAGAGGGCCGCGGAAGTCGCGTTGGGACGCCACAACTCCAGCACGTCGCCGTGGAACTGGCTGCCGCCGCTTTTGGTGATCACGTTCACGACGCTGCCGGTGCTGCCTCCAAATTCGGCGGAAAAGGAGTTGGTGAGAACGTCCATCTCCTGCACGGAGGTAAGCGGCAGGCTGCTGAACATGGTCTGGCGGCCCCAGGCTTCGTTGCCGGTGCCGCCATCCACCACGAAGGTGGTCTGGCGCCGGCCCGCGCCGTTGGTGGTGAACAGGTTCTGATTCATGAACACGTCACCCTGATTGATGGCGGGGCGGTTGGCCGCATTGAGCATGGGAAGGTAGCTGATTTTGCGGTTGAGGAGCGGGACGTCCTCCACCTGCCGGGCGGCGAGGTGGACTCCCAACTGCGGCTGGTCGGTGCGGACCTCGCCCACCACGCCGGTCACCGTGACGGCGGTCTGGCCGCCGGCGACGTTCAACTCGACCTGGACCTCGGCCGTGCGGCCGCCGGCCAGTTGCAGGCCGGAAACGGCGGCGTCCGCGAAACCCTGTTTGACGGCGGTGATGCGCCAGGTTCCGGCGGCGGGAAGGGCGGAGAGAGAGAAGCCGCCCGCGGAATCGGTCTCGGTGCGGCGCTCCAGGCCGGTCTGGGAGTTTGTAGCGGTGATTTTCGCGCCGGAGACGGCGGCATGGGCGGGGTCGGTCACTTGCCCGCGCAATGTGGCGGTATCGGGAGTTTGCGCGAACAAAGCCAGGGCCAGCCCAAGAATGGAAGAAAGCAGGAGAAGACTGATTCGAGACATAACCTTAGTTGGATTGCCAAATAGGTTACAGGAAGCGGGGCGTTACTACCACCGGTCGTAGTTCGCAGGGCGCGTGTTAGATTGTTAGGTACCGTGAGTGTCAAGCAGGGGCCTCGGATGGGAAGTCCCAGGCGCAGATCCGTTCCGGTCGCGCAATCAAGGGAATGGGCAGGGCCCGCAATCCTGGGCTATATCGGCCGCCACAGCCTCGCGATCACGATCGCGCTGATCGCGCTTGCGAGCATCCGGATTGTGGCGACCTATCGCGTCTTCAACCACACCGTCGACGAGCCGGCGCATATCGCGTGCGGAATGGAGTGGCTGGACAAAGGGGCCTACACGTGGGAAGCGCAGCACCCGCCGCTGGCGAGGGTCGCGGCGGCGATCGGGCCGTACCTGCTGGGAATCCGCAGCCAGAACTTCTCGAGAGACTATGCGGACTCCATGCTGCAGGAGGGCGTCAGGATCCTGTATAAGGACCATCATTACGATCTGACCTTGTCCGTGGCGCGCCTCGGGATTCTGCCGTTCTTCTGGATTGGCTGCCTGGCGGTGTACTGGTGGGGTATACGATATTTCGACGCTGCGATCGCGGCAATTGCGGTTTTTGCGTTCAGTTTCGAGCCGACGATTCTTGCGCACGCCGGCCTCGCGACCACCGATATGGCGCTGACCGCGTTTCTGGGGCTGGCTTTCGTGTGCGGCGCAGTCTGGCTCGAGGAGCCGGCGTGGAAACATGCGGTGTGGTTTGGGGGCTCGGGCGCCCTGGCGATCCTCTCGAAGTTTTCGAGCCTGCTCTTCTTCCCTGCGAGCGCGGTGGTCACTCTGGGAGTGTGGTACCTGGTCTCCGGACGTCCGAAGCTCGCCTGGGGCGCGGAGATTCGAAAGCGCCTGCCCACATTGGCGCTGGCTGCGGCGGTGGCGTTCCTGGTGATCTGGGCGGGATATCGCTTCTCGTACGGCGCGGTGGATCCGATCCCGTTCCGCATTCCGGCGCCGGAGCTGGTTAAGGGGATTCAAGAGGTCCAGCAGCACAACACGCAAGGGCATCCGGCCTATCTGCTGGGCGCGCATTCCGATTTTGGATGGTGGTACTTCTTCGAAGTGGCGCTGGCAGTGAAGACGCCGCTGGGATTTCTGGGGCTGCTCGCGATCGGCGCGGCGCTGGCTCTAGCTAACGCTGGGCGCTCGAGGATGGGGTACATGCCGCTCGCGTTCTCGGGAGCGATCCTGTTCGTGTCGGCGTTCAGCCACATCAATATCGGGCTGCGCCACGTCATGCCCGTGTATATCGGATTCTCCATGCTGGTGGCAATTGCGGTGGCCTGGGTGCTGGAGATGAAGCAGCCGCCGCGGTGGGCCAAAATAGCGATGGTCGTTCTGGCGGGCTGGTATGCCGCGTCGTCGCTGCTCGCTCATCCGGATTATCTGGCCTACTTCAATGCGCTGGCGGGAAGTGAGCCGGAGAACGTCCTGGTCGAGTCGGATCTCGATTGGGGACAGGATGTAGATCGCCTTTCCAAACGGCTGCACGAGCTGGGTGTGAAAGAAGTCTCGTTCACCTCCACGCTGGTTGCCGACTTCGAGAAAGAGCACGGCTTCCCCCACATTCGGAGGATCAATATCGACACTCCCAATCCGGGCTGGAATGCGGTCGGGGTCACCACCTGGAAGCAGATGCGGATGGGACTGGGCGACCAGCACATGGAAGTGAAGCTCTGGGAGGACACGACCCCTCCGACCGAGAGGGTCGGGAAGTCGATCGTCATGTGGTATTTCCCGTATCCCAAGAAACCTACGAATTCGAGATAGCGCTTTAGTGCGCCAGCCGCTCGAGGAGGGAGTGCACGGAGTAGAGCGCGGCGGGCTGAACGACCACGACGGCCAGTCCAGTCGCGAGAAATGCGGCCCCGGCGGTCCACAGGGTGTTGGAGTCGTCGGGCTCTTCGGCAGGGGGAACAGCGCCGAGCAGGCGATCCACCCGGGCCGAGAGGTCTTCACCGTCAGCCAGCAGGGAAGTCGCCAGGACGTGAGGCCGCGTGGGTGCGCTCATGCGCGCTACGGCTACCAGGGCGGCGGCCAGGGAGACCGACCGGGCGGGATCTCCGGCCACGGCGCGATCATCGGCTGCCCACTCCGCCAGGTGCGCCCACTTCTCGCTCGAGAGCGCGGCAGAACGGGAACCAGCCGGGGGCCAGCAGAAGCAGAAGCCGCTTGAGATTATCGCGGGAGGTCCAGTGGGCGCGCTCGTGGCGCAGCGCCGCATCCAGTTGTTCGGGCGGAAGCGAATCCGCCACGCGCCGGGACACCAGCATCCGCGGACGGATCAATCCGGCCAGCACCAACTGGGGTGACGCGTGCTCCACAACCCACACGGGATGGCCGGCAAGACGCAGACGATAGCCGGCCTCGCGCGAACGGCGTATATAGCGGAAGGAGCGGACCAACGCGGCCACCGCACGTAGGAGCGAGGATCCCCAGGCGGCGCCGCCGCAGCAGGCGGCTGCCAGAAACGCGAGGCTCATCTCTTCATTGGAGGCCGTGCGAGGCTCGAGCCACAGATAGCTGGGCACGCAAAGTCCCGCGACGGCGACCAGCGCGGCTCCGGCCGGCAGCAGCCGCCAAAAGAGCAACAACCGGGCGGCGGCGCGGGGCTTGCGGCGCCCGGCCCTGCGGAACAGCGGCGCGCGCGCACAGCCCCACCGCCAGGCCCGCCGCCAGATGCACCACGAAGAAGCAGGCCAGGCACAGGCACAGCAGCCGAAAAAGGTAGGGCAGCGTCATGTTCGGGCCTTCCGCTCCAGTTCCCGGCGTTTCATCCGGATCTTCTTTTCCAACTCGTCGAGAAGGGCCTCGTCCTGCTGGCCGACCGCGTCCACCAGGCAGGAGATCAACATTTCGCCGGAGGGCCGCGAAGCCGGAGAGGAAGGCCGCCACCCAATCGCCGGCGCGCTTGCGCTCCCATTCGCGTTTCGACCATCGAGGCGAATACAGAAAGGCGCGTTCGGATTTACGCCGCTCGAGCAGCCCTTTTTTGAACAGCCGGTCGAGCGTGGTCATGACGGTGGTATAGGCCAGGGGCCGCGAGAGCCTCCTGACGACCTCGTGCACATTGCACTCGCCGCAATCCCAGAGGATCTCGAGGGCGTTTCGCTCGAGGTGGCCGAGCGGCAGCCCCCCATCCGCGACAGTGTTGCTTTCCTTGGAACGGCGCATCATGATACCCAGACCCAACGTCTAATCCATTCTGATCTCGGCGAGCGGCCGGCGCAAGCGGAGGAACAGGAGCGCGGCGGCGGCTTGCGCCAAAACGCCGAAGGCCACCAGCGCCGGGATGGACCGCTCGTAGAGCAGACCCATGACGGCGCTGCCGGCGAACCACAGGGTGCCGTAGATCGCGTTGAAGGCGCCGAAGGCACGGCCGCGTTTATCCATGGAGATGACCTGGGCAATGGCGGGGCGCAGGGTGGCGTCCTGCAGCCCCATCCCCACGGCCCAGCACATCACACCCGCGATGGCCGCCGTGGAATCGCGCGAAAACCCCAGGGGCAGCGCCAGGAGCGAGACCAGGATGCCGGCGGAGAGCACGCCTATGCCGAAGCGGTCGAAGAGCCGTCCGAAGCCCAGGGCGGTGATGCCATTCACCCCCATGGCGATGGCATACACCAGCGGAATGGCGGCGGGCGAGGTGAGCCGCGCGCGCTCGAAATGGTAGGCGATCAGTGGGAAATCCACGAAGCCCAGGGCGAGCAGCCCCGCGGCGGCCGCATAGAGCCAGAAGACGCGCGGCAACTCCCGCCCGGATACGTGCGGCCGCGGGGCATCGAGCGCCACGGGAAAGAGCGTGCGGGCCACCAGCAGCGCCGCCAGGGCCGCGGCACCGGGATAGGCCAGGCGCAGAAACGCCGGGCCGAACTCATGGGACTGCGCGACGGTCGCCGCCATGAGCAAGGGACCGAGAACGGCGCCGACCTGGTCCATGGCGGTATGCAGTCCGAAACCCCAGCCGTGGCCGACCCGCACGGTGGCGCTCGAGAGGAGCACGTCGCGAGCCGGTCCGCGGAGTCCTTTGCCGGTGCGCTCGGCGATCACCAGCAGGGCCGCGATCCACCAGTTGCCTGCCAGGGCCATCAGCGGCACGGCGGTGGCGGTGAGGGCGTACCCCAGGATCGTCAGCGTCCAGTAGGCGCGTGTGCGATCCACCAGGCGGCCCGAGAAAAAGCGCAGGCCGGTGGCCACCAGTTCGCCGAAGCCCGCGATGAGACCCACCTGGGCCGCGCTGGCGCCGAGGTTTTGCAGGAACGGACCGATCAGGCTGCGGGCGCCTTCGTAGGTCATGTCCGCGAAGAGGCTCACCACGCCCAGAAACACGATGAAGCGAAGGGCGGTGTTGCGCTCCCCGCGCGGCGGAGTCATTTTCGGAAACGTCTACTTCTTCTTCGATGTAGCGGACATCAACCGTTGCACCTCGTTGATCAGGCCGTTGCCTTCGAAAATATCGCGGGTCATGGCCCCGTAGGTGAAGTTGGCGTAAATCATGCCTTCGGAATCCACCAGGTAAATGGTGGGAAAGCCGAGCCGCGGCATTCGCACGTAGGATGCCGCCACCTGGCCCTGATCGTAAAGAACCGGATAGGCAATTTTATGGCCCGATACGTACTCCATCATGGTGTTCGGATTATCGGGCGGCAGTGCGATGGCCAGAACGGAGATACGGTCGCCAAACGCCTGGCGCGCCTTTTCGAGAACCGGAACAAACGCGGCGCAGTGCGGGCAATTGGTCTGCATGAACTCGATGATTACGGGCTTCCCGCGATAGTCGGCCAGGTCGTGCCATTGCCCGCGGGAATCGACCAGGCAAAAGCCCGGTGCCCGGTGGGGGGCCTGGCCGGCGAGCAGGGCGGCGGTCGAAAGCAGAATAAAAAGGAACTTGCGCATTCAGTTTCAAAGTTAACACGGTCGAGGCGGCCGGCATGGGCAGACCGGGAAGTCTGCCCCACATTTACGCGCGCAAGGCGGCGCCGCGGCGTTCGATGGCTTTCGGGCCCCAGGCGCCGGGGATGAAGAAATCCTGCCAGACGAGGCGGCACTCGTCCACCATCTGCAGGCCGTACTCGCAGCGGAGCAGGTCGGACGGACCGGTGTTGTTGGTGCCGAAAGTGAACTTGCACCCCGCCGTTTTCGCCATCTTGATGAACGACGGGCTGGGGAGCTTGTACCGGTTGTTGATCTCGATCGCAATGCCGTTCCGCACCGCCGCGTCGATCACCTTCTTCCGGCGCGCGTCCGTCCACAGGCTCTCGTAATCCTTGGCCAGGACGTCGGGCAAAAATGTCGGGTTCACGTAGATGTCGACAGGCTCGTGGTCCAGGATCCCGACCGTGCGCTCGACCAGCGTATCCATGAACTCCTGCGCGTCGGCAATGGTCCCAACCTCGTCCGGAATCCACAGGCGCATGCGCTTGCCGTGGTTGTCGGTCCAGGTCATCGAGTCCGTGAAGATGTAGTCGAAGAGGCCGGCCGCGCTGCGCGAGAACATCTGGGTCCACTCGCGTCCCTCGGCCTGCATCGCGATGAAACAGGGCTGCCCCTGCATGCTGTCGAAGAAGGCGCGCACGGCCGCGTCGTTCTCAGTGGGGAAACCCTTTCCGCAATTGACGGCGATCCCGTACATGATGCCGTCGCGCCGTGATTTCGCGAGCGCCTGCTCGAGCGTCAGCCCCAGCTTGAGGTGGACGTGGTAATCCACCATCGGGACGTTGTGGCGGCCCACGTCGATGATCTGCCTGAAAACGGCGTCCGCCACGGGGATCGGGCCGGGCGTGGGCGTGTCATCGGGCAGCGGTCGCACCTTGACGCTGCGGTACCGCGCGAACGAGCCGTTGTTGTGGCATTGCAGCGCGAAGGTGCCGTGGTCCAGGAAGCGCTCCTTCTCCCCGCCGGCCGGGATTACGGGCGGATTCGGCTCGGTGTAGTCCACCACCATCATTCCGTTGAGCCTCACCTGCACGTTCTTGCCGCGCACGGCCACGTGGATCTTGAACCACTGGTCGTCGGGTATGAACTGCTTGTAGACATTGCGCAAGCCGTACAGCGACCCGGTCTTCTTGCGTTCGCGGTAGGTGCCCTCGCCAGTGGCCGTATTGTTGACCTGGATCTCGAAGCCCTTCTCCGGGAAGTTGCTCTCCTGGTAGCGCGTATGGAAGTACACGCCCGAATTGCACTCGTGCTTCGCCAGCACTTCCACTTCCAGCTCGAAATTGCGGAAGTCGGCGCCGTGCACGGGGCCATCGTAAAACAAATGGGAGCGCGGGCCCTCGGCGGAAAGCTGCCCGTCCACCACCTTCCAGGAGCTTTTGTTTTCGCTGGGGCGCCAGCCTTCCAGGCTGTGTCCGTTGAAAAGTTCGATCCACCCGTCATCGGCGGCGGAGAGCCCGAGCGCGGTCATGGCACCGACAAATGCCCGGCGTGTGAATTGGTATTCGGCCACCAGCCCAGTATATCCCCCGGCTACTGACGCTTCTCTACCGGCTCGCCGAGCGCCTCGGCCAGCAGGCCGGCGGCGATCGCGCCCGTCGCCGGAGTATTGGCATTCGCGAGCACAATCGCGGTCAGCTTCTTCTCGGGAAGGCGGATGATCATGGTATTGAACCCGTTGATTCCTCCGCCGTGCTCGAGGGAGGTGGTCCCGAACCGCTTGGCAATCATCCACCCGTAGCCGTAATCGGCCAGGTTGGGAGTCCACATCTTCTGCTTCGACGCTTCGCTCAGCACCGCCGTCCCGTAGAGCGCCTGGTCCCACTTCAGCAGATCGTCCACCGTGGAGTAGAGCGACCCCGCGGCATAGGGCAGCGACATGTCGAGGAATGGCGCCCGCTCGAGCTTTCCACCGGCATACCGGTATCCCTCGGCCCGGTGCGGCAGGATCTCGGTGTAGTGGTCGTAGCCGGTGTCTTTCATCCCGAGCGGATCGAGAATCGCGCTGCGCAACTGGTCTTCGTATTTCCGCCCGGTCACCTTCTCGATGACGTACCCCAGCAGGATGTAGCCGGTGTTGTCGTATTCGTATTTGGTTCCGGGTGCGAATTTAAGCGGCTTGTCCTGCGTCAGGCGGATGATCTCGACCGGCGTGCGGGTCGTCCCTGCCATCGTCTCGAAAAACCCGGGAATCTCGGTGTAGCTGGGGATGCCCGACTCGTGGCACAGCAGGTGATGAATGGTCACCGGCTGCCAGGCCGCCGGGGCCTCCGGATAATATTTGCGAATGGAGTCGTTCAGTCCGATCTTGCCCTGTTCGACCAACTGCAGAATCAGCGCCGAGGTGAACTGCTTGGTGATCGAGCCCAGCCGGAACTTGGCGTCGGGCGTATTGGCGACATTCCATTCCGCGTCGGCCAGTCCGTAGGCTTTGCGAAACAGCGGCTTGCCGTCCCGAGCCAGCAGGGCAGCGCCCTGGAACCGCTTCTGGTTGACGTAAGCCTGAACGAACTGGTCGGCCTGACCGGCGATATCCTGTGCCGCCGCGCAGGGAGCCAGCAGTAGAATCAGCGATAACAGCCGCGCATTCATGCCGCCATTGTCGCAGAATGCCCCGCCGTATGCGGGCCTAATCCACCTGATAAGGGACGGTGACTTCGAGGGTCTTGGGCGGGTAGCAGGCCCTGTCGCTGCAAGCCTGGTAGCGGAGCTGGCCCACCGCCACACCGGGGCCGGCGGGGGCGTTGGCCGCCACCTTGAACTTGACGACCAGGTCGAAGTTGCCGGTGAAAACAGAGAGCGGCTTTTCGGCGAACTCGTACTTTTCGAGCGTCGGCTTGGGATAGGTGGTTTGCGCGGACTGAAGCGCGCCGGGAGTCTTCCAGGTCAATTTGAGCGGGATCAGATACTCGTCGGACGGCGTATTGCTGTTGACGTGATACCCATGCTGCACGGAGACAGGGATCTTCGTCTCGACCGCCGCGCCGCGCTTGCCGATCACTTTTTGCGGCTCCCCGAGCGTCAGGTAGCCGCTACCTTGCGGCAGCAACGGCAGGCACGCGAGCGCTGTCAGAAGTGGAAGGCGCAGGAGTCTGCAGAAGTTGTTGGACACCATCCTCGAAATCCTTTTTGCTGGTCAATCCGATGTGAACCGCCGCGATCCTCCCCGTCCGGTCAATCAGGAAGGTGGTGGGCAGGGCGTCCACGCCGCCGTAGAGTTGCGCGGTCGTGTCGTTTCCGATCACGACGCGATAATTGACACCGATCTTCGAGACGAAGGGCTTGACGGCTTCCCATCCTTCGTCATCCATGGCCACGCCGACCACTTCGAATCCGCGGTCCTTGTTCTGGCGCTGCATGTCCATGAACCAGGGGATCTCGATCTTGCAGGGGCCGCACCAGGTGGCCCAGAAGTCGAGCAGCACGACCTTCCCGCGATAGTCGGAAAGATGGACCACCTTGCCGTCGGCGTCCTTCAAGGCGAAGTCCGGGGCGGGCTTGCGGTCTTTGTCGGCCTTGACCGTAGCGGCGCTGACCTCGGAACTGGAAGACGAACATCCCGAGAAGGTGCACCCCAGGAGGATCGCCGTAAGTACGGCGGCGGAAAGACGGATTGCTGCCACAAATTTGTCCTTTACCGATTATATCGAGAAACCACGGCTTTCTATTCCCCGAAACCAGATACCGCGGATATGGGACTGCCGGGCGCCCAGGGTAAACTCGGCGTGGCGGGCCAGCCCGGAGTACATCCAGGCAGCGGTGTCGCAAAAACTTTCGCAGCAATATTCGCGCCAGCGGCGGTTGCGGGAGCGAATATCCGACGCAGTCAGCTCCGCTTTCCGCCATTCCGCCGACCAGCCCAACTCGCCCGGCACACAGGCGCGGCATTCCTTGGCGAGCAGGCGCTCGAAAGACCGGCGGGTGGGGTTCCCTGCCCGCATCCACACAAAATGAAAGAGTTCGTGGATGAAGATGCGGGGAAACTCGGCCCTGGTGCAATCGAGGGCGATACGCCGTTCGCGGAGAAAGGAGCCGGCATGGACCGGGCCGTGGCGGTCGCAAAGTCCACGGGCAGAGTGGAGCCTGATGGGCGCTCCGGAGAGCGGGGGCATCCGATCGAGCAGCGCGGCGGCCTGCCGTTTGTGGGGAAGGTCTTCGAAGACGAAAAGGGGGGAAGCCGGCACTCTTACCCTCAGAGTACCGCCTTCCCCCTGGGAAGTGCGTTAGAAGTTGATGCGCAGCGAGAGCTGGACCTGCCGGTTCGTACCGATGCCGATCTGGTTGGATACGGTAGAGTTCAGCACGCCGAAGTTGCCGCCGGCAGTGGAGGCCGAAAACGGCTGTCCCGCCTGCAGGCCCGAGGACGACGGCCCGCTCGGGATGCCCTGTGCCAGGCGGAGGTTGCCGGGATTGGCGAAATTCGCGCGGTTGAAGATGTTGTACAGCTCCGCGCGGAATTCCAGGTTTTTGCTCTCGGCGAACCGGAACTTCTTGCTGAGAGTGAGATCCACCTGGGAGAGCCCGGGGCCGGTGAGGCCGTTGCGCATGGAGTTGCCGAACGAGCCAGCGGCCGGAACGGAGAAGGCGGCCGGATTGAGCCACTGCAGCTTGTTGCCGGTGTGGAGGTAAGGATCCACACCCGCCACGATATCCGGCCGGCGCACGTTGCGGCTGGCCCCGCCGCCCAGGGTATTGACCACCGGAATCGACATCACCTGCCCGTTGACGACCACGGGGTTGGCGTAGATCCTGCCGTCGCGGGTGTCCTGGTATACAATGTCCGGCCGCACGATCAGGACGTCGATCGGCACGCCGGTGCGGGCGTTCATGATGCCGCCGAGCTGCCAGCCCCCGAGGAACGCGTCTTCCAGACGGCCCGAGTCGCGCAGAAACTTGCGGCCTTTGCCTACCGGAAGGTCGTATAACGCGGAGAGGTTGAAGCTGTGCCGGACATCGAAGTTGTTGCTGCCGCGATCGAGCTGGAAGTTGTACGGATCGCCCGCCGTATTGGCTTCGTTGGATCCGCCCGAATTGCCGATGCTGTGCGCCCAGGTGTATTCCATTCCGACCGAAAGGCCGGAGTTGAAGCGGCGGTTGAGCGTAGTCTGCATGGCGTTGTAGTGATCGGTACCGCCGCTGGTCTTGTAGTCGATCTCGGCGAAGCGGCCGCCGAACTGGCGGACTGCCGCGGCCGCGCCCGTGGTGGGGTTCATGGTGGTTCCGACGATCAGATTGGTGATGCTGCGCAGAAAGAGGTTGCGGCCCTGGCTTCCCACATACGCCACCGTAAGCACGGTGTTGGAAGGAAGCTGCTGCTGCACCGAGGCCGTGTACTCGAGGATGCGCTCGGGAATCCCGTATCCCACGCCGTAGGCGCGCGGCTGGAAGCCCAGATTCGGATCGTTGACGTTGTAGCTGGAGTAGATCTGGCTAACATCGAGCGGATAGGCCAGCAGCGGGCCCGACGAGATGGTGCGGCCGATGCGGTCATTGGCGGAAGGCTGGAGCTGGTCCTCGGTCTGGCCGGGACCGTAGTAATAGCCGCCGCCGACACGGAACACGGTCTTATTCTGAAAGCGCTCCGGCGCCCAGCTGAATGCCAGGCGGGGTCCGAAATTGTGAAGCGAAGATTTGTACCAGCTCCGCGTGTCCTTGGGAACGATGGTTCCCTGGGCGATATCGAACACCACGTCCTTGTTGCGGACATCGTGCAGCGGCGAGTAGTATTCCCAGCGCAGGCCGTAACTCATGGTGAGGTTGGGGCGGATCTTGAATTCGTCCTGGGCATAGAGCACGTAGTAGTTCTGCCGCAGGTGGGCGACGCCGGAGAGCCCGGTGAACGGACTGAGCGCGCTGAGATCGCCGTTGAAGGCGATGGAAGTCGGGGTGTTCGCCAGGAACGCCGACACGTTGGCGTACGAATAGGTTGTTCCACCGAGCTGATCGTTGTACAAGGTGACCGGCCGGACCTCGACTCCGAACTTCATGCTGTGGTTGCCGCGAAGGACGCTGATGTTGTCGATGAAAGACATCGAGTAGTTCGTGTAGGGCGCGCCGCGGCCGTTGAAAGAGCTGCTGAGGCGGATGAGACCGGTCGGGATGGCGAGGCCCGCGCTGCCGGCCTGTCCGGCGATCCCTCCAAGCGCCACGCTGCCGCTGAGGTTGAGGGTCACACCATTGAGGTTTGCGTTGGGGCTTGGGCCCGGAACGCCTTCCACGCGGGTCTTGTCGCCGTTAAAGCCGAACTTGGTTTCGTTGATGACGGTGGGAGTCAGGATCTGGGTCAGGCTGGCCACCGCGTTCTGCGGAACGATGCTGGTCAGGTACTGGCTCAGCGTGGAGTTCTGGGTCTGCGCGGATTCGCCCTGATCGCGGAAGTACCGTGCAAAGAAACGCAGCTTGGAGTTGATGTTGTAATCGAAGCGGAAGCCCCCCGAGTTCTCGTTGACGTGGGCGGGAGCGTTGACGTTGACGATATCGAGCGTCGGATCGGACGAGGCGTACTGCCCGACCGGAAACGCAGCCAGCAGAGGCCGGACGGCCGGCGCGATGCAATTGGTGGTGACGCCCGAGGTGCAGTCCGGACGGGCCCGCACCGCCGCGCTCAGCGTGCTTTCGACGATCGGTGAACTGGTGTTCTGCCGCAGCCCTTCAAAGCTGCCGAAGAAGAACATCTTGTCCTTGATGACCGGGCCGCCGACCGAGCCGCCGAACTGGTTCAGGCGCAGCTTCGACTTGGTCGCGCCGTCGAAGAAATTGCGCGCATCGAGGTCATCGTTGCGGATGTACTCGAAGGCTGACCCGTGCACCGAGTTGGTGCCGGACTTGGTGATGAAGCTGATCTGGCCGCCCGTGCCGGTTCCGTACTCGGCCGGATAGTTGTTGCTGTCCACGCGGAATTCCTGGACGTTTTCAAGACTCTGCTCGAGGCGGAACTGCGAGGTCGTCTCACCGTTGAGGTTGCCCGGGGACGCATCGACGATCGAAGATCCCTCGACGCCGTCGAAACGGATCACGTTTTCCTGGTTGGAGCGTCCGCTGAAGCGGATATTGTCGAAGCTTCCGCCGCCGCTGTTGACGGCCCCCGGCGCGAGCAGGTAAAGCTGGGAAACCTGGCGCCCGTTCATGGGCAGCTCGGCCACTTCGCGCTGGGACACATTGGCGCCGATACGCGCGGAGCTGAAATCCACAACCGTCAGATCGCCTCCCGAGACGTTCACCTCGGTGCTGACGGCGGTGGGCTGGAGCGTTACGTTCAACGTTCGCTCCTGGCCGACCTGCAGCTGAATTCCCTTGTACTCGGCGGGCGCCATGCCAGGCGCGTCCACGATCACGGAGTACACTGCCGGCAATAGTTGGGTTGCGACGAAATACCCCTGGCCGTTCGCCGCGAGCTTACGGGATTGTCCCGTTAGTTCGTTCTTCACCGTAACGGCAGCGTTGGGAATCACGGCACCGCTCGAATCGGCTACCGTCCCCACGATGCGCGCCACATCGCTCTGGCCCCAAAGCGGCGACAGAGCGATAGCCCCAAATAGAGCCATTCTTAAAAATTTGGATATCATGCGGCTCCCAAGTTACCGGGCCGAGGTTACAAATTGATAAATTTTGAGTGAAGAATCGGTGCAGCGAGGGCAGGACTGACTAGACGGCGTTCACCTGACTCTGTTCCTCGCGCGCGAGATCCGCGGCATGGCGCTGGAGGTCGGAAAAGGGAACCGTGACCAGGTCTTTCTCCATATCTTCTCCGCTCGATACCAGGTATTTCAGATGCAATTCGGCGAGGCGCGCGCACCACGGGTCGTCCATCGTTCGTCCGGACTGACTGCTGATCCGGAGCAGGTCGGCGTGCGGAAGGGCGATGGTCTTTTCGGTGAGAGCTCCGGCCTCGTCCTCAAGGAGAAATTTCACGTCCACCGTGTCGGCGTGCCGCAGGGAAATGGCCGTCTGGAGCCACTTGAAATAGACCTGATACTTACGGCCGAAGGGATCGGGGCCCGCTTCGAACTGACGGTAGTTGAGCATCTACCGTTATCTTACAATGACTGAAGATGCTGGTTGCCGAACTCATCGCGCAGCGGGAATTCCGGCTGGCGCAACAGACGATCGAAGATCCCGGACCGGGCGAGGTGCAGGTACGGGTAGGAGCCGTGGGAATCTGCGGCTCGGACGTACATTCCTACTCGGAAGGCGCAGTGGGGGACACGCCATGCGTCTACCCCATGGTACTGGGCCACGAGCCGGCGGGCACGGTGGTAAAGACCGGCCCCGGAGTGACCGGCTGGTCGCCGGGGGACCGGGCGGCGCTCGAGCCGGCGATTTACTGCTACCACTGCGAGTTCTGTCGCAGCGGTCACCACAACGTTTGCGCCAACATCCGTTTTTTGAGCAACCCGGGTATTCCCGGATTCTTCCGCGAGTTCGTGAACCTGCCGGCGGTGAACCTGCTGCCGATCCCGCCCACGATTTCGCTGGAATTGGCTACCCTGGCGGAGCCGCTGGCGGTCGCGGCGCACTCCATGAAGTTCGCGGATGTGAAGCCGGGCGAGACGGTGGCGGTGTACGGAGCGGGACCGATCGGGCTGCTGACGCTGGCCTGCCTGAAGGTGGCGGGCGCGGGGCGTATCTGGGCCATCGAGCCGGTGGCGCATCGGCGCGAGATGGCCAGGCACATGGGGGCCGACGCGGCGCTGGATCCGGCGGAGATCGACACATCACGGCAGATTCTGGCCGACACCGGAGGCCGGGGTGTCGATTGCGCGATCGATTGCGCGGCCAAGGAGCACACCACCAACTGGGCGATCCAGGCGGCGCGCAACGCAGGCCGGGTGGTGCTGACCGGGATCCACTCGGCTGCGCTGGTGCCGTTCGAAGTCTCCCCGATGCGGCGCAAGGAGCTGGCGATCCTCAACGTGAGGCGGTCGAACGACGAAGCGCACGCGGCTCTCGAGTTGCTGATCGAGCGCGCCTCGTGGTTCGCACCGCTGGTGACGCACCGGGTCCCCCTGGAGCGGATCGCGGACGCGTTCCGGCTGGTGGAGAACTACTCCGATGGCGTGGGCAAACTGGTTGTGACATAAGATAGGTCCATGCGTTCGGTTGCACTGGCCGCAGTCTGCGCGGCCGCATCGCTATTCGCCCAAACTCCTCCTAAGACCTGGATCGATCCCGATACCGGCCACCGCGTGATCCGGCTGACGGATGAACCCGGAAGCGCCAGCCTGTACTTCAACCAGAACTGGTTCCTGCCGGACGGCAAGCGGATGGTATACAGCTCGCCCACGGGCATCTACACGCTCGACCTGGCGACGCAGGCGTCCAAACAGGTGGTGGCGGGCCGGGTGCGGCTGATCGAGGCGGGGCACAAGACCTCGAGCATCTACTACATTCAATCGGGCGCTGTATACGCGGCGGATGCGGATACGGGCACGACGCGCGAGATTGCAAAACTGCCGCCGCGCGGGTCGATCGCCACGATCAACGCGGACGAGACCCTGCTGGCGGGAACTTACACGGAGGCCGAAGGTCCCTCCAACAATGCTTACGCATCGCCGGCGCCCAACGCGCAGGGGCATCCGCTCGATCAGCCGCGCAACAAGGGCCAGATGATGGAAGAGCGGCTGGCGGCCCATATCCCGATGGCCATGTTCGTGATCGACACGAAAACGGGCGAGAGGAAGACCATACTGCGGAGCACCGACTGGCTGAACCACCTGCTGTTTTCGCCCACCGACCCGGCCCTGCTGATGTTCTGCCACGAAGGACCGTGGCACAAGGTAGACCGCATCTGGACCATCCGCACGGACGGTTCTCATGTGACGAAGGTTCACACGCGCACGATGGCGATGGAGATTTTCGGCCACGAATTCTGGAGCATCGACGGCAAGACGATCTACTACGACCTGCAGACGCCGCGCGGCGAGGATTTCTGGCTGGCTGCCTATCAGGTGGACACGGGCGAGCGGACCTGGTATCACCTCGAGCGGAACGAGTGGTCGATCCACTTCAACGTTTCGGCCGACGGCAAGCTGTTCTGCGGCGATGGCGGCGATCCCGGCCAGGTCGCGCACGCTCCGGACGGCGAGTGGATCTATCTATTTCGGCCGGAACCGATCCCGAACCGCGGGGTGGACGATAAGGCGCTCATCCGGCCTGGGGTATTGCGCTCCGAGAAGCTGGTGAACATGTCGAAGCACCAATACCGTCTGGAGCCAAACGTGCGGTTCTCGCCGGACGCGAAGTGGGTGATGTTCCGGTCGAACATGTTCGGCCAGACGTACGTGTTCGCCGTGGAAGTCGCGAAGGCAAAGTAGAGTGGCGCAAGCCCCGCTATGGCGCCGGCTCGACGTGCACGAGCACCCCGGCCACCCAGTCGAGCCGCTCCAGGATCCGCTGCTGCACCTGATGGGCAATCTCGTGCGACTGGCGCACGGTCATCTGCCCGTCGACTTCGAGGTGCAGGTCGACATGGTAGCCCAGGCCGGTCTTGCGGGCATAGCACTTCTCGACTCCGCGGGCTCCCGGGACCGTGGCCGCGGCTTCGCGAATCTGGCCCATTAAGACGTCGCCGGGCATCGTGTCCATGAGTTGCATCGCCGTGTCATAGGCAACGCGAACGCCGGCCGCCACGACGATGAGGCCCACGGCGAAGCCGCCCAAGGAGTCCGCATCGCGGAAGCGAATCGGGTCCAGCAGCGTGAGGCCGACGGCGGTCAACGCCACCAGCGCGGAGAGTGTATCCATGGCGTCGTTCCAGGCATCCGCGCGCAGCGCGTCGCTCTGCAGCTTGCGGCCGTAGCGGAACTTGAATAGGGCGAGCAGGGACTTGGCCACCAGGGAAGCCACTAGCGGCCAGACGACGAAAGCGGCCACCGGAGGGCGCGGCAGGCCGAGCCGCTGCGAGCGAGCCGTAGGAGATGAGCGCGCCGCCCGCGGTGAGGAAGAGGCCGATCAGCAGGCCGGTGAGGATTTCGACCCGGCCGTGGCCGTAAGGATGATCGGCATCGGCCGGCTTGGCGGCCAGGGTCAACGCAAAGAAAACCAGCCCCGAGGCGAAGACGTCGCCGGCGGACTCCAGGCCGTCCGCCACGACGGCGGTGGAGTGGCCGGCCAGGCCGGCCCACAGCTTGACCAGGGAAAGCGCGCCGCTCACCAGCATGCCGGCGGCGGCGACGCGCTGTCCGGTCTGCATGCCGCTAGGCCCGCGCCGGGTCGGTGCCCTCGGTATTCACGCCGAGCTCGGTGAAGGCCGCAGCGGCCTTTGCCGGGTCGAACTGGCCATCCCGCGAGAGTCGTGAAAGGGCCGTCGTGACGATGGATTCCGCGTTGATCTCGAAATGCTTGCGCAGGTACTCGCGGTTGTCGCTGCGTCCGAATCCATCGGTGCCGAGGGATTCGAGCCGCCCGTCGAGCCAGGGAGCGATCTGGTCGGCCACTACCTTCATGTAGTCGCTGGCCGCGACAATCGGTCCCTTGCGCACCCTGAATTGCCTGAAGGATATGCGGCGTCTTCTCAGGCTGGTTGGGATGCAGGCGGTTCCAGCGTTCGACGTCCAGGGCTTCCCGCCGCAGTTCGTTGTAGCTGGTGACGCTCCACACATCGGCGGGCACCTGGTACTTCTCCGCCAGGATCCGCTGCGCGCGCAGCGCCTCGTTCAGAATCGGACCGCTGCCGAAAAGCTGCACCTTGGCCGGACCGTGCTCCGCTGCCTGAAAACGGTAGATTCCCTTCAGGACATCCTCGGGATCGAGGCCCGCGGGCATGGCCGGCATGGGGTAGTTCTCGTTGTACAGGGCCAGGTAATAGAAGCGATCCTCCTGCTCCTGGTACATGCGGCGTATGCCGTCCTGCACGATGATGGCGATCTCGTAGGCGAACGCCGGATCGTAGGTGATGCACGTGGGGACAGTGCTGGAGAGCACGATGCTGTGCCCGTCCTGGTGCTGCAGCCCCTCGCCCGAGAGCGTGGTGCGCCCCGCCGTGCCGCCGCACAGGAACCCCTTGCCGCGCGCGTCGGCAAAGGCCCAGATGAGGTCGCCGATGCGCTGGAAGCCGAACATCGAGTAGTAGATGAAGAAGGGAATCATCTCTACCTGGTAATTCACGTAGGCAGAGCCTGCCGCGGCGAACGACGCCATGGAGCCGGCCTCGGTGATGCCCTCTTCGAGAATCTGGCCGTCCTTCGACTCTTTGTAATAGAGGAACATCTCGGCATCGTGCGGCTTGTAAAGCTGCCCCTGGCTGGCATAGATGCCGAACTGGCGGAACAGCGATTCCATGCCGAAGGTGCGGGCTTCGTCCGGAATGATGGGCGTCACGTGCTTGCCGATTTCCGGGTGCTTCATCAACAGGGTGAGGACGCGCACGAACGCCATGGTGCTCGAAACCTCACGGCCGGCCGACCCTTCCAGAGATTCTTTGAAATACTCGAGGGGCGGTGCCTGAATCGTGCTTGCCGGAACCGGGCGGCTGGGCATATAGCCGCCCAACTGGCGGCGCCGTTCGTGGAGGTACGCGATCTCGGGACTGTCGGACGGCGGCCGGTAGAACGCGGCGTTGCGCGCGGCCTCGTCCGGGATGGGGATTTCGAAGCGCGAACGGAAGTGCGCGATCTCCTGCTCGTTGAGCTTCTTCTGCTGGTGGGTGATGTTGCGCCCTTCGCCCGCCTCGCCCAAGCCGTAGCCCTTGATGGTGTGGGCCAGGATGAGCGTCGGCTGTCCCTTGGTTTCGACGGCGGCTTTGTAAGCGTTATATACCTTGCGTGGATCGTGGCCGCCCCGGCGGAGGCGCAGCAGGTCGTCGTCGCTCAGGTGGGAGACGAGATCGAGCAGCTCCGGGTACTTGCCGAAGAAGTTCTTGCGGACGTAAGCGCCGTCCTTGGTGATGTACGTCTGGAACTCGCCGTCCACGACCTCGCCCATGCGCTTCTGCAGCAGGCCGGTCTTGTCGCGCGCCAGCAGGTTGTCCCAATCCTCGCCCCAGATCACCTTGAGGACGTTCCAGCCGGCGCCGCGGAAGGCCGCCTCGAGCTCCTGGATTACCTTGCCATTGCCGCGAACCGGGCCGTCGAGGCGCTGCAGGTTGCAGTTGATGACGAAGATCAGGTTGTCGAGCTTTTCCCGCGAGGCCAGGGTCAGGGAGCCCATCGATTCCGGCTCGTCCATTTCGCCGTCCCCGAGAAATGCCCAGACGTGCCGCGGGGTGGGAGGGATCATGCCGCGATTTTCCAGGTAGCGCATGAAGCGCGCCTGGTAGATCGCGTTGATCGGGCCGATGCCCATGGAGACCGTGGGGAAGCGCCAGAAATCCGGCATCAGCCACGGGTGCGGATAGGAGGATAGGCCCGGCTGCTCGCGCAGCTCGTGGCGGAAGTTCTTGAGGCGCTGTTCGTCCAGGCGGCCTTCCAGGTACGCACGCGCGTAGACGCCGGGCGAGGCGTGGCCCTGAAAATAGATCAGGTCTCCCGGCTGGTCGCCGTATTTGGCGTGGAAGAAATGATTGAACCCGACTTCGAGCAGGGTGGCCAGCGAGGCATAGGTGGAAATGTGGCCGCCGATGCCGGGGTCGTACTTGTTCTGGCGCACCACCATGGCCATGGCGTTCCAGCGGATCAGGCTCTTGATGCGGCGCTCCATGGCACGATCGCCGGGATACGGCACTTCGTCCTCGGGGCGGATGGTGTTGACGTACGGCGTGTTGAGCTGAACCGGCAGTTCGACGCCGTTGACGCGCGCCCGGTTAATGAGCTGCTCCACCAGGTAAGCCGCCCGATCCTGTCCGGCCTCGTCGATCACCTGGTCCAGTGCTTCTACCCACTCAGCGGTTTCCCGTGGATCGAGGTCCACAACCCTCTCGTTCAGTGTCTGGTGCATGGATATTTTCATTATAGTGAAACGCCGGGCTCCGCTTTAGGTGGGTACAATGTGGTCATGGTGAGAGTGGAGCATGTGCTGGAATCGTGGAAAGCGATACGCCAGACCTCCATAAGCGCCGCGGAGGATTTCCCGCCGGAAGACCTCGACTACCGCCGGGAAATAAAACCGATGCGGAGCCGGTAAACTGGATTTGCAAACGCGCTCGTCTATCGTATAACAGTAGTATTTTGGGAGGATTTACTTTCATGGTGGAATGTCCGGTGTGCGAAGGCAAGATCGACGTCGATGAAGAAGACGTCGACGAAGGCGACACCATCAGTTGTGATGAGTGTGGCGCTGCCTTAAAAGTCATTGGCACCGAGCCGCTCGAACTGGAGTCGGCGGAAGAATTGGAAGAGGAAGACGAGGAGGAAGAGGGATTCCTCGAAGACGAAGAAGAAGAGACCGACGAGGATTGGAGATAGAATCCGCGATGAACGTAACGGAGCGGCTGCGAGCGCCGTCGAGAATAGGGGAGATGCCTATGCGCGGTTTTTGTGCGGTAATCGCGGCAGTCCTCATGCTGGTTGCAGTTCCGGCGGGTTTCGCGCAGAAAAAGGGGGAAAGCCCCACGCGCAGCCTGCAGGGCGAGGTGAGTTCGCCCGAAAGCCAACCCGTATCAGGGGCCGTCGTGCAACTGAAGGATATGAAAACGCTGCAGATCCGGTCGTTCATCTCGCAGCCGCAGGGAACCTACTATTTCCATGGCCTGAGTCCCGATCGCGACTACGAAGTGAAGGCCGAGTCTCACGGCATGTCGAGCGACACGAAAACCCTGAGTTCCTTCGATTCCAGGAAACAGGCCGTCATCAATCTCAAGCTCAATCCCAAAAAGTAAGCCAGTCCGAAGCGGTTCGCGGGGGTCAGTGCCCGCGGACCACCAGTTCCACTCCGCCGGTGATGGTCCGGCCGGGCATCGCGACGCCCAGAACCTCCTGATACGCGGTGGACGTCACGTTGGAAACCTGGAAGAATGGATGCACCCGGCCGCCCGCCCGTGCCGTGTAGATGTCCCATAGAGGGTACGGATCGCGGGCGCGACGGTCCAGAACTCCGAGGCGCGTGCGGAAGACGATCCGGCCGGGCACGGTGGCCTGCCATGCCGCCACGCCGGAGTGCACCGGATAGTTGAGAGTGTACCTGGTGAAGCCCACCGGGATGGTATCCTGCACTCCGCGGATGCCGGTATAGCGGAAGTCGATCGTGCCGGCGCGCCGGGCGGAAACTCGCAGCGACGCCTCCACGCCCGTGAAGTCCAGGCTCTGTATGTTCAGGGCGCGCCAGATGTCGGTGGGAGACGAGCGGAAGTAATCGATGCCATCGCGCTCGCGCCGCTCGAAGACGGTGAGCTCGCCTTCGATCGCGCCGGCCGGGCTCCAGACCAGGCCGCCTTCGTAGGCCCACACCCGCTCGGGACGCAGGTCGGGACTGCCCACATTGCCGGGGTCGTGGTAGTAGAGGTCGGTGTAGCTGGGGACGCGAAAGGCGCGGCTGGCGGAGGCGCGCAGCTTGAGGGACGGCGAAATCCAGAATCCGCCGGCCACCGTCGGGCTGAACTCGGCGGAGAGACGCCGGTAGACCTCTTCACGCGCGGAAATCGTGAGGGAGAAGCGCCGGAGTGCGCGGAAATCCACGGCGCCGTAGGCCGCGCCCCGGCTTCGTGCGTGATCGCCCAGGTTGTTGCTGACGATGGATTCGTGCAGCGCTTCGACGCCATAGAAGACAGTGGTGTTCTTCGAGACCGGCTCGCGGCGGCGCACATCGGCCTGCCAGCTTTCATCGGAATGATGGTTGGTAAAGACCTGAGGCTGGTCGCGGTAGAGCACGAACAGGTCGCTGTGACGGCGGAAGCTCAGGGACGCGCTGGTGCGCTCGCCAAATGCCTGCCGGATGCCGGCAAACCAGGTCTTGGTGTTCTCCCAGGAATTGAAGTCTCCGTAAAACTGGTCCGCGCCGAAGGGGTGGTCCATGTAGGCGAGCGTGAGGTCGCTCGCCCCCCACGCCGAGGAAAGATGCGTGGTGGATGCCAGTTGCAGATTGCGGTAATCGCGGTCGGGCATGAAGCCCGAAGAAAAGTCGCGGGCGAAGGTAAGCTGTTCGGACATCCGGGCGGAGCCGGCCGCGATCGCCCCCCGCTGCTGATTCGTGCCGAAGCTCCCCACCGCCGCGCGCAGGCGGACCTCCATCCCTTCGGGGGGCTCGGTAATGATGTTGATCACGCCGCCGGCCGCGTCGGAGCCATAGAGTGTGGAGCCGGAGCCGCGCATGACTTCCACGCGGGATACAGCATCGAGCGGGACGGGGATGTCCATGTTGTGATGCCCGGATTGGACATCGTTGAGGCGCTGGCCGTTGAGCAGCACGAGGGTCTCTCCGAAATTCGAGCCGCGGATGGAGAGATCGGCTTGCACTCCGTCGGGGGCGCGCTCCTCGAGATCGAGCGAAGGGTCGAGCCGGAGCAGGTCGAGGAGCGTATTGAACACCAGGGCGTTGCCGCGGGCGGGGAGCACGCGAATGGCGCGATCGATCTCTTCGAGCGACATGGGCTCGAAGGTGCCGGTCACGACGACGGTTTCATGCGGAGGCGGCTGTTGGGCCGCTGCGGTTAGAGGTAGAAAGAGTGCCAGAAGGAGGATTTCGGATCGCAACCCCGATTCTAACCCGGCCGGACCGGAGCGTACTCCGCGGCGCCGGTGAGCCTGGGGTGGGCATGTCCGTTGAGCCAGGCGCGAACCTGCGGAATTGCCGAAATTGCAGCGGCCTCCCCCGCCTGAAGCATTTGGGGACCGCAGGCGAACCCATCCCACTCGATGTTGCGCACATCCGGCGCGATCACGAGGTCGCTATGGGTGCGCCAGCTCTCTTCGGCGCGGGTCTGCATGATCTGAAAGCAGCGGTTGACCACCTGAAAGACATTGGACGGCACGGCGTTGTCCTGCGCGGGAAGGTGCACCGAGATCACGTGGGTGGCGCCCAGTTGGCGCGCGAGGATCGCGGGGATTTCCATGCTCATGGCGCCATCCACCAGCATGCGGTCCTGGTATCGAACCGGCTGGAAGAGGCCCGGATAGGAGCAACTCGCGCGAATCGGCATGAAAACATCGCCGGAATCGCGGAAGGCGACGGAGGCTCCGCTGGACAGGTCGGTGGCGACCACGCCGAGCGGGATGCGCATCTCCTCGAAGGTGTACCGCTTGAGCAGGCGCTCGAGGAAGCTCTTCATTCGCTCGCTGACTACGAAACCCATGCGGCAAAGGCTCCAGCGCGCCACATCACCGAATCGCATGGCGCATCCGGCCTCCGCGATCTCGGCGGGCGAGGCGCCGCTGGCATAGGCCGCGGCAACGATCGAACCCGCACTAACGCCGGTGATGCAGTGAATGGGAATCCCGCTCCGTTCCAGGACGGCCAGAACGCCGGCGTGCGCGACTCCGCGCGCGAAGCCTCCACCGAGCGCCAGGCCGATCTTCGGCGGCGTATGCGGCCCGCGCGGGCGGGAAGGAAGATTCGGGGAAATGCGAAGAGCCGAAAAGAAGCTGCGAACGGCGCGAGCAGCTCTCATATACCCCTCCCAGACCATCCGACTCGAGCCGCGCAACCCGCTCCTTCGCGGTCGCGGCTCTGGGCGACAGCGTAGAATGGTCTTCTAATGACTCCGACGAGCAAACTGGCTGCCAGGTTCCTTACTGTTCTTTTTTTTACGGGTGCGTCCTTACCACTGGCCGCGCAAGCGCCGTTTTCCGGCACGCCGGAGGTGGAACAGTCACTGCGCCGGTTGAATGAGCTGGGCAGGGTCCTGATGATCGCCGCACATCCGGACGACGAGCGCACCGCCGTCCTGGCCTATTTCGCACGCGGGCGGCATATGCGAACGGCCTACCTCTCGCTCACCCGCGGGGAAGGCGGGCAGAATCTGATCGGCTCGGAGCAGGGCGCGCAACTGGGAATCATCCGCACACAGGAGCTTCTGGACGCGCGACGCATCGACGGCGCCGAGCAGTTTTTCACGCGCGCGATCGATTTCGGTTTCACCAAGACGGCCTCGGAAACGCTGCAGAAGTGGGGACACGACCGGATCCTTTCCGACGTCGTCTGGGTGATGCGGAGCTTCCGGCCGGACGTCGTGATTCTGTGCTTCACGGGCACGCCGCGCGACGGCCACGGACAGCACCAGGCATCGGCACTTCTGGGCAAGGAAGCGTTCGAGGCGGCGGGCGATCCGAAGCGATTTCCGGAGCAACTGCAATATGTGCAGCCCTGGAAGCCGCGGCGGCTGGTGCATGCCGGGGGCTTTTTCGGCGGACGCGGCGCGCAACAGGGGCCTCCTCCCAAGAAAGCCGGCGAGGCGGAAACCGGCCAGTTCAACCCCATCCTGGGTTACTCGTATGAAGAAATCGCGGTGCTGAGCCGCAGCATGCATCACAGCCAGGGCACCGGCGCCATGCGGCACCCGGGCCCCGCGCGAACGCCCTTCGAACTGGTGGAAGGCGACCCGGCCTCGAACGACCTGTTCGACGGCATCGATACCACCTGGGCCGTCGCGCTTTCCGAAGGGCGGCGCGGCTGTAGGCGCGGCGCTCGAGGAGGCGATCCGCACCTTCGAGCCGGCCCATCCCGAGCGAACCATTCCGCTGCTGCTCAAAGCGCGGCCCCTGATCGCCTCCATGGCGGACCCGCGTGCGAAGGAGAAACTGGCGGAACTGGACGAGACCGTGGCGCTGTGCGCGGGCCTGTGGACGGATGCCCAGGCGCGCCAGCCTGAAGTGATTCCCGGATCGCCCCTGACCTTCACCACGACGGTTCTCAACCGCTCCACCGCGCAGGTGACCTTCGAAGGCGGAATGGTGGAGGGCATGTTCAGCGCGCCGCTCGATGCCAAACAGGCGAAGCTGGGCTACAACCAGAGCGCCACCGCGGAGTTCACCCGGGCGGTGCCTGCCGGCCAGCCCTATTCGCAGCCGTACTGGCTGGTGAAGCCGCCTACCGGGGACGATTATACGGTGGACGACCAGTGGTTGATCGGCCAGCCACAGAATCCGCCGGTAGTGCGGGTGCGGCTGCTGCTTTCGGTGGATGGAACGCCGATCGAACTGGTGCGGCCCGTTCACTACCGGTATGCGGACCGGGCGCAGGGGGAGCGCGACCGCCCGCTCCTGGTGGTGCCTCCGGTAGCCGTGGAGCTGAGCGACTCGCACGCGCTCTTCCCGACCGGCGCCGCGCGGAAGGTGCAGGTGGCCGTACAGGCCAACGCCGCGAACGCCGCGGGCGACCTCCGGCTGGATCCGCCGCCGGGCTGGAAGGTCGAGCCAAGGTCGCGGAGCTTCCAGATTGCGATGAGCGGAGAACAGCAGCAACTGGATTTCACGGTGACCCCGCCCTCCAGCGAGAGCACGGCTTCGCTGCGCGCCATCGCCACCGTAGGCGGCCGCGAGATCGCATCGGGAATGGAGCTGATCGAGTATCCGCACATCCCGACGCAAGGGATCTTTCCACCTGCGGATTTGAAACTGGTTCGCGCGGATATCCGGGTGGCGGCGCACAAGATCGGCTACATCATGGGCGCCGGCGACGACATGCCGGACGCGCTGCGGCAACTGGGTTTGGACGTGACACTGCTCAGCCAGTCGGACCTGGAGCAGGGCGATCTCTCCCGATTCGATGCGATCGTGGCCGGAATCCGCGCCTACAATGTGCGGCCGGATGTGAAGGCGAACGAGCCGCGCCTGATGGAATACGTGCGCAATGGCGGCACTTATGTGGTGCAGTATCAGAGCGGCGAGGGCGGCCGCGGCGGTCCGGGGGGACAGAACCCGGCCAACATTCCGCAATCGAATATCGGCCCGTACCCGATCACGATTCCCGGCGGCAACTCCTACCGAGTGACTGTGGAGGAGGCGCCCGTGACCTTCCCGCATCCCGACAGTCCGCTGCTCGAGAAGCCGAACCGGATCACGCCGAGAGATTTCGAAGGCTGGGTGCAGGAGCGCGGCCTCCTGTTCGCCACCAAGTGGGATCCGCAATATCAGACGGTGCTCGCATCCGGCGATCCGGGGGAGAAGCCGCTCGAGGGCGGTGAACTGTGGACGCGCTACGGAAAAGGCGTCTACATCTTCACGTCGTACTCCTGGTTCCGCCAGTTGCCCGCCGGCGTGCCCGGCGCGTACCGCCTGTTTGCGAACCTGCTCAGCGCGAAGTAGGTCCATGCCTCATGATTTCGCGCTGCTTTTCGCCCAGGGCAGACCAGTCGAAATTGCGGCGGGCGTGGCCGTAGGCGGCTTGCGCAATTTGGGCGCGGCGCTCGGGATCGCCGATGAGCGTGGCGATTCCGGCCGCGAAGGCTTCGGGCGTATCGGCCACCCACACGCTGTGGCCGTGCAGCAGGCCCAACCCCGCGCAGCCCGACGTGGTCGAGACCACGGCGCGCTGCATGGCCATGGCCTCGAGCACCTTGACGTTGGTTCCGGCCGAGACGGTGGTGGGCACGATCACCAGGTTCGCTTCCACGTAAAGCGGGCGCACGTCGGCGACGAAACCCAGAAGTTGGATACGGGGGTCCGCGGGCGGTTCGGGGGTGCCGGCGAAAGCGCGCCAGTAGGTGAGAGGGTCCGCGCCGCATACCACCGTGAGAGTCATCTGAGGGAATTTTTCCCGCAGCAGGGGCCAGACCTTTTCGGTGAAGAAGCGGAACGCTTCCACGTTGGGGAAATGGCGGAACGAACCGATGAATAGCAGGCGCTCTCCCGCGTTTTCGGGTTCGGGAAGAAAGCGGGCCAGGTCGACGCCGTTTTCGATGACGGCCGTGCGCACCGTGGGGCCGAGCATCTCCTGGTCCTTCTTCGACATCACGACGACCTTCGAAAAGCGTGAGATCACTCGCCTTTCGAATCGGCGCCAGCGGAAATAGTCCCACCAGGCGGCCACGGTCCGCTCGCGGCGTAGCACCTGGCCGAAGAGATCGAACGTGACGTCGTGCTCCACCAGGATGTCGCCGCCATATGCCGCCAGTTGGGTGTATTCCACCTGCAGGCTTTCGAAACGGAATGTCCGGCGCTCCTCCGCGATCGCGCGGCGCATCGCTGGAGAGCGAAACTCGTGGACCTCCGGCGGCAGCACCGAGGACCAGCGCGGCTCGCGGTAGCGGGGCTTCCCGACCAGCACGACCCGGGCGCAGAATTCCAGCGCGGGCGCAAGCTCCGGCGCATCCGGCCCGTCGGTAAACGCGAACAGTTCCACGTCGAACTCCGCCGCGATCTCGCGCAGAAGGTTAAAGATGCGAACGGCGCCGCCATGCGCGAGCGGGTACGGGAAGTAGGGCGAAAGCACCGCGACGCGCCGGCGGCCGGGAGTTACGGCGCGTCCGTCATGGCGTTGGATCTCGACCGGCGTCGTGGAGCGTTCGCGCTTCGGCCAGGGCCACCACCAGGGGCGTAGGTAGATGCGGTCGAGCGGCACACCGCGCCAGAAGAGGAACGACGCCAGGTTGAAGGCCGAGATGGTGGCGCTCCAGGCGCGAGTTGTACGCCAGGATCTTGCGCGGGGCCAGGCGGTACGCGGCGCGGCGCAGCCCGGCCGCGTGAGGCGAGAGCATCACGGGCGCGAGGCCGATGCGGTACGCCTTAAGCTCGCGGCGCAGTTGCGGCCAGTTCTCCTCGGTGGCCAGAAAGTGGCGGCGATCGGGCACCAGGGAGCGCACCTCCTCCGCCATGCGCCGGCAGAGATCGGGAGGGCCGCTGACGAAAGTGACGACCACGGCGTCGGGGTCCTTGCCCAGCAGGCGGAAGATCCACTGTTTGAGCCGTTGTTTCACCGGTTGGCCCTCATGGCCCAAAGAACCGCGCAGGCGGCCAGCGGCGTTAACGCGGCAAGCGCCGCGACGGCGGCGTAGGCTCGCTGGTCCATCATCCGTCCGATCAGGGGGGAAACGATGAATTGCGCGATGCCATACGAGGCCACCAGGATCGAGATCGCGAACGCGGCGCGCGAGCCGCCGAACGCATCGAGCGGGAGCGTGTACGTGTTGACGGAGAATGCGGACACGGCCAGGATGCTGAGCGAGATGCCGGCGCAGGCCCACGCCGCCGAGGGGGCGGCCGGAATTGCCGCGGACGCCAGAGAGAGCACCGACGCCGCCAGGCAGACGCGGAAGCGCGCCGGGAGAGCAGCCATGCCGCGGTCGATCAGGCGGAGGGAGAGCCAGCCGCCGGCCAGTCCGCCGGCCGCCGCGAAGACCGGAGGAATCCAGGCATACCAGGCTGCTTCGACCAGCGTCAGGCGGTGGGCCTCCATCAGGTAAACGGTAGTCCAGTTGGTCCAAAGCGAATAGCCGACCATGCTCAGGGCGTTGGCCCCGGCGAATGCCCACAGGCGGCGGTCCCGCAGCATCCCGGCAGCTCCGCTCATTTCCAGCTTGGGCGGAGGCGCAACCCGCACGCGCCGCACGACAAGGTTCCACACGGCGATCCATATCAGCCCCAACAGACCGGTCGCGACGAAAGCGTCGCGCCAGCCGCGCGTCACGGCAATCCACGTGGCGAGCGGCGGCGCCAGGACCAGGCCGAAGCTCACGGCCATCTGGTTGAGCGCGTTACCGAGGCCCCGCTCCGCCGGCCGCAGAAACTGATGGATGGCTTTGCCGGCGGCCGGGATGCCGCCCGCTTCCGCCATGCCGAGCACGGTGCGGCATGCCACCAGACCGCCCAGCCCGCGGGTGAAGCCGGTTGCGATTCCGGCGCACGACCACAACCCGACCACCAGGCTGATGGCGCGGTTAAGCCCGATGCGGTCCGTCAACATGCCGGCGAAAGGCGCGCTCACCGCGTAGGCGATGGAGAATGCGGACACGATCCAGCCGTAGTCGGCATTCGAAAGGTGGAATTCGTCACGCACGACGGGCGCGAGAGTGGCGAGGGCCATGCGGTCGAGATAGTTGATGGCGGAAGAAAGGACGAACACCGCCAGCACCAGCCAGCGAAGGCGGGACGCGCCGGCTGTGTCGCTCACTGGAACTCGATGGTTGCCACCTCGCCCGCGGTTCCCAGGCGGGCATTGGCCTTCGGGAAGTATTCGATGATGACGCGGCGCGGCTGCTGCGCGCCACACGCAAGCGACTGATCGCCTCCTCCCGAGAGCGCGATCTGCCCGGCGTCGGGGATCAACAGCCGGACGGTCTTCCCGTCACTCGAACGCACCAGAAGGCGGAACTGCTTTCCCAGGCAATCCACCCGCTCGAGCATGCCGGTCGCTTTGCCGCCCGGCTTCGGACCATCCCACCACGGCACGGCCTTGGAATCGGCCTTGGGGGCCTCTCCCTGGTTGTACTTCTGCTCGAGCTCGTGGACATGGGCGCGCGCTTCGGCTTTCAGCTTCTCCATGTCGCGTGCGTCAGCGTCGGACTGGCGCTGCTTTTCGGCGGCCTCGTAATCCAGCCGCTGCTGCTCGATCGACATGCGCGCCTGGTGCATCCGCTCGCGAACGGCGGGATCGGTGGCGGCCTGTTCCCCGCCCCGCCAGGCCTTGGCGGCCTCCGCGTAATTGTGATCGGCCAGATAGCAGTTGGCGAGCGCCTCCCAGTAGGAAGGCTCGCGCGGATTGCGCTCGGTGGCGGCCTTCCAGTGCATGAGCCGGCGGCGCGGATCGGTGTCGCGCTGCGCCATCAGGACGAACGGCTCGTCGAGCTTTGGATTGATGCCCGCCGCTTTGAGAAGGGCCTGGTCGGCCTTCTCGTTATCGGGCTCCAGCCTGGCGTATTCGATGTAGCTGCGGGCGCTGCTGCTGCCCGCCTGGATCGATGCGGAAAAATGCTGCCGCGCCTCGTCCTTGTGGCCCGCCCGAAGCGCCAGGAGACCGAGCCCTTCCTCGGCCTCGGCAACCTTTTCGTGATCGCGCAGGAGGCTCTCGTAATCGGCCGCCGACTGGCTGCCCGTCAGCAGGTCGGCGCGCGCCAGCCGGGCGTCGGTGTCGGATACGGGACGCTCCGGAAAATCGCCTTCCGCCATGGGGCGGCTGGAGAGCGCGGTGGTCTGGAAATTTCCCGCTGCGAAATGCTGCTTTGCCTGCGCCTCCACCGCGGCCGGCGACTTGCCGAACGCATTGCGGTAGGCGGCTTCCTGATCGACGCCCTTGCGCAGGTTATAAAGGAGCACGCGGACCTTGCCGAAATATTCGGGATCGGCGATCAGCAGGTGGATGCGCGCCCAATCGAGATCGGGCTTCGCCGGCGGCGTTCCTGCGGTGATGTGTATGCCGTTCACCTGAATGGTGGAGAAGAACTCTTCCAGGCCGTGTTCGAAGGCGGGAGGCATCTGGGCCGTATTCGCTTTCAGGAACAGGCGGGTCAGGGCCGTATAGGTCGCGGGCGAGACGTCTTCTTTCTCCTGGAGCACGATGGCGTAGCGGTCGCGCGCCTGAATGAGCGGCTCGGAGCCGGTCCAGCCCTTGGCATTCTTGAACACGAAAATCCGCACGGGCTCGGGGGTCTGCAGGTCGTTTTCCCCGACGATCTGGCCGAGAGCGTTCCGGAACTCCTCGAAGCGCACCAGGGTCTCGCGTCCGTCGTGGGAACCGGCGTCCGTGAAGACCTCGAATGGCCCCGATGTGAATTTGATCCAATGGCTGTCCGCCGAAAGGAGGCCGGGGAGCAGGCAAAGGTAAAGCAGGCACCGCATCATCACTATTATCCCGCGCTTAGAGACGGGGAGGCGTGGTCACCACCACGGCGAGAGCCCCACCCTTGCCGATGCCGCGGTAGGCGTGCGGCTCGGAGGAGTCGAAATAGACGCTGCCGCCCTGCGCAAGGACGCGCTCCGCGGCCGGCCTGACCGCCGGACGTCCGAAGTTTGTTAGAATGAAAACGCCCATGGCGCTATCGTCTAACGGTTAGGACGGAGCCCTCTCAAGGCTTAAATACGGGTTCGATTCCCGTTAGCGCTACCATGTTTTCATAGACTTACGGGCCGTGGGCGACCACGGGCTGTACGCCAATTCCGGGGGCAAACTTCAATCCCATCCCTTTCTAAGAACATAACACCTGCACTCGCTGACGGTAGTTTTCGAAGTTGCGGAAGCCGTAGGCCTGCCTGCTGATCGTTTCCATTTTGTTGTGAAACCCTTCGGTAATTCCGTTGGATGGCGTGAAGCGCCACATGCGCGCGATCTCCTGGGACCAGGAGTGGAGCGTTTCGCCCAAGGCGACGAGTGGCATCAGTCCGGATTGGCGCAATTCGACGACCGCGCGCAGAAACTGGGGAATCAGCTTTTGGCACTGCCGTTTGCTTTTGTGTTTCTTCAGCAGCAGATAGCAGAGGCGCTGCTTGAAGCGGTAGATCGCATCAAGAGCCGGCCGCTCGGCCAGGTAGGCCATGAGCCGGAGTTTCTGTTCCGGTTTGAGGTTGTGGCGATGGCGCCGCATCAGCGATAGCAGGCCGCGGTTCTTGGCGCCAACCGGATCGATCTCTCTCCAGCAGGCCAGGAAGTGGTGATTGACGAGCCGGATCACGTGAAAACGGTCGGCCACGATGACCGCCTTGGGAAAATGCTTTCTGATGATCGAGCGGTAGACCACAGCCAGGTCCATGCACACGATCCGCACCTGCTCTTTACCCTCAAGCCGAAGGAAATAGGACTCCAGGGCCGCTTCGGAACGGCCGAGTACGACATCGTAGATGCGGTGATTCTTCAGGTCGCACATGGTGGTGGCGTAGCCTTTGCGGCGGGTGAAGAAATGCTCGTCGATGCCCAGAACCTTGGGGCATGCCGGCGCATGGTCCTGGCGCGCGCGTCGTTGCAGTCGGCGGAGGAAATAGCGCTGCACCGTCGCCGCTCCAATGCCCTTCTGTCTTGCCAAGCAGCTCCGGTTAATTCCATCCAGGTGCTGCTGAAAGACCATCTCCTGGAAGCTCTCGCTGGCTCGCTGGTACGGCTGGATGCCTGGCGTTGACTGGCGAAACGAGCGGCCGCAATCCAGGCAACGGCTCTTGCGCACTTGCAGGTCCAGGATCCCACGGCGGAAACCCCAGTCATCGTGCCGCACGGTTCTCCGGCACCAGCCCTTGTTTCGCAGACGCGATCCCCCGGCAATCAGGTCCTTCTGCTTCCAGAGCGTCTTCAAATGCTTTTTCTGGTCAGCGCTTACAGGGCCGCAACGCTGAGCCAATTCCTGGATCGCCAATGTCTGGGGATTGATGAAATTCAGGATATCGTGGGACAACTTGGCCAACATCTTGGCCTGTTCATAGAGCATGTAGGCCTGCGCAATCGCGCGCTCGGCTTTGCGACCCAGATCGGACAGCGTGGTGATATCGGCGCTGTGGAAAGCCTCCTGACCGAGTTTGGGCCCGAACCCGATGAATCCGAGAAGTTTGTCCCCCGAATACATCGGCAACGCAGCTGCGATGCTCCAGCGAGCCAGTTCCTGCGCCGCGTCCCGTTCCTCATCCTGAGCTGTTTCATCCGAAAGCAAAAGCGTTTTGTCGAACTCAAAGCGTTTGATCAGCGGGCTTATAGCGCCAAAGGATGTAGTCCATAAATGATGAGGCACGTCGTTTTCACTGGCAAATCCGGATGCCCGCTGGAGATGAAAGGCGCCAGCTGTGATGTCCATGAGCCATACCCCGACCCAGGACATACGGGCCCTTTCCGCCAGGTCGCGTGCCAAGCCGCGCAAAAGGTCGGAAAGATTGGTGCGTCGGTAAATGCTTTCACCGAGGCGTTCGATTTCTACGAGGTAGCGAAATTTGTCCTTGAAGAGCCGATCGACAAAAGCCTGGATGGAGCCCTCGCTCTCTTTCACGATCGTAGCGGCAAAAGCAGCCAGCAGAAAGGCAGCGAGGCCTCGCGCCACCAGGGAATAGGTCAGCATCGCGCCCGCCGCGAAAGGAACGACCAGAATAATTGCCCCGAGACGAAAATCGATCCGCTGAGCAGTCCTTTTCATCCGGTGAGACAAGGCGGCCGTGAGGCAAAAACACATGACGGCCACCATTGGCGGATAGTAATGCCAGCTGATCTGGTTCATGACAAAGAGAAAATAGCTCACGGCCGCGCCCGTAGCGGAGATCAATGATGCCACAATCCACGCCTTCTGGGATCGGGACGTTTCCTGCGGGAGTCGGCGGATCGCTTGAATGGACCATAAACCCATACAGACGAGAGACACGACAAACCATATGCCAAAAATGCTATAAAGCGGCCCCGGCATCTCCCTGGCGGTCAGACGATGCCTGGGATCAAATGCGAGGCCGCGGATGATCCAAGGCGTCAACACCGAAAATACCGCCATCGCTAAAACGGTCCACTCTAAGCCGTGGTGCACAATCGTGGAAAACCGATCCTTGGCGTTTTGAAAGAACTCCTCCCAGAATGAAAACAGCGCCAGCAACAGAAACGCTCCAACAGCGTAACCGCTGCGGTAGACGACCAGAGACCAGCTGTAGGGCGGGCTGGTTAACAGCAGAACGGTCAACAACTGCCAGGTACCTAAGAGCGTGAACACCCAGCGGAGCCGGTCGCACAGCGGGTCCTTGTAGTTGCGCAGGAGTGTTAACGACAACGAATAATTAAGGGCGACACAGAGCAAGTCCCAGGGCGCGCGGTCATAGAGAAATGCAGTACGGCTAGTTAGAAACTGACCCATGATCATGCCGATGACAACCGGAAGTCCAATCACGCCCCAGGCGAGCAATTTCGTTAACGTGTGCCGCGCCGCCAATTCGATATCCATCAAACGATGCTTTACGATGGCGACCGACATGATCAGCGGATAAAGGACGATGCTAAAATTTCCCCATGGGTAAATATCAATACCAAAGGCGGGAAAATAGGCGATGCTCCCTCCCGAATATCCAATCGCTGTAGCTAAGAAGAAATACTTTATTTGATTCTTTCTGCCCGGCGAAGCTGTGTGGTACGCCCGAATCAATTCATAATGGCTAAACAGAACGAGGGTGATCCACCAGGCGAAATAGACGGGGTATAGTGTACCGCCAAGGACATAGTAGAGGGAATGGAAGACCCATCTGACGCGAGAGAAAAACAGGGAGGTTGGGATAGTCAAAAGGAAAACAAGCGTTATGAAATAGTGAAGCGCAATGGATCGGTTCCGTCGAAGGTCAAGGAAGGTGCAAACGAAGTGGTAAAAAAGGGGAGCAATCCATACGACTCCGAAAGCATACGCCAGACGCCAGGCCAATAAGCCTTCGGTTGCGGTTCTTGTCCAACTGATCCACATCCCGCCAAAGCCCCAGACACCGACCGCCAGAGTGAATAAAAACCAGATTCTGCCAATCTTGCGATTCGCACTCATCGATAGGACGAAGATCCCGAAACTCACGGAGGTGATTCCGGTCAGCAGGCCGGCGAGACCAAACGGAGTCATGGTAAGCTCTTAGGACATCGATCAGTTCGCGGTAAATGTCTCCGCTGAACCGACCCACTTCTTAGAGAGGTTTTACCTCGTACCGAACTTGCGACTGTTGTCTGCTGCCAAACCTCTTCAGAAACTGATTTCCTTCGCCTCGGACGAACTGGATCACCCGCGTATCTCGTTTTTGTCGCTTTTGATTTGAATCCGCACGCGTTCCTCCGTTCCCAGCCTTCATAGAGCGGACAAAGACTCCCTGGAGGCTTGATTCGAGGTAGGAATCTCTGATTCCATTTGGAGGGTGAATCTCGCGCGTGTGTTTCGCGGACGATCCCGGGTCCGCACCACGAGAACGGGACACAGCCGAATTGAAAGCACGTACGATACCGCCCCAAATGCCTAAGGCCTGCGTGACATAGCCAGGCCATCGTGAGACCAGCAAGCACGTCAGCCTAATCTCCGAATTTCCCTATATGCCGGAAAACAAAAACCACCCGCCCGCTTCTAGTAAATTGACGGGTCATCAGCGGGCAAACGAAATACTGTATGTGTTATGGTTTTGTGAATATATAAGCGGCGTAGCGTGATTGACCCAAGACGCTTTGTGATAATCGAAGCTCGTCGAGCAACGATTTCCACTCGTGTTCAGTAATAGCGGAGTATTCTGACCGAGCGATTGCCAATGCTTTCCGGGTCAGTGAATGCTGCCCCATGAAGATTGTCAAAGCGGCAACGTCCAAAAGTCGCATGACGGGCTCGGTCCAGTCCAGAATCTGTCGCTCGACAAAACCAATCGCCTTTGCATTTTTTGTGTACCTTTCGAACGGTTCGAATTGCTCCATTTGCCATGTTTCTCGAAAGCGCCTCTTGGGATCTACCTCATCAATCTGTTCTGGATAATTCGTTCTCCAGGTAATATCGACCAAAACAAGCATTCCACCAGGCTTAAGTACATGGAAAGCACTGTTTAACAGCGCTTTTCTTCCCTCCGGGCCAAAATGAAAAGCGGCTTCGAGACAATGGATCTTATCAATGCTGTTACGAGTCGCAACATGTTCAAGCCGTGTCGCGTCACCTTGAATGAAGCTGATACTCCCCGCTTTGCCAAACTTACTCTGTGCAGACTGAATATGCTGTTCGCACAGATCTAGTCCAGTGGTTTTAGAGCCATGCTGAGCGATAAATTGCGTTGTCCAGCCGTTCCCGCATGCGAGATCAAGGATCGATTCATTGGGTTGGGGATTCAACAATTCAACCGATCTCCTAACCAGATATCGTTGAAAATGATTTAAGCCGCCGATCAACAATGGTAATCGCTTTAATTCAAAGTAGCCTAGATTTAGGAGAGGGCCCCATCCGGAAGCGACCAGGAATTTTACCGCCAGCTTGGAGCCGTTGTAGGTGGCAGCCAGACGGGCACTTTTTAGTTCATTCATTTTGGGATCTGGCGCATTGAGGTAAAGATCGAGGAATCGCCGAACGCGTACGCGCCTGTCGAACTCGCAAGATTGATTAGTTTTTCTGCGGTCTTCCTTGCGCCGGGATAGTCCGTCAATCGGCCCATCGTCCATATCAGATCCCTCCCCCGCACGACGTTCGCCTTTACTGGGGTGGCCTGTTTCTCCCAAATGTCTCATGGGCATAAATATAGGTACCGTTGACGATAGAAGTCATGAGGCTGATTTCTCCAGCCAATGCCGTCGCCGCGATGATCTCCGCGAATCGCTTGGATTTGCCGTTTCCATAACATCCGAGTGTTTCGAGGCACTCACGCGCCGTGCCGAAGGAAGTTCCTCCTCCGACGGTCGCGGCGAACATACTGGGAAAATATGCGCTAAAATATAGATCGCCATTTTTGGTCGCTTCGCACGTGATATTGGCGCAATGGGTATTGGCAACGAGCGCCGCATCCTGACCACAGGCAATGGCTATGGCGGTCATTGCGTTCGCCATATGAGCACTGATTCCGAACAATACTCCTTGAGCCGAACCTAACAGCGTTCGGAGAAAAAATCGTTCCATTTGTTCAGGGGTCGTGTTGAGCCGTTCAACCAACTTTCGGGGGATCGTGACATCCGCCATCACCGACTTCCCATATCCGTTCACAAAGTTCTCAGCCGTAGTTTTCTTGATCGTTGTGAAATTCGAATGCAGCCAGAACTCCTCGGGGTCTACGGAATCCCGAATCATTTTACATACGACATCAGTCGCCTTGTAAGCCATGTTCATTCCGATGGCATCTCCGGTCTGGAAGTGGAAACACAGGATCACGCGACGACCATTAATCATCGGAACGGCCTTAATCAAGCGTAGATGACCGCTTGTCTTTTCAGCGATCTCTTTAATCCTGCCAAAGTTGTTTTCTATCCAGGTGACAAAGGACTGTGCTTGAGCCGAGGACTTAAAAACAAATGTAGGATCCGATTTTAGAGCATCCTTCAGGATTTTGACGGTGACTCCCCAGATCGCGTGATGATGTTCGAACCGAAGGTATAAGAGGTAATGAGTGCTCCCTCCGTGGTTGCCATAGGGATGAAAAAATCGCCTCGGGCGTGTTCACCGTTAATTCGAAGGGGACCAGCAATCCCCACGGGCACATGAGCAACGCCGATGGGGCATTCAATTTTCCCCTTAAAGTCTTCGGGGGCTTCCGAAAAATGCGCCAAGTGCTTCAGTTGGGTCTGTGTAAGCTCCGCTAGCCATTCCCGGCGGCTCTTTATCATTTCGGCCGTATAGGCAGTCGCTTTGTTACGCAGGAACTTCTTTACCTTTACCTTTTGAGCCTCGTCAACCTCTTGAGTCTCGTCATCTGATATTTCTGCGGTGAGATCTTGGAATCTGCGGTCCGAGCTCCTTTTACCAGCACCTATCGGAAGATTAGTTGACCGGCGGTTAAGCCTGCGACGATCTGAAGAGAGCGAGGTTCGCGCATCGTTTAGAGTAGCCAGGATGAATTGTTTCCAGTCGGTGGTCGCGTTTTCAACCTTCACTCCGCATTCATTGCCTGAGCTGTTGACCCACATGATGTGCCCTGATACGGCGCACGGCTTTTGATCGGTTACCACGGAAAGATACGCGTAGGAAGCGGTCGCGGGAATAGGTTCATGAAGTCGGCAGGAGACTCCTTCCTCGGACAAAGTGCTAGTGATCCCTTGAACGATCCGGAAGTTCCGGCCGTCGGCCTTAAACCGAAATTCCACCGGGAATTGAGCAATAATTCGAGGCTGTTTTCTGCGACCGCTTTTCAAGGGCGTTTTTGCAACTGTCACGTTTCCCTCCTGGACGAGACGCATGGATCGGCAGCCAGGGATCTTGACCCGGAAGGGCAACGCGGTAACGGCTGTACGCTTCTTAGTACAGGAAACAGTAAGTTCGTTCCCCAGTTTTCATGCGGCCAAAGCCAGCGTCTTTCGCTGGTCCTTCTGAGCGAATTTGGCTTTAGGTTTTGCCACTGTGAGTGAGCACAGGGCGTTTAAGGTAGGATAACACGATGCGGCAGTATGCGCAGCGGTAGGGACGATCTGGGGGGTGAACAAGATTGGAGGCCGGAACACCACGGAATGTCTTCAACCTCGAAACACATGCCCGCGAGAAGTCGTCTTGCGGAGTGAAGCGGGAAGCCGATCCTATCGTTCCACGGAGAAGGCCGATGACAGTGTGGAGGCAGCCACGTCTAACGATGCGCTGAACCTCAGCCCATCCCTATTCGTGCCGCAAGGCCACCACGGGGGCAATCGTGATGGCGCGGCGGGCGGGGACCAGGATGGCGACGAGCGCCACGGCGGCCAGCACCAGCGCCACCCCAATGAAGGTCAGGGGATCGCCTGCGTTGACGCCGTAGAGCATGCCGGCCATGAGGCGGGTCAGCCCGGAGGAGGCGGCCAGCCCGATTGCCAAACCGGCCAAAACGGGAAGCATGGCCTGGGTGACGACAACCCTCAGGACATCGGCCTGACCGGCCCCCAGCACCATACGGATGCCGATCTCGCGGGTACGCTGCGCGACCGTGTAGGAGATCACCCCGTAAATCCCGACGGCGGCCAGCAACAGCGCCAGCCCAGCGAAGATTCCAGGAGCAGCATCGAGAAGCGCCGGCCTGCAATCGACGCCCAGACGATCTGATCCATCGTCTGCACTGCGTAGACGGGCTGGTCTTTGCCGGCCTGGAGGACCGCCCGCGAATTGCCGGCAGCAAGGCCGCTGGATCGACTCCGGTACGCACCACGAAGGTGCTGCCGCTGGCCATGCTCTTCATGAACTGGTCCGGATCTGAGATAGGGGCAGGTAAACCTCGCTGCGGACCCGGGCGGTCATGTCGCTATCCAGGCCCCAATGGCTGACGTGGCCCACGACGCCAATAATCTCCATCGGCACGGAAGTTTCGGGACCGAGATCGCCGCTCAAGTCGGCAATCGCGATGCTCTTGCCGATGGGGTCTTCCTGCGGGAAAACCGTGCGGGCGAGGACCTCATCGACCACCACGACGTGGGAGCCGCGGTGCATATCCTGCGGTCCGATGAAACGGCCGCGCAAGAGGGGCATGTCCATGGCCTTGAGATAGCCGGGGCCGGTCGCGTACAACAGTGCCCACAGCATGTCGCCCTGGGAGGTGGGACGAGGCCTTCCGGTCACGTAGAATGGGATTTCGTTGTCCCTGCCATCCAAGGGAATCAGCGTGGTCACCGCGGCGCTCTTCACTCCGGACACACTGTGGATGCGGTCTACTGCCTGCTGGAACGTCTGGAGGATGCGATCGCTGCTGCTGGTGTTCGCGGGAGACAGGCCTACCGAGAAAGTCAGGACATGGCCGGGGTCGAATCCGGGATTGATGCCGCCCAGGGTCCTGATGGTTCGCAGCATCAAGCCTGCTCCGGCCAGAAGCGCCGGGCTCCGGCCACTTCCGTGGCCACCAGCAGGCTGCGCAAGCGCCGGTGCCCGGCCGAGGAACCGCGACTGCCTTCCTTCAACGTCTCGTGCAGGCCGGTGACTGAGGTTTGCAGGGCCGGAGCCAGCCCGAAAACGATGCCGGTGAGGAGCGAGACACCCAGAGTGAAGGCGGCACCCAACCGTCCATCCCAATGTTCTCCATGCGGGGCAGTCCGCCGGGAACAGCCGCCACCACCGCCTGCGTGCCCCAGCGAGCGATGGCCAGCCCGGCCATACCTCCGGCGAGTGCCAGCACCACGCTCTCGGTAAGGAGTTGGCGTACCACTCGGCCGCGGCCGGCGCCGATGGCCGCGCGGATGGCGATTTCCTTCTGGCGTCCGGCGGAGCGCGCCAGGATCAGGTTCGCGACGTTGGCGCAAGCGATGAGGAGGACGAAGCCCACCGCACCCAGCAGAACCAGCAATTTCGGACGGACGTTCCCGACGATCACGCCCGTGAGCGGCGTGAGATGGACGCCATGCTTGGTGTTCGATTTCGGATAGGCCTCGGCCAGGCGGGCCGCGATGGCGGTCATTTCCGATTGCGCCTGGGCTTGCGTCACGCCGGGCTTGAGCCGCCCCACTACATACATGCCGGGATGCATTTCGCGCGATCTGGCCAGCAGGTCGTCCCACTGTTCCATGAGCGTGTAGAGGTCGGCCGTGCCTTCCAGTTGAAAGCCGGTGGGAACGACGCCCGCGACGGTATAGCTCCGGCCGTTGAGTATGAGCTGGCTGCCGAGCACGGCCGGGTTGACCCGAAGCGCCGGTTCCACAGGCCGCCCCCGATGAGCACTACAGGCGAGGCGCCGAGCCGGTCTGCCCGGGGGTCGAAGTCGCGGCCCAGCACGGGGTGGATCCCGAGGACGCGGAAGAAATCGGCCGACACCATTTGCCGCTCAGGTGCTCGGGGCGTTCTCCCCCGGTGACGTCATAGTCTTCCCAGCGGAACGAGGCCAGTCCTGTAAAGCTGTGGCTCTGGTCTTTCCAGTCCACGAAGTTCGGACAGGCGACGGACATCGTTCCGAAGTCGGGCGACGTCTCACTGAGCCGCATGAGGCGATCGGGATCGCGGTAGGGCAGCGGCTGCAGGAGCACGCCGTTGACAACGCTGAAGATGGCTGTGTTGGCGCCAATCCCGAGCGCCAGGGCAATCACCGCCACCGCGGTGAAGCCCGGGTTCCTGGCCAACGTACGCAAAGCGTAACGAAGGTCCTGTATAAGTGCCCACATGGGAGCTTTTTCCTGACGCTTACTAATCAACAGTACGGGCGGCGCCGGAGCGATGTTCCCAAGTATTTTGGCGGGCGCATAAATCGTTCTCTCCAGTCGCCCGGCGGCGCAGAGGGTATCGCGGGGCCGCTCCTGTTCGCAAAATCACTTCCGGCGCGATGCGGGTTTTGCTGAAAAGCCACGCCGACGTCCGCTAGGCACAGAATATGATGAGACCCGAATGCAGATCCCCGAGAGATACTGAGCGTCGCACATGCGTCCCTCCAACAGCGACATCTTCACGCGAGCCGAAGAGAACCTGGCGTTTCTCCTCGAATCCGTTCCGGACGCCCTGGTGGCATCCGACCGCGAAGGCCGGATAATCCTGGCGAACACTCACGCGGAAACCCTGCTCGGATACAGCCGGAAGAGTTCTTGGAGAAGAATGTGGAAGCCCTGATGCCGGGGCACTTTCATCGCCGTCATTCGCCCATCGGGCTGCCTCCTATGCCGATCCCGAGGCAAGGCGGATCGGTGAGTCGCTGGAGCTTCTGGGTCTGCGGAAGGACGGCACGGCATTTCCATCGAAGTCAACCTCAGCCCGGTCGATGTACAGGGCCAAACGTTCGTCTGGAGTACGATCCGCGACATCTCCGAGCGCGAGCGGTGGAGGAGAGCCGGCAGGACGCCGACACGCTCGCAGCGAATAACGCCGGTTGAAACTCGCCATGGATGCCGGCGGGATTGGCACCTTTGATTGGGATCTCGTTACGGGAAGAATCCTGTGGGACGGACATCACGAGCGATTATTCGGTTTCGAGCCGGGTGGCTTCGACGGAACCTACCCTAGTTTTTAAAAGCGAGTGCATCCCGAGGACATGCCGGGCGTGAACCGGGCTGTGGGAGCAGCGCGCAGCACGCGGGCCACGTTCGGGCGGGAGTTCCGGGTTGTGTGGCCGGACGGGAGTATTCACTGGATTCTCGGCGGCGGTGAATTCCTTTACGACGCCCCGGGGAACGCAATGCGCATGTGCGGAGCCGTTTTGGGTATCGACGACGCAAACGCGCAGAAGAGGCCCTACGCAGGGCGGAGGACGATTAGAAACGCCCTCGACAACATGCTGGAAGGCTGTACTCTGATCGATTCTTCATGGAGGTATCTCTACCTCAATGAGACGGCCGCGGCCCACGGCCTAGGGCCAGGAAGACCTGGTGGGCCGGTCAATGCTGGAGGTGTATCCGGGAATCGAGCATACCGAGCTTTTCGGGCATTACCGGCGCTGGTGTTGGAGCGGGCCGCTCAACAATTCGAGAAGGCAGTCACTTTCCCCGATGGTTCTACCCGCTGGTTCGAGGTGAGTGTTGTGCCGGTGCCGGAGGGCATTTTCGTGTTGAGCCTCGAAGTGACGGATGAAGGCAGGCGGAAAAGGAACTGCAAAGGAGCGAAGAAGACTACGCCAGGCCGTGCGCGTTTCCGGCACAGGCATATTCGACCACGATCACGCCTCCGACATCGTATATTGGTCCCCCGAGCAGTACGAGATCTATGGCATGGACCCGCAGACGCCCGTGACCGTGGCCGGGTACCTGGAACGGGTACACCCGGAAGATCGCGACCGAATTGCGGCTGCCGTCCGCCGGGCTCATGATCCGGCCGGGGACGGGTTC
>CAWIIF010000014.1:0-39994 GCA_963836015.1 Bryobacterales bacterium | reverse complement strand
CCTATTGAAATATTTGGTGCGGAGAGGGGGACTTGAACCCCCACGAGATTACTCCCGCTAGCACCTCAAGCTAGTGCGTCTGCCAATTCCGCCCCCTCCGCAGGTTGGACTTTACTTCTTCACCGGCGCTGGCTGGGCCGGGGCTGTGTTCTCTGGAGCGGGAAGCAGGAGCGCCTGGCCGCCCTGCGGCGTCACGGGCGCCGGTCAGTTGCTGTACCGGAGCCGGAGCGCTCTTCGCCGGGGGATTCTTCATATCTTCAAGCACTGTCGTGCCCAGCCCCGCGTTTCTGGTGGCCAGGATTGAAAGGCCCAGCGACGTCAGCATGAAGAGCACCGCCGAAATCGTGGTCGCCTTCGACAACAGAGTTGCCGAGCCGCGCGGGCCAAACGCCGTTTGCGAACCCATGCCGCCAAACGCCCCCGCCAGGTCCGCCGCCTTCCCGCTCTGCAGCAGAATCACCACAATCAGGAACAGGCAAACCACAATATGAACCAACAAAGTCAAGATGTACATCGTAGTAAATAACCAGTATAGGAGACCGACGGGACCCCGGTCAAACGGCAGTCCGGCGAAAATCCGGTAACCCGCTCAGGTCCGTGGCCATTTCCAGGAAGCGCCGCATGCCGCGGTAGTCGTCCGGACCCAGTTCGTGGACGATATGAGCCGACAAGTACTCGCGTACCAAATCAGGCGGGAACTGGCGGCGAGAGGACTTCACCGCCACAATCTCTTCAATTCGAGCCCGGCCATCGCGGCAGGATTCACGGAATGCCTCCACGACCTCCGGCGACACCACGGCGCGGCGGCCGGCCCACACCGCGAATACCATCGGAAGGCCGGTCATCTCCACCCACTCGGCGCCCAGATCATGTACCCGGGGAAGTCCGGCCGGATCGATCCGCAAGGCCGGGTCCCCGATGATCAGGGCGGCATCGGACACGCTCAGCATGGCGTCGAGATCGGGGGCGTGCGGAATGCATTGCGGGCGGACGCCGTACCGGGCATCCAGAATCACCCTGGCCAACTGAACCGACGTGCGCGAACCGGAGTCTATCGCGACCGTCCGAATTTCCGGCGCTGGCCGTCGGGAAATCAGCAGAATACTCCGGACCGGGCCGTGGCAGGCGATGCCGCTGCCGGGCAGAATCTCGAGGTCCTGGCGCGTCAATTCGAAAGAAGGAACGATCCCAATGTCTGCGGCGCCCGACGCCAGTTGCTCGGCGCATCCCGACGGGACCCGGAACTCGAGGTCGAACAAACCCTGTTGGGACCCGTGTAGTATACCCCAAACTAGCGGGGCTGTGTTCAGGTAGCTGACGGCGCAAACCCTCAGCTTTTGGGGGGCATTCTGAGTCAACTCCCAGTGTATCAGGGGTGAGGATCAGGGGATCGGCCAGCGTGATGGCCAGTACCGGTGCGTATTTTCACGTCCGCCGCCGTTTGGTATCCTCATTAGGACGTTCTCCGCGTCGCGTCCTCCTGGAAACTCGATGAGACATAATCTTTTCTTGGCTTTCGGCCTGGCTATTGCCGGTGCCTCCGCGTCTTTTCCTCAGGCTCTCGTTCCGTTGAATGGAATCCCGTCCCGGATCGTGGGACATCCCCAGGCCGAGTTGCTTTCGGTTATTTCCTCGGCTCCCAACCTGGTAGAAGGAAGGGAGTTATGGGGGCCGAATGGAATTGCCCTGGATACCTCGGTGACGCCCAATATCCTCTACGTCAGCGACACGTTCAACAACCGTGTCCTGGCCTGGAAGAACGCCACGGGTTTTACCAGCGGCCAGCCGGCCGACCGGGTAATCGGCCAGCAGGACATGTACCGGACGAGCGCTCAGGGTCCGGGCCAGCAGTTTCAGACCGGCCTGAACAGCCCGACGGGGCTCGCCGTGGATTCGAATGGAAACCTGTACGTCGCGGACTCGGGCAACAACCGAATCCTGCGGTTCCCCAAACCTTTCGCAACGCAAGGCTCGCAGTTTCCCGACCTCTATATCGGCCAGCCGAACCTGAATTCCCGCTCGGCAAATTATACGGGCGCGGTAGCGGCGCAGGGGGTCGCCTTGACGTCCGCGAACTCGGCGTTCCGGGCCAGCATCACTTTCGACAGTGCCGGGAACCTCTGGGTGTCCGACCCTGGAAATCGCCGCGTGCTGCGGTTTAAGGGCTCCGACGTGGCGGCGGGCGGAGGCCCGTTGCAGGCGGATCTGGAGCTGGGACAGCTCGATTTTGTGACCGTCCAACCGGCCGTCACAACTGCCACACGCACGACGCTGAACGCCTTTGCGATTCCTTCCGCCGTGGCGTTCGATTCCAACGGCTACCTCTATGTTTCCGATGCCGACGGCACCGGCGCCCTGAGCCGGGTTCTGGTTTTCAAGCCGCCCTTCACCAGCGGAATGGCCGCTTCGCGACTGATGGGCGTATTCCCGGCCAGCCAGCCTGCGACCTCCCAGGACCAGCTGCAAAGGTCGGTTTTCGGAGAGGCGGAAGGAATCTTCTTCGCGGCCGGCAAGATCGGCATCGTGGACGATGCCTGGAGCCGCATCCTGATGTTCGACACTATCGACAAGTGGCCCGTGGACGTGAATGTGCCGCCGCAGGCGACGGCAGTAGTGGGGCAGGCGGGTTACAGTTCCATAGCGCCGAACATGGGTGTCGGATTCAACCCGGTGGCAGGCCCAGGCACTCTCTACCAGGCAACCGCCGCGGCGTTCTCTGGCAGCGACCTGTTCGTCGCCGATACCGGCAATAACCGCGTTCTGGACCTGCCGCTCATCGGCTCCACTTTCGGCCAGGCCACGCGCGTGCTAGGCCAGGATCGCTTCGACATGCGAGCCCCGAACCTGATCGAGGGGCGGGAGTTTGATTTCCTGACCGCGACCTCCGGCGGCACCGTTGCCGACGCCGGCCTGGCGATCGACCTAAGCTCCGATACACCCCATCTCTACGTATCCGACCCTTACAACAACCGGGTTCTCGGCTTCAAGGACTTCCGCACCGTCAAATACGGAGCCAAGGCGGATATCGTAATCGGCCAGAAGGATTTCAACTCCGGTCTCTGCAACCAGACGGGCGATCCGGATCACCCCGGTCCAACCACGCTATGCCGGCCCATCGGCCTGGTCGTGGACGCATCCGGCAACTTGTACGTGGCCGATTCCGGGAACGGCCGCGTTCTGCGGTTTCCGGCCCCCTTCAGCAATTCGGCCCAGCAGGCCGACCTGGTGCTGGGGCAGAGTAATTTCACGACCAAGATCACAGACCCCAGCCCCGCAACGATGTCCCAGCCGTACGGTCTGGCGTTTGCGGGAAACAACGGACTGCTGGTTTCCGATACCGCCCATAACCGGGTGCTGTTCTTCCCCTTCACGCCGGGCGTAACGTTTGTCGCGGGGCAAGATAACGGGAGGCCGGCGACCAAGGTCTTCGGCCAGCCCGACTTTTTCACGGTCACCACCGGCAACACCGACGACAAATTGAGCGCTCCGCACCACATTGCGACTGACAGTGAGGCGCGCCCCTATGTTGCCGACAGCGGAAACAACCGCGTCCTGATCTTCGACCAGATTCTCAACCTCCCGCCCACGGGCGCGCACGCTACCTTGCAACTGGGAGGCGTCACTTCGCCCAGGGGCGTGTTTGTGAATCAGGCGACCGGCGAGGTGTGGGTAGGCGATACCACCGGCACTGTCAAGAAATTTCCGAAGTATGCCTCCCTGGTGTTTAGCCAGGCATCCACGGGTTCGGTTTCGGCCCCCGGCGCCGCGCTCGCGGTGGTGCAAGACGGGTTTGGCGACCTGGCTGTGGCGGATGTCACTAACCGGGTCGCAATCTACTATCCCGGCCTCCAGGCCATTAACGGCGCCAACTTCCTGACGAACCGTCAGCTAGCTCCTGGCATGTTTGCCTCCATTTGCTCGCCCGGAAGCAACTGCGATCCCAACAGCCGGCTTGCTATCTTCGGCGCCGCCACGCAGTCCACTACATCGCTTCCGCTGGCGACCACCCTGGGCGACGTCCAGGTGCTGGTCAACGGAGTGCCCGCGCCCCTGACCTACGTATCGCCGAGCCAGATCAACTTCATCGTGCCCATGGGGACGCCCAACAGCGGAACGGCGGACCTGCAGGTGGTGCAGGCTTCCACGGGTCGTGTTCTGGCCGCGGGAATCCCGCAGATGAACGCCTACTCGCCAGGCATCTTCATGCTGGACTTTCTCAGCCGCAACCGGCAGGCGGCGGTGCTGAATCAGGACAATACGATCAACAGCACCAGTAACTGCGCGGCGCGCGGATCGTACATACAGATCTTCGCCACCGGGCAGGGCTACCTTTCCGACGCTCCACCGGATGGCTCCGCGCCTACGGGATTGGTCAACACACCCTTCACGCCGCACATGAACATCGGCGGGCAGTTCGTCGAGGAGTATGCGCGCGACGCCAGCGAACCCGCGAAGGGGCAAGAGGTCACGTTCTCCGGGCTCTCGCCGCAGTTCCCCGGCATCTGGCAGATCAACCTTTACATTCCCAAGGCTGTGGCGCCGGCCACCCAGACGCCGATCGCCATCTTCATCAACAGCCTGTCGAGCGTGGATTTCGCCTCTTCGGGCTATGTGACCACCATCTGCGTCAAGTAGCGGTCAGTGCGCCGAGCGGGCGCTGACGCGCGTGCGCTTGAGGGAGTACATGTTGCGGTCGGCTTCGTCCACTGCCTCCCTCAGCGTACGCCCCTGGGTTTCGGCGGTGCCCCAACTGAAGCTGATGGGCAGCACCCCGAAGCCGCGCACGCGGAAATCGCGCAGGCGGGCTTCGATCTCCGTCATTCGTTTTTGCGCGACGTCGCCGCGTTGGTTTTGGAAGAGCACAACGAATTCGTCGCCGCCCCAGCGGTAGGCTTCGTCCTCGTGTCGGATGGAACTCTGGAGCAGGTTGCCGATGTTGCGCAGGATCTCGTCGCCCACCAGGTGGCCGTGGCGGTCGTTGATGTCCTTGAAGTTGTCCATGTCGCACACCGCCACTACTCCCAGGAACGGCTCCGGCACTTCCATCCGGCGTGCCAGGGCCGCCTGGTTGAACAGGCCGGTGAGACGGTCGAGATCGAGGGTGTGCTTCACCTCGCGGCGTACGTAGTCGAGCTCCGCAGCCAGGTCGCGAATGCGGTCGATCTGGCTTTCACTCCACATCGCCATGGCGGAAAAGGCCAGCACGCAGTGCAGGGCGAAATCGTAGTAGGTTTCGTATTGCAGGTACCGCAGCCAGGCGGGGCGCTCTCCGAAGCTGTAAAGATAGACGAACAGGAACGCGTGTTCGATAAACACGATACCGAGAGTCAACAGGGAGAAGCGGAAGATCCGGCTGCCGACCCCCTGCTGGCGACGGAGCACGAGGAAGTTGTAAAGGTAGACGAAGCCCAGCACCAGCGCATTCGAAGTCTGATACGCCTCGATCCCGACATACCGTCCCACGGCGTAGACCAGCGCGACGAAGATCGGAAGGATCGAGATCAGCCGCAGCACGGTCCGCCACTCGCGGACGCTCGAGGCGAATCCGGCCCGCGCCGCAGCCATCAGGACGATGACGAAGGCAAACTCGAAGGTGGCAAAGGGCGCCAGCCATCCCGCCGCGCCGGTGCGGAGCATCTGGAAGCCGAAGGCCGCCGCCAGCAGCCGCAGCAGCCAGGCCACCGCCCACAGGCCGAAATACACGACGCGCGACTGGCGGTACAGAAACAGAAACACCATTCCGAACAGCAGCGCTCCGATCTCCTGCATGACGAAGGCGGTGGTGTCCGGAATGGAGGGGCTCATCCGTCAATCTCCGTTTAGCGCGTGCCGGCGCATGCCGCGGGCTTTGCCGGTGGTTTCGTCCACGTCCACGATCACGGCGTGCAACTCGGGGTTCTGGCGGGCGGGCTCCATTCTCACGGGCAGCGCCGTAAGGAACCGTTGGAGGATGATATCCGTCTGAACTCCGATTACGGAATCGTAGGGGCCGGTCATCCCGCAATCCGTCTGATAGGCCGTGCCCCCGGGAAGAATCCTCGTGTCGGCGGTGGGCACATGCGTGTGGGTGCCGACCACCGCGGAAACGCGGCCATCCAGGTACCACCCCATGGCGATCTTCTCGCTGGTCACCTCGGCATGGAAGTCCACGAATCTCACCTTGATCGAGGGGTCCAGCGAAGCCAGGATCTTGTCCGCCTCGCGAAACGGGCAATCGGTATTCGGCATGTACACACGCCCCTGCAAGTTCATTACGGCGCATTCTACACCGTTACGCGCCTGGCACACCACCAGGCCGCGGCCGGGCGCGTCCGGGTAGTTGGCGGGACGCAGCAGCCGCGGCTGGCGATTCAGGTAGTCGTAGAGTTCGCGTTTATCCCAGACGTGGTTACCGGAGGTGATTACGTCCAACCCCATGGCAAACAGGTCCTCGGCGATGGCGGGTGTGATCCCGAAGCCGCCTGCGGCATTCTCGCCGTTGGCGATCGCGATATCGATCTGGTTCGTCTCGATGATGTCCTGGAGGTGGTCGGCGACGATCCTGCGGCCGGGCGAACCGAATATGTCGCCGATAAAGAGAATGTGCATTAGCCTAGCCCTTCAAGTTAACACGCGCCCCTGAGGCGTGTGGCGCACTTCTGTTATGGTCAGAATGATGCCGATGGATATGAACCATGAGAGCGCGCCAGGGCGCCGCTGGGTGCGGGTCCGGCGCGTCGATGAATGCGGATCCCTCGATGAGCTTTTCACCCATTGCCTGCCGGCCTTCGGGGGCGCCTACCTGCGGCGCATCTACCAGATTCTGGACCGCGCCATCGGGATGGGCTGTCCTTTCACGCTGGCCATCTCGGGTCCGGTGACGGTTTCCGGGCAGCACCAGGCATGGCTCCTTCCGCTGCTCGAAACCGGCTGGGTCGCGTACCTGAGCACGACCGATGCGGTCTGCTACCACGACGGCCACCGCAGCCTGGACGCCTACAAGTCGGGTGCCGTGCACGAAGTCCCGATCGCGAGCGACGACGCCGCTCTGCGCGAGGAAGGCACCATTCGGGTCACCGACATGGCCTTCGACGAAGGCGTGCTGCTGGACCAGGACCGCTTCGTCAGTGCCGTGCTCCGGCGTCCCGAGTTCCAGCGCAAAATGACCGGAACCGAGATGCGCTACCTGTTGGGCAAATTCTATGCCGGTATCGAGGAGCGCAACGGCGTAGCTCCCGGGCTCTTGGCCACCTGCTTTCGCCGCGGCATTCCGGTGTTCGTCGGGGCTCCCGGCGACGGCAGCGTGTTCCTGAACTCGATGAAGCTCTGGGCCATGAAAGAAGCCGGGTTGATCGAGGATTACGGCTTCGATCTCGATCTTCACGCCGAAGTGTACGAAGCCTGCGCCTACCATCGCTGGGGCTTGTTCGAGCATCCCGTTCACGCGCTGGCGACGTTGATCCTGGGTGGCGGCGTCCCGAAGAACTACAACCTGCAGCCCGAGCCGGCGCTAGGCCAGGTGCTGGGTCTCCCGGAAGTGCGCGGCTACCAGTTCGATGTGCAGATCGTGACCGCGCCGGTGACCGATGGCTCGCTCTCCTCTTGCCCGCCCGCCGAAGCGGTGACCTGGGGCAAGGTCGACAAAGACACCTACCTACAAACCACCGAGAGCATGCAGGCCGATTACTCGATGGTCATGCCGTTCCTGGTTAAGGCACTGCTCGACAACCGCAAGCGCTATGAGGAGATGGTGGCGGCCGAAGGCGAGGAAGTGGTGTTCGCGAGGGAATCGAAAGCCCGCGGCTATCTGCGTCCGCGCGATGGCTACCGCCTGTTCGAGCAGCGCAGGACGCTGGTCGAGCGTCTCACGGAAGACGTTCGCAAGAACCGTGAGTGGCTGCTGGAGAGCCTGAAATATCCCTTGGCGGAGTAACGGGCTCGCGGATGTTTACTATTTTCCGCCCGGTGTCCACTTCAGTCCGTTAGCGAACTCCACGCGCACCAGTCGCGTCGAGTAGCTGACGGGCTGGCCGGTTTTAGAATCGCGCGGCAACCGGCACACGCCCTGCAATGCAAGATCCTTGGTCGCTTTGACTGCCGCGGTGACTCCACACCCGAGGTTTTCAAAGCCTCCCGAAGTGAATTGCGTGTAGACTTGGAATTCGACGATTCGGTAAGGGGAGAGGTTCACAACCTCGTAAGAAAGCGATCCCCCCTGAGCCGTGACGCGGAGTTCGGCTGGGGCCTGGTCGGATTGAGCGATTGCCAGCGTCCCGAATGCCAACAACACCAAAAGGCGCACCCGATACCTCCTGGGCTCGATTATAGGCCGGAATCGGACCGGGCGGCGCCCACGCTACGCCACCTTCTTCGCCAGTTCGCTGTGCTTCCTTCCGAACGGGAAGTAGATTCCGAAGCCGATCAGCAGCCACACGAAAAAGCGCACCCATGTCTCGAGGGGCAGCGAGACCATTAGCACCAGGCAGAACCCGATCGAGATCAGCGGCAGCCAGTCTCCGCCGGGGACGCGGAACCCTCTCGGGCGGTCGGGCTGAGTCTTGCGGAGCACGATCACTCCGACTGAAACGATGATGAAGGCAAACAATGTCCCGATGTTCGCCAGGTCGGCCAGCGTGCCGATATCGAACAGGCCGGCCGGAATACCCACGAAGATCCCGGCGATCCAAGTGCTCACATGCGGTGTGCTGTAACGCGGATGCACCCTCGAAAAGAGCTTGGGCAGCAGGCCGTCGCGCGACATGGCGAACCAGATGCGCGCCTGCCCGTATTGAAACACCAGCAGCGAGGAAATCATGCCCATCAGGGCGCCGATATCCACCCATTGCCTCACGCTGTTCATGCCCAACCCCTTGAGCGCGTTCGCTACGGGCGCGGCGTTGTTCAATGTCTGCCACGGTGCGATCCCGGTGAGCACCAGCGAGACCGCGATGTAGAGCACCGCGCATACCACCAGCGTCATGATGATGCCGAACGGCAGGTCGCGCTGGGGGCGGCGGCATTCCTCGGCCGCCGTCGATACCGAATCGAAGCCGATATAGGTGAAGAAAACGATCGCAGCGCCCGTCATCACGCCCGAAAAGCCGTTGGGCAGAAAGGGATGCCAGTTAGTTGGCTTTACGGCGTGTGCCGCGCCGATCACGAACACCAGGATCGCCGCCAGCTTGATCACCACCATGGCATTGTTCGCCCCGGCGCTCTCTTTCACACCCTTAACGAGGATGTAACTGAGCACTATCAGGATCAACAGTGCCGACACGTTGAACCAAGCTCCGGTGAACTGGCCGCCCACGATCGGCGGGTTGGCGAGTTTGGCCGGCAGGTGGATGCCGAACGCGTTCTCCAGCACGTCGTTGAAGTAGGCCGAGAACCCTACCGCCACCGCCATGTTCGAGACGGCGTACTCCAGGATAAGGTCCCACCCGATGATCCATGCGATCAGTTCGCCCAGCGTCGCGTACGCATAAGTATAGGCACTGCCGGCGATCGGAATCATCGACGCCAGTTCCGCATAGCAGAGGGCCGCAAAGCTGCAAGCGAACGCCGTCAGCAGGAAGGAAAGCGAGATGCCCGGTCCGGCCCCTGGCCTGCCGTGTACCGAGAGCGCCTGGGACCCGTGCATGATCAGGTCCAGCACCGGCGCGTTAAAGATGGATTGGTAGCCGCGGGTCTCACCGGCTGCTGCGGTGCCGGTGAGAATGAAGATGCCGGAGCCGATCACGGCACCGATGCCAAAGGCCGTGAGGCTCCACGGTCCCAAAGTTCGCTTCAGCTTCTTCCCCGGATCTTCCGAGGCGGCGATCAGGGCGTCGATGCTCTTGGTCCGGAAGATGCTCAAGTAGGATAGGCCTCCTGGCCTGTCCAGCCGGGCGGAGACCCGGCCGCCGGCGCTTTGCGACTGTTACCGCTTTCTCTGGCCCTGCACCTGGTGACGGATCTTCTTCTTCTGCGAGCCGCGAGCTACGCCGGCCGCGCGCTTGGCCTTGGGAGCCGTCTTTTTGCGCGCAACGCGCTTCAGCTTCTTGCGTTCGATCTTGTCGGTAGCGTTCTTCGTGTTCATCAGTTTCTTTTCAACCCTGCGTATTTCTCGACCAGCTTTTTCAGCCCGTAGCGAGGGAAGTTAACTGTGATCTTAGCATTTTCGCCTTCACCTTCGCGCTTGACGACCGTACCCGTCCCGTACTTGGGATGCTCCACGGTCATGCCGGTTCGTGCCACCCTGCGCGGCGCGGGCGGGGGAGCAGGCAGAGGCTTGGTGGGAAGCGGCGGGCGGGGAAGCGGAGCCGCCGGCTTGTTCTGGCCGGCAGGTTGGCCCGATCGCGGACCGTTGAACGGCATGCCGCGATCGCCGAAAAACTGCGAGATGTTCTCGATCGAATTGTAGGTCTTTCCCGTGAATGTATTGCGCTTCGCCGATTGCCGCACGTCGTACCGCTCCGCACTCAGCTCGACTTCACCCGGCTCGTCCCGAGGCCCCATGTTGACGATCAGGTCCGCCGGCACTTCGCTCAGGAACCAGGAGGGTGTGGATCGCTCCTGTTCGCCGCCGCCGAACCGGCGCCGGTAGCGCGCCCAGGTCAGGATCAGCCGCTGTCGCGCGCGCGTCATGCCGACGTAACAGAGCCGGCGCTCCTCTTCGAGTGCCTCCTCGGAGTTCATCGACCGGCTGTGCGGAAACAAACCCAATTCCATTCCGGTCAGGAACACCACGGGAAACTCCAGGCCCTTGGCATTATGCAGCGTCATCAGGGTGACGGGCGCGCGTTCGTCGAACGCATCGGCTTCCGCCACCAGCGCGGCGTGGTCCAGGAAGTCGGAAACGCTTTCGCCGCGCTCCGCCGCCTCCGCCGCGGCGTTGACCAGCTCTTCCAGGTTCTCGAGGCGGGTCTCCGCCTCCGGTGTCTTTTCCTGCTGCAGCATGCGGCGATAGCCTGTGCGGTCGAGAATGAAGCGCACCAGGTCGGGCAGGGAAGACGTGCTGGCCACCAGCGAAAGCTCCTGCACCAGGTTGCGGAACACCACCAGCGCCGACTGCGACCGCGTGGAGAGCGCCTGGTCGTCGATGATGCCGCCGATGGCTTCCCACAAGCTGAAGCCGTGCTCCCGCGCGTAGCGTTCGATTTGCTCCACGGTAGTGCGGCCGATGCCGCGCGCCGGTGTGTTGATGACGCGCATCAAGCTCACCGAATCGGTATTCGAAACGGCCAGCTTCAGGTATGCCACCGTGTCCTTGATTTCCGAGCGTTGATAGAAGCTGAAGCCGCCGACGATGTTGTACCGGCGCCCGTAGCGCCGCAGCGCCTCTTCGATCTGCCGCGATTGGAAGTTGGTCCGGTAGAGCACCGCCACGTGATCGCCTGGATTTGAAGCCAGATGCTTTTCGGTGGTGTCGGCGATGAACAGCGCTTCATTCTCCGCGTCGAAGCCCGCATACAGGCCGAGCGGCGCTCCCGTCGCGGCATCCGTCCACAGCTTCTTCCCCTTGCGCGCCTTATTGTTTTCCACCACGGCGCCCGCCGCGGCAAGAATGTTCTTGGTCGAGCGATAATTCTGTTCCAGCCGGATGGTGCGGGCGTTGGGGAAATCACGCTCGAAATCGAGGATATTGCGGATGTCCGCCCCGCGCCAACTGTAGATCGACTGGTCCTCGTCGCCCACCACGCACACGTTGCGGTGCGCCTCGGTGAGAAGCCGCATCAACTCGTACTGGCTGCGGTTGGTGTCCTGGTACTCGTCGATCATGACGTAGCTCAGGCGGCGATTCCAGGTCTCGCGCGTGGGGTCGTCATGACGCAGAAGGCGCACAGCCTCGAGCAGGAGGTCGTCGAAATCCAGGGCGTTGGCGTTGTGCAGCGCCTTCTCGTAGTGTTCGAAAACCGCAGCCAGTTTCTCCGATTCGGGGTTGACGGCGTCCTTATAGAGATCCTGGGGCGTTTGCTTCAGGTTCTTGGCATGACTGATGCGGGAAAGAGCCGCGCGATGCTGCATGAACTCTTTATCGTCCAGCCCCAGCGCCCGGTACGCCGACTTGATGATCTGGATCTGGTCCTCGTCGTCGTAAATCGTGAAGCGGCGGGTAAAGCCCGGTCGGATGCGGGCGAGCGGGTCGCCGTCGCGCCGAAGCATCCGGACACAGAACGAGTGGAACGTGGATACGTTGGGGGATGATGCGAGCGATACGCCCTCGAGCAGCGCAGAAACCCGCTCCCGCATTTCGTTGGCCGCCTTATTAGTGAAGGTCACGGCCAGAACCGCAGAGGGCGGCACATGCCGCGACGTAATGATATGGGCGATGCGATGCGTGATAACCCGGGTTTTACCGCTGCCCGCGCCGGCGAGAATGAGCAGGGGTCCTTCGGTATGGGCCACGGCTTCACGCTGCTGTGCGTTCAGGCCTTCGAGAAAGTCCATGAAATGGGAACGTTTTCAGTGTAACACGCGTGCCGAGCAGTCCCGGTTGGTACTGGTAAACCGGGGTCAGCGCGACGCAACGGGCGAGCGCAGGGGTGTGCCGGGCCCGGGAGGATACAGAGCAGCCGTAATCACCACCAGCAGCAGGAAAATCAGGATAAGGGCGTCAGGATCCATCGTCATTTTCTCTCTCGCCTACACAAATACCGCTACCCACCAGCGATTTCGGCGTGAGAAAACAGAACAGGTGCAGTGCGCCCGAGGGTTGCCGCCTGATTGTAGGAACGGATTAATTTTAACATAACCTCCCCAGGGGAGGACTACAATAGAGCAAATTTATGCCGTTCGACCGTGGCCGCGCTCGCTCGCCCGTCGCACTGCTGAGCCTGACCCTCCTTCTGCTTGCGGCCGCCGCTCTTGCCCAGCGCTTCGGATTTGGACTTCGCCACGCCCCGGGACCGCGCGTCGTATTCCCCATTGAGGGCGAGTTCCACTTCATTCGCGTGGAGTACACCGACCTGCCGCAATATCACCGCGGTTTCGGATTCGCTTCGCGGGACGCCAGTGGCTCCGGTTGGTGGGTAGTGGACTGGCCGGATTCCGACGAGCACTTCACCATGGGGGTCCAGCGGCTCACCCGCATCGATGCCGGAGAGCCACGCCACCTGCGGCTAACCGACGCGCGGCTGTTCGATTATCCCTGGATCTACGCGACCCAGACCGGCTGGTGGGGCCTGAGCGACGCGGAAATCGCAGCGCTTCGCGAGTACCTGCTGCGCGGTGGCTACCTGGTGGTAGACGATTTCTGGGGGCCGGAGCAGTGGGAGATCTTTCGCGGAACCATGGACCGCGTGTTTCCCGGCAAGCCGGTCACCGACATTGCCGAGTCCGACTCCGTGATGCACGTGGTCTACGACATCCGCGAGAAGGACCTGACATGGATACCGGGAACGCGCCACCTTCGGCGCGGGCCAGGCGGGGCCATCGTGGTGCAGCAACCACCCGGCACGGCGCCCGCATGGCGGGCGATGTACGACGACCGCAATCACATGGTCGTGGCGGTCAACTACAATACCGACGTCGGTGATGCATGGGAGTGGGCAGACGCTCCCGAATATCCGGAAGCCATGACCACTCTCGCATATCACTATGGCATCAACTATCTGGTCTACGCCATGACTCACTAGGTCCGGCCCGCCGCAATGCCAGAGTTACTCAGGCGAGAGCCGACTGGACTACCGATACGATCCGCTCGGAATCGATGCCGTATTTGTGCAATAACTCGCCGGGCTGTCCGCTGCGCGGGATTTCACGCACCGCCAGCTTATAAGCGCGGACCGGCTCGCGGGCCAGCGCGGCGAGGACCACGTCGCCAATCCCGCCGTGTTCGTAATGATCCTCCACGGTGATCGACCAGCCCGCCTGCATCCCGCGCGGAAGCGATCAGTTCTTCCCGATCGACCGGTTGAACGCTGAACAAGTCGATCACGCGCACCGGGATGCCTTGTTCTTTCAGTACGTCATACGCACGTAAAGCTTCGTGAACGGTCACTCCCGCGGCCACGATTAGCGCCCGGTCCTTTGCGCTTCTGCGGAGGACCTTGCATTTGCCGATGACGAACGGCTCGTCGGGCCCGTAGAGAATCGGCGTTGCCGGCCTCGCGGTCCGCAGATAACACGGGCCGCTGCGCTCCGCGATTAGCCACACGGCCCGCCACGCGCTGGTGGCATCCGAAGGATGGAGGACGGTGAAATTCGGCTCCGCGCACGTCATCGCGAGATCCTCGAGGCCCATTTGCGAAGGGCCATCCTCACCGATCGAGACGCCCGCATGTGTGCCGACCAACTTCACGTTCAGATTGCTGATCGCCGCCATTCGAACGAAGTCGTAGGCGCGCGTCAGGAAGCAAGCGAAGGTGGATGCGAACGGAATTCGCCCGCGAGCGGCCAGTCCCATGGCGATACCGATCATGTCCTGCTCTGCGATGTAGCATTCCACGAAGCGATCGGGAGCCGCCTTCTCGAACTCCTCGGTGTAAGTGGAATTCTTGACGTCGCCGTCCAATACCACGACCCGGGGATCGGCCGGCGCCAGCGCTGCGAGTCCGTCCGCGAATCCCTTTCTGGTGGCGGTCTCCTTGCCTCCAACCTTGTAGGGCGGCTTGACGCGGGACCCGGCCGGCGGCTTCTCCGCGTCCGTGGAGCCGGCCGGGCCCTCGGGGAGATTGGGCTCCCAGCCCGTATCTGCTCCGCTGAGACGGCCCTTCAACTCGGCGATCACTTTTGCGGCCAGCTCCCGGTCGAGCGGCTTGCCATGCCAGTGTTCTTTGTCCTCCAGACTGTCCAGACCCTTCCCCTTCAGCGTCCTGGCCAGCACGATCGTCGGACGGTCGCGAGTCTCCATGGCCTGCTCGTAGGCGGCCAACAGCGCGGAAATGTCGTGGCCGTCGACCGGCAGCGCCTGCCATCCGAAAGCTTCCCACCGCCGCTTATAGGTCGCGAGGTCGTGCTGCAGCATGGTGGGTTGGCTCTGGCCCAGACGGTTGATGTCGATGGTCGCGCAAAGATTGCTCAGGCCGCGGGCTGCGGCCCACTGCGCCGCCTCCCAGACAGACCCCTCCGCCGTCTCTCCATCGCCCATCAGGACGTACACCCGTTGTCCGGAATGCCGGAGCTTTTGCATATCGTAAGCGATTCCGGCCCCGGCGGGCAGGCCCTGGCCGAGCGAGCCTGTGGCGACCTCCACAAAGGGAAGTTGGGTGGTAGGGTGGCCTTCGAGATCGGAGTCGATCTTACGCAGGGTCAACAAGCGTTCGCGGGGAAATGCGCCCGCTTCGGCCCAAGCGGCGTAAAGCAGTGGCGCTGCGTGGCCTTTCGACAGTACGAAGACGTCGTTGTCGCGTCTTCGCGGGTCGCGTGGGTCGAAGCGCATTACGGAATAGAAAAGGACGGAGACAATCTCGGCAGCGGAAGCACAACTGGTCGGATGTCCGCTGCCGGCCTCGGTCGTCGCCACAACGCTGTCAATTCGCAGCATCGTGGCGCGGTCCTGGAGTAGTTGCAATGGCACATGGTGCAAAGTCTGGGTGGTTGGCATATCTCGTTTCTCTAATGCAATCCTGTCGCCAGCGGTAGCGTTCGTTCGTTCGAGGACTCTCGGTGAGATCAGGTACCGTGTTGTCGATCACAGGCCGCATGGGCGAATGTGACGAACCTCTATTGGCAGGATCGGACAGCGGGCGGAGAATTGAAAAAGGCCCGCGCGGGCCGCCTTTGTGCCGCCGAGGAATGCTGGCTGTGATCGCTCGGCGCTAGTTCGAACAAGATGTGGACGCTGGGCCTCTATTTCGCATTGGTCCTGCTGCTGGTCGGCGGTATGCTGCTGGTTTCTTACCTACTCGGACAGCGGCATAGCGGCGGGGCGGCCGGCTCACCGTATGAGGGCGGTATCGTCCCGGAGGGCACCGCACGCGTGCGGCTGTCGGCGAAATTTTATCTGATGGCGATGTTCTTCGTCATTTTCGACCTGGAGGCGGTATTTCTCTTCGCGTGGGCCGTCGCCGCACGCGCAATGGGCTGGCCCGCATTCTGGGAAGCGGCTGTCTTCGCGGCGATCCTGGCGGCGGCCCTCTTCTACCTCTGGCGCGTGGGCGCGCTGGATTGGAGCAACGTCTCGAAACCGACGGAGTGAAAGCATGCAATGGTCCGTTACCAGGCCGGAATCGTCCGCTGGATCGACGCACGCACCGGGCGCCTTCGATGACGAGATCCGGCGGAACGTGGTCGTGTCCCGCTTGCAGGATCTCGTTGCCTGGGGCCGCAAAAACTCGATCTGGCCCTTTAACTTCGGCCTTTCCTGCTGTTATGTCGAAATGGCAACCAGCCTCACGAGCAAGTACGACGTGGCGCGGTTCGGAGCCGAAGTCATCCGCGGCACGCCGCGCGAAGCCGATCTCATGGTGATCGCGGGCACAGTTTTCATCAAGATGGCGCCCGTCATTCAACGCCTGTACGAGCAGATGATGGAGCCTCGCTGGGTCATTTCGATGGGTTCCTGCGCGAACTCCGGCGGCATGTACGACATCTACAGCGTGGTGCAAGGCGTAGATAAGTTTTTGCCGGTGGACGTATATGTCCCCGGCTGCCCCCCGCGGCCGGACGCATTTCTGGAAGGGCTTACGCTGCTGCAGCAGGCCGTCGGCACGGAACGCCGCCCGCTGAGCTGGGTAGTCGGACCGCAGGGCGTGGAACGTCCGCCCCTGCCCTCGATGCGCGATCTCAAGCGGCCGGTCCGCCGGCAGGCCACCGATTTGCGCTTACAGGATGAGGTGTAACGGCTTTGGAAGCTGCGAATCCGATCGACACGCTGCAGCGCCGGTTTGGCGAGGACGTCCTGCCGCAGGAAAGCCTGGACGGGATACCGACGCTCTGGGCGCCTCGCGAGCGGGTGCACGAAGTCCTGGCGAATCTCAAGAACGGTGTCGATTCGCCCTACAAGATGTTGTATGACCTGACGGCAGTGGATGACAGGATGCGGCGGAACTGGGACGGCCTTCCGCCCTCTGAGTTCACCGCCGTTTATCATCTCTTCTCTTTCGAGCGCAATGCCTACATCCGTATCAAGACCGCCCTTCGTGACGAAAGCCTGTCTCTCGACAGCATCACGGACTTGTGGCCGGCGGCAAATTGGTACGAGCGCGAAGCGTGGGACATGTTCGGCATCCGATTCTCCGGGCACCCCCATCTGCGGCGCATCCTGATGCCGAGAGACTGGGACGGACATCCCTTGCGCAAGGACCACCCCGCGCGCGCCACCGAAATGGGTCCGTTTCATCTCTCCGAGGAAAAAGAAGAAGCCCAACAGGAACTGCTGCGCTTCCGGCCCGAGGAATGGGGTATGCGCCGGAGCCGCGATGACGCCGATTTCCTCTTCCTGAACGTGGGTCCGCAGCATCCGGGTACGCACGGCATCCTGCGCATTGTGCTCCAGTTGGACGGTGAAGAGATCGTGGACGCCGTGCCGGAAATCGGATTTCATCACCGCGGCGCCGAGAAGATGGGCGAGCGGCAGTCCTGGCACACTTACATCCCCTATACCGACCGTGTGGATTACCTTGGCGGCGTCATCAATAACCTGGCCTACCTCACGGCGGTGGAGAAACTGGCGGGAATCGCGGTTCCGCCGCGCGCCCAGGTAATTCGCGTGATGCTGTGCGAGCTCTTCCGGATCATCAGCCACCTGGTCTGGTATGGGACCTTCGCGCAGGATGTGGGCCAGCTCTCCCCTGTCTTCTATACGTTCAACGACCGCGAGAGGGCGTTCGCGATCATCGAAGCCATTTGCGGAGCGCGCATGCACCCGAACTGGTTTCGCATCGGGGGCGTTGCGGCCGACCTGCCGGCCGGATGGGACCAGATGTTCCGCAATTTTATCCGTCACCTTCCCCCGCGCCTGGTTGAATATGACCGCGTAGTTCTGCGCAACCGGATCTTTCAGATGCGTACCAAGGGCATCGGGAGTTTCACCACCGCAGAGGCCATCGAGTGGGGCGTCACCGGCCCGGGACTGCGGGCCTGCGGCTTCGAATGGGATTTCCGGAAGAAACAGCCGTACTCGGGCTACGACCAGTTCGAGTTCGATATCCCTACCGGCAGCCGCGGCGATTGCTACGACCGCGCCGTGGTGCGCGTCGAGGAGATGCGGCAGAGCCTCCGCATCATCGAGCAGTGCGTCAACCAGATGCCTGGCGGGCCCTATAAGTCGGATGATCCTTTGTGCAGCCCTCCGTTGAAAGACCGGACCATGCACGACATAGAAACCCTGATTACGCATTTCCTGAGCGCCAGTTGGGGACCGGTGATACCTGCCGGCGAGGCTCTCGGTGCCATCGAAGCTACCAAGGGAAACAATGGCTACTACCTGGTGAGCGACGGTTCCACGATGTCGTACCGCACCCGCATCCGGACGCCGTCGTTCCCTCATATCCAGATGCTGCCGCTACTGTGCCGGGGGCGGATGATTCCCGACCTTCTGGCCGTACTGGGCGCCATGGATTTTGTCCTGGCGGACATCGATCGATGAGGATGCCTTCCTATGTTGACGCCTGAAGAACGCGCGGAGATCGAGGCCGAGTTCCCGCATTACCCGAACCGGACGGCCGTATCGATCGACGCGCTGAGAATCGTGCAGAAGCATCGGGGTTGGATCTCCGACGAGGCGCTGCGCGATATCGGCGAGTTGCTGGGGATGTCGGGCGCCGACCTCGACGGGATCGCATCGTTCTATAACCTGATCTTTCGGCGTCCAGTGGGACGGCACATCATCTATTTTTGCGACAGTGTCAGTTGCTGGATCATGGGCGCGGAGCGGCAATGCCGCCATCTGAGCGGGCAGTTGCGCGTTCAGCCCGGCGCAACCACCGCCGATGAGCGCTTCACCCTCCTTCCCATTGTCTGCCTGGGCGCCTGTGACCATGCCCCGGTGATGATGATCGACGACGACCTCCACCTCGATCTGACACCCGAGAAGATCGACCGGGTTCTGGAGCACTACAAGTAATGCCCGACGAGAAGCCGTTGACCGGGCATCTGCGAGCCGACGGGGAAGCACTAGACCGCGACGATTATGAGCGTGCCGGCGGCTATCTCGCGCTGCGCAAAGCCCTGAAGGAGATGACGCCGGCCGCGGTCACCGAAGAGGTCAAGGCTTCCGGATTGCGCGGCCGCGGCGGCGCGGGCTTCCCCACGGGGCTGAAGTGGAGTTTCGTTCCCAAGGACGCTCCGCACCCGAGATACCTGGTCGCCAACGCCGACGAGATGGAGCCGGGCACGTTCAAGGACCGGCTCCTACTGGAGCGCGACCCCCACCAGTTGATCGAAGGCATGACCCTCTGCGGTTATGCCACCGGAACGGACACGGCCTACATCTTCCTGCGCGGCGAATATCGACTGGCCGCGCGGTGGATCGCCAAAGCAATTGCGGAAGCGTATGAGGCCGGCTACCTCGGCGGGAACATCCTTGGTTCAGGCTACAACCTCGAACTGCGTCTGCACCTGAGCGGCGGCCGATACATGTGCGGGGAAGAAACCGGCATGTTGAACGCCCTCGAAGGCAAGCGCGCCAATCCGCGTGCCAAGCCGCCGTTCCCGCCGGCCTCGGGGCTTTTCGGAAAGCCAACCACAATCAATAACGTGGAGACCCTGTGCAACGTGCCGCACATTATCCGGAACGGCGCCTCGTGGTACCGCGGCCTCAGCCGGACCAAAGACGGCGGAACCAAGCTTTACGGTGCCAGCGGCAAGGTCAAGCGCCCCGGGTTGTGGGAACTGCCCATGGGCACCACGGTCCGCGAGCTCCTGGAGGAGCATGCGGGCGGAATGCGCGATGGAGTGCGTTTTCGAGGCTTGCTTCCGGGCGGAGCGTCCACGGACTTCCTCGTAGAACAGCACCTCGACGCCGCCATGGACTTCACCGAGTTGCAGAAGGCGGGCAGCCGCCTGGGCACGGGCACCATGATCGTGCTGGACGATCAAACCTGCCCGGTCGGCATGGTGTGGAATCTGGAGCACTTTTTCGCGCAGGAGTCCTGCGGCTGGTGCACGCCTTGCTGGAGTGGACTGGGATGGGTGGAGCGCATCCTGAACGCGATGGAGGAAGGCCGCGGCCAGCCCGGAGATCTCGACACCCTGGCGTTCCAGACACGTTTCTGGACGCCCGGTCACACCTTCTGCGCCCTGGCGCCGGGCGCCGCCGAGCCGCTGCAGAGCGCATTGAAGTACTTCCGCGAAGATTTCGAGCGCCACATCGTCGAAAAGCGCTGCCCGTGGAAATAACATGGCCACCGTTTACGTAGACAACCGGCCGTACGAAATGGACCCGAAGCAGAACCTGCTGCACGGCTGTCTGCAACTGGGCATGGACCTTCCCTACTTCTGCTGGCATCCCGCCATGGGTTCGGTGGGCGCATGCCGCCAGTGTGCCGTCAAGCAGTTCAAAGACGAGTCCGACCGGCAGGGCAAGATCGTGATGGCCTGCATGACACCCGCGGACGAAGGCGCCCGCATCTCCATCCGCGATCCCGAAGCGGCCGGGTTTCGCAAAGCGATCATCGAAGGCCTGATGTTGAACCACCCTCACGACTGCCCCGTTTGCGACGAAGGAGGCGAGTGCCACCTGCAGGACATGACGGTGATGACGGGCCACGACTATCGCCGCTACAGGTTCGAGAAGCGCACGTTCCGGAACCAGTACCTTGGGCCTTTCGTGAATCACGAAATGAACCGCTGCATCCAGTGCTACCGCTGCGTCCGCTACTACCGGGAGTACGCCGGCGGCAGCGACCTGAACTCGTTCTCGCTCCGCAACATCGTTTTCTTCGGCCGCGAGGCCGATGGGGTGCTGGAGAATGAGTTCGCCGGAAACCTGGTGGAGGTCTGTCCCACCGGCGTCTTCACCGACGCCACGCTGAAGAGGCACTACACCCGGAAGTGGGACCTCCAGATGGCGCCTTCCGTGTGCGTGCATTGCGCTCTCGGATGCAATATTACCGGCGCCGAGCGTTATGAAAAAGTGCGGCGCGTCGTCAACCGGTACAACGGCGAAGTGAACGGCTACTTTCTGTGCGACCGGGGCCGGTTCGGCTACGAGTTCGTCAACAGCGAACTGCGGATCAGGCAGCCGGCGCTGCACGGCAGGAACATCACCGCCGGCGAGGCGCTCGATCATCTGAAAGGGCTCGCATCCGGCAAGGCAGTCGGTATCGGGTCGCCGCGCGCCTCGCTCGAGAGCAACTTTGCCTTGCGGTCGCTGGTAGGCGAGGCCCGCTTCTTCGCAGGCGTTCCCGAATCCGAATCCCGATTGCTCCGGCTGATGCTCGAGATCCTGCGCAACGGGCCCGCGCGCACACCCTCGTTGCGCGAGATCGAATCCGCCGATGCTGTATTCGTCCTGGGCGAGGACGTGACCAACGTCGCTCCCCGTATGGCCCTGAGCCTGCGCCAGGCGGTCCGGCAACAGCCCATGCAGGTTGCCGAGCGTTTCCACATTCCGCTGTGGATGGATCACGCCGTGCGCGAGATCGTGCAGGACGAAAAGGGGCCGCTGTTCATCGCGGCCGTCCGCGCAACGCGGCTGGATGACATCGCCACGCGCACTTTTCGCGGAGCACCCGACGATCAGGCGCGCCTGGGTTTCGCCGTGGCGAACGTACTCGACCCAAACGCCCCCGCGCCCGCGAGTCTCTCCGATGAAATGCGTAGCCTCGCTGCCGAAATCGCCCAGGCGCTGAAAGCCGCCAGACACCCTCTCGTCGTCTCGGGGCCGGGCAATGGCAGCGCGGCGGTCATTCAAGCCGCCGCCAGTGTCGCCTGGGCCCTGCCCGCGGCCTCGCTCGCGTTCACCGCACCGGAGTGGAACAGTATCGGCCTGGCGTTCATGAACGCGCCCGCACTCGATCCTGCGCTCGACGTCGGCGCCGACACCGTCATCATTCTCGAGAATGACCTTTACCGCCGCTTCCCCGAGCAGGCCGTCGACGAATTCCTGGAGCGGTTCCGGCACGTCGTGGTGCTCGATTCTCTGGAGACTGCCACCACCGCCAAAGCAGAGCTGGTGCTCCCGGCAGGCTCCTTCGCGGAGGCGGACGGCTCGGTGGTGAGCAGCGAAGGGCGCATGCAGCGCTTCTTCCAGGTTTATGTGCCGTCGGCCCCCGTTCAGGAGAGCTGGCGCTGGCTGGGGCAGTGGGGAAATCTTGACGAGATCGACGCCGCGCTCGCTTCTGCCCTTCCGCAACTCGCCGCAGTGACGCGCGCCGCGCCCTCGGCCGCGTTTCGGATGGCCGGGGCGAAGATTCCGCGGGAACCACTCCGCTGCAGCGGGCGCACCTCGGTACTTGCCCATATCACTGTGCACGAACCAAAGCCGCCCGGCGATCCGGATTCGGCCCTTGCCTTCTCCATGGAGGGAAATCCCGATCCGCCGCCTCCGGCCTTGCTTCCCTTCTTCTGGTCGCCCGGTTGGAACTCCATCCAATCGGTGAACAAGTTTCAGGAAGAGATCGCCGGCCCGTTGCGACACGGAGACCCCGGCGTACGCATGATCGAGCCGGGCCAACAGCGGCCGCCCTATTTTGACCAGGTTCCTCCGCTGTTCGAGGCGCGCCGGGGCGAGTGGCTGGTGCTGCCGGTCTATCACATCTTCGGCTCCGAGGAACTGAGCCGCCGCGCGCCCGGGATCGCGCAGCTCTCGCCCGAGCCGTATGTCGCGCTCAGTCCTGAAGACGCGGCGTCCCTCGGCGGCCAGGTCGAACTGCTCGGGCGGCGCCTGCCCGTGTCGATCGACGCGAGCCTGTCGCCGGGCGTGGCAGGAGTCCCCGCCGGTGTGCCTCCGTTTGCCGGCCTCGAGCTTCCTCTGTGGAGCAGGATCTCGCGAGTGCCATGACCAGCCCGTACCCGATCCTCAGTATCGCCGGCATCCTCATCGCGGCGCTCACGCTCGCCGCAGGGCTGATCTGGCTCGAGCGCCGCCTCCTGGCGCTATGGCAGGACCGCTACGGGCCGAATCGTGTCGGCCCCTTCGGACTGCTCCAGGTGCTCGCGGACATGATCAAGATCTTCTTCAAGGAGGACTGGATTCCGCCGTTCGCCGACAAGGCCGTGTTCGTAGGCGCTCCCGCCGTTATCGTAATAACCGTGCTCATGTCGTTCGCCGTGTTGCCGGTCGCGCCCGGTATCATCGTCAGCGACCTGAACATCGGGCTGCTGTTCGTGCTGGCCATGTCCTCGCTCGGGGTCTACAGCGTGGTGCTGGCTGGCTGGTCGTCCGATAACAAATACGCGCTGCTCGGAGGATTGCGGGCCGCGGCCCAGATGCTGAGCTACGAAGTGTTCATGGGCTTGTCCCTGATGGGAGTCGTATTGCTGGCGGGTTCCTTCGACCTGGTAAAGATCGTGGAAGCTCAGCGCCATCTCTGGTTCGTGATACCGCAGTTTGCCGGCTTCGTCCTATTTCTGATCGCCGGCCTCGCGGAAACGCGCAGGCTGCCGTTCGACCTGCCGGAGGCCGAGAGCGAGCTCGTCGCCGGTTATCACTCCGAGTATTCCGGAATGAAGTTCGGCATGTTCTTTGTCGGCGAATATCTCGGTGTAGTCCTGACCTCGTCACTGATCAGCATCCTCTTCTTCGGGGGCTGGCTGGGGCCGATCCTTCCCCCCATCGTCTGGTTCCTGATCAAGACATTCTTTTTCATCTGTCTCTTCATACTGCTGCGGGCAGCTCTGCCGAGGCCGCGCTTCGACCAGTTAATGTCCGCCGGCTGGAAGGTGATGCTGCCTCTGGCTCTGGCAAATCTGTTGATTACGGGCGCCGTGGCGCTCGCGTGGAGCAAATAAGATGTTCAGCCTGATCCGCTCGGTCTGGTACGTGCTTCTCCACATGTTTCATAAGCGCGTCACCGTGCTGTACCCCGAGCAGAAGCCGTACCTGGCACCGCGGTACCGGGGCCGCATCATCCTCTCGCGCGATCCGGACGGCGGCGAGCGCTGTGTGGCCTGTTACCTCTGCGCCGTAGTCTGTCCGGTTGCCTGCATCGCTCTTCAAGCCACCGAAGACCCCACCGGCCGGCGGCTGCCGGAGTTCTTTCGAATCAACTTTTCGCGCTGCATCTTCTGCGGCTTGTGCGAGGAGGCGTGCCCTACCTATGCGATCCAGCTAACGCCCGATTTCGAAATGGGCGAGTATCAACGGCAAAACATGGTTTACGAGAAGGAAGACTTACTGATCAACGGTCCCGGCAAATATCCCGGCTATAACTTCTGGCGTGTGGCGGGTGTGCAGATCGGTGGAAAGGAAAAAGGCGAGGCTGAAAACGAAGGCCGCCCCGTGGATCTGCGCAGCCTTCTGCCGTGAATATCCTATGACGATTGTCTTCTACGTCGCGGGCGCCGTGGCTGTGGTTGCCACGCTCCTGATGATCACCCGCTCGAACGCCGTGCACGCGCTCTTGTATCTGATCGTTTCCCTGCTGGCGGTGGCGGTGGTCTTCTATTCCTTCGGAGCGCCGTTCATTGCCGCGCTGGAAGTCATCATCTATGCCGGCGCCATCATGGTGTTGTTCGTGTTCGTCGTCATGCTGCTCAACCTTGGCGAAGATGCCTCACGTAGCGAACGCGAGCTGCTCCATCCTTCCGTTTGGGTCGGGCCTTCGGTACTGGCTGCTATCCTTGCGGCCGAATTCGTCTATCTTCTGGCGCAAGGCGCCTCCGCCGGCGCCGGAATCAGAATGATCGGTCCGGCCGAAGTGGGAATGTCGCTGTTCGGGCCGTATCTGATCGGCGTTGAGCTGGCGTCCATGCTGCTTCTCGGTGGACTCGTGGGAGCCTATCACCTGGGGCGGCGCAGAACGCCTGACGCGGAGGTCCGCTGATGGGGCCGGTCCCTGTCCGTGATGGCTTCGTGCTGGCCGCCATTCTCTTCACGCTGGGCGTCGCAGGAGTGATAGCGCGCCGGAATATCATCTTCACGCTTATGTCGATCGAGGTCATGTTGAACGCCGCGGGTCTCGCTTTTGTGGTGGCCGGCGTGCGATGGGGGCAGCCTGACGGCCAGGTGGTCTTCCTGTTCATTCTGTCGATGGCGGCCGCGGAAGTCTCGGTGGGTCTCGCGCTGGTATTGGGACTCTATCATCACTACAAATCGCTCGACACGGACGTCCTTAGCAGGATGCGAGGCTGATATGCTCGAGCTCCTCTGGCTGGTTCCGGCATTCCCGTTCGCGGGCGCTTTCATCCTGGCCGTGTTCGGAGCCCGTATGACTCCGAAGGGTGTGGCGGCGATCGGTGTAGGAACCATCGCCGCGTCAGCCGCCGTCTCCATACTGATCGCCGCGGCGTTTCTGAACTCGCCCGGCGTCTACACGCAGACCCTGTGGACGTGGATCACCGTCGGCTCCTTCCGCCCCGGAATTGCCTTCTACCTGGATGCGCTCTCGCTCGTGATGATGCTGGTAGTCACGTTCGTCGCATTCCTGATCCACCTCTATTCCGCCGAATTCATGCGCAGCGACGAGGGCTACAGCCGCTTCTTCGCGTACATGAACCTGTTCGTGGCGTCAATGGTCACGCTGCTGCTGGCGGACAATCTGCTCCTGCTGTATCTCGGATGGGAGGGCGTCGGGCTGTGCAGTTACCTGCTCATCGGGTTCTGGTATCGGGACCCCGCGAATGGCCGCGCGGGACAGAAGGCTTTCATCGTGACCCGTGTCGGCGACACCGCCATGGTGGTCGGCCTGTTTCTCCTCTTCCATAGCCTGGGGACCCTGCGTATCCAGGACCTGATGCATGCCGCGGAGATCCAGTGGCCCACCGGCTCTCCTTATGCGATTGCGGCTGCGGCACTCCTCCTGGGAGGGGCGGTCGGCAAGTCGGCCCAACTCCCGCTGCAAACCTGGCTGCCGGATGCGATGGCCGGCCCCACTCCTACCAGTGCCCTGATCCACGCGGCAACCATGGTCACGGCCGGCGTCTATCTGATCGCGCGCACGCATGTCCTTTTTGCCCTGGCGCCGCCCGTTCAGTTCGCGGTGGCCGCGATTGGCGCCGCCACCCTCTTGATGGCGGGCTGCAGCGCCCTCACACAGAACGATATCAAACGCGTCCTGGCCTACTCCACCATCAGCCAGATCGGCTATATGTTCCTCGCTTTGGGTGTGGGCGCATGGGGCGCGGCCATCTTTCATTTCATGACCCACGCCTTCTTCAAGGCCTTGCTCTTTCTGGCCGCCGGCATCGTGATCGAGGCGCTGCATGAGGAGCACAACATCTTCCGCATGGGCGGGCTGCGCTCCGCACTCCCCTCTGCCTTCTGGCTTTTCCTGATTGGAGGCTGCTCCCTGGCCGGCCTCCCCCTGATCACCGCCGGCTTCTACAGCAAAGATCTCATCCTGTGGAGCGCCGCCAATTCCACCGCCGGAGGCACGGCCCTCTGGGCAGCGGGAGTTGCCGGCGTCGTGTTGACCGCTCTCTACACATTCCGCCTGATCTTCATCGTCTTCTTCGGGCCGGTGCGGACCCCGGTCACCCGCCGGCCAGGACTTGCCATGTTGATTCCGGCGGGAGTGCTTGCGCTGCTGTCGATTGTAGGCGGATTCGATAAAGCGCCGTTCGCGAACTTCATCGCAACTGCCCTCCCACCGCTTTCCCGATCTGCCAGTGGCTTCAGTGAGGCCTTGTCCACTGCGGCCGCGGCGGTTGCCTTTCTGTGCGGCCTTCTGGCGGCCTGGTTTGCGTATGTGCGCAATCCGGCGCTGCCCGCCGCGGTAATCGCGAACCCGGCGGGCCAAGCCCTGCATCGACTGTGGTTCGCCGATTGGGGAATGGACTGGCTTTATGACCGTCTGTTTGTGCGCCCTGTGATGTGGATCGCGCGTGTAAACCGGGCGGATGTGATCGATTCCATTTACGACGGCCTGGCCAAGCTGGCTGCCCTCTGCTGGCGCCTGCTCAGCCTGACGGAAACAGGCAAACTGCGCTGGTACACCGCGTGGATCGCCGGCGGCGCGGCATTCCTTATTGCCATCGTGATGCTGCTATGATCCTGCTCTGGCTCATCCTGATCCCGCTGGTCGCCGGCGCCCTGGCATGGGCCGCCGCCCGTCGGAGCGCGTCCGCCGCCCGCTGGATCGCATTGCTCGCCGTCACCGCCGATTTCGCCCTCACACTGTCTCTGTGGATCGACAATAGCAATGCTGGCTTTCATACCTGGTTCGCGCAGGCCGACTGGCAATGGATGCCGCAGTTCGGCATCCGGCTTCACCTGGCCCTCGATGGCCTCAGCCTCCTGCTCCTGATGCTCACCTTCTTCCTGGGCATCCTCTCCGTGCTGGCATCCTGGAACGAGATCACGGAAGCGGTCGGCTTTTTCCACCTGAATCTGCTGTGGGTCTCGCGGGAATTGCCGGGGTCTTCCTGGCGGTGAATCTCTTCCTCTTCTACTTCGCATGGGAGTTGATGCTCGTCCCCATGTACTTTCTGATCGCCATCTGGGGACACGAAAATCGCGTGTACGCGGCTACCAAGTTCTTCATCTTCACCCAGCTCAGCGGTCTGCTGATGTTGATCGCCATCCTGGCGCTCTTCTTCCTGCATCACAGTGCTACTGGAATCTACACCTTCGAGTATGAGGATCTTCTGGGCACGGCGATGTCGCCGCGCGCCGAAATGTGGATGATGCTGGGCTTCTTCACGGCGTTCGCCGTCAAACTGCCGGTGATCGGGCTGCACACCTGGCTGCCCGACGCGCACACCGAAGCGCCCACGGCGGGCAGCGTGATCCTCGCGGGACTGCTGCTGAAGACCGGCGCCTATGGGATGCTTCGGTTCGTCCTCCCGCTCTTTCCCCACGCCGCCCGCGCTTTCGCGCCCGTCGCCATGGCGCTCGGGGTGGCCGGCATTCTCTATGGAGCGTTATTGGCCTTCGGTCAGACCGACCTCAAGCGCCTGGTGGCCTACACCAGTGTGAGCCACCTCGGTTTCGTGCTGCTTGGAATTTTCGCCTGGAACGACCTGGCCCTGCAGGGCGCCCTCATGACCATGCTGTGCCACGGAATCAGCACCGGCGCGCTCTTCATTCTGGCGGGCGCCCTGCAGCACCGCCTCCACACCCGCGAGATGGACCGCATGGGCGGGCTTTGGAGCACCGCTCCCCGTCTCAGCGGAGCGGCGCTCTTTTTCGCACTCGCCTCCCTTGGCCTCCCGGGCCTCGGCGATTTCGTCGGCGAATTCCTGGTGCTGCTGGGTGTGTACCGGCAGAGCGTTCTCCTGGCGGCACTTGCCGCGGTCGGTGTCCTGTTCGCCACCTTCTACGCCCTGCGGATGGTGCAGCGCGCATTTCTGGGTCCCAATACTCACAACTGGCGGATCGCGGACCTCGTGCCGCGCGAAGGATTGGCCATGGCTCTCATGATCGCGACGCTGCTCTGGCTGGGTCTTTATCCGCGGCCCGTGCTGGATACCTTCCAGCCGGCCATGGCCCGGCTCGAGCAACTGGTTTCGAGGAGATAGGTGTGCACGGAGAATCCTTCATCGCGCTGCTGCCGCTGCTGATCGTCGCCGCCGCGGCGGTTGCCGTGATGCTGGCGGTCGCGGTGCACCGCAGCCACGCGCTCTCCGCCTGTCTGGCTTTCGTCGGGCTCGCCGCGGCGTTCGGGTCGCTGTGGATGGCGGCCCCGGCCGCCCCGGCTCAAGTGACTCCGCTCCTGGTCCTCGACCGCTACTCGTTGTTCTATATTGGCCTGATCCTGGCGGCCGGCATGGCGTTCGTGCCGCTCGCTTACGGGTACTTCGAGAAATTGGGAGGCGACCACGACGAGCTCTACATCCTGCTGCTCGTCGCTACGCTAGGCTCGGCGGTGCTCGTGGCCAGCAGCCATTTCGTGTCCCTGTTCCTGGGACTCGAGCTCCTCAGCGTGGCGCTCTATGGGATGATCGCTTACCCGCGATTCCGCCCGCTGCCTCTCGAGGCGGGAATCAAGTACCTGGTATTGGCTGCGGTTTCGGCCGCCTTTCTACTCTTTGGCATGGCCCTAATCTATGGCGCGCTCGGCACCATGCAATTCACGGAGATCGCAGCGCGGCTCGCAGTTCCCGGTTTCGACCGCTGGCTCGTGCTGCCCGGCCTGGCCCTGATCCTCACCGGCTTCGGCTTCAAGCTTGCGGTAGTCCCCTTTCATCTCTGGACCCCGGACGTATATCAGGGAGCGCCCGCCCCGGTAACCGCCTATATCGCGACCGTCTCCAAGGGTGCCATGTTCGCCGTGCTGCTGCGCTATTTCTACGGCTCCGGCGCCCACGACCTCCGGCCGGTCTATCTGGTGTTCACCATCATCGCAATCGCCTCTATGTTCGCCGGGAACATTCTGGCGCTGCTGCAGAGCAACGTGAAGCGCATACTGGCGTACTCGTCGATTGCCCATCTCGGTTATCTGCTGGTGGCATTTCAAGCGTCCGGCGACCTCGGCCCCACAGCCGTTACGTTCTATCTGGTCGCCTACTTTGTGACCATCCTCGGCGCATTCGGAGTAGTCAGCATCCTCTCGGATGGAACGCGGGATGCCGACGCTCTCGAAGACTACCAGGGCCTATTCTGGCGGCGCCCCGCCCTGGCGGCCGTCTTCACGGCGATGCTGCTTTCCCTGGCCGGAATCCCGGTAACCGCGGGCTTCATCGGCAAGTTTTACGTCGTAGCCGCCGGCGCGTCCGCGGCGATGTGGGGGCCGATCGTCATCCTCGTGATCACCAGTGCGATCGGCCTTTACTACTATTTGCGGATCGTCGTGGCGCTGTACGGGCCACCCAGGCAGGCGCCATCCGGTCAGCCCGCGCTGGCAATTCCCGGCGCGTTGGTGCTGGCGTTTCTTGCCGCCTGCCTGATCTTCTTCGGAGTGTTCCCTCAGTCGCTGCTCGACGTCATTCGACGGGCCATTTCCGGAGTAGTCTGACGCGGACTAGAGCGAACCGTACTTGGCGTACGCGTCTTTGATCGAGACGCCGCTGCGGAGTTCCTCGCGCATTCCCTTCTCCCGCCGGTACACATCCTCAGCCGCCGACAGCACGTCGAGTGTGAGTTCCTCCGGCACGATCACGACGCCGTCAATGTCGCCAAAGACGAAATCGCCGGGGTGGATCACAGTGTCGCCGATGCGGACCGGCACCTGGTACTCCTTGATATCCCATCGTCCGATCGAGCTGGCCGCGCACTTGAATTGCGCGAACACCGGGTAATTCATGGCGTTGATGAAGTCCAGGTCGCGCACGCCGCCGTCCAGCACGGCGCCGGTGCACCCCCGCTCGCGCGCCGCGGTGGACATGATCTCGCCCCAATGCGCGCAGACCATGCTGCCTCCGCAAGCCCAGACCGAAACGGTGCCGGGCGTGATGCTGTCCAGCATGTCGAGCCGCGTTTGGGTGTCGTCATTCTTCGTGCTGGCGCAGGGATAGCCCTGCCCGGTGAACGCCGGGCCGGCCACGCGGTTGAGCGCCGTGAAAGGCACGATGTAGCGCGGCAGCACCTGGTTGCGGCAGCCGCGCTTGTCGAGTATGTCGGAGATCGCCCCCGTGTACAGTTTCAGATACCGCTCGCAGACCTGTTTGAGATCTTCGACCAGCGGATTTGCGGATGGCATTAGCTTCCCCCTACTTCTCTCCGCGAATCTTCCGGATCAGTTCGCGCGTTTCCCGCAATTTCGCGGCGATGCCCTGGTAGTCTCCGGCCTTCAGCAGCTCTTTCGTAATCAGGTTCGAGCCCATTCCGACGCAGGCTACGCCCGCGTCGAACCAGGCTCGCAGCGACGCTTCCGTGCTCTCCACGCCGCCCGTCGGCATAATCGAAACCCAGGGGCACGGCCCCTTGACTGCCTTGACGAAACCCGGCCCGCCGACCTCCTTGCCGGGAAAGACCTTGACGATCTCGCAGCCGAGTTCCTCCGCCTGCGAAACCTCCGAAGCGCTGCCACAGCCGGGCGAATACGGAATCTTGCGCCGGTTGCAGGCACGCGCGACGTCCGGGTTCAGCACCGGCCCGACCACGAAGTTGGCACCGCAATTGATGTAGAGCGACGCTGTCCCGGGGTCCACCACCGAGCCCACGCCCAGAATGAGATCCGGCAGCTCGCGCGCGCAGTAGCGATCCAGTTCGCTAAATACCTCCCAGGCGTGGTCGCCGCGGTTGGTGAATTCCAGCAGCGGGACGCCGCCCGAGACGCAGGCGGCCGCCACTTCGCGCGCCACCTCCACGCTCGGGTGATAGAAGACGGGCACCACGCCGGTCTCGATCATCGTATTCAGCACTTTCAGTCGAGGAAATCTTGCCATGTGTCGTTCCTTCTTAAGATCGATCGGTCCTTCATCGCGGAGCGGCGGCGGCAGCCGGAGCCCGCGCCAGTTCGCGCGATGGATCCACCGCCAGCCACGCCAGTGCGCCGGCCATGCACAGCGCCGCGGCAGTCATGAACGACGCCGTCCAGCCGAAGTGCGCCGCGATCAGCGGAGTCATCGATGCTGTCAGGGCACCAGCGCTCTGATTGCACATATTCATAAAGCCCGAAACCGTACCGGCCGACGTCCCGCCGAGATCGGCCGTCACCGACCAGAACGAGCTCGCCGAGAGATAGAGCGCGCCTGCGCCCCCGGCCAGCACCACCGTCACCAGCCGCGGATCGGCGACCTGGGTGGCCAGGGCGATGAAAACCGCCGCCAGCGCGATGCTCACTCCGGCCACGCCGCACCGTCCCACGCGCTTTCCGTAGCGCCTGGTGAGGCGGTCGCTGATCCAGCCTCCCAAAGGCGAGCAGGTAGCCATCGCGATGAAAGGCAGCATGCCGTAATAGGAGCTGGATTTTAAGTCGAGTCCGCGAACCTTGTTGAGATAGATGAAAAACCAGGTGAAGAAGATATAGGCGACGTAGCCGTACGTGAAATAGCTCCAGCTCAGGGCCAGCACGTCTTTGCTTCCGAAAATAGCCTTCCAGGGAAGCGCCCGCGTCGCGCCCGGCGTGGTGTTCTGTGCAGGGAGACCGGCCTCGATGTGCCGCGCCTCCTCCGGTTCCACCCAGGGGTGGTCCTCGGGGCGGTCGCGCGCTAACAGAAACCACACCGCGCCTGCGGCCAGTCCCAGTAATGCGCTGGCCAGAAAGGAGGCGCGCCAACCGTAGTGCATCATGATGTACCCAATCAGCGGAGGCGTAACCCCGGCGCCCGCGCCCACGCCCGCAAAGATGATTCCGTTCGCTACGCCGCGCTCCTGCGAAGGCATCCAGGCCGCGACCAGCCGGTTCGAAGCCGGATAAACCACCGCCTCGCCCAGCCCCAGGGAGAACCGCACGCAAAGCAGCAGTACCAGTGAGGCCGCGGCTCCGGCGGGCACCAGGACCGTCATCGACGTGAACACGCCCCACCAGATCGTGCCCAGGCCGAGAATCTTCCGCGGCCCGAAGCGGTCGGCCAGTCGTCCGCCCGGCACCTGAAACAGCGCGTAGCCGGCCACGAATGCGCTGAACACCCAGCCCAATTGGATGTTATCGAGCCCGAATTCTTTCTGAATCGACGACCCGGCGATGGAGAGATTGACGCGGTCCAGATACGCGACCGCGCTGATGACGAACATCCATCCGATCAACGTCCATCGGATTCGACCTTTGAAGAGATTAAGCATGTGCGGTACCGGCCTCGGACTCCTGTGGCGAATCCATATCATACCCGCATGACCGGAATTGAACAACGCCGTCCAGCTTGCCTCCGGCTTCGGATTCGCACATAATCATCCCTGGCAGGACTGAAGAAAGGGGGGATTCGAGGATGCATATTCCGTCAAAGAGCAGCACTTTGCTGCGGCTGGTGCTCGTCGCCGGGGCAACCGTACTTCTGGCCGCGGCTTATTCCCGCACCACAGCCGCGCCCACTATGTCGGCCGCGGCCACTGCATTCGTGAACTCGCTTTATCCGGAACAGCGCGATCGGGCCCTCTTCAAACTCGACGACGACGAGCGGCTCAACTGGTTTTATACTCCCGTACCGCGCAAAGGACTGCCGCTTCGCGAAATGACGCCCGGCCAACGAAAACTGGCTCTGGCGCTGCTCAGCGCCGGACTCAGTCAGGTGGGTTACATCAAGGCCATCACCATTATGAGCCTCGACGAAGTGCTCGCCTCCATGGAGCCGGCCGGCAACTTCCACCGCGATCCGGATGGCTACTTCTTCAGTGTCTTCGGAGAGCCTTCGGAAACCGGCGCATGGGGATATCGCGTGGACGGCCACCATATTAGCGAGAACTTCACCATCGTGGACGGCAAGGTGATCGGAGCCCCGAGTTTCTTTGGCGCAAATCCGGCCGAGGTGCTGCAGGGCAGGCGCAAGGGCCTGCGGGCGCTGGCGCAGGAGGAAGACCTCGGCCGCGACCTGATCCAGTCGCTCACCCCCGACCAGCGGAAGACCGCGATCGTCGCCGCCAAGGCCCCCGCCGACATCCTCACCGAACATTCCCGCCAGGCCGCGCTCGAGGGTCAGCCCAGCGGAATTCAGCTCACCGCCCTCACCGCGCCGCAGCGGGCTAAGTTCGAAGATCTCCTCAACGTCTATTGCGACAACATGACGGAAGAGCTCGCCGGTTTCCGCAAGCAGCAGGCCCGCAAAGCCGGCGGCAACCTGTGGTTCGCCTGGGCCGGTGGCATGGAGTCTCGCGAGCCCCACTACTACCGGATTCAGTCGCCGGACTTTCTCGTGGAGTTCGATGACACGCAGGATCACGCCAACCACATCCACAGCGTCTGGCGCGATTTCAAGGGCGATTTCGGCCGCGACCTGCTCAAGGAGCACTACCAGAGCAGCCATCAGTTGCCGAACTAAGTGCGGATCTACACTCCTTATGACTTCTCCGCCTGCCGCAAAATCTCCGCGAGCTGGTCCAGGCTGAAGGGCTTCTGCAGATAGGCGGCGGCGGAGTCGAGCGACCCGGTGTTGGTGAGGATCCGGTCGGTGTATCCGGACATGAAGATCGCCTTCATCCCGGGCTGGATCTGCTGCAGTTGGTCGGCCACCTCGCGGCCATTCATGCCCGGCATCACCACATCGGTCAATAGCAGCGGGATTGTGCCCGAATGGCGGCGGGCGACTGTCAGCGCTTCGTCGCCACTGGCGGCCGCCAGGGCCGTGTAGCCCAATTCTTCGAGCATGCGACAGGTCAGCGTGCGGACTTCTTCACGGTCTTCCACTACCAGCACCACGCCGCCGCCGCGGTGCGGGCGCTCCGTGAGGACGGCTTCCGGCTCCGTGCCGGCCGGACCTTGGATGCACGGCAGATATACCCGGAATCGAGCGCCCTGGCCGGGTTGACTGTCCACCTCGATTCGGCCCCCGACATGGCTAATGAAGCCAAAGACGATCGCCAGACCCAGGCCCGTGTTCTTGGACCCCTTCTTGGTCGTGAAGAATGGCTCGAACACATGGCGGCGGACGGATTCGCCCATGCCCTGACCGGTGTCGCTTACTTCGAGCAGCACCTCCGGAGGATCGCCTGCGTTCCGGGTTTCAATCGTCAGGGAGCCTCCGCCGGGCATGGCCTCGCGGGCGTTCACCGCGAGATTCATCAGCACCTGAAGCATCTGGCTGCGGTCGGCCTCCACGGTCCCCAGGTCCGGGGCGAGGCTTGTACGGATGTCGACGTCGTCGCCGAGAATCCTTCGCAGCACGCCGTTCGATTCGAGAATCAGGTGATTGAGATCAAGGGGGCCCGGCCGTGCAATGTGCTTACGGCTGAACGCAAGCAGCTGTTGGGTAAGCTCGGCGCACTGCTCGCCGGCGCTGCGGACCTTCGAAAGCCGCTCATGGAAGGGTTCGCCGGCCGTCTGTCTCGTGCAGCATCCAATCGGTGTAGCCATTGATGACGGTGAGCAGGTTGTTGAAGTCGTGAGCGATCCCACCGGCCAGGCGACCAAGGCTTTCCATTTTCTGGGACTGGACGAACTGCTCCTCCAGCCGCTTACGGTCGGTGACGTCGAAGAACGAGACGATGACTCGCGACCAGTCCTTCACGCGCCGAATCTACGATGGACACGATCATATCCACCAGCCGCTCTTCGCCTTTCAGCGTCCGCACCGGAAATTCGGTCTGGAACGAGGTATGGTTCTCCGCGAGGGTGGAGATCTCCTCGCGAAAAATCTCGAAGGCCTGTTCATCGAAAATCCGGCTGAGACCTCCCAGCAGTTCCTCCCTCGTCGAAGCCCCGTAGAAGCTGCGGGCAGCGCGATTCACGTCGAGAATGCGTACGAGGCGGACGCACTCCTCCGTAGACTGGCGGTGGCGGGCGAAGTGGCGCCGGACGTCCGAAACGCCCGCGGCAGCCAGGGAATCGAGATAGCTCTTGACCTGGGAGAAGTCTTCTTCCCACATGGGAAAAGGCGAATTTTCGAAGAGCGCCCGGTAGCGTTCTTCGTCCGCCCGAAGCTTTTCCTCGGAGTGCCGCAGCGCGGTTTCGGCCAGCTTGCGCGGCGTGATATCGAATTCGCGCCCCTGCACCCCAACCTGCCGTCCGGCGTCGTCCAGGATGGGCGTCCAGGAAGCCACGGCCCACTTCATGCGCCCGTCTTTGGTAACGAGGCGGTACTCCTGTTCGTGAAAGGATTTGCCTTGAAACAGCGGATCCCAGAGGGCCAGCATACGGGACTGGTCTTCCGGATGAACCCAGCAGATGAAGTTGGCCTGCTCGATCTCCTCCATCGAGTACCCGGTCAGGGTCTCGACGGCCGGGTTGACGAATACCAGCCTCCGGTCCATGTCGTAAGCCAGCACCATTTCGGTGAGATTTTTCGCGATCAGGCGAAAGATGTCGGCCGACGGTCTGGATTCGTAATTCGGCAAACCTAATTATACCGGGGGTTACAGCTCGGGCCGCCTTTATCTTTAACTGTTTACGCGGTTCTGCGTCCGACTGGGTATCTTCAATGTATGGGTGCATTGAATGAGTGAGATTGGCGCCGTCGAGCTCGTATTTCTTCTTTTGCTTTTTTTCATAGTAGTCCTCGGACTCCTCGCTCGAAAACTGGCGACTGCCTACCCGATCGTCATGGTCATCGGCGGCCTGCTTCTCGGTTTCGTCCCGGGCATTCCCAGGATTACGCTCAACCCCGACCTGATCTTCCTGGTCATTCTCCCGCCTCTTCTCTACTCCTCCGCGTGGCTTACCTCCTGGCGCGACTTCCGCTACAACCTCGTCAGTATCCTTCTTCTGGCCTTCGGGTTAGTGGGCTTCACCGTTCTCGCGGTCTCCCTGGTTGCCCCCCATGTCTTCCCCGCCTTCGACTGGCGTCTCGGGTTGGTGCTCGGAGCCATCGTCGCCCCCACCGATGCGATCGCGGCCACATCCATTGCCCGCCGTGTCGGACTCACCGGCCGCGTTGTGGACATTCTCGAAGGAGAAAGCCTGATCAACGACGCCACCGGCCTGCTCGCCCTTCAATTCGCCACTGACATTATCGTGAACCGGAGCGTGCCCACCGTGACCGGCGGCATCCTGGTGCTGGCGTGGCTCACCATCGGCGGCGTCGGGCTCGGCCTGCTCGCCGGCTGGATCGTCTACTATGTGGAGCGGCGAATTGACGATGGCCCCATCGAGATCACGCTCAGCATTCTGGTCCCGTATGCCGTGTATCTGGCGGCAGATGCCATCCATGCTTCCGGCGTCCTGGCGGTTGTGGCCTGCGGGCTGTTCCTGAGCCGTCGAAGCGCGCAGTTCTTTTCGCCCTCGGTCCGAATCCAGATCTGGTCGTTCTGGCAATCCCTCACATTCGTGCTGAACGGTTTGGTCTTTGTCCTCATCGGGCTTCAACTTCCCGCGATCCGCGCTTCCATTCGCGGATACAGCCTGCCGGATCTCCTCCTGTATGGCGTGGTCTTCAGCCTGATGCTGATTGTCCTCCGCCTCGTGTGGGTCTATCCGGGCGCCTGGCTCTCGTATTTCGTGCGGATCCGATCCACTCATCGCCACGAAGCCGGCCCGGCGCCCGGCGGACCTTCGTCATCGGCTGGACCGGCATGCGCGGCGTGGTCTGCCTCGCGGCCGCCCTCGCCCTGCCTCTCTCACTGGCGGACGGCAGTCCGTTTCCGCAACGAAATCTGGTGGTCTTTCTCACGTTCTGCGTCATTGTTGTGACTCTGGTCCTACAGGGAATCACGCTCCCGCCCTGATCCGCGCTCTGGGTCTGGCCGCACCTGCCGCGCCGGACTGCGAGGAGCAGGAGGCGCGGCGCATCGTGATCGAAGCTGCGCTCTCCCATTTGCAGGGAGCCAGAGAACGGGACACCCGGGAATCTGCCGGACTTTATGACGATCTGGCCGCGCATTACCGCCAGCGCCTGGCAAGCCTCCAACCCGCCGGCAGAAGCCGGGAGCGGAGCGGGGATCACGAGCGCTATATTGATCTTTCCCGGGAGGCGCTGGGTATCGAACGGGAGACCGCAGTCCGCCTGCGCAACCAGGGCCGCATCAACGACCAGGTCCTTCGCCGCATCGAGCGCGAGCTGGATCTGAGCGAGTCCCGCTTCGTCTCCGACGAATGAGTCCCGCTGGAAAGTTCAGCGGCTAAAGATCGATCTCGACATCTGCCAGCGGCTGCGAGCAGCAGACCAGCATGTTACCCGCCGCCGGCGGCTCCAGCGGATCCGGCTCATAGTGAACCGCGCCTCCGATCAATGCGCATTCGCACGTGTGGCAGACTCCGGTGCGGCATGACCATCTGACCGTTATGTCACAGGCTTCGGCAAGTTCCAGCAGGCTACGGAAACTGGTGCTCCACGGAACGGTCAGCCCGCTGCGGGTAAACGACACCTGCGGCCCGGTGCCTGGAGTGCCCGGAGGCGCGTGCGCGGGCCGCCTGGCGGTGGGGCCGATACCCGGCGTTATCGAGTCACCCGGACCGAAGATCTCTGTATGAATCCGGGCTGCCGCCACACCCCAGGCTTGGAGGTCCGCCGTAAAGCTGCCGAGAAATGGAGCAGGTCCACAAAGGTAGAAGTCCGCATCCCGGGGAACGCCGAGCTGGTCCAGCACCGGCACGGTCAAGTGGCCGGATGAATCGTAGTCCTGACCCCGGCGATCGTCGGGGCGCGGCCTGCTGTATGCGATATAGGATCGGTTGGTCGCGAGTTCTTGGAGGAGCTCGCGTGATTCCTGCGCGAACGGATGTTCGTCGCGATTGCGCGCGCCGTACAGCCACCAGACCTGGCGAGGGGATGCAGTGGACGCCAGGGCATGGAGCATCGCGAGTACGGGAGTGGCTCCGATGCCCGCACTCAACAGCACGACGGCGCCGTCGCCGGGCTGCAGCGTGAAACTCCCCCTTGGCGCGCTGGCTTCGAGAATGTCCCCCACCCGGACATGATGGTGCAGGAACGTGCTGGCAACACCGTTCACTTCCTGCTTTACGCTCACGCGGTAAGCACTCGCGCCAGGCGCGCTCGATATCGAATAGTTCCGCAGGACCGGGGGGAGCTCGGGATCGGGCCGCAATCTCAACACGAGAAACTGCCCCGGAAGCGCCGCAGGGAGAGGCGAACTATCGATCGGCTCGAAGGATAACGAAATCACGCTGGCGCTTTCCCGATCGACCCTTGCAACCCGTAAGGGCCTGAAGCCGGGCCAGGCCGGCGGTGGGCTTGCGGTACCAGTCAAACCGGCATTGCCCGCCGCGCCCGCTCCCTCGGTCTCCTGATCGACCAGCGCCTGTAAGGACCCTTTCCATCCCGCGCTCAGCGCCGGAATAAGCAACGCACGTTCCAATTGATCGTGGGGGTGGCCGGGCAAATAGAGCAGGGCGTCGATCCCGGCGACGCTCACTCGTTCGGGGCCATCGGCCACCTTCGTGATCTCGTCGCCCGCACCGACCTCGCCTTCCTCGAGCACGCGGAAATAGAAGCCGGGGCGATGGTGCGAAACGAGCAGCGCAGCCATTTGGGGCTCATCCATTCGCATGCCCACGCGATAACAGGTAACGCGCGGCTGCGTTACCTCGAAGAGCGCTTTCCCGATCCGATAGCGGTCGCCGATGAAGACCTCGTCGTCGGATAAGCCCTCAACCGTGAAGTTCTCTCCGAACTGTCCGAGAGTGAAATCGTGGCGGCCCAGGTAACTCTCCCAGTGACGGTAGGAGTCCATCTGGTACACCATCACTGCTCGATGCTCACCTCCATGTCCGGCGAGATCGCCCTGTCCGTCGCCGTCGATATTGAGCCGCCGGACCATCCGTCGACCCTGTACCGGCTGCTTCCAGATGGCGGTGTGGACGGTGCCCCCATGCCACGCGACGTCGCGGGGAAGTCCCACACTTACGGATATCAGCGTTGCCACGTCACTATTTTCCCATTCCCGCCCTCGGAGAAAGCGTGTGTTTGAGTCCGTCCCCTCCCGTGCGGTATGTACGTGCGCTACGCGTCCGGGGTGTCCGGGCTCGCCTCGGAAGGCGCCGCAAGTTTTGCGAGTGACGACTGCCAGCCGGCTTCGTTGTCGGCCGTCGAGAGGCCCGGCGGCAGCCCGTCGTGTACGGCGAGGATCTCGGTGCCGCCGTCCGCATCGGCGAGCGCGATCATGATCGTCATCTCGCCCCGCAGTGCGGGATCCGTCGTCTAGAATTCGACTACCTCGACCACCTGCTCGTTGGTCACGAGTTTCACGAAGCGGCCGTGATACGTGTCGGTGTGCGCGCTCGTCTTGCCAGCCGCCGCGGGCGAGTCATACGTGAGCGAAATCCGGAACGACCCGCCCTCGCGGACGTCGAACGCATGCACATGGCTGGTCATGCCCGTTGGCACCATCCACGTCGCGACTGCCTGCGGATCGAGCAGTGCGCGATAGACGATCGGGCGGGGTGCATTCACGCGGCGGCTGATGCGAGTGGAACTCACGCCCGAAAATTAGCATGGTCTCAGCGAGAAGGGCAAGACGCCGGCGGGCGGACGGTTATCGCCAATTGGGGAAGTAGTCTAGAATCAAAGGAGCAGATGATGTCGGGGCGTAGCGCAGCCTGGTAGCGCACCTGCCTTGGGCGCA
>CAWIIF010000013.1:0-125645 GCA_963836015.1 Bryobacterales bacterium | reverse complement strand
CGCGGACCTCGTGCCGCGCGAAGGATTGGCCATGGCTCTCATGATCGCGACGCTGCTCTGGCTGGGTCTTTATCCGCGGCCCGTGCTGGATACCTTCCAGCCGGCCATGGCCCGGCTCGAGCAACTGGTTTCGAGGAGATAGGTGTGCACGGAGAATCCTTCATCGCGCTGCTGCCGCTGCTGATCGTCGCCGCCGCGGCGGTTGCCGTGATGCTGGCGGTCGCGGTGCACCGCAGCCACGCGCTCTCCGCCTGTCTGGCTTTCGTCGGGCTCGCCGCGGCGTTCGGGTCGCTGTGGATGGCGGCCCCGGCCGCCCCGGCTCAAGTGACTCCGCTCCTGGTCCTCGACCGCTACTCGTTGTTCTATATTGGCCTGATCCTGGCGGCCGGCATGGCGTTCGTGCCGCTCGCTTACGGGTACTTCGAGAAATTGGGAGGCGACCACGACGAGCTCTACATCCTGCTGCTCGTCGCTACGCTAGGCTCGGCGGTGCTCGTGGCCAGCAGCCATTTCGTGTCCCTGTTCCTGGGACTCGAGCTCCTCAGCGTGGCGCTCTATGGGATGATCGCTTACCCGCGATTCCGCCCGCTGCCTCTCGAGGCGGGAATCAAGTACCTGGTATTGGCTGCGGTTTCGGCCGCCTTTCTACTCTTTGGCATGGCCCTAATCTATGGCGCGCTCGGCACCATGCAATTCACGGAGATCGCAGCGCGGCTCGCAGTTCCCGGTTTCGACCGCTGGCTCGTGCTGCCCGGCCTGGCCCTGATCCTAACCGGCTTCGGCTTCAAGCTTGCGGTAGTCCCCTTTCATCTCTGGACCCCGGACGTATATCAGGGAGCGCCCGCCCCGGTAACCGCCTATATCGCGACCGTCTCCAAGGGTGCCATGTTCGCCGTGCTGCTGCGCTATTTCTACGGCTCCGGCGCCCACGACCTCCGGCCGGTCTATCTGGTGTTCACCATCATCGCAATCGCCTCTATGTTCGCCGGGAACATTCTGGCGCTGCTGCAGAGCAACGTGAAGCGCATACTGGCGTACTCGTCGATTGCCCATCTCGGTTATCTGCTGGTGGCATTTCAAGCGTCCGGCGACCTCGGCCCCACAGCCGTTACGTTCTATCTGGTCGCCTACTTTGTGACCATCCTCGGCGCATTCGGAGTAGTCAGCATCCTCTCGGATGGAACGCGGGATGCCGACGCTCTCGAAGACTACCAGGGCCTATTCTGGCGGCGCCCCGCCCTGGCGGCCGTCTTCACGGCGATGCTGCTTTCCCTGGCCGGAATCCCGGTAACCGCGGGCTTCATCGGCAAGTTTTACGTCGTAGCCGCCGGCGCGTCCGCGGCGATGTGGGGGCCGATCGTCATCCTCGTGATCACCAGTGCGATCGGCCTTTACTACTATTTGCGGATCGTCGTGGCGCTGTACGGGCCACCCAGGCAGGCGCCATCCGGTCAGCCCGCGCTGGCAATTCCCGGCGCGTTGGTGCTGGCGTTTCTTGCCGCCTGCCTGATCTTCTTCGGAGTGTTCCCTCAGTCGCTGCTCGACGTCATTCGACGGGCCATTTCCGGAGTAGTCTGACGCGGACTAGAGCGAACCGTACTTGGCGTACGCGTCTTTGATCGAGACGCCGCTGCGGAGTTCCTCGCGCATTCCCTTCTCCCGCCGGTACACATCCTCAGCCGCCGACAGCACGTCGAGTGTGAGTTCCTCCGGCACGATCACGACGCCGTCAATGTCGCCAAAGACGAAATCGCCGGGGTGGATCACAGTGTCGCCGATGCGGACCGGCACCTGGTACTCCTTGATATCCCATCGTCCGATCGAGCTGGCCGCGCACTTGAATTGCGCGAACACCGGGTAATTCATGGCGTTGATGAAGTCCAGGTCGCGCACGCCGCCGTCCAGCACGGCGCCGGTGCACCCCCGCTCGCGCGCCGCGGTGGACATGATCTCGCCCCAATGCGCGCAGACCATGCTGCCTCCGCAAGCCCAGACCGAAACGGTGCCGGGCGTGATGCTGTCCAGCATGTCGAGCCGCGTTTGGGTGTCGTCATTCTTCGTGCTGGCGCAGGGATAGCCCTGCCCGGTGAACGCCGGGCCGGCCACGCGGTTGAGCGCCGTGAAAGGCACGATGTAGCGCGGCAGCACCTGGTTGCGGCAGCCGCGCTTGTCGAGTATGTCGGAGATCGCCCCCGTGTACAGTTTCAGATACCGCTCGCAGACCTGTTTGAGATCTTCGACCAGCGGATTTGCGGATGGCATTAGCTTCCCCCTACTTCTCTCCGCGAATCTTCCGGATCAGTTCGCGCGTTTCCCGCAATTTCGCGGCGATGCCCTGGTAGTCTCCGGCCTTCAGCAGCTCTTTCGTAATCAGGTTCGAGCCCATTCCGACGCAGGCTACGCCCGCGTCGAACCAGGCTCGCAGCGACGCTTCCGTGCTCTCCACGCCGCCCGTCGGCATAATCGAAACCCAGGGGCACGGCCCCTTGACTGCCTTGACGAAACCCGGCCCGCCGACCTCCTTGCCGGGAAAGACCTTGACGATCTCGCAGCCGAGTTCCTCCGCCTGCGAAACCTCCGAAGCGCTGCCACAGCCGGGCGAATACGGAATCTTGCGCCGGTTGCAGGCACGCGCGACGTCCGGGTTCAGCACCGGCCCGACCACGAAGTTGGCACCGCAATTGATGTAGAGCGACGCTGTCCCGGGGTCCACCACCGAGCCCACGCCCAGAATGAGATCCGGCAGCTCGCGCGCGCAGTAGCGATCCAGTTCGCTAAATACCTCCCAGGCGTGGTCGCCGCGGTTGGTGAATTCCAGCAGCGGGACGCCGCCCGAGACGCAGGCGGCCGCCACTTCGCGCGCCACCTCCACGCTCGGGTGATAGAAGACGGGCACCACGCCGGTCTCGATCATCGTATTCAGCACTTTCAGTCGAGGAAATCTTGCCATGTGTCGTTCCTTCTTAAGATCGATCGGTCCTTCATCGCGGAGCGGCGGCGGCAGCCGGAGCCCGCGCCAGTTCGCGCGATGGATCCACCGCCAGCCACGCCAGTGCGCCGGCCATGCACAGCGCCGCGGCAGTCATGAACGACGCCGTCCAGCCGAAGTGCGCCGCGATCAGCGGAGTCATCGATGCTGTCAGGGCACCAGCGCTCTGATTGCACATATTCATAAAGCCCGAAACCGTACCGGCCGACGTCCCGCCGAGATCGGCCGTCACCGACCAGAACGAGCTCGCCGAGAGATAGAGCGCGCCTGCGCCCCCGGCCAGCACCACCGTCACCAGCCGCGGATCGGCGACCTGGGTGGCCAGGGCGATGAAAACCGCCGCCAGCGCGATGCTCACTCCGGCCACGCCGCACCGTCCCACGCGCTTTCCGTAGCGCCTGGTGAGGCGGTCGCTGATCCAGCCTCCCAAAGGCGAGCAGGTAGCCATCGCGATGAAAGGCAGCATGCCGTAATAGGAGCTGGATTTTAAGTCGAGTCCGCGAACCTTGTTGAGATAGATGAAAAACCAGGTGAAGAAGATATAGGCGACGTAGCCGTACGTGAAATAGCTCCAGCTCAGGGCCAGCACGTCTTTGCTTCCGAAAATAGCCTTCCAGGGAAGCGCCCGCGTCGCGCCCGGCGTGGTGTTCTGTGCAGGGAGACCGGCCTCGATGTGCCGCGCCTCCTCCGGTTCCACCCAGGGGTGGTCCTCGGGGCGGTCGCGCGCTAACAGAAACCACACCGCGCCTGCGGCCAGTCCCAGTAATGCGCTGGCCAGAAAGGAGGCGCGCCAACCGTAGTGCATCATGATGTACCCAATCAGCGGAGGCGTAACCCCGGCGCCCGCGCCCACGCCCGCAAAGATGATTCCGTTCGCTACGCCGCGCTCCTGCGAAGGCATCCAGGCCGCGACCAGCCGGTTCGAAGCCGGATAAACCACCGCCTCGCCCAGCCCCAGGGAGAACCGCACGCAAAGCAGCAGTACCAGTGAGGCCGCGGCTCCGGCGGGCACCAGGACCGTCATCGACGTGAACACGCCCCACCAGATCGTGCCCAGGCCGAGAATCTTCCGCGGCCCGAAGCGGTCGGCCAGTCGTCCGCCCGGCACCTGAAACAGCGCGTAGCCGGCCACGAATGCGCTGAACACCCAGCCCAATTGGATGTTATCGAGCCCGAATTCTTTCTGAATCGACGACCCGGCGATGGAGAGATTGACGCGGTCCAGATACGCGACCGCGCTGATGACGAACATCCATCCGATCAACGTCCATCGGATTCGACCTTTGAAGAGATTAAGCATGTGCGGTACCGGCCTCGGACTCCTGTGGCGAATCCATATCATACCCGCATGACCGGAATTGAACAACGCCGTCCAGCTTGCCTCCGGCTTCGGATTCGCACATAATCATCCCTGGCAGGACTGAAGAAAGGGGGGATTCGAGGATGCATATTCCGTCAAAGAGCAGCACTTTGCTGCGGCTGGTGCTCGTCGCCGGGGCAACCGTACTTCTGGCCGCGGCTTATTCCCGCACCACAGCCGCGCCCACTATGTCGGCCGCGGCCACTGCATTCGTGAACTCGCTTTATCCGGAACAGCGCGATCGGGCCCTCTTCAAACTCGACGACGACGAGCGGCTCAACTGGTTTTATACTCCCGTACCGCGCAAAGGACTGCCGCTTCGCGAAATGACGCCCGGCCAACGAAAACTGGCTCTGGCGCTGCTCAGCGCCGGACTCAGTCAGGTGGGTTACATCAAGGCCATCACCATTATGAGCCTCGACGAAGTGCTCGCCTCCATGGAGCCGGCCGGCAACTTCCACCGCGATCCGGATGGCTACTTCTTCAGTGTCTTCGGAGAGCCTTCGGAAACCGGCGCATGGGGATATCGCGTGGACGGCCACCATATTAGCGAGAACTTCACCATCGTGGACGGCAAGGTGATCGGAGCCCCGAGTTTCTTTGGCGCAAATCCGGCCGAGGTGCTGCAGGGCAGGCGCAAGGGCCTGCGGGCGCTGGCGCAGGAGGAAGACCTCGGCCGCGACCTGATCCAGTCGCTCACCCCCGACCAGCGGAAGACCGCGATCGTCGCCGCCAAGGCCCCCGCCGACATCCTCACCGAACATTCCCGCCAGGCCGCGCTCGAGGGTCAGCCCAGCGGAATTCAGCTCACCGCCCTCACCGCGCCGCAGCGGGCTAAGTTCGAAGATCTCCTCAACGTCTATTGCGACAACATGACGGAAGAGCTCGCCGGTTTCCGCAAGCAGCAGGCCCGCAAAGCCGGCGGCAACCTGTGGTTCGCCTGGGCCGGTGGCATGGAGTCTCGCGAGCCCCACTACTACCGGATTCAGTCGCCGGACTTTCTCGTGGAGTTCGATGACACGCAGGATCACGGCAACCACATCCACAGCGTCTGGCGCGATTTCAAGGGCGATTTCGGCCGCGACCTGCTCAAGGAGCACTACCAGAGCAGCCATCAGTTGCCGAACTAAGTGCGGATCTACACTCCTTATGACTTCTCCGCCTGCCGCAAAATCTCCCCGAGCTGGTCCAGGGTGAAGGGCTTCTGCAGATAGGCGGCGGCGGAGTCGAGAGACCCGGTGTTGGTGAGGATCCGGTCGGTGTATCCGGACATGAAGATCGCCTTCATCCCGGGCTGGATCTGCTGCAGTTGGTCGGCCACCTCGCGGCCATTCATGCCCGGCATCACCACATCGGTCAATAGCAGCGGGATTGTGCCCGAATGGCGGCGGGCGACTGTCAGCGCTTCGTCGCCACTGGCGGCCGCCAGGGCCGTGTAGCCCAATTCTTCGAGCATGCGACAGGTCAGCGTGCGGACTTCTTCACGGTCTTCCACTACCAGCACCACGCCGCCGCCGCGGTGCGGGCGCTCCGTGAGGACGGCTTCCGGCTCCGTGCCGGCCGGACCTTGGATGCACGGCAGATATACCCGGAATCGAGCGCCCTGGCCGGGTTGACTGTCCACCTCGATTCGGCCCCCGACATGGCTAATGAAGCCAAAGACGATCGCCAGACCCAGGCCCGTGTTCTTGGACCCCTTCTTGGTCGTGAAGAATGGCTCGAACACATGGCGGCGGACGGATTCGCCCATGCCCTGACCGGTGTCGCTTACTTCGAGCAGCACCTCCGGAGGATCGCCTGCGTTCCGGGTTTCAATCGTCAGGGAGCCTCCGCCGGGCATGGCCTCGCGGGCGTTCACCGCGAGATTCATCAGCACCTGAAGCATCTGGCTGCGGTCGGCCTCCACGGTCCCCAGGTCCGGGGCGAGGCTTGTACGGATGTCGACGTCGTCGCCGAGAATCCTTCGCAGCACGCCGTTCGATTCGAGAATCAGGTGATTGAGATCAAGGGGGCCCGGCCGTGCAATGTGCTTACGGCTGAACGCAAGCAGCTGTTGGGTAAGCTCGGCGCACTGCTCGCCGGCGCTGCGGACCTTAGAGAGCCGGTCATGGAAGGGTTCGCCGGCCGCGGTTTCGTGCAGCATCCAATCGGTGTAGCCATTGATGACGGTGAGCAGGTTGTTGAAGTCGTGAGCGATCCCGCCGGCCAGGCGGCCGAGGCTTTCCATCTTCTGGGACTGGACAAACTGCTCTTCCAGCCGCTTGCGGTCGGTGACGTCGAAGAACGAGACGATGACTCGCGACCAGTCCTTTACCGCCGAATCCACGATGGACACGATCATATCCACCAGCCGCTCTTCGCCTTTCAGCGTCCGTACCGGGAATTCGGTCTGAAACGAGGGATGGTTCTCCGCCAGCGTGGAGATCTCCTCGCGAAAAATCTCGAAGGCCTGTTCATCGAAAATCCGGCCCAGACCTCCCAGCAGCTCCTCCCTGGTCGAAGCCCCGTAGAAGCTGCGGGCCGCGCGATTTACGTCGAGAATGCGTACGAGGCGGACGCACTCCTCTGTAGACTCGCGGTGGCGGGCCAAGTGGCGCCGGATGTCCGAAACGCCCGCGGCAGCCAGCGAATCGAGATAGCCCTTGATTTGGGAAAAGTCTTCTTCCCACATGGGAAAAGGCGAATTTTCGAAGAGCGCCCGGTAGCGTTCTTCGTCCGCCCGGAGCTTTTCCTCGGAGTGCCGCAGCGCGGTTTCGGCCAGCTTGCGCGGTGTGATATCGAATTCGCGCCCTTGCACTCCAACCTGCCTGCCGGCGTCGTCCAGGATGGGGGTCCAGGAAGCCACGGCCCATTTCACGCGCCCGTCTTTGGTAACGAGGCGGTACTCCTGCTCATGAAAGGATTTGCCTTGAAACAGCGGATCCCAAAGCGCCAGCATGCGGGACTGGTCTTCCGGATGAACCCAGCAGATGAAGTTGGCCTGTTCGATCTCCTCCGTCGAGTACCCGGTCAGGGTCTCGACGGCCGGGTTGACGAACACCAGCCGGCGGTCCATATCGTAAGCCAGCACCATTTCGGTGAGATTTTTCCCGATCAGACGAAAGATGTCGGCCGACGGTCTGGATTCGTAATTTGGCAAACCTAATTATACCGGGGGTTACAACTCGGGCCGCCTTTATCTTTAAGTGCTTACGCGGTTCTGCGCCCGACTGGGTATCTTCTAAAGTATGGGGTGCGTTGAATGAGTGAGATTGGCGCCGTTGAACTCGTGTTTCTTCTTCTGCTTTTTTTCATAGTAGTCCTCGGACTCCTCGCTCGAAAACTGAGAACTGCGTACCCGATCGTCATGGTCATCGGAGGGCTGCTTCTCGGTTTCGTCCCGGGCATCCCCAGGATTACCCTCAACCCCGACCTGGTCTTCCTGGTCATTCTCCCGCCTCTTCTCTACTCCGCCGCGTGGCTCACCTCCTGGCGCGACTTCCGCTACAACCTCGTCAATATCTTTCTTCTGGCCTTCGGGTTGGTGGGATTCACCGTTCTCGCAGTTTCCCTGGTGGCCCCTGATGCCTTCACCGGCTTCGACTGGCGTATCGGGCTGGTGCTCGGAGCCATCGTCGCCCCCACCGACGCGATCGCGGCTACATCCATCGCAAGACGTGTCGGACTTACCGGCCGCGTCGTCGACATTCTCGAAGGAGAAAGCCTGATCAACGACGCCACGGGCCTGCTCGCCCTTCAGTTCGCTACCGATATTATCGTGAACCGGAGCGTGCCCACCGTGACCGGTGGCATCCTGGTGCTCGTCTGGCTCACCCTCGGCGGCGTCGGGCTCGGCCTCCTCGCCGGCTGGATCGTCTACTATGTGGAGCGGCGAATTGACGATGGCCCCATCGAGATTACGCTCAGCATTCTGGTCCCGTATGCCGTGTATCTGGCCGCCGATGCCATCCATGCTTCCGGTGTTCTGGCGGTTGTGGCCTGCGGGCTGTTTCTGAGCCGTCGAAGCGCTCGGTTCTTTTCACCCTCGGTTCGAATCCAGATCTGGTCGTTCTGGCAATCGTTCACGTTCGTGCTGAACGGTCTGGTCTTTGTGCTTATCGGGCTTCAACTTCCAGCGATCCGCGCCTCCATTCGCGGATACAGCCTGCCGGATCTCCTCCTCGATGGCGTGGTCTTCAGCCTGGTGCTGATTGTCCTCCGCCTCGTGTGGGTCTATCCGGGCGCCTGGCTCTCGTACTTCGTGGGCACCCGATTCACCCATCGGCACGAGACGCCGCCCAGCGCCCGGCGGATCTTTGTTATCGGCTGGACTGGGATGCGCGGTGTGGTCTCCCTCGCGGCCGCCCTCGCCTTGCCCGCCTCGCTCGCGGACGGCAGTCCGTTTCCGCAACGGAATCTGGTGGTTTTTCTCACGTTCTGTGTCATTGTTGTGACTCTGGTCCTACAGGGAATCACGCTCCCAGCCCTCATCCGTGCTCTGGGTCTGGCCGCACCTGCCGCGCCGGACTGCGAGGAGCAGGAGGCGCGGCGCATCGTGATCGAAGCTGCGCTCTCCCATTTGCAGGGAGCCAGAGAACGGGACACTCGGGAATCTGCCGGACTTTATGACGATCTGGCCGCGCATTACCGCCAGCGCCTGGCAAGTCTCCAACCCGCCGGCAGAAGCCGGGATGGGAGCGGCGATCACGAGCGCTACATTGATCTTTCCCGGGAGGCACTGGGTATCGAACGAGAGACCGCCGTCCGCCTGCGCAACCAGGGCCGCATCAATGACCAGGTCCTTCGCCGCATCGAGCGCGAGCTGGACCTGAGCGAGTCGCGCTTCGTCTCCGACGAATGAGTCCCGCCGGAAAGTTGAGCGGCTAAAGATCGATCTCGACATCTGCCAGCGGCTGCGAGCAGCAGACCAGCATGTTACCCGCCGCCGGCGGCTCCAGCGGATCCGGCTCATAGTGAACCGCGCCTCCGATCAATGCGCATTCGCACGTGTGGCAGACTCCGGTGCGGCAAGACCATCTGACCGTTATGTCACAGGCTTCGGCAAGTTCCAGCAGGCTACGGAAACTGGTGCTCCACGGAACGGTCAGCCCGCTGCGGGTAAACGACACCTGCGGTCCGGTGCCTGGAGTGCCCGAAGGCGGGTGCGCGGGCCGCCTGGCGGTGGGGGCGATACCAGGCGTTATCGAGTCACCCGGACCGAAGATCTCTGTATGAATCCGGTCTGCCGCCACACCCCAGGCTTGGAGGTCCGCCGTAAAGCTGCCGAGAAATGGAGCAGGTCCACAAAGGTAGAAGTCCGCATCCCGGGGAACGCCGAGCTGGTCCAGCACCGGCACGGTCAAGTGGCCGGATGAATCGTAGTCCTGACCCCGGCGATCGTCGGGGCGCGGCCTGCTGTATGCGATATAGGATCGGTTGGTCGCGAGTTCTTGGAGGAGCTCGCGTGATTCCTGCGCGAACGGATGTTCGTCGCGATTGCGCGCGCCGTACAGCCACCAGACCTGGCGAGGGGATGCAGTGGACGCCAGGGCATGGAGCATCGCGAGTACGGGAGTGGCTCCGATGCCCGCACTCAACAGCACGACGGCGCCGTCGCCGGGCTGCAGCGTGAAACTCCCCCTTGGCGCGCTGGCTTCGAGAATGTCCCCCACCCGGACATGATGGTGCAGGAACGTGCTGGCAACACCGTTCACTTCCTGCTTTACGCTCACGCGGTAAGCACTCGCGCCAGGCGCGCTCGATATCGAATAGTTCCGCAGGACCGGGGGGAGCTCGGGATCGGGCCGCAATCTCAACACGAGAAACTGCCCCGGAAGCGCCGCAGGGAGAGGCGAACTATCGATCGGCTCGAAGGATAACGAAATCACGCTGGCGCTTTCCCGATCGACCCTTGCAACCCGTAAGGGCCTGAAGCCGGGCCAGGCCGGCGGTGGGCTTGCGGTACCAGTCAAACCGGCATTGCCCGCCGCGCCCGCTCCCGCGGTCTCCTGATCGACCAGCGCCTGTAAGGACCCTTTCCATCCCGCGCTCAGCGCCGGAATAAGCAACGCACGTTCCAATTGATCGTGGGGGTGGCCGGGCAAATAGAGCAGGGCGTCGATCCCGGCGACGCTCACTCGTTCGGGGCCATCGGCCACCTTCGTGATCTCGTCGCCCGCACCGACCTCGCCTTCCTCGAGCACGCGGAAATAGAAGCCGGGGCGATGGTGCGAAACGAGCAGCGCAGCCATTTGGGGCTCATCCATTCGCATGCCCACGCGATAACAGGTAACGCGCGGCTGCGTTACCTCGAAGAGCGCTTTCCCGATCCGATAGCGGTCGCCGATGAAGACCTCGTCGTCGGATAAGCCCTCAACCGTGAAGTTCTCTCCGAACTGTCCGAGAGTGAAATCGTGGCGGCCCAGGTAACTCTCCCAGTGACGGTAGGAGTCCATCTGGTACACCATCACTGCTCGATGCTCACCTCCATGTCCGGCGAGATCGCCCTGTCCGTCGCCGTCGATATTGAGCCGCCGGACCATCCGTCGACCCTGTACCGGCTGCTTCCAGATGGCGGTGTGGACGGTGCCCCCATGCCACGCGACGTCGCGGGGAAGTCCCACACTTACGGATATCAGCGTTGCCACGTCACTATTTTCCCATTCCCGCCCTCGGAGAAAGCGTGTGTTTGAGTCCGTCCCCTCCCGTGCGGTATGTACGTGCGCTACGCGTCCGGGGTGTCCGGGCTCGCCTCGGAAGGCGCCGCAAGTTTTGCGAGTGACGACTGCCAGCCGGCTTCGTTGTCGGCCGTCGAGAGGCCCGGCGGCAGCCCGTCGTGTACGGCGAGGATCTCGGTGCCGCCGTCCGCATCGGCGAGCGCGATCATGATCGTCATCTCGCCCCGCAGTGCGGGATCCGTCGTCTAGAATTCGACTACCTCGACCACCTGCTCGTTGGTCACGAGTTTCACGAAGCGGCCGTGATACGTGTCGGTGTGCGCGCTCGTCTTGCCAGCCGCCGCGGGCGAGTCATACGTGAGCGAAATCCGGAACGACCCGCCCTCGCGGACGTCGAACGCATGCACATGGCTGGTCATGCCCGTTGGCACCATCCACGTCGCGACTGCCTGCGGATCGAGCAGTGCGCGATAGACGATCGGGCGGGGTGCATTCACGCGGCGGCTGATGCGAGTGGAACTCACGCCCGAAAATTAGCATGGTCTCAGCGAGAAGGGCAAGACGCCGGCGGGCGGACGGTATCGCCAATTGGGGAAGTAGTCTAGAATCAAAAGAGCAGATGATGTCGGGGCGTAGCGCAGCCTGGTAGCGCACCTGCCTTGGGCGCAGGGGGTCGGGCGTTCAAATCGCCCCGCCCCGACCAATAAAATCAATGTTTTAGAGCAAGGAACGAGGGTGCCGGATGGGGCCTTGTGACGTGGCTTGTGGCGTAAGCCGGTCGGCCCGCGAATGGTACCAGCCGCCGCGGCTTGCCGTTTCTCCGCGAACAAACCCTCACCAACGCAGTCTGGATCGGCGGCAACAACCCGACCGGTGGCAAGGATGACGGATTCTGGCATCTTCTGAACTGCCTGTTCGGTCAAAAAGGCGTGATTACGCCGCAGCTCGAAGAGCTGCTCCGCAAGCTGAGCATCGATCTGAACGGCCTGCGGAAGTGCCTCGCCGAATGCGCGCAAAAGGGAATCCCGCCAAATGAGCGGGGTGGGGCCTCGGGACCGGCCGTGCCGTGAGACGGACGGCGGCAGATGTCGTCGTGGTTGGAGCCGGACCGGCCGGCGCCGCGCTCGGCTTACGCCTGGCGCGTGTCGACTGCTCCGTGGTTCTGCTCGAACAGAGCGGCTTCGAGCCATTCCGGGTCGGCGAGTCCCTTCCGCCCTCCGCCGCCATCCGCCTGCAGCGGCTCGGAGTGTGAGAAGCATTTCTCGAGACTCGTCCTGAGCCCGTGTACGGTGTTCAGAGCGCTTGGGGAACCGGTGGGCTGGATTCCTCTAGTTTCCTCGCACATCCCCTACTGAACGGGTGGCATCTCGATCGTCCGCGCTTCGACACGATGCTGACCTTGGCCGCGGAGGGTGCCGGAGCGCGCGTGTTCCGTCGGACCTGCGCTCGCGACATCGAGTTCCGGGCCGGCGAGTGGTCTGTGAGCGCCGGAGAATTGCGAATATACGCCGGCTTCCTGGTCGACGCCACTGGCCGACGCGCGCGTCTGTGTCAGCGCATGGGGATCGGACGGCGCCAGCCGGATCGGCTGATCGGGTTACCCTCACGAATCGAGTCGCATGCTCTTGGCTGGTGGTATTCTGCGAGCCTGCCCAACGGCGGAGCCATTGCCATCTTCTTCACCGATTCCGACATCTGCGTGCGGAACCGCCTCACGCATCCAGCGGCGTGGACCCGGCTGCTTCAAGACTCGGCCCCACACCAGCGAGCGGTTCGCTGGATTAACCCCAAACGGGCCGCTGCGCGTGTTTCCGGCTGCGAGTCATTGTCTCCTTCGCGCGGCCGGAGACGGGTGGCTCGCGATCGGCGATGCGGCTATCGGACTGGATCCGCTGTCCTCCAGTGGCATTGACTTCGCCCTCGCCTCGGCCGAGCGTGCGTCGTCTGTGTTGTGCGCTCTGGCGGCCGGCCGCCATGAATCCGGCGATGAATATGACGCCGAAGTTCATGCCGATTTTGCCGCGTACCTGCGAGACCGTCGCGCCTATTACGCCATGGAGCGCCGGTGGCCCGAATCGCCATTCTGGCTGCGACGTCAATTTACGTTAGCCGAAGGTGAGCCTTCGAACTACGATCTGCGCGGTTCCGGGGCTGTTGCAAGCGGAGGTCTCGCCAGCAGTGTGTCGATTGGCAGGCAGAGTCCGCAGGAGTTTCCGATTGGGCACCTCAACTAAGTGATCCGGGCATCGCCTGACTCTATCCGTGCGGCTCCGCGTGGGAGTTACGGGCCGCTTCGAGCCGATCCTCGGTTGACAAGGCCCCAAAACGGCGGTCGAGAGGACCAGGCGAATTGCAAGGTGTTTTGGTGAGCGCAAACGTGTCCGGGGACCTGTGTTTGGAACCAGACTCATATGGTTGATTTGCGAGGAGCTTTGGACCCCTTGCGGACCACGATCAAGCGCGAAGCCTTCGGCTGATGGCCGCGGAAAGTGTATCACCGCGAAGAATGGGCGCCGAGCGGACCTCACCAAATCTATGTGGAGCGCCCTCTGGCTCAAGGGCAGCCAGAGGCCGGCGCGAAAACCCGTTGCCATCCGTGTCAGAGCCGTTCTGAACGCCTTTGGCTGGGAAGCACGTTTTGAGCGATAATGAGGATTCAAATGGCCGGGATAGCTCAGTTGGTAGAGCGCTAGATTTGTAATCTTGAGGTCACGGGTTCGACCCCCGTTCCCGGCTCCACTCCCACCGTAATGGCCGCCCGGGAAGAATCCTCAGATTCCTCTTGTTACCGGGCCTTCTAAGCCATTGGAAACAAATGGAAAGAGATCTGATTACAAATCAGATGCTCTACCAACTGAGCTACGCCAGCTTTAGAATCAACGACATATGTCGCTGCCGCAGTCGACCCGGCGGTCCAAAGACGAGTATACCTCAAGGCGCCGGCCGGCATCCTGTACTAGACCTTCCCTGGTACCCAACGCTCAAAGTTGTGACTACCAAGAAGTGCCGGCGCGTGCGATAAGTGCAACAGGAGTGTAATGCGGTTTCGACCACTATCGCTTACTTGTGAATGCGGGCTGTCTCCACTGCACTTCATGCAGATCGGGCTGACGCCGCAGCATCAACTTGCGATCGTGTGGTGGTGCGACGCATGCCAGCGGAACATCTGCGTTCTCAAGGACCTTTCAGACTGCTGGCGAGACTGCCCCCAGACGGGGGATTTGGAGGACATCGCCGAGCCCAGCGCCGCCCAGGTGCGCGAAGCCGATTCCGACTTTCTGCGCAGCCTTGGCGCCAGGTTTCCCGAAGCACCGGATTAATCCGCGGCATGGCACCATAGGGAGATGCACCCTGGTACCGGACCCGCGGCACGGCCGCAACGGGTCACCCTGGAAGGCCGCCTGGTGTCGCTCGTTCCGCTCGACGCGGAGCGCCATTGCGGATCGTTATGGGAATCGCTCCGTGATCCGCGGCATAACCAGCTTTGGGAGTACATGGCGGACGGGCCGTTCCGCGAGCCCGTCGCGTTCCGCTCCGCTCTCGCCGGAAAGGCGGCGTCGGAGGACCCCCTGTTTTTCGCGATTGTCGAGCGCCATACGGGGAGCGCCGCCGGGTACGCGGCATTCCTTCGCATCGAGCCGGCTCACCGGGTGATCGAGGTCGGCGGCATCCTGTTTACGCCGTCCCTGCAGCGCACCGCGAGCGCGACCGAGGCGATGTACCTGATGGCCCGGCATGTCTTCGAGGATCTCGGCTATCGCCGCTACGAGTGGAAGTGCGACGCGCGCAACGAGCCGTCGCGGCGCGCCGCGCTGCGCCTCGGCTTCACGTTCGAAGGGGTGTTTCGCCAGCACATGATCATCAAGGGGCGGAACCGCGACACTGCCTGGTTTTCCATGCTGGATACCGAATGGCCGCAACGCAAGGCCGCGCTCGAACGATGGCTGGCCCCTTCCAACTTCGACGAGAACGGAAGGCAGCGGACACAGCTCGCCGCGTGCGGGAATCCGATGTAACCGGGTTTCCGCGTTTGCGTCTATACGTCTTCACATGTCCAAGCAATTCATTCATCGCGCGATTCTTGCGTTTCTTCTCAGCTCGTCGGGAGCTATCGCCCAGCAGTATACGATTTCCACTCTGGCCGGCAACGGCACGGCAGGGTTCGTGGATGGCGACGCACTCGGCGGCGCCCAGCTTAATTCCCCCACGGGGGTCGCAGTTGACTCCTCGGGCAAGGTGTACATCGCGGACAGCGCCAATCACCGGATCCGCATGGTTTCAGGCGGAACGGTCAGCACGGTGGCGGGCAACGGCACCGGCGCCTACGCGGGCGATGGAGCCAGCGCCACGTCGGCACAGTTGAACAATCCGAATGCCGTGGCAGTGGACAGCTCGGGCAATCTCTACATCGCCGACACGCAGAATCACGTCATCCGCAAAGTCTCGGGGGGAACCATCACCTTGTTCGCCGGCACCCCCACCATATATGGCAACCAGGGCGATAACGGCCTCGCGGTCGGAGCGGAACTATGGTCGCCATCCGGGGTAGCGGTGGATGCGGCGGGCAACGTGTACATCAGCGACACCAACAACAACTTAGTCCGCAGGGTCGATAAGACGACGGGGAACATCACGGCGGTGGTCGGCTCGAAGGGCACGGCCAATACGCTGAACCATCCGACCGGCATCGCGATCGACAGCGCGGGCGCGATCTACATCGCCGATACCAACGACCACCGTGTCGTGAAGTGGGCCAATAATAAACTTACAACCATCGCCGGGACCGGTACCAATGGATTCTCGGGCGACGGGGGGCCAGCTACCAAGGCCACGCTCCAAAACCCCTACGGCGTAGCGGTGGATGCGGCGGGGAGCGTGTACATCGTGGATTCCACGACCAGCCGGGTCCGGAAGGTCACTCCCGATGGGACCATCGTAACGATTGCGGGCACGGGTGCGCTGAAGTATACGGGGGATGGCGGGCCGGCGACCAGCGCGACGTTCAATTTCCCGCGTGGAATCGCGATCGATGCGCAAGCCAAAATCTACATCGCCGACACGTCGAACCAGGCAATCCGGCTACTGCAGGGCGTCAATCCCGTGATCTCCGACGGCGGAGTCACGAATGCCGCCAGCTATGCGCAGCAGATCTCACCGGGCGCGCTGGCTACCGTATGGGGCACCTTCGGTGCGTCACCGGGCGCGACGGCAGCGCCGTGGCCCCAGACGTTCAACGGCGTGACCGTGAGCGTGAACGGAACGCAAGCGCCGATCTATTATGTTTCGCCGGGCCAGATCAACTTCCAGGTGCCGTGGGGCACTGCGACCGGCACAGCGGGAGTTCAGGTCGGCGTGAATGGCGGGTCGAGCAACACCCTGAATGTTCCCGTGGTGAGCGCGGGGCCCGGGCTCTTCTTCAGCGGCAGCGCGGCGATCGTGCAGAACCAGGATTATTCGCTGAACGGCCCCTCGAATCCGGCGGCCGGGGGCAGTTACATTTTTGCCTACCTGACGGGGTCGGGTCCGGTGTCGCCTCCGGTGGCGGACGGCACGGTCGCGCCCGTCAGCCCGCTGGCGACGGCCACGTCGACGGCGTCGGCCAAGATCGGCACCACGAACGCCCAGGTTGCATTCACTGGCCTGACGCCGGGATTCATCGGGCTGGTGCAAATGAACATCCTAGTTCCTTCCGGGCTCGCGCCGGGCGACTATCCCCTCACCGTGACCATCGACGGCCAAACCAGCAACTCCGCCAACGTCAGCGTGAAATAGACCGGCCAGGGTCATCATGGCCGAATCGTGTGCGGGGCCGGCGGGCCGCCAGCCGTGCTTGACAGAGCAGCCCGGCCGTGCTTTGATTAGATCGCTACCCTAGTGATCTAAGTATATGCCGTCCTCCAATTCCGCGCAGACCGCGCTCGACATGCTGGTCCTGACGATCCTCAGCCGCCGCGGTCCATCGCACGGCTACGGCATCGCCAACGCGATCCAGGAACTTTCGCAGGAGGCGCTCAGGGTGGACGAAGGCTCGCTTTATCCCGCCTTGCACCGCATGGAAGAGGCCGGATGGATCGCGGCGGAGTGGAAGGTCACGGAGAACAAGCGGCGCGCGCGGATCTATCGCATTAATCGCGCGGGAGCGAAGCAGCTCGCGGAGGAAACCGAGCGCTGGAGCAGTTTCTCGGCCGGTGTGGCGCGGGTGTTGCGCCACGCCTAGCAGGCGCGGAGAACAGGGAGGGTGACATCGTGTCGTGGCTCACCAGGTTCAGGAATGCAGTGAATCCACGCCGGCTCGACGAGGAGCTGGCGGATGAGGTGCGCGACCATCTGGAACGCCGCGCCGAAGACCTCCGAGGTCGAGGCCTCACGCCCGCGGAGGCTCGACGGCAGGCGTCGCTGATATTCGGGAATGCCACCCTGATTCGCGAAAGAAGCCGGGAATTGAGGCTCTGGGCGGCATTCGACGGCACGTGCCAGGACGTTCGCTACGCATGGCGGGGTCTCCGCCGGAATCCCATTTTCGCGGCGGCCGCGGTTGTTTCCCTGAGCCTGGCAATTGGATCCAACACCGCGATCTACTCCATCGTCGACGCTGCCATGCTGCGGCCGCTGCCAGTGCCGCAGCCGGACCGGCTGTTCACTTTGGCGGCTCCCAGTGGAGATCTGCCCGGAGTTCCGGCTTCCGAGGGCGACACGTTCAGCTACCCGCTTTACGAGGAGCTCCGCGCGGCGGCCGGTGATTCGGCGCGTCTCGCGCTCTTCGACTCTCCGAATCGCGTGGAAGCGCAGGCCGGCGGGGCCGGCGGGCCGTATGAGAAGGTCACCCAGCAGGTCGTATCGCCGGATGCTTTCGACGTTCTGGGAGTTCCGCCGGCCCTGGGAGGGCTCTTCTCCCAGGCCGAAGATCGCTTTCCGTCGCCTCGCGCGGTGGTGGTGCTGAGCTACGAATATTGGGATCGCCGGTTCGGGGCGGACCGCGACATCCTGGGGAAGAGTCTCATCCTGAGCGGCCGCACGTATTCGATACTCGGGGTGGCGCGCGAGGGGTTCTGGGGCACGGAGCCTGGCAAGCGTGTGGACGTTTGGCTGCCGGTTACACTCGTTGATCCCGATATTTTCGCGAATCCCGAAATCAGGATGTTCCGCCTCGCTGGACGCCTGACGCAGGGCACGACGCGGGAGCAACTGGCGGCGCGTTTGCAGCCCGCATTCCACCATCATCAGGAATCGAGGATCGGACCGGGGACCAGCATGCCTCCGGCATTGCAGAAGCAGCTCCGGCAGATGAAAATCTTCGCGTACTCCGGGGCAAACGGGATTTCCGTTTTCCGGCGGACTTTCTCGCGCTCGTTGTGGATTCTGCTGGGCGTTTCCGTGTGTATTCTCCTGATTGCCTGCGCCAACGTGGCGAGCCTGCTGCTGGCCCGGTCCACCGCGCGATCGGGGGAGATGGCGCTGCGTGTTTCACTCGGCGCGCGGCGGGCGCGGCTCGTGCGCCAGCTTCTCACCGAAAGCCTGCTGATCTCGCTGCTGGCCGGTTTCGGGGGCTGGGTGATGGCGCGGGCGGCGGCTCCGGCGCTGGTCGCGGCGGTTTCGAAACAGGCCGATCCGGTCCGGCTCGACCTGGCGCTCGATACACGCGTGCTGCTGTTCTGCGTCGCGCTCTGCGCCCTCTCGGCGGTCTTCTTCGGGTTGCTGCCCGCGTGGCAAGCTACGGGCGGGCCGCCGATCGCCGGGCTCAGGCATGTGGGGGGACAGGCCGGCCGCCTGCGTCTGGGCCGCGCCTTCGTGGGAGTGCAGGTGGCGTTCGCATTCTGCCTGGTTACGGGCGGCGCCGGGTTTCTTTTCAGCCTGCGCAACCTGGCCGCGGTGGATACAGGGTTCGACCCGAAGGGCGTGACGGTGCTGACGATCGGCAATACACGGCAGAGAGAGCGGCAGCTCTTGCTGATGCAGCAGCTGCAGGTGCGTACCGCGGCCCTATCCGCGGTCCAGGAGGCGGCGACGGCCTGGATGCCCGTGTTCTCGGGAGAACGCCGCGCGCAGAGGGTGATCCTGCCGGGGAGGCCGCCTTCCGAGCGGGAAGAGACCTTCTACCGGGTTTCGCCGGGCTACTTCGCGACGCTCCGCACACCGCTGCTCGGCGGCCGCGACTTCACACTCCGCGATAATGACAACGAGCCCGTGCCGACGATCGTCAATCGCGCATTCGCCAGGCGGTACTTCGGAAGCGAAGCGGTGCTGGGCCGGGAGTTTCGACGCGATGACGGCGTACTCCACCAGATTATCGGACTGGCGGCCAACTCGCACTTCGGCGATCTGCGCGGCGGGCCGGAGCCGGTCGCGTACATGCCGATGAAGCCGCCGGTAGCGTTCACGCTGTATGTGCGCTCCACGCTCGATGCGGGCTCGGTGGCGAAAATGGTCGAGCGCGAGGCGCGAGCGCTGGGACTGGGCATGAGGGTCAGGGACGTCACGACGCTCGAAGCGCTGGTCGGAAGTACGATCCTGAAAGAGAGACTGCTCGCCGCGATCGGCGGCGCGTTCGCGTTCCTCAGCCTCCTCCTGGCGGCGATCGGCTTATTCGGGCTGGTGAACTATTCAGTGACGCGGCGCACCAAAGAGATTGGGATTCGCGCTGCGCTAGGGGCTCGGAGAGGACCGCTCTACGGACTCGTGCTGAAGGATCTGATCGGGATGATGGCAGGAGGATTAGCGGGCGGGCTGGCGGGCTCGCTGGTGCTGATGCAGCTCGCGCGGTCCTTGTTATTCGGAATCCAGCCGGCCGATCCACAGGTAATTGGAACGGGAGTGGCAATTTTCCTGGGGGCCGCGGCGATTGCGGGCGGGTTGCCGGCGCGCCGGGCCGCTGCGATCGACCCGGTGGCGGCGCTCAGGCACGAATGAAGGCCTATCCGGCTTAGCCACGGCCGATGTAGGGCATTTTGGTGGACATCACGGTCATGAACTGCACGTTGGCTTCGAGCGGCAGTGTCGCCATGTAGACAACCGCGCGGGCCACATGATCGACGTCCATGCGCGGCTCGATGCCTTCCATGCGGACGGTCATGGGGGTGGCGGCGTTGCCGATATCGATCTGGCTGCAGGCGATGTCGTGATCGCGGCCGTCGAGCGAGATGGAGCGGGTCAGGCCGGTGATGGCGTGCTTGGTGGCTGTGTAGGGCGCGGAGTTTGGCCGCGGCACGTAGGCGGAGAGCGACCCGTTGTTGATGATGCGGCCGCCGCGAGGGGTCTGCTGCTTCATGATGCGGATGGCGTGCTGCGCACAGAGAAACGACCCGGTGAGATTGACGGCGACGACGCGGCTCCACTGCTCGAAACTGAGCTCCTCCATGGGGATGGCGGGGGCGCCCATGCCGGCGTTGTTGAAGAGCACGTCGAGCCGTCCGTAAACCTCCTGAACGCGGGCGAAGAGGGCCGCGACGGATTCGGGATTGCCGACGTCGGTGGGGACGGCGAGCATGTGGCCGGCGGATTGCGCGGCGGTCTCGTCGAGTCCGGCGGCGCGGCGTCCGGCAAGTACAACCGAGAATCCGGCGGCTTCGAGCGCCAGGCTCGAAGCGCGTCCGATGCCGCTGCCGGCGCCGGTGACCAAAGCGATCTTACGGACCGCCGGCGTCATGCGTGTCCCCGGATGGGATGCGGCTGGTAACACTCTTCGAGCCGTTTGCGTTCCTCGCCAGTGAGCTTCAGGCTGGTAGCGGCGACCGCGTCCTCGAGATGATTCATTTTGCTTGCGCCGACGATGGGGGCCGTGACACCGGGCTGCTGGAGGAGCCAGGCCAGGGCAATCTGAGCGTTGGAGACGCCTCGGGCGCGCGCGACCTCCGTGATGCGGTTGACGATCTCGAAATCCGACGGCTGGTAATAGAGGCCGTGCGCAAAGGTGTCGGTCTTGGCGCGGACCGTGTCGCCGAAATCCTCGGGGCGGCGGTTGCCCATGACGAAGCCGCGGGCGAGCGGACTCCAGGGAATGACGCCGATGCCCTCTTCGCGGCAAAGCGGGAGCATTTCGCGCTCTTCCTCGCGGTAGACGAGGTTGTAGTGGTTCTGCATGCTCACAAAGCGGGGCAGGCCGAGACGGTCGGCGATATGGAGCATCTTGCCGAACTGCCAGGCGAACATGGACGACGCACCGAGATAGAGAGCTTTGCCGGCGCGAACGACATCGGCGAGAGCTTGCAGGGTCTCTTCGATGGGGGTGTGGGGATCGAGGCGGTGGATCTGGTAGAGGTCCACATAATCGGTGCCGAGGCGGCGGAGACTGGCGTCGATGGAGTGGAAGATGTGTTTGCGGGAGAGGCCGCGGTCGTTGGGGTCGTCGCTCATGGCGTTGAAGGCCTTGGTGGCGATGACGACGCGGTCGCGCGAGGGTGCGAAGTCTTTGAGGGCGCGGCCGAGGATCTCTTCACTGACGCCGACGGAGTACATGTCGGCGGTATCGAAAAAGTTGATGCCGAGCTCCAGGGCGCGGCGAATGAAGGGGCGGCTCTCTTCCTCTTCGATTACCCACTCGCGCCACTTCTTGGAGCCGTAGGTCATGGCCCCGAGGCAGATGCGAGAGACGTTGATGCCGGCGGAACCCAAGCGAACGTAGTCCATGGAAGACAGGATATCAGGGGAGGGCCTAAAATTTGTGGTCTCCTGAAGGCATGGCAGCCAGGCAGATCGAGGCGCGGCGGTGGTTGGTGCGCGGGCATGTGCAGGGAGTGGGGTACCGGTATTTCGCACAGCGGGCAGCCTCGGAGTTGGGGTTGACAGGGTACGCACGAAACCTGGACGACGGGCGGGTCGAGGTATACGCGGCGGGTCCGCCGGAGAAACTGGAGGAGATGGCCGGGCTGCTGCATCGCGGGCCGCGGTGGGCCGAGGTGCGCGGCGTCGAGGAGCAGGAAGCGGCAGTGCATCGCTATGGGTCGTTTGGAATCGAGGCTTGAGCGCGCCCTGTTATGATCGCAAGTAGCTGATGAATCCCGATTTCCTGGTGATAGGAGCCGGCGTCGCCGGGTTGCGCGCCGCGATCGAGTTGTCGCAAGCAGGGCGCGTGCTCGTGGTGGCGAAGGAAAGCCTGCGGGAGTCCTCTTCCGAATACGCCCAGGGCGGGATCGCCGTGGCCCTGAGCGATGACGATGAGGTCTCGCTCCACGAGCAGGACACGATCTACGCCGGCGACGGGCTGTGCGACCGCGCGGCTGTAAAGACGCTGGTGGAAGAAGGGCCTGCGGCCATCCAGGAACTGATCGAGTGGGGCGCGGAGTTCGACCGGGAAGGAACCCGGCTGGCGTTCACGCGGGAGGGCGCGCACAGCCGGAACCGCGTGCTGCACGCGCACGGCGATTCGACGGGGCGCGAAATCGCCAGAACCCTGTACCGGAAGGCGTCGTCGCTCGAAAACGTGACGTTCCGCAGCCACGCGGCCATGACGGAGCTGGTAGTTGAAGACGGCGCGGTACGCGGCGCATGGCTGCACGAAGCGATGGGAGCGCGGGCGGTGCTGCTGGCCACGGGCGGGCTGGGCGCGGTGTACCGGAACACCACCAATCCGGAGGTCGCCACGGGCGACGGTGTGGCCATGGCGTACCGGGCCGGAGCGGAGATCGGCGACATCGAGTTCGTGCAGTTCCACCCCACGGCGCTGCATGTCGAGGGGGCGCCGAGGTTCCTTCTTTCGGAAGCGCTGCGCGGCGAGGGCGCGCAACTGAAGAACAATCAGAGCGAGCGATTTATGGCGCGCTACCATCCGCTGGGGGAACTCGCGCCGCGGGATGTGGTGGCCCGGGCCATCACGGAAGAGATGAAGCGGAGCGGGTCGCCGCACGTATGGCTGGATTTGAGCCACCGGGAGCGCGGATTTGTGCGAGGGCGATTTCCGCGGATCTATGAAACGTGCCTGCAGTACGGAATCGACCTGGAGAAGCAGGCGGCGCCGGTGGCGCCGGCGGCCCATTACGCGATGGGCGGCGTGCGGACCGACCTGGAAGGACGCACGAGCCTGCCGGGGCTGTTCGCGGCGGGTGAGGCGGCATGCACGGGGGTGCATGGCGCGAACCGGCTGGCCAGCAATTCCCTGCTCGAAGGAGTGGTGTTCGGGGCGCGCGCGGGGCGGGCCATGCGGGAAGCGCGGGGGCACGGTGGAACGCCGCGCCGGACCGGGCCGGCGGCCGTGACGGAATGCGGCTCGGACGTGCGGGCGATCGCGTGGGACAACTGCGGGATCGTGCGCGATGCGGAGGGGCTGAGCGAAGCAGTCCGGCTGCTGGAAGGGCACCTGGAGAGGAACGAGGCGCTGGTGGCGTGGCTGATTGCGCGGTGCGCCCTGGCCCGGGAAGAAAGCCGCGGGGCGCACTTCCGGACGGATTTCCCGGAGAAGAGAACAGAATTTGAGAGACACTCGGTTGTCCGGAGCGGCGGGGACGTCGAGTTCCGGTAGATTCGCTGCCTGCGCGGTGCTGGCACTGGCGGTGGGCGTGATTCCTCCGGCCTCTCCGAACTCCGTGCTGTGGACGGCGCCCGCGATTCTGGCGGCGGCCATGTTGATCGCGTGGGCCGCGGAATCGGCGCAGTTTTTCATTGCCCAGGGCTTCGCGCTGGCGATTCTGGCGTGGCTGCAGACGCTGCCTGAGTTCGCTGTGGAGGCGGTGCTGGCGTGGCAGCAGCAGGTGCCGCTGCTGATGGCGAACCTGACGGGCGCGCTCCGGCTGCTGACCGGGCTGGGATGGCCGATGATCTACGGGACGGCGGCGGTGTTCCACCGGCGGCGCTACAAAACGCCGCTGCGCGAGATCCGCCTGCGGGACGAGCACTCGGTGGAGGTGATCGGGCTGCTGGCCTCGATGACGTGGGTCGCGGTAGTGGCCTGGAAGCGGTCGTTGAACCTGTGGGACGCGGCGATCCTGATCATGGTGTACGCGGCCTACCTGGCGCTGCTGCAGCGCATGCCGTCCGAAGGAGCGGGGGCGATGGAGGACCTGGAGGCGCTTCCACGAGCGATCGTGACGGCGCCGCGGGGCGCGCGGATCGCCGCGATTACCGGGCTGTTCGTGGTGGGGGGAGGGTTGATCTACCTCATGGCGGAGCCGTTCCTGGCGAGCCTGCTGGCCCTTTCGGCCGTGGTGGGGGTTCCGAATTTCGTATTCGTGCAGTGGGTGGCGCCGTTCGTCTCGGAATTTCCCGAGAAGGTATCGGCGTTTTATTGGGCGCGCACCGTGGAGCGCGCGTCCATGGCGCTGATGAACATGGTGTCGAGCAACATCAACCAGTGGACCCTTTTGACGGCGATGCTGCCGATCGTATACTCGCTCAGCCGGGGAGTGCCGGCGTCGATCCCGCTGGACGGCGGGCAGCGGATGGAGCTTCTGATGACGCTGGGGCAATCGTTGCTGGGGACGCTGTTCCTGGTGCGGATGCGGCTGGTGTGGTGGCAGGCGGCGGGGCTGTTCTTGCTGTGGGCGGCGCAGTTCGCGCTATCGCCTTCGGGCCTGGGCCGTCCTTTCTTCGTGGCGGCGTATTTCGTGTGGGCGGCGGCGGAGGCGGGCTGGATCCTGGCCGGCAGGGGGCGCGCTCCGGCATTCCGGCAATTCGGAGCGATGTGGGACAGGCACCTGAGAGCGGGTGCGATAAAATGAAGGCCTACGAACAATGAGAGAACGAATACGGTCGACGACGGTGATCTGTGTCCGCCGGGATAACAAAGTCGTGATGGCCGGAGACGGCCAGGTGACGCTGGGGCAGGAAGTGCTGAAAGCGACTGCCAAGAAACTGCGGCGCCTTTACAACGACAAGATCCTGGCCGGATTCGCCGGATCCACCGCTGATGCATTCGCGCTGTTCGCGCGATTCGAGGCCAAGCTGGAACAATTCAACGGAAACCTCCCGCGCTCAGTCGTAGAGCTGGCGAAGGAGTGGCGGACGGACCGTGTGCTGCGGCACCTAGAGGCCCTGCTGCTGGTAGCGGATGCGAAGAGCACCTACCTGGTGAGCGGCAACGGCGATGTCATCGAGCCGGACGACGGCGTGGCGGCGATCGGCTCGGGCGGGCCCTTCGCACTTTCGGCGGCGACGGCGCTGATGCGGAACACACGCCTTTCGGCGAAGCGGATTGCGGAGGAGGCGATGCTGATCGCCGGCAAGACCTGCATCTACACGAACGACCAGGTAACGTACGAGGAACTGGAGTAAGGCAATGGTAATCTATCTGCCGGGGCAGTCTGTGGATGAGGAGCCGATACTGGACGAGCTGACTCCTCGGGAGATCGTTCGCGAGCTGGACAAGCACGTGGTGGGACAGGCGGAGGCGAAGCGCGCCGTAGCGATCGCGCTGCGCAACCGCATCCGCCGGCAGAAGCTTCCGCCGGAGATGGCGGAAGAGGTGATGCCGAAGAATATCCTCATGATCGGCCCCACAGGAGTCGGCAAGACGGAGCTGGCGAGGCGGCTGGCGAAGCTTTCGAATTCGCCCTTCCTGAAGGTGGAGGCGAGCAAGTTCACCGAAGTGGGGTACGTGGGGCGCGACGTGGAGTCGATGATCCGCGACCTGGTGGACATCGCAATCGACATGGTGCGCGAGGAGCGGCTGGACGAAGTGGCGGACCGCGCCGAGTCCAACGCCGAGGAGCGGCTGCTGGACCTGCTGATGCCGCCGCAGCTCGAGCCGAGCGAGAGCGCCGAGCGGACGCGCGAAAAGCTGCGCGAGCGGCTGCGCGAGGGAAAGCTCGACGAGCGGCTGGTGGAACTGGACGTAAAGGACCGCGGGCCGACGTTCGAGATCACGACCAACGCGGGGATCGAAGAGATGGGCATCAACCTCAAGGACATGCTGCCCAGCCTTTTCGGCCAGAAGACGCGGCGGCGCAAGATGAGGGTGGCGGAGGCGCTGGATTATCTGGTGCAGGAAGAGGAGCAGAAGCTCATCGACATGGACCAGGTGACGCGGGTGGCGCTGGAGCGCGTGGAATCGAGCGGGATCATCTTCCTGGATGAGATCGACAAGATCGCCGGGCGGGAATCGGGGCACGGGCCGGACGTGAGCCGCGAGGGCGTGCAGCGGGACATCCTGCCGATTGTCGAAGGCACGACAGTGAACACGCGGTACGGGTTCGTGCGCACGGACCACATTCTGTTCATCGCGGCGGGAGCGTTCCACGTGTCGAAGCCGAGCGACATGATTCCGGAGCTGCAGGGGCGGTTTCCGATCCGCGTGGAGCTGAAGTCGCTCACGGTGGAGGATTTCATCCGCATCCTGAAAGAGCCGAAGAATGCGCTGGCGAAGCAGTACACGGCGCTGCTCGAGACGGAAGGAATCAAGCTGGTGCTGACGGACGATGCGCTGGAGGAAGTGGCGAAGTTCGCGGCGTCGGTGAACGAGCGCTCGGAGAACATCGGAGCGCGGCGGCTCCACACCATCATGGAGAAACTGCTAGAGGAAGTGTCGTTCGAGGGGCCCGACCTGAAAAAGAAGACCGTGAAGGTGGATTCGAACTACGTACGCAAACAGTTGGCGGATATCGTCAAGGACCAGGACCTGAGCCGGTACATACTGTAATTTGTATATCCGATAGTCCGGAAAGTACTGTAACCGAAGTGTATACGATAGCGTTTACCACTGCGGGCTTGTTACGGGTGGAGTTCGGCTCTATTCTGGCATTCTAGGAGAACCCCACGATGTTCGAGGAATCCGAGACCGACGGGCACGAATGTCCGATCTGCCTGGTGGAACACGATGACGAGATCCACGCAGCTACGCTGAGCGTCAAGCGATGGTGGCGGTGGCAGGTGACCAGATACCTCTACGAAGAGCACGAGCAGGTGAACGACAACCCCGCGGCCGCCTAGCCGGCTGACGGAACGAGTTCGCGAAGATGCAAACGCGCCGAATCGAACAGGTATAGCAGCGAGCCGAGTTCGACCTGCGCCATCCCAAACCGATAAAGAGCCAGACGGATCCGGACGACCGCCATGTTGCGGGCGAAATCCACCTGCCCGCGCAGGAGCGCCACCGCCAGAGCGGAGCGGTCGTAACCCGAATTCGCGATCAACCCGCGAGTCTCCCGGCAAACGCAGTGGAAATCATGGGAAAGCGAGCTCAGATACTGGCGCAGAATGCAGGCGCGCCGCTCGCGGAGCTTGCGAACGTGCCGCGCGGTGGTGCCGGGGCAGGCGCGCATGAATTCGATGTCACCGGACGAGAGCAGGCGGAACATCGGGCGGTAGCGATCGAGAGACAGTTGGTCGATCGTAGTGTCGGGGCTGGTGAACATCGAGATCCGAGTATGCGGCCGGCACCGGTCCGGGGGGAAGTGCCAACGGTACAGGGCAGGTTTTAGTACGAAACGAGGGTTTCCGGGAAGGCGGTTTTCGGATACCGGTGGCTCCGGGAAACCCCGCGCTCAATCATCGGCAGCGGTGGACGGATTTGGGACCTACTATCAGGACCCGATTGCAAACACGATGGACGAAATCCTGGCGCCGCCAAAGCCCGTTGCTGACAAACCAGTATTTGAAGAATTTGGTGGGCCCTGTAGGATTTGAACCTACGACCGACGGATTATGAGTCCGCTGCTCTAACCGCTGAGCTAAGGGCCCGGAACCTCTAACCTGTCAGGCTTTGGCTCGGTACTCATATTGTAACGGCTGAAGGATTGTCCTGTCTCCTGCATAGGCCGGTTGCACTCCACCGGAGACCCCTCCCGCCTCCAATGCGGGCTTGAATGCGCTACAACTGTAAGCTGACCATGAAAATCTGGTTGGCTGTGGCGGCCGCGGCGTCCGTGCTGTTTGCCGCGGGGAAGAAGACGGACGAAGCGGCGGGGGCGGATTGGCCGGCTTATGGCGGCACTCCGGAGCAGACCCGCTATTCGAGCCTCGGGCAGATCAATCGCTCGAACGTGGGACGGCTCCGGGTGGCCTGGACTTACGACACTGCCGACGGCTCGGGCGCCTCGCAGACCCAGCCGCTCGCGGTCAACGGGGTCCTTTATGGAATCACGCCGCGCCATAAGGTGATCGCACTGGACGGGGCCACGGGGAAGCTGCTGTGGCGATTCGATTCCGGTATGCCGGGGCGCGGGCCGAACCGCGGCCTGCTCTACTGGGCGTCCGGCAAGGACCGGCGGGTATTCGCAGCCGTGCGGAGCTACGTATACGCGCTGGACGCTGCGACCGGCAAGCCGATTGCTCGATTCGGCCAGGACGGCCGGATCGATCTGCGCGAGAACCTGGGGCGTGACCCGGAGAAGCAATCGATCGTCGCAACCAGCCCAGGGACCATCTATCAGGACCTGCTGATCGTCGGCGGACGGACTCCCGAAGCCCTTCCCTCACCGCCGGGGGACGTCCGGGCCTACGACGTTCGGACGGGCAAACTGCGGTGGTCGTTCCACACCATTCCTCATCCGGGCGAATCCGGATACGATACCTGGCCGAAAGATGCGTGGACTTACTCCGGCTCCGCCAACAACTGGGCAGGCATGGCGGTCGACCGGAAGCGGGGGATCGTCTACGTCCCGACCGGCTCGGCGGCCAGCGACTTCTACGGGGCCGACAGGACGGGCGACAATCTCTTCGCGAATACCCTGTTGGCCCTCGATGCCAGGACGGGAAAGCGACTGTGGCACTTCCAAGGGGTGCGCCACGATATCTGGGACCGGGACTTTCCGTCGCCGCCCACCCTGGTCACCGTGACGCACGGCGGGAAACGGGTGGACGCGGTCGCGCAGACCACGAAACAGGGCTGGGTGTACCTGTTCGACCGGACGACCGGCGAGCCGCTATTCCCGATCGAGTACCGGAAGTATCCAGCCAGCGGCGTACCGGGAGAAACGGCGGCGGCAATGCAGCCCCTGCCGGTAAAGCCGGCGCCCTACGCGCGGCAGGTGCTGACCGAAGATATGCTCTCGAACCGTACCCCCGAAGTTCACAGGCAGGCGTTGGAGCGGTTCCGGAGCTTCCGGAGCGCGGGCCAATTCATCCCCCTCGGCGTGGATCAGGATACCGTGATCTTTCCCGGGTTCGACGGGGGCGCGGAGTGGGGAGGCTCTGCGTTCGATCCCGAGACGGGCCTGTTGTACGTGAACGCGAACGACCTGGCATGGTTCTCCCACTTGGCGGAGAGCCGGGGCGGGCATTCGGGCCGGCAGGTATACCTCACGAACTGCGCGGAGTGTCACGGAGACGACCTGACCGGCGCGCCGCCGCAACTCCCCTCGCTGGTGAGTGTGGGCGACCGGCGGAGCGCCGCCGAGATCTCCACGATTGTGGCGCAGGGCGCGGGAAGAATGCCCGCCTTTCCAAGCCTGGGGCCTGCCGAGGTCAGCGCGCTGGTGGATTACCTCGTAAGCGGCGAGAGCAAGGAACTGGCGCCCGAGGAGGCTGCCGCCAGTGCGAAGTACCGCTTCACGGGGTATCACAAATTCCTCGATGCAGAGGGCTATCCGGCGGTGGCGCCTCCCTGGGGGACGCTGAACGCCATCGACCTGAACACCGGGGAGTATGCCTGGAAGATTCCGCTCGGCGAGTACCCGGAGCTGGCGGCAAAGGGCATGAAGGACACGGGCACCGAGAATTACGGCGGTCCGGTCGTGACAGCGGGCGGGCTGCTGTTCATCGCGGCGACCAATTTCGACCGGAAGTTCCGCGCCTTCGACAAAACTACCGGCAAGCTGCTCTGGGAGACCACCCTGCCGCTGGCCGGCAACGCCACCCCCGCCACTTATGAGGCAGGCGGGCGCCAGTACGTGGTCATCTACGCAACCGGCGGCAAAGGGAGGCCCGGCGAGGCGAGCGGCGGGATTTACGTGGCCTTCGCCCTGCCGGACTGACCGCCGGCCGGTTCAGAATGAGCACCGAAGCGACGGTACTGATCCCCACGCACAACCACGGCGAAACGCTGCGCTACGCGGTGGGCAGCGTGCTGGCGCAGACGATGCAGGATTTTGAGATTCTGATCGTCGGGGACGGGGTTCCGGAGGTGACTCGCGAACTGGCCGCGGAGCTCGCGCGGAACGATGCGCGCGTCCGGTTTTTCGATTTCCCGAAGGGGCCGCGGCACGGCGAGTTGCTGCGGCACGCCGCGCTGGCCGAGGCGCGCGGGCGCAATGTTGTCTATCTGTGCGACGACGATCTGTGGATGCCGAGCCACCTGGCGCATACCATCGACCGGCTGAGTGAAGCGGACCTGGCTAATGGTTCGGAGGTGCTGATCCACCCCGACGGGGAAGGCCGGCTGGTGACGTTCGACCTGAATCACCCGCAGGACCGCAGGATGTTGATGGAGAGCCGCTCGGGTTTTGGGCTGTCATCCGGGGCGCACACCCTGGAGGCCTACCGCCGGCTTCCCCACGGATGGCGCACCACGCCTCGCGAGATTCACACCGACACCTATATGTGGCAGCAGTTCCTGGAGCAGCCATGGTGCCGCACGGCGAGCTCGGCGCGCCCCACGATCCTGCGGTTCGAAGCTCAGTCGTGGGACGGCCAGCCGCGCGAGCAACGCCTGGCCGCGCTGGATCTCTGGCTGGGGCGCATCACCGCGCCGGGAGGGGAGAGCGACCTGGCCTGGCGCATATTCGAAGCGGCCTGGGGCGCGTCGGCGCACCCGGGAGAGACGCGCCGCAACGCGCGAATCGGCGCGGGCCCGGATTTTGCCGAATATGAGCTGGGGCAGAAGGTCTCGCTCGAAGGGGCAGGCGCCGGGCTGCGTTATCTTTCGTGGGGATGGGCAGCGGCGGAGCCCTGGGGCGTATGGAGCGACGGGGAGGAGGCGCGGCTCACGCTATCGTTCCGCGAGCCGCCGCGGGGCCGGCTGGTGCTCGACGCCAGCTTCCACGCTTTCCGCGGCTGGAGGCACCCCTGGCTCAACATCGGGGTGGCGGCGAACGGCCGGGAATTGTGCGAGTGGCGAGTCCTCGGGCCGGGCGAACAGACCAGGCAGGTGGAGCTGCCGGCTGCGCGGAGGCTGGACCTTCGATTTTTGATCCCGGGTGTCCGGCCGGCGCGGCAGGTCAAATCGATCGCGGATCCTCGCCGACTGGGGATCGGCCTACGAAGTTTTCACATCCGCCAGGCGCCGTAGCCTGGAGATCACTTCGACAATGCGAACGGCTTCAGCAGCACTGCTGCGGGGCGGCGGGCCGCCTCGCAGGTAATCGACAAAAGCACGCAGCTCGCGGACGAGGGGAAGCTCGGTGGCAAGCGGCCGCGATTCCTCGGGGTCGTCCTTGCGCGCGCTGCTGTGGATAAGGCGGCGAATGCGGATCGCGGGAGAGTAGGAATCCTCGAGGATGGCCGCGCCGCGCTCGAAACACACCGAGATTCTGCGAAGCGTCGAGGCCCGGGCGGCGGAAACTTCGACCGACACGGCCGGGTCGCGCCCCAATACGCCGGATATACCGGACAGTGCAGGAGCTTTGGATATTCCGCGAAGGCGGACACGGGGTCGGGAATATAGCCGAGGATCTCGAGAGTGATGGCAAGGTCGTGGGGCAACAGGATCCATGAGGCATCCACTTCGTGTGGGTTAGACCAGCCGAGCCGCAGGGTCTGGATGTAGCGGACGGGGCCGAGCTCCTGCGAGCGCGCCAGGTCGCGCAGCGCCTCGACGCCCGGATGGTAGCGCCACTTGTCCATGACGAAGATGCGGCCGGTGGCGCGGGACTCCAGATCGCGCGCGGAGTCGAGATCGTTGGTCAGCGGCTTTTCGACGAAGACCGGCCGTCCGAATGCGAGGAGGGCGGAGACAGCCTCATGGTGGAAAGCTGTGGGAGTGGCGACTACGAAGCCATCGGCGCCGGAGGGCAGTTCCCCGATCGAGGGAACCACGTGGTCGGCCCCGAATTCAGCGGCGAACGCGCGGCTTCGAGTAGAGCGCGCAGCAACTGTAACCCGGCAGCCGAGGGACTTGAGATCCCGCAGGATAAATCTTCCCCAGTTACCGCAGCCGGCCAACCCGATATGGGTGATCATGCCAACTGTTCCAGCAGCAAAGACAGGGGCGGCAGCTCGGAATCGCGCGCGGAGATGACCGGCTCGCGGACGTCCCAGGGGATGGCGAGGCCGGGATCCGCCCAATGGCATCCGAATTCATCGCGAGTGTCCCAGTAGTGTGTCACGGCATAGATGTGTATGCTGGGCTCTTCGAAGTAGAACCCGTGCGCAACGCCGGGAGGGATCCACACGGCGCCGGACGGCGTGACGGGCAAGGCGGCCGCGCGGCGAAAGGTGGGAGAGGATTCGCGGAGGTCGCAAAGCCCGAGAGTCATGCGCCCGGAAACCAGCGTCAGATAGTCGAAGTGGCGGCGGTGGACGTGCACGCCGCGGAGCACGCCGGCTGTGGAATGGACAAGGTTCCATTGCACGGGCCTCGAGCCGCCCAGCCAGTGATCGCGGCAGATCTCGGTGAAGACGCCGCGGTGATCGGAGTGGGGATCGAGCGCGATGATGCGGACGTCCGCGATGGGGACGCAACCCGCGGTGGGCGGGAAGTTATTGGACATGCCGGCTGAGATACTCAATCTAACACAGAGTTAGCACATGGCTGCGCGCGGCATCGCCGTGCGCTACAACATTACGTGATGCCAGATCTTACACGCCGGGCATGGCTGGCCGGATCGATGGCGCTGGCGGCGGCGCCGCAACGCGCATCCGCGCAGCCTGAAACGAAGCGCAACCTGCTGACCGGATTGTGGACGAGCGAAAAAGTAGCGGCGGCAATCGCCGGCCGCGGCTGGTTTCATCCGTTTCCGGCGGCCGGCGAGCGGCCGGGATGGGAGGCCCTGCCCGCCGATGCGCGGGCGTCGCTGGTAGAGGCCGGCGGCCGCCAGCTCGCGAGCGCCTGGGACGTTCTGCCCTCGACGCTCATGTTGGAATACGCGCGCAACGGCAACCGCTCGCGGTTCGAGGCCGCACGAGACCGACGGCGCAACAAGCTGCAGACCCTGGTGGCGGCGGAGTGCGTCGAGGGCAAGGGCCGGTTCGTGGACGAGATCGCCAACGGGGTCTGGCTGATTTCGGAGGAGACGTTCTGGGGTGTTCCGGCGCACCTGGGGGCGCAGAAGGCGGGGGTCGGCCTCCCGGACGTGAGCGAGCCGATCGTGGAGCTGTTCTCCGCCGAGACCGCGAGCCTTCTGGCTTGGACGTTGTACCTGCTCGAGCCGCAGTTGGCGCGCGTATCGAAGCTGCTGCCGGAGCGCATCCGGCTGGAGACGGAACGGCGGATCCTGACGCCGTGCCTCACGCGCGACGATTTCGGATGGATGGGGTTCAACGGACGGCCGCCCAATAACTGGAACCCGTGGATCTGCTCGAACTGGCTGACCGCGGCCCTGCTGGTGGAGCGCGACGACGAACGGCGGCGGAACTCCGTTTACAAGATCATCCGCTGCCTCGACCATTTCCTGAACGGCTACTACGACGATGGCGGCTGCGACGAAGGTCCGAGCTACTGGGGTCGCGCCGGGGCATCTCTGTTCGACTGCCTGGAACTGCTCCACCAGGCGAGCGGGGGCGCGCTGGACGCTTTCCGCGAGCCGCTCATCCGGCAGATCGGGCTCTATATCTGCCGCGCCCACATTCACAACGAGTGGTATACGAACTTCGCGGACGCTCCGGCGCGGGTGTATCCGAACGGAGACCTGGTATACCGCTACGGCGAGCGGACGGGCGATGAATCGATGAAGGGGCACGGGGCCTTCGCGGCGTTCATCCGCGGCGAGGGCGCCATTCCGGGTGACAGCATCGGGCGGCAATTGCCGGCCCTGTTCCACCTGGCCACGCTGCGCCGGGCGCCGCGCCAACAGGCCCTGTTCCGCGACGTCTGGCTGTCGGGAATTCAGGTAATGGCGGCGCGGCGGAAGGAAGGCTCGTCCGCCGGGCTGTACCTGGCGGCGCAGGGCGGACACAACGCCGAGAGCCACAACCATAACGACGTAGGCAATTTCGTAATCTACGCGGATGGCAAGCCGGCGGTGATCGATGTGGGGCCGGAGACTTACACGGCGAAGACTTTCAGCCCCAATCGGTACGAGATCTGGACGATGCAGTCGGCGTACCACAACTGCCCGACAATCGACGGTGTGATGCAGGCGGCGGGGCGCCAGTACGAGGCGAGCGAGGTTGCCTGCCGGACGGACGACGGCGGCGCGGAATTCCGCCTCAACCTGGCGCGGGCGTATCCGGGCGAAGCGCACGTCGGTAGATGGGACCGCACGCTGCGTCTCGATCGCGCCACGAATGAGATCTCGCTGGCTGACAATTATGCATTGACTGCCGCGGCGAAGGAGATCTCGCTCACGCTGATGACGCCGTGCCGTGTGACGGCCGGCGGGCCGGGTCTGCTGACGCTGCACCTCGAGGGCGGCGGAGCCGTACAGGTTGCTTACGACCGGGCGTTGACCCCCAAAGTGGAAGAGATTCTGCTGGAGGATGCGCGGCTGCGCGGCGCGTGGGGCGAGCGGCTGTTCCGGATTCTGCTGCGCGCGGAGAATCCCGCACGGACCGGGCGCTGGTTGACGCGATTCACTCAAGCGCAATAATCGACGGCGGCCCGGGCGAGAATTTCGGCCAGGCGGACGACGGAATCGAGATCCACCCACTCGACGCTGGCGTGCGCTCCGGCGCCCGCTGCGCCGCAGACCACGGTTTCGATGCCGGCGGCCTGCAGCAGCGCGGCATCCATCCAGGGGGTGTCGCCGATGTGGGCGGGGGGCCGGCCCAACACCGTTTCCACGGCCCGGTCGAGCGAGCGCACTACGCGGGCGTCGGGCGAGACCTCGAAGGGATCGCGCACGAAGAAGGGGCGGACCGTGGCGCGGAACGAGGGGTCTGCGGCGGCCAGCGAGTCCACGATCGCCTGGATTTCGTCCACGGCCTGCCGTTCCGTCTCGCCTGGGATGGTGCGGCGCTCGATGCGCACCGTGGAGGAGGCCGCATAGGTGCTGAGGCCGGCGCCGCCCTGGAGCATCGCGGCGTGCAGCGAGGGCGGGCCGACCAGCGCGTGCGGCGTCCGCACCCGTAATTCGCGCTCCAAATCGGCCAGGTGGTACAGGAACCGGCCCATCATCATGTTGGCGTCGATGCCGATCTCGAACTTGCTGCCATGGGCAGCGCGGCCGGCCACCTCGACCTCAATCCAGAGGTAGCCCTTGTGCGCCAGGCAAACGTCGAGGGCGGTGGGCTCGGTGACAATGGCGCCATCGACTTTCAGGTGCTGAATCAGGCCGGTCGTGCCGAGGCTGCCGTACTCCTCGTCCGCCACGGCGGCCACCACGACATCGCCGCGCAGGCGGATGCCGGACTCGGCGAGTGCCTTGACGGCGGCCATGCAAGCGGCCAGGCTCCCTTTCATATCGTAGGCGCCGCGGCCATAGACTTTGCCGTCGCGGATTTCGCCGGAGAACGGGTCGGGCATGCCGGCGACGTCGACCGTGTCGGAGTGGGCGTTGAGCATCAGGCTGCGCCCACCGCCCGTGCCCGGGAGACGGCTGGCGACCGTGGGTCGGCCGGGGGCGGACTCGAGGATCTGGATTTCGAGTCCCACGGAAAGTAGTGAAGAAGCGATGAAAGCGGCGATTTCGCTTTCACCCGGAGCGCCTGGAGCGAGAGTCGGGTTGATGGAGTTGATCCGGACCAGGCGGACCAGCGTTTCGCGGGCGTAAGAGGTATCGATTCTCATGCAAGGCCGCTCTACTGGGCTCCTACGGCGACGAGCGCGGCCAGCTCGTTGCTCAGCCGGACACTCGGCCGGCGGCCGCCAACGCAAATCATGAGCGATGCGTTCGGCCTCCTCTCCTCCACCACCAAAGTGGCGCCCGGGACCAGGCCGATCGCCTGAAGGTCGCGCAACGAAGCCGGATCGCGGTCCGAGATGCTGCTGACCGTCGCCGGAGTGTTCACGGGCCATCGCAGCAGCGGCAATTCCTTACGCACGGGAATGGTCCCGTTGCGGTGGGGAATGACGTGCCCGTGCGGGTCGATCTGCGGGTCGCCTAAAATGGCCGCAACCCGGTCTTCAAACCGCTCTGAAATGAAATGCTCCAACCGCTCGGCCTCCTCGTGCACCTCGTCCCAGGAGTATTTCAGGACGTCGTGCAGAAACAGCTCGAGGAGGCGGTGATGACGCACGATCTCCCAGGCCCGCCGCTTTCCGGCGGCCGAAAGACGAACTCCGCGGTGCTTTTCATAATGCACCAGCGGCGGGTGCTGCGCCGCCAGCTTCTGCAGCATGCCGGTCACGGAAGCGGCGCGTACGCTGAGCCTGGCTGCCAGCGCGTTGCTCGAAACGGGCGTTTCCGGAGATCCGCTGAGCTCCAGGATCGCTTTCAGATAGTCGTCCGAGGCTTCGGAAGTCGGATGCTTTTTAGGAGCCACAAACTATGAGCATAAAGGCTCCGTGATCCGCTCCGCAAGTAAGAAACTGATCGTATGGTTACATTCGAGCCGCAGGTCGCGTAGAGTGGTCTTGATTTCCGGCGCCGCTTCTGCCATTGTTTTAGGGATGCCTAAAATTTTGCGATGCCTGGTTGGGGCCGCGGTTTGCGCCGCCGGGATCGTGTCCGCACAATCGCTAGGCAGCTACGGGACTATCCGCGGGACCATCGTGGATGGATCCAATGCGTCCATCGCTTCGGCGGTCCTGACCCTGAGCAATCAGTTGACGGGTATCAAGCGATCGACTACCTCGGATGCCGCCGGTTACTTCCTGTTCCATGGCGTTCCTTTCGGCTCCTACGCGCTAACGGCGGCCGCTCCGGGATTTCAGGGGTACGCCCAGAAGTTGCTCATTGAGGCGCCGGTTCCCGTCGAAGTGAGAGTCTTGTTGAATATCGCCGGCTCCACCACTTCCGTGGAGGTCTCGGATGCCGCGCCGGGGGCGCTCGAGCTCTCGCCAACAGCCCACGGAACGCTGGACCGGTCGTCGTTGACAGAGGTCCCGGTGCAAAGCCAGGCTACCGGCCTCAGTGAGATCGTCACCCGCACCACTCCGGGCGTGGCTGCCGATGGCAATGGGTTCGCTCATCCTTTAGGCGAACACGCGGATACGTCGATTTCCATCGATAACCAGCCCATCACCGATCAACAGGCGAAGATCTTCTCTAACCAGGTTTCCACCTCCATCGTGCAAACGATGCAGGTCATCACGGGCGCGCCGCCCGCCGAGTTTGGCGGCAAGACCAGCCTGGTGATCAACATCACCACGCAATCCGGACTGGGAAAAAACAAGCCCGCGGGAACGCTGTCTTCGCAATACGGCTCTTTCGGAACCTGGTCCGAGGGGCTGACTTACGCCCTCGGTTCCGCGCGCTGGGGCAACTTCACGGCGCTGAACGCCGGCGGATCAGGACGCTTTCTCGATAGCCCTGAGTTCCTGCCTCTTCATGACCACGGGAATGCGGAATCCATTTTCGACCGGTTCGACTGGCAGGCCGGTAAGTCCGACAGTCTTCAACTCAATCTCTCGGCGGCGCGCTCCTGGTTTCAGACGCCCAACACGTACGACGCCCAGGCCGCCGGCCAGGATCAGCGATCGCAGATCCGTTCTTTCAACATCGCGCCCGGGTGGACCCACTTGATCAACCTGCACACGCTCTTAACGCTGAACCCCTTTCTCCGGTTTGACCGCTCGCAATACTTTCCCTCCGCCAATCTGCTATCCGATCTTCCGGCCACACTCTCGCAGAGCCGGTACCTTACCAACGCCGGCTTTCGAACCGACGTCGCCTACGCGCACGGCGCGCATAACGCCAAGGTCGGCGCTTCCTACTGGCTCACGATGCTGCGCGAGAGCTTTAACATCGCATTGACGGATCCCGCATATAACGCTGTCTGCCTGGGCCCTTCCGGCAGCCCCGCCGCCGATCCGGCGCTGCGTTCGCCAGCGCAGTGCCAACCGGCCGGCTATGAGGAGAATCCCGCTTTCATCCCCAATCTTCTTGCCTACGATCTGACTCGCGGCGGACATCTCTATGCGTTCCATGGAAACGCCGATGTGACGGAATGGGCCTGGTATGCGCAAGACTCTATCGTCCTCGGGCGGCTCTCGCTCAACCCGGGTGTCCGATACGACCACTACCAGGGGCTCAGCCAAGGCCACCAGTTGCAGCCGCGCTTCGGAATGGCATACCGGACCCCGTGGACCAATACGATCATCCGGCTGTCTTACGCACGGCTCTTCGAAACCCCGTACAACGAGAACCTCATCATTGCGAGCGAGGCAACCGCCAACCCGGCAGCCGCCAATCCATTCGGTACGTTCCGCTCGTCGCCGCCGGAGCCGGGCCGGCGCAACCAGTTCAACACCGGCCTGGCCCAGGCGCTGGGGCGGCATGTTTCGGTGGATGCCGACTACTTCTGGAAGTTCACACGGAACGCATTTGACTTCGACAGCCTCTTTCTGACACCCATCACCTTTCCAATCGGATGGCGGAAATCGAAGATCGACGGCCTGGCCGCGCGGATCACGCTCAGCGAATTTCATGGATTCACGGCCTACACGGTGATGGGCCATACGCGCTCCCGGTTCTTTGGGCCGGAAATCGGCGGGCTGGTCTTCAACAACCTCCCCGACAGCGGCGTATTTCGCATCGACCACTCGGAAGAGTTCGAGCAGACCACCTTCCTCCGCTATCAATATGGCAAGGCCGGCCCTTGGGCTGCCTTTACCTGGCGCTTCAATAGCGGTCTCGCACTGCCCGGCGTCGTTCCGGATTATGCCAGCGCGCTCCGGCTGACGGCCGATGAACAGGCGCAGATGGGCCTCTATTGCGGCGGTGTTTATGCCACCAGGTTCAGCCCGATTACGTCCTGCGATTCACCGGTGTTCGGCGCAGCCAGAGTTTCCATTCCTCCACCGGGCGCCGAGAACGACGACCTTCGCCCGACCCGTGTCAGCCCGCGAAACGTTTTCGATGCGGCCCTCGGGATGGATGACCTCTTCCACACGGAACGCTACAAGGTGCGGGCTTCCCTGACAGTTTTGAACCTGACGAACCGGGAGGCTCTCTACAATTTTCTGTCGACGTTCAGCGGCACTCACTTTCTGACGCCGCGAGCGCTTCAGGTGGAAGTGAAGCTCGCATTTTGACGGGGTACGCGCGCAGACTATTCGGCCCGCAGAGCCTCGATCGGGTTGACCGACGCAGCGCGGCGCGCCGGTATGAAACTGGCCGCCAGTGCCGAAATACCGAGCACGCCGGCAACACCCGCGAGGGTCGCCAAGTCCCACGAGCGGACGCCGAACAGCAGCCCGCGCATCAGGGTGGCAGCAGCTACGGAGCACACCAGGCCCATCAGAATTCCGAACGAAGTCAACCAGCCCGCTTCCTTTAGGATGAGGCGGTAGACCGAGCGCGGCTGCGCGCCGAGCGCCATGCGGATTCCGATTTCGCGATTGCGCCGGCTCACCGAGTAAGCGACCACTCCGTAGAGCCCCACGACGCCCAACAGCAATGCCAGTGCGGCAAACCCTCCCACCAGCCATGTTAAGGAACGGTGGATGTACGCCGAGGCCGAGTCGTTGATTCTTTCCGCCATGGTCATACCGCCCACGGTAACGATGCCGGGGTCGATCTCACGAATAGTGGCTGCCAAAGCAGGCAGGAGGGAGCGCTCGGCTTGGGTGGTCCGCACCACGATCCCGAGATAGCTGTCGGTGTTCTGGTTAAAGGGAAAGTACACGACCGGCGGAATCGCGGCATCGAGCGGGCCTTCCCGTATGTCTTCCACGATGCCCACGATCTCGACCGGCACGGGCGGCGTCGAGAGACCCGAAATCTGCTTTCCAATAGGGTCCTCACCCGGGAAGTATCGCCTTGCCAGCGCCTGGTTGATGATGGCCACGCGAGGCTTCGACGCATCCTCCCCTTCATTGAAGTAGCGTCCCCGAATCAGCTTCGCGCCCAGCGTCGTGAAGTAGCCGGCGCTCACGTCCCGTTCCGGCACGTCATTGTGCTCTCCATGCCACGGCCTGCCCAGCACCCGGAACCAGGTCGTGTTGCCGTTGCCGCTGACCGGGACACCGTTGGAAGTATAGCCCACCGACCTTACGCCGGGCAGGCCCTCGACGCGCCTTGCAATCTCCCGCGCCAGCGCGATCGCCTGCGAATCCTTGCCATACGTGGACTCCGGCGCCGCCACGTTCATCGTCACCAGATGTTCGGCCTCGAACCCGACGTACACGTGAAGCAGGCGGTACAGACTCTTGCCGAGCAGCCCGGCACCCACCAGCAACACCATCGCGGCGGCCATTTCGAGCACAACCAGTCTGGAGCCGAGCCGGCGCCACACAGTCCCCGCAGAACCCCGGCTCGCCTCCGCGAGCCCTTCCCGCATCTCGGGCGACCAGATGCGCAAGCTCGGAGGGAGCGACAACAGCACCGCCGCCAGCAGCGCGACTACTCCCGCGGCGGTCACCACTCGGGCATTCAATCCAAGACCTTGCAGAAACGGCATGCGAGCCAGCATGTCCCTGGATATGAGCCCTTCCAGAAGTTGTATCGCCCAATTGGCGGATACCAGGCCGAGTATGCTGCCGGCCGTGGCGAGCACGATCGCTTCCGTGACAAACTGGCTGAGCAATCGTCCGGAGGACGCGCCCAGGGCGGTGCGCACCGCAATCTCACGCTTGCGGCTCTCGGACCGCACCAGGAGCAAACCCGCGACGTTCACGCTGGCGATCAGCAGCAGCAGGCCGGCTCCGCCCAGCAACACCATCAGGATGGGACGGACATCTCCAACAATCACCTCGGTGAGGGGCTGCAGTGCGGCACCCTGGTCGCGGTTGGAACCGGGATATTCCTTTTCCAGTTGTTTCGCAATCGCCTCGACGTTGCTCGATGCGGCCTGAAGAGACACGCCGTCCTTGAGCCGGGCGACGCCATAGATGCCGTGGCAGCTTCGCCTCAAGTCGCATTCGCTGGATGGGTGAAAGGCGGTCCAGAACTCCGCCGGCTCGGCCGGAGCAAAGTGAAACTCTCGCGGCAGTACGCCTACGATGACATACGGATCGCCATTCAGAGACACGGACCGCCCCAGCACATCCCGCTTCCCGCTGTACCGCTGCTGCCAGGCGGTGAAGCTCAGGAGGGCAACCCGCGGCGATGACGGCAGATCCTCACCCGTATGAAAATCGCGCCCGAGTACCGGACTGATACCCAGCGTACGGAAGAACCCGTCGCTCACACGCGCGCCGCGGACCGGCACCGCGCCCCCGGCCGTGGTCAGCGTATAACCGCTGCGCTGGTACACATCCAGCGAACTGAAAACCCGGTTACGCTCCTTCCAGTCGAGGTAATCGGGGTACGAGAGATTGCTCCGTGGAAAGGCCTCGGTGGTCTCAAACGCGCCCACCAGGGCGGCCGGATTCCGGTAGGGCAGCGGCTTGATCAAAGCGGCATCGACAAAGGCAAAAATAGCCACACTGGCGCACATGCCGAGAGCCAGCACGAGGACGGCCGTGCAGGTGAATCCTACGTTCTTTTGCAACTGGCGGATCGCGAAACGAAGGTCCCTCCAAAGGTTGTCGATCACGTTCAATCTCCTCCTGTTGCGATGGGCAGCACAATCGTTCTACGGCTATAAAGCTGCCAGGAAATTCTTGGTCCACGTCAGGCTGGCTTCGAGGTCTTCGCGCTCGCGCGTCTTGGCCGCATCTCCCCTGAGTTGCGGCGGGGCCGGCTTGGGCTCGCCCTTTTCGGCGAGGGTCAGGAAGCGTGAGAACTCCCAGGCAGGAGTGGAGCGGTAGCCATCCCAGAACTTGGGATCGCGGTAGTTGAAGTAGCGAGGGCCGGTGACGATGATTTCGAGCGAGAGCGCGCGGCCGGGACAGAGCTCATTGTAGCGGCGAACGTACCCGGCAATGTCGATGTTGCCCTCGCCCATGCGGCTCCAGGCGACCGCGGCCCCCTGCGGAGCGAGCCAAACGGCCGTATCGCGCACGTGGCTGGTGAGCACGTACGGCGCGAGTGTTTCGAGCGTGAGGTGCGGATCCTCGATCGTCCAGAGCGGGTTGCCGGCGTCCAGGCAGGCGCCCACGAAATCCTTGCCGGCGGATTCGATCAGCGCCTTCAGCTCGCGGGCCTGCATATCCCCGGCGTGGTTTTCGATGGCGACCTTGAGGCCTGCGTCCACCACGCGCGACCGCACACCGCGCAGCACCTTTACGGTATTCTCTATGTGCTGTTCGAGCGGGATCGGCCCCGTGCGGTCGGCGGAACTGCCGAGCACGCAGCGGACGATGTGCGACCCAACGGTCTGGGCGGCGGCGATCATCCGGGTGAGCTGCTCTTCGGCCGTACCCTGCTTGGGGTCGAACAAGGTAGAGGTCGGGCAGATGGAGCGCATCCCGATCTCGACCTCGATGCCGAGCTTTTCGGCATGCGCGCGGACCTGCTTCAGATTCTGCTCTTCGAGGCTTCCGATGAAGCGGATTTCGCTGAAGTGGACCACCTTGGCGCCCCATTTCGAGCAGTAATCCAGGTACTCGATGGGCGACCAGCCTTGCGAGCGGATACTGAAGAGATCGACCCCGAGTTTGACGTTCGGGGCGGCGGGCGCGGAGGCCTGCGAGAGTGCCGCACCCGCGAGTCCGAGAAAGGTTCTACGTTCCATGACTATTTTCCGAAGTGCATTTGCATGAATTTCAGGAAGACCGGCCAGTCGCTAGGGATCGTACCGTGCCCGCCGGAATGCACCAGGTAGCCGAGGAAGTGGAGGATTGGCTCGCCGGCGACCGGCATCTGTTCGGTGTCCAGCCCCTCCCTGCCCAGCAGGCGGTAGACGCGGCCGGCGGAGACAGCCGAGAGGAACTCGCCCTTGGGATCGGACCAGTAGTCCTTGTCGCCGGTCTGCAGCAACAGCGGGCGCGGCGCGATCAGCGCGACCAGCTCGTTGGCATCGACCGGCATCCGGTCGGGGTGCTCCGCATACTTGGCGTAGTTGGCGCAGAACTGGTAGGGGTAGCGCGAGGGCGCAGTGAGGTGGGCGATGGTCTCGCCGTAGTTGCGGCGGCTGAGAGCGGCGCCGCCCTCTCCGGAGCAACTGGCGATCACCATGGCGAAACGGGTGTCGTGCGCGCCGGCCCACATCACCGTCTTGCCGAGGCGCGAGACGCCGATAATGGCGACGCGCTTGGCATCCACGTGGTCATCGGTTTCGAGGTAGTCCATCGCACGGCTGAGTCCCCAGGCCCAGGCCGAAATGGCGCCCCATTCGTCCGGCCCGGGAGCGGTCTGCCCGGGCTTGAGGTAGAGAGCGCGGACACCGTTGGAAAGGCCGCCGGCGAAATCCGGGTCGACGTCACCGTAGTAGAAAGTGGCGACGCCGATGCCCTGTTCGAGGAACGGCAGCGGATGGATGCGTCCAATGCCGCCCTTCGGCGCGGGAACTTTTTTGTGGTCGCGGCCCCAGATTTCGCCGGGCTTGATCCCCGGGTCGTCGACCGTGCTCGAGTTGGCGGAGAAACTCACGTTGAGCAGCAGCGGGACGGGCTTCTGCGCGGCAGCGGGCAGGTAAAGCAGAAGGTCCATCTTGGGGCCGGTCTTGTCCTTGGAAAAGTAGATGGTCACCTGCCGGCGCAGCGCCTTGCCGTCGAGCGCCGGGGTTCCTTTGTCGAAGACGTCGAAGGTCATGCCGGCGGGGCGGCCGGGGGCGCGTCCATATTCGTTTTCCTCGAAGAGGCGGAGGAGCTCGGGGCGGCGCTTCCGATACCAGGTCTTGGCGTCGGGGACAGGTTTGCCGTTGGCGAGGATCAGGGGATCGGGCAGCGTATACGAGCCGACCTTCATTTCGTCATAGTTGACAGGAATGCCGGCAACTTCCGAGGGCGGCGCGGAGGCCTGCTGCGCCAGGGCCGAAAAGGCCAGTAGAATCGAAGCGTATCGGAGCGGCATACAACGATTGTGGTGCGATCAGTATATCAGGCGGCCGGAGAAGAGCGGAATAGACGGGGCGAGCGCATGTATGCCCGCCCCGTCAGAATGCGCTATTGAAACACGCCGGCCCTCTTGAAATCGCCGGCCTTGACTACGGTCAGGGCGGCCGGATCGACATGGCGCCGGAAAGCTTCGGAGATCTGCTCGGGGGTGAGAGCCGCGACCTTCGTCTCGAGAGCCTCGTCCCATTTCATGGTGCGGTCGAAGCGCTCGCGTCCGGCGATCGTGTTGAGCAGGTTCTGATCCTGCGAGCGCTGCACGCTGCGGGTTTCGAGCCACGACTTTTTGGCGGCGGCTACTTCGTCGGCCGTGAAGCCGTCCTTTACGGTGCGGGCGAGCTCATCCTTGATGCTGACCTCCACCTTGGGGGCATTCTGCGGATTGCTGATGGCATTCGTGGTGAGGCTCGCGTTGTCGTCAATGGTGGGGGCGCCGAAGCTCGAGCCGACACCGTAGCTCAGCCCCTCTTTGTCGCGGACGCGCTTGAAGAGGCGGGATCCGCCGGATCCGCCAAAGATGTAGTTGGCGAGCACCAGGGCGGCGTAGTCCGGGTCATCGTCGGTCATCTTGAAATTGACGCCGGCGAGGAAGAGGGCGTTGGTTTTGTCGGGCGTCTGGATCGCGCGGTTGACGGCCTCGACCTTGTGGTAGTTGTCGGTCAGGCGGTGATACGGAGTGGCGCTCTTCCAGCCGCCGAAGAGCTCGGTCACCAGCTTTTCGATGGCCGCGGGCTCGAACTGGCCGATGACCACGAGCTCGCCTTCAGAGGCGCCATAGAACTGCTCGTGGAAGCTGCGGACTTCGTCGAGGGTGACCTTCTGAAGGTCTGCAATCTGCTCCTCGGGTGTGCCGACGTAGCGCACATCTTCGCGCGGGTGCGGGTTCATGTGACGCGCGAATTCGAGCGAGGCGAGCATGGTCGGCTCGCTGCGGCCGTTCTCGATGGATGTGATGCTCTGGCGGCGGACCTGTTCGAATTCGCTCTCGGGGAAAGAGGGCTCGCGGAGGATTTCGGCGACCAGCCGGAGCGCGCCGGGCAGGTTCGCTTCGATCGTTTGAATGCTACCGAACGCGCCGGGTCCGCCGCCGTTCACCGAGATGTTCGCTTTCAGGCGATCGGTTTCATCCTGGATCTGCTGGCGCGATTTGCTCTTCGTCCCGCGCATCAGGGTGCTGCCGGCAAGGCCGCCGGCGGCCGCTTTGCCGGACAGCGATTTCTCGTCGCCGAAACGAAGATTGACGCGCGCCACTACTGTGCCGCCGCGAGTCTTCTTGGGCAGCAGAACGAGTTTCAGCCCGTTCGGCAACTTCTTTCGGACCACCCGGCTTTCGATGTTGGCTGGAGACGGGGTGAAGCTCTCGCCTTCCGAAACAGCCGCGCCGCCCTTGTAGTCCTTAAGCACCGCGGTTGCCGTCGGGAGCCTCGGGGACTTCGGCGCGGATGGGGTTTTTGGTTGGGATGAATTCACCAAGGGTGCGATTGGATTCGATCAGGTAGGCCTTAGCGACCCGGACGACGTCCGCTTCGTTGACCTTCTTGATCTGGTCGCGGCCCCAGAATAGAAGGCGCCAGTCGCCCGAAGCCGCGGACTCGGTGAGCGTCAGGCCGACCCGTTCCGAATCGGTGAGAAGCAGGTCGATCTGCTTCAGCAGTCGCGTCTTGGCGCGGTCCACTTCCTCTTTGGAAGGCGGCTCGTCTACGAACTGCTCGACCGTCTTGAGCATGACCTGCCGGGCATCGTCGATCGACTGCCCGGGACGAAGCAGGGCGGCGGACATGACGAACCCGGGGTCGTGGAGCTCCTGGTTGAACATCGCGACGAAGGAGGCCTTCTGGTTGTCGACCAGGGCCTTGTACAGCCGGCCCGACGGGCTATCCCCCAGGATGTTGGCGAGCACGCTGATGGCGGCGCTGTCGGCGTGGGTGGCGGCGGGAGTATGATAGGCAGCCATCAGGACCGGAGTGTCACCGACGCGTCGCAGCATCACCAGCCGCTCTCCGTCCTGCGTGGGCTCCACGGTGTACGTCGCATCGAGAATTCGTTGGGGCTTCGGGATCTTGCCAAGAGTTTCGGCCACCCAGACCAGCGCCTTCTGCTCGTCGAAGTTGCCCGCCACGGCGAGGACGGCGTTATCCGGCTGATAATATTTCTGATAAAACGCAGCCAGCCGCTCGATCGGAACGCGCTCGATATCGGAGCGGTTTCCGATGGTCGACTTGCCGTAATTATGGAAAGTGTAGGCGGCTTCCTGCACCCGCTTCATCAGAATGCCGATGGGATTGTTTTCGCCCGCCTCGAACTCGTTCCGCACCACAGTCATCTCGGAATCGAGAAGCTGCTTTTCCATGCGCATGTTGACCATCCGCTCGGCTTCCAGGTCCAGTGCCCAGCGCAGGTTGGTATCGCCGGCGGTGACGGTCTCGAAGTAGTTGGTGCGGTCGAAGGAGGTGGTGCCGTTCCAGTTGGCGCCGTGATCGGTAAGATCCTTCTTGACGTCTCTACCGTCCTTGGTGCGGAGGAAGAGCATGTGCTCGATCAGGTGCGCCATGCCGGTCTCACCGTAGCCTTCGTGGCGGGATCCGACTAAGTAAGAAATGTTAACCGTAACTTTTGGTTTAGATGCGTCCGGGAACAGAAGAACGTGGAGGCCGTTAGGATAAGCGTACTCCGTGATGCCTTCGACGGAGGTTACTTTCTGAACGCCTGGCGGAAGCGTCTGGGAGAACGCCGCCAACGTCAAGACGATGGCGGAAAGCGGAAGCAAGACACGTCTAGCACAACGCATGAGCTCACCTCTCATACTAATTTGGCCGAATTATAGCAGCTATTTCCGCGGGGTGAAGGGACGTGCTAGGGTGCTAGTGAATGGCAGCACGAAAGCAGGGTCGCCGGCACCCCTACCCGGTCTTCCGGATCGAATCCTGGGAGGCTTTTCTCGAGAAGATCACGCGGCCGCCGTATTCCCACTGGGCGTTCCGCGGCGAACGCGACGAGCGGTGGCCGCTTTACAGCTCACTCTCGCGCTACCTGCAGAATTTCGGCGTGACGCCGAAGGCCTGGCCGGAGCAGGAGGCGCGCATTCTGCGGATCTTCAAACGCAAGGCGCACCAGTTTCTGGACAAGCCGCCGGCTCTCGACGACGATTTCCAATGGATGGCGCTGATGCAGCACCACGGAGCACCGACGCGGTTAATCGACTTCACGTGGTCGCCCTACGTCGCGGCGTTTTTCGGACTGGAGCGGACCGTCGGCGACGGGGTAGTGTGGGCGATGAATCCGGCGCGCATCGACAGCAGCCGCGCACCCAAGCCGGCCCGCATGGATCCGCGGCCGCCGGGAAATTTCGACCGCCACTATATCCGCGGACGACACCGTTTCATCTGGATGGGCGAGCCCCAGACCATGAACCGCCGCTTGATCGCGCAGTCCGGCACGTTCGCCGTGCCGGGCGTGCTCGATATCCCGATCGAGCGGATCCTCGAGGATACCGACCAGGAGAACATCCTTTCGAAATTCGTTCTGACCAAAGCTGTGCGGGATGTGGGGATGCGAGAGCTGTATCGCATGAACATCACCTATGCCACCTTGTTTCCCGACCTGGACGGGCTGGCGCGATCGATGGGGTATGAGCTGGAATTTCACTGGGGATACAATCCGAGGACGATGGAGCGGTACCAGGCTTAGGAGGGATTGAGGATGCAAGGTCGGGATTTCCGATACGCCCTGAAGACCCTGCGCCGGAGCCCGGGCTACGTGCTGATGTGTGTGGGGGTACTGGCGCTGGGAATCGGGGCCAACGCCGCGATCTTCAGCGTCTTGGACGGCGTAATTCTGCGAGCGCTGCCGTACCCGGATGCGAACCGGCTGGTGTTCGTGTGGGAGCGGTTTCCCGCGCTTCCGCCGCCCATCGGCCCGCGCATGAAGGTCGCCCGCAAGAACTACCTGCAGTGGAAGCGCCAGAACACGGTCTTCTCGGACATGGCGGCATTCCACGGCAGGAGGATCGACGAAACCGGGCTCGATCATCCGCGTCACGTGTGGACGGGGTACGCGTCGGCGAACCTGTTCCCGATGCTGGGTGTAGGCGTGCGCATGGGAAGGCTGTTCGCGGCGGATGAGGAGCGCGCCGGAAGCGATCGTGTCGCGATTTTGAGCGACGGCTATTTCGAAACCCGCTTTCATCGCGACCCGGGGGCCATCGGCAAAACCCTATCGCTGGGCGGCACTGCCTACACGGTGATCGGAGTCCTGCCGCCCCAATTCCACCTGCCTTCCACCTACGAGGGCAGCGACCAGCTCAAGCCGGAGGTGTGGGTTCCCCTTTCGCAATTGTGGAACAAGCCGGAAGACGACGCCGAACGCCAATTGTTCGTAGTGGCACGGCTGAAGCCCGGCATCACGCTGGCGCGGGCCCGCGCGGAGATGGATGGGATCGCCACGCGCCTGGCCGCGTCGGACCCCGGCCTGGACCATGGCTGGCTGACCAGCGTGTTCCGCTTCGCAACCGAAGACACGGAGCCCAAGGTGCATCGCGCGGTATACGTGCTGATGGGGGCGGTGGCGTTCCTGCTGCTGATCGCCTGCGCCAACCTGGCGAATCTTACTTTGGCGCGCGCCACCGGCCGCTCGCGCGAGATCGCCGTACGGCTGGCGCTGGGTGCGACGCGCGGGCGCATCGTCTCGCAACTGGTGACGGAATCATTGGTGGTGGCAGCGGCAGGCGCCGGTTTGGGGTTGGCACTGGCGAACTGGTCCATCCGGTTGATGCTGGCGCTGAAGCCGGAGGATATCCAGCGGCCGGAGATGATCGGAGTCGACTTCCGCGTGTTCGTGTTCACGGCACTGGCGGCCGTGGCGACCACCCTGCTGTTCGGGCTTGCACCGGCCCTGGCGGCCTCCCGGCAGGACCTGAACAGCGCGCTCAAAACCGGAGGGGGCTGGGGCGCCTCGGCGGTGCGCCTGCGCAGCCGGCAGTTTCTGATCGCCGTGGAGACCGCGCTGGCGTTGATGCTGGTGGTGGGGGCCGGGCTGATGATTCGCAGCTTCCAGTCGCTGCTCTCGGTGGGGTTGGGGTTCGAAACGGACAGGATCACCATCGCCGACGTGGAACTGCCGGCCGCCCGCTATCCGGATGCCGTGAGCCAGTCGCGTTTCTTCCGGCGCTTGCTCGATGCCGCGAGTGCCGCTCCGGGGGTTCGCACGGCGGCGCTGGTGGACAACATGCCGCTGCACAGAATCCAGATGTCGAATTTTTACATCGCGGGGAGGCCCGATCCGCCCATCGCGGAACTGCCGATCGCCGATATGGCCCACGTGAGCCCGGCTTACTTCGGCCTGATCGGCCTGCGCCTCGAAGCCGGACGGTGGTTCACCGATGCCGACCTCGGGAAGCCTGTCGCCATCGTAAACCGCACGTTTGCGAAGCAGTTCTTTGCGCCCGGCAGTCCGCTGGGGCAGCACCTCCTGGATCCGGATAAGAAGGTGTCCTCGGAAATCGTAGGGGTAGTGTCGGACTACCGCGCAATGGGCGTGGAGAACGGTACGCGGGCGACCATCTTCTGGCCGGGCCTAGGCGTCGCGAATGCGAGCCTGGTCGTGCGGTCGGCGGCAAGTCCGCAGGCTTTAACGGACCTGCTAAGGAAGGCGGTGTGGTCGGTGGATAAAGACCTGCCGGCGGCGGTCGTCGATCCGATGCAGCATTACGTCGACGAATGGCTCTCGCAGCGGAGGTTCAACACGCTGCTGCTGGAGACTTTCGCGGGCCTGGCGCTCGTGCTGGCGGCGATGGGGATCTACGGGGTGTTGGCGAACCTGGTGGCGTCCCGAGTGCGCGAGATTGGGATCCGGATGGCGATCGGGGCGACTCCGGGCGAAATCGGGAGATTGGTGCTGCGCCAGGCGATGAAGCCGGTGGCGGCGGGGATCGTCGCGGGGTTAGCGGGGAGCCTGGTGCTTGGGCGCTTCCTCGAGGCGCTGTTGTTTGACGTGAAGCCCGGCGATCCGGTGACCCTGGGCGTGGCCGCGGTGGTGATCCTGGCAGTCGCTCCGGCGGCGATCTATGTTCCGCTGCGACGCGCCACGGGCGTAGACTGCACGGTGGCGCTGAGAGAGGAATAGCCGGCGGCGGCTCCGGTTTGTCCAAACGATTTCTGTTCCAGCTACGTCATATTCTGAGACCCCGCGCCGTTATGATTAGGGAGGTAGTCCATCGGATGAGACAAGCCAAGGGCGAGGCAAAACTGAGCTGATGTTTCGATATCTCGTGCTGGCCTGCCTGACGGTGTTCGGATTGGCAGCCGCCGAGCACCACGGGCAGGTGACATTTGGTGGGCTTCCGCTCCCGGGGGCCACCGTCACCGCGACCGAGGGCGAAAAGCGCCTTTCCGCGCTTACCGACCAGCAGGGCGCCTACGCGTTCCCCGACCTGCCCGATGGCACCTGGAAGATCCGGGTGGAGATGCAGTGCTTCGAGCCGGTCGAGCGCGAAGTGGCGGTGGCGCCCGATGCGCCGGCCGCTCTCTGGGAGCTGAAGATGCTTCCGCTCACCGAGATCACGGCGAACCTCCCCGCGCCGGCTCCGGTTCCGGCCGCGGCTCCGGCCGTCGCGGTCGCGGCGCCGCCCCGCAAAGGCAAAGCCAAAGATACGACCGCCGCATCGGCCCAGCCGGCGCAGGCCGGGTTCCAGCGTACCGATCTGAAGGCGTCAAGCGACGCGGGAAAACTCGATGAGAGCGATACCGGCGAATTCAAGCAGAACGCAACCGACGGCCTTCTCATCAATGGCAGCGTGAACAACGGTGCCGCCTCCCCATTCGGCCAGGCGGCCGCCTTCGGCAATTTCCGGCGCGGGCCGAGGTCGCTCTACACCGGCGGCATCGGATGGATCGTGGACCATTCGGCGCTCGATGCGCGGCCCTTTTCGCTCACCGGCCAGGACACGCCGAAACCGGCGTTCAGCCACGTGATGGGCGTCGCGTCGTTCGGCGGACCCCTCAAAATCCCGCACATCCTGCCGCGCAACGGGCCGAACGTCTTTGTGAACTACCAGTGGCTCCGCAATCGCAGCGCCACCACGCAGCCGGGCCTGATGCCGGACGCGCAGCAGCGCGCGGGCGTCTTCACGGCGCCGGTGATTGATCCCCAGACCGGCGCGCCTTTCCCGGGCAACGTGATTCCCCAGAGCCGCATCAGCCCGCAGGCGACCGCGCTGTTGGGGCTGTATCCGCTGCCGAACTTCCAGCCCGGAGGGAGGTACAACTACCAGGTTCCGCTCGTGGCCATCACTCACCAGGACAGCCTGCAATCGCGGTGGAATAAAACGGCCGGGCATACCAATCAGCTCTCCGGGAGCTTTGCGTTTCAAAGCGTGCGCACCGACAATCCCAGCATCTTCGGGTTCGACGACACGGGCAGCATCTTGGGCATCAACACGGCGGTGAACTGGATGCACCGCTACACCCAGCGCATCTTCCAGAACATCAACTACCATTACAGCCGGCAGGCGGCCCGCACCACGCCGTTCTTTGCGAACCGCGAAAACGTGTCCGGCGAAGCAGGCATCACGGGAAACAACCAGGAGCCGGTCAACTGGGGGCCGCCGGCGCTTTCCTTCGCCAGCGGGATCGCCGGCCTCGACGACGCACAGCGGTCGGTGACGCGTAACCAGACCAGCGGGCTCTCGTATTCCATCCTGTGGGTGAAAAACTCGCACAGCCTGACGTTCGGAGGCGATTTCCGCCGCCAGGAATTCAACCTGCTTTCGCAGCAGGACCCGCGCGGCACATTTACGTTCACGGGGGCCGCAACCGGGTCGGACTTCGCCGGGTTCCTGTTGGGGATTCCCGATACCAGCGCTATCGCGTTCGGCAACCCGGACAAATATTTCCGTGCGTCGAGTTACGACGCCTATTTCACGGACGACTGGCGCGTCGGCCCCGGTCTCACGCTGAATGCCGGGATGCGGTGGGAGTACAACTCGCCGATCACGGAGCGGTACGGAAGGCTCGTGAACCTGGACCTGGCAGGCGGATTCGCCGCGGCAGCCCCGGTCGTGGCCGGGAGTCCCACGGGCCCCCTGACCGGCGCGCGCTATCCGGATTCGCTGGTGCAGCCCGACAAGCACGGCTTCGAGCCGCGCATCGGGTTCGCATGGCATCCGCTTCTGGCGTCGTCGCTGGTGGTTCGGGGCGGCTACGGCGTGTATTACGATTCTTCCGTCTATTTCACGATCGCGGCGCAAATGGCGCAGCAATCGCCCCTTTCCAAGAGTCTCAGCGTGGCCAATTCCGCCGCGAATCCGCTGACTTTGGCGAACGGCTTCTATGCCCCGCCCTCGGCGACGACCAACACCTTTGCCATCGATCCGAATTTCCGCGTCGGGTATTCGCAAAACTGGCAGCTTTCCGTGCAGCGCGACCTGCCGGGCGGGCTGGTGGTGACCGCCATGTACCTGGGGACCAAGGGAACGCGGGCGCGCCAGCAGTTTCTGCCGAACACCTGGCCGGCCGGCGCCGTCAATCCCTGCCCCACGTGCCCGGCGGGGTATATCTACGAGACTTCGAACGGGAACTCGACGCGCGAATCCGGCCAGTTCCAGTTGCGGCGCAGGCTCCGCAGCGGATTTACCGCCAGCCTGCAATACACATTCGCCAAGGCCATCGACGATGCCGCCCTGGGCGGCATGGGGCAGGGCGGCCAGGTGATCGCACAGGACTGGCTCGACCTCAGTGCGGAGCGCGGGCTTTCCCCATTCGACCAGAGGCACCTGCTAAACGCCATGTTGCAGTACAGCACCGGTGTCGGCCTCGCCGGAGGGACACTGATGGGCGGGTGGAAGGGTGCTCTCTCCAAGGATTGGACGTTCATGACGCAGATCAACGCAGGCTCGGGACTGCCGCTGACTCCTGTTTATCCGTCGGCCGTGAGCGGTACCGGTGTCACCGGAAGCATCCGGCCGGATTACACCGGTGCGGGGATCTACGATGCGCCGCAGGGCCTGCATCTCAATCCGGCGGCGGTGGCGGCGCCCGCCTCCGGTCAATGGGGTAACGCCGGGCGCAATTCGATCACCGGGCCGTCGGAATTCAACCTGAACGCCTCCATGTCGCGTACCTTCCGTCTGGGCGACCGGTGGAACGCCGACCTCCGGTTTGACGCCGTGAATGCCCTGAACCACGTCACCTTCCCCTCCTGGGTCACCACCATCACCAGCGCGCAGTTCGGGCTGCCGGCGTCGGCCAACGGGATGCGCAAGATTCAGACTACCCTCCGGCTGAGGTTCTAACCATGCGATGGACGATGGCGGCACTTCTTCTCTGGATCGCTCCGGTCGCGGCGCAGCAGCCCGATAACGGCGTGGTCAAGTTCCAGGCGACCTCGCAGCTTGTCGTCGAGGTGGTCACCGTAAAGGACAAGAGCGGCAAGACCGTGGAGGGCCTCACCGCCAAGGACTTCACGGTCACCGAAAACGGCGTGCCGCAGCAGATCAAGTTCTTTGAGTATCAGAAGCTGCCCGACGCCGTGCCCGCGGCTGCCGTGGCGGCCGCCCCGGCCATCGAGCAGCCCAAAGTACAGCCGGTTACGCGGACCCAGATCGCGCCCGAGACGCCGGGTGATCTGCACTACCGCAACCGCCGGCTGCTGGTTCTGTACTTCGACATGACCTCCATGCCGGTGCCCGACCAGCTGCGCGCCGCGGCGGCGGCCCAGAAGTTCATCCGCACCCAGATGACCCCCGCCGACCTTGTGGCCATGATGAGCTTTTCGAGCGGCGCCGTGAAAGTGCTCGAAGATTTCACCGACGACCGCGACCGGCTGCTGAACTCGCTCGAAAAGATGATCCTGGCCGAGCAGGGACTCGACGAGGACGCCGCCGACGACAGCTCATCGGACACCGGCGCGGCGTTCGGGCAGGATGACAGCGAGTTCAACATTTTCAATACGGACCGCCAGCTCTCGGCCATCCAAACCGCCGCTACCATGCTCGGGCAGCTCAACGAGAAGAAGGCCCTGATCTACTTCGCCAGCGGTCTGCGGCTAAACGGCCTGGATAACCAGGCGCAGTTGCGCGCTACGGTCAACGCGGCAATCCGGGCGAATGTCGCGCTGTTCACGATCGATGCCCGGGGCCTGGTGGCGCAGGCGCCGCTGGGAGATGCCACTCATGGCTCGCCTGGCGGCCTCGCGATGTATACCGGCGGCTCCGCGATGGCGATGATGAACGGGTTCCAGCGCTCCCAGGACACGCTCTATGCGCTGGCCGCGGACACCGGCGGCAAGTCTCTGCTCGACGTGAACGATCTGACTGTGGGGATCGTCCAGGCCCAAAAGGCGATTTCCGATTACTACATCATCGGCTATTACACCACCAACACTACGCTCGATGGCAAATTCCGGCGCATCAACATAGCGGTGAAGGATGTGGTCGCCAAGCTGGATTATCGGCAGGGTTATTTCGCGGGCAAGGAATTCAGTAAGTTTACGACCGCCGATAAGGAGAGGCAGCTTGAAGATGCCCTGATGCTGGGCGATCCGATTACTGAGCTGACCATCGCGATGGAAGTCAACTACTTCCAGTTGAACCGGGCCGAGTATTACGTCCCCGTGGTGATGAAGATTCCGGGCAGCGAATTGGCCCGGGCCCGGCGCGGCGGAGCCGAGCGCACCGTAATCGATTTCATAGGCGAGATCAAGGACGAGTACGGAACCACTATCCAGAATATTCGCGATAAGGTGGATATCAAGCTTAGCGGGGAAACAGCCGCCGAATTGTCCAAGCGGCCTATCGAATACGATACGGGTTATACCCTACTGCCTGGAACTTATACTGTCAAGGTGCTGGCGCGAGACGACGAAACCGGACGCATCGGGACCTATCAGGCCAAATTCGTAATCCCCAACCTGAACAAGGAAGACAAGCGGATCCCCATCAGCTCGGTAGTATTGAGCAGCCAGCGAGTGGATCTCAAAGACGCTCTGTTTACTGCCGGCAAAGACAAAGAGCAGGCCGCGAATCCGCTGGTGCAGGACGGCCAGAAGCTGATTCCGAGCGTGACCCGTGTCTTTAGCCGGAGCCGCGACATGTATGTCTACCTCCAGGCCTACGAGCCGGGCGCCGCCGAGGTGAAGCCACTGGTGGCCTTCGTGACCTTCTACCGCGGTCGGCTGAAGGCCTTCGAGACCCCGCCGCTGCCGGTGGCCGAAGCGACGGCCAGTCGCCTGAAGACCGTTCCCCTGCGGTTCAATCTCGGACTCGGGAAGTTGCCGGCCGGCCGGTATACCTGCCAGGTGACGGTGGTAGACCCGGGCGCGCAAAAAGCGGCGTTCTGGCAGGCGCCCGTGATGCTTGTGCCCTAGGATTTGAGGGAGCGAACACGACGCCGGGCGCCGATCAGCATAGCCAATCCGCCTGCCGCGAACAGCCAGGTTGCCGGCTCCGGAGTGTCCGTGAAATTCGTGTCGAAGAAGGCCTCCACCTGAATGTTGAAGGGTGTGCCCGCACCGCCGCCGCCCGGAACTGTGTCGTTCACCAGGATGATCAGGTTCTGGTTCAGAGGCACCTGCACTTGAAACGCCAGCGGGTCCACGCCAAAAGCGTCTCCCGAGAACCCGGCGTCTCCGAGGTAATTCATTGCGGGCGAGGCCGGGTCGTAGGAATTGAGGTACGCCGAAGCGAATAAGTTAGCCGTTCCGCCGATCTCGTCGAAATCGATCTGAATGAACGGCATTCGCCCCACATTGACGGAGAAAACCTCAAAGTGATAACTCGTAGCTAAGTTGAGCGTGCCCGGGAAACTCTTCGTCGCCGACCAGTCGCTGGGAATACCGGTCCTGCTCAGCCGTCCCAACTGAGTGGGATCCGAGGCTGCAAGGACGGAGTCGATATCGGCAATGATGGCAGCTTCGCACGGAACGGCAAGAGCCGCAAGAACGCATGCAACCACGCCAACGCATTGCGCGCGGAACATGATACGAGTTGTCCTCCTGGTCCTGTAACTCTACGGTACCCCTGAAACGCTGTCAACACTTTTTCCGGCGAATATCATAAATATCTAATCGAAATTGTCTGTTCGATCTCACAAATGACATAGAGATTTCAGGGAAGTCTTGTCCAAAAAAGAAACTCATGCTATCTTTACCGAGTTTTGCCTCGGAAACTCACCTCGAGAGATAATCTCATGCTCCCAACTAGAATTCTCCGTTCCGGTTTGGCCGTGGCGTGCGGGTTGTGGCTCACTGCCGCGGCGCTCGCGCAAACTTCCTCTATCTCCGCAACCGCACTTCAGCAGATTCAGGCCGTCCTGGCCGACAAAGCGGCGCATGGCGCCCCGCTCCAGAAGGTGGATTCGGTCCTGATCTACACAGCCATGACCGTTCGCGGCCAGAGCGTACCCGGCGTGCCGCAGGATGCCGTCTCCGTCTCCCCGCTCGATGTCGGACAACGGGCCTCTGTGGATATCCGTGGCACGGTTTCCCCGGCGCTGTTGAGCGCAATCCAGAGTCTGGGAGGATCGATCGTCAACACATTCCCGCAATACTCCTCTGTCCGCGTGGATGTGCCCATCCTCCAGGTGCAGACCCTTGCCGCGCGTACGGACGTGCGCTCGATCAGCGCGGCCGAAGGCTTCAAGTTGAATCGGTCGGGAATCCCGCCGGCATTCATTCGCGGTTCCGCCGTTCGGCGTGCGTTGTCGCGAGATCAGTTGTTCGGCATCCTGCCGGTCGCGCCCGCGTTGAGCTCGTTGCTGGGCCGCGTCGGGCTGGCATTCATTGGCTCCATCACCAGCCAGGGGTATGTCAGCCACACGGCCAACCAGGTCGTCACCGGGAAGGGGATCAGCGGAATCGGCGTCAAAGTCGGCGTGCTCTCCGACAGTGCCTCTCCGGCGTCCGTCGCCGCGCTCATTGCCTCGGGAGATCTGCCGCCCGACACGGTCGTCCTCACCGGGCAGGCGGGCACCGGCGCCGACGAAGGCACGGCCATGATGGAGATCGTCCATGACCTTGCGCCGGGCGCCAAGCTGTACTTCGCTACCGCCTTTGGCGGACAGGCGAATTTCGCGAACAATATTAACGCCTTGCGCGCCGCCGGCTGCGACATCATCGTGGACGACGTCACTTACTTCGCGGAGGGTGCGTTCCAGGACGGCATTCCGGCGCGTGCCGTCAATACCGTCGTCGGCTCCGGGGCCTTGTACTTCTCATCGGCGGGGAACAGCGGCAACCTCACCGATGGCACCTCCGGCACCTGGGAAGGCGACTTCCTGGACGGCGGCCCGGTCGGCGCTCCCATCCCCGAACCGGCCCGTTTTCATAACTTCGGAACGGTCGGCGTCCCGCAGAACTTCAACGTGCAGTTAGCGCCGAGCGGCATCGTCAGTCTGTATTGGTCGGACCCGCTCGGCGCCAGCACCAATGACTATGACCTGTTCATCCTGAACAGCACCGGGACCACCTTGAAAGGTTTTTCCGATCGCGCTCAAACCGGCGCACAGGATCCGTATGAGCAGGTGAGCCAGGGCTCCGGCTGCGGCACCGCAACTCCCTCGGGTTACTGTCCGGCGCCCGGGGACCGGATCGTCGTCGTACTATTCTCGGGCGCTCCCCGTGCCCTTCGAGTGGAGACCTTCGGGGGGCTTCTCTCCCTCGGTACCGCCGGTTCCAGCGCCTCGCACAACGCAGCCGCCAACGCGATCAGTGTGGCCGCGACTTATTGGAATAGCGCCCGCACGGGAACCCGCCCGTTCACCGGATTCGCCAATCCCGTCGAGCCGTTCAGCTCCGATGGCCCGCGCAAAATGTTCTACAACCCGGATGGCACGCCGATTACTCCGGGCAACGTCCTCTTCGCGACCGACGGAGGCACCACGCTGGCCAAGCCCGATGTCACGGCCGCCGATGGCGTCTTCTGCAAGACCCCCGGCTTTCTGCCGTTCTTCGGCACTTCCGCCGCTGCCCCCCATGCCGCCGCCGTGGGGGCGCTGGTCAAGTCGGCCAACCCGATTTTGACCAACACGCAAATCCTGAACATCCTTCTCGGGACCGCGCTCGACAATATGGCTCCGGGCGTCGATCGCAATGGCGGCCACGGCATCGTCATGGCCCTACCCGCGGTACAGGCGGCCACGCACTGATCACCGCCGCGCCGCGATCACGCGGGGGATACCCGCCAGGTCCGGCTCGGTGTGAACGTCGCGCCACCCCGCAAGCTGTCCGGTGACGTGGCCGAGGCAACCGAAGCCCAGTTCCAGAATCAGCCAGCCCCCGGGACGTAGCACCCGGGGAGCGTCGGCGAGAATCCGGTCGTAGATCTCGAAGCCGCTTTCGCCGGCGAAGAGGGCGATGTGCGGCTCCCAGTCGCGGACCTCGCGCTGCAATCCTTCGCGATCGGTGAGGGGAACGTAGGGAGGATTGGAAACGATCAGGTCCATGGTCGCGGGGGCGATCGCTTCCATCAGGTCGCAGATCACAATCCCCGTGCGGGCATTCAGGCGGCGCGCATTCTCAGCGGCAACCGCGGCGGCCGCCGGCGAAAGGTCGGTGGCCCAGGTCTCCGTGCCGGTTTCGAGTTGCAGCGTGACCGCCAGGGCGCCCGAGCCGGCGCCGACATCGAGGATGCGCCGCGCGCCGCCGGCCAGGCGCAGCGCGGCCTCCACCACGTGCTCGGTCTCCGGCCTCGGAATCAGCACGTCCGGCGTCACGCGGAACTCGCGCCCGTAGAACTCCTGGCGCCGGGTGATATATTGCGTGGGCTTGCCCTGCATCCGTTCGTGCAGGTAACGGCCGTAGTGGATCCACTCCACCTCGCGCAGTTCCTGCTCGGGATGCGCGTAGAGATAGACGCGTTCGCGGCCGAGCGCATGCGATAGCAGCACTTCCGCGGTGAGTCGCGGTACAGCCACGCCGGCTTCCTCCAGCAGGCGGGTGCCCTGCAGGAGCGCCGTCTGCACCGTCATCGCAGGGTCAGGCGACCGCCTGTTCCCCCGTGTCTCCCAGTTTCTTGGTCCGGTAAAACGTGACGAGTGCCTCGACGACCTGGTCGAGCTTGCCATCCATCACGAAATCCAGTTGATGGAGGGTGAGGCCGATGCGGTGGTCGGTGACACGATTCTGCGGGAAGTTGTAGGTGCGGATCTTCTCGCTGCGGTCGCCCGACCCGACCATGCTGCGGCGTTCCGCTCCGAGCGCCGCCTGCTGCTTCTCCAGTTCCATCTCGTAGAGCCGCGAGCGCAGCACGCGCTCCGCCTTGGCGCGGTTTTTGATCTGCGATTTCTCGTCCTGGCACGAGACCACCAGCCCGGTGGGCAGGTGCGTGATGCGCACCGCCGAATAGGTGGTGTTGACCGACTGGCCGCCCGGACCCGAAGAGCAAAACGTATCCACCCTTATGTCCTTGGGGTCGATCTTGATTTCGACTTCGTCCGCTTCGGGCAGCACCGCCACCGTGATGGCGGAAGTGTGGACGCGCCCCTGCTGCTCCGTGACCGGCACCCGCTGCACGCGGTGCACACCGCTCTCGTACTTCAGCTTGCTGAAAACCTTGTCGCCGCTCACCAGGGCGATGACTTCCTTCAGTCCGCCCACCGACGATTCGCTGCTCGACGTGACTTCGATCTTCCAGTTCTGCGATTCGGCAAACCGGCTGTACATGCGGAAGATCTCGGCCGCGAACAAGGTCGCCTCGTCGCCGCCGGTGCCGGCGCGGATCTCGAGGACGACGTTCTTGTCGTCGTTCGGATCTTTGGGCAGCAGCAGGATCTTCAGCTCCTCCTCGTACCGCGTGAGGTCGGGCTCCAGGTGCGCGATCTCCTCTTCCGCCATGACCCGCAACTCGGGGTCGTGCTCATCGAGCATCGCCTTCGCCTGCGACAGGGAGTCCATGGCCTTTTTCCACTCGCGGTACTTGGCCACCATCTCGGAGAGCTCGCTGTGGGCCTTCGTGACTTTGCGGTACTGATCGCCGTCGGCGATCACGGCCGGGTCGGCCATCTGGCCGTTCAGCTCGTCAAAGCGTTTCTCCAGATAATCGAGCTTCTGAACCACTTGCGGGGAGAGCATGATGAGTTAGGCGATGACCAGTTGTCCGCCCTGGGATGCTTCGAGCTCCATGGCGCCTTCGAGCGCCTGTATGGCGACGGCGGCCTGTTCGTTGGACGGCGGCTTGGTCGTGATGCGCTGCATCCAAAGCCCGGGGGCGGTCAGGGTGGCCAGGAACGAGCCGCGGCGCTTTGCCGCGAACCGGATCAATTCGTAAGCCACGCCGGCGATCACCGGGATCAGCGCCACCCGGCAGATCAGCTTGGCTGCGAAACCGTCGAAGGGGATCAGCGCGTAGGCCGGGATGGCCAGCAGGAAGACCACGAACAGGAAGCTGGTTCCACAGCGCGGGTGGAACGTGGAGAACCGCTGCGCGTTATCGACGTTTACCGCCTGGCCCGATTCGAAATTGAACACTACTTTGTGCTCCGCGCCGTGATACTCGAAGACGCGGTGGATATCCTTCATGCGGGAAAGCGTGTACAGCAAAGCCAGTAGGATTCCCAGCCGGATGACGCCATCGACTAGGTTGAACGCCAATCGCTCGTGCAGGACCGGATAAACGGCGGCCAGCTTGGTTGCCAGATAGAGTGGCACGAACTTGTAGGCGAAAATGAAGAACGCCAGGGAAAACAGAACCGGGCCGGCCAGCGCCCATCCCGGGATCTCTTTTGGAAGCGGCTTTCCTTCGTTCAGCTTAGGGTCGTCCAGGGCCGCCGCGGCAGAGTACTTCAAGGCCCGGCCGCCCAGCTTCAGGGCCTGGTACAGGGTCCCAATGCCGCGGAAGATTGGATACCGGAAGATCTTGTACTGTTCCGACATGCGGGCCAGCGGCATCTGTTCCGTCACGATTTCGCCGCTCGGTTTGCGAACCGCCACGCAGTAGCTGTGGGGCGCCCGCATCATCACGCCCTCCATGACTGCTTGGCCGCCGACCAGCGTTTCTTCGCCGCTCTCGAGGATCGGCATCATCTGCAAGTGGGTGAAGAGACGGAAGAAGGTGCTTGGGGACACAAAACCTCTCAGTATTTCCTCTCCATTATACGCCAGTCCGCCTCGCCCTTAAGGCAGGGAGAGCAGTGCCACTCCGCCGGCCACCAGGCAGGCGCCGGCCCATCGCTGCCAGTGGACGTCCTCCTTGAGGACCAGCTTGGCCAGGATGGTCTCGATCATGTAGCTGCCGGCCGTCGCCGGAATCGCGAAACTCAGGTCGGCGATCGATAACAGCGACAGCAGCGCGAAGAATCCGACCGCCATCGACGCCACGCCCCCCATTACATAGCGGTTGCGGGCGATCGCGGCGATCAGGCGGCGAATCCCGGAAGGGCGAAAATCCTGCACCCCGCCGTGCCGGCGCATGCCGAATGCATTCAGCAGGTCGCCCGAGGCGTTTGAGGCGATGATCACCAGGACGAGAATCCACCTCACGATGCGGAAACTCCCTTTGCGCTGGAGGCGGTTCGCGGACGGGTGCGGCCCACCGCCAGCACTCCGGTGAAGATCAGGAGGATACCAACCCAGTGGGCGAGGGAGACGTGCTCTCCCAGTGCGACTGCTCCCAGCAGGGCGGCGAGGACATAGGATATCGACGTTACCGGCAGCACGAAGGTCAGATCGGCCCAGCTCAGCAGCGAGAGCTGAGCGACCAGCCAGCCCACCAGCAGGACGATGCCGAGCACGATCCACAGATTGCCGAATACCGGCAGAAACGCCTGCGGCGACAAGGAAACGGTCGCGCCGATGCCGCGCATCCCCACACTCAGGAAGTAGTTTCCGCCGGCATTGAGGAGCACCGCCGCCACCGCGAGAGCGCGGATGAAACGGGCTGAATCACCCTGATCCACTAATAATCAGTTAAGCACGAAGACGCACCCGTTTTGGGGATTGCGTAGCCTGTCACCGAAATAGGGCGGCGAGGGCGGCGGTCAGCGTGGGATAGCGGAAGGGGAAGCCGGCGGATTCGGCTTCACGCGGGAGCACCCGCTGGCTGGCCAGCAGCATCTCCGACATCTCGCCGAACAGAAGCTGCAATAGGGCCGACGGCATCGGGAAGATAGCGGGGCGGCGCAGGGCGGCCGCCAGTCCGCGTGTGAAATCGGAGTTCGTCACGGGTTCCGGGCCAACTCCGTTCACCGGGCCGCGGAGCGGATGGTCGAGCGCGAAGATCATCAGGGAAACCAGGTCCTGAATGTGGATCCACGACATCCATTGGCGCCCGCTGCCGATCCGCCCGCCGGCGCCCATACGGAAAGCCGGCAGCATGCGTTGCAGCGCGCCGCCTTTGGGGTCGAGGACCAGGCCCGTCCGCACCATTACCACGCGTGTGCCGAGCGCTTCGGCGGCCCGCGCCTCCTTTTCCCAGGCAATGCAGACTTCGGCAAGAAAGCCCTTCCCGGGAGTCGAGGATTCGGTCAGGATCTCGTCGCCGCGCGCGCCGTAGTAGCCGATGGCGGACGAGCAGACCAGGGTTTGCGGCCGTTTCGGCAGTCCCGCCAGAATCTCCACCAGGCGCCGGGTTCCCTGAACGCGGCTCTCCAGAATGCGCTGCTTGGCTGCCGGCGTCCAGCGCTGCGCTACCGGCTCTCCCGCCAGGTGGATGACGGCATCGGCGTCCCGCAGGGCGGCGGGGTCCCAGCCTCCCGTGCGGTGGCCGACGGTGCGAATCGTGTGGCCGGCCAGGGCCGTTTGCAGACGGTTGCCGATGAATCCGGAGGCCCCCGAAATGGTGATGTTCACGGCGTCAGCTCCTCGATCTCGCGGATGTAGGCCGCGGTATCGGTCTTGCGGTCCATGCCGCTGCGCGCCATCGAGCGCACGGTTCCGTAAATCGGGCGCTCCGGCCACGGGCGGTCGTGCAGGCCGAAGCACCAGAGAATATTGGCATAGGTATTGGGGTCGCGGCCGTCGAGCGCGTACCTGTCATGCAGGTGGATCATGGTGGCGAGCGCCTCCTCCGGGGTCGCGGACCATTCGAGGATCTTCTTGCCCCAATACATTCGGTAGTACCCGTGAATTTTACCGCGCAACAGCAACTCTTTCTGCGTGGCATTCCACAGATCGTCGTGGGTTGCGGCGTTTTCGAACTGTTGGGGGGTATAGACCGGGTCGCGCGGATCCCGGCGGTGCGCATCCAGGGTCTGGCGCGCCCAACCGGGCAACTCGTCGAGGCTGTCCACCTTCGCCGCGTGATATGCGAAGTTGAACGCCAGCTCGCGGCGGACAATCAGCTCTTCCAGAAACTCGTCCGCCATCAGGCGATGCTCGCTCGCGTAATCGCGAACCGCCAGCGCGACTTCGAGCGCCGAGATGTAGCCGAAATGCAGGTACGGGCTGAGGTCCGAGGTCGCGTGGGCGGATGGCTCGTTTTTCGCGGCGGAGTAGCGGCTCAGCCGCTCTTTGAGGAAGCGCCGCAGGCAGCGCAAGGCGGACCGGCGGCCTCCGGGAAATTCCGTGCCGGCCGCATGAACGGTCCGGATTTCGCCGAGACGCGGAAATGCCCGCTCCACGCGCACCGGCGGAACCGGCTTGAGAAAGCGCTGCAGCAGGCGGTGGATCTTCGGTCGAATCGAATAGGCTGCGTAAGCCCGGCCGGGGATGGCGGTATGCGGCACGATACAACTGGAATCGACGGCATAACACTGGACGTCGAGGGCCTCCGGGTTGTCCTGGGAGAGCGCAGTGGGCCAATCGTCCGTCACTACGGCGGCGGCGCGGCCGAAAGGGTCTTCGTGCGTATATCCGATGCCCAGCTTGCCAAGGGCGGCGGCGAGCTCGGCCGCACCCTGCAGGAGGAAAGCTTGATACCGGTCGTTCCCGTAGGGATCGCTCCCGGCCAGGCTTTCGAAAGCCAGCACGGGAAGCCCCAGGCTGTTGGCAAGCCCCGCGGCGAACACGAGCGAAGGGTTGGATTCCGCGCGGCGGGCGGCGCGGATCCAATAGAGGACGTACTCCCCGTCCGGCCGGACGGGACAGTCGTTCAGCTTGCGGACGTACGATTCCACCTCTATACGATTCCGGTTAGGGAGCCCCAGGTACAATAAATTAACGATGCGGGCCTGGAACCGGGCAAAACTACTGTGGGGCTATCTTGCGCGCCGGACCAGCCTGGCGGCGCTGCCGGTGGAGTATATCGTCGAGACCACCGCCAAGTGCAACCTGTACTGCCCCATGTGCCCGCGCGAGACCCACAAGCAGCCCAAGGCCGACATGTCCGACGAGGTCTTCGAGCGGCTGGTGCGTGAATCCGGCGCGTCCGCCGAGCACATGATGCTAATCGGGCTCGGCGAGCCGTTCATGGACCGCGCGATCTTCGAGCGGATCGAGTTTTGCCACCGGCACAGCATTTCCACCCTGCTTTCGACCAATGGCACCTTCCTCGACGAGGAGTGCTCGGCGAAGATCCTGGATTCGCCGCTCGAGCAGATCACGCTCAGCTTCGACGGCGCCAAAAAGGAGACCTTCGAGTTCTACCGCAAGGGCGCGAAGTTCGAGAAGGTGCGCGACAACTTCGTCCGCTTCGCGCGGATGAAAGCCGACCGCCGGTCCCGGCTCCAGGTGGTGGTGCAGATGGTTCAGATGGAGGGCAACGCCTCCGAGGTCGGCGATTTCATGCGGTTCTGGAGCGCCGTTCCGGGAATCGACCAGGTGCGCATCAAGGCCGATGAGACCAACCTGATGCGGCCCGACGCGGGTCACACCTCCGACGAGTGGAAGCATCCGTGCCACTATCTCTGGCGCGGCCCCATGTACGTGAAGCAGAATGGCGACGTGTATCCGTGCTGCCAGAGCTACATGCTGGACGGCGCGCCGGTGGGGAACATCGGGGAGCAGCCGCTGGTCAACATTTGGAATTCGAAGGACATGCAGGAACTGCGCCGGCTGCATGCCACGGGGCGGGGCGGAGAAATCGACATGTGCTCGCGCTGCTGCACCACCATCCCGCATCCGGCCCTGGTGACGGGCAGCCTGATTCTGCACGGCCGCACCGTGCGCCGCCTGCTGCCTCTTGTCGAGCGCCTGACCTACCTGTCGAAGCTGCCCGGCAGGCTGCTGCGGCCTGCGCGCGGGCACCATTCGCCGTAAGCTGAAGGGTGATGAGGAACCGCTCTGTACCCGTCGACACCGTGCTGCCGCACGTCATGTATCAGGATCTCCCGGGTGCTCTGGCGTGGCTGGCCAGGACCTTCGGCTTCACCGAGCACTACCACTACGGCGAGCCGCTCAGCGGTGCGCAGGTCTATCTCGGCAATGCCTGCATCATGCTGAAAGCCGCCCGGCCCGGCACCGCCAGCCCGGTGCAACTCGGCCACGGAACGCAATCGCTCACCGTCTTTGTCAACGATGTGGATGCTCACTACCAGAGAGCCAAAGCCGCGGGCGCCACGATCGTCGAAGAGCTGCACGAGACGTGCTACGGCGAACGGCAGTACGGAGTAGTGGATCTCGAAGGTCACCACTGGCTCTTCTCGCAGCACGTGCACGACCTCAGCCCGGACGAATGGGGCGCCGTGATCGTGAGCCGCTGAACGCTACATTGCCACCCACACCGATTTCACGTTCGTGTACTGCTCGATCGCCGCGGCGCCCAGGTCGCGTCCGAAGCCGCTCTGCTTGTAGCCGCCGAACGGCGATCCGGAATCGAACGCGTTGTAAGCGTTGATCCAGACCGAGCCGGCTTTGATTTCTCCGGCCATCCGGTGCGCCAGGCGCAGATCGCGCGTCCACACCGCCGCGGCCAGGCCGTAGACCGTGCCGTTGGCGATGCGGATAGCCTCCTCGGGCTCGCGGAAAGGCGTGGCGCAGAGCACCGGGCCGAAGATCTCCTCGCGCGCGATTTTGCCTTCCGGTTTCACATCCGCGAATACCGTGGGCTTCACGAAGAACCCTTTGGCCTTTTCGCCCTCCGTGTCGCGCTCGCCGCCGCATAACAGGCGCGCGCCTTCGGCCTTTCCGCACTCGATGTAATCCAGGATGCGGTCCAGTTGCCGCCCGGATATCTGCGATCCCATTTGCGACGCCGGGTCCATCGGATTGCCGACCCGCAGCTTGCGGGCGCGCGCGGCCAGCTCTTCACAAAAGCGCTCGTAAACGTCCTCGTGCACCAGCAGCCTCGAGGCCGCGGTGCACATCTCGCCCTTATTCCCGAAAATGCCCCAGAAGGCGGCTTTCACGGCGGCGTCGAAGTCGGCGTCCGGGAACACGATGAAGGGCGACTTGCCGCCGAGTTCCAGGCTCAGCCGTTTCAGGTTCGAAACGCCCGAAGCCGCCAGCAGACGCCGTGCGGTTGCGATGGAGCCGGTGAAGCTGATCTTATCGACGTCCTCGTGCAGTGCCAGCGCCTCCCCGGTGGTGGCGCCGTAGCCCGTCACCACGTTCAGCACGCCTTCGGGCAGGCCGGCTTCGGCCGCGATCGAGGCCAGTTTCAGGGCGCTCAGCGGCGTGAGCTCGCTGGGCTTGAGAACTACCGAGCAGCCGCAAGCCAGGGCCGGAGCCACCTTCCAGGCGGCGATCTGCAGCGGGAAATTCCACGGAACAATGGCCCCCACCACTCCCGCCGGCTCCCGCAGCGTGTAGTTCAGGTACGGGCCGTCCACCGGAATGGTCTCGCCGTAAATCTTCCGCACCCAGCCCGCATAGTAGCGGAAGCAGTCGGCGGCCGGCCCGACGTCCGCGCCGGCCGATTCGCGCACGGTCTTCCCGTTTTCGAGTGTGATGGTCTCCGCCAGCGCCGGGCGGTGCTTGAGCAGCAGTTCGCCGATGTTCCACAGGATGCGCTCGCGTTTGGAGGGGTCCAGGCCGCGCCACGATCGCTGCTCGAAACTGGCGCGCGCGGCCGCCACAGCGCAGTCCACACCCTGGCCATCGGTATCGGGGACGGTCGTAATCAGCTCACCGGTGGCCGGGTTGATGACGTCGATCGCAATCGGCATTCATCCAGTGTAACTACTGCATGCCGCGCACCGTAATCCCCACATAGGCCAGCGTGAGTCCGATAATCACCACCACCGTCACCCACGAAAAGAGGTTGAACCAGCGGGGGTTCACCCATTCCCCCATGAGCTCTTGCTTATTGATCAGCAGGATCATGAAGATCAGGATGAAGGGCAGAAGCATTCCGTTCAGCACCTGCGAGAGCAGGATCATCCTGACCAGCGGAAACCGTGGGATCAGCACGACGCCCGCTCCAACCACGATGAGCAGAGTGTAGAGCGCGTAGAAAATGGGCGCCTCGCGCAGCCGTCGATTCACTCCCGATTCGAAGCCCAGCCCCTCGCACACGCAGTAGGCCGTCGAAAGCGGCAGGATGCAGGCAGCGAAAATCGACGCGTTGAACAGTCCCGCGCTGAACAGCAGGAAGGCGTAATTGCCGAACGGCTTTAGCGCCTGGGCTGCCTGCGCGGCATCGGTGATTTCCCGCGGCTTCACGCTGTAGATGGCGCCGGCACAGGCCACGATGATGAAGAACGCGATCACCGATGTCATGAAGCAGCCGACGATCACCTCGATCCGCGACTCGGCGTACTCCTTGGCGGTGACGCCCTTCTCCACCACTGCTGCCTGAAGATAGAACTGCATCCACGGTGCGATGGTAGTGCCGACCATGCCGATCAGCATGTAGATGTAGGCCGGCTCGAGCAGCAGTACCGGCCTGACGCTGTAAATGGCCGCTTCCTTCCAGTCGGGCTTCACCAGGAATCCCGAGATCACGTAAGTCACATAGAAAACACAGGCAAGCAGGAAGATCTTCTCGACACTACGGTAATTGCCCTTCACCACCAGCAGCCAGACGGCAATGGCCGAAAGAGGCACGGAGATATAACGGCTGACGTGGAACAGTTCGAGCGAGCTGGCGACGCCCGCGAATTCCGACATCACATTGGTCAGGTTGACCGCCACCAGCACCGCCATCATCAGGAAGGTGATGCGCAGGCCGAACTCCTCGCGGATCAGGTCGGAGAGCCCCTTGCCGGTAACCGCGCCCATGCGCGAAGACATCTCCTGCGTAATGATCAGGAGCACGGTAATGGGCAGCAGGGTCCAGAGCGGCAGGTATCCGAACTGCGCGCCGGCGGCGGAATACGTAAAAATGCCGCCCGAATCGTTGTCCACTACGGCGGTGATGAACCCCGGCCCAATCACCGCGAAGAATATCGCCAGGTGGTAGCGAAACCGGAAAAGGAGCTTCCGCATCCGCTATTTTTGCCTCAGAACGGAGATGATGTCGTCGGCCGTGATCACGCCGGCAAGCTTGCCATCTTCGTCCACGACGGGCAAAGTCAGCAGATTGTACTTATCGAACAGCTCGGTGATGCGGTCCTGCTTTTCGTCCACCGAGACCTGGATCAGGGTTTCCAAGGCAAGGCCTTTGAGTTTCGATGCGCCCGACGCCAGGAAGAGGCGTGCCAGGGGAATGGCAGCGGTCAGCCGCTCGTCGGCGTCCACCAGAAACAGGGTGTTGAGCGATTCCAAGAGGTCTTCGTTGCCTTTGAGGGCCGAAAGCGCGTCCAGCACCGAAGCGTTGTCATGCAGCGAGACGAATTCGGTATTCATCATGCCGCCCGCGGTGTCCTCTTCGAATTCAAGCAGTTCGCGCACTTCGGTCTTGGGTGCCGAATCCATCTCGTCGAGAATCTCCTCGGAAGTCTCTTCCTCGAGTTCGGAGAGAATGTCGGCCGCCTCGTCCGGGGCCATCTCTTCGACGATGTCAGCGGCCTTCTCCGGCTCCAGGGATTCGAGGATGCTGGCCTGCATCTTGGGGTCGATTTCGGAAAGCGCATCCGCTGCCACCTCGCTGTCGATGGTCTCGAAAATGGCTTCCCGCTCGGCGGGGCTGAGCTCTTCGACGATGTCGGCCAAGTCGGCCGGGTGCATGGATTCCAGCTTCTGATAGGAGATGTTCAGCCGTAGCCGGCGCAGGGGGTCCGGTTCCACCACGTTGGCGAATTCCCAGCGGATCGAATTGGGCGGAATGGCCTGCGACAACCCGCGAATCCAGCGCGCGGGCAGCGCCCCCTGCAGCAGGCGGCGCAAAATGCTGCGAATCCCGATGTCGATATCGGCAACCGTGAGCGTGTCCCGGTCGTTATGGTGGATCACGAAAGTCACGTCGTTGACGCGAACCACCTTGCGGCCGGTGACATCGATGATCTGCTGGTCCAGCAGGTCCCGCGAGATCCGGAGCATGTATTCATCGTCGTGATATGGAATGAGTTGCTCGTCGCTGAGCGTAATTCCATGGTCCACGGAGATGGAATGGACCTGATCGTATCGAATGGTCAGCCAGGTGTCGCCGCCCCCTACCAGCAGGCGATCGATGCGGGAAAAATGGACGAGCGGCACCAGCGCGGCGTCCTTGACCCGGCCGATGCGGCGGCCTTTCAGGTCGAACACCGGCATCCTCAACAGTTCCGTGAAAAACAGGAGGTTTTCCGCCATTGAACGCCCCGGCGCGACACGGCAGGCGCTATCCGATGACGCTTGGCCGACTCCGGTCCTGTGGGTGCGCTTTACACGTGTTTGGACGCCATTCCCACTATGGCGCATCGAGTCGGAAAGCCGCAACAAAAAAGTGTTGGGAGCGTCCGCAATGAGGAAAGGCTGCCCGTACACAATCCGTAAAAGTAACGTAAAATTGCCCTTCGCGCGGGGGCAGCCCGTCTCCCGACCGTTATCATGCGGATATGGCGCGCGCCGGTTGTATCTCTGCACTACTGCTGTTCCTGTCCGCCGCCGCCGGGGCGCAGACCCCGTCGGGATTCGTGGGGAGCAATGTCTGCCGGGGCTGCCATGCGGACATCTGGCAGAACTTCTACAAGAATCCGCATTACAAGAGCATCGCCTCCGGAACCGAGCCGCCCGACCGCACGGGGTGCGAAGGCTGCCACGGCCCCGCCCGGGCTCACGTGGCTGCGGGCGGCGGCAGGAATACGATTCCGCACGCCTTCTCCCTGATGCAGCCGGGCCAGGTGCTGAACGACTGCCTCACCTGCCACGCCAAAGACCTGAACCGCGTCAATATCCGCAGCTCCGAGCACACCTTGAACGGGGTGGCCTGCACCAGTTGTCATTCGATCCACCGCGCGGCCACGCCCAAGTACCTCCTCGCCAAGAAACAGCACGAGGTCTGTTATGGATGCCACGCCACCCAGCGCGCGCAGTTCGAAATGCCCTCCCGCCACCGTGTGGACGAGGGGTTCATGGAGTGCTCCGACTGTCACAACCCGCACGGCGCGTTTCCGCCCACCTGGCGAATGGGCCAGCGGCCCCTCATGATCCAGCAGGCGGCCACCAACAAGGAGCCCTGCATTAAGTGTCATGCCGATAAGTTCGGCCCGTTCGTGTTCGAACACCCGTCGGTGGCCGTGGAGGGCTGCGAGGCCTGTCACTTTCCGCACGGTTCGATGAATGCCAAGCTGCTGCGGCGGCCGGTCGTCTTCACCCTCTGCCTGGAGTGCCACAACGGAGGCGGCTCGGGAACGCGCGGCCAGGGTGTGGACATACAGAGCAGCCGCCACAACCTGTTGGATCCGAGATTCCAGAGGTGCACCACCTGCCACGTGCGGATCCACGGTTCCGATGTGGACCAGTTCTTCCTGAGGTAACGCCATGCGGAACCTGCTGATCTACCTCTTACTGACCTCCGCGGTCGTCCTGTACGCTCAGCAGCCCGTGGCGCCGACGCCGGATACCGTCGGCTCGCCGCGCGGCGACAATGTCAGCAATTACAACATCACGCAATCCTTCGAGTTCGGCTACCGCTGGAGCGTGGTAGACGGCAATACCGGGATGTACCGCAGCGTCGATAACTACGGAAACGGAATCCGGCTCCTCGGCAGCAGTTTGACCGTGAACTCGAAGGACGGGCACGGCCACTACTTCGACGAGATTCTGCTCAACACCCAGGGGCTCGGCAACGACCCGTATCAATCGGTGATGCTGCGGGTGCAGAAGAACGGCCTCTACAAGTACGACATGAGCTGGCGCCTGAACGATTACTACAATCCGGGACTCACCGTGGCGGGCGGCCTGCACCTGGCAGACACGACTTACCGCATCCAGGATCACGACCTGGTGCTGCTGCCGGTACCCCAAGTGCACTTTCGCCTGGGATTCAGCCGCAGCAAGCAGGACGGCCCGGCTCTGAGTACCGTACAGGAATTCGACGCGAGCGGGTCGGCCCTGCCCGTCTTCACCGACCTGCGCCAGCAGTGGACCGAATACCGGCTGGGCGCGGATGTCGATCTGGCGGGCTTCCGCTTCGTCGTAACGCACCGCTGGGATTACTTCAAGGACGACTCGCCGTTCAATTCGACAGGCGTGGTGGCGGCGGGGAACGGCACCGGCCAGGTCGTGCTCAACCAGTTTCAACGCTCGTCGCCGATTCACGGTGCGAGTCCGGGCTGGATGGGGAACCTCTTCACGCGCCGCAAGAAGTTCGGCATCGACGCACGCATGACCTATGTCAGCGGCAACCGCAACTTCGCCGACAACGAGTTCGCAGCCGGCGTGAACCAGTTCGGCATCGCGGCGACCCGGCAGATTGCGGTGGGGGGCAGCGCGCAGCGGCCCATGATGGCGGGCGATTTCAATCTGAGCTTCTTCCCCACCGAGAACCTGAGCGTGGTCAACACCACGGCGGTAACCAGCAACCGCATCGACGGAAGCTCCATCTACTCCGAGATCAACACCGGCACCGACCTCGGGGCCACCGTGTACTTCCGCTACCTGGGAATCCGGCTGGTTACCAACTCCACACTGGCGAATTACCGGGTAAACCACTGGCTGGGAATTTACGGCGGCTACGCGTATTCCAACCGCCTGGTGCGCACCATCGAGGGCTTCGACATTCCCGCGTTCCCCGATACCGGCACGCGGGACGTCTTTGAGGTCAGCAACAGCTTGAGCACCGGGCGTCTCGGAGTGCGGTTGAATCCCATCAAGCCGCTCACGTTCAACCTGGATGGCGAAATCGGCCGGGCGAACAACCCGCTGACGCCCATCAGCGAGGCGCGCTACCATCTGCTCAATGGCCGCGCACAATACCGCCTGCGCAAACTACAGCTATCGGGGACCGTCAGCCAGGCATACAATCTGAACCCCGAGGCTACCCTGGCCAGCTTCAGCTCGCATTCCCGCAACTACACGGCGAGCGCGTCCTGGGCGCCCCGCGACTGGTTCGGAGTGGACGCCAGCTACATGAAGCTCCACCTGAATACGGTCTCCGGCCTGGCGTTTTTCGCCGGCACGGGGAGTCGGCCGCAGTTACAGACCGGCTACTCCTCGCTGTACATCAGCAACATCCACGCGGCCAACCTGGGCGTGCGGTTTACCATCCGCCGGCGCGTGGACCTCTTCGCGGGCTACAGCCTGACCAAAGACACCGGCGACGGCCGCGCCACGGCCGTGCCGCCGGGGACCACGGACCCCATCCAATCCCTGCTCAGCTCCGTCCAGACCTTCCCGCTGACCTACCAGACGCCGATGGGCCGCATCTCGATCAAGATCACGCCCAAGATCCGCTGGAACGCCGGCTGGCAGTTCTACAACTACGCGGAACAGTTCCAGCTCCTCGGGTTCTATCAGAACTTTCACGCGAACACCGGCTACACGAGCGTGCTCTGGTCCTTCTGACGCCGCCGCCAGACCGCCAGCAGCGTGCCGCCGATCAGGATCAGCGCCGCGCTCAGCCCGATCCAGATGCCGGGCGCGCCCCAGCCGTAGCGGAAACACAGCAGGTACGTGACCGGCATGCCCACCAGCCAGTAGAAGACCAGGTGCGCGAGCATCGGCGATCGCGTGTCCCCCAGGCCGCGCAGCGCGCCCGTAGCCACCGTCTGTATGCCGTCGAACAGCTCGAAGAACGCCGCGATCCGCAGCAGCACCACGCCCATGCTCACCACCGCGGCGTCGCGAATGAAGATGCGGACGATCCAGCCCGGCACCACCCACAGCGCCACCCCGGCCGCTCCCATGAAGAGCGACCCGATCAGCAGCGCGGCCCATCCGGCAGCCGCGGCGCCCTTCGGGTCCCTGCGTCCCACCGCCTGCCCCACACGTACCGCGGCAGCCGAGGCGATTCCCAGCGGCACCATGTACGTCGTGGCGATCACCTGCACCGCGATGCCGTGGGCTGCCAGCGAGACGGCATCGAGGCGGGCCGCCATCACTGTCACGACACCGAACACCGCGCCTTCGAACGTAATCTGACCGGCGGCCGGCAAGCCCAGCGACACCAGGCGCCGCAGACGGCCGGGGTCGGGCCGCCACGAAAGATGAAAGAGCAGGTTGCCGCTCTTGCGCTCGTGCCACAGCACCGCGCCGAGCATCACCGCCGCCATGTAGACGCGCGAAAACGTCGTGGACCAGCCGGAGCCTGCCAGGCCCATCGCACGGAATCCCCAGTGCCCGTACATCAGCACCCAGTTGCCCAGGAAATTCGTGAGGCTGGCGCTCACCAGCGCAAACGTCACCGGCTTCACGATATCGACGGCCTGCAGATAGCGCCGGGCCGCGCTGAACAACAGCAGCGTCGGAATGCCCCAGATCAGCGCCTTCATGTACGGCGTGCACTGCGCCATCACTACGGGGATCGCTCCGGCGGCGCGCATCAGCGGAATCACGGCCAGGATCAGCAAGGCCAGCGGCAGCGTGAGCCCGATGCCGAGCCAGATTCCGCTCACCAAAGTGCGCCGGCAATCCGCCGGGTCGTTCGCCCCGTACGCTTGCGAGACCAGCGTGTCCATCCCCAGCAGCAGTCCGACCCCGCTCGTGACGATGGGGTAGTAGACCATGTTGCCGAGAATGCCGGCGCCCACCGCGGCCGGTCCGAGGGGGCCGGCCATGATCGTATCCACGATCCCCATCGCCATCCAGCCGAGCTCGGCCACGGCCAGCGGCGCGGCCAGGCGCAGCATGGGACGGAACTCCCTTCGCAGATCGGCCAGCGCGAACGCCATTACGATTTTGCCTTCGGGTGGGCCTTGTCATACACCGCCATGAGGTCGGTGAGCGAAACCTGCGTGTACTTTTGCGTGGTGGAGAGGCGCGCGTGGCCCAGCAGTTCCTGGATGGCGCGCAGGTCCGCGCCGTCCGCCAGCAGGTGCGTGGCGTAAGCGTGGCGGAAGCTGTGCGGATGGAGCGACGGGTCGCCGCCCACACACGTCGCGTAGAGCTTGACGATGCCGCGGATGCCGCGGGCCGTCAGGCGGCTGCCGCGGTGGTTGAGGAACACGGCGCGTTCGTCGCGCACCACCGGGCGTTCCCGGAGGTAGCGCTCCAGCGCTTCGGCGGCCTTGCCCGGCACGGGCACCTGCCGCTCCTTCTTGCCCTTGCCGCGCACCAGCAGCCAGGCCTCGGTCCGGTCGAGATCCGCGAGGTTGAGCCCGGAAAGCTCGCTCACCCGCAAGCCGCAGCCGTAGAGCAGCTCGAAAAGGGCGCGGTCGCGGGCCGGGAATGGACGCTCCAGTTTCCGCGCGGCTACCCCGTCGATCAGCGTATTGACCTGCTCGGTGCTGGGGACCTCCGGAAGCGTCTTGGGGGCTTTGGGAGTCCGCACCAGGCGCGCCACGTTGTTCTTCACGATGCCTTCGCGGACCAGGTAGTGGAACAGGCCGCGCACCGCCGCGAGTTTCCGCCGGACCGTGACCGTCGAGAGCTGCTGCCTGTAGAGTCCGGCAAGCCAGCCGCGCATGCGCAGAACATCGATCGCCGCCGGGTCGGAGTCCGCCTCGAGGAAGCTCAGGAAGTCGCGCAGATCGACTCGATAGGCATCCACCGTGTGGGGCGAGCTGCTGTTGCGCGCCAGTTCCTTCGAGGTACTGGTCGATATGGCCGCCCAGCTCAGACATAGGTGTGCAGATACTCGTCCAGCGCCGCCTGCGCGCGGCGGCACACTTCCGCGTGCCGAGCCTTCTTGTCGTGGCGCAGGCGGTTGCGTGTCGCCTCGTCGAGCTGCGGCAGCAGGTCGAAGGTGATGTTGGCGGGCTGGTAGCGCGCGGAGTCGGCGCCCGAGATGTAGTGGCAGAGAGAGCCCAGCGCGGTTTCGCGAGGAACCGCCCGCGGCGTTTCGCCGCCGGCCGCGGCAGCCGCGTTTCTCCCGGCCAGCAGGCCCGTGGCGATCGCTTCCACGTATCCTTCCACTCCCGAGATCTGTCCGGCGAACAGCACTTCGGGTCGCGCCCGCAATTGCAGCGTGGGAGTAAGCAGCGCCGGGGCGTTGATGTAAGTGTTGCGGTGGATCTGTCCGAATCGCAGGAACTCGGCGTGCTCCAGGCCCGGGATCATGCGCAGGATGCGCGCCTGCTCGCCGAATTTCAGATGATTCTGGAAACCCACCAGGTTGAAGCTGGCGGCCCGCAGGTTTTCCTGGCGCAACTGGACCACCGCCCACGGACGGCGTCCGGTGCGCGGATCGGTGAGGCCCATCGGCTTCATGGGGCCGAAGCGCAGTGTGTCGCGCCCGCGCCGCGCCAGCTCTTCGATCGGCAGGCACGCCTCGAAGAAGGGCGTCCCCTTCTCGTCGATGTGCGAAGAGACGCCCTCCGCCTTCAGCAGTTCGTCGACGAAGCGTTCGTATTGCTCGCGGTCGAAAGGACAGTTCAGGTAGTCGTCGGTTCCGTCGGTCGACTTGCCGTAGCGCGAGGCCCAGAATGCGAGGCCGGTATCGACCGTATCGGCTTCGACGATGGGGCTGATGCTGTCGAAGAAGAACAGGCGGTCCGAGCCTGTGAGCCGCGAGATCTCCTGCGCCAGGGCGTCGCTGGTGAGCGGGCCGGTAGCGATCACGACTATGGCGTCCTCGGGAATGGACGTGACTTCTTCGCGCCGCAGTTCGATACGAGGCTCGGACGCAATGGCCCCGGTGATTTCGGCAGCGAAGATCTCACGGTCGACCGTGAGCGCGTGGCCGCCCGGAACGCGGGCCTTGCGGGCCGCATCGAGCAGCAGCGAATCGAGCCGGCGCAGTTCTTCCTTGAGCAGCCACGGCGCCGTGTTTTCCTGCTCGGATTTGAGTGAATTGCTGCACACCAGTTCCGCCAGCCGGTCGGTCTGGTGCGCGGGCGTACGCCGTACCGGACGCATCTCGTGCAGCACCGCGTTGCGGCCGCGCCGCGCCACCTGCCAGGCCGCTTCGGTGCCTGCTAGCCCGCCGCCGATGATATGTATCGTGTCCTGCAAAAAAATCCGCCCCTCGCTTTCAGGATAGCCGAGCGTGAGATTTCTTCCGAAGCGAGTTTACGTTTTTTGGTGATACTCGACGATATGAAGGATATACTGCGTAGATAGGGAGAATCCATGGCTACTAAGAAGAAGACGACGAAGAAGGCAGCAACGAAGAAAGCAACCAAGAAAGCGCCGGTGAAGAAGGCCGCCAAGAAAGCGCCGGCAAAGAAGAAGGCCGCAGCTCGTAAAAAGAGCTAACCATGCCAGACACTCTCGACCGGCTGTTCCTGGAACATTCCATTAACAAGCTGCGGCAGTATGAATCGCGAATCGGGACGTGTCTGGGACTTCTAAACGAAGAGCAGGTCTGGGCGCGCGGCGGCGGCAACGAGAATGCTGTGGGGAATCTCGTGCTGCATCTCTGCGGAAACGTGCGTCAATGGATCGTTTCCGGCGTCGGCGGGCGCCCCGACCATCGCGATCGCGAGGCTGAGTTCAACGCGCGCGGAGGGGTTCCCGTCGGGGAGCTCGAGGCGCGTCTGAAGTCAGTCGTGAACGAAGCGGCGGATGTGATTGGCGGCCTCACCGCCGCGCGGATGTCAGAACGCCTTGTCATCCAGGGTTACGACGTAACAGTGCTCGAAGCCGTATACCACGTGGTGGAGCACTTCTCGATGCACACAGGCCAGATCATTTTCGCCACGAAGATGTTGACCGGCGAAGATCTGGGCTTCTACCGCCACCTGAGCGCGCGAGCTTCCCACTCAGAGCCGCGACCGTGAGGGAGTGGGCCGGCCCGCTTCCTTACGGTCGCGGCTCTGTTGAAACCAAACTCCCCAGATCCGCGGCCGGCACCCGCACACCCACAAAGAAAGATCCGAACAGCGCATACACTGCACTCACGTAGTCGAAGCGCATCTCGTAAATCAACTTCTTGAATACCAGCGGATCCTCCGCGAACAGGTCTACGCCCCATTCCCAATCGTCGAAGCCGATCGAGCCGGTGATGATCTGGCGCACTTCCCCGGCATAGCGTCGGCCCACCATGCCGTGTTCGTGCATCAGGCGCGCGCGCTCCGCCATCGGCTCGGTGTACCAGTTGACGGATTCGCCCCTTCGCCGGTCCATGGGGTAGAAGCACAGATACTTGGCGGCGGGAATCTCCGGCCACAGCCGCGGCGCCATGGCTTGCCGCTGGCGCTCGAGCGCGGCCTCCACTTCCTGTTTCCACTCGTCCGTGTGCGGCTGCACGCCGCGCCCGGCGAGCCCCTGGTAGATCTTCGAGGTCGATTCGTACAAACCGAGTTCGATGATCGAGAGATACGACGCGGCAGGCTCCAGGTAATCGCTCAAACGCAGCCGCGCCACCGCCAGCTCGGCCTGGTTGAGCTCCTCGAAACTACGGCGGAAATGCAGCAGCATCAGGTCGCCCTTGTGGCCCAGCAGCGAGTAGACGGCGGATTGCCGCCCGTTCGCAGGCGTCTCCATGGCCGCCAAGCCCTCCACTGCCTCGTCCAGGATCTGTGCGCGTTCGCTCGCGGGCAGCGCGCGCCACGCCGGCCGCCGGAAGCGCATCATCTGGTGCAGCACGCTGGCGCCTTCGACGGTAAGCGGCACCGCGGGCAAAGCATTCGCTTCGATGGTTTCTGGACTCATATTCTTTCCATTATCCGCTACGCGCCGGCTTCCTGCGCCGTTTCGGCAGCACGGAATTCGCGCAATACCGCGGCCCATCCCGGATAGCCGCGCGCCGCGGAGTAAGGATCCTCTTCCAGCGTGAACACGATATCCACGCGCGCTCCCGGCGCGAGCGCGGCTACACGCGGCGCGAAGTTCCAGGCCTTCAGCCCCAGGGTCCGCCCGTTCTGCCGCACCATCACCTTGAGGTGCTTGTCGTTCCACACCATCGGCGGCCCCGCCACTTCCACGTTCCACGCGGCAAACAGCGGCGGCGGGTTGCCGTGGCCGAACGGCGCCAGCCCGAACACCTCCTCCGCGCTGCGCTCGTCGATCTCGCGCAGACCCACTACGCCGTCGATCGCGATCTCCGGCAGAAAATCTTCCGCGGTAAGGCGCGACGCCGCGCAGGCATTGAAGCGTTCGCGGAACTCCTCGACGCGCGACTCCTCGAGCGTCACCCCGGCGGCGTGCTCGTGGCCGCCAAAACGTGCGAAAAGGTCGGGCATCGATTCGAGCGCTTCGAGCAGATGGAACGCCGGGATGCTGCGCCCCGAGCCCTGCACCATCCCATCCTCGGGATTGCGGCTGAGGACGAACACCGGCCGGTGCAGCCGCTCCACCAGGCGGCTGGCCACGATGCCCAGCACCCCGCGATGCCAGCCCTCGGCATAGTACACGAGCCCTGCCGCGGCGGGGTCCACCTCGATGCGCTCGCACATCTCGCGCGTCTCCGCTTCCACTTGCTGCCGCTCGGCGTTCTGTTCGTGCAGTTGTTGAGCCAGCGCGCGGGCGCGCTCCGGGTCGCTCGTGAGAAACAGCTCGATCACCGCCCTGGCCGTGTCCATCCGCCCGGCGGCATTCAGGCGCGGCGCGATCTGGAAGGCCACCTGGCGGGACGTAGGGATAGTATCCCCGGTGAAGCCCGCCACGTCGAGCAGCGCGCGCAGCCCCACGTTCCGCACCGAGCGCAGCCCGCTCAGCCCGTGCTTCACGATGACGCGGTTCTCGCCGGTGAGGGGCACTACGTCCGCCACCGTCGCAATAGCTACCATCTTGAGGAACGACTCCTCGATGCGCCGCAGCTTTTCCTGCGGCCACCCCAGGGAGCCGAGCAGCGCCTGCGACAGCTTAAAGGCCACACCCGCGCCGCACAGGTTCTTCTCGGGATACGGGCAATCGGGGCGGTTCGGGTTGAGCACCGCGAGCGCGGGCGGCAGGCCGCTCTCCGGCAGGTGGTGATCGGTCACGATGACATCGATGCCCAGCTCGTTGGCGCGCCCCACCACCTCGGCCGCGCGGATGCCCGTATCGACGCTCACGATGAGATTGACGCCCGCGCCGGCCGCGGCCTCGACCACCTCCGGCCGCATGCCGTAGCCCTCTTTGAGGCGGTGCGGAACGTGATAGTCCGCCGCTCCTCCCGCCAGCTCGATGGCCTTCTTGAGGATCACGACCGAGGTGGTCCCATCCACGTCATAATCGCCGTAGATCAGGATCTTCTGGCCGCCCTCGATGGCTTGCCGCAGCCGCGCCAGCGCCTCCGGCATATCGCGCATCAGCAGCGGATCGACCAGCTCGTCGAGCGATGGATCAAGGAAGCGCCGCGCGGAGTCCGGCGTGTTGTATCCGCGCCGCACCAGCGCTTTGGCGGCGGGGAGTCCGATCCCCAGCGCGGAAGCGATCGCCGCAACCGTTTCCGTCTGGGGAGGCGGCACGACCCAGCGGTGGGTCATCGGTCAGTTCTTGGAAAAGTAGCCGCCGAGAGAGTCGTTATCGTCCAACTCGTCATCGTCGGTAACGCGCGCGAAGATCTCGTCTTCCAGTTCCAGGAACTCCTCATACCAGTCGGGCTGCACCTCGTAGACGTAGAGGCGGGAGTCACGGTCGAAGGCCAGCTCGAGGGCGCAGGTCACCCCCTCGAACGCGCGCAGTTCGCGCAGGCGGCTCTCATATTCGCGGCGCTCGTCGCGTGTCAGTTCGCAATCGTCGAGCTGCGACAGAAGGTCGTCGATGTCGCCGGGCTCGAATTCGCGGCTCGCAAAGACGATCATCGTGCAGCCGGTTTTGGTTGCGACTTCCAGAAACATCCGGTAGTCGGGATGGTGCTCCGCATCCCACACGACCATGGGGATACCGTCCAGGCCGCCAGGGCTGCCGTGGAAGACGGCGAAACCGTGGGTCTCCAGGTATTCGAGGATCTCGCGTTTCAGTGTGTCCAGGTTCAAATCCACGTTGCGGTCCTTCAGGCCTTCGTCAACACCAGAATATCAGAGGGGCCGGCGAGGTCCCGGGCGGAAGGGGTGACAATCGTCTTCGGCCCGATATAGATCTTGCGGTTCTCCCGCATGGCTGTGCGCACGTCTGCTTCGCAGACGAAATCCGTTGGTTTCGCCGGCGGGTCCATCGGAGGAGTCGGCGCCGGGCTCACGGGGCACCCCGCGGCCAGTCAACTGAACCCGCCCTGTCCGCCGCGGCGCGACAGGAACCGGTCGACCACTTCGGCCGCCGCGTTGGCTACCATCGCTTTCGCCACCGGCACCGGTTTCGAATCGCAGGAGCAAGCCGGTCCGCCCGCGGCGCTCGCCGAGGCGCTTACCGCGATGCCGCGCGAGGCCAGATAGCGCTCCACCGCCGCGATCACCGTATTGCGGTCGATGGGGCCGACCCCGGCCGGAACCGCCGGCCCGGAAGGCGCCGCGTAGTAATCGAGCGGCATTTCGAAGGCCTCTTCCGGCTTGCGGACCACGTAGGCCAGCCGCTTGATGTTGATCAGGTGCTGCGGCCCCACGTTGTCCGAGGTGATGTTGCCCGCCATCGCGCCGCAGCCGAGCGTCATCGACGGGAAGACGTTGGTGGTGATGCCGGTGGACCCTTGCGGCGCCGGGGTATTGACCAGCACCCGGTTGGCCGGCATGCGTAGCGCGTAGGCGCGCACCCGGGCGTCGTCCTTCGCGTAAATCGCCGCGGTGTGGCCCGCGCCGCCGAACTTGAGCAGCGCGAAGCACGTATCCATGGCGGCATTGAAATCGGCGACGAAGTACAGCGAGAGCACCGGCGACAGCTTTTCCGCCGACAGCGGATGCTGCTTGCCCACTCCGCCCACTTCGCAGCACAGAATCGAGGTGTCCGGAGGCACTTCGAAGCCCGCCATCTTGGCGATCTTCCCCGGCGCCTGCCCCACGCACTGCGGGTTCACCGTCCAGTTGGACGTGATCAGCAGTTTGCCCAGGGCGTCCTTCTGAACGTCGTTACAAATGTAAGCTTTTTGCGCTTTGAGCAGGGCGAGGATGCGGTCGCGCATCCCGGTCTCCGCCACGATGGCCTGCTCGCTCGAGCACACCGTGCCGTAATCGAAGGATTTGCCCGCGACGATCTTCGGAATCGCGTCATCCAGGTCGGCCGAAGTATCCACCAGCACCGGGACGTTGCCGGGGCCGACTCCGAATGCCGGCTTGCCGCTCGAATAGGCGGCCTTCACAATGCCCGCGCCGCCGGTGGAGAGGATCACTCCGGTGCGCTCGTGCCGCATCAGCGCGTTGGTGCCTTCGATCGTCGCAGCTTCCACACAGCCGATGATGTCCTCGGGCGCGCCCGCTTCGATCGCCGCCTGGTACAGGATGGCGGCGGTATGGCAGGTGCACTGGTACGCGCGCGGGTGCGGGCTGATGACGATGGCGTTCCCGGCCTTGAGCGAGACCAGCGTCTTGTAAATCGCCGTGGAAGTCGGATTGGTGGTGGGGAGAATCGCCGCCACCACGCCCATCGGCACGCCGATCTCGACGATGCGCTCTTCCGGAATTTCGCGCAGAATGCCGATCGTCTTCATGCCCCGCATGCGGCGGGGCAGCCAGTCGCAGCACAGCAGGTTCTTGATGTATTTGTCGGGCGCGTTGCCGTAGCCGGTCTCTTCGACCGCTTCTTCGGCGAGACGTTTGGCGTTGGCGCGCGCGGCTGCCGCCATTCGCTCCACGATCGCATCCACCTGCTCCTGGGAGTAAGTGCGGTACTTCTGCCAGGCGGCGAAAGCTTTATCGACTTTGGTGCGAACCTCCTGGATGGAGAGGAGGTCTTTGTCCAGGAGCACGGCGCTACTTCTTCAGAAGGCTAGTCGGGAGGGCCTTCTCGACTTCCTCGTGCGGCCGGGGAATGACGTGAACCGACACCAGCTCGCCGACCCGGCGGGCCGCGGCCGCACCCGCGTCCGTTGCGGCTTTCACCGCACCCACATCGCCGCGAACCATGACGCACACCAGCCCGGCGCCCACGAACTCCTTGCCGGTCAGGACCACGTTGGCGGTCTTGACCATTGCATCGGCAGCTTCGATCGCGCCTACCAATCCCTTTGTTTCAATAAGGCCAAGGGCCTCCATTTGTCCTCCAAAAGTGAAAAGACTACCGTATCACACTTCCTCGTACGCGAACGAACAGAACGCACGACCCTTTTCGCCTAATGATTGGCGGCTGCGGAGCGTAAGTCCTTCGCGCTCATAGCGGCCTCCGCCAATCATTGACCGAAAATCACGAGCCCGCGGCTGCTTGCGAACTCTTCGAGCGCCGCAACGGCCCGGCCGTCCGCCTGGCCGGCGGCCAGAACGAACCTGGTGCCGGGCGGAAACAGCGCGAGCTTCGCTTCCAGCTCGGAGAGGCTCGTGATGCCGTAATACTGCGCTACCCGGGCGCGCCAGCCACCGGAAGGCCCGGCCAGTTCGATGCGCAGGGGCCTTTGCCAGCCGGCCAGGTCCTGGAGCGTCTCGCCTTCGCACTGCCCCGAAATGCACAGCGCTTGAATGGTCTTCAGGTCCGCCTCCGTCGCGAGCCAGCGCCGGCCGTGCGCGATGGCATTGCGCAGCTCGACCTCCAGGCGCACGCCCTCGCCGTTCTTCTCGAGTTCCGGCCCCTTGCCCTTCCAATACTCGTGGAAGTAGCGAATCGCGTCCCACAGCGCGGCGGCGGACGCGGGCGAGCCGTAGATCCCCAATTGATGGACCGCGGTGGTCTTGACGAAGACGTCGCTGTGCATCAGGTACTCTTCCAGGAACTTCTCGATGGGCGCACCCATGGCGAGCGGGGGCGTCCGTTGGAAGTACTGCACGGTGCAGCGCGGGGGCGGCGTGTGCAGGTCCCAGGGCTGGCTGCGGAACACGCGATCGGCGTAGGCCGGGTCCACGCGGACGAAATACGCCATCAGCTCCGGCTGGCATGCGTCCTGCTGCGATTCGTAGATCGCGCGGATGCGCGGCCCGGCGCGCGGCGTGGCGTATTTGGCGATGGCCGCCATCCGCAACGGGGAATTCCAGCCGCGAGGACGCTGGGCCGCGACGAGCGCGTCGATCAGCGCGTCATCCATGGGCGGCACGGCGCTTGCCGGCAGCATTTCGAGTTGCTGCACATCGAGCCACGTTTCGGGCTTGCCCAATTCTGCCAGGATCCGCGCCCGGGCCCTGTCCGGGTCGATCCGGTTCAACTCGCTGAGCGCCGAATGCACGTCTTCGTAATAGTCGCCGGGCTTCCACCGGTCGAGGACCGATTCGAGCAGCGGCACGACCTCGGGCGATTGAATGGTGTTCGCGAACAAATCGAGCAGATGACGCTGATTCGGCGCCGCCGACGGCCACCAGCCGGTGAACTCGCGGATCAGCGCCGGGACCCATGCGGGAGCGGGATTCTGGTGCTGCTGCACGTATTCGAGCAGCGCCGTGAAGGCGGTGATCTTCGCTTCTCCCTGCTTGCGCGGCAGGCTCGCCGCGAGCGCTCCGGCCGACTTCTCCCCCAACTCGGCCTGGTACGCCCCCAGCTTCCGCAAATACGCTTCCATCGCCGGGTCTATCGGGGACGCGGCCGCCGCCGGCGGGGGCGTCGCGGTGATCCGCGCCTCCAACGGACGCGCGGGCCCTTTCGGCGCCGGAGGGGGCGGCAGATGGGCCCGAGCACAGACCTGTTGCACGGTCCACAGATACCGGGAAGTGACCGATTGCTCCGGCGCCGGGATGCGGGTTTGTATCAGCTCGCATACTCGCGCCGGCTGGCGGGTGGATTCCAGGCCTTGCAGTAAGGTTCCCTCCTCTTCCGGCAGCAGTGACAGCGAAGCCTGCCATGCGGCGGGGTCGTCCAGGAACCGTAGTTGCTGTGCCGCCCGGTCGCGCGCATCATATGCTTCCTGCGTGGCCGGATGTGCGCCCTTCAGCGCGCCGACGCTGGCGGCGATGGTCTGCCGGGTCCACTCGGGAGTCGCGGCGACGACCTCGAATTCCACCATGCCGGATACGGCATACTGCGCGGGTTCCGCATAAAGGTAAGGCCCGCCATTGGTCCGTCGGAGCAAGCGCGCCAGCAGCGCCGCGCGGTAAGGGCCTGGCGCCAGTGGAGGTAGCCAGCGGTTCAGGACGGTGTCGTTGTGCTCGGTGACGGGACCGTTGAGACCGTTGATTATGCGGCTGAAGTCTCGGTTGTTCAAGCCGCTGTCCAGGAAGCACGGCTTGGCGACCGATCCGCACCCCTGCTCGGGTTCGAGTAGCAAGCCCGCGAACTGCCATTGTTCCGCGGGGGGCGCGGGCCCGGGCACCCAACCCGGCCACTTCATCTCCACCCGGATCACCTCGCCCTGCCGGTACACGTGGGGATCGAGCAGCCGCAGCGAGACTTCAACACCTGGCGGATTCTTCGAGCGCAGGCCGCTCCACGGCTGGGCGGCGGCAGCCGGGAGCATAAAAGCCGCGAAAACCAAGACCAGAGTGCGCATGAATGCTATCCGTCTGTTTAGACGCCGGATGGACCCGGGCCGGCTATGGTATCCTTTCAAAAAACAAACTGCTTCGTAGTGGGGCTACGCCGCTTCCAACGCTTTTCACCGTGTCGTGAGGGGTTCAATCATCCATCACTTTGGGGGGAGAGCAATGAAGGTATTTGCAGTAGCCGTTTTGTTCCTGTGCTCGATTTCCGCACCGGCACAAACTTTTCGAGGATCCATTTCCGGAACGCTGTCGGACTCGACAGGCGCCGCGCTGCCGGAGGCCACCGTCAAACTCGACAGCCCGGCTACCGGCCTGACGCGAACCGTCGTGTCCAGCGCCACAGGCGAGTACCTTTTTCCGGATCTGCCGGTGGGCACCTATTCGATCACCGCCACCCATCCGGGGTTCGCGGCCAAGAAGGTCGATAACATCGAAGTTGCGGTTTCGAAGGTCACCAACCTCAATATCCAACTGGGGATCGCACAGCAGCAACAGGTCGTAGAGGTGTCGGCGACGGCGGTCACGCTCGAGACCACTTCCACCGCGCTGGTCGGCGTAGTGAACACCAAGACCGTGGCGGACCTGCCGATGAACGGCCGCGATTTCCGGCAGATGATCAAGCTGGCGCCGGGCGTCTCGCCCTCCACCACTTCCGTGAACGGGATGCGCACCAGCGGGAACAACTATCAGATCGACGGCGCCGACAACAACGACGCGTTTCAGAATGCCGCGGCCGTCAATCAGGGCGGCGTCTCGGGAATCGCGGGTACGCTGCTGCCCATCGAAGCCATCGACCAGTTTTCGGTGCAAAGCAATGCCGGCGCGGAAGTGGGCCGCAACGGCGGCTCGTCCATCAACCTGGTGATCAAATCGGGCACCAACGACCTGCACGGCAGCCTGTACTACTTCAATCGCAACGAGGCGCTCGCTTCCCGCTCGCCGTTCCAGAGCGCCACCAGCCCGAAGGCCGTCATCCGCAATAACCAGTTCGGCTTCTCGCTGGGCGGCCCGGTCAAGAAGAACCGCACGTTCTATTTCGTCAATGGCGAATCGCAGCTCTCGATCGCCAATAACACGATCCTCGATACCATTCCGTCCGACGCCTGGGTCAATCAGGCCAAGGGCGTGCTCGCGCAGTACGGCGTGCCGGTCAACCCGGTGTCCCTGAACCTGCTGACCATCTGGCCGGCTTCCATCCGCACCGGCGCCGCCACCACCAGCAACTATTTGAGCAACGGCCGGAACGACTACAACAGCTTCAACGGCATCATCAAGATCGATCACCGGCTGAGCGACAACCACTCGATCTCCGCCCGCTACTTCGGCGGCACGGGCACCCAGACCGCCGACGTCGGCTCGCACATCCGCGACTTCTTCCAGGTGGCGCCCAGCCACATGCACAACTTCTCGGTCGTGGAGAATGCCATCTTCACCCCGCGCGTAGTCAACCAGTTGACCCTCGGGGTCAACTACTTCCTGCAAACGTTCAACGACTTCAACACCGGTATCAACCCCGCGGCCCTCGGTCTTAATACCGGGGTGACGGGTGATCCGACGCTCATCGGCTCGCCGAAGATCACCATCAGCGGCTTCGATTATGTGGGCGCCACCCAGCCCCTCGGCCGTATCGATACCACGGGGCACATCACCGACAACCTGACCTGGGCGCACGGGCGCCACCAGCTCAAGTTCGGCGGCGAGTACCGCCGCGCCGTGCTCGACGTCTTCTACAACACCAACAAGCGCGGCAGTTTCACATTCGACGGCACGCGCGGCCCCTGGTCCGCCGATGCGGCCCTGGGCGGCAATCTGCGCTCCCTGGCCGATTTCCTGGCGGGCTACCCCAGCAACTCGAGCGGCGCGGTGATTGTGCGCGGCCAGTTGCAGCGCCTGTATTACCAGAATTCGTTCGATTATTGGGCGCACGACACATTTCAGGTGTCGCCCAAGCTGAGTCTCAACTTCGGCGTCCGCTACACCTACCACGGCGTGCTGCACGACGACAAGGACAGCATCACGAACTTCGTTCCGGGACGCGGTTTCGTCACGCCGGGATCGGACATTTCATCCCTCTATCCCAAGGACTTCAACAATTTCGCGCCGCGCTTCGGCTTCGCCTACAAGCCCACGGTGGACGGCAAGACGGTGATTCGCGGCGGCTGGGGAGTCTACTACGACGTCCCGGCGCTCAACTTCTTCGTCGCCAATACCGGCTCGCCGAACGGCGGAGCAGCGGGCGTGCATGCCAATCCCGGCGGAGCCAACCCGGTCTACACGATCAACGCGAAGAACGTCGTAATTCAGGACGGAGTGCCGGTCTTCGGCAGCGCCGGGCCGGTGCCGCCGTACGGCGCCTTCGGTGTGAGCCAGGATTTCCGCACCCCTTATGTGCAGAACTTCAACCTGAACGTCCAGCGGCAGCTCTCCTCATCCACCATCCTGCAGGCCGGCTACGTGGGCAGCATGGGGCACAAACTCGCCATCATGCAGGACATCAATCAGCCGATCGGCGGCGTCCGGCCTTTCGCTCAGGCGTTCCCGCAGCTGGCGGCCATCGACATGATCAATTCGATCGCGAACTCGCACTACAACTCGCTGCAGGTGCAGTTGCGGCAGGCGTTCTGGCGGGGACTTACCGGGACCTTCAATTACACCTGGGGACATGCCATCGACGATGCGTCGGATGTCCGCAACACTATCCCGACCAACAGTTACGATCTGAGAGACGAGCGCGGATCGAGCACGTTCGATATCCGCCAGATCGTCACGAGCTTTTTCAGCTACCAATTGCCGCAGATCGGCCACTTTCGCTCCGCGGCTGACGCGAGGCTGGCAGGTGAACTCGCTGTTCACCTTCCACGGCGGCTCGCCTTTGAACATCCTGGCGGGCACCAACCGCAGCGGGACGGGCGAAAATCGCGACCGCGTGGACCTCATCGGCGACCCGTTTACAGGCTTCTCGAGCGCCATCCCCAACTCGCTGGCTATCCAGTACATCACCAAAGCGGCGTTCGCGAATCCGGCTCTGGGCACGTTCGGCAACATCGGCCGCAACACGATCTACGGGCCGGGCTTCGGATCGGTGGATTTCTCGGTATTCAAGAAGACTTCCATCACCGAGCGGATTTCGGCCGAGTTCCGCCTCGAGATCTTTAACCTGCTCAACCGCGCGAACTACGCGAACCCGAGCACTACCTTTTCTTCGGGTAGTTTCGGCCAGATCACATCCACGCGGAACGCCGGCTCGGCTCCCGGCCTGGGCTTTGGCGAGCCGCGCAATACGCAGCTCGGCCTGCACCTGGTCTTCTGATCGGCATTGCGCTACAACACAACCCGTTCGTCGCCCTCGCGGCGAGTGACCTTCTCGCGATCCAAAAACTCGAGCAGCGGGATCGCGTACTTGCGCGAGATGCCGGTCCAATCCTTGAATGTGCCGACGCTGAATCGCTGCGCTTTGTGGACCGCCAGCATCCCGCGCAAGGCCTCGATCGCCGAGCGGTGGAACACCAGGCCGTCGCTGACGCGGATCAGCCGCTTCTCGCGCAGCAGGATCTGCAGCAGCGATCGCGCCCGCGCGGCCTCCACCCCGGACTTCGCCAGGACGTCCGCCATCGCCGGGACGGCCAGCCCCGCTGCTTCGAACGCGCGCTCTATGGCGGTGCGCGCCTGCTCCTCGTCCTCCTTCAGCACCACTTTGTGGCTGCGAATGCGGACGGTTTCCCCCTCGGCGGCGAGTTCCTTCGCATCGGCGATCAGGGCGTCGAGCACCGGCGGCGGGCAGTCGGGCAGCTCGCGGCTGCGCAGGTCCTGCTTGGCGATGCCGGGCAGCAGCGGATTCTTCGCGTGGAAGTCGCGGACGGCTTTCACCAGGCGATCGCGCGTGGATTGAAACCAGGCGCGGTCCACATACCACGGGCCGTCGATGGAAAAGGGCGCGGCGACGGCGATCTGGTTCCCGCGTAGGCCGGTTCGCGCGATCAATTCCGGAAGGCCGACGCCGAATTCGGATTCCCGCACCAGCAGGGCGACGCGCGCCGCGGTGTCGGGTCCGGCGAGCACGTTCAAGCGCTCTTCGACGCGGTCGGCTTTGCGGTAGCGGCGCTCGCCGGTGTCCACCACCACGCCGCCGCCGATGGTCACCACGGGGGAGAACATGCGAATGATGAAGCGGTCGCCGGGTAGCAGCAGCGCCGGGTCGCGCAGCACGATCCTGGCGTATGCCGAGGCGCCGGGCGGCAGGGTGGCCTGGCCGGAGAGCAGGCGCACCTCGGCTTCGATCTCCGCCGTGCCGGAATGGAAGTGGACCGGCGCGCGGTGCTTGAGCGGCTTGGCGGAGGGCAGCAGGTCGAGGCGGCAATCGAGGTGCCGGACGGCGCGGAATATGCCGGGCTCGGAGAGCACGTCGCCGCGCTGCAACTCGGCCGGCTCGATATCGGCGAGGTTCACTGCGGTGCGCTGACCGGCGACCGCCGATTCGGCTTTCGATCCGTGCACCTGGACGCCGCGCACGCGCAGACGGCGGCCCGCCGGATAGACCTCCACCTCCTGCTCCTTGTGAACCGCGCCGGAAATCAGCGTGCCGGTTACCACGGTGCCGAAACCCTTGACGGTGAAGACGCGGTCGATGGGCAGGCGGAAGTGGCCGGCAGCATTCTTCTCGGGCACGTCCTGGGCGGCGCGCGCCAGCTCTTTCCGCAGCTCGTCGAGGCCCGCGCCGGTGGTCGAGCTTACGGGGACGACCGGGGCGCCGGCCAGGAACGAGCCGGCGACGAGATCCTCGACTTCGAGGCGCACCAGTCCGAGCAGGTCGGGGTCCACCAGGTCCGACTTGGTCAGCGCGACGATGCCGCGCGGAATCCCCAGCAGGCGGCAGATGTCGAAGTGTTCGCGGGTCTGGGGCTTGATGGATTCGTCGGCCGCGACCACGAACAGCACGAGGTCGATGCCGCCCACCCCGGCCAGCATGTTCTTGACGAAGCGCTCGTGGCCGGGGACATCCACGAAGCCCAGCCGCAGCGAGGGGGTCAACTGGAGGTGCGCGAACCCCAGGTCGATGGTGATGCCGCGCCGCTTCTCTTCTTCCAGGCGGTCGGCATCGATCCCGGTCAGCGCTTTGACCAGCGCCGTCTTGCCGTGATCGATATGCCCCGCGGTTCCGACGATGATGTGCTTCATGCCGCTTGTTACAGTGTAAAAGTGCTCGCGCTGCCCCTGCTGGCCCTGGTGGCCGGCTCGCTGGTTTATTGTGTGCTCACCATCGTCGCGGCGATCCGCTACCGCGCCGTCGTGCCGCCGCCGCTCCGGGCCGCGGCTCCCGTCAGCGTGTTGAAGCCGCTCGCCGGTGTGGACGAGGGCCTGGAAGAGAATCTGCGGAGCTTCTTCGAGCAGCAGTACCCGGAGTTCGAAATCCTCTTCGCGGTGCGGAATCCGGACGATCCGGCGATCGGCGTGGCGGAGCAACTGCGCTCGCGCTACCCGCAGATTCCGTCGCGGCTCATCGTGACCGGCGAGCCGCCGTACCCGAACGCCAAGGTCTTCAGCCTGGACCGCATGCTGGCCGCGGCGCGGCACGACCTGATCGTGATGTCGGACAGCGACATTCGCGTGACGCCCGATATGCTGGCGACGGTGGCGGCCGAGTTCCAGGATCCGTCGCTCGGCCTGGCCACCTGTCCGTATCGGGCGGTGCCGGGGCGCAGCCTCTGGTCGACCATGCAAGCGGTCGGGCTGAACACCGAATTCATCGGCGGAGTGCTGGTGGCCCGCATGCTCGACGGCATGAAATTCGCTCTCGGCCCGACCATCGTGGCGCGGCGGGAGGCGCTGGCGCGCATTGGCGGCTTCGACGCGGTGAAGGACTACCTGGCGGAAGACTTCGTGATGGGGAAGCTGGCCGCGGAGCGCGGCTGGGGCGTAGTTCTGTCGTCGTACGTGATCGAGCACCGCATCGGCGCGCAGGCTTTCGTTCCGAACGTGAAACACCGGCTACGGTGGAACCGCAGCACGCGGCGCTCGCGGCCGTGGGGCTACGTGGGTCAGGTGTTTACCAATCCGCTTCCCCTGGCCTTGCTGCTGTGGGCCGTATGGCCGGCTTGGTGGCCGGTCGCGGCGGCGGCGATTGCGCTGCGTGCGGCTGCGGGGTGGGCGACGGCGGAGCATGCTTTGCGGGACCCGCTGATCCGGCGGCTGTGGTGGCTGGTGCCGTTCCAGGACATCGCGAGCCTGCTGGCGTGGGCCGGCGGGTTCTTCGGAAACACCATCGTCTGGCGGGGCCGCAAATACTATCTGCTGCCGGACGGACGCTTCGAACTCGTACAATAGTGCCGATGAATCGCCTCGACGAATTGCGGCGGCGCCACGCGGCCGCCGAGCAAGGCGGCGGGCCGGAGCGCCGCGCGCGCCAGCATAAGGAGGGCAAGCTCTCCGCCCGCGAGCGCATCGAGCTGCTGCTCGACGAAGGCTCCTTCGAGGAACTCGATAAGCTGGTCACCCACCGCTGCCGGGATTTCGGGATGGACGAGCAGGTGGTGCCGGGAGACGGCTTCGTGACCGGCTATGGCCGCGTAGACGGCCGGCTGGTCTATGTGTTTGCGCAGGATTTCACGGTCTTCGGCGGGTCGCTTTCCGAGAGCAATGCGCAGAAGATCTGCAAGATCATGGATCTCGCGCTCAAGACCGGGGCCCCGGTAATCGGCTTGAACGATTCCGGCGGCGCGCGCATTCAGGAGGGCGTCGTCTCGCTGGCCGGATACGCCGACATCTTCCTGCGCAATACGCTGGCGAGCGGCGTGGTGCCGCAGATCTCGGCGATCATGGGGCCGTGCGCGGGCGGCGCGGTCTACTCGCCCGCCATCACCGATTTCGTCTTCATGGTGGACCACACCAGCTACATGTTCGTGACCGGGCCGGACGTCATCAAGACGGTCACCCACGAGGATGTCACCAAGGAAGAGCTGGGCGGCTCGATGACCCACAATTCGGTGAGCGGAGTGGGCCACTTCGTGGCATCCGATGACGCCGAGTGCCTGCGCATGATCCGCGAGCTGCTCAGCTACCTGCCGCAGAACAATCGGGAAGATCCGCCGCGCCGCGCGTCCAGCGATCCCATCGACCGAATGGATGCCGCGCTCGACGCCATCGTGCCGCAGGAATCCAGCATGCCGTATGACATGAAGGACGTCATCCACCGGGTGGTGGACGACGGCGAATTCTTCGAGGTGCACGAGCATTGGGCGAAGAACATCGTGGTCGGCTTCGCCCGCATGGACGGGCGCGCCATCGGCATCGTGGCGAACCAGCCGGCATTCCTGGCGGGATGCCTGGATATCAATTCGTCGGTGAAGGGCGCGCGCTTCGTGCGCTTTTGCGACGCCTTCAATATCCCGCTGCTGACGTTCGAAGACGTCCCCGGCTTTCTGCCCGGTACCGGCCAGGAGTTCGGCGGCATCATCCGGCACGGCGCGAAGCTGCTGTTCGCCTTCGCCGAGGCCACCGTCCCCAAGATTACGGTGATCACCCGCAAGGCCTACGGCGGGGCGTACTGCGTGATGGGATCGAAGCACATACGCACCGACATCAACCTGGCGTGGCCCACGGCGGAGATCGCGGTGATGGGGCCGGAGGGCGCGGTCAATATCGTGTACCGCCGCGAACTGGCGGCCGCCGACGACCAGGAGGGCGCCCGGCAGCAGAAGATCGAGGAGTTTCGCGAGCGCTTTGCCAACCCGTTTGTGGCGGCCGAGCGCGGTTATGTCGATGACGTAATCGAGCCGCACGAGACCAGGCCGCGGGTGATCCGCGCGCTGCGCATGCTGGAGAACAAGGTGGATACGATGCCGCGAAAAAAGCACGGAAACATTCCTTTATGACCCTCGCGCCTGACGACCGGACGCCCGCCGCGCTGCTGGCGGCCGTCTGCGCGGTGTTCGTCTGGTCCCTGATCGGGTGCCACGACCTGTTCACCTGGTTTCTCGAAACTGTGCCGGCCATGATCGCGATTCCGGCGCTGATCTGGCTCTATCCCAGGCTGCGCTTCACGAACCTGGTGTACACGCTGATCGCCATCCACGCGTCGATCCTGATGGTGGGCGGGCACTACACGTACTCTGAGATGCCGGTGTTCAACTGGATCAAGGACGCGTTCCATCTGGACCGCAACTACTACGACCGGCTCGGGCATTTCGCCCAGGGATTCGTGCCGGCGATGATCGTTCGCGAGGTGCTGCTGCGGACCACCCCGCTGCGGCGCGGCAAGCTGCTGGTGGCGCTGATCATGGGCGTCTGCATGGGGATCAGCGCGATGTATGAGCTATTCGAATTTGCAGCCGCCAAGGTCACGGGGACCGCAGCCGACGCTTTTCTGGGCGGCCAGGGGGATCCGTGGGATACCCAATGGGACATGACCTGGTGCCTGATCGGCGCTACTTGCGCGCTGGTGCTGCTCTCGCGCCTGCACGACCGTGCGCTGGCAAAAGGAAAGGTACGGGTGGAGACGGCGGCGTGACGCGTGAAGAGATCCTCGCCCGGCTCCGTGAAAGGATTGTCGCTTTCGCGGCATCCCATTTATCGAGGGACGTTGCCGAGGATCTGGCCCAGGAGGTGCTCATGCTGCTGCATGAAAAATACGCGCACCTGGAGCGCCCGGAAGACCTGCTGCCGCTTTCGCTGCAGATTGTACGCTTTAAAATCATGAGTTTGCGCCGGAAAACGGTGCGCCGCGGCGAGTATACGCAGGTCTCGATCACTGACATTCCGCTGCCCGACCTGGATTCCAGCCCGGCGGACGCGTTCGAACGGAAGGAGATGCTGGAGCGGCTCACCCGCGCCGTGAGCCAGTTGGGCGGCCGGTGCCGCGAGCTGGTCCGCCTGAAGCTCCAGGGGAAGACATTTCCCGAGATCCAGGAGATCATGGGGGCGGGCGCCCTCAACACGGTTTACACGTGGGACCACCGCTGCCGGAAGAACCTGCTGGAGCTGATGGGCGGCGATTGGGAAAAGGGAAAGCGATGAGCCGGGAAGAGATCCACAAGCTGTTGGGCGGATACGCCACCGGCACCCTCACTCCCGAGGAGCAGGAGGCGCTGTTTGCCGCCGCGCTCGATGACCAGGAATTGTTCGACGCCCTGGCGAAGGAGCAGCCGCTTCACGATCTTCTGCGCGAGCCCGCCGCGCGAGCGCAGCTTCTGGCGGCGATCGAGGAACGCCCGGCGCCGTGGTACCGCGTGTGGTGGCGTCCGGCGGTGGCCGGAGTCGCGGTGGTGGCGGTTTTGGTGTTCCTGGGAACGCATAGAGAGGCGCCGCGAGAGGTGGCACAGGTGAGGGACATGGGGCCTACGCCAGTAGCGGCCCCTCCACCTACGCCGGCCGCCGCGGACAAACCGGCGCAGCCGCCTGTGCGAACCAAAGTGTTTCACGCCCCTCCTCCCGCCGCTGCGCCAGTGCGGCAGAATGCGGAGGTCGCGCCTCCTCCCGAAGTGGTGTCTCCCAAACTGGAAGCAGCGCCGCCGGTGTTCGGGCTCCGTCCGCAAGGAGGTGCGATGGGCGGAGTGGTGGGCGGAGTGCCCGCGGCGCCGCCGGACGCGCAGGCGATGTTCTACAAGCGCCGGGAAGCGGCGACGGACGCCGTGGCCGAGTCCAAGCCCGTCGAGAGCCGCGCGATGGCCGGGGTGGCCGGGAATGCGGTGACCATGCGGGCGGCTACCGCGGGCTACACCCGCCTGGGCGTGCGTTATACGATTCTGCGGAAGCAGCCGGACGGGGAGTTCGCCGCCGCCGATCAGGAAGACCTGAAGAAGGGCGATGTGGTCCAGCTCAGCCTCCAGCCGAACGAAAGCGGGTATCTCACGGTCACCGTCGTCAACGGGTCGCGCACGCGCGTAGTGGCTTCCGGCTTCGTCCAGCAGATGACTCAGTTCGTCACCCCGGTGCTGAAGCCGGAAGAGACCGAACTGCGAGTGTCTTTCTCACGCAGGCAGCAGGCGGTGGTCGCCGGATCGCTAGGCACTACCGTCGAGACCTCATCGGACGCCGGCCAGCGGTCCACCTATGTAGTCGGCCCGAATAACGGGCAGAACGTGATGTTCCCGATCACGCTGAACTACCGGTAGCCGCGGCCCCGACGGCTTCCAGGAAGAGGTTGGCCACACACGGAGTGTCGAACTGCTCCACCCACTCCGCTCCCCGGCGTGCCAGTTCGGCACGGCGGCCGGGATCCCCGGAGAGCTCTTCGATTCCCGCCGCCAGCGCTTCGGCGCTGTCCGGCTCTACGAGAAGCCCGTGCGGGACCACTTCGGGGATCGCCGCTGCGCGCGACGCAACGATCGGGATGCCGGCCGCCATGGCCTCCAGCAGCACGATGCCGAAGCCCTCCTGCACGCTCGGCAGGCAGAAGATCCCGGCGTGCCGGTACTCGGCGGCCAGAGTAGCGCGGGAGACGTCGCCGAGCCAGGTCACGGTGTCCCCCAGCTTCAGCTCACCGGAGAGCCGCTGCAAGTCCGCTGCGCACGGCCCGTTCCCAACGATCCGAACCTGGATGCGCCCGCGCAGGATCGCCGCCGCCCGCAGCAGCACATCCACCCGCTTCCGCCGGTAGAGCCTGCCGACATACAGTAGGGTAGGCCTCCCGGCCTGCCCCGCCGCGCTGCCGAGCGCCTTCCGCCATTCCTCCAAGTCAATCAGTTCCGGCACTACGGCGGGCGCGTCTTTCAGCCCGTAAAACTCGCGCGCCCGCTCCGCCGAATACCGGCTGGTGGCCAGGACGCGCACCGCACGCTGCACGTGTTTGCGCTCGCAGCGCGCCTGGATCCCCATGGTGAACCGCGTGAGCCCCGCCTCGAACCGCACCTCGTCGGCAATCACGCCCTTGAGTGAAGCGATGTGGCCCGGCGGTCCGGCGATGCGGTAGCCGTCCATATCGAAACCCACGGTGAGGTCGAACTCCCGGGAAGGCCGCAACCGGCGATTGAAGAGCAGCCGCTGCGCTGTGTAGACCGGCAGCTCGATCCTTGGGGTCTCGTACTCCACGCGGTGGCCCAGTTGCTCGAGCGCGCGGGCAAGCACGTGGATCCCCACGTAAGTGCCGCTGCCGCGCCCGATGTCGAGCGGAGTGGAGGTGAGGAATCGGATTCGCACGGGCCGCTACAATTATAGAGGACTCACTGTGGCCGCTTCTCCAAATAAAGCCGTTTGCCTCCTGAGCGGAGGCCTCGATTCTTCCACGTGCCTGGCGCTGGCGCGCCGCGAAGGGTACGCCTGCTACGCGCTCTCGTTCGACTACGGGCAGCGGCACAAGATCGAACTGGAGGCCGCCGCGCGCATAGCGGCCGCGCTGGGCGCCGAGCGGCACCTGGTGGCCAAAATCGGCCTGGATGCTTTTGGCGGCTCGGCCCTCACCAGCGAGATCGACGTGCCGAAGTCGCGATCGGCCGCGGAGATGGGCAGCGGCATCCCGGTCACCTACGTGCCTGCGCGCAACACGATCTTCCTCTCGTTCGCGCTGGCCTGGGCCGAGGTGCTCGAAAGCTCCCACATCTTTATCGGTGTGAACGCGCTCGATTACTCGGGCTACCCCGATTGCCGGCCGGAATACATTGAAGCCTACGAGCGCATGGCCAACCTGGCCACCAAGGCCGCCGTTGAAGGCCGCACGCATCTCAAGATCCATACGCCCCTGCTGCGGCTCACCAAGGCGGAGATCGTTCGCAAGGCGCACGAGCTCGGTATCGATTTCGGGCTGACGTTCAGCTGCTACGATCCGGGTCCGGACGGCCGCCCGTGCGGGCAGTGCGACGCCTGCCTGCTGCGGCGCAAGGGCTTCGAAGAGGCGGGCCTTGAAGATCGCTGAGCTGTTCTATTCGATCCAGGGCGAGGGGTCGCTGGTGGGCGTGCCATCGTTCTTTATCCGCACCAGCGGCTGCAACCTGCGCTGCTCGTGGTGCGATACGCCTTACACCTCGTGGCAGCCCGAGGGCGTCGAAATGCCGCTCGAGCGGATCCTGGACGAAGCGCGCGCGCATCCGGCGCGGCACGCCGTAGTCACCGGCGGCGAGCCGATGATCGTGCCGGAAGTGCTGCCGCTCACGCAGCAGTTGCGCGAGGCGGGCTTCCACATCACCATCGAGACCGCCGGCACGGTGTTCCGTCCGGTAGCGTGCGACCTGATGAGCATCAGCCCCAAACTGGCCAACTCCACGCCGGAAGGCCCCTGGGCAGCGCGGCACGAGGGGCTGCGCATTCAGCCGGAAGTACTGGCGGAGTTGATGGCGCGGTACGACTATCAGCTCAAGTTCGTCATCGCCCGGCCGGAAGACCTGGAAGAAGTACGAGCGCTGTGCCAGAGCCTCGCGGCTGATGCGGACCGCGTGATCCTGATGCCGGAGGGCGTGGATGCCGAACGCCTGCGCGAGCGCGGCCTCTGGCTGGCCGAAATCTGCAAGCAGGAGGGCTTCCGCTTCAGCCCGCGCCTGCACGTCGATCTATACGGCAACCGCCGAGGAGTGTGACCATGCCGACTACCGCCCTCTCCGCCGATCCGCTGTGCCGCGAGCATCTCGCCGGAGTGCCGGCTCATCCGGAGCGCCCGGAGCGCTTCGACGTCGTTGTGGAAGCCGTGAAGGCCGGCCGCTTGCTGCGCCTCGAGCCGCGCGCCGCTACCGAGGACGAGCTGGCGCTCTGCCACACGCGCGAGTACATTGGCGTCGCCAAACACGAAGTCGATGCCGGCCGGCCCTATCTGTGCACGGGCGACACCGACATCACGAGCGGCTCGTGGGATGCCGCGCTGCATGCCGCCGGCGGCGTCCTGAACGCGGTCGACGCGGTGTGTCGCGGCCAGGCGCAGAATGCGTTCTGCGCGGTCCGCCCGCCCGGCCACCACGCCACTCCGGACCGCGGCATGGGCTTCTGCCTGTTCAACAATGTGGCGATCGCGGCGCGCTATGCCCAGCGGCGCTATGGCATCGAGCGGGTTCTGATTGTGGATTGGGACGTGCACCACGGGAACGGCACGCAGGACATCTTCTACCTCGACCCGAGCGTCTTTTTCTTCAGCACGCACCAATGGCCGCTCTATCCCGGCACCGGCCGCGCCAATGAGACCGGGGACGGCCCGGCCGCCGGCACCACCATGAACTTTCCCTTTCCGGCGGGCTCCGGCCGCGCCGAAATTCTCGGGGCCGTCGAGAATTCGCTGCTTCCCGCGATGCAGAAGTTCCGGCCGGAGTTCATTCTGATCTCGGCCGGATTCGATTCGCGAATCGGCGACCTGCTCGGCCGCTTCACCCTGACCGACGAGGATTTCGCGGACCTCACCGCTGCCGTGATGCAAATGGCGGATCAATACGCGGCCGGTCGCGTCGTTTCCGCCCTGGAAGGGGGATACAACCTGAGTGGTCTCGCGTCCGCCGCCGCCTCGCACGTGAAAGCGCTGGAGCAGGCATAAAGACACTTCGACGGGCCCTGTACGAGAACCGGCGCCTGGCGCGGTAGGCACGCTACTTGGGATAGCCGGGCGGATACGCGCCTTGCGGCGGCGAGGTCCAGCCGAGGCTGCCTGTCTGGGGAACCAGAAGGCAGTCGCTTTCGCTGCTGATGTCCGCATCTCCCTGCGCGGCGACATACTCCGCGCTGGAGCGGATCAGGGCCTGCGCGAAACCCACCGCGTCCGTATAGTTGACACCGGTCGGGGCAAGCTGTTTCAGGTACGATCCATCGCCGTAAGCCAGAATCTTCTCCGCGCTGGTATCCTTGCACTCGCTCTTCACGGAAACGATCGCGTTCCGTTCGCTTAGCCGGGTGGTGATCAGGCACCGTCCGGTCCGCAGCCGGCCGCTTTCATCGCGATGAATGAGGATCACTACCGAGGAGGGCGCGGGCGGATCCACCCGGCCCTTTCGGAGGGCGGCCAGCATCGACCGTTCGATCTCTCTGCCAAGCGCGTCCAGATCGACGGCTCGATCGCTGCAGGGGGCGGCTTCCAGGAACTTCTCGATCACCGCGTAGATGGAATACTCCAGCTCGGTGTGGGACTTGCCCCAGAATGTGTTGGCATTGCCTGTAACGGCGTACGCGCAGGAATCGCCGTTCGGAATCAGCTTGATGTAAGTGTCCGATGTCTCGGCGCCCTTGACCCGTTTATCGGCACAGGCGACGATGCCGCGCGGGGTGCGAATGTGAATGACCAGGGACGCTTGCGCGACCGCGGCAGTGAGAAGGAAAAGAGCAATCCGGCTCGGCACCCTGGCCGAGAGTTTAACATGCGCTCCGCTTGGCGGAGGTATAAAAGAGACATGATCCGAACGGTAACTCTCGTGCGATGGTCCTGTTATTAGCTCTTGGACCAGGTTCGGCGCAAACAGGGACGCTGTCTGCGAAGTGGTCGAAGCTCCTGGCTGATTACAGTGCAGCCATGGAGAATCTCGCCCAGTCCGCGAGTCCGGCTGTTGTGCAGATCGTGGTACAGACATTGGCGCCCCTCGGCAAGGGAGATTCGCAACGCACGGGGTTCGTCTCGGAGCAGGAAGCAACCGGGTCGGGTGTGATTGTAGACCCTGACGGGTATATCGTCACCAACGCTCATGTAGTGCACAACGCCCGCCGCATCGAGGTCAACATCCTTCGGAGCGACGAAAGAGGAAAAGATCCACACGCGCACAGGATTCCCGCGAAACTGATCGGACTCGACCGCCAGGTGGATATCGCCGTCGTGAAGGTGGAGGAAAAGAACCTCCCGACGCTTTCCTTCCTGGACTCGGATGAGCTCCGGCAGGGGCAATTGGTTCTGGCCCTGGGCAGTCCGCTCGGATTGCAGAACTCCCTGACGCATGGGGTGATCAGCGCGACTTACCGGCAACTGGAGTCGGAAAGTCCGATGGTTTTATCGGAGTAATTCCCGAAACGATCACTCCAGGTCTTGGAGAGGCCCTCGGACTGGACAGGGATTCGGGGGTCATCCTATCGGATGTCGCGCCGGAGGGTTCGGCCGATGCCGCGGGACTCGAACCAGGAGACGTAGTGCTGTCGATCGATGGAAAGCCGATGCGAGCGTCGCGGGACCTGGCTCTGGCGGTGTTTCAGGGGACGCCCGGAGAAGAGTTGACGATGGAGATCCAGCGCGGCAAGGAGCGGATGTCCAAGAAAGTCGCCGTTCTCGACCGGCAGAACGAGCCGGGCCAACTGGAGGACCTCGCCAATTCCGATGCAACGCTGGTTCGCCGGTTGGGGATTCTGGCGATGACGGTGGATGCGAAGGTGACTGCGATTCTGCCGAACCTGAGGCGTCTTTCGGGCGTGGCGGTGGCGGCGTCGTCGGCGGAGTATGCCGGGATGAATCCAGGCCTGGCGACAGGCGACGTGATCTACTCGCTGAACAACCAGCCCGTCACTTCACTCGACGAGCTGCGGAACGCGCTGAACAAAAGGAAATCGGGCGACCCGATTGCGCTCCTGGTGGAACGGTTGGGGCAACTGATCTACGTGACGGCGGCGCTGGAATAGCCTTCCGGACTGACGGGCCGGCTCCCTTTCGCGAGCCGTTTTCGCAGCGCGGCCGTCACCGCGCGGTGGCATCGAAGGCACAGGGTCCGCATGTTCGAGAGGTCGCACTCGCCGCCGCCCTCGGCCACCGGCACGATGTGGTCGGCGTCCCAAAGGTGCCGGCGGCCGCCCCAATCCTTCTCAAAACGCCGCCGCGCGGCATAGTCGAGCTTGCGTTTTTCTTTGCGCAGCGCCTCTGTATCGAGGCCGCACAACGCGCACACGCCGTGGTCGCGCAGATAGACCTGTTCGCGCAGGTAGCCGGCGTCCGTCCTGAGCTTCCATTGGTGCACGCAGGCATCGCTGCAGAAGGTGAACCGGCGGGCGGGCACTTCGCCGCCGCACCAGCGGCAGGGTCCGCGCTTCTGCTTGAGCCGGCCGCCGGGCTGGACGCGCCGCGTACTCACTTCACACCCGCAGTTCGTAGCCTTGAGCGCGCATGCCTTCGATGATGCTTTCGCGAATCCGGCCGACCTCTTCGGAGGACAGGGTGCGCTCCCCCGAACCCACGGTCACCCGGAAGGAGACGCTCTTGCGGCCTGCCTCGAGCGGTGGCCCGGCGTATTGCCGCACGAACTGGATCGACTCCAGCAGCGGCCCGGCGAAGGAGGCCACGCTCGATTGCAGCTTGCCGGCCGGCTCGCGCGTCCTGGCGATCACGGAGAGGTCGAAAGCGCTCGAAGGATAGCGCCGGATGGGCGAGTACTTTACCTCCGTCGCGCTCAGCGACTCGATCCGCCGCAGATCCAGGTCGAGTACGGCGGCGCGTCCGGTCTCGACGAGCGACGGATGCAGCTCGAAGATCCGCCCCACGCGTTCTCCGCGCCAGTCGATTTCAGCGGCCCGCGCCGGGTGCTCGTAGGGCGCCGCCTCGGCGGCGATCACCTGCGCGCCGGGCAGCAGGCACTCCGCCGCGCGCTTGATTTCGAACAGCCCCGCTTCGCCGTCGCCCTGCCGGTCATAGATAGCAGCCACCAGGTGGGGCGCCTCGTCGGGCAGGCCTTCGTAGGGCTTGTGGATCTCCAGTCCGATCTCGAACAGACGGAACGACTCGCGGTGCTTGGCATTCTCGGTGATGTTCTTCCAGATGCCCGGCAGCAGCGAACTGCGCAGCAGGGCCTGGTCCGACGCGATGGGATTGGTCACCCGCACCTGCGCGGCCGGATCGAAGCCGAATGCGAGCGCGGCCTCCTCGCTGATGAACGAGTAGTTGTAGACCTCGGTGAAGCCCAGGTCGACGAACAGGTTGCGCACGTCGTGCTGGAACCGCCGCTCGGGGTTGGCGGGAGGCACGGTGGCCGGCAGCAGGGGAGCCTGCGGCGTGATGGAGTCATAGCCCACCATGCGGCCGACCTCTTCCACCAGGTCGTCCTTGATGGCGACGTCCTTGGTGGCGCGCCAGGAAGGCACCGACACGGAAAAGATGCGCGGCTCCGGCTCCGTTACGCCGAATTCCAGCCGCTCCAAGATTTCACGCACGTCCGCCGGCGCGATCGAGCGGCCCAGTTTCCGTTCCAGCCAGTCGAGCGGAAGCTCTACCGGAGGAGGGAGCGTCAGGTCGGTTTTCTCGTCGGCGAGACCGCCCACCAGGCGGATGCCCGGCGACAGCTCCCGGAGCAATTCCACCGCCCGCGCCAGCCCCCGCATCGTATTGACAGGGTCCTGCGCTTTCTCGAAGCGCATGGAGGCGTCGGTGCGAAGCTTGATGGCGGACGAAGTCTTGCGCACGGACGAGGCTTGGAAATTCGCGCTCTCGAGGACCACCCGGGTGGTGCGCTCGCTGATGGCGCTGTCGCCTCCGCCGATCACGCCGGCCAGCGCGATGGCCCCCTCGGCGTCCGCGATTACCAGGTTCGACGGCTCGAGAGTATATTCCTCGTCATTCAGCGCGCGGAAGCGCTCGCCTGCCTTCGCCCGGCGGACGAAGATCGTGTCGCCCTTCAGCAGGTCCGCGTCGAACGCGTGCATCGGCTGCGCCAATTCGGCCATCACGAAATTCGTCATGTCGACGATGTTGTTGATCGGGTTCAACCCGATCGCGGTCAGGCGGTATTGCAGCCACAACGGCGACGGCTGCACCGTGACATTATCGAAAACCAGTGCGCTGTATCGCGGGCACAGCGTGAAGTCTTCGATGCGCACTTTCACGGCGGCCGGTCCTTCGGGCAGCAGGCTGAGGTTCGCCGGGTCCTTCAACTTTTTGCCGAGGATCGCGGCGACTTCGCGCGCCATGCCGTGGTGGCCCCACAGGTCCGGCCGGTGAGTGATCGATTTGTTGTCGATCTCGATCACGCTATCGGGCACACAACCCGCTACCGGCGCGCCCACCTGCGAATCCAGCTCGACAATACCCTCGTGATCCCGGTTGATCCCGAGTTCGGCGGCGCTGGCGAGCATGCCGTCGCTTTCCACGCCGTGAATCAGCTTGCTGCCGACCGGAACGTACGCGGTGATCACGCCTACGCGGCAGTTGGGCGCTCCGCACACCACGGTCTTGCGCCCGTAGCGGCCGGCGTCCACTACCGCCTTCACGTTGTGGGAGCCTTCGAGCGGCTCCACCGACTCGACACGCGCGGCGCAGGCCCGCTCCAGCAGAGCTCCGGCGACCTCGATGCCTTCGCACTCCGCCGTCTTCATGGTGATGAGCTTTTCGAGCGGGCCGGGTGCGTAGTCCAGGTCCTCGACGAGTTCGCGAATCCAGTTGTAGGAGAATTTCAAGGCTAGAACTGCTCCAGGAATCTAAGGTCGCCGCCTTGTAACTGGCGGATGTCGTCGATGGCGTAGCGCATCATCACCAGACGCGTCAGCCCCAGGCCGAACGCGAAGCCGTTCCACTGCTCCGGGTCGATGCCGCTCATGCGAAGGACGTTCGGGTTCACCAGGCCGCACGGCAGCAGTTCCACCCAGCCGCTCTGCTTGCACACCGGGCATCCCTCGCCGCCGCAGATCAGGCAGCGGATATCCAGCTCGAAACCCGGCTCGACGAACGGGAAGTAGCCGGGACGCAGCCGCACCGTCACCTCGCGATGGAAGATCGCGGCCAGCAGGGTTTTCATGAAGTAGATCAGGTGCGCCACGGAGACATCGCGGTCCACCATCATGCCTTCGAGCTGATAAAACGTATGCTCGTGGGAAGCATCCACGCTCTCGTTGCGGAACACCCGGCCGGGCGCGATCATGCGCAGGGGCGGCCCCAGGCGTTCCATGCCGCGCACCTGCACCGGTGAAGTGTGCGTGCGCAGCAGGTTGCCGCCTTCCAGCCAGAAGGTGTCCTGCATATCGCGCGCCGGATGATCGGGCGGAATGTTGAGGGCGTCGAAATTGTGGTACTCGGTCTCCACCTCGGGCCCGTCCAGGACCGCGAAGCCGAGCGAAACGAAAAGCTCCTCGAGCTCCCGCTGGATGCGCGTAATGGGGTGCAGGTGGCCGCGGCGCGGCCCGCGCGCGGGCAGCGTGAGATCCAGCCATTCGGCGTCGAGGCGGGTCCGCAGGGCGGACTCCTCGAAGGAGCGCTTTTTCGACTCGAACGCGTCCTCCAGCTTCTGCTTGGCGCCGTTGAGCAGCTTGCCGACGCGCGCCCGCTCTTCCGGGGCGAGCTTTCCCATTTCCTTGCTGAACTGGGTGAGCCCGCCTTTGCGCCCCAGGGCTTCCACCCGGACCGCCTCCAATTCTTCGGCGGTGCCCGCGGATGCAATCCGCTCCAGGGAACGGAATTCCAGTTCCTTTATCGAATCATCGATCATGTTTGGAAATTTCATTGTAGCGTGAGCCACAATAGGAGGCATGACGCACGAGTTCACCACCTCGTATTTGAAGGATGCGCTCAACGTCTTCCGTACTTATAAAAAGATGGCGGAGCGCGCCATGGAGCAAGTTCCCGACGACTACCTGTTCGCCGCGCTGGATGGCGAGATGAACTCCATCGCGATCATCGCGAAACACATGGCCGGCAACATGCGGTCGCGGTGGACGGACTTCCTGACTACCGACGGCGAGAAGCCGGACCGCAACCGCGACGGCGAATTCGACCGCGCGCCTGCCGACCGCGCCGAGTTGATGTCGATGTGGGAGGGCGGCTGGAAGTGCGTGTTCGACGCCCTCGAGCCGCTATCGGACGCCGACCTCGGCCGGACTGTCACGATCCGCGGCCAGCCCCACTCGGTGATGCAGGCCGTCAACCGGCAAATTGCACATTACGCGGATCATACGGGCCAAATTGTACTGCTGGCCAAACATTTTGCCGGACCCCGATGGCAATCGCTGAGCATTCCACGCAATCGTACGGCCTCGCGAATGTAAAGAGCGGGCTTTCCTGTACACTCGCAGACAATTTCCGCCGATTATTCCCGCGAGTGCATCGGGAAATAGAGGGTTGACAGGTTGACTCGGTGTTTTTCTTTTGAGGATAATATTGTAGCCGTATGTTTGAATTCGTACAGTTGTAGGGGCGAATGACAGGTTATAAAGGCCTTATTCTTATCCCTCTGATTTTGGGCTTGTTCCAGAATCCCGGCGCGGCCCAGGCGCAAACCCGGAAAAGCACGACTGCGCCCGTCCGCAAGACTGCACGAAAGACGACCCGGCGGAAGCCGGTTCGGAGACAGGCTGCCATTCCGCGCGTGGATCCGACGCTGGGCGATATTACGGATGGCGACGACTTGACGATTCGACGGGCCGCGGTGTCCGCCCTGGGGTCCATGAACGGCAGCATCGTGGTGGCTGACCCGGCCAACGGCCGCATCCTGACCATCGTCAACCAGAAACTGGCACTGAAGAGCGGGTTCATTCCCTGCTCGACGATCAAGATTGTGACTTCCCTTGCGGCCCTCACCGAGCATGTGGTAGATCGCGACACTTTTATCCACACCAGTCGTTATTCGAGCTATAACCTGACCACCGCCATCGCGCGATCGAACAATCAATATTTCGCGATTCTCGGGAACCGGCTGGGGTTCGACCGGGTTACCCACTATGCGCAGATGCTGGGCCTCGGAGAGAAGGCGGGGCTGGATATTCCGGGCGAGCAGCCTGGGACGGTTCCCGCCGAGCCGCCGAAGTACGGCGGGGTCGGGATGATGACCAGCTTCGGCGAAGGTTTTCTGATGACCCCGCTGGAGTTAACGGGAATGTTGACCGCCATCGTCAACAACGGCACACTCTACTATCTGCAATACCCCCGCTCCCAGGAAGAGGCGGAGCAGTTGACTCCCAAACTTAAGCGTACGCTCGATCTGGATCCAAAAGGCATTCAGGACCTGAAGGACGGCATGCGCGGGGCGGTCGACTATGGCACTGCCCGGCGCGCCAATGTCGATCCGAACGAACCGATCCTCGGAAAGACCGGCACCTGCACCGATTTTCCCACTTCCAACCACATGGGCTGGTTTGGATCGTTCAATCAGAGCGACCACCATCAGCTCGTCGTGGTGGTGATGCTGGCCGGCAGCCGCGCTTTCAGCGGTCCCTTTGCCGCGGGAGTAGCCGGGGCGTTCTACCGCAAGCTCTCGGAAGAACAGTACTTTGCCTCTGACTCCCCGGGAAAGCGGGTCTTGCCCGAGATTATCAGTACCCACCCCACCGCTCCCTCCGCGACCCAACTCCGCCAAAACTAGCGGAAGCCGTGGAGCGCATGTTCACCTTAGTTTGCATGCTTCGGTTAACATCCGTGCAATTGATGCACGTGTCCGGCGCCCGTTACAATTGAGGCGGCTCGGAATAGGCCGCGGCTTGCGGCCGATTCCCTTGCGCTGCCGCCGCCGGGGCTGTGCTTCAAACGTCGTATGAACCTGGAAGCTGGGACACAACTCGGCGACTACCGCATTCTCTCGCGCATCGGGAAGGGCGCATACGGGATCGTGTTCGAAGCGGAGCATGCCATCACGCGGCGAATCGATGCCGTCAAGCTGATGCTGGATGCCGGACCGTCCGCGGCCGACGACGAACAGCGCTTTCTGCGCGAGATTCAAGTCCAGGCGAGCCTGCAACATCCCAACATTGCCACCGTGTATGGCGCCTTTCAAACTCCCTGGGGACTGGCCCTCGCGATGGAACTGGTAAAGGGCCAATCCCTGCGCAGCATCCTGAATGGCGGGGCTCTGGCTCCGTCCACGGCGGTCGACTACACCCTGCAGGTGCTGGCCGGCCTGAGTTACGCGGAGCAGAGGGGAGTGGTTCATCGGGACATCAAGCCCGACAACATCCTGATCACCCCCGATGGAACGGTGAAGCTCACCGATTTCGGACTCGCCCAGGTCGCTAATGGCGCACGTATCACCTCATCTGGAGAGAACATCGGCACACCCTGCTACATGTCTCCCGAACAGGTGAGCGGAACTGCGCCCGCCGATGCCCGCAGCGACGTCTACTCGACCGGCGTGGTCCTCTACGAAGCGGTCACGGGCAGGCCGCCCTTCGTGGGCACAAACGGGTTTGCGGTAATGCTGGCGCACCAGAATACCGCGCCGGTGCCCCCGGTGGAGCTAGCGCCGACGATCGGCCGGCGGCTAAACGAGGTGATCCTGAAGGCGCTCGAAAAGGATCCGGCGCGCCGGTTCGAGGACGGCGCCGGTTTCCACTCCGCACTGTTCGAGGCACTTGTCCCGGCTACCATGCCGGTGCCACCAGGACCCGCGGACCGCCGCACGGGGCGGGGTCGCATGGCGGCCGCGGCGGCAGCGGTGATTCTTGCCGTCTGCGGACTGGGAGCCTGGGCGGCGCGTTTCGCGACGCCCCGCTCTGAGATCACCCCGCCCGCTGCCATTACCCGTCCGATCGAGGCCGCGACCCCAGCGCCGGCTCCCGTCACAGTGGATGCGGTTTCCCAAGCTCCGCCACCCCCGCAACCCACGCGGCCGGCGCGCCGGCGGAAGCCCTCCAAATCCGCAGCCAGGCAATCGGGCGTTGCGCTTTCTCCTGCAGCGATTCCCGCGCCCCACCGTTTTGCGGGCAATCCCAAACCCGAAGCCGCGGCGGCACGGCGTCCTGAATTACCTGTCGAGACCGGCCTTGCACCGCCGCTGCCCAGACAGGCGGCGGCCCCGCTGCCGGACGCCATCGCGCCTCCGGCTCCCGAGACCGCGCTGCCGGCGGTCCAGCAGAAACGCCCCAACATCATCCGGCGCACGCTGGGCCGGATATTCGGACGGCACGGCAACAGTTCCGCGGGCCAGTCGGCGGCGCCGGCGGCCGCAGGAGCCAAGCCGGAGCTGGAATAGGCTTACCTACTGCTTCTCCAGGAAGGCGGTCGCATCCGCCCCCTGCGCGGACTTCTGCGCCTCGCACAGCTTGATCCCCTCGAGCGCCTGGGCATAATTTCGCGGGCCTCCGATGAATTTCTTGGCGCGATCCTCGAAGAATCCGACGAACTCCTTACGCGAGCTCTCGTCGCAAATGCCGCCGCCGGTGAACGGCAGAACAGCGCCCGCGTCGAATCCGCCGCCCGAAGGCAGCCGCTTGAGCAGTTCATCGTAGTTCGACTTCACGAATTCAAACGGAAGCCTCTGTGTTTCGCGGTCCCCCAGCGCCCCGAACAGCACGTACACGGTTTCGCGCGGGTCCATATCGGGCCGCAGGATCAGGCCCAGGCCGGCCTGGGCAATCTGCGGGTCGCTGAACGAGCCGAGCGCCGCGATGATTCTCTGGCGCTGCTGCCGGTCCTGTGTCTTCTTCAGCTCCTGGAGCATGGTGTCGAACAGCGCCCGGTCGCCGCGATGGGCCGCGGTTGCCAGCACTCCGCCGATCATGTTCGCATCGATCCCCTTGCGATCCTTGAGCCACCCGTCCGCCAGTTGCCGCGCCTGCTGCTGCAGCTTCTGGTCTTCACCGGCCACCGCGACGAACGGTACCAGGCTTGCGCGCAGCAGTTTGGTCTCCTCATCTTCGCCCGGCTTGGCCGACCACCCGAGCTCCGCGGCCCGCGCGCCGAAGGCCTTCTCGATGTAGCGTGCGTAGTTCGGCCGTAGATTGGAGGGGACGAGGCGGTCGATAGCTCCCGCCACCCCCTGTGCCTGGGAGACAATCTGCCGTTCGGGCGAGCTCGCGAAGCTCGGCACGGCGGAGAGCGCTTCGCTCTCCTTCAGGTCACCGGCGGCCACCAGCGAGCTCAGGTCGTGCAGCAGGCTGCGCCGTTCGGCTGGGTTGAGAAACTCCCGCCCGCCGGCGAGAAGCTTGTCGAGCATTTCGTGGGAGTACGCGGTGACATAGTATCCCGCGGCGCCGTCGTTGGCCGATACATACGCCGGGCAGCCGGTGGCTTTTGCCAGTTTGAACTCGGCCTTCGGCTGAGTGAGAAGGAAGCATTCCTTTTGCGGACCCTTGCTGGTCTGGTAGCGCACGCAGACCGGAACCTGCCAGTGCTCGGTCCGCGCGCCCGAAGAGCCGATGGGGAGGTAGCGCTTCTGGCTCAGCTCGAGCGAAGGGGCAGCGCTGCAATTCAACTGGACCGAGATCTCCGGGAAGCCCGGCTGCTCCAGAAACGTCGAGAAGGCACGGGTGAGCTGCGGCTTTCCGGCCGCACTGATCGCATCGAGGAAGTCGCCCATCGTCGCGTTCTTGAAGGCGTGCCGCTTCAAGTAGCTGTTGACGCCGGACTGGAACTGCTTTTCGCCCACCCAGCTCTCGAACATGCGGATGACGGCCGCCCCTTTCTCGTAGGTGATGCCGTCGAAGGCGTTCGAAATGTCGTCCATGCTCTCGATCGGCTGGCGGATCTGGCGGGTGGAAACCAGGCTGTCCTCGCTCATGGCTCCGAACTTCGCGCCGAGGTCGCCCAGGCGCGTGTTCCATTGGGGCTGCCATCCGGCCAGAATTTTCGAGGACGTCCAGGTGGCGAATGCTTCGTTGAGCCAGGTGTCGTCCCACCAGGCCATCGTCACGAGGTCGCCGAACCACTGGTGGGCCAGTTCGTGGGCCGCGACGCTGGCGTACTCGCGCTGACGGGCGGCGGTATCGATGGCGGGGTCGGAGAGGATCAGCGTCTGCGCGTAGGTCACCAGCCCCGCATTTTCCATGGCGCCGAAACCGAAGGTGAGCGGAATCGCCACCTGGTCGGCCTTCTCGTAGGGGTAGGGGATTCCGAAGTAGTTTTCGAGCTGCTGGATGATCGGTCCGGTCACCTCGGCCGCATATTTGGCCTGAGCGGCTTTTCCCTTGGGCGTGATGATGCGGACGGGGACGTGGTTGCGCCCGGTGGTGCCGCCGTCCACGACGTCGAAGTGCCCCACCGCGAAGGCCACGAGATAGCTTGGCAGCGGCTTGGTGGCCGCGAAGACCACGCGCTTCATGCCGCCGGCCTCGTCCGTTTCGGAGGCCTGGGGCGTATTGGAGAAGGCCAGCTCATCCTTCTTGACATGCAGGGTCAACTGCCACGGCGTCTTGAAATCCGGCTGGTCGAAGCAGGGGAACGCGCGCCGGGCATCGGTGGATTCGAACTGCGTGTACAGGTACTTCTCGGCTCCATCGGTTCCCCGAAAGATCCCGGCCGTGTTCTTGTCGCTGACCTTTCCCTCGTACTCGATGTGGATCCTGGCGGGTCCCGAAGGAACCTCGGCGGGAAAACGCAGTCCCACAAAGTTCTCGTTCCCGGGTTCGATCGCCGCTGTCTGCGATTTACCTGCCGCCAAAATGGCGGCGCGCCCAATTTGAATCTCCGTGGCGTTCAGCCAGATGAGCGAGGCGGGCTTCTCGAGATTCACGTCGATATCGATGGTGCCGTGGAAGCCCGGCGCATCGGTAAGCAAAGTCAGGTCGGCGGAGTAGCGGACCGGACGTACGTCGTATCCGAGCTTGAGGTTAGGCGCTTCCGCGGCAAATACTCGAGAAGCAAGCGCCGCAATGAGAAGCAGGGGGGCCGTACGAGGAACACGCATATCTTTAGATGTTACCCCACCACCGCGCGGAGGTGTGCCCGGCGGGAGTGAAGCGTAAAGCCCGGCATGTTAGCATGGAATTTCCAGAACACCTTGATAAAAGCCGTCAAAGGAACCAGGGACTTACTACCTCCATCGACCGAAGTGTGGAACCGTGTCGAGGCTGCCGCGCGAGCCATTTTCCGCGCCTACCACTACTACGAAATCCGCACCCCGATCCTCGAGGAGACGCAGTTGTTCGCGCGCGGTGTGGGCGAGGAAACCGACATCGTCACGAAGGAGATGTACACCTTCACCGACCGCGACCGCGAGGAGACGTCGCTCACGCTGCGGCCGGAAAACACGGCCTCGGTGATCCGGGCCTATATCGAGCACCGGCTCGACCAGCGTCCCGGCGTGCAGAAGCTCTACTACATCGGTCCGATGTTCCGGCGCGAGCGGCCGCAAAAGGGACGCTACCGGCAGTTCTACCAGATCGGCGCGGAGGCTATCGGCTCGGAATCGCCGGCGGTGGATGCCGAAGTGATCGAGATGGTGGTGGAGATTCTCAAAGGCGTCGGGCTGAGCGGGTTCCAACTGCTGATCAACTCGGTGGGAGACGCCAATTGCCGGCCGCAGTACGTGGAGCGGCTGCGCCAGGAGCTGCAGTCCGTAGCGCCGCAGATGTGCGGCGATTGCCAGCGGCGCGCCGAGACCAATCCGCTGCGCGTGCTCGATTGCAAGGTGGAGGCGGACCAGCCGATCATCGAGAAGCTGCCGCACATCACCGACTGCCTGTGCGACGCCTGCCGCGCGCACTTCGAAGCCGTGAAGCAGTACCTGGGGGACCGCGGAATCGAATACGCGGTGCGGCCGCGGCTGGTGCGGGGCCTGGATTACTACATGCGCACGACGTTTGAAGTGGTGCACGGATCGCTCGGCGCGCAGAACTCGGTGTTGGGAGGCGGCCGCTACGACGGCCTGGCGGAGTCGCTCGGCTCGAGAGTGCACGCTCCGGGCATCGGGTTTTCGATCGGAGAAGACCGGCTGGTTATGTCGGTGGAAGGCGACCAGCCGGCGGACGGGCTCGACCTTTTCATCGCGCCGCTGGGGGAGGCCGCCTTGAGGCATGCGGCGGTGATGGCGCGCGATTACCGGCGCGCCGGGCTTTCTGTGGAACTGGCGGAAGGCAAGCTGAAGCGCTCCATGGAGCTGGCGAACAAGATGGGAGCCCGCTTCACGCTGATCGTAGGCGACAACGAAATGGCGGCGGGCCGCTACGCGCTCAAAAATATGACAACCGGCGAGCAGAAGGAATTGACCCGCGACGAAATCGCGGCGGCGCTCGCCTCCACGCTGAATTGATGAAACTCGATATGGAAACCTCTGTTCGACTGGACTTCCTGGGCGACCTTCGCCGGACCCATACCTGCGGCACGCTGCGCGCCGCGGACGCGGGCAAAGACGTTCTGCTGATGGGCTGGGTACACCGCCGCCGGGACCATGGAGGCGTGGTGTTCGTGGACCTGCGGGACCGCGACGGCATTACCCAGGTGGTGTTCCACGAGGATGTGGACCCCGGCGTTCACAATCGCGCCGAAGAGGTGCGCCCGGAGTACGTGATTGCGGTGGCCGGCAAGGTAGAGCTGCGCGGCCCTTCCGCGGTCAACCCGAAGATGGCCACCGGCGAAATCGAAGTAGTCGCCAGCCGTGTCTGGATCCTGAACGATTCGCGCACTCCGCCGTTCCCGATGGAAGACCAGGTCGACGTTTCCGAAGATGCGCGCTTGAAATACCGCTACGTGGATCTGCGGCGGCCCCGCATGCAGGCGAACATCATGCTGCGGTCGAAGATCTCGTTTGCCGTGCGTGAGTTTCTCTACTCGCAGGGCTTCCTCGAGATCGAGACCCCTTTTATGACGCGCTCCACGCCGGAGGGCGCGCGCGATTACCTGGTGCCCAGCCGTGTGCAGCCCGGGACATTTTACGCCCTGCCGCAATCGCCACAGATCTTCAAGCAGTTGCTGATGATCGGCGGCTACGAGAAGTATTTCCAGATTGTGCGCTGTTTCCGCGACGAAGATCTCCGCGCCGACCGCCAGCCGGAGTTCACCCAGATCGACATCGAGATGTCGTTCCCGCAGCAGGAGCGCATCTTCGAGGTGGTGGAGCCGATGGTCGAGCGCGTGTGCGAAGCGGCCGGCTACAGCGTCAAGGCACCCTTCCGGCGCATCACCTATGCGGAAGCGATGCGCGGCTACGGCATCGACAAGCCCGACTGCCGGATGCCTCCCATGTTCCCGGTGGCGGACCTGCTTCCGGACCTCGCTGGGAACAACCTGCCGCTACAGGCGATCTTCCTGCCCGGCACCGGCACGCCCAGCCGCAAGGAGCGTGACGAACTGAAAGCCTTCGGACACGAGCGCGGGCTCCGCGTATACGACGACCCGAAACGGCTGGAACGCGACTATCCCGAGCAGATGGCCAAGGTGCGCGAGCGCACCGGCGCCGGCGAAAACGACCTGCTCATCCTGGCCGCATGGGCCGGCGAGCCCAAGGGCCAGCGTCCCGAAGAGACCGTCTACCAGGCCTGCGGCCAGCTTCGCTTGTTTGCCGCGCAGAAGTTCAATGACCGCCACAAACTGCTCGACCCGAAGAACTTTCAATTCCTTTGGGTGGTGGATTTTCCAATGTTCGAGTGGGACGAGGAAGACCAGCGCTGGGTGGCGGCCCATCATCCCTTCACTTCGGTGCTGGACGAGGACCTGGAAAAACTGACGGCCGACCCCGCGCGCTGCCGGGCCAAGTCGTACGACCTGGTTCTCAACGGCACGGAGCTCGGCTCGGGCTCAATCCGTATTCATCGCCGCGACATCCAGGCCAAGGTGTTTGCGGCGCTGGGAATGGGCGACGAAGAGGCCCGCCACCGCTTCGGGTTCCTGCTGGACGCGCTGGAGTATGGCGCGCCGCCGCACGGCGGCATCGCGCTGGGGCTCGACCGGCTGGTGATGATTCTGGCTGGCGAAACCTCGATCCGCGACGTGATTCCCTTCCCGAAGACGGCACGCGGCACGGACCTGATGTGCGAGGCCCCGTCCACGGTCCCCGAGCGGCAATTGCGCGAACTCGGAATCGCCATCCGCGGGCAGGGCAAGTAGGCGCGCGCACCACACTAAGCCAGCGGGATGCGGTTCACGCCTGGCTGCAGTTCGCGGCGCACCGTCTTCCAGGCGAATTCGCCCGTGATGCCCTCAGGCAGGGTGACGATGGCTGACTCGGGCTCGATCCTCACGTCGATCTTGCCCTTGGGGTGCGGCACCGAGCCGGAGGCGGACTTCAAGCTGCCGAGGTGCGGACGAACCGAGACGCGGCGGAATCCGGGCGCTGCCGAATCGACGCCGAGCACGGTGCGAAAGATCTCGATGTTCGGGCTGGCACTCCACGCGTGACAATCGGAGCGCGACGGGTTGCCGGGACGGTCCACGACCTCGGCAAACGTGGTGAGGCCGCGCGCGAGCATGCCGCGCCAATCGTCGAGCTGATCGAGGTAGCGATCGCCTTCACCGACCTTGGCGAGCGCCGTGTGCACGTAGTAGCGGAAGAACAGCCCGGGCTGGGCGAGGCCTTCGGCCGAGAGAGCGTGGAGCAGCAGGTCGTGCGCGCCGGCGCCTGTGGCCACATCGGCCAGTACGGCCATGGTGTTGGTGTGCAGCGAGAACTGCTGTTTCGAAGGCGTATCCGCGTAGAGCTTTTTTTCGGGATCCCAATAGAGCTGCTGGCAGACAGCGCGCAACTGGCGCTCGCGGTCGCGGCAGGTATCCGCCATGGCAGGCAGGCCGAGCGCGGCTTCGAGCTGGGCGGCCCAGCGATTGGCCATCAGGAGCAGCAGATCGAACAGGGCCGCGGAGCCATCGGGATCCTGCGGCGCGTTGCCGCTCGGCCATGAGGGCACCCAGTCGAAATAGCGCCACCAGGGGAGAGAACCGAGCGAGCCGTTTTCCTTCTGGTAGCCGGCGAAGAAGCTCAGGACGGCGCGCACACCGGGCAGCATACGGCGCACGAACGCCGGATCGTCGGCGTACCACCAATAGTCGTGCACCATGCCGATCCACCAGAGGGAGAAGCCGGGGATGTACTGCTCGAGGCGCGTGGGGTAGCGGCTCATGGTGCAGCCGTCGCTGTGGCGGGAATCGTTGATGAGATCGATGGCGTTGCGCATGAGGCGCGCGTCGCCGCTGTTGAATAGTGATACGAGGCACTGCACGCGCGTGTCGCCGACATACTGGAGCTGCTCGTAGTAGGGGCAATCCATGTAGGTTTCGTGCGCACAGAGGCGCGCCGTGCGCCAGCCGACGTCGAGGATGCGCGCGATTTCCGGTGAGCCGGCATCGAAGACCGCGCGGCGCACGAAGGGATATCCGACGTACGTGGCGGCGAGGTCATCGACGGTGAGGGGCTGATCCCTGGTTTCGACGTCGAGCTCCAGGTAGCGGTAAGTGCGCCACCAGAGCGGACGGAAGGAGCGGCGGGCGCCTCCGTCCGCGACGAACTCGTCATGATTGCCGATGAACCGCTTGCCTTCGACCTCGTTGCGGTTGCCCTTATCCAACGCGCGGCTGCCGGGTTTGGGAGGTTCGAAGAGGGTTTCGGCGTAGCGCATCCTGATGACCGCGTCCTTGCCGCCGCTGACCGTCAGTTCGGGAAATGCCGTGGTCAGGTAAGTCTGGTCGAGCAGCAGGACGGCCTGGGTCCGCGCGGGAATGTGCAGGGGCTCGGGTTTCGCGGGAAACATTCGGGGCTGCGGAATTCCCACGGCGCGGCGCACCTGTTGAAGCCGCTCCGGCTTCTCTTCCATGACGGGGATGGTGCGCGTCACGAGCATCCAGCGGGTGTGGACGTCCTGCGCTTCGCGTCCCGCAGCGGGGCTGATCACCTCCGCGGCGGTCCATTGCGAGTCGTCAAAGTCACGGGTTTCCCAGCCCCAGGGATGCGCCGCGGCGGCGATGCGGTCGCCGGGGCCGGCCACGAAGTATCCATGCATCTGGCCACTGGTGAAGACCAGCGGGGAGTATGCGGCGCTCCGCAGGCACTTCCAGGCCGGGCCGGTATCGGCGGCGCGCTCGGCGTCGGTTTCTCCCTGCAGCACGAAGCCGGTTTCGAGGGTGATCTGGGCTTCGGGAGCGAGGTCGCCGAGATTCCAGACCAACGCGGCCAGCACATTGTTTCCGGCGTCGAGATAGGGCGCGAGGTCGATCGTCTCGTAGCGCCAGTGGAAGAGGTCGCCGCGCGCGGGCCCCCAGGCGGCGCGCCGTCCGTTGACGAAGAGCAGATAACGGTTGTCGGCGCTCACATGAACCGGGAAGCGTTGGGGCTTCGCGGGCAGGTCGAGAGTGCGGCGGAAATGGAACACGCCATACTCGGCGGGGTGCGAACCGGGCGCCGAGATCCAGCGGGCGCCCCAGGGGCGGCGCAGCAGGTCGCTCGAGTCCTGGGCGGCGAGCGGCACGGCGGCCGCCAGGGGGAGCACTCCGGCCTGCAGGAGGAAACGGCGGCGCGTGGATTCTGGCATCATGCGGCAACGGTATCGCCCTGCGCAGGGGCAAGTCAACCCACCCCGGGTATGAAGGAGTGCTGTCTTATATAATCGGTGGCTTCATGAATCAACCCTGGTTGCAGAATTTCAACCCGTTGGGAAACACGGTCCTTTCGACGGCAGCGGCAGCGGTGCCGGTATGCACGCTCTTCTACTTCCTGGCGGTGCGGCGGACGGCCGCATGGAAAGCGGCGGTATACGCGTTCGTGGCAGCGTTGTTAGTGGCACTGGCGGTGTTTCGAATGCCCTTCGGCATGGTGGCCGGAGCGGTCGCTGACGGCCTGGTGTTCGGCTGGTTCCGGATTGCCTGGGTCGTGGTGGCTGCTGTGTTCGTCTACGACGTGTCGGTGGAGTCCGGACAGTTCGAGATCGTGAAGGAATCGATCGGCGACATCTCCGGAGACCGGCGTCTGCAGGTTTTGCTGATTGCCTTTGCGTTCGGCGCGCTTCTGGAGGGCGCGGGCGGCGGCGGGGCCCCGGTCGCGGTGACGGGAGCCATGATGATCGGCCTCGGGTTTCCGCCTTTTCAGACTGCGCTGATGTGTCTCATCGCGAACTCGGCACCAGTGGCCTATGGCGGCCTGGGCAATCCGGTGAGGACGCTGGTGGCGGTGACGGGCTTGCCGGAAGCGGACTTCAGCGCGATGATCGGGCGCATTCTGCCACTGACGACGCTGGTGCTGCCGTTCTGGCTTATTCGTGTGCTGTGCAAAACGCGCGACGTGATGGCGGTGTGGCCGGGGCTGCTGGCATGCGGGCTTACGTTCGGCGGCATTCAGTTTTTCTGGTCGAATTTCATCGACGCTTCGCTGGTCGATATCGTCGGCGGTATCGGAACCCTGGTGTTCCTGGCGCTGTTCTTCCGCTACGTGTGGCAGCCGCGCGAAGTGTGGCGGTACGCCGGCGAGGGCCAAGTGAAAAAAGTCGCGCGCGGTGAAGGACTCTCGACCCGTAAGGTGGCGAAGGCCTGGTCGCCGTTCGTACTGCTGGCGGCTTTGGTGGTTCTGTGGGGTGTGCCCTCCGTGACGAAGGCGCTGGACGTGGTGTCCTGGCGGCAACCGGTGCCCGGGCTGCATCTGCAGGTGATGCGGATGCCCCCGGTAGTGGCGAAGCCATACGCGGAGCCGGCGATCTTCGACGTTTCCTGGATGTCGACCCCCGGGACCGCGACGTTCCTTGCGGGCCTGATCGCCGGTCCGCTATTGGGACTCTCCTTCAGGAGGACGGTGCAGTTGTTCTTCCAGTCGATGTGGAGGTTGCGGTGGAGTGTGGTGGCGATCATGGCGATGCTGGGGATCGGGTACGTGACGCGGTATTGCGGAATGGACGCGACGATGGGGATGGCGCTTTCGCACACGGGCGTATTGTTTCCGTTTTTCGGCACGATGATCGGCTGGCTGGGCGTGGCGCTGAGTGGAACGGATGCGGGGTCGAACGCGCTGTTCGGGAGCCTGCAGGTGATCACGGCGAACAAGCTGTCGCTGAGTCCGATCCTGATGGGGGCGGCGAACAGCGCGGGAGGGGTGATGGGCAAGATGATCGCGGCGCAATCGCTGGTGATCGGCTGCGCGGTGACCGGCCAGGAGGGCCAGGAGGGCGCGCTGTTCCGGGCGGTGTTGAAGCACAGCATCGGACTGCTAATGCTGGTGGGGCTGATCGTGATTCTGTACGCGTACGTGTTCCCCGGAGCGATTCCGAACGGGCATCGGTTCTGGTAAGGAGGCGCAGGGGAACGCGATTTGACAGTCTGTTTGGCGCTTTGTTCTAATGAAAAGAACCAGTTGCTCCTCAGTAGCTCAATGGTAGAGCATTCGGCTGTTAACCGAAGGGTTGTAGGTTCGAGTCCTACCTGAGGAGCCAATTTATTTTCGCCTAATTCTTTTCCTCCCATTGGTTTGCAGGACGCCGCCTTTGGTGCGTCCGTTCGCATCTCTCATTTCCCCCAGTTCCGCGCATAGTTGGCCACATCCGCCCGGCGCGCGCCACTCTCCGTTTCGAGACTGATGGCTCGGGCTGCGTGCGGAACCGTGGCGGTTCCTCTCGAAACCCGACGTGGATGGCCTCGAACTCTCTCTTTCTCCGGTTAGCACCCCCGTTTGGTTAACAGGGTGTGCCTCTCGGTGGCCCGACCTGTACGTTTTCGAATCGCGCGGCGTATATAACAGGTTGGAGCGGTTGCGGCCGTTCCGAGACCAGACGACGCGATTACCGCCGGGCGGAAAGCGTTGTGGGTGGACACCACAACGCGTTTGCACCTGGCCGGCGTTCCCACCCACTCCGATCCTTTCTCCCCGGCTCGACAGGAGCCGAGGACATGAACGACAGCGACATCACCGACGCAGCGATCCAGGAGATCGCGGCGATTCTGGCGGCCGGATACTTGCGCTACCGCCGCGCACAAATCTCTGGCCATTCAACGACTGATCCAGTTGATAGTTCGGCCACGGCGAGCCCTCATGGTGACGAGGTTAACGGCCTTGAGAACCAATGAGAAAGAGATGACGATCCGCACCGAGATTGAGGCTTTGCGATCAATGACGGTCGGACGATTGAGAGAGCGGTACGCCGAGGTCTTCGGCGAACCGAGCCGGTCCTACAACAAACAGTTTCTGTTCCGGCGCGTGGCGTGGCGGATCCAGGCTCTCGCCGAAGGTGGCCTGTCGGAGCGCGCTCGCCAACGCGCGCTCGAAATCGCGAACGATGCCGATCTTCGCGTTCGACCACCGAAGGATGCGATTGCCTACGGTGGGCCACCTGCTGAGAACCGCGCCACCGTGATCCGCGTGCGACATGCCGCCGACGGCAGGCTTCCGATGCCCGGCAGCCTGCTGGTCCGCGACTACCGCGGAAAGCAAATCGTGGTGAAGGTGCTGGAGAATGGGTTTCGAGTATGACGACCGCCAGTACACTTCGCTGACGGCGATCGCGCAGGAGGTCACAGGCACCAAATGGAATGGGTTCGCGTTCTTTGGCCTGACCGCCAAGGAGGCGACGAGTGCGCAACGGTAAGCCGATGGAGTGCGAAGTCCAGTTGCGCCGGCCATCTATCCGGTGCGCGATCTACACGCGGAAATCCACCGAGGAAGGCCTGCAGCAGGAATTCAACTCGCTGGACGCGCAACGGGAGTCGGCCGAGGCCTTCATCGTGAGCCAGCGTGGCGCAGGGATGGCAAGTGCTGCCCGCACTCTATGATGACGGCGGCTACACCGGCGGGAACATGGAGCGGCCGGCGCTGAAGCGGTTGCTGCAGGACATCGAGGCCGGCAAGATCGACTGCGTCGTGGTGTACAAGGTGGACCGCCTCAGCCGGTCGCTGCTCGACTTCTCGCGGATCGTCGAGATGTTCGACAAACACGGACGTCAGCTTCGTGGCGGTGACCCAGCAGTTCAACACGACGAATTCGCTCGGGCGGCCTGACGCTGAACATCCTGCTCTCCTTCGCGCAGTTCGAACGAGAGATCATCGCAGAGCGCACGCGGGACAAGATGTCGGCGGCGCGGAAGAAGGGCAAGTGGATCGGCGGGCACCCGCTCCTTGGCTACGACATCGACTCCGCGCGGCGGGCGGCATCCGTGATCAACCTGCCGAAGCCGAACAGGCTCGGGAGATCTTCCGCCTGTACGAGAAGGAGCGGGGGCTGATACCGGTCGTGCGAGAACTGAACCGACGCGGATGGGCATCAAGCAGTGGACCACGAAGAAAGGGTAACGAACGCGGCGGCAAACCCTTCACCAAATCGGCGCTGTTCAAGATGCTCACCAATGCGACTTACCTCGGCAAGATTGCCTTTCAAGGCCAGATGTATGAGGGCGAGCATGAAGGGATTGTCGATCCTGCACTCTGGGAAGCGGTGCAGCGAACCTTGAAACACAACGGACGGACCGGTGGGGCCGAAGTCCGCAATCGTTACGGCGCGATTCTGAAGGGCCTGATCTACTGTCTTCCGTGCAACTGCCGGCATGGTCCACACTTACACATCGCAGGGAATCCCGCCGCTATCGATACTATGTTTGCTCGACTGCCCAGCAACGGGGATGGGTGCATGCAAGACGAAGTCAGTCTCGGCGCCCGCCATCGAAGACGCGGTCCTCGCGCGAATACGGAGCGCGGCGGCGAATCCCGGAGGTGCTGGCTGCCACCCTTGCACGTCTGAAAGAAGACTGGAGACAAGCGCTTGGAACTCGACGTGCAGCGGGGTCAACTCAACAAGGAACTACGACCAGTTTGGGAGGTGATCTGAAGCAAACGACACAGGCGTTTCGGACGCACGTTCGCCCCGGAGTGATCGCGGACCGGCTGGCCGACTTGCAGGAGCGAATCGGAACGGCAGAACGCCGTCTCACAGAGGTTCAGCAGGAGATAGACCTTCTGTCCGGATGTGATCGACGAGGCGGCTGTCGCAGCCGCGCTCACGGAATTCATGCGCGTGTGGGAGTCACTAACGATTAAGGAACAGGTCCGCATGGTTGCCACCGTGGTCGAGAAGGTCGGATACGACGGTGAGTCCGGCAAGGTGACCGTCGCGTTTCGTGCGGCCGGAATCAAGATGCTTTGCCGGAGTGCAGAAGTCGAAGGGTTGACATGAACGAACGATCGAGGATGAATTCACCTTGGTGCGGCCAGGCCGCGCGACCAGGCAAAGCCCGACGAAGAAGGACTGGAGCCAGTGCCAATCGTCCCGCGGATCACTCGGCTTATGGCTCTGGCGATCAAAATCGACGACATGGTCCGGCACGGCGAGTTGCGCGACTACGCGGATGTGGCCCGCCTTGGACACGTAACGCGCGCCCGGATCACGCAGATTATGAATCTGCTGAATCTGGCACCAGATATTCAGGAGCAAATTCTTTTGAATTGCGCCAGGGGCGATGCTACCCGTTGAACGGCAGCTGCGTCGACTGGCGCCTTGCGTCGAATGGAGTCAGCAACGTCGCATGTGGAAGCGGTGACTCAAAAAATGCCGGCTGGATAGATCCTCGTATAGCTTCTGAAACAGTTTACAGCGATACGCAAATCCACAGATTTCCAACAGGGATGTGGGAAAAACTCCATTTATAACGGATTCAATGGGATAGCCTGTGCGCGATGTTCGCTTTCTATTCGCCGTAGTACAATCAATCTTCGCTGCAGCTCAGGCCATCCGTCGTGGCGTTCGGCGGGTTACGCCACGTGTTAATCCTCGTGGAGGTGATTTGCCGTCTGTCCGCGTTTTTTCCTCGTCGTTTTTCCAGTCCCGAATCCCTGAAACAGATTTCCCGAAACCAATCTGCTGGCGCTGCTCGCGCCATCCGGTGATTACCTGGCCGGTCGTGGCCTGATACTCCGCAAGCAGATCCAGTTGACTATGAGGCGCTCGTTGCGATCCTGGTCGATCCCACCCCGACATGCCGAAATCCCTGATCGACGGGCTCTATTTCGTTCACGAGATGGCTACTCCGGAGTGCATGGCCGAACTGTTGGACGCCGTTGCGCCAGGCGTCTTAGATTTCGATGACGGCTAGGAGCCGACGCCCGCCGACGTCGCGGTTCAGGTGTGGCTCAAGGACCGCGACCTGCTGGAGAGCAAACACGCTGAACGATTCCTGGTCCGGTCTAAGACTTTCGTGTTTTATCCCGGATCAGCACAACTGCCGCAGCAACCGGAATTTACGGAGATCATCCGAACCGCACTGCAGGAGAGTCTTGACGTGTGGTTCGAGAAGAAGCGGCGCGGCAAGGGTTGCCGTGTGTTCGCGTTTCCTCGTGGCAACGAAATCTGGTTTCTGATTCGCCACGGTGAACCGTTTCGGCGTGAAGGCACTTTCGACAACGGCGAGGCTTCTAGCGTGTACTACCGGCCCGAAAAATTCGACGTGCTGATCTACTATTGCGATCTGGACGGCATGGCCGTACACGCGACGACGAAGGGTGAGAAGGATCTGTACCAGCGAGCATTCGGACAGCATCTTTTCGGCACTCCGACGTATTTCGGGGCGGGTGGCCACTACACCCTTCTCCCGCTGCTCGAGGAAGGCCTCGATTCCCTCATCTCGATCGACGTCGAGGGTCTTGATTGGGTGCGCCTCAAAGAGATCGAGGTATTCCGCGGCAACGGGCTGACGGTGGTCTACAAGGCTGCGGACCTCTTCTCCAAGCTTGGCAGCGGGGCTGACGAGATTCTCCGGTCCGGGTTCTTGACTCGAGCTGGGTTTACCGTCAAGTTCGCCGATGCGCGGGCAGCGCGCTCTGTTTCGGTGCGGCCTCCGAATCGTGCAGAATACACGCGCGACGGCGACCGGCTGGTGTTGGAGCAATGGATGCTGAAGCGCAAGTTCATGGCAACTGCACCGAGGGACCGCGATGACGAGTCTGAAGCGCTTCTGGCGAGCGCTTGATCATCCTGTGGCGTTTCCGGTGTTCCGGCCGAACTCGATCAATTGCTTGGATCGGACCTGCGGGTGGTGGCGCCGTTGCTGCGCACGCTGCCCACCAGGTCCGAGACTTACCCGTGTCCGGCACCCGGTGGCGAAGGGTGCCCACGACGCGTGGTGCGTCGAGACGGTGGCCAACTCTTTGCCGTCTGCGGTTGCGCACCGAAGGACTGCGATCCGCTTCCCCTAAAGCCGGAAGATGTCTTGGTGCATGAGTTCGATCCGAAACGCTTGTGCCGCGTGCTGGCCGAACGCCTACCTGTCACCGGGACCGTGACTGCTATCGGTCTCGATGATTCTCTCTGGAGTATCGGATCGGTTCGGCCGAGGGGTGGTGAAAAACAGATCTTCGTCGTGCCGCGCGGAGGTCGGCCTTCGGTGGAGCGCGGCGTCAGTCAACTTCTCGCGACATTCCAATCACCGTGGATAGCGCTGATTCCGACGCACCGCTCCGCGACGCCGGTTTTCAGAGGAGCTTATTGCCCGCGCCGGATCCTCGATCGTCGCTCTTGAAGACGTAGTTGGTCTTGATGAAAACGCCGCATTGACTGTGAACGCCGTGGCGGTCGCCCCACATCTTGCTGCGGAGATCGCCGACGATAACGTGTTTCGACGTGCGCAAGACGTGTGGTTCGTTCGGTTCGCCGGCAAGGCTGTCCATTTGCGCCATATGGTCGGCTTCGAGTACATCGCCGAACTTTTGCGCCAGCCTGGTACCGAGATCGAGGCGCTCATGCTCGCCGGCCGAACGGAATCGGACAAACCCGCCGTGAATAGCGCAGGTCTGGACATGGCCGACGATAAAGCCCTCCGCGAAGTGCGCGGCGAGTTGGAGACCCGCCGGACAGAACTTGCCAAGGTTCCGGCGAAGGACTGGCCGACTAAAGGCCGACTTCAGGAAGAGATCAACAAGTTGGAAGCCTACCTTTCCCAAGCTGAAGGTCGGCACCATCAGGCGCGCAAGGTGGCGGGTAGTTCCCAACGTGCGCGCACTGCGGTAACCAACGCCGTCACCAGGGGTATCGAGCGAATCGAAAGCGAGCACCGCGCGCTCGCGGCTCACCTTCGCGATTCGCTGCGGACCGGCACCACGCTGCTCTACCTCCCATCCGAACCCATCGACTGGCACTTCTGATCGCCCGTCACTTTCCGCGTCACAAATTGTCACGCCTGTCGTAACGCCTCGTTTTCGAAGGCGTTGCCCAGGCGTTGACAGAAGCGCGGGGAACGAATCAAGGTCCCCGCCTTTCTCTCCCACCTGGCAACTCCCGCAATTCAGCGATGGAGAAACCAGTGGAAGAACCTCTCACAAAATCATCCCTCTCGGCCGGACGCCGGCACTTGGTCGAGGTCATGCAGCGCTTGAACTTCGGACAGATTGAAGACCTCGAGATCCGGCGCGGCGAGCCGCAATTCAACCCTGCGCCGCGCATGGTTCAGGACATCAAACTGGGCGGCGAGAACGGCCCTCGCCCGGAGTTCCGGGTCGAGGATTTCCTTCTCAAGAGCCAAGTCATCGAGCTCTTCCAACACCTTGATCGGGTAGGCGACGGCACCGTCCTGTGCCTCGACGTGAAGCACGGGCTACCTTTCAAACTTGCCCTCGAGCAGGCGGCGTAGAGAGGACACGATGACAGGGCAAAGTGAGCTTTCTGAAATCGACCGCTATGCGCTCGACTGCATCGAGTCGCGGGTGCGCTATCTGATCGGCAAGTACGGGCTGATAGCAGACGACCGCAGCGATCTGATACAGCAGCTATTCCTCGAATATCTGGAGCGTGTCGGTGACTACGACCCGGCCAGGTCCACGCACAAGACCTTCATCGCCTGCCTCGTTCGCAACCGGGTCAGTTCGCTGATTCGCGCCCGTAGGACTGCGCTCGCACGCGACTTCTCCACGGCGATGTCCATGGAACGCTGCGTTATCGATGCAGACCGCATCACGAATGACGACGCGATCGCAACTCGTCGTAGTTCCCGGTCGGAGGCCAAGCTGCTGGCACTGCGGCTCGATGTGTACCGGGCGGTCGAGGCTCTGCCGCCGCACCTTCAAATTGTCACGGACCAGATCGTGGCGTTCGGGCCCATCGACACAGCCAGGAATGTGGGCCGCTCGCGCATCCGTGTGTATCAGTGGCTGGCCGAGATTCGTGTCGCGTTCGAGCACGCTGGACTCGCACCGTTGGCGAGAGGCGCCCGATGAATCAGCCCACCAGTTTTCGCACGGTCCCCTGGAAACACCAGAATGAGGCAGTGGCGTTCGTTCGCCAGCTCTTCGCGACGGGCAAGCATGGCGCGATGATCGCGGCAGCAATGGGGACCGGCAAAACGGCGATCACCATCTATGTCGTAATCGAGCACGGGTTCCGTCTGATTCTGATTCTGTCTCCGCTGCGGGTGGTCCAGGTCTGGAAGCCGCAGTTTGAAACCCACAGCGGCGTGCCGATAATGGTGGTCTCGCTCGACGACACCTTTGCGCATGTGCGCGCCAAGCGGGAAGAGGCTGACCGTCAGATCAATCTCGCCCGCGCGCGGGATGTCCCCATCGTCGTCGTGATCAATTACGACTCCGCATGGCGGCCGCCGTTCGCGGAATGGGCGTTGAAAAAAGTGGGACCTCGTTGTCGCAGATGAGATTCACCGATGCAAAGCTCCCGGCGGTAAGGCCAGCCGTTTTCTGGCGCGACTTGGCAAGGCGGCTCGATTTCGTTTGGGTCTGTCTGGCACACCGATGCCGCACTCGCCTCTCGACGTGTATGCCTATTACCGCTTTCTCGATCCGCGCATCTTCGGGTGGAGTTCCCACAAGTCCACCAGCATTCCACCATGATGGCGTTTTCCAAAAACTACCAGGTTCTCGACTATCGAAATCTCGACGAGTTGTCACCTGGAAGTTCTACTCCGTTTCCCGTTCGCCGCCACGAAGTATGTCCTGGATCTGCCGCCGGAGATGCACGTCACCTACTCCTGCGATCTCGGCTCCGAGGCGCGAACTATCTACCGGTCTCTCGAACGCGATCTAATCGCCCAGGTTTCTTCCGGCGAGGTGACCGCAGCCAATGCACTCGTTAAGCTGCTCCGGCTGCAACAAATCACGGGAGGCCATCTCCGCACGGACGCAGGCGTCGACGTTCAGGTTGACTCGGGCAAGATGAACCTGCTCGGCGAAGTTCTCGAAGACATGGATCCGAGTGAAGCGGTTGTCGTGTTTTGCCGCTTTCATAAGGACCTCGATGCGGTGAACCAGGTGCCAGCCGACGCGGGGGGCGCTCGTCTGGGACTCTCCGGCCGCAAAGATGATTTGAAGCAGTGGCAGGCCGGCGACGCACCCGTGCTTGCCGTCCAGATCGACTCCGGCGGCGTCGGCATCGACCTGACTCGCGCGCGCTATGCCATCTACTACTCGCTGGGCTTCTCCTGGCTCCTATGAACAGAGCTTGGCCCGGATTCATCGTCCCGGTCAGAACAGGCCAGTTGAATACATCCACCTCCTCGCCAAGGGCACCGTTGACGAGAAGGTTATGGCCGCACTCCGCACCAGGGCCGACGTTGTCAATTCAGTACTCCAGCAAATGAAAGGACAGAAATGAACACCGAAGAACTGAAGCGATTCGTGGCGCTTGAGGAACGGCGCCGGCAGCTCGAGGCCGAGATGGACACGATAAAGGCCGAAGCCGGGGAACTCGAAGGCGTTCTGCTCCCGCAATTCGA
>CAWIIF010000012.1:0-237960 GCA_963836015.1 Bryobacterales bacterium | reverse complement strand
TGACCACCAACTCTCGGAGAGTGGGGCTCCGTAAGACTTTCCCGAACCGGCGTCACGAGCGCCTTACGGGGTCTCACGTGATTTTCTCTGATGAGTTTGTTGGTGCCCTGGCTACGGCTGTAGCCGACCAGCTTGTCCGAACGGATCGCAGGAAGCACCGGCGGCATGACAAAGCGCCGCCAGATCTGGCTGCGGGCGCTGTCTTTCCAGTACAGTCCAGTTCCCGCCGGGAGGCCGTTCTCCTTGATTGTATGGGGCACCGCATTAGGGCAGCATAGTGATCTGATCTTCTTGTTACTTTCTGCCGTTTTTTGTTACCGCTCCGGTAACAAAAAACGGTAACAAGAGAGGCAGCTTTTGTCGTATAATGCGACACAGTCTAGTCGGCCAACTTGTTGAATACAAATATGGAGACATAGTCAGACATATGGCGGGTTGTGATTTGTAATCAGAGGGTCGGGGGTTCAAGCCCCTCCGCCAGCTCCAGAATAATCACCGGTCGTGGCCTGCCTTCTCTACAACAACTCCTAAGAACGCCAGACAACGTCTTAGTCGGCTAGTGTCTCGAAATGTGGACCAGTTCCGCTGCTTGACCTCCGGCCGACTGCAGGGCGGTGGAACTCAGGTCTGCGATCGCTTGCGTCAGGGCAGAAAGGGCTTGCGACTGTTCGGACGATGCCCGTGCGATCTGCTCCACAATTCCGTCCACCTGCTTCGCCTTGTCGTCAATTCCGGTGAGCGACTGCGCCACCTGCGCTGCCAAATCCACACCTTGGCTGACCGCCGTGATGGACTTTTCGACAAGCTCCGAAGTCTGCTTCGCGGCTTCGCCGGCCCGACCTGCCAGATTCCGTACCTCGTCCGCCACAACCGCAAACCCGGCGCCGGACTCGCCGGCCCGGGCCGCTTCCACCGCGGCGTTCAATGCCAGGATATTGGTCTGGAAAGCGATCTCGTCGATCACCTTGTTGATCCGCGTAATCTGCTGGCTGGCTTCCTGAATGGCGCGCATCACCTCGTTCAAATGCCGAATCTCAGCCACCTGGCCGTCGATAGTCTGGCGCGTCGCGTTCGCCAGTTTGCTGGCATCGGTTGCATTGCTCGCATTGGACTTGGTCTGCGCCTCGATCTCAGTCATGGTACTGGTCATCTCCTCGAGGGACGCAGCCAGCTTTGAATGCAGGTCGCCCAACTCATTTTGCGCGTGGACGTCGGTCACGATCTCCACGTGACCGAGGTGGTTGCCGGACTTGTCCACGATGTAGGAAGTATCCACTTGCATGCCGCGAGAAGGCCCGTTCCCCATGTCCTGCATGTAGTGGGTTCGCGGACGGCCGTTGCGGAGGCTTGCGATACCGCACTTGTCCGTGTTGCAGATGTGCGCCTGCCACTCCGAACAGTGCCTGCCTTTGACCTGTTCCCTGGTTCGTTTGAGAAGTTGCTCGGTCGTTTTGTTCACGAATACCCAGTGCATATCCAGATCGGTGACCGTAAGAGGCTGCGGAACGGCGTCCAAAGTCCCTTCCAGGAAGATCGTGCGCCGTTGCATGGCGAGGGCATGTCGAACCGTGAGCCAGCCGAGAACGATGCAAAGGAGCAGCACGAACAGCCGCAAGACCCAGTTGCCGGGGAACAGGAACGCAAGGACAATTGCGATGATCAGCAAGCCAAAACCCGTCAGAAGCCGCTTTGCCATGAAAGAGAGTCCTTCCTCAGGTTCACTCATCGGCAGAATCGCGCCGGACATTTAGCGGCATATTGCCGCGATCTTCCGAGTTGGCCGGAGTGCCGGCCGCTTCCTTAATGCCCATTCTGCGACACTAGCGTTGGTGGGGAACGAATTGCACGAGCGCGGCGTCACGGCGTTGCGCGGCGTCTTTCCGGAAGAGATGCTGGCCGTTCTGCGTAACGCGGCGGCCGCCTGCTTTGAGACGATCGAGTCGGGGATGCCGGTCCCCGGTCATTGCCGGTTCAACCGGTTTTCCAACTCCGTGGTACTGTCCGCCCTGCTCGATTTTGGATGTCCCGGCCCCGCGGAACTGCTCGCGCCGGTGACGGCAGCCGGCTTGGACCCCTCCACTTGCCGGATGGAGGATTCGTGGGTCCGAAAAAAGGGAGCGGCCCCGGTCCACGCCCACACCTGGCATCAGGACGGAGCGCTGGGGGTCCGCTTCCCCACTGAGCCGGGCACACCCATCCCGATGACGCCCCTGTTGACGCTGTGGGTTCCGCTCGATGCCTGCGGAGTAGATGCCCCGGGACTCGAGTTGGTCCGCCACCGGCTGGATAGCTTGCTGCATTTCACCGAATTGAGTGACTCGGATCTGCGGCGGCGGTTCGCCCCGGCCGATTTTTGGGCGCCGGCGCTCGCACCCGGTGACGCGCTCGTATTCTTGAACGGCACGCTCCACCGCACGCATCTGCGTCCGGAGATGCGCCGTTCGCGCGTCAGCCTGGAGTATCGGTTGACACCCCGTAGCGCGTGAGCAGCTCGACCGCCTGCGGATTCCCGTTCTGTTCGGCCGCGCGGGCGTGTCGCCAGGCGGCGGGGTAGTCGCCGCGGATCGCGTAGATCTCCGCCAGGGAGACATGCGCGTCGGCGAACGACGGCCCCAGCCGCACGGCTTCGAGCAGCAGCCCGAGTGCGGTATCCTGCCTCCCATTCATGCGGTAGAACTGCGCCAGGTGGTAGTAGGGACGTGGATTCGAGGGCTCCCGCGCGATCCACTGCTGCTGCTCTTCCATGTGCAGGCGGGTCTCGTGGTCGAGCGCGGAATCGATGACTTCGCGGCGCCAGAAACTCATCGCACCGCTCCCGTCAGGATCAGCCGGACATCCATCACGTTGGTATTGGTGGGCCCCGTAATCACCAGGTCTCCGAGCGACTCGAAGTAGCGGTAGGAATCGTTGCGTTCGAGAAACGCCCGCGCGTCCGGATTGCGGCGCAGGGTGTCTCCGTCGGCGATGGCGCCGGCCGCGTCGGTGGGGCCGTCGGTGCCGTCGGTGCCCGCGCTGAAGATGACGGTGCCGGGCAAGCCTGCGATATCGATGGCGGCGGCCAGAACGAACTCCTGGTTGCGGCCGCCCAGGCCGTCGCCCTTTAGCGTCACGGTGGTCTCGCCTCCGGTAATGATGCAGGCGGGCGGACGCAGGGGCCGCTCGCGCGCGATCGCGGCGTGCATGCGGGCGATCTCGCGGGTCTCGCCTTCGATTCCGCTGGCCAGCACCAGCGGCCGGTAGCCTAGCTCCCGCGCGCGCCGCGCAGCCGCCTGGAGCGCCAGCCGGTTGCTTCCCACCACCACGTTCCGCACCCGCGCGAAGAGCGGATCGTCCGGCTTGGGAGTCTCGGGGATCGCGCCGCGCATCCCTTGCGCGATCCGCTCCTGCACCGCCGCAGGAACGCGCGCGGCGATGCCGTACTTCTCCAGGATGGCGGCGGCGCGGGCAAAGGTGGAGGAATCGGGCGCGGTGGGGCCGGAGCCGATCACGTCCAGATCGTCGCCGATCACGTCGGAGAGCAGCAGCGACTTCCACGGCGGCCGGCCAGGCCAGGCGCGCCAACTGGCCGCCTTTGATGCGGGAAATGTGCTTGCGGACGGCGTTGATCTCGTGGATCGTGGCGCCGCAGGCCAGTAGCTGCCGGGTCACTGCCTGCTTCTCGTCGAGCGTGATGCCGGAGGCGGGCAGCGGCAGCAGGGCCGAAGCGCCGCCCGAGATCAGGCAGACCACCAGGTCGTCCTGCTGCGCGCCGGTGGCGATGCCGGCGATGCGCGCGGCGCCATCCACCCCGCGGGCATCCGGGAGGGGGTGGCCGCTTTCGTTCAGCTCGATGCGCCGCAATTTGGCAAGGTGTCCGTACTTGACGTTGATCAGGCCGGCGGTGATCCGCTTGCCGAGTACACGCTCCGCGGCCTTCGCCATCGAAGCGCCGGCCTTGCCCGCGCCGACGACATAGATGTTCCGGAACCGCGAGAAATTCCGGCGCTCCAGGTGGCGCGCCACGGCATCGGCCGGGTCGGCGGCCTCGAGCGAGGCCTGGAAAATCGAGCGGGCGTCGCGGCGCATCGTGCGGGTGGTCATCGGAACATGGGGTCGGCCAGAATCGCGCCCACCGTCAGGTCGGCGTCGTCGGTCTCGACGGGAATTTGGATGTCCGACAGGCAATAATGCTCGCGGCGCGCGTGGAAGAGCGCGGCGAATTTCTCGGGGTCCTGGGCCAGCGGCCTGACCGGGCCGTGCGGCGCCCCCTGCAGGCGGCTCTGGACGCGGTCGAAGGGACAGTCGAGCCAGACGCTGATACCGTTGTTCCGGATCAGCTCGCGGTTCGATTCCACGGTAAAAGCGCCGCCTCCCAGCGCCAGCACGGCGGGACGCCCGCGCTCGATCCATCGCACGTGCTGCCGCAGGATTTCACCTTCGATGCGGCGGAACTCCGGCTCGCCGCGCGCAGCGAAGATCTCCGCTATCGTACACCCTTCCGCGGCTTCGATTTCGTCATCCGTGTCGAAGAAATTCCAGCCCAGCCGGTGTGCCAGCCGGCGGCCGACGGTCGACTTGCCCGAGGCCATGAAGCCTACCACGTAGATGCCGGGAGTGCGCTTCAGTCTCAGGTTCATGCCGTTTCATTCATCTCCGCCATTCGCCCCTCGACCACCGACGGAAAGAGGCGCATCAGCCCCACCAGGATCCATCCGGCGGCGGGGCTCAATACGGTGCGCGCGTCGCGCTCCACGCCGCGCCGGATGGCCACGGCGCACTCTTCGGCGGTCACCGCGAAACGCCGCGACCGCTTCACCTTTTCCGGCGCCTCGCCGGCCGTGACGTGCTGCTGGAAGCCGGTCTTCACGTAGCCGGGGCACACCAGCATGGTGCGAATGCCGTCGCGCTTCAACTCCATCCGGAGGCCCTCGGTGAGCGAGCCCACCGCGTATTTCGACGCGCTATAGACAGTCATCCACGGCAGCGTCATCTTGCTGCCGATCGAACCCACGTTGACGATCATCCCGCGGCCCTGTGCGCGCATGGGCGGAACCGCCAGCTGGATCATCCCGAGCAGCGCGAAGAAATTCAGCTCCATGACCCGTCGGGCGTGCTCCATCGGCGCGCTCCAGGAAGGCAGGTAGAAACCGATGCCGGCATTGTTGATCAGGATGTCGATGCCGCCAAAGCGCTCGATCGTCCGCTCGACCACGCGGCGGCGCGTCTCTTCGCCGGTGAGATCTCCTGCGGTGATCAGGGCGTCGCCGCCTCCGGCGCGGCGCAAGCCTTCCTCCGAGCGCGCGGTCAGGGAGAGCTTCGCCCCGGCGCGCGCGAACTCGGCCGCGCAGGCGGCTCCGATACCTTCCGACGCTCCGGTGATCAGTACGACTTTGCCATCGATTCGCATGCGTCAGGCGGCCTGGAAGCGATTAGACCGCAGTTATCATTGCCCGAAATCTCCTGGAAACGCAATAATGGTACCATGCCTTCGCGGCTGCTCCCGCTGTTTCCGCTGCAGGTCGTGGTCTTCCCCAGGACCCCGCTGCCCCTGCATATTTTTGAGGATCGCTACAAGGAAATGGTGGGCGAGGCTATCCGCGACAGCTCTGAATTCGGCGTGGTTCTGGCCAAGGACGAAGGCATCGTGAACGCCGGCTGCTCCGTCACCGTCGAGAAGGTCCTGCACATGTACCCGGATGGGAGAATGGACATCCTGACGCGGGGCAAGCGCCGGTTCGAGATTCTCTCCCTGAACGAGGAGAAGGAGTACTTGCAGGGCGAGGTGTCGTTTTTCGACGACGACGATTTCTCGCAGCCCTCGCCCGAACTGCGCGACAAGGCGTTCAACCAGTACCGGCAGCTATCCTCCCTGGAATCGGCCAGGGACGAAGCGCAACCGGACCTGAACGACCCGCAGGTCAGTTTCCAACTGGCACAGGGAGTTCCGGACCTGGACTTTCTGAGCGCCCTGTTGCGGCAGCGCTCCGAGACCCGGCGGCTGCAGCAGCTCAACCAGTTTCTTTCCGAATACATCCCGCGTCAGAAGACCATCGAGCGGATGAAAGAGCTGGCGCCGACCAACGGCTTCGGCCACAAACCCTCGGGCCTCTGAGGCGGCATGAGGGTCGTCATTCGCGGTAAACGCGGGCGCCTGGGAACCTGGGGATCATTTTCCTTCTCCGGCCTGGTGCACGGCGCGATTCTGGCGTGGCTGGCGTTTGGCTCCGCGAGTTTGCCGCCGGAGCCGCGGCGCTCCCTTTATGACATGGAGATCCGTCCGAGCGAACATCGCATCGTCTGGTATAGCCTGCGCAACCGGCTGCCGGACGTGACACCCGCCGGACCGCGCGATCCGCGGCCGCCGCGCGCCCGTTTCAAATTCAGCCAGACGCTCGTGGCCGGGAAAAAGGAGGACGATCGCCCGCCGCAGATGATCTGGACGCCGGCGCCCGAGGTGCATCCTCCCAAACCGCTCCCCCTGCCCAACGTGGTCGCTGTGACGACTGCGCCCCAACCGGTCCGGGCGTTCACCCCGCCCCCCGCGCAGCGCGCCGCCGCGACGCCCGGTCCGCTTCTTCCGCAGGCGCCGGAAATCGCGGCGGCCCTCGACCGCCATTCTCTCTCCCTCCCGCCGGAGGGTCCGGCCGGACCGGTCCGGGGCTTTACGGCTCCGCCGGCAGCGCGAATCGTGCCCGCGGCCCCTGCCCTGCCCGAGGCGCCCGCGGTCGCTGCCGCGCCCCTCATGGGTGGGGCCCCCGCGCTCGACTCCTCCGCGATGTCCGCACCGGTGCGGGCTTTCGCGCGGCCGGCGGAGACCGGCCCGAAGACGAGCGGCCCGGCCGCCCTTCCCGCGGCCCCGGCGGTTTCCGGCCCGCCTAGTTCCACCGAAGCCTCGCTCGCGATCGCCGGACTGAATCCGGCGGTGACTCCCGACATTCCGCAACCGCCCGGCTCGCGCGAGGCGGGGTTCTCGGCCGGACCGGCTCTGCGCACCGAGGGGGGAACCGGCACGGCCACCACTTCGACCTTGCAGGTGCCGGGCCTGCTCGCGCGCGGCGGCAACACGGACGGGCAGCCTACCATGGTGGGCCGGATCGTCCCCTTCACGCGTGAGAGACTGTCAGCCGGCGCGCACATCCCCACCACGCCGCCGCCGGCTCCGACGCCGCATGCGGGAGAATCGCTCGAGACCGTGCTGCGCGGCCGCTACGTGTACACTGTGGCTATCCAGATGCCCAATATCACGAGCTATTCGGGAAGCTGGATGGTCTGGTTCGCCGAGCATGAGGCGAACGCCTCGCGGGAAAGCATGCAGGCGCCGGTGCCGCTGCGCAAGGTAGATCCGAAATACATCCCCTCGGCCGCCGCCGAGCACATCGAAGGAAACGTGCGGCTCTTCGCCGTGATCCGCAAGGATGGGCGCATGGATCACATCGTCCTGCTGAAGAGCCTGGATGCCCGGCTCGACCAGAGCTCGGCGGAGGCCCTGGGAAAGTGGGTGTTCGAGCCCGCCCGCCGCAATGGCGTTCCCGTGGATGTGGACGCCGTGTTCGAAATTCCATTCCGCCTTGCCCCCAAACCATCCAAATGATGCGACAGTTCCTGATTATCGATGCCGACGACACCCTCTGGGAGAACAATATCTACTTCGAGCGGGCCTTCGAGGATTTCGTGGCGTTCCTGGACCATTCCTCTCTCTCCGCCCTGCAGATCCGCGATGTGCTGGACGAGATCGAAGCCGCCAACGCCAAAATTCACGGCTACGGCTCGCTCAACTTCGGACGCAACCTGAGGCAGACCTACGAAAACCTGGCGGAGCGGGCCGTGCAGGAAGAGGACCTGAAGACCGTGCTGGGGTTCGCGGAGCGCATCCTGGAGTGTCCCATGCAAGTTATCGATGGCGTGGCCGAAACGCTCGAGTACCTGGCCGGCCGCCACGATCTGACGCTATTCACCAAGGGGCACCCCGAGGAGCAGAAGTTGAAGATCGACCGCTCCGGCCTGGGCGTCTATTTCGGCCACACTGCGATCGTGAAGGAGAAGGACGCCCAGGCCTACCACCTGCTGGTGGAACAACGCGGCATGACACCGAACAGCACATGGATGATCGGGAACAGTCCGAAGTCCGACGTCAATCCGGCCATGGAGGCGGGGCTGAACGCCGTGTTCGTGCCCCATGCCCATACCTGGGTGCTGGAGAAGCAGGAAATCCGTCCCGGGACGGGGCGGCTCCTGCAGTTGGACCGCTTCGGCGACCTGCGCGACTACTTCTAGCCGGAGGCTCTTTCTAGGTCTGGAAGCCTTTGCGGCGCGACAGGCGGTTCTTGGCGAGTTCGCTGAACCGCGCCTTGGCACGCGACTTGGTGAGGCGGAACTGGGTCTCCGTGAGCCCCATCTCGCGGCAGATCTGCTCGGCCTTCTGCTCTTTCAGATAGAAGCGGACCAGCACCTCCCGCTCGCGCTGATGCAGGCTGTTGAGCACCCGCAGCGCCAGTTCGTGGTGCTGCTCGTCGATCAGACGGTGTTCGGCGCTCGGCCGGCGGTCGGAGAGGACCATGCCGTACTCCAGCTCGGTCTGGTTGCGGCGCGCCTGCACAGTCAGGTCGATATGCGCGGCGACCTGGCGGCGCACCACCGTGCGGACGTATCCCATGAGCCGCTCCGGCTCGCGCAGATCGCCGCGCTGGATCGACTGCATGATGATCAGGAAGACGTCGTGAACCCGGTCGTCCAGGTCCTGCGGCCCGAGCTGGCGGTACAACTGGAAGCGCACGCCCTTCGAGAAGAGCTCGTAGAGCTCCTGAATACGGGCTTGGTCGCCGGCCTGAACGCCGTGGACCAGATCGACCCAGGAGGGTTCGACGACAGCCGGCCGTGATTCGACATCGGGCTCGATCTCGAAGCTCATCAATCCCCCACCACGAACCAGGCGCCCCAATAGGCCGGGCGGGCGCGCCATCCCCCTTCGCGAATCATGCTGGTCTGCGTCCGGCTGAGGGCGGAAGCCGCATCCGTGAGCGATCCCTCGCCGTATTCGCGATAAAACGCTGCGAACAGGGCGCCGTCATCGTCGCGCGTCGCCCACCGGCTGGCCAGCACCGATTTCGCCCCGGCGATCAGCCACGCGCGGGTCAAGCCCATCAGCCCGGTTCCCGGAAGCGCCGCTCCCTCCGCGGAGTCGCACCCGCTCATCACCACCAGGCCGGCGCCGATCCGCCAGTGGGAAATCTCCGCCGGCGCGATCAGCTCCGGCTCGTGCCCATTCGCCATCCCCAGGGCCATCATCCCGTGCCGGCGGGGCTGGGCAGATTCGAGAAAATGGACGGCGAAATGCGCCACGGCCGGATCGCGCCGCAGGGCATCCCGCACCATTTCACCGGACGCTTCCGGACCCTTCAGGAGGATGCTCTCGCCGTTCCAGATGCGCGCACACCGGTCCACTTCGACTCCGCTCCCTACCAGCCTCGGCAGCGTCAATGCGGCATTCCGTTCCGGCGTGCCCGCAAACAGCGACCACCGCGACGCCTTGCGCGGCTCCGGCTCGGCGGCGGTCCGCGGCAGTCTCGGATCGGCCGCGTTGTAGATCGGGTCGCCGACTCCCAGGAACAGCCGGCCCGTTTCCACCTGGGTCCGCCGCGCCGCGGTCTGCAGCCAGAAGCCCGCGCCGGGGATCATCTGGACGATGTGGCGCTCGGCGACATATACAGGACGCGGCCCCGCTTCCATTTCGAGCGCGGCTACCGGCAGATCGAGCAGGCCGGGATCGAGGGCCAGCAGCCAGCGGGATTTGTCTCGGAATCGGGCCGCCAGCGGCTCGAAAAGCATCCGGTAGATTCTGGCCGGCGCGTCGGAATCCGCCCGGCTCTCCCGAATGTCGCGCCCCGCGATGGCCGCCAGGGATTGGATTTCCGCCCGCCCGGGCAGCCGGTAAAGTTCCAACCCGTCCCCGTCCACCGCCCACATCCAGGAAGCGGAGTCGCCCAGCCGCACACTCACCAGGGCCGTTTCGGAATCGAGAGCCGTGCGCAGGGCTTCGAGCGATTCCGTGGGCAGGGATTCCCGATGCGGCGATGCCGAAGCCTCTACGCGGATCCATTCCGCCCGCGCGGCGTCCACCGCTTCCCGGTCGCCCGGCTTACCGCCGCGCAGGGCGTTCACCTCGGCTCGCTGCAGCCGGGCGATGGCCTCCCAGTACGCGGGCGGGAGGTCCGCCTCTGCGTCCTGCCGGTCCTGGACCAGCATCCGCAGGCTCATGGCCCGGTTCTCTTCGCTGGCCTCGAAAGTTTCGCGCAGCAGGTTCCGGTCGCCGGTTTGCAAATAGAGCCGGTTGCCCGCTTCCACCAGCCGGGAGTAGATCCGGTCCAGGATACCCTCCGCACCGACGTGGCTTGCGTCGTCGGCCGGCAGCGACCAGCGCCACGCCCGCGCCAGCCGCATCGCGGCCCGAAGATCCGCCAGGGCGTCCCCAAAGCGGGCCTGCGCCAGGTGGACTTCGCCGCGCGCCAGGTAGGCATCCCACGGAGGCATGGCCCCCGGCGACCGCTCCGAGAGTTCCACGGCACGATCCAGGAGGGCCGAAGCCGAGTCGATATCCCCCTGCGCCAGCCGCAATCGGCCCAGATTGGTGTACGAGCCCTCCAGCGGCAGATGGTTCAGCTTCCTTATGTAATAGGCTTGAAGAAACGGGCCTTCGGCGTCGTCCGGGTGGCCGGCCCGCAGGCGTTCCTCACCCAGTTTGTTGCAGCCGATCGCGACCAGGGCCTGGTCGCCTGCCGCGGCAGCCGCCTCGATCCCTTTCCGGAACAGTTCGCCGGCTTCGGGCGCGCGGCCCTCGCGAGCACGCAGCGAAGCCATTTCGAATTCCAATTGAGGCAGGTGCGCGGCGCGCTCTTTGCCGGTCCACGATGACATGCTCTTTTCCAACCAGCCGACCGCGGCATCCAGCTCTCCCAATTCGGAATAAAGCGATGCCACGTTCGCTTCGAGCGCCGCCGCCGCGCTGGAGTCTCCGTTCTTTTCCGCCAGACCTTGCGCCTTCACAAACGACCTGAGCGCCAGCCGGTACCGGTGTAGCGCAAACCAACATCCGCCGATATTCGCGACGGCGCGAGTCTCAACATATGGGTCAAGGGGCACCATGGCCGCACGCTGCACACGCTCGAATTGGTCCCTGGCTAGTTCGTACCGCCCTGCTTTGAACAGTCCCCATCCGGCCACGAGTTGGTCTTGCAGACTTTTTCGGCGTGCAGATCTTTCCGCAGTGTCGGGCAGGGGCTTCGCCCTGACTTTCGGATCGGACCTCAGTCCCGTACCGATCAGAGGGATTAAAAGAAGGCAACAAGCCAGAACACTGGCTGTTTTCAAAATATCCGCTCCGTGGGCCCACCAAAAGAATTCTGGTCTTCTTTGGGGATATTCCGCGAGGAATATCCCCAAAGAATAGTACCAGCTTTCACCGTGTGATTGGGAACCCCGCAAATGGGGTATTTCGAAAACGCGTCTGTGGGAACGCGAGGGTTTGAGGGTGCTTCAGGTCAGCTTAGAACATCCACAGGCCGGTTAAAATGATGATAATCGGGTCCGTTGACATTGTTTGGCTTCAGGAAACCGCCAAGGTTGCATGCGATCTATCCTGATTTCAAACTAGGATGAGGCCCCCCTACACTCTGAAATCAAATTCTTCAAGCTTCTATATCTAAAGGAGAAATAAATCCCTATGTGCGGTGACTGGAATTCTCCGCGGGAAGCGGCAGAATGCTGGCGCAGCGGCAGAAAACGGTCACGGCCGCAGCATCCTTTTCATTGATTCCAATAGGCTTGACGACTGGCGCCGCGCTTGCAAAAGGCGAGATCGTATGCTGGACCGGCTGGGTGGACAACTCGAACACTACATGGACCTGCTCAGCGCGCGGCAGAGGCTGGTGGCATCGAATATTGCCAACGCCGACACTCCCGGGTACCACTCAAAGGATATCGATTTCCAGGCGGAATTCGAGAGCGCGATGGGGGGAGCGCCGCAGGAGGTCGATGTGGCGGGCCTCACCGTCAAGAACGACGGCAATAACGTCAATATCGATCGCGAATCGCGCCTGTTGGCCGAAAACGCCCTGCGTTTTCAAGTGGCTACGAACCTGCTGCGGTCGCAGATTCGCGTGGTCCGTTCCGCCATCGATGAGGGCAAATCGTCATGAGTCTGTTTTCGGTACTATCCATCGGAGCCTCCGGGATGGCGGCGCAGCGTTCGCGCGCCGAACTGCTGGTGGAGAATCTGGCCAACGCCGAAACCACCCGCACGCCGGAAGGCGGCCCGTATCGCCGCAAAGACGCGGTATTCGAGAGCTCTGCGGTGAATTCGCCGTTTTCATCGGTCTTCGGCTCCGAGCTGGAATCCACCGGAGGGGTACGGGTGTCGGAAGTGATCACCGACACACGCGATCCGGAGCTGCGGTATCTCCCGGGGCACCCCGACGCGGACGCCCAGGGCTACGTGGCATTCCCCCGCGTAAACCCGGCCGAGGACATGGTGGACCTGATGGGGGCCTCGCGCAACTACGAAGCCAATGTAGCCGCCATCGGCGCGGTGAAAGACATGATCTCCCACTCCATGGATCTCTTCCGCTGAGGTTTGAGCGATGCCTGGTCCGATTACTCCTATTTCCGGCGCCGCGCTGCCCTCCGCCATTCGCCCGGCGGGCGAAGCGCGCGGCGGATCGGGGTTCGGGGACGTGCTCTCCGAAGCCATCCGCAGTGTGGAAACCTCCGGCCAGAACGCCGCGAACTCCGTGGGGCGCTTCCTTTCCGGGGAGGGCGAGGAGCTGCACACCACCATCCTGGCGACCCAGCAGGCCGAACTCTCCTTCGATCTCTTCCTCCAGATGCGGAACAAAGTTGTGAGCGCCTACCAGGAAATCATGCGGATGCCGATGTAGCCCCTCAGGTTTCCGAAGCCCCCCGCCGATGTAAGCAAAGGACCCCATTTTCGGGCTGACGCATGAAACGAATCCTGGCTAATCTCTCGGTCCGGCAGCGCATCAGCATCGCAGTCATGGCGGTGGTGGTGCTGGCCGGGTTGTGGGGCATGGTGCGGTGGCAGCGCGAATCGGATTTCAAGCCGCTGTTCACGGGCGTCTCTCCAGAGGACGCCGCGGCCATCGTTCAGAAGCTCAAGGAATCGGGTGTGGCGTACCGTCTCCCCGAGGCCGGCGGGTCGGTACTGGTGCCCTCCGCCAAACTGGCGGAGCTGCGCATCGAAATGGCGGCCGCCGAGCTGCCCAAGACCGGACGCATCGGCTTCGAGCTGTTCGACAAAGCCAATCTCGGGGCCACCGAATTCAGCGAGCACATCAACTACCGCCGGGCGCTCGAAGGCGAGCTGGAACGGTCGGTCATGTCGCTGGCCGAAGTGGAGACCGCGCGCGTTCACGTCACGTTCCCCAAGGATTCCGTTTTCCTCGAATCGCAGCAGCCGGCCAAGGCCAGCGTCCTGGTAAAGCTGCGGCCCGGGAAGCGCCTGGCGCCGGCCAACGTTCAGGCGATCGACCACCTGGTGGCCAGCGCCGTGGAAGGGCTGTCGCCGGACGCGGTCTCGGTCCTGGACATGAACGGCAACCTGCTCGGGCGGCCCAAGACTCCGGGAACCCTGGACGGTCCGGAGGCCTCCGAAGCGTCGCTCGATTTCCGCCATAAAATCGAAGCCGACCTGATCTCTAAAATCAGCTCCACCCTGGAGCCCCTGCTGGGAGCCAACAAGTTCCGTGCGGGCGCCTCGGTGGAATGCGACTTCTCCGGCGGAGAGCAGAGCGAGGAGATCTTCGATCCGGCGCGCTCCGTGATGCTCAGCTCGCAGCGGTCCGAAGACTCTTCCGGGTCCTCGGGCGGCAGCGGCGTTCCGGGAACCGCCTCCACATTGCCCCGGCCCACCTCGCGGCCCGGCTCCACCTCGAACCGTGTGTCGCGCGTCACCGAGAACGTCACGTACCAGACCAGCCGGACCGTAAAGAAGACCCGCCTGCCCGCCGGCGGAGTGCGCAGGATGTCGGTCACGGTCCTGCTCGACCAGGACGTCACCTGGGAAAAGAATAAGACCGGCATGCAGCGCGTGCTGGTACCGCCCAGCCCCGAAAAGATCAAGATTATCCGCGACCTGGTCGCCGGAATCACCGGGCTCAACGCTGAACGGGGCGATCAGCTGGTCATTGAGACGCTGCCGTTCGAATCGACTCTCCAGATCGAGCCGCCGCCTGTCCCGGCCGCGCCCGCGGCGCCCCCGCCCGCCGGGCCGCTCGGCATCGCCTTGCGCTGGGACCGCAAGACCGTAACCATCGCCGGAGCTGCCGCCGCGGGCCTGCTGTTGCTCCTGATGGCGGCCGTATGGATGCTGTCGAGGCGCCGCCGGCGCGGCGGGTCCGCGGAGGTCACCGGAGCGCCCGCGGTCGCCGCCGGACAGGCGCCCGGCAACGTTCCGGCCATCGAAGGCGCGTCCGTCGAAGAGGAGATCGAAGCCAAGCTGGCTCAACGCGAAGCACTGCAGAAGAAGGTCGACTCGCAGGCGCTGAACTCGCTCATAGCAGCGCCGGTCATCACCAAGACGGCCGAAGTCCTGGCCAAGCACTTGCGGGAGAAGATCTCCAAGGAACCCGAGATTTCGGCCCAGATCCTGCGCACCTGGATCCGCGAGGAAGAGAGCTGAAGCATGATTCTCAACGCCACCGCCTCCAAACAGGAAACCGAGTCCCTCACCGGCCTGCGCAAGGCCGCCATGCTCCTGATCATCCTGGGCGAGCAGGCAAGTGCCGAGTTGCTGCAGCAACTCTCCGAAGAAGATGTCCAGAAGGTCAGCCGCGAGGTCGCCCGCATTACGGCCATCTCGACGGAGCAGGCCGAGGCTCTGCTCAACGAATTCCACCACCTATCGACGGCCGGCGATTATGTCGCGCGCGGCGGCATCGAATACGCCCGCAAGCTGTTGACGCGGGCGTTCAACCCCGATATGGCCAAACGCATGCTGGACCGCCTGGCCAAAGCGCTGGGCTCCGAAGCCGCTTCCTTCGACGCCATCCAGAAGGCCGACCCGCAGCAACTCGCCAAATTCATTCATAATGAGCATCCGCAGACCATCGCGCTGGTGCTTTCGCACCTGAGCCCCCCGCAGGCGGCTGCGCTGCTCACCTCGCTGCCCGCCGGGCTGCGCTCGGATGTCTCGCAGCGCATGGCCAGCCTGGACCAGATCTCGCCCGACATCATCCTCAAGATCGCCGGCGTGATCGGGCAGAAGCTGAAGGCCCTCGGGGAATTCAGCCGCGAATCCTACGGCGGCGTACGCGCCGTGGCGGAAATGTTGAACCGTCTCGATGCGGCGTCCAGCCGGGAGATTCTGGACAACATCGAGCACCAGGACACCAACCTGGCGCAGACCATCCGGCACCTGATGTTCGTGTTCGAAGACCTGCTGCTGATCGACCCCCTAGGCCTGAAGGAGGTGCTGGCAAAGGTCGACCGGAAGGTGCTGACGGTGGCGCTCAAGGGGACCAGCGAGCAGCTCCGCAACCAGATTCTGGGCTGCATGTCGCAGCGCGGCGCCGACATGCTCAAGGAAGACATGGAGGCGCTCGGCCCGATCAAGATCAAAGAGGTGGACGCGGCCCAGCAGCAGATCATCGCCGTGGTACGCCAGCTCGAGTCCGAGGGTGTGGTGAGCCTGAAGGGAACGGTCGGAGAGCAGTATGTCGTGTAAGGTCTTCGAGCCGGACTCCCCCACCGGGGCCGGCCCAGTTCCCTGGAAACAGCTCCATGCCGGGGGGCCGAAAGCGTCCAAGGAGCCGCCGCCGCCGGACGCCGCCGCGCGCGTCGAACAGCTTCGGCGGGAGCTCGAGCAGAAGGCGCGGGATGCGCAGGCCGCCGGGTTCCGGGAGGGTGAGGCCGCCGGCCGCAGTCGCGCGGCGGCGGAATTTCAAGCGGTCGTGGAGAAGTTCGCGCAGACCGTCGGCGAGCTCGGGCAAATGCGCGCGCGCCTGCGCCGCGAGGCGGAGGCCGACACCTTGAAACTGGCGCTCGCCATCGCCAGGCGCGTGCTGCGCCGCGAGCTGGCGGTGGATCCCGACGCTCTCGAGTCGCTGCTCCTCGGGGCGCTCGAAAAGCTGCGGGGCCAGGAGATCTCGCGCGTGAGAGTCCACCCTTCGCATGCCAAGCTGATCGCCGACTGCCTTCGGAAGGGGTTCCCCGGCGCGCCGATCGAGGTGATCCCGGATGGCGGGAAACCGCCCGGAACCGCCATCTTCGAAACCGAACGGGGGAACCTGGACGCCTCCATCGAATCGCAGCTGCAGGAGATTGAACGAGGCCTCGCGGATCGCCTCCGCAACCAGCTATGAGCGAAACCATTTCCCTGGCTCCCTACTTTGCGGAACTCGACCGGATCTCGCCGCTGCGCTGGACTGGAGAGGTGACCGAAGTCGCCGGACTGCTGATCGAGTCGCGCGGCCCGAACGTCGCGATCGGGGATTTCTGCGAGGTCGCGACCGCCGGCGGCCGCCGCATCCGCACCCAGGTGATCGGTTTCCGGAACGGCCGGGTGCTCGCCACGCCCCTCGAAGAGGTGGACGGGCTGCAGCTCGGCAACCCGGTGGCGGCACGCAGTGAAGACGCCCTGGTGGAGGTGGGGCCGGGTCTGCTTGGCCGGGTCATCGACGGGTTCGGCAAGCCCATGGACGGCGGCGCGGCCATCCCGGCGCAGGATGCGTACCGCCTTTACGGCACACCCTCCAGCCCGATGGAGCGCGAGCACATCACCAAGCCCCTGGTTACCGGCATCCGCGCCATCGACGGCCTGCTCACCTGCGGGCAGGGACAGCGCATCGGCATCTTCGGCGGCAGCGGCGTCGGCAAAAGCACGCTGCTCGGCTCCATGTCCCGCCATAATTCCGCCGACGTGACGGTCATCGGGATGATTGGCGAGCGCAACCGCGAGGTACGCGGCTTTCTCGAAAACGAACTTGGCCCCGAAGGGCGCAAACGCTCGGTTGTGGTGTGCGCCACTTCCGAGCGGCCCGCCCCGCTGCGCGTGCGCGCCTGCTTCGTGGCCCTGGCGGTGGCCGAGTATTTCCGCGACCAGGGCGCTAACGTCCTGCTGGTAATGGATTCGGTCACGCGACTCGCCATGGCGCAGCGGGAGATCGGGCTGTCGGCCGGCGAGCCGCCCAGCCAGAAAGGTTATACCCCTTCGGTCTTCAACCTGCTGCCGAAGATCCTGGAGCGGGCCGGCAACTTCCGCCGCGGCTCCATCACCGGCTTCTTCACGGTCCTGGTGGAGGGCGACGATTTCAACGAGCCGATCTGCGACGCGGTCCGCGGCATCCTGGACGGCCACTTCATCCTGTCGAGGCAGCTGGCCGGACAGGGCCACTACCCCGCCATCGATATTCTGCATTCGGTCAGCCGGCTGGCTTCGGCGATTTCCGCCCCTCCCCAAAAAGACGCCGCCCGCAAAATCCGCCAGGCGCTGGCCGCCTATAAGGATTCGGAAGACCTGGTGCAGTTGGGCGCGTATGTCGCCGGCTCGAACCCCCAGCTCGATGCCAGCATCCGGTTGCGTCCCGAGCTTCTCGATTTCCTCCGCCAGGACCATATGGCCACCTGTCCCATGCCGGAGACCCTGGCCCGCATGCAGGAGCTGTCGACGCGGCTCGAACCCGGCGCGCCGCGGCTGGCGGCCGCTAAGCCATGACCTCGTTCCACTTCCGCCTGGAGAAGGTCCTCGAATGGCGGCGCATCGAGTTGGAGCAGGAAGAAGCCCGCTTCCGAAGCCAGTCGGACGCACTCGCCGCGATCGACCGCCGGCGCGCGGAACTGGAGGCAGGGGGCATCCGGGCCGAGGTGCAGGTCCGCGAATGGAACCCCCTGGCCGGCAACGACCTGACCGCCCTGTCGGCCTACCGCGCTCACGTATGCCGGAGCGAAAGCCGGCTGGCGGCGGAGCGCCAGGCCTGCCAGCGCGCGCTGGCCGAGCGCAAGGTCGCGCTGCTCGAGGCCCAGCGGCGGTGCCGCCTGCTCGAACGGCTGAAAGAGCGCCGGCACGCGGAATGGCGCGAAGGGGTAGACCGCGAGCTGCAGGAACTGGCCTCCGAGTCGTTCCTGGCGCGGTGGAACCGCGAGCGCTGACAGCGGCAGCCTACTGGTCCTGCAGCGCGCGCACGCTCTTCTCCACCGGCTCGAGCTCCGCGATCTCCACTCCCAGGGGCGCGGTCTTCAACTCGGCGAACTTGCGCGCGCTCACCATCACCCGGCTCTCGAACGACCCCACCGCCCCGTTGTAGGCCTCCACCGCCCGGTCCAGGCTCCGCCCCACCCGGTTCCAGTGGTCGCCCATATCCGAGAGGCGCTTGAACAGCTCCTTCCCCAGCGCGCTGATCTCGGCCGCGTTCTGCGCCAGCTTTTCCTGCCTCCAGCCATACGCCACTGCCCGCAGCAGCGCGATCAGCGTGGTGGGAGTGGCCAGGATGATGTTTTGCTCCACGCCGAACTCGATCAGGCCCGGGTCGCTTTCGAGCGCGGCGCTGAAGAAGCATTCCCCCGGGAGGAAGAGCACCGCGAACTCCGGGGCGTGGTCGAACTGCTCCCAATACGATTTCCGGCCCAGGGCCGCCATGTGGGTGCGCACCTGGCGAGCGTGGTCGGCCAGGCGCGCGCGGCGGGTCTGCTCGTCGGGGGCCTCCATGGCGCGCAGGTAAGCATCGAGGGGCGTCTTGGCATCCACCACGACGGTCTTGCCGGCGGGCAGATAGACCAGCAGGTCCGGCCGCAGCCGGCCGTCTTCTCCGTCGAGCGTGGCCTGCGCCACGAAATCGCAGCGATCGAGCATGCCGGCCATCTCCACCACGCGGCGCAGCTGGATCTCGCCCCAACGGCCGCGCACGTGCGGGGTACGCAGCGCGGTGACCAGCCGCCCGGTCTCCGCGCGGAGCTCCGCCTGGGTCTCGAGCAGGCTCCGCACCTGCTCCTGCAGCGACGCGTACGCGCCGGTCCGCGCCTTCTCCAGGTCCTGGATTTTGGAGTCGACGCGGTCGATCGACTGGCGCAGGGGCGAGACCATCTCCTGGATGGCCTGCTGCCGCAGCTCGAGATCCCCGCGGGCCGCCTGCCGGCTCTCGCCGAGCGAGGCCCGGGCAAGGTCGAGGAAGGCCTGGTTGTTGCGCGCCAGGGCTTCGGCCGAGAGCGCCCGGAACGAAGTTTCGGATTCGTGCCGCTTCGAGCGAAGCACCAGCCAGGCCAGGGCGAATCCGGCGAGAAAACACAACACCGGCAGAATGTTTTGCATTAGTCTTATTATCGCGCCGCCCGGAGCGGGATGCGCGCTTAGAGCAGGACGGTGTCGATGCGGCTGTCTTCAGCTCCCGCGGCCACGGCGGACGCGCGGGGCGTGGCGGCCTCGCCGAGATAGCGAAGCAGCTCTTCTTCCGAGCCGTCGAAGAATCCTTCCAGCAGCTCGCGCACCGCCACCCGGCGCATCTCCTCGCGCGATTCCCGCGGGGTATACACGAATGCCCGTCCGGCTTTGCGCCGCGAAAGCTTGCCTTTGCGCACCAGGCGGTCGAGCACCGTCATGATGGTCGTATAAGCCAGCGGGCGCGATTCCGCCACCACTTTCTGAACCTGCTTGACGCTGCCTTCCTGAAGCGACCAGAGCACCCGGAGACAGAGCAGTTCGAGCGGTGGAGGGATCTCACGGACGGCTTTCGGCATCAGCTTTCCTGTTCGGGCAAGGCAGGCCGGAGCGCCTGCTTGAGTTTGTCGGCGAAAACGGAATCCGCTCCGGGGGCGAACAGCGGATGGGCCGCCCGTTCCGGGGCAGCCACGGGGGCCGCCGGTGGCGGGGGTGCGGGTGCGTCCACCGGCTCGTCCGGCCGCGCCGCGGCGCGCGCGCGCTCCAGCTCTCCGCCTCCTCCCAGATAGCGGTCTTTCTTGAGTGCCGGGCGGGCCAGGGCGGTATGGAACGCCGTGAAACAGCCCTCCACCTGGCGGTCGTTCTCGATCAGCGCCCGCATGCACTCCATCTTCGAATCCATGTCGTCGAGGTAGTGCAGCAGCAGCGCCTCCGGGAAGAGCGGCACCTTGGGCGAGCCGAATTCCAGCTCGCCGTGGTGGCTCAGGATCATGTGCTCCACCAGGGTCCGCAGCGCGGGCGGAAAATCGGGAATGCCCCGCAGCTTGTCACCCACCATCCGGATCCCGATCTGGATGTGGCCGAGCAACTGCCCCTCGTTCGAGTACGAGAAGCCGCGCTCGTAATTGAGCTCGTAGATCTTTCCGATGTCGTGCAGCACCACCCCGGTCAGCAGCAGGTCGTAATCCACGTGCGGGTAGTGTCCGGCGGTGAGGCGCGCAAGCTTCGACAGCGAAAGCACGTGCTCGATGAGCCCGCCCAGCCAGGCATGGTGAATCTGCTTGGCGGCCGGCGCCAGGCGGTAGCGCCGCGAGACATCCCCGTCGTCGAGCAGCGCCTCGAGCAGCGCTTTCAGGTGCGGGTTCGCGACCTCCGCCACGAGGCCGCGCAGCTCACGCCACATCTCGTCGGGATCGCGCTTCGAGGTGGGAAAGTAGTCGCGGTACTCGATCTCGCTGTCGTCCATCCGGCGCACCTTGTGAATGGTCAATTGCGGCCGGTTGTGAAACACCTGCACCATGCCTTTGACCTTCACGAAGTCGTCGCGCTCGAAGCTGTCCAGCACCTCCGCGACGTTGTCCCACATCTTGGCGTCCAGCTCGCCGGTGCGGTCTCCGAGCAGCAGCGAAAGATACGGCTCCCCGGTCTTCTTCTGGCGAATCTCCTTGGAGTGAACTAGAAAACTGGCCGTGATCACCCGGTTCGGCTCGAGCTCTTTCACATAGGGAGTTTTCATTGTTTGACGGGCGCTTCCGGTTTGGCCGGAGCTGCCGCGGGCGTATCGGCGGGCGCCGGAGGAAGCTTACCCGAAGTGAATGGAATCGGGATAAAGAACAGCTTCTTGTGCCGGCCGCCGCGAGAAGCGACTTCTTCCTTGGTGGTGGTCTGCGGCTTCAGCTGGGCCACGTCCTGCCAGCGCGTGTCCTTGCCGGGCGCGGCGCCGCTGTCCACGTAACCTTCCTTGATCTCGAGGAAAGCCTGCAGCCGCAGCCGCGTGAGGTATTCGCGGATCTTCGGCTCCATCAGGGGACGAGCCAGCCGGTCGTTGATATCGCCCTTCACTTCCTCGAAAGTAGCCTGCCCGGCCGCATACCGCTCGTCGATTCGCAGAATCACGAATCCCTGCGGGACCTTGATCGGGTCCGTCACATATCCCTTGTTTTCCTTGAAGACAATCGCGGCGATCTGCGCCTGTAACTGGTCGGGCTGCATGGGGGGGAGCGACCCGCCGTTGCGCGCCGTCTCCGGGTCGTCGGAATTGTCGCGCACCAGGTCCGTGAACTTTTCGCCCTTGCGCGCCCGCGCCACCAGGTCCTTGGCTTTCTTCTCGGCGGCCGCGGCCTGTTCGGGAGTCTTGCCCTCGGTCGAGATCAGGATCTGGCTGAGGAAGACCTGCTCCTTCCGCACAAACTCGCTCTTGTGCTCGTCGTAGTACTTGTGCAGGTCCGATTCCGGGATGTTGACCCGCGAGCCGACCTCCTGGCCGATCACCCGCTGCGCCAGGTATTGGCGCTTCATGCGGTCGCGGAAATCCTCGTACGACATGCCGTACTGCTGCTGGATCGCCTGCTGAAACTTGTCGTTATCGGTGATCTTGGTGCGCACCTGCATGTCCGCCAATTCCCGCGTCACGTCGGGGTCGACGTTGATGCTGAGGTCCTTGGCCCGCTGCACCAGAAGCAACTGGTCGATCTCGTCGCGCAGGGCGTTCGCCGAACTCTGCTTCACGGCGTCCGTCAGCTTCGCGCCCGCCAATCCTTCGCCCCGCAACTGTATCTCGAGCTCCTTGCGCTGTTGCTCCAGTTCGCCGCGCGTGATGATGTCGCCATTTACTTTGGCGGCAATCTCCTCAATGACGCGAATATCGGCAGCGACAGCGATCGGAAGGGTCGCCGCGATGAGTAATACAAACCTGCGAAACATAATTCGTCCCCTATTTTACCAGTGAGCCGGGTTCTCCAGCGGGAGATTGGGCGGCGGCGCCCAATTGTTCCAGTTTTCCCGACAGAAAACCCAGAATCTCCCCGGCAGCCGTCTGGCCGTCCAGGGGTAGTAGCAATACGCCTGCCGGAGTGAACTGCGCGCCGCGGGTTTCTCCGACAATCTTCATGAGCCGCGACGGATCGACGCGGGTCTGCTTGTGGAACTTTATATTCAACAGGTTATGGCGACGGTCCACAGCCTCGACGCCGATCTGTTCGGCCAGCGTCTTGAGTCCCGAGTAGGTCAGCAGGTTGCGCACCGCCTCCGGCACTGGGCCATATCGATCCTCCAGTTCCTTTTCGGCACGGTCCCGGGCGGCGGCGTCGGCCGCGCTGGCGATCTGGCGATAAGCACGCAGACGCTGGCTTTCGTCCGCAATGTAATCGGCCGGAATCCGTATGTCGAGCCCCAGGTTCAGGGCCGAGTGGATCTCCGGCACCACTTCCTCGCCTTTGAGTTCCCGCACGGTTTCCTCGAGCAGCCGCACGTAAGTATCGAAGCCCACGGAGTTGATGTGGCCGTGCTGCTCGCCGCCCAGCAGGTTTCCCGCACCGCGCAGTTCGAGATCGAGTGCCGCGATCTTGAATCCTGCGCCCAGGTCGCTGAACTCCTTCAGGGCCGCCAGGCGTTTGCGCGCCAGCTCGGTCAGCTCGGTATCCTGCGGCACCAGCAGGTAAGCGTAGGCGCGGCGGTTCGAGCGGCCCACGCGGCCACGCAACTGGTAAAGCTCGGAAAGCCCGTAGCGCTCGGCGTTTTCCACCAGCATGGTATTCGCCAGCGGGATATCGAGACCATTTTCTATTATCGTAGTACAAACCAGTATATCGAACTCGTGGCGCATGAACTGAAGCATGGTCTTTTCCAGTTCGGCCTCGGCCATCTGCCCGTGCCCCACTCCGATCCGCGCATTGGGCACCAGTTCCTGGATCTGGGCCGCGCGGTGCCAGATGGAGTCCACGCGGTTGTGGAGAAAATAGACCTGCCCGCCGCGGCCGAGTTCCAGCTCGATCGACGAACGGATCAGGTCCGGGTGGAACGGAGCCACCACGGTGTGTATAGCCAACCGGTCCTTGGGCGGAGTCTCGATCACCGACATATCCCGCAGCCCCAACAGCGACATATGTAGTGTCCTGGGGATGGGCGTGGCGCTCATGCTGATGTGATCCACCGTCTTCTTGAGCTGCTTGAGCCGCTCCTTGTGCTTGACTCCGAAGCGCTGCTCTTCGTCGACCAGGACCAGCCCCAGGTCTTTGAACTGAATGTCCTGGGAAAGCAGCCGGTGGGTGCCGATGGCGATATCGACCTTCCCCTCGGCCAGATCCACCAGCGCCGCTTTGATCTCTCGAGGCGAACGGAAGCGGCTAAGCATTTCGATCCGCACGGGAAATGGCTGGAACCGGCGCTTGAACGTCTCGAAATGCTGAAATGCTAATACTGTAGTAGGAGCCAGCAGCGCGATTTGCTTCCCATCGCCCAGGGCCTTGAACGCAGCGCGCATGGCAACCTCGGTCTTGCCGTATCCGACATCGCCGCACAGCAGCCGGTCCATGGGCTCCGGGCTCTCCATGTCGCGCTTGATATCTTTTATCGCCGTGAGCTGATCGCGGGTCTCGGTGAACTCGAAAGCGTCCTCGAACTCGCGCTGCCAGTTGCTGTCGGAGGAGTACTGGAAGCCCTCGGCCATCTTCCTCTGGGCGTAGAGCTTCAGGAGCTCGTCCGCCATGTCCCGCATCTTGGCTTTGATGCGCGTCTTGGTGCGGGTCCAGGTGGCGCCGCCCATGCGGTCGAGCGCGGGCTTGGCCTCGCCGGCTCCCCGGAAGCGCTGCACCAGGTCCATGCGGGTCAGCGGAACGTAGAGCTTGGCGCCGGCGGCGTACTCCAGCAGCATGTAGTCGCCTTTGGCTTCGCCCTGAATGATCTCGCGAAGGCCCAGGTATTCGGCGACCCCGTGCTCGGCGTGGACCACGTAATCGCCGGGCTTCAGGTCGATCAGGTCCGCCGAGAAAGTGGCCAGCGCGACTCTTCGAACTGGGGGCGCGCGCCACCAGCTCGGAGGTCTCGAAAAGGTCCTCGGACCCAAATACGACAAGTTTCGAATCCGGGAAGGCGGTGCCGTGCCGCACCAGGCCTTTCACCAGGTAAATGCTGGCCACCGCCCCCGCCATGTAGGCGCGCTGCGCCAGATACGCCGGTGTGGATTCGAACTGCTCCAGGCCAAGCTGGTAAGGAAGGGCGTACTCGTTCAGGATGTCCGCGAGTCGCTCTACTTCGCCTGTAGAAGATGCAAAGAAGGCGACCCGGTTCCCGGATTCCACCAGGGTACGGGCCTCGGCAATTGCCATCTGCATGTTGCCGTGGAAGGCCAGCGATGGCCGGGTAGAGATGTGCAGGCCCGGGTCCGCTCCGAATTCCAGTTCCTTCAACTCGACCCGCGAGACTTCTCCCGCCTGGCGCTCCAACTCGTTCCAATGGAAGAAGATCCGCTCGGGATCGCAGGCCGGCGACGGCTCGATCTGTTCCAGCCGCTTCCAGAAGCGCTCGGCAGCGCCGCGGACCTGGTCCGGCTCGTCGAGAATCACTACGGGCCGGTCCAAGAGGGCAAAGACCGAAGATTGCCGGGGGCGCACCATGGGCGCCAGCAGCTCCCACCCGGGGAACGGCTCGCCGGGGGGCGGCAGGTCGCGACCCGGCACATCCGCCTCTCGCATCAGGTCGCCCAACTGCGCCAGCAGCGCCCGCGACTTCTGATACTCCGTCAAAGGTAGTAGCAGGCAATCTTCGACCTTCAGGACCGACCGCTGCGATTCGACGTCGAAGCGCCGGATCGACTCCACCTGGTCGCCGAACAAATCGACGCGGACCGGCTTCTGCCCGTCCGGCGAGAAAACGTCGAGGATGCCGCCGCGGACCGAGTATTCGCCCACCATCTCGACCGGCTCGCGGCGTTCGTAGCCGATGCTTTCCAGGTGCGCAACTACCTCATCCAACGGTAGTTCCTCGCCGACGCGCAGGCGTAGGGCAAGTTGCCGGTAAAAATCTCCGGGGTGGATCCGCAGCAGCGCCGAGGCTACCGGCAGAATCGTGATGGGTACCTTCTGAGTCGCCAGACGCCAGAGCCCGATGGCGCGCTGCTCGCAGATCTCGGCGTGCGGCGACAGATTCTGCATCGGGAGCACGTCCAGCGCCGGGAGCAGTTGGGGGCCGCCGCGGTCGTCCGTCGCCAGCAGGTCCCAGAAGGTCTCGACCGCTTCCGAGAGCGCCTCGGCCTGTTTGTTGCCATCCACTACAACCATCAAAGGACGGCCGGAGGACTGCGCCAGCAACACCAGGTAGGCGGCCTTGGCAGTGGTCGTCAGCCCCGAAACCGAAGCCTGGCCGCCCGAAGACACTCCCCGCAGGACATCCTGAAAGCTCGGATGTTTGGCAAGGTCCAGAAAGAGATCTCGTACGGCAGGGTGGATCAAGGCGTATTGAGGATCGTATCTACTATATTTGTCGTTGAATAACCCGGCTCCAGTGCGATGGTCGTAACGAGTCCACCGGAAGCCTCTACTTCTTCGCGGCCGGCAATGAAGTGCGACCAATCCGCGCCTTTTACCAGGATGTCGGGAAGCACCTCCGCAATCAGCTCGCGCGGGGTGTCTTCGCCGAAGAGGATTACGGCATCGACGGCCTGGAGAGCCAGGGCTACCTCGGCTCGCTCGGCCTCGGAGAGTAGCGGACGGTTGGATCCCTTCGCCCGCCGGACACTCGCATCGGAGTTCAACGCCAGGATGAGGATGTCACCGAGGGAGCGCGCCTGCTCCAGCAGCCGGATGTGGCCGGGATGCAGCAAGTCATAGCAGCCGTTGGTGAAAACTACGGTTTTCCCTTCCTGTTTCCATTTTTTTCGCTGTTCGAGAAGCTCTTCTCGAAGATACAGGAGGGCCACTGTTTCAGTGTACCAGCGGAACCAAAACAGGCAAACCGATCTGAAAACCTGTTGCAAAAATCATCGTCCGGTGTAAAAATGAGGTTTCGATGCGGGTGATTTCCAGTTCGGTCCGGGCGGCGCTGATTATTCTGGCGCTGTTTTGGGGGAACTGCCTGACTTGCCCGCAGGCGCTGATGGCGCAGACCCACCGCTGCTGCCATAAGAACAAGCAAAGCTCCCCGAACTGCCAGACGCAGGTGCTGCGACAGTTTGTGAAGGCCGACCCGGCGCCTCACGCGGCGCCAGTGCCGTTAGCCGCGGAGCTTGCAGCTCCGCCGCTTGCCGTTCCCGTCGCCGAATGCGCTTCCCTTCCCCACGCACCGGAGCACGCACCTCCCGATCTCTTCTCCTTACATTCCAGTTACCGCATTTAGTCACGGCTCTGTCCGCGCGACTCAAACTGCGGTGACTGGCTATGCAATTTCGAATACTGATCAGCTTTGCGATGCTTTCGCTCCCCCTCGGCGCGCAGTCTTTGCCGTCGCTGGTGGCGGAGGCCCTGCGCAACAATCGTGAAATTCTGGCGGCCCAGAAGCGCTACGAAGCGGCGCGGCAGCGGCCCGCGCAGGCCGGCAGTTTGCCCGATCCGACGCTCTCGCTGGGCTATACCTCGAACGGCGGCCCGTGGCCGGTGGCGGGCATCGGCACCGCGGCCACCAGCAACGCCGGCGTGATGTTGTCGCAGGAAGTGCCCTTCCCCGGCAAGCGGAAGCTGCGCGGCGAAATCGCCCAGACCGAAGCCGGCGCCGCCTTCGAGCAGTACCGCGCCGTCCGCCTCAACGTGATCTCGCGTATCGAGCAGGCATATCACGAACTGCACCACGCGATGGAGGGGATTTCGTTTGTCCACCGCAACCAGGAACTGCTCCGCCACATCCTGGCGATCACCCAAGCTCGCTACACGGTGGGGCAGGCCGCGCAGCAGGACATCTTCAAAGCCCAGACGCAGTTCTCGATCTTTGAAACGCAGCTGCTCCGCTTCGAGCAGGAGCGAACCGCCAAGGAGATCGCGATCAACGCCCTGCTCAACCGCGCGCCCGATACCCATATCGATATGCCGGAGGAAATCCCGACCGGCGGCCTGCCCGCCACGCTCGACCAGATGCTGGCGGCCGCCCGCGCCAACGCTCCTGCGCTTGCGATCGAGCAGAAGCAGGTGCAGCGCAGCGAGCTCGCGGCCAACCTGGCGCGCAAGGACTACTACCCCGACTATACGGTCTCAGGCGGCTACTTCAACCAGGGCAGCATGCCGGCCATGTGGCAGTTCCGCGTCGACTTCAAGATCCCCGCCTGGTTCTGGAACAAGCAGCGGGCTGCGGTCAACGAGCAGTATTTCGCCGCCTCCGAGGCGCGCCACAATTATGAATCCACCGGTGTGGACCTGGATGCCCGCATACGCGAGGACTACACGCTGGCCGCCACCTCGCGCAAGCTGATTGACCTTTACGAGAAATCCGTCATCCCCGAGGCGCGCCTGGCCCTCGAGTCTTCCATGGCCAGTTACGAAACCGGCGCGCTCGACTTTCTGGCGCTGTATTCCAACTTCATGAACGTCGTGGATTACGAGCTGAGGGACCACGAAGAGATCATGCAGTTCCACATCGCGCTGGCCCGGCTGCGGGAGATGACCGGCATGGAGATGAAGCCGTGAAGAAGGTGGCAATCGTGTTTCTGGCCGCCGCCGCATGGGGCGCCGGATATGGTTACGGCCGGTGGTACGCGAAGCCGACCGCCGCGGCGGCTCAACGCAAGCCGCTCTACTGGGTGGACCCCATGCACCCCTGGTACAAGTCCGACCGTCCCGGAATCGCGCCCGATTGCGGCATGCAACTGGTGGCGGTCTATCCCGGCGATGAAGCCAAATACCAGGAGCGCAGCGCCGGCATGGTGCAGATCACGCCGCGGCAGCAGCAGTTGATCGGCGTCACCTACGGAGCCGCCGAATATGAGAATGCCACCGACACGCTGCGCGCCGCCGCGCGCGTCACGATCGACGAGACCCGCATCGCCAAGGTGCAGGCCAAGCTCTCCGGCTGGATCGACCAGGTCTTCGTGGATTTCACCGGCAAGTACGTCAAGCAGGGCGACCCGCTCCTGACCATCTACAGCCCCGAGGCGCTCGCCACCCAGCTGGAGTACCTGCTTGCGATCAAGGCGCAGCACGCCGCGCACGACAACCCGCTGCACGAAATGCGCGAGAGCACCGACGGCCTGCTGGCCGCGGCCCGCAAGCGGCTGGAACTCTGGGACATCAGCGACGCCCAGATCGATGAAATCGGCCGCACCGGCCAGACGCTGAAAAACCTCACGCTGTACTCGCCCATTTCGGGCTTCGTGATGGAGCGCAGCGCCTTCCCCAAGCAGCGGGTGACGCCCGACAGCGCGCTCTACACCGTGGCCGATCTCTCCACCGTCTGGGTGATGGCCGACGTCTATGAGTACGAAGCCTCGAAGATCCGGATGAACCAGCCGGCCGCCCTTACGCTCGCCTATCTGCCCGGCCGCACGTTCCACGGCCGAGTGAGCTATATCCAGCCGGGCGTCGATCCGGCCACCCGCACGCTCAAGGTGCGTCTCGAATTCGCCAACCCCGGCAACGCGCTCAAGCCCGACATGTACGGCGACCTGGAATTTGAGACCGGAGGCGGGCGGCGGCTGGTCGTCCCGCAATCCGCCGTTCTCAATTCGGGCGACCGCCAGGTCGTCTTCCTCGACCGCGGCAACGGCGCCTACGAGCAGCGCGAGGTCAAAATCGGCGCGCAGCTCGGCGACCGCGTCGAGATCCTCTCGGGCATCAAAGCGGGCGAGCGCATCGTCACCTCCGGCAATTTCCTGCTGGATTCGGAAAGCCGGCTCAAATGATCAACCGCATCATCGAGATCTCGGCGCACAACCGTTTCCTGGTGTTCCTGTTCGTAGCGGCGGCGGCCATGGCGGGCTGGTGGTCGATGCAGACGATCCCGCTCGACGCCATTCCGGATCTCAGCGACACCCAGGTGATCGTCTATTCGCGCTGGGACCGCAGCCCCGACATCATCGAAGACCAGGTCACCTATCCCATCGTCTCGTCCATGCTGGGCGCGCCCAAGGTGAAGGACGTCCGCGGCTTCTCCGATTTCGGCTACTCCTACGTCTACATCATCTTCGACGAAGGCACCGACATCTACTGGGCGCGTTCGCGCACCCTGGAGTATCTCTCGAAGATCCAGTCGCGCCTGCCGCAGGGCGTCGAGACCGAGCTCGGTCCGGACGCCACCGGCGTCGGCTGGGTCTTCCAATACGCGCTGGTGGATGAAAGCCACCGTCACGACCTTGCCGAGCTGCGCTCGTACCAGGACTGGTTCCTGCGCTATCAGCTCCAGGCCGTGCCGGGCGTCGCGGAAGTGGCGCCGCTCGGCGGCTTCGTGCGGCAGTATCAGGTCAACGTCGATCCCGACCGCATGGCCGCCTACGGCGTTCCGCTCTCGAAAGTGATCGCGGCGGTGCGCGGCGGCAACAACGATGTGGGCGGGCGGCTGGTGGAATTCACCGGCCGCGAATACATGGTACGCGGCCGCGGCTATGCACACACCACCAGCGACTTGGCGAACATCGCGCTGGGCGCCAGCCCGTCGGGCGTTCCCATCCTGGTGCGCGACGTCGGCACCGTGACGCTCGGCCCCGACATGCGCCGCGGCGTCGCCGATCTCGACGGCAAAGGTGAAGTGGTCTCAGGAATCGTGGTGATGCGGCAGGGCGAGAACGCTCTGAAGGTCATCGAGCGCGTCAAAGCGAAGCTGAAAGACCTGACGCCCAGCCTGCCTCCGGGAGTCAGGATCGTGACCGCCTACGACCGCTCCGACCTGATCCTCAAATCGATCGACAACCTGAAGCACACGCTGATCGAAGAGCTGGCCGTAGTGGCCCTCGTGATCCTGATCTTCCTGTGGCACTTCCCCAGCGCGGTCATCCCCATTCTGACGATTCCGGTCGCGGTCCTTATATCGTTCGTGCCCATGCGCGCCGCCGGGATGAGCTCCAACATCATGTCGCTCGGCGGCATCGCCATCGCCGTAGGAGCCATGGTGGACGCCGCCATCGTGGTGGTGGAACAGACCCACAAGAAGCTGGAACATGCCGAGCCGCACTGGACGGCGCACGATTACCAGCAGGCCATCGTGGGAGCGGTGAAGGAAGTCGGCGGACCGAGCTTCTTCGCGCTGCTGGTGATCGCCGTCTCGTTCCTTCCCGTGCTGACGCTCGAAGCGCAGGAAGGCCGCCTGTTCAAGCCGCTGGCCTACACCAAGAACTTCGCCATGATCGTGGCGGCCGTGCTGGCTATCACGCTCGACCCAGCCCTGCGGCTGTTCTTCTTCCGCAAAGACCGCTTCCGCGTGCGCCCGCGCTGGCTCTCGGGAATCGTCAACGGAGTGCTGGTAGGCACCATCCATTCCGAAGACAAGCATCCTATCAGCCGGATCCTCATGCGCCTCTACGAGCCGGTGGTCGCCTGGACGCTCCGCTGGAAATGGCTGGTCATCGGCGGCGCCGTGGCAGTGGTCGCGTTCACCGTACCGGTCTACCAGCGGCTCGGCTCCGAATTCATGCCGCCGCTCGATGAAGGCGCGCTGCTCTTCATGCCGACCACCATGCCGGGCATCTCGCTCGCCGAAGCGCAGCGGCTGATGCAGGCGCAGGACCAGATCCTGATGGAGTTCCCCGAAGTCGAGCGCGTACTCGGCAAAGCCGGCCGCGCCGAGACTCCCACCGACCCCGCGCCGCTCTCCATGATGGAGACCATCATCCTGCTCAAGCCGAAATCCCAGTGGCGCCAAGGCATCGCAACCACCGACCAACTGGTGGAAGAGATGAATCGAGCGCTCCGGATTCCGGGCGTCTCGAACGCCTGGACCATGCCGATCAAGAACCGCATCGACATGCTCACCACGGGCGTACGCACGCCGGTCGGGATCAAGATCTTCGGCGCGGACCTGGCCGAAATCGAGAGCATCGGAACGCGCATCGAACACATCCTTCCACAGGTCGAGGGCACCCGCAGCGTCTTCGCCGAGCGCGTGAGCGGCGGCTACTTCCTCGATTTCGACCTCAAGCGCGACCAGCTTGCACGCTACGGCCTGAGCGTGGACGATGCCCAGATGGTGGTGATGAACGCCATCGGCGGGGAGAACGTCTCCACCGCCATACAGGGGCTGGAGCGCTACCCCATCAACGTGCGCTACTACCGGGATTCGCGCAGCGATCTCGTTAGCCTGAGCCGCGCGCTGGTGCCCACGGCGGACGGCAAAATGCAAATCCCCCTGGGCCAGATCGCGACCCTCAAGCTCACCACCGGCCCCGGCATGCTGCGCAACGAGAACGGCATGCTCAGCGGCTATGTGTATGTCGATGTGGCGGGCCGCGACGTGGGCACGTACGTGGCGGAAGCCAAGCACCTGGTGGCCCGCGAAGTCAGCATGCCGCCCGGCTACACGATGGTCTGGAGCGGCCAGTTCGAGGCTATGGCGCGCGTCCGGGAGCGGCTGAAGACCGTGCTTCCGCTGACGCTCTTCCTGATCTTTCTGCTGCTCTATCTGAACACGAAGTCTACCGCCAAGACCTTTATGATTCTCCTGGCCGTGCCCTTCTCGGCGGTGGGCGCGATCTGGCTGCTGCACCTGCTGGGCTACAACATGAGCATCGGGGTGTGGGTGGGGCTGATCGCGCTGATGGGGGTGGACGCCGAAACCGGCGTCTTCATGCTGCTCTATCTCGACCTGGCCTTCGAAGAGCGCCGCGCAGCCGGGCGCATGAACAGTCTCGCGGACTTGCGAGAGGCCATCGTACACGGCGCGGTGCGGCGCATTCGCCCCAAGTTCATGACCGTGGCCACGATGTTCGTTGGCCTGGCGCCCATCATGTGGTCCATGGGCACGGGCGCGGACGTCATGAAACGGATCGCCGCCCCCATGATCGGCGGCATCTTTACTTCCTTCTTACTCGAGTTAGTGGTATATCCGGCACTTTATGAGGTTTGGAAATGGCGATCGGTAAAACGTCAGGCTGCCTGATCCTGGCAGGCGCGATGTGGGCTTCGGCCGCGCAGTTCACGGTGCGGCACAAGCATTTGAACGGCGGCTGCACCGGCGTATTCACGGTTGACGAAGACGGCGTGCGCTTCGCCGGACCCAAGGGCCACGCGTGGACGTGGAAATATCCCGAGATCCAGGAGTTGAAACTCGGCCGCCGCGAGATCCTGGTGGTCTCCTACCACGACGACCTTCTGCGCCTCGGCGCCGACCGCACTTACCGGTTCGACGGCGAAATCCCCGCGCGCCAGTTATACGACCTGATGAAGGACCGTATGGACCAGCGGCTGGTCGCGGCCATTTCGGATCAGCCGGCCGGACCGGAATGGAGCATTCCCGTGAAACGCCTGGGCTCGCTCCGCGGCTCCCAGGGGCTGCTCGCCTTCGGCCCCGATTCGGTGGTCTTCTCCACCGACGCCGCCGGACAGTCGCGCACCTGGCGCTATGCCGACATCGACACCATCAGCAGCTCGGGCCCGTTCCAGTTGACGGTCACCACGTTCGAGCGGGCCCGCTCACATTACGGTGACCGCAAAGGATTCAATTTTCAATTGAAGCAACCCATCACGGAAGCCAGGTACAACGCAATCTGGCTCCAAATCGAAAGGAAAAACGGGAGAATACAATGAAAAACCAAATCGCCGTCGCAATCGCCTCGGCCGCTTTGATGTTCGCGGCGCCGGCCTCGCAGACGTTCACCGGAACCATCACCGACAATATGTGCGCCAAATCCGGCCACGCCGGCATGAATATGGGGAGCGACTCCAAGTGCGTGGAGGAGTGCGTCAAGAGCATGGGCGGCAAGTACGTGCTGTATGACGGCAAAGAGGTCTACGCGCTCAGCGGCCAGAAGTCGCCGGCGAAATTCGCCGCCAAAAAAGTCACGATAACCGGCACTCTGGACACCGCCGCCAACACCATCCAGGTCGAGAAGATCGAAGCCGCGAAGTAAGCCGTCCGCGAAGGATAATGGCGGTATGCCCGACACCGAGCCTGCCGCCTCCGAGTTCTACTGCCCTGTCTGCGCCCGCGCGGTGGATGACCCGTTGGTGTGCGGCGATTGCAGCGCCGTCATTTGCCGCCGCTGCGGCACTCCGCTCGAGCGAATCGACGACTTAGGAATCGGCTAACCCGCTACCGTGTTGCGTCGCACAGACGAAGGTCGGGGTTGCCAAAAAGGCCTTGAAAAAGGCTGGGCGTACTAGCACAATGGTTTCTCACCTAATTGCGCTGGCCACGCAGATAGAGGCGCCAAGGCCCATACTTCAGAGAATCGGCTCTCGTTGAGGGCGAGAGCCGATAGCTCAGGCACCCGTATAGGGCGGATGCCGAGTTGCTTACGCAACTTGCATCCTACCAGATCCAGTACCCGCGGTCCAGAGGGATAAACGTCCCCGGGCTTTTCGTCTGTCTTGGAAAGCCCGAAACCACGACTAACTTGGTGTGAATCACACCTAACTCAGAGCTGGAGGAAAAGTATGTCTGCAGGACAACGCGCCGGAGCAAGCCGGCATGATGATCTCAGGTGGCGTATATTCCGGGGGCTCGCCGCCCTCTCGACGTTCCTGATCACTTCCTTCGCACTGGCGCAAGTCAGCACCGCGCCGGTCACCTCCACCACAAGCCGTGTCAGCGACCCCGGCGTACGGGGAGGCGCTCCCGGCGCCGGCACGGCATTCGCCACCGGCATGTCTCCAGCCCAGGCAGCATTCTTCAACGATGCGCTGGGGACGTTCAACGAAGTCGAAGACGTTCCGGGGGGCCTTGGACCAAGGTTCAATCTCGATTCGTGCGGCGGATGCCATGTGTTCCCTGCCGTAGGCGGATCGAGCCCGCCCAAGACCAATCCGCAGTTTGCGCGCGCCTCGTTCATGGCTCCCGCCAGCCACATCCCCAGTTTCATCACGCCGGACGGGCCGATCCGGGAGGTTCGATTCGTGCGCAATCCCGACGGGTCGGCGGACGGCGGAGTGCACGGCATCTTCACCATCGTCGGACGCAGCGACAGCCCCGCCGGCTGCTCCATCCGCCAGCCGGATTTCAGCAACACGCGCAATATGATCTTTCGCATCCCGACGCCGACATTCGGCCTCGGATTGGTCGAATCCATCACGGACACCGCCATCCGCAACAACCTCGCGGCCAATTCCACCGCCAAGAGAAACATGGGGATCAGCGGGCATGTCAATACCAACGGCAACGACGGCACCGTCACCCGTTTCGGCTGGAAGGCTCAGAACAAATCGCTCATGATCTTCTCGGCCGAAGCATACAACGTGGAGATGGGTGTGACCAGCGAAGGCTTCCCCAACGAACGCGAAGAGGATGCACAATGCGCCACCAACGGCCTGGCCGAGGACCGCACCGGGTTCGACACCGGGAACAGCCCCTCCGACCTTGTTGCATTCACGGCCTTCATGCGGTTCCTCGATCAACCCAAGCCGGCGTGCGGAGGGGCCGGGCAGACCGCGTGCTCGCCATCCGTCAACAACGGCAAAAACCTGTTCAACTCCATCGGCTGCGCTCTCTGCCACACGCCTTCGCTCACCACCGGCAATTCTCCGATGGCCGCGCTCAATCACGCCGTCGCGAACCTGTACTCCGACCTGGCGGTGCACAACATGGGTACGGGCCTCGCCGACAACGTTACCCAGGGCGGCGCCGGCCCGGACGAGTTCCGCACCGCTCTGCTCTGGGGCCTGGGACAACGCGCGTTCTTTCTGCACGATGGCCGGACGTCGGACCTGGTGCAGGCGATCCAGGCGCATTCCAGTTCGGGCTCGGAAGCCAATCGCGTCGTGAGCAACTTCCAATCCCTGAGTTCCTCACAGCAGCAGGACATCTTGAATTTCCTGCGTTCGCTCTGAGGGCGAAGACTGCTTCAGGCCGGCGCCCAGGTCCGTAGAAACCGCGCGCCGGTCTCGGAGAGGACGGCTGGCTGCTCGCCCGTGTCCGGAAGCAGCCAGACCTCGCCGGGCGCACACACCTCGCCGCCGATCCGGCCGCGCCCTTCGAGACAGATCCAGATCTGGCACAACTCCGCCGGCGGCGTGAATGCCTGGCCCGCCTCGAGCCGTACCCGCTCCGTCACGAAGTGCTTCGACCGCACGAGTTCTTCGCGGCCCGCACCGAGCGGCACCGGCCGAGCCGCGCCCGGATGCACCGTCAGGTCCGAGATCGGTACGGCTTTGTCGACGTGGATCTCGCGCGGCCGCCCGTAATCCCAAAGCCGGTACGTGACGTCCGAATTCTGCTGGATCTCGCACAGCACGATCCCCGCGCCGATGGCGTGTACCGTGTGGGCCGGCGTGAAGTACGTCTCCCCCGCCTTCACCGGAATCCAGTTCAAAAGGCGCTCCACCTCGCCCGTGCGGGTGGATTCCCACAGACGCTCCCGCGTGATGGGCTCGCGGAAACCCACCGCGATCGCCGCCCCCGGCTCGGCATCGAGGATATACCACATCTCGGTCTTGCCGCGCGGACCGTCCTCGCCGTCATCGGGATGCACCTGCACCGATAGCCGCTCCGAGGTGAAGATCAGTTTCACCAGCAGCGGCAATTCGCGATCGGCCAGAAACCAGGCTTCGCCGATGGGCTGTTCGGAATTCGGGAACCACGGCTCCAGACAGGTCTTGCCCCACACCTTCTCCCGCAGGGAAGGTGTGAGGCGAAGGGGATTAGACATGCCTACGCGTTCTTCACCACGAACTGGTGGATCCGCTCGAGCCCGCGCTCCAACTCGTGCATCGACGTCGCGTACGAAATGCGGACATGCTGCTCCGTTCCGAACGCCTCGCCCGGAACCACCGCCACGTGGACGTCGCTCAACAGCCGCTCCGCCAGTTGCAAAGTGTTTCCGATGCCGTTCTTCCCCAGCACCACCGAGAGATTCGGATAGGCGTAGAACGCCCCGCGCGGCTCGGCGCACTTCACGCCCGGAATCGCGCGCAGCCTCTGGACCACGAAATCGCGGCGCTTCTTATACTCCGCCAGCATCACGCCCACCGACTCCTGCGGCCCGCGCAGCGCTTCCACGCCGGCCTTCTGGGAAATCGAGGTCGGGTTCGAGGTCGAGTGGCTTTGCAGCTTGGTCATGGCGCCGACAATAGGCGCCGGCACCAGCCCGAAGCCCACGCGCCAACCGGTCATCGCATAGGTCTTCGAGAGCGAGCCCGCCACCAGCACCGTCTCCTTGGCGCCCGGCAGCGAAGCGATCGAAAACGGCTCGCTGTCGTACAGGAATTTGCAGTAGCACTCGTCGGTCATCAGGTAGATGCCGCGCTTCGACGTGAGGTGAAAGATCTTCTCGAACTCGCCCCGGTCCATCACCGCGCCGCTCGGGTTCGAAGGCGAATTGATCATCACCATGCGGGTCCGCGCCGTCAGGTGCTTCTCGATCATCGCCGCCGTCACCGTGAAGCCCTGCTGCTCGTCGCTTTCGACGAACACGCACTTGCCGCCGGCGTAGTTCACCACATCCTTATAGGTCACCCAGTAGGGCACCGGGATGACGATCTCGTCCCCGGGATTCACCAGCGCCTGCGTGAGGTTGAAGATCAGGTGCTTGCCGCCCACCGTGATCAGGCACTCGGAGGGCTTGTAGTCCGTTCCGAAATCGGTCTTGTGCCGCTCGCAAACCGCCTTCTTCAACTCGGCGGTCCCACCCGCCGGCGTGTACTTGGTGAAGTTCTGCTCGAGCGCCCGGACGGCCGCCTGCTTGATATTGTCGGGAGTCGGGAAATCCGGTTCGCCGGCTCCAAAATCGACTACGTCGACCCCTTCGCTGCGGAGCTTTTCGGCGTCCGCCGCGACTTTCATGGTGGACGAAACGCTGATCAGGGAGATGCGTTCCGCAATTGGGTTAGCGATTGCCTGCATGACGGTAAGACTATGCCTCTTTTAGAAGATTCGTATGATTCAACCGTTGGTGCAGCCGCGCCTCCACAGAGGGCGGGACCAGTCCGGTAATATTCCCACCAAGACCGAAAACTTCCTTAACCAGGCGGGAGCTGATAAAGGAATATGCCTCGTTGGCCATCATGAAGACGGTTTCAATATCGGGCCGCAGCCGCCGGTTCATGAGCGCCATCTGCAATTCGTATTCGTAGTCGGAGATCGCCCGGATGCCGCGCAGCAGGACGGTAGCCGAGTGCGCGGACGCGTGGTCCACCAGCAGCCCGTCGAAGGAATCGACCGACACGTTGGGGTAGACGTGAACCACTTCGCGGAGCATCTCCATCCGCTCTTCCACCGAGAAGAGCGGCTTCTTGGTATCGTTCCTCAATATGGATACGATCAGTTGATCGAACATACGCGAGCCGCGCTGGATCAGGTCGAGATGCCCGTTGGTAATCGGGTCGAACGATCCGGGATAGATAGCTATTACGCTCGGCGGCTTTCGCGACACGTCGGGATCCGTACACTTTCTTTGGGTAGTCTATTAATTCTACTGCTTCTTCGGGGGCGGCGCAGGCGGCCCGGTCTCGGGCCCGTCGAAGTGGATCACCGAATCGCTGCCGTACTGCCGGCACCCCGAAAACCCGGTGACGTTGCGGACCTGCCGCCCCGAGAACTCCGTGATGATCATCTCCGACCGGCTCGGCAGCAGCACCTCCGAGGCTCCGACTTTCGTCTTTTGATAATCGATGATGGTCGTGACGTCCGACATGTCCAGCGCCGGGGGAATATCCACCGCGTGCTCTTCCACTCGCAACAGGTCAAAGGTGGAAGCATCGGCCCAGTATGACCCGTGAACCGCGGTGGTGGCCTTCACAGTGCCGTTGCTTACGATGTTCCCGCTCATCATCTCGGACATGGAAAAATCGTAACGCAGCGCCCGCCGGTCCCCCACCGCGTCATCCGCCCAACCGGTGGTGAGGCCAGTATCGTTCACGAACAGGTTGTCTACGAGCCCGGCGAAAGATCCTGTGCCGGTCGCCCCCTCGGTCGCGATATCGGTGAGATCGGTCACGTTGAACTGGCCCGCGCCCGCCTTCGCAAACATCTCTTTCCGCCCGATCATGGCCACTTCGAGGCGCAGCGTATCCATCTGGTGAAACGCCCCCGACGGCGTAAGCCTCCGGTAGCGCTCGACCGTCTCGTGACAGGCATAGTCGGGCAGGTGCACGAAATTGGCGCGCGCCTGACGCTTGATGCGGGCGAGATTCAGCACCCACTGCGGCAGGTCCTGCGCGGGAATCGCCGTCCCCGCGGCCGCGAGCATCAGCGCTATGGCAGCCGCCCTCACTTCTTCCTTCCGGCGATCTGCCACTCCGTGAACGGCGAACGCACGCCGCGAATCTTCACGTTCAGGCAGTACGGAACCCCCGATCGAAACGCCCGCTCCACAGCGGGCCGCACCTCGTCGAGGCGCTCGACGGTCTCGCCTTCCCCGCCGAACCCTTTCATGATGAGATCGTAGCGCGCCGATCGCAACTCGCACGCCACCGTCGGCGCGCCACCCGTGGCATACGACTGAAGCTCGCGCTCGAGGCCCCATCCCGCGTCGTTGCCCACGATCAGGACAACCGGCAGCTTGTGCCGCACCACCGAATCCATCTCGGCGATGTAGAAGCCGAGGGCGCCGTCGCCCGTGATCACCGCCACCGGACGTCCCGGGTTCGCCAGTTGCAGCGCCAGCCCGTTGGGCAGCGACGAGCCGATCGTCCCGAGCGGCCCCAGCCGCAGCCATCCGCCGGATTGCCGCGCCGCAAGCGACGCCCGCCCCCAGTGCGCGAAATCGCCGCCATCCCAGGCATAGAGAACGTCGCGTGGCAGCGCCCCTCGCAGCTCCCGAAAAAACGCCGCCGGATGCAGCGGTTCGCCGTTGTCCTCCGCCTCCCGGGCCAGTTCGCATTCCCACTCCGCGCGCAGCGACCTCACCCGTTGCACCCAGTGGGGCAGGCCTCCCGGCCTGCCCAGCGCAGGCCGGGAGGCCTGCGCCACAAGCGCCTCGAGCGCAAGCCGCGCGTCCGCGCAAATCCCCACATCGAGTCCGTGATTCAGCCCCAACTCCGTAGCGTGGATATCCACCTGAATGAACCGTGCGCCGGTTGGGAACAGCCGCGCCCCTCCCATCGCCAGCCGGTAATCGATGCGCTTGCCGATCACCAGAAAAAGGTCCGCTTCCTGAAATGCCCGCTGCGCCGCGCGATTCAGCGCCGGGTCGGCATAGCCCATGGAGAGCGGGTGGTCGTCGGACACCGCGCCGCGCGCCATCGTGATGGTATAGAGCGGTATTGACGTGCACTCGATGAACCGTCGCAGCGCTTCTTCCGCCCCCGACCACCAGACGCCGCTGCCGGCGATCGCCACCGGCCGCTCGGCCGCCCGCAGCAGTTCGATGGCGCGCGAGATATCGCTCTCACGCGGCGCGCAAGCGGCTACCGCCATTTGAGGCACCGCCGCCGCCTGCCCTTCGCCCGTGAATAAATTGACCGGGATCGTCAGGTGCGCCACGCCGCGCCGCCCCGAGTTCGCGACCTGGTACGCGCGATGCAGGTAGAACGGGATCTGTCCGGCGTCCGCGGGTTCCGCGGCCCACTTCACTACCGGGCGCGCCATCGCCACCTGATCGATATCCTGAAACGCTTCGCGCCCCGCCATCGTGCTCGGACGGCTTCCGCTCACGGCGATCAGCGGGCTGCCCGCCAGGTTCGCCGTGGCGATCCCGGTCAGGGAATTCGTGTGCCCCGGCCCGCCCGTCACCAGCGAGAGCGCCGGCTTCCGGTGGATCCGCGCCCACGCGTCCGCGGCGTGCGTCACTCCGGATTCGTGCCGCAGATCGACGATCCGCATCCCGCTCCGGGCCGCCGCGGCCAGCACCTCGTTCAGATGATCTCCCACCAGCGTGAAGACCGTGTCGATCCCCAGGTGTGCGGCCGCCTGAACGAAAAGCTCCGCCCCATTTGGCATAGAACCGCCATGCTACTACAATCGGGTCTGGATGCCACGAAAAATCATGGTGACCGGCGGCGCGGGCTATATCGGCTCGCATACCGTGCGGCTTCTGCTCGAGCAGGGGTACGACGTCTCGGTGGTAGACGACCTCTCGAAAGGATACCGGCACAACGTCCCCTCCGGCCGCCTGTTCCAGCTCAACCTGCGCGAGACCAGCGCTCTCGCGGAACTTATACGGCAGACGCGCCCCGAGGCCGTCATTCATTTCGCCGCCTTTATCGCCGTGGGGGAATCCATGCGCGAGCCCGCCCGCTACTTCTCGAATAACGTGTGCGGGTCGCTTTCCCTCCTCGACGCCATGGTGCGGAACGGCGTCCGCCACATGGTGTTCTCTTCCACCGCGGCGGTCTACGGAAACCCCGATGCCTCTCCGATCGAGGAGACCTTCCCCATCCGGCCGGTCAACGCCTACGGTGAATCGAAGGTCATGGTGGAGCGCCTGCTCCACTGGTTCGACGAGGTTCACCATCTCACCAGCGTCAGCCTGCGCTATTTCAACGCCTCGGGCGCCGATCCCGAAGGCCGTCTCGGCGAGGAGCACGAGCCGGAAACCCACTTGATCCCGCTGATCCTGCGGGCCGTCAAGACCGGCGAGCCGATCACCGTCTTCGGAGACGATTACCCGACGCCCGACGGCACCTGCATCCGCGACTATATCCACGTGAACGACCTGGCGCAGGCGCACATCCTGGCCGTCGAGTACCTGCTGAACGGCGGCGTCTCCGACCAGTTCAACGTCGGCACCGGCACCGGCCGCAGCGTGCTCGAAATGATCCACGCGGTGGAAGAGGTCACCGGCCGCAAAGTCCCCTACGTCTTCGGCCCGCGCCGCGACGGCGACCCGCCCGCCCTGGTGGCCGCATCGGAAAAACTGCGCACGCGCCTGGGCTGGACCCCGCGCTACACCGACCTGCGTACGATTGTGGACCACGCCTGGAAGTTCGCGGTGCGCGATCGCTGAACGTCGCGAGTATTGTGGCTGTCCCGATTCCAGGGATGCGCGTCTCTCACGCGTTCCTTCTGAATAGCGGGCACTCCGGCGTTGCGGCTGCCGGGTCGCCCCCGAAATCCCTCTATCACTAACTAACTGATCGATGTCGCGAAGCACCAGCCCGCTGCCCCAGGCCGGCTCCGGGGATTGATCGTCTCACTTCACGTTACTTGCAGGGCGCGTGGAACATCGCGCTGGCGGGACGTAAGCGATTCCGCCTCCCTTCGCCGCGCACGCATCGATGGCAACCTGTATGGCCGGAGCCGTGGGCTTCTCGACGACGCACCACGGCTGGGCTGTCGGGATCGAGGCGAGCAGGCGCAGCAGGAGCGCCGGTTTCATCGAAGCTATCATTAGGACACCGCACGCTCCGGCGGGCCGTCTTGCCCTTCCCTTCCCTACACCTGTGAATACGGGAGCGGAGGACGGTTGTCCCGACCACTTGCTGGTGCGGATTCGCGCACGGACAAGGATTCAGGCCGCAGAGAGCGCACTGATCGTAACGTAATATCCGTCCGGATCTCGGAGCGAGAACTCCCTGGTTTGAGTGTTCGGATTCACATGTGGCTCCTCTTCGAGCCGGGTGACGAGAGAGCGTGCCCTCTGAAGCGCCAGGTCGAAATCATCGACACGGAAGAACAACAGGAGCCCGTTGCCGGGCGTCCCGTGATCGGGACTCATCAATGGGGGATGCTCATGGGCGCCCCACTCGTGGAGGCAGAGTAAGACAGTTCCATCTGAATCGAGAATTTGCCCAAAGTAATCATGGGCAGGAAGGACAGCCGGCTGACCGAACAGCGCCTGATACCATTTCAAGCTGCCCGGCACGTCGCCCACCCCTATGATCGTCCATGTGCGCTTCATCGGGTAACCCCTCTGCGGACTAATTCTTGTCTGGGCCGAGGCTCTCGAGGTACTCCATGGGACACCCAACACCCTCAACCTTCACTCCAAGGCCCCGCAGCACCTCGATGGCAACCATCCGCCGGTAGGCATTGAAGGTAATCACGTGCGCGAACATGCCGCCAAAGGTGAAGCTTTCCGGGGGGTCGCATAACGCATCGACAAACGTGTCTTCCCATGCGCTCCGATTGCGGACATCTGTGAGTACGCTGTGGAACGCTCGATCGGCTGTCTCCAGGCGCGCCAGCATGGCCGAAGGAGTTCGGTCTTCCCGCGGGGCATTGTCAAACAGGGGCGTACTGCCGCCCGTCAGTGCCGCGGCCCAGGCTTCCTTGGTTTGCACCATCCGGTCCAGAAGCTGGCGTAGGCTCTGGTCCGGGCCATCCCATGGAAAAACATGTATCTGGTTGTTCAGAGGGCGGTCCAACTGTTCGTCGTTCAGTGTCTTCGCCAGATCAAGAAGACGGCGCGTATGCCAGGACTCCTGGCCGGAGAAGATATCAAAGAGATCCATGAATCGATTAGCTCCTTTCGTGTCGTTCTTACCGGAACGGTAGTGAATTCCATTCGCCGCGCGGAGGTGAGTGTGCGTCGCCCCCATGCGGCGATAAAGGCTCGGTGAAACGCCGAAGGCACTTCGGAAGGCCCGGGCAAACGCTTCCTGCGATCCGTAATTCGCGTCGAGACTGATGTCTGTCACCGAGAGTCGGGTGCGAGACAACTGCCATGCCGCCCTCTCCAGCAGCAGCCTCCGGCGCATGGCAACCGGCGTCTCCTCGATCATTGCCCGGAACACACGATAAAACTGCGTCCGGCTTCGATAAGCGTGCCGGGCGAAACCGTTCGCATCCCGCTCCTGATCGAGCGAATCAAGAACGATTTCGCGTAGCCGCTGTGCCTCGTCCACACAAGGAAAATACCACTTTGAAGTGCGCGTCCGCCTGATAGGGAGTCCCAAAATTCGAGGTGGGATGCACCGGCTGAACAAGTTGTCGGCTGCCCGGAGGATGGGCCGGACCGCTCCGGCCCGTGTTGCTCTTCTTCACCTGACGTGCAGGCATCACTTCGGTGTCACATGGATCAGGGCGCCGGGATTAGCGTCTTCCAGCATCCACAGCGAGCCATCGGGACCTTCTTCCACATCGCGAATGCGGTGGCCCACATCCCAGCGCTCGGCAGTCTTGGCGCCGCCATGGCCGTCAAAGATGATGCGGTTGAGCGTTTTGGTCGCCAGGCCGCTGATGAAGCCGTTGCCGTTCCACTGCGGGAAGGTCTGGGTGCCGTGGTAGAACATCAGATTGCCCGGCGCGATCACCGGCGCCCAATAGAGCACCGGCTTCGCCAGGTCGGTCCGCGTATCGGGCTTGGGGATGGGCACGCCGTTGTAGTTCATGCCATAGGAGACGAGCGGCCAGCCATAGTTCTTGCCTTTTTTGATCAGGTTCAATTCGTCGCCGCCGCGCGGGCCATGTTCGACCTCCCACAATTCGCCGGTGGGCGAAAACGCCAGGCCGTAGGGCGTGCGGACGCCGCTGGCCCAGGTTTCAGCCGGCGTCAGGTTGGGGCCGGGAAAGGTGTAGGTGCTGACCACCTTCGCAGTCGCGGCGGCTTCGGTGTCACGGGGCGGATCGATCAGGGGGATGGTGGCGGCGCCGGTTTTGCCGAAGTTGGGATTGCCGCGGGCGGGCTTGCCGTCCAGCGTCAGGCGCAGGATCTTCCCTACGGGCTCGTCTGGATCCTGGGCGGGGGTCATGCGCTGGCGGTCGCCAACCGCGAGGAACAAATACCGGCCATCGGACGAGAAGGCGATCGGACCGCCTGCCTGCCCGCCCTTGCCGGTGGGCCTCTGGCGCCACAGCACCTCGAAGTTTTCCAGGCTGGCCGAGGTGGCGGTGGCGTTCAGTTTGGCGCGGGCCAGCGCGAAGCCTCCGCCGTACTCACCAGGCTCGACATAGGTCAGATAGATACTCTGGTCGGTCGCGTAGTGTGGAGAAAGAAAGACGCCCAGCATGCCGTCCTGGCCCTGGTAATAGACAGGGGGCGTATTCTCCACCTGGATCTTCTCTCCCTGCTGGGATACCAACCAAACGGGTCCTGGCTTTTCCGTGATCAGCATGCGGCCATCGGGCAGGAAGGCCAGCCGCCACGGATATTTAAAGGTGGTCACCGTGGTCATGGTAAACGGAAGGCTGGCTTCGGGCTTCTGTTCCCCGACATTGACCTGGGGCCATGCCGCCACCTGGGCCAGCGTGAGAAGCAGCGCCGCTTGCACCAATTTCATCGTCATCCTCTCCTGTGCTCTTCAAGCGCCCGGCATTACGCGATCCGGGCCATATTGCCAATCGTACACTGCCCTGAGGATCGTGCCAAACGAGGGAAAGGTCTGAGCAGCACCCACTCACAACGTGAACACCTGCGAATTATCGGCGACGGCAATCAAGTGTTTGCCCCAACGATCGCCGGTTCGGACCTGGTACTGCCCAATCTGAACTTCGATATCGTCACGCCCGGGTGCACCGGTGGGGGGGACATCACTTGTGCCTTCGTGAACTTCCAGGAACTTGCGAAAACGCCCGAACCATACGCGTGCCGCCCCTCGTCTGCACTCTGGCAGGCGAAGAACGCGGTTACTTTTGCCGCTTGCAGATTAGCGAGTATTTGTCGCCTTGAGTCCCCGTGACGTTGAGCTTCATCTCGTCACCGGTCACGGTTCCCTCGTAAGTCACCTTTCCGGGCTCGATACTCATTTCGAAGTAGATTTTGCTGCCCTCCAGCTTGGCGTTTTCAATCCGGGCTTCATATTCACCAGCCTTGACCTTGCCGGCCAGGGCTGCTCCGGGCTGGATCGTGATTGTCACCTCGGTGGCCCCCATCTGCGTCTCCATGGAACCTTTCCAGGCGCCTGTGAGATCGGCTGCGTTGAGTGTGAGGGCGGCCATCGCGGTGAGGGCGAGGATCGAAAGCAATCTCATTAGAATCTCTCCTTTGCTGCATTCATAGATACGCGAGACCAACCCGGCGCAACTTATATGCGTACCATCGGTTACACCAGCTTTCGTTTCGACGTCACGCCGGACCTCGACTTCGCGGGACCGAACGTTCTGGCGGTGCGCGTGGACAATTCCGCGCAGCCGAACAGCCGGTGGTACAGCGGGTCCGGTATATACCGGCATGTGCGCGTGCTGGTGACCGATCCCCTTCACGTGGCTCACTGGGGAGTCTTCGTCACGACGAAACATGCTTCGACCGATGCCGCCTCCATCTCTGTGCGCACACGTGTGGCAAACGAATCCGCCGGGCAGTCGCGGATGAGCGTGGAGACACGGATTGTGGACGGCGCCGGCAAGGCAATCGGCGGCGCGAACTCCGCCATAGAGGCGGGGGCGGGAGGTGAGGCTGAAGCCAGCCAGGAGATCGCCATCGCCAGGCCGAAGTTGTGGTCGCCGGAATCGCCGGCGTTGTACCGGGCGCTCACCCGTGTGGTGAAGGACGGCAAAGTAGTCGATGAAGTAGAAACTCCGTTTGGCATTCGAACGCTCGCGTGGTCGGCGGAAAGAGGGCTGTTGCTGAACGGCAGATCGATCAAGCTCGCGGGCGGCAGTGTTCACCATGACAATGGGCCGCTGGGAGCGGCGGCGTTCGACCGCGCGGAAACGCGCAAAGTGGAACTGCTGAAGGCGGCCGGTTACAACGCCGTGCGAACGGCCCACAACCCGCCCTCGCCGGCGTTTCTGGGCGCATGCGACCGTCTCGGGCTGCTGGTGCTCGACGAAGCGTTCGACACCTGGAAGGCGAACAAGGTGAAGTTCGATTACGGCCGCAACTTCGAAGAGTGGTGGCAGCGAGACATTCGAGCGATGGTGCTCCGGGATCGCAATCATCCGGCAGTGATCTCCTGGAGCATCGGGAATGAAATACCCGAGGTGCTGGTGGAGAGAGGGCCCGTGATCGCGAAACAGCTTGCGGAGCAGGTGCGGTCACTCGACACCAGTCGCCCGGTGACGCAAGCGTTTCCAACCAGTACGTCGGGTCAGTATCCGGACGCGGTGATATCCAATCTCGACATTACCGGCTACAACTACAACCTGGCCGCTCACCAGGAAGACGATCATCGCCGCGTGCCGTCGCGGATCATGATGACGACCGAGTCCTTCCCGCCCGCGGCGTTCACTGAGTGGAGGCTGGCGAAAGACAATCCGTACATCATCGGCGAGTTTGTCTGGACCGCGATGGACTATCTGGGAGAAGCCGGAATCGGGTCCTGGACGTACGGCACGCCTGAACAGGCGGCGGGAGCCGGAAAGCTCATGTCGGGCATGCAGACAATGGTAGACAAGCTGTTCCTGGCGATGGCAAATGGAATGGACATGACGGCTATCATGACCCAGAGCACGGCTCAGGGCGGCGACTCTGGGGCGAACGTCCTGTTCCGTGGGTTCCCCTGGCACGCGGCGGCCTGCGGAGATCTCGACTTGACGGGTCTCCGGAAACCGCAATCGTACTATCGCGACATTTTGTGGAATGGCGGAGATCGCGTGTACGCCACCGTGCGGCTGCCCGAGCCCGAAGGAAAGAAGACCATCGCCGTTGCATGGACCGTGTACCCGGCTGTTCCGAGTTGGACCTGGCCCGGCCAGGAGGGCAGGACGATGCAGGTGGAAGTCTATTCCGGCGTCGAAAAGGTGCGCCTGTTCCTGAACGGCAAACTGATCGGGGAGAAGGCCGCCGGCCGCGAGCAGGAATTCAAGACGATGTTCGAGGTTCCGTACGCACCCGGCACGTTGAAAGCGGTGGGCGTAAAGGCGGATCGCGTGGTTGCGGAGAGCGTTCTCACGACGGCGGGCCGGCCTGAGCGGCTGCGGCTGACCGCGGACCGCAGCACCGTCCAGGCGGACGGCCAGGATCTCTCGTTCGTGACTGTCGAGGCTGTGGATGCGGAGGGGCGATTCCAGCCTGATGCCGGCCACGAAGTTCAGTTCGCGATCAGTGGACCTGGCGTGATCGCTGCGGTGGGAAATGCCGACGGGACGGATTCCGATTCGTACCAGGGCACCCGGCGCAAACTCTATCGCGGCCGCGCACTGGCGGTGATCCGCACATCGAAGCAGGGCGGGCCTATCCGGCTGAAAGCGACGGCGGAAGGGCTCTCCGAAACGGACGTGACAATCCTGGCAAAGCCGCCTGCCGCCCGGCCTGAGCTGCGTTAGGCTTCCGCCCCTACCGCAGCACGTCCTCGTAATACTTCTCGTACAGCGGAATGATCTTGTCCGTGCAGAACCGCTCCCCCGCGTTCCACCGACCGGTCTTCGCCATGCGATAGTGCAGTTGCTCATCGGTAAGCAGCGCCGCCACCCGCGCGGCCTGCGCTGCGATGTCGCCCACCGCTTCGAGATACCCGTCTTCTCCGTCGGTAATCAATTCCGGCACACCGCCCACACGGGTCGCCACCGGGACCACCCCGCACGCCATGGCCTCCAGGGCCGCGAGGCCGAAGCTCTCCATTTCGCTGGGCATCAGCAGCACGTGGGCCAGCGGAATCAGCCGCTCCACGTGATTCTGCTTCCCCAGGAAGGAAATGTGCCGTTCCACTTTCAGGTCGCGCGCGAGATACTCGGCGGGCCCGCGCTCCGGCCCGTCCCCGACCATCAGCAGGTGCGCCGGAACGGTCTTGCGGACCTCCGCCAGAATCCGCACGCAATCGAGCACGCGCTTCACCGGGCGGAAATTGGAAAGGTGAATCAGCAGCTTCTCGCCTGCCGGCGCGTAAGCCGCGGCCCCGGCCTTCTCGTTGTCCGGATGGTACAGGTCGCAGTTGACGAAGTTCTTGATTACCCGGATCTCGTTCGCCACCCCGAAGACTTCCACCGTCTGACGGCGCAGGTGCTCGCTGATCGACGTAATCCCATCGGATTTCTCGATCGAGAACTTGGTGATCGGGAAATACGAGCGGTCCACCCCCACCAGCGTGATGTCCGTGCCGTGCAGCGTGGTGATGAACGGCAGCCTCCGGACGGGCGCGAGCATCTGCTGCGCCAGCATCGCCGCGATGGAGTGCGGAATGGCGTAGTGGACGTGCAGCAGGTCCAGGTCGTACGAGTCCGCCACCTCCGCCATCCGCGACGCCAGCGCCAGGCAATAGGGTGGGTATTGGAACAGCGGATAGGTGGAGACTTCCACCTCGTGGTAATGAATCCGCGGGACGTCCGGGTCGAGGCGGATCGGGTTGGCGTACGTGATGAAGTGAACCTCGTGGCCGCGGGTCGCCAGTTCAAGGCCGAGTTCGGTGGCGACGATGCCGCTGCCGCCGTAGGTTGGGTAGCAGGTGATCCCGATCTTCACTTCTCCCACCCTACCAGATCGGCTAGACCGCCAGCTTCTTCAGCCAGATCACCAGGCCGGTCATCACCATCACCACCAGCAAGAGACTCGAGAGCGAGACCAGGATGTGGCCCGGCAGCCCCCAGATGTCCCCGGTGTGGATCGACCGGTTGAACCGGATCCAGCGGAACCCTTGCGAATCCGTAAGGAAATTGCGCACCTGCAACACCTGCCCCGTGTACGGATCCACGGCCACGCTGCTGTGCGGGCTGCCGCTGGTCTCCTCCGGCACCCGCATCACGAACTGGTAGACGCCCTTCGGATTGAGCGGCAGCCCGATGAACTCGATCGGCGCGGACGGGATGGCGCGCCGGGCGATGTCCATCGCCTGGTCCACTGGAATGGAAGTAGCTCCCGGAATCGCAGCGGGTTGCGGTAGCGGGCCGAACGCCGGCCGCGAGGAGTGCGTGAGCCCGTAAATGGCCTTTTCCCCGAAGTCGAACCCGATCAGGATGCCGGTGAACGCCGCGATAAACAGAAACAGCCCGGCATAGACGCCGACAATGTGATGGATATCGAAGCAGCGGCGGAACCATGACGCTCTCTTCCATTGAATGGTGGCCCGCTTCGTCCGCCACCAGAGGATCAGTCCCGTAGGCACCAGGACGCAGAGAACCAGCCCCGCGTAGCTGATCGCCAGCTTGGCCGCAACTCCCCACGTCGTACGCGGGTTGGAAGCCAGCCTCAGGTGAAACTGGTGGATCCAGTTGAGCACGCTCTCGGTCCGGTTCGTGCCGGTCATCCTGCCCAGCACCGCGCCGGTGTAGGGATTCACCGTGACCTCCGAGCGGTCCGACAGCGCCATCATCTGCGCCAGGTTGCGCTGCGGCAGGATCTGGACGAAGCCGGCGCGCGCCGGTGCGACCTGGCGCTCGACCCTCGCGATCAACTCGGACTCCGGCAGGGGATGGTCCGCCGGCGTGACATACCACAGGCTCGGATGGACCCAGTGGTCGATGTCTCCTTCGAACGCCATGATGCTTCCCGTGAGTCCGAGGATGATCAGGAACAGGCCCGCGGCCAGTCCCAGGTAGAGGTGGATCTGGAGTAAGAGTCTTCGCGCCGTCATGCCGGTCGGGTCCTATCGCTGGCTATCTTTCAACTCCTCAATTTCCGGCGCCATCGTACAGCCGGAGAATCCCGTAGCCGATCTGCCCGTTGAGGTTCTCATCGGGGCGGGCTGTGTCCCCACCGCCGAACCAGACCCGCATTTCGCCGCCGCGTCCGGGTTCCACGGTCGGGTCGCAGACAACCTTCGAGTCCCAGGGCTGGGTGCCCGCGAAGACCGCGGGCAGTTTCTCCCAATGGACACCGTCGGTCGAGCGCGCCAGGCCCATGCGCCGGTTCTCGGCGAGGTCGCGGCCTGTGTAGAGCATCCAATAAAACCCGTGGGCGGACCAGACCGCCGGCTCGCCCAGGCCCTTCTCGTCGAAGTCGCCCGGTCCGCCGAGTTCCAGAATTGGGTTCGTTCGGAACTTCTGCCAGTGGATTCCGTCAGCCGAGCGCGCCACTCCCAGCCGCTGCCGCCGCGCCCGATCCTGCCCGAGGTAGTAGAGGTACAGCCACGACCCGATCTTGACGACATACGGATCGGCCACTCCCCGCTCGTCCCAACTCATATAAGGGCCGGGGTTTAGCACCGAATTGGGTTCCTTCCGCCAAGCCCTCGCATCGGAGGAGCGGGCCAGGCCCAGCCTCGGCACGTCCTTAGGGCCGGCCACGTACCAATACCAGAGTTGGCTCCCGTCGCGCAGCACGGTGCCATTGGCCGCGATGTAGGACCCCTCCCAGGTCTGCGGATCAGGTTCGAGAACCGCGCCCCGCTTCTGCCAATGGATGCCGTCTTCGGAAGTCGCCAGAGCGGTCCGCCAGGCGCGGCCGTCCCAGGCGGAGTAGAGCATGGACGGGCCGGATACCGAGGGGTTCAGGACGTCTTTCGCCTCGTCCCGCGCCAGGACCGGTTCCGGCCGCGCCTCCCACTGGTAGGTCGCTTTTGGACTCCCGCCCGTTTGCTGTGGCAGGGTGAACTCGGCATACCCGCCGCAGCCCGCCATTCCGAGCGCCGCCAGTGCCGGCAGGAGCCGCGTCATCAGAGCGGAATCCGGAACTTCAGGCCCGCTCCCCGCCCCGGACGCGATTCGAGCAGCAGGTCGGCGTTCAAGGACCGGGCGCGCCGCTTCAGGCTGGCAGGTCCCAGCCGCAGCAGTTCCAGCTCTTCGAGCGAATAGGTGCCGGCGAAAGGAAAGCCGTGCCCGTTGTCGTCGATCGAAATCTCCAGGCCGCGGTCGGTCTTCTCCATAGCCACCGCCACGCGAGTGGCGCCGGCATGTTTCTGGACGTTATGGAGCGACTCCCTCAGCATTTGCAGCACCTCGAGGGACATCTCCTGAGGCAGGCCCACCGGCGTGGTGGCGCCCGCGAACGTCACCGGGATCCCGCTCTCCTTCTGGAAGCTCTCCGCGGTGCGGCGGGCGGTCGCGACCAGGTTGGCTCCGTCCACGTCCACGGGCCGCATGCTGTGCAGGAAGGCCCTCAGGTCGCGCACCTGGGTCTGCGCCAGCGCCTGCAGCTGCTTCAGGTCTTCCATTCCGGCTTCGAAATCGCGGAGGATGATGGTCCGCAGGATCTCCAGCCGCATTTGCAGGCTGATAAAGCTCTGCAAGGGGCCGTCGTGGAAATCGGAGGCGATCCGCTGCCGCTCGTCGTCGCGCGCCTTCTGAGCGGCCTTCTCGGCTTCCTCCAACCGGGTCTTGAGGCTGTCCACCTCGCGCTTCAGCCGCTGCTGTCCGATCGAGAGGCCGCAGGAAAGCGTGCCCGCCACCAGGATGGTCGGCTCCAGAACCCGTATGTGCGCACCCGGCAGCACCGCCCCGAAGAGCGCGCATACGCCGGAGATCACCAGCAGCTCCAGCGGGGTATAGAAAAGCAGCGCTTCCATCAGAAGAAAGAGGAAGAAGGCCGACGTGAGCCACAACAGCTGGGGGGCGCTGAGACTCGCCAAAATCAGGAAATAGACCAGGTCGCCGAACAGCGCCAGCAACCCCAGAACACCGCTCAGTCCGCGGATCCGGGCGGCGACCAGGAGGGTATAGCAGAGGAATGCCCCGGCGAGGAGGTGGAAGACCCCCGGAGAATCCGGAACATAAACAAACGCAAGGCCGAACGCGACGGCGGCCAGAATGACGCGCGCCCAGGATACATAGCGTAACCAAGGCGTGCTGGGCGGAGAGATCAAACCATCACTTCCGGTAAAGATACAGGGTATGGCTGCGGCCCTCGCCGTCGTCGGCGATGTTCTCGACCTTCTCGGGCATCCAATTCTTGAACTCGAAATCGTGGGCCACCACGCGGGCCCCCTTCTTTAACTGCCGATCGAGTAAAGGCTGTACCTTGTTATCAATGGATTCGGGAAGCAGATAAACGGTTACCAGGTCGGCCGAACTATAGTTCTGCTTGAGCAGATCGCCGTTTACGATGTGGGCGCTCTGCTCCAGTCCAAGCTTCTGAATCCGGGCCAGACTCTGGCGGCACAGGTCCTTATCCAGTTCGACGCCGATCGCGTCGGCGTGGAACTTCTGAGCCGCCATGATCACGATTCGGCCGTCTCCGGACCCCAGGTCGTACATCTTCTCGCCGGCCTTGAGGCCGCCGAGTTGCAGCATCTTTTCGACAATCGTCTCCGGTGTCGGATAGTAGGGTGCGAGTTTGCCGCCTTCCGTGTTCTGCGCAACCAGCATTGCGCAGCCCAAGAGCAGGACCAGAATGACTCTCACTTTCGTATCGACTCCCTATTTTAGACCGTAACACTGTAGCACGCCGAACTGCGGCAGGGGAGGGAAGCAAGGAATTTCCCGCCTTTTCCACAATACCGTGGAAAACCCTGTGGAAAACAGGTCCCGGAGTCAAACGAAACGCCCCCAGGGCAACGGTTTCGTAACACTCTGCACAGGCTTTGGGCAACCTCTCGCATCGATCCCGAAACCTTTTGATTCCAGGCTCTTACAAGTCGCTATGGGCTAAACCCACACCTTCTCGACGTGGTCGCCGCGCTTGCACAGCTCACAGTGCCCGGCGTCGGCATAGTAGCTGGCTTCCAGCTTGGCCAGGTAATACAGCGGAAGCCCGCCGAAATCCATGGTATTCGGCGTCGGCTGATAAACGATCACCGCCAGCCCGACCACTTTGGCGCCGGCATTGTCGAGCAGGCGCTTCAAGTCGGACAACTTGCTTCCCGTGCGCAGGATGTCGTCCACCAGAAGCACCTGCTCGCCGGGTTCGGGGTTGAGATACTGCCGGAACCGGAGCTGACCGCCATCCTGCTGGCCCTCCGCCCAATAGACCTGCCGGGCGCGTATAGATTCGCAAACACCGTAGGCCACCGGCAGCCCCGCCGTAGCCGGAGCCACGATCGACAGCTCGGGGATGATCGCGCGGATCTCCGGGTTGGCGCGCAGGAGCCTTCCGATGCCCACCGAGAGAAGCCGTTGAATCTGGTAGTGCCGCAGCGCCAGGGGAACCTGGAGGTATTCGTTGGAATGCAATCCGTTGGGGTATTCGAAGTGTCCGTCGCGGAGAGCTCCGCTCTCCCTCAGCAGGGCCACGACTTCTTCTTGAGTGGGTATCAAGTGCATCGGTTGGTTGATCTTACGGTCTCCAGCCGAAGATCCGAACCAAGAATAACATGAGGCATGAGCGAGGATCGGGCTAAAGTTACGGCGGCTATTCGCCGATACAACTCCCATGACGTGGTTCAGACGGACATGCATCGCCGGACTTACGGGGCTGTTATTTTGGACGGGCGCGGCGAACGCTCAGTCTTCGGGACCGACGGCCAGCCCGACGACCCTGAGTTTCAGCTACCAGGTGAACAGCACGACTTATCCTGCGGCTGCCAAGTTGACGGCCACTCTGCCGGCCGCATCGGTTGCGCTGCCAATGTCCGTGACCGTGGCCGCCACACCGCAGGGATGGTTGACGGTGACCCCCGATACGGGGCGATCCCCCCTGGCCCTGACGGTAAGCGTAAACCCAACCAGCCTTACGCCCGGCAGCTACGGTGGCACCATTACCATCAACACCATTCCCGGGGGTAGCAATCCGGCGGTGGTGCCGGTCACGCTGCTGATCTCCAACCCGCCCTCCACGCTGGTGGTGACCTCGCCATCGAGTAACTATTCCGCCCCGGCGACGGGTTCCAGCCTGCCAACCCTCACGTTCATCTATACCACCGGAACCGTTTCCACCCTGCCGGTGTCCTCGGAGCTGGATGTGGCTTCGACCGGCGACATCATTCCCTTCAACGTGACGGCGTCTAATAGCGGCGGGTCGAAGACCTCGGTATGGCTCCGGGTCAACCAGACAGGGCAACTGGCGAACCTGCAAACCAGCGGGGTAGCGCTTTCGGGTTCGTATGTCCCGATCAACGTTTCTCTCGATATCGCCACGCTCACCACGCTCGACCCCGGGAGTTACGGAGGACTGATCACGGTGGCGGCCAACAGCGCGTCCAACGGAACTGCCGTGGTGGCCGTGAACCTGGTCATTTCGGCCGGGCCGCCGACTCTCAGCACGACTTTGCCGGTCTTCCCCTCCAGCGTGATCGCGGGACCCGCGATCGATCCGGTGATCACCATTTATGGCGACAATTTCTTCAGCACGTCGGTAGTGGCGATTCAGTCGGGGACCAATCCGTCGGTCACTCTGCCCTCGAAGCTATTGAGCCGCAAGGTATTGCAAGCCACGATCAAGGCGGCATACCTGGCGGTGCCTACTGGGCCGACGGTCTATCCGATCCAGTGGATTCTCTCCGTAACGAATCCGGCGCCACCCAATAACCCTTCGCAGGCTCCGGCCACCACGACTTTCGCGGTGACCGATCCGACGCAACCGGCCATCACCTCGGTGGTAAACTCCGCGAGTTTCGCTCCCACTGCGGTATACACGGGCACCACCACGAACCCCGTGCTGACCGGAGCAACGTCCGTATCCCCCCGGGAGATCATTTCGATATTCGGGCAAAACCTGGGGCCAATTACACCGCTGCAGGCGACGCCGAGCGGAACGCCGGCAGCTTACCAGCCTACGCTCGGCGGAGTCGTGGTCTCTTTCGAATGGGGAATGCCGGCCAATACGGCGTTTGCGCCGATCATCATGATCTCGAGCAACCAGATCAACTGCATCGTGCCGGTGGAGGTGGCCGCCGTGATCGGCACGGCCAGCACGACCGTGAACCTTCAAGTGACCAATGGGACCGCAAACACCAATCTGTTTGCATTGACCGTGGTCACCGAAGATCCGGGTGTGTTCACGTTCGGAGGCTTGGGGCAGGGACAAGGAGCTGTATTGAATTTCGACAGCAGCTCAGGGTCATACCTTATCAACTCTTCCAAGAGTGCAGCTCCGCGCGGGTCGTCCATATCCGTGTATGCGACCGGACTGGGCGATCTCACTACGGCTCTGGCCAATGGGGAAGTTGCCGGCGCCGCCGTTCGTGTGGCGGATAACACCTACCGTGTCGATATTGACGGACAGCCGGCGGTAGTCACGTATGCAGGGACGTCACCTGGGGCCGTCGCGGGACTGGTACAGATCAATGCGATCGTGCCACCCACCGTACGGACCGGCGCGGCCATACCGATGACGGTTTCGATCGGCGCTACAACCTCAGCGAGGCGAAGCCAGCCAGGTGTGACACTGGCCGTGAAGTAGGCCTTACCGCTGACGGGCGGCCATCTTCTTTTCGAGGGCCTTCATCAGGCGGCCCTCCACATCGGCGGGGATCGGGTAGGGTTCCATCCCCTTGTAGATCTGTATGGTCTTCCTGGTTGTGTCGGCGATCACCCAACAGTTCGGGCATTCGGTGATGTGCTTCTCCAGCTTCGCCCTGAGTTCCGCGTCGATAGTCTCGTCCAGGTAATCGCTCAACTCGTGCAGAAAGTCTTTACAGGTAAGCAAAGGCGTCATCTCCCTTGCGTTTGAAATAGCGGGTCAGCTTTTCTCGAAGCTGAAGCCTCGCCCGCAGGAGTCTACTTTTTACGGCCGGTATGGAAAGGTCCAACGCGGCGGCCGTTTCTTCGGTAGACATTTCTTCGATGTCGCGGAGCACGAAAACGCTTCGATAAGGTGGTTCGAGGCTCTGGATCGCTTCGTCCAGAATCCCGCCGAGCTCCTCGCGGGAGAACCGCTGCTCGGGGTCTTCATCCCAGGCAGCAATCTCACGCACCACCGTATCCTCCCCGGTGTCGATCTGCTCGTCGAGAGAGACAGCCTTGCTGGTCTTCCGGCGGCGCAGCTTCATCAGGGCCTGATTGACAGCGATGCGGACAATCCAGGTGTAGAACTTGGAATCGCCCTTAAACTGATCGAGATGTTCGTAGGCTTTAAGAAACGACTCCTGCAACACGTCCTCGGCGTCTTCCCGGTTCTGGGTAATGTGCTGAGCCAGGCGGAAAATCTTGCCTTCGTACCGGCGCACGAGCTCACCGAAGGCGCGCGTATCGCCCTCTCGAGACTGTGCCACCAGAACGGCTTCGTCGGTTCCGGCCTGATCGGAAACAGGCATGAGTGCATTTTCATCATACCGGAAAAGTTCGGGCCCGCGCCCGGCCGGCTCGAAAGGCAGGACCCTGGTTGCTCTGTGCTACGCTGAAATTTCCCTATGAGTAACATCGAGATCACTCTGCCCGACGGCAGCAAACAGCCGGTGGCAGCGGGGATTGCGCCCATCGAGATCGCTAAATCGATCAGTCCCCGGCTGGCGGACGCTGCCATTGTTGCGAAAGTCAACGGAGAGTTGTACGACCTGACGCGGCCGATCGAAACGGACGCCAGCGTACAGATCCTCACCGGCAAGGATCCCGAATCGCTCGAAGTCTATCGCCACTCGACCGCGCACCTGCTGGCTGCCGCGGTGCTCGAACTCTATCCGGACACCAAGCTCGGGATCGGTCCGCCGATCGACAACGGGTTTTACTACGATTTCGATCGCGCCGTTCCGTTCACCCCGGAAGATCTCGAGAAGATCGAGAAGAAGATGTGGGAGATCCAGGCGCGAAACCTCCCGTACGAACGGGTCTATACGCGCAAGGAGGAGGGCCTCCGAAAGTACGGCGAGGCCTGGATGAAGTGCGAGCTGATCAATGAGCGCGCCGGCGAGATATTCTCCGAATACACGCTGGGTCCCCACTTCATCGACTTCTGCCGCGGCCCGCACGTTCCCAACACTTCGAAGATCAAGGCATTCAAGCTGCTTTCGATCGCCGGCGCCTACTGGAAGGGCGACGAACATAACAAGCAACTGCAGCGCATCTACGGAACCGCGTTCTTTACCCAGAAAGACCTGGACGAGTACCTCAAGCAGGTCGAAGAGGCCAAAAAACGCGACCACCGGAAACTGGGCAAGGAACTGGACCTGTTCAGCATTCAAGAACTGGCCGGCCCCGGCCTGATCTTCTTCCATCCCAAGGGCGGCATCATCCGCAAACAGCTCGAAGACTGGATGCGCGACCAGTATCTGAAGCGCGGTTATTCGCTGGTCTACACGCCGCACGTCGCGCGTTTCGACTTGTGGAAGACCTCCGGCCACGCCAACTTTTACGTCTCGAACATGTTCTCGCGGATGGAGCTGGACGACGCCGAATACCAGCTCAAGCCGATGAACTGCCCGTTCCACATCCTGATTTACGCGGACCGGCAGCGCAGCTACCGCGACCTTCCGGTGCGTCTCGGCGAACTGGGAACGGTGTACCGCTACGAGCGCTCCGGCGTGCTCAACGGGCTGTTTCGAGTTCGAGGCTTCACGCAGGACGACGCCCACATCTTCTGCACTCCCGACCAGATCGAAAACGAGGTGGTGGGCTGCCTGCAGTTCGCCATCGACACGCTGGCCGCTTACGGTTTCGACAAATATGAAGCCGAGCTTTCCACCTGGGACGGCGGCAAGAGCGGAAAATACGACGGCACCCCCGAGCAGTGGGCGCTCGGTGAGAGCGCGCTGCGGCGCGCCACCGAGCGGTTGAACGTGAAGGTTAAGCAGATAGCGGACGAGGCCGCCTTTTACGGGCCGAAGATCGACGTCAAGCTGGTGGACGCGATCGGCCGCCCGTGGCAGCTCTCGACGGTCCAGTTCGATTTCACCCTGCCGCGCCGCTTCGAGCTCGAGTATGTCGGCGAGGACGGCCAGAAGCACCAGCCCCTGATGGTGCACCGCGCCCTCTACGGGTCCATCGAGCGATTCTTCGGAATCCTGATCGAACACTATGCCGGCGCATTCCCGGTGTGGCTGGCTCCGGTACAGGCGATTGTGCTGCCGATAACCGACCGCCAGTCCGAGTACGCGCGGAGCGTTCAGAAGCAGTTGGACGCGGCGGGAATCCGTGCCACGGTGGACGAACGTGCGGAAAAGGTGAATTTGAAAATCCGCGAGGCCCAATTGCAAAAAATCCCCTATATGCTTGTGGTAGGGGATCGCGAGCAGCAGAACGGCCAGGTGGCCGTGCGCAACCGCAGGCACGGCGACCAGGGCGCCAAAAGCATCGAGGCGTTCCTGGCGGAAATCCGCGGGCTGATCGAAAGCAAAGCGACCACGGAGTAGAGCGTGTACGCGACGGCCGACGGGACCGCACGATACGTCAATCGCCACCCGGATTTCCGGGCCGCGGGATTCTACCGCACGGTCTTCGACCTCAAAATCTCGACTCTGGGGATCGGGACCTATCTGGACGCCAGCGTGGAGGCTCTGCTGGTAGCCGGAGAGCGTGGGATCAACTTCTTCGACACGGCGATCAACTACCGCCACCAGCAATCGGAGCGGGACATCGGCAGTGCGCTCCAGAACCTGCAGCGCGATGAGATCGTCGTCTGCACCAAGGCCGGCTTTCTCACGCCCGGCGCGGTCCCGGACTTCCTGACCCCGGACGATGTGGTCGGCGGTATGCACTCGATGTCGCCGCGGTTTCTGGAAGACCAGATCGACCGCAGCCGGGCGAACCTGGGGGTGGACACGATCGACGTGTTCTACCTGCACAATCCCGAGACGCAGCTCGGATTCCGCACCCCCGATGAGTTCGAGGGCCGCATACGCCGCGCCTTCGCGCACCTGGAGCGGATGGCGGACCAGCAGAAGATCCGCCGCTACGGGGCGGCCACGTGGGACGGCTTTCGCAAGAAGGACGCGCTGAGCCTGCCGCGCCTGGCGCAAATCGCGATAGAAGAGGGCGGCGCCGATCACCACTTCCGGTTTATCCAACTGCCGTTCAACCTGGGAATGGTCGAGGCCTTTGTGGACCGCCCGGAGAGCGTCCTGGCGGCAGCCGCCAACCTCGGCATCGCGGTAGTTGCTTCGGCCACCCTGATGCAGACGCAGGTGCTCGAGCATATGCCGGATGTGGTCGAGGAGCTGCTGCCCGGGCTGAATACCGATGCACAGCGCGCCATCCAATTTACACGCTCGACGCCGGGGATCGCGGTGGCTCTGGTGGGCATGGCACGGCCGGAGCACGTGCTGGAGAACCTGGAAGTCGCAAAGTCGCCGGTGGTTTCAAGCGAGCAGTATCTGCGGCTTTACCAGTGATGCACACGATCGAGTTCGCCGGCGACCTGGCGCGGCTCGATTCGGCGATCGAAGCGCTGCCCAATCTTCCCGCGGTATTTCTTCTCTGGCCGTCCGAAGGCGAGCCGTACCTTTCCAAGACCAACCTGCTGCGCCGGCGCCTGCTGCGGCTTCTGAAGGAGCGCGAGAAGCCCTCGCGGCTGTTGAATCTGCGCCACACGGTCGCGCGGATCGAATACCGGCTGACCGGATCGGCGTTCGAATCGAGCGTCCTGATTTACGAGCTGGCGCGCCGCCACTTTCCGGACCGCTACCTGGAGCTGCTGAAGCTGCGGATGCCGCCCTACGTCAAGATCGTTCTCACCAACGAATACCCGCGCAGCCAGATCACCACGCAACTGGCCCGCACGCCTGCCCTTTATTACGGCCCGTTCCGCTCGCGCGCGTCGGCGGAGCGCTTCGAGGGCCAGTTCCTCGACCTTTTTCAAATGCGCCGCTGCCAGGAAGACCTGGTGCCCTCGCCGGAGCATCCCGGCTGCATTTACGGCGAGATGGGGATGTGCCTGCGCCCCTGCCAGCAGGTGGTCGGACCGGAGGAATACGGGCACGAGGTGACTCGCGTTCTGGAGTTCCTTCGGACCGACGGCCTTTCGCTGGCCGGCGCGATCGAACATTCGCGCGACCGTCTGAGCGAAGAGATGCGTTTCGAAGAAGCGGCCCGCCAGCACAAGCGGTTCGAAAAGGTGCAGGAAGTGCTGAGGCTGCGCGACGAACTGGCGCGCGATGTCGACCGGCTGGGCGGAGTGGCGGTGACACGCTCCCTCGAAACCGACGCGGTGGAGCTGTGGCCGGTGCGCGAGGGCAACTGGCAGCAGCCGCATCGCTTCAGCTTCGAGGTGCGGGAAGGCAAAACGGTCTCGCTCGACCGGTCGCTGCGCGAAACGTTCGCGGTCGTCGAACCGCGCAAGCTGACCCTGCGCGAGCGGCAGGAATACCTGGCCCTGCTGGCACGCTGGTATTACTCGAGCTGGCGCGACGGCGAATGGCTGGCCTTCGACAGTTGGGATGACATCCCTTACCGCAAACTGGTAAACGCGGTCTCCCGTGTGGCGCGCCGGGAGGCGGGCGCGTAACTCAGCCTTTCAGAGAAAGAGACGGCCCCCGCCGGCAGCGGAGGCGAAGCTGCGGAGAGCTTCCTGCTCGTCGTCGAACGGGACGAACACGGTATAGAGCTTGGTGATCTGCAGCAGGTCGTGCACCTTGGCTTGCGGATGCAGCAGCTTGATGCTGCCCTGCGCATTGGTGACGGAAGCGTAAGCGCCTACCATCTCTCCCAACCCGGCGCTATCGATATAGCTGACGTCCTTGAGATTGAGGAGGATGTTCTTGTGACCGGAGTTGACCAACTCCTTAATCGTGGATCGCACCAACCCGGAACCTTCCCCCAGCGTAATGCGGCCGGCCAGATCGACAATCGAAACATCACCCGCCTGGCGCGCGGTAGCTTTGAGGCTCATCAGTACCTCCGCGTTCATTATGTGACAATCGAGGTGAGCATGCACCCCCCTGACAAGCGGCACCTTCCGATTTGGTTCTTCATCGGAGTGCTGGTGATCGTCTATGGCTTCATCGTGATGGGCGCGGGCATGTGGGCGCTGTTCGTTCCGCCGGCTCACCCCGTGGTGATGGCGGACCTTCACGCGGACCTCTGGTGGGGGGCCCTCATGACGGTGGTGGGCGGGCTCCTGGTGGGCAAATATTCGCCCTGGTGAGCGCGGATTATGCGTCCACGTGGTGCTGGAAGAAATGCTCGAGCGCCAGTTTGTTCTTGGGCGCAAGCTCGTTGGAGAGACGCTTCATCTCTTCGGGCGCCATCGGGCGGAAGGCTTTCGCCACGGCCACGTTATGTTCGACGTGCTCGGGCTTCGGCATTCCGATGACAGCGGCGGCCACCGGCAGCGACATCGAATACTGAATCAGCTTTTCGTACGGCGCCTGGCCCACCAGCGCGTCCTGGGCGAAGATCTTCATCGCCGTCACGCCCATTTTCTTGCCCAGCGCCACGGGAAGCGCGGTGGTCTCGAAACTGGACGTCGCACCTTTCACCTGGCCGCGCATGGCGGCATTCAGCGCCATCTGGGTGCAGTCGAAGGTGTGGCGCTCGAGCGCCGTCTTCAGCACATCCGGAAAGGCATGGCAGGTGATGCCGATGAAGCGCGCCATCTTCTGCTCTTTGGCTTTCACCGCCGCGTTGTAAGCGCCCTCTTTGGCTTCGATGGCCTCCAGGTCGTCCGGCCCCATAAGCGCGTGAATGTGGAGCAGATCGACCTGATCGACCTGCAGGCGCTTCAGGCTGATATCGAGCGTACGCATGAAGTCGTCGTACTTGCGCTCGCCGATCTTGGTGGCTAGCCACAGGCCCTTGCGGCCGCGCGCTTTCAGCACCTTGCCGATACGCACCTGGCTCTCGCCGTTGGCGCCGTAGCTGTCGGCGGTATCGATGTAGGTGATGCCGAGATCGAGCGCGTGGTTCAGGACTTCGATGCCCTGCTCTTCGCTGTACCCGACGAACCGGCTGCCGCCGCCGAACGCCAGGATCGACACCTGGGCACCGGTGCGGCCGAGAGTGCGCATCGGCATGCCGGCGGCCGAAATCAGGGGAGTGGCGACCGCGCCCAGAGCGGCGGTGCCGAGGAAGTCGCGACGGGAAATGCTCATGATGGCTCCTTATGGGAGCCTATCACGGTTCACTCCCCGAGCAAATGCAGGGCCACGCTCCGCCGGTGATGTGCCGCCCGGTGCTCGAAGACGTAGATGCCCTGCCAGGTCCCCAGGGCCAGGCGGCCTTCCGCCACCGGGATCGAAAGCTGCGTCAGCGTGAGCGCGGCGCGGATGTGGGCCGGCATATCGTCTGGCCCCTCGATGGTGTGCCGGTACAGGCGATTGTCCTCGGGGACCAGCCGCTCGAAGAACCGGTTCAAGTCGAAGACCACGTCAGGGTCGGCGTTCTCCTGGATGGTCAGGGATGCCGACGTGTGCTGAATGAAAACGGTCAGCAGGCCGGTCTGTATGGACTGTGCGGCCACCCACTGAGCAACCCCCGCCGTGATGTCGTACAGGCCCTTGCCGCGCGTGGCGACCTGCAGGCGGTGCGTAAACTGGCGCAAGCGGGCCTACTCGACCGTGACGCTCTTGGCGAGATTGCGCGGCTGATCGACATCGCAGCCGCGGCGGACGGCGATGTGATACGCCAGCAACTGCAGCGGCACGATTTCGAGAATCGGCAGGAGCAGGTCGGAGGCGGCCGGAATCTCGATGACGTGGTCGGCCGTCTTGCGCGCCTCGTGATCGCCTTCCGTCACCACGGCCACCACGATGCCCTCGCGCGCCTTGACCTCCTGGATGTTGGAAAGCGTCTTCTCGTACAGGACGCGGCTCTCCTCACTGGCAGGATCGCGCGTCGAAATCACGACCACCGGCAGGTTCTCGTCGATCAGAGCATTGGGGCCGTGCTTCATCTCGCCGGCTGGGTAGCCTTCCGCGTGGATATACGAAATCTCCTTCAACTTGAGGGCGCCTTCGAGCGCGATGGGGTAGTGGATGCCGCGCCCGAGGAAGAGCGAATCCCGCGAATGCTGAAGCGTGCGGGCGAGCGCCTCGTAAACCGAATCGTGCGACAACACGGTTTCGAGTTTCCCCGGGATGTGGAGAAGCTCCTGCACCAGGCAGCGGGACGTATCTTCGTCGAGACGGTGATTGGCCTGGCCGAGGTGCATCGCCAGGATAAACAGGGCGGTCAACTGGCAGGTGAACGCCTTGGTGGAAGCCACTCCGATTTCCGGCCCGGCGTGCGTATAGATCGTGCCGGCGGCCTCGCGGGTGATCATGGAGCCCACCACGTTGCAGATGGCGAGCGTCTTTGAGCCCTTCTGTTTAGCCTCGCGCTGGGCGGCCAGCGTATCGGCGGTCTCGCCGGATTGCGAGATCACCACCGTCAGCGTATCGCTCGAAACCAGCGGATCCCGGTAGCGGAACTCGCTGCCGTAATCCACTTCGGTCGGGATGCGCGCCAGCCGCTCGATCATGAACTTGCCGGCGAGGGCGGCGTGCCAGCTGGTGCCGCACGCGATAATCCGCACCTGGCGGAAGCGCGCGAACTCGGCCGCGGAGATATCCATCTCGTCGAGGAAGATGCGGCCAGTCTCCTGTCCGACGCGGCCCAGGGTGGTATCGCGGACGGCGCGCGGCTGTTCGAAAATCTCCTTCAGCATGAAATGCTGATAGCCGCCCTTCTCCGCCTGGATGGGGTTCCAGAGGATCCGGGAAACCTGGCGCACGACGGGACGCCCGTCGAAATCGCTGAGACGCACGCCCTCCCTGGTGAGCACCGCCATGTCGCCATCCGCCAGAAAGAACATGTCCTGGGTGTGGCTGAGGATGGCGGGCACATCGGAAGCCACGAAATACTCGTTGTCGCCGATGCCGATCACGACCGGGGGGCCGGAGCGCGCGGCGACGATCTTGTTCGGGTCGGAGCTCGAGATCACCGCCAGGGCGAAGACGCCCGTGAGATCCTTTACTGCGCCGCGAACGGCCTCTTCCAGGTTGCCGTGGAAGTGCTTCTCCACGAGGTGAGCGATCACCTCGGTATCGGTCTCGGTCTTGAATACGTGGCCCTCGGACTGAAGCTGCTGCTTAAGCGCAAGGTAGTTTTCGACGATGCCGTTGTGCACCACGACCACGGCGCCCTTGCAGTCGCGGTGCGGGTGCGCGTTCTCTTCCGTGGGCCGCCCGTGGGTCGCCCAGCGCGTGTGGCCGATGCCGAAAGTGCCATCCACCGGGTTCATCCGGATGGCATCTTCGAGATTACGAAGCTTACCTTTGGCGCGGCGAACCGCGAGCTCGCCATCGTCGCAATAGACCGCGAGCCCCGCCGAATCGTATCCCCGGTATTCCAGGCGTTTCAAGCCCTCCAGAATGATCGGGACAGCTTTGTTGGTTCCGATATACCCAACGATTCCGCACATGACACCATTATAGGGTTCGAGTCCGGGGCTACCGCCGGGATAGATGTACTATTACGGTCCAGTTCAGTCGAGGATTTCGACGCGGTACTCTTCGATAACCGGGTTGGCGAGCACCTCGTGCGCGGCCGTCTCGATCTCTTTCTGGGCTTGTTCGCGGCTGACGCCCTCGGCAATCACGATTTCGAAGAACTTGCCCTGGCGCACGTCGGCAACGCCTTGATAGCCGAGGCCGTTCAGAGCGGAGCGGACCGTCTGCCCCTGGGGGTCGAGCACCGTGGTTTTCAGTGTCACGAAGACGCGAGCTTTCATGGAAACCTCGATTATCGCACGACAAACGGCCCGGAACGTGCTTTGGAAATGGGCGATGACCGTCAAGCCTTTGCTCCGCCGCGGTATCGGAGTTTTTGATTCGGGCGCGGGGGGACTCACCGTATTGCAGGCGCTACGCCGCCGCATGCCGCACCGCGATTTCGTCTACCTGGGCGACACGGCGCGCGTGCCTTATGGGCGAAAACCGCCGCAGATGGTGCGCGAATTCGCCAATGGAATCGCGGATTTCCTGTGCGATCTCGGCGTGGAGGGCCTGGTGGTGGCGTGCAATACGGCGTCGGCGGTGGCGTTCCCCGGGCTCGTCGAGCGCTGTGAGGTGCCGGTGTGGGGTGTAATCGACCCGGGTGTGGAAGCGGCGACACGCGTCACCCGTTCGGGAAGTGTCGGCGTGATCGGCACGAAGGGGACTATCGCCAGCGGCGCATACCAGAGTCGGCTGGAGGCCAAAGGGCTGCGGGTGTGGGCGCAGGCGTGCCCGATGCTGGTGCATGCCGTGGAGGAAGGCCTGGCGGATTCGCCGGAGAGCGAGCTGCTGGTGCGGCACTACCTGAGCGACCGCCCCAAGATCGACGCGCTGGTGCTGGGGTGCACACATTATCCGCTGCTGCGCCGCGTGATCCAGAGGGTCGTGGGCGATGAGGTTGCCTTGGTGGACAGCGCGGAGGTCACGGCGGAACGGGTGAGCGCGGCACTCGGACCGGAACCCGCGTCGCACCAGAAGGGGCGTGTGGTGCATTACGTTACCGGCGACCCCGCGGCGTTCGAACACACGGCAAAGACGATCGGCGGAGTAGAGGGAGAAATGATCCCCCTGGCCGTGACGGAACTGGCGGCGGTGGCGTAGGAGCTGAGCAGGCCGGGAGGCCTGCTCCACGTCCTAATTCAACAGACGGCCCTGGCGCAGGTACGCGGGGGTGTCGAGGTCGTCGAGATCCATCATCGGCTCGGGTTCCGCGATCACCTCGGGCTCCGGTTCGGGCTCGGGCTCGGCAGCGGCCACGTGCTGCACCACCGGCTCGGGTTCGGGCTCCGGCTCCTGCACCCGAATCACCGGCACGACCCCGCGGCGCTCGACAGGAAGCGCGCCGTCCGGGCGGAATCCGGTGGCGATCACCGTGACCTTCACTTCGTCCCCCATGGCCTCGTTCAGGATCACGCCGAAATTGATCTGTACGTCGTCGCACTCGGCGGCCTGCCGGATGATGGAGCAGGCTTCATTGACTTCGTGGAAGCCCAACTGGCTCGACCCGGTAATGTTGATTAGCATGCTGCGCGAACCGGCGATCCTGGTATCTTCAAGCAGCGGGCAGCTGATGGCCTGGCGGGCCGCCTCGATGACGGCGTTTTCGCCGCGCGTGATGGCGGTTCCCATCATGGCGTAACCCATGCCGACCATGGCGGCTTTGATATCGGCGAAGTCGCGGTTGATGGCGCCGGTGGTGTTGATGATGTCGCTGATGCCCTGCACCGCCTGGCGCAGCAGGTCGTCGGCCACCTTGAACGCCTGGAAGAAGCTGGTGCCGCGGGGGACCAGCGAGAGCAAACGGTCGTTGGGGATGGCGATGACGGTGTCCACGGTGGAGGCCAGCTTGTGCAGGCCATCCTCGGCCATCCGCATGCGCCGCGGGCCTTCGAAGCCGAAGGGCTTGGTGACGACCGCGATGGTCAGGGCATCGAGCTCCTTGGCCAGCGACGCAATCACGGGGGCCGCACCGGTTCCGGTGCCGCCGCCGAGGCCGGCGGTGACGAACACCAGGTCGGCGCCCTGCAGCAATTCCACGATGGCGTCGGTATTCTCGAGAGCGGCCTGCCGGCCGATCTCGGGGTTGGACCCGGCGCCCAGACCACCGGTCATCTTGGCGCCGAGTTGCAGCTTGTTTGGCACCGGACACGCAGAAAGCGCCTGCTGATCGGTATTCATGGCGTAGAACTCCACTCCATCCAGTCCTTCCGCCACCATGCGGGCTACGGCATTGCATCCGCCGCCGCCCACGCCGATTACCTTCATGCGCGTGCCCGAGCGCGCTTCTTCCTCGATTTCGTATTTGAGATCGTCAAAGCCCATGAGTCGCCTCCCCTAAGACTGTGTGCTCTACCGCAGGATCTTCCCCAGCCAGCCGGCGGCCTCGCGCTGATGCTCCACCTGCATCTTGAGCTGCGCCGAGTACATCGCCAGGCCGGCAGCCGTACACCACTCCGGATCGTTCATGAAATCCGGCCAACCTTGAATCCCGATCGCCAGGCCGTAGCGCGCCTGGCATTGCAGCTCGCGCTCGGCGATATCGCAAAGGTCCTGCAGGCGCGCGCCGGCGCCGGTCAGGAAGACGCCGCCGATGAGGGCGCGGTCCATTCCGACGCGCATGAGCTCGCCGCGCACGAACCGGAACAGCTCCGTCGCGCGCGCTTCCAGAATCTCGTTGATGAACTTGCGATGCGCGTAACGCCGCTCGCGGTTATCGTGCGCGGGCATCTCCACGAGCACGTTCTCGAGACAGCTTTCGGAGACCGCGCAGCCGAACTCCAGCTTGATCAACTCGGCGTCCTCGTAAGTGAGGCACAGGCCCTGAGCCAGGTCGCGGGTGAAGTGGTCGCCGCAGATCCGGATGGTGGAAGCAAGGTGCATGGAATCGCCGTAGTACACCACCAGCTCGGTGGAATGCCCGCCGATATCGACCACCGCGATACCTTCGCGGCGCTCTTCGGGCTGCACCGCGGCATAGCAGGCGGCAAGACCCTCGAACACCGACTCTTCCGCGAGGAGGTGCGCCTCGTTGACGGCTCCGATCAGCGAGTTGTGCTCCTGCACCGAGCTGACCACCACGTGAACGTTGATCTCGAGGCGCGAAGCCAGCATGCGGCGCGGGTCGCGGTGGCCGGGATGATCGTCCACCACGAAATCCTGCGGGAACAACTGCAGCACCATGTTGTCTTCCTGCAGTTGCACGTGCGAGGCGCGGTCCACCACGCGGTTCACATCGCGCTGCTCGATCTCCCGGACGTGCCCCAGCTCGATCACCCCGCGGCCGTTGGCGCCGCGCACCGTGGGTCCGCCCATTCCGACGACAACCGATTCGACGGAGACCTGCGCATTGGCTTCGGCCTCCCGCAGCGCCGCCAGGATGGAGGCCGCGACGGCGCCCTGGTCGGCGATGCGGCCTTTGATCCAGCCCTGGGACTCGACCGAGCCGCAGCCCAGAAACCGGAGGCTGCCCTCTTCCAGCAGGCAGATCGCCAGCCGGGTGCGGCGGCTGCCTGCGTCGAGTCCAACTGCGTAGATCGGTTTCACTGCCATGGGCCCTATTCCTTCGCGGTAATGCGGTCATCCAACCGCAGGTCGAACGTTCGAACCTCCGGAGAGCGCTTGCGAATCTCCGGATAATGGTTGATGAAATTCTGGTAGCGTGGGGCGAAGTTGCTGTCGCCCAGGATCAGTTCCAGCGCGTGGTTATCCACCTGCGCCACGATTCGGACATTGTCGGGATCGGCGGCGTTGACTTCGGAAACGTCCTTCGCCATGTACCCCAACTCTTCCTGCACCCGCAGCAGGACGCGAACCCGCTCCCGCCGTTGGGCCTCGGTCTCATCCTCGCGGACGCCGCCGAGCACCGGAAACGTAAACTGGGCCTGGGGCGGCGGCTCCAGCAGGATACCGTGGGAATCGATCAGCAGTACGCCGGAGCGGAACAGCACGAACGCCACGGGCCGGCGCTCGGTGAGCCGGACTACCAGGCGGTTGGGCCAGACGCGCGACACGGAGGCCTCTTCCACCCAGTCGATGGCCATCAGCCGCCGGCGGCGCTCGCCGAGCGGAACCAGAAAGAGGCTGTGCTCGAAATCCCCGGCGAACACGCGCTGCACCCGGGAGCGCGGCGTATAGCGGATGCCCTGGATCGCCAGCGAATCCTTGCGGTCGCGGGAAAGGTTGAATTGCGGGTCTACCAGCGCATACTCGCGAATCTTCAGCGCCGCCATGGCGGAGGAGACGCCGATGACCGCAAGCATGACGATGCCCAGCCAGAGCCGCCGGCGGGAACCGCTGGATTTGGCGCTCGCGCGTGCCATCTCAGCCTTTCTCCCGCAGCCGCCGCAGGATCTTCTCGCCGGCCTGGGAAACACTTCCAGCCCCCAGGGTCAGGACGAGGTCGCCTTCCTGGGCGGCGGCCAGCAGCGCTTCGATGCCGTTCTCCATGCTCCCGACGTACTCCGCGCCGCGATGGCCGAACTGGCGGATGCGCTCCACCAGGGCTTCGGCCGTGACGCCCTCGATGGGCTTCTCCGAGGCGGCGTAGATATCCATAATGAAAACGAGGTCTGCCTGGTGGAACGAGCGGGCGAACTCGTCCATCAGGTGGAACGTCCGGGTGTAGCGGTGAGGCTGGAACAGCACGAGGATGCGCCGGAAGCCGCACAGGCGCGCGCTGTCGAGCGTGGCGCGGATTTCGGTGGGGTGGTGGCCGTAGTCATCCACCACGGTGATTCCGGCTTCCGTGCCGCGGACCTGAAAGCGGCGGTCCACCCCGCTGAAAGTGGCCAGGGCTTCCCGGATGGTGTCGGGCTTGACCTCGAGTTCCATCGCCACGGCCACCGCGGCCATAGAGTTCAACACGTTGTGCCGGCCGGGAATCCGCAGGTGGAAGCGGCCGAGATCCAGCGTGCGGTAGCGCAGGCTGAAGTCGCTCGAGAAGGGGCCGCAGCCGATCTCGGTGGCTTCCATATCGGCCTGGGCCGTGGTGCCGTACGTGATGGTGCGGCGGTTGATGGCGGGCAGGATTCCCTGCACGTTGGGATCGTCCAGGCACACGATGGCGGCGCCGTAGAACGGCACCTTGTTGACGAATTCGATGAATGCCGCGCGGATGGCGTCGAGCGACGGGTAGTGGTCCAGGTGCTCGCGATCGATATTGGTGACCACCGCGATGATGGGCGCGAGCTTGAGGAACGAGCCGTCGCTCTCGTCGGACTCCGCTACCAGGAAATCGCTGTGGCCCACCCGGGCGTTCGAGCCGCCCATGGTGCCCACGCGGCCGCCGACCACCACCGTCGGGTCGAGGCCAGCGTAGTTCAGGATGGTGGCGGCCATCGACGTGGTGCTGGTCTTGCCGTGGCTGCCCGCCACCGCAATCCCGTACTTCAACCGCATCAGCTCGGCCAGCATCTCGCCGCGCGGGATGACCGGGATCTGCAGACGGCGCGCCTCCTGCACCTCGGGGTTCGATTCGTCGACCGCGGAGCTGACAACGAGGGCGCGGGCGCCGGCGAGATGGGCGGCGCTGTGGCCTTCGAACACACGGGCGCCCATCGCGGCAAGCCGCTCGGTAATGGGCGAAAGCTTCACATCAGACCCGCTGATCTGGTAACCGAGGTTGAGCAGCACTTCGGCAATGCCGCTCATTCCGATCCCGCCTATGCCCGCAAAATGAAGATGCTGGGGGCGAAAAAACATTTCCTTAACGTATTGTTTCGGCTCGCGGGGCCAGTGTCAACAGAATTCCTCGGCTAACCGCGCGCCACCTCCTCCAGAATGTCCGCCGCGCGCTGCGCCGCGCCCGGCTTGGCGAAGCGCCGGGCCGATTGCGCCATGCGCTCCAGTCCGCCCGTATCGCGGGCCAGTTCCTGAATCTCCGAAAAAAGCTTCTCGCCGTTCATGTCGGCGTCGCGCACCATGCGGGCCGCGCCGCCGCGCGCCAGAGCTTCCGCATTGTGGGTCTGGTGATCGTCCGCCGCGAACGGAAACGGGACAAGGATCGAAGGGCGCCCGGCGGCGGCGAGCTCCGACACTGTGCCGGCGCCCGACCTGCAGACCACCAGATCGGCCGCTTCAAACGCGGCGGGCATGGCTGTGATAAAAGGAACGACTTCGCCCTCCAGACCCGATTCCGCAAACTCGCTCCGCAGCCGGTCGCATTCGGACGGCCCGGATTGAAGGACCATACGTACTGGAACGCCGGATTGACGGAACAGCGGCCAGCTCTCGCGGGCGGCGCGATTGAGCGCGCGCGATCCCTGGCTTCCGCCGGTGATCAACACTTGGAGGGCGCCGCTCCGCGGCTTGAGTGGAATGCGGAAGAACTCCTCGCGCACTGGCAGTCCCGTAGTTTCGGTCCGCCCGGCCCGGAAATACGACGCCGTCTCGGGGAATGAGAGGAGGGCGCGGGAGATGAAGCGGCCGATCACGCGATTGGTGAACCCCGGCACGGCATTCGGCTCCATCACGACTACCGGCCGCCGGCGCAGAAGCGCCGCCATGACCGTGGGTCCCGCGACATATCCGCCCATGCTGAAGATCGCAGAGGCGCTCTTGACGAATTTCCCGCACCCGAGCGTCGTGAAGGGGAGCTTCAGCAACGTCGAGAGCTTCGTCGCCATACTCACCCGGTTCAGCCCGCCAATTTCGATCTTCTTCAACTCGAACCCTTCCGCCGGCACCAATTTCGATTCCAGCCCGCGCTCCGTCCCCACAAAGAACACGTTGTGGCCGCGCTGCCGCAGCTCGCGCGCCACTGCCAGCGCCGGGATCACATGCCCTCCAGTCCCGCCGCCCGCCATCAGGAACGCCTTCATGGTAGGGTAGGCCTCCTGGCCTGCCCAGCGCGCGGAGCGCGCCTTCGGCGCGTGGGCAGGCCAGGAGGCCTACCCCACTGTCTACCCCGCATGCTCGCTCACGTTCATCAGGATTCCCAATAGCGCCAGGGTGCTCAACAGAGAGCTTCCGCCGTAGCTGATCATCGGCAAGGGGATTCCCTTGGTCGGCATCATGCCGAGCACCACGCTCATATTGATAAAGCCCTGCACTACCACCACCACCGTCACGCCCAGGGCCAGATATCGCCCGAATTCGTCGGTCATCCGGAAGGTGGCCCGCAGGCCGCGCCAGAAAATAATGCCGAAGCCGATCAGCAGGCCCACCGAACCCAATAATCCGAGCTCCTCGCCCACCACGGCGTAAATGAAATCCGTATGGGCTTCCGGCAGGTAGAGCAGCTTCTGTTTTCCGTTCATCAGGCCGAGGCCCAGCGGACCGCCGGCGCCTACCGCGATCTTCGACTGCTGCAACTGGTAATTGGTGTCGCTCGTCCGCAGCGTGCGCTGCATCCGGGCTTTGACGACGCCCTGCGGGTCGAAGCGGTCCACGATCTTGAACTCGGGGTCGAAGAACTTCACCACGCGGCCCAGGCGGTAGGGCTCGGCGAAGATGGAGACGATCAAGCCCAGCAGGGCGATGCCCGCGACGATAAAGCAGTACCGCAATTGCAGGCCGGCGACGAAGAACACCACCATCGCGGCAGCGCCCAGGACCACGGCGGTTCCGAGGTCGGGCACCACCACCGCGAAGATCACCAGGCCGACGGCCAGCGCGGCCGGAATGAGCGTATGGCGCGGATTGTTGATGGCCCGCGCGCGCCAGGTGACGAAGAAGGCCATGAATACGACCAGCGCCGGCTTGGCCAGCTCGGAAGGCTGCACCCCGAACGGCCCGCCGAGGCGCAGCCAGCGGTGGTGGGCGGCGTCCACGAAATACACCGCGCCGAGCAGCATCAACGCCACTCCAATGGCCGTGAAGGCTACCGCCGAGTTATTGAACTTCCGGTAGTTGGTCTTCTTCAGCGTCATCATGACCGCAATCGCCGCCACGGCCCACCCCAGCTGCCGGATGACGAAGTGCCAGCTCGAGCCGAACCGCGGATCCAGCCGCGCCATGATCGACGATGCGCTGTACAGAATCACCATCCCGAACGAAATCATCACGAGCACGGTGGAGAACAGGATCCAGTCGGTCTTGAGCCTTTGTGACATGCGCTATTCCCTCGGTCCGAGTTGGTTCACGATCTGTTTGAAAACTTCGCCGCGATGTTCGAAGCTGCGGAACTGGTCGAAACTGGCGCAGGCCGGAGCGAGTAGCACGGTATCTCCGGGACCGGCGTGGCGATACCCGTAGTCGATGGCGGCATCGATGGTTCCCGCCTCCACCAGCGGCACGGCGCCGTTCAGCTGTTCGCGGATCTTGCCCGCCGCGGCACCGATCAGCAGGGCGGCGCGCGCCTTGGCGGCCAGAGGCGAGCGAAGCACCGAGTAGTCCAAGCCCTTGTCCTTGCCACCAAGGATCACCCACAGACCGCCCTCGAAAGCGTCGAGCGCCTTGAGTGTGGCATCGACGCTGGTAGCTTTCGAGTCATTATAAAAATCGACGCCGCTCACCTGACGCACGAATTCGAGGCGATGCTCCACGGCGTGGAACGTGCGGACGGCCGCGGCGATCGCCGCGTGCCCGACTCCCGCGCGCGCCGCGGCAATCGCCGCCGCCAGCACGTTCTCGATGTTGTGGCGCCCGCGGATGGGGATCTCCCCGGCGGTCATCAGCAGCGCGCCATCGAGCACCAGCTTGTCGGCGCACAGATGGGCGCCGGGCGTCACCTTGCGGCGCGAGCTGAACCATTGGACGGCGGCGGCGGTCCGTTCGGCATACCCGACGCACACCGGGTCTTCGGCGTTCAGCACCGCGAAATCCCCGGCCTGCTGGGTCTCAAACAGCCGTCCTTTGGCCGCGGCATAGGCCTCGAATGTGTGGTGGCGGTCCAGGTGGTTCTGCGTCACGTTGAGGGCAAGGCCGACATGCGCGCGGAATTCCGCGATCGTCTCGAGCTGGAAACTGGAAAGCTCGAGCACGTTCCAGCCATCATCGCGAGAGCTCTCCACCATCGACGTCACGGCCGTCCCGATGTTTCCGCCCACCTGCACCGGCACGCCGGATTCCCGCAGGATGTGGCCGATCAGGCTGGTGGTGGTGGTCTTGCCGTTCGACCCGGTGATCCCGATGGTGCGGCCTTTGAGGGACGGACCGGCCAGCTCCACTTCGCCGATTACCCGTGCACCCCGGGCGCGGGCTTCCACCAGGGGAGGCAGATCGGCCGGCACGTCGGGGGAAAGGACGATCAAGCCGCTCCCTTCGAAAACCTCGGGCGTCTGTTGCGCGAACGGGACGTTCCACCGCGCCAGCAGTTCCGAGGCGCCCGGAAGCTGGTCGAGGGGCTTGATATCGGTGGCACGCACGACCGCGCCGCGGCGGCAGAGAAACTCCACCGAAGCCATGCCGGACTTTTTCAGCCCGACCACCAGCGCGTGAGTGCCGTTCAGTTCCATGGGCTACCTGAGCTTCAGGGTGGTGAGGGCAAACAACGCCAGAACGAGTCCGGCAATCCAGAAGCGGGCGATGATTTTCGACTCCGTCCAGCCCAGCGCTTCGAAATGGTGGTGCAGCGGCGCCATTTTGAAAATGCGCTTCCCGCCGCGCAGCTTGTAGCTGCCCACCTGCAGGATTACGGAGACCGCCTCCAGGATGAAGATGCCGCCGATGAACAGCAGCAGGACTTCCTGCTTGATCAGCACGGCCACCACCGCCATGGCGCCGCCCAGGCCGAGCGAGCCTACATCGCCCATGAAGATTTCGGCGGGGTGCGCGTTATACCAGAGGAACCCCAGGCTGGCCCCGGTCATCGAGCCGCAGAAGATGGTCAGTTCCGAGGTTCGCGGATTGCGCGCCAGTTGCAGATACTCGGCGAGCTGCGCGTGGCCTCCGGCGTAGGTCAGCACAGTGAGCGCGCCGGCCGCGATGACCATCAGCCCGATCGCCAGCCCGTCCAGGCCGTCGGTCAGGTTGACGGCGTTCGATGCGAACACCACTACCAGCGATACGACGATACAGAAGGGCGCCACGCCGATCACGTAAGTCCACGGATTGTGGGTCAGGCTTTCGATCAGCAGCGACGGTTTGAACTGCTTGAGGAACGGGATGTTCATGGCCGTGGAGAAGTCGCCGTAAGCGCGCATCACCAGCAGCACCCCGGCGAAGGCAAACCCCATGGCGAACTGGTAGACCAGTTTGCGCTTGCCACTCAGCCCCAGGTTACGCCGGCGGGTGATCTTGGCGTAATCGTCGAGAAAGCCGATCCAGCCATAGCCCAGCAGGGCAGCGATGGCGATCCAGACGTAGATGTAGCGCAGGTCGGCCCATAAGAGAGTCGGCACCACGATGGAAATGATGATCAGGACGCCGCCCATGGTGGGAGTGCCGGCCTTCTTCTGGTGCGACTTGGGGCCTTCCTCGCGGATGTACTGCCCGATCTGAAACTGGCGCAGCTTGTTGATCAGCCACGGCCCCAGCGCCACGCACAGGAAGAGCGCCGTCAGGCTGGCGAACGCCGTCCGGAAGGTGGTGTAGCGGAAGACGCGGAACGGGCTGGCGTATCGATAAAGCTGCTCGTAAAGCAAATAGTAAAGCATTGTTACCTAAGACAAAAACCTTTCCAGTGCCCGCTCGACGCGCACGCCGCGCGAACCTTTGAAGAGCACCGCATCGCCGGAGCGGGCTTCGGCGCGCGCGAAATCCCCGGCTTCCTCCGGATCCTCGAAAAACCACGCGGCCTTCGAAGGAAGTCCGGCACTGACGGCGCCTTCGACCATGTCGCGGGCCGCGCCCCGCACTCCGATCAACAAATCGATGCCGCGCTCGGCGGCATAGCGCCCCACTTGGCGGTGAAGGTCTGCGGCGGAGCTCCCCAGTTCGAGCATCTCGCCCAGGACCGCGATCCTCCGGCCGGCGGCCGTCTGCCGCAGCACGTCGAGCATCGACCGGGCCGCCTCGGGGTTGGAGTTATAGCAATCGTTCCAGACGGTGATGCCGTTGTGTTCCAGGCGCTCGCCGCGCATTTTGCCGGCCGTGAAGGTGCGGACAGGCTCGCGCAGCCGCTCGGGCGCGATGTCGAAAACCTGCGCCACCGCGATGGCGGCCAGCAGGTTCAGCACGGCGTGGCGGCCGGTCATGCCGGTTTCGTAATCCACTCCCAGCGCCCGGAAACGAGAACCCGAGGGGAGAGCTTCCACCGCTTCGGCGCGAACCTGCGCGCCTTCCGAGAGCCCGAAGGTCACAGTACGCCCGGGATGCACGTCGCCGAAGTGCGCGACGCGCGGGTCGTCGGCGTTGAGGACCGCGACGCCATCGGGCGGCAGTTCCTCCACCAGCTCGCGCTTGGCGGCGGCGATGCCTTCGATCGAATCGAAGAACTCGATATGGGCGTAGCCGACGTTGGTCACGACTCCAACCTGCGGTTTGGCGATTCGCGCCAGCGCTCGGATCTCGCCCGCATGGTTCATTCCCATTTCGAGCACCGCGGCGCGGCACCCGTCGGGCAGGCGCAAAATGGAGAGCGGCACACCCACGTGATTATTGAAATTGCCGACTGTCTTGCCTACCGGAAGGGCGGTCGAGAGAAGGTGCGCGATGGCATCCTTCGTCGTGGTTTTTCCCGCGCTCCCCGTAACCCCCACCAGTGCTCCCTTCCAATTCTCACGCGCCCAGGCGCCGAGTTGCTGCAGCGCTGCCAGCGTATCGTTCACCAGTAGCTCATTCGGCGCGCCGACTGTTCGTTCGAGCACCACAGCCGATGCGCCCCGCTCCGCGGAGGCCCGCGCGAAATCGTGACCGTCGTGATTCGGGCCGCGTAGCGCGAAGTAGACATCCCCCGGCTGCTGTGTCCGGCTGTCCACACTCCAGCCACCAACGCGTACGGCCCGGGGGTCGCCGGCGGCCTCCATCACTCTGGCAACCTGCTGTAAATCAAGGGTCATGGCTGATCAGGGTCTTTGTGATACCCATACCCTTTCAGCACTTCTCTCGCCAGCGCCCGGTCGTCGAACGCGATGGTACGGTCTTTCAAAACCTGATACGTTTCGTGGCCCTTGCCCGCCAGGATGACGATGTCGCCTTCGCGCGCCTCCTTCAAGGCTCGGGCGATGGCTGCGGCGCGGTCGGGCTCCACGATGTGCGGAACGTCCACGCGGCGGACGCCCACCAGCGCGTCGTTGATGATCGCCAGGGGGTCTTCGGATCGCGGATTATCGCTGGTGACGACCACGAAATCGCTGGCTTCGGCGGCGGCCTGTCCCATCAGCGGGCGCTTGGTGCGGTCGCGGTCGCCGCCGCAGCCGAACAGCGTGATGACGCGCTTCGGATTTAACCCCCGGGCCACTGCGATGACGTTGCGCAGGGCGTCGTCGGTGTGGGCGTAGTCCACCACGACCACGAAGGGCTGGCCTACGTCCACCCGTTCGAACCTCCCCGGCACGGCCCGCAGATTCGCGATTCCGCGCGACACGGTTTCCGGCGGGATGCCGTACGAGAGTCCCGCTCCGCAGGCCGCCAGGATGTTGTACACGTTGATCTTGCCGATCAGCGGCGATTCCACCGGGAAGCGCGTCTTGCCGAACTGGACATCGAACCGCAGGCCCTGGAACCCCGACGAGATGTGACGGGCGCGCAGGTCGGCATTCGGTCCCAGGCCGTACCAGAAGAGCCGGGTCTTGGGATGGAGCGCCAGCCGCCCCGCATACTCGTCGTCGCGATTCAAAACGGCAAACTCGGGGGGAGGGCCGCCGGCGCCGGCGAACAGGGTTTCCTTGGCCGCGAAATAATCCTCCATCGTGCCGTGAAAATCGAGATGGTCGCGGGTGAGGTTGGTGAAAACCGCGGTGTGAAACTTGAGGCCGTACACCCGCCCCAAAGCCAGAGCGTGGGACGACACCTCCATCGTGGCGTACCGCCCGCCGGCGCTTTCGAGATCGGCGAACAGCCGGATCAGCTCGAGCGACTCCGGAGTGGTGTTCACGGCCGGCAGGACTTTGCCCGCCAGGTGGTATTCGATGGTGCCGATCAGCGCCGTAATGTGACCCGCTGCGCGCAGCACCGAATCGACCAGGTAGGAGGTGGTGGTCTTGCCGTTGGTGCCGGTGATGCCGGTCAGCCCCAGGCGCTCGTCGGGGCGGTGATAGAAGTTGCGGGAGGCGATGGCCAGAGCGTGCCGGCCGTGCTCCACCTCGATCCAGGGAACGCCCCCCGGAGACTCGCTCTCGCTCGCTACGGCGACTGCTCCGCGGGCCAGGGCGTCGGCCGCGAACTGACGGCCGTCCGCGCGGCTGCCCGGAAAAGCGAAGAACAGGTATCCCTTGCCGGCGCGCCGCGAATCATACTCCAGGCCTTCGACCGGCAAGGCGGCCAACTCCGGCGTAAGGGGCTGGCGCAGCCGGACACCCGATAGTATTTCGCCGAGTTTCATCGCGAAAACCGGACGCGGATGCGTTCTCCTTCACGCAGGACGGCCCCTGGCGCCGGCGTTTGGATCCGTGCAATGCCACTACCGGCAGGTACGACAGTCAAACCCTTGGCGGCTGCTTCCGCTAATACCGCGCGCATGCTCATACCGCGAAAATTCGGGACCTTCGGACCTGCCGGGTTGGCCGGCGTTGCCGAGGCTGGCGCATCGTCGTCGCTATCTTCCAGTATATTCGGCTCGCCGGAAGTCTCGTCGGCGTCGGCCAGATCGTCGAGGTCGGAGACCTTGGCCACCAGGGTTTTAGCCGGCGGCTCGTCCGGCAGGTCCTTGGGGGTGTCGAGCACGCGCAGCGCTTCGGCCACCACCGCATGGAAGACCGGCGCCGCCACCACGCCTCCGAACCCGCCCTCGCCGCGGGTGCCGTTCAGGCTCACCACCGCCACGATGGCCGGATTCGTCACCGGCGCCATCCCCATGAAGGACCCGTTGTACGTGTGGGTATAGTGATGGATCGCGCGATCGAAAATCTGGGCCGACCCGGTCTTGCCGCCCACCGTGTACCCGGCCACCTTGGCCCGGCTCCCGGTGCCGTGCAGGACCACGCCCTCCATCATCTGGCGCATGGTGATGGCGGTTTCCGGCTTCACCACGCGCACGGGCCTGGCCGGCGGCACATCCTGGTCGCCCTTCTTCAGCACCAGGCGGGGCCGCACCAGGAGCCCTCCGTTGGCGATGATCGCGGCCGCCTGCGCAAGCTGCAGGGTCGTTACGCTGACCTCCTGGCCCATCGAGATGGAAGCCAGAGACGTCTTTCCCCACCGGGACACTTTGCGGAATTGTCCGGGCGACTCGGCCGGGAGGTCGATGCCGGTCCTCTGGCCGAATCCGAAGCGGCGGACGTAGTTATACATGTTGTCCTGCCCCACCCGCAGGCCGATCTCGATGGCGCCGATGTTGCTGGATTTCGCCAGGACCGTCGCCATGGGAAGCAGGCCCAGCCCGCCGTGAGAATCGTGAATCACGCGGCCTGGAAGGCGCAGCACGCCGCCGTGGCAGTTGATGAGGCTGTCGGGCGTGAGCGGGGTGGTTTCGAGGGCGGCCGAAAGCGTGATGACCTTGAAAACGGAACCCGGCTCGAAAGGCACCGACACCGCATGATTCTGGCGATCGGCCACGTCCTCCGGTTTCGGGGAGTCATTGGGGTCGTAGGAAGGATAACTGGCCAGCGCCAGGACTTCGCCCGTGTAGGGGTTCATCACGACGACGCTGCCGCTGGTGGCATGGTGGGCCTGGACCGCGACCGCCAGCTCGCGCTCGGCGATGAATTGAATCCGCTCGTCGATACTGAGGATGACCGGCAGGCCGGGGCGCGCCTCGGTAGCCAGGGTGGATTCGATGCCGCGGCGTTTGACGTCGGTCAACAGCCGCATCTGGCCGGGCTGGCCGCGAAGGTCCTCGTCGAGCGACTTCTCGACGCCGGCGTTGCCCTTCTCTTCAAAATCGACCGAACCAAGCACGTGCGCGGCCAGGCTGCCTTTGGGATAGTGGCGCTGGCTCTCCCGCTGGAAGCCGATCCATTCCAGGCCGAGGCGGTGCAGGCGGTCCGACTCCTCGTCGGAGATGCGCCGCTTGATGATCAGGTAGCCTCGGTGGTTCTCATAGGCCGAGAGGATCTCGCCGTAGAGTTCCACCGGATTGAGATGGAGCGACCCGGCCAGAATTTCGGTCGCCACCTGGACGTCCACCTTCTGCGGGTTGATGTAGACCGTTTCGGCCGGCGTGCTCATGGCGAGTACGCGGCCCGAGCGGTCGAATAGCGTCCCGCGCGGCGCCGGGATCTCGACCACCAATTCCTGCCGGGCCCGCGCCATGCGGACATACTGCAGGTGATGAATCACCTGCAGTGAAATCAACTTGTAGAAGATGGCTCCGCCCCAAAGCAGGATGATCAAGGCGAGCCACGTCAGACGACGCTCCACCATGTCGCGTAGCGTGCCGCGCACGCCTCCCCGCTTTCGTTACTTCACCATCGCAACGGCGCCGTCTTCCCGGCTATCCAGGTGGATCACCTGGCCGGAGGACGGCGTCACGAGATTCTGGCCCCGGGCTAATCTTTCCAGCCGGTCGGGCCTCAACAACTCGGCTTCCTGCAGTTCGAGCAAACGCCGCTCGTCCAGCATCTTCCGCTCTTCCACACGCAATGCCTCGAGCTTGTAGCCCGCAAGGGTGTTCGCCACCGTCGGGGCCATCACGCCCGACAGCCCGGCAAGCACCACGCAGGCTACGCCGATCGCCGACCAGCAGGCGCCGCGGGCCTGCGGATCGGGCTCGCGCACCAGGCGGGAATTATTGATCTTTTTGCAGTAGAAGAAAACATCCGCCTGCGGTAAGGCGCGAAGCGCGTACGGATTCCGTACGAGTGCCGGCCGGCGCGCGACCTCCGGAGAGGTGCTTGTCGGTTCCGGCGCTTCGACCTTGCGGAAGACTTTAGGTAGCGTCGCCATTTTATATTCGTTGCCTCTCTGTCAAATCATCTCCAGCGCGCGCAGCTTGGCGCTGCGCGAAGCCGGATTCTGGAAAACTTCCGGTTCGCCGGGTTGCAGCGGACGCCTGGTCAGGACCGTCACACGCCCCTCCCGGCCGAGTTCCCGAAATCGTTCTTTCACCTTGCGGTCGTCGAGGGACATAAAGCTGATGACCACCATCCGGCCTCCGTGCTTCAGAAGCTCGGGGCCCGTCCGGAGCAGCCGGTCCAGTTCTCCCGGTTCGTCGTTGACGGCCATTCGCAAAGCCATGAAGGTCTTCGTGGCCGGATGCAAACGACCCGTCCTGGGCACGGCCCGCAACACCACATCGGCCAGATGTTGTGTGCTCCGTATGGGCCGCGCCCGGACGATTGCTCTGGCTACTTTCCGCGCCCTCCTCTCTTCGCCGAGCTGAAAGATCAAATCGGCGATCGTCTTTTCGTCGGTGTAGTTGACGAGATCGGCAGCCGTCGAGCCCACGGACGTATCCATGCGCATGTCGAGCGGCCCATCCGCCATGAACGAAAAACCTCTCTCCGGCGCCGTGAGCTGATAGCGGCTCACACCCAAATCGGCCAGGAGACCATCCACCCGTTCGAATCCCGCTTCCGAAACCGCCTCGGCCAGGGAGCCGAACGACCCGTGATGAAACCGTATGCGGCCGGCCCACTCGGCGGTGTTGCGCCGCGCCATCTCGATCGACTGTTCGTCGCGGTCGTTGGCGATCACCAGGCCCGTGGTCAGCTGCCGCGCGATCAAGCCGGTATGTCCGCCGAGCCCCGCGGTGGCGTCCAGGTATATGCCGTCCGGACGAACTGCCAGAAGCTCCATGGATTCTTCGGGCATGACCGAAACGTGCATATGCCATCAGTTCAGCCCCGCCGCCTCCAGCTTGGTCACGTCCTCGGCGGCCGTCTGGGACGCTTCGCGCCTGCGCTCTTCGTAAATCGGTTCGCTCAAAATCTCGATTCGCCCCTTATAGGCGAACAGCCGCACCGGGGCATTCTCGATCCCCAGTTCCCGCCGCAACTCGGGCGGAAAGGTAATGCGGCCCTGAGAATCCATTTCCGCTTCCGCACCCAGATCGGCGGCATTGAATGCCACGTTCCGTGCTATTCTCGGGTCGTCGCGGTACGTATCGAAAAACTTCTCGTTCTGCCGCCAGACATCCATCGGATAAATTTGCGCGATGCGCCTGTCTAACGACGTCACGAATAACTTCTTTTCGCGGAGGGCGGCGAAGTACTGCTGGAACGCCGCGGGCAGCTTACACCGGCCTTTGTCGTCGAGACGCCCCGGGTACATGCCCCGAGGAGCTTCGACCATCGCCAGTTGCTGCAGCCCGTCCACTTTTTATCCCTAGAAGGCCTAATTTAGGCCGATTCTTTCCACCAACCAATAGTGGCACGCACACCTCGCGTTTGGCAAGAGGTTTTTTGAGGAACTAGCTGATTACGACGGAGTTATCCGCACACAATGCAATCTACACAAATTGCGCAACATACTACTGGTTGTGTATAGGCGAAGACAAGGGGAAGAGAGAAACGGTCGCGGCCTGATTTGCACAGAGCCGCGACCGTAAGGGAGCGGGCAGGAGTTACAACTTACTGCACTGGTATCTTGACTGAATTGCTGTTGATCGCGGACGTTCCGCCCGGCACCACGACTCCCACCGAGAACGTAATATCGTTCCCGGTCGCCATGTCCGTCGGAATCTGGAACGCCACCACATAGACGCCCGGCAGGTCTTCGGCGGCCTTCGCCGAAACCACCGGCACGCCGCCGCCGTTCATACCGGCGATCACGATGCCCTGCACGGTAGCCGAAGCGCTGGGAGCCGGAACCGACGAAGTTCCCACTAGCGGCGAAGTCGGCCCGAGACCCGTAACGTAAGCGACCTCGGTCTCACCGCGGCGCGCGGGATTCGCCAGAGTGACGAACGATCCGTCGGGGCGAACCAGAACGGCCCGCACGACGTTGTCGGACATCGGAGTCTGGTACACGCCGGGGCTGGCCGCCTGAACGGTCAACGTAACATTGGTCGTGCCGCCGCCTAAGTTGACGGTAACCGGAACGCTGCCCGGCGCCACTTCGCACGGCACCTGGAACTGGATCTGCTGCATGCCGCTAGCCAGCGTGCCGATGCTCAGAATCGGAGCCGAGATGTTACTCAGGGTGATCTTCACACTACTGTTGACCGGCACGCCGGGGAAGGTCGGGACGAGTCCGGTCACTCCGAGCGCCGCCTGCGAGCCCACCAGGGCGCCGATGCTGCACGGGGAAAGCGTATTGAGCGAAGGATCCGCGCCATTGACGAAGTTGGAAGCGGTGATCGCCGGTGCCGGAGGCAGGACCGTGAGAGAGAAGGTCTGGCTGCCCACGCCCGTATTCGATGTTACGGTCGCTGTAACCGTGGCCGCGCCTGTCACGGAGCCCGCGGACGCGGTGACCTGCGCCTTGCCGGTCGAATCGGTGGTGACGTTGGTCGCGTTCAGCGAAACCGAGCCGCCGGCCACGCGGAACTGCACCGGAATATTAGCGGCCGTCCCGGCGCTGGTAGTCACCTGCACCACCAGGGGCGCCCCGAATGCCGTGTTGACCGGTGCGCTCTGGTTATTTCCGGAAACGATCGTGAAGCCCGTGATGGTGACCACCGGAATCACCGTAATGGTGAATGTGGCGGACTTGGTAGTGTCCGCGGCGGCCTTAGCGGTAACGGTGATCGACCCCGCGGCGAAAGCGCCGGATACGGCCACACCCGTAGTCGCCTTGCCGTTGGCGTCGGTCGTGGTGACCGTATTAAATAAGGACGCCGCTCCGGCAGGAGAAACCGACCACGTAATCGTCTGACCCGCCAGCGGGTTGCCGTTAGAGTCACTCACTTGCACGCCCAGGGGCGTGGGGAGATTCTGGCCCGGATTCACCGACTGCCCGATGCCCTGCGTCGCCGTCACCGAAGCCGGCAGTCCCGGAGTCGTCGTAAAGCCATAAGGGTTGGAATGCCGGTAGGAAGTCGGAGTCTGCGTAAAGTCGGCGGAAGGATAGGCGCCGCCTACATTAATCTGGTACTGGCCCGACCCGGGCACAGGGCCAAACACCGGCTGACAGGTGGCGCGGCCGGTCGCATCGGTCAGGACCGTGCCCACACCCGCGCCGGGGCCCGACTTACACAGCATGGTCGGCCCGGTGTTGTCCGGTAAGTTCGCGAGAAAGACCGCGACATTCGGAATAGCCTGGCCGCTCCGGTCGCTCACCAGAACTTGAATGGAACTATCGGAAGTGCTGCCGGCCTGGCCAGTCAAACCGGAGGGTGTCGTGAGGAACGAGACATTCGCCGCCTGCAGAATGAAGCCATTGAGCGACAGGTCAAAGCCCTGCGTCAGGCTGAATGTCGCGGTCGAGCTGCCTGCCGTGGCAGTAACTGTGTATTGCAGATAACTCTGGGAACTAATTACCCCTAGCTGCGACAGCGCAAACAGGGTGTTAGTGGCCGTGCCGTCGGATGCGGTCACGGTCGATGTGGCCTGTAGGAGAGCCTGGCTCGAAAACGCGTTCGTCGACCAGTTCACAGTCACGTTAGGCATGGGGTTTCCGTTGGCGTCGGTAACCAGGACCTTTAAGGCCTGAAAATTACCCGTCAGCGCCTGGCACGCAGGGCAGATGAACTGGCCGTTCCCGGTGACTACCGACACGGTCTGTGCGGCAGCCGTCCCCGCCATGAGAAACCCGGCGAACACCGCCGCCACGACAATAGGAAACTTGAATTTGTACAAGATACCTCCTCGTTCAATGAATGAACACGGTTGGACTCGGATGGACGCGGGTGATCTCCAGTCTATCACCACTCAGCGATTCGAATGACTAGAATTTGGGCAAAAAAAAAGAGGAGGGCCGAAGCCCTCCTCTTGGAGATGGTCGAAACTGCCGGCGGGAATGCCGGACAGAAACCGATCCTAGTTGTCCAAAGCTTCCGGCGTCTCACGCGAACCCGTACCTGTCGGCACGATCAGCGCGAGATAGCCCATCGCCAGGTTGCGCGCACCGAGGTCGCTGATGAACGCAAAGCCGTGAGCGAGTTGGAAGTTGCAAACCGCGATCATGTAACCCTGGAAGCCCGCGGCCGTAGTCGAGGCTAGCGTGGTGTACACGGTCCCGGTTGCGATATTGCCGGTATTCACCGAAGCAGCGGGAGCACTGTCGCCATAGAAGTACATGGCGCAGGTGCCGCCCTGCGGCGAAGTCCCAAACGGATCGGTCGTGGTATTCGCAATCGCGATACCCGTATCGAAGCCTGCCTGGTTGGTGACAAACGGATAGAGCAGAACCGTCTGGCAGATCGCAACGGTGAACAGGTTGGAGCCCGAAGAGGTGTCAACGAATCGCGGAATCGTCGCACTGCTCGAGGCCGTAGTGGTGGTGCTGGTCGGCGCAAAGCTCATGTTCACCGTGCCGGTTCCCGGGGTCGGAATGTTCGAGCCAGGATTCGCGGTGTAGCTGATATAAACGCCGAAGTCGAAATTCTCGGTTGCGGACGGATTGGTATTGACAACTTCCCAAACCGCTGTCGCCGAGTTGTTCACGACCGGCAGTTCGACAACAGTGACGGCGGTGCCCGCGGTAGTGGTGGGCGGGACAGCCGGAATGATGTTCGAATCGGCCGTGGTTTCGCTGACAACCAACTGGGCGAAGCTGCTGGTCGACTGACCACCCGGTTGGGCGATGCTCGAGCCGGCGGCGCCGCCGCTCACGTTCGTGGTCGAGACGTAAACCCGAACGCCGCTCGGCAGGTTATTGAAGACTGCCTTGAGGCGAGTGCCGAAATCCGCCAGGCCGGCGACTACGGATGAACCGCTCACCGAAGAGGAGGACGTTACCTGCGGCTGAATGAACCCGGACTCAGAGTTGTAAATGGTTCCGGGAATGTTCTGGCCAGGCGTGCCCACGACAGTGATATTGGTGAAGCCGTTTGCCGACGGCGGAGCCGCGACGCGGGTCTTGAACGCCGTACCGAAATTCTCGGTAAAGCGCAGCGTGGCGACGGACGTCCTGGTATAGTTCGAGCACTGCTGTAAGGACGAAATCGAGAAGCTGCCGCCGGTGGTGGACCGCACGGCGGTGCTGAGGCCCTGCTGGATGAAGCCGGCAATCTGCACCGGAGCGTTCACCGGAAGAGCCGTGTTGCCGCTGATCGAAACGGAAGCGAGCAACTGGGTGGTGCCGGCGAGACCGCCGCCGCCGAGACCGGAAACATTCGCGCGAACGTTGGTGATGCGGAAAACACGCGCGATGCCGGAGGTGGCGGGAGCCAGGATCGGCACGCCATTGAATGTTACCTGGTTGGCGTTGACCAAGCCCTCGTAAGTGTTAAACGGCGCGACATTCGCGGTAGAGCTGGAGCTCGCCACAACGACCGTGCCGTTGACGAATGCATACTGCGCGCACGGCCCGCCGATGGCAGCGCCAGACGCCGAGTTCGTGCAAACGTTCTGCGCGGCGGCCGGACCGGCGCCCGCAACTGCGGGGGTCAGATTCGCACCCGGCTCGTCGATCATCAGCAGGGCTTCGGAAGTGTTGCTCGGGTTGGTACCCGTACCTGCGCCCAACAGCCGGCTGGTCACGTTCGTGCCGAGGCTGACCGTGATGTTGGCTGTGTTGATCGGCGAACCACCGACCTGGACCGGCCCGCCGGTGCACGTCAGAACGATGTCCCCGATCAGCTCGGTGATACCTTCCGAGCGGAGCAGCGGGGGCGCTGCGACGCTGGCCGAGCAGGTCAGCGCGCCGGCGCTACCGCCGATCGTGCCAACCAGCACCTGCGCGCTCGCCAGCCCAACGAATAGGGCCAGCAAAGCCATCGCAGTAATCAATCTGCGAAAATTCATTTCCTTCTCCTTGTGAATTGCGAAATTTGAATCGGTCGAAGTTCTCTCAACCTGAGCCTCAAGTACAGCGAAACCGTTCAGTCAACCTAGGGAACTTCTCCGTGTCGGGCGGAGAGTCAATCCCGGGAGCTTCCAAGTTAGCCCCTGGGCGATGCTGAAGCCTTGTCTGCGGCGCATGTGTGCTTTGTGATTATATCTTCTGCGCTCACAGGGTACAGATACAAAATGGCACACTGAAACCAGACGCGGTAAAGATTGTTGTAACTGATTGTCCGTCCACTGTCAAGAGAAATTGTTTCCCTTCAGCACTTAACGGAGACCCGGCCAGCCTGATTTGTACGCCAAGCAAGCTGGCATGATTAAAGCATGTAACCGCATCCAGAGTCAATAGTTTCACACCGAACCGTCCCATTTTTTTGGTGATCGGCTGGTAGTTCCGCCAGCTTTACCCAGACTGTCCCGGCTCGCATATCAGGGTTATTCCTAATCCATCTCGAAAGGCGCCCAAAAGGGCCATATTCATCCGAGATGTCGCGGCCCGATCTGGCGCCCTATTCCGGAAAAACATGCAGCTCATTCCAGGATCCTGCAGCACCACGTAAATCAGGTGCGTGCGGCGCCGGACGGAAGCAAGTGCCATCGCCCGTCAAATGGTCATTGCCATGAAGCCGCCATCCACCCGGAGAATCGTCCCGGTGACGAACGACGACGCTTTGCGCGACGCCAGGTATACCGTCGCGCCGATCAGCTCGCCGGCATCGCCGAAGCGCTTCATGGGGGTGTGGGTCAGGATGCTGGAGACCCGCTCGGGCGTCAGCACCTTGCGGTTCTGCTCGGCGGGGAAAAATCCCGGGAGGATCGCGTTCACCCGGATATCGTGCGGGGCCAGCTCGCGCGCCAGGTATTTCGTGATCTGGTTGACTCCGGCCTTGGCCACCGCATACGTCAGAACCTTCGAAAGCGGCGGACCGGACGAGGCGGAACTGATATTAATGATGGAGCCGCCGCGGCCGGCATCCACCATAGCTTTGCCGAAAACCTGGCAGGCCAGAAACACGCTCTTGAGGTCGATATCGAGGATGCGCTGCCATTCCTCTTCGCTGATTTCGAAGAACGGCGTGGTCGAGTTGACGCCGGCCGCGTTGATCAGGATATCGACGCGTCCGAAGCGGTCCTGCACCGTCTCGAGCACCCGGACCAGGTCCGCCTTGCTGGTCGCGTCGCACTGCATCGCGATGGAGTGGCCTCCCTGGCCGGCGATCGCCTGCGCGCGGACGTCGGCGTGTTCCTGGGTGCGTCCGGCGATGGCGACCCGGGCGCCCGCGGCCGCAAGTCCTTCCGCCATGGCGCCGGCCAGCACACCGCCGCCGCCGATTACGACCGCCACATCGCCATCGAGAGAGAACAGTCCGTTATCGGGCATCCATCCGATAGTATCAGGCCCGGTTACGGCTGGTCGCGGCCTTGACCACTCATTTCGGGGACTTACTCACCGCCACTCGTGGAGACCGCCGAAGCAGGAGGTGTATACCAGAGGAAAATTCCCTTGCCAACCTTCTCCGTAGGCGGGATGCGATCGGGAAACAGCGTGTATTCCGGATACCGGTCCAGCAGGCCGAGCCGCCGCTCTTTCCAGTAACTCACGCTGACCGCGCACCAACCGGGCGGCGGATAGAGAACGGTCAATCGATTGATCCGCGGGGGGAGACCGGCTTTTGCGTAGTCGATCCGGAACCCGGTAGAGAGCGTGAGTTCCGGCGCTCCAGCTTCCTGTAATCGCTTCGCGAGGCGCTTGAGGTCCTGGCCCCAATCGAGATCGGAGTCCACCAGGACGTTCTCCGGATGGCTGCCGGCCAGTAAGTTGAAATACGGCAAGTAGTCCGGGTGGCTCAAAATGGAGGAGCCCGCAAACCACGCCAACAGCAGAACCCCGGCGCCCAGCAGGCCGCGGTGTTCGGGAGCGCGCTCCAACATGAGGTTCACGGCGAGCCCGACGACGATCGAGAAGCCGATGTAGACGGGCAGGATATGCCGCAGGCCGATGTTGATCGTGCTGGCCATGCCCGCGATCAGAATCGCCGCCGCAAACGTGCCGGGCAGCCAGGCGCGCCGGACAGGCGACTTTTTGCGGAAAGTCGCGAACACGCCGGCGAGCAGCAGGATCAGAAAAGCCAGAGGAGTCTTGACCGCCAGCGCCACCGGGAAGAAATACCACCAGCCGAATTGCCCGCGCTGTCCGAGCAGGTAGCTGAAGTGGCCGTGTTCATTGTGGTCGCGCACCTGTTGAATGCCGGCAAATAGCTCCGGGAAGGGCAGGGTGCGGTTGCCCAGCACCGGCACGGGTCCCACGGAGAAGCGATAACCGGCCCAGACCACGAAAAAGCAGATCCCCGCCGAGATCGCGAGCGTCGGCCCCCTCTGCCGGATCGCGTCGAGGACCCGGGCCCGGGATGGGCGTTCCACGGCGAAGTAGCAGAGCAGCGCCAACGCGGCAGTTGCGGGAAAGAAAACCATGCTGGAGAACTTGGAGAGGAGGGCCAAACCTCCACACAGGCCGAATGCCGCCGCGCGCGCGGCCGTAGGCTGTTCCAGCCACATCATGCCCGTGAGGAACGCGGCGCCCAGGAAGGCCGTCAGGGCCATATCCGTGGTCGCCAGGCCGGCATGCGCCAGCACCGCGGGAAGGAAGGTGAACACGCAGACCGAGAGCGCCGCCACCGCGCGGCTGTAGTATCGCCTTCCCCACTCGTAGACCACCACGGCCGCGACCCAGAAGAACGGCAGACAGGCGAGGCGCGCCAAAAACAGGGAGAGATCGTAGTGATTCCCGGAATAAAGGATTCTCACTCCCTCATCCACCATGGCATCCTGATCGGCAGGATCGCCCTCCCGCGAGTGGGCCCCCAGCAGGTAAGGGCCGATAGCTGCCGCCACACGGGCCAACGGAGGATGCTGGGGCTCCCAGCGATAGATGTGGTGATCGAGCCACTCCAACCCGCACGCGATGTGGGCCGGCTCGTCCCCCGTATGGCTATAGACGTTGTATGTCGCGACGATACGGGCTGAGGCAAAAAGGATAGCTGCGATTGCTATCCAGCCCGCGTGGTTCTCGAGGAAGGTAAGGAGCGTCGCGGAACGGAAGCGAGAGGGTTCCGCAGGTTTTTCCTTAACTCGCCGGCCCCTCTTTCCCATCCCTCGAATCTAGCATGTGACTTTCTCAGGCCGGCCGCCGTCCCCCGGTCAGCCCACCACGGCGTCAGCTAAATGCGGTTGGTACGTGCAGCGCGGATCTTCCGCCAGGAAGTCGCCGGTCAGGGCGTAGGCCCGGGAGCGGGATCCGCCGCAGATCTTCTGGTATTCGCAAATGCCGCACTTGCCTTCGCGCTGGCTGGTGTCGCGCAAGGTGCGGAAGAGGTCCGAATTGCGATAGACATCCGTCAGTGAGCTGTTCAGCACGTTGCCGCCGCTCACCGGGAGAAAGCCGCTGGGATAGATCTCGCCCTTGTGCGAGACGAAGACGAAGCCTTTGCCGTCGCTCACTCCGGCCGTCCGGAAGGCCACGCCCTTCGCGCTTTCGTTCTCGGTGGGGCCGTGCTCGGCGCGAATCCGCTGCGCCACGTAGCGCCGGTAGTGCATGGCTTCCGTGGTCTTGATGCCGAAAGGCGCGGTCTTCGACAGATCGTACATGAACTCGAAGACCTTCTCGTACTCTTCCGCTAGCAGGTCGTCGTTCTCCAGCGCGCGGCCGGTCACGATCAGGAAGAACAGGCTCCACATCTTCGAGCGCACTTCCCGGACGATTTCGGCGATCTCCGGCAGGTGCGCCATATTGCGCCGGGTCACCGTCGTCTGGAATTGGGTGTCGAGCCCGATATCGCGCGCGTGCCGCAAGGCCAGCATGGCTCGGTCGAAGGTTCCGGGAATGCCGCGAAAATCGTCGTGCGAGGCGGCGTCGTGGCCGTCCACGCTGATCGCCATGCGCGAAATGCCGGCGGCTTTGAATCCGTCGATGGCCTCGGGCGTCAGCAGCGGAGTGGCGCTGGGCGTCACGTTGGTGCGCAGCCCGATCTCCACCGAGTGGCGGATCAACTCGAACAGGTCGGGCCGCTTCAAGGGGTCGCCGCCCGTAAATACCATCAGCGGCTCGCCGAAACGGCGGATCTCGTCGAGCAGGCGGAATCCCTGCTCGGTCGTCAACTCGTCGGAGTTTCGCTCCGACTGGGCGGAAGCGCGGCAGTGCACACATGCCAGGTCGCAGGCCTGGGTTACTTCCCAGATCACAAGCATCGGGGACTGATCGAAGTTCATCTCTTCTCCAATCTGGACGATTCTTATCTGCATTTCCGTGACCACGGTCACCGGTGCTGAAAACACGCAGAGAAATTCCACAATTCGGACTCTGAATATCCAGAACTGGGGCATTTGCCCCATCGCCATTGGGCGCGAACCCCCTCCGACACCCGGTACAATAAGGTCTTCACTGTGGATAAACGCGGCCTCTTCATCACTTTCGAAGGAATGGACGGTTCCGGCAAGACCACCCAAATGCACCGCCTGGCGGAGCGGCTGCGGACGATGGGCCGGACGGTCCTCGAGACGGTCGAGCCGGGCGGCCCCCCGATCGCGCAGAAGATCCGCCGGATCCTGCTCGATTCGGCCAATCAGGAGCTTAGCCCGACCACCGAGCTGCTGCTCTACTTCGCCTCCCGCGCCCAGAATATGGACGAGTGGATCCTGCCGGCCCTCGAGCGGGGGGAAATCGTGCTGTCCGACCGCTTTACGGATTCCTCCCTGGTCTACCAGGGGTACGGACGGGGCCTGGGCGCCGAGGCCGTCATGGCGCTCGACCGCATCGCCTGCCGCGGCATCAAGCCCGACCTCACCATCCTGGTGGATGTGGATGCCGAAGCCAGCCTGGCCCGGGCGCGGGCGCGCAATGTAGCCGAACCGCACTGCGAGACCCGCATGGACGACCAGTCGCTGGAGTTTCACCGGAAGGTCTACCAGGCCTACCACGCGCTGGCGGCAGCCGAGCCGGAGCGCGTCAGGATGGTGAACGGACGCGCCGGGATTGACGAAATCGAGAGCGAAGTGTGGGGCGTGGTCAGCCGCTATGTTTGAGAACTTCTGGGGGAACCCGCACGTCACGCAGGCGCTCGAACAGATGCTGGCGCAGGAGCGTCTGGCCCAGACGCTGCTCTTTTCCGGTCCCGAAGGCGTCGGCAAGGCCACGCTGGCGCGCCGGCTGGGCGCCCGCCTGCTGCACCACGCGGAGCTGATCGAACGGGACGACCTCAGCCTGCCTGACAACCTGGAAATTGTGGCGGGGCGCGAGCGCTGGCCGGCCGAGAAGCGCAACGAGGATCCGCTGCTGTTCGCGTCCCATCCGGATTTCGTCACCTTCGCGCCGGACGGCCCGCTGCGCCAGATCTCCATCCAGCAGACCCGCCTGCTCAAAGAGCGGGCCCAATTCCTGCCGAACCGGGGCAAACGGCGCGTCTTCCTGATCGACCATGTGGACCGCGCCAACGACCAGGCCGCCAACTCCCTCCTGAAGACGCTCGAAGAGCCGCCCGACCACCTGGTGGTGATCATGACGGCCGAGAACGCCTACGACCTTCTGCCCACCATCCGGTCGCGTTCGGTGCCGTTCCAATTCGCGCCGCTCGGCAAAGAAGAGATGCGCGAGTTCGTGAAATCGCGCGGCCTCGACCGTCCGGAGCGGCGCGTGCCGCTGGCGGCGGGCAGCCCGGGGGTCGCGATCTCGCTCGACCTGGAAGCCTACGATAAGCGCCGGGCCGCTATGCTGGCACTGCTGAAGACGGCGGCCGGTCTCGCCCCGTTCGGCGCGTGGGTACCGGTTTCGGAAGCCCTCGGGCGCAGCAAGAGCGAGAAGCTCGATCACTACCTGAAGGTACTCTACGACCTCCTGCGCGACCTGCTGGTGCTGCACACAGGCGCGGGCGAGATCCGCAACGACGACATCCGGCGCGAGCTCGAAGCCATCGCCGCCAAGGTGGAATTCGCGTGGATCCGGCAGGCCGTGGCAAAGGTGGACGAGATCGCGCGCCTGATCCGCCGCAACATTCAGAAGACCATCGCGCTCGATTCGCTAATCGTGGAACTCAACGCAACTTGAGAGCGTGTCCCAGAACTCGGGAAACGATACCGACGCCGCCTCCGCCCCTTGGATCACCGAATCGCCGTCGGCCCGCAGCGCCGCGACCGCGAACGCCATGGCAACGCGGTGGTCGCCGAACGAGTCGAACTCGGCCGCGTGGAACTTCTGGCGGCCGGGGATCACCATGCCGTCGGGCGCTTCTTCCGCGGCCACACCGAGACGGCGGAGGTTCTCGACCACCGTCCGGATGCGGTCCGTCTCCTTGATGCGCAGCTCCGAGGCGTCGCGCACAGTGAGCCCCTGCTCGGTGGCGGCGCCCAGCACGGCCAGCACGGGGATCTCGTCGATGAGCGCGGCGGTCAGGGCGCCTTCGATTATGCCTCCCCGCAGCGAAGAGTGTTCCACGATGATTTCACCAACCAGCTCGCCATTGCGGCTTTCGAGGTCGGGGACGCGGATGTTCGCCCCCATCCCGATCAGGAAATCGAGCAGCGCCGACCGCGTGGGGTTCAGCCCCACGCCGCGGATCGAGAGTCGCGAACCGGGCACGAGCAGGGCGGCCGCCAGGAAGAACGCCGCCGAAGAAAGGTCCGACGGCACCACCAGTTCGCGGCCGGTCAGCGTGGGCCGGCCGGCGAGCGTGATCCTGCCGCGGTGGGCCGTGAGGTCGGCGCCGAACTCGCGCAGGGCTATTTCGGTGTGGTCGCGCGAACGCACCGGCTCGATGACCGAGGTCTCGCCTTCGGCAAACAGCCCGGCGAAGAGGACACAGGTCTTCACTTGCGCGCTCGGCACCGGCAGGTCGTATTGAATCGGCCGCAGCTTGGCGCCGTGGATTTCGAGCGGCGGAAACTTGTCTTCGCGCGCCTGGATGTGCGCGCCCATCGCGGCCAGCGGCTTCATGATGCGCTGCATGGGCCGCCGCGAGAGCGATTCGTCGCCCGCGATGCGGGTCGGGAACGGCTGCGCTGCCAGAATGCCGGAGAGCATCCGGATAGTCGAGCCCGAGTTGCCGGCATCGAGGTCGCCGGCGGGCGCGCGCAATCCGTCGAGACCCCGGCCGTGGACCGTGAATTCGGTCCCTTCGCCGGAGATGTCGATGCCCAGGGCGCGGAGGCAGCCCAGCGTGGAATGGCAGTCCGCGCCGGTGGAGTAGTTCTGAATGTGCGAGGGGCCCTCGGCGATCGCGGCGATCATCGCATAGCGGTGCGAGATCGATTTATCGCCGGGCAGCGCAATGCTGCCCGAGAGCCTGGAAGCGGGGGAGATCCGTTTTTGCATGTCAGTCCTGGCGCGCTCGCCGCAATTTCTCCGCCAGCCGCGCACCGCGCTCGAACTCTTCCTGCAACTGCCGGGTCCGCAGGTTCTCCCGAATGTGTTCGAGCTCCTGGATGTACGCCGCGAGCGCGCGCTCGATGTGCCCGGCATTGGTCGCCAGGATGTCGCGCCAGAGATCGTAGGAGCTGAGCGCCAGCCGCGTCATGTCCATCAGGCCGGACCCTGAGACCTCGGTTCCGCGCGTATCGGCCAGGGTTGCGGCGAGGGCCGTGGACGCCAGTTGCGGCAGGTGCGAAGTCATCGCCACGAGGCGGTCGTGCTCCGCGGCATCGAGCACCACCTGGCGCGCTCCGATCCGCTCCAGCCAGTCCGCGAATTCACCGGCCGCGTCCGTCTCGAGTTCCGCCGGCTCAGTCGGCGTGAGCACCCAGGGCCGCCCCTGGAAGAGCCCGGCCTCGGCCGATTGCGGGCCGCGCGACTCCTTGCCGGCCATCGGATGGCCGCCCAGAAACTGGCATCGCGTGATGCTCTGCAGCGCCGTGTCCACGATCTCGCTCTTGGTGCTGCCGGCGTCGGTCACCAGCGCCCCCGGCTTCACCAGCGGATCCAGATGGCGGATGGTGTCGAGAATCCGGCCGATGGTCTGCGAGAGAAAAACCACGTCCGCCTCGCCCACCGCTTCGGCCAGGGGCGCGGCGCGATCGACTGCCCCTACCTCCAGAGCTCCGGCCAGCGCGCGCTCCGAGCTGACCCCCACGATCTCGCCATCGAACCCCGCCACGCGCAGCGCCAGGCCAAACGATGCGCCGATCAGACCTGTCCCGACAATTGCTACCTTTTTCATTTCAGATCGTGCGGCCCACCGCCGGCGCGATGATCCGCAACTGGCTCATCAATTCTTCGAACTGCTCCGGCTTGAGGGATTGCGCGCCATCGCTCAGCGCACGATCCGGATTCGGATGCACCTCCACCAGCAACCCGTCCGCGCCCGCCGCCACAGCCGCGCGCGCCATGGGCGCCACCTTGTCGCGCCGCCCCGTGCCGTGCGAGGGGTCGGCCATCATCGGCAGGTGCGAGAGCTTCTTCACCACGGGGATGGCCGAGATGTCCATGGTGTTCCGCGTGTACGTCTCGAAGGTGCGAATCCCTCGTTCGCACAGGATGACATCGTAATTTCCCCCGGCCAGGATGTACTCCGCGGAAAGCAGCAGCTCTTCGATGGTGGCCGAAATCCCGCGTTTCAGCAGCACCGGCTTCCGCAGCTTGCCCAGGTCGCGCAGCAGGTTGAAGTTCTGCATGTTGCGCGCGCCCACCTGCAGGATGTCGGCATATTGGGCCACCAGCGAAATCTGCGAGCTGTCCATCACTTCGCTGACCACCAGCAGCCCGCGCCGGTCGGCCGCTTCGCGCATCAGCCGCAGGCCTTCTTCGCCCAAGCCCTGAAAGCTGTAGGGCGAGCTGCGCGGCTTGAAAGCTCCGCCGCGAAGCACGGACGCGCCGGCGGCCGCCACCACCTCGGCCGATCGCTCGATCTGGTCGCGGTTTTCCACGCTGCAAGGGCCGGCCATCACCACCACGCGATCTCCGCCGATCTCCACGCCACCGACGCGCACCCGCGTGCCCTCTGGCCGGAAGCCGCGGCTTGCCAGCTTGTAAGGCGAAATGATGCGGTGCGCCTCTTTGACGCCCTCCATCACTTCGAAGATGCCGAGATCGAAATCGTCCGTGCCGCCCACGCCGCCGAGCAGCGTATGGACCACACCGGTGGAGCGATGCACGTCGAACCCCAGGTCCGTCAGCCGGTCGATTACCGCCTGGACCTGCTGTTCGGTCGCTCCTTCCTGCATTACGACTAGCATTACCTGTCTCCGTCCGCCACGATTTTTAGCCGCTGGATCTTGCGCATCTCGTCAATAATGCGCTCGAAGATGCCGCGCACGGCTTCCGGGCTGAGCGGCCCGTGATTCGATCCCTTGATATTGGCGAAAACCTGGTCTTCGCGCTTCGGCTCGTAGACCGGAAGTTGCGCTTCGCGCTTGACGCGGCCGATCTCTTCCACCACGCGCGTGCGCTCATTCAGCAGTTCCACGATGCGCCGGTCCACATCGTCGATCAGCACGCGGAACTCCTCCAGCTTGTGCCGGGCCTCGTTCTCGTTCATGCGCGCGCTCCGAAGCCGCTCTTCAGGGAGCGGGCGAACGATTCCAGCTCGTCTTCGAGCGCCGGGTTATCGCGGTTCTGTTCGATCACACGGACGATGGCGCTGCCCACCACCACGGCGTCCACGTCATTGCTCAACTCGGCTACGTGCTCCGGCTTCGAGATGCCGAACCCCACGGCCAGGGGCAGATCGGTGATGGCGCGCATCGCGCGGATCAACGGCGCCGCCTGGTTCGACAGCGATGTCCGCTCGCCCGTGACGCCGGTCCGCGACACCAGGTAAACGAAACCGCTGGAATATTCGGCCACCAGCCGGAGCCGGCGTTCGGTGCTGGTGGGGGCCGCCAGGAATACCGTGTCGAGCCCGTGGCGATGCATCGCGGCCACGTATTCTTTCGCTTCCTCCACCGAGGCATCCGTCAGCAGGCAGCCGTCGATACCCGACTGCGCCGCGTCCGCGGCCAGCCGGTCGAAGCCGTAGCGCATCACCGGGTTCAGGTACGTGAACAACAGCAGCGGCACTTCCGAATGCTCGCGAATCTTGCGCGCGATCTCCAACACCTTGGCGAGCGTAGTCCCTGCCTTGAGCGCGCGCTCACCCGCCTGCTGGACTACGGGACCGTCGGCGATCGGGTCGGAGAACGGCACGCCCAGCTCGATCAGGTCCGCGCCGCCGCGCACCAGCGCCGCCACCAGCGCGGGAGTCCGCTCCGGCGATGGATCGCCCGCCGTGAGGTACGCGACCAGGCCTTTGCGTCCGTCGCGCTTCAGGCGTTCGAATAAGCAGCCGATGCGCGTCATTTCGCGTCCAGCTCCGGAAAGTTCTCGCGGTAGATATCGATGTCTTTATCGCCGCGCCCCGAAAGGCTCACCACGAAAATCTTCTCCTTGGCCGCCGGGGCTCGCCGCACCACTTCGGCCACCGCATGGGCGGATTCGAGCGCCGGCAGGATGCCCTCGGTTCGCGAAAGCAGGCGTGCCGCCGCGAGAGCCTCCGCATCGGAGGCAGCGGTATACTCCGCGCGCCGCCGGTCGTGCAGCCACGCGTGCTCCGGCCCGATCATGGCGTAATCGAGGCCCGCCGAAACCGAATGAGTCAGCGCGATCTGCCCGTCGGCATCCTGCAGCACGTAGCTGTAAGCGCCCTGCAGCACGCCCGGCGCGCCGCCGCGATAACGCGCGGCATGCTCGCCCAGCGCGTCGCCGCGTCCGCCCGCCTCCACCCCGATCAGCGCCACCGCCTCATCCCGAACGAAGGCGTGGAAGATCCCGATGGCATTGCTGCCCCCTCCCACGCAGGCCAGGACGGCGTCCGGCAACCGGCCCTCGGCTTCCAAAATCTGGCGGCGCGCCTCCTCGCCGATCACCTTATGAAAATCGCGCACCATCATCGGGTAGGGATGCGCGCCCAGCGCCGAGCCCAGCAGGTAGTGCGTATCGCCGACGTTCGCGACCCAATCGCGCATGGCTTCGCTGATCGCGTCCTTGAGCGTGCGGCTGCCGTTGGTCACGCTCACCACCTTGGCGCCCAGCATGCGCATGCGGAAGACGTTCAGGCGCTGGCGCCGCATGTCTTCCTCGCCCATGTAGACCACGCATTCGAAGCCCAGCAGTGCGCAGACCGTGGCGGTGGCGACGCCGTGCTGTCCCGCGCCGGTCTCGGCGATGATGCGCCGCTTGCCCATGCGCCGGGCCAGCAGCGCCTGCCCCAGGCAGTTATTGATTTTGTGCGCGCCGGTGTGCAGAAGGTCTTCGCGCTTCAGCCAGATGCGCGCGCCGCCCAGCGATTCGCTCAGCCGCCTGGCAAAGTAGAGTGGAGTCGGACGTCCCGCATAATTGTGCAGCAGGTCGGCCAGCTCCGCCTGGAACGCCGGATCTTCGCGCGCGGCCAGGTACGCCTTTTCCAACTCCTCGATGGGAGCCATCAGCACTTCCGGCACGTACCGCCCGCCGTAGGGTCCGAAATGTCCGCCCTGGTCCGGTTGGGCCGTCATACGCCGAGCGCCGCCTTCGCCGCCTGCAAAAACTCGTTCATCTTCTTGTGGTCCTTTTTTCCCGGTGCGCTCTCGATCCGCGAACAGGCGTCCACCCCCCAGGGATGCGCCTGCGCCACGGCCATCGCGACATTGGAGCCGTCGAGCCCTCCGGCCAGGATGATCCGCCACGGCGCGCCCGCGGCCAGGCGCCAGTCAAAGGCCTGGCCCGCGCCTCCGTACAACTCTCCGGCGGGCCCATCGAGCACCAGTGCTTCCGCGGTGCATCCGTCGAATTGCGCGAGATCGAAGCCTGCCGAAACGCGCGCCGCTTTCCAGACCGCTACGGCCGCGGGATATTCCGCCGCGGCTTCCTCTCCATGAAGCTGCGCCACGTCGAGCGCCGCGGTCCGCGCGATCCGCTCGACGGAGGCACGCGCTTCGTTGACGAATACGCCCACGCGCCGCACGCCCGCCGCCGTGCGGATGGCCGCGGCACGCTCGGGTGAGAGATAGCGAGGGCTCCTGGGATAGAAATTGAAGCCGATGGCCGTTGCGCCGCCCGCGATCGCCGCGTCCGCATCTTCCTGACAGGTGATGCCGCAGATCTTGAGGATCATGCCGCCACCAGCCGTGCCAGCGCCGCCGACGGGTCGCCCGACCGCATCAAATGCTCGCCCACCAGGAACGCCGAGTACCCCGCGGCCCGCAGGGTCGCGATATCTTCCGGCCCGTGAATTCCGCTTTCGCTCACCAGCAGCGCGCCCGGCGGCATGTGCTCCGCCAGCCGCAGCGACGTTTCGAGCGTAACTTCGAAGGTGGAGAGGTCGCGGTTGTTGACGCCGATCAGGTGCGCACCCGCCTCGATCGCGACGTCCAGTTCGCGCCGGTTGTGGACCTCCACCAGCGCCGCCATTCCGTATCGTGCCGCACGTTCCCGGTAGTCGCGGATTTCGCGCGCGCCGAGGATCGCGGCGATCAGCAGAATCGCATCCGCCCCGTGCGCCGCCGCCTGTAAGACGTGCTCGGGAGCAATCGTAAAATCCTTTCGCAGTACCGGGAGTTCGATCGCGCCGCGCGCGGCTTCGAGATCCGCCAGGCTCCCCTGGAAGAAGCTCTCGTCGGTGAGCACCGAGACGGCGGCCGCCCCGCCGCGCTGATACGCCGAAGCAATGCGCACCGGATCGAAATCCTGAACGAGAACACCCTTGCTCGGCGAGGCTTTCTTCACTTCCGCGATGATGGCGGGCGCACGCCCCTTGAGTGCCGCCGCAAAATCGCGGCGCCGGCCTGCCCACACTTCGGCCATCCGCTCCCATTCCGAAACCGGCTGGACACCGCGGGTGAGCTCTTCTCGTTTCTTGGCGACAATCCTGGCCAGAATGTCTGGAATTGTGTCGATCAAGGGTGTTTTCTATGTTATCAAACGGGGCCGGGAGGGAAGGTTGCGCCCGTGCTCCGAGACGCGGGCGCAACCAGGAACGCAGGGGACGAGATCATTTGTGCTTCACGACCTGTTAAGCGCAGATCGGACAAGAGAGTTGCGCGGTGCGGAATTAAAAGCGCTTCATGCGGGCGCGCTACGGCTAATGAACCTTGCCGTCCCAGCGCAATCCCACACGCCACAGGCGCGGGGACCCGGTGGTGGGCGTTGGCGTGAACGCTGTGTAGAACACGCGATTGAGCGCGTTCTCAATCCCCACGTCGGCCGAGAGCGACCGCCACACGTGCTGCCGCGCTACCAGTTGCACGACCGCATAACCCGGCAGCCGGAACTGGTTGAGATCGTCGTCGAACTGGTAGTCGAAACTGCGGACACTCAGCGAGGCCATGGTCCCGCCGTGCAGATACGTCACCTGGCCGGAGCCCTGGTGCTTGGGGATCTGCGCCACGCGGAACCCGGTGACATAGCGGGAATCCACGAACAGGTATTGCGCCTCGCCGGTGAAGGCGTGCCACCGGCGTTCAAAATCCGCCTCGACTCCGCGGCTCAGCGCTTCCGCCGCGTTGGCGCGCTGACGCACGATCGCGCTCGGAGTGGAAGAGAGCGTCACGTTGGTGATCAGGTTTGAGAGCGAATTGCGATAGGCAGTCACCCGCATCGAGCCGGCCTCTCCCACCCAGTCCGCGCCGAACTCCGACCCGAACACCGTTTCCGGCCGCAGATTCGGATTCGCCAGTGTATCCGTGTTTCCCACGCGAAATTCGCGGTACAGCTCATTGAGGGTGGGAGCACGAAACGCTCGATAGACCGACCCGCGCAGACGCAGCCGCTTGCGGCCCAGCACGACTCCCGCGTTCGGGCTGAGGAAGCGGTTGTCGCCGCCGGCAAACGTGTGGCGCAACCCGGCGAAGAAGCGCGCGGGTCCCAGCGTTGTATCGGTCTGCGCGAAGACGCCGTGCTGCAATTGGGTACCACCGGCCACTCGCAGGCCCGAGGGCACCAGGTGATCCGTGTCGGTGCCCCCCATACGGTCCACGTCGGCGCCCCCCAGCAGGTTCCAGCGCGACTCATGGTGCTGCCACAGCGCGGCGCCGCCCGTCGCGTCCGACGGCACTGTTTGCGAATACGTGAGCCGCTCGGTATTGCGATTGTTCGTCACCGACGAGAACGTGCTGTGGAAACCCTCCCGGGTGTGGAATCCCAGAATCGAGATCGAATCGTGGGCGAACTCGCGGTTGTAGCGCAGCGAGACGGTTCCGAGCCCCGTCGAATTGTGCGTGAGCACCGTCCCGTTCTTACGCTCTTCCGCCAGCATGTTTACCTTGAGGAACAGGTTGCCGAGCCGCGTGTAATGGTCGATATGCACGTCGCCGGTGACGAAGCGAACGCCCGCCCGGGTGTCCGCCGTCCCGCGGATCGATTGCGGCACGATGTAGTATCCGTCCGTCTGAAATGCCCGTAACGATCCCGAGATCGCGAGCTCCGACCAGACGTTGGAGAAGCCTGTCCAGACATCCTGCGAGTCGTTGTTCCCCGCCTCGAAACCCGAAAACAAGTGAAACCGCTCCGGCTGCCGCGAGAAAATCCCGATCGCTCCGCTCATGGCGCGGTCGCCGAAGATGCTGGTGGCGGCGCCGCGCGAGATTTCCACACTGGAGATCTCGTCGGGAACGAACTGCGTCCAATATACCCAGCCGCCGAAGGGATCGTTGGCCGGAATGCCATCCCAGAGAACCAGCGTGCGGCTGGCCCCCGAAGAGCCGATCCCGCGCAGAGAGATTCCCTGCGTGGTAGGGTTCGCCACCAGGCTGGAGGAGCGGCGGAACAGGCTGAAGCCGGGGATCGCGCGCAGCCGGTCGTCCAGATTCACGCCGGGCGTTTCCTCGAGATCCTTTGCGTCCATCAGGGTGATATTCGCCGGAGCCTCGGCCGAGATCTTCTCCACGACCGTGATGGATGTCTTGACCGGCTCAGGCTTCGCCGGCTCCTGCGCCGGCTGCTGTGCCGCGATCGGGAACACGCAGCAAGTCAGGAGTAAAGAAGCGAGCGCCCATCCAGCCGGCTTCGCCGAACTTGCGTGGCGAAGGCGTGAAGACGATCTTGTAACTCGTTTCATCGAGCGGGGCCTCCTGAGCGCTCCCAGTCTGTGGATAGACCAAAGCCAGGTACTTGAGGATAGTATATATGTCTCCATCCTCCGGCTGCCTGAACTGGTATCCGCTGGACCGAAAATGAATGGAAGCTCCGTGGCTCGAGAGCCGCCACGCCAGGAACGCGCAGCAGTCGATGGCATGCTCGAACCAGGCGTCGAGCGATGGGGGAACGTCGCGATCGAGAAACATCTCGACGGTCTGCTCCTGCTCGCGCGCGAATTCCCGCACCTGCAGGCTCCCCACGTGCGCCGAGGCTTTCCAATCCACGTGCCGCGCGCTTTCCAGCGCTTCGTAAGGGCGGATGCGGTAGAAGTCGCGCCCCAGGCCGCGGTAGTGCGTTTCGATTTCGCCAGCGATGCCCGCCAGCAGGTCTTCGAAGCCGGGGTGCGGATCGATCGAAGGGTAAACCACCATCTCCCGCTGCGTAGTGACGCGCGCGCTCTTCTCGAGGAATCCGAAGGGAAAGGAAGTGGAGAACGCGAAGGTATTCTGACGGTAGGCTCCGCGCCGCGGAAAGCGGACTTCGAGCGTCTCCTCCACCGTGGCGCGGGCCGCGATCAGCGGGAAGTACACTCCCGATTTCAGCGCCGGGCTGGCCGGATCGTGCACGCCCTCCACGCGGATCGAGAAGGAGGGCATCAGCCACTTCTGGTTTCTCACGTACAGCTTCCCGGGAATATTGCGCCTCGCCGGCGCGTGCTCGGGAACCAGGAAATCCAGCTCCAGGCCGGCCAGGCACAGGCGGCTCACCAGCCCCGACACCAGAAGCGTCGCCATCATGGCCGCGGAGATCAGGAACAGCAGGTTGTTGCCGGAAATGATCGCGCCCCAACCCACCACCAGGATGGCCGCGGTGAAAAGCACTCCTCCGCGCGTGATCTTGTAGCGGATGCGTCTTGCCAGGGCGCCGCGAAACTGGTCCCAAACTCGGTTCACCGGTCCCCCTTACTCCAATGCCCAGGGGTTCGCCACCGTAGACAAATCACCCAGGGCCTCGCCCATGTATTTCTGTCGGATCAGGCGCCGCACGATCTTCCCGCTCTGCGTCTTCGGCAGCTCCCCGACCAGCACGATTTCGCGCGGCCGGAAGGTCGGACCCAACACCTCCACCACGGTGGCGCACACCGCCGCCGGATCCACCGGCGTTCCCGCCTTCGCCACTGCGTAGCCCACGATGGCTTCGCCTTTCAGTTCGTCCGGCACGCCGATCACCGCGGCCTCGGCCACCCCCGGATGCTGCATCATGGCCTCTTCCACTTCCGCCGGCCCCACCTTGCGGCCCGCGACGTTCATCGATTCGTCGGCGCGCCCGTGCAGGAACCAGTGGCCGTCTTCATCCACGCTGGCCCAGTCGCCGTGGTACCACATGCCCGGAAAGCGCGACCAGTAGGTGTCCAGGTACCGCTCCGGGTCGTTCCAGATCCCGCGCGTCATGGAGGGCGCCGGACGGGTGCAGACCAGGTATCCCTTTCTCCCCCGCACCGGCGCGCCGGTTTCATCCACGCACTCGGTGGCCATCCCCGGCGCCGGCCCGCCCAGCGAGCACGGCTTCAACCCCTGGATCGGTAGCGGAAACAAGAAGCTCCCGACGATCTCGGTCCCTCCTGAGATGTTGATGATCGGGCAGCGCCGCCGCCCCACGCGCTCGAAAAACCACATCCACGCGGCCTCGTCCCAAGGCTCGCCGGTGGATCCCAGCAGCCGCAGCGAGTCCATCCGCGGCAGTTCGCCACCTGCCCGGCTCAACATGCGGATGGCCGTCGGCGAGACGCCGAATGTCGTAATGCCGTGCCGCTCGATCATCTCCCAGAGCCGCATGGGCGACGGGAAATCGGGCGCGCCGTCGTAGAGGAAAATCGTTCCGCCGAAAAGGTGATTGCCCAGGATACTCCACGGCCCCATCATCCAGCCGATGTCCGAAAGCCAGAAGAACCGGTCGGCATCGCGGTGGTCAAAACCCAGCCAGATCTCTTTCCCCATCTGCGCCAGGCACCCGGCGTGCGTGTGGACCGTCCCCTTGGGCCTCCCCGTAGTCCCCGACGTATACAGGAGGAATGCGCGAGCGTCGGAATCGAGCACCGCGGTGGGCGCCTCGTCCGGCAGATCCGGAAACAGCGGTCCATCCACGAGGATGGTGTGCTCCACGGTGCGGGGCATCTTGGCGGCCAGCGGAATGCGCTTGCCGCGCCGCTCCAGGTGACTGGCCGTGAACAGCACGCGCGCGCCCGAATCCTCGAGACGGGTGGCGATCGCACCCGCGCCGAAGCCCGCGAAAATCGGCACTACCGCGACCCCCAGTTTGAAGCAGCCGTAGAGAATGGAGAGGATCTCCGGCACCATCGGCATGCACAGGGCCGCACGGTCGCCCGGTTCCAGCCCCAGCGCGCGCAGTCCGTTGGCCACCCGGTTGGCTTCGTTGCGCAGCTCGGAAAACCGGACCGTGCGCGTCGCGCCGTTCTCGCCTTCCCACAGACAGGCCGTGCGGTCCATCCCCGCCCAGCGGTCCAGGCAGTTGTGCGCGATGTTCAGCTTGCCGCCTCGGAACCAACGCGCCCACTCGGGCCCGCCGCTGAGATCGAGCACCTCGCGGTACCGCGTGAACCACTCGACGCGCATCTCGCGCATCGTCTCGTCCCAGAAGCGCTCGGGCGATTCGCGCGAGAACCGCAGAAAGGCCTCGCGATCGTCGAACCCCAGCCTCTGCATGAAGCGCCAGACGTTGGTGCTCTCGACGAACTCGCGCGCAGGCTCCCAAATCATACGCGTCCGGCTGCGTCTATCGCTTCCGCACTTCGACCACGGTCCCTTCCTGCACCGTATCGGACGGGTTCGAAATCACCAGGTCTCCCGGCCGGAGGCCGCCGGCGATCTCCACTTCGGCGCCCAGATCCTGTCCGATGGAAACCTGGTGGAAGTGCACGACGTGGTCCGGCCCCGCCACTGCCACCCGCGGCCCGCTCTTCGCAATCAGCAGGGCATCCCCGGGGATGAGCAGCATCGGCTTGCTGTTGGACGTCGAAAACCGCACCTGCGCGTACATCCCCGGGTACAGGCTGTCGCCCGGATTCGGCGTCTGCAGGATCACCAGCATGGCGCGGGAGCTCGTGTCGAGCGAGTTCGAAACGTTCGTGACCTTTGCCTGGAACACCTGCCCGCGCCGCTCGTCCACCCGCAGCTCGGCGGACTGTCCCTCGTGAATCGACGCCACGTTGGTTTGCGGCACCTGCACGAAAATTCGCAGCGGATCGATCCGCGCCACGCGGAACATCTCCTTGGTCCCGGCGTTGATCAGCGTGCCGATATCCACGTTGCGCGCCGTCACCACTCCGTCGAACGGCGCCGTGACGCGCGAGAAGCCCTTCAACTCTTCCAGGCGGCTGAGATTCGCCTGGCTGGCCCGGATGGTGTCCTGCGCAGTCGCGAGGCTCGCCTGGGCCCGCTCGGTCTGCGCCTGCTTTACCTCCAGGTCGGCACTTCGCTGGTCCGCTTCCTGCCGCGGCACCACGCCCTTGGCGAGCAGGCGCTGCCATCGCTCGGAGGTGATCCGCGCCAGGTCGAGGTTGGCTTTCGCCAGCGCGATATCGGCCTGCAGCTCCTTCTGGCTGGACTGCGCCTGGGCCAGCGAGGCGCGCGCCTGGCTGATCTGCTGGTCCAGCTCCGGCGTCTCGATCTCCGCCATCAACTGCCCCGCTTTGACGTGCGAGCCGATGTCCACCAGCCGCGTCTTCAGATACCCGTCCGCGCGCGAGAAAATCGGCGATTCGATCATCGCCTGCAGGTCCCCCGGAAGGTCGATCGCATCGTTCGATGCCTCCAGGTGCGCCGCCGTGGCGATCACCACGGGCTTCTGCTCCGTCACCTGCTCCGAGGCCGCCAGCAGCGCCTTCTGCCGCGAGATCCGCGGCAGCCAGCCGGCTGCAATCGCGATTGCCACCACCACGGCCACCAGCACGAAAAACAGCAGCACGGGACGCCGCCCGGCCCTCGGCCGCCGTCCCGGCCCCGCGCCGGTCTGCTGTGCCATCATATCGAGTCTGCCTCCGCATTCCTTCCGTGCCGCGGCGGATTGCGCCGGAGCACACTATACACCACGGGTACCAGGAAAAGCGTCGCCAGCGTCGCCATCAACAGCCCGCCGATCACCGCGCGCCCCAGCGGCGCGTTCTGCTCGCCGCCTTCCCCCAGCCCTAACGCCATCGGCAGCATCCCCACGATCATCGCGAGCGCCGTCATCAATACCGGCCGCAGCCTGGTGAACCCGGCCTCGAGCGCCGCCGGCAGAGCCTCCGATCCGGTCTCGCGCAGGTCGTTGGCGAAGTTCACCAGCAATATGCTGTTGGCCGTAGCCACCCCGATGCTCATGATCGCACCCATCAGCGACGGCACGTTGAGCGTGGTCTGGGTGACGAACAGCATCAGCACGATTCCCGAAAGCGCTCCCGGCAGCGCCATCAGAATGATGAATGGATCGAGCCAGGACTGGAAGTTCACCACCATCACGAAATATACCAGCACGATCGCAAACACCAGGCCGATTCCCAGCCCCCGGAACGAGCTGCGCATGGTGGCGACCTGCCCGCGCGTCTCGAAGAAGCTGCCCTTCGGCAGCTTGGGGGTCAGGTCGCGCAGCACGCGGTCGGTGTCGCCTGCCACGGCTCCCAGGTCGCGATCCTGCACGTTCGCGAACACGTCGTAGACCGGCTGCACGTTGTAGTGATTGACCACCGAGGGCATGGTGCCGCGCTCCAGCCTCCCGACGTTGGTGAGCATCTGCGGGGCGGGCTTACCCGACGCGTGAACCGGCGTGCGCAGCAGCGCCGCGGTCGAATCCACGCGATACTGCGGAACCATCACGCTGATCGGATAATCCACGCTATTGCGCGGGTTGATCCAGTAGTTCGGGGAAATCTGTGCGCTCGAGGATAGCGCGATCAGCAGGCTGTTCGCCACGTCTCTCTGCGAAAGGCCGAGCTGCCGCGCGCGCGTGCGGTCCACCTCGAACCGGAGCTGCGGGACATTCGCCACCTGGTGCGTATGCACGTCCACCGCGCCCGGAATGCGCGCCATGCGTCGCGTGATCTCTCGCGCCAGGGCGTAGTTCGCCGGCCCGTTCGCCAGCGGGCCCACCACCTGCACGTCGATCGGCGCGGGCAATCCGAAATTCAGGATCTGCCCCACGATATCGGCCGGCTGGAAGAAGAAAGTCAGCTCCGGATACTCGCGGTTGAGCAGGCGCCGCAAACGCCGCACGTAATCCCACGTCGAGCCGTGCTCGCCCGCCCGCAGCGAGACCAGGATCTCGCCGTCGAACGGCCCGATGGTTGCGCTGTCGCTCATCGCCAGGTTCACGCCGGAATACGGCAGCCCGATGTTGTCTACCATGTCCGTCAATTCCTGTGGCGGAATCACCTGTCGGATGCTCTTCTCCACCGCGGCGAAGTATTGCTCCGTTTCCTCGATACGCGTGGTAGCGGGCGCGCGCACGTGCAGACGGATCTGGCCGGAATCCACCTGCGGGAAGAAATCCTGGCCCAGAAAAGGAGTGAGCCCCAGGCACGCGCCGCAGATCAGGACGAACGCCGCGGCCACCAACCCGCGATGCGCCAGCGCCGAGGCCAGCAGCGTCCGGTAGCCCGCGCGCATCCGTTCGAACTGCCGCTGGAAGAGATTTCGTGCATCGGCTTCTTCGCCGTGCGATTGCTCCGCCTCACCCGCCAGCAGGTACCGGACCATGGTGGGAACCAGCGTTCGCGAAAGGACGTAGGATGCCGCGATTGCCAGCACCACCGCCAGCGCCAGCGGCGTGAACAGGTATTGCGCCGTGCCGGTCAGGAAGATCACCGGCACAAAAACGATGCAGATACACAGGGTGGAAACGAATGCCGGCGTGGCGATCTGCATCGCCCCATCCATGATCGCGCGAACGATCGGCTTGCCCAGTCCGAAATTGCGGTGGATGTTCTCGATGGTCACTGTCGCATCGTCTACCAGGATTCCGACCGCCAGCGCCAGGCCGCCCAGCGTCATGACGTTGATCGTCTCGCCCATCAGGTTCAAAATCGCGAGCGACGCCAGGATCGAGAGGGGGATCGAAACACACACGATGATCGTGCTGCGCCAGCTCCCCAGGAACAGCAGGATCATCAGCCCCGTCAGCCCCGCCGCGATGATCGCTTCCCGGATCACCCCCTGGATGGCCGCACGCACGAATACCGACTGGTCGAACATCAACTTCAGGCGCAGCGAGGGTGGCAGCGTCGAGCGGATTCGCGGCAGCATCGCCTTCAGCTTTTCCACGATGTCCAGGGTGGAGGCTCCCCCATTCTTGAGCGCCGTCAGCAGAGCCGCCCGCGATCCGTTGTGCCGCACGATGTTGGTCTGCACCGCGTAGCCGTCGCGCACGTTCGCCACGTCGCCTACGAATACCGTGGCGCCGCCGGTCTGCCGGATCGGCAGCCGGTTGAAGGCCGCCGCCACGTCCGGCTCGCCGTTCAACTGTACGGAGTATTCGCCGGCGCCGATCTTCACCGTTCCCGAAGGCAGGATCACGCTCTGCGAGTTAATCGCATCCACCACGTCGCTGGCCGAGAGCCCTTGCGCGTACAGCGCCTTTGGATTCAGGTCCACCGATACCTGCCGCGGCTTGCCGCCGTAGGGCAGTGGAAAGCTGGCCCCCTGCACGTTCGCCATCTGGGTGCGGATGAAGTTGTAGCCCAGGTCGTAGAGCTGCTGCTCCGGCAGCACGTCGCTCGAGATGCCGAGTTGCAGGATGGGCACGCTAGAGGCGTTATATTGAATGATGTTCGGAGGCGTAATTCCGGTCGGCAGCGATTTCAGCACGGATTGCGAGGCCGCCGACATCTGCGCCACCGCCGCGTCGATCCGCGCATTGGGGTGGAAATAGACGCGGATCACGGCCAGCCCCGGCAGCGACTGCGATTCGATGCGGTCGATATCGTTCACCATGACCGTGAACGCACGCTCGCACCGCACCGTGATCACCTCCGCCATCTCCTCCGGCGACACGCCGCTGTATGTCCAGATGGCGCTCACCACCGGGATGTTGATCTCGGGAAAGATGTCGGTGGGCATGCGGTAAACCGCTACCGCGCCCAGGATCACGATCAGCAAGGCCATGATCACAAACGTGTAGGGCCGGCGCAGCGCAAGTTGGACGATCCACATGGCGAGCTTTACCTATCATAAAGACAAACGGCGGCCCTCCGCAGGAATCGCGGAGATGCCGCCGGAAAAACAGTGTCGCTACTCTGCGTACTAGGTGGTCGACCGCTTGGCGGTCACTTCGTTGGTCATCGGCCCGTTCTGCGTTTCGCGAGTGATCTTGAGCTTCATCTCGTCGCCGCTCACCTTGCCTTCGTACTTCGAAACCATGGTATTGCCGTTGAACTCCCGCTTCACTTCGAAGGACACGTTGTCGCCGTCGACTTTACCGTTGGTGATCTCGACCGGCGGAGCATCGCGCATCCCGGGAACGGAACCCGTCAGGGTCGAGCCGTCCGCCTTGAGCGTGATGGTCACCTGGCGGGCGGGGCCGCCGTTTCTTCCTGCCTGTTCATAGGTCCACTTGCCGGACACATCGGCCGCCATAGCGGCGAAGGCCACGACAAGCAGAAGGGTCGTTACAAAAAGCAGCTTTTTGGTCATAGTGACAGCTTAGGCGTTGCGGAAAGGTTCCAGGTTACACTTGCCGGAAGCCGGAACTATCGAAAGAACAGTTGATTCCATAGGCTCCGGCAACCAAGAATAAAGCCAGTTAAGGAGCGGAATATATGTCAGAGCCGAGAACAATCGCGGTCGTAGGTGCAACGGGAGCGCAGGGCGGCGGACTGATTCGTACCATTCGGAACGACCCGAAAGGCGGGTTCCGGGCGCGCGCGATCGCCCGCGACCCGGATTCCGACAAGGCCAGGGAGCTCGGCGTCGAAGTGGTCGCCGCCGATGTCGACGACGAAGCCAGCATGGAACGCGCCTTCCAGGGTGCATACGCCGCCTATTGCGTCACATTTTACTGGACCCACTTTTCGCCGGAGAAGGAAATGGCGCAGGCCGCGGCCATGGCGCGGGCCGCCAAAAAAGCGGGCCTGAAGCACGTCATCTGGTCCACCCTCGAAGATACCCGCCTGTGGGTGCCGCTCGACGATAACCGCATGCCCACCCTTATGGGTAAGTATAAGGTTCCACACTTGGACGCTAAGGGAGAATCCAATCACTTCTTTACCGAACAGGGAGTCCCCACGACTTTCCTGCTGACTTCCTTCTATTGGGATAACTTCATCAACTTCGGCATGGGTCCCCAACCGGGACCGGATGGGAAACTCGCCATCACCTTCCCGATGGGCGACCGGAAATTGCCCGGCATCGCCGCCGAAGATATCGGCGGGTGCGCCTACGGGATCTTCAAGGCCGGGGACGCCTACATCGGGAGGACCGTCGGTGTCGCGGGTGAACACCTGACCGGCAGCGAGATGGCCGGCGCCTTCACTCGCGCTCTGGGCCGCGAGGTCGTCTACAACGCCGTCCCGCCCGAAGTCTACCGCGGCTTCGGATTCCCCGGCGCCGACGACCTGGGCAATATGTTCCAGTTCAAGCGCGATTTCAACGACGCCTTCTGCGGCGCCCGCAGCGTGGAATTCTCCCGCTCCCTCAATCCGCGCCTGCAGAATTTCGACCAGTGGCTGGAGTCCAACAAATCGCGGATCCCGCTTTAGACCCTAACTCCAGCGCCCCGCCAGCCTGGCCGCCGGTGTCGCGATCGATTGCCACCGCACCAGCAGCACCGAATCCGTATCGCGCACCGAAGCCATGGGCATCAGGCCGCGATCCAGCAGGAACTCCGCGTCGCTTTCCGCCATGGCGATTTCGGCGCAGGGCTTCGACACCGATTGCCCGTCGGCCCGGTACACATGCACCGGCAGCCCGCCGATTTGCCGGTGCCGCTCCGGCCGTAAATCCCAGCCTCCATCCCGGAACGCTTCCCCCAGCAGGCCCGCGCAGAAGAACCCGGGACTTCCCCATAGATAATGCGGGTGCACGCTCTCCGGCATCTCTTCGAACGCGAACGACTCGATGGCCGAGGTGGACTTCCCATACGGCAGCCGCAGCAGAATCCGCGGCAGCGCGAGGCCGATCCACCGCGCCTCCGCCGACCGGGCAAGTTCGTTCCACCCCGGCCCCGATTCCGCTTCTTCCGGCGGCAATGCCTCGGCTAGAAATGGGGCGCGCGCCTGGGCGGCCATGCGGCCCAGCAAACGCAGCCGCGCCGCGTCTTCCGCGCCCTGCCCGAAGACGAAATGGCCCGCGATCACGGCCCAGTCTCCGGCAAATGCCGCCGCGCCGCCGTCGGAGGTAAGCTCCTCGAGCGTCGCATCCAGCAGGTAAATCTTCAGGTCCGTGTCCGGCTGCAGCTTTCTGACCAGTTGCGCCGCTGAGTTCCAGATCGCTTCGAGCGCCTGAAAATCGGGATGGTGCAGAATCGCACGCATTTGCTCGCCCGCCGCCTCATCCACCTTCGCCGCCCATTCCATGCGCCTCGGGTCTTTCCGTTCCTCCAGGTGCGGCGTCATGACCCGCTCGATAAAGTCCGCCAGGCCCCCCGGTTCCGCCGCCGCGCGCGCCGACGTCTCTTCCTCGTGGGCCAGCATGCCTTCGAGCAGATCGCGACCCAGTTCCCGGTCCGATTTTGCCGAGGCCGCCCGGGGCGGAGGCGGCGGGGGCGGCGCCGCCGGAGGGTTCGTCCGCGCTTCCGACAGTTGCCTGAATACGGCCATCTGGGAGTAGAGCTGATCGGGGTGGAAGTCGTCCAGCCCCCGGAACCGCACGGCTCCCTGGGGCAGGCGCAGGCCGGCCTCCATCGCCGCGAGAACCTCGTCCAGATTATCGGAATCGACTGCCCTGGGCCTGCGGCCCGCGATGTGCGCCGCCAGGCCGCGGTTGGCGCGGCCGCTGAAGTCTCCCACCAGCAAAATGCGGAACGGCGTGTCTTCGTCCTCGACGGCGCGGGAGGGCTGTTCCCCGGCCGTGACGTCCAGTTCAACGGATGATCTCGAGTAGCGATCGGGCATGTGGTTTGTTACCGCCAGCATCGATTCTACAGGATTGTGATAGCTTCACTAGAGTGGAAGCCGATTACGACGTAGTCATCATCGGCTCGGGCGCTTCCGGCGGCATGGCCGCCTACACTCTCACCCGCCTGGGCGTTCGCTGTCTGATGCTGGATGCCGGCCCGCCCCTCGATTTCGAGCACGGCCGCAAACTCCGCGCTGTCTACGACCTTCCCTATCGCGGGTTCGGCCGCCCCGGACGCTTCCCCCACATCACCCAGGCATCCGAATTCGACGCCAACCTGTGGGCCGACGAAAAGCAGAATCCTTACTCCTATCCTCCCGGCGACCCGTATTATTGGGTGCGCATCCGCCTGATCGGAGGCCGCACCCTCCGTTGGGGCCGCGCCTCCTGGCGTCTCAGCGACTTCGAATTCAAGGGTAAGGACCACGATGGCTTCGGCGATAACTGGCCCGTCTCCTACGCCGATCTCGCCCCGTACTACGACCGCGTGGAGCCGCTCTTCCGCGTGGCCGGGCGCCGCGAGGGTTTCCCGCAGCTCCCCGACGGAATCTTCCTCGAGGACAACTCCGCCGACAGCCTGAGCGTCCAGCGGTTCATCGCCTCGGCCCGCAAGCAGGGCGTGCCCACCACCAAGTCGCGCCGCGCCACCGGAGCGCTGGCGAGCTCGGCCAACCTGCTGCTCCCCCCGGCCCTCGCCACCGGCAAGCTCACCATCGTGCCCAACGCCGTCGCCCGCGAAATCACGGTCGATCGCAATACCGGCCTGGTCAATGGAGTCCACTTCCTCGACCGGCATTCGAAGCGCGACTATCGCGCCCCCGCGCGCGTCCTCATCGTCGGCGCGTCCACCCTGGAATCCACGCGCCTGCTGCTGAACTCGAACGGCCTCGCCAACTCGAGCGGCGTCCTGGGACATTACCTGTTCGACCAGTTCTACGTGAAGGACTGCGTGCAGTGCGTAGTGCCCGAAGCGCGCGGCGGCAAAGGTCCGGGCAACCTGATGGGCGGCGGCGGATACATCCCGCGCTTCCGCAACCTCAAGCCCGGAGAGAAGAAATTCCTGCGCGGCTACGCCTTCGACTTTTCGAGCGGCGGCACGCCCGACGCCCGGTACTTCCCGCTCTACGGATCGGCGCTCGACCGCGAACTGGCGGACACATACAACGCCGGCTTCAACTTGACCACCATGGGCGAAGTGCTTCCGCGCCGTGAAAACCATGTCCGCATCGACCCCGAGGTCAAGGACGAGTGGGGCATTCCGTCGCTGCACATCGAGCATCGCTACACCGACAACGAGCACGAGATGGCGCGCGACGCCACCGCCACGGCCTCCGAGATCTGCCGCGGCGCCGGTTTCGAAGTCATCGCCAGCCACGCCCGCATGGTCCCGCCCGGCGAGAGCATTCACGAGCTGGGCACCTGCCGCATGGGCACCGATCCAAAGACATCCGTGTTGAACGGGTTCAACCAGTCGCACGATGTGAAGAATCTCTTCGTGATGGACGGCAGCGCCTTCGTCTCCGGCGGCTCGCAGAATCCCACGCTGACCATTCTGTCGCTGGCCATGCGCTCTTCCGAATACCTCGCCGCCAAGCTCGCCAAGCGCGACCTTTAATTCGGTGACAGGCTACGAAATCCCCAAACTGTTCCGATTGACCTGTTCACATTAGTTGTATATACTACCATTCAAGAAAGGACTCCTCTTACATGAACATCGACCGTTACTGGTTCACGATCATCATCGCGATGGCGATTCTGCTGATCCCGGCCGCGCCGCTCTCTGCACAGGCCCCGCCTGCCGCGCCGCCCACCGCGATCCTCACCAATCTCACGATCAAGCCCGGTGTGGATCGGGCACAGGTCATGAGGATTCTGCCGGATGAGGTCCGCGCCACCGTCAGGCTATACCTCGATGGGAAGATTCAACAGTGGTATGCACGGAGCGACGGCCGCGGCGTTGTCTTCATCATGAACTGCAGTACGGTCGCGGAGGCCAAGGCCCTCATGGACGCGTTGCCCCTCGCCAAATCCAACCTGGTGGACCTCGAGTATACGGGGCTTGGCCCGCTGACGCCGCTTCGCCTGCTGATCCAGGAGCAGGCGCCTCCGGCAAAGGACAGTCGCCGGCCATGAAACGTCTACGGCCGCCTGAATCGACTCCCCCGGCCCTGACAGACTTGCCGTGTGCGTGCGCCACCTCACGCCAGCTCGCCCGCGTGCTGACCCAACTGTATGACAGCAGATTGCGGAGCAGCGGCATGGAGGCTCCGCAGTTTGCGCTGATGATGACGCTCGAAAAGCTCGGCTCCGACAGTCAGGCTGACCTGGGGCGCCGGTATGCGCTCGACAAGACAACCGTCTCTCGCAATCTCAAGCTGCTGGAACGCAACGGGTGGATCGAATCTTCCATCGGGACCGACAGGCGCGAGCGCCAGTTCACCCTGACCGCCGCGGGGCGCGAGCGGCTGGCCGTGGCCAAGCGGGAATGGAAGAAGGCGCAGGATCAACTGCGGTCGCGGATGACCGCCGGCCAGTGGGACAAGATGTTTCAGCTATTCCGCGCCGTCGCTCAGACCGCGCAGGCCCTGCGGGAGGAGGAAGCATGAGCCTGTTCCGAATCGCGCTCGCCAATCTCCAGTACCCGGCGACCCCCGAGGAGTCGATCGGGTTGGCTGAACACGCCATCGCGCAGGCGTCCGTCGAGCGCGCCGGCATCATCTGCTTTCCGGAATGCTTCGTGCCCGGCTACCGCGGCATGGGGAAGCTCGTGCCGCCCACCGACCCGGTGTTCCTCGAACGCGCCTGGTCCGCCATTCAATCGGCCGCCGCGAAAGCAAATCTCGCGGTCGTTCTCGGCACGGAACGGGTCGTCGATGGCGCGCTATTGTGCGAGCGACGGATCGCCGACCACTTCCGCCGTGGTCCGCCCCGACGGGACGCTGCTCGCCTGCCAGCCCTATGGCAAGCCGGGGTTGCTCCTCGCGGATATCGACCTCGCCGAGGCCACCGGCCTCCTCGCCGCGCGCTGCAAATCTGTCTAGCGACGGCCGCTCAATCCCCCGCGATTTCGTAGTGGCGCAGAATCTCTTTCCACTTATCCTGCGCTTTCAATATCAGCTCGACCACTTCACGCACCGCGCCGTCGCCACCCGCTGCCTGCGTCACGTAGTGGGCTTCCTGCTTCACTTCGGGGCGCGCGTTGGCCGTTGCGACCGCCAGGCCAACCCGGTGCATGATCACGATATCGGTGAAATCGTCGCCGACATAGGCGACCTCCTGAGAGTCGATCTGCGCATCCGCCAGAATCTCTTCGAGAATCGGGATCTTCTCGATATGTCCCTGGTAGACGTAGGTCATCTTGCACTGCCGCGCGCGCTCGACGGTCGCCGGCGAAAGCCTGCCGCTGATCACCCCCGTCTTGATGCCCTTCCAGCTCAACCACTGCAGCCCGATCCCGTCCCGCGAATCGAACCCCTTGGTCTCCACCATCTTGCCCTCGGGATCGGGGAGGTTATACAGCTTGCCGTCCGTCAGCACGCCGTCTACGTCCATGAGCAGAAGTTTGACCTTCGCAGCCTGCGCGTGAATGTCCATTATCTTTGGATCCGCGCCGATCCGCCTTTCGCGAATGAGCGTACCTGGTCGAGCGTGGCCATGGTCGTGTCGCCCGGGAACGTCGTCAGCAGCGCGCCGTGCGCCCATCCGAGCTTCACCGCCTCCTCCGGCGATTCGCCTGTGAGCACGCCGTAGAAGAAACCGGAGGCGAACCCGTCGCCGCCGCCCACGCGGTCGTACACATCCAGCTCCGCCGTCGGAGCGCAGTATGTCTTCCCATTGATCCACGCCACCGCGCTCCAACTGTGCCGGTTCGTGGAATGGACCTCGCGCAGCGTGGTGGCCACCACCTTTACCTGCGGGTGTTTCTTGGTCACCTGGTCGATCATCCCGAAAAACGCGCTCGGATCGAGCTTCGAGGTCTTGGTGACGTCCATCCCCGGAATGCCCAGCCCCTTCTGCAGGTCCTCTTCGTTACCCACCAGAACGTCTACGTTCTTCACGATGCGGTCGAGCACGGCCACCGCCCGCTCTTCCCCGCCCGAGATCCCCCACAGCTTGGCGCGGTAATTCAGGTCGAACGAGACGATTGCGCCGGCCGCCTTGGCCGCCTGCATGCCTTCGATAATCACTTCCGACGTGGTCTCCGAAAGCGCCGCGAAAATCCCCCCGCTGTGGAACCACCGGACGCCGCCCGCGAAGATCGACTTCCAATCGAAATCGCCTGGCTTCAGTTGCGCCGCAGCCTCGTTCGACCGGTTGTAGAACACCACCGGCGCGCGCACGCCCTGGCCGCGATCGCTGTACACCGTCGCCATGTTCGGCCCGTTCACGCCGTTGTGCCTGAAGTGCTTATAGAAAGGGTGCACGCCCATCGCCCGAACGCGCTCGGCGATCAGATCCCCGATGGGATAATCCACCATCGCGGTAGCAATCCCGGTCTTCATTCCGAAACAGTCGGAGAGGTTGGCGGCGCAGTTGAACTCTCCGCCGCTCACGTGGATCCGGCACTCCGATGCCTTGCGGAACGGGATGATCCCGGGGTCCAGGCGGTGTATCAGCGCGCCCAGCGAGACAAAATCCAGCGCAGCTTCTCTTTGTATATTCAGGCCCGTGCTCATGCTCTCTCCTAAACCGTGTATGTCCCCGCCGACACGTTGCCGCCCTTGCCGGTCCAGTTGGTGTGGAAGAACTTGCCGCGCGGCTGGTCGACCCGCTCGTAAGTGTGTGCGCCGAAGTAATCGCGCTGCGCCTGCAGCAGGTTGGCCGGAAGCCGTGCGGCGCGGTACCCGTCGAAGAACGAGAGCGCCGTGGTGAACGCCGGTACCGGCACTCCCACCGTCACCGCCTCCGCCACCGCCCGCCGCCAGGCGCCCTGGCACCGCTCCATCACGCCCTTGAAGTACGGATCGAGCAGCAGGTTGCTGAGACCTGGATTGTTGTCGAACGCCTTCTTGATGTCTGCCAGGAACACCGAGCGGATGATGCAGCCCTCGCGCCAGACCATCGCGATGGCCCCGTAGTTCAGGTTCCAGTGATACTCCTTGGCGGCCTCCCGCAACAGCATGAAGCCCTGCGCGTACGACACCACCTTCGAGGCCAGCAGCGCCTGGCGGATGTTCTCCACCCACTGCTTGCGGTCGCCTTCCACCTTGATCTTCGGTCCCTCGAGGATCTTCGAAGCCTCCACGCGCGCTTCCTTCATCGCGCTCAGGCAGCGGGCGTACACCGCCTCGCCGATCAGCGTCACCGGCATCCCCAGGTCGAGCGAGCTCTCGCTGGTCCACTTCCCCGTGCCCTTCTGCCCGGCGGTGTCGAGGATCTTGTCTACTACGTAGTCGCCCTTCTCGTCTTTATAGGCCAGGATGTCGCGCGTGATCTCGATCAGGTAGCTGTTGAGTTCTCCCTTCATCCACTCCGCGAAGGCCGCATGCATCTCCTCGTTGGACATGCCCAGCCCTTCCTTCATCATCTGGTAGGCTTCGCAGATCAACTGCATGTCGCCATACTCGATGCCGTTGTGCACCATCTTCACGTAGTGGCCCGCGCCGTCTTCGCCGATCCATTCGCAGCAGGGCTCTCCCTCCGGTGTCTTGGCGCAGATCGCCTGGAAGATCGGCTTCACCAGCGGCCACGCCGCGTTGGATCCGCCGGGCATCATCGATGGGCCGAACCGCGCGCCTTCTTCGCCGCCCGACACTCCCGTCCCCACATACAGCAGGCCCTTGCTCTCCAGGTACTTCGTGCGCCGGATGGTGTCCGGGAAGTGGGAGTTGCCGCCGTCGATAATCAGGTCGCCGGGCTCCAGATGCGGCAAGAGGTGTTCGATGAAGTCGTCCACCGCCTGGCCCGCTTTCACCATCAGCATGACCTTTGCGCGGCCGCTTGAGATGGCCGATCGTCTCCTCGATCGAATGGGCGCCGATAATGGTCTTCCGCCCCTTGGCGGCGTCGTTCAGGAATTCGTCGACCTTGGACGTGGTGCGATTAAACGCCACCACCGTGTAGCCATGGTCGTTCATGTTGAGAATGAGGTTCTGGCCCATGACTGCCAGACCGATTAATGCGATGTCTGCCGTTTGTTCCATGATCGTTTTGCTCCTAGCGTCGCCGGAGAGATGATTGAGGATATCTCGCTGATTCCAGATAGCAATCTCCCTTATAACATGGGGCGGCCAAACGCCGCCGCCGGACATCCGTACTGCTGAACGGCGGCAGACCGCATCGAATCCGCCCGGGCCACCTGCCGTGCCGCGCGATAGGCGGCGTCGAGTTCTACCCAACCCTGACACATATCGGCGCGAACACGCGGGCAGTTCAGGTTTAGTCCCGTAGTCCCGCCCTGCACCGTGAGGGCGCACGCTCCGTCCGGGATCCGCGCGTACAGGTTCCGCAGCGAAGAGGCCGTGGCGTTGTTGATGCCCAGAACGAAGGCCTTCTCGTCGATGATGATCGCTGCCTGCTCCAGCGCTCCCTGCCTGGCGTAGATTGTCGCCAGTTCGTCATACACGGCGCGCTCGGCCGGGTTTTGCTGTTGCGCCTCCCTATAGGCGCGCACGGCCTCGTCCAAACGCCCGAGATGCGCGTAGGCCCTTCCGAGATAAAGGTACAGGTCCGGGTTCCCCTGCATCGGCCTCAATGGAAGGCCGTGGGACAGTTGCTCGTCGTCGAAAGCCTTGGCCTCGGCCTGGGAAACCGTCCGGGCTTTCTGCAATACGTCTGCCGCCTTTTCGTACCATCCGCGGCCCTCCGGCGTGGAACCGCCTGCGGAGTTACCTTTGGCGTAGTAGAACAGTCCCAGGGTGGTCGGAGCCTTCTGGTAGCTGCGGGCCGGCCCCAGCGGCTCGAGCAGCCGCCACGCAATCTCTTCCTCGCGAATCGCCCGGTCCAGGTTCTGCTTGGGATCGGTCTCGTAAAGCCCTTGGGCCAGCACAAAGTGGGTGCGGAAGCTGTTGGGCGCGCTCACCACATCCGCCAAGCCAAGCGAGAGATCGTCCTGCCACGCCGGGTTGCGGGCCAGCGTCCGCACGGCCAATAGCACGATTACGCCGGCCAGCAACGCGCGGGTCGCTTTCGGGCGGTTCAGCCGGGCGGCCAGCGCCGCCGCTGCGATCGCGAATCCGGCCGAGGGCAGGTATAGGAACCGCAGCGCCATGATCGCGCCGATCGGAAATACCAGGTTGCAGGTCGGCAGCAGCCCGATCGCGAAAAATCCCGCCGCCCAGAACATCGTCCGGTCGGCGCGGTACCGTGCGATCACGAGCGCCGTGATGCCTGCCACCACTAGTAGCGCCAGCCATGCCCCGGCATCTGAAAGAGCGGCCACCGGAATCTGGTTATACGCATAGTCGAACGAAAGGCTCGCCGGCCACACCAGCAGGCCCAGGTACTTCCCGATGACCGCGATCGCCGTCAAACGCCCTGGCAGAAAGCCGGCCGCGAGAATCGGGTTATCGACAAACGGAGCTTGCGGCCAGGCCTCGCCGCTGAAGATCTTCCACCGCACAATCGCCAGGATCAATAGCGTGCCGGCCACCAGAAGGTAGGGCGCCTGGCGCGGTTGCCATCCCGGCTTTCGCGCCCAGCCGAAGGCTACGTCCCACAACACCATGAGGCCGATAAGCACCGCCGCATTCTCTTTCGAGAAAACACCGGTCAGCGCCACTACGAACAGGCCGGCAAGCCAGATCCACTTACGTCTTCCGGCCATGTCCATGGAGCGTATGTAGATCAGCAGGCCTCCCAATACCGCGGCGGCGCCCAGCAGGTCGGCGCGCCCCGCCACATTGGCCACCGCTTCGGTCTGCACGGGATGCACGGCCCACAAACCGGCCGCCAGTAGAGCCAGCTCCCGGTTGTTCAACACCAGCAGAGCCAGCTCGAAGAGTAGGCACGCGTTCAGCATGTGCAGCAGCAGGTTCACCAGGTGATAGCCCGCAGCATTGGCGCCGTTTCCCAGCACCGCATAGTTGAACAGGAACGAGGCCAGCGTGACGGGGCGGTAGAGCCGGTCTACCGCCTCCGGCCACCAATAGTCCTTCGTCAGAATCCGGTCGATATTGTCCGAGGTAGCTGCGTGCACGCGCGAATCGGTCAGCACCTTGCTCCGTCCGTCCAGCGCGAAGCCCAGGCCGAACGAGTTGGCGTACGCGATGAACGCGATTCCGCAGAGCAGGGCGTAGAAGACCCAGCGGCTCGGCTTGGCCTGTTCTTTGACGGCCTTGGGAGCCGGACGTGGATCGGATATCTTGCGAGAACGCACTGGAATGACCGCCAGTATAACAGTCTGCTTTCAGCGCGAAGCCGGACAGCCGTAGTCGCGTGCCCTCGCGGGTTGGCGGGCCTCCTTCAGCAGTTGGTCCAGCCCCGCGCCCGCCTTGCAGAGATCGCTGTGGACCCGCGGGCATCCCGGGTCGAGCTGATCGATGCCGCCGTTCTGCCGGACGCTGCATTGCCCGTCCGGAATCCGCGCGTAAACACTGCGCAGCGCGGCCAGTGTGGGTGGACTGAAGCCCGTTTCCAGCCCCTTCTCGAGTAGCGCAACCGCGGAACCCGCGGGATCGCCGGCCGAGAGATAGGCATTGGCCAGGCTGTCGTAGGCCGCTGCGTTTCGCGAGTTGAGAACGACGGCGTACCGGTAAGCCTCGATCGCCTCCGGGTACCGCCCGAGCCGCAGATCGGTCACACCGAGGAATCCGTAAAGCGGGGAATAGGCGACAAGTCCGTCGGGCGGCTTGCCGTGCGCCTGCTGGGCATCGTCGAATGCCTTCTGGCCCGCCCGCGAAGCCGCGCGCGCCTCGAGCAGCGTCTCCAGCGATTTCTCGTACCACGCGCGGCCTTCCTTGGTCTGCGGGCCGCCCGCCGCGTCCCCCTTCACCCCGTAATACATGCCCAGCGTGGCGGGGTTCGCTTCGAAGATCCGCTCCGGCGGCAGCACCCGCAAAATCGACCAGGCCGCCTCCAGTTCCTGGATCGCTGCGTCCAGGTTGGCCTTCGGATCCTGCAGGTACAGATACTGCCCGTGCATGTCATGCAGCCGGAAACTGCCCGGAGCATTTTGCACGTCCGTCGCCGCCAGCGTCGGGCTGTCGTTCCACGCCGGGTTCCTCGCGAAAGTCCGGCCGGCGCACAGCACCAGCACCGCGCCCGCCACGTAAGGGATCGCGTGCCGCGGCACGTGCCGGTAAAGCAGAGCCGCCGCGGCCACCGCGAATCCGATCGCGGGCAGATAGAGAAAACGCTCCGCCATAATGGAGCCGATCCGCAGCACGAGGTTGGAGACCGGCAGCAGCGTCAGGGCGAAAAACCCGGCGCTCCAGAACAGCACGCGGTCTTTCCGGTAGCGCGCCACGACGAACGCCAGAATCGCTCCGGCCGCCGCCAGCGAGATCCAGGCCAGCGGGTCGCCCCACCCCGACAGCGGAATCTGGTTGTACGACCGGTCGGCCGCGAGACGCGCCGGCCACACCAGGAGGGCCAGGTCCATGCCGATCACCTTCACCGCCGTGAACCGCGAAACCCAGAATCCGGCGCCCAGCAGCGGGTTATCCACGAAGGGTGCTTTCGGCCACGGAGCGCTCCGGAAGACTTGCATACGGGCCCACCACAGAATCGCCAGGGGCGCCAGCGCCGCCAGGTAGGCCGGAATCCTCGGGCGCACACCGCGTGTGAGGTCCCACAGGAGCATCAGGCCGGCCAGCACCGCCCCGGTCTCCTTTGAAAAGACGGCCAGCAGCGCCAGTCCGAACAGCCCCGCCACCGTCCGCGGCGTAGGACTCCCGGCCGTTCGGGCATACCACAGCAGGGCGGCTAAGAGGAACACCGTCGCCAGCAGGTCCGCACGGCCGGCCGCATTCGTCACGCTCTCCGTGCCGGCGGGGTGCACGCCCCAGAGTGCCGCTGCGAAAAAGGCCGGCCCCGCGCGGCCGAACAGCAGCAGCGCCAACTCGAAGACCAGCAGGATCGAGGCCGCATGCAGCAGAAAATTCAGGACGTGATACCCGGCCGGCCGCGGGCCGTTCCCCAGGATCGCGTAGTTCAGCAGAAACGACGCCGTGGTGACCGGACGGTACAGGCGATCCGCCGGCGCCGGCCACCAGTAATGCGTCGTCAGGATCAGGCCGAGGTTGCCCGCAGTAGCCTCGCGGATGCGTCGATCCTGTTGAATCAATAGGTTGGAATCGAGCGCGAGGCCCAGCCCGAAGGAATTGGAGTACGCCAGCAGGGCCAGCGCAACCAGCGCCGCGCGCATTGTCCACTTGCCGGGAGCGGTAAAGATCCCTTGTTTCGATTCGGGTATCGGGGAGCGTTTTGCTGCGGATCGGGATCGCAAGGCCGTGAGCCGCCAGTATAACAAGGAGCCGGGTCTTACAATGGGAGCGTGCTGGCCCGCGTTTTGGACACGATCGAACGCCACCGCATGCTGGAACCCGGCCAGCGCGTCGGCGTGGCCGTTTCCGGCGGCGCCGATTCCGTCTGCCTGCTGCACCTGCTCCTCGAACTGGCGCCCAGTATGGAGTGGCGGCTCACCGTTCTGCACCTCGACCACGGCCTGCGCGGCGACGAATCCCGCGCCGATGCCGCGTTCGTCCGTCGCATGGCGGAAGACCTCGGGCTGCCGTTCGTCCTTCGCGAGGCCGACCTGTCGGGCGCCGGAGACAATCTCGAGCAGGCCGCCCGGCGCGCCCGTATGGCCTTCTTCCGCGAGGCCATCGCCGGGGACGCCGTCGATCGCGTGGCCGTCGGGCATACCCGCTCCGACCAGGGCGAGACCGTGCTCTACCGGTTCCTGCGCGGATCGGGCACCGCCGGCCTGGCTGGGATCCGTCCGGTGATCGCCCCCGGCATCGTCCGGCCGCTCCTGTACATCGGCCGCGCGGAGATCGAAGATTGGCTTCGTTCCCGCGCCATTCCCTGGCGCGAGGATTCGACGAACGCCAGCGCTCGCTTCGCCCGCAACCGCATCCGTCACAGCCTGCTGCCGCAACTCGAGCGCGAGTGGAACCCCGCCCTGCCGGACGTGCTCGCCCACACCGCCGAGTGGGCCCGTGCCGAGGAGGAGTACTGGGCGGACGAGATCGAACGCTTGGCGGAGCGCGTCCTCGAAGAGCGCGGCGGCGCCATCCTGGTCCGCGCCGCGGTCTTTTCCACACTCCCGGCGGCGGTCGCCCGGCGGCTGGTGCGGCACGCCATCGAGCGCGCCCGGGGCGGGCTCCGTTCGATTGACTTTCGCCACATCCAGGCGGCCCTCGATCTGGCGCAAACCGCTCGCGGCGAAGGGCGTTGTTCGATTCCCGGGCTCGAAGTCCGCCGCTCGCTCGATTGGGTTCGTTTCGCACGCCCGGCGGGGGCTGGCGGGTACCAATTTCCAGTAGCCGCTCCGAGCTCCAGCCCGATCCCCGGCACCGATTCCGTGATTTCTCTGGAACTGATTGAAAATTCGGAAACTTCTGAAATGTCCGATAACGTATATAATGGTGGGATGGGTTGTTTGGACTGGGGTCGGCTGTCAGGCGCCTTGGAGTTACGTAACTGGCGGCCGGGAGACCAGTATCAACCTGTAGGCAGCACCGGTGGTAAACGGATTAAGACCCTCTTCCAGCAGGCCCGGATCCCCGTCTGGGAACGTTCCCGCTGGCCGGTTCTCGTGGATCGGTCGACTTTGGTTTGGACACGTCTATTTGGCCCGGCCGCTGGCTTCGCGGCTGGGGAGGCAACCAGGGTTGTGCTGAGAATCCGGGAAACGGAACGCGCTTGAGTGAATTCGGAATCGGAGCGGAGCGGGGCGGCGTCTAAATAAATAAGCCGGTACGGAGGTTTCGTGAATTCTAATATCAAGACTCTCATTTTTTGGGTGGTTCTGGTTTGCCTGGCGGTCCTGTTATTCGCCGTGGTGCGCTCCGGACAGGGTCCCAGCGAAAAGCAGATCAGCTTTACCCAGTTCCTCAATGACGTTCAGCAGGGACAGGTAAAGGAAGTCACCATCACCGGCAATGAAGTGCATGGTCTTTATAAGGCCCCCAATCAGGCTCTCCACACGTTCGTCCCCACCAACTATCCGGATGTTTTCAATGAGCTGATCAAGAACGGCGTCGCGGTAAGCATCAAAGACACCAGTTCCGGAAACTGGATCTCGATTCTCCTGAATGCCTCCCCGTTTATCGTCCTGCTGGCCTTCTGGATCTTCATGATGCGGCAGATGCAGAGCGGCGGGAACAAGGCGCTGAGCTTCGGCAAGAGCCGGGCGCGCCTGCATTCCACGCAGCAGAAGAAGGTGACCTTCAAGGACGTTGCGGGCGTCGAGGAAGCCAAGGAAGAGCTGCAGGAGATTATCGAGTTCCTGCGGGAGCCGCAGAAGTTCCAGAAGCTGGGCGGCCGCATTCCCAAGGGCGTGCTGCTGATCGGGCCTCCCGGAACCGGCAAGACCCTGCTGGCCCGCGCGATCGCGGGTGAAGCCAGCGTCCCGTTCTTCTCCATTTCCGGTTCGGACTTCGTCGAGATGTTCGTGGGCGTGGGCGCCAGCCGCGTGCGCGACCTGTTCGAGCAGGGCAAGAAGAATGCGCCCTGCATCATCTTCATCGACGAGATCGACGCCGTCGGACGCCATCGCGGCGCCGGCCTGGGCGGCGGTCACGATGAGCGCGAGCAGACCCTGAACCAGTTGCTAGTGGAGATGGATGGCTTCGAATCGAACGAAGGCGTGATTCTCGTGGCGGCTACCAACCGGCCCGACGTGCTCGACCCGGCGCTTCTCCGGCCCGGACGCTTCGACCGCCGCGTAGTCGTGGGCCGTCCCGACGTGCAGGGCCGCGAGGCCATCCTGCGCGTGCACACCAAGAAGATCCCCCTGGGCGACAACGTCGATCTCTCCGTGCTGGCTCGCGGCACGCCTGGCCTGGCCGGCGCCGACCTCGCCAACCTGGTCAACGAATCGGCGCTCAATGCCGCCCGCCAGAATCGCAAGGTCGTCATGATGCTCGATTTCGAGCTCGCCAAAGACAAGATCCTGATGGGCGCCGAGCGCAAGTCGATGATCCTCAGCGACGCGGAGAAGCGCAATACCGCCTACCATGAGGCCGGCCACGCCCTGGTGGCCGCCGTGCTTCCGAACGCAGACCCGCTGCACAAGGTCACCATCATCCCGCGCGGCATGGCTCTTGGCGTGACCATGCAGCTTCCGATCGACGACAAGCACTCCTACAACAAGGAGTACCTGCTCTCTCAGCTGGCCATCCTGATGGCCGGCCGCATCGCCGAAGAGAAGTACATGCATCATATGACCACGGGCGCAGGCAACGACATTGAGCGCGCCACCGACCTGGCTCGCAAGATGGTCTGCGAATGGGGCATGAGCGAGCTTGGCCCGCTGAGCTTCGGCAAGAAGGAAGAGCAGATCTTCCTCGGCCGTGAAATCGCCCAGCACCGCGACTATAGCGAAGAGACCGCCATCCGCATCGATGAGCAGGTGAAGAAGCTGGTTCAGGGCGGTTACGACACCTCCGCGAAGATTCTCGAAGAGAAGTCCGAGGCCCTGATCAAAATCGCCGAGAGCCTTCTCGAGCGCGAAATCCTGGATGGCAACGAGGTGATGCAGATCATCAACGGCCAGCCGCTGGCATCGCTGCCCTCTTCCGGCTCGAAGGACAGCGAAGATCACACCCAGCACGTGCTCCGGCCGGAAGGCGGGCGCCGCGTGACGGGCCTTTCCGAAGGGGAGCGACCGCAGCCGGCGTGATTCCCCGCTTCCCGGTTTATCTGTTCGACATCGATGGCACCCTGCTGGATTCCGCGCGCGATATCTGCGGCGCGGTCCAGCAGGTCCTCGATACCACCACCTGCCCGCCTGTCACCTTCGATTTCCTGAAGAGCTACATCGGCCTGCACCTCATCAACCTGTTCGAAGACCTCTTCCCCGGCTACACCCCGGAGCAGATCGATCGGTTGGTGCAGCAGTATCGCACTTTCTATCCGGCCCGCGGCCATAAACTGACCAGCGTGTACCCCGGCGCCGCCGAAGCCCTGGCAGCCCTCGGCGGTCGCAAGGCCACCGCCACAACCAAAGGCACCCCCACCACTCGCGCGATCCTGGACCAGTTCGGGCTGCTGCGCTATTTCGACCACGTGCAGGGCACCGACGGCTTTCCGTGCAAACCTGCTCCGGACGTCATCCTGACGGCGCTCGCCGGTCTCGGCGCGAAACCCCAGGAGTGCCTGATGGTGGGCGATTCGCCGGCCGATATGGAGGCCGGCAAGCGCGCCGGCGTCCGGACGTGCGCCGTACGTTACGGCTACGGCAAGGCCGAAAAGCTCGCCGAGTGGGCGCCCGATTATTGGGTGGACGATCTTCGCGAGCTGCTCGCTACGAACGGACGCGAGGCCGCCACCATCGCCTAGTTCGCGGCGATCCCCAGCCTGCCGTTGAGCTTGTTCAGCTCTTTGCGGAAGAGGGGGTTGGTGGGGTATTCGCGCGCGAGCTCTGCCAGCAGCCGCTGCGCTCCCTCCGGATTCTTCTCGCGCAGGTCGCAGATTCCGATCAGGATCTTGGCGAACGCTCGAAAGTAGTGTCCCTCCCTCGCCACCAGCTCGAGCTGCTGCCGGCCTTTCTCCTTGCTGCCGCTCACGTTGTCGAAATGCACGAACCAGCGGATGAAGAAAGGCAGGCTACCGATCATGTATTCGGAGAATCCGGACGTCAGATATGCGTCGTAGAACTTCGGATCGAGCCGGAGCAGCTGCTGGGCGTAATTGTTCGATCGTTTGGCCGGAGAAAGGCTGGAGATCTGGCGCTTTTCCACCAACGCCATGTAATCCGTGGCCACTCCCTGGGCAACCGACATCGCAAACAGCGCGTTGCGATCGTTGGGATTGGTCTTCAACACGGCGCTGGCGCGGCCCTGCGCGTCGTCGAGCGCCTTCATGAAACGCGAGCGGATCGCAGGGTCGGGGTCCAGTTGCTTCTTGTCCTTGATCTTCTCGTCATCCGTCAGGAACTCGCTCTCCAGGATTCCGAGACGGTCCAGTTCGTAGAACAGATAAGCAGAAGCGCGGAACGCATACGGCAGCGGATCCTGCGGATGCTCGCCGATGTAGCTGTTCAGCGCGCGGTGCGCCGCCGGGAAGTCGAAACTGTATAAGTGCTGTAAAGCCTCGTCGATTGCGGGGCTGTCAGCGGCGAACACGGGCAGGCACAGCAGCGCAGCAAGTGCGCAGAATCGGAGCATGTACGTACCTATACTACTAACGCCGGCGCTCGGCGACAACCGTAATCTGCATGTCGCTGGCATGCCTCACTACCTGTTGAACGACCGATTCGCCATGCCATTTCCAGCGTGGACGCGGCAACGAGCGGCCCATGAAGATCTGGGTGACGCTGTGGCTGTGGGCAAATTCGGCAATAGTTCGCGACACTTCGCCGGACCGGACAACCTGGGTCTCAATTCGAAGATTACGCGCGAAACTCAGATGGCGTTCCACGGCTTCGTCCAGAATCCCGTCCGTCACGTGAATCGCCATGCAATCCGCGTGGATGTAATCCGCCACACGCTTGCCTCGCCGGATGAGCGCAGCGGAGGAGGGGTTCCCGGTGAGACAGATAAGGATCCTCTCCTTGCGGCCGGACGACGGCAATTGTAGCGGCGCGGGCAGCTTCTCCTCCACCTCGTGGGCGGCGTGCCGCATGGCCATCTCGCGCAGCGCCGTGAGGTTCGCCTCGGTGAAGAAATTCTCCATGGCGCGCCGCGCCTTCTCGGCGCCGTAGACCACTCCGCGTTCCAGCCGGTTGCGCAGCGCCCTGGGCGTGAGGTCGATGAAGACGACCTCGTCGGCTTCATCCACCACCCAGTCCGGAACGGTTTCTCGCACGCGCACGCCGGTGGCTTGCCAGACCTGGTCGTTGAGGCTTTCGAGGTGCTGCACGTTCATCGTGGTGAGCACGTCGATGCCGGCTTCGAGCAGCACCTGCACGTCCTGCCAGCGCTTGGCGCGCTCCGAGCCGGGAACGTTGGTATGCGCAAACTCATCCACGATGGCGACGGCGGGCCGGCGGCGCAGAATGGCGTCCGTATCCATCTCTTCGAATTGCGTTCCGCCGTAAGCGATTTTTCGGCGAAGGACGAGCTCGAATCCGATCGTCTTGGCGATGGTGTCCTGCCGGCCGTGGGGCTCGAAGTAGCCGATTACGACATCGACGCCCTTCTGGCGCAAAGCCTCGGCCTCTTCGAGCATGCGGTAAGTCTTGCCCACGCCGGCGGCATATCCGAGGTAGATCCTGAGCCGCCCCTTCACGGCTTCTCCTCGTGAGGGAAGAGCCTGAGGTCGAAATCGGAAGCCGCGTCGATCAGGCGCTCCACCGGGTTGCGTTCCCAACGGAAGCGCGGCCTTGCCAGGGAGTGGCCGACAAAGAGCTGCGTGATGCGCTGCCGGTGGGCGAAGTCAAGGATCGTGTCGACGAAATCGGCCCCCTTGAGGCAGTGGATCTCCGCTCCCAGCTCGTGCGCCAGCGCCAGGTGCCGGTCGAGCAGCTTGCGATCTTTCGGATCGAGGGAGGGCTGCTCGACATAGGCTGCCAGCAGCGCGCCATGGAAGCGTGCCGCGTTGCGGGCTCCGCTGAGCAGCATGGTCTCCGCGTTGCTGCGCGGCGTGAGACAGACCAGGATGCGCTCCTGGGCGCCCCATGACCCGTGCACGCCGTGCGAATCGAGGTAGTCCTGAAGTTGATGGTCCACCACGTCCGCGGCCAGCAGAAGCGCCAGCTCCCGCAATTCGGAAAGACGTCGTGGATCGGGCAGGCCGGCCGGGGCGCCGCTCCGGCCGATCAGCGCTTCCGGCGGGGCGTCCACCACCTCGATCTCGTCGGCCTCCCGCAGAAACGCCGCCGGAACGCTGTAGGCGGAGCGCTTGCCGGTGATGCGCTCGATCTCGTCCTGCTTCTCGCGAATGTGCTGCAGGTTGACGGCCGTGATGACGCTGATGCCGTGGTCGAGCAGCTCTTCCACGTCCTGCCAGCGCTGCGAATGCCGGCTGCCGGGAGGGTTGTCGGCGGCCAGGCCGTCGACCAGGCAAACCTGCGGATGACGGCGGAACAGGGCGGCGATGTCGATCACTTCATACGAGCGGCCGGCATGCCGCTCGGTCACCGTCGGGACAATCTCCAGGCGATCGAGGATCGCGGCGATATCCGGCGTGACATCGCCCTGCACCGCCGCCACCACCACATCCTGCCCGCGCTCCTTGCGGCGCCGGCCCTCGTCGAACATGCGGAACGATTTGCCGACGCGCGATGCGTAGCCCAGAAACACTTTGAGCCGGCCGCGCCGTTCCCGCCGCTCCTCGGCCTGGATCCGGCGCAGCAGCTCTTCCGCGCTCGGCTTGTCGATGGCACGTTCCGCCACGTTGTCTTTTTACCACGCTCCCGTATGCGCAGCAGGGCTGCTGCGCGGAGTGGCATTCTTATCCCCTTATTTTCGGATTGGCGCCGCGTGGTCGAGCGCCAGGTTCAGCCTGAATACGTTCACGCGCGGCTCGCCGAAAAAGCCGAACTGCCGGTTCTGGGTGTTGGTCGCAATCAGTCCCCGCACCACCGCCAGGTCCACGCCGCGGGCTGCCGCCACGCGAGCCGCCTGCGCTTCCGCCGATTCCGGGCTGAGATCGGGATCGAGGCCGCTGCCCGAGGCCGTCACCAGGTCCGCAGGCACCGGGCCGGAGAATGTGGGGTTCCCGGCCCGGAATGCCTTCAGATCGGCCTGAACTCGGTCGATCAGCTTTTGGTTGGTCGGCCCGTAAGCCGAGCCTCCCGAGGAAAGGCCGTCGTAGTTCGACGCGGAGGGCCGGCCGTGGAAATACTCCGGCTTCGTGAAATTCTGCCCGATGATGGCCGAGCCGGCCGTCCGGCCGTTCACTTGAACCATGCTGCCGTTCGCCTGGTAAGGGAACAGAGCCTTGGCCAGTCCGGTGACCAGGAGCGGGTAAGCAATCCCCGTCAGCAGCGTCAGAACCACCGTTGCCTTGATCGCTATGATGAGCTGTTTCATTTTCAATCTCCCTTACGCCAAATGCAGCAGAACCAGCAGGCGATCGATCAGCCAGATGCCCGGGAACGGCGCGATCACGCCGCCCACACCGTATATCAACAGATTCCGCCGCAGCAGCGAGGCCGCCGACATCGCGCGGTACTTGACACCCCGCAGGGCCAGCGGGATCAGCGCGATGATGATCAGCGCATTGAAGATCACCGAGGCCAGCACGGCGCTCTGCGGGTTGTGCAGCCCCATGATGTTCAACCGCGCCAGCACCGGGAATGTGGTCATGAACATGGCCGGCAGAATCGCGAAGTACTTGGCGATGTCATTCGCGATCGAGAAGGTGGTGAGCGCGCCGCGCGTCATCAGCAGCTGCTTCCCGATGGCCACCACCTCGATCAGCTTGGTCGGATTGCTGTCGAGATCCACCATGTTGCCGGCTTCTTTGGCGGCCATGGTGCCGGTGTTCATGGCGAGCCCCACATCCGCCTGCGCCAGCGCGGGAGCGTCGTTGGTGCCGTCGCCGGTCATCGCCACCAGCCGGCCGCCGGCCTGCTCTTTCTTGATGAGATCCATCTTGTCTTTGGGCGTGGCCTGCGCGAGGAAGTCGTCTACCCCGGCTTCGGCCGCGATGGAGGCGGCGGTCAACGGATTGTCGCCCGTGATCATCACCGTGCGGATGCCCATCGAGCGAAGCTGCTCGAATCGTTCGCGCATTCCGCCTTTGACGACGTCCTTCAGGTGCACCACGCCGAGCGCGCGGCTGCGGTCGGCGACCACCAGCGGCGTGCCTCCCGAGCGGGAAATGCGGTCCGTGATATCCGTGAGGGCGGTCGGCGCCGATCCGCCATTCTCATATACGAACTCGACCACCGATTCGGTGGCGCCTTTGCGGATGGAGCGGCCGTCGATATCCACGCCGCTCATGCGGGTCTGCGCGGTGAACGGGATGAAATGGGCGTGGGTCTCCGCTACCTCGCGGCCGCGAATGTTGTACTTCTGCTTCGCCAGGACCACGATCGAGCGGCCCTCCGGCGTCTCGTCCGCGAGACTCGAGAGCTGCGCCGCATCCGCCAGCTCCTCCTCCGCGACGCCTTCGAGCGGGATGAACTCCACCGCCTGGCGGTTGCCCAGTGTGATGGTACCGGTCTTGTCCAGCAGCAGCGTATTCACGTCGCCTGCCGCCTCCACCGCCTTGCCGCTCATGGCCAGGACGTTGTGCTGCATCACGCGGTCCATGCCCGCGATGCCGATGGCCGAGAGCAGCCCGCCGATGGTAGTCGGAATCAGGCAAACCAGCAGCGAAACCAGCACGGTGATCGATGGCGAGGCGCCGCTGTAGACCGCAAACGGCTGCAGCGTAACCACCGCCAGCAGGAATATCAGCGTCAGCCCGGCGATCACGATATTGAGCGCAATCTCGTTGGGCGTCTTCTGCCGCGCCGCGCCTTCCACCAGCGCGATCATGCGATCGAGGAAGGTCTCCCCCGGGTTGGAGGTGATCCCCACCTTGATCCAGTCGGAGAGAACGCGCGTGCCGCCGGTCACCGCGCTGCGGTCGCCGCCCGATTCGCGGATCACCGGAGCACTCTCGCCAGTGATAGCCGACTCGTCCACGCTGGCGATGCCCTCGATGACGTCGCCGTCGCCGGGGATCGTTTCGCCTTCCTGCACCAGGACGATGTCTCCTGCGCGTAGCTGCGTCGCGGCGACGATCTCCTCCCTGCCGTTCGCCAGGCGGCGCGCCGTGGTCTCGGTCTTGGTCTTGCGCAGCGTATCCGCCTGCGCCTTGCCGCGCCCCTCCGCCATGGCCTCCGCGAAGTTCGCGAATAGCACCGTGAACCACAGCCAGAGAGTGATCTGAAAACCAAAGCCGCTGGCCTCTTTGATTGCCAGCACCGTGGTGACGGCAGCGCCCACCTCCACCACGAACATGACCGGGTTCTTCATCATGCTCCGCGGGTTGAGCTTGCGGAACGAATCGGTAATCGCGCGCCTGACGATCGGCGGATCGAACAGCGGCCGGGCGCGCGGAGCCCTCCGGGGTATCAATGACGTAATGTCGTCGGATGGAGGCGGTGCGGTCATAGTAGCCATCGTTAGCTCCAAAGCCTTCCCTGGTGCATCAGGAAGTGTTCCACAATCGGCCCCAGCGAAAGAGCCGGGAAGAATGTAAGGGCGCCTACGATCAGCACCACCCCCACTAGCAGCACGACAAACAGCGGTCCATGCGTCGGAAACGTGCCTGCGGAGGCCGGCACCAGCCGTTTGCGCGCCAGGCTGCCGGCCGCGGCCAGCAGCGGGATCAACATCAGGAAGCGGCCCACGAACATCGCGATCCCCATCGTCGTGTTCAGGTACATCGTGTTCGTATTGAAGCCCGCGAAGGCGCTGCCGTTGTTACCGGTCGCGCTCGAAAACGCGTAGAGCACCTCGGTGAGCCCGTGGGGCCCGTGATTCGTCTGGCTGGCGATCACGCCGGGAAGATTGATACTACCGGCCGAGAACGCGAGGATGCTCACCTCCAGCACCAGTACCGAGAGCATCATCATTTTGACTTCCTTCTGCTCGATCTTCTTGCCCAGGTACTCTGGCGTCCGTCCCACCATCAGCCCGGCGATGAACACGGCCAGCACGGCGAACAGCAGCATCCCGTACAGACCGGAGCCGACGCCGCCGAAAATCACTTCACCCAGCTCGATATTGATCAGAGGGACCAGCCCGCCCAGCGGCGTCAGGCTGTCGTGAACATTGTTCACGGCGCCACAGCTCGCATCCGTCGTCACAACGGCAAAGAGCGCCGAATTCGGTATTCCGAAGCGCACTTCCTTGCCCTCCATGTTGCCGCCCGCCACCCCGAGTTTTGTCAGGATGGGGTTGCCCGCCTGCTCCGAAGGGTAGACCACGGCAACGCCCGCCAGGAACAGAATCGTCATGGCGGCAAGAATCGCCCAGCCCTGGCGTGTATCCCGCACCATTTTGCCGAACGTGTACGTCAGGCCCGAGGGAATAATGAAGATCAGCACCATCTGAATGAAGTTCGAAAACGGCGTCGGATTCTCGTAGGGATGCGCCGAGTTCGCATTGAAGAACCCTCCGCCATTGGTGCCGAGCATCTTGATGGCTTCCTGCGACGCCACCGGGCCCTGCGGGATGGTCTGCACGGGACCCTCGAGCGTCGCCACTTTGTCATACGGATGGAAGTTCTGAATCACTCCCTGCGAGCACAGGAGCAAAGCCGCTGCGACGGAGATAGGCAGCAGGATGTATACCGTGCAGCGGACGAAATCGACCCAAAAGTTGCCGATAGTTTGCGCCGAATGCCGTGCAAATCCGCGGATCACCGCGATGGCCACCACGATCCCCGCGGCCGCCGAGAAGAAGTTGTGCGTGGCCAGGCCGATCATTTGCGTGAGATAGCTCATGGTGGTCTCGGGCGTATACGATTGCCAGTTCGTATTCGTTGTGAAACTCACCGCCGTGTTGAACGAAAGGTCAGGAGCCACGTTTCCGAGGCCTTGCGGATTCAACGGCAGCCATTGCTGAACACGCTGCAGCAGATACGTGACCAGCAGCGTTACGAGGCTAAAAATCAGCAGCGATCCGGCATATCGCGTCCAGTGCTGCTCGGAAGATTCATCGATGCCGCACAGACGGTAGATCCCTGTTTCGAGGGGCCGCAGCACCCGGTGCAGCCACGTGCGCTGCCCCTCGAACACCTTCACCATGAAGATGCCCATCGGCTTGGCCAGCGCCAGGATTACCAGCGTATACAGCGTGATTTGCAGAATGCCATTGGATGTCATAGGCGCCTTTCAGAACCGCTCCGGACGGAGCAGCGCATAGAACAGATACACAGCCAGAAGCAGCGCAATGATCAGTGAAACAACTTGCTCCATGAGATCCTCTTTTGAACGATTCGCCCCGTTACAGGCGGTCGCAACCTTTTACGTAACCCCATCCTGCGACGAACAGCAGCAGGGTGATCAGTACAAATCCGAGGTCCAGCATTACGCCTCCTTATGCGACATGCACCAGTACAACTTTGTGGCCATCCAGCACCAAGGCGCGCGCCATCTGTTCCTCCCTGGTACGCCACAGCCGTTTGCGGCTACCCACCAGCACGGTGGATTCCGGCTTCAGCACGTGGCGGAAGCCGTCTTCCCGCGTGCGCGCCAGCACAACCTGGGCATCCACGGGCAGCGGACAGCGGCTCGAAAGATCCACAAGCTGTTCGACCAGGAACGAGTGCACGGCGGTGGGACATCCGAAGTCGGCGGGATAAGGAACCGTGTGGATCGCCACCAGGGAGATGCGGGCCGATAGCCCGGCGGTGAGCGCAGCAGCGCGGCCTAGCACCGCGCCAGTCGTTTCGGAATCCGTATAGGGGACCACTAATTCGATTTCGTCCGCGTACTCCCCCGGGTCGATGCTCCCCGGATCGATGGACAGCCTGCCGCGTGTTTGCATAATCGCTACCTGTCCAAGGGTACGGGCCGGGACGTAAGGAAGTCGTAAAGAAACGATCAGGATTGAGTTAAGCGCCCGCGGGGGCGACGGCGAAGCGGTAGCCCACCCAAGGCTCCGTCAGGATGTACTTGGGCCGCGCGGGGTCGGCTTCGATTTTCTTTCGTACCTGGTTGATGAAGACGCGCAGGTATTCCGGCTCGTCGCCGTAATCCGGCCCCCAAACGGCCTGCAGAAGCTCGCGATGGGTCACCGGCTTTCCGGCGTGCGCCACCAGGTAGCGCAGCAATTCGAACTCCTTGGGCGTGAGCCGCACCTGCTTGCCGTGGGCGCGCACGAGGCGGGTTTCGAAGTCGATCTCCAGGTCGTCGGCGGTGAAGCCGCGCGGCCCGCCCTCCGGGGATCCCGGCCAGCGGCGTAATGCGGCGCGGATGCGGGCCAGCAGTTCCTCGATGCTGAAAGGCTTGGTGACGTAATCGTCCGCCCCGGCGTCGAGCGCCGCCACTTTATCCTTCTCGCTGTTGCGGACCGAGAGAATCACCACCGGAATCTCGGAGCCCTCGCGAATCGCGCGGCAGGTCTCGAGGCCGCCCATTCCCGGCATGTTCATATCGAGCAGCACGAGGTTGGGCATCTCGCGCGGCAGCGCTTCCAGTGCCTCCTCTCCGGTGCGCGCTTCGATCACCTCGTAATGGTGGCCCACCAGGGTGGCTTTCATGACTCGCCGGATCTGTGGATCGTCGTCCACCACCAGGATCCTGGCGCTCATCCGGCTCCTCCATGGGCCGGCAGCGAGAAGGAGAACTCCGAGCCGTCGCCGGGCTCGCTCTCCACCCAGATTTTTTCGCCGTGTGCTTCCACGATGCCTTTGGCGATCGCCAGTCCCATGCCTGTGCCGTCGGTATCGAAGCGGTGCCGCCGCCCGCGGAAGAACTTCTCGAAAATTCGCAGGCGTTCATTCTCTTCAATGCCGGGGCCCCGGTCGGCGACCCTGATCACAATCTTCCCACCCTTCAGCTCCGCCGACACGGAAATCGGGGAGCCTTCGGGTGTGTACTTGAGTGCGTTCTCCACCAATTGCTTCACCACTTGCCCGGCAAACTCCGGGTCGGCATCCGCTGGCGGCAGGCCTGGCGGGATGTTCAAGCTCAGTTGACGGCGCTTGAGGGCGCCGCCCAAATCGGCGAGGGAGGCCTCGATCATTTCGGAAACCGCCACCGCCCGCTTCTCGAGATGCAGCTTGCCGGCTTCGATTCGCGCCATCTCGATCACTTCGGCGGCCAGCCGGTTCAGGCGGTCGGCCTCTTCGTTGATGATCGTGAGGAGCTCGAGGTCGGCGCCGGAGGCCTGCTCCAGCATGCTCGTGACCGCGGCCTTGATCGACGTGAGCGGCGTCTTGATATCGTGCGCCAGCGAGTCGAGCAGCGCGGCTTTGAGCATTTCGCTGTGGCGGGCGGCCTCGGCGTGGCTCGCGTCTTCGAGCGCCCGCGCCTTTTCGATGGCCAGCGCCGCCAGGTGGACGATGGCCCGCGCGGTCCCTTCCGAAGGCGGCGGCCCCACAAGAGCCAGGCTGCCCAGCGGACGGCCGCCCAGCCGCACCGGCGCCATGAGGATCCCGCGTTCGGCATCGATCGACAGGTCTTCGATCTCGGCCGCCGCCAGGAGATCATGCTCCGAGACCACCTGGCTGGCCGGCTCCGACCGCGCGATCTCGTCGGCGGGACGGTAATAGAACGCAGCGGACTCGAAGCCGAAGACCTGCACCACACGGTTCACGAACTCGCGGATCGTCTTGCGGGGGCTGCCGCTGAGCATCATGGACCGCACCAGCTCGTAGAGCCGCTCGATTTCGACGCGGCGCGCCTCCGCCTCCGCGGCCCGCCGGCGCACCCGCTCAGCTAACTGGCTCGCGGTGACCGCAGTCACCATGAAGGCCACCAGCGCCACCCAGTTCTGCGGGTCCTGAACTGTCAGGGTGCCCACCGGGGGGAGAAAGAAATAGTTGAAGCCAAGCACCGCCACCACCGACGCCACCGTCGCCTCGCCCAGCCCCCACCGGGCCGAGATCCCGAGGACCACCAGCAGCAGGCTCAACGCCACAGTGGTATGGTTGACCGGAAAAAACAGGCGAAAGAGCGCGACCGTTCCCGAGACCAGGAGCACAGAGGCGGCGTATCGCAGGGCTCTCATGTGCGTCCGAAGAGGCGGTCGAAGAATTCGCGCGTGCGCCGGCGGATGTCGCGCAGCGTGGCATCGATCCGCTCCTGCTGCAAATGCTGCGGCGTCCAGCGCCGCACCAGGCTGGTCAGGGTCTCGAGCTGCGCCGGAGAGGCCGGCAGGCTGCCCTCGGCATGGCCGGTCGCCACCCGCTGGCCGTGGTCGATCGCGCGGTAGAACACCGCGGCTTCCCCCAGAAACTCGGCATCCTCGCGTTCCAGGTGGCCCATCTTCTCGATCACGTCGATACGCTCCGGCGTGTTCAGAACTTTGAAGAAAATGCCGGCGCCCTTCAGCCGCAGGTACATCAGGGCGAAATCGATGTCGTAGTAGCCGCCCACCCCGGCCTTCAGCGGGTTGCGCGGCCCCTGCTCCCGCTCGAGCCGGGCGCGCATCTCCGCCAGCTCCTTGCGCGACCTGCGGCTCTGCCCGTAGCGCCGCCAATCCACGTCCTGAAGCTGGTGCAGGAACTCCGTGGCGTGCTCCAGGTTCCCGGCCACGGCCCGCGATTTCATCCAGGCGATGCCTTCCCAGGCTTCGGCGAGGTTGGCGAAGTAAGTCTTGTAGGCCGCCACCGTTTGCACCAGGTCGCCTTCCCGGCCGTTGGCGCGCAGGCGCGTGTCGATGGCGAACATGACGCCTTCTCCGGTATAGGCGCTGACGATCTGCACGATCCGCTCCGCCACCCCGGTCCAGAACGCATGCTCGCCGGCATCGTCGTCCGGAATGACGAAAACCAGGTCCGCATCCGAGCCCAGGTCGAACTCCCGCATCCCCAACCGCCCGAGCGCCACCACCATCATCTGGTCGCTGGGCCGGTAGAAAGCTCCGGCCGGCGGCGGGGCTTCGCGCAAGGCAATCGCGTAGGCCTCCCCGATCACGCTGTCGGCCAGCACGGAGGTCTTCGCCAGCGTGTCGAAGATCGGCTCGCCGCCGAGAATGCTGCCGCACTGTATGCGCAGCATCTGCCGCCGGTAGAAACGGCGCAGCGCGGCTCCGTCCGGAAGCGGGCCGCCTTCCAGGCAGAACGGCTCGCCGATTTCGTCGAGCAGTTCCGGATAGCGCAGCAGCTCGTCCGCAAAGTACGCGCTGTGCTCGAAGATGTCGAGCACAGCCGCCGAAAGCTTTTCATCGCGATTGAGCCGCGCGAGCAGATCGGGCGTGTCGAACGCTTTCTCCAGGAAGTGCTGGAAACGCTCCCGCCCGCGGTGCAGGTTGGCGTCCGCCACCGCGCCCGCCAGCCGCGGCGCGCGCTCCTCGAGAGCCACCGATACGCTCGGCCGCGGCGGGCTGGCCTCTCCCTCGTCACGGCCTGCCTCCAGCTCGGTGGACACATAGTACAGCGGCCGCTGGGCGTGGATCACCCGCTCGTAGATTTCCTTCACTGCCAGGCGGTGCTCGTCGAGCCTGAGCCGCAATTTCTCCGCCGTCCAGGGGCTGCCGGCCTCCTCGGGCATCTTGCGCGCCAGCACATCGAGCGCTTCGGGATCGTCGGGAAGCGTGTGGGTCTGGCGGTCTTCCTCCATTTGCAGCCGGTGCTCCACATATCGCAGGAACTCGTAGGCCGTGGCCAGGCGGGCGTACTCGGCGTCGGAAAGGAGACCCTTGTCGCGCAGCCGGAACAGCGCCATCATGGTGCCGCCGTGCCGCACCCAGGGCTCACGCCCGCCGTGCAGGCGCTGCAGGCATTGCACCAGAAACTCCACGTCGCGTATGCCGCCGGGCATCAGCTTGATATCCACGCCGCCCCGCGATTTCCGCTTGGCAGCCGCCTTTTCGCTGATGCGCTGCCGCGTGGCCGAGACCGCCTCCACCGCGCTGAAATCGAGCGATGTCTGGTAAATCAGCGGCTCCACCGATTCCAGCAGCGCCGCGCCCGGCTCCCTCTCGCCCGCCGAGACCCGCGCTTTGATGAGCATCTGCTTTTCCCAGTCGCGCGCCCGCTCGCTGTAGTACTGGCGCGCGCCTTCCTCGGAAATACAGATCTCCCCCAGGGTTCCGTCGGGACGCAGCCGCAGATCCACGCGGTAGCACCGGCCTTCGCCAGTGTAATTGGAAAGCAGCGCCGTGTACTGGTTGGCGACCTTCTTGTAGAATTCCTTGTTGGTGACCGGCGATTCGCCGCCGGTCGCTCCGTTCCCGCCATACACGAACATCAGGTCGATATCGGAGCTGTAATTCAGCTCGCCGCCGCCCAGTTTGCCGAGCGAGATCACCGAGAAGCCGCACGGCCGTCCGTCCGGCAGGCGCGGCTCGCCGTATTGCGCGACAAAGGCCGCCCGGATGCGCCGGTAGGTCAGATCGAGAATCGCGTCGGCCAGGTTGGAAAGCTCCTGGGTCACGTCGGAGAGCGACGCGATGCCGAGCACGTCGCGCAGCACGATGCGCAGCAGTTGGCGGCGCCGGAATCGCGCCAGGTCCACCGCCGAAGGCACCTCCAGATGATCTCCGCCCAGGGAATCGGCCAGGCTTCGCTCGTATTCGTCGGCCGTCCGGACGCGGTAGAAGCTGGTGGAATTGGCCTCCTGCAGCAGCCGCTCCGGATTCCTCAAAACCGCCTCGGAAAGGAAGCTGCTATACGAGAAGAGGTTGACGGCGCACCGCAGGGCCGCCGGCGAGCTGATGATCCGGTCGAACGCCGAAGACGACTCCTGGCGGAGCCGTTCCAGAAAGCGGGCGGCCATCTCCGGGGCGGGAGCCGCCCCCACCAGGATCTGTATGCGGGTTGCGATGCGTTCCGGAAGTGCCGCTCCGAGCAGAATTGCGTCGAGCGAATAGGACATGCGTCAGGCCAACGTGGCCACGAGTGCAATTATATCGTCTGGCCGGACCGGACCGGGCTCGATCACGGAGGCGTACAATCCGCTCATCCCCCAGTGCGGCGACGTGTGGTCGAGGGCCTTCACGCGGGGGTCGTAAATTTCGTATTTGAGCATCTCCCCGTAGATGTCGAGCGCCGTGCAGGGGCCTCGCGGCCGCGTGATCTCGAGCACCGCTCCCCCCGCCTTCAGGCGGTCGCCGACGCGCAGGCTGTGCACGTCGAGGCCGCGCGTCGTCAGATTTTCCCCGAGCGCCCCGTGGAAGAGCGGATACCCGCGCTCGCGCAGGCTCTCGATCACTTCCGAGGACGCCAGCAGGATCGCCTTCTGGGGACCGCCGTGGATCGCCGGGTGAGCGTGAAGGTCACCCTCGATCCCGAGTGGAGTGATAAAACCCTCCGCGATGGCCCGCTTCGGCAAACCGCCCGGAGAGATGTTGACTTGAACGATGGTGCCTTGCATGAAAAGGTGGGGCAGGCCTCCCGGCCTGCCCTGCTGCTCTTAAATGTCGTAATACAGCGCGAACTCGTACGGATGCGGCCGCAGGCGCACCGCCTCCGCCTCGTTCTTCCGCTTGTAATCGACGAAGGTCTCGATCAGTTCGTCGGTAAAGACGTCGCCGCGGGTCAGGAACGCGTGGTCGTCTTCCAGGCAGCTCAGCGCCTCGTCGAGCGACCCCGGCATGGATGGCACGCTCTTCATCTCTTCCGGCGAGAGGTCGTAGATGTCTTTGTCGAGCGGCTCACCGGGGTTGATCTTGTTGAGTATGCCGTCGAGCCCGGCCATCAGCATGGCGCCGAACGCCAGGTACGGGTTCGCGGCGGGATCGGGCGGCCGGAACTCCACGCGCTTCGCCTTGGGGCTGGCCGAGTACATCGGAATGCGGCAGGCCGCTGAGCGATTGCGCCGCGAGTAGGCCAGGTTGACCGGCGCTTCGTACCCCGGCACCAGGCGTTTATAACTGTTGGTGGTCGGCGCGATGATCGCCGAGAGGGCGCGCGCGTGCTTCAACAGGCCTCCGATATAGTGCAGGCCCAGCTGGCTCAAGCCCGCATAGCAGTCGCCCGCGAACAGCGGCTTGCCCTCTTTCCACAGGCTCTGGTGCGTGTGCATGCCGCTGCCGTTATCCGCGAAGAGCGGCTTCGGCATGAACGTCACCGTCTTGCCGTACTGGTTGGCGACATTGCGGATGATGTACTTGTACAGCATCATGTTGTCGGCCGACTTCACCAGCGTGTCGAAGCGCTGGTCGATCTCGCACTGCCCGCCGGTGGCGACTTCATGATGATGGCACTCGATCGTCAGGCCGCACTGGATCATGGTCTGCACCATCTCGCTGCGCAGATCCTGGTAATGGTCCGTGGGCGGCACCGGGAAGTAGCCTTCCTTGTACCGCGGGCGGTAGCCCAGGTTGTTCTCCCGGCGGCCCGAGTTCCAGCGCCCCTCTTCGGCGTCCACAAAGTAGTAGCCGGAGTGCTGATTCTGGTCGAAGCTGATGTTGTCGAAAATAAAGAACTCGGCTTCGGCGCCGAAATAGGCGGTGTCGGCGATCCCGCTGTTCCTCAGGAACATCTCCGCCTTCTGCGCGATCCAGCGGGGGTCGCGCTCGTAGCGCTGCTTGGTAATCGGATCCTTGACGTCGCCATACATCACGATCGTCGGTGTTTCGGCGAAGGGATCCATAAACGCGGTGTTGGGATCGGGGATGAGGAGCATGTCGCTCTCATGGATCGCCGCCCAGCCGCGGATGCTCGATCCATCCATGCCAAAGCCTTCTTCAAAGCTTTCCAGCTCCAGTTCGCCGATCGGGTAAGAGACGTGATGCTGCAGGCTCGGAATGTCGGTGAATCGCAGATCGAGCTGCCGGGCATCGTTCTTTTTCGCAAAATCGAGTACTTCTTGCGGACTCATCCATCCTCCAGGTGGGCGCTTTGTATGGGATTATCGCGGGCCGGAATCAGCATAACCAAGCCGGCGAACCAAAGCAACCACTAGCCTTTGAACCATCCGCGCGCCAGGCCGCGCAGCTTCCGCTCGACCTTCTGCCCGAACGATTCGGACGGCGGCTTTGGGGCCGTCGTACTCCCGGCCGGCGGATTCGCGGGTGACTGCAGGGTCAGCGGCGACGGAGGCACTTCGCAGGGCCCCTCGCCGGCGAACCGCACAATATTGCTCAGCAGGGCGTACTCCCGACGATACCGCTTTCCGTCGTTCTTCTCAACGCAAACCGAGAATCCCGGGTATTTTCCCGCGGCCTGCGACCGTGCATTGGTCCCGTATTCGACGTCCTTGAGAAGCACCGGCGAATAGCCCCGCAGGTTGCGCTCGATATACGCGGTCTCGTAGCGGTGGCGCCGCAGGCTCCAGATGAAGACGCGGAAGCTGTCGAAATCGAAGGGCTGTCCGCTGCTGCCGGAGGTCGTCCACAACCATGTGTGCTTCTTCTTGTCGCCATCGTCCACGGTTCCCAGCGAAAAATAGGAGACGATGCGATGACCCTCCGCGTATTGCGCCACCTCGTCCGGAATCCCCATTATCAGGCGGGCGGTCAGCACCCAGCCGGTTTGGCCTCCCTGCGCGCGAACCAGGCTCCACAAGTCGGTGGGAGTGGGGGCTTCCTCGGGTTCGTCCTCGACCGGCGCCGGCTCGTCGTCCGGATCGGTCTTCGAGAGTTCGAGCCAGTTGGGCGGGGGCGCGGGCGGCTTCGGCAGGGCCAGCGGCGGGTACTTCGGCTCCTTCTTCGGCTTCTTCGCGACCGCCCTTTCTTCCTTGGGTCTCGGCGGAATCAGCGGCGCCCGCGTCAGGTCGGTTCGCGACACCATCACGTCCGCCAGTACATCCACCTTCTGGTTCTCGTGGGCCTGCATGAAGCTGGGCGCCTGCCGTGACGGCAGGGTGTGGATGTTCAGTGCTCCGAACGTGCTGGCCTGTCCCTGCGAAGGCATCTTCGCCGCGCGTGCGGCCAGGTCCCGGAGAGCCGCCATGTCCGTGGACGCGAGTAGCTGCCGCTCGTGCGTCCAGCCTTCGGCGCCGCTGGGAGTGCGCACCAGCAGGAACCGCCGCCGCTTTCCGATGATCTCGAGGCGGTCCCCGTGCTTGACGGTCGTGATCGTGGGTGACTCGAGCGGAATGTCGGCGCGGATTTTCAGGGTCGCGGGTCCCACGAACGCTTCGCCGATTACGGGCCTTTTCGGTGGCCCGCTCTGGCACGCGGCCAGCATCAGCAACACCGCGGCTGCCAGGCTAACCTTCGTTATGGAACCGGAAAACACTGCTATCTTCCAGTTTATCAGCGGCTCCCCGGCCGGCCGCACTTAAAATGGAAGTAATGAGACGCCGCGCGTGGCTGTACGCTTTCGTCACGCTGGTGGGGGCCGCTCTGCTGGTGTGGACGCTGTCCAGACCGCATACCCCGCTGGAGTACATGGTGGCCGGCACGCTGGCTACCACTATCTGCCTGCTGGGAGTCTTCGTTCGCCTGGTCACCGAGCGCCGGATTTGACTCTGTGCCGCCCTACGCCCCGTAGCGCTCCAGGAAATGCGCCACCGTCATGATTCCCTTGTAATAGTTCCCGATGTGGTACTTCTCGTTGGGGGAATGCAGCCCGTCGTCCGGCAAACCGAAGCCCATCAGAATCGTCGGGATGCCCAGATGGTTGGCGAAGTCTCCTACGATCGGAATCGATCCGCCCGAGCGAATGAAGACCGTGTCCTTCCCGAAGATCTCGCCGAACGCCTGGGCCGCCACCCGGATCGCCGGATGGTCCGGATTCACCACCAGCCCCGGTGAAGCGCTCAGCACGCGGACTTCGGTCCGGATGCCCTTGGGCGTATTTCGCTCCACCCATTCTCGAAACGCCGCCACGACCTCGTCCGGGTCCTGGCGCGGCACAAGCCGGAAACTGACCTTCGCCGTGGCCTTCGCCGGAATCACCGTCTTGGCGCCGGCCGCGGTGAATCCTCCCGCGATCCCGTGCACTTCGAAGGTCGGCCGCGACCACACTCTCTCCAGGACCGTGCGGCCGGGCTCGCCCGTGAGCACCTCCGAGCCGACCTCCTTGCTCAGAAATTCGCTCTCCGAGAACGGCAGCCGCTGCCAGCTCTCGAGCTCGGCGGGCGCGGGTTCCTCCACCCGGTCGTAAATGCCGGGAATCCGGATGACGCCGTCCGCATCCTTGGCCTTGGCCAGAAGCTCGATCAGCCCGTAGACCGCGTTGGGAGAGGCCCCTCCGTAAAGCCCCGAATGCAGGTCGCGGGCCGGGCCTTCCGCCTCCACCTCCATGTAGATCAGGCCTCGCAGCCCGATGCACAGCGTCGGCATGCCTTCGGCGTACATGGCCGTGTCCGACACCAGGGCCACGTCAGCCCGCAGCTTGCCGGGATTCTCCGCCACGAACTTCGCGATCGACGCCCCGCCGACTTCTTCCTCGCCCTCCACCAGGAATTTCACGTTCACCGGCAGAGTCCCGTTGACCTGGCGCAGCGCCTCGATGGCTTTGATGTGGATATACATCTGCCCCTTGTCGTCGGAGGAGCCGCGCGCATAGAGGTTGCCATTGCGCTCGGCCGGCTCGAACGGAGGAGTAACCCACAATTCCAGCGGGTCGGCAGGCTGCACATCGTAGTGGCCGTAGCAGAGCACCGTCGGCTTGCCGGGCGCGTGCAGCCAGTCCCCATAGACCAAGGGGTGCTTCTCCGTGGGGATGATGGCGACGTTCTCCAACCCGGCGTTGCGGAGGCTCCCAGCCACGAACTCACTCGCGCGCGCAATGTCGGAAGCGTGCTCCGGCAGCGTGCTGATACTGGGGATCCGTATGAATTCCTTCAGTTCGGAGAGCAGGCGGTCGCCGTTTGTCTTGACGAACTCATTGATGGCGGTGGACATAGGGTCTCTCGCTGTCGAGAGACCATTATACGGCGGCCATGGGGATACGCCCGAATGCCGGACGCGAGCACGCGTTCGACAGGATCCGGCGTACTTCCGGTGGGTAGAAGGGTTGAGCCAGAAGGTCGTATGCCCCCAGGTTCAGGGCCTCCGACCAGAAGCGGGCATCCGCCTGGGGATCGGTCACGATCACCGCGAGCTCTCGCGGATCTTCGCGAACCATGTGCAGCACGTCCAGCCAGTTTCCGTCCGGTAGGGTGGCTTCCGTCAGAACGACCTGGTAGTCGTTCCTGGGGAGCCGGAATCGCGCCTGCCGCAACGTTTCTACGTGATGGAGTAGCAGCGGCAGGTCTCGCACCGTCTGCGAGAGTTCGCGGGCATCGTCCTGACGCCCGGAAATAAACAGGATCAGGGACTTCATATCGGCTCCGCAAAAGTGAATCTGTCTTTAATCCAATTTTAGGCCACCACGCGCTACAGGACAATGACGTCCGGAAAAAGATGTGGTTAATGGCCCTTTTCCGACTTCATCACCGCGACGTATCCCAGGTTCCGGTAGAGCTGGTGATGATCCAGGCCGAAACCGACCACGAAGCGGTCGGGAATCTCGAAGCACCGGTAGCCTATCGGCACTTGTACGATACGCCGCGAGTTGCGATCCAGAAACGTGCAGACAGCCAGCGAATTGGGCGACCGCCCCGCCAGAGTCTGCAGGAGATACCGCAGGGTGAAACCCGTATCGACGATGTCCTCCACCAGCAGCACGTCGTCGCCCTCGATGCTCTCGTCCAGATCTTTCGCGATGCGAACCAGCCCCGGGGCTCCGCTCTTGTTCGAAAAGCTCGAGATCGCCAGAAAGTCGATCTTCAGCGGCACGTCGATGTGGCGCGCCAGCGCGGTCAGGAAGAAGACCGAGCCCTTGAGAACGCCCACCAGTTTGAGCGCCTTGCCCTGATAGTCGTTCGATATCTGCGCCGCCACTTCCTTGATGCGCTGCTCGATCTGCTCTTCGGTGAAGAGGACCCGGTCCATTTCCGGAAGCATCGTGGTCATACCTTCACCGGCCGCTCGGCCAGCCCGTATTTGAAGATGAGGTTCTCAAAATCCTTCTGGTAGAACACTTGAATGTTGATGTGCGGATAAAGCTCGCGCAGCAGCCGGACCTTCCGGTTCTTGCGGGTAACCAGCGATTGCTTCATGGTGGTGAGTTCCACGTAAAGATCGAACTCCGGCAGATAAAAATCCGGAGTGAAGGACTCCAACGCGGTGCCGTCGCGATCGTACTGGATGGGGAAACTGCGCGGCTCGTACTCCCAGGCGATGCGGTAGAAATCCAGCAGGTTGGCGAAGATCTCCTCGCTCTGGTTGGCGAACATCTTCTTGCGCAGGCTGATCTTGTCGGGCGGCACAATGCCGAACCGCGAGAGCTTGAAGCGCATCTGAAACTGAAGCTGGGCCTCGGCCGCCGGGGAGAGAAATCCCCGCTCCTTGAGACCGCTCGCGGACACCGCGGTTTCGATGACCGCGGCCATCTGCTCGGAGCTGAGCGACTCGGCGTTGAGCACCAGGTCGAACAGTTCGGCGCTGGGACGCGTCTTGCCGAATTTCGCGCGGCGGTCGGCGCGGTCGGCCGCCTCCAACTCAATTAGCAGTTCGCGGGCCGCGGCGCGCTCCAGCCGGGAATCCAACATGAGATTGCCGACGCGGACATTCTCCGGCGCCACCACGTGCACCCGCAGCATCCCTGGAAAGTGACGGGCCTGCACCTCGCCGCCGACGGCGCAGTACACCATGTGATGTTCGGTCGCGAGACGCGCCAGAACCGAGGTCACCAGGCTGGAATAGGCTTTGTCCGGTACGGAAGTCGAGGAGCCGAACTCCTCGCCCGCGAGGGTGCGAAGGCGCGCCTGGGTTACCAGTTGAAACCCGAGCCGTTGCGCGGCGATCCGCGCCACCTCCTCGTAACGGCACCCCGGATGACCCGATACCGCGATCAGCGCCATGTCACCAGCTCATCATATCGCGCTGCCGGCGGTTGGTTTGCGCAGTGAATAGCCCTTACGCCGCCTGCGGCGCCACGCGCTCGGAGCGGGCCACCGTCCGGCTTAGCCAGGCGTGCAGGCCGAAAAGCACTCCCGAGTAGAACAGGTCCGATGCCAGCGTGCGCCAGAAGAACGGAACGCCCGCGGTGTAGCAGGCGAGGACGCCGGCTAACGTATGCGGATACATGCCGCCGGCTCCCAGCCAGCCGAAATTGGTCAACAGGAAGAATTGCACGCTCCCGGCCACCGCCGCCCCACCGATCGCCAGCGGGCTCTCCGACTCGCGAAGGCGGGTCCCGATCCACACGTTGATCAGCAGGCAGGCATACACCAGCGGCGTCGCGACGCTGTAGCCGCCCAGCAAGGGGTCCGTAATCGCCATCACCGCGAGCGGCAGCGCCCATGCCTTCCAGCCCCGCAGGCGAGCCCCCGCAAACAGGCTTAACGCGCCCACCGGCGCGAAATTCCAGTGCTGGGTGACGCGAATCAACCCTCCCAGAATGAGGAGCCCAATGGCCAGCGGACGTAGGTCGCCGGGAGTGCTGTTCTTCTGCATCGATATCTCCTTTAACTGATTATCCATCACTCAGCCCCGAAGTGGACTGGTTCGGTTCCCATAAAGTTTCGGGCAGGCCGGCGAGGTGGCTCGACCAGCGGCTCCAGACAAATAGCGCGTCGCTCAGCCGGTTCAGGTAGCGCACCGCTTCGGGTGGCACCGTTTCCAGGCGCGCCAGGGTGACACAGGCGCGCTCGGCCCGCCGGCACACGGTCCGGCAGATGTGCAGCTCCGCGTTGAGACGGCTGCCCCCCGGCAGAACGAACGAGCGCAGCGGCGCGAGGTCCGCGTTCGCGCGATCCATCTCCGCTTCGAGCTGAGTTACTTCCGCATCCGTCACCCTCGCCTGCTTCGGATGGACGTCTTCCGGAAGCGTCGCGAGAATCGATCCGAGGTTGAACAACTCGTGCTGCACCCGCAGCAGGATGCCGGCCAGTTCCGCCGCTCCGGTCTCGATCGCGGTCACGCGGGCGGCGCCCACGAACGCATTCAGCTCATCTACCGTACCGTAGGCGTCGATGCGCGCCGAGTCCTTGGGCACCCGCTGGCCGCCGGCCAGGCCGGTCTCGCCGCGGTCGCCCTGGCGCGTGTAGACGCGGTTGATGGCCAGGCGCGGCTCGTCAAATGCTTCATCGCTCACAGCATTACCTCCCGCGGGACAGCGTCCATTTCAACCCCGCCACGAAGTTCAGCCGCGGCGAAGGATACCCGAAGACCTCTTCGTAATGACGGTTCAACGCGTTTCGCAGGTTGCCGTACATCGTGACGCCGCGGCCCAGCAGATAATTCAGGTTCAGCCCGACATTCGCGAAGCCCGGGTCCCAGAAGAGCCCGTTGGTGGCGCCGTAGGTCGGCTCCTCGTAGAGGGTCTTGCCGCGGAAGTACCCCGTAAGGTCCGCCGTTACGCGGCCGCGGCTGAAGGTCGCCACGAAATTCCCGGAGTGCTCCGGACGCCGCGTGAGCGGCTCTCCGACCGTGAACGGAAGCGGCGCCTGGCTCGACCCGTCGAGCGAGAGGATGCGCGTTTCAAGCAGCGTATAAGAGCCCCTCACGAATATCCATCGCGCCGGCCGGACCCCCGCCGAAAACTCCCCGCCCTCCGCCCGCGAATTCGCCAAATTCGCCGACTGGTAATGACTGAGCGTGGCCAGCGACCCGCCCAGCGTCACGATCAGGTCGTAGTAGCGGTTGTAAAAGTACGTTCCATCGAGCACCAGCAGGTCGTGGAAGAGCCGGCGCTCGATGCCGGCGTCGAAGCTCCGGGTCCGCTCCGGCGCGAGCCGCGGATTATTGGTGAACGCTATTTCGAAGCCCGAGGGCGGGCGTATGCCGGTCCCGAAGGATGTATGTACGCGAGTCGCGGCATTCAGTGCATACGCCGCCGCCACTTTCGGATTGACGCGCGCCAGGTTGTTCGCTGGAAAATCCGGCCGCGAGTACCCGTCGCCCGGAATCGCCGGCGTGCGAATCCACTCCACACGCACCCCGGCATTCAGAAACAGCCGGCCGCCGATCACGAACCGGTTCTCCTGGTAGACCGCGGCGTCCCTTCGCTCGATCGGAAACGTCGCAAACGCGGCGTCCGTGATGTAGCTGTTCTTGACGTCCTCGCGGCCCAGCGTGGCGCCGAACGCGGCGGTGTAGCTGCGCGTTACGCTCACCAGAGTCAAGGTGTCGCCCTGCACGCGGCGGTCCTGGTTGAAGCTCGGGCCGTAGGGACTTTGAAACCCCGAGTTATCTACAAAGAAGCTGCCCGACGCCTCCTGTCTGACGCGCGGCGAAAGGTCCGCCTCCCAATGAGCCCCGTAATCGCCGAAGTTGTTCTTCTCGCGGCTGACGGTGTCGATGCCGGTGAACGTGTGGGCCGGGTCCGAGCCCCACGGCCCCGGCTCGCCCGCCTCGTTCGAATCGAAATATCCGTGCAGCGCCAGGCTCTGGGTCCGGAAGCGGCGGGTCACGTTCAGCAGCAGGCCCTCATTGCGATAGTCGCTGTTGGTCACCGGGCCGTTGGTGTCGGTGCGCGTCGCCGAAGCGGTGAGCCCGAACCCCGCCAGCGTACCCGACGCGGTCAGCCCGAACCGCCGTTCGCCGTAGCTTCCGCCTTCGGCCACCATCTCGAGTTGCGGCGAGGCGCCCGGTTGGCGCGTCACGAAATCGATCGCCCCGCTGTTGGCATACGGTCCGTAGACCGCAGATTGCGGCCCGCGAATCACTTCGACGTGGTCGATCGCGGTGGCGGGGATGTGCGCGAAATCGAAGGCCCCGCCGAACGAGTTCACCGGCACGCCGTCGATCCGCACGAGGCCGAAGTTGGAGTTGCCTCCGCGCAGAAAAAGGCTGTCGACGCTGCCCGCCGGGCCGCTCTGGTTGAATGTTACGCCGGGGAGATAGCGCAGCAGGTCCGCGGCGTAGGGCTCGTTCCGCCGCCTCACCTCCTCGGCCGGCACCAGGCTCGCGCTGCCGCCCTGCTGCTCGAGCGGCGCATCGATGCTCGACCCCACTACCTGCACCGAATCGACCACCGGCGCGATCTCCAGCCGCACCGTCGCAGCCTGCGCCGCCTCCACCGTTTCGGTCCGAAACCCCGGAGAGACGATAACGAGCCTCGCTCCCGCCGGCGCATCCAATTCGAACGACCCGTCAGCCGCCGCCACGGTCTGCGCGCCGACACCCGTGCGGCCCACTACCGATATCCGGGCGCCGGCCACCGGCGCGCCCGATGGATCGACTGCTCTGCCTTTGATCTGTGCCGCCGAAAGGGCAGCGGAAATAAATAGGAGACAGGCCGCGAGACCCGCGCCGCGCATACGCATTTTCGAGCTCCTCCCTCGAGAGCCAAGCGAATAGATCACGCCGGCCGGTCTCCTGACTTACGCCTCACCGGACCCTCCGGCCTTCCCATTCCTTGCGGGAACAGTGGCTCTTTCGGCGGATCCTAAGCGATTACAGTAGCGGGGCTGTGCTGGATTCTCACCAGCTTCCCGAACACCAGCGGAATTTCGACTTCCCCCCGAGTGTACACTAATCTGGAAGCCATGTGGATGGGAAAACCCCTCGCCGCGCGGATCGTAGTATCGCTGGCTATTACCGGCATGATACTGCCGGTTAACGGGGCAGACTCCAAACCCGACAGGAAGAAGTCGCTGGCCGCCTTCCAGCGCGGAGTGCGCGCGGACGAAGAGGGCAATCACCCGGTCGCGATCGTCGCTTACACCGAGGCAATCGCCGCGGATGAATCGAACTCCTCCGCCTGGATCGCCCGCGGGCAGGATTATTTCGCGGCCGGCGAGAAAGATAAAGCCGCCGCGGACCTGGAGCAGGCCGTACACGTCCAACCGGGCGACGGCAACGCCTACGCCGCTCGAGGCCGGTTCTTCGGCGCGATCGGAAAACCGGAAGCCGCGATTCAGGATTACACCTCCGCCATCAATTTTCAGTTGGAACGGACCGAGGTCTATACCGGCCGCGGCGACGCCTACCTGGCTACCAAGCAATACGTCAAAGCCATCGACGATTACACCCGCGCCATCAAGCTCCGCATCGACAATCCGGAGCCGTACAAGGGCCGCGGCATGGCCCGCGCGGCGCTCGGCAAGTACCGCGACGCAATCGACGATTTCGACCTCTGCCTCAGTCACAAGCCCGACCACGAGATCGCGCTGGTCGAGCGCGGGGTCGCCTACGCTTCCCTCGAAGACTACCAGCGATCGCTGATCGACCTGACGTCGGCCCTGAAAGTGAACCCCGGCGACGTACGCGCGCTGCGCGTGCGGGGTGCCGTGCGCGAGCGGCTGAACGACGACCCCGGCGCCATCGCCGATTATTCCGAGGCCATCCGGCGCGACCCCAACGACGTCCGCCTCTATCTGGCGCGCGCCTCGGTCTATGCGCGGCAGCAGAAGCTCGAAGAGGCGTTCCAGGATCGCGACCACGCCGTACAGCTCGAACCCAAGAATCCCGATGCCTACATCGCGCGCGGCGGCTCGTATCACCTGATGGGGCGGCACGACAAAGGGATTGCCGACCGCACCATGGCGATCACCCTGAATCCCAACTATGCCCTCGCCTGGTATGCCCGCGGCAGCGCCTACTTCCTGCTCGGGCGCTACGATGAGTCGCTCGACGATCTGAAGAAGGCGACCTTTCTCGACCCGCAAAATGCGGACGCCGTGAGACTCATGGCGGAAGCGGAAGCCAAGGTCCGGGACATCGTCCAGAACGCGCTCGCCAAGGAGAAAGAGCCGGACACCGGCAGCGTCGTGCTCCCCAGCCCGCCGGCAAAGCCGGCCAAGCCGGAAGAGCCGGCCAAGACCGAAGAGGCGCCCCCGGCCGCGCCGCCCGCCCCAGTGCAACCTGTCGCGAAGCCCGCTCCTGCAACAGCCCCTCCGGCACCCCCGCCGGTAACGAGTGCCCCCACGGCTCCAGCCCCCGCCGGCACGAACGCCCCGGCGCTGCACGCACGCGGGCGCCAGTTGCTTCAGGAGGGTAAGTTCGCGGAAGCCATCCAGTCCCTGACCGCCGCGCTGGCGATCAACCCTTCGATGGCGCTCGCCTACAACGCGCGCGGTTACGCACATTTCCGGTTGAAACAGCTTACGGAAGCGATTGCCGATTTCGACCAGGCGATCCGCCTGAATCCGTCGTACGGCAACGCATACTTAAACCGGTCCGCTGCCCGCCGCGCGGCCGGAGACAAAGCCGGCGCCGACGTCGATCTGGCACGCGCCCACGAGTTGACCGGGAACTGAAGGACGTCCGCCGCGCCGGGGTCGTGTAGAATGGCTCTGACGAGGGGCCATGATCGATAAACAGACGAATTCAGACCGCCGTAACTTTCTCAAGACCAGCGGCGCGGCCGTAGGCGCCGCGCTGGCCACCGGGTTTCCAGCCATCATCTCCGCGCAGACCGTTACCAATGCCATCAAGGTGGGCCTGGTGGGCTGCGGCGGCCGCGGCACCGGCGCCGCTTCCCAGGCGCTGACCGCCGACGATTACGCCGAGCTCACCGCCGTAGCCGACATCGACCAGGGGCAGATCGATCACTCCCTGCAATCCCTGAAGCGAATCTCCAAGATCGCGGACCGCGTGAAGGTCGACCAGGCCAGCCAGTACATCGGCCTGGATGCGTACCAGAAGGTCATCGGCAGCGGAGTTGACGTGGTAATCCTGACCACGCCTCCCGGCTTCCGGCCGTATCACCTGGCCGCTTGTGTCGCCGCGAACAAACACATCTTCTGCGAAAAGCCGTGCTCCACCGATGCTCCCGGCGTTCGCATGGTCCTCGAGACATCCGAAAAGGCCAAGCAGAAAAATCTTTCGCTCGTGGCGGGCTTCTGCTGGCGCTACAACAACATGATCGAGGACACCTTCCAGCAGGTGGAAAACGGCGCGATCGGCCGCCTGGTGGCCTACTATGCCACGTACTACACCAGCCCGGTGAAGCCTATGCCGCCCGCCAGCGCCCGTCCCGCCGGTATGAGCGACGTCGAGTGGCAGATTCGCAACTGGTACAACTTCGTCTGGCTCTGCGGCGACAGCATCGTGGAACAGGCGGTCCACAGCGTCGACAAGATCTCGTGGGCCATGCACGATGAACCGCCGGCCAGTTGCGTGGCCGTGGGAGGCCGCGTCATTCCCGCCGAGGGCGGAAATATTTACGACCACTTCGAAGTCAATTACATCTATCCGAATGGTACCCGTGCTTTTCTGGCCAACCGCCAGATCGTGGGCTGCTACAACGAGAATTCGGATTACATGCTGGGCACCGACGGAACCTGCACTATCGGCCGCGGCCCGCATCCGCGCATCGAAGGCAAAACCAACTGGACGTTCACCGGACAGCAGTACAACATGTACCAGCGCGAGCACGACCTGCTCTTCGCCTCGATCCGCAAGAACCAGCCGATGAACGACGGCAAACGCATGGCAGGCAGCACCATGCTGGCCCTGATGGGTCGCATGGCCGCGTACACCGGCCAGCAGGTCACCTGGGACCAGGCCATGAACTCGCAGGAGAAGCTGTTCCCCGATCACCTCGAATGGAACGGCAGCCTGCCGTTTCCGCCCCTGGCCCAGCCGGGCGTCACCAAGCTGGTCTAAAGGCATGGCGCGAACCTGGGCAGCGGTGCTGGCCGCGCTTCTCACAGCGGCCGGAGCCCCCGCGCAAACCGCCAAGGCCGGCGACGAAGCCGCCGCGGAGCACGCCAACGTACAGCGTATTTACGAGCGCATCCAGGCCCGCGAGCAAGCGTCCGCGCGAAAGGCCGGCCCTGCCACCACTGTCATTCCGGGCACCACCGTCTCGTTTGACATCGTCCCCGTGCCGGAGGGCGAATTCGAAATGGGGTCGCCGCCCTCCGACCCCCACAAACAGAAGGACGAGCAGCCGCAGCACAAGGTCAAGATCGATGCCTTCTGGATGCAGGCGCGCGAAGTGACCTGGGACGAGTACCGCCTCTTCATGTTCGACACCCAGGCAGCCGGCGGGGCCGCACCAAAGGACCCAACGGTGGATGCCGTGAGCCGCCCGACGCGCCCGTATGTCGAGATGAGTTTCGGGATGGGGATCAACGGCTTCCCCGCCATCAGCATGACCCAGCACGCCGCCAATAAATACGCGGAGTGGCTCAGCGCGAAGACCGGGGAGTTCTACCGTTTGCCGACCGAGGCCGAATGGGAATACGCCTGCCGGGCCGGCACGACCACCGTGTACTCCTTCGGCGACGATCCTGCCAAGCTCGGCGATTACGCCTGGTATTCGGCCAACAGCCAGGGCAAATATCAAAAGGTTGGGACCAGGAAGCCCAATCCCTGGGGTCTCTACGACATGATGGGCAACGTCATGGAGTGGACCCTCGATCAGTATGAGCCTTATCCGTCCGCCGCCCAATCGGACCCTTGGGTGAAGGCCACCAAGCCGTATCCGAACGCGGTGCGGGGCGGCTCGTGGAATGACCCGGCCGAGATGCTGCGCTGTGCCGCCCGCGTAGCGTCGGACGCTTCCTGGAAGCAGCAGGACCCGCAGCTGCCCAAGAGCATCTGGTACGAGACCGACGCACAGTGGCTGGGCTTCCGCCTGGTGCGCCCGGTGAAGGTCCCCACCGCGGACGAGATGTACCGCTACTGGAACAACGGCGTCGAGCACGATGAGCAGTAGGGCGGCGCTCCTTGCATTACTGGCGTGCTCAGTTGCCTCAGCCGTGGAACCCTTCGAGGCCGTGGAGCCGCACATGGGCACGCTCGTGCGGATCAAGCTGTACGCCGTCGACTCCCAACAGGCGAAGTCGGCCTTCCGGGCGGCCTTCGATCGCATCTCGCAGCTCGACCAGGCCCTGTCCGACTACCGGCCCGATAGCGAGCTGAACCGCATCTGCATGGCCGCCGCCCGCCGGCCCGTCAAAGCCGGCCCTGATCTGCTGCGCGTGCTCGAAGCCTCCCGGCAACTGGCGGAGGAAACCGGCGGCGCCTTCGATGTGACGCTCGGGCCGGTGATCCGGTTGTGGCGGCAGGCGCGCCGCGATCACCGGCTGCCTGCGGCCGAAGCACTGAAGGAAGCCGCCGCGCGGTCCGGCTTCCGCAAACTCCACATCGACGCCGCGGCCGGCACCGTAACACTCGACCAGGCCGGCATGCAGTTGGACCTCGGAGGCATCGCGAAGGGCTACGCCGCGGACGCCGCGCTGTCCGTCCTCGCGCAATCGGGCATCCGGAGCGCCCTCGTGGCGGTGAGCGGAGACCTCGCTTTCGGCGACCCACCGCCCGGCGAGAACGGTTGGAAGATCGGAGCGGGTGACTCCACGCGCGTTGTGGAACTGCGCAACGCCGCCGTCTCCACCTCCGGAAGCGAGGAACAACATCTGGACATCGGCGGCAAGCGGTACTCCCACATCATCGACCCTTCCACCGATACCGGCCTGACGCTACCGATCACCGTGACCATCGTGGCCGCCCGAGGAATGGATGCCGACTCCCTGGCGACCGCCGTGAGCGTCCTCGGACCGGAACGCGGTATGGCCCTCGTGCGCCGCAAGCCCGGAGTAGCGGCGCTGATCGTCACAGAAAAAGGCGCGATCGAGTCCCCGAATTGGCCGCGACGTTAAATCCGCCGGATCAGAATCTGCTTGTACTCGGTCCACTTGCCCGCGTCGTGCGCCTGCAGCTCGATCGGCCCTTCCTCGAGGTTCTCCAGCCGGTCGTACTCGACCACCGTCTCCCCGTTGATCCGCACCAGGCAGGTATTGTCCTTCACTCGTAGCTGCAACGGCCACCACGTCTCGGCCTCGATGCGCGGATAGAGCGCCCGCTTGTACGTGTAGAGCGACCCCGTAGGATAGTGCGCGCCCTCCACATCGTGCAGTTGAATCTCGTAATGCCGCCCGCCGTTCCCCCGCCCTTCGGTACGAAACAGGACGCCGCCGTTGTGGTGCCGGGCATGCCGCACATACATCTGCAGCTCGAAATCGCGGAACTTCTCGTTGGTGGCGAAATGCCCGAGACCGTTGCTGTAGAGAACTCCGCCGACCGCCTGGAAGCCCGGCTTGCCCTGCGAGACATGCCACTTCGCGAAGTCCGCGGGCGTCTCGTAGAGCGGCGACCATTTCACGCCTGGAGGCAGTTCCCGCACGCGCAGGTTGCGGAAGCGGATCGGGTACGAGAGCGATTCCAGCCCCAGGTACCCTTTGCGCAGACGGTGGCGCAGTTCGGGAACCTTCTCGACGTCCAGATCCTGCATCAGCTCGCCGTTGGTCCACACCTGGAGCCGCGGCCACTCCATCTGGATGCGGAACGCGTTCCACTCGCCCTGGTTCCGCACGTTCACCTTGAGTGGCGCCACGACCGGGAAGATCGCCCCCATCGATTCCGGCGCCGGCTTTTCGTCCACCTGGTGGAAGATGTGGATCTGCATCCCGCACCACATGTTGCGGCCGTGCTCCGGCGCATGCAGATAGATGCCGGAATCGGTCCACCCCTTGACGAAGAACTCGCCGCGGAAATCGAAGTTCTCGTACTGGCGCGCCGAGCGCAGCCACGCCGGGAACCCCGCGCTTTCGTGCACCACGATGGCGCCGTCGTCCACGTAGAAGGCCGATTCCGGACCGTCCGCCACCGACCATCCATCAAGGGTACGGCCGTCGAACAAGGTCGTGAACCCCACCTCGCCGGCAGCCTGCGGAGCCGCACAAAGAACCGGCGAAACCGCCGCCGCGGTGAGAAAATCGCGTCGCTTCATGCAGATGATTGTACCCTCGCGCGATACCATGGAATCGTGTCCAACCTGCATGCCGGTCCCGGACCCGCCGCTTCGAACATTCCCGAGACGTCGCTGGCCGAACGCGCCCGCACCCTCGCGGCCCTCGGCCGCATCGGCAGCCTCTCCACTCATTCGCGCAAGTTTCCCGGCTTCCCGTTCGGCTCCCTGATGCCCTACGCGGCCGACGAGTTGGGGCGCCCCGTCATCTTCATCAGCAGCATGGCGATGCACACCCAGAACCTGCAGCATGACCCTCGCGCCAGCCTGTTCGTCACCGAGCCCCATGCATCCGGCGATCCGCTCGGCTCGGCGCGTGTCACCCTCGTGGGCACCGCGGAGGAGGCGCCCGCCGGAGAAGTCGGCGAACTCTACCTCTCGCGCTACGAGAACGCCCGCCAGTGGCAGAACTATAGCGACTTCGCGTATTACCGTCTGGAGATCTCGGGTGTCTACTTCGTCGGCGGGTTCGGCGTCATGGGATGGGTCTCGGCCGCGGAATATGCCGGCGTGCGCCCGGACCCGCTCGCCGAAACCGGTCCCGGCATCATCCGGCACATGAATGCGGACCACGCCGAAGCCCTGCGTCTGATCGCCCACCACTTCGCCGGCGAAGAAGCGGACGAGGCTGCCATGACCTCCGTCGATCGCCTGGGCTTCCATTTACGGCTGCAATCCGGCGGCCGCGCCCATGGCTGCCGGGTTGCGTTTCTGCGCGAGGTGGCAAGCCCGGAGGATGCCCGGGCCGTACTCATCGAGATGGTCCGCCAGGCGCACGCCTAGTGGATACGGAATGAGCTGCAAAGCAGGGACTGGCACGAATTTCGCCGCTCTTGCGAAACTTCGTGCCTGTACCTGGTTTGCCTTTTGCGAGGTCAGACTACAAGTCAATTCTTCGCCGCTGCGATCGGATACCCCTGCCATAAGTATTCCAGGGCCTCGGGCAGGGTTTGCTGTTTCACCGTGCGGTCGGTGTGCCCGGCGTTGCGCGCAAAAACAAACTGGTAATGATAGCCCTTGGCCGCCAGCACTTTGGCCATGTTCTCATTGGCCACGACCCAGTCGTGCATGTTATCCCGCATGACATTCGGGTTGAAAAGATCGCGGTCGCCGACTTCCATCCAGATACGGATCGGCTTAACCGGGGAGTTGGGGATGAGGTGTTCGTGGAACTCCCAGGCGCCGTGCGGCGTCTCGGGGTTCGACGGCCACTGCTGATTTACATAGGTGCCCGAGTAAGTGAGGACGCGGTGGTATAACTCCGGGTGATACCACGCCATGATCAGCGCGCACGAGCCGCCGGAGCTGCCGCCCATGGTCGCCCGGCCCTCGGGATCCTTCGTAAGCTTTACGTTGTACTGCTTCTCCACGAGGGGCAGCACTTCTTTCTCGACGAACTCCGCGTACCGGCCGGACATCGTGTCGTACTCCAGGCCGCGTTCGCTCCCCTGGGCGTCGCCGCTGCCGTTGCTGATCGAGATGGCAATCATCGCCGGCACGCGGTGCTGGGCGATCAGATTATCGAGCGCGGTGAACAGCGCCCGGTCGGGTCCGTCCGCCCCGACGATGAACGGCGCGGCGGTGCCCGGAACGTACTGCTTGGGGACGTACACCGCCACCCGCCGGGTGTAGGAAGCGGGGTGGCTGGTGGTGACGATCAATTTGGCCGGGTCGGCGGGATCCGGCGTGCCGAACGTGTTCGGCTCGCGGGCGATGCCGGGATAGATCTTGCTGTCGGCCGATTCCATGGTGAAGGTATAGACCGCTCCTTGGGGGACGCCTTCCTGCGCGGTCATCTCCGGCGCCGGGCTATGAGTGGGCCCCAGGATGAAGTTGCCGTCGGCCTTGGCCGGAGCGTTCTCGCCGTCGGGCAGTTCCTTCGCCGTGACATAACCGGGGGTGTGGGGATCGCGGGTCGGCGGGGTCGGACGCGCCGGGCGCGGGGCCGCGGCCGCAGTTTGGGCCATTGCCGGATCTAAGCCCGCCGTCAGGCTGACCAGGAACACAATGCTGAGAAGACGAAACATGATGAACTCCTTGGCGTTGAAACAAACTCGCGGAAAATTTCCTCACCGATCTTACCTCAACCGCCGGCGAGGCAGCTTCGATGCCCCCGGGGGATGCGTCCGCTTGCAATCGGAGTTATATCTCTAATTATCTGGAACTGAAATATTTGGAGAATCGTAGGAACTGGTTAGGTGCGAATATGCCCGTCAATGATTTGAGGTTTGCTCTGCGTTCACTCGTGAAATCACGGGGTTTCGCCGCCGCCGCCATCGTCGCGCTGGCGCTCGGCATCGGCGCGAACACGGCCATTTTCAGCGTGGTCAACGCCGTCTTCCTGCGCCCTTTGCCATACCCGGACGCCCAACAACTGGTCGAGATCGCCGAGAGCCGCGGCAATGGCCTTAGCTCCGTATCGTATCCGAATTATCTGGACTGGCGGAAACAGGCCGACGCATTCACAAGCATGGCTGCCACGATCGTCTACGACGCTACGCTGGAGGTCTCGCAGACCGCGGAGCGTGTTCCGGTGGGCTATGTGGGCGCCGACTTCTTCCGCGTCTTCGGCACGAAGCCGCTGCTTGGTCGCGGCTTTCGGAGCGAAGACGATACGAAAGGCGCCGTGCCGGTAGCCATCCTCACGCATCGAGCCTGGCAGAGCCGCTTCGGCGCAGACCCCAACGTCTTGGGAAAAAGCATCTCGGTGAACCGCGTTGCTTACACGGTCATCGGAGTGCTACCCCCGGACTTTCGGTTCTACCGCCCGGCGGAGGTCTTCGTCCCGATCGCCAACGTGCTCGAGACATTTGTTCTCTATCGCCGCGACAATCACAATAACCTCTACGTGGTCGCGCGGATCCGGCCAGGTGCGACGATCGAGAAAGCTCAGGCGCAGATGAGCACGATCGCGAAGGCATTGGAGCAGGCGTATCCCGCCTCCAACGCCGGGCTCGGGGTGCGAGTGATGCCCCTGCGTGAGCGCCTGGCGGGCGAATCGCGGCGACCCGTGTTTCTGCTGCTCGGCGCCGTGTGCCTGGTACTGCTGATCGCGTGCGTCAACGTGGCCAACCTGCTGCTCGCGCGGGCTGCCGGACGCAGGCGGGAGATGGGGATTCGCGTGGCCCTGGGCGCCTCGCGCTGCCAGGTGCTGCGGCAACTGCTCTCCGAGAGCGTGCTGCTGGCCCTCGGCGGCGGTGCGCTCGGAGTCCTGCTGGCGCGCTGGAGCTTCGCCGGCCTCATCCGCCTGGTTCCCGCATCCATCGCCGCCGGCGGATTGGGCATCGACTGGCGCGTGCTCGCTTTCACCCTCGCGACTTCCCTCTTGACCGGGGTGCTGTTCGGGCTCGCTCCCGCGATGGACGCGCTGCGCCTGAGCCCGGTCGAAGCCGTGAGGGAGGGCACGCGCGCGACCGCCGGGTCGTCGCAGGGCCGCCTGCGCGACGCGCTGGTCGTTTCCGAAATCGCGCTGGCCCTCGTGCTGCTGGTGGGCGCGGGACTGCTGCTGCGCACGCTCGACCGCCTCATGAGCGTGGGTCTCGGGTTCCAAACCGAAAACCTGCTCACCGCGCAGGTCAGCCTGCCGGATTCCGAGGCGACCACGCCGGAAGCGGCCGCGGCTTTCTTCACACGGCTGGTGGAGCGGGTCCAGGCGCTTCCCGGAGTGAAGTCGGCAGGGTGCGTCAACCACCTTCCCCTCAGCGGATTCTTTTCGTCGGCGGCGTTCTACCGCGACGACAAGCCTGTGCCGCCGCGCGGCCAGGTGCCGGGCGCGGATCAGCGCGTGGCGTCCCCGGAGTATTTCCGCACGATGGGCATCCCGCTGCTCAAAGGGCGGCTCTTTACCCCCGCCGATGGCCGTGTCACCAACTTCCGGCGGGAGCAGATCATGGAGTGGTTCCAAAAGAACGAGTTCCGGGTCGTCATCAACGAAACTATGGCCCGCCGTTACTGGCCGGGCGAGGATCCCGTCGGCAAAACCTTCCGGTTCGGTTTTCCCGAGATGCACGGGCCGCGAATGACCATCATTGGAGTGGTGGGAGACACCCGCGATTACGGGCCGGACCAGGAGATGTCGCCGACGTTCTTCTTCTCCGTCTACCATTCGCCCTTCAGAAGCCTCGCGCTTGCCGTGCGGACTCATGGTGACCCGGCCGCGCTCACCTCCGCGGTGCGCCGCGCGGTCGCCGAATTGGATCCGAGCGCCGTGGTCTCCGGTGTCGGCACCGCCGGGCAGCTCGTCGCGGACTCGGTCGCCTCGCGGCGGCTGAACTTGCAGCTCCTGGCCATCTTCGCCGGCCTCGCCCTGGTACTCGCGAGCGTCGGCATCTACGGCGTGATGTCCTATGCCGTTAACCTGCGCCGCCACGAAATCGGGGTTCGAATCGCGATGGGAGCCGCGCGTATCGACATTCTCCGGCTGGTAATCGGCAAGGCGCTGCTGCTTGGAGCCCTCGGGGTCCTGCTGGGGTGCGCCGGGGCGGCCGCCCTGACGAGGCTGATGTCCGGGATGCTCTACGGCGTGGCGCCGACCGACCCGGCGACTTTCGCAGGCGTCGCACTGGCGCTTCTCATCGTCGCGATCGCGGCCAGTTACGTTCCGGCACGGCGCGCCACGCGAGTGTCGCCGATCGCTACGCTGCGATGTGAGTAGAAACCGGCAGGAGAACGGTATCCAAACCGTGTGAACCTTCGTTAACTTGTGCGGGGACGGGGCCAGTCCGGAGAATAGAAGCTGGATATCCGTGACCGAACCGTTTCTGGCCTACATTTCCCGAGGGCAGCTCTACCTGCAGCGCGGCGGCGCCGGCGAGATCCTGGAGAGCCCTTTCGGGCGTTCTCTCAGGGACCGCGCGGTCCAGATACATAACCGGAATGCCTGGAAGCTGCAGGGCCGCGGAGGACAGAGCCTGAGCCGCGCCCTGCGGGTACCCGCGGAACGTGATCCGAGCGAGTTCCGGATCGCCATCACGAGCGTCACGCGGGGACTCCAACCGGGTGAGCTGTTGTATACCCTTGAAACCGACGAAATCAGCGGGGTGTTCGCCAGGGATGCCGCCGGCGTCGAAAAGCGGTTGTTTCACACCGCCGATTTTCGCGCTCGCCATCTGGACGCGCATCCGGACGGTTCCGTGGTCGCCGTGTCCATCCACCATCCCGGTGGAATGGCGAATCTTGCGGTGTTGAAAACGGACGGATCGGATCTGACCGAGGTCACCGACGGCGAATCCGTAGACCAGGCGCCGCGTTGGGCCCCCGGGCCGGGCCGCCGCCTGATATTTCAGAGCGCCGGTCTCGCGCGGGACTCGCAGGCCCGTTTCTCGGGCTATGGACCCTCCGCCATCCAACAACTGGATCTGGATACAGGCGACATCTCGTGCCTTGCCGGGGACGCCAATTTCGATTTTCTCTGGCCGCGGATCGGCTCCGGCGGAACTCTGTACTACATCCGCAGGCCTGCCGGTACGGCGCCCCAACCGGTCGATCCCTGGGCTGCTCTGCAAGCTACCGTCCTGCTGCCGTTTCGCATCCTGTGGGCCATCGGGAAGCTGATCGAACTGTCCGTGGAGCGGCGCACCGGGCAGCCCCACGTCAGAGTGAAAGACGCCGGCGAAAAGGTCGTCAAGACCCCTGATTCCTGGCTCCTGATGCGACATGCTCCGGAGGCTGAAAAGGCGGAAACGATTGCCGCGGGCGTCCTGTCGTTTGACCTCGCCGGTGACGGCTCGGTAATCTATTCAAACGGCATCGACGTGCACCGGATTCCCGCAAATGGCGGGCCCGCGTCGAAGATCCTGGCCGGGGCGACCATCGACCTGGTCGCCGCGTTATAGACTGCCGGCGCCCTCTTAGCGATGGCCCTTGGCGATATCGCGGTGACTGATTTTCGCGGTGAAACCGGCCTCGGTCAGGTTTTTTCGGATCTGCTCCGCAATCATCACCGACCGGTGCTGGCCGCCGGTACAGCCAAAGGCAATCGTGAGATAGCTTTTGCCCTCGCGGATATAGTGCGGAAGCAGGTAGATCAGCAGGTCGGAAATCCTCTCGATGAACTCCACGGTCTGCGGAAATGAGCGGATGTATTTCGCGACCGAAGGGTTCCGCCCGGTCTTGTGTTTGAACCGCGGAATGTAGTTCGGATTGGGTAGGAACCGCACGTCGAAGACCAGGTCGCTATCCGGGGGCACTCCATGCCGGTAGCCGAAACTGGTGACGTAGATCATGATCTTCGATCCCTCGCCCTGGCCGCGGAACCGTTCGCCGATGAACTCGCGAAGCTCGTGAACCGTGAACTTCGAGGTGTTGATAATCAGGTCTGCCATGGCGCGTATGGGCGCCAGCTTGGTTCTTTCGGAACGGATGCTCTTGAAGATGGACCTACCGGTGCCCAGGGGATGCGGCCGCCGGGTTTCGCTGAAACGGCGGGCGATGACCTCCGCGTCCGCCTCCAGAAAAACCAGCCGGGCATTTACGGAGCCTTTGATAGTGCCGTAAATCTCGGGAAAGCGCTTCAGCCCCTCGCCTTCCCGCACATCCACCACCAGTGCCGCGGCGGCAATGCTCGGGTTGTCGCGGGTCAATTCCGCCAGCTTGGGAATGAGTTCGACCGGAAGGTTGTCTACCGCGTAGTAGCCCAGATCTTCGAGATCCTTGAGCACACTACCCTTGCCGGAACCGCTCAGGCCCGTGATGACGACCACCTCCGGCTTGATCGCGGGGGACGGCCTCGCGGGCGGCGCAGGCTCTTTTTTCATTCGTTTCCGCTACGCCTCGACCAGGTCGAAATTCCCGTCGCGGCGTCTCACCAGCACGGAGACGCGGTCGGTCTCGGCATCGCGGTACACCAGGTAATCGCGGCTCTTATCCATCTCGAGCAAGGCCTCGTCGAGCGTCATCGGCTTCCGCTTCTGATGGTGGTTGACGCGGTAGACACGCCCTTCGACCTCCGCCTCGGGCGTGGGAACGGCTGGGGCAGCCACCTCCGGCTGGGCCTTCCGCGGGGTGCGCTTGGTGTCGCGCCACTTGGTGCGGGCCTTGACCGCCTGCTTTTCCAGTTTCTCGGCGGCGGCCGCTATGGCGTTGAAGAGATCGCTGTTCGAGCCCACCCCAACCATCTGGTGGTTGTAGTAGTTAATAGTCGCTTCCGCGCAGTGCAGATGCCGCTCCAGTGACAAAATCACGTGAGTTTCCACCTCTCGCCGCCCATCCAGAAGCTTCCCGATCTTGGCGAAACGGGCTTCCAGCTTTTTTAACTGGGCAGGCGCCAGTTCTACCTGTCTGCCTGTGTACGTGATCTTCATGGGTTCTCCCTTCCGGCTCCGAGAGGGCCGAAATATCACCCCTCTTTTGTTATAACGCGGTTCCTGCCGGGCGAGCGGCCATTCACGGCCACAGAGGTTGGCCGAAATGCCTAATTGCGGACGCGGCGCTGGTGGGTCGACGGGATTTTCATGTCTTCCCGGTATTTCGCAACCGTACGCCGGGTGACGTTGATCCCCTCGCCCTGCAGCAGCATGGTGATCTGCTCGTCGGTCAAGGGTTTGGAGCGATCTTCCTCCTCGATCATTCTCTTCACCTTGCGCTTCAGAAGCAGCAGCGGCGTGCCGCCTCCCTGGGGTCCCTGCACCGCCTCCGAGAAGAAGTATCGAAGCTCGAAAACGCCCTGCGGCGTGTGAACGTACTTGCTGGCGACCGCGCGGCTGACCGTGGAGGGGTGTACGCCCACCTCTTCGGCCACCTCTTTGATCATCATCGGCTTGAGCTGGTCGAGTCCGTGAGACAGAAATTCCGATTGCCGCCGCACAATCGCCTGGCAGACCTTCAGGATGGTCTGCTTCCGCTGCTCGATGTTCTTCATCAGCTGGATGGCCGAGGTGTACCGCTCGCGGACGTAGTCCCGGACTTCCTTGGTGGCTCCGTTCTCGCGGTCCAGCATCCGGCGGTACTGGGCGTTGAGCCGGAGCTGCGGCACATCCTCGTCGTTCATCTGGATGATGTAATCGTCGCCGTCCTTGGTGAAATAGACGTCCGGCTCCACCACCCGCGCACCCGCTCCCGAATACCGCAGGCCGGGGCGCGGATTCAGGTGCTGGATCATCTGGACCGCAATCTCGATATGCTCGTTGGGCCGGGCCAGCAGCTTCGCCATCTCCTTGTACTGCCGGGTCTCCAGCAGCCGCATGTGGCTGGAAACGATCTGCCAGGCCACCCCGCCCTTACCGTTGACGCTTTCGATCTGCAGCAGCAGGCATTCCCGCAGATTGCGTGCGCCCACCCCCGCCGGATCGAGCGCCTGCACCACCGTCAGGGCTTCCTGTACTTCCTCCAGCTTGTGCTCGCCGACGTCGGCAATTTCCTCCAGCGAGGCGGAAACATACCCGTCTTCGTCCAGGTTGCCGATGATCGATTCGGCCGCATTGCGAATGTGGTCGGAGATTATGCTGACGCTCAACTGCGAGCGCAGGTAATCGCCCAGGGTGACCGGGGCCGAGAGGAAAGTCTCGAACGAGGGCTTTTCCACCGATTCCGAAGCCGGGCTTTTATATCCGGGATCCAGATAATCGTCGAAGAACGAACCGAAGTCGATCTCGTCGAACGGATCGGTGGCCGCCGGGGTCTCCAGCAGTGGATCGTTCGAGGCAGGCGCTTCCGCCTCGACCGTCGCCGCCGCGGCCGCTTCCTCGGCGTCCGGGAAGAGATTCCCGTTGATCGCCACATCGCCGTCCGAGCCATTCAGCGAATTGGCTTCGTTCAGTACCGCGGCTTCCAGGATCTGCTTGTCGGCCGGGTCGGTCAGGGTTTCCGCTTCGAGAATGGGCAGCAATTCCTCTGGTGTAACTTCTTCACCAGCGTCCTCGCCGGCCTCTTCCAGGACCGGGTTCTTGACAATCTCTTGGGTGATCATCTCCTTCAGTTCCAGCCGGTTAAGCTGAAGGACGGTGACCATTTGCACCAGACCAGGGGTCAGAATCTGCTTCTGTGCAACCTTCAATTGGAGTCTTGGCGACAGTAAGCTCATCCGCTTCCTATAATATCACCCCATTAACGCATTCCCAGCTTCCAAACTGCGTTATCCCCTTGCAAGTTTAGTGCCGTTCTTTACCCCGTTATCAGCGCCGCCAGGGGGAAATGTGAATTCCATTGGGAATGGCCGCCCGGCTGATATCCAGATCGTCCTTGACGAGGGGGATGGTGATGATCTGTTCTGCCGGCGGACTGGGATACGCCGCGCGAAACGTGATCCGCAGAAACCGGCCTCCGGTGCGGTCCGACACCGCCAGCGTCCGTTCCTCGTCCCAGTACGAGCGCAGCAGCGCCGCACGCTCCGGATCGTCGCAGGTGACCAGCGCCTCCCGCACCACCCGGTCCGCGCCGGCATAGCTCAGTACGGCCACGACGTTCTTGGCGCGCAGGCGGGGGTCCGGCGCGTCGTCCGGAGGTACCTCCAGCCCGGCGTACCGCGGAGTGCCGTCCTCGCGCGAAACCCCGAACTCGAGCGGCTCCACGTACGTCTCGAAGAGACGTTTGCCGTTGGCCAGGGTGTAAACCGACCAGCTCGGCACGTCCGGGTCGGTGGCGTCCTCCACGATCCATACTTCCGCGTTACGCGTGTGCGCGTCCGTGCCCGCGGTCTTCACTTCGTAGAGCGGTTTTCCGGTGAGATTCGCGCCCAGGGGCCAGGCCGCCAGCCAAACCTCCGATTCCATCTCCTTGTCGCCCACCACTTCCCGCGAACGGACGGTCTTTCGGAGCACCAGGCTGCCCGCCAGCTCGTAACCCGTGTTGCTGATTTCGATGATGGAATCGCCCTTCTCCATGTGCTGCTCGATGAACGATTCGGTGCGGGCCGTGCTTTGGGCGGACAGCGGCGCCGCGGCCGGCGCAAGGCATATCGCCAGGAGTACGGGACGAAACGGGGACATCGCAGCTCTAAATGTACACCCGGCGAACCCGTGCGCTGATGCTGCACAGGATGTTGTACGAGATCGTCCCGGCGGTCTTCGCGATCTGCTGGGCATCCAGGCAGGCATCGCCCTCCGCGCCGAGCAGGGTCACCTCGTCACCGGTTCCGAGCGCGGAAGTATGGCTGAGATCGATGGTGGTGAGGTCCATCGAGATCGTGCCGATGATGGACGTCAGTTTGCCGTCGGCCACCACCTTGCCCCGGTTGGAAAGACGGTGGAACAGCCCGTCGGCGTACCCCGCCCCCAGGATCCCGATGCGCATGGGCCGCGGCGCCCGAAACGTCCCGCCGTACCCCACCAGGGCGCCTTCCGGAATATCCTTGACCGCCAGGAGCTTGGCCTTCCAGGTCAGCGCCGGCCGGACCGACAGCAGGGGCGCGGGGGCATTCCCGCGAGCCGGCGACAGGTATCCGTAGAGGGCATGCCCGGCGCGCACCATGTTGTGCCAGCCCTCGGTGCGCCCATAGCCGATGGCGTTGGTGCTGGAAGTATGCAGATGCATGACCTCGACTCCGCCCGCCCGCAGTTCATCGCGAATCCGGTGGAAGTAGATCAATTGTTCGTCGGTCTGCGGGCTGGTGTAGTCGGCGGCCGAGGCGAAATGGGTCATCAGGCCCTCCAGGCGCGCGGTTCGCATCCCCGCGAGCGCGGCCAGAATCTCCGCCGGGCAGGCGCGTGTCCCCAGCCTCCCCATGCCGGAATCGATCTTCAGGTGGTAGCGGATCGGCTTCCGCGTCCCCTGGGCGAGCTCGTCCAATTGCCGCATCTGTTCCAGGGAGTGCACCGCCGGCGTGAGGTCGTACTCCGCGAGAGCTTCGCCTTCATAGGGGAGAAAGCCGCCCATGACCAGGATGCGCGTTTCATGGATGCCGCTGCTTCGCAGGTGGACGCCCTCATCCACCGAGCTGACCGCCAGCCAGCGCGCGCCCTCCGCCACCAGCACGCGCGAGACTTCCAGCGCGCCGTGTCCATAAGCGTCCGCCTTGACGACGCCCGCAACCTCCACGTTCGGGCCCACCACGGCGCGAACGCTTTGGAAATTGCTGGCGATCTGCCGGCGCGACACCAGCACGTAGGAGCGGAAGGGTGCGGACACTACTTAGATTGTAGCGGTCGGGCCGTTCCTCGAACCACAGCGAATGAACCACAAGTGAGTGGGCAGGCCACAGAAACCTCAGCAGCGCAGGGCCTCCACCGGGTCCACACGCGTCGCCCGAATCGAGGGAACGTAGGCGGCCAACAGCGCGACGGCGCCCAGCAGCAGGGCCATGGCGGCGAAGACCGCGGGGTCCCAGGATGAGATGCCGAAGATCATGCTCACCATCACGCGGGTCAAGGCCAGCGCCAGGGGGACCCCGGCGAGGATACCCAGTAACGCCAGGCGCATTCCCTGCCAGACCACCATTCCGCGCACGTCGGCCGGACCGGCGCCCAAAGCCATCCGGATGCCGATCTCCGGAGTACGCTGCTGCACCGAATATGCCATCAGGCCGTAAAGACCCACGGCGGCCAGTAGTAAAGCTGTCGCTGCAAACGTTTGGCGCCGGACAGGAGGTGACCTCCGGTAGTTTCAATCTGACCGCTAACACTTTTGCGAGAACTAGCCTTCCCCCCTTCACTCCCGGTACCCCTTCGCTCGCAAATACGTCACCAGCTCGCCCGGCCGGTCCGTCTGGATGCCGTCGGCGCCCGCATCGATGGCGGCCTGCCATCCCTCCGGATTATCCGTCGTGCCGCCCTGGCGATCGACATAAAGCTGCGCGCCCGAATCCTTCGCCAGCTTGATGATTTCCGGCTTCCAGTCGGACGCTCCGAACGCGATGACCTTCGGATGAAGCTCGCCGATGATCCGCTCCACGACCGTCGCATTGACCGATTCCGGCATGATCTTCAGCATGGGATTGATCTGCTGGATCTCCCGCGACAGCCGGCCCGAGTAGATCACCACGTGGCCTGCCATTCCGTGCGCCACGATGTGGTCCACCAGGTCCTTTGCGCTTACCTGTTTCACATCGACGTAGATATTGATCTTGCCGCGGGCGTAATCGAGCACCTCATCGAAAGTTGGGACCTTGGTTCCCGCAAACTCCAGCCCCTTCTTCGAGCCGGCATCGAGAGCGCGTATCTGTTCGAAGGTCATCTTGGCGACCTCTCCGTGGCCATCGGTACATCGATCGACGGTGCTGTCGTGGCTCAGCACCAGCTTGCCATCGGCGGTGGTGCGCACGTCCACCTCGATGTAATCGGCGCCCAGGCGAACCGCTTCTTGAAACGCCGGCATGGTGTTCTCTGGATGGTGCAGGTGCTCCCCGCGGTGGGAAATGGCCACCACCCTTCGGGTCTCCGCCGGAATCGACGGCAGAAGTAACAGGAAGAGACAAAGGAATCGAATCATGTTCGTGTGACCTAGAAAAAGATCCGCAGCACCAGCTCCATCACGCGGGCGCCGTTGTCGCTGGTGATCCGTCCATAGTTTACATTTCCGAGCGTCGTATTCGGATTCTTGAAATTCGGATGGTTCATGGTGTTGTAGAATTCGCCCCGAAGTTGCACATAGCGGCGCTCGCCGAAAGCGAAGTTGCGCATCAGCGCCGTGTCCCAATTGTCGATACCGGGACCGAAGAAGGGAAACCGCGGCGCCGTTCCCGCGGTGAATGCGGGGGACTGCACGAATGCGGCGGTATTGAACCACATCGCCAGTGATCGTTGACCCGGCGGCAGCGCGCCGGGCGCGACCTGGTTCGGCCGCTCGGTACCGGTGAATCCACCCGTGCCGTTCGACTGCGAAACCGCCAGCGGCAGCCCGATCTGGAATTCTGTGATGCCGGAGAATTCCCAGCCGCGCACGACATCCTGCACCACCTTGACGCCATTCAGCAGCTTGCTGCCGCGGCCCAGCGGGATGCGGTAGACATAGTTGGCGACGAACCGGTGCGGCACGTCGTAAGACGCCAGGCCGTGTTCCGCCTGGAGGTTGTAGATATCCTGTATGCCCGAAGAGGTCGAAGGACCGTCGACATCGTCGGTGACCTTGGCCCAGGTGTACGCAAAGCTCAGTACTCCATTTGCCCAGCGGCGCTGCAAACTGGCTTGCAGCGAGTGGTAAAAGGAATTGCCGTCGTTCGCCAGGTGGCTCACGTTCAGGTATTGCGGAAACGGCCGCAACGATTGCAGGTTGCCCGGCCCCCACAGGCTGGCGGGTAACTGATTCTCCGGCGCCACGATCGGTAACTTGACGCCCCTCGTGCCCACATAGTCGATCTCCGCCAGCCAGTTACCGCGGAACTGGTGCTGCATACCGATCTGCCATGTCTGGTTATACGGCGTCCGGTCGCGGAGCTCGAGCTGCGTCACATTGCTGGTGGGCTTGGTAAGGCTTGCGGGGATGTTGGGGTTGCCTGCGGCGTCCACGTTGTACGGAATCGGCGGCACCCCCTGGCCCAGGGTGTAGGCCGGCGTAACATTGTTATCCGGACTGGGAAAGCTCGCGCTCTGCGCATACTGCGACACCGGGCCGTAGCCCGAGTACCCGATCGACGGAAGGCGGTAGATGCCGTAGCCGCCGCGCAGCACCGTATCCCGCCAGAAGTTCCACGAGAAGCCGATGCGCGGCAGGAAGTCGTGATATACGTTGGGACTGAAGTGGTGCGGCGCCCCATCGCGGCCCGCAAACTGGACGTCGCCCGGATTCCCCGTAACGTCATTGACGATGGCCGGGTTGAAGCTGGCGAACTGATTGTTGGCCTCCGAGTACGGCCCGTCGAACTCCCAGCGCAACCCCAGGTTCAGGGTGAGGCGCCGGGTCACTTTGAAATCGTCCTGCACGAACGCTCCCGCGCTGTCGATGTTCAACCGGTAGGTGTAGTCGTTGAAGGTGAAGGAGCTGGTGGCCGGCATGCCGAGCAGCAGATCGGCCAGCCCGAAGCCGGTCTTCGAGTCATTAGGAGTCGAAGATGTAAATGCGCTGCCCGTGAACGAGTAAGTGCCGGATAACTTCCCCGGACTGTAATTGTTATACATCTGGCGGCGGAAATCCCCACCGAATTTGATGGTGTGGCGGCCCTTGGCCAGCGTCAGCGCTTCGTTGAAGACCCAGCTCCGGTCGCGGTCGTGGTTAGGAGCGCTGGCGCCCAGCGCGATCATTTGGGAAACGTTGACGATGGGGAAGTTGCTGAGGCTCACCCCCTTTAACCCCAGTTCGGGCACAGGAGCCACGGGGTCGGTGCTGTAGTTGTCCTCCTGTACCCAGCCGAAGCGGAAGTCGCTCACCAGGGTTGGGCCGAAAATATGCGTCTCGCTCATCACCGCCTGGGTGTCGGTCCATCCGCCGGCCGTATCGCTGTTGGCCTTGTTGGGAATTCGCACCGTCGCGTTCGAGTTCGGGCTGTACTGGCCGAAGCGGAAGAACGCCCGGTCATTGGCGCCGAAGTTCTGGTCGATCCGGCCCAGGTACTGCCAGTTGTCATTCCGGCTGGGCGGCGTCACGAAATAATTTACGCCGTTGAGGCTCGTATTCGGATCGGGATAGAACTTCACGATCTGCGCTGCCACCGCGTCGAACCGGCTCGAGGGTATGACATTGCCGGGGAACGGATTCCGTACGATAGTCTTTCCGTCCGGCCCGGTGTGCGCCGTGGAAGGGTCGAAGATCTGCACCAGTTGCCCCCCGGAGAATGTCTGCGAGAAGTCGCCCGACTTTTGCAGAGTGGTCGGAACCAGGCCGCTGAACGCGTTGCCGGTCGAAGCCAGCGTAACGTTGAAATCCACGAAGAAGAACGTCTTGTTTCTTCCGTCGTACACCCGCGGGATGTAGACCGGACCGCCGATCGTCCCGCCGGGGTCGTTCTGCACGTACTTGGTAGCGCTCTGCTGGACCGCGAAGAAATCGCGCGTGTTCAAGATCCGATTTCGGAACAGGTCGTAGGCCGACCCGTGAAGCGCGTTGCCGCCGCCGCGCGAGGTCGCGATCATCACACCGCCTCCGGTATGTCCGTACTCGGCCGAAAATGGCGTGGTGAGCACCTTGAATTCCTGGATCGAATCCGGGCTGGGTGTCAGCGTATATGTCTCGTCGGAAGGGTTGGTGGTCGGCAGCCCGTCCACCAGGATCTCGTTGGTGACGCGCCGCCCGCCGGCGAAACTGAACCCGTTGATATTGGTATAGGTGTTTCCATTGGTCGTCACGCCCGGCAGCGATTTCGCGAGCAGAAACGGCGAGCGCCCGCGGCTGTTCGTGGCCACTTCCGGCAGGTTGATCAACTGGTCCGAATCCACGGTCTGCCCGATCTCCGGCGAGACGTAGTTGATCTGCGCCGCCGAAGCCGATACCTCGACCGATTCGGTCACCCGCCCGATCTCCAGGACCGGATCGACCCGCCGCGCCTGGTTGATTTGCAGTTGGATGCCGGTTTCCAGGTGTTCCTTGAACCCGGGGGCGGCGAACTGCACGCGGTAGTTGCCCGGTTTCAAATAGTTCACGATGTAGTCGCCGGTTTCGCTGGTGACGGTCTTCAGTACCGTGTTCGTGGACTCTTCAGTGATCGAGACAGCCGCTCTGGGAATCGGCAGGCCTCCGCTATCCATCACCCTGCCGCCGATCGAGCCAGTGTAAGTCTGGCTCCGTAGACAGGCTGCCGCGAGAAAAGCGCACAGGACGACCCTGCGCGTCATGGTTTGGAGCTTCATAGCTGTCCGAGGTTAACAGTCGATTGTCAGAGCCTTATGAGAGGCGCGTGACAACCGTGTATCGGTGCGGCCTCCGTGCCGCACCCGTGCTTATCGGCCGCATAGAAAGATTTTGTGCCCGGCGCCATTGTGGCCCGCGGCGCATCGGTGCCATACTTAGCCCATGTTTGACTGCGGGCCGCCTTCCTCTCCCTTGTACTGAAACCTGCCTTAGTCAGCTGCGTCCAGGGGACTTTCGATATATGACCTCAAGCCTGTCGCTCGACCTGGCCTCCCTCCGCGAAACTTACAAATCCCGCTGGGCCAAGCCATCGGACGTGATCGACGCGCTGTATAGCCGCCTTCAATCCGGCCCGCTCGAGCCGGTGTGGATCTCGTTGACCTCGCGGGCTGCGGCCATGGCGAGGGCGCGCGAACTCGAACGCGACCCGCTGGCCACCGCACTGCCGCTGTACGGAGTGCCTTTCGCCGTGAAGGACAACATCGACGTGGCCGGCCAGCCGACTACCGCCGCCTGCCCGGCTTTCGCTTATCAGCCCGCCGCGAATGCCGCTGTGGTGCAGGCGCTGGTCGATGCGGGCGCGATCCCTATCGGCAAGACGAATCTCGACCAGTTCGCCACAGGGTTGGCTGGAACCAGGACCCCGCACGGCGCATGCTCGAGCGTATTCGATCCGCGTTACATCTCCGGCGGATCGAGCTCCGGCTCGGCAGTCGCCGTAGCTTCGGGCCTGGTCGGCTTTTCGCTCGGCACCGATACCGCCGGCTCGGGCCGTATACCCGCCGCTTTTAACAACCTGGTCGGCCTCAAGCCGACGCGCGGCGTAATCAGCACCGCGGGTGTGGTGCCGGCCTGCCGCAGCCTGGATTGCATTTCGATCTTCGCGCACACCTGCCACGATGCGCACACCGCCTGGCTGGCGGCTCGCGGATTCGATCCGAACGATGCCTACTCCCGAGCGCCGCGCCCGGGAGAAGGCGCGGCGCCGTGGGCCGCCGGCCGGTTCCGCTTCGGCGTGCCTTCACCCGGCCGGCTCGAATTCTTCGGCGACGAACAGGCACTGGAACTGTACGCCCGCGCACTCGCGTCCCTGGAACGGATCGGCGGCGAGAGAGTGGAAATCGATTTTGCGCCCTTCCGTGCGGCGGCCGGACTGCTCGATGCCGGCCCCCGCCTCGCCGAGCATCTCGCAGCCCTCGGACCCTTCCTCGCAGAACACGCGGAGCAGATGGACCCGATCGTGCGCCAGGCCATCGCCAGAGGTTCGCAGTACTCCGCCGTGGATGCCTTCGCCGCCGAATACCGGCTGAGGGAATTCGCGAGAGCCGCCGAACGCGAATGGGAGCGCATGGACGTGCTGGCCCTGCCCACTACCGGCACCATCTACACACACGAGGCGGTCGCGGCCGACCCCATCCGCCTGAATACGAACCTGGGCTACTACACCGATTTTGTAAACCTGTTGGACTTAGCGGCCGTGGCCCTGCCCGCCGGTTTCCGCGGAAACGGCCTGCCTTTCGGGATTTCGCTGATCGGCCACGCCTTCACCGAGGAGGGCCTCCTCTCTCTGGGCGACCGCTTCCACCGGACGCAGACGACCCTCCCCGGGCCGGCAGTCGATACCGGCGCCGCGCCCCCGGAATGCATCCCGCTCGCGGTGGTGGGGGCGCACCTCACCGGCCAGCCTCTGAATTCGGAATTGACACGACGCGGCGCGCGCCTCTTAAAAGCCACGCGCACCGCCGCCGGGTACCGCCTTTACCGCCTGAACGAATCGTTCCCTCCGAAGCCCGGCCTGGTCCGCGACGCAGCATTCCAAGGCCCTGGAATCGAAGTGGAAGTGTGGGCGATGCCGTCCGACCAGCTCGGCGGTTTTGTCGCGGATGTGCCGCCTCCCTTGGGTATAGGCAGCGCTGTCCTCGAAAGCGGGGAGACCGTGAAGTGTTTCATCACCGAGCCCCATTCAATCCGCACCGCGACCGACATCACCCGTTTCGGCGGCTGGCGCCACTTCCTGAATCAGCCTCACTAACGGCCTACGCTGCAAACCAGGGACAGGCATCGAATTTTCGCCGCACTTGCGAAACATTCGTTGCCTGTCCCTGCTTTGCCCTTTTGCGAGATCAGACTCGTGCCCCTTTGCGCCGACCGCCCCCTAGTACGGAGTCCCCGGCAGCGGCGTAATTACAGGTGTAACCTTGCCCCAGCCCTGCTCCTTCGCGGTCTTCATGTCCTTGACCAGTTGTTCCGGCAGATTGGCCTTCAACTGCGGACGGCCCGCCTGGTTGCCCAGCACCCAGCCCACCGCCGCCACCGTCTTCGCCACCACCTGAATCTCTTTGTAGTCGATCTTCTCCGGAGTATCGGTTGGCCGGTGATAGTCCGGGTGCAGCCCCACCGTAAAGAACGCGATCGGAATCCCCATCTTCGCGAAGTTGTAGTGATCGCTGCGGTAGAAGATCCGCTGGCCGCGGAGTTGAGGCCCCAGGTTATCGTGCGTCGCGTCCGGCGCGGTCGCATCGTAGAAGTGGTTCAACTCCAGCTTCTGATAATCCCCATTGACGCTCTCGATGGTTTTTTCCAAATCGTCGCTGCTGATATTGGGGCCGATCACGAAAATCTCCCCGGGCTTCACCAGGGCATGGGTACGGTCGGAGTCCGAGTAGCCCGGGCCCTTGGTCCGCCCGATCATGTCCATGTTCAGATCGGCAACCACTTTGCTGAGATCCACCGACGGGAACTCCGTGAAGTACTGCGAGCCCCATAGCCCCTTCTCTTCCCCGGCGTTCCAGAGGAAAATGATGCTGCGCTTGGGCCGAATGCCTTTGGCCGCCCCTTGCGCGTAGGAGCGGGCAATCGCGAGCAGTCCCGTGGAGCCCGACCCGTCGTCGTCCGCGCCGTTGTTGACGTTGTGCCCGTCCGGCAGCGGAGCGCTCAGCCCGATGTGATCCAGGTGGGCGCTCATCACCACGTACTCGTTCTTGAGCGCCGGATCGCTTCCCTCGAGGATTCCCACCACGTTTTCCGTGTGACCCGGGTCGCTGTGAACGGCCACCTGCAGGCTGAGTTTCTTCTTCGCATTCAGCTCAAACGAATCCTGGTGCGAGTTATCGCCCGCGGCATAGAAGATCTTCTCCCCGCTGGCCTTCTCACCCTGGAAGAGATTGTTGGTCATCTCCAGTCCCGCGGTGATCGCCGGAACGCTCGGGCACGCGCCCGGCCGCTGGAATTTCACCACCTGGTAGGCGGGCCCGTTGATTGCGCCGCGGCCGCCGCCCCCGAAGGCCGCATTGGGATTGTCGATCGCCATGAGCTGCTGGAAGTTCGCGATGGTCACGACCGCCACGGCGCCGTTCTTGGCCGCAGCCTCCTCCGGCGTCAGGAAGTCAGTGCAATTCTCGCCCAGTGGATTCTCGCCCGCGCCGCGTCCTCCGCGGCCCCTGCCGGCAGCCTGCTGCGCCGCCAGCGCGGGCGGCAGCCCCGCCACCACCACGATCTTGCCCTTGACGTCCAAGCCTTGGAACGGGTCGATGTTCGTTTTGTGAATCACGTAGCCGTTGCCCGCGAAGGCCAGGCCCCCGCTGACATCGAACGCCTCGAGCGGCGGGCCGCCGCGTCCTCCCGCGGCCGCCGTCCAATCCTTGCCGTACTCGAAGTTCGTCGTGCGCGGACCAGCCGCCGCGCCGCCGCGCCCCCCGCGGCCGCCAAATGCCGGTCCGGTGAGCGAAGCCTTGCTCTCCTCGGGCACGGCCCGCCTGGTGACCAGCTCGAACGGCATCAGGTACGGCTGCAGCGGACCGTTCGTGCCCTCGGCGCTCCCTCCCGGCTTGAGCCCCCACTCCGCCAGGTGGCTGGCCACGTACAGCGCGGCGACATCGTAGCCGCGTGACGGCACGCTGCGTCCCTCCAGCTGATCGGAGGCGAGGAAGTAGTCGTAGATCTTCATCTCCTCCTCGGTAATCGAGTCCGCATTGCCGAATCCCTGAGCCTCGGTCATCTTTGCCTTTACTGGCTTGCTCCCCCCGGTCTTGGACCGGGAGGCGGAGTCGGCCGCGCTCAAAGTGATCAGAACGGTGAGCGAGAGAACGGCAATTAAGGAACTGCCAATCGTGAATCGACGCATAGATTTCATCGCATCCCAAAACAAAGTCGAATCTTTTTAAAATACACCCGCCGGCGTACTCCTAAAGAAGTTCTATAGGAATAGCTGGAGTTTCTATGGTAGATTATGGCAATCAACTATGGATATCCTGCATGGGACCCTGGATCTTCTGATACTGCGGGCGTTGGAGCTCGCCCCCATGCATGGAGTCGGCATCGCTGCCCGGATCGATCAGGTTACGCGCGGAGCATTCGTGGTAAAGCCCGGGTCGCTTTTCCCCGCGCTCCGCCGTCTGGAACAGCAGGGGTGGGTGACCGGCGAGTGGGGCCCCTCGGAAAACAACCGGCGCGCCCGCTATTACACGCTCACTCGCTCCGGCCGCTCGCGGCTGGCCGATGAGAAACGGAACTGGTACCGGATCACATCGGCCATGAACTGGATGCTGGAATCCGAAGGATAGGAGGGCTTATGTTTCGCCGCCTGGCCTGTTTGTGGGAATGGCTCTTCCGTCGCCGCCGCCTGGAAGACGACCTGGACGAAGAGCTCCGGTCAAGCTTTGAGATGATCGTCGACCGGCTGGTGGCGCGCGGCATGCCCCCTGCCGCCGCGCGGCGCGCCGCCCGGCTGGAGTTCGAAGGCCTGGAGCAGGTGAAGGAGCGTGTGCGGGACGGTTGGGTGGGGTCCGGCATCCACGCGCTCATCCAGGACATGCGCTATGCGCTGCGCGGATTGCGGCGCCGGCCTTCGTTTACCCTCATCGCCGTGATCACGCTGGCCCTGGGAATCGGCGTCAATGCCGCGGTCTTCAGCGTGTTCTATGGCGTGCTGCTGCACCCCTTGCCCTACGACCACCCCGAGCAGCTCGCGCTGATCTGGACCCACTTTCGGACGGCCGGCAACGCGCGCGCTCCGGTCTCCGGCGCCATCCTCGGCGAGATCGAGCGGCGCAACCGGTCGCTCGCCGGCGTCGCGGGCATCTGGACCATCACCCGCACCTTCACGGGCGGCGACCCCGAGCAGGTCAAATGCGCCCGTGTGACGCCCAACTTCTTCGATGTGCTGGGCGTGCACGCCGCCCACGGGCGCACATTCCGCAAGGAAGACAACGGCACTCCCGCCATCATGCTGACCGGCGGCATCTTTCGCCGCCGCTTTGCCGCCGACGAACGATTGCTCGGCAAGGGCCTGCCGATGGATCGGGCCAACACCCTGGTGGGCATCCTGCCCGCGGATTTCCAGCTTCAATTCGCTCCCGATTCGAACGTGCCGCCCGACGTCCAGGTCTTCGATACCTTCGGCGACGACATCTACCGCGGACGCAAGGAGTACTACATCCGCATGGTCGCCCGCCTCAAGCGCGGCGTTTCCATGTCGGAAGCGCAGCACGACCTCGACCGCGTCGCGACCGAGATCGCCGGCGCATACACCGAATACGCCGGCGAGGATCTCCGCTTCACGCTGGCCGGCATGCAGGCGGACGCCGTCCGCGATGTGCAGCCCGCGCTGGCGGCGCTGTTCGCGGGCTCGGCGTTCATTCTGTTGATCTGCTGCGTGAATGTCGCCAGCCTGCTCCTGGCTCGCGCCGGCGACCGCCGCCGGGAGATCGCCCTTCGCCTCTCCCTGGGTGCCTCGCGAGGCCGGATCCTGCGCCAGTTGTTCGTCGAGGGCGGCGTGCTCTGTCTGTTGGGCGGAGCGGCGGGCCTCGCGGTTGGCTGGGCGGGTTTCCAGGGACTGCTGGCGATCCGCCCCGAGCGGCTCGCGCGTATCGAGGACGCGGGCCTGAGCTGGCCTGTGCTCGGATTCGTCGCGGCCTGTTCACTGGCCGCCGCCATGCTCTTCGGGTTGCTTCCCGCCTTCGAGAGCTTCCGTCTGGATCTCGTGACGACCCTGCGCGCCGGAGGCCGCGGCTGGCTCGGCAGCGTCCACCGGCGGGCCGGCGGAGCCCTGGTCGTGGCCGAGGTCGCCATGGCCTTCATGCTGGTGACCGGCGCCGCGCTGACCGCCCGCACGCTCGCCAGGATCGAGCAGGTTCGCCCCGGTTTCGAGCCGGCCAATCTGCTGGCATTTCAAATTTCCAGTGGACTACCCGGCAACGCTGTGGCCGATTGGGAAGGGCAGCTCGCCGCGCTGCCTGGAGTCGAGCGTGTCGGTGCGACCTCCCACCTTCCACTCGACACCGACATCCCCAACTGGTACTCTCCCTACCGCCCCGAGGGCGTCGATGAGAATACGGCCGCCGCCTTAATCTCCGACCTGCGCTGCGTCACGCCCGGCTATTTCGTAGCCATGGGAGCGCGGCTCATAGAAGGCCGTTACTTCGATTGGCAGGATCGAGCCGGCAGCCGGCAGGTGATCATCGTCGATGAATCGCTCGCCCGAGCCACCTGGCCCGGACAATCCGCCATCGGGAAGACCATCGTCGCCGAGCACCTGACAGGTAACGGTTTCGAAGCCATCCCCAGCGTGGTGGTGGGCGTAGTGGAACACCTGCACAATCACTCCCTCACGAAAGAGGTTCGCGGCCAGATCTACCTGCCTTTCGATCAGAGCCGGCGCAGCCCGCTGACGTTCGTACTACGCACCCGCGTCGAGCCGCTCTCCCTGGTGCCCGCAATCCGCCGGATGCTGCACGATCGCAGCAAGACCGCGGCCATGGCGAAGGTGCGGCCGGTGACGGAGTACGTGGCGCGCGAGATCTCTCCCGTGAGCTTCACCGCCGTGCTGGGAGCGATCTTAGGGGCCCTGGCGCTCCTCCTGGCCGCCACTGGAATCTACGGAGTGCTGAATTACCAGGTTTCCCGGCGCCGCCCGGAAATGGGCATCCGCATGGCCCTGGGGGCCGCCGCGGCCGACGTTCTGCGTATGGTGCTGCGGGAAGGCCTGACGCTTGCAGCGGCCGGCGTCCTGATCGGCGCCGTGAGTGCCGTCGTTGCGGCGCGCTGGCTGGCAACGCTGCTCTACGGCGTCGGCCCGCTCGACCCGCTGAGCTACGGGCTCGCCCTTCTGCTGCTTCCGTCCGCGGCCCTGCTCGGCTGCTGGCGTCCCGCGTGGCGCGCCGCCGCGGCCAGCCCCGCGGAAGTAATTCGCGAGGAATAAATTCCACTGTGATGGATCGCCCTCCAAAAACGGGGACTGGCATCGAACTTCGCCGCAGTTGCGAATTCGTTGCCTGTACCCGTTTTTGCCTTTTTGCGAGATCTCCCTACACTATGGAGGTGCCCCCGTGTTGAAACGTCTTGTCGTATTTCTGATGGCAGCGTCCTTCGCAACCGCCGCCGCCGGTGACGATCGCGCCGCCGACCGCGCGGCCATCCGCGCCCATATCGACCGCATCTTCCAGGCGTTTATCCATAAGGACCGCGCCGAGCTTCGCGCCACTCACGCCGCCAACTGGCTCGGCTACCTGGAAGGCTCGCACAAGATGATCCGCGGCATCGACGAGTACATGGACACCACCGCCTACTTCGATCCCAACAGCCCGTACGGCATGACGGGCTACCATATGCGCGAGTTCGACATGATCTTTCAGGGCGACGCCGCGTTTGTCGCGTTCGTCGCCGAAGTCGAGGCCAGGACGCCCGGAGGGCCCAGCAAGCGCACGCTGCGCATCACGGATTTCTACACCCGGCAGAACGGAGCGTGGATTCAAACCGGCTCCGACACCGACCTTCACCCCGAATCGGTCGCGCAGCAGTATCAGGCCCTCCGCACCTTGTCCGACAACGAGAAGAAGCATCTGCTCGATGCTCGCGAGGCCGTGTGGCGCGCCTATTTCGCGGGCGATCGCGCGGCGCTCGAAAAACTGCTGCCCGAGGAGTTGGTGACCATCGAGGCTTTCGGCGGCGAATGGGGCAACCGCCAGGCGGTGCTGGAGAGTTCCGCCCGCTTCGCCGCGGATGGCGGCAAGTTGGTGCGCCTCGAGTTTCCGAAGACCGAGATTCAAGCGTACGGATACACGGCCATCGTCTACTCGACCTATGCCTACGAGATCGAACAGGGCGGGAAACGATCGGCGAACTCGGGCCGCGTCACGGAAGTGTTCGTGTACCGCAACGGCGCATGGGTGAACCCGAGCTGGCACATGGACGGTGTCAAGTAACATGCCCACGCGCCGCGCGTTCCTCTGCACCGGTGTCGCCGCCGCGCAAATCGCGCGAGCCGCCACGGCTCCGGTCCTCGGCGCCACGAAGGTCATCAGCGCTCAGCCCGAGTACTATCATGGTTGGCCTACCGTGGCGTTACGCCGGAACGGAGAGATCCTCACCGTCTATTCCGGAGGCCGCGAAGCCCACATTTGTCCGTTTGGGCGGGTCGAGCTGATCCGCTCGCGGGATGAAGGCCGCACCTGGACCTGGCCCGAAGTCATCATGGATTCTCCCATCGACGATCGCGACGCAGGCATCCTCGAGACCCCGGCGGGAAGCCTCCTGGTGACCACGTTCACGTCGCTCGCGTATGAAGCCGCGCTCAAGAACGCCAGCGGCTGGCCGCCCGGGCGCCTGGAACGCTGGCAGGCAGCCGATCGCCGCTTATCGCCGGAACAGCGCCAGTCGCTCCTCGGCACCTGGATGCTTCGCTCCACCGATGACGGCATGACCTGGTCCGCGCCGTTTCGCGTGCCGTTGAACAGCCCGCATGGCCCCATCGCTCTCGCCGATGGCCGCCTCCTCTACGCCGGTAAGCAGCTCTGGACGCCCGGAACCAAAGTGGGCGTTTGCGTGTCGGCGGACGACGGCCGGACGTGGAGCTGGCTCTCCGACATTCCCGCCCGCTCCGGCGACACCGTGGAGCAGTATCACGAGCTCCACGCCGTAGACACGGGCAGAGGGAAGATCCTCGTTCACATCCGCAATCACAATCCGCGGAACGCCGGCGAAACCCTCCAATGCGAATCGACCGACGGCGGGAAGACGTGGACCGCGCCCCATCCGATCGGCGTGTGGGGCCTGCCCTCACATCTGCTCCGCCTGCGCGACGGCCGCATCCTGATGACCTACGGGTACCGGCGCGCTCCCTTCGGCATTCAAGCGCGCATCAGCTCCGACGGCGGAGAGACGTGGCAGGCCCCGCTGACCCTCTCGGAGGATGGCGCTACCTCGGACCTCGGCTATCCCTCGACCGTCGAGCCGGCGGACGGCCGCCTGATCACCGTCTGGTACGAAACGATGGCAGGTTCGCCGCGCGCCGTCCTGCGCCAGCTCGCCTGGTCTCTCCGCGGCTGACCGCCCCCGCTACAATGTGGTTCGGAGAAACCATGTCCAATTCCCGCCGGCACTTTCTGAGCCGTGCCTCCGCCGCCCTCATGGCCGTCACCGCGGCCTGCCGCAAACCCTCCACGGAATCCGCCGCGCCTCCGCCCGGCGCGCCTCCAGCCTTCGGCACCGCGCCGGACGCCGGTCCGCCTGTCTCGCCTTCCACCTTCGCCGAAGCGGAGAAGCTCGTGCAGTTCGAGCTCACCGCCGCCGAGCGCGAGATGGCCGCCGGCAATTGGCGCAAGTCCATGGCACCCCTCTATGAGCGCCGCGTCGGGCCGCGCAAGTTCTCGCCGCCATCCACCGTGGCGCCCGCAACCCGCTGGGATCCGGTGTTGCCGGGCCAGCAGGCCGGCCCCGCCCGCGATCGCTTCCTCCGCACGGCAGCTACGCCGGACCCGCTTCCCGCAAGCGACGCGGATATCGCGTTCGCTCCGCTCTCCCGCCTCTCCCGGTGGATCGAAACGCGTCAGCTCGCCTCCACACGCCTCACCCAGATCTATCTCGACCGGCTGGAGCGCTTCGATCCCAAGCTGCGCTGCGTCATCACGCTCACACGCGGCCTGGCCCTCCGGCAGGCGCAACAGGCCGACCGTGAGATCGCCGCCGGACACTACCGCGGCCCGCTCCACGGCATCCCCTGGGGCGGGAAGGACCTGCTCGACACCGCCGGCATCGCCACCACCTACGGTGCCGAGCCGTACCGCAGCCGCGTGCCCGCCGAGGATGCCGCGGTCGTGAAGCGTCTCCACGATGCGGGCGCCGTGCTGGTCGCCAAGCTGAGCCTCGGGGCGCTCGCGCTCAATGACATCTGGTTCGGCGGCCAGACCATGAATCCGTGGCTGCTGGAGGAGGGCGCGTCCGGATCGAGTGCCGGCCCCGGCGCCGCCACGGCCGCGGGACTCGTCGGCTTCTCCATCGGCAGCGAAACCGGGGGCAGCATCGTGAGCCCCTCCATGCGCTGCGGCGTCACCGGTCTGCGCCCCACCTACGGCCGCGTACCGCGCACCGGCGCCATGACCCTGTGCTGGTCGCTCGACAAGCTCGGTCCCATGACCCGCGGAGTGGAAGACGCGCTTCTCATTCTGCAGGCCATCTCCGGTCCCGACCCCGGCGATGTCGCGAGCGTGCCCAGCCGCTTGGATTTCGATGCCGCCGCCCCCGTCGCCGGCCTGCGGGTCGGCTACTTCCCTGCCTGGATGAAGGAGAGCCCCGCGACGGACGTGGATCGCGCCGCCCTCGAAACCACGCGCAAGCTCGGCATGGTGCCCGTCGAAGTGTCTCTGCCCGATTGGCCGTATGACTCGCTCAGCCTGATTCTCTTCGCCGAAGGTGCAGCCGCCTTCGAGGATCTCACGCTCTCCGGCGGGCTCCGGGAGCTCAAAGCCCAGGTGCCCGATGCCTGGCCCAACCTCTTCCGTCAGGCCCGCTTCCTCTCCGCGGTGGATTTCGTGCAGGCCGACCGCCTGCGCCGCGCCGTGGCCCAGGAAATGGCGCGCATCTTTTCGCAGGTGGATCTGCTCCTGGTCCCTTCCCTCCGCGATGAAATGCTGACCATCACCAACTTCACCGGCCATCCCTCCCTCACGCTCCGCGCCGGTTTCGTGGAAGTCTCCGAAGCGCGCAGCGACTGGGCTCCCGACCCCGCTCACCCGCTCCCCAAATTTTCCCCGCCCCGGCGCGTGCCCCACGGCGTCACCCTGATCGGACGCCTCTTCGACGAAGGCACGCTGGGACGCGCCGGCCTTGCGTTGGAGCGGACCCTCAACGTGGCAACTGAGCGCCCGCCCGGTTTCTGAAGTGTAATGCAATTATTAAAATAATTGATGCACCACGCCACTTGCATTTGGAAAACTTGTCGGATACACTCGAAACTAGTTCTTCGATGTCCAATCGTCTTACAAGCCGGCCCGGTAACATCGCCCTCTCCGGCATTATCTCCATTCCTGTAGGCATTATCGGTATTACGGTCATCGTAGCCGGCCCCGCTTAAGGCCAGGCGGAACCAAGGTTCCAAAGGCCATCAGCGGGGATCGAAACCCGGCTGATGGCCTTTTTTGTTAGGTTGCTACTTTTTTCGAGGAAAGAAATTATGTCGACGTTGATGAGCGGCGCAAGGATGTTGCTGGAATGCCTGGTCCGGGAAGGCGTGGATTGCATCTTCGGCTATCCCGGCGGCGTGACCCTCCCGTTGTATGACGTGCTCTACGACCACCACATTCGCCATGTGCTGGTGCGGCACGAAGAGAACGCGGCCTTCGCGGCCGAGGGCTTCGCGCGGGCCACCGGCAAAGTGGGTGTCTGCTGCGCTACCTCGGGACCGGGCGCCACCAACCTGACCACCGGCCTGGTGGACGCCATGATGGATTCGATCCCGATCGTCGCGATTACCGGCCAGGTCTCCACCAAGCTCATCGGGAGCGACGCCTTCCAGGAAGCGGACACCTTCGGCATCACCCGCTCGTGCACCAAGCACAACTATCTGGTGAAGCGCGTCGAAGATCTCGCGCAGATCATCCACGAAGCTTTCTACGTGGCGGCCAGCGGCCGTCCCGGACCCGTGCTGGTGGATGTCACCAAGGATGTGCTGCAGGGCCAGGGACATTACCAGCCAGTGACGGCCATCCACCTGCCGGGGTACAAGGTGTTCACCGAAGGCCACACCGGCCAGATCCGCCGCGCCGTGCAATTGATTCAGGAAGCGGCCAGGCCGCTGGTCTACGCCGGCGGCGGCATCATCGCGGCCGAAGCGGCCAAGGACCTGCGCGAGTTCGTGGAACTGGCGGACGCCCCCGCGGTCACCACCCTGATGGGGCTCGGCGGGCTGCCCTCCGGCCATCCCAATTTCATCAGCATGCCCGGCATGCACGGCAGCTATGCGGCCAACATGGCGATGACTTCGAGCGACCTGCTGATCGCGCTGGGCGTGCGTTTCGACGACCGCGTGACCGGCCGCCTCGCTGCCTTCGCGCCCCACGCCAAGGTGATCCACGTGGATATCGACCCGGCCGAGATCGGCAAGAACCGCGCCCCCGACGTGCCCATCGTGGGCGACGTCAAACGCGTGCTCACCCGCATGAACAAGCTCCTGGCGGAAGATAAGAAGACGCCTGACGAAACACTGGCCGCCGCGCGCCGCGCCTGGTGGCACCAGATCCGCCAGTGGAAGCAGGAGCATCCGCTCGAGGTCGTGAAATCCGATTCCGAAATCAAGCCGCAGCACCTGATGGGCGAGATCGACCGGCTCTCGAACGGGCAGGCCATCGTCACCTCCGACGTCGGCCAGCACCAGATGTGGGCCGCACAACTGATCCGCTTCGACGAGCCTCGCCAGTGGATCAACTCCGGCGGCCTCGGCTCGATGGGGTTCGGATTGCCGGCGGCCATCGGCGCGCAATTCGCGCGGCCCGACAAGCTGGTGTTCTCGATCGTGGGCGACGGCGGCTTCCAGATGTCCATCCCCGAGCTGGCCACCATAGCGAGCTGCGGCCTGCCCATCAAAATCATCGTCATGAACAACGGCCACCTGGGCATGGTGCGGCAGTGGCAGACTCTGTTCTACAACAACCGCCTCAGCGCCGTGGAGCTGGACGCTTTCCCCGACGCCGAAAAGCTGGCGGCCGCGTACGGCTTCAAAGGCAGGACCATCGACAAGCCGTATGAGTTGGCGCAGGCCCTGGAAGAGGCGGTGAAAGAGCCCGGGCCGTACCTGCTCAACGTCAAGGTTACGCCTTTCGAGTGCGTGTACCCCATGGTGCCGGCCGGCGGCGCGATCAATGAAATGGTGCTGGGGCCGCCGCAACCCGTGGCCGTGCCGGCAAAATAAGGAAGTCACGTCATGCTGCAAGTTATCTCGCTCCTTCTCGAAAACAAGCCCGGCGCCCTGATGCGCGTCACCGGGCTCCTCACCCAGCGTGGGTACAACATCGAAAGTTTGACCGTCGCTCGCACGCTCGATCCCGAACTGTCGCGCATGACCATCGTGGTCGAGGTCGAATCCGCGCAGCGGCAGCAGGTGATCAAGCAGATGAACAAGCTGATCAACGTGCTGCAGGCGGCGGACCTCAGCGACTCGCCGGCCGTGGTTCGCGAGCTGGTGCTGGTACGCATCCGCACCGCGCAGGAGTCGCGCACGGCAGTGCTGAAAGAGGCCGAGATCTTCGGCGCGCGCGTGGTGGATTCCTCCACCGAAGGCTACGCCATCGAGGCCACCGGCGACCCCGAAAAGCTCGGCGAGTTCATTGACGTGATGCGCAGCTATGGCGAAATCGACGTGACCCGCTCGGGCGCCCTGGCGATTGCGCTGGAAGCCAAGAAACTGAAACTGCAGCCGCCGGTTCCGACCAGGTCGGGCAAGGTGGAAGAAACGGTGTACTGAAAAATGGCAAAACGCTACTACGAAAAAGATGGAAATCTGGATTATTTGAACGGCCGCACGGTGGCCATTATCGGCTATGGCAGCCAGGGCCACGCGCACGCGCTCAACCTGCGCGATTCGGGCGTGGACGTGATCGTCGGGCTCTATCCCGGCAGCAAGTCCTGGGCCAAGGCGGAGGCCGCCGGGCTGAAAGTAGCCACCACGGCTGATGCGGCCAAAGCCGCCGACGTCGTCATGATCCTGGTTTCCGACCACATCCAGGCCGATCTCTATAACAGCGAGATCAAGCCTTACATGACGCCGGGCAAGACGCTGATGTTCGCCCACGGCTTCAACATCCACTTCGGGCAGATCGCACCGCCCGAAGGCGTGGATGTCTCGATGGTCGCGCCGAAAGCGCCCGGCCACCGCGTCCGCGAGCTGTACACCGAGGGTGTCGGCGTGCCGGCCCTGGTAGCGGTTCACCAGAACGCCACCGGCCAGGCCCTGGAGCGCGCCCTGGCTTACGCGCTGGCGCTCGGCTGCCTCAAGGCGGGCGTGATCGAGACGAACTTCCGCGAAGAGACGGAGAGCGACTTGTTCGGCGAGCAGGCCGTACTGTGCGGCGGCGCGAGCGAATTGATCCGCGCGGGCTTCGAAACCCTCGTGGCGGCGGGCTATGCTCCGGAGATCGCCTACTTCGAGTGCCTGCACGAGCTGAAGCTGATCGTCGACCTGATCCAGGAAGGCGGCCTCAGCTACATGCGCTACTCCGTGTCGGATACCGCCGAGTACGGCGACTACACCCGCGGCCCGCGCGTGGTCAACGACCAGACGCGCGCCGAAATGAAAAAGATTCTGGCCGAGATCCAGTCGGGCGAGTTCGCCCGCCAGTGGATCGGCGAGAACAAATCGGGACGCAAGAACTTCCTCGCCATGCGCGAGGCCGCCCGCAACCAGCCCATCGAACAGGTAGGCCGCGAGCTGCGCGAAATGATGACGTTCCTGAAGAAAAGAAAAGAGACCGGCGTCCCCCAGGAAGCGGAAGCCGCTGTAAAGAAGTAGTCCAGTGGGGCAGGCCTCCCGGCCTGCCCTCTTTTTAGGCAGGTGCTCTCATGAAAATCTTCACCTTCGATACGACGCTTCGCGACGGAACGCAGGGCGAGTCCGTCTCCTTCTCCGTGGATGACAAGCTCATTATTGCGCGGAAGCTGGATGAGCTCGGTATCGACTATATTGAGGGCGGCTGGCCGGGCTCCAACCCGAAAGACAAGGAGTTCTTCGCGCGCGCCGGAGAGCTGAACCTGCAGCACGCCAAGCTGACGGCCTTCGGCTCCACCCGGTTCGCCAAGAACCCCGTGGAGGAAGACCGCAATGTCCGCGCGCTGATCGACGCCGCCACGCCGGTCGTTTCGATCTTCGGCAAGACCTGGGACCTCCACGTCAAGCGCGCCCTGGGCATCACCGAGGAAGAGAACCTCAAGCTCATCTCCGAGACCGTGGCCTACCTCAAGCAGCACGGCAGGGAGGTTGTCTACGATGCCGAGCACTTCTTCGACGGCTACGCCGCCAATCCGGCCTATGCCCTGCAGACGCTCGAAGCCGCCCAGCGCGCCGGCGCCGACGTGCTCTGCCTGTGCGACACCAACGGCGGCACGCTCACCGGCCGTCTGGTCGAGATCGTCGGCGAAGTGCGCCGCCGCTTCGAAGGCGTCATCGGCATCCATACCCACAACGATTCCGATTCCGCTGTGGCCAACACCATCGCCGCCGTGGAAGCGGGCGCCACCCACGTTCAGGGCTGCATGAACGGCTACGGCGAGCGCTGCGGCAACGCCAACCTGGCCTCCGTGATCGCCAGCCTGGAATTGAAGCTCGGCCACACCACCGTGGGGCCGGAGCGCCTGGCGAATCTCGCGCCGACCTGCCGCTTCATCGCCGAACTGGCCAACCTGCCGCTGCGCAACGACCAGCCCTTCGTCGGCCGTAGCGCCTTCGCGCACAAAGGCGGCGTCCACGTGAGCGCCGTGCTGAAGGATTCCGCCACCTATGAGCACATCACGCCCGAGCTGGTGGGCAACCGGCAGCGCGTTCTGGTGAGCGATCTCTCGGGCCGCGGCAACATCCTCTACAAGCTGAAACAGCATGGCCTGGCCGATCGCCTGACCGAAGACGCCCGCCGCGAGCTGCTGGAGCGCATCAAGCAGATGGAGTACGAAGGCTACGAGCTCGAGGCCGCCGAGGGTACCTTCGAGCTGCTGGTGCGCGAAGCGCTCAACCCCGGGACGCAGTTCTTCGAGGTGGATAGCTACGAGGTTGCCACGCGTTCACCCGGCGCCGGCCCTTCCCACACCACCGCGACCGTCACCCTGCGGACGCAGGACGGCGCGCATTCCGCAACCGCCACCGGCCATGGCCCGTTCAACGCCCTGCACCTGTGCCTGCGAAAGTGCCTCTCGAAGATCTACCCGCAGATCTCGGACGTCCGCCTGACCGATTACAAAGTGCGTGTGCTCGATTCCTACAAAGGCACCGCGGCCAACGTGCGCGTGCTGATCGAGTGGAGCGACCACCGCAAGAGCTGGTCGACCGTCGGTGTCTCCGACAACGTGATCGAGGCGAGCTGGCGCGCCCTGGTAGACGCGATCCGCCTGGAGTTAATGCGCCTCACCGAGCAAGACAGCTCCATCGAGAAAGCCGTCGAAGACTACTGCTGGGGCGTCTAGCCTACACCAGCGCCCCAGTCCTTATCACCGTCTCGATCGCCGGAGCGTTCAGCAGCGTGTTGTGGATCAGGCACGCCTTCGCCGCTCGTATCAACCCTGCCTCATGCTCCGCGCCTACGCCAGGAGCGATGACTTCGATGCGGAACGAGCCTACTCGTGCCGGGTGGACCGCCTTTTCCGCTGAAACCTTCACCTGCAGACCCTCTGCCGAAAGGTTCCGGGCCTTTAAATACTGCGCAGCATAGAAACCGGCGCAAGTCCCCAGGGAAACCAGGAGAAACTCCGGCGGCGTCATGCCGGCGTCGATCCCCCCATTCGAGGGGGGCTGGTCGCACACCACGTGGTGACCGCGCACCGTGGCGTCGAATTTTACATCACCGAGATGTTGTATTAGGGCTTCCATATATTCACCTTTTAAGATGCATTTGGCTGGTGAGCGTGACAATGTCACGTTTCCTACCTTTAATGCATCTCTATTGGTGAATGAAGAAAGCGGCACTTTTCCTTTTGGCTGCAAGCGCTTGGGCGCAAGCCCCCCTATCCCTGCAAGACGCAGTGAGGTTGGCTTTGGCCGGTAACCCCTCGATAACGGCAGTGGCCGAGAGCGGGAAGGCTGCCAACAACCGGCTGGAAGCAGCCCGCGGCGGACGGCTCCCCAAACTGAGCTACAGCGAATCGTGGGTGAGAAGCGACAACCCCGTCTTCGTGTTCGGCTCCCTGCTGACACAGCATCAGTTCGGGCCGGAAAACTTTGCCATCGGATCCTTGAACCGGCCCGATTTCCTGAACAACTTCCAGTCCCTCGTAACGTTCACCCAGCCGATCTACGACGCCGGCCAGACCCGCCACGCAGTGAGAGCGGCGGAGTTGGGGCGGCAGTTGACCGGCGAAGAGCAGCGCCGAGTCCAGATGGAGCTGATCGCGGGAGTGGCGCGTGCGTATTACGGCGCTGTACTGGCGGGTGAAAGCCTGAAGGCGGCCGAGCAGGCCGTGCGTTCGGCCGAAGCCGACCTGTCCCGCGCGCAGTCGGTGCGGGCCGCGGGCATGTCCACCGATGTCGACGTGCTGTCGATCCGGGTCCACCTGGCGGCTGTGAACGAGCAGCGCATCCAGCGCACGGCCGACCTGGACGTGGCGCGCGCAACCCTAAACGACGCGATGGGAATGCCGCTCGATGCGGCGCACCGGCTGACGACGCCCCTGACGCCGGCGGAGCTTCCGGCGGCGGAACTCGAGGAGACCGAACGCACCGCTTCCCAGGATCGTCCGGAGATGCGCGAATCGCGCCTGTCCTCCCAGCTCGCCGAAACCCAGGTGGATTCGGCGCGCAGCAGCCTGCGCCCGCAGGTGGACTTCCAGGGCGCGTTCGAAGCCGATCGCCAGCGATTCGTGACCCGCGGAGGGGCCAACTGGACCGCGGGAGTTTCCCTCCATTGGAACCTGTTTAACGGATTCAGCGACAAGGCCCGCATCGAGGAGGCATCGAGCGGCGTGCGGCGCGCGGAAGCCGAGACCCGGCGGGCCGATTCCGCCGTCCGCCTGCAGGTGCGGCGCGCGTATGCCGGCCTGCGCGCGGCGGAGCAGCGGATCGAAGTGGCTAAAGCTTCGGTGGCCGAGGCCGAAGAGAGCCTGCGGATCACCCAGAACCGCTACGAAGCGGGGATGAGTAATGTGACGGACCTGCTGCGGACGGAAACCGCCCTGCTCGAAAGCCGCACGCGGTATCTGGCGGCGGTGCACGATCAGCGGGTGGCGGCCACCATGCTGGAGCTGGCGGGCGGAAGACTGAGTGCGAATTCGGAGGTATTGAATTGATACGAGCGGGATGGGTGTTCCTTGGACTGGCGGTTCTGACCTCGTGCGGCACCGAGGAGGCAAAACGTCCGGAGCCGGGCTCGGAAAAGCCGGTCGCGGTCCAGGCCACGGCGGCCGCCGCCCGGGATTGGCCGGATGTGTATGAAGCCACTGGTACGGTGCGGGCGCGCACCAGTGCTGTGATCGCCAGCAAGGTGATGGGGTATGTCACGCAGGTCCACGTCAGCGTCGGCGACCGGGTTCGCGAGGGCCAGGCACTCGTGACCCTGGACGCGCGCGACCTGGATTCCGCCCTGCGCAGCGCTGATGCCGGAGTCGCCGAGGCCGAGAGCGCCATGCCCGAGGTGGAGAGCGCCATCGCAGCCGCCAGGTCGAACCTTGACCTGGCGCAGACCACGTTCAAACGCATCCAGGACCTGGCCGAGAAGAAGTCGGTCTCCAGCCAGGAGTTCGACGAAGCTTCCGCGCGGCTCAAAGCGGCGCAGGCGGCCTACCAGATGGCGGTGTCGCGGCGCGCCCAGGTGCAGTCGCGAATCGAGCAGGCGGTCGCCGGGCAGCGCTCGGCCCGCATCATGCGCGACTACACGCAGATCGCCGCGCCGTTCGCCGGGGTGGTCACGGCCCGCTCGGTCGAGCCGGGCGCGCTCGCGTCTCCCGGAGTGCCCCTGCTGACGGTGGAGCGCGAGGGCTCCTACCGGCTTGAAGCCTCGGTTGAGGAATCCAGGCTCGGCACGGTGCACGCCGGACAGAATGTCAGCGTCGTGATCGAAGGATGCCGCGCTCCCCAGCGCGTTTCGGAAATCGTTCCGGCTGTGGACGCGGCTTCGCGTTCGTACATCGTCAAGGTGGAGCTGAATTGCCCGTCGGTGCGCTCCGGCATGTTCGGACGGGTCGAATTCCCCGTCGGCTCGCGCCAGGTGATCGCGATTCCGGCCTCGGCGGTGACCGACCGCGGCCAACTGCGCTCGGTGTTCGTCGTCGAGAAAGGCGCCGCCCACAACCGCCTGGTCACCGTGGGGCGGAGATCGGGCGACGCCGTCGAGGTGCTCTCGGGCCTGAGCGCCGGCGAGCAGGTCGTCGCACCCGTTCCCCTGGGCCTCCAGGACGGCGCCCGGGTGGAGGTGGCGCGTTGAAAAAGCTGGGTCCGGCCGGGCGCTTCGCACACGCGTGGATCGAGTCGAAGCTGACGCCGCTGATCATTGCCGGGGCGATTCTGGCGGGCGTCTTCGCCGTCTGGAAACTGCCGCGCGAGGAGGAGCCGCAGATCATCGTGCCGATGATCGACGTCTTCGTGCAGATGCCGGGAGCGTCGGCGCACGAAGTGGAAGAACGCATCACCAAGCCTATGGAGAAGCTCCTGTGGGAGATCCCCGGCGTCGAGTACATTTATTCGACGTCGAGCTCGGGGATGTCGATGGTGATCGTGCGCTTCTACGTGGGGCAGGACGAGGAGAAGAGCATCGTCCGCCTGAATCAGAAGCTTTCCGCCAACCTCGATCTGATTCCTCCGGGCGCCAGCCCCCCGCTGGTCAAGCCCCGGTCGATCGACGATGTGCCGATTCTCGCGCTCACGCTGTCGAGCAAACGCTACGGCGATTTTGAGCTGCGGAGTATCGCGGCCCAGGTCGATGACGTCATCAAGCAGGTGCCCGACGTGTCGGCGGTGACGCTGATCGGCGGCCAGCGGCGCGAAGTGCGGGTCGTGCTCGACCAGGGAAAGCTGTCCGGGTACAACCTGAGTCCCATGCAGGTGGCCGGCGCGCTGGGTCTCTCCAACCGGCGGCTCGAATCCGGCAAGTTCGATTCCGCGAACCGCGAATACTTGCTCGAGACGGGCGAGTTTCTCCGGACAGACGACGATGTGCGCAACGTCGTGGTGGGCGTGGCCAACGGCAGCCCGGTGTTCGTCCGCAACGTGGCCGAAGTTGCCGACGGCGGCCAGGAGCCGGTCGAGTACGTCCGGATGGCCAAGTCGTCCGACCGCCAGTTCCTCCCCGCCGTGACCATCGCGGTGGCCAAACGCAAAGGCACCAACGCGGTAGCCGTATCGGATAACGTGCTGCGGCGTATCGAGCCTCTCAAGGGGACCATCATCCCCTCCGACGTCAATGTGGACATCACCCGGCACTACGGGGAGACCGCGGCCGAAAAATCGAACGAGCTGCTGTTCCACATGCTCATCGCGGTGGTCTCCGTGAGCCTGCTGATCGCCATCACCCTGGGCCTGCGCGAGTCGCTGATCGTGTTCATCGCCATCCCAGTGACCCTCGCCCTCACCCTGGCGGTGTTCTACCTGTACGGGTATACCCTGAACCGCATCACGCTGTTCGCGCTGATCTTCTCCATCGGCATCCTGGTGGACGACGCCATCGTCGTCGTGGAGAACATCGTGCGGCACTGGCGCATGCCCGCCAACCAGGGACGGCCGCCCCATGATGTGGCCATCGAAGCCGTGGACGAAGTCGGAAACCCGACGATTCTGGCGACCCTGACGGTCGTAGCGGCCATCCTGCCGATGGCGTTCGTGGGCGGGCTGATGGGTCCGTACATGCGCCCGATCCCCATCGGCGCCAGCGCGGCCATGGTGTTTTCGCTGCTGGTGGCATTCATCGTCACGCCCTGGGCCGCGGTGCGGATCCTGAAGTCGGAACATGCCGGCGCTCATGGCGAACAGGAAGACCGCCTGACGCGGCTCTACCGCCGGGTCATGGGCACGATTCTGCGCAACACCGCGGTGCGCTGGGGCTTTCTCACCGGTGTAGTCGTGCTTCTGCTGGGCTCGGTCTCCCTCTTCTATATCCAGTTCGTGAAAGTGAAGATGCTGCCGTTCGACAACAAGAGCGAGTTCCAGGTGATCGTGGACATGCCGGAGGGAACCACGCTCGAAGAGACCGCCCGTGCGACCGATGCTCTGGGCCGCGCCGCATTGGAGCAGCCCGAGGCCGTCAACCTGCAGACCTACGTGGGCACCGCCTCCCCCTACAACTTCAACGGCCTGGTACGCCACTATTACATGCGCCGCGGCTCGAACATGGCGGATATCCAGGTCAACCTGCTGCCTAAGGGCGATCGCAAACTGCAGAGCCACGAGATCGCCAAACAAATGCGGCAGCGTCTCCTGCCCGTCGCGCAGCGCTTCGGAGCGCGCATCAAAGTGGCGGAAGTGCCTCCCGGGCCGCCGGTGCTCGAAACGCTGGTGGCGGAGGTGTACGGGCCGTCGCTCGAGGAGCGGATCGGAATCGCGCGGCGCATCCGCGACCTGTGGAAGCGCACCGACGGCGTGGTGGATGTGGATTGGTACGTGAACGACGACCAGCCCAAGCATCGCCTGCTGGTGGATAAAGAGAAGGCCGCCCTGAGCGGCATCTCCGAGGACGACATCGCGCGGACCGTGCAGGCGGCTTCGGCCGGATACACCGCCGGCCTGCTGCATGTGGACGGCGCCAAGGAAGATATCCCGCTGGTGGTGCGGCTCGACCAGGCCACGCGATCCGACCTGCCCTCCATGCTGCGGCTGAAGGTGACGGGGCGCGGCGGCCAGTCGGTGGCCCTGGGCGAGCTCGTGCACGACCAGGTAACCGTGGCCGACCAGAGCATCTACCACAAGAACCTCATGCCCGTGACCTATGTGGCCGGAGACGTGGCCGGGGCCATGGAAAGCCCGGTCTACGCCATCCTCAAGCTGGGTCCGGAGATGGACCAGTTCAAGGCGCCCGGAGGCTACGCCATCGAGCAGCACATGGCGGCGCTGCCCACCAACTCGGAGATTTACTCCGTCAAGTGGGATGGCGAGTGGCACATCACCTACGAGGTCTTCCGCGATCTCGGCATCGCCTTCGCTGCCGTCCTGATCCTGATCTACGCGCTCGTGGTCGGATGGTTCCAGTCCTTCATCACTCCCCTGGTGATCATGGCGGCGATCCCGTTCTCGCTGGTGGGGATTCTGCCCGCGCACGGCCTGCTGCATGCCTTCTTCACCGCCACTTCCATGATCGGGTTCATTGCCGGCGCCGGCATCGTGGTGCGGAACTCCATCATCCTCGTGGATTTCATCGAGCTGCGGCTGCGCGAAGGGGTACCGCTGGAGAAGGCCGTGGTGGATGCCGGCGCGGTGCGCTTCCGGCCCATGCTGTTGACCGCGGCGGCTGTAGTGGTGGGGGCCGCGGTGATTCTGTTCGACCCCATTTTCCAGGGTCTGGCCATCGCCCTGATGGCCGGTGAAGTGGCTTCCCTGGCGCTGTCGAGAATGACCGTGCCGGTCGTTTATTTCGTTGTGAACCGAAGGAGAAAGATCGCATGACCGTTGACCGCTACCTCCGCCTGATCGCGGGGTTTTTCGTGATGCTGAGCGTCGCTCTGGGTTACTGGGTCAGCCCGTATTGGTTCCTTTTCACCGCGTTCGTAGGGCTGAACCTGTTCCAGTCCGCGTTCTCGAACTGGTGCCCCATGATGACGTTCCTGAAGAAGCTGGGCGTGCGCGGGTAAGTCCCGCGCAGGCTCCGGCGCCGTACGGCGCCGTACGTCTCCTTGACTTTCGCGACCCCGGTAATTTATTCTGACGATTCGACTTGACAACGATTCCGGCCGTTCTGCGTTATGCGGGAAAACAAGCACCACGCACCGGAAACCGTGGAACGGTTTCTGGATTCGACCTTGGAGAGTGTCGACAGCGCTGAAGAACTCGCTGTCGGCATGGCGCAGCGCGCCGGTTTCGATGAAGATGAACTGATGCGGATCGGCATGGCCGTCAGGGAATCGATGGTCAACGCCGTGGTGCACGGCAATCGCTATAACGCCAGCAAGAAGGTCCGGGTCTCCGTGACTCACACGGGAGAGAGGCTAACGGTCCGGATCGCCGATCAGGGCGACGGCTTCGACTTCGAAAACCTCCCCGATCCGCTGGCCCCCGAGAACCTCATGCGTACGTCGGGGCGGGGCATCTTCCTGATCCGGTCCTTCATGGACGAGTTCCAGATGCGTCACCTGGAACCCGGCGGAACCGAAGTAACTTTAGTCAAATACACGGTGTCAAAGTAGATTCTACGGATTTCAGCCAGGAGGCATACTCAGTGAGCGTAAAGTTGAATACTCGGCAAGTGGGCGATGTGAGTGTGGTGGATGTGGCGGGGCGGATTACCCTGGGCGAGGGCTCGAGCGCCTTGCGCGATGCCATGCGCGACATGGTCGGCAAGAATCAGAAAAAGATCCTGCTCAACCTTGGAGAGGTTTCTTATATTGACAGCTCGGGGATCGGCGAGCTGGTGTCCGGATTCACCACCGTCACCAACAGCGGCGGCCAGTTGAAGCTCCTCAACCTGAACAAGCGCGTGAAGGATCTGCTCCAGATCACGAAACTCTATACGGTGTTCGACGTCCACGAGGACGAAGCGGGCGCCATCCGCAGCTTCACGTAGAGTTCTCTTCCCCCGAAATTTCCCGTCCAACCGGAGCCCGGCCGCCGCCGGGCTCGCATTCTTTCTAAATTCAGACCTGTCGCTCTGGTTTTCCCCCTTGATTACCTACAAGAGTGGGCGTATGCTCTCTTGTAGGTAACCAAGGGAGCGTGACATGAGCAAACCGACGGACCTCGTCCAAGGTACTCTGGACATGTTGATTCTGAAGGCGTTAACCGCAGGACCAATGCACGGCTGGTCCATCGCGCAACAGATCCGCTTCCGCACCCGGGACGTCTTGCAGGTGCAGCAGGGCTCTCTCTACCCGGCCCTTCACAAGCTCGAAACCCACGGCTTGATCGGCGCCGAGTGGGGCGAAAGCGAGAACAACCGGCGGGCCAAGTACTATTCCCTATCGGAAAAAGGCCGCCGGCACCTGGCGCAGGAAGAAGCCAATTGGGAGCGCCTTTCGAAAGCCATTTCGCGTTTCATCCGGATGGCCGGCGAGGAGTCGATGGCATGAACTGGTTCATGCGGTTGCGGGTCGTCACCAAAAGGGAGCAGAGCGGGCGGGAGCTCGATGAGGAGCTTCAGTTTCACCTCGACCATCAGATTGAGGAGAATCTCGCGGCCGGAATGCCGCCGCGGGAGGCCCGGCTAGCCGCGTTGCGGGAGTTCGGACTGCCGGGGTCTATCAAGGAGGAGTGCCGCTCGTCGCGAGGCGTCGATTGGGTCGACCACATCTGCCAGGACGTCCGCTACGCCCTGCGCAGCTACCGGCGAAAACCCGGCTTCGCACTGGCCGTGGTGTCGCTCATGGCGGTTGGGATCGGCGCCACCACCGCCGTGTTCAGCTTCGCGGACCGGGTCCTGTTCCGCGACCTGCCCTACGCCGGCTCCGCGCAGCTGGTGTCGCTGGGAATCCGCATTCCGTGGCTGGAATTCGATTTCCTGACGGCCAACAGTTATGCGGAACTGCGCCGCAATCCGGGTCCGCTGGCCGAATTGACATCCTGGTCGGGAGTGTCCGATTGCGACGTGACCGGAGCCCAACCGCTCCGCCTGGGTTGCGCCCGTGTCGAAGCCGGCTTCCTTCCGGTGCTCGGCGTGGAGCCGGAGCTCGGCCGGAACTTCACGCGCGAGGAGGATCAGCCCAACGTCCCGCGGGTCGCCCTCATCACGTATGCTCTGTGGAAGAGCCGCTTCGGCGGCGAGCATGGCGCCGTGGGCCGCCGCATCGCTCTCGATGGCCAGCCCGTACAGATCGTCGGGGTACTTCCCGCGGATTTCGAGCTGCCGACGCTCGATCGCTTCGACCTGCTGCTGCCCCAGGCGCTGCCCGCCAACGTACCGATGGGCATGCGCCCTCTCCGCGTCTACGGCCGCCTGCGCCCCGACACCACTCAGGCTCGCGCTCATGATGAACTGGTGGCCAGGGCCCAGCAACTCTTCACCGAAGTGCCTCCGGAGATTCGCAGGCAGGTGCAGTTTCACGTGGTCGGACTGCGCGATCTCGAGGCCGGCGATTTCCGCGCGGCTTCCTGGACTCTGCTGGCCGCGGTGCTCGCCATGCTGGCCATCGCCTGCGCCAACTCCGCCAACCTGCTGGTGGCGCGCTCGATGGCCCGCCAGCGCGAACTGGCGATCCGCGTCGCCCTGGGAGCCGGCCGCGGGCGGATGGTGCGCCAGACCCTCGCCGAGATCCTGCCGCTCAGCCTGGGCGGCGGAGTCGCCGGCTGCGCCCTGGCATACGGCCTGCTCCGTCTCTTCATCGCCATCGCGCCCGCCGGCATCCCGCACCTGTCCTCGGCGTCGCTCGACGCGCGTGTGCTTCTCACGGGCATCGCTGCGTCGCTGATTTGCGGGCTGGTGTTCGGCCTCGCGCCTGCCCTGTACACTCCCAAGCCGGAGATGCTGACCGGAACCCGCGTCACCGGCCGGGCGGGCCTGTTTGCGCGGAAATTCCTGGTCGGTGCGCAACTGGCCGTTTCTCTCGGATTGCTGACGTGCGCCGGCGCGCTCCTGCAGAGCCTTTGGAACCGTCAGGCGGTTCCGCTCGGCCTGCGCTCGCAGAATGTCGTGACCGCGCAGTTCGTGCTGGGCTCGCGCTACGCGCCCCCGGCCGCGCGCGCGGCGTTCTATGAAGAGCTGGAAGCGCGTTTGCGGCGTCTGCCCGGTGTGGAGTCCGCGGCTTTGAGCGATTCGCTCCCGCCCGGCGGCGTGCCCCGCTCGCAGCCTCTCTTTGCCCTCCAGGTGGATGGCAAGGGCCGGCTTCCGCAGAATACCCCGGGAATCGTGGTGTGGCGTGCCATTACGCAGGATTACTTCCGCACGCTCGGTATTCCCATCCTGCGCGGGCGTGCTTTCACCGAGGACGATCGACGCCCGGCGGAGCGGTCCATCATCCTCAGCGCGTCGTACGCCCGCCACCTCTTCGGTGACGAGAACCCGTTGGGCCGCCGCATGAACCGGTCTCCCGGAAGCCCGGCCTGGTACACGATTGTCGGAGTGGCCGGCGATGTTCGCAATTCCGGCCTGACCGATCGCAACGACCCGGAGTATTACCTGGCTCGTCCGCGCGTGGCCGCCGCGCCGCCCGATCTTCCGATGGCTTCCGCCGCCATCGTCCGGGGCAATGTTTCCGAAGCCAACCTGCAGACCATGCTCCGGACCGAGATCGCGGCCATCGATGCGGCCCTCCCCGCCGTCATCGGGACCTTCGACAGCCACGTCGGCCGACTGGCCGCGCGCCCGCGATTCCAGGCGTGGCTGCTGGCCTTGTTTGCCGCGATCGGCCTGCTGCTGGCGGCGTTTGGACTCTACGGACTGGTGTCGTTCCTGGTGGCCCAGCGCGAGCGCGAGTTCGGCGTCCGCCTGACGCTCGGCGCGAGCCCCGGCGATATCGTGCGAATGATCGTCAGAGATGCGCTCCGTTGGACGGCCGGCGGCCTGGTCTTCGGCCTCGCCGGAGCGGCGCTCGCCGCGCGCTCCCTGCGCAGCCTGTTGTTCCACGTCTCGCCGGCGGACCCGCGTGTTCTATGCCGCGGCCGCCGCGCTCCTTACCGCCGTCGCCGTGGCTGCCGCCCTCGTGCCGTCATTGCGCGCCGGACGCGTCGATCCGGCCAACACGCTGCGCGCGGAATAGGTATCGGGATTATCCGCCGCCTGAACCTTGGCGAACGCGCTCGTTTGCTTCCCCCTAATTCGACCGCAATGCAGCCATCGGATCGATCCGGGACGCTCTCCAGGCGGGAATATACCCGGCGATCGCCGCGACCGCGATCAGAAGCGCTCCCACCTCGATAAATGTCACCGGATCGCCGGACGTTACCCCAAACAACAGGCTCCCCAGCGCGCTCGACAAGGCTCGCGACCCTGCCATTCCCAACCCGACTCCGAAAGCCGCCAATCCAAGCGTCCGTAGCACGATGCGGCCCTGCAGGTCGGTGGCGGACGCTCCCAGCGCCATCCGAATTCCAATCTCCTGCACTCGTTGACTTACCGAAAACGAAATCACGGCGTAGATCCCCAGGGAAGCCAGTATCAGGGCGAACGCCGCGAATCCGGCCAGCAACAGAACCAGGAACCGCCGCGGTGAAACCGCTCTGTCGACTAGATCCTGGAACGTCACAAACTCGCGGACCGGCAGATTGGGGTCGATCGGTCGGAGCGCCGTTCGCATCCCTGCCGCCAGGCTGTCCGGTGGCAGCGCGGCTCGCACCACCAGTTGCATCGCCGCGTAGTCCGCGGTTTGCCGCATCGGCAGATACATTTCCGGCCCGCCCGCCTTTTCCAGAGCTTCGTGACGGACGTCGGCGACTACGCCGACGACCCTCCGCCCCCCATCCGTCGTGACCATCTGTCCCAGCGGGCTCCGGCCCGGCCAGAGCGTCCGCGCCAGCGTCTCGTTGACCACCACGACGCGTTCGCTGGAGGCGCGATCCCGCTCCGTGAATCCTCTACCCAGCCGCAGCGGAATTCCTGCCGCCTCGAAATACCCGTCGCTCACAACGCGAATGAATGGCTCTGGAGGCGGGTGGCTCTTCCCGTAAACCTGTCCTACGGCAGAGACAGCCCACGACCGGTCGTCGCGCAGCGGCAACACGTCGGTAATTCCAGCCGCCCGAATGCCCGGGACAGACCGGGTCCGGCGCAGCACTTCGTCGATAAAGGAATTCTGCTGGGCGAAACTCGAGATCCGAAAACTCGGGTCGATCCTCAACGCAGCCGCGCGCTCCGGTTGAAATCCCGGGTTCACGTCGAGCACGCGGAGAAAGCTCCGAATCAGCAGCCCCGCGCCGACCAGCAACATACAGGCGAAAGCCAGTTCGGAAACCACCAGCCCATCGCGGACCCACCCGTGCCGCTTGCCGCCGGTCGAACCGCGGCCGCCATCCTGCATGGCCTCACGAAGAGAGAGCACCGTGACCCGTAGTGCCGGCAGCAGCCCAAAGAGCACCCCGCAACCGACCGCCGCCAGCAGGGTGAAGAGAAGCGCGCTCCCGTCGATCCGAACGCTTTCGAGCAAAGGAAGGTTGAAGGCATGTAGATGCGCCAACTCGCGTGTACCAGCCACTGCGAGGACCAGCCCCAAAACCGCGCCGCAACACGAGAGCGCCACGCTCTCCGTTAGCATCTGCCGCAGCAGCCGCAAACGGCCCGCTCCTAACGCGGCGCGCATCGCGATCTCCTTCTGCCGCCCGCCTAACCTTGCCAGTTGCAGATTCGAGAGATTCGCACACACAATCAACATCACCATACCGACCGCGCAGGCCAGCACGAACAGGGCCGGGCTGACCGGTCCGCTCACGTGTTGCTCCAGCGGGGCCAGCCTCGGAACGATCGGGTTCCGTTCCGGATGCTGGCTCCCCAGTTGTTTCCCCAGCATCGTGAACTCAGCCCGCGCGCCCTGCACAGTCGCGCCGGGCTTCAGTCTTCCGATGATCTTCATCGTGTTTCCCGTGGGTTTTGTTCTGTCATTCAGCGGCCACGGAACAAAAATATCCACCAGCGTGCCTGGAGCAAAGACGCTCCCGAAATCGAAGGATTCAGGCAGTACGCCCACCACGGTCACCGGCCGGTTGTTCAGCGTGAGCTTCCTGCCCACCACGCTGGGGTCTGATGCAAACCGCCGCCGCCAGAAGTTGTAGCTCAACAGCATGGCCGGCGGAGCGGCATACCTCCCCTGGCACTCCGGGCTAGTGAACGATCTTCCGATCGCCGGCTGCACACCCAGCAGTGCGAAGAAGTTCTCAGTCACCGGAACGCTGGTGAGACGCTCGGATTCGCCGATTCCCGTCAGTTCGCTGTCGCCCGCGCGGTAGAACGCGTTCCAACCAGCCAGATCGGTGAACGATCGGTTCAATTCCCGGAGGTCCGCATAGTGTTCGGTTTGGGTGGACGTGAATTCGTCGCCGTTGGTAATCCACACCAGCCGTCCTGGATCGCGAAACGGGAGCGGGCGCAGCAGCAGCGCATCGACCACACTGAAGACCGTGGAACTGGCTCCGATGCCCAGGCCGGCTATGAGAATCGTAAACACCGTAAACCCGGCATCGCGCCGCATGCCGCGAAACGAGTGGCGTAGATCCTGCGTCAGGTCGCTCATCCACCGCGCGATCCAGGTGGAGCGGGCTTCTTCTGATTTTTGTGTCATATTGCCGAACTTCCTGTGCGCCGCGGCGCGCGCCTCCTGCCCGGACATGCCTTGCGCGACGAACTCCTGAGTCATCGACTCGATATGGAATTCCATCTCTTCCCACAGCCGGCGCTGCCTTGCACTGTGATCCAGCCAATACCGTAAACGGCGTCGAAAACGCTTCCAGCGTGAACCCGCTCGCATGCATTTCTCCGCTTGACTACGCAAACCCCATAATGCGGGCCACCGCGCCGGTGACCTGGCGGTAACGGGCCGACTCCTCGGCGAGGTGTTTGCGGCCGTCGGGAGTCAGCTTGTAGAAACGGGCGCGCCGGTTGTTGGCCGACAGCCCCCACTCGCCCTCGATCCAGCCGTTCAGCTCGAGCCGCTGCAGAGCCGGGTAAAGAGAGCCTTCTTCGACCCGCAGCAGATCGTCGGACAATTGCTGGATCAGTTGCGCGATCGCGTAGCCGTGCAAATGGCCGCTCATCAATATTTTGAGCACCAGCATGTCGAGCGTGCCCGGTAACAGGTCGGCCCGGTTTTTCTCCGTTCCCATAGATAGTCTGATCATAGTACGCCGAATTTCCGGTTTGGTTACGAGGAATCGCGGATTTTTTTACTCAGGTAGGCTTTGGGAACGAATGACGAGCCGCCGGCGATTGCCGGCCCTGCAAGGCGATCGTTGGGCGCGCCGGCGGCTTATCCCCCGCCCACGAACTGAACGATCTCGAGGCGTGCTCCGGAGCTCAAAACCGTCCCGGCCCACTGCGCCTGCTTGACGATCCGGCGGTCCAGTTCCACCGCTACCCGCGCCGGTTCCAGGTCCAGTTCATGCAGCAGGTCGAGGATCGTTTGTCCCTCCCGCAGGGCTCGCGGCTCTCCATTGACGACGATCTCCATGGACATGCTTGGTTGACACCCCTGTTTCCCAACAATTATAGTCAAATTTAAGTCTCCATCTTCCTGAACGGCATGCCTCACTCGTATACGGAGCTGTATTTTCCTGTCCTGGTCCAGGCGATCGTTGCCATGGGCCTCGCGGCCGGGTTGTTGAGCGTCTCCTATCTGCTCGGAAAGCGCGTGCGCAACCGCGTAAAGGATATGCCGTACGAATCCGGCATTGTGCCCACCGGCGACGCCCGGCAGCGCTTCAGCGTGAAGTTCTACCTCGTGGGCATGCTGTTCATCCTGTTCGATATCGAGGCGATCTTTTTGTACCCCTGGGTGGTCGTCTACCGGGAGCTGAAGATGGTGGCCTTCGTCGAGATGCTGATTTTTGTGATTTTGATTCTTTCCGGCTTTTTCTATATCTGGAAAAAGGGCGCATTGGACTGGTCCGGGTCAGACCTCTCCAGGCGGAAGCAGTAACAACTCTGAAATGTTACCCGACAATTTGAGAGACCATGCCGTGGCTCAGGCCGTGGAAGCGTTCGACGCCGATGCCCTGAGCGGCGGCAAATACGAATACCGCGAACTGACGCTCGAGATCGTTCCGGCGAAAATCGCCAGCATCTGCGGCTTCCTCAAGTACGATCAGAAGTTCGTCCGCTTGAGCACTGTCACTGCGGTGGACCGTTACCCGGCCGAGCCGCGCTTCGAGGTCGTCTATCACCTCCATTCCGTCGAGCGTAACGAGCGCCTGCGGTTGAAGAGCCGGCTGGCGGGGGCGGATCCCCAGATCGAATCGGTCACCTCGGTCTGGCGTTCCGCGAACTGGTATGAGCGCGAAGTGTTCGACCTGTTCGGCATCCGCTTCCTCAATCATCCCGACCTGCGCCGCATCATGCTGCCCGACGAATGGGAAGGCCACCCGCTGCGCAAAGACTACCCGATTACCGGGTCGAGGGTTTAGGAAATGAGCGAATCGGGAAATCCCGCTGGAATTGTCACGGAGGTCGAAGGCGAGCAGCCCGGCGGCCCGCGCCGCATGGTACTCAACATGGGGCCGCAGCATCCCTCCACTCACGGAGTGCTGCGCCTGCAGTTGGAGCTCGACGGCGAGATCATCCTGAAGTGCGAGCCCGATATCGGCTACCTGCACACCGGCATCGAAAAAGAGTTTGAAGTCAAAACCTATCAGCAGGCGGTGACGCTCACCGACCGCGTGGATTACCTGGCGCCGCTCTCGAACAACCTCGGCTGGTGCCTGGCCGTCGAAAAGCTGCTGCAGCTCGAGATCCCCCCGCAGGCGCAGTGGATGCGCGTCATGCTCACCGAGTTGACGCGCCTCAACAGCCACCTCGTGTGGCTGGGGACCCACGCGCTCGATATCGGCGCCATGAGCGTCTTCCTCTACTGCTTCCGCGAGCGCGAAGACATCCTCCGGATCTTCGAGATGTTCTCGGGGCAGCGCATGATGACCAGCTACTTCCGCATCGGCGGGCTGGCCCTCGAGCCGCCGCGCGGCTGGCAGCAGCGCGTGAAGAAGTTCATCGGCGGCTTTCCGGACAAAGTCGACGAGTACGAGAACCTGCTGACCAACAACCCCATCTGGATCGGCCGCACCAAGGGCATTGGCAGGATTTCGCTCGAAGACATGCTCGATCTCGGCGTCACCGGCCCCATGCTGCGCGCCGCCGGCCTCAAGATCGACGCCCGCAAGGACGAGCCCTACACCAGCTACGAGAAATTCGATTTCGAAGTGCCGACCAGTACCGGGAATGACGTCTACTCGCGATACCAGGTGCGCATCGAGGAGATGCGGCAGAGCGCGAAAATCGTCACCCAGGCTCTCGAAGGCATGCCACCCGGCCCGTGGAAGGCCGATTCGCCCCACGTCGTTCTGCCCGACCGCGAGAAGATGAAGACCCAGATGGAGGCGCTCATCTATCACTTCAAGATCGTGACCGAGGGCTTCCGCGTGCCCGAGGGGGAAGTGTTCCAGGTGATCGAGTCGCCGCGCGGCGAGCTCGGCTATTACGTGGTGGGCGATGGCACCGCCAAGGCCTATCGCGTGCACATGCGCACCCCCAGCTTCGGCAATCTGCAGGCCACTTCCACCATGGTGCTCGGCACCTTGATCGCCGACGTGATCGCTTCCATCGGCAGCATGGATTTTGTTTTGGGAGACACCGACCGCTAATGACGTTTTCTCCAGAGCTCGAAGCCAGATTTGACAAGCTCCTCGAGAGCTATCCCGCGGGACGGCAGCGCTCGGCGATGATTCCGATGCTCATGTACGCCCAGGATGAAGTGGGCTCGGTCACTGACGAGCTGGTCGAGGAGGTGGCGAAACGCGTAGGCGTGACGCCGCTCCAGGTCAACGAGGTGATCTCCTACTACTCGATGCTGCACCGCAAGCCGCTCGGGAAGTACCACGTCCAGGTCTGCACCAACATCAGTTGCCTGCTGCACGATGGCGACAAGCTCTTCGAGCATACCTGTAAAAAGCTCGGCATCGAAAACAAGCAGGTCACCGCGGACGGGCAGTTCTCCGTCGAGGAAGTGGAGTGCATGGGAGCGTGCTCCTGGGCCCCGGCCATCCAGGTGAATTACGACTTCCACCACTTCGTGACGCCCGAGAAACTCGACCAGCTTCTGGACAGCCTGAGGAAGAAGCAATAGCATGCTGTACAACGAACCCAGCCCGCTTGAAACCAGGGTGCTGTCGCGCCGCTTCGGCCTGCCGAATTCGGCTTCGATCGACACGTATCTCGCCACCGAGGGCTACCAGGCCTTCCTGAAAGCCGCCGGGATGAAACCCGACGAGATCATCGCAGAGGTCAAGGCCTCGAATCTTCGCGGACGGGGCGGCGCCGGATTCCCCACCGGCATGAAGTGGAGTTTCGTCCCCCGCACCTCGCCCAAGCCCAAGTACATCGTCGTGAACGGCGACGAGAGCGAGCCGGGCACTTGCAAAGACCGCGTGCTGATCGAAAACGATCCGCACCAGTTGATCGAGGGCGTGCTGATCGCCGGGCTGGCGGTGGACGCCCACGCCGGCTACATCTATATCCGCGGCGAGTACCGCTACCTGATCGACATCATGGATAAGGCCATCGCCGAGGCTTACGCCAAAGGGTGGCTCGGCAAGAACATTCAGGGCACCGGCTTCGATTTCGAGCTCTACACGCACACCGGCGCGGGCGCCTACGAGTGCGGCGAGGAATCGGCGCTGCTCGAATCGCTCGAAGGCAAGCGCGGAGTGCCTCGCATCCGGCCCCCGTTTCCGGCGGTATCGGGCGCGTTCCAGTCCCCCACCGTGCTGAACAACGTGGAGACCTTCTGCGCCGTCCCTCCAATCCTCCGCGACGGCGGCGCGGCCTTCGCCGCCCTGGGAGTCCCCAAGGCCGGCGGCACCAAGTTGACTTGCCTCACCGGCCACGTCAACAAGCCGGGCGTCTACGAGCTGCGGCTGGGCTTCCCCGTGAAGCAGATGATCGAGGAAGTGGGCGGCGGAGTCCGCCTCGGAAGAAACATCAAGGCGTTCATTCCGGGCGGATCGTCCTGCCCCGTGCTCACCGCCGAAGAGCTGGAAGGCGCCACCATGGACTACGACTCCATGGCGCAGCGCAAATCTATGCTCGGCTCGGGCGGGGTCATCATCATGGACGAAGAGACCTGCATGGTGAAAGCGGCGTTGCGCATCATGCGGTTCTACGCGCATGAGAGCTGCGGCTGGTGCATTCCCTGCCGCGAAGGCACGACCTGGCTGCGCAAGATCCTCACGCGGTTTCACGAGGGCGGCGGCACTCAAAGCGATATCACCCTGATCGGAGACGTGGCGAAGAATATGCTCGGGCGGACCTTCTGCCCGCTGGGCGACGCGGCCGCCATGCCGACCATCTCGATTGTCGAGAAGTTCCGCCACGAGTTCGAGGATCACCTCAACGGCAAGCCGTGCCCCTACGAGCACGCAAACCATATGGTGACGGTGTAAATGGCTGATCTGGTAAAACTGACGATTGACGGGCAGACGGTCGAGGCCAAGCCCGGAACGCTCGTGATCGACGCCGCGAAAGCGGTGGGAATCGAAATCCCGGCGTTCTGCTATTACGAGGGCCTCACCCTCCAAGCGGCCTGCCGCATGTGCCTGGTCGAAGTGGAGAAGATGCCCAAGCTCATGACCGCTTGCACTCTCCCGGTGGCCGAAGGCATGATCGTCCGGACCGAAACACCCCAGGTGGCGTCCGCCCGGAAATACATGTTGGAGTTCCTGCTCACCAACCACCCGCTGGATTGCCCGGTCTGCGATAAGGGCGGCGAGTGCGAACTGCAGGACATGGTCTTCCGCTACGGCGCTGGCGAGAGCCGCTTCACCGAAGAGAAGGTCCACACCCCCGAGAAGCAATTCTCCCCGGTGGTCTTCTTCGATGCCCCGCGCTGTATTCTGTGCTACCGCTGCGTGCGCGTCTGTAACGAAGGCCTGGGAGTCGGCGCGCTCGGCGTGATCAACCGCGGCGTGGTTTCGGAAATCGCCCCTAATCACGGCGACCACCTGGAGTGCGACGAGTGCGGCGCCTGTATCGACATCTGCCCGGTCGGCGCGCTCACCAGCGGCATCTACCGCTACCAGACGCGTCCCTGGGAGATGACCCACGTCGGCACCATCTGCACGCACTGCGCCGACGGCTGCAAGACCACGCTGGGAACCCGCAACGACAAGATCATCCGCGGCAACAACCGCGACCGCTCGGGCGTCAACGGCGAGTTCCTGTGCATCAAGGGCCGCTACGGCTTCGACTTCTACGACCACGCCGGCCGCCTCCAGGCGCCCCTGCTGCGCAAGAACGGCAAGCTCGAGGAAGTGGCCTGGTCGGAAGCCCTGGCCGCCGTGGCCGCGAAGTTCGGCGAGACGCTCTCCGCCCGCGGCAGTTTCGGCGTCATCGGATCGAACCACACCACCAACGAAGAGAATTTCTACCTGCGCAAGTTCGCCGCCGAGGTATTGAGGACCCCCCACATCGACCATCACCGCACCGGCGATGTCACCACCCTGGTCGACGCCCTGAGCGGCAAAACCGGCCAACTGGCGACCGTTGCAGACCTGTATGACCGCAAGGCCGTCCTCGTTCTGGGCAGCGATCTGGCGCTCGAGCACCCGCTGCTCTCCTACCAGGTCCGCGCGAATTACCGCCATCACCAGGCGCACGTCTACGCGCTGACGCCCGGGCCGGTCCGCGAAGACAAATACTCCGTGGCCAGCGTGCGCGTGGGTGCCCCCGCCGATTACTTCGCGGCGCTCGAATCCCTCCGCGACAAGCTCAAGGCCGAGCCCGACCTGGCCGTCGTCTTCGACGATTCGGTCAAAGGCGACGACATCCGCAAGCTGGTGGATTTCGGCGAGTCGCTGGGCATCCCGGTGAAGTACATCTGCCTGCTCGATTATTCGAACTCGCGCGGAGCGCTCGATATGGGCCTGATCCCCGGCGAGGGCGGCATGCGGCTCCACGAGATGATCGAAGCCCACCTCGACGTCCTGTGGGTGGTCGGCGCCAACCCCCTACGCGGCGGCACGCCCCGCAAGGCCGGGTTCCTCGTCGTGCAGGACATGTTCCTCACCGAGACCGCGCAGCAGGCCGATGTCGTGCTGCCCGCCGCCAGCGCCTACGAAAAGAACGGCACCGTCACCAACGTCACCGGCGAAGTGCAGCGCCTGAAGCGCGCCGTCAACACCATGGGCGCCAAGGCCGATCTCGAGATCATGGGCTTCATCGCGCGCGAAATGGGCGCCGCCGCCGAACTCGGCCCCTGGCTGCCGGACGCGGTGTTCGAAGAGATTCGCAGGAATATCCACGGTTACGACATCCCCCTCCCAGTGATCGCCACCGGAGGGGCCGCGCAGACGATGCCGGTCAACGGGCGGGTCCCCGTCGACAACCGGCCCGAGCTGGTGCGATCCGATCACAACGGACTGTTCTCGTCCGGAACCCTCGGGCGCTACTCCAAGGTTCTGAACTCCGTTGTAGAAAGCCATTCGAGCCGCTAAATGGATTCGTTTATCATCATCACTCTCGTCAAGGTGGCAGTGATTTTCGCGGTGCTGATGACCACCCTGGCCTACCTGCAATGGGTGGAGCGCAAGGTGATCGCGCACATTCAGGTGCGCCCCGGCCCCTATCGCGTGGGGCCGCACGGCCTGCTGCAGCCGCTCGCCGACGTCATCAAGCTCATCACCAAGGAAGACCTGGTGCCGCCCTACGTCAACAAGCCGCTGTACCTGGCCGCGCCCTTCCTGGCGATCACCATGGCCCTCCTCTCGATTTCGGTGATCCCCTTCGGCCCCTCCATCAACGTGGCCGGCTACCAGACTTACATGCAGCTCACCGACCTCAACATCGGGGTGCTGTTCATCCTGGCCGTCTCTTCGATGGGCGTCTACGGAATCGCGCTGGCCGGCTGGGCCTCCAACAACAAGTACTCGCTGCTCGGCGGCCTGCGCAGCTCGGCCCAGATGATCAGCTACGAATTGCCGCTCTCGCTCGCCATCGCCGCTCCGCTCTTGATCTCGAACACGCTCAGCCTGCGCGAGCTGGTGGAGCGGCAGTCCGGCAGCATTCTCAACTGGAACATCCTGCACGGCCCGTTCCCCCAGATCATCAGCTTCTTCATCTTCCTGATCGCCGCCTTCGCCGAAACCAACCGCGTGCCGTTCGATCTGCCGGAAGCCGAGAACGAGCTGGTGGCCGGGTTCCACACCGAATACAGCAGCATGAAGTTCGCCTCGTTCTTCATGGCGGAATACGCCAATATGATCACCGTAAGCTCCATGGCGACCCTGCTGTTCCTGGGCGGCTGGATCGCTCCCTGGCCCGCGAAGTACGGCTCCAGCCTGGTTCCCTCCATCATCTTCGCGGTGGCCGGAGTGATCGCTCTTTACCACGGACTGAACCCGGCGCGGAAACGCGACAAGTACACGCTGCCGGCCTTCGGTGTGATCTTCCTCGGAATCGCCGGCATCTTCCTGCTGCCCATGGTGCAGGGCTGGCTGATTCCCCTGTTCTGGTTCTGCGCCAAGACCGGTTCGATACTCTTCGCCTTCATGTGGATTCGCGGCACGCTGCCGCGCTTCCGCTACGACCAACTGATGGGCTTCACGTGGAAGTTCCTGTTCCCGGTCGCCATGCTCAACCTCCTGGTGACCGGCTTGCTGGTAGCCTTGGTTTCGTAAATGGACGTCATACTTTTTCTGATCTTCGCGATCATCGCGGTGGTATGCGCCATCAACGTAGTGGTGCAGACGCATCCGATTTCGAGCGCCGTCTCGCTCATCGGTGTGATGGGTTCCCTGGCGGTCCTGTACCTGCTGCTGGGCGCCGAATTCATCGCCGCGGCCCAGGTCATCGTTTACGCGGGCGCCGTCATGGTGCTCTTCGTCTTCGTCATCATGCTGCTGAACGCCGGAACGGAATCGCGCAAAGGCCGCTCCTTCATGGTGCAGCTCTTGGGTGTGCCCCTGCTGGTCGTGCTGCTCGGCCTGCTGGCCTGGATCGTCCAGCACCTGTATCCCTCCGCCATGGTGACCTTCGGCGGCTTCACCGGTGGCAGCGCGCACGATGTCGGCATGGCGCTCTTCACCAGGTACCTGCTGCCGTTCGAAGTCACCTCGATCCTCATCCTCATCGCAATTCTCGGCGCCATCGTTCTGGCGCGAAAGGAAATGGACTGAGATGTCGCAAGTGCCCGTGTCGTGGTTTCTCACCCTCAGCGCCGTGCTGTTCTCGCTGGGTGTGGCCGGCTTCCTCTTCCGGCGCAACATCATCACGGTCTTCATGTCGATTGAGCTGATGCTCAACGCCGTGAATCTGAGCTTCGTGACGTTCTCCTATCAGTTGAAGCAGGTGGACGGGCACCTCTTCACCTTTTTCGTGATGGTGGTAGCGGCCGCCGAGGCCGCCGTGGGGCTGGCGATTATCCTGACGGTATTCAAGAACCGGGCGACGTTGAATATCGACGACGTCGATTCGATGAAAAACTGATGCAACTCTGGCTCATACCAATCCTGCCGCTGGCCGGCTTTCTGATCAACGGCCTGTTCGGCCGCCGGTTCTCCAAGAGCGTGGTCAACGCGGTCGCCATCGGCAGCGTGCTCTTCTCGTTCGCCTGGGTCCTCAAGACGCTGTTCGGCCTGGGCGGGATGCACACGGCCTACACCGAGCACTACTTCACCTGGATCCAGAGCGGCGCCCTGAACATAGGTTGCGATATGTCGGTGGACCGTCTCACCGCCGTGATGCTGCTCGTAGTCACCGGCATCGGGTCCCTGATCCACATCTACTCCATCGGCTACATGTCGCACGAGGGCGGCTATTACCGCTTCTTCTCGTACCTCAACCTCTTCATGTTCTTCATGCTGGTGCTGGTGCTGGCCGCCAACTACCTGGTTCTGTTTGTCGGGTGGGAAGGCGTGGGCCTCTGCAGCTACCTGCTGATCGGGTTCTACTTCGATAAGAAGTTCGCCACCAATGCCGGCAACAAAGCATTCATCGTGAACCGCATCGGCGATTTCGGATTCTCGCTGGCCATGTTCTACATGTTCAAGCAGTTCGGGTCGCTCGATTTCGCCACCGTGTTCCACCAGGCCCCCGGCGCTTCCGAAGCGGCGCTGACCACCATCGGGCTGCTGCTCATGCTGGGCGCCTGCGGAAAGTCCGCCCAGATTCCACTGTACGTCTGGCTGCCGGACGCCATGGCTGGCCCCACGCCCGTTTCCGCCCTCATCCACGCCGCTACCATGGTGACCGCCGGCGTCTACATGACCGCGCGCTCGTGGGCCATCTACACCCACGCGCCGGCCGCGATGGAAGTGATCGCCATCATCGGGGTCGCCACCGCGTTCTTCGCCGCGACCATCGGCCTGGCGCAAAACGATATCAAGAAGGTTTTCGCGTACTCCACCGTCTCGCAGCTCGGCTACATGTTCATCGGCGTCGGCGTCGGCGCGTTTTCCGCCGGCATCTACCACCTGATGACCCACGCCTTCTTCAAGGCCCTCCTGTTCCTCGGTTCGGGCAGCGTGATCCACGCGCTCTCGGGCGAGCAGGACATGCGCAACATGGGCGGCCTGCGGAAAAAAATCAAGTGGACCTACCTGACCATGATGTGCGCGGCCCTCGCCATCTCGGGCTTCCCCTTCCTCTCCGGGTTCTACAGCAAGGACGCCATCCTGATTGCCGCGTATCATCACGCTCCGTGGATCTATTGGGTGGGCACCATCACCGCGGGCCTGACGGCGTTCTACGTTTTCCGCGCCATGTTTCTGACCTTCTTCGGCGACTACCGCGGCCATGAGCATCCGCACGAATCGCCGCCGGTCATGACCATCCCGCTGGCGATCCTGGCCGTGCTCTCCGTCATCGGCGGGTTCCTCTTCAAGGTCCCCGATTTTCTGAGCGGCGTATTCCCCGCCTCGGAGGTGCCCGAGAACACCAGCCTCATGGTTGTCTCCGTGGCCTTCGGCCTGGCCGGCATCGCGCTCGCCTGGGTCATGTACGTGGCCCGCCCGGCGATGGCCGATTCCGTGGTCCAAAGCGTGAAGGGCCTGTACACCCTGGTCTACAACAAGTACTTCGTGGACGAGATCTACGATGCCGCCGTGGTGAAGCCGGTAGTCAACGGCTCGCGGACGCTGCTCTGGAAGGGTATGGACGCCGGCTTGATCGACGGTATCGTGAACGGCGTCGGCGCGACGGCGCGCGGCTTCGGCGGCGTCCTCCGGCTCATGCAGTCCGGCAACATCCGGAGCTACGCCACCTGGGTCCTGTTCGGCTCGGTGGTGCTGATCGTGACCCTCGGCATCGCGGGAGGCCTCCGATGAACCTCCTGCTGGTCGTCCTTTTCCTGCCGCTCGCCGGATTCCTCGCGGCGCTGGCGGTCCCGCGCTCCTCTCCCCATGGCAGCCGCGTCTGGGCTCTCGCGGTCTCCCTGGCGACGTTCCTCCTGTCGCTCGGCCTGCTGGCCTGGTTCGACCGCGGCCTGGCCGGCGAGCAGCTCGGCATCGACGTGCCCTGGATTCCGTCGCCCGATATCCACTTCGCGATCAGTGTCAACGGCGTCAGCCTGTGGCTCATCCTGCTCTCCACCTTGCTGACCCCCATCTGCGTCCTGATTTCCTGGCGTCACGTGCAGGATCGCGTGAAAGAGTTTTACGCCTTCCTGCTGCTGCTCGAATTCGGGCTGACCGGCGTCTTCCTTGCCCAGGACCTGTTCCTGTTTTACGTCTTCTGGGAAGTCAGCCTGGTCCCGATGTACTTCCTGATCGGCATCTGGGGCCACGAGCGCCGCATCTACGCCGCCGTCAAATTCTTTCTCTATACGATGGCCGGCTCGGTGCTGATGCTCACCGCCATCATCTACCTCTACAACCGCACCCAGACGTTCAGCTACCCCGCCATCGTCGAGATGCTCGCCAGCGGGCGGCTGACCTTCACGCCGGGCGAGCAGATGCTGCTGTTCCTGGCCTTCTTCATCGCCTTCGCCATCAAGGTGCCGCTCTTCCCGCTGCACACGTGGCTGCCCGACGCCCACGTGGAGGCCCCTGCGGCCGGCTCCGTGATGCTGGCCGCCGTCATGCTGAAGATGGGCACCTACGGGATCCTGCATTTCTGCCTGCCGCTGTTCCCCAGCGCGGCGCGGCGCTCCGCTCCGTGGATCGCCGTGCTGGCGATTATCGGGATCATCTACGGCGCGCTGGTCGCCCTGGTCCAGCCCAACTTGAAAAAGCTGGTGGCCTATACCTCCGTAAGCCACCTCGGATTTGTAGTCCTCGGCATCTTCTCGTTCACCCAGATGGGCCTCGATGGCGCTGTGTATCAGATGTTGAACCACGGCATTTCGACCGGCGCCCTCTTCGCCCTGGTGGGCATCCTGTATGAGCGCAGGCACTCGCTCGAGATCAAAGACTACGGAGGCGTGGCCACCATAGCGCCCTGGCTCTCCACCGCGTTCCTCGTTACCACGCTGGCCAGCATCGGCCTGCCGCTGCTGAACAATTTCGTGGGCGAGTTCCTGGTGCTGCAGGGCACCGCGCTCGCCAATTACAAGTGGACGATCTATGCGTCGATCGGCGTGATCCTCTCCGCCTGCTACATGCTGTGGATGTACCAGCGGGTGTTCTACGGGGAGCCCGGCGAAGAGGTCCGCCACCATCTCTTCGACCTCAATCTCCGGGAGTGGGCCGCCATCGTTCCCCTGATCGTCATGATGGTTTGGATGGGAGTTTATTCGCAAAGCTTTCTGCCGCCGGTGGGCAAGGTGACGGCGCGCGTGCTCGAGCAAACACAGGTGAACGTTCCGTTCCAGGTGCAGGCTCCCGCCCGGGTGGAGGCCGCCAATGCCCGTTAGTTTCCCGACCGCGGCCGACATGATCCGCTTCCTGCCCGAGATGATTCTCACCGCCGCGGGAACCCTCCTCATGGTGCTCGACCCGATCTTGCACCGCCGTTCCTCGAACGCCTTCGGGCACCTCAGCCTGCTGGCCCTTCTGGCAGCCATGGGCGGCTCGATTTATGCCTACGGCCATGCCGGGCCTGCCTTCGGGGGCATGCTCGTGGTGGATGGCTTCGCCACCTTCTTCCGCGTCCTGGCGATCACGGTCGGGATCCTGATCGTTCTCGCGTCGTACCGTTTCCTGGCCATCCAGGATGCCGAGACCAGCGAATACCATGCGCTGCTGCTGTTCTCCATCGCCGGCCAGTGCCTGATGGTGGCCGCCAACGAGCTGATCATGGTGTTCATCGGCCTCGAGATCTCCTCCATCGCGAGCTACATTCTGGCCGGGTACCTGCGCGACGACAAGCGCGCCAACGAATCCTCGCTCAAATACTTCCTGCTCGGCTCCTTCGCCACCGCATTTTTTCTTTACGGAGTCGCCCTCACTTACGGGTCCACCGGCACCATCAAGCTGACCGGAGTGTACGCCGCGGTGACCGGGCCGAACGCTCCCTCGGCAGTGTTCCTCGGCCTGGCCGCCGCGCTCATGTTCGTGGGGCTGGGCTTCAAGGTCTCGGCCGCTCCGTTCCAGATCTGGGCTCCCGACGTTTATGAAGGCGCCCCGACCCCCGTCAGCGCGTTCCTTTCGGCCGGCCCCAAGGCCGCGGCCTTCGCGGTGTTTCTGCGCATCTTCATGACCGCCTTCGAGCCGATCGGAGGCGCGTGGGAGCCGCTGGTGTGGCTCTCGGCGCTGCTCTCCATGACCATCGGCAACTTTGCCGCCCTTCGCCAGACCAACATCAAGCGCATGCTGGCGTACAGTTCCATCGCGCACGCGGGATACGTCATGGTGGCCCTGGCCGCCCGCTCCGCCGTCGGGACCGCCGCCGCCATGTTCTACCTGGCGGCCTATGCCTTCATGAATATCGGGGCGTTTGCCGTGGTGGCCCACCTGTCCGGCAAAGGTGAGCGCTATCAGAACATCAAGGACCTGGCCGGCCTCGGACAGAAGCAGCCGCTCACCGCCGCGATGTTCACCATCTTCCTGCTCTCCCTGATCGGCGTGCCGTTGACCGGCGGTTTCTTCGGCAAGTTTTACATCTTCAAGGCCGCGCTCGAATCGCACCTGGTGTGGCTCACCGTGCTGGGCCTGTTGAACAGCGCCGTGGCCGCCTACTACTATCTCCGCATCCTCGTCATGATGTATATGCACGAACCTGGTGAGGCAGCCATCGAGGCCGAGCCGCTCTCGCCCGGCTTGAGCGCCGCCCTGATTCTGCCGGCCCTCGCCACCCTGATCCTGGGCATCTTCCCGACCTGGGTGCTCGATTTCGCCGGACGCTCGTCGAACCTGTTGAAGTAGAGACTCGTGGATTCCAACCACCCGGAAACGCCCGGCGTGATCTCCCGCCTCCCGAAGCACCTGCGGGTGTTCCTGGGCTTCCTGCTGCTGGTGGTGGGAGGCATTCTGTCCCTACCCCTCGTTCCCGGACCCGGTATCGCTCTGATCATTCTGGGGCTCGTCCTTCTGAGCCGCGATTTTCGCTGGGCCGCGCGGGCCCTGGAATGGGCCAAACGAAAATGGCAGGGTCTGCGTTCCCCGAAGTGAACTCGGATAGAGTGAAATGGGTGGTGCCATGAACCGCAAGAATCTGACGATCGGCGCTGTGGTCCTGCTGGGCATGTTTCTCGTGGGATTCCTGCCCGAATATATCCGGGCCGGCCGTCTGGCCGGCCAACTGGAATCGGCCCGGTCCGAACAGCAACTGGGCCGCGCGAGAGACCTGCTGGGGATGGTCTTCCTCCAGACCAGCTTGAAAAATTACGGCACGGCCAGGGACTACGCCGGCGCCTTCTTCGACACGGTCCACTCCATTTCCGGCCAGTCCGCCGAGGTCAACCAGGCGCTGCAGAAGATTCTCGCCGCCCGCGACGATGTGACCGCGCAGTTGGCCCGCGGCGATCCCGCCAGCTACGGCCTGGTCCAGAGCCTCTATCAGACTCTGCTGCAGGCCTCGAACCTGCAAAGAGGCTCCGGGGCCTAGCCCGCCGATGTCCGCGCGAGCTGCCAGGAAGCCCTCGAAAGCCCCTCCCGTCACTTCGCCGGGCAGGCTGTCTGTGTTCCTTGGCACTCGGACGGGCTATGCCTTGCTCTCCGCCGTGATTCTCATCCCGTGCCTCTGGCAGTCCCGCCTGCAGGCCGGCGATCTGTCCAGCCACCTCTACAACGCCTGGCTCGCCCGCCTGATTCACCAGGGCCATGCCCCGGGCCTCGCCGTCGTTCCTCAGACAACCAACGTCCTCCTCGATCTCGTATTGAGCGCTCTCCTCCCGGCCGTAGGCCCCCAGGCCGCGCAGCGCATCCCCGTGGCCGTCGCCGTGCTGCTGCTGGTGTGGGGCGCGTTCGCATTCCAGCGCGCCATCTCCGGCCGCCCGGCGTTCCACCTGCTTCCCGCCATCGTCATGCTGGCCTATGGCTGGACCTTCCACATGGGCCTGTTCAATTTCTATATCAGCCTCGGGCTCTGCTTCTGGGCGCTCGCCCTCGGGTGGGAGTGGCGAACCCCCCGCCTGCTTGCGGCCGCCGCTCTCCTCGCTGTCGCCTACGTCGCACACGGACTCCCGGTGGCCTGGGCCGCCGCGGTGCTCGCCTACCGGCACCTCGCTCTCCGGCTCGCGCCCCCCGCCCGCGCGCGCCTTCTCCGCGCCGCCTTCGCCCTCCTGATCGCCGGCACCTTCGCCCTCCGGTTCGTCCTCCCGACGCGGTGGTTCGGCGACCAGTTGGAATCGGCCCTCGCTATCGATCAACTGGCCGTTTACGGTTCGCGATATTGGCTCGCCGGCTTGGGGCTCCTGGTTTACTGGGTGTGCCTGTTCGCCTCCCTGGTCCGGCGCGACGGCCTTCCCCAGGTCCGCACCTCTATCCCTTTCCAGATCTGCCTGCTCACCGGCGCGGGGATTGTTCTGATCCCCAATTGGATCCTGATCCCCGGCTACAACCACGCCCTGGTCTTTCTAGCGCAGCGCATGTCGCTCGCGCTCGGCCTCTGCATCTGCGCGTGGCTGGCATCCGCCCCCGCGCCGCGCCTCCCGGTCCTCGCCCTCGGGGCCTCCGCCATGCTCTTCTTCGGATTCCTGTATGTCGATGAATCCGCGCTGAACGCGTTCGAAGACCGCATGCAGGCCGCCGTTGCGCAGCTTCCGCCCTGGCAGCGCGTGGTCAACGGCATCGATGTTCCCGGCATCCGCACCAACCCGGTGACCCACATGCTCGACCGCGTCTGTCTCGGCCGCTGCTACAGCTATGGCAACTACGAGCCCTCGAGCGCGCAGTTCCGCGTGCGCGTTACGGCTCCCAACCCCATCGTCGTGCCCACCGACGCCGATGCCAGCAATCTTCAGAACGGCAGCTACCTCGTGAAGCAGCGCGACCTGCCCCTCTACCAGGTCACCCTCGACCCTTCCGGCGATGTCGCCCTCCGCCCCCTCCAAGCCGGCCTTCGCACCGGAATCGTCTTCTGGACCGGCCTCTAACCCGGCGCGCGCGGTTACCATGGTAGGGATGTTCGACTGGAAGCAGGACCCCCACCGCCGCTTCAACCCGCTCACCCGTGAATGGGTGCTGGTCTCGCCGCATCGAACCCAGAGGCCCTGGCAGGGCCAGGTCGAGAAGACCGCTCCGGCGCGGCAGCCGGACTACGACCCGGAGTGTTACCTCTGTCCCGGGAACCCGCGCGCCGGCGGCATGCGCAATCCCGCTTACACCTCGACCTTCGTTTTCGATAACGATTTCGCCGCGCTCAAGCCCGATACCCCGCTCGATCGCTACGAGCAGGGCGGCCTCCTGATCGCCGAATCCGAGCCCGGTGTTTGCCGCGTCGTCTGCTTCTCGCCCAGGCACAGCCTCACCATCGCCAACATGGCGGTGGACGACCTGCGCACGGTCGTTGACACCTGGGTCGAGCAGTTTAACGATCTCGCCGCCCAGCCCTCTCATCAACTACGTCCAGATCTTCGAAAACCGCGGTGCCATGATGGGAGCAAGCAACCCCCATCCGCACTGCCAGATCTGGTCCAACCACGCCATCCCCAACGAAGTCGCCAAGGAGCAGGCCTCCCAGCTCGAGTGGGCCAAAGACCACGGCACCTGCCTGCTCTGCGACTATCTCCGCCTTGAAGAATCGGCCCGCGACCGCATCGTGGACCGGAACGAACACTGGGTGACCCTCGTCCCCTTCTGGGCCGTCTGGCCGTTCGAGACCATCGTGATCCCGAAGCGGCACATGCCTTCGATCGATGCGCTGACCGGCCCCGAGCGCACCGCCCTGGCCGATATCCTGAAGCGCGCCACGGCCCGCTACGACCGTTTGTTCGACGTCTCCTTCCCCTACTCCATGGGCTTCCACCAGCGCCCCACCGACGGAGCCGCGCACGCCGAGTGGCACCTGCACCTGCATTTCGATCCGCCGCTCCTGCGCTCCGCGACCGTCCGCAAATTCCTGGTCGGTTACGAGCTCCTGGCAACTCCCCAGCGCGACATCACCCCCGAATCCGCCGCCGACCGCCTCCGCGCCCTATAAGTGAAACTGCGACAAATCAATCCAGCCGGCATCAGACTTGACGAGGGACGGAAATCCCTCCTACCTGGGGGCAGCCATGAAAGTATCGCTCAATCCGTTTCACCGCCCGTTGAGAGTTTACCCGGCGAGTGCAATCGTCTTCGTCTTGGTGTCGATCATCGGTGCCGCTATTTCGGCGCTGCCGGCGACGGAGGCGGCCACGAATGCGACTGTTCATCGATCAGTTACGTCGATGCCGCAGTGCATGCGGCGTGTCACGGTCACTTCCAAGCCATGTGGCGCCATGATCTACATCGATGGCATCGAAGTGGGTCGAACGCCCATGAGTTTTCCGATGCCGACGGGAGGTTACTCACTGGTCCTTCTTGCGCCCGGGCATCGGCCGTATGCGCAGCGGATCTTAGTGCCGGATGCTCCTCTGGAAATCGAGGCCAACTTGGTGCCGCTGAAGTAGCGCCCCTCACGCCCCAGCTCGCTGCAATACCGCCCCGTAACGGAATGCGCCGCAAAACAGGGACTGGCTCGAATTTCGCTGCAGTTGCGAAATTCGGAGCCTGTACCTGGTTTGCCCTTTTGCGAGCACTGGTGTAGTACGTCGCAAATACCGCCCAGTAACGGAATTCGCTGCAAAACAGGGACTGGCTCGAATTTCGCTGCAGTTGCGAAATTCGGAGCCTGTACCTGGTTTGCCCTTTTGCGAGCACTGGTGTAGTGCGTCGCAAATACCGCCCAGTAACGGAATGCGCCGCAAAACAGGGACTGGCTCGAATTTCGCTGCAGTTGCGAAATTCGGAGCCTGTACCTGGTTTGCCCTTTTGCGAGCACTGGTGTAGTGCGTCGCAAATACCGCCCAGTAACGGAATGCGCTGCAAAACAGGGACTGGCTCGAATTTCGCTGCAGTTGCGAAATTCGGAGCCTGTACCTGGTTTGCCCTTTTGCGAGCGCCGCCGCATCATCCACCGCCAGTGCTCCGCATTCAGCCCTCTTGATAGCGATTGTCCGCCGCGGGATAGGTGAGCCCGAGTTCTCCGCCCCGTCGCCCGCAGTGCGACAATGGCCTCAGGAATCACGCCGCCCCGCGCGGCCGCCGTGGCCTGAACCGAATTCTTCTTACTCGGCGCCCATGTGACCTTCGAGCCGCTTCCGCCAACTGGCGCTGCTGTCTTCCATCGATAATGCCCGCATGGCCGCGCGCTTCCCCCTTACGGCAATACATATGTTGCGGGATTGCCTCACCCGTTCCGCGGCAACCCCCTTCCCCCGTCGCCTCGGGCTCTTTCTCACCGATCGATGCGACTTCGCCTGTCCCATGTGCGCCGTACAGGACGTCCGCGACGAGGGCCTGGCCCGCGGCGGAGATCTGCCGTTTGCCCTCGTGGAAAAGGTGCTGGCCGAGTGCTTTCCCCACCAGGACGGTTGGGATGAGCCGTCGCAAGCCGCGCGCGGCGGCGTCAAAGGATCGTTTCAACGCCTCTGTGACGGCGTGCGGGCCGTGAAGCAAGCCCGCGGCTCGCGGCCCTTCCCGGTGATCCGCATTCTCACCGCGATCACCCGCGTCAACCACGCCCATCTCGATCGCATCCAATCCGTGGTCGCCGGCCTGGGAGTGCCTTACTGGGGCATCTCGAATTACTTCTACCTGAACCGCAACGCTCACGAGCGGCATCAGGCATTCGCGCTGGCCCACGGCTTGACCGGCTCCATCGTCGCCCACGCCATTCCGGAGGATGTCTACCTGACCTCCGAACAGGTCCGGGCTCTCCGGCTCTCCCTGCAGCGGGTCAGGGAGCGGAACCGGCTCCTGCGCCTGGGCATCGCCTACGCCTGGGACATCGATCTGGAAGTGTACTACTCCCCGCGTCAGGCGTCCCGCGATTCGGTGTGCGACCTCCCCTATACCCGGCTCGATATTCATACCGATGGCCATATGGCTGTGTGCGTTAGCGGCAAACGCGTCGGCAATATCGAGCGCGATTCGATCGCCGCCGTCTGGCGTGGCGAAACGATCGGCGGCTACCGTAAAATGTACGAGCGCACCCGGCCGATGCCCATGTGCTTTCGCTGCTGCGGCCTGTCCCAAACCATCCAATTCCCAGATCGCCCCCATCCGCAAACGTACGGGAAGCGGGATACACCATCGATCATGGAGCGGGCGCGCTGAATGCGCATAGTGTCGGCCAGGACAGCCCTCTGCCCTTCTCGCTAGCGTATAATCCCTATCAATGCCGAAACTGACTACGGATCAGGAAAAGCAGGCGTGCGAAGTCCTCATCAAACTTGGTTGGCTGGAATCGGAACACGCGCTGCACGGCGAGGGTGTCCGCGCTGTTCGAGACTTGCTCCAGTGCTCGACTGAAGACGCGAAGACTGTCCTAGGTGACCTGAGAGCCTGCAAGCTTATTGATTTAGAGATCACTACAGGCGGGCAGTTGGACCCTCGAAAGCCGATGCCCGTAGCGCAGTGGAGATGGATTAGACCAGCGATAGGTTAATAGCGCAGCCACAGTGGGGCTCTCAATCTACGATAACCGCGCTTTCACAACCGTTAGTGGACACCGCTACCGATCACACCAGCTTTGGATGGGTCAGCGCAAGCGGGGCTATTTCTTTGCTGCCCGTTCTGCCAGTTGAGCGCGGATTTCTCTTTCCTGCTGAATATCTTCTTCGGAGAAGGCGGGTGCGAAGTCTTCTGGCTCGAAGACCTGGCGGATCTCGACCTCGGATTCGCCTGCGTCGAAGTTGGGGCAGCGCTTGACCCACTCGATGGCCTCTTCGAGGGACTTGACCTGCAAGATCTGGAAGCCGGCGACGAGTTCCTTGGTTTCGGCGAAGGGACCGTCGGTGACCCTGCGGTTCTTGCCGGAGAAGTGGACGCGAGCGCCTTTGGAAGAGGGGTGGAGGCCTTCGTAGGCTAGCAGGACTCCGGCTTTTATGAGCTCATCGGTGTATTTGTTCATTTCGGCCATCATCTGGGGATCGGGGGGTGCGCCCTCTGGTTCGGAGTCTTTGGTGCCTTTGTAGATAACCATGAATCGCATTTGCTTCTCCTTGTTTCCTTGGATTTAGAGTATAACTGGCTCGCCAGTGCTGATGCGTTCCAGCTTGATCTCTGCCAATACGTCGAATGAGGGTGGCCGGAATCGACAGGTGGGTGGAAGTTTTTTTAGGGAGGTTGAGCATGGCCTCGTGGATTTCCGCGGCAAACTCCTCCGCAGTCATTTCCATCCCAACATGAATCGACTTACGCGGATCCGGCACTTGGTAAACCTGTGTCCCACATTTCCCGGCTCACGGCCTTGCACACGTGGGTTGCGGCGGGCAGAATGGAATCTGGCAGAGGCCGTCCAGACTCTTGCTCACCGTCGGGGTTGACCGGTTCGGGACGCTTACATGGAGGAGCAACCTTTGGACGTCTTCGCTCACGCTCTATGGTCCACAGCCGGTGGAATCGCCGCCCGGCACAGGTTGAATTGGCGGCTTCATCTGGGCTGGCTCGCGGCCTGGTCCGTCCTTCCCGATCTCGTGGTGTTCGCCATTCCCGGCGCGGTCAGGATCGGGCGCTTTCTGACCGGCGCGTCCAGGACGCTGCTGCCCGACGGCAGCGGACCGCGCTTCGACTGGGCGTTCGGAATTTACAACTTCACGCACAGCGCCGTGGTCTGGGCGCTCTGTTTTGGAGCGGTCTGGCTTGTGGCTCGCCGGCCGGTGCTGGAACTGCTCGGCTGGGCGCTCCACATCGCGATCGACATCTTCACCCACACTGGAATGTTCGCTGTCAAATTTCTGTGGCCGCTTTCCTCAGTTCAATTCGGTGGCATTCTGTGGGAGACGCCATGGTTCCTGGCGGTGACTTATGTAGCGTTGGCGGCGGTATTCCTAATGCTGTGGATAAAACGTCATCGCTTTTCGACGTAGACATGCTTTCCCGCGGCGCACAATGGCCGTGTTTCGCCCGCGATGCCGGCGCGGGTCGCGGTTGAAAGCAGGACGGTGAAACGATTCGTGGTCGTGAGTAATCAGCGACTTCCCAGACTCGGTCCGAAGTACCGGTAATGTCCCGTGATTTTCCAGGCGAACAAGACGTCTTCCATTTTTGGGCCTTGCCCGACGTTGTGGACAATCATGTAGCGTCCACTTGAGAGTGATCTCTTGTCCACCACAATCCCGATATGAGGCACGTTCCCCCCGAGATCCCAGGTGACTAATTCGCCAGGCGCGTAATCCTCCGCCCGATGGCTGAGCGGCAAGCTTTCTCCTTTTCGCGAGAAGAACACCATCAGGTTGGGCACGCGGCGGTGGTCGATGTTCGCATCGGGGCGAAGCGCGAGCCACTTAATCGGGTGCGGATAGGAGGAAAAACTCTGCTTCATATCTTCGTGAACTTCTTTCTGCAAATCCACTCCCACGGCACGAAAGGCACGAATCACCTCATCGCTACAAACACCGGTATCGGCGGGCACGTCTCCTCCCGGATAGGGAATCTTCGCGTAACTGGCGACGTACCGCACAGTGTGATGTGTCCGTTCGATGGCAGCAGACACGAACCGTTTCAGGAAGTCCTGGCGGCCAGAGTTCACCTCAGCACTGAAGCAAACTGAAGTGACGACGGCCAGGGCAACCATTGTGAAGCTGCGCGCCCTGTGAGTTGACATAACAATGGCATAACACGCCTCGGGTCGGCATCGCCAGCACTGGAATATCGACGTCGCGACCACGATTCCGAGCGGACGCGCCAACCGCAAGGAATTCCTGGGCTTCTACCTCTCGGTGGACGTTATGTGACGTTACCGTGGAGTGCTTGTGTTGAAATCCGCGACAGCCGGTCAATCTACGATAACCCCGTTTTTCAATGGCGATGGTTCAACCTGGTGTGCGGCAGGTGGAATATGCTGCAAATGCGGCACATAATGAAAAACGTGCGGCGGTTCTATGCTCTCGTGGTGATTGCGACCTCACTGGCTCTTCACGCCGTTGCCGCCCAACGGCGACTCACGAAGGCCGAGGCGGAGCGACTCGCCCGCGCTGCGCTCAGTCCGCAGACGAAGCGACTGCCGGGTTTGGCCTTGGAACCGCAACAGAAACCGGGGAGCAAGACGATCACATTCGATGTTCTATGGGCGAATCGAGGTCCCGGCAGTGTACACGTGGAGTTCCTTGTTGTGGACCTCGAAACTGCCGACGTCTGGGAGCCGATGCTGTGTAGGCGCGTAAGCACGCCATCGCTTGCAGCCGCACAGCGCGTATTCCGAAAGTCCCTGAAAACCTCTGCCTCAGAGGTGAAACGGTCCCGCGAAGCTACCTGGAACAGCGGCTGTTTCTTTGACTGAGGCCGCTGCGCTGCGACACCTCATTTGGTGGTGACCCCGTTTTCGATCCTCATCCGTTGTTAACATGGTGGCGGAACTTCGCATGAAGACGGTCGCGCTCATATTGGTGCTGGCTTGCGCAGCGGCGGGTCACGACTCAGGTTGCAGCCCGCCTCCCGCTGTTGTTGCGCGGTTGGCAGTAGTCTTCAGATACGAGAACGGCCTCGGATCCAATGAACCGCACCAGGAGCGGTTCTCATTCACGAAAGTTGGAGATCGCAGCTACCTCAGGCAGAACACCGTACCTAGGTATTATGATCCCATGCTTCGTCCCGTCTGGATCTTCGATGCCAGCGCGGAAGTGTCGGGACCAGGAGCCAATTGTCCGCTGGATCCTTCTTGGATCGACTGTGCCGTGTACTTGGGCAAGCACGCCAACGAACCGCTTCCCGTTGTTCAAGGGAACGAGGAACTTCATTATCCTGCTGCCGGGGGTCACGCCCCCGTCTGCGAGTTTACGCTCGATGTACCGAAATGGGAGCCATCCCCCGACAGCCCTGAAAAGCGGACTGTAGCTTCCGAACTACTGTCGGAGTTCAAGAGCTTCGGCTATGGTGATGCCAGAGAAATCGTGATCCGCGACTTCAACCTGGGCGACCCAGAGATCACTGCTTATATCACTGAAGCGGACGGCACGCATCAGTTCCAGGGCTGCGGATTTACTCGGAACCACACCCCACACTGTTCATGGCATATGTTCGGGCAAGCTCCAATATCAAGTCTTCGGAAGCAAGTCATGAGCAGACCGTATCGGCTCTATCCACCCCTTCGGATCAAACGCTAGGCACCAGCGATCGGCAGATTGTAGGAAAGTAGGCTTTCTGGACAAGTACCGCCCGTCAATGCTTGCCTCGCCGTTCGTTGCCATGTGCCTTCTGGCGATGCTCCGCCCTTGCCTCCGCCAAGTGCGCCCATTTTCGATGCGCCTCGTTTGCCTGCTCGTCTTTCAAATTGAAGAGACGCCACTTTTCTCGTGCGGCAGCCTCTTCCTGCTCCTTCAGTCTCGCGCATGTGGCGCAACCTTCGTCCGGGTGCAGCACAGAGTCCGCCAGGGGTTCTGCTGAAACCATGGCGGTGTCCATTAGGGCGCACTGGTCGCAGACGAGTGCCGTTGTCGGCTTGGCGTCGATGTCCCGCTTCACAGCGTCACTGACCACGACTTTTCTTCCGCAGACGGAACACGCTCGATCCCATGCGTGATAGTGCCGTGAACGAAATCGACGCTCATTGGAGGTCCATAGCGGGCATACGATGGTGTCGTTTTTGTCTCCGCCAGCCACTGACCTATGATTGCGAACTCCTTGACGGCTCTGCAACCGTCCGCTGTCGCAGTTTCTGATAAGCGGTCTTCAAGTGGCGTTACATTCCATTGACCGCCCCGCTGAACCAGCCCCGTCCGGCAACCCTTTCATCCAGAACTGCATTTCACACGTCCTGGGCCATGGACCATCGTCACCCTGTTTCCAGCCCACGGATGACGCTGGTCAGGAATCCCGCTTCCTCGGCGTCAGAGCAGGCATCACGCCGTTCGATCAGCACCTTGCGTGCGCGTTCCAGGCACTCGGCCCCTCCCCCGATGTACTGGTCATACAGATAGAGATCTCGACCCGACCCGATGGCCTCGAGGACTTCCGCCGCAAACTGCGCCGCCCTCTCTCCCATCCCAACATTATCTCCATGACCGCCCGGAGCACGGCCCAAATTCTGTTCACCGCACTTCCCGCTAATCGAATCATCGACTTACACGGATCCCGCGCCGACCCCCTGCTACCCTGGCTACAGAGGACCCCCTCCTTATGGCATCCCTCAAGCAAATCCAGGCCAACCGGCGCAATGCGCAAAAATCCACCGGGCCTCGCTCCGCCGCGGGCAAGGCCGCCTCTTCGATGAACGCGCTCTCGAGCGGCATCGACGCCCAGGCCACCATCGTCCGCGGCGAAGATCCCGCCGCCCTCTCCGACCTCACCGCTGAGTTCCTCGCGGAGCACCGCCCCGTCACCGCCACCGAGCGCGCCCTCGTCGATACCCTGATTACCTGCGAGTGGTTCCTCCGCCGCCTCCGCGCCGCCGAAGCCCAGTTCTGGGAGGCCAGCCTCACCGAGCGCGTGCGCGAGGATTCCCGCGCCGAAAGCTCTCCCCTCGCCTATTCCTTCGCTACCGCCCCCACCGGCTTCACCCGCCTCTGGCGCCGCATGGATTCGCTCACCCGCCGCTTCCAGGAGACCCTCCACGAACTCCGCCGCGTCCGCGCCGCCCGGGCCGCCCTCCACCCCGCCGAACCCGTTGATTCCGCATCCCCCTGCCCCCCAATTGGCTTCGTTCCGCAACACCTTCCGTCCCCGGCCCCCGACCCCCGGCCCCCATCCAGCCCCCGGCCCCCATCCAGCCCCCGGCCCCCATCGAACCTCCCGCCCCCGACCTCCGTATCTGACTGTGAGAGACTGGCTGTTTTGTGCAAATTCCCATCCAGGTAGAAGGCCTTAAGAAAAGTTACGGCTCGCTCGCCGCCGTCAAAGGCATCGATTTCGAGGTCCACGCCGGAGAAGTCTTCGGACTCCTCGGCCCCAACGGCGCCGGCAAAACCACCACCGTCGAAATCCTCGAGGGCCTGCGCTCCCGCTCCGCCGGACGCGTCTCAGTCCTCGGCTACGACCCCGAGGTCCAGACCCGCCAGCTCAAAGACCGCGTCGGCGTCTGCCTCCAGTCCACCAACCTCCAGGAGAAAACCAAGGTCCGCGAAGCCATGGAGCTCTTCGCCAGCTTCTATACCCGCACCGTGGATCCCGCCGGCCTCCTGAAACGCCTCCAGCTCTGGGAAAAGCGCGAGTCTCTCTATTCCAAGCTCTCCGGTGGCCAGAAGCAGCGCCTCGCCCTGGCCCTGGCACTCCTCAACGATCCCCAGGTCCTCTTCCTCGACGAGCCTTCCGCCGGCCTCGACCCCCAGGCCCGCCACGAAATCCACGAGCTCGTCCAGGAGCTCCGCCGCGAACAGCGCACCATCCTCCTCACCACCCACTACATCGAGGAGGCCGAGAAGCTCTGCGACCGCGTCGCCATCGTCGATGAGGGCCGCATCATTGCCATCGGAACACCGCGCGAAATCCAGCAGCGCACCCTCTCCGCCTCCACCATCGAAATCGAGCTGGCCCTCCCGCTCCCGGCCGCCTGCACACCCGACTTCCCCGGCGCCTCCCAGGTCTCCCTCGACGACCGCCGCACCATGCTCGCCGTCGTCTGCGAACGCCCCGCTCGCACCGTCATCGAGATCGTCAAGTGGCTCGAGCAGCAGGGCCTCGAGCTGGCCGATATCCGCGTCAAACGCCCCTCGCTCGAAGATGCCTTCATCGAGCTCACCGGAAAGAGCCTTCGCGAATGAGACCCTACCTCGCCCTCTTCAAGAGCAACATGCAGCTCACCCTGCGTGACCGCTCCGTGCTCTTCTTCAATTACCTGTTTCCGTTCATCTTCTTCTTCGCCTTCGCGGAGCTCTTCCATGCCGGAACCGGCGCGGGCATCGCCTATTTCGTCGGCACCGTCCTCACCATGGGGATCCTCGGCAACGGCCTGTGGGGCGCCGGCATGCGCTCCGTTCAGGAGCGCGAAGCCAACATCCTCCGCCGTTTCAAAGTCACCCCCATCGGCCCGCTCCCCATCCTCCTCGCCGCCATGGCCAGCGGCTGGCTGCTCTACCTTCCCGTCGTCGCCATCCTCCTCGGCGTGGCCCACTTCAAATACGCCATGCCCATGCCGCAGAACTGGCTCTCGCTCTTCTGGATGGTCAGCCTCGGCGTGTGCTCCTTCCGCGCCATCGGCCTGATGCTCGCCGCCATCACCAACACCATGCAGGAGGCCATGATCGCCATCCAGCTCCTCTACATGCCCATGCTCTTCCTCAGCGGCGCGACCATCCCTTCTGCGCTCCTCCCCAAGTGGGCCCAGACCGTCGCCGAATTCATGCCCGCCTCCTACCTCGTCACCGGCTTCCAGGGCATCTTCTTCCGCAACCAGACGCTCGCCGACAACGCCACCGCCGTCTTCGCCCTGCTCGTCACCATCGTGCTCGGCACCTTCCTCGCCGTCCAGCTCTTCCGCTGGGAGAAGGAGGAAAAGATCCGCGGCCGCAACAAGCTCTGGATCCTCGCCGTCCTCGGCCCCTTCGTGCTCATGGGCTGCTACCGCGCCTACACCCGCGACCACCTCGGCCAGAACCAGGCCTTCTTCCGCGACCTCCAGCGCTCCGGCATCTTCCTCGTCCGCAACACCCGCATCTTCGTCGGCGATGGCAGCGTCATCGAAAACGGCTCGGTCCTCGTGCGCGACGGCAAGATCGCCGAAATCTACCAGGGCTCCGGCCCCGACCCCGACAGCATCCACGCCGAAACCGTCGAAGGCGCCGGCAAAACCCTCCTCCCCGGCCTGGTCGATGTCCACGTGCACCTCGGCGGACCCGCCGGCGTCAGTTCCTCCCAGGCCGATTACGATCCCAACACGACCATGCCCCACGCCGCCGCTGCCCTGCTCTACAGCGGCATCACCGCCGCACGCAGTGTCGGCGACGGCCTCGATCTCTCCCGCTCCCTCAAAGCCCAAATCGCCCAGGGCAGCAAGCTCGGCGCCCAGCTCTTCATCTGCGGCCCCATGTTCACCGCCGAAGGCGGCCACGGCACCGAGTATCTCCGCAGCATCCCCGAATCCCTGCGCGACACCGCCAAGGCCCAGCTCGTCCGCACGCCCAAGACGCCCGACGAAGCCCGCCGCCAGGTGCGCGAGCTCAAAGCCGCCGGCGTCGATGGCATCAAGGCCATCCTCGAAGCCGGATGGGGCGACGGCATGCTCTACGACCGCCTCGACCTCCTGATCGTTCGCGCCGTCGCCGAAGAGGCCCGCGCGCAGAACCTACCCCTCGCCGTTCACACCGGCGATGCCCGCGATGTCACCGACGCCGTCGACGCCGGGGCCGTTTCCGTCGAGCACGGCTCCTGGCGCGACGAGATCCCCGACGCCGTCCTCGAGCACATGGCCCAGCGCGGCATCTGGCTCGACCCCACCCTCGCGGTCGGCGAAGCCTACGCCCAGTACTTCGCCGGCAATGCCTCCGCCCTCAACAACTCGCTGGTCCAGCAGGTCGTCACCGCCAACATCCTGAAAGGCACCCGCGACTTCCTCGCCTCGGGAAAGGCCGCCGACGCTGCCAGGGCCGCCCTCTTCCAGGGCGCCGAAGCCCAGGCCCGCGCCAATCTGCTGCGCGCCTGGAAGGCCGGAGTCCCGCTCGTCATGGGCACCGACTCCGGCAATCCGCTGGTCTTCCACGGCGCGTCCATGCACCACGAGCTGCGCCTCTGGGTCGATGCCGGAATCCCCGCCGCCGTCGCCCTTCAGGCCGCCACCCTCAACGGTGCGAAGCTGCTGCGCGCCGATACCCGCTTCGGCGCCATCCGCAAAGGCCTCGACGCCAACCTCCTGTTGGTGGATGGCAACCCGCTCGAGGACATCTCCGCCACCGAGCGCATCTCCCTGGTCGTCTTTAAAGGTGAGCGAATCCGCCGTGCGTCGCTATTTGATCAGAAAGAGTAGCGACGAGCTCGGGCGATTCCATCGGGATGAAGTGGTTGCGCCCTTCGAGCAGCAGGTCGCGCGCGTTCGGAAACCGCGCCGCCAGGTTCGGATCCGTCGGCGACGCGCCCAGGTGGCGCTGTCCCGGAGTCCACAGGTCGTCTGCCCGCACCACCGTCACCGGGATGTCGATCGTGCTCACGTCGAACCACGCGTCGGGCGCGTTCGCGTGCGTATAAATCGACGCCTCGACTTCCGGAGGGCAGGCCAGCCGCCCGTCTTCGAGCACCCCGTAGTTGCAGTAGTCGCGCAGCACTGCCGGGTCCCACGTGTCGAACGGCGGACGGTCCTTGAACCGCTCGAACATCTCCTCCGCCGACTGCCACACCCCGCGCCGCCGCGCGATGAATCCCCAGTCCTCGGGCGGCCCGTAGTGCTCCGGGCTGAAAATGGTCGGGTCGATCAGCAGGAGCGCCCGGAACATCCCCGGCCGCCTGGCCGCCGCGGCCGTCACCGAGTGCCCGCCCATCGAGTGCCCGATCCCGATCGCGCCTTCGATCTCCATCGCCGCCAGGTCTTCGGCGAATGCCGGCCAGTGGTACGGCGGCGCCGGCTTCGCGCTGCGCCCGTGCCCGCGCGCATCCGGCGCGATAATCCGCCGGCCCGGCAGCCGCTGGATCACCTGATCCCAGCATCGTCCATGGAACCCCGTGGCGTGCGCGAACACCAGCGGCACGCCTTCGCCCTCCCGGTTCCACACGGCCAGCTCCAGGCCGTTCACCCGTACCCGCTGCTCCGTCATTACCGCAGCAGCCTCGCGATCTCACTCACCGGGACCGTCTCCCGCGGATGGAATGCGTTGCTCTTCGCATACTCCAGCAGGCTGTGCAGCATCTGCCGCGTCACCGGCCCCTGTCCCGTCAAATCGAACGACGTGGCCAGCAGTTTCCCCTTGCCCACTTGCGCTTCGATCACCGCGCCCAGCTTGTGGTTCCGGTGCAGGTCGTCGATCACCTGCACCAGCGGCCGGTATCCCAACGGCAGCCCGTCCAGCACGAAGGCGCTCGCGCCTTCCGAGAGCTCCCACCACTGCCACTGGCTGTGGAAGCTGGTCGGGAACCGCGCCAGCGCGGGCTGCGCCGGGTCGCACAGAATCCCCAGCGTCCCCTGGGTTTTCGCGAACCAGCCGTCCGACCAGAAGACCGGCAGGAAGTGGGTCGGGAACAGGTGATCGCCCTTCTGCCCCTTCGGCACCGTCAGCAGCACCGTGCGCCCCGCATCGAGCGCCTGCTGCGCCGCCGCGTCGAACGCCGTCGTCACCAGCACGTCGCCCGGCGCGTTATCCACCTTCGCCGGGTACACCCAGATGTCCCAATCGTTGCGCGCGTCCCGCATCCGGACCGTCACCGTCAGGTGCGTTGCGGTCTCGACCTCGTCGAGCGGGATCGAGATCTCGCCCAGCGGCGTCACGCTCCCCACCGCCAGCGTCTTCGCCGGAAAGCTCCCCGAGAACCGCACGCGCCCGTTGTCGTCCACCGCCGACCATTCGGCCGCCGCGTTCGCAATGGCCTGCTTGCCGTAGTGCGCCACTTCGGCCTGCGCCGTGAATGTCTCACCGTTGGTCCAGGCGAACTTCTTCATCCGCAGCAGCGGCACCGTCTCGCCGCAGAACCGCCGGAACTCTTCGGGCGTCAGGATGCCCTTCGAATCCCAGAAGGAATCGAGCAGCCCCACCAGCGCCTCGCCCTGCCCCGGGAAGTCTTCGAGCTGCAGCAGGAAGAACCCGCCGTAGTCCGGCGTTCGCAGCGTCGCCTCGATCTCCTCTTTGTAGATCGACCACGAGAACTTGCCCGACGCCTTCTGGAACCACTCCGCCTCGTCCAGCATGCCGCGCCGTTCCAGCTCGCCGCGGTAGACCTCCAGGTTCCGCGCCTTCAGCACGCCGTTGTACTTGGCGATCTCGTCGTAGCTCGGGTACACCGCCCACTGCCCCATCTCGTGCGTCACCAGCGGCAGGTGGAAGGCCTTCACCGAGTCGGTATAGTCGTGGTCGGTGCCGTCCATCGTGCGGACGAAGCGCGTGCCGTTCACCCGCAGCCGCCCCACCGAGGTCTGCTGCGTCACCCAGTAATCCGACGTCGTCCCCGGCGCGCGCCTGCGGTGATCGGCCGAGAAGGTGTACAGCCGCCGCGGATCGGCCTTCTTGAACTCGGCCACCAGGTTGTCCATGAAGACATCGTCGCCGCTCAGCTCGTTGCCCAGGCACAGCATGGTGAACGACGGATGGTTGCCGTAGGCCTTGAGGATGCGATAGCCTTCGGCCCGCATGTAGTCGTCGAGCTTCGCGTCCTTGCCGACGTTGTGGTTCCACACCGGCAGCTCCACGTGCAGCACAAAGCCCGCCCGGTCGGCCGCGACGAAGGCCGCTTCGGGCGGGCACCACGAGTGGAAGCGGAACGCGTTCAGCCCGTACGAGCGCGCGATGCGGAACATCCGCGCCCAGTCGTCCACGTTGGTCGAAGGGTACCCCGTCTTGGGGAAGATGGCGCATTCGAGCGTCCCGCGCAGGAACACCGGCCGCCCGTTGAGCGTGAACTGCGTGCCGCGCGTCCCGATCTGCCGCACTCCGAACGAGGTCGAGAGCGTGTCCGCGCCGGCTCGCGAGGTGAGCTGCAGGTCGAGGCTGTACAGGTTCGGCTCGTACTCGTCCCAGGGCTTCGCGCCCTTCACCGGGATAAGCATCTCGACCTTCTGCATCCCCGCGACCACCGCGTGTTCCGACGTGTGGCTCAGCCCCGGAACATCCGCCGTCAGGTCGGCGCCTATCGCCGTTCCGGTGAGGTTGCGCAGCTCGACTTCGGCGCGCAGCATGCCCGGCTCCGCGGGATAGACCGCTACCGATTCGATCCACACCGGCGCACTGGCGCGCAGCTCGATCGCGCCCACGATGCCGTTCCAGTCGGTCTGCGTGTGCTCGGTGAAGCTGTGGCCGTCGCGGCCGATATCGACCAGGTAGTCGTTGTCCACGCAGATGGTGATGCGGTGGCGGCCCGGCGTCATCGCAGTGCTGAGGTCGTACTCGTGCGGCGTGGTCAGGCTGTTCTGAGAGCCGAAGCCTTTGCCGTCCACCCAGACTTCGGTGGACCAGTGGGCGCGCTCCAGGTACAGTGTGATGTGCTTCGCCGCGCCAGGTCTCCGGGATCACGACCTCCTTCTGGTACCACGCCGAGCCCTTCATATTGATAAGGACGCGTGAGGTGGCCCATCTCCGGCTTCACGACCTTGGTCCCATAACCGCCCTGGTCGGTGCTTCCGGGAAGGAAGATGGTGTCCGGCCCGAGTTGGCGCTCGAACCAGCGCTCCGCATGTCCGGTCTTTTGCGGGTCGAGCTGGAATTCCCAGGTGCCCCCCAGCGGGAGATGCGAACCCGCCGCCAGCAGGGCGGGCGATGCGACGATCGCCGCCAGCAGAAGTCGTCTAAGCATATTCGCCCTCGATCTGTTCCAGCGTTTTCCCCTTGGTTTCGGGGACGCGGAAGAGGATGAACACGAACCCCGCGGCGCAGATCGCCGCGTACAGCCAGAACGTGCCGGCCGGCCCCAACGCCCGGTTGAGCACGGGGAAGGTGAAGGTGAGCAGGAAGCACGCGATCCACAGCGCGGAGACCGCGATCGAGACCGCGGTGCCGCGGACGCGGTTGGGGAAGATCTCGGAGATCAGCACCCAGGTGATGGGCGCGAGCGTCATGGCGTAGCAGGCGATGGTGGCGAGGGTGAGCACCAGCAGCGGCAGCCCCTTGAGCCCGAGATAGTAGCAGAGCCCGATCAGCAGGTGCGAGAGGCAGATCCCCGCGCACCCCGCGAGCATCAGCGTGCGGCGCCCGAGCCGGTCCACGAACCCCATGGCCGCCAGCGTGAACACCAGGTTGATCGCGCCGGTGATCACGATGTTGAAGAGGATGTCGCTCACGCCATACCCCGCGCCGCGGTAGATCTCTTCGGCGTAGTTGAAGATGACGTTGATGCCGGACCACTGCTGGAGCACCGCCAGGACGATGCCGATGAGGAGGAGTTTGTAGGGTAGGCCTCCTGGCCTGCCCTTCTTCGAAGCTGGGCAGGCCGGGAGGCCTACCCTACGACTTTCCGGGATGAACAGCGCCCCGGCGAAGAACACCACCGAGGGCACCGCGACGGCCGTGAACATCCAGCGCCAGCCGAGCTGGCCGTTCCACGACTGGCGGATCATCTCGGCCGTCGCGCCGTCGGGGACCTTCTGCGCGATCAGCCAGTTGACGATCTGCGCGGCCAGGATGCCGACTACGATGGTGAGCTGATTGAGCGACACCATGCGGCCGCGCAGCTCCGCGGGGCTGACTTCGGCGATGTAGACCGGCGAGACGTTCGACGCGATCCCGATGGCGACTCCTCCTACGATGCGCCAGGTCACGAACATGGTGAAGGTCTGCGCCCATCCCGTGAGCACGGAGGACACGGCGAACAGCGCGGCCGAGAGGATGAGGAGCTTCTTGCGGCCGTAGCGGTCGCTCGCGGCGCCGGAGAAGATCGAGCCGATCAGGCAGCCGAGAAGCGCGCAGCTATTGGCCCATCCGATGAGCTGCTCGCTTTGCAGCTGAAAGAACTTTTCGTAGAACGGCTTGGCGCCGCCGATGACCACCCAGTCGTAGCCGAACAGGAGGCCGCCCATGGCAGCGACGGCGGAGATCATCCAGACGTAGCGTACGCTGTAGGTCTTCATTGCATGTCCGGCAGCGACGTGGCGAAGTAGCCGACTTCGGGCTTCGGCCTGGGCCGCCCGGCCAGCGGGTGAGGGGCTTCGCCGAGACTCTCCGGCGGATTGCCGGTGGGGAGGCCGAGCGCTTTGGCGGCGCGCGTCCACTGTTCGAGCGCGCGGCCTTCGCCGCCTTCCCAGGGGGCGAAGCGGCGCGAGAGCATGACGTCGAGCGCGCGCTGGTGCCGGCCGGTCTCGTTATAGAGCGAGGCCAGCTCGACGCAGAGGTCGTCGCGGCGGTTCACCAGGTCCATGCGGCGCTCCAGTTCGGCAAGGCGCTGCCTGGGCGTTTTGCCGAGGCGCTTCCAGAGCTGGTCGCGCTCGAAGAGCACGCGCGCGTCGTTGGGGTTTGCGGCCAGGGCCTTATTGAAGCACGCGGCGGCCTTGCGCGGGTTCTCCCGGGCGTAGCCGATGCCGAGGTTGCGCCAGACGACGGAGAAGCTCGGGTCGATCCTGGCCGAACGCTCCCAGCAGCGGATGGCTTCCTCGTGGCGGCGGCGGTCATATAAGAGGTTGCCGAGGTAGTAAAGCGCGCGGGCGTCGCGGGGGTCAGCGGCGATGGCGGCTTCGAGGACCAGCATCTCCTCGAGGCGGTTGGGGAAGCAGTAGTCCGGCTTCGCGCGCCGCGCGGCGGCGTAGCTGCCGCGGGTGTACAGCACCATGGGGTGCGAGGACGTCAGCACGGAGGCGGCTTCGCGGTCCAGGCCGGCGCGGAGGTAGTCGAAGGCGAGGTCGAGCTGCAGTTGAGGATCGGACGGGACGCAGCCGCCGGCGAGGTGGCGGGTCCAGACGTTGAGCGGGTCGAGAGCGAGGGCCTCGCGGATGATCGCGGAGGGGTCGCGGCCCAGCCGGCGCAGGATGGCGGCCTGCAGGTTGCGCGCGTTGACGTGGTCGGCGTCGGTGCGGAGGGCGAGGGCGAGGTGCTCGAGCGCGCTCTCCCAGCGCTCGCGCTTCGCATCGATCTCGGCCAGCGCGGTGTATCCGGCGGTGCGCCAGGCGTAGTTCCAGGTGGCTTTGTAGAAAGCTACATAGGCTTCGCCGTCGAAGCCGAGATAGCGCAGCGCCAGGCCGAGGTTGTAGTAAGGCTCACCGTCGTATGGGTTGGCATTGAGGCGGGTGAGGGTTTCGATGGCCAGTCCGAAGTGCACGGCTGCCCGCTTGAACTCGCCGCGGCGGAGATGCCAGCGGCCCAATCGCATTGTGGGCGCGGGCGTCGCCCGGATCGCGGCGCAGGGCTTCGCGCCAGTAGTCCTCGGGGAAGCGCGTGGCGTGGCGATATTGCTCGAGGTGCAGGGCGATCTGGTAAAGCTCGTCGTTGGTCGCGACCTTTTTGGGCAGCGGGGGTTCGACGGCGGGCTTGGGAGGCTCGGCGCGGCCGGAGGGTTCGACGCTGTAGCGGATCAGCTCGCGGCCTTCGACTTCGACTACGGCGCTGTCGGCCGTTTTGCGGAAGTCGGCGACGAAGGGCGCATCGGGAGCGAGATCGGCGGTCCACCGGGCGACGGTCTTGCCGTCTTTCAGCAGGCGGATGACGGCGTTCGGGAAGACGGCGGATACGGAGACGCCGACGCGAGCGGGGCGCAGGCTGAGGGCGGCATCGCGGTTGGCCATCTGCGCGGGGCCGATCTCGCGAATGGGGTACCAATACTGGCTGAAGGTCTTGGTCTCCCAGGGCGCGAGGAACGAGAAGTCGGGCTGGTTATCGGTGTAGACGCCGGCCATCAGCTCGATGTAGGGGCCGTCTTCGTCGGTGAGGTTGCGGTCCCAGGCGTAGCCGAAGGGGTGGTTGCCCCAGGTCCACTGCTTCTTGCCGGGAGAGATGTGATGGTCGGCGACGTGGATGACGCCGGCTTCGACGCCGTGGTCGTAGCCGCCGACGAAATCGTACTTCGATCCGACGGCCATGTAACTCGTCGGCACGGGGATGTTCTTGTACCAGCTCAGGTCGTTGGCGGGCGGTTTGCGGGCGCCGTAGTCGATGCCGTAGTAAGTGCCCTCGCAGAGCGGGTAAGTGCTGATGGCGCGGCGGGCATGATCCGCGACATAGTGAACGTCGGGCGGGAAGAAGGACTGGTACCGGTCGTGGACGTGCACGCCGGCGTTGGCCCACCACAGGAAGGTCTGGACGAAGGGCGTGCGGTTGTAGAGCCGCACCTTCAGCTCGAGATACGACTTACCGGGATGAAGGCAGAGGCCGTGCATGCCCTTGAGGCGGTTCATGGGGTCGTGGTCGCTGAGCCAGATGGTGCGCGAGCCATCGGAGTGCTCTTCGATCGACCAATCGACCGGCATGTAAGTGGCGGGGCGGTGGTGCTGCGGCCAGTTGAACTCGACGCCGCCGGAGATCCACGGCCCGGCGAGACCGACCAGCGCGGGCTTGATGACGTTCTGGCGGTAGAAGAAGTCGTAGCCGTTGGTCTTGTCGAGGCCGATGTGGATGCGGCCGCCGATTTCGGGCAGCACCATGAAGCGCACGAATTCGTTCTCGATGTGGACGGCCTGCCACGCGCGGCCGCAAGGCTCGGTGGCGATGCGGTCGATGAAGGGCAGCGGGTAGACACAGCCGTTGCTGCCCTGGTAGACGCGGTTCTCGAGGAACCTCGGGTTCGGGTCGGGCGCATCGGGCAGATAGGTCGGAATTGCGACGGGTTCCGACCAGGCCTTCACGGGGCCGGCGAGATCCGCGGGGGCATCCGGCAGTGGGAAGCGTGGCATAGTGGGCGACGGGCTTACACTAATGTGGTACCACGATGAACCGAAGACAAGCGATTGCCACGTTAGCGGCGGCGCCTCTGGTGGCGCAGTCGAGGGAAGCGAAGATCGACCCGGAGATCGTCAGGCGGCACGATGCCGCGGTGGAGAAAGCGCTGGCGGCGCAGATCACGGACGCGGGCCATCGCGGGTTTGGCAGCCTGCCGGCCGAAGACGGCCTGTATCACGCGGGCACGGCGGCGGGGCTGTTCGTGAACTATGCGGCAGCGTACCTGCACGCGGAATCGAAGTATCACCGCAGCCGCGTGCTGCCGGAACGGATGCAGATGGCGGCGCGGTTCCTGGACCGCGCGCAGCATGCGGACGGAACGATCGACCTGCTGACGACCAATTTCCACTCGACGCCGGATACGGGATTCGTCGTACACAGCGCGGGGACGGCGGCGTGCCTGCTGCACCGCGCGGACGAGCGCGGACTGCTGGCGATGATCGCGCCGTTTCTGCGGAAGGCCGGCGACGCGCTGGCGGCGGGCGGCGTCCACACACCGAATCACCGGTGGGTGGTCTCGTCGGCGCTGGCGCAGGTGAACGAGGTATTTCCGGACGCGCGCTTCACGCGGCGCATCGACCAGTGGCTGGCGGAGGGCGTGGACATCGACGCCGACGGGCAGTACACGGAGCGCAGCACATCGGTATACAACACGGTGTGCGACCGGGCATTCACGGTGCTGGCGGTGAAGCTGAAGAGGCTGGAACTGCTGGAGCCCGTACGGCAGAATCTGGATGCGATGCTCTACCTGATGCATCCAAACTATGAAGTGGTGACGGAAATCTCGCGGCGGCAGGACAAGGGCGAGCGAGGCGATATCGGCGGGTACTGGTTCCCGCTGCAGTACCTGGCGGTGCGGGACCGCAACCCGGTGTACGCGGGGATCGCGGCCGGGGTGGCGCCGCAGCGGGCGAGCCTGCCGGCGCTGATGGAGTATCCAGAGATGGCCGGCCCCTCGCCGGGGTCGAAGGCGCCGCCGGACGATTACGTGAAGGACTTCCCGGTGCTGGACGTGGTGCGGTTCCGGCGCGGCGCGCGCAGCGCCACGATCCTGGGGAACGACTCGCTGTGGTTCGCGCTGCGGCAGGGGGACGCGGTGATCAGCGGAGTGCGGATGGCGGGAGCGTTCTTCGGCAAGGGGCAGCTGGTGCCGCCGCGCATCGAGCGCAGCGGGAAGACGTACACGCTGCGGCAGGCGCTCGAAGCGGGATATTATCAGCCGGCCGAGCCGCCACGGAAGGTGGCCGCGGGGGAGTGGGGAAGGGTGCGGGAATCGTGCAAGGAATCGGAGATCTGCCGGTACGAGCAATCGGCCGCGATCACGGAGACGGCGGACGGGTTCCGCATCCAACTGGCGGCGAAGGGGACGGAGAACGTGCCGGTGGCGATCGAGATCGGGCTGCGGGCGGGCGTGGAGGTGGAAGGCGCGGCCGCGGTGAAGGGACGGAGCGACGCGTTTCTGCTGGGCGCGGGATATGCCACGGTGAAGCGCGGGGGCGACCGGATCCGCGTGGGCCCGGGGCTGGGGCAGCACGCGTACGTGCAGGTGCGCGGGGCGGAGCCGAAGCTGCCGGGGACGAGTTTGTATCTCACGGCGTTCGCGCCGTTCGAACATACGCTGGAGTTCGTATGCGGGTAATCGGGCTGGCGCTGGTGTTGACCACGACAGCGGGCGCGGCGAGCGCGTGGCATTCGCTATTCGACGGGAAGACGAGTTTCGGCTGGGTGGAGGTGACGGGGAAGGCGTTCCCGACCAACTGCTGGCGCGTGGAGGACGGGTGCCTGAAGGCGGTGGTGCGGACGGACGGGTTCCAGGATATCCGGACGGTGGAGACGTTCCGCTCGTTCGAGCTGGAGTTCGACTGGAAGCTGGGGAAGGACGGGAACTCGGGGGTGAAGTATCTGATCCAGCGGGTGGACGAATGGACGAACAAGGCCGGACGCGAGGCGCGGGCGCGCGGCCTGGAGTACCAACTGGCGGACGATGCGAACGCCGACGCGGCGTCGGACCCGAGGCGGGTGGCGGGGTCGCTATACTCGGTGATCGCGCCGGTGCCGAAGGTCCCGCCGAAGATCGGGGAGTTCAATCATTCGCGGATCGTGGTGCGGGGCACGCACGTGGAGCACTGGTTGAACGGCGTAAAGGTGGTGGAGTTCGACACGCGGGACGCGGCCGTCCACAAGCAGTTAAGCGACCTGGCGAAAGGCGCGGAGCTTCGGGGCGAGTCCGCGATCAGCCTGCAGAATCACTCGTCGGAGGCGTGGTTCCGGAACATCAGGG
>CAWIIF010000011.1:0-263703 GCA_963836015.1 Bryobacterales bacterium | reverse complement strand
ATCCGCGCCCTGCGCGCGGCGTGAGCCGACGGTCGCAGCGCGCCATTTCGTAAGGAAACGCACTATCGCCGAACCCAGCCTTGATCCAATCTCCCCGCCGTTTGCGCGTCTACAACAGACCAGGGAGAGGTCTGCTCAGGGACCGAACGTTCCCGACCGGTATGCTAACCATTCGCAAAGAACAGATGGAAGTCTTCCATGACGCCGGACGAAGAGATTTCGAGGACTGGATGATCGATCACCTGAACCGGTTCTTTCCCAAACAGGCTCGACTGCTGAGCCCGGGCGAGTTGCGGGAAACCATCCGGCACGGCATCCGGCGCGCGGCCGTTTATGGCATCACTTCCCAGCGGGACGTCTGCAAATACATCGACCTCCTGGTTGTCTTCGGGCGCGACCTGGACACCGACGGGCAATACCCGTGGGCGGAAGACACGCTTCGCCAACCCTGGGAGCCTGAGGCCCGCGTGACTGCCCTGCAGCAGGCCGCCGTCGAACACTTGGGGAAGGCCTCGAGCGATGCCGGGCGCTGAGGACTCTGGCTCCCTTCTCGCCGCCAGCAGCGCGGCGGATGCAGGCCTCAGCAATTCCAGGAAAGCCGATGGCAAGGACGCCGGAGCTCCCCAGTGCCCGTCCCCGGTCAGTGTGACCATCCAGTTGGAGAGCACCGTGGCCTGCCCCGGGCACAAGCTGCCGATCACCGCGGTCGGGACGCCTCCGGACGGCGACTATGCGTGGACGATTTCGGGGGCCGAATTGGTGGACGGCTCCGGCGAGCCGGTCAAAAGCGGGGACGCCGTGAATCTCATGTCGTTTCGTCCCGAAGATGGCCAGGCCAGCATCCCCGAGCGTGTCGCTACGGTAAGCGTGACGTATACGCATCCGTGCGGCACGGCGAAAGCGTCGAAACTGGTAAAGATCCACAAGATCCAGTTCACTGTGACGAACATGGCCCAGGTGGACGCCGGCAGCTACGAGGCGAAGAAGCGCTCGAAAGCGGACAGCTATGAAGTCGGTCTCGAAAGCAAGGACCCGAATACCGCGATTGTCAGCGTGAACCCCAAGGTGACGATCCAGCTCGATGCCGCCTGCCCCCGGAAAGACGCCTGCGCCAAGAGCTTTCGTGCCGGGATCATACAAGATGTCACGGGAGCAAGAAAGTTCCTCAAGTGGCATCACCGAAACATCACAACCCTGCTGAAAATCGGGCCGCCGCTCCGTGACAGCATGGGCAGGTCGGGGGACCTGCTCGATCCGGACGCCCAGACGCCATTTCCCTTTTACTCTGTCCCCATTCCCTTCAGCCTGGACATCGACCGGGACAGCGATACCGTTACGGTGAATTTCGATGACACCCCAGAGCTGTCCACGATGAGTTATCCCGATCCCGATCCGGAGAAGGATCTTACTCTCTACGAACTGTCGCTGCAGGAAAAATTCACGACCTGGCTGGTCGTCCAGAATACTGAATGGCCCTCCTCCGACACGGCCGGCTCCCTGGTGTTTCTGAAACATTTCACCTGGGCTGTGGATTATACGGCGACGCTCGATGAAACGGGAAAGTATACGCCGGGATATTACACGCCGGAGACGCCGACGGTGCAGGACGGGAAAGGCGCCAAGGGTCCGTGCCTGACGGAGGAGATCGCCAACGACCCCAAGTCGTGGAAGGATGATACGGTCGAGGATGTTCCCGTCCCGAAGCCGGCCCCGAAGCACCGCCACCACAAATAGCAACGCGTCTGGTGAAAAGCCGGCGACTACGAAGACACTGCGCGAACCAGCGTCCTCAGGTCCCCAAGGAGGCGCGGAACATCAGAGGCGGCGTCGTTCTCTTCGTACTCCAGCCCGACGTAGCCCTTGTATCCGGATTTCCCGATCATCGTAAGCAGGCGTCTCCAATCGGCCTTTTCTTTTTTGCCATTCTCGTCCGTGATCCCGGTTTTGAGGTGCACGCTGGTGGCGTAGGGGAGCATCGAGGCGAACTGGGCATAGCCATCCACGCGCAGATTCCCGGAATCCGCATTGATGCCCGCCCATGGGGAGGCGGCCTGCTTCACGATCTGGATGGTGGGCCCCGCGGCCGTGGTGAGGCCGCCGTCGTCTTCGACGCCCAGCATGATCCCCCGGCCGCCTGCATACTCCGCGCCGCGCTTCAGCACTTCCACGGCCCAGGCGATGGCTTGCGGTTCGGTGGCGCCTTTCGGGATCTGGCCGCCAAACACGCGGATGTGGCTGGCGCCGAGCCGGTCGGCCACATCCACCCATTTCTTGATGTTCTCGTACTGGGCGAGCTGCAGTTCCGGCGTAGGCTGGCACAATGACACGCGGACGCCGGCATTGTAGATCTGGACGCCGTTCTTGAATGCGGCCTTGCGAAGCGAGGCCAGGTACTCGTTGGAGGTGTCGGGGAACCAGTAGACGGTGCAGTCCAGCCCGTCGATGCCCCAATCCGCAAGCATGCGGATCAGCTCCGGGTAGTTCATCGATCCGGCGGCAAGCTCTTTGCGGTAAGAGTACGCGACCAGGCCCGAGCGGAGGTGGAACGGCGGGGCGGTTTCACCACGGAGACAGGCCCCGGCCGAAAGCGCCGGGACCATTTGAAGCACTTGGCGGCGATTCATGGGCATACTCACTTCTACCACGTCCGCCCGGAAATAAGCTCGCCGCTTGACAGGCAGTCCCGGGATTCGTGTAGGCTGGCGCTATGCATATCCGAACCAGAGTGCTGCTGTCGATCTGCTGCGCGCCGCTTGCCCTGATCGCCCAGGATAATCTGAAGACCACGGTGGCGCAGCGCTATTTCAAGGGGATCCGCACCAACCTGGAGGCGGCCGCCGATGCGATGCCCGCCGGCAAGTACGGTTTCAAGCTGACCGCCGAGCAGATGTCGTTCGCCGAATGGCTCAATCACTCGACAGAACGCAACTACTCCGATTGCGCGACGCTGAAATCGGAAGCCGTGCCGGAAGCCGCCAAAAAGGTCGCCGGGCTTACGGGCAAAGAGGAGGTGAGCCAGGCGCTGAAAGACTCGTTCGCTTACTGCGCAGGGGCGCTCGAAGGGATCGACGATCAAAAGGTCCTGGCCGCGCCGCAGATGACGTACTCACTGCTGCACATCGTGGTGCACAACAACGAGATTTACGGAAACATCGCCGGCTACCTGCGTTCCAGCGGAATCGTGCCCCCATCCACCGCTTCCCGCATGGGCCAAAAAGGAAAGAAGTAGTGGGCTGGGCCCTGGCCTTCCGTTCGGGGGTTGGCCTGCTGCTCACCGCGCTCATGATCCCGCCGCTGCTCGCACGGATCCACGCGGAAGAAAGAGTCCTCTATACGCAATTCGGCGACGACTACGCTGCTTACCGCAGCCGCACCTCGCGCCAGATTCCCGGTCTCTATTAGCTTTGGCCGGCATCCTCTTTGGCCGAAATGCGCCAGGGTGGTGGTGTTCAACCAGGCAGGCGGCCAGGCCGCCCGGAATTCAACCTTCAGAATCAGGCGGATAGCGTTTTGGTGGGGCACGTGCAACCCATTGGGCGGGACCTGCCTGGAAAAGGCAGAGACCAAATCAGGGAGGTGCGGCATGAACGAGTACCAGGGAAGTCGTTCGGAGCGTGGTACGTCAGGGGGTCAGCATCGTTTGCGCGCTGCTTCTGATTCTCATTCCCTTCGAATTGCCGGCATTTGCGCAGGACTCCGGTCCCGCCCAGCCCGAGGCGTCGGAGCCGGCCGTACAGCCTTTCACGCCCGACCAGTTGGACAACCTGGTGGCGCCCATTGCGCTGTATCCGGACGCCCTGCTGAGCCAGGTGCTGGTCGCATCCACCTACCCGCTCGAGATCGTCGAGGCGTCTCAGTGGCTCCAACAGAACCGGAATCTGCAAGGCCAGCAACTGCTGAACGCGGCGCGCCAGCAGAACTGGGACCCGAGCATCCAGGCGCTGGTGGCATTTCCGGATGTCCTGGGCCGCCTTGCCTCGAATGCGGACTGGACCAGCGATCTTGGCAACGCCTTCCTGGCGCAGCAGGCCGACGTGATGAACGCGGTCCAGAGAATGCGCGCCCAGGCCCAGGCCTCGGGCAAACTGACTTCGGATTCCGAGCAGACCGTGGTCGCCCAGTCGCAGGGCGGACGCACGGTCATTGAAATCGTGCCTGCCAATCCGCAGGTGATCTACGTTCCCCAATACAACCCGGAATACATCTGGGGTCCGCCGGATTGGGGTTACTATCCGCCGCTTTACTACCCCGCGGTAGGGTTCGGATTCGGATTCGGCTCGGGCATTTTCCTCGGGTCGTATTTCGGCGGCTGGGCGGGCTGGGGAGCAGGCGGTTGGGGCGGATGGGGCTGGGGTCCGAACTGGTTCAACTGCTCCGTGATCCAGAACAGCTTCTTCTTCAATCACTACGGATTTCGCGGCTACGGCGGCGGATTCGGCCGCAGCGGAATTTGGGCGCACAACCCCTACCACCGGCTCGGCGTGCCCTATTCCAATCGGGGATTAGCCACCCGGTACGGAGGCAATTTCACCGGCCGCGGCGGAGTGGTTCGCAGCGGTCTGGGCGGCCCGCGCGGTGCGGCCTTTGGCGGCGGACGCCTTCAGGGTAACGCGCAGTCGTTTGGTTCGCGAGGCGCGAGTGCCGCCGGCGGATGGCGCCGGTTTGGAAGCCCCGGAGCCAGTATCGGGCAGCGCGGCTTGCAGCAGAGCCCGCAGGTGCGGGGTAACGCGCAGTCGTTCAGTTCGCGAGGTGCGAATGCCGGCGGATGGAGCCGTTTCGGAAGCCCCGGCGCCAGCATCGGGCAGCGCGGCGTGCAGCAGAGCCCGCAGATACGGGGTAACGCGCAGTCGTTCAGTTCGCGAGGCGCGAATGCCGCCGGCGGGTGGAGCCGCTTCGGAAGCACTAACGCCAATGTCGGGCAGCGCGGCGGAGCGTTCAATGGGAGCCGGATGCAGAGCCCGCAGGTTCGAGGTAATGCGCAGTCATTTGGCAATCGCGCGGTCGGACGCTCGACTCCTTCCTATAGCCGCAGCGCGCCCTCGTTCCGCCAGTCTCCGAGCTTCGGCGGTGCTGCCCGTTCCTCTTCACCGTTCGGCGGCGCCCGCAGCTTCGGAGGTTCGCGCCCGTCATTTGGAGGCGGCGGAGGATCCCGGTCTTTCGGCGGCGGCCACAGTGGCGGTGGATTCCACGGCGGAGGAGGCGGCGGCGGATCTCACGGTGGCGGCGGCCACGGCGGGCGCAGGTAGCGCCGTCTCATGTCTTCGCGATTTGAAAAAGGGTCTGGACGGTACACCCGTCCGGAAGGGTGGTGTCAGAAAATGCAACCACCAGGGTGGCGTTCGCGTCGGCACTGTTGACGGTCTTGTATCGGGTGCCCCATTTCGGGAATTTGCCTATGGATCAGCAGGATGTAAAGACCAGAGTGTCCGTTCAATTCCAATACCGGGGTCCCAACGACTCCAAACCGTGCGACTGGACCCAGGAAGAGCGGCTGCAGTTCGAGGTGCCGGACGGCACGTCCGTCGGCAGCCTTCCGATCCCGGCCGTCGGTGACACGGTATCACTCACCCTGACCGAACCCGGCAAACAATTGGACTATCTTGTTTTGAGCCGTCACTACCGGTACGCCGAGACCAGCTTCGGGTTGCTGATGGCGGTCGATTTCGTGGTGACCGACGCCGCGCAGCAAGAGATTCCGGCGTCGGCTGCCGAAGTTCCGCCGACTACGGCGAGGCCTCGGATCTGGGGACTGGCGGCTTCCGTCGTGATTCTCGCAGGCGTGTCGGCGGCGGCCTTGATCGGGCTTACCGCCGAACACCGGCATGCTCAAGCGCTGGCAGCCTCGAACCAATCGCTGGACGCCTCGGTGCAGGAGTTGCAGGCCCAACTCCGCTCCGTCTCAGACCGGATTCAGTCTCTGACTGTGCGGACCGCGCCGATATCCAGAGTGCGCGCCCGGACACAGCAGCCTACGCCGAAGAGCGCCCCGAGGCGGGCGAAGCCGGCGGCTCCCGACCGGAGCCAGCGGACGTTCTACCGTTTTCAACTGGCGGAATCCGGCCGGTATAACCGCGTCGGCCCGGTCAGTCTTTCCGTTCGACAGGGGAGTTTGAGGCGCGGGTCGTGCGATCTGCTGTTGAAGACGGCGGACGGGCGGGTAGAACGCAGGCATGCAAACCTGCACGAGCCGCTGATCCTGACGTTGCCCCGCAGGCGGGCTCTCGAGCTGGTGGTGGACCAGATTGGCGGGAACACGGTAAAAGGCCACATCAGCGAACCTAAAACCAACCTGGCCCAGCTTGCCACCTTTTGAACCCGTAGCTACCGGGCTTCCTGTTTCCTGCTCCACTCACGAATCGAACGGATCTCTTCGGACGGTATATGGAGGAATGTCAAAAACTCCTCGTGCTCCTGCGGAGCGGATTTCTCGAACTCCGCGTGCCACCGGTGCATATCGGCATCGGTAAAGCCCGCGGCTTTCATGACGGATACCCACTTTTCCTTGGTAATCACTTGATTTCTCCTCAGCGAAGTTTTGGCTTTCAGGAGTTTCAGGATCGCCCGCTGGTGATCCCGCAGCCGCTCGATCTCGCCATCCAGTTCCACCAGACGCCGCTTCAAGACCGAGGATGCGCCGGAATCCGAACGATCCAACACCTCCCGGATATCGGCCAGAGTCAGGCCGGCGTTGCGATACAGGCAGATCTCGCGCAGGCGCGCCAGCTCCCTGCCGCCGTAGCTGCGATAGTTGCCGGCGGTGCGCAACGGCGCCTTCAGCAGGCCGATCGATTCGTAGTACAACACGGTGGTGCGGCTCAGGCCGCAGTCACGGGCAAGTTTGGAAACGGTCAACATTGTCCAGATCTCAGTCTCAACCCTACAGTTGTAGACGAGTCAAGGGAAGGGTCAGGATAAATTTACTCAATCGCGGCGCCGGTATTCGCAATCTCAGGTGGTGCGTCGTCTTTGGGGAATGGAAGGTCAACTGCAAGGAAAATCATACATGAGGCCAAACTGTCACATCTCCGAGCGGGTGAAAGGTTGCTGCGACATCTGCGGAAACTGGCCGAACCGGCTGCATATGCCGGAGGAAGTCCACGGCTGGTATTGTACCCACTGCTGTCCGGTCTGCAACGCGCAGCCGGCCGCGCACCAGCCGGACGCCCCGGAATCGCGGGACGACTCCGCTTCCCGGGCTGCCTGACGCGGGAACGTCCCGATTGCCGCTATTTGGGCAGCCGACGATACAGTCGTGCCGGCTTTCCGCTGAAAGCAGGACTTTCGGCCGATGGCACGGCGCGTGCCTTCATTTGTTTCAGGAAATGCTCAAGATTACGATTCACGATAGTGCGCAGGAACTCCGGTTCAGCCTGGAGGGCAGGTTGGCGGGACCCTGGGTTCAAGAACTGCGGCAGTGCTGGCAAACAGCCGAATCGACGACCGAGGGCAGGCGTACCGTGGCGGATCTGCAAGACGTTGATTTTATCGACGATCGAGGGCAATCATTGTTGGCGGAGATGCATCTAAGAGGTGTCCGGCTTGAAGCTGTAACACCGCTGATCCAGTCGTTGGTGGAGGAGTGCCGGAAGCGGTGTGGTACGGTTGAAGGAAAGCTGGCCCGACACGCAAATGCCCTCGTCTGCTCCGACACGTCCGGATCCGACCCGCGAGCGGTATGAAGCCCTGCTCGAGGTGGCCGAATCTATTGCCTCCCACCGCCAGCTCTCCACGCTCTTCCCGGACCTGAGCCGCTGCCTGCACCGCCTGGTGGCGTTCGATTTCATTACCCTGACGCTACTCGATGACAACGGGAGCGCAGTCCGACTGCACCTGTTGGAGACCGAGCGTACGATCGTCGGGCCGACGCCGGAATCCACCCCCATCGACCAGACTGCGACAGGGCTGGCCCTGGCGACCCGGCACGCGGTCTACGTTCCGGACCTCGACCGGGAGACGCGCTTCCCGATTATTTTCGACCTGCTGCGGGCCAACGGCATTCACTCCTACTGCGCGCTGCCGCTGTTCACGGCCCAGCGCGACCTGGGCGGCATTCACTTCGGCTCGCTCGCAACCGACGCATACCGGCCGGAAGACATCGAGTTCATGGAGCACGTGGCCCGGCAGGTCGCCGTGGCGGTGGATAACGCGCTGAATTCGGAATCCGCCCGGGCCTATGAAGAGCAGCTGGCGCGGGAGCGCGACCGGCTGCGGACCCTACTCGAAATCAACAATGCGGTGGTCCAGTGCCTGGCCACACGGCAGCTGTTTCAGGCGATCTCCGCCTCGCTGCGGCGGACGTTCGGCCTTGATTACGTCAGCCTGCTGATCTACGATGCCGAAATCCAGGCTCTGCGGCTACAGGCATTGGACTTTCCGGATGGCTCGGGGCTGATCCGCGAAGACGCCATCGTGCCGCTCGAAGGCACGCTGGCCGGTCACGTCTTCCGCACCCGTCAGGGGCAGCTTTACACCCTGGGGGAAGCGGGTGAAATTTCCCAGTTCACGCGCGAGATCATGTCCCGGGAAGGGCTGAATTCGCTCGGCTGCATTCCGCTGATCACTAGGTCCGCGGTGGTGGGCACGCTCAATCTCGGCTCGCGCCGGGAGAAGTTCTTCACCGCGGAGGACCTGCAGTTCTTCACGCAGGCGGGGGGGCAGGTCGCCATCGCGCTCGATAACGCACTCTCCTATACGCGAATCGAGGAGTTGAACGCCCGCCTGGCCGAGGAGAAGGTGTACCTCGAGGACGAGATCCGGACCGACAACCGGTTCGAGGAAATCATCGGCCAGAGCCGCGCGCTGCGCGCCATTCTGAAACAGGTGGAGACGGTGGCGCCCACCGATTCCACGGTGTTGGTCTACGGCGAGACCGGCACCGGGAAGGAGCTGCTGGCGCGCGCCATCCACGATCTGAGCGGCCGGCGGCAGGGGACCTTCGTCAAGCTGAACTGCGCGGCCATTCCCACCGGGCTGCTCGAGAGCGAGATGTTCGGCCACGAGAAGGGAGCCTTCACGGGCGCCATCGCGCAGCGCATCGGGCGGTTCGAGCTGGCGCACCGCGGCACGATGTTCCTGGACGAGGTGGGCGAAATTCCGCTGGAGCTGCAGACCAAGCTGCTGCGCGTGCTGCAGGAGCGGGAATTCGAGCGCCTGGGCAGCTCGCGCACCATCCGCACCGACGCGCGGCTGGTGGCGGCGACCAACCGCGATCTTTCGACCATGGTGGAAGATCGGGAGTTCCGCGCCGATCTTTATTACCGGCTGAACGTTTTCCCCATCACGGTGCCCCCGCTCCGCGAACGCCGCGAAGACATTCCGCTGCTGGTGCGGTACTTCGTGCAGCAGTTCGCGCGGCGCATGAACAAGCGGATCACCAGCATTCCGTCGGAAGCCATGCAGGTTCTCACGCGGTATCACTGGCCGGGGAACATCCGGGAGCTGCAAAACTTCATCGAGCGGGCCGTCATCATCACTCCGGCTTCGACGCTGCAGGCGCCCATCCGCGAGCTGAAGCGAGGCGTTTCGGGGTCGGCGGAAGCCAAGACGCTAGCGGGGGCCGAGCGCGATGCCATCGTACAGGCGTTGCGGGATTCCGGCGGGCGGGTGGGGGGCGACCGCGGTGCGGCAGCCCGGCTCGGGATGAAGCGCACCACCCTGCAGGCTAAGATGCGCAAGCTCGGCATCGAATCGAAGGACGTCTGACGGTATTTGGGCCGCTGCCCATATATCGGCTCCCCTCACACTCATCACCTTTTCCTTTGTTATAGTTGCAGCACTTTTCTTTGGTCTCCGAGGTGCGTAAAATGTTGCCGAGGATACCATGTCGAAGTTGCCGCTCAACCGCAGTGCCGCGCTGATGTTAGCCCTGGTGGCGCCTGTCCTGGCGCAGCAGACCGTCGTCCGGACACCGGAGCCAGCACTCCTGAAGCTCACGCTGCGGGATGCCGTGCAGACGGCGCTGCGCCAGAATCCCCAGGTGATTCTGTCCAACATCGAGGTTTCGCAAAGCGAGCAGGAGCGGCAACTGGCACGCTCGGCACTCATGCCGCAGGTGTCCGGCAGCGTTTCGGAGCAAGTTCACCGCGTAAACCTGGAATCGGCCATCGGGTTCCGCTTCCCAGGCTTCGCGCAGCACGTGGGACCGTATGAGGTGTTCCAGGCCGGCGCCGGGTTCAACGCACCGGTCTTCGATTTGACTTTGTGGCGGCGATACCGCGGGGCGCAGTACGGGATCGACGCCAGCCGCGCGCAGGAGATGACGGCGCGGGAAGAGAGCGTCCTGCTGGTGGTGTCGCAATACCTCGGAGCGCAGCGCGCGGCGGCGGACGTGCAGGCCGCCAAGTCGCGCGTGGACCTGGCCCAGGCGCTCTACGACCAGGCGGCCGATCTGCAGAAAAACGGCGTAGGGACCGGGATCGACACGCTGCGCGCCAATGTGCAATTGCAGAACGAGAAGCAGCGGCTGATCCAGTCGCAGACCCAGCTCGAGACCACGCTGTTCGGCCTGGCGCGTCTGTTGAGCCTGGACCCGCGGCAGAAGATCGAGCTGGCCGACCAGGTGAGTTTCTTCGCGACCCCGGCGGTCTCCGCCGACCAGACCCTGGACCGGGCCTTTGCGGAACGGCCCGAGCTGAAACAGATCGCCTCCCGGGAGCAGCATGCCGAGCTCGACCGGAAGGCGGCCGGGGAACAGCGGCTGCCGCGCTTCTCCTTGAACGGCACCTGGGTAGAGCAGGGCCTCACGCCGTCTTCCAGCATTCCGGTCTATGAGTATGCCGCCAGCCTCGACTTCCCGATATTCACCGGCGGACGCATACAGGCCCAGCGCGCCCAGGCGGACCTGGCCATACGGGCCCTCAAGCAGCAGGAGACGGAGCTGCGGAACCGGATCGCGCTCCAGGTGAAGACGGCCGTCGCGCAGCTGGACTCGGCGCGCAACGAGGTGAATGTGGCCAACCTGGGCCTGGATCTCGCCCGCCAGGAAGTGGACCAGGCGCGCGACCGCTTTCAAGCGGGGGTGGCCAACAATATCGAGGTGGTTACCGCCCAGAACGAGTTGGCGCGCGCCAGCGATAACCAGATCGGGGCGCTCTACCGGTATAACCAGTCACGGGCCGACTTGGCCCACGCGGTCGGTCAAATGGAGGCGGTGTACGCGAAATAGCGGCGAATCCATTAATCCTTGGATCATCGCCATGACGGTCATGCTCGCGACGTTCATGGAGGTGCTGGACACCAGCGTTGCCAACGTGGCGCTCCCGCATATTGCAGGCAATCTTTCCGCCAGCGTGGACGAATCCACCTGGGTGCTTACTTCGTATCTGGTCTCGAACGCGATCATCCTTCCGATGGGCGGCTGGTTTTCGATGCTGCTCGGGCGCAAGCGGTTCTACATGACCTGCGTGGCGATCTTCACCGTCAGCTCGGCCCTGTGCGGCCTTGCTCCTACGCTCGGCACGCTAATTTTCTTCCGCGTGCTGCAGGGGGTGGGCGGGGGCGCGCTGCAGCCGATCTCGCAGGCGATCCTGGTGGAGAGCTTCCCGCGTGAAAAGCACGGCATGGCCATGGCGGTGTACGGCATGGGCGTGGTGGTAGCCCCGGTGATCGGCCCCACACTGGGCGGCTGGATCACGGACAACTATAGCTGGCGCTGGATTTTCCTCATCAACATCCCGGTCGGGATTCTGTCCCTGCTGCTGACCACGGTGCTGATTTTCGACCCGCCTTACCTGCTGCGGCGCGGCAGGGCGCAGGGGCTGAAGATCGACTACATGGGGTTCGGGCTGCTGGCCACAGGCCTGGGCGCTCTCGAAGTGGTGCTCGACGAAGGGCAGCGGGAAGACTGGTTCAGCTCGCACTTCATTGTCGCGTTTGCCGTGGTTACCGCGGTGTGCCTGATAGGGGTGGTGTGGTGGGAGCTCCGGCAGAAGGAGCCGGTCATCGACTTCCACATCCTCAAAGACCGCAATTACACGCTGGCGACGATGTCGATGTTGGTGCTGGGCTTTGTCCTGTATGGCAGCACGGCCCTGCTGCCGCTGTTTCTCCAGACCCTGATTGGCTACACGGCGCTCCTCAGCGGCATGGTCCTGTCGCCGGGCGGGCTGGTGGTTTGCCTGTGCCTGCCGATGGTCGGCCTTCTCATGCGGCGGGTGCAGGCCCGCTGGCTGGTGGTGGTGGGAGTCCTGATCTCGTCCGCCGGGTTGTTCGCCATGTCGCGGTTCAACCTCTACGTCGATTTCCGCACCGCCATGTGGAGCCGCATCATCCAAAGCGCAGGGATGGCGTTTTTGTTTGTGCCGATCAGTGCCGCGGCGTTTGCCTACATCCCCAAGGAACGAACGAATTACGCCACCGGCCTGTTCAACCTGGCGCGGAATATCGGCGGCAGCTCCGGAATCGCCACCGTAACCACGCTGCTGGCGCGGCGCGCGCAGTTCCACCAGCAGGTGCTCACCGCGCACCTGACTCCGTACGACGCAGCCTACCAGGCGACCCATTTCCAGATCACCCAGTTGCTGCAGCAGAGAGGCGCTTCGCTGCCCGACGCTGCCCAGCAGGCGAACGGGATCATTTACGGTTTGGCGGTCCGCCAGTCGAGCATGCTGGCTTTTGCGGATGCGTTCTGGCTCATGGCGGTTTTGTTCATCGCTATTATTCCGATGATGTTGATGATGCGGAAGAGCGGGCCGCCGCGCGGACCCGTGATGGTGGAGTGATGCCGAAATATGGGCACCGAAGAGTCTCCGCCGAATGCCGCCTTGAAGTGTAAGTACAATGTGGAAATAGACTTCCGGCCAGACTGCGGTTTGGCCCGAGCGATGCGATGAAGGAATCAGAGGAAATCATGCCCAACGCTGTCGAAGATCTTTCCGAGGAGCGGTCCGCGGCTTTACGAAAAGCGCCCGAACCACGAAAAAGCTCCCGCGCCAAGTTTGTCGTCCCGATCATCCTGCTGCTCGCCGTGGGAGTCGCGGCAGCCGCCTGGATGCATTATCAGGATCGCGTGACAACCGACGACGCCACGGTGGACGGCCACGTGACCGCCATCGCACCGAAGATTTCCGGCACCGTGGTCGAAGTACTGGTGAAGGACAACCAGCCGGTGAAAGCCGGGGATGTGCTGGTGCGGATCGACCCGCGCGACTACCAGGCAAAGGTGGACCTGGCGAAGGCGGGAGTGGAGCAGGCCTCCAGCCAGGCGAATTCCGCTCGCGAAGTGGTGCCGTGGACCAACGACACTACGCAATCCAACGTTGCGGCGGCGCAGGCCGAGCTGGCCAGCGCCCAGGCGGACCTGGAGCGTGCGGGGATTGCCGCCGAGCAGGCCGCCAAGTCGGACCTGGCGTATGCCGAGGCTAACGTGCAGGCCCGCCAGGCCAGCAACGACCGTGCGCAGGCCGATCTCGCCCGAATGAAGCCGCTGATGGAGAAGGCCGAGATTTCGCGCCAGCAATACGACGGATACGTGGCCTCCGCCCGTGTGGCCGAGAGCGAGTTGCAGGCGGCGCGCGAAAAGCTGGCTTCCGCGCAGCAGGAAGCCGCCATTCGAAAAGCATCGCTGGCCGCCTCGCAATCGCGCGTCGCGCATGCCAGGGCGCAGGTGGAGGCCTCCCAGGCCAACCGCAAGCAGGTGCCGATCCGGACCTCCGATGCCGGCACCGCTTCAGCCGCCGTGGATGCGGCGCGCGCCAACCTGAATACCGCCGAGCTGATGCTCAGCTACACGACGATCGTCGCCCCGGTGGATGGCGTGGTGACCCGCAAATCGGTCGAGACCGGTCAGACGGTGGCCCCCGGACAAAGCCTGATGGCGATCATCCCGCTCAACGATGTCTGGGTGTCCGCTAACTTCAAAGAGACCCAGCTTGCCGGCGTGCATGCCGGGCAGCGGGCGGAGATCACGGTGGACATGTACGGCAAGAGCGTCTCCGGACACGTGGATTCGATCGCCGGAGCCACCGGATCGCGCCTGAGCCTGCTGCCGCCCGAGAACGCAACCGGTAATTTTGTCAAGGTGGTGCAAAGAATCCCCGTGAAGATTTTGGTCGATCCCCAGGACAATCTGGTGCTCCGGCCGGGCATGAACGTGGATGTAAGCATTTTCACGAAGTGAGCGTGAGGATCCGTACATTGGACCCGGACCTGCCCCGTTTCAGGGGGATGAAGGTCTGGATACTCGCGCTCCTCGCTGCTCCTGTTCTTTCCGGCGCCGACACGCAGCAATTGGCCCTGAGCCTGAAGGCTCAGTCGGATTTCGAACGGGTCATGCTGGCGGCATTGCCGCCCCTTCGTGACACCATCGGCTGCGTGCAATCTCAGGCGGCTTTGCTTGCAGTCGCGATCCCCACGGAAACCGCGTTGATTCAATACCACCGGGGTTACTGCGCCCTGGCAGGCGCTACCCTCGAGAACGACGGCGCGGGTTTCACGGCCGCCGCCGCGGCGTTCGACAAAGCCATCCAGGCATGGCCGTCGCGGACCAAGGACAGGGCTCCGGAGCCGGTATCGTCGGGCCTGCGGGTGCTGGCCGCGGTAGCCCGCCTGAAGGCGGGAGGCGATGAGGCGGCGTATGCCCAGGGACGGCAGGAGCTCGCCTCGGCGCTCGAGGCGCCGACCTGCCTTTCGAACCTGATGCCCGCGAGCCGTTGTGAAACCGTGCTGGATCTGGGCCGCGAATGGCTTGGATATTTAGCTCTTCGGGACAAGGACCTTGCCGGCGCCGCGCGGAACTTCGTACCCGCAACCGCCCCGGCCTGGGCGGCGTGGACGGCCGGAAAGCAGGCGTTCCAATCCGCCAACTATAAGGAAGCGGCCGCGGATTACCGGCGGGCGGTCGAGCTTTGGGAGGCCAGGCGCGACCAGGCCGAGCTTCCCGTGCTGGAGCGGCTGGCGCCGCAGCCCAATCTGGCCTCGGCGTACACCGACCTGGGCGGGGCGCAATTCGTGGCCGGGGACGCCGGGGCGGCGATTGCCAGCCTGACCCGGGCGATCAAGGAGGATCCGGCCGAGCCCCGGGCGTACTATCTCCGCGCCCGAGCCAGGGAGGCGTCCGGCCAATCGGAAGGCGCGCTCTCCGACTACAATCTCGCGAGCCGCACGGCGTTTGCCGCGGCGCAGGATCTGAAGTCGGGGGAGGCCCATCTTTACCGCGGAATCCTCTTCTACCGCCGGAAAGATTTTAACCGCGCGGAGGACGAGTTCGCGAGTGCCCTGAACTTCGATATTCCGGCCGGTCTTCGCGCCGACGATTCGGCCTGGCGGCACCTGGCCGCGGTAGCAGGAGGATCGTGCGACGCGTCGCGGGCGCTTCTCGAGCAATCGCTCCCGGGCGTGACGCCGTACTTTCCGAAGAATGAAGCGCGGGCCGTGCTGGCAGCGTGTCCCGTGCCGGCATCGGCGCGCGCCGGCTACCCCGCGGTGCGATGAAAAGCCGCCGGTTTTCCGGCGTACTATGATACAGTTCGGATAAGATGGCATCCCGAAGCGTCAATAAAGTAATACTGCTTGGTCACCTCGGTAAGGATGCAGAGACCAAGTACACGCCGAGTGGCGTCGCCCGCTCCAGTTTCACGCTGGCCACCAACCGCCGCTGGAAAGACCAGCAGTCGGGCGAGTGGAAGGACGTCACGGACTGGCACAATTGCGTGCTGTGGCGTTCGGAGAACGTGGCCAACTATCTTCTGAAGGGCAAGCAGATCTACATCGAGGGCCGCCTGGAGAGCCGCAGCTACGAAGATAAGGAAGGCCAGAAGAAGTACATTACGGAAGTAGTGTGCGACGAGCTGATCCTGCTGGGCAGCGGAGGCCGCGGCGAGGGCGGGTCCGCGCCGGGCGATTTCGAGCGTCCGGTCTCGATGCCGCGTTCCGCGCAGCGTCCGCAGCCGGCAGCCACCACCACGGCTCCGGCGGAAGATTTCAACCAAGGCATCACGGACGACGACGTTCCGTTCTAGAGGAGCGCAGAGGTACTCCCGGATCTCGCCCCGCCATGCGGCGCCGAGTCGTTCCTGCGGCAATTCGACGACTACCGCTTCAACCAGCCACGGTTCGAGGGCGAGTCCCTCACCGCCGGCGCGTAACCGGAGTTCCAGCGAATGAGGGGTACTGCAAATCCCGACAAAAGTCGAAGATAACGTGGAGGTAGGGCGAAAACCGGTTCACGGGCAGCCGATACTGAGGCATGATTGCTACATATGATCAGGCAAGGGACGGGTTGTTCGAACCCGCTCACCACGGGCGGTCTACTGAGGACGGCCTTTTCCGCGAGACTTGGTGGTGAGCCGGGCGTCCGGCAGGTCCGCCTCCTCGGGATCGCCGTCTTCCGATTGGCCGGCGCCCTCCCCCCTGGTAGCATCGCCGCGTTTGCGGCTGGTCACCTGCAGCCGTTCAAGGCTGAGGATCGCAGCATCCAGATTCTCCAGTTCCTTCTTCAACTCCGCCAGCACTTTTGCGAGATCCATGGGCTTCTGCCAAGAATAGTGCTTTCCGGAACCGAAACAAATCAGCCCATTCCGAGCTTTGTTGCGAGAAACCGAAGAGGTTGCTCGGGGGATTCCGGGCCGTGCCGGAACCCAGAAAAATCTCTAGACGGCCGGACGGTGGAGCAACGAGTCCTCCGCAAGATCCGAAGAACTGCCGAAACTCTGCAGCGAGTCGATCGATTCCAGGACCCGTTCGAGCAGGCTGTCGGTTTGGGAAACGGTCGTCTTCAAAAGATCGATCGAATGAGCCTGGGCGGTCAGCCTCTCGTCGAGGGATGCCATGGTCTTCGATAGCAACTGTTCCATAGCCCCTACGATCTGGGCGGTGGAAGGTAGCTCGGAGAGCTTGGCCGAGTGCTCTTCCAAGGTGGTTTCGATTTGCGTAAACCGGGTCTCGCTGGCCGCCTCCTGGGCCGCCACACGAGTCTCCAAGGCCGCCACCAACTGCCTGACTTCGTCAGGCACCGCTGCCGTGCCGCCGCGCTCCCGGCGCAGGGTCAAGGCCCCTGCAGCGACCCCAGCCAGAAAAATCGCGACTCGGGGCACCAGACTAATCTCTCGTTTCATGAATGCATCCAATATATATCGCTTTCCGGAAGTGCTTGCAAGTACTACACCTAGTTATCATCGTACTAGGTACGTAACGCCCTTGCAGGGCATACGACAAGCTGGCATCCTGGCTAGGGCACATCTGGAACTAGCCCAGGAGACATCCGGTTGAGCAGTGGCTCGGTACCCGGGTCCACGAGTGGTGTAGTGGTCCGCCGCAATGTTCATCGCACAGCGGAAAACCCGGTCCCCCGTAACAACGTTATCGGCATTCTGGAAAAGTGGACTGCAGCGGCCATCGCGGCGATCTTGTCCACTCCCGGCCAGGCCGCGGCGGCGCGTGCCCTTTATGAACTGCCGCCGCTCGCGCACAACCTGCTGCGGCACTGCCTGCGGCTGGAGCGGGCCGAACGGCGGCTCGCGGCCGGACTCCGGGAGAGGCGCCACGGGAACGGGTGGAAAGCCACCCGCCAGATCGAGCTCGAGCGGCAGCGGCTGGGCCGCGAACTCCACACCGGTGTAGGACAGATGCTGGCCGCGGTCCGGCTGCAGTTGGATCTCATCTCGGCCAACCTGGCCGATCCGCCCGTAGCAGTGAGGCAAGCCCTCGAGAAGATCTCCATTCTGGCGCGCGACGCGCTCGAGGAGGTGCGCTCCGTTTCGAAGCGGCTGCATCCACCGGAGTGGCAGAGGCTCACGCTCGAATCCGCACTGCGCCAACTGTGGGGGATGAGCGGCGTTCCGGAGACATACCAGACCATCTTCCATATCGATCCGCTCCCCTCCGAGCCCGACCTCAACCGGAAGGTTCTCATCTACCGTTGTCTTCAGGAGGCGCTCTCGAACGTGAGCCGGCATTCCCGGGCGAAGCAGGTGAGCGTCGACCTGCGTTCCGCCGACGGCCTGCTGATCCTCACGGTGACCGACGACGGGGTGGGATTCGATGTCGTCCGGCTGTTTTCCGGCCCCCCCGGCGCGCCCTCCGGAATCGGACTGCAGGCGGTCAGGGAACACGCCGGCGCCCTAGGTGGAAGATTAGAGATTGAAAGCGGGCCTCATGGGACTACACTAGAGCTTTCCGTACCACTTCCGGCAACACAGTCCTAGGCGGAGAGATCATGCAGGAATCGACGACCACTACTCTTGTACTCGCTGACGATCATGCCATCGTGCGGGAGGGGATTGCCGCCCTCTGCGCGTCCAACGGGTTCCAGATCCTTGGCCAATGCTCGGAAGGAGCCGCAGCGGTCGAGATGATTCTGTCCCTGAAGCCCGATTTCGCGATCCTCGACCTTCACATGCCGGGTCTGACCGGAGTAGAGGCGATCCGGCGGCTGCGAGCGGCGGGCTGCAAAGCCAAGCTGATGATCCTCTCGATCAGCCGTGATGAGAGCACCGTGATGGAAGCGCTGCGCGCCGGCGCGGATGCGTACCTGCTGAAGGACGGCCCCTCACGGCATCTGCTCGATGCGGTGAGCTTCGTCCACGACGGCGGAGTGTACGTGTCGCCGCTGCTGCGCGGCGCAGGGCTGTTCACGAAGGGCGAGAAGGGCGCGGATGACCCTCTGGCCAGCCTGAGCCCGCGCGAGATGGAGGTTTTCTCCTACCTGGTGAACGGCCTGCGCGCCAAAGATATTGCCGATCTGCTCGAAATCAGCCCGAAGACGGTCGACACCTATCGTGCCGGCCTGATGCGGAAACTGAATGTCCACGACCTGGTGGGACTGGTGAAGTTCGCGATCGAGCGCAACCTTACGAGCACTTCTGCTCAGCGGTAATCGAAACGCAGCAAGCCTGGCGGCTATGCTGAGTTCCTTCGTATAGCTCGAGCGAGCGAATCAGGGCATCCACTGCGTCTCTCCTGGCATAGAGACGGTCTAAGGCGCGATTCCGGATCTCATCAATCGTATCGGGTCGGTACTGTATCGGATCAACGGACTTGAGCTTGCGCAATTGGGACATGAGGTTCCTCTTGGTCTCGATATCAGATATATCCTAACTTCGGTTAAGAATAACACAAAATAGTCCTAAAACAAGTCCTTTCTTCTACGGTTTTTACCATCGGTAAATCTCCCGATTTAGAAATATCGTGATACGATACAAATATGCCGGCCGGCTCGCCTCGACCTCATTCTACGGACCTGTCCGACGCGGACTACCGGGCTCTGGCGGACTTTCGCTACCAAATTCGCCGTTTCCTGCATTTCAGCGAGGCTGCAGCGAAGGCCGCGGGGCTCGAGCCCCAACAGCACCAACTGCTTCTGGCGTTGTGCGGGGACAAGCACCCCCCGGGACCCACGATCGGAACACTGGCCGAGCGACTGCTCATCCGGCCCCACAGCGCCGTAGGCCTGATCGACCGCATGGAGGCGAGGGGGTTGGTGGAGCGCATTCATGCCGGAAAAGACCGGCGCGAAGTAAGGGTTCGGCTTACCGCTGAAGGGCAGGAAAAGCTGAGGCACCTTTCCAGCCTGCACCGAAAAGAGCTCCGCCGGACCGGACCGGTCCTGGTTCAGTCGCTCCGTGCGCTGTTGGATGACCTTGCCGAGACGGATTGAGGAGACTTGAGGAAGCTATATAAAAGGATACGACCGGCTCCGCCGGCGTTCGCAGAGAAGTTGGGAGATTTCACGATGGGGCCCCGCAGCTTGTGGATTTCGGGGCTCGCGCTCGGTATAGGATTCGCCAGCGCCTTCATCGCCCTAGCCCTACTCAAACTGATCGGCCTCTTCACCAACCTGTTCTTCTTTGGGCGGTGGGGCACCGCCCTGGTGTCTCCGGCGGGCAACCGCCTCGGTGTCCTGGAAGTGCTGATTCCGGTCGCCGGCGCCCTGATTGTCGGGCTGATGGCGCGTTACGGCTCGGAGCGGATTCGCGGTCACGGGATCCCCGAAGCCATCGAATCGATCCTGATCAGCGGCAGCCGGGTGGAGCCAAAGGTGGCGCTCCTCAAACCGCTCTCGAGCGCTATCTCGATCGGCTCCGGGGGGCCGTTCGGCGCTGAAGGTCCGATCATCATGACGGGAGCCGCTTTCGGGTCGATGATTGCGCAGTGCTTCCATCTTTCCAGCTCCGAGAGGAAGACGCTGCTGGTGGCCGGGGCGGCGGCCGGGATGTCGGCCACATTCGCTTCACCGGTGGCGGCGGTGCTTCTGGCCGTGGAACTGCTGCTGTTCGAATGGAAACCGCGCAGCGTGATCCCGGTGGCGCTGGCCAGCGTGATCGCGGCGGCGGCCCGGCGGTACCTGATGGGTCCCGGGCCGCTCTTTCCGGTCCAGCCGCACCCGGCCTTCCTGGGGCCGATGGGGTTGCTTGGATGCGTAGTTGCCGGCCTGCTGGCGGGGGCGCTATCCGCGGCTGCTTCGCACGCCGTCTACGCCGCCGAGGATGCCTTCGCACGCCTCCCCATCCACTGGATGTGGTGGCCGGCGATCGGCGGCCTGGTAATCGGCCTAGGGGGTCTGATATTCCCGCAAGCCCTGGGGGTGGGCTACGACACGATCGGCGCACTCTTACAGGGGGACGTTCCGCGAAAGCTGATCCTGGGCATCCTTTTGGTGAAATCGGTGATCTGGGCGGTTTCGCTAGGCTCAGGGACCTCGGGCGGCGTCCTCGCGCCGCTGCTCATGATGGGCGGAGCGCTGGGCGGGCTCCTGGCGATGTTTTTGCCGGCTGAAGGCGCCGGCTTCTGGCCCCTGGTAACCATGGGCGCCGTGCTGGGAGGAACGATGCGCGCTCCGCTGACGGGCGTCGTGTTCGCCCTGGAGGTGACCCACGACGTGAATATGCTGGTGCCCCTCCTGCTTGCCGTGATTCTCTCCCACGCCTTCAGTGTGCTGACGCTGCGCCGGTCGATTCTGACGGAAAAGGTGGCGCGGCGCGGCTACCATCTGAGCTGCGAATATGCGGTAGACCCGCTCGAAATCCTGCGCGTCCGCGAAGTGATGCGCACCAACATCGTGGCACTGCCGGCCGGCACCCCGTGCGGGGAGCTGGCTGCGCTGCTTTCGAACACTCCGGGGCGGCGAGGGCAGAGGCTATACCCAGTGGTGGACGGCGCTAACCGTCTGGCGGGTGTAGTGACACCGCACCGGCTCCGCCAGATCTGCGCAGAGCACCCGATTTCGGACGAACCGCTGGGGAGCCTGATTCAGGAACAGGCGGTGGTGGCGCGCGCGGACGAACCGCTTCGACATGTCGTGAATCGCATGGCGGAAACCGGCTTCACCCGCCTGCCTGTCGTCGATTTCGAAGACCCGTCCAAACTTGCGGGCATGGTGTCGCTCAGCGATCTGCTACACGCCCGGACCCGTGTGCTTCAGGAAGAGCGCGGGCGGGAGCGGGTGCTGCGCCTCCATCTGCCCTTCGGCCTGAAGCGCGCGCGAGCTGATATACGTTCCAACGCCAAATAGCGAAATCGCGTCAAAACCGAACATCGCCGCGAACCCTCCCGCCGGTTTCAGCGGCTTTTCACCCATTCTGATACCGTGTTTTGCCCCAATGCGCGGGCAGGGCATTTCTCCACACCTATGACGGATTTTCCAACATATTGATAATAAAAGCTTTGTTTATCTGGAATTAACACGTTCCGTTTGGGCAGGAGAGTGCTTTCCGCTACTAGCTCGGTAGCTTCAGCAATGGAATCCGGAAACGGGCGGGTTGTCTCCCGCGCGTACCGGTGCAGCGAACGTAGTCTTTGGATTGGAGAAATTAGGTATGCGGATTCCCACTTCGGTCTTCGCGGTCGGGCGGTGTCTGGCGGGCCTGGTTTTGGTTGCCGGGTCGGTGATATTACTCGGCGCGGCCAAGAAAACTGAGTTCACGATACACGACAAGGCGTACTACGCGGACGCCAACACCGTCAACTTCGTACGTCCGGGCCTGACCATCAGCATTGTCTCGGCCCAGATCGCGAGCGACGGCACGATCAGCGTCCACTACAAACTCACGGATCCGAAAGGACTTGCTTTGGATCTAGCGGGTATTCAGACACCGGGTGCCATCTCGGTCAGCTTCTTATGCGCATATATACCCCAGGGGCAAACGCAGTTCGTGGACTACAACACGCGCGTTCAGACCAGCCCCATAACCAAGAACAGCGCCACCCAGGCCGGGACCGATTCCGGCGGCACGACGACCACCAACGCCGTCGGCGACTACACATATACCTTCAAGCAGAAAGCAGTACCTCCTTCGGGCACATACGATCCCACGGCGACCCACCGGCTGGGCGTCTACGGGAACCGAAACCTCACGGAATTCGACCTGGGCACAAATTACGATTCGGCGACTGCCGATTTCGTGCCGAACGGCTCGAAAGTGACGGTCACGCGCGACGTGGTCCGCACCGAGACCTGCAACAAGTGCCATGACGACCTGGCATTCCACGGCGGGTCCCGCAAGGGTATGGACCTTTGCATCATGTGCCATACGCCGCAGACCGTCGATCCGGATACGGGCAACACGCTGGACGCGAAAGTATGGCTGCACAAGCTGCACATGGGGAGCCAGCTTCCCAGCGTTCAGGCGGGAACACCTTACCAGATCATCGGCTTCAACCAGGCCGTTTCCGACTGGTCGACGGTCGTGCTGCCGTCGGATCCGCGGCGCTGCCAGTTCTGCCACGAATCGACATTCGGGGCTACGCAGCCGGACGCCTGGATCAAGAACCCCAGCCGGGCGGCTTGCGGCTCGTGTCACGATAACGTCAACTTCGCCACCGGCGCCAACCACGTGAACCTGCCTCAGGTAAACGATGCACAGTGCACCCAGTGCCACATTCCCAAGGGTGAGCTGGAATTCGACGCTTCCATCATGGGCGCCCACACGGTTCCGACGCAGTCCGAGACCGCGCCGGGCGTGAACGTGACGCTCGTGAAAGTGGACAACGGCGTGGCCGGCAAGGCCCCGACAGTGACCTTCACGATCCGCGACAACTCCGGGGCGGCCATTACGATGGGACAGATGACCGGCGGTAGCAACCGCCTGGCGCTGGTGCTGGCTGGTCCGACTTCGGACTACGGCTATACCAGCTTCGGCAGTGACGTCACCACCCAGGGCTACGTCTCGGAGAACCCGGTTCCGACCGCCGGCTGCAGCAACGACGGAACCTGCACCTACACCTTTAAGCACACCATCCCGGCGGCCGCTACCGGGACCTATGCCGTGGGCATTGAAGCCCGCCGCGGCATTACGCTCCTGCCGGGAACCACCAAACAGCAGACCTCCGAATACGGGGCCATTAACAAGGTCATGTATTTCTCGGTGGATGGCTCGCCGGTGGTACCGCGCCGCAAGGTAGTCGATATCGCCAAGTGCAACGGCTGCCATTCGTTCCTCTCGCTGCACGGGGAAAACCGCAACCAGATCGAGCAGTGCGTGCTGTGCCACAACCCGAGCGAGAACGACAGCGTCTACAAGTCAGTTGCGGTCAACCCGGCCGACAAGACTTCGCCTCCGCAGTCCGTCAATTTCGCCCTGATGATCCACAAGATCCATACGGGCGAGAAGATGACGACGGAATTCAACACCACCTACACAATCGTCGGCTTCGGCGGAAGCCACAACGACTTCACCGACGTCCGTTACCCGGTAATGGGACCGACGGGCACGGTGGGGGACACGGCCAAGTGCGATATGTGCCATGTCAACAACTCGGAGACCGTATTCCCGATCGGGAAGAACGCGGTGGCCGATACGCAGGGCAAGCTGAACCCGGCGCCGGCGACCACGTCGGCCTGCACGGCCTGCCATCAGAATGTCTCGGCTCTGGCCCACAGCGTGGCGCAGACCGATCCGAAGTTCGGCGAGAGTTGTGATGTCTGTCACGCCTCGGGAGCCGCATTCGACGTGCAGAAGGTACACGCCGGTCAATAATCGAGAAACAGGAGACAAAAACCTTGTTCCGGCTGCCAGCCAAACCGAGCAATCGCCAGACCCCTCCACCAGCGCGCCGCCTTAGGGCGGCGCGACTGGCGGTGCTCCTGGCGGCTTCCGCAATCATCGCAGCGTGGGGCGCCCAGGATCAGCAGGGCGCTCCCGCAAAACCTGCCGCGCCGCCTGCTGCGCCGCAGGCCAACAAGCCGGCCGAATACGTCGGCTCCGATACCTGCGCGGGATGCCACGAGGATATCTCCAACGCCTTCCAGAAGAATCCTCACGGGATCGTAAACACCGACAAAAAGCGCGGATGGGAAGGGAAAGCCTGCGAATCGTGCCACGGACCGGGCAGCAAGCACGCCGAATCGATGTCGGCGGCGGATATTCTGAACCCGGCCAAGGTCAGCCCGGCGGTTGCCGATCGCGATTGCATGAAATGCCATCTGAACCAGCCGACCCACATGGGGCGCATCAACAGCAGCCATGCCAAGAACGAAGTCAGTTGCGTAGCCTGCCACTCGATTCACAAGAACGGGCCGTACGGGCTGGTGCCGCGCAGGAACGCCGACATCAACCAACTCTGCGCGAAATGTCATAACGACGTGTGGGCGAGCTTTCAACGTCCATATAAACATCAACTTCCCGAGGGCGCCATGTCGTGCGTCGATTGCCACAATCCGCACGGCTCGGTTCTGCCCTGGAGCATTCAAACCGTTTATGCCAATGAGCCGGGCTGCTTCAAATGCCACGGCGAGAAGCGCGGTCCGTTCGTCTACGAGCACCCGCCGATGCGGCTCGAAGGGTGCGGCGCCTGCCACATGCCGCACGGGTCGCAGAACCCCCGGATGCTGACGCGCGCGCAGGTACGTTTCGTGTGCCTGGAGTGCCACGCCAATCTGCCGGGCCCGACTGCGCCGGCCAACGGCACACTGGGCACGGTGCCGCCCGCATTCCACGATCTGAGGAGCGCGCAGTTTCAGAACTGCACTCTCTGCCACCAGATGGTGCACGGATCCTACGTGAACCGGGACTTTTTCAAATGAGATTCCTATTGGCTCTGATGCTGCTGGTTCCGGTTCTGGCTCAGCAACCGGAGCAGCAGGCTAAACCCGAGGAGAAGGCGCAGCCCGCGGCCAAAAGCGACCAGAAGCCGGCGGACCAGCAACCGGCGCCCGCCGCTCCCGCGGCGGCCGCAGCGCCCGCAGCCGCAGCGTCGCCGGCTCCCGCCACGGACCAGTGGGTCACGGGCAATATCGATTTCGGCTATCGCTGGGTAACCGGGCCGGCGGGGAGCTTTCCGCAGTACCGGACGGTCGTCAACCTGAACCAGGGTCCCCAATTGTTCGGCGTCGATTTCACGCTGCTGGATCCGAAAAAGCGGCTCTTCGACCGCCTCACCGCAAGCGGCTACGGATGGGGCAGCCAACCCTACAATACGGCGCGGGTCGATGCCACGAAGCAGTCGCTCTACCGCTTTTCCTTCGATTACCGGAACATGGCCTATTTCGCCGCGGAGCCGTCGTTTGCCAACCCGTTTGCGCCGGGGGGCTTCGACGAGCAGTCGTTCGACACCCGCCGCCGGGTCATGAGCTTCGACCTCGACCTGTTCCCGGGCAAGAACATCATCCCGTACCTGGCGTACGACCGGAATTCCTGGCAGGGGCATGGAATCGACACCTGGGTGCTGGGGTCGCTCAACGAGTTCCCGGTGCCCACGGCGATCCAGGACAGCACCAACAGCTACCGGGGCGGCGTGCGCCTCGAGTACAACCGCTGGCATGTCACGCTCGAGCAAGGCGGAACGACGTTCAAGAGCGACGACGCCACGGATTTCACTGGGCAGAATACCGGCAATCGGACCACTCCGTTCCTTGGTCAGACGCTGACGCTGAACAGCCTGCAGCAGGCATACGGCATCCGCGGACACAGCATCTACAGCAAGATTCTGGCAACGGCGCGGGTGAATTCGCGGCTCGACCTTTACGGGCAGTTCCTCTACAGCGAGCCGAAGACCGAGGTCAATTACACCGAGCTGGCGGGGGGCAATCTGGCCCTGGCGCAGAGCCTGCTGTTCTACGGCGCGCAGTTGGGTATGGCCACCGGATCGGCGGAGCAGCCGCACGTCACGGGCAACGTGGGATTCGAGCTGCGTCCGTGGAAGCGCACGCGGGTGGTCGAATCGCTGATCATCGACCGGTCCCACGACGCGGCCTACGGGATGTTCGCAGCGCTGTATCTGCAGAGCCTCTCCAACCCTTCGCAGGTGGGCTCCGCGACCACGGCGCTCAATCCGGAGCAGGTGGTCAACTACACGCAGAACCAGATCGACCTTTTCTACGATGTGACTCCCAAGTTCACGCTGCGCGGCGGATATCGATACCTGAGTGGAGACGCCGAGGTTCTGGCGGGACAATTGAGCCAAACCGGAACGTTCGCCGCGGGACAACTCCGGCGCAACGTAGGGATCGCCGGTGTGTACTACCGGCCCTGGCAGAAGCTATCGCTGCACGGCGAATACGAAGGGTCTTCGAGCGACAATATCTATTTCCGCACCAGCCTGAACAACTACAGCAAGTTTCGGGCGGTCGGGAAATACCAGATCAACCCATCGCTTACGCTGCAGGGCAGCTTCAACCTGCTGAACAACCATAACCCGGCACCCGACATTCGCTACGATTTCGAAAGCCGCGATGCGGCGCTGTCGCTCTACTGGCTGCCCAACAACAGCAAGTGGGTGACGGTGACGGCCGAATACGACCGGGCGACCATCAGCTCGGACATCAACTACCTGGACCTGCCATTTCTGACTACGGCGGTTTCGACGTATCGCGAGCGGGCGCATACGGCGCTTTCCACAGTGGACGTGAACCTGCCTCACCTCAAGGGCGGAAAGCTGACCGCGGGCGGCTCGCTGTTCATCTCATCAGGCAGCCGGCCCACCCGGTATTACCAACCGCTGGCGCGGCTCTCGCTTCCACTGCAGAAACACGTATACTGGAACACCGAGTGGCAGTGGTACGGTTTTTCAGAGCAGTTCTACTACTTCGAAAACTTCCGGACGCACGTATTCATGACCGGCCTGAGGCTCACGAGATAGGAGACCAGCTATGTATATGGTTCGAGTGATTGCTGCGGGAGCGCTGGCCGCGTGGAGCGCGGCGGCGGCCGGGGTGCAGCCCGGCGATGCCCGCCGGGGCGAGCAGTTGTTTCAGACCGAACAGTGTGTCCAGTGCCACAGTATCAACGGGCGCGGCGGCACGCTCGCTCCCGACCTGGCGCGGCGGATCGACCGCGACTATTCTCCGGCCGTGATGGCGAGTCTGATGTGGAACCACGCGCCCGATATGTGGGCCGCGATGACCAAACAGGGAATCCGCAAAGGTCAGTTGAGCCCCGAGTCGGCGGCCGACCTGTTCGCATATTTCGTGGGCGCCCGCTATTTCGAAAAACCGGGCGATGCCGGGCGAGGCAAGCAGATCTTCGCCGCCAAACACTGTGCGGACTGCCACGGCATCACCAGTTCCAAAGACCCGGCGGCGCCGCCGGTGGCCAAGTGGGAATCGCTGGCCGACCCGGTTGTCCTCGCGCAGCAGATGTGGAACCACGGCCCGCAGATGAAGGCGGAGTTCGCCAAGCGGAAGCTGGCGCGCCCCTCGCTGACGGCGCAGGAACTGACCGACATGCTGGTCTACCTGCAGAATCTGCCGGAGACCCGCCATCTGGCGACGAACTTCATGTTCCCACCTTCGGATTCCGGCGCCACGCTGTTCGAGTCCAAGGGCTGCGCAGGATGCCACACCGGAAGACTCGCGCTCGAAAGCCGCCTGCGGAACCAGACGCTGACCCAGATCGCGGCGGACATGTGGAACCACCAGCCCAGCATGAAGAATCCACCACCCACTCTGTCCCAGGAAGAGATGCGGCAGATCATCGGCTACATCTGGGCCCGCCAGTATTTCCGCGGCGAAGGCAACGCCGAGCGGGGCAAGAAGGTTTTTGCCGAGAAGAGCTGCGCCAGCTGTCACAACGACGCCGCGAGCGGGGCTCCGAAGCTTGCCAAGGGTAAAGACGCCTACTCGGATATCACGATGGTCTCGGCGCTTTGGGACCACGGCCCACGCATGCTGGAGCTGATGAAGCAGCGCGGGGTCGAGTGGCCGCGGTTCACCGCGCAGCAGATGTCGGACCTGATCGCGTACCTGAACGCGCTGTAAGGGGCCGAGCTTCCTCGGCTTGCGCAGGCCGGGAGGCCTGCGCCACTGTTACTATCGGAGATGTGGGACCGAAACTAGCGACGCTCGCCCGGATTCCGCTATTTGCCAGCCTCACCGAAACCGAGATTCAAGCACTCGCACAAAGGGCCGTGGAACGCCGGTTCGCCCCGGAGGAGATGCTCTTCTGGGAGGGTGAGCCGTGCGCGGGCATTTTCCTGATCGTTCAGGGTAGCGTCAAGATCTTCAAGACATCGCAAGGCGGCAGGGAGATGATGCTGGCGCTCGAAGGCGCGCCCTCGACGGTGGCGGAGCTCCCGCTATTCGACGGGGGGCCGTACCCGGCATCGGTCCGGGCAGTGGAGCCGGTAGTGTCTCTATTCGTGAACAAGGCTGACTTTCAGCAGGTCTGCCGTCAATATCCGGAAGTGGCGCTGAAGGTTCTGGCGGTGGTAGGCCGACGCCTGCGCCACCTGGTTGGTGTGGTCGAAGCCATGACGTTCGGCAGCGTAACCCAGCGGCTGGCGCGGCTTCTGCTGGACACCTCCCGGCAGGCGGGTGCGGACGAGTTCGATCTTCCGCTCACGCACCAGGAACTGGCGTCGCGCCTCGGCACCGTCCGCGAGGTGGTCTCGCGCAACCTGGCACGTTTTCGTGCGGAAGGCCTTCTACGAATCCAGGGACATCGGATTTATATACTCGACCGCGCCGGGATCGAGCGGGAATCCGAGCCGCAGAGCTAAGGCGGGGCGGGCCGGACTACGTCACCATGCCGCGGCGCACGGCGCTCAATACGAGCTCGGCCGTGCTGTGCAGGTCGAGCTTCTCCATGATGCGCCAGCGGTGGGTTTCCACCGTATGGAGGCTCAGGTTCAGCCGGTTGGCGATTTCCTTGTTGCTGTTTCCTTCCGCCAAAAGCTGGTAGACCTGACGCTCGCGGTCGGTCAACAGCTCGAAGCGGTCGTTGATGCCGCCGGTTTCCCGCAGGCGGGCGAAGCCGTCCTGGAAAACCTGCGCCACTGCCGGGCTGAAGAAGGCCATGCCGCGCTGCACGGTATGAATTGCCTGGATCAGCTCGTCTCCCGCCGAGTTCTTGAGCAGGTATCCGCGCGCGCCCGCTTTGACGGCGCGCAGGACGTAGCGCTCATCGCTGTACATACTCAAGATCAGAACGGCGGTATTGGGGGAGTGTTTCAGGATCTGGGAAGTGGCCTCGATGCCGTTAAGCTCTTTCATGGCCACGTCGACGATGGCCACGTCCGGTTTATGGAGGCGGGCGGCCTCGACCGCCTCAATGCCAGAGCTCGATTCGGCGACGATATCGAAGTCGGGCTGGCTTTCCAGGATGTGCCGCAGGCCTTGCCGCATCAGGGTGTGATCATCGACCAATAAGATTCGGACGGACATTACGCTGTTACCTCATTTCGTTTCAAGGACGCCACTGCCGGTCCCTCCGGAAGGGGAATGCGGATCGAGACGCGGGTTCCCCGGCCGGGCGCGGAATCGATCACCAGCGAGCCCCCGGCGACCGCGACCCGCTCTCGGATGCCGAGCAGTCCGAGGCCACTCCCGCGGTGCACGGAGGTTCCTTGTTTGACTTCGAATCCCCTTCCATTGTCCTGCACTTCAGCGACCAGGCAGTCGGGAAGTTGCTGCACGTTGACCCGGATCCTGGTGGCGGCGGAGTGCTTCTCGGCGTTGTGGAGAGCCTCCTGGATGACACGGTACACGCAGGTTTTGACGGTATCGGGAAGCTGATCGGCGACGTCCTTATCGACGAACTCGCATGCGATCCCGCTCCGCCGCAAGAATTCTTCCAACTGGAATTGGAGAGCGGGAACGAGGCCCAGATCGTCGAGCATGGCGGGCCGGAGGATGGCAGAAATATTGCGCGCCGTCTGCACCGTCCGCTTGGCAAGCTCCCTGGCCCGGGCGAGGCGGTCTTTGACCAGGCGCGGATCGGAGGCGAGGAGATTCTGGGCGTGCGAGATCTCGATTTCGAGCAAGGCCAGCGACTGGCCGATTTCATCGTGGAGCTCGCGCGAAAGCCGCCTGCGGCCCTCCTCTTCGATTTCGAGCAGCCGCGCCGAAAGCTGCTGCAATTCGCGCCGTGCCTCCTCCACTTCATTGAAATGCTGCTCGGCCCGGAGTTCGAGCGCTTCGGAGTGACGGATGCTGGTACGGGCCACCGCGAAGCTCAACAGAACGCTGATCGCGAGCATCAGCATCAAGCGCTGCGCCGCATGCCTGCGCGCGGTGGCGAACTCCCGCTCGCTCTCCTGCACCCTGCGCTGGTCGGCTTCCGACAGGTCGATCAAGGCGCTGTACAGCTCGCCGCGCCGGGGCGCCACTTCGGTCTGCAGAAACTGGAACTTCCGCTCGTCGGCCTGGTCCAGCATCTGAAACGGGAGTGAGTCGATGAGGGACCAATATTCGCCCAGGCTGCGGCGGAGCTTGGGAACCACCGCCTCCCATCCGGGAAGCGCAGCGAGGTGGACCAGGGCCTTTTCGTCTTCGATTTGAAGCGCCTGGAGTTGCGAGCGAAGCTGTGCCGCCTGGGCCGGAGTAGTGTTGATGAAGAAATCGCGAACGTCCGAGCCCGAGAGCCACAGGTTACGGCGCAAGGTGGCCAAATACCCATCCTGCTCGATGAAACGGCGGTAAATTCCCAAGTGCTGCTCGGAAACCGAGGTCTGGATGCGATATGCCTCCACCGCGGAAAGGATCAGGACGCCGATGACGGCGCCGTATCCGGTTCGCAAGACGGCACGCTTGCTGAATCCCCAATGCACTACCCGATATTTTATCTCGCCGAAAATGCCGCCGCCGGACCGCACCTGAGAACCCTCGGATTTGGACACTTCATTGTCGCGGTTGGCGGGTGTCCCAGAGAATACGATCATCGCAGTATAGAGATCGGCGACAGATTGCCCTACGATACAAGTACACGGTTGAGACAGTCCCGAATGGCGCCGGAGCTGTCATGACCAGCAAGTGAATCATTGTTGCCTCCCGGGCAACAACACCGCAGAGGGCAGGGTTACACCTGCCCTCGATTTATTTGTGCGGTTTACCGCGTCCCATCTAAACTAAAGACGACCACTATTCATGGACGCTCTTTCGTTCTCCGGCATCGTCTTTGCCATTTCCGCCCTCGCGGGCTTTCTAGGCGCCCTCACCGGATTGGGAGGCGCGGTTGTCGTAACTCCGGCCCTAACGCTGCTTCTCGGCGTCGACCTCCGGTTTGCGATGGGCGCGTCACTGGTTTCCGTGATCGCCACGTCGTCGGGCGCAGCGGCGGCATACGTCAAAGAAGGATATTCAAACATCCGGGTGGGCATGTTCCTGGAGGTAGCGACCACCCTGGGAGCAGTGGCGGGCGCCCACCTGACCTCCATCGTGCCCACGTCCGACCTGGCCATCATCTTCGGGGGTGTGCTGCTCTACTCGGCGTGGCAAGCCTTCCATCACCCGCATGACCGTGCAACCGTGCAGGCGGATCCAATCGCCAACCGCCTGCGGTTGAACAGCACCTATCCGGAAGGCCAAAGCAAGGTCGCGTATTGCGTGCAGCGCGTCAAGATAGGATTCGCGTTGATGTTCGGCGCGGGCATCCTCTCCGGGTTGCTGGGCATCGGCTCGGGCGCCATGAAGGTGATTGCGATGGACCAGGTGATGGGTCTTCCCTTCAAAGTCTCCACTACCACCAGCAACTTCATGATCGGGGTGACGGCGGCGGCCAGCGCGGGCATCTTTCTGGGCCACGGATACATACAGCCGTCAATCGCCATGCCGGTGATGTTGGGTGTGCTGAGCGGATCGCTGCTCGGGGCCCGCCAGTTGCGCGGCGCCGGCACGCGGCTCCTGCGTCTCGTCTTTGCGGGAGTGGTGGCGGTGCTGGCGGCGGAGATGATCTACAGCGGCGTTACGGGAGGTTTCCGGTGATGAACGACGAGCGGCTCGAAATGATCGTCGGCAACCTGCTGCGTGCCGGTGTCGTGCTCTCCGCCCTGGTGGTGGCTGCGGGCGCCGTTTGGTACCTGGCCGTGAACGGTTCCACTCCGGTCTCGTACCACCAGTTTCGTCGCGGGCCCATCGGGCTGCACTCCATGGAGGCGCTTCCGGGACCGCTGAAAGTCATCGAAATCGGCCTGCTGCTGTTGATCTTCACACCGGTGGCGCGCGTCGGATTTGCCCTGGTCGCGTTCTACCTGGAGCGGGACTTCATGTATGTCGCGATCACGCTTGCGGTCCTGCTGGTCCTTCTTTACAGCATCGGCACTTCCTGGCTGTGACTAAAGTCCTTTAGCCGGTAAGCTGTCCGCCCTAACCTGGATTCTTGAGAGGGAAAATGAACCCAGATCAAGACGCTTTTCACCGCGGCGGATATCCAGCAGGGGCAGGACCTGTTCCGCAAGCGCGGCTTGATGGACTACGGAACCGTGCTCGGTCACGGCGCCTATCTCGGCCCCGACTACACGGCCGAAGCGCTGCACTGGATGACCGAGACGATGCGGCAAGAGAAGGCGCCCGGCTACGACACGCTCGGGGTAGGTCCCAAAGCGGCGGTGGACGCCGAAGTTGCCCAGGAGTTGAAGCAGAACCGTTACGCGAACGGAGTTTTGCGCTTCACCGCCGGTGAGGCGGCCGGGTGGAACACGATCGTCGAGCGCTACGACCGGCTCTTCGTCGAGGGCCAGATCGAACGCTCGCTGCCGAAGGGGGCCCTGCTTCCGGCCAGCGAGGGTGGCGGCGACCCCTCGCAGATCGCGGCGGCATCGAAAAAGCTGGCCGCCTTCATTACGTGGACGGCCTGGCTCTCCGCCGCCAAGCGCCCCGAGGCGGACCACTCCTACACCAATAACTGGCCTTACGATCAGGCGGCCGGTAACACCGTCACCGCAGGTTCCATGATGTGGTCGGCCGCGAGTGTGGCCGGGCTGCTCTTCTTTCTGGCATTGATTCTCTATTTTCAACACCGCTACAGCCTCACGCCGCAGGACGCGGAGAACCGGCGGTTCCGGTTCGACCTGGCGTCCGCACGACTACGTGGACGGCGCCAGCTTCTACGGCTTTAATCTGTCGCAATACCTGCCGTTCAACATCGCGCGCACCTGGCACCTGCAACTGGCCATCTTCTGGATCGCCACGGCATGGCTCGGCATGGGGATCTTCATCGCTCCCCTGGTAAGCGGGCGCGAGCCGAAGGGCCAGCGGGCGCTCGTCAACATCCTGTTCGGCGCGCTGCTGATCGTGGTGGTGGGAAGCATGACGGGCGAGTACCTGTCGACCAAAGGCATGCTAGGCAAGACCTGGTGGTGGCTGGGAACGCAGGGTTGGGAATACCTGGAGCTCGGGCGGCTGTGGATGCTGCTGCTGATCGCCGGCATGGGGATCTGGCTCTACATCGTGGCCCGCGGCCTGCGCGCCGCGTTGAAGGCGGAATCGGACCGCGGCGGGCTCACACACCTGCTGCTCTACTCTTCCGCCGCGATCCCGGTGTTCTACTGTTTCGCGCTGTTCGTCAACCGCGACAGCCACATCACCATGGCGGACTACTGGCGCTGGTGGCTGATCCACCTATGGGTGGAAGGCATGTTCGAAGTCTTCGCCGTGGTGGTGATCGGGTTCCTGATGGTCCGGCTGGGCCTCGTGACCGCCCAATCGACGCTGCGAGCCACTTATTTCCAGCTCATCATCCTCCTGGGCACCGGAATCATTGGCACGGGCCATCATTACTATTGGATCGGCGCTCCGGAGGCCTGGATGGCGCTGGGCGCGATCTTCTCGGCGCTCGAGGTGATCCCGCTCTCGCTGCTGATGGTGGAGGCCTACAGCCAGTACAAGGTGATCCGCGCGGGCGGCACGGAGTTCCCCTACGCGGCATCGTTCTGGTTCCTGGTGGCCACCGCCTTCTGGAACCTCTTCGGCGCGGGCGTGCTGGGCTTCCTGATCAACCTGCCGTTTGTGAGCTACTTCCAGCACGGGTCGTTCCTGACGGCGGCCCACGGGCACGGGGCGCTGATGGGCGTTTACGGAATGCTGGCGATCGCCCTGGCGCTGTTCTCGCTGCGCAACATCGTGGAGCCGCGCTACTGGAAGGAGAAATGGCTGATGGTCAGTTTCTGGGGCCTGAACATCGGGCTGATGGTGTGGGTTCGGATGGCGCCGGACACGGTGTTCATCGCGATCGGCGTGATGCCCCTGGTCGCAGCGGCGGTTTACGGCCTGTTCCACCTGCGTCCGTTGCGGGCGCCCGTGCCGGAGAAGCAGAAAGAGGAAGAGCTGGTTTCGGTAGGGTAGGCCTGCGGGCCTGCCCACGCGCAGGAAGGCGCGCTTCCGGGGCCTGGGCCGGCGGCCTCCGGCATGGGGTGACCATAAACCGTGATAGCGGCCGAGATGCGCTCGGCTGGGCAGGCCGGGAGGCCTACCCTACGACCGGATTGCGCAATACGCCGATTCCTTCGATCTCTACTTCTACAACATCCCCGGGGGCAAGCTTGCGCGTGCTGCCGGGGGTTCCTGTATAGATGATGTCTCCGGGCATCAGGGTTACCCATCCGCTCACCCAACTGACGATGGCCGGACAATCGAAGATCAGGTCGGAGGTGTACTGTTTCTGTACGACCTCGCCGTTCAGCCGCGTCTGGAGCAGCAGGTGGCCGTAGTCGATCCCGGCGACCACCGCCGGACCGAGCGGCGCGAAAGTATCGCAGCCCTTGGCGCGCCACCACTGCAGGTCCTTGCCCTGCCCGTGCTGCCAGTTGCGCTCGCTGACGTCGTTGCCGCAGGTGACTCCGAAGATTGCCCCGGCCGCCTCTTCCTTCGTGACGTTGCGGACCTGCCGGCCGATCACGATCACCAGCTCCCCTTCATAATGGACGTCGGTCGCGTCGCGCGGGATGACGATCGGATCGCCGGGGCCGGCCAGCGCGCTCACGGGCTTGTAGAACATCTCCGGGTGCGCCGGCTGCGGGCGGCTGCCCAAGTGACTCTTATAATTCAACCCAACGGCCAGAATCTTGCCGGGCTGGCAGGGAGCCAGCAGCTCGACCTCCGCCAGCGAACGAGTGTCGCCGCTTTCAGTGGCCCCGGCGATGGGATCGCCAGAGATCTCCCGCACAGTATCGCCAACGAGAATGCCATACGATGAGCCGGAGCCGGAACGATAGCGAATGTATTTGATCACGCTCCGCTATTGTATCGCCCGATCAGCCGAGGCGGATTACTTCCTCTTCTTCGGCCCGTCCGGCGCCGCGGTAAGCCAGCTTCAGCAGGGGCGGAGCCACCAGGGTCGTGGCCACCGACATGAAGACGACGACTCCGTAGACGCTCTGTCCCATGACTCCCATCTGCAGACCGAGCTGCGCCACGACCATCCCCACTTCACCTCGCGGCACCATTCCGACACCTACGCGCAGCGCATCCGTGCGGCCCGCGCGCCAGGCGCCCAGCCCGCATCCCACGAACTTCGAAACCACGGCCGCGACAAAAATCACGGAGGCCAGCGCCAGCGTCGACCGGTTGGCGAACGCGGAGATGTCGAAGTGCAGGCCGATGCCGGCCAGGAAGAACGGCACCAGCAGCTCGGCGACTCCATTGGTGAGATCGGCCACGCGATGGTCCACCGCTTCGGAAAGCGCCATGCCCGCCAGGAATGCGCCCACGATGGCCGCTACCCCCGCGTATACGGCCAGCAGCGAAAGACCGAAGAGGAGCGTCATCGCCAGGGCGAACTCGCCTTCCGCCAGGCTCAGTTTGGCCTGCATACGGGGGACGACGCGGCGCGCGGTGCGCGAACCGATGGTCGCCAGAAAAGCCGTGAAGCCGATCGCCAGGGCGGCGGTGATGGCGAGATCCAGGTAGTTGACGGATCCCTTCGCCAAGCCGCTTACCAGCGCCAGCACGATCAGGCCGAGCACATCGTCGATGACCGCCGCGGCCAGGATGATGCGGCTGGCGCGCAAGTTCAGAAGCCCGCGGGACGCCAGCACCTGCGCCGTGATCCCGACACTGGTGGCCACCATGGCGGCGCCGATGAAGATGCTCTCCACGCGCGGCTCGCCCCACATGGCTGCGATCCACCATCCCATCCCGAACGGGATGATGACGCCGATTACCGCCACCAGGAGGGCCGTACCGCCGACTTTCAGCAGGTCCGAGGACTTTACTTCCAGCCCCACGCGGAACAACAGGAACATCACGCCGAGATCGGAGAGAATCTGGAGGACCTCGTTGGGCGCCATCCAGCCGAGCACGTGAGGGCCGATCAGGATGCCCGCCAGGATCTCGCCCACGATGCCCGGCTGGCCCATGCGCTCGAAGATTTCGGAGAGAAGTTTGGCGGCGGCGAACACCACCAGCATGGAGAGAGGAATGTCGGCGGCCGATCCAACTGCCAAAACGAGGCAGGGCATAGAACTATTATGGACGCGAGGGGGAGCGGGCTTCCGTACGATTAGACCAAAGATAAGCCGTGATGATCGGCGGCGAGGTGGGCTGCGCAGCGCCGCCTTCGTCTTCCAGGGTTACGGCGACCGCCGCAATCGAGGCAGCGTCCACTGGCCCCCCCGCCACGTGCAGCGCCGTGCCGTCGCGTCGCGCCTGAAACACTCCGGCCGGCGCGCGCCTGCCGCTTTTCGCGACCAGCCACATCTCGAAGACCTTGCCGCGCGGCGCGGGTGTGAGATTCGACGCAATCAGCAATACCCCCTGCTGCGCATTCACGAAGATCTTGCCTGAAAGCGGTCCCGGCGCGGAAGAAGCTTCGACGGTGCCCTCACCGTTCAGGATAGAAAGAGCTTCGTTGAAGCGCGTCAGGGCGATGTTCTGCTGCCGCATCTGCTCGCGCAGATTCAGGACTTCGAGGGCGAAGGTGCGCTCCCTTCCGCCGAAATAAACCGCAGCAGAGAGCGCCAGCACGGCAGCCGCGGCCAGGAACGGCGCCCACCCGAAGCGTTCGTATCCCGCCGAGGCCAGAATCCTCCGCCGGAGTTTCGGAGATGGCGGCGGCGCGGCGCCGGGCGCCGGATTGTCCGAATCCTCGCAATGGGGCGCGGCGTCGCGTGCGATCGCCAGCAGCCACAACTCGATCGGACCGCTCGCGGGACCGAAGCTTTGAATGCGGTTCCATGCCCGCAAGAAAGTCTCCTGGACCAGGTCCTCGGCGGCACCGCGGTTCCCGGCGGCACCGAGCACCCACGAGTAGATCGCGCGGCCGTGCCGGTCATAAAGTTCCGCGAGGGCCCGCGGGTCGCGTCCTTGCAGGCGCTCCACGAGTGCCCTGTCGCCTTCACCGCCGTCGACAGCCATGACCAATGGCGTTGCCTCCCCTTCCAGTTTCGCGCAAGAATTCCATAACGCTCTCCGGAGCTCGCGATGACACTCGCGCCTGCAACTCGAAAGAGGTCGGATTGGGCCGCCGAATGCATTTTTTTCTTGACTTTCCCCGCGAACAACCTTATATATGAATCACATTGCGATTTTGAATCGCAAAATTTGATGTTAGGGAGAATCAATCAATGAAGAGCGCAACCAAGAAAGCCGCCCCGAAGAAGAAAGCTGCTCCGAAGAAAAAGAAGTAGCTTGGGCGCGCCCTGAACAAGGGCCTGCAAAACGGATTCCACTACGAGGCCCCGGTTTTCGGGGCCTTTTTCATTGTTTCAGCCTTTTCTCTCCGATTCTCCCTTCTCCTGCCAGAGCACCCGGAAGGTCTCGCCCATTCCGAAGAGCAGAGTTTTGAGCTGCATCCTCCGCCGCAGATCGTTTCCTTCACCCAGCGCTTCCGCGAACTGGTCCGCTTCACCGGCGGCGAGAATCGTCTGCGCCAGCGTTTCGAAGCGGCGCGTTCGCAATCCGCAGCGCAGGCCGTGGTCTTCGAGAGCGGTGAAGTTCACGTGCGCCGTGATGTCGCGCTCTCCCGGCTCTTCCAGCACCTCGTCCCGCGCCGTGTGACGGCGATATGCCATCAGCGTGCCGGCGGGAAACCGGATGGCCTCGGCGCGCGTGAATCCGTAATCGATGGTGAGGATGTGCCCGCGCTCCATTGCGGCGCAGATGCGTTCGATCCATGCCAGCGCCTCGAGGTTCACCTCGTACTGATCCCCTTCCGCGGGTGGCGGGAAGTAACGGCGCAGGTAATCGCCCGCCTCTTCACGAACGGCGGGTCCGGTCTCCCACGCGAAATGCTCGCCGTCGAGACGCACGAGCCGCTCGCGGAATGCTCCCTCGCAATAGGCGACGGCGTCCACGGGCAGCGCGTCGAAAAACTCGTTGGAAAACACGACTCCCGTAAATCGCTCCGGCAGCGCGGCGCCCAGATCCACCGGGGCGTAACGCCAGCGTGCGAGCGACGGAGCCATCTCCTCCCGCCCCGCGCCGAGCTCGACCACGGTGAAGCCGCCCGGCTCACCCATCTCCTGGAACAACTGGCGGATGCGAGCCGCCACGAGGATCCCGAAGACCGGCTGCACCTGCTCGGCCGTGTAGAAGTCGCCCTCTTTTCCGAACGGGTCGCGCGCGCGGCGATAGTAGCCGCACTCGGGGTGGTAGAGCGCGACCTCCATAAATCGCCGGAAAGGAATCGGGCCGCCGCGGCGGATCTCCGCCGCCAGAATTTCGCCGGCCGGGGTCATGCGCCGGCGTCCCGGCTCTGCGGTGTGCGAATGAACATCTCCACCAGGTAGTCGTGCATGCAATCGTACAGGTACCGCTGGAAGGTCCACGGAAACTGGGGATGCTCGATATCGCGCGGGTGTACGGGCGCAAAATACGTGTGCAAGCCGAGGCCCGGGTCCTTCATCTCGATCACCAGCTCAACCCCGCCACCGTGCTCGCGTGCCGAGAAACGCAGCAGGGCGTGCTCGTAGCGCGCGGTCTCGGCCAGCACCTTTTCGAGAGGGGTCACGGACTTATGCTAGCGTGAAATCGAAGAATGGCGTTACCGCAGACTGTTCGCGTGAAGCTGAGCTCGGAAGCCGCCGAAGCGATCACGATCTCTCCGGTCGTGGTGCAGGATCTTCCGATTCGGGAACTGCTCGAGCACATGCTCGCCGTGACCGGCAAGGACGAGGCGCGCATCCGCGAATTCATCAGACGCGGGTCGATGGTGAGCGGCGCATCGCGCTTCCGCTGGGCCGGGTGGGAGGTGGAAGCCGATGCGCTCCGCGAGGTGCTGGCGAGCTTCCCCGACCCCGACCCGACGCGCGCATTCGACGCGGCCCGCTGTATCCGTGCAATTCTTCGCGGCGGGCGCCAGACCATCGAAATCCCGCGCGACGCGGCCGGCCGTAAATCGCTGTTCCGGCGAGCGACGTTCTGGGATCTCCTCATGGAGGTGGTGGCTGGGGGAGGCCTGGTCTATGTGGGCTATTCCTACCGCGACCGCGCCGACCGCTTCCTCAGGGAACTGGCTTTCGCCGAAGCGGCGCGGCTGCGCGCCGCGAGCAGCACGGTCCGTTTCAATACACTGCGCGACCAGATCGGCAGCTCGGCGTTCGTGCAGGCGGAGCTGCTGGTAACCCGCTAGGTCCGGTTATTCTTCGGGAAGGTCGCCGGTGTCCTCGGCGCGGTTCTCGAACTTGGTCTGCGCGTGCAGGAACACGAGGTTGACGGTTCCCACGGGGCCGTTGCGCTGCTTGGCGATGATCAATTCGGCGAGCCCTTTCAGGTCTTCGCGGTCGCGATTGTAAACTTCTTCGCGGAAGATGAAGCCCACCACGTCCGCGTCCTGCTCGATCGAGCCCGACTCCCTCAAGTCGCTGAGCTGCGGGCGATGATCGCCCTGGCGGGTTTCGACCGCGCGGCTCAACTGCGAAAGCACCAGCAGCGGGACATTCAATTCCTTGGCGAGGAGCTTCATGCCGCGCGAGAGCGCGCTAACTTCCTGGTTGCGGTTTTCGAAGCGGCCGCGGCCGGTCATTAACTGAAGATAGTCAACGATCACTAACCCGAGTTTATTGCGCTCGGCCTGCAAGCGACGCAGCTTGGCGTGCATGTCCATGAGGTGGATGCCCGGAGTGTCATCGATGTAGAGCGGAGCCTCGACCAGCTCGTGCAGGGCCTGGTTGAGCTTTCTGCGCTCCTCCTGCGTGAGGTACCCGGCGCGGAACCGCTGGCTGTCCACCCGCGCGGTGGCGCAGAGCATACGGGTCAGCAGCGACTCATTCGACATTTCGAGCGAAAACACCGCCACGGTCTGCTTCAACCTCAGCGCCACGTGCTGCGCGATATTCAAAGCAAGGGCAGTCTTCCCCATCGAAGGCCGGGCGGCCAGAATGCAGAGGTCGCCGCCGTGCAGCCCGCCGGTGTATTCGTCGAACTTGGTGAACCCGGTGCTGATTCCCTTGATGCGCTTGCTCGGGTCCAGGAAGGCTGAAATGCCTCCCTCGTAGTTCTGCAGAATCTGGTCCGGATTCTGCAGGCCGTTCTTCACCCGGGCGTCCCCGAGTTTGAGGAGCGTTTCCTCGGCCCCGGCCAGAATCTGGTCGGGCTCCTCCTCGCCCAGCAGGCAGCGGTTCATCATGTGCTGCGAAGCAAAGATGATGCGCCGCAGCACGGCCTTGTCCTTGACGATGCGGATGTAGCTGTCGAGGTTCGGAATCTGGGGCAGCCCGTCGTCGAGCGAAACCAGGTAGCTCAGGCCGTCGCAAGCCTCCAGCTCGTTGAACTTCAGCAGCTCGTTGGCGATGGTAACGCGGTCGATGCGCTCGCCGCGGTCCTGAAGGTCGCCCATCCGCTTGAAGATGCGGCGATGCTTCTCCAGGCTGAAGTCGTCGGCCTCGAGGGTTCCGGCGGCTTGCACGTAGAGACTGTCGTCGAGCAGAATCGACCCAAGCACGAATCGCTCGGCATCCACATTGGTGGGAAGACCTTTTTCGGACACGTTGGCAGCAGACATGGCGTGAATGACTTAGAGTAGCCCCTCCCGCGCCGGGACGTCGCACAGGATTTCGCCCGTCGTTATGAGCGATTTAGGCTGCGGATAAACCACGAGGATGCGCCCTATCGCACCGCACGCGGAAGTCGCTTTTGAATCAAGCGCTCCAGGCGGGAATTCCGCAACTGCCCTCACGACGTCCACAGGCTTTCCACAGGCCGGAACATTGGCCTGTTCTCTTGTTGTAGCGAATTGGCCCGCTCAAATCCAGCGGGGCGGGGCATAATTGGCATTTGGGAGGAATATCGAATGCCCCACTGGCTGGCGTCGGCGCACATGTGGCACAACATCTTCGTGCCGGGAGTACCCCTGGCGGAGAAGATCCTGCGACCCGCTCTCGTCTACCTTTTTCTGGTGGTCGCCCTGCGCGTCTTCGGAAAACGGGAACTGGCGCAGCTCAACCCCTTCGACCTGGTGGTGCTGCTCTCGCTTTCCAACACCGTGCAGAACGCCATCATCGGAGACGACAATTCGCTGCTCGGCGGCGTGATTGGCGCCTTCGCTCTGCTGGTGATCAATTACCTGGTAGTGCGGTTCCTGTTCCGCCACCGCCGCCTCGACCAGATCTTCGAAGGTAAGCCGACGACGCTGATCCAGAATGGCTGCATCGTCCGCAACGCCCTGGCTAAGGAGCTACTGACCCGGTCCGAGTTGATGACTGTGCTGCACCGTCAGGGGTTCGACTCGGTCTCGGAAGTCGATCAATGCGTTCTGGAACCCGGCGGCACTTTCTACATCCAACGGAAGCTACCGGCGCAGGACGAGGTTGAGCACGACGCAGTCATGAAAGCGCTGACGGAGCTGAACGGCAAGCTGGACCGTCTGCTTCCCGGGGGCGTACAGCCGTGAGGACGGCCCGGATATAATAAAGGTCGGAGGAATGGCCGAGCGGTCGAAGGCGGCGGTCTTGAAAACCGTTAGTGGGGTGACTCACTCGGGGGTTCGAATCCCTCTTCCTCCGCCACAGCGGTCGATCCCTCAACCCTAACACCGACCGGCGAAGGCGGCTAGAATTGACGCTGAAGCCATGTTGGAAAACGTCAATCTCAAGAAGAGGCTTTCGCAGGAGGCGTACAAGCGGTTTCTGCCGTCTGTCCAGCACCGCCTGTACGATCTCGAAAAGGCGAGCTGGGACCAGGGCATACCGACCGTCATCGTTTTCGAAGGCTGGGACGCCTCCGGAAAGGGCACGGCGATCGCGGCCCTTACGCAGCGCCTGGATCCGCGCGGGTTCAAACTCTATCCCATCACCGCTCCCCGTACCTACGAGCAGCAGCGTCCCTGGCTGTGGCGCTTCTGGCTGAAGGCGCCGAACCGCGGCGAGATGGTGATCTTCGACCGCAGCTGGTACGTCCGCGTTTTGGACGACCGGGTCGAGCGCGCGATTCCCGAGCAGGCGTGGCGGGACGCATACCGCGACATCGTCGAGTTCGAGCGCATGCTGGCCGATGACGGCGCGGTGATCCTCAAGTTTTTCCTGCACATCTCGAAGAAGGAGCAGAAGGCGCGTTTTCGCTCCATCGAGGCCGATCCGCTGGAGGCCTGGCGGGTCAGCGACGCCGATTGGTCCCGCCACAAGAAATACGCGGACTACCTGGCGGCCGCCGAGGAGATGCTGGAGCTGACCGACTCGGAGTTCGCGCCCTGGACCATCGTCGAGGCCACTTCCAAGTGGCACGCACGGAAACGAATCTTCGAGACCATCGTGGCCGCCATGGAGCGGCGCCTGGGCGCGAACGCTCCGCAGCGCGTGGAGGCGCCGGGCGCAGCCGCCAAGGACGCGGAGCTCCGCGTAGCCATGGAATCGCTTTCGGGGAGGGCCTGATGCTCGAGACACTCGACCTGACTCACAAACTCGATCGGGAATCGTATGTCCGGGAAGTGACGCGGCGCCAGATCCAACTCCGCGAACTGGGTTACCAGGTGTACCTGCAAAAGCGCCCGGTCGTCATCCTGTTCGAAGGCTGGGACGCCTCCGGAAAGGGAGGCGCCATTAAACGGATCACCGAAAAGCTCGACCCGCGCGGCTACGTGGTCTATCCGATCGCGGCGCCGCAGGGCGAGGACAAGACGAGGCATTACCTCTATCGCTTCTGGCGCCGGCTGCCGGAGTGCGGCCAGATCGCCATCTTCGACCGCTCCTGGTACGGGCGGGTGCTGGTGGAGCGCGTCGAGGGCTTCTGCCCCGCGGAAGCGTGGAAGCGCGCCTATAAGGAGATCAACTCCTTCGAACGGCAACTGAAGGATTTCGGCGCGGTCATCGCCAAATTCTGGATCCAGATCTCGCGCGAGGAACAACTCCGCCGCTTCGAAGAGCGCAAAGCCATCGGTTACAAAGCCTGGAAGCTCACCAGCGAAGACTGGCGCAACCGGGAGAAGTGGTCCACCTATGAAGACGCGGTGGAGGAAATGCTGGTGAAGACGAGCACCCGAACCGCCCCCTGGCACCTGGTAGAAGGCAACGACAAGTATTGGGCCCGAACTCAAATGCTGGCGAAACTGGTGGAGGTCCTGTCCCGCGAGTTGGACTATCGCCCGGCCGACCCCCTGAAGCGCTCCGCCCGGCGGGCTGCCGCCAAATCCAGGAAGTAATCGACGGGCGCCCTCCGCCGGAGTATTATGGCCCTATGTTGCGCTGGCTGGTTCTCGGCATCGGCGACATCGCCACGAAGCGCGTCCTTCCCGCTATCCTCGCCGAACCGCGCAGTCAGCTCACTGGCTTCGTGACCCGCGATCTCTCTAAGGCCGAGCCCTACGGCGTCCCCGCCTGGACCGACCTTGAGACGGCGCTCGCGGAGTGTCCGGCCGACGCCGTGTACGTCGCCACACCGGTGTGCCTCCACAGTTCCCAGTCGATCGCGGCCCTGCGCGCCGGCAAGCACGTTCTCTGCGAGAAGCCCATGGCCATGAACTACGCCGAGGCACAGGCCATGCAGCGTGCCGCCGAGGAAACCGGGCGAGTTCTCGGCATCGCGTATTACCGCCGCACTTACCCCAAGGTGGGACGCGCGCGGGAGCTGCTGGCCGCCGGCGCGATCGGCCGCCCGGTCTTCGCGGAAGCTACCTCCCATGACTGGTTCCACCCTACCGATGGGTTCCGCTCGTGGCTGGTCGATCCGGCCCGCTCCGGCGGAGGGCCGCTCTACGACATCGCCTGCCACCGCATTGACCTGATGAACTACGTCTTCGGACAGCCGGTTCGCGCGACAGGCCACCTTTCGACCTTGGTGCATCCGACGGCGGTGGAGGACAACGCCACCGTGATGATCGACTATGATAGCGGCGTGCGTGCGATCGTCGATGTGCGCTGGCACTCCCGCATTCCGCGCGACGAGTTCCGAATCCGCGGAACCGAGGGCGAAATCGACCTTACGCCGCTGAACAGCCCGTCGCTCGTCCATCCGGCCGGGACCGAATCGATCCCGGCGCATTCCAACCTGCACTACCCTTGTGTGGAGAATTTCGTGAGCGCCGTTATGGGCGAAGGCGTGCTCCGCTCGTCCGCGGCGACGGCGCTGCCTACCGAGTGGGTAATCCAACAGGCGATGAGTCAACGCCCTTGAGGGAGTCATGGCAGATCATTCCAACGACACGTACCGCCGTTCTTTCCTGAAGACGGGCGCCGGGCTCATGGGCAGCGCAGCCCTGGCATCGGGTCCACTGGCCGCTCAGCGTGCGGGCTCTCCGCCGCGGCCCAACCTGATTTTCATGACGACAGACGGCCATCGACCGGACGCTCTCAGTCTCAACGGAAACCGGATTCTCGAGACTCCCAACTTCGACCGCATCGGGCGGGAGGGGGTTCAGTTCCGGAATTCCTTCGTGACCAACGCCCTATGCCTTCCCTCGCGGGCCACTGCCTTGACCGGCCTGCACACGCACAACACCGGGTGCGTGGACAATCAAAATCGCGCGATTCCCACGGATATTCCGATGTTCACGGATCTCCTGCGGGAAGCCGGTTACGAAGTGGGGCTGTTCGGGAAGGCGCACGTTCGCGACCTCGACAAACGAAACTTCGACTACTATTTCGGCTATCCGGGGGCGGCGACCGACTATTTCTGGCCGGTGATCACGGAGGGCTCGCACGGCAAGTCCGGCCCACCCACGGTTCACGAAGGCTATGTGGAAGATGTCGTGATGGACCGGGCGATCCGGTGGATGAAACAGAAACGCGAGAAGCCGTTTTGTCTCATCTTCTGGTTCCAATCCCCGCACGCGCCCTTTTTCCGGCCCCGGCGGCTTCTCGATTTGTATAACGGCATCCCGATCCCCAAGCCCGCCACCTTCGACGACGACCTGAAGGGCTACCCCGGCAAGCCGCGCGCATTCGCCGAGGCCGACGACAGCATCGGAACGTATGTCCGGCGCTCGCAGACCAAGAGCAATTGCGCTCGAACCCTGGAGGAAGTGGTCAAGGACTACTACGCCGGGATCGTCTCCGCCGACGAGAACGTGGGCAAGATGTTCCAGGCTCTGACCGATATGGGCCAGCTCGACGACACCGCCATCATGTTCTCCGCCGACCATGGCTTCTTCCTCGGAGAGTGGCGCAAGTACGATAAGCGATTCATGCACGAGCCGTCCATACGGACGCCCATGCTGATTCGCTACCCCAGAATGGTGCGTCCCGGGGCGACCGTAGACCAGATGGTGACGAACCTCGATATCGCGCCGACTTTTCTCGAGCTGGCCGGTCTTCCGGTCCCCAAGCGGATGCAGGGGCTCAGCATGGTCCCATTCCTCAAAGGGGAGACGCCGAAGACCTGGCGCAAGGACTGGCTGTACGAGTATTACGAATATCCCGGGCCGCACAATGTCCGGAAGAACCGCGGTGTCCGCACGGACCGGTACAAGTTCATTCACTATTACGAGGAGCCGCAGGAGTTCGAGATGTACGATCTGCAGGAAGACCCGGGCGAGCTTCACAACCTGTACGGCGACCCGCGGCACGCCGGATTGGCCCGGGACCTGCGCCGCCGCATCGACGAGCTACGCCAGGAAACCGACGACCACTACGTCTTTCAACCTCCGGCGCCGGGCCAGGGATAAGCATGCATCGCCGCGACTTTCTGAAGTCAGCCGCCGCCCTCGAACTGGCCACCCGAGGGCGCGCGGATGCCGCCGGCCAGCGGCCGAATTTCCTGGTGCTAATTGCCGATGACCTGACCTTCCGCGGCATTCACACCTTGAACAACCCGGAGGTCCAGACGCCCAACCTGGACCGCGTCTGCCGCTCGGGGTGCGCATTCACGCACGCCTTTCACCAGGGTTCGTGGTCCCCCGCGGTGTGCATCGCCAGCCGCACGATGCTGAACACCGGGCTCACCGCGTTCCGCGCGCAGAAGCAGGTGGACGACACTCCGTTGTGGGGCCAGACCATGGGCAGGGCGGGCTACGACACTTTCATCGTCGGGAAGTGGCACCTCGACCCCACTACACTGCAGCGCAGCTTCCAGGAAATGGGGCCGGTGGCGCCGGGCATGTTCGAATCGGGGCCGTCGGCCTACGGCCGGCCGGGCGCTGGAAACACGTGGAGTCCGTGGGACACCTCGCTCGGCGGCCAGTGGCTGCATACCGGGTTGTGGGAGAATGCGCCGCGCGACGAGATCCGGCATTCCGCCGCGGTGTGGGCGGATGGCGCCGTCGATTACCTGCTGCGGAAGGCCGCCAAACGCTCCACTCCTTTTTTCATGTATGTGGGCTTCAACTCGCCGCACGATCCGCGGCAGGCTCCGCGCGAGTTCGTGGAGCGCTACCCGCGCGAGCGCATCGAAATCCCGCCCAACTACCTGCCCGAACATCCCTTCGACCAGGGCGACAGCCGCATACGGGACGAATTGCTGGCTCCCTTTCCGCGCACCAGGGAGGCAGTGCGGCTGCACCGCTCCGAGTATTACGCGCACACCACGTACATGGATGCGCAGATCGGCCGCATCCTCGAGGCTCTCGAGAAATCCGGCAAAGCCGCCAACACCTACGTCATCTTCACCGGCGACCACGGGCTGGCGGTGGGGCAGCACGGACTGATGGGCAAACAGAACATGTACGACCACAGCATCCGAATGCCCCTGCTGATTGCCGGGCCCGGCGTGCCGGAGGGCATGCGCGTGGATGCCCTGGTGTATCAGCACAGCTTATTCGCCACCACCTGCGAGCTGGCGGGCGTCGATCCGCCAAGGACCGTGGAATTCCCGAGCCTCGCGGACCTGCTGAAAGGCGGCGGAGGCGAGAAGCACGACGCGATCTTTAGCTGGTACCGCGGCTTCCAGCGCGCTGTACGCACCCGGGAGCACAAGCTGATCCACTACCCGCAAGCCCGCGTCACGCAGCTCTTCGATATCGACCGGGACCCGTGGGAGATCACCAACCTGGCCGATCGGCCTGAGCATGCCGCGCTGCGCCGCCAGTTGGAGCAGCGTCTGCGGCGATTTCAGCGGGAACTGGGCGACGATCTCAACCCCTGACGCTCCAGCAGGCAGGCTTCCTTGCGATACACTGTACCTTCGTGAACATGACTTCCGTGCCTCAGCCTGAGTCGGCCTCGCTCAGCTACCGGCGCGGGGCGGACGTGCCTCTCCTCGAACGGACTCTCTCCCAGGCGCTCAGCCACGCCGCGGCGCGTTTCCCCGGCCGCGAGGCGCTGGTGGTCTGCCACCAGAACGTCCACCTCACCTGGAGTGAACTGGATGCGGAAGTTACGCGCACCGCGCGCGGGCTCGCCGCCCTGGGCCTCAATGCCGGAGACCGCATCGGCATCTGGGCCAGCAACTGTCTCGAATGGGTGCTGCTCCAGTACGCGACTGCCCGCGCCGGGCTCATTCTGGTCAACGTCAACCCGGCCTACCGCTCGCACGAGCTTCGCTTCGTTCTGCAAAGGTCGCACATCCGCGCCCTCTTCCTGCATGCGTCGGATTCGCGCGCGAACTATCGCGAGATCCTCCACAACTCCCGCGACGGCGACCGGCTGCCGCTCGAGCATGTGGTGTGGCTGGGCGAAGACTCCTGGCGGGAGATGCTCGATTGCGGCCGCGACCATCCGGAGCATGCCGGCACGCCGGACGACGTCGCCAACATCCAATACACTTCCGGCACCACGGGCTCTCCCAAGGGCGTGATGCTGACGCATCGCAACCTGCTCAACAACGGCATGGCGATCGGAATCGCGCTCCGCTGCACGGAAAACGACCGCATCTGCGCGCCCGTCCCCCTCTACCATTGTTTCGGATCGGTGATCGGCTCCATGGTCTCGGTGGTCAATGGCGCGGCGCTGATTCTGCCCTCGGCGCAGTTCGACGCCCTGGCCACTCTCGAGGCGGTACACCGGGAGCGCGCCACCACGCTCTACGGCGTGCCCACCATGTTCATCTCGGAGCTGGAGCATCCCGAGTTCGACCGCTTCGATTGCAGCTCGCTTCGAAAGGGCGTGATGTCGGGCGCGCCCTGCCCCATCGAGCTGATGAAGCGCGTGGGAGAGCGGATGCACATCGAGCGGATGACCATCCCGTATGGCCAGACGGAATCCTCGCCGGTCATTACGATGTCGAATATCGACGATCCGTTCGAGCTCCGCGTCACCACGGTGGGCGCGCCGCTGGCCAATACCGAGGTGCAGATCATCGATCCCGAAACGCGCGCCCGGCTCCCTATCGGGCAGCAGGGCGAGCTTTGTACGCGCGGCTACCTGGTGATGAAAGGTTATGACGCCGATCCGCAAAGTACGGCCGAGGCGATCGACAGCGACGGCTGGCTGCACACGGGCGACCTCGCGGTGATGCGGCCGGACGGATATATCAGCTTCAAGGGGCGCGCCAAGGACACCATCATCCGCGGCGGCGAGAATATTTATCCGCGCGAGGTCGAGGACTTCCTGCACACCCATCCCAAGGTCGCCGATGTTTACGTGGTCGGGATTCCCGATGCCAAACTCGGCGAAACCGTCCTGGCCTGGGTGCAGTTGAAGACCGGCGAACAGGCCACCGCCGAAGAGATTCGCGACTTCTGCCGGGGGACGATCGCCTACTTCAAGGTTCCGCAATATGTCCGCTTTGTGGACTCCTTCCCGATGACGGTCAGCAAGAAGGTCCAGAAGTTCCTGATCCGCGATCAGGAGATCCGCGAGCGCGGCCTGGAGGCTATCGCCCGCCAGGAAACGGCGTAGCCCGCGCATTGGGAATAGAATACGATTGTGAACCGGCGCGATTTCTTCACCCGTTGCGGGCTCGGCGGTTATTCGCTGATCGTGCTCGCGGACGACGCCCAATCCCAAACCGCCCCTCCCGCTCATCCCGATTTCGAACGCGTCGCGCCGCTCGACGCGCCGTTCGCCCGCAGCGAGCCCCACATGCGGCAGGTGGATCTGGATGCCGATGTGCTTGTCGCCGGCGGCGGCCTGGCGGGTGTTTGCGCGGCCATCGCCGCCGCCCGCCACGGCGCGCGCGTGGTGCTGGTGCAGGACCGTTCGCGCCTGGGCGGCAACTCTTCGAGCGAAGTGAAGATGCACGTGGTCGGCGCGAATTGCCACACCGGCCGGCCGGGCTGGCGCGAGGGAGGCATTCTCGAAGAACTGCGCCTGGCGGACGCCGTAAACAATCCGCAGCGCTCGTTCGAGCTGTGGGACCTGCTGCTTTATGACAAGGTGGTCAGCGAGCCCAACATCACGCTGCTGCTCGAAACCATACTCTGCTCCGCCACCGTCCAGGATGGCCGTATCACCGAAGCCACGGCGCGCTGCGACAAGAGCGAGCACCTCTACCGCATCCGCGCCCGCATCTTCTGCGACTGTACCGGCGATTCGCGTCTGGCCCTGGAAGCCGGCGCCGACCTGCGCACCGGCCGCGAAGCGCGTTCCGAGTTCGACGAGCCGCTCGCCCCGGAGTCGCCCGACAATCGCACGCTCGGCTCGAGCATCCTGTTCACCTCGCGCCTGTTCCATACGCCCATGCCGTTCACTCCGCCCAAGTGGGCGCGCAAGATCACCAAGGCCCAGTTACTGCATCGCGGCATCACCAGTTGGGAGTACGGCTACTGGTGGATCGAGTGGGGCGGCGACAAGGACGTTATCGCCGACAATGAGCGCATCCGGTTCGAGCTGCTCTCGATCGTCATGGGGGTCTGGGATTACATCAAGAACAGCGGCGAGTTCCCGGACAGCCGCTACTGGGCGATGGACTGGGTCGGGATGATGCCCGGCAAACGCGGCAGCCGCCGCCTGCTGGGCGATTATGTTCTCACGCAGCATGACCTGATGAAGGGGAGCCTCCCCGATGCGGTCGCCATCGGCGGGTGGCCGATGGACGCCCATCCGCCCGAAGGCTTCGACCGTCCCGATCTCCCGCCCAACACCACGCTCAAGCCTCCCGAGGTCTACGATATCCCGCTGCGCTCGCTCTACAGCCGCAATATCCGGAACCTTTTTATGGCGGGACGCAACATCAGCGCCAGTTATGTAGCCTTCACGTCGGCCCGCGTGATGGCCACCTGTGCTGTGGAGGGGCAAGCCATCGGGACTGCCGCCGCCCGGTGCGTCGAGGCCGGAATCACTCCGCGGGAGTTGGCGGGAGACGCGAAGCAGGTGGCCCGCCTGCAGGAGACGCTGCTGCGCGACGACCAGACGATCAAAGGCCGCAAAAATCAGGACCCGCTCGACCTCGCCCGCGTAGCAAGTGTAAACGCATCGGCCGAAGAGGGCAACGCCAAGGCCGCGCTGGTGCTCGATGGTTTCACCCGCGACATTCCCGACGCTCACGGAGAGCCGGTGGTGGTTCATCATTGGGCGGCGCCGGTTGCCGCGGGCGAGCCCGCGTGGATCGAGCTGCGCTGGGCGAAACCCCAGCACCTCCGCGAAGTGCAGCTTACCTTCGACAGCGGCTTTCGCAGGCAGTTGACGCTCAGCGCCCAGGAGACGCAGAACATCAATTTATTGCGGGCCCCGCAACCGGAAACCGTCAAGGACTACGTAGTTATCTGCCGCACGTCAGCCGGGGAAGTTCGCCAAATCGCTTCCGTCGCGGGCAACTTCCAACGGCTGAGCCGCCATCGCTTCGATCGCATGGAAGTACGATCGCTTCGAGTGGAAATCAACGCCACCAACGGCGACCGACTGGCGCGCATTTTCGAAATTCGCTGCTACGGATAACGCCTCCAAACCACTCCCACGATTTTCGGAAATCGGCTGTTTGCGCGATTTTCCTTGACTTCGATAGTAGAAAAGCATTATAAATCTTCACAGTATCTTGCTGTCAGTTTCACAGCGCCATAGTGGCCGCTGGTGAATTGGGGAGGGGTAATGGAGTCGAGAAAGTTCGTGTTGCCATACCTGTCTTTGCTGTTGTTGGTATGGCTTTTCAGCGTCGCCGGTCCTTCGGCGCACGCGCAGGTGCTCTACGGATCCGTAGTCGGCACCGTCACAGACCAGAGCCAAGCCTTAATTCCAGGCGCAACGGTCACGATCACGAGTAAAGCCACGGGCGTATCCCGTGAAACCACATCCGATCAAGGTGGGCGTTATTCGTTTGGGAACGTGCTCCCTGGCAACTACGACCTGAAGGTTGTAGCCAAAGGCTTCCGCACCTCCGCGGTGAACAATGTCGATGTCAGCCCGAACACGGTCGGCCGCGTCGATTTGCGGTTGGAGGTCGGGCAGCTTACCGAGCAGGTCACTGTGGAAGCGAGCACTGTCGAGCTGCAGACTGACAAGTCCGACACGCACTCCGAGATCGTTTCCAAAGAGATCAGCAGCCTGCCGCTCAGCGGCTACCGCAACTACCAGAGCTTGATCAACCTGGTTCCGGGCGCCACGCCCGCCGCATTCCAGAACTCGATCACAGACACGCCCGGCCGCGCGCTCCAGACGCACATCAACGGCGGCAACGCGCAGACCAACATCACCCGCATCGACGGCGCCGCCAGCGTCAATGTTTGGCTGCCTCACCATGTGGGTTACGTCGCTCCGGAAGAGACGATCGACACCGTCAACATCACCACCAGCGCGGCCGACGCCGAACAGGGCATGTCCGGCTCGTCCGCGATCACGCTGATCACCAAGTCGGGCACCAACGATATCCACGGCAGCGCCTACGAGTTCCACGACGACCAGCACCTGAAGGCGCGCAACTTCTTCCAGCAGGTGGGCACGGCCAAACCGCTGAGCATCTATAACAACTTCGGCGCGACGGTGGGCGGACCCGTCGTGAAGAACCGGCTGTTCTACTTCCTCAGCTATGACGGCACGCGGCAGCGGCAGGCATCGCCCGGGTTCTACTCGGTTCCGACCGCCGATCAGCGGGCCGGCGATTTCAGCGCGTACCCGACCATCATCTACAATCCGACGACAGGAAACCCGGATGGCACAGGGCGTCAGCCGTTTGCGGGAAATAAGATCCCTACCAGCATGCTGGACCCGATCACGCTAAAGCTGCAGTCCTACTATCCTCTGCCGAATGTTCCGGGCGGCGGAACGCTCAACAACTACTACGCGGCGGGCGGCCCGATTTTGAATCGCAACTACTTCGACGCCAAGATCAACTTCAACCTCAACGAGAAAGAGTCGATTTGGGGCCATTATGGCCGGATGTGGGCGACTGCGGGCGGCCAGGCTGTGTTCGGCATCGCCGGCGGATCGGGCCTCGGCGGCTCGGACCCGGGCCTCGGTAACACGCTGATCCAGGTCGGGACGATCGGGCACACGCACACATTCTCGCCGCACGTAATCCTCGACGGCGTGCTCGGCTATGAACGCCAGGGTCAGTCGGTGATCCCCAACGATTACGGCACCAACTATGGCCAGCAGTTCGGCATCCCCAACACCAACGGTCCGGACCCGCGTCAGAGCGGTTTCCCGAACATCGGGCCCGGCAGTTACAACGGTTTCGGCGTACCCAGTTGGATGCCGGTGACGCGTGTGGAGGAAAGCTGGACCCAGAGCGATAACATCACCTACGTCCATGGCGCGCACGAATTCCGTTTCGGCTTCGACCTGGTCCGGCATCACTTGAACCACTGGCAGCCGGAGATCGGGAATGGCCCACGCGGCTACCTCGGATTCGGCGGCGGCCCCACCGCTCTCAGCGGCGGACCGGCGTCCAACCAGTACAACGGCTATGCGACCTTCCTGCTCGGGCTCGACACCTCGACGGATAAGAGCCTTCAGTACATCCTTTCGACCGGCCGCGAATGGCAATTCGGCTGGTACGCTCGCGACCGCTGGCAGGTCAGCCGCAACCTGACGATCAATATCGGGCTGCGGTACGAGTTTTATCCGCTCATGACGCGCGCCGGCAAGGGCATCGAACGCTACGACCCCGTCAGCAACCAGGTCTTCCTGGGCGGCCGCGGCAACACTCCGGAAAACGCGGGAATCACGGTGAGCCACAAGCTCTTCGCCCCGCGCGTCGGTATCGCCTATCGCCTTGGCGACAAGACGGTGATCCGTTCGGGTTACGGCATCAACTTCGACCCGATTCCGTTTTCGCGCCCGCTCCGCGGCTGGTATCCGCTCGTGATCGACACCGCCAAGAACGCGCCGAACGCCTACTCTTGGGCGGGCACGATCGAGCAGGGCGTTCCCAACGTGGTGGGACCGGATCTTTCGAGCGGCGTCGTGACACTGCCCGGCGGCGTCGCGGAACGCAGCCCTTGGGGCGGCGAGGTCCACCGCGGCTACGAGCAGTCCTGGAACCTGACGATCGAACGCAAGCTGCCGCAGGATTTCGTGATGTCCGTTGGCTATGTCGGATCCCATACGGCGCACCTGCTGGCCGACTACGACATCAACGCCGGCTATCCGGGATCGACCCAGGCGAACCTGCCGTATAACCTTGCCTACGGGCGCACGGTGGCCACAAACATGTGGGACGGCTACCTCAGTTCCAACTACAACTCGCTCCAGGTGGCGGTCAACAAATCCTTCTCTAAGGGCCTGCTGATCAAGGCCGCATACACCTATTCGAAAACCATCGACTACACGGATGACGACGGCTGGGCCAGCGTGAACTGGAACTGGGCGCCGGTCTTCCAACGCAATCGCGCGGTTGCGGGCTTCGACCGCGCGCAGGTCCTCCAGATCGGCTGGGTCTACGAACTGCCGCTCGGCAAGGGCAAAACGCTGGCGAAATCCGGTGTGCCGGCAGCGGTCCTGGGCGGCTGGCAGGTCAACGGTGTGATGGCCGCTTACACGGGGACCCCGTTCACAGTCGGCGATTCGACGGCTCTGAATGCCCAGAGTAACCTGCAGACTGCAAATCAGGTGAAATCGGTGGTTGCGCGGCCGGGCAACGTCGGCCCAGGGACGGTCTATTACGATCCCACCGCCTTCGCTTCAGTGGGGATCATCAACACCTTCGGGAGCAGCGGCCGCAACATCCTGCGCAATCCGGGCGTGTGGAACACGGACCTGACCATCAATCGCGAGTTCGCCATCAAGGAGCGGCTCAAGATGCAGTTCAGGGGCGAGTTCTACAATCTCCCGAATACTTCTCACTTCAACGGTCCGGCCAGCACCAGCGTGACGGGCGGGACCAACTTCATGAGCATCCGGAGTTCCTACGGCGAGCGGCAGATCCGATTCGGCCTGCGCTTTCAGTGGTAACTTAGGTTCATGACTCCTAGGGTTGGGCGAGCCGCGATGCGGCTCGCCCTTTTCGCTTTTGGGGCTTGTCTATGGGCTCAGTCCGAAGAGCTGGCGCGGGACTCCCAACGCGCCCGCGACCTGATGGCGGCCGGCCAGTACGAACAGGCCATTCCCATCTACGAACGCCTCGTCAAAGCCCTGCCGGGGAACCCCGGCCTGATGCTCAATCTGGGGCTCGCCGAACACATGGCGGGGCACGAGCAGGCATCGATCCCGCATCTGGAAGCGGTACTGAAGGCGCAACCGAATCACCTCCCTGCGCTGATCACCCTGGCACAGGCCCGTCTGGCGCTGAACGAACCGAAGCTGGCCATCGCTCCCCTGGAAAAGGTCGTCGCGGCCGAGCCTAAGAACCACGAGGCTCGCGGCATGCTCGCGGCAGCGTTGCTCGATGCCGGACGTTTCGCGGACGCGGCATCTCGGTATCGGGAGGTCGCTGACGCCGCGCCGAACGACGCGCGGGCATGGTACGGGCTCGGCATGAGCTACCAGGGATTCGCCGGCGGCGCGTTCGACAGGCTGCAGAAGATCGATCCGACTTCGCCCTACGTCTCGGCCCTGGTTGCCGACACCCGCGTGCAGCGGCGCCAGTATCGCAGCGCCTTTTTCTTCTACAACGAAGTGCTGAAACAGTTGCCCAGGCTGCACGGGATCCACGCTTCGCTGGCGGGTGTCTATCGCAAGACCGGCCACCCCGACTGGGCCGCCGCCGAAGATGCGAAAGAGACGGCGCTCCCGCCGGCCGATTGCAAGACGCATCCCGCGGAATGCGAGTTTGTGGCCGGACACGACGTGCAGCTGGTCAAAGGACCCCTGGCCGGGGCTTCGGCCGAGACACTCTTCTGGCAGGAGAAGGCGGCCAATGAGTTGGCCCTCCAGGCGTTCTTCCGCCTCGGACAGCTACCGCCCTCGGTCGAGATGCACCAGTTGAAGGCCGATATCGCGCGGGCGCAGGGGCAGCATCTGGAAGCAGTCAAGGAGTGGCGCGCCGCGCTCGAACTTTCGCCCGGCAATCCGCGTCTGGAGCATGAGCTCGCGGTCTCGCTCTTCATGGCCGCCGATTACCACGCGGCACTCGACCAGGCCGTCCAGTTGCTGAAGGCCGATCCACGGTCGCCCGACATCAACTTCATGGCCGGCGACAGCCTGCTGCGGTTGGAGCAGCCCGAACAGGCGGTGCCCTACCTGCGGGCGGCGCTGGCGGCCGATTCGACGCTGCGCGCGGCGGACGCTTCGCTGGGTTTGGCGCTAGCGCGGCTGGGCAAGAACGAAGAAGCCGTTCCGCACCTGGAGCGGGCGCTCGAACTGGACGACGATGGCAGCCTGCACTACCAGTTGGCGCGCGCCTATCAGGCTTCCGGCGCGCAGGCTAAAGCCCGCGCCACCATGGCGGAGTACCAGGAGATCCTCAAGCGCAATCAACAGGTGAAGGAAGATGTGGCGCGCGAGGCGCAGATCGGGCCGCCGCGGTAGCTCCTCATGAAACGGTTATCCCTGGGAATTTTTGCAGTTGCCTGCCTGCTGGCCGCGGTCCCGCCGATCCGCTTTCATGAGATGGCGGCCGAGGCCGATTTGCAGTTTGTGCTCGAGAACAGCCCGACCGCCGACAAGCATCTGATCGAAACGATGCCCGGAGGCATCGCGGTCTTCGACTACGACGGCGATGGGCGGCCGGACATCTACTTCACCAACGGCGCGGAGATTCCATCGCTCGAGAAGTCGTCGCCGAAATACTGGAACCGCCTCTTCCACAACGAGGGCAACCTGAAATTCCGCGACGTCACCGACCAGGCGGGCGTCGCCGGAGCGGGCTATTCGATGGGCGCGGCCGCCGCCGACTACGATAACGACGGCCGCGCCGATCTCTTCGTGGCGGGCGTCAACCATAACACGCTCTACCATAATCTCGGCAATGGCCGGTTCGAAGACGTCACCGCCAAGGCCGGTATCCGCAGCGGCGAGTGGGCCGTAGCCGCCGGATGGCTCGATTACGACCGCGACGGCCGCCTCGACCTCTGGGTGGTGCACTACGCCAAGTGGTCTGTCGCCACGGACCGCTACTGCGGCGACCGCACCAAGGGTATCCGCATTTACTGCCACCCGAAGTATTACGAAGGGCTGGCGTCCACGCTCTACCGCAACCGCGGCGACGGCACCTTCGAAGACGTTACGGCGCGGGCCGGCCTCGCCAAATTCGCCGGCCGCGGCATGAGCTTGGCGATCGCGGATTACGACCAGGACGGCTGGCCCGACGTCTTCGTCACCAACGACAACATGCCCAACTTCCTCTTCCATAACCTGGGGAACGGCACCTTCGAGGAGACCGCGCTACTGGCCGGCACGGCCCTGCGCGATGACGGCAAATCCGTCGCCAGCATGGGCGCCGAGTTCAAAGACTACGACAACGACGGCCTGCCCGATCTGTTTGTCACCGACCTGGCTGGTGAAACCTTCCCCGTGTTCCACAATGCCGGCAAGGGAAGCTTTGAGGATGCCACGCACCTCTCGAAGCTCGGCGCCCTGACGGTCAAGCACAGCGGCTGGGGGTTGGGATTGTTCGACTTCAACAACGACGGCTGGAAGGACTTGTTCACCGCCGATTCACATGTCAATGACCTGGTCGCGCAGTTCGAGCCGGCCGTCTATCGCGAGCCGGACGCGGTCTTCGCCAATGCCGGCGGCACTTTCCAGGATGTCTCGGCCGAAGCCGGGTTGACGCTCGTGAAGGCCCACCGCGGCGCCGCTTTTGCCGATTTCGACGGCGACGGCCGCATCGATGCCGTAGTCTCGGCGCTGGGGGAGCCGGCCGAGCTGTGGCACAACGTCAGCCCCGGCGCCGGCCACTGGATCATTCTGCGCCTCATCGGCACGAAGGACAATCGCGACGGCATCGGCGCTCGCATACGGATAGGCAGCCAATTCGCCGAGATGACTACGGCGGTGGGGTATGCGTCATCCGCCGATTGGGGCGTGCACTTCGGGTTGGGTGACGCGGCGATCGTTCCGAAAATCGAGATCCGCTGGCCGGACGGGAAACTTCAGACGTTAACCAACGTGAAAGCGGATCAGGTTTTGACGGTTACGCAAAAATAGGGCGGCTTACCCTAGCGGACTTCGCTTCATTACGTAATCCACGGCTTCCTGCGGCACGCTGAAGTGCGACATCGCGGTATTGCCCATGTAGCCGACTTCCTTGTAGCCGGTCGGCGTCGTGTAGTACGCGTCCACCACCATGCGGCGGGCCCAGGCGAAGAACTCGATTCCCGGGTTCAGCTCGGGTGACGCGTTCTTTCGGTATGCGATCAACTCGAGAAGGGCCGCCTGCTGCTCCGGCGCGGCATCAACGAAGTTTTTGCCGTACCGATGCTGCACCGCCGCGTCCAACCAGAGAATTCCACCGGTGTAGATATTCCGCATTTCATCAGACGCGTTGCACAGGAAGTCGATGAAATCGGCTGAACCGGCTTCGAGCGCACCCTTGGAGTGCTCGTCTGCCGGAATAATCAGGTCGGCAAGCCGCCGGAGAGTGGCATATTCGTGCGCGGTGAGGGCCTTCGGACGATACGGGCCTTTCTTTGTTTCCTCGGCCACCGCGTGATGCACATGCTCCGTATCCTGGGCGGAGAGCATTTGGCCCGCCGCCACGGCGGCACCGACCCGCACCAGCAGGTCGCGCCGCGAAACTCCCGTCTCGTTAGACATTGCCTTTCCTCATTTCGTCGGCCAGGTACTCGGATGCGCGCCAGGAGAACGCCACGATGCTGAGTGTGACGTTTTTATCGGGGTTCCCCACGAACGGCGCGGCGTCGCACACGAAGAGGTTCTTTACGTCGTGCGCCTGGCAATTAGCGTTCAGCGCTGAGGTCTTCGGATCTTTGCCCATCCGTACCGTGCCGGCTTCGTGAATGATGGTGCCGCCTGTTGAGATGGCGCGCTCGGGAACCGGGCGCCGGCTGGTCACCGTGCCGCCCATGGTTTCGATGATGGAGGCGAAGGTATCCTCCATGTGCTTTACCTGCCGGATCTCGTGCTCGTTGGCGCCCCAGTGGAACCGCAGCACCGGGATGCCCCAGGCATCCACGCGCTCGGGATCGATCTCGCAGTAACACTGCGGGTTGGGGATCATCTCGCCGCGGCCCGCAAAGCTCACGAAGGCGCCGTATTCGTTGCGGATCGCCTCCTTGAGCTTCTTTCCATAGCCTTCGTGGCGCGCGCACTGCCCGGCGAACGAACCGAGTTCCGGCATTCCGAATCCGCCGCCGATCTCGATGTGGTAGCCGCGCGGGAAATCCTTGTTCTTGTCGCCGTACAGCCACCACGGCACGTAAACGTGCATGCCGCCGATTCCGTCGCTGTTGTGCCGCGGCATGCCGGCCAGCGCCGGGACGTAGCCGCTCATGCTGAAGCCCACGGTGTCCGTCAGGTTGCGCCCCACTACGCCCGAGGAATTGCCGATGCCGTCGGGGAAGCGGCCCGACTTCGAATTCAACAGCAGCCGCGCCGATTCGCAGGCGCTCGCCGCCACCACCACTGCCTTACAGCGCACCTGCTTCTCCGTGCGGGTCGCCTTATCGACATACGAAACGGACGTCACCTTGCCGGAAGCGTCGCTCACCAGTTCGCGCGCCATCGCTCCGGTGATTACCGTGAGCCGCCCGGTCTTCATGGCCGGGAAGATCATGGCCTGGCTCGACGAAAATGCCGAGGCCGTCTGGCATCCGCGTCCGCACTGCCCGCAATAATGGCACGCAGCGCGTCCATTGAGCGGCTTGGTCAGCATCGCCATGCGTGAAGGAATGCACGGAATGTTCAACTTCCCGCACGCCTTCTGGATCAGCTGTTCGTGCACCCGAGGTGGAATGGGCGGCAGGAAATTGCCGTCGGGCGCGGTGCGCAGGCCCTCCTTGGTTCCGGTGACCCCGATGAAGCCTTCGGCCTTGTCGTACCACGGCGACATCTCTTCGTAGGTGACCGGCCACGGATCGCTGAGCCCGTCTTCCGGTTGAAAGTCGTAGTCCGAAAACCGCAGCGAGATGCGGCCGTAGTGATTGGTGCGGCCGCCGATGATCCGCGAGCGGAACCAGCGGAACTGGCTGCCCTGCGCCACCGTGTAAGGCTCGCCCGGAATATCCCAATAGCCGTTCGGGGCCGAGAAATAACCCCACTGCTGGCGGCCGAAGTACATCTCCGCATGCGCGCCCGCGCCGCGGTGGTCCACCTGGTAAGGGAGGACATGTTCCTTGAAATCTTTGGAGGGGGTCAGCATCGGACCAGCCTCGAGCAGCGCCACGTTCAGGCCGCGATCCGTAAGGACCTTGACGGCCGTGCCGCCGCCCGCTCCCGATCCGACCACAACCACGTCGAAAACCTGGGGCGTTCTGATGATTTGCAGCATCCGTAACCTTTGCTTCGATTCTACTCCACCTTCAGGGCAGCCTTCTCTCCGCGTACGGCAATGCTCGTATTTCGCCGGTGTTCTTTTCAGGCGCGGGAACTATCCTGCAATAATGGATAATTGACGGGGGTCTAGTGACAACTGGCGAGCTCCCGGCCGACACGAAGGAGTCGCGGACTACAACCCGCGGCGCCGTTGTCTGGGTCGGGATAGCACTGATTATACTGTTTACCCTGATTGCCTTCCTGAACCGCGCGTACCACGCGACACGCCGCAGCCGGGCCGAAGCCCGCTATACCGAGGGCGTGCAACTCGCGCAGAAAGGCCAGAACGACAAAGCGGCAGACGACTTTCGCGCGGCCCTTGTTTATGAGCACGATGATCCCAAATACCGGTTCGCGCTGGCCAAGGCGCTGGTCAGCCTGGGCCGCTGGGAAGAGGCCGACAGCCATCTGCTCGAATTGCAGCAGCGCGATCCCACCAACGGCCCGATCAACCAGATGCTCGCCCGGCTTGCGGTGCGCGCCGGACGCTACGACGAGGCTGTCGACGATTACAATCGCGCCATCTATGGCTACTGGGCCGATCAACCGGAAGAGAACCGTATCGCCACGAGGCTGGAGTTGATCGGCGTGCTCGACCAGGAAGGGCAGCAGAAGCAGGTGCTCGCCGAATTGCTCGCGCTGGCCGGCGAAGTGCCCGACAGCGATATTGCAACCCGCCGCAAGATCGCCGCGATGCTGCTGTCGCACCACTCCCCCCAGCATGCGGCCGAAACCTACCGCAGCATCCTGGCCACGCACCCTCACGATGCCGCCACTCTACAGGGGTTGGGCGAAGCGGAATTCGAACTCGGCGATTACGCCAGCGCGCGCAATGCGTTCCGCGCGGCCGCGCGCTACGGATCCACCGATCCGTCGGTTGCCCAGCGTCTGGCCCTGTCGGACGACATTTTGAACCTCGACCCCACATTGGTGCGCCTGAGCGCGAGGCAGAGGTATGAGCGCGCCCGGGAACTGCTCAGCCGGACGTACGCTGCGGCGACCGCCTGCACAACGCCGCCTCCGAACCTCGCCGACGCCGCACAGAAGAGTCTCTCTGCCAAGCCGAAGCGTCGAGGGGACGATGATACCGCGGCGATGCTCGAGCTGGCACAGGGACTTTGGAATCTGCGGCAGGCGGCCTGCGGACAGAAGCCCGAAACCGATCAGGCCCTATCGGCGGTGATGGCGAAGCTCGCAAAACAATGACTCCCTTCGGCAATGGCAAACACTTCACGCTGAGCGAAGGCCAGCGGTTCCTGCTTCTCGCGATCCTGATCGGAATCTTCTCCGGACTGATGGTCGTGGCCTTCCACATCGCGATCGACCTGCTCAGTTGGTACAGCCTGGGAGCCCTTTCCGGAAAGTTCCGCTTCGGCCGCCTGGTCTCTCCCGCGTTGGGCGCCCTGGCCGCCACATTCCTCGCCACCCGCGTGTTTCCGGCGGCCCGCGGGAGCGGCGTGAATCAGACGAAGGCCGCGCTGTATATCTCCGACGGCTTTGTCGACCCCAGCACATTGCCCGGCAAGTTCCTGGCGTGCTCCATCGCCATCGGGTCGGGCAACTCGCTCGGTCCGGAAGATCCGTCGCTGCAGATGGGCGCGGGTATCGCGTCGATGCTGGGGCGGCTTTTTCACCTCGGCCGGAAGAACATGCGCCTGATTGCTCCCGTCGGGGCGGCGGCAGGCATTGCGGCCGCATTCAACACTCCTATCACCGGGGTCCTCTTCGTGATGGAGGAAGTGATGGCGTCCTGGAACGCCGGAGTGGTCGGCTCGATCGTGCTCTCCGCCGTCTCCTCTGTGGTCGTCGTGCGATGGTTCCTCGGCAACGAGCCGCTGTTCCGGGTCCCGGTCTTCGAGTTCCAGCGTCCCAGTGAGCTGATCGTCTATGCCGCGATCGGCGTGGTCGGGGGGCTGCTCTCCGCGGGGTTCATCCAGCTGATTGAGGTCCTGCACGCGCGGCTGGATCGGTTGCCGCGCCGCACCGATCTCCTCCAGGCCCTGTGCGGAGGGCTGATGTGCGGCTTCGTCGGGCTGTGGCTTCCCGAGGTGATGGGGTCCGGTTATGACGCGATCGATTTTGCGCTGCACGGCCGGTTTCCCTGGAACCTGCTGCTGATCCTGGCGGCGGCTAAGCTGTTGGTGACCCTCATCTGCTTTTCGAGCGGCGTGCCCGGCGGAATGTTCGCTCCGACCTTGTTTGTGGGCGCCATGCTGGGGGGCGGCCTCGCCGGTTTGGCGCACCACTACTCGACGCTGGTCACCAGCCCCGTCGGCGCCTACGTTCTGGTTGGAATGGGCACGTTCTTTTCCGGGGTTTTTCGAGCGCCCATGACTTCCATCTTCATGGTCTTCGAAACCAGCGCCAGTTACGTCATCATCCTGCCGGTGATGATCGCCAACACCATCTCCTATTTCATCTCGCGCAGCCTGCATCCCGTGCCGTTCTTCACCATGCTGGCGCGGCAGGAAGGCATCGACCTGCCATCCGCCGAGGAATACCGCTCCACCGAAGTGCTGCGGGTGGAGGATGCCATGCGCCCGCTCCCCGAGGGGATGCTGTTGGACAAGGCTCCCGGCGTCTACCCGGATGTGACTCTCGACGCCGCTCTACGGCTGCTGGCGGAGCATCCGGTTCTGTGCGTCGCGAGCCGCGACAATCCCCAGACTCCGATCGGCGTCATCGCCCTCGAAGACGTGCGCCGGGCGTACGGCTTTCCGGAGGGCGGCCGCCCGTCTGCCGCCCCGGCCGAGGTCCCTGATAAAATCGATCGCTGATGGCTACTTATAATCGACGCCGCTGGATTCAGACCGCCGCAGCGGCCACGGCGCTTCAATTCGCGGCGCAGAATCACGCGGCCGGCAAGATGCGGCTCGGCATCATTCTCGGTGTCTCGCCCGATCCCGACGCCGCCATCCGGCGCGTTCACGAGCTCGGCTTTCCCACCTGCCAGGTCGGCGTGCAGCAAACCAGCGACGCGGCAGCCGCCGCATTGCGCAAGGCGCTCGATCGCTACGGCGTGGAAGCCACCGCGGCTGTCGCCGGCGGACCCGGTCCCGAGATCTACGACTTCTACCGCGGGCCGCTCACCATCGGGCTGGTTCCCCGCGACACGCGAGCCGCTCGCATCGCGCGCATGAAGGAAGTCTCCGACTTTGCGAAGAAAGCCGGAATCCCCGCGGTGCAGAGCCACTGCGGGTTCATTCCGGAAAACCCCAACGAGCCTCTTTACACCGAGGCTGTCGAAGCCATCCGCACGGTGGCCGCGTACTGCAAGAACAACGGCCAGAATTTCCGCTGCGAAACCGGCCAGGAGACGCCCATCACCCTGGTGCGCGCCATCCGCGATGTCGGGCTGGATAACGTCGGCGTCAACTTCGACGTCGCCAACCTCATCCTCTACGGCAAGGCCAATCCCGCGGACGCCGTCGATATCCTGGCGCCCTATGTTCAGGGCGTTCATGCCAAGGACGGCCGGTACCCCACCGACCCCCACAAGCTAGGCGAAGAGGTGCCCATCGGTCAGGGCATGGTGAATTTTCCGGTCATTATCGAGAAGTTGAAAAAGGCCGGCTACAGCAATCCGCTTACCATCGAGCGCGAGATTCGCGGCGAAAAGCAGACTGCCGATATTCTGGCGGCCAAAGCGTATCTGGAAAGACTAATCGGGTAATTCGTTCTACTTGGCGATCTTCATCATATCTACCCTTTGTTCGGTAGTTACCGTCCGGACCGTCCGCCCGCCTTTACTAATGCGGGCCCGGTAAGGCCCGCGATTCCGGAGGTCCCCAGGAGGATTATCGAATGAAGAATAGATCGCTTTTCATGGCGGGGGCATTAGCTCTCGCAGGCCTTTCGCTGCTGAGTGCGAAATCGTACGACATCATCGTCAGCTCGCCGACCAAGGCCGGCACGGCCGAACTCGCCCCCGGCGAATACAGGGTGAAAGTGGAAGGCGCCAATGCGGTTTTCACCAATGTGGATAACAACAAGAAGTTCACCACCCCGGTGAAGATGCAAACCGTGCCGAAGAAGTTCGATGTGACTGCCGTTGACACCACCAAGGTCAATGGGGCCGATCAGATGACCGCCATCGAGTTGGGCGGCTCTTCGAGCGAGCTCCAATTCGGCGAATAATGCTTCTACTTCCGCGCCCGCAGATGGCAGCGGATGTCCAGGGCCGGGAATATCCAAGCGGCGTGCCGCTCGTACCACTTCATGGAGCGGCGCGCCAGGAACCGGCCTAAATTATCCAGCACGAAGTTCCCTCCGAACGTCAGCTCCACCCGCACCACGTCGAAGCGGAAGGGAGAGCCCGCGAAACTCGGAAAGTCTTTCCCCGTGAAATACTCGAAGCTGGCCGCCGCCAGGTGCCGCTTGTGCGTGGGGTCCACGTAGGAGTTGTGGGAGCTGAAATGGGGCGTGGTGATGTACACGTCGGCGCCATCCCGAGCCACGCGCCACACCTCGGCCATGGCACGCATCGGGTCGTCCAGGTGCTCGATTACGTGCGACATGTGGATGCGGGTAAACTGGCTGCTCTCGAGCGGCCACGGGTATTCGTCCAGGTTCCACACATGATCGGCGGCCGAGGCGGGCGAGATGTCGATCCCCACCGCATCCGGTTCGATCTTGCGGCTTCCGCAGCCCACGTCCAATACCATCCCTAACAACGTACCGCATCACCCGCGGCCGCGCGCGGAGTTACAATCAATTTCGGACTATAGCCTCTATTATGCCGAGAAGCCTCGGCCGGAAACTGATGCTTTCGATCACGGTGATTGTCATCATCGTGGCGGCCGTTTCCGGGCTGGTCAATGTGAAAACCGAGGAGAGCCAGCTCCTGAATACCATGGTCCTGGGCGCGGACCAGCTCTCCAAAGGCATCACCAGCGCCACCTGGCATGCGATGCTGGACGACCACCGCGAGGCGGCGTACCAGGTCATGCAGACCATCGCGCTGAAGCAGGGCATCGACCGCATCCGTATGTTCAACCGCGCCGGGCAGATGATGTTCTCGACCAACGCGGAAGACCAGGTTGCCCAGCCACCGGCGAACGTGGACCAGTCCGGATCCGTGCGCATCCAGCGGGGACGCGATGGCACGCGCAGGCTCGAGATGCTCACTCCGATTTATAACGAGCCGGCGTGCAGCCAGGCCGCCTGTCACGCACACCCATCGGGCGTGAAGGTGCTCGGTGTGCTCGATCTGAAATTGAACCTCGAAACCATCGACCGCGAAGTCTCCGGCATGAAGTTCCGGGTGCTGCTGGTGACCGGCGTCGAGATCACGCTCATCAGCCTGTTCATCATCTATTTCACACGCCGGTTTCTAGTTCGCCCCATCGCCAAGCTGATCGAGGGGAGCAAGGCCATCAGCGAGATGGATCTCGACAAGCCCATCGACGTCATGGACAGCAGCGAGGAGCTCGACGAGCTGGCGCGCTCCTACGAGGTGATGCGCGACCGCCTGCGCACCGCCCTCGGCGAGATCAACCAGTTCACCCAAAACCTGGAAATCAAGGTGGAGGAGCGAACCCGCCAGCTCCAGGCGGCGCAGAAGAAGCTTCTGCACAACGACCGCCTGGCATCGCTCGGACAACTCTCGGCCAGCGTGGCGCACGAGATCAACAACCCGATCTCCGGTGTTCTCAACCTTTCGATGCTGCTGCAGCGCATGCTCAAAGACGACGGCGTGCCTCCCGAGCGGCTGGCCGAGTTCCGCAAGTACCTGGGGCAGGTCACCACCGAGACCGCGCGTGTGGGCCGGCTTGTTTCCGATCTGCTGGCCTTCTCCCGCCGTTCGAAACCGCAGCGCGCGCCGGCCGACCTCAATCGCATCGCCAAGACCACCCTCTCGCTGGTGCAGCACAAGATGAAGCTGAGTAATATAGAGGTCTCGAGCAGCCTGGCGGAGTCGCTGCCAGCCGCGCAATGCGATGCCTCGCAGATTCAGCAGGTGGTGCTGAACCTCCTGCTGAATGCCGCCGAAGCGACCCAGAGCAAGAGCGAGCGCTGCGTCGCCGTGGAGACGGCCGCGCGCGACGGCTCGGTGGTGCTCATGGTTTCCGACAATGGCGAAGGCATCCCTCCCGAAAATCTCGCCAAGATATTCGACCCGTTCTTCACCACTAAATCCGAGGGCAAGGGAGTCGGCCTCGGCCTGGCCGTCTCCTATGGCATCATCCAGGCGCACGGCGGCGACATCGAGGTCAAGAGCCAGGTTGGCGTGGGCACCACGTTTACCGTGACCCTGCCGGTCGAACGGGCGCCGTCGCCGGAAGAGCCGCCCCTGCTGGAGCTAGCCCGGAAGGAATGAATTACCTGTACGTGGGCGCAACCACCGACATCCAGTCCGAGGCCGATCGGGAAGCGCTCACCAGCGTCCGGCGGTGTCTCGCCCGCTGGTTCGCGGCGCCCATCCGGGAGGTGGAGCTCCCTTCCGCGGATTTCGCGTTCGACGCCCGCCGCGGGCAGTATTCGTCGATTGCCGTCCTTGAAATGCTCTCCGCGGCCTGCCCGCCGGATGCCGCCAAGCTGCTGGCCGTCACCGGACGCGACCTGTTCATCCCGGTCCTGACGTTTGTTTACGGCCAGGCGCAGCTCGGCGGGCGCATCGGCGTGGTCTCGCTGGCGCGTCTCCGTCAGGAGTTTTACGGCTTGCCGCATAACCGCGAAGTTCTGCTGCGCCGCGCCGAAACGGAAGCCCTGCACGAAGCCGGCCACCTTTTCGGGCTTGTGCACTGTGCCGAGCGGACCTGCTCCATGTCGCTTTCCACCGGTGTCCGTCAGATCGATTCGAAGAATGCCGCGTATTGCGCGCCCTGTTCGTCGCGCCTGCGGCCCAAACCCAGGGAGTTGACTTTATGAGGACGAATTGGCGAATTCTCGTCGTGGATGACGAAGAGGTCATGTGCGAGAGCCTCGCGGCCTGGCTGCGCGAGGACGGATACCATGTCGACACCGCCGCCTCCGGCGCGGAAGCAGTCGAAAAAGCTCGCGCCACCGACTACGCCATCTACTTCATCGACCTCAAGATGCCGGGCGGTATGGACGGCATCGAGACCATGATGCAGGTGCGCCGGCAACACCCTGAGGCTTCCATCATCATCATCACCGCCTACGCCACGGTCGATACCGCCATCACCGCCATGAAAGAAGGGGCCCAGGAATACATCGTCAAACCCTGCAACCCCGAAGAGATCTCGCTGCTCGTGAGCCGCATCATCAAGGTGAAGAACCTGCAGCGCGAAAATACCATTCTCCGGAAGAAGCTGGCCCGCCAGTATAGCTTCGACGACGTCATCAGCAAAAATCCGCGCATGCAGGAGATTTTTCAACTGGCGCACGAGATCGCCAGCCTCCGCAGCACCGTGCTGATCCAGGGGGAAAGCGGCACCGGGAAGGAAATGGTGGCGCGCGCCATCCACCACGCGGGCGACCGCGCCGCGAAGCCCTTCGTAGCGGTATCGTGCGCCGCCCTGGCGGAGACGCTGCTCGAATCGGAGCTGTTCGGCCACGAGAAAGGCGCCTTCACCGGTGCCGCGCAGCAGAAGCGAGGCAAGTTCGAGATGGCCCATGGCGGCACGATTTTCCTGGACGAGATCGGCGATATCTCGCCCAAGCTTCAAGTGGATTTGCTGCGCGTCCTGCAGGAGCGCTCCTTTTACCGCGTGGGCGGCTCCGAGGAGGTGCGCGTGGACGTCCGGGTGATCGCCGCCACGCACGTCAATCTGCAGGAGGCCGTGGCAGCCGGGCGCTTCCGCGACGACCTGTTTTACCGCCTGAACGTGATCGAGATCCGCATTCCGCCGCTGCGCGATCGCCGCGAAGACGTTCCGCTTCTGGCCCGCCACTTCCTCGAGCGCCTCTCGCACGAACTGGGCAAGGAGATCGGCGACATTTCCGAAAGCGGGCTCAGGGTCCTGATGGACCACAACTGGCCCGGCAATGTCCGAGAACTGGAAAACGCCATCGAGCGCGCCATGGTGACCTGCCGCGGACGCATCCTCACCGATGAGGATTTCGCCTTCCTCGCGCACAACGGCGCCGTCCGGTCATGGACGATCCCCGCCGGCGCCACCCTGCAGGAGATGGAGAAGCAGCTCATCGTCGCGACGCTCCAGCGCACCGATGGCAACATCAAGGAATCCGCCTCGATCCTGGGGATCGATCGCTCGACGCTCTACGAGAAGATCAAAAAGTACGAGATCCCGCGGTAGTTACGGCTCGAGGAACATCTCGCCGCAGACCGCGTCCCAATCCGCGTGCGGATAGCCCGCTGCAATGTCGTCCACCGGCACGCCGCCATCGGCCAGCGTCGGCGCCGCGCCTTCCATGGTGAGCGCCAGTTGCAGCCGTTCCATTTCCCGCATCAGCCACGGCTTTACTTCCGCGCCGCGCAACAAGTGCGTCCAGTCCAGGTTCTTCGGGGCCACCCGCAAGTACCAGCCACGCTCCGGGCCGCCCGTCTCGATCACTTTTCCATCCACCGGCGATAGCACCCGCACATCGGCCTCGCGCCTGTGCACGCGAAACGCCGTGGCATTGGCCCGCACTTCCGTTCCCGGCTCCGGCAGTTCTATGCGGTCCGGCGTGCCCAGCAGCCGCTTGCCGAGTTCGTCCAGCCCGACAGTTACGGTGCCGTCGGTCTCCATCCTTGCCCACGTGTGCCCCCGGTGATAGAACCGGTCGAGCGGAAACGCCATCCCGAAAACGTCTTCTTCGTGTTCTTCCACGGGCTTCACCGGATGCCGCTCCACCCATCTCGCGTGGGTTTCGCACTCGCGGCAATCGAAAGCGTTCGGGCATTCCCGGCTCTTGAATTCCCCGGTGAGGACGTGCCGGCAGGTGCGGTCCGCCGCTGTCAACTCGTGAAAATCGGCGTGCCAGCGGATCTCCCCGGCCTCTCGCTTCGCCAGTGCGCGCCGTGAGCGCCACGCCGCGGAGAGCAGCGTCGTCACCACCACCACCAGTACGGTGTAGAAAGCTCCCAAAAAAATGATGGTCCCAGCCGACCAATGAAATCCATAGTTCCACGGAAACATATCAGTACCTCCCCGCCAGTGCGGGCTCCTCTTCTTCCTGCTTCACGGCGATCTTCAGCTCACGCTCTTCCGGGAACAACTGGAAATACCGGAACGAGAACGAGTACACCAGAACTCCATACGCCAGCACCGCCAGGAACGTCCCGGTCTCCTGCCAGCTCGGCCAGTAGGAAAGGAACCGGTCGAACGAAAGCGTGGGGACGGCCAGGGTCTGCACTGTCATGACGAAGCGGTTCAAGGCCACGCCGCAGCAAGCCATAGCCGCCGCCGAGACCAGCCATCGCGGGCGGGCGCGCAGGCGCGGAGTCAGCAGGATCAGCGCAGGGATCAATCCGAACGCGACGATTTCGGCAAACAGGATCCATGTACCGAACGGCCGCCAACTGTAATACTGAGCTGCCGGAAAGCCGCTTTCGGGTGACGTGCGGTTGATCCAGACGAGCGTATCGACGGTCTTCGCCAGCACGTAGACCCCCAACAGCAAACCGGAAATCCGCCCCAGCAGCTCCAGCACTTGCGGACGTACCAGCCGCTTCCTCGAGAGGGTCTCCACCAGCTTCGTCGTCAGCAGGATGAAGCTGGGCCCCACCGCCGCCGCCGAAAGGATGAACAGGAAGAAGGTGGAAGGCCACACCGCCAGCCCCTCGCGGAACGCAAACGGCCGCCCGCGCAGCACTCCATACAGCCCGCCGAGCGACCCCTGGTGGAAGAATGAAAGAAACGTGCCCACGCCGGCGAATACATACACCAGCTTGTGCAGCTCGAACTCGAATACCAGAAAGCCCGGAATCTCGCGCAGCTTGCGGTTCCTCAGCACGATCGGCACGTACTCGATCAGGAGCACCGTCAGGTAGCAGCTGATGCAGAACGTGACTTCGGTCAGCATCGAGTGGACATTGGGATACCAGAAGGTGAACCACGCTCGCAGCGGCTGTCCTACGTCCACCGCCAGTACCGCGACCGCGCCGCTGTAGCACACCAGGCCGATCACAACCGCGCTGTTGATCACCGCGCGCAGTTCCTTGAGCTTCAGGATGTAGAGCAGGAACCCCGTAAAGAAGGCGCCGGCCCCCAGCGCGATCACCGTCAAGTCGAGATAGATCCACAACCCGAAGGCGAAGCGGTTATCCATGTTGGTCTGGTTCAGCCCTTTGACCAGGCACAGGCCGGCCGCGTACAACCCGAACGCGAGCAGCGCCGTCCACGGCAGAAGCCATAGCAGGAACTTTGCTGTCGAGCACCGCCGGACGCCGCGTGCAATGAATTCCCTATCCACGGAGGTTCTCCTTCGGATGCGGCGCGTTGCCGATTTCGCGAACCCAGTCCCGTTTGGAGTGGTAGTAGATCTTGGGTTCGGTCCCCAGCTTTTCGAGCAGCCGGAAGCTGTTCGGATCCTTGGCCGCCGGTAGATCCGTGTTGAGATCGCCGAACCGGATCGCCCCGGCCGGGCACGCTTCCACGCACGCCGGTACGTAATCCGCCGGATCGATCTCGCGCTTACCGGCCGCCGCGGCCCGCTGCTTGGCAGCATGCAGCCGTCCGTGGCAGAAGTTGCACTTCTCCACCACGCCGCGCATACGCGGCGCCACGTCGGGGTTGAGCGTCTTCTCCATGCCCGCCGGCCACTTCGGGTCCCACCAGTTGAAGTAGCGGGCGTGATACGGGCACGCCGCCATGCAATACCGGCAGCCCAGGCACCGCTCCGCCATCTGTCCCACGATCCCGGTCTCGGGATCCACGTCTACCGCCTGCTGCGGGCAGACGTGCGCGCACGGCGTATCGTGGCCGCATTGCTGGCAGAGCACCGGCACGAACGCCGACCGCTTGCCGGGGTACTCTTCGCCGTTATCTACCTTGTACACACGGATCCAGGTGATGCCTTTGCGGTCCGTGGCTTCCGCGCCGGCGGGGGGAACGTTGTTCTCCACCGCGCACGCCACCATGCAGGCCCCGCATCCCGTGCACTTGTCGATATCGATCGTCATCCCGTAGCGAGTCATACGCGCACCACCCTGGCCCGTGCGGCCCCGCCGCACAAGAATCGCGAACCCGCCTGGACGACCCCGGGTGGCACGCTGGAATCCACCGTCACCGACACCTGCACTCTCCCGTCGCGCGTCTCGAGGATGGCGCGCCCGCCCTCCTCCAGGCCGCACTGCCGCGCCTCGGCCGGGTGCAGCGCCACCCGGTTCGGCGCGAGCCGCAGGTTCGATTCCTGGTACACCTTCGACATCAGCGGCGAAATCAGCGCTCCGGCGGGACGTCCGTCCGCCGCCAGCAGCAATGGAAGCCCGGCATCCGCCGGCACGTGCGGCGAATCGACCGCCGCCGGCTCCCTGCGCTCCTCCGGCCCGATCCAGCAGCCGCCCGCATTCAACGCCTTCCAGAAATCATCGGCCGTCATATCCTTCACGGCTGCGGATTTCCCGTCGGCATACGTGACGAGCGACCCTTTCCCGGTCCGATGAATTGCGTCGGCCCGCTCGCGCAACGGGTCGCCGGCTACGCCACCCAGCAGCTCGATCGGGTTCACCATGCCTTCCGGCGCTTTCACCAGGGGCGTCGCGATGCGGAAGGATGCCGCGATCGAGTCCACGGCGGGGGGAAAATCATCTGTTAATTCCGGATAGACCGCTGCCGGCAGCACCGCCTGCGAGTGCCGCGCATATCCCGCGCGCGAACATGCCACCGTCACCACCAGTGGATTCTCGCGGACCAGTTTCTTCTCGATCTCCGCCCACTCCACATAAAGGTCCGCGGCCGTCTCGTCGATGATCAGCACACTGACGGAATGATCGGCGAGCGATGCCAGGGCTGTCACCGGCGCCGCCGCTTTCTTCCACGCGTCCGGAACCGGCGCCTCGTTTTGCGCGACTGCCGTTTTTCCCAGTGCGCCGAGTGCGCGGTTGGCGGCCATGGCTGCCGGGCCGCCGATAACCAGTACCGGCCCGTTTTCCCGCAGTTCGTCCATCACGCCCGCCAGCGGAATTCCCGTGCCCGCGCTCGCCTCCGTCACCGAAATCTCGCCGGCGATCGCGCGGGCCACCAGGTCCTCGCTCCCCGGCCGCACCGCCAGCCACCAGTCGGCCAGCGCCGCCGTGCGCGACTCCACCGCCTCCGCCTGGATGAGGCGGAAACCTCCGCGCGCCGCGAACACCGTGCCTGGAGTGCCCCAACCGTCCAGCAGCGGGACTCCCAGGCTCAATACGGTCTTCACCCCTGCCAGGTCGTAGGCAACTCCGTCGCGCGGGGCCGCCACGTAGACGCCGTTCTTCATCGCCGCCACCGCCCGCCGGTAGGTCCAAGAGGCAGTGCGTCCCGGCCGCAGGTCGAGGATCGCGACCTTCTCATCCGGTCCACACTTCGCGATCGCCTTGGCCGTTTCCTCGACCGGCCCCTGCCGCAGCCGCGCGGGATGGTACGGAAGATGATGGGCGGTCAGCCCGAACGGGCACAGGCCGCCGCGCGCTCCGGCCAGCGACACGGGCTGGTCGCCCACGCACCGTGCGCGCACCGCGCACCCTGCCGGGCACAGCGCGCAATGCGTGAACTTCGCGCGGATCTCGCCGCGCGCCGGCCGTGGAATCCCCGGCCAGTTTTCCGACCACAACGCCAGGTCCGTGATCAGGCGCCACGGAGCCGGCGTAAACAGCGCGCCCACCGCCGCGCCGCCGGCAAATTTGAAGAGGTCCCTGCGTGTCGTCACTTGTGACACTCCATGCAGCTGTGTTCCAGCTTTCGCTCCCGGTGGCAGGCCACGCACTCATCCATCGACTGCGTATTGCGGGAGTACCCGCTGATCCGGTCCACCACCGCGGGACGCAGCTTGTCGGTCTCGCCCTGCGCGCCGTGGCACTGCTCGCACTTCATGTGCCCCAGCTTCACGTGCGTCGCATGCGAGAAATAGACGTTCTCGGGCTGCTGCGCGTAAGACGCCCACTGCGGCTCGCGGCCGGGTGTTACATACTGCTCGATGAAGCTCTTCTCCGCCGCCGTAGTCCCCATCGGCGCCGCATGGCAGCCCGCGCATTTTTCCAGCGCCGGAATGCCCGCGTACGTTCCGTCCTCGCGGAACGCATGACAGTCTTCGCACTTCGTTCCGGCCTTCTCCGCGTGGACCTTGTGGCTGAAGTCCACCGGCTGCGGCCGGCTCGAATAAATGGCATGCGGAAAGCCGGCCCAGCCCGCGCCCAGGGCTGCCAGCACTCCGGCCAGAAACAGGATTTTTCCGCGAATCTTCACGGCTCTCTCTTTACAAAGAATTCATGGAACAGGGCGAGCTTCCGATCGCGATCGAGCATGCGCGCGACTCCCGCGGCGAACATTCCGCCGTCGGCCGCCGTGTCCGAGCCGGTCTGCAGAAACTCGTTCATGCGCCGCTGTTCCTGCTCCGTCCAGGCCCGTGCCTCTCTTGCGCCGAGCAGGTTTTCGGTGGTCTCCGGAAGCGGCGTCCCTTCGAAAAGCCATCCTCCGGTGTATGGCTCGGTCGTCAGGCGCGCCGGGTCCGCACGCAGGTACAGGTTGCACCGCGTCAGCACGAAGGGGTTCGGAAATACCACCTCCAGGTCGGTTCCGGCCACCGTCAACACGGCGGCTGGGCGGTGACGCCCGCTCTGCCAGATGTAGCTGATGCGGTCGATTCTTCCCACCGCGCGGCTCAGAAACGCGTCAATGCCGGCGTGGCACGTGCCGTCCTCGGTCACATCGACCCACATGTGATTGGCCGAATACCGCAGCCACTCCGGCAGCGCGATCCCATCCACTTCCTCGGCGTCCAATCCCGGATGCGCCATCCCCAGGTACAGTTCGCAATAGCGATACCCTTCGGTCCCGCACCGCGAAAGCAGCGACTCGCTGTACGGCACCATCTTCATGACCGGCGCCGCCGCACAATACTGCATCAGCGATTCCCCCAGGTACGGGCATGTCCCGGAAGCATCTTCCGGATTCATTCGATACACCGGGCAGTTGACGAAATCCGCCGAGGAGCATTTCTCCTCCGCCTTGCCGCCCACCGCCAGCGGAATGAGCTTCCGGACCGACGAGCTCCGGCAGTACTTGACCTGGGCTTCTTTGAGGAAGGGGCAGGTCATATTGCTACCGCTTGTCTTTCTCCCTCAGCTCTTCGCCACCATCCGCCATGGTGATTCCGAGTCCGGGGACGTGGAACATGTGCGCCCACTCCTGGTCCAGTTGGGCCGCCGCCACGCGTTTCCGATGTTTGGCCGCCAGTTCCTGGAAGATGCCGACCGCCATCGCGGCGCAGCAGATCAGCACGACCACTCCCAGCGCGATGTTCATGAAACTCAACCAATACGTAGCTGGATCGTTCACAGTACTTCTCCCTTCGCGAGAGTCTCTTGCACCCCCCATGCCATGCACAAAAGAAAGAAGTTAGCGCGCCCCGCCACTCCGCCAGTGTCGGAATACAAGACTAACCCGTCCGAAAATCCAATTCGGTAATCCAATTCGGTGGCAGGCTACATTATTCCCGAGATTTCCCGGAGACTCGTGGGCTTTCTGCGCCACTACATGAACTCATGGCAAGAATCGCAAGGGTGGTGATGCCCGGGTGTTGGCATCATGTCACGCAGCGCGGCAACGGCCGCCGCGATATATTCTCCTATGATGCCGATCGCGTCTTTTATCTCGACCTGCTCCGCCGTCACGCGCTTCGCCACCGCCTTCGAATCACGGGCTATTGCCTGATGACGAATCACGTCCACTTTCTGGCCATCCCGGCCACCGAGGACAGCCTCGCCATCGTCTTCGGTCGAGCCCACTACGACTATGCGCGTTGGTTCAACCTCCGCGAGGGCGGATCCGGGCATCTCTGGCAGAACCGCTACTATTCTTGCCCGCTCGACGCCCACCACCGCTGGGAGGCACTTCGCTACGTCGAATTGAATCCCGTCCGGGCCGGAGTAGTCACGGCCGCCGGGGATTGGCCATGGTCGAGTACCCGCGCCCACTCGACGGGCATCGATCCGGCCCGCCTCATCGACTGGACGGATTGGTGCGATCGCTGGTCGTTCGAATCCTGGCGCGAGGCGCTGCACCTGGGGATCGCCGACGCCGCCCTGCTGGAGCGCATCCGCGAGGCCACTCGCACCGGGAGGCCTGCCGGAGATCGCGGCTTCCTCGAGCAGGCCTCCGCCGCCTGCGGACGGTCCCTGATCCCGCACAAGCGAGGGCGCAAGCCAAAGACGGCGTGCCTGGCCGCCCAAGGAAATTTGGGAATAATCTAGCCTGTCACCGAATTGATACCAAGACGCCCGCCAGTACCTCGAGCGCCGCTTTGCAGAATGCCGGCAGGTCCTCGGGCTTGCGGCTCGTCACCAGGTTGCGGTCCACCACTACTTCCGCGTCCACCCAGTGTGCGCCGGCGTTCACGACATCGTCCTTGATTGCGAAGAAACTGGTTGCCTTGCGACCCTTCAGCATCCCGCCGGCGGAGCACAGGACCCACGGGCCGTGGCAGATCGAGGCTACCAGCTTCCCCTGTGCATCCATGTCGTGTACGAACTGGTTCGCCTTCGCATGGCGGCGGATGTGATCCGGCGCGTACCCTCCCGGCACGATCACGCCGTCGAAATCCGTGGCGTTCGCTTCCTCATACGAAAGCTGGCACTTCACCGGATATCCCAATTTGCTGCCGTAAGTCTCGCCGGCCTTCGCCCCTACCGTCACCACCGTGGCGCCGGCCTCCTGAAAGCGGAACAGCGGATACCAGACTTCCATTTCCTGGTACAGCGTGTCCACCAGGATCGCGATTTTCTTTCCGTTGAGATCCATAGCCTATTCCCCTCCTTCCGCGGTCGTGTAGAATCCCGCCAGGTCGGTCTTCAACTGCTTCAGAGCATCCACGTTCAGGTAGATCATATGACCCGACGGGTAATATCCGAAATGAACATTCCCGCGCAGCTTGGGATCCAGTTGCATGTGCGCCAGGTCGTACTCGGTGATGAAGAACGGCGTGGCCAGGTCGAACAGCCCGTTGGCTGAGAATACTCTCAGCCGCGGATTCTTGCGGATCGCATCCGCCAGGTCGCCGGCCACATATGGCTCGCGCATCGCCTGTGCGGCGCCGCGTCCACCGCCTCCGCCTCCCCCGGCGGCGCCGAGCCGGTGGGAGTGATCCCAGGTCTGGTTCACGTTCGGCCCGCTGGGATAGTACGTCTCCTTCGATGTGTACTTCAGCTCGCGATCCAGGTAGTCGTGGAACGCCGTCACGAATGCGCCCGTGATACCCGTGCTCGAGGGATCGTAGCCCGGATTCTCGCCTGCCGCATCCACGTCGGTGCCTTCGAAACGCGCGTCGTAGCGGCCCAGGATCATGCGCTGGTCCCGCAACAGTTCCTTCCGGAACCGCGTGGGGCTGACCCGCAGGTTGGCCTCTTTCAGATACTGCACGCTCAGCCCGGTGTAGCCCGCCAGCTTGGAGGCGATCGCGTCCGCCTGCGCCTGCGGCAGCTTGTCGCCCTGGGCCAGCGCCTCCGCGTACGGCCCGCGGGCAAAGGCGCGAACTTCATCGAGGTAGGCCTTCTCATCCTTGCCCTTGTGCGAGGTCTTCTCGTAGTGCCACGCGATCGCCGCATACGAGGGCAGGTACCCGATGTATTCCGTGTCGCTTCCGGGCGCGTGGGAGTAATAGTTCAGGATGGTCGACATCAGCACCACGCCGTTGAACGACATCCCCGCGTTCTGGAGCACGTCCACCAGCACCGCCGAGCGGGTCGTGCCGTACGATTCGCCGAACAGGAATTTCGGCGAGTTCCACCGGTGATTCACGCTCACGTATCGTTCGATAAACTTGGCGAATGCCTGGGCGTCCTCGTCGGTGCCGGCGAAGTCCCGCATCGTCCCCTTGCCCACCGCCCTCGAATAACCGGTGCCCGGGGCATCTATGAATACCAGGTCGGATTTGTCCAGCAGCGTGTATTGGTTCGGCACCAGTTGGTAAGGTGCGGCGCCGGTCGCCTCCGGACTGCTCGTCACGACGCGCACGGGGCCTACCGACCCCATGTGCAGCCACATGCTGGCCGAACCCGGACCGCCGTTGTACAGGAATGTGAGCGGACGTGTCCGCGGATCGGTGACGCCGCGCATCGTGTAAGCCACATAAAAGATGCTGCCAATGGGCTGCTCATCGGCGCCATCGATGAGTAGCGTTCCCGCTGTCGCGGTATACCGGATGGGTTTGCCGTCCAGAGTCATATCGTGGTCGGTGGCCGACGATGTCTCCGGCGGAATCGGTAGAGGTCTCGCTTCGGCGGCGGCCGGAGCGGCATTCGGCTCGGTGGGTCCTCTCCGTTGAGCGGAAGCCGTTGGGACGGTCAGTAACGGTAGGACAGAGACAAGCAGGCAAGAAGCGGCGAAATTCGATCGGAACACGCGGGTCTCCTCTGTTTTTCGACCATTTTCGCACAACTCGCGGCCCGCTTCCGTTTCGTATGGTTCCCAACCCGCGCGCGCCGCCAAAGACTGGTATACTGAAGACGTTATTGATAGTCCGCAACAACCTGGCCGTTTGAATCCTGCCTCGTTTAGCTCGCTTATCAACAGATCGGAAAAGAAATGAAGAATATTTTTGTAGGAAACTTGGATTTCGGCGCGACCGAATCCAGCGTCAGAACCCTCTTTGAACCCTATGGCAGCGTGGAACGCGTCAACCTGATTACGGACCGCGACACCGGCCGGTCCCGCGGCTTTGCCTTCGTCGAAATGGCGAACGCAGCCGAGGCAGACAAAGCGATTGAAGCCCTGAACGGCGCCAATCTCGACGGGCGGCAGTTGAACGTCAACGAAGCAAGACCCAAGACAGAAGGCGGCGGCCGCGGTTTCGGCGGCGCCTCCCGTGGTGGCGGCGGTGGATACGGCAACAGCGGACCCCGCCAGCGCCGCGAACCCCGCTGGTAACAGCAGTCTGACCCAATCGAAACCTCGGCAGAGCCGCGGCCCATCCGGCCGCGGCTTTTGCTGTATTGGTGTGCCCGCGCGGAGCGTCAGAGTACAGGCAGATGCCTGGGCTTTCGCCCTCGGGGAAACGCCGCGTCGATCTTCCCAATCTCCTCGGACGTAAGCCGCAAACCACCAGCTCCCGCGTTCTCGGCGGCATGTTCCGGCGTGGAAGCTTTCGGAATCGCAAAGGTCCCCGGCCAGCGCAGCAGGAAACGAAGCGCCACCTGGCGCGGCGTTGCGTTGTGCGCCTCCGCAATCTCACGCAGCAGCTGTCCACCCGCGGTGTCCAGGCCTGGAAACTCCCCGTGCCCGAAGGGGCTGTAAGCCACGGCCGCGGCGTTATGCCGCTCGCACCACGGAATCACGGCGTGCTCGACCGCGCGCTGTTTCAGGTGATAGAGCACCTGATCGCACGCGATCATCCCCTCCCCGGCGATCCGCCGCGCTTCCTCCAGGTCATCCTCATCGAAGTTGCTCACTCCCCAGGACCGGATCTTGCCGGCCGCCCGCAACTGCTCGAAGGCCGCGATCGTTTCCTCCAGCCGGTGCGGTCCGCGCCAGTGCAGCAGGTAGCAGTCGAGCCGGTCGGTCCTCAGCCGCGCCAGGGTGCGCTCGCAGGCCACCAGCGTGCCGTGCCGCGAAGCGTTTTGGGGAAGTACCTTCGATACCAGGAACACCTCGTCGCGCCGCCCGGCAATCGCCTGGCCGGCAATCTCCTCGGCCGCTCCCGATCCGTACATCTCGGCCGTGTCGATATGGGTCATGCCGAGATCGAGCCCGCGCCGCAGCGCGTCAATGGTCGTAGAGCGGTCGCTCTCCTCGATGTACCACGTACCCTGCCCGATCACCGCGACCTCGCACCCCGTCGGGCCGAACGGCCGCCGCTCCATGGTTGCTTCAGACCTTCCTGCGCCTTGCATCCTGCCCCCCGGTTGGCTGTAGCACTTCCAAGACCAAACCACATGGACCAAACCATATGCCGAAACAATTCCGGACACGATGGTGTCGAATCTAACATGCGGCCCGCAGCCGTGCTCGTTTCAGTAGTGTGGTTTGCGCTGAACACCTTCGCGGCGCCGGCGGAGGTCGCGACCCTGGCGGTGGTCAACGCGCGCGTCTGGACCGGCGATCCCAATCGCCCCTGGGCCGAAGCCGTGGCCGCTTCCGGAGATCGCATTCTGCTGGCCGGTTCAAACGCTCAGGTGCGCGCGATGTGCGGCCCCGCCACCAGAATCGTGGACGGCGGCGGCGGAACCGTCACACCCGGCTTCATCGATTCCCACATCCATCTGTTCGTCTTCGACCGTACCCATCCGTTTCCCCCTATCTTCATGCGGTTCCTGCGCAGCCGGGAGGAAGCAGCCGAAAAGATCGCCGGCTATGCCGCGCAGCTTCCCAAGGGCGCGTGGATTCTCGGACAGGATTGGACCGACGCTTTGTGGGGCGGCCGCTTGCCGGATCGCCGGTGGCTCGATCGCATCGCCCCCGATCATCCGGTGTGGCTGCTGAATGTCGAAGGCGATGCCGGGATCGCCAATACCGCCGCGCTCCGGGCCGCTGGAATTGCGCCCGGCACTGAGGGTGAGGCCGCCGGCATCTTTCGTGGAGGCCCCATGTGGCGCGTGGATGCCGCGCTGATCGAGCGTACCCGCGAACCGGACGACCGGACGGTCGAGCAGGTCACCGCCCGTCTCGCCCGGCTGGGCGTCACATCGGTCCACCACAATAACGGCTGGCCCGATTTCCTGATTCTGCAGCGCCTGCACAAGGCCGGGAGGCTGCGCGTGCGCGTCTATGCGTCGCCGCCCTTGCCCGCCTGGCGCCGCCTGCGCGATTACATCGCCGAGTTCGGGCGCGGCGATTCCTGGCTGCATTGGGGAGCAGTGAAGGGCTTCGGCGCCATCACCGCGGAGAGCTACTACGCCTGGATTTCGGGCGCCTCGCAGGCCGGGTTGCAGGTGATGGTCCATACCGGCGGCGAGGCGGAGCAGCGCATCCTGCTCGGCGTCTTTGCCCGCGTGCGCCGCGAGCGGGGCCTGCGCGACCCCCGCTTCCGCGTGGAGCACGCTCACGACATGCCGCCCGATGTCATCCGCATGATGGCGGATGCCGGCGCCATCGCCAGCTGGCAGCCTCCGCTCCTGGCCCACGACGACTGGCGCACCGCCGCGGGACAGCCGCCCTCCCGGAATCTCTTTCCATGCCGGGCACTCCTCGATGCGGGAGTCAGAATTGCCTTTGGAACCGACGACCAGGCCTTCGCGGCGGGCATTACTCCGCCGCTCGTCTCTCTGCAAATGGCCCTGGAGCGCACCGCTCCCGATGGCACGCGCCTGACGCTCGACCAGGCCCTGCGCGCCTATACTCTCGACGCCGCTTACGCCGAGTTCGCCGAGAAGGAGAAGGGCTCGCTCGAGCCGGGCAAGCTGGCCGACTTCGTCCTCTTCGACCGCGACCTCTCTCGCCTTCCCGTGCACTCGATTCGCGAAGCACGCGTGAAGCTCACAATTATTGGCGGAAGCCCTGTCACAGAGCCGCGGCCGTGAGGAAGTGGGCCTCACTTGACAAAAAGCTCTTTTAGACCTAGTGTAAAGTCATACTGTGTCTAAGCTAAGCGCCAGGTTATCCGGAGCTTTCGCCGAGGCCGGCCTGCGGCCCACGCCGCAGCGTTATGCGGTTCTCGAATTCCTTGCCCGGCGCCCCGTACACGCCACCGCCGAGGAGATCTTCCACGCGGTCAACCGCAAGGACCCCCGTTCGTCCCGCGCTACCGTGTACAACAGCCTGCGTTCCCTGGCCCAAGCCGGCCTGGTTCGCGAGGTTGCCTCGGACGGCAAGGCTGCCCGCTTCGACACCAACCTGGTCCCGCATCACCACTTCGTTTGCGATTCCTGCCTGGCAGTGGAGGATATCGCCTGGATCGATCTTCCGGACGCTGCGCGGCGCGATTGGCTCGGCGGCCGCGTGGTGCGCAATTACGACATCGTCTTCCGCGGCTTCTGCGAACGCTGCCGGCCTTCGCTTCACGCGGCGGGAGAGCGATAATGAGTCTAGCGGAGAAGCGGTGTGTTCCCTGCCGGGGAGGAGTTCCCCCTCTCCAGGGCGAGGAGTTGGAGAATCTCAAACTCCAGGTTCCCGGCTGGCAGGTCATGATGGGCCATCATCTGACCCGGAGCTATTCCTTTCCGGATTTCCGCGGCGCGCTCGATTTCACGAATCGCGTGGGAGAGCTTGCCGAGCGGGAGGGTCACCATCCCGACCTGTACCTTTCCTGGGGCAAGGTCGAAGTAAAGATCTGGACGCACAAAATCGACGGCTTGACCGAGAGCGACTTCATTCTGGCAGCCAAGATCGACCAGTTGCACGAAAACTAATACGGAGACATAAAGCACATGTTAGGAGTTGGACATAAGTTCCCCGCGTTTTCCCTGCAGGCTACCGTCAGCCTTGAAAAAGGGAAGACGTTCCAGACCGTCACGGATCAGGAATACAAAGACAAGTGGAAGGTTTACTTCTTCTGGCCGAAGGATTTCACCTTCGTCTGCCCGACCGAGATCGCGGCCTTCGGAAAGCTCGACCGTGAGTTCCAGGATCGCGACGCCCAGATTCTCGGCGGCAGCACCGATTCGGAGTTCGTGCACCTGGCCTGGCGCCAGCACCACGACGACCTCAAGCACCTGCCGTTCCCCATGCTGGCCGATGTCAAGCGAGAGCTGTGCACGGCCCTCGGCATCCTCGATCCGCAGGAAGGCGTGGCACAGCGCGCGACCTTCGTGGTGGATCCGCACAACATCATCCGGTTCGTTTCGGTGAACGACCTCTCGGTGGGCCGCAACCCGCAGGAAGTCCTGCGCGTGCTCGATGCCCTGCAGACCGACGAGCTGTGCCCCTGCAACTGGCAGAAGGGCGAAGCCGTTTTGACACCCGCGATCTGAACGTGCAACTCGAACAGTTATTGGAACGCTGCCCGGAATACGCCAAGGACCTGAAGCTGAACCTGGGCAGCGTCCTACGTCAGACCGAACTGACCGAACAGCAGGCGTGGGGCACGGCCGTGTGCTCCGCGGTTGCCGCCCGCAATCCCGAGGTCGTCGAGGCGGTCCTCGCCGAGGCCGGGCAGCATTTGAACGAACAGGCTCTCTTCGCCGCCAAGGCCGCGGCGGCCGTCATGGGCATGAACAACATTTTTTACCGGTTCCGCCATCTCAGCAGCAACGAGAAGTACGGCGCGATGCCGGCCCGGCTGCGCATGCAGGTAATCCGGACCCATGGCAGCGATCCGGTGGATTTTGAGCTGTGGTGCCTGGCGGTTTCCGCCATCAACGGATGCGGCGCCTGTGTGGACTCCCACGAGAAGGTCCTGCGCGAGAAGGGCGTCTCGGAGGAAACGATTCTGGCGGCGGTGCGGATTGCGTCTACGATTCACGCACTGTCGGCGGTGCTGGCCTAGTCGCCCGCTCTTTTCAGATCGCGGTCGATGCGTTTCACGTATTCCACCGTCTCGCGGTACGGCGGCACCCCGCCGTACTTCTGGACCGCGGCCGGGCCGGCGTTGTAGGCAGCCAGCGCGTGCCAGAGCCGGCCGTCGTATTTTTCGAGCAGATCGCGCAGGTAGCGCGTTCCGGCGTCCACGTTCTGCGCCGGATCTTTAGGGTTGACGCCCAGCGACTCAGCAGTCGAAGGCATTAACTGCATCAACCCGACGGCTCCCTTTGGGGATACCACCTGGGGTTGGAACCCCGATTCGGCGGCGATCACGCTTCGTACCAACTCCCGCGGCAGGCCGTACCGGTCGGCAGCAGCATCCGCGAGTTGGCCGGGCGAAGCTGTCCGCGCAGGCATCCCGGCTGGGGTCGCGTTCGGCTGAACGGCCGGCGCCGGGGTTTTGCCGTCCGATTCAAATGCTTGAATCCGCGCCGCTTCGAGCTCGATGTATCCGCTCCCCGTATAGAGACGGACCATGCCGTCCGCGATTTCGTGGCGATCGGCATGGAGGCGGGACCCGCCGGACAGCACGGCGTACTCCCCGGCTGAGACGTACCCCGCAGTGAGAAGAAACAAAAGTACTAAAGCACGCATGGAACCGTACATCTATTCTGACGCATTCGGGAGCGGTATCGTGGAATAGAAAGTTGTTTTCGGACGATCTGCTATCTTGAAAATAAACGCACGTTTTTCAGTATGCCCTTTTATATTCAACCCATCCGTGAGTTTCTGGTGCGGCCCGCCCTCCCGGATTCCCTTTCGCGGCTGAGCGAGCTGGCCTATAACATCGTGTGGGCTTGGGAGCCCATTGTGCGGGCCCTCTTCCGCCGGCTGGACCCGTCTTTGTGGCGAAGCTGCGGCTATAACCCTGTGCTGATGCTCGGCCAGGTGTCCCAATCTTCCCTCCAGCGCGCCGCGGCCGACCCCCGCTATCTTTCGCTTTACCGCATGGCCTGCGAGGCTTTCGACTCGCGCGTCCGGAAAGCCCCCGCGGCTGCCGATGGGAAGCTGATTGCTTATTTTTCCGCGGAGTACGGGCTGACCGAGTGTCTGCCGGTGTATTCGGGCGGCCTCGGAATCTTGTCCGGAGACCACCTGAAATCGGCCAGCGACCAGGATTTTCCGCTCATCGGGCTTGGCTTGCTCTACCAGCAGGGTTACTTCCGCCAGATGCTGAACCCCGACGGTTGGCAGCAGGAGCGGTACCCGATGAACGATTTCTATACCCTGCCGCTGGTGCCGGTGCAGGATTCGGTGGGACAGGACCTGAAAGTCTCCGTTAAGCTGCCCACCGGCAACGTATTCATCCAGGTGTGGAAGCTCGAAGTGGGGCGGATCTCCCTGTTTTTGCTGGATACCAACATCCCCGATAACGTGCTGCCGCAGGACCGCGACATCACCGATTCGCTTTACGGCGGGGATATCGATACGCGCATCCGGCAGGAGATCGTCCTCGGTATCGGCGGCATGCGCGCGCTGAAGGCCATGGGCTTCAGCCCCACCGTCTTCCACATGAACGAAGGCCACTCCGCGTTCCTGGCCCTCGAGCAGATCCGCCTGGTAATGCGCGATCAGGGTCTCACCTTCGACGAAGCTCTGGATGCGGCCCGCGCGAGCAACGTATTTACCACCCACACGCCGGTCCCGGCCGGCATCGACCTGTTCGACCCCGGCCTGATGTACCACTACTTCTCGGAGTACTGCGCTGAGGTCGGCATCGATTTCCAACAGCTCATGGCGCTCGGACGGCGTAACTGCTACGACCGCGATGAGCGCTTCTCGATGGCCGTGCTGGCGCTGAATACGGCGGCCTACCGGAACGCGGTGAGCCGCCTTCACCGGCACGTCTCGCAGGAAATGTTCCACGACCTGTGGCCGAAGCTCCCGGTGTGGGAAGTGCCGATCACCTCGATCACCAACGGTGTCCACCTGCCGAGCTGGCTGAATGGCGACCTGGCTTCGCTCTACGATCAGTACCTGCAGCCGGACTGGCGCGAGCGGTTCAACGAGCCGAACATCTGGGAGCAGGTTAAGGACATTCCGGACGAAGAGCTCCTGGAGACGCACCGCCGCCGCAAACGCCGGCTGGTCAATTTCGTGCGGAGCCGGCAGCACGCCGCCGCCATGCGGCGCCAGGCCTCGGCCGGAGAGACCCGGCGGGCCGGTGAAGTGCTCGATCCCAACGCCTTCACCATCGGGTTCGCGCGCCGCTTTGCGACCTACAAACGCGCAACTCTGCTCTTCCGCGACGTGGAGCGGCTCAAGCGCATTCTGCTGAACAAGGATATGCCGGTGCAACTGGTCATCGCCGGCAAAGCGCACCCCAAGGATCAACCCGGCAAGACCTTCATCCGCGAGGTGGTCGGGTTCTCGCGCGATCCCGATCTTTGGAAGCACGTGGTCTTCGTGGAGGACTACGACATGAAGGTGGGGCGCGAGATGGTGCAGGGAGTGGATCTCTGGCTGAACAACCCGCGCCGCGGCGAGGAAGCCTGCGGCACCAGCGGAATGAAGGCAGCCATCAACGGAGTGTTGAACCTGAGCATACTCGACGGATGGTTCGACGAAGCCTACGAGCGCCTTGGCGGATGGGCCATCGGCGAACGCGAGCCGTACTCCGAAGACCAGGATGCGCTGCACGCCAGCGCCATCTATTACCTGCTAGAAAACGAAATCGTCCCGATGTTCTACGAGCAGCGCGAGCAGACCCCGCGCGAGTGGGTCCGCCGCATGAAGCAGTCGCTGATGTACATCAGCCCGAATTTCGACTGCCGCCGCATGGTGCGCGAATACATGACGGAGCTCTATGAACCCGCTCATTGCCAGCACCTGCGCTTGCAGCAGGCCAATTATGCGGCGGTTCGCGAGAAGGCCGCGTGGACGGGGCGCATTCGCGAGGTCTGGGACCGGGTTCGTTTCGTGGAATCCGGACCGGGGCTGGCTGCTTCGGTCCTGAGCGGAAATCCGGTACCCATTCGGGCGGCGGTCGAGCTGGCCGGACTGGCTCCTGTGGACGTGCGGGTCGAGCTGGTGATGGGCCGGATCGATAGCAATGGCCACCTCGAGGAAACCGAAATTATGGTTTTGCCCGCGGTGGAACAACAGGGTTCAGTGGCGGTTTTCGGCCGCGACCTTCTCCCCGAGCGGACCGGCCGGTTGGGATATGCTCTGCGCGTCAGCCCCAACCACTTCGACGATCCTTTGACCCGGCCCTGCAGCAGCCTGCTCAAGTGGAGCACCGTAGCGTAGAGTTTTACATCGCCCCAAAACTAGGGGGATGCAATGGATGTGCATTCCGTGGTAAATATGTATTTGCAGCGGTGGGGCCCCGAATCTCAGCATTTCCAGGCGCCTCGGTGGTCCCGCGAAACCCCTCCGGTTTCCCCATGTCGACCTCGGTAAGCTCGATTACCCGTCCGGCTTCTGTGGGGAAGCGTCGGCCGGAGAGCCAGGGCGCTTGAAATCGTAGCCGGCTTTTTCAGATAACGTCTTTCGTCCCGCAACTTTACGGAGCAACCTCCCCATGGACAGCGATCGCAAATACAGACAACACGGGTACATGGACTCGGACCGCGATGCGAAGGGGTATCGCGGCGACGACCGTCCCAGGCCGCAGGGTCCCCGTCCGCCCATCGATGTGACCGGCCCCCGCTTGCCGCGCCTGGTTCAGCATGTAGCTGCCGCCCGTTGTTTCAACTGCTCCACCACTCTGCCGGAGGGTGTCGATTTTAGCGGGAATTGTCCGAAGTGCAACGCCGAGCTGCATTGCTGCAAGCAGTGCACGCACTTCGAGCCCTCTACCCGGTTCCAATGCGTTAAGCCGATCCCGGTGCGGATCGCCATCAAGGACAAGGCGAACCAGTGCACCCTCTTTTCGCCGCGTGTGACCGTGGCGCGCGAAGGCACCGCCGGCGGCATGACCTCGGCGCCTCCTCCGGCCCCCACGGGTCCGCCCGCGCCCCGGAATTCGGAAGACGCCCGAAACGCCTTCGATAAGCTGTTTAAGAAGCTTTGATGCCCTGCCCTGTTTTCTTCTGATAGCTGCGGGCCAGCTCCATATACACTCCCAGATCGCGGTCGAGGTCGGATTGCGTGCCGTCGAAGTAGAAGTTGCGGATCGGGATACCGCCCAGGTCGCGGCTGATCCGCGGGTAGATGGCTTCGCACACAATGCCGTTCATGCAGGTGAACGGGCTGATGTCGATGATCCCGGCGGCGCCCTTCTTCGCCAGATACACCACCTTGCCGACGTTCAGGACCATTTCCCCGAAAGCCCCCTCGCGCGGCAGGTACGGCCGGGCGCATTCCAGCACTTCGTAAATGTCGGGCTCTTCGCGGCCGCGGAACTCCTCCTCGAAAGTCTCGACCAGTAAATGCTCGTCGCGTTTCTGGACCCGCTTCCGCACCCACGCTCCCAGGGCCTCGAGCGTCCAGATGCGGCCTTCCAGCTTCAACTTGCGGAAGTGCTCGGAGGTGGTGTACCAGATCCACTCGGTGATGTCCGAGAGCCACGCCTCGGCACCGTAAGTCTCCAGGCACTGCACCAGGTTCTCGTTCGAAAACGTGTTCAGCCGGCAGAAGATCTCGCCGACGATTCCGATGAGGGGGTGGTTGCGGTCGCGGCGCACGCCGAGCTGCCGGAACCGGCCGCGGGTGCGCACCATCGACTGGCGCAGCGCCTCGAGCTGTACGGCGGGCTCGACCGCGGTCTCCTCGAGCGTGCGGCATAGATCGGCCAGGGATTCTTCGTAGACCCCTTCCGTATCGCCGCGGCGTTCTTCGCACGGACGGTGGATCAACAGGAGCTTCTCCAGGAGGTCGGCGCACAGCAGAGCGCGCCAGCCGGTCCGCACGAAGGGCTTGGCCAGGGATCCCAGCCCGTCGTAGGCGTTCTGGCTGGTGGGTGAAAGGATCTCGACTTCGTCGTGGCCGTTGGCGTCCAGGATCTGGCGGAGGTACGGGGCGTACTGGCCGAAACGGCAGGGACCCTGCGCGGTGGGCATGAAGAGAGCCACCTTCGACGCGCAATGTCCGGGCCGCTCCAGTACCTTCATGAAGTCGCCGACCGTTACCTTAGCCGGGTAGCATTCGTCGCCGGAGGTGTAGCGGGCACCCAGCTCGCGCGTGCGGTGGTCGGAAGGCGGAGTGGGCTCGGCCTCGAGACCGATAGCCCGGAAGGCGGAAGCAAAAGCCCGCGCGCTGCCGTAGGCCATCGGCGGAATGTGAATGAGCTTGCCCTTTAGTGGATGCTGGTCGATTGTTGGTAGCATCGCAGTATTCCTTTGCTGTCGAGGTACGCCTCGCAGCGCGTCATGTATCCGGCATCGTTGCCGTGGCCGTCGAACTGCAAGATCAGCAGGGGCGCGCCGGCGGCCTCGCGGGCGAAGTGCTTGATGTAGGAATCCGGCCCGCACTTGAAGTTGGTGATATAGACCAGGTGCAGGTTGGGCTTCTGCGCGGCGATCCGTGCGGCCTCGAGAATCTTGCGGCCCGAAACCCAGTACATGTTGTCGTGCAGGTCGCCGATGGATTCCCGCCCGGTCACGAGGAAGTCGAGCGGAATGACGTTGGCGCCGTAACGGTGGCGCAGCTTGCGCGGGATGTCGCAGTTCACGCCGCGGTCGTAGATGTTGTAGCCGCGGCCGGCCAGCACCAGTCCCGGTTCGCCGGATTGTTCGAGCACGGCCAGCGCCTGGCGGCCGGCATCCAGCAGTTTCGCCTGGAATTCGCGCTGCTCGGTGTAGGCGGCGTCCACGGCCCGGTCGCTGGCGCGGTGCGTGACGCCCAGCCGGCGTACCGTTTCGGCCAGCGCCTTCTTCACCTGCACCGGACCTAACTGGAAGTGCAGGGTGGGAATCAGGAACCGGTGCTGGTGCGGCTCGAGCGCCGGAACCGACCGCAGCACCCACGGCAGCGTCTGGCTCCAGGGGCAGTAGTGCGACGCGCAGGAGCCTTCTTCGGCCTCGGCGTCGGCGATATTGGGGAGCACGACGTAGTCGACGCCCGCTTCGACCAGCGCCTGCACGTGTCCGTGGGCCACCTGGATCGGGTAGCAGGGCTGGGCCACGGCCAGCTCGATTCCCGCGGCCGAGATCCGTGGATCCGTAACCGGGGAGAGCACGGTCTCCATCCCCAGCTCGGCGAAGTAGCGCTTCCAGAACGGCAGCCGGTCGATCATCGACATGGCGCGCGGCAGCCCGATGCGGAAGGGGCCGCCCGCAACGTTCGGGAGAGCCTCGATGAGCCGGTCGCGGTACGCAAACAGGTCGTCGATCACCGGCTTGCGGCCTGTGGCCGAAGGCTTGCGGAACTTGTCGGAGCACTTATCGCCCCAGTAACTCTTCTGGCCCTCGATGACGAACTCCTTCATGTCGCAAAGATTCGAACAGGCCTTGCAGACAAAGTCGCGGGTGGAGAGCTGGAGCTTATCGAGGTCGTAGCCGCGGAAGCGGGTGGCGCCCGCGGTGGCCTGGTGCCAGTGGCGGGCGATGAGGGCCATGCCGATCGCGCCCATCACCCCGTTATACGGCGGCACCGTGATCTTCTTGCCGAGCAGGCTCGCGAACGCGGCGGTGACGGCATCGTTGTACGCCGTGCCGCCCTGGAAGTAGATGACCTTGCCGATCTTGCGGCCGCGCACCACGCGGTTCAGGTAGTTGAGCGCGATCGAGTAGGCCAGGCCGGCCACCAGGCTCGGCACGGTTTCGCCCTTGTGCATCCAGCCGGTGACGTCGCGCTCCATGAACACCGTGCAGCGTTCCCCGAGACGAGTGGGCGCGGCCGCGGAGAGCGCCAGCCGGGCGAACTCGCCCTTGATGCTGATGCCGAGCTTCTCGGCCTGCTCTTCGAGAAACGACCCGGTGCCGGCTGCGCAGGCTTCGTTCATCGCGAAATCCACCACCACGCCGTTCTCGATGGAGATGAACTTGGAATCCTGGCCGCCGATCTCGAAGATCGTATCCACCGGCTCGCCGCCCAGCGTGCTCGAGACGTGGATCGCGCCGGTCTTGTGGGCCGTGATTTCGTCGTTGACCACGTCGGCGCCCACGAATTCGGCGATCAGCTCACGGCCCGATCCGGTGGTGCCGACGCCCCGAACGTCCAGGCGGGCGCCCCACATTTGTTGAACTTCGGCCAGGCCCTGCTGGACCGCTTCAATGGGGCGGCCGGCCGTGCGCAGGTACACGTCATGGATCACCGTGCCAAATTCGTCCACCACCACGACATTCGTGGACACGGAGCCGATATCCAGCCCCAGATAGGCCGGGATCGGGGCGTCGCCGGGAGGCGGAATGTAAACTGGGACCCGGTCCCGCAACTGGACCACGTTCTCGGTCGAGAGCGGAAGGGTGTCCTGAACCGATTCCTCGGTATCGTGCTGGCAGAGCCGGTGGATTTCGAGGATCGACCGCTTGCGCGGCTCCTCGGCTTCGAGGATGGCCGTGCCGATGGCGCTGCACCAGGCGTATTCGGGAGGAATGAAAAGGTCGTCCGCGGCCAGCCCGAACGCTTCGCGGATGGCGCCCGTCACTCCGGCGTTTTGCGACACTGCTCCGATCAGTGCCACAGGGGCTTCGACCGGTCGTCCTTTGACGATCGCGCCCTTGAAGTTCCGCGCCACGGCGTCGCAAAGCCCGCGCAGGATTTCGGCGGGGGAATACCCCTTCTGCTGGGCGTGGATCATGTCGCTTTTGGCGAAGACCGAGCAGCGCCCCGCGATCCGTGCCCCGCATCCGGCCGTGCAGACGATGCCCCCGATCTCTTCGACCGAGTACTGCATGCGGAGCGCCTGCTGGTCGAGGAAGCTGCCGGTGCCCGCCGCGCATTCCCCGGAGCGGTCGTAATCGAGGATGTTCGATCCTTCCAGCCGGATGTATTTGGAGCTTTCGCCGCCGATTTCGAAGACCGTGCGGATGTGGGGGTAGTAGGTGCCGATCATCCGCGCGATGGCTTTGAACTCGTTCTCGAAGAACAGGCCCAAGACCTTGGCGATGGTGCGGCTGCCCGATCCGGTGACGCGGATGCCTTCGACCTTGGTTTCGGGCACGGCCTCGTAAAACTGCTGCAAAAGGTCATAGGTGGATTGAATGGGGCTGCCGGCGATGCGGCGATAGTCGGAGAGCACCAGTGGACGCCCGTCGAGCGCCGCCAGGCGGAACTCGGGGTGGGCCGCACATAGGCTTTCGAGGGCCGGCAGGTCGCCCGGCTTGCCGAGCGCGGCGAGCTTGAGGGAGATGGCCCCAATGTCCAGACCGATATTGATGCCCATTTTCGTCCAGTTTGAAGGAGTCGCCGCGCACAATCAAGTTAATAAGGTCTGAATAGCGGAAAACTAGCTTTGAACGGACAAATCCGCGGGGGCAAGGGCGGAGGCTAATGCTGGACGTCGCCCGGCTTCTCCGGAATGCCGGGCTGGTCGAGGAACTGCGCCGAGGTAGCCGGCCCCAGGTTCTTCCAGTCCTGCAACACCCAGACCACCTTCTTGTCCGGAGTCACCTCGACCGCCTGGATGATGTTCGGCCGGTCTTCCGCCTGGGTGCCGCCGGTCGAGCTGAAAATAACCGTGTTCCCGTTGGCCAGCCGGTCAGCTGTCTGGATGTTGTGCAGCACGACGTCCGCGGGTAGATCGGACTGCTTGACCTCCCACACCGTTTGGCACCCGGAGTCGACTTCGCGCACCAGCTTGTCGTGCTCGTCGGCTATCAGGGTATTGCCATTGTGCAGGCGGATCGCGGCCCACGGAGTCGGAATCTCGCAAGACCAGATGGCATTGAAGTTCTTGTCGTACTCCACCACCTTGTGCATCTTCAGAAACGGCAGCAGGTAGGTGCCCGCGGCCGTCATCCGGCCGCGGCGAAACTGCGGATGCACGGTCTTCGGATCGGTGAGACTCTCAGCGGGCAGTGCGTGCTCCACTTCCACTATGCCGGTCTTCTTGTTGATGATCATGAGCTTGGGAGGCAGACCGTTCTGCACCAGCATGACCCTGTCCAGTCCGATGGGCTGGCACGTGTGGACCTCTGTGCCCGGCGGCGCGTCATAGTGCCAGACTACTTCCTTCCGCGGCGTCACCTCTTCCACGTGGAACTGCCGCGTGAACAGGATGTGGCCGTTGGTGAGCATCCACACGTCGTCGATCTCGCCGCCGCGGCCGGTCGAGTAGGTCCACACCACCTTGCCGTGATTCACCAGGAAGATCGTGTTGTAACCTTCGCCGGCATACAGCATGGGGTGCTGAGCCAGTCCCCTGCCAGGGCGCTCGGGAATCGACGAGGGCTCGGGCCAGTTGCGCGGCGTCGGGCCCGCTTCGGACGGTCCGAGCGCCGGAATGCCGGGGGCCGCAAATTGTTCCAGTACCGCCCGCAGCGGCGACGGCGGCACATCGGCGGCCCAGGTCAGTGTGCAACTCATCAGGAACCAGGTGTGGAAGCGCATGGATCGTCCTCCCGGGAACTGCGATTATAGCCCGCTGATATCCTGAAGGTGACGCCGGCGGCTCCCTATTTCTCAACCAACAGAGGCCCGCAATGCACAACCTCGACCTCATCGTGACACTCGCCGGCGGCTTGATCGGGGCCCTGACGCTGGGCTACATTGCTCACCGCCTGGGTTGGTCGCCGATCGTCGGATACCTCCTCGCCGGGATTCTCCTCGGCCCGCACACCCCGGGGTTCGTCGCCGACCGCCATATGGCCGAGCAGTTAGCGGAAGTCGGCGTGATCCTCCTGATGTTCGGGGTTGGGCTGCATTTCCACGTCAAAGACCTGATGGCCGTGCGGGTGATCGCGGTGGCGGGCGCGCTCGCCCAAAGTACGGTGGCAACCGTCCTGGGCGCGCTCGTGTTTCACTCCTTTGGGTGGAGCTGGACGCAGGGCACCGTTTTCGGATTGGCGCTTTCCGTCGCGAGCACCGTCGTTCTGGTTCGTGTGCTCTCCGACAATGGCGAACTTCAGAGCCCGACCGGACGGATCGCGATCGGCTGGCTGGTCATGGAGGATATCTTCACCGTCTTCGTCCTGGTGCTGCTCCCCGTCCTGTTCGGCGCGCCCTCCGGCCACGGTCCTTACGGCCTGCCGCTGGCCGTCGGGATCGCCGCCCTCAAGCTCGCCGTCTTCATCGGGTTCACCCTGATCGCGGGCAGCCGCCTCGTTCCGTGGCTCCTGAGTAAGATTGCCGGCACGCACTCGCGGGAGCTGTTCACCCTCAGCGTGCTCGCCATCGCGCTCGGAATCGCCGTCGCCTCGGCCTATTTCTTCGGCGTCTCCATGGCCCTGGGCGCGTTTCTCGCCGGCATGGTGGTCGGACAGTCGGAATTCAGCGCCCGCGCGGCCTCCGAGGCGCTTCCCATGCGGGACGCCTTTGCCGTGATGTTCTTTCTCTCGGTGGGGATGCTGTTCGACCCGCGCCAGGCGCTGGCATCCCCGTTGCTCATCGGGGCAACTCTGGCCATCGTCATGATCGGTAAGCCGGCGGCCGCTATTCTCATCGTCGCCGTGCTCGGGTACAGCTCGAAAGTGGCCCTCGGTGTCGCGCTGGCGCTCGCGCAGATCGGCGAGTTCTCCTTTCTGCTGGCGACCCTTGGGCGCCAGGTCGGCGCGCTGCCGGAAGGCGCGATGAACCCGGTGGTGGCGGCCGCCATCGTCTCCATCATGCTGAACCCGCTCCTCTACCGGCGGGCCGAGCCTCTCGAGCGATTCATCGCGCGCCACCCCCGCCTGTGGCGGGCGCTCAATCGCAGGGCCGCCGCCGAACGTGATTCACCGGTGGACCAGGGCCAGGAATTCGACCCCGCCCACCGCGCCGTGATCGTGGGTTACGGACCGGTCGGGCAGATGGTGTTCCGCATCCTGCGGCAGCGCGGAATCGAGCCGGCGGTGATCGAGATGAATATCGAAACGTACCGCCGTCTCCGCGGCGAAGGGCTGGCCGCCGTATATGGCGACGCCAACCGCAAAGAGGTCCTGGAACAGGCCGGAATCGCCGGCGCGGCGAGCCTGATTCTCAGCGCGTCCGGCATGGCCGCCTCGCTCGAAGCCATCCGGGCCGCCCGCGAAATCAATCCCGCAATCCACATCGTGGCGCGCGCCGACTACCTACGCGACACCCAAGTGCTGCTCCGGGCCGGCGCGTCCGAGGTCTTCTCGGGGGAAGCCGAAGCCGCCCTCGCGATTGCCGACAGCATTCTGCGGAAGCTCGGGGCTACCCCCGAACAGCTCGATGAAGCCCGCGAGCAGATCCGCTTGAACCTTCAGCGCGACGGCGCGTGACGCTATTTCGCCGGTCCCAGGCTGCCCGCGGCGCCCTCCGGCAGGAAATAGAAGACGACCGCCAGAATCAGGTACACAGCCAGAAGCTGCACGCCTTCGAGCCAGTTGGATTCGCCGTCGGCGGCGATCTGGCCGGTGATCAGGACGGCCAGGAACACCGCGAGCACTTCGGCCGGTGTGAACACCAGGTCCATCGGGCGCGGGCCGATGAAATGGCTCACCAGGACCAGCAGCGGCGCCACGAACAGCGCCACCTGCAGGCTGCTGCCCACCGCGATCGACAGGGAAAGCTCCATGCGGTCCTTGCGCGCCATGAGCACGGCTGTGCTGTGCTCGGCGGCGTTGCCCACCACCGCCACGACGATTACGCCGACGAAGATGGAGGTCATCCCGAAAGCCTCCGCGGCGCCCTTCACCGAGCCGACCAGGATCTCGCTCACCCACGCGATCAGCGCGGTGGCGCCCAGCAGGACCAGCACGGAGGTTCGCAGGCTCCACGAGCGCTCGGCAGCGGCCTCGGGTGCACTCTCTCCGGCGAACAGGTCCTTATGGGTGTGCAGGGAAAAAAACAGGTGGGTGGCGTAGGTGATCAGCAGAACGACGGAGATTTCCAGGCTGAGATCGTTCTCGCGCAGCCGTTCGCCGGGGCCGGACAGGTAGTGGAACGCCGCCGGCATGATCAACGCGATCGCCGCCAGCGTCAGCGAAGTGGACTGCGCGCCCGCTCCGGTGCGGTTAAACCGCTGTACAGGATGCTTGAGGCCGCCGGCCAGAATGGCGGCGCCGAGCACCAGGAGGAGGTTGCCGATGATCGAACCGGTGAGCGAAGCCTTGACCACCGGATAGAGACCCGCTCGCAAGGCCGCCACCGCGATGATCAGCTCGGCGGCGTTTCCGAAGGTGGCATTCAGCAGACCGCCCAGCCCCTCGCCAGTCCGATGTGCGAGCTCCTCGGTGGCGCGCCCGAGCCAGCCGGCCAGCGGCACGATCGCCAGCGCAGCCGCCAGGAAGATCCACGTATGCCATTGCGGCGCGAAGAACTCCAGTCCGACGGCGACCGGAACGAGGATCAGCAGCCAGTTGAGCATTCGGCGATTTTCAGGGTATCACGTGCTCGCGACGGCCCCTGATCTGCCATCGAAATTGAAGTGTTTGGGGTCCTTTGATATGATTCAAGGGATTCCCATGCCACTTCTGGCGACCGGCCCTTCCCCGTCGATGATCGAGACACGGCAGGGAGCCGTTGAGTGTGCCCGGTTCGGCCGCGGACCCTCGGTGCTCCTGCTGCACGGTGCGATGGGCGGGTACGACCAGGGTCTGCTGCTGGCCGCCGCCGCAGCCGGCTCCTCCGGATTCGACTTCATCGCCGTCTCGCGCCCCGGGTATCTGGGCACGCCGCTCGCCCTGGGACAAACCCCGGAGCAGCAGGCCGATCTCTGCGCCGCGCTGCTGGGCGCCCTGGCGATCCCGCGGGCGGCCGTGATCGCGATATCCGGCGGCGGGCAGTGCGCGCTTCAGTTCGCCTTGCGCCACCCCGGGCGGTGCTGCTCGCTGGTCATGATCTCGGCGTGCAGCGCGCCGATCGCGGTGAGCCTGCCGTTGCGGTTTCATCTATTCCGGCTGATCGCTCATCTTCCTGCGGTAGCGGCGGTCATGCGGAAGAAGATGCGTAGCGACCCGGACCGGGCCGTCAGCCGGTCGATCCCGGACCCCGCCTTGCGAGCCCGGACCTTGAACGACCCGGAAGCCGGACCACTCTTATTGGCCCTGCAGGAAAGTACCCTCGAGCAGCTGGCAGAACGGCTGCCGGGGACCCGCAACGATATCGCGCAATCCCGCGCGCCGTTTCACTACCCCGTGGAGCGGATCGCCGCGCCGCTCCTGGTTGTCCACGGCACCGCGGACCGGATGGCTCCCTTTGCGCAGGCGAGCGAGCTTGCCGCCCGGGTTCCCGGGGCCGAGCTGCTTGCGATCGAAGGCGGCGAACACGTCAGCATCTTCACGCACCGTAATGTGATTCGTCCGCGAATCGAGCGGTTCCTGAACGCTCATCTCCCCGACGATCCGAAGCCCCCGGCTCCCCGGCGGGATTCCGCGGTCTCGCCTTCCAGCCACTCCACCGCTTCGTAGCGCGCCACGATCATTTGCGCGATGCGGTCGCCCGGATGCACGGTGTAGCTTTCGCGGCCGAGGTTGATCAGCAGCACGCGCAGCTCGCCGCGATAGCCCGGGTCGATGGTGCCGGGAGCGTTGGGCATGCTGATGGCGTGCTTGAGCGCCAGGCCGCTGCGGGGACGCACCTGCGCTTCGTAACCCGGGGGCAGCTCGATAATCAGGCCGGTGGGGACCAGGCGCGGGACGCCCGGCTCGAGGACCACCGTCTCCACCGCGTGCAGGTCCATGCCGGCGTCTTCGCTTGGGCCATGGGCATAGGAGGGCAGTACGGCGGCGGGGTGGATGCGTTGGATTCGGATCTGCACCCCGTTATGATAACGTCTTGACTCCCACGAAACGCGTCATTACGGTGGCGCCCATGCCGCCCGAAAAGAGCGCCTATGCGCTGGCCCGCTACAGCCGGTCGCCCGATTCGATCCGCGACTCGATCGCCTGGGTGCGCTCGCACGACTCGCAGAAATTCCTGGAGAGCTTCTACTACCAGTACGGGCACGCTTCCATCGCCGACCTGGGGCACACGGTGATGTGCTTCGAGGGCATCTCCGAGCTGGCGGCCACGGAAATCGAAGAAGAGCCGCTCTGGGACGGCCAGGCGAAATCGTCTCGCTACCAGGACTTCTCGCGCTCCGGATTCCTCACGCCGGCGGAGTTCGCGGAACAGGACCGGGAGGCTTACCGGGCGGCGGGTGAAGCTCTGCTGGCGGCCTATGCGGAAGTCAACCGGCTGGCGCTGGCACGCCTGACCGAGCGCCTGCCCAGGCCTGACGACATGAAACCGGAGGCGTATCGGCGCAACCTGGCGGCCCGCGCGTTCGACGTCGCGCGGTACCTGCTCTTCTGGGGCGTGCCGACCAACGTCGGCCAGGTTTCGAGCATCCGCACCCTGGAAAAGCAGATCCGGCGGCTGAAGGCCTCGGAATATGCCGAGCTGCGGGAGCTGGCGGACGAAATCGCGCAAGCCTGCGCGGCCGATCCGGATTGCGTCTGGGACGATACCACCGCGGTCGAGCCGCTGGCCCCCACCCTGGCGCGGCACGCCGATCCGGATGAGCACGCCATGCGCTCCCGCGACGACCTGAAGCGCTGGGCGGAGCAGAACCTTCCCGCTCCCGCCGGCGAAACGGGGCCGCGCGTGGACCTGGTGAAACCGGCCGATACCCCCACCGACATCGCGGCCACCCTGCTCTACCCGGTGACCGCCCGCCCGTTCCGCGAGCTCTACGAGATCGCCCGCGGATGGAGCGCCCGGCAGCGCGCCGAAGTCATCGACGTGGCGCTCGGCTCGCGCACCCGCCGCGACGAAATCCTGGCGGGGTTCCGCGGCGGGCTGTACGCCTACGACCTGGTCATCGACGTCGGCGCCTATCGCGACCTGCACCGGCACCGGCGCTGCCAGAAGTACCGGCAGGCTTACTCGGGAGACCTCGGTTACGACGTGCCCGCGCTCGTGGCGGAGGCCGGCGCGGGGGAGCTTTACGAAAGCGCCATGCAGCAGGCGCTCGATACCATGCACCGGCTGCCCCCTCCCGGCGCCCACTACCTGCTGCCGTTCGGAGCGCGGTCGCGGTTCCTGTTCAAAATGGATTTCGCCGAGGCGGAATACATCTCGCGGCTGCGGAGCGGGGTCAAGGGCCACTTCAGCTACCGGGAGATCGCGTGGGAGATGAAATGCCGGATGGAAGAGGTGGAGCCGGAATTGGGCCGCCTGATCGAGGCGACGCCGCCGTGGGTGGAAGACCCACTGAGGCGGTAAGGAAGTACTACACCCGGGCTGGTTCTCTGGCGTTTGTATTTTCCAGCCCCACCCTGCATAATGGGCTATCGGAGGGTAGCATGCGCTTCCTGGCGGGATTCGTGGCGATATTGATGGCGTTGCCTTTAGGCGCGCAGACCGCACCGGGGCGGTTAAACCTGGTGGTGGTCGAGGGCGACGGCGCCATCAACAATATTCGCCAGCGGACCGCGCGGGAGCCGGTCGTGCAGGTGGAGGACGAGAACCACAAACCGGTAGCGGGCGCGGCCGTGGTCTTCACCCTGCCTTCCAATGGCGCCAGCGGGACGTTCGCCAATGGGGCCCGCACCCTCACCGTCATGACCGACAACCAGGGACAGGCCGCGGCTCACGGCTTCCAGCCCAACTCGGTGCAGGGCAAGTTCCAGATACGGGTAACGGCGTCGCAAAACGGGCGCACGGCCACTACCGTCATTTCGCAGAGCAACGCGGCAGTGGCAGGCGCGGCGGGCGCGGCTGTAGCTACAGGCATCTCCCTTAAGGTGATTGCGATCGTGGCAGCGGTGGCGGGCGCCGCGGTGGCCGGCGGCGTGGTGGCCGCTACCCGGGGCGGCAACAACACAAATACAACTACAGCGGTCACTCCCGTGACGATCACGCCGGGAACCGGTACCGTAGGGCCTCCAAGGTGAAAATGATGCGATGGATGACGGGGTTTCTGATTCTGGCGGGCGGACTGGCTTTTGCGCAGCAGGGCCATATCGCGGGTCCGGTCTCGGGCTATGTATTCGACAGGGCGGGACGCACCCTGCGCCCGGTCGTGGGCGTGCCCGGCGCGTCGGTGATCGGCGGCCCGATCGATCTCGGGTTCCCGGCCTCCAACGTGTGGGTGGCGCCGCGGCTGGATTCGGCTGTGGCGGTCGCCGCGGATGGGTCGCTGCACTTCCTGCGGATCGATGCGGGAGCCGCCGCGGAGTTGTCGTTCAACGGAGCGACGATCGCGCCGCAGAGCGTCGTCTTCAGCCCTTCGGGATCGGCGGCGGCGCTGTTCGCGCGCAACCGGGCCACGATCATCACCGGGCTTCCGGGCGCACCCGTGACGGCCGGCACTATCGATTTGGCCGCGGAACTGGCGCGCCCCTCGCGCCTGCCCTCCCTCCATACCGTTTCTTCGGCCGTGAGTGACGACGGCGCCTACCTGTTGCGCGCGTCGGGCGGCAAGGTGATCCTATACGGAACGGGCGGAGAGCATCGCACGCTGGCTGACGGTGTCGAGGCCGCGTTCGCTCCCGGAGCGCATAAAGCCGCAATCGCGGATCCATCGGGTGCGGGTGTCGTGGTCTTCGACGATGTGGCCGCAGGTTCCGGCGGAAAGTCCGTGGCCGCGGCGGACAGCAGTATGTCCTCACCCGCGGGTATCGCCTTTTCCGCCGATGGCGGCAAGCTGTTCCTGGCCAGCGCGGGCGCCCGGAATGTCACGTCCTTCGACCTGGCCGGCGGCGGCCGTTCCGCCCTTCCGTGCAACTGCACGCCCGGGGCACTGGTCCGGATGGGAAGCGTATTCCGGTTGACCGAGCTGGGTACCGATCCGCTGTGGCTGCTGGATGCGGCGCCTGCCGAGCCGCGCGTGGTCTTCGTTCCCGCGCTCAGCGCAAATTGAATTTCTTCATCTTGTAGCGCAGGGTGTCGCGCGTGATGCGCAGCAGCCTGGCGGCCTGCGTCTGGTTGCCGCTGGTCTTCTCGAGCGCCTTGACCAGCAGGCTCCGCTCGTTTTCCTCGAGAGACAGGCCGTCCGACGGGATCTCCGAGGGTTGCGGCGTCAGGGTCATCGGCACGCCGTCCGGGCGGGAAACAGCGATCGGGAGGCTGGCCGGGGTAATCAATGCGGACTCCTCCAGAATCATGGCGCGCTCGATAGCGTTGCGCAGCTCGCGCACGTTGCCGGGCCAGTCGTGCACCAGCAGCAGCTTGGCTGCGCCGTCGGTTACCCCTTCGATGTTGCGTTTGAACTTACGGTTGTAATGCTCGATGAAGAAGCGCGTAAGCGGCACGATGTCGTCGGTGCGGTCGCGCAGCGGTGGAATCAGGATCTGGATGACGTTGAGGCGGAAATAGAGGTCCTGGCGGAAGGCGCCTTCCTTGACGGCTTCGCGCAGGTTCTTATTGGTGGCGGCAACCACCCGCAGGTCGAGCTTGATGTCTTTAAGGCCGCCCAGGCGGCGGAAGGTCTGCTCTTCGAGAACGCGCAGCAGCTTGGCCTGGAGCATGAGCGGGATTTCGCCGATTTCATCGAGAAACAGCGTGCCCCGGTCCGCCAGCTCGAAGATGCCGCGCTTTTGGGCGCGGGCGTCGGTAAAAGCGCCCTTCTCGTAGCCGAATAGCTCGCTTTCCAGCAGGTTCTCCGGAATCGCGGCGCAGTTGATGGCGATAAACGGCTCGGCCTGGCGCACGCTCTGGTAGTGCAAGGTCTTGGCGACCAGGTCCTTACCCGTGCCGTTTTCCCCTTCGAGCAGGATCGTGGTGGCTTCGCTGGCGGCTACCCGTCGCACGAAGTTCATGACTTCGCGCATGGCGGCGGATTCGCCGATCACTTCGCGCTTCTGGGGGGCCGCCTCCTCGGTAATGTCCTTGATGGTGGCGACCACGCCGGTCAGATCGCCGTCGTCATTGAACATCTGGTTGGTGCGCATTACGACCAGGCGCTCCATGCCGTTACCGGTGTTGAGGCGGACGGTGCAGTTGGGCGCGGAGGGCGCCTGGTTGAGTCCCACCAGAACCCCGCAGCCGGGCTCGCACAGAGTACACTTGAAGACTTCCTGGCAGTGTTTCCCCAGCATGGCGTCGGCGGACATGCCAAACAGCTTTTCCGCGGCCCGGTTGACGCCGGTGATGCGAAACTCCGGATCGTACAGGACCAGAGCGTCGGAAAGCTGATCGAAAACGGACTCCAGAATCCCGGTCCTCTGCCAGCCTGGTGTGAGCTTGGACATTACTTTAGCAATTTGCAGCTTGACCCAATTATAGCAAGCGGTTATGTGCGCCAATTGGCCCAACCGGGCGTTTCTTTCGGGGGGAATCACCCTCACCGACGCGGGTAAGTCGTCGAAGCCGATGGAAACCAGTGGGATAGTGGGTGGCGATGCAATTGCTACCTTGTCCGGTGGAGGCATCATGTCCCGATTGAAAATATTCATGCCAGCTGCCATCCTGCTGGGCGGAATTTTAGCTTGCACCACGGTTTCGTTGGGCAAGCCCGAGTACACGAAGGCAACTAAGAAGGCCTGCACATTCTGTCACGTCAAGAATGTCCCCGGCGACAAAGCTGAGATGCAGAAGAATCTCAACGACGCCGGGAAGTACTACCAGGAGCACAAAAGCCTGGACGGTTACGCGCCCAAAAAGTAGTAATTGCAAGGCGGAGAGGTGGAGTCGTCCATGATGCAATCGGTTCAGCTTTCCATTACCGACGGCGTTTACGCCGCCACGGTGCGGGAAGCCCTGTCCCGCAGTTGCGCCTGGCACGTAGAATCCGTCGATTGTCCGGACCCCACGCAGCAATGCGTGCTGGTGTTGGACGAACAGGCATTTGCACGGCTACCCCTCCCCTTGTCCAAACCGGAGCGCGTAGTTCTCATCACCCGCAAAGATCCCCAACTGCTGGCACAGGCCTGGGAGGCCGGGATTGTCTCCGTGGTCTCCGAACAGGACCCCATCAGCACCGTGCAACTGGCGATTATGGCGGCGGCGCTGCGGATCACAACGTCCCACGAAAAAGTCGCGGCAAGTGGGATATCCCCCAGTCATACCACCGAATCTGCGCCAGTTCCCCCAGAAAATCGGACTTCCGGGTCCAAACGTTGCAAAATCCAATAGTTTAGATTCATCCGATCGTGGACATTTGCGTGCACTAGCTTTTCCTCTGGGAAGGAGTACTCGAATGGAACGCAGTTTATCCGAATTGGAGTCGATTGTCCGAAACCGGATCTGCAACGTCTGCACCGCCCGAACCGTAGACGGGGAATGCGGTCTGGAGGAACCTGCCCATTGTGCGCTATTCCGGCTGTTCCCGCAGGTGGCGCAAGCCATCAGTTCGGTAACCAGCGACGATATTCACCAGTACATTGAAGCAATCCGGCGAAACGTCTGCTCGGTTTGCGTGGACCAGGCAGCCGACGGCTCCTGCGAAACGCGGCAGCAGGTGCAGTGCGCGCTGGATGCTTATCTTCTCCCGGTGGTGGAAGCGATCGAAGAAGCCACTGGAAAAACATTTGACAGGAAGAACCTCGCGCCCGCGGACGCACCTGTCAACCTGCGTCCGGGGCCGCCAATTCAATAACGAATTTCTCCATCTCGAGGTGACTCATGCATTTGGACTTACGGCCGTTTATCGGCGTCGAAATCATGCTGGCGGTGGCGGTGATCGTGATGATCGCCTGGCGTAAAGCCGTGGCTCGTGGCGAAGACGATACTTTGCACGTGCTACAAGGCAATGCCCTGCCGAACCAGATGGCGGTAGCGCACAAACTGGACGCGATCGACAAGTGGGGGAAAACTCTCACCGTGGTCGCAGTCGTCTTTGGATTGATCGTCGGAGCGATTTACATCTACCAGGTCTGGATGCAATCGACCCAGTTTACGGCCGGGATGTAGACTTTCATGCTGAACCGGGCTTTAACTCCATTTGGCCGCACGCTCGGTTCTGCCCTACTGGGTCTGATACTCGGGGCAGCCGGCGCCGATCTCCAGGCAGCGGAGACAGCGCCGCCTGCGGAGTGTACTTCTTGCCACGACCAGGGGCAGAAACTGGCAAAGAGCGCACACGCGGGTCTGACCTGCGATACCTGCCACGAGTCTCACGAAAAGTATCCCCACCCCGCGAACATTCCCAAGCCCGTCTGCGGCACGTGCCACACGGACCAGGCCGGCGACTACGCCCAGAGCGTACACGGCCTGGCTCGCAAGGCGGGCAACGACGGCGCGCCCGATTGCGGCGTTTGCCACGGCAGCGCCCACGAACTGCTGTCCCCCGGCTCGGAAGCTTTTCGCAAAGGCGTCCCGGATACCTGCGGGATGTGCCACAGCGAGGTGGCGGAGCAATACGGGAAGAGCGTACACGGACAAGCGGTGGCGCGCGGAGTCAACGAGGCCCCGCTCTGCACCGATTGCCACGGCGAACACAAAATCATCAAACCCAGCAACGAAGCCTCGCCGGTGAACGCGGCGCACATCCGGGAAACCTGCGGAAGCTGCCACGGCGATGTCCGCCTGACGCGCAAGTTCGGCCTGCCTTCGGACCGCATGGTGAGCTTCGACTCCTCCTTCCACGGGCTGGCGGCCAAGGCCGGGTCGCAGACGGTGGCCAATTGCGCAAGCTGTCACGGCGTCCATAACATTCTGCCGTCATCGGATCCGAAATCCACAATCAACCCCAAAAACCTGCCGCAAACCTGCGGCAAATGCCATCCGGGCGCCGGCACGCGCTTCGCGATCAGCCAGGTCCACCTGACCGAGGGAGGCAAGGAACCGCCGCCCTTGACCTGGGTGCGAGACTTCTACCTGTTCGTCATCCCGCTGACCATCGGACTGATGGCGCTGCACCAGGCGGGCGACTGGCTGCGGAAGTTGATCCGTCTGCGGTTCCAGGCTCGCGCCGCCAAACGCGCGCCGGCGCGGCCACGGGGAGGTGCGCATGCTGCCCTTCGAGCGCCTGGAGCACGCGGTAATGGCAATCTCCTTCCTGACATTGGTATGGACGGGATTCGCGCTCAAATTCCCCGATCAGTGGTGGGCCAGGCCCCTGCTGCTGATGGAGGGCAAGGTCTCGGTGCGCAGCCTGATCCATCGCATCGCTGCTGTCGTCTTCATACTGGTGACGGTGACTCACCTGGTCTCTCTGATCGTGAACCGCAAGCTGCGGGAACACTGGAAAGAGATGCTGCCGAACACCAACGATCCGCGCGAGGCGATGGCGAACTTCGCCTACAACCTGGGACTCGGGAACAAGCAGCCGGCGCGGTCCCCGCACAGCTATATCGAGAAGGCCGAGTACTGGGCGGTGGTATGGGGCGCCGTAGTGATGATCGCGACGGGCCTGCTGCTATGGGCCAACAACCTGGCGCTGAAGCTGCTGCCGAAGATCTGGCTGGACGTGGCGACTTCGGTTCACTTTTACGAAGCCCTGCTGGCGACGCTGGCAATCGTGGTCTGGCATTTTTACTCCGTTATTTTCGACCCGGAGGTGTATCCCTTGAATACGGCATTCTTAACAGGTAATAGTGTTAAGACGCAGGAGCATTCGAGAGAACACCACCCGCCCGCCGAAACAGGCGCGGTGAAGACGACGGGAGACTAAGTTCGAGATCCATGACTCCAAATCAACCTGAAACCAAGAAGGGATGGCTGTCCCCTCTCATCCACCTGTCCAACAACTGGATCAGCCTGACAGGCGTGGTGGTCGTCACCACGGCGACCATCTTCTGGCTTTTTCTATTGCCCGTTACGCTGCGGGGCGAGACCTCCAATCCGTACATCGGCATTTTGGCATTCCTGACGATTCCGGGCCCGTTCTTCCTCGGGCTGATCCTGATTCCCCTGGGTATGTGGCTCAAGCGCAAGCGGGAGGGGCGCCAGAGCATTTATCCACCGGAGTTTCCGCCGCTGAACTGGCGCAACCGGGACTTCCGCAGGCTGGCCTACTTTGTCGGCGCAACCACGTTTCTCAACATCGTGATCGCCAGCCAGTTGTCGTACGGCGCGGTGAACTACATGGATTCGACCACCTTCTGCGGCGAGACCTGTCATAACGTCATGCAGCCGGAGTACACGGCCTACCAGAACTCGCCGCACTCGCGGGTGGAGTGCGTGAAGTGCCACATCGGGCCCGGTGCGTCGTGGTTTGTCAAAAGCAAGCTCTCCGGTTTGGGACAGGTGTTCGCCGTTACGTTCAACACGTATCCGCGCCCCATTCCGGCGCCGGTCCACAACCTGCGCCCGGCGCGGGAGACTTGTGAAACGTGCCACTGGCCGGAACGGTATGCGGAAGATCGCATCCGCATCATCTCCAAGTTCGCGGAGGACGAGGCCAATACGGCAACCAAGACGGTGCTGCTGATGAAGGTCGGCGGCGGCAACCGGGGGATCGGGATTCACGGCACGCACCTGGGACCCGGCATCGTGATCCGGTATGGACACTCCGACGAGGAACGGCAGAATATTCCCTGGGTGGAGTACGACAATAAGGGAAAGACCACCATCTACGCCGCTTCCGGCGCCAAGCCGGACGGGGCGGGCCTGACGATGCGGACGATGGATTGCATCGACTGCCACAACCGGCCGTCGCACCAATACCAGTTGCCCGATCGAGCCATGGATCAGGCCATGGCGGGCGGCTTGATCTCGCCTTCCCTACCCTTCGCGCGTAAGAAGGGCCTGGAGATTCTGAAGGTCAACTACCAGTCGCGCGCGGAGGCGGCCGAGAAGATCCCGGCGGCCTTCGAGCAGTTCTACCGGCAGAGCTATCCGGCGGTGTGGTCGCAGCGCCAGTCGGAGGTGACGTCGTCAGCCAATCAGGTACTGGCCATCTGGGACCGGAATATCTTCCCCGACATGAACGTGACCTGGGGCAAGTATCCGGTGAACATCGGGCACACCGATTTCCCGGGCTGCTTCCGGTGCCACGACGGCGGTCACAACGCGAAAAACGGCGACTCGATCACGCAGGATTGCAACGCCTGCCACAACATCCTGTCGATGGACGAACCGAATCCGAAGGTCCTGACGGACCTGGGCATCACGGAATCCAAGCCCGCCGCGAGCAAGTAGGATAGGCCTCCCGGCCTGTCCACGCGCCGGAGGCGCGCGCTTGCGCGGGGCAGGCCCGGAGGCCTACCCTACCGGCTCCAGCGGGAGTCCCGATTCTTTCAGCGCGCGCCATCCGCCGTCGAGTGAGACCGGGTTGGTATAGCCCATCTTCTGAAGATTGTCGGCCACCAGCGCCGAGCGGTACCCGCCGCCGCAGTACAGCACCAACGTCGTAGTCTTCTCCGGGTACTTCGTCTCGATATCGCGCTCGATAATGCCGCGGCTCAGATGCACGGCGCCCGCGACGTGGCCGGCGGTCCACTCGTTGTCCTCGCGCGTATCCACCAGGACGTGCTCCTCGCCGGACGCGAGCATCCGCTTATATCCCTCGATATCGATCTGGCGGACGCGCGACTTCGCGTCGTCGACTAGCTTCAGAAATCCCGGATTGTGTTTCATCTCTACTCCACCCGCCGGATTTTAGCGCCGGCCTGCGCCAGTTTCGCCTCGATTTTCTCATAGCCGCGGTCGATGTGGTACACGCGGTCGATGACCGTCTCGCCCTTGGCCACCAGCGCGCCGAGGACCAGCGAGGCGCTCGCCCGCAGGTCCGAGGCGATCACCCCGGCGCCCGTCAACTGGCGCGGTCCGGCGACGATGGCCTGCTTTCCGTCGAGCCGGATATTGGCGCCCATGCGAGCCAGTTCCTGGGCATGCATGAAGCGGTTCTCGAAAATCGTCTCGAGGATGATGGCGATGCCCTCCGCCTGGGTCATCAGGGCCATGTACTGCGCCTGCAGGTCGGTGGCGAACCCCGGGTATTCCTCGGTGGTGATATCGACCGAGCGGAGCTTGCCGCCGCCGCGGACACGCAGGGCGCCGGGGGCGGCCTGTGTCACGTCGACGCCGGTCTGTTGCAGCTTGGACACGAGCGCATCGATGTGTTCGGGCTCGCAGCCGGTGACGGTCAGATCGCCGCCCGTCAGGGCCCCGGCGATCAGGAAAGTGCCGGCCTCAATCCGGTCGGGGATGATGGTGTGCTCGGCGCCGTGCAGCCGGTCCACGCCTTCGATGCGAATCACGGAGGTGCCGGCGCCCTGGATGCGGGCTCCCATCTTCACCAGCAGGGCCGCCAGGTCCACGACTTCGGGCTCGCGCGCGGCGTTGCGCAGCACGGTCTCGCCCTTGGCCAGCACCGCGGCCATCATGAGGTCCTCGGTGCCGGTGACCGTGATGCGGTCGAAATTGACGACCGAGCCGCGCAAACCATCCTTGGCTTCCGCCTCGATATAGCCGTGGGACTGGTGGATGCGCGCGCCGAGCTGCTCCAGCCCGAAGATGTGAAGGTTGATGGGGCGGGCGCCGATGGCGCAGCCGCCGGGCAGCGAGACGCGCGCGCGGCCGCAGCGGGCCACCAGCGGCCCCAGCACCAGGCTCGACGCGCGCATGGTCTTCACCAGCTCGTAGGGCGCTTCGGGACTCACGATCCGATCGCTGTGCAGGCGCACGGTCTCGTTGCGAACCTCCGTCTGCGCGCCGATATCCACCAGCAGGCGCTGCATGGTGCGGATGTCGCGCACGCGCGGAATGCGGTGCAAAGTCACCGGCTCTTCGGTGAGGAGGGCGGCGGCCAGCGCCGGCAGCGCGGCGTTCTTCGAGCCGCTGGTGGGGATCTCCCCCTCGAGCGGCGTACCGCCGGTAATGACGAACTTATCCATCGAGTGCCTTTCGAATCCTTCCGCCCGCCGCGGCGAGCCTGCGCTCGGCCTCTTCGCGGGCCAACCCCGTCTTCGCCATCAGAATCGCCGTGCGCACGCTGCGGCCTCCCTCTTCGAGAAGCCCGGCGGCCCGTTCATAGGAAACTCCGCCCGCCTGCGCCACGATGCGGCGCGCGCGATCCACCAGCTTGGTGTTCTTCGGCTGAACATTCACCATCAGGTTCCCGTAAACGTAACCCGACCGGATGAACGCCCCTGTAGAGAGCATGTTGAGGACCAATTTCTGGGCGGTCCCGGCCTTCATGCGCGTCGACCCGGCCACGATTTCGGGCCCCGGCAGCGGGGTGATGGGGATCTCGACCGCCCGTGCCAGCTCGGAATCCGGGGTGCAGCTGATGCCCACCGTGACCGCTCCCAGGCGGCGCGCTTCGGCGATGGCGCCCAGCACATAAGGGGTGCGCCCGCTGGCGGCGATTCCTACCAGGACATCGCCCGCCGTGAAGCCCCGTGCCTGCAAATCGCGGACGCCGATGGCCGGGTCGTCCTCGGTCGTCTCGGTGGCGCGGCTCAGCGCGCGCTCTCCGCCGGCAATGATCCCCTGCACCATTTCGGGCGGGACGCTGAACGTCGGAGGGCATTCGGACGCGTCCAGAACCCCGAGCCGTCCGCTGGTTCCCGCGCCGATGTAGAATAGCCGTCCACCGCGCTCGAAAGCCGCGGCGATGGCGTCCACCGCGCGGGCGATTGCCGGAATTTCGTGCTCCACCGCGGCCGCCACCTGGCGGTCCTCGGCATTGATGATGCGCAGCGCCTCTTCGGTGGAGACCCGGTCAATCTCGGCGGACGCCGGGTTAGGCTGTTCCGTAAGAAGCTTGTCGAGCGCCGCCATGGCTCCATCTTAGCAATCGGTCCACTCCGGACCCGCTCGCGGAAGCCGGGGTATATTCAAGGTAGTGCGTTATTTTTTGTCCGGGCGCCTGCCCTCCCCCGCGGCAATCCTGCTGGTGGAGAGCGGTTCGCGCGTCTTGATGGAAAAGGTGATTCCGGGATTGCGCCAAAGCTGGGGGCCGGAGACCGCGATCGACCTGGTGACCTGCTATTCCGGGCTTCCCCAGGGATTCGCGGAACCTGACACGCGGGTTTACCGGGTGACCGATTACCGGGGGCGGGACGGCCGCCGGCGGCTCTACCGGGAGCTGGCGTCGAACCGGTACGGACTCCTGGGAATCGTCTGCTCCGGCGAGCCCATCATGGCCAAGTGGAAATGGGCGCTGGCCCTGCGCCTTCCCGCCAAGGTCTTCGTCATCAATGAAAACGGCGACTATTTCTGGCTGGACCGGAAGCATCTCGAGCCGATCCGCCAAACTGTACTCCTGCGGGCCGGGCTGGCCGGGGCGGGCGCGGTCCGTACCCTGGCGCGTGTGTTTTCTTTTCCGTTTACGTTGACGTATCTGCTACTCTATGCAGCGGCTATCCATACCCGAAGAGCGTTTCGCAGAGGCTGACCGATGAAAGCCATCCTAGTGAGAGAACCGGGCGGTCCGGAGAAGATGGAATTGGCGGAGGTGCCGGCGCCGGCGCCGGGGCCGCGGCAGGCCCTGGTGCGGATCCACGCCGCGGGCGTCAACTTCATCGACGTCTACTTCCGGATCGCGCTGTATAAGGCGGAGTTGCCCATCATGCTGGGGAGCGAAGGCGCGGGCACGGTGGAAGCGGTCGGGCCGGAGGTCACCGAAGTCGCGCCCGGAGACCGCGTGGCCTACGCCATGACGCGCGGCTCCTATGCCGAATACGCCGTCGTGCCGGCGGCCCAACTGGTGAAGATCCCGGACGGCCTGAGCTTCGAATCGGCCGCCGCCGCCATGCTGCAGGGCATGACCGCGCACTATCTGACCCATTCCACTTATCCGCTCAAGAGCGGAAACACCTGCCTCGTCCACGCGGCTGCGGGCGGCGCCGGCGGGCTGGTCGTGCAGATGGCGAAGATGGCGGGCGCGCGGGTTTTCGGTACGGTCTCCACCGAGGAAAAGGCCGCGATCGCGCGCGAGCACGGAGTCGACGCGGTGATCTTTTACACCCGCGAAGAGTTCGACACCGAGGCGCGGCGGCTGACCGACGGCCACGGCGTGGATGTCGTGTACGATTCCGTGGGCAAGACGACCTTCGATAGGAGCCTGAACTGCCTGCGTCCGCGGGGGCTGCTGGCGTTGTTCGGCCAGTCGAGCGGCCCGGTTCCGCCGTTCGACCCGACGGTCCTGAACGGGAAAGGGTCGCTTTACCTGACGCGGCCGAGCCTGGCTCACCACCTGCTCACGCGGGAAGAACTGCTGTGGCGCGCCAACGACGTCCTGGGCTGGGTGGCATCCGGGAAGCTGAAATTGCGGATCGACCGGACTTACCCGCTGAGCCGGGCGGCCGAAGCGCATCGCGATCTGGAGGGACGGAAGACCGCAGGCAAGCTGCTGCTGACGGTCTCCTGAACGCATGAACCTTCGGGTGAAGCTGACGCTGGGATACGTCCTTCTGGCCGTGGCGATGGTCTTCGCCATCTCCCTGGTCGGCCTGGGCAACACCATCCAGCAGCAGTTCGAAGCCAACCTGGAGCGCGCCGAGGTGCTGAACCTGGTGGCGACTACCTACGTGAAGCAGACCCTGAACAGCCAGCTCACGGTACCGCTGCGTGAGGCCCTGCGGGACAAGATGCTGGCGGCCAATCTCCTGGACCTGCTGACCAACGCGCGCGCCATTCTGGAGATCGCGGTGGTGGACCCGGAGACCAATGAAATCCTGGCGGACAGCGACCCCCTGCGAATCGGCCAGAAGTCGGGACCCTACCCGGACTTTCGCAGGGAGGTGATGGCCAGCGGGTGGATGCCGAAAGTGAGGCTGCTCTTCGCTCGCGACCAGAACTTTTTCCAGATCGACAAAGCGCTGGCCGACCCCACTACGCACAAGCCCGTCGTGCTGGTGCGGGTGATCGTGGCGCCGGTGTTCATCCGCAACGATATCGCCCCGACAACCCTGTGGCGGACGGTGGAAGTGGCGATCATCTCTATCCTCGGCGCATTCGTCATCACGTTCCTGTTTTCGGCGGTGGCGCTGCGGCCGTTGGGCCTGCTGCGGCATCAACTGGACCTGATCGCCAGCGGCGAGTACGAGCAGGAGAAGGCGATGGCCGCCAAGGCCGCGACGGACGAGTTCTCGGTGATGGCCTCCAAGGTGAGCATGCTGGGCCAGCGCCTGAGGGGTGCGCAATACGAGGTTTCGGACCTGCGCGGGAATATCGACCGGCTGTTGCACGACCTCGAAGACGCGGTATTCATCTTCAATCGCGAGGGGCGGCTGGTATTCGCGTCGGGATCGGTGGAGAAGTTCCTGGACCGCGAGCGGGCGGACCTGACGGGCCAGACCGTCACGGACGTCTTTCCGCCGGCCACCACGCTGGGGCTGTTGATCGCACAGGCCGCGGAGACCGGCCGGGCCATCCGCAATCGCCGCGTTCCACTGGGCCTGGTGGAAGCGGATTCCGTCAGGCCGTCGGTGGTGGTGCTTTCCGTGGATATGCTGGAGGCGCTGCCCGGCGGCGCGCTGACGGGAACCGCCCTGCTCGTCCGCCTGCGCGACCCGGAAGCGCAGCGGAAGTTGAATCGGGAACTGAGGACGGCCGACCGGCTGACTGCCATCAGCCGGGTCTCCGGAGGCGTGGCGCACGAGGTGAAGAACCCGCTCAACGCCATCCTGCTGCACGTGGAGGTCGCCAAAGCGAAGCTATCGCGCGGCGAGAGCGACATCGAGCCGCAGATGGAGATCATCTCGCGGGAAATTCTGCGGCTCGACAGGGTCGTGAAGACGTTCCTCGATTTCACCCGTCCGGTGGAGTTGAAGCTGACCACCGTTCCGCTGCAGGAGCTGATGGGTGAAATCGTGGAACTGGCACGGCCGCAGGCGGACGCCTCGAAGATTGCAATCGTCGTGCAGGAGGACATTGAAGGAGTGTCGGTGCGGGTAGACCGCGACCTTCTGAAACAGGCGGTGCTCAACGTCGTGGTGAACGCTATGCAGGTCATGCCGGATGGCGGAGAGCTTCGCTTCGATGCGCTGGCGAATGAAGACACGGCCGAGATCCGGATTTCCGATACCGGCTCGGGGATTCCGCCGGAGCTGCGCGAAAAAATCTTTCGGCTGTACTTCACGACCCGCCAGGACGGCTCCGGCATCGGGCTGGCGATGACCTTTCGGATCGTGCAATTGCACGATGGTACAATCGATTTCACCAGCGAACCGGGTAAAGGCACTACCTTCGTTATCCGACTGCCGATTGCCGTCTGATTCGAGGCCATCCGAATGAAGCGTGTGGAAGCAATATTGGTGGCCGGGTTGGCGATCTCGCTCTCCGGCTGCTTTCTCGGGCGGAAGCCGAAGGTCGTCAAGGCGGCGCCGCCTCCGCCCAAGCCCGCCGCGGCCCCGGCGCCCGCTCCCCTGCCGCAGCCCCTTTCGATTCCCCAGACCAACGTCCAATTGCCGCCGGCGCAGCCGGTAACGCCGGAGGCGCTGGCCACGACCGTGCCCCATGAGGAGACGCCGTCGACGCCCGCTCCAGTGCGGACACCGCCGCGGCGCCCCCCGGCCGCGCCCAAGCCGGAGGTGGCGGCGCCGGCTCCCCCTGTGGCCACTCCGCCTGCCGAGGAGCGCCCTCCCATCCAGGAGGAGTTGACACCTGCCGAGAAGAAGCGCCTCTCCGACGAGTCCGAGGCACGCGGCCGCGAAGCGACCCGCGTGGTCGACCAGCTTCCTCAGCAGCGGCTGACCCCCATGGTGCAATCGATCGTGGAACGAGTCCGGAGTTTCGTCAAGCAAGCTGGTGATGCCAGGGCGCGAGGCGACTTTCGGCAGGCCAGCGAACTGGCCGGGCGCGCCCTGCAACTGGCCCAGTCCCTACAACCATGACGAACGAATACGAAGTGCGCCGCAGCGCGGTGGCGGATGGCTTGAGTGAACGCAAGCTGGATGCCCTGCTGGTCGCCGCGGGACCCAACCTGCGCTACCTGACGGGCTTTACGGGAGACAACGGCAGCCTGCTGTTGCTCGAGGGCCGGGCCGTTCTGTTCACGGATCCGCGCTTCGAGATCCAGGCCGCCCAGGAGACCACCTGCCGGATCAAGATCGGCAAAGGCCCGCTGGTGGTGGATGTGATCTCCGCGATCCGCCGGCTGGGTGTGTCGTCGATCGGATATGAGCCGGCCCGCCTGACCTGCGAAGCCTTCGATGCCCTGCGGTCCCGGCTGCCCATGAAGGCGGTGCTGAAGCCCGCGGCGGGGTGGATCGAGCAGCTCCGCATGGTGAAATCGGCTTCCGAAATCGAGCTGATCCGGCGGTCCGTCCTGACCAACTCCGGCGCCTTCGAACAGGCGGCCGCGCGTGTGCGGCTGGGGATGAAGGAGAGCGACCTGGCTGCCGAGCTGGAATACCGCATGCGCCGGCTGGGAGCCGAGAAGCCCAGCTTCGAGACCATTGTCGCGGGCGGGGCTCGCTCCGCATTGCCGCACGCGCAGCCCACCCAGGCACGGCTCGAAAGCGGCCAGCTCGTGGTGGTGGATATGGGTGCGCAGCAGGAGGGCTACGCCAGCGACATGACCCGCATGCTGCACATGGGCCCTCCCTCCGCCAAGGTGAAGCGCATGTACCGCGCGGTGCTTGAGGCGCAACTGGCGGGGGTGGATGCAGTTCGGGCGGGGGCGCCGACGGCGCGGGTGGATGCCGCCGCGCGGAACGTTCTAAAAGGCTATGGCCTCGATCGTGCGTTTGTTCACTCCACGGGACACGGGCTCGGCCTCGAGATCCACGAGCCGCCGCGCATCGGGCGCCGAGACAAGATGCGGCTCGCCGCCGGCATGGCGATTACCATCGAGCCGGGCGTCTATCTGGAAGGTTTCGGGGGGATCCGTATCGAGGACACCGTGGTGGTCACCGAAACGGGATGCGAGATCCTGACGCCCACGAGTAAAGAGCTGCGCGTGGTATAGGTCGGGCGGCGATCAATACATCGCGGGATAGCCTTCGCGCATTTCGCGGGCCTGTTCGCGGGCGTCCGAGATCTGCACCAGCGGGCCCTTTCCGATTCCGGGGCAGTAGCGCGCCGTTTTCCGCCATTCCCGGCGGCTTTCGAGCAACTCCGGCCAGTAGGGGAAGATGCGGCACTGCGTCGGCTTGGCGGGGTGGATGGAGCAGCCCCCTTCGAGAAGAAAGTAACAGTTGACGTCGCGCGGCACCCGCAGGCGCATGCGGTTCTTAGTCCGGTAAACATACTTCCGCTCGAATTGCTGTACGGTTAACTCCAAAAACTCCGCCATTCGCGGCAGATCGGCATCGGTCAGATATACAAAACCCTTTTGCCGGCAGCATTCGGTGCAACCGGGCTGACATTCGAATCGCAGGGCTTCGGCCATTTGCTTATTATGATGTGTTGCCGGGAGGGATTTCGTGGTATAGTCCGGTCCACGGGGAGGGGGAATCATGTCCCTGGTCCGAGATATCGTCCATAACCGCGATTTGTATAGTGTGGATGAGCATGACACCGTTGCCGATGTGGCACGGCGTATGGCGGAACTCCATGTGGGAGCCATCCTGGTCCTGAATGGGGATGAACTGCGAGGGGTTTTCAGTGAGCGCGACCTGATGAAGCGGGTGGTGCTCGAGAAACTGGATCCCGAGACTACTTCCGTCTCCCAAGTGATGAGCACCCAGCTTGCGACGGTCGACGAGCTTGCCACCCTGGAGGATGCGATGGAGCTGATGCAAACGCACGCCTGCCGCCATCTGCCGGTCACAAGGGGCTCGCGCGTGGTGGCGTTCCTCTCGATGCGCGATTTGATGAACTTCGAGCTGGCGGTGAAGACCGAGGAACTGCACCACATGCGGAGTTACATCGCGGGATCGTAGGGTCCCCGCCGCGCTACACTAACGGGCGATGGTCGAGCGCGGGTTCATCGTCTTTGCCCACGGTTCGCGGATCGAGCCGGCCAACGACGCGGTACGTTCGGTCGCGGCGCAATTGGCTCGCGCAGGCGGATTCGAACACGTGGAAGCGGCGTTTCTCGAACTGGGGCAGCCCGATCTGGAGGGCGCTGTGGCGCGCCTGGCGCAGCGGGGCATACGCCGGGTGCTGGTGATTCCGTACTTCCTTACGCTGGGCACGCACCTGGAACGCGACCTTCCGAAGCTGGCCGCCCAAGCCGGCGCGGCGCATCCCGAGGTGGATCTGCGGGTGACCCCGCCGCTCGACGGGCATCCCGCCCTGGTCGAAATCCTGCTCGACCGCGCGGCGGGAGGTGACCGTTGAAGGAAGTCCTGACGCTCTCCGGAGTGCGGCAGGCGGGGCTGATCCGCAAAGGCGAAATCTCGGCGGCCGAGCTCGTTCGGGCGTATCTGGAGAGGATCGCGGAGGTGAATCCGCGGATCAACGCCGCAGTCGAGGTTCTGGAGGATGGCGCGCTCGGGGAAGCGCAGGAAATCGACCGGCGCCGCGCCGGCGGCGAGGCGTTGGGCGCGCTGGCGGGCGTCCCCTTCTCGGTTAAGGATTCCATCGAAGTGGCCGGAACTGCGTGCACCGCGGGGACGCTCGGGTTCCGCGGGAATCCGCCCTCCACCGACGATGCCACGCTGGTGGCGCGGCTGCGCGCGGCCGGAGCGATTCCGCTCGCGCACACCAACTTGCCCGACCTGCTGTTTGCGTTCGAGAGCGATAACCTGATCTTCGGCCGCACCCACAATCCGTACGGCCTGGAGCGGACGCCGGGAGGCTCGAGCGGGGGAGAGGCGGCCCTAATCGCGGCGTGCGGCTCGCCGTTCGGCCTGGGCAGCGACGCGGCGGGAAGTGTGCGGCTGCCGGCGCACTTCTCGGGGATTACGGCGCTCAAACCGACTTCCGGACGCCTGGCGCGCACCGGCCACGTGCCTCCGGCCGGAGGGTGGATCGAAGCCATCTGGCAGATCGGGCCGATGGCGCGCCGCGTGGAGGATCTATGCGCCATGATGCCGCTGCTGGTGGGGCCGGACGGCCGGGACCGCACCGCGGCGGCGCCGGTGCCGTTCGAGGATCCCCGGCGGCTGGATGTAAGCAGGCTGCGGATCGCATTCTTCACCGACAACGGCGTGATGGCTCCGGACGCCGGTACCTCGATGGTGGTCCGCAGCGCCGCGGCTGCCGTGGGCGCGCGCGAATGCCGTCCGCCGCTGGTCGACCGCAGCTACGAACTGGAGATGCGGCTATTGGGCCCGGACGGCGGCGATTGGCTGCGCGATTACGCGAAGGCCATCGGCAGCGTCGAAACCCACCCGCTGCTCGACGGGTGGCTACGCAAGTTGGAGCCGTACCGGACAACCGTGGCCGGCTTCGCGCAACTCTGGGCCGAACTGGACGAGTTCCGCACTGCCATGTTCGGATTCCTGCGGGATTACGACGCGGTTCTGTCGCCGGTGGCGGCCTTTCCCGCCGTGGAGCATGGCCGTTCGACGGAGGATGCGGTCTTCCCGGGCTTCAGCTACACCATGACGCATAACCTGACGGGCTGGCCGGCGGCGGTGGTGCGTTGCGGGGCCACCGCGAGCGGCCTGCCCATCGGGGTTCAGATTGCGGCGGCGCCCTGGCGGGAGGATGTCGCGCTGGCGCTGGCGCTGCGCCTGGAAGAGGTCTTCGGCGGCTGGAGCGAGCCTCCGCTCTAAAGCCCTGGCGCAGTGGCGCCGATCTCTGGTGCATGGACCGGCCGGCACTGCGAGCGCTCACTGGAGTCCGCTTCTTCGCGGCCCTTCACGTGGTGTTCTTCCACTACGCGCCGGGCCTGCCGCTACTGCTCCGGAACGTCGCGGCCAATGGCTACATGGCGGTCGGCCTGTTCTTCATCCTTTCGGGGTTCGTCCTGACTTACAACTACGCCGGCCGGCCGTTAAATACGCGCAAGTTTCTCGTCGCCCGGTTCGCGCGGATTTACCCGGCTTATCTGCTCGGGTTTGTGCTGATCGGCCCGGCGGTGGTGGTACGGCTGCTGCACTCGGATCCGCGGAGATTGGCCGCGGCGGGACTGGCCGCCGGCGGAATGGTGCAAGGGTGGTTTCCGGGACTGGCCCTCGCCTGGAATGGGCCCGGGTGGTCCCTGTCGAACGAAGTCTTTTTCTATCTGCTGTTTCCGGCGATCTTGCCCGCGGTGTTCCGGCTGTCTCCGCGGGGCCTGTGGATGGTCGCCGCAGCGTGCTGGGCCGCGGCGCTCGCTCCTCCGCTGGCCCAGCTTGCGCTTCACGGCGGCGCACACGCCGAGGCGGTGATGTACATGCCGGTTTTCCGGCTGGCGGAATTTGTCCTGGGGGTCGCGGCCGGTGCCGGCTACCTGCGGCGGGGTCCCGAATCGCGTCTTGCGGCGGGTCCGGTTTCCGTGACGCTGGCCGTCTTTGCGACCCTTTCTCCGTTTTTTGTGCATCCGGTATTGCGGGGCGCGCTGGCTGCGCCGTTGTTTGCCGCGCTCGTCTATACGCTCGCGTCCGGCGGCGGGATGCTGGGCCGGCTCCTCTCGTGGCGTCCAGTCTTTGCCCTGGGGAATGCCAGTTATGCGATCTACATTCTCCAATCCCCGTTGATGGCGTGGTTTCTGCTGGTGTCCCAGGGAGTGTCTGCCGGCGGCCGGCGGGAAGCTGTGGGTTGGGGCGGGTTCGCGTCGTACACGCTGATTTTAACTGCCGCGTCGCTGGCCTGCTACGCCTGGCTCGAAACACCGGCGCGCCGCTGGATCCAGTCCTGGAGCATTTTTCAAGCGCGGTGTAAGATGGATATCGATTGCTATGATCCGCCGGATTCTGCCGCTTCTCCTGGCCGCGGTCTGCGCAGCCTCCGCACAGAAATATAACGGTCCGCGGCCGCCCAAGCCGGACCTGCCGTATCTGAAACATGCGGACAACCTGGTCGCAACGGAAGCGTCCAAAGCCGTCGAGGAGAAGCAGAAGAAGGACGATATCCTCTACGTGGTGGAAGGCGCCAATTCACCGGCCCGTACGCCGCTCGCGTCGCCGGTCTTCCTGATGCTGGCGGACCAGTTGTCGCCCGATAAGCTCGGGCTGTACCGCCTGGACGTCAAGGGCAACCACCGTGAGATCCTGTTCGGACCGAAGAAGCAGCCCAGGGCCATCCGGCTCGACGTCACGCGGGTCGAGGGGAACCTGTATCGAATCGAGGTGGACGAAAGCCTCGATCCGGGCGAGTACTCGCTCAGCCCGGAGGGCTCGAACCAGGTTTTCTGCTTTCAGGTGTATTGAGAGGCACGGTCGGCCGCGCGGGTCCATGAGGGGAGCCTACCCCAAGGGGTGACATCACTGTGTTATCCTGATTGCTGTACCAAAACGAGATTAAGAGAAGACAAGGAGCATTACCCCTAGAATGGCACTGGCGATTGAAGCAAAGCGGCAGATTTTTTCGACAAATCAACGCCACAAAACCGATACTGGGTCGCCAGAAGTACAAATTGCCCTGTTGAGCCAGCGGATCTCGCTGCTGACGGAGCACTTCAAGACGCACAAGAAGGATCACGGCTCCCGCAAGGGGTTGCTGACCCTCGTCGCCAAGCGTCGCCGGCTTCTGACTTACCTGCGCGATACGGATCCAGAGCGCTATAAGGCGGTTCTGCAGCGGCTGGGCATTCGCCGCTAGTTCCATTCGACGGAAGCGGCCTGGGTCCATTGTGGTTCTTAGGTCCTTCCCCTCATACCCATCCGGTCCGCTTGCGGCGGGGCACGATGCCACGCGGCAAGACGGGCTGCTCATCCTGTCAACTCCACTCTCAACGGCCGCGGGAATCCGCGGACCGATTCGCGACTGGCCGGAACTGGTTTCCGGCGAGGTTGGAGGTTTAGAAAGAACAATGTCTCACAAAGTTGAAATAGACCTGGGCGGCCGCCAGATTTCCATCGAAACCGGCAAGATGGCCAAGCAGGCGAACGGCTCGGTAGTCGTTCGATCCGGTGACTCGGTAGTCCTGGTCACCGCTTGTATGGCCGAACAGCCCAAAGTGGGCGCCGGCTTTTTCCCACTCACCGTGGATTACCGTGAGTATACCTACGCAGCCGGCAAGATCCCGGGCGGGTTTATCAAGCGCGAGGGGCGTCCCTCGGAAAAAGAGGTCCTGACCAGCCGGTTGATCGACCGGCCGGTACGTCCATTATTTCCCGAAGGGTTTCTGAACGAGACCCAGATCATCGCCATGGTGCTGTCGGCCGATCCGGAGCAGGATCCCAACTCGCTGGCGATCGTAGGCGCGGCCGCCGCGCTGGCAATTTCCGACATCCCCTTCCCGTACGTGCTGGCGGGCGTGCGTGTGGGCCTGCGCGACGGGCAGTATCTGGCTAACCCCACTTACACCGAGGGCCGCGAGTCGAAGCTCAACATCGTAGTTGCCGGAACCGAAGACGGTATCGTGATGGTGGAGGCCGGCGCGCAGCAGGTTTCCGAGCAGGACGTGCTGGGAGCGATCGAATTCGGGCATAACTGCTGCAAGAAGATCGCCGCCGCCATTCGCGAACTGGTGAAGGCTGCCGGTAAGCCGAAGCGCGAATTCCAGACCCCGCAGCTTTCCCCGGAGATTTACCAACTGGTCGACCAGGCGGCGCGTGTGGACCTCACGGACGCGCTCAATACGCAGAAGCATCCGAAGCTGGAGAGCTACGCGCTGGTTGCCGAAATCAAGAAGCGCGTGCTCGAGTCGCTGCCGGAAGACAAGCGCGAAGAGGGCGCCAAGTGCTACGACGCCCTGAAGGAGCGCATCTTCCGCGACGAGATGCTGAAGAACCATCGCCGTCCGGATGGCCGGGCGTTCGATGAGATCCGGCAGATCACCATCGACACCGGAGTTTTGCCGCGCACGCACGGGTCCGCGCTGTTCACGCGCGGCGAGACTCAGGCGCTGGTGACGGTCACGCTGGGCACCAAGGAAGACGAGCAGCGGATCGAGCTGCTGGAGCCCGGTGAAGCCTCCAAGCGCTTCATGCTGCATTACAACTTCCCGCCGTTCAGCGTCGGTGAAGTGGGCTTCATGCGCGGTCCGGGCCGCCGCGAAATCGGCCATGGCGCGCTGGCCGAGCGCGCGCTCACGGCCCTGATTCCCAGCGAGGATTCGTTCCCCTACACCCTTCGCGTGGTCAGCGACATTCTGGAATCGAACGGCTCCAGTTCCATGGCGACGGTGTGCGGCGCATCGCTGGCGCTGATGGATGCCGGGGCTCCGCTGGCTGCCCATGTGGGCGGTGTGGCGATGGGGCTGGTGATGGAAGGCAAGGACTACGCGATCCTGACCGACATTGCCGGCGCCGAAGACCACTACGGCGATATGGATTTCAAAGTCGCCGGCACGCGCGAAGGCATCACCGGCCTGCAGATGGACATCAAGGTGCCGAACGTGACCATGTCCACGCTGACCGAAGCGCTGGAGCAGGCGCGGCGGGGCCGGCTGTTCATCCTCGACAAGATGTACTCGGCCATTGCGAAGGCCAATACCGCCATCTCGCAATTCGCGCCGCGCATTTACACCCTGCATATTCCGACCGATAAGATTCGCGACGTCATCGGACCCGGAGGCAAGGTGATCCGCGGCATCATCGAGCAGACCGGCGTGAAGATCGACGTCGAAGACGACGGCACGATCCACGTGGCTTCGGCCGATGAGGCTTCGGCCAACAAGGCCATCCAGATCATCTCCGATCTCACCGCCACCGCCGAGGTGGGCAAGACCTATCTGGGCAAGGTCGTGCGGCTGGTGGACTTCGGCGCGTTCGTCGAGATCTTCCCGGGCACCGACGGCTTGCTGCACATCAGCGAGATCGCGGAGAACCGCATCAAGGACGTTCGCGACGAGCTGAAGGAAGGCGACCAGATCCTGGTAAAGGTGCTGGCGCTCGAAGGCAACAAGATCAAGCTGAGCCGCAAGGCCGTGCTGCGGGAGCAGCGCGAAAAGCTGAAGCAGGGCAAGCAGCCCGAAAAGGTTTGACCTGCTCCTTGTGATGCGAATCGGCGCCGGATTCACCTCCGGCGCCTTTTTTTTCCTTCCATCACCGCAACAAAAAAGCCGCCCCGGCGCTTGGAGCCGGAGCGGCAGGCTTGCCTGACAGTAAAAAAGTTTAGAGGCCCTTTTTGGCCAGGAACGCGATCAGGTCGACCACGCGGCAGGAATAGCCCCACTCGTTGTCGTACCAGGCGACGATCTTCAGCAGGTTGCCGTCGAGCACCTTGGTCATCTGCGCGTCCACGATCGCGCTGTTCGGATTGTGGAGCATGTCACTCGACACCACCGGATCTTCGGTGTAGCCCAGAATCCCCTTCAGGCTGCTTTCGGAGGCCGATTTCAAGGCGGCGTTCACAGCTTCCGTAGTGGTCGGCTTATCCAGCACGGCGACCAGATCCACGACTGAGACGTCCGGAGTGGGAACGCGCATGGAGTACCCGTCGAGCTTGCCCTTCAACTGCGGCATCACCAGGCCGATAGCTTTGGCGGCGCCGGTGGTGGTCGGAATCATGTTGAGGGCGGCGGCGCGGGCGCGCCGCAGATCCTTGTGCGGGAAATCGAGCACGTTCTGGTCGTTGGTGTAGCTGTGGATGGTGGTCATCGAACCCTTCTGGATACCGAAGTTTTCATAGATGACCTTGACTACCGGCGCCAGGCAGTTGGTCGTGCAGGACGCATTGGAGATAATGTTGTCCTTCTTGGGATCGTAAGTGTTCTCGTTTACGCCCAGAACGATCGTAACGTCTTCGTTCTTGGCCGGGGCGGAGATGATGACCTTCTTCACCGATCCGCGAAGGTGCTTACAGGCATCCTTGGCGTCCGTAAAACGGCCGGTCGATTCCACGACGATCTGCGCGCCCACCGATTCCCACGGCAGTTCCGCCGGATCCTTCTGGGCGAAAATCTTGATCTTTTTTCCGCCGACGGTGATGGAGTCCGCGTCCGAAGTGATCTCTTCCTGCAACTGACCAAGCACAGAGTCGTACTTCAACAGGTGCGCCAGTGTCTTGGTGTCGGTAAGATCGTTTGCCGCGACAAATTCCACATCTTTCCGGTGCAGACCGGCGCGGACAACGTTCCGGCCGATCCGGCCGAAGCCATTAATGCCAACTTTAACTGCCATATTGTCTCCTGTGTATGAATGAGGGATCGGGTTAATTCAAAGGATAACAGGATGCAGCTATCCCGGCAAGGTGGAGGCGGGAGTCCGAAATTCGATCAGCGGGCCACGCCTGTCGTGCGGTCGAACCTTATGGCCCCGCCCACGATCGTGTAGACCACGTCGGTAGCGGGGATATCATCGTCCGGAATCGTCATGATGTCGCGCGAGAGCACCGTGATGTCGGCCAGCTTGCCGGCTTCGAGCGAGCCCTTGAGCTTCTCCTCGAATGCCGCGTAGGCATTGTTCCAGGTGTAGGAGCGCAGGGCCTCCTCGCGGCTCATGCGCTGGTCCGGGTAGAAATACGTGCCGTCCTTGGCCTTGCGCGTCACGGATGCGTAGAACGACGCCAGCGGGCTGACGTCTTCCACCGGAGCGTCCGTGCCGTTGCCCACGATGGCGCCGCTGCGCATGAGCTTCTGCCATACATACGCGCCTTCCTCGGCGCGTTTCGGCCCCAGGCGCAGCAGCACGTAGGGGGCGTCTGAGGTGCAATGGATTCCCTGCATCGCGGCGATGACGCCGAGCTGCCCGAAGCGCGGGATATCCTGCGCGCTGATGTGCTGGGCGTGCTCGATACGCCAGCGCAGGCCCTTCTGGTCGGGATGCTCCCGAAAAATCCGTTCGTAGATGTCGAGGGTCTCGCGGTTGGCGCGGTCGCCGATGGCGTGGACGCAAAGCTGGTAGCCGTGCTGGATGGCCAGCTCACCGGCGCGCTGGATATCGGCCGGATCTTCCACGTTCAAACCGCTGCTGTCCGGCTTATCGGTGTAGGGCGCGAGCAGCCAGGCGCCGCGCGAGCCGAGCGCGCCATCCATGTAGCGCTTGATGGCGCGGACCGTGAAATAATTGCCGCCCGCGCCGATGGTCCGGTATCGATCGAGCTTGGGCCCCAGCTCGGCGTTCGAGCCGCGCAGCATCATCCAGATGCGCAGGCGTAGCTCGTGGTTCTCGGCCATGCTGCGGATGACATCGGCGGTCGACGGCGGCGAGCCGGCATCCTCGAACGTGGTGATGCCCTTGGAGAGCGCTTCGTCGGAAGCCGTCTCGATCTCGCGGCGCAGCAAAGCGGCGCGCTCGGCGGGCGTGCGCTTCGCTTCGTACGCCGCCAGGGCTTGGCCGGCGAGCCCTTGGGCGCGCTCGCGCAGCAGGCCGGTGGGGTTGCCCTGACGATCTTTCAGGACCTCTCCGCCCGAGGGATTCTTCGTGTCGCGGGTGATGCCCGCTTCCTGCATGGCTCTGGCGTTGACGAAGGCGGCGTGCCCGCTGGCATGCGTGAGCATCACGGGGTTGTCGGGGGACACCTTGTCGAGGGATGCGTGCAGCGGGAAGCCTTCCACGTTGGGCTCGGGAGCGTGGTCCCACTTGGACTGGTGCCAGCCCCGCCCGATGATCCATTCGCCGGGTCTAGCTTGCCTGGCCGCGCGGGCTACCTGGGCGACGATATCGTCCCAGGTGCGAGCTTCGCGCAGGTCCAGCCCCATGCGAAACTGGCCGACTCCGGTGAAGTGACCATGGCCTTCGATCAGCCCGGGAACCGCCAGCATGCCGTGCAGGTCGATGACGCGGGTCTTCGGCCCGATCCAGGTCGCGGCATCGCTTTCGGAGCCAAGCGCGGAAATGCGGTCGCCCCGCACCGCAAGAGCCTGGACGACCGGCGCGGCGGAGTTCATCGTGACGATCTTTCCATTGCGCAGGACGAGGTCCGCGGGTTGCGCGAAGGCCGCGGCGGCGGCCGCGGCGATGGCCGGAAGCAGGGAGGCACGCATAGGGACAGGATACAGCGGGACGGTCCGCGAGGCCTATGCGACCTGAAACTCTTGGCCGATGCGATCGAGCGCCACCCGGTCCGTGCGGGCGCCGGCCGCGCCGTGCACGCGCTCGATCGGCTCCCGGTAAGGCTCGCGGCTCAGCTTGAAGGTCTGGTGATGCACGGGGAGAAAGAACTCGCAGCCGGCGTCGTTGGCCATCTGCCAGGCTTGCTCGGGCGTGCAGTGGTAATGGATCCACGGGTTGTACGCTCCCACGGGCATGATGGCCAGGTGGAACGGGCGCGAGCTCTTCAGGCCGCGGAACGACGTGGTCATGGCGGTGTCGCCGCCGAAAAGAATGCGGTAGCGCCCGACCTCGATGGTGTAGCCGTTGTACCCGCGGTAGGTATCGCTGCGCATGCGGGCGCCCCAGTGGTTGACGCGGAAGGCGCGAATTTCGGCCGGACCGACGCGGCGCCGCTCGTCCCAGGCGAGTTCGTGCACCGCGGCGTACCGCCGCGGACGCAGCAGGTCCGCCGTTTTGGCCGCCGTGATGACGGTGGTGCCGCGATTTTCCAGACGCCGGAGCGAGGGAATGTCGAAGTGGTCGAAGTGGGCGTGCGAGAGCAGGATCAGGTCCGGCCGGGGCAATCGCTCCAGCGGCAAGGCAGGATCGACCAGCCGCTTGATGCCCAGGGTGAACAGGCCCAGATCGATACCGATCCGCCGGCTGAACACCGGATCCGTGAGGATTGAAAAGCCGTCCACCTGCAGCAGAACCGTCGTGTGTCCCAGCCAGGCGGCGTGGACGCCCTGAGTGCCCCACAGCCGGGGGTCGGGCCGAGCGGGTGCCTCCGCTACATCCCGCTTCAAGTCTTCCGCGTACATTTTCCAGAAAGCCGGGGCCGTGCGATAGGCCCACGCGCCCATACCGGCCAGGCCTGTGACTCCGGCCGCCCCCAGCAACGTTCGACGGTGCATCTATATGGTTGGATGCCTGGCGCATGGCGGTGGTTGCTATCATGCGTGGTGATGCGCCGGGACCCGCTGCGAATCGCGATCCACCTTGCCGTTTACATCGTGCTGTTCATCCTCAGCACGACCTTGTTCGGGTGGGTGCTCATCGAGACCGGCTATCTGGTCGGTATTACCGCGACCTCCCTGCTGGCGGCGGCGTTTACCAACTGGCTGGTGCTTCGGATTTACGAAAACCGGCCCTTGATCGACCTGGGCCTGTGGTGGGAGCGCGCGTCGTCGGAGAATCTGGCAATCGGTCTGATCGGCGGGGCCGGCTCGGCTGCGCTGGTTCTGATTCCTCCGCTGGTGTCCGGGGCCGCAAGGCTTCTCAAGACGCCCGACGACCAGCCGGGCTTGGGCAGCCTGGTGTTCGTCATGGTGCTGCTGGCGGCCGGCGCGGTAGGGGAAGAGCTGCTTTTTCGGGGCTACGGCTTCCAGACGCTCCTGGCGGCACTGGGTCCCTATGCCACGATCGTCCCCGTCGGCATTATCTTCGCCCTGTTGCACGGCGCCAACCCCCACGCCAGCCGGTTGGGGATCGTCAATACCGGCGGATTCGGCATCCTGTTCGGCTACGCCTACTGGCGGAGCCGCGATCTTTGGCTCCCTATCGGCCTTCACCTGGGCTGGAATTTCACATTGCCGCTCTTTGGCGTTCCCCTCAGCGGGCTTAGAATGAATGTGACGGGTCACGAGATGTCGTGGACTGCGGGCGCCGTTTGGAGCGGCGGGGAATACGGGCCGGAGGCCAGCGTATTGACCTCGGGAGCTTTGTTCCTGCTCAGCCTGTATCTGTGGAAAGCGCCCATTCGCCGGCAGCCTTCACCGCTCACAGACCCGCCCACAGGGAGTCCGCAATGCGAGCCGCCGCAGCCATTGGCGTCGTGATTCTTTTATCGCCGCTTGCCCGCGCAGGCGACAAATTGACCTTCGAAGACCGCATCGAGTTGACCCGCGGGTTGAGCGCGGAGTACGCCACCGTGAAAGTGCTGCTGCCCCGTTCCAAGAAAGCCCTGGAGTTCAATTCCGACGGGACCTACGACAAGAGTGAATGGTCCGCCATCGCCAAGGACAGCGGGCCGGCCGCGCGCAACGGCGACCTGGTGCAGATCACCAAAATCGACATCGATAGCGACCGGATCGTGCTGCAGATCAACGGCGGCTACAAGGGCGGCCGGCATTGGTACCAGGGAGTGCAGGTGGGCGTGAACGGAGGCTCGAGCGTGCCGGTGAGCACGAACAACGACACCAACGCGCCCGGCGGGACCTCCATCGAGATCCTTTTCCACAAGCCGCTCGAGCCGATCAAAGCCGCCGCCGTCAAAAAGATGCTGGCGCCGGTGCTCGATTTCGAGAAACGGTCCGCTACCGAGATCTTCTCCGAGACCTTACCTCCCGAAGTGCAGAAGGCCATCAAAGAAAAGCGCGTCACCGAGGGCATGACTCACGAGGAGGTGGTGATGGCGATGGGACGGCCGGCGCACAAATCGCGCGAGACCAACGACGGCATCGAAACCGAGGACTGGGTCTACGGACAGGCCCCCGGGAAGATCACTTTCGTGACGTTCAAGGGCGATAAGGTGATCAAGGTCAAAGAAGCCTACGCAGGCCTGGGGACCCAGGTGCAGGATCCGAAGGTGCCGCGGTAAATGCGCACGGCCGGCGCGGTTTTGTGGGCGGCTGTCCTGGCAGGCTGTTCCCACCCCGAAAAACCGGCGCCGAAAGTATTGCAATCGACGGTGCCTCCCGTCAAGATCACACAGTTCTACACAACGAAACCGATCCTGGGCCGTGGCGAGAAGAGCCTGCTCTGCTATGGCGTAGAAAACGCGAAGACCGTGACCCTCGAGCCGCCGCGCCAGGAACTCTCGGCGGCCCTATCCCGCTGCGTGGAGGTGGCGCCGGCCGAAACCACCAAGTACACGCTGACCGCGGAGGGCGGGGACGGCCGGAGAGCCACTCAGGATGTGACCGTCAATGTGGGCGCGCCGCGGCCCCGGATCGTCGAAGTGAAGGTGAGCGAGCTACAGGTGCTGCGCGGCGATCCGGTCAGCCTGTGCTACAAGGTAGTGAATGCCCAAGCGGTGCGAATCGACCCCATCCATTTCCGGGCCGGCGCGAAGAACGAGGGATGTGTGGTGGTAAATCCGCGCGAGACCACCACCTACGTGGTGACGGCCACAGGGAGCGGCGGCGAGACCGACCGGCTCCCCGTCACGGTAAAGGTCAAGTAGGGTAGGCCTCCGGCCTGCCCCACGATTCCTAACCGTCCACCTGCAAGCGCGTCTATGAAGAACGAAGGATGGGCGCGCATGAAGAACGAGAATCTGTACTACGTTGCCGCCGCGGCACTTTGCCTGGCCTGGCTCCTGACTCCCTCCCGGACGCAGGCAGCCGGCGACCACAGCTTCAATATCAGCGTGGATGGGGACGCCGAACAATGTTCGGACCTGAGGGTCCATTCGAGCAACGGCGAGATCGCCCAGGCTTCGGACGTGATCACGCTGCAGAAGGCGGAGGCACCGGTGCTCGAACTGGATGACGCGGCCGGGCGGGGGATGGTGCGGGTGCGCGGCTGGAGCCAGCCCAACTACTCGGTCGAGACTTGCCGGATCGCGGCCGCTGCGACCCAGGCGGACGCCGCGCAACTGGTGCGCGGGGTGAGAGTGAGCCACAACGCCGGGCACTTTTCGACCTCCGGGCCGAACGGCGACAGCGGCAACTGGCAGGTGTACTTCATAGTCCATGCTCCCCGGGACGGCAGCCTCGATCTGCAGACGAAGAACGGCCCGATTTCGGTCGCGGATATGGCCGGCACGGTCAAGGTCCGCGCGGTCAACGGACCGGTTTCGCTCGACGGATGCACGGGTCAGGTGGACGCCAATACGACCAACGGCCCGATCTCCTTTTCGGGAGGCGGAGGGGATGTCCATCTGATCGCGCACAACGGCCCGATCTCGCTCAAGCTGGCCGGAGAGGTGTGGAACGGGCCGAAACTCGAAGCGCGCAGCGAGAATGGTCCGATCAGCCTGAGTGTGCCGGAGACCTTCCGCTCGGGAATCCGGGTCGAAACCTCGGGCCACGCGCCCCTCGCCTGCGCCGCCGATTTCTGCCGGAACGCCTGGACCGATGCCGGCTCCGACCATCGGGTGCTGCAGTTGAACGGATCGCAGGATACGATCCGGGTGTCCACCAACAACGGCCCGGTTTCCGTCAACGGCGGGCGCCGGGGAAAACGCGCGCTATAAAGCCTACTTCACTTCCCCTTCCGGCTTGGCGAAACGGGCATCGTCGATCGGGACGTTGTTCTCCACGTCCGCGATCTGAATCGTGAAGCGCCCATTGGGCCGCGCGAGCGTCCAGCGGAAGGGAATCTTCACGCCGCCCGAATCGCGATAATCCGCGTAATCGATCTGGGTCGGCATGCGCCCCAGGGGCGTCTCGGCGTAGCGCACCTCGCGCACCAGCAGCCCCGAATTCTTGTCGAAATACAGGCGGACCGGCGGATGCCCGGGAGCCGATCCGAGCAACGTCTCGCACAGGGCGCCGTTGATCTCTTCGGGCCGCCCGCGCCGCAACTGCGGGAACATCTCCTTGAGACGCAGCGCCAGGTAGAACTCGGCATCCAACCCGGCCGCGGCGGATTCGGCGGCCGACATTTCGCGCGCGGGCCGGCCCTTGGTGCCCATCCATCCGGCGGTGCCGTCGAACGCCGTGTAGCTCTGGCCGTTCGAAATGGAGACGCGCTTGTTGGGCGCCTTAGTGAACACTTCGATCGGCATTTCATTGCCGCCTGCCACGATTTTTCCCTTTTCGATGCGGCTGGTCACTTTGTGCATGGCATCCGCGCCGCCGAGCGCCTCGATATACTTTTCGACGATCGCATCCGCCGTGGTTGGGGACGCTACCGGCGGCGCCGGTTCGGCGTGTGGCGCGGCGTCCGATTCGAGAACCGGCGGCATGTTCACCGGGTGGGTCGCACCGCGGTGACAGGAATAGCAGGTGATCTGCAGGCGTCCGTGGAAATTGTCCTTATTGATGGCCGCCTGCATCGCCATCATCACGCGGGCAGTCTTCTTCGGCCCTTTCTCGTCGGAATCCATCTGGCCGCGCACGTGGCAGAACTCGCAATTCACGCCGAGAGACGCCGCCACGAACTGCATGGTCGGCATCAGTTGGTCGGCGGGGGTACCCTTCAGCTCGACGATATTTTTGAAGACCTGCTCAGCGGTCTTCTCCTGACTGCGCGCGGCCTGCGGCGCAATGGTGATCAGCCCGGCCAGTGCTGCCGCGGCAAAAATAGAGCGTACTCTCTGATCGTGCATGCGAATCCTCTCCAGTTCTTTGGATTGTACCCGATCGGGGATCAGGTCAGCTTGAGTCGCTGCGGCTTCGGCCGGGCCAGCCGCTGGAGCAGGCGCTGCTCGCGCCGGCGGATTTCCGGCGTGTCCGAAAGCGAGCGGGCCTGGCGCGTCATCTCGAGCGCCATGGCGTAATTACGCTCGCGATGCTCGTAATGCTTGGCCAGCTCCTCGATCGCCCGAACCTGCCACGGGTTGCGCGAATTCGCCATCTCCGTCACCACCGCCAGCGCGGCGTCTTCGCGGCCGGCGCGCTTCTCGATGAGGGCGATGTCCCAAAGGGTGCGAAACAGCAGGGGGTCGGGCAGCCCGAGATCGACCGCGCGGCGAAACAGTCGCAACGCCTCCTCGGCGCGTTCGGCTTGCAGCAGCCAGCGCGCCAGCCCGAGAAGGTCCGCGCCGTGGCGCAGGGCGGCGTCCTCGGGGCTGCGAAACGCGAAGGGCACGATGGCAGTCAGGCAGGCGAGCGAGAGAATATCGAGCGCGTTGTGGTGAAAGATGGGGACCAGCCGGAAGGCTTGTTTCGTGCGCAGGAATTCGAAGTAGCAGTAGGGGATCATCTCGCCGGGCAGGTCGCCCTCGCGCTCCACGCCCAGTACGCGGTTCTCGAGGTCCACCAGGCGGCAGCTTTCGAGGCGAAGCTTCCAGAGGCGGCGCGCGCCGAAGAGCAGATCGAGATGCTCCATGCGGTCGAACGGATGGAGCGCGCGCGCCATGCGGAAGCGCGTCTCGAGCAGCGGCTGATCGTAGGCCTTGCCGTTGTAGGTGATGAGCACGTCGAACTGCGCGAGGTGCTCGGAAAGCCTCCAGAGCAGCGAAGGCTCCTCGCCGTAATCGCGCATGAAGAACTGGCGGAGGCGAAAGCCCCCCGGCTCGATGGCGCCGACCCCGATGAGGAACGCGTAGGTGCCGGTGCCGCCCGCAAGACCCGTGGTTTCCGTGTCGAGGAATGCCCACTTGAGCGGATGCGCGCGGGCGATCGCGCCTTCGGAAAGCGAGTCGAGCAAGTCTTCCGGCAGTTCGGCCAGGTCCGAAATATCCACGCTGCCGTGCCGGCGGTGGCGCTCCCACAGTTTTTCGGTCTCGAAATGCTCGCCGAGCGGCGTGCGCACGACTTCCCCGCTCATGAGCTCCTGAATGAAGCCGGCGGCGGGAGGCTCGACGCCGGGGCGGGGCCGCGCGGGCGGTACGCCGTCCGAGTATTTGCGGTCGATGCGCGCTACGCGGCGGCGAAGGGCGGCGAGCTGTTCCTGGATGTCCTCCATGCTTCGCTTTTTCTTTGCTCACTATACCGCACCGCGGGCAGGGGCGCATTGCTATATTCGTATGGTGATTCAGAGCGCCGTGGTACCCGTCGCCGGGCATGGCACGAGGCTTTTGCCGGCTACCAAGTCGCAGCCCAAGGAAATGCTGCCGGTGGCTCGCAAGCCGATCGTGCAGTATGTGGTGGAGGAACTGGTCTCGAACGGGATCCAGCAGATACTGTTCGTCACCGGGCGCAGCAAGGCGTCGATCGAGAATCACTTCGACCACGACCCGGAGCTGTTCCAGGCGCTGAGCGCTGCCGGACGCCAGGACCTGCTGAAAGAACTGGATTTCGAAGCGCTCAAGGCCAACTTCTTCTACACCCGCCAGCGCCTGCAGAAAGGGCTTGGCGACGCCGTACTGTGCGCGGAGCACTTCGCCGGCGAAGAGCCGTTCCTGGTGGCGCTGGGCGATTCCATCCTGGGGCTGAACGCGGTTTCGCGCGCGGTAGGCCGGATGGCGGACGTGTTCGATTCGCGGCGCGCGAGCTGCGTGATCGCGGTCGAGGAAGTGCCACGGGAGGAAACCCGGCATTACGGCATCGTCCAGCCGGAGGACGCCGCGGGGGATGTCTTCCGGATCGTGAACCTGGTCGAGAAGCCTAAGCCGGACGAGGCGCCGAGCAACCTGGCGATCGCGGGCCGCTACATCTTTTCACCGGTGATTTTCGACAAAATCCGGCAGGTAAAGCCGGACGGACGCGGTGAAATTCAGCTCACGAATGCGATCCAATTGTTGTGCGATGAAGGCAGACGAGTGATCGCGGTGAAACTTACTCCGGAAGAAAAGCGGTACGACATCGGAAATTTCCCCAGTTATTTCGAGAGTTTTGTGGAATTCGCGCTGGCGGACCCGGTATTCGGCGCGGAATTCCGTCGCGTGCTGGAGCGCCTTCTGGCGAAATCCGCGACCACGGCTTGACCAGAACCCGAACGATATTTCTGCTGCTGGCGGCGGTCCTGCTGGCATCGCGGCTGTGCCATGTCCACATCCTTTGGGAAGGGGATACACTGCCGCTGGCTGCCGCCGGGCAGATGCTCCACGGCAAGGCCCTTTACCGGGACATCTGGTTCGACAAGCCTCCGCTGACGGCGGCCTTCTACCTGCTTAGCGGCGCTCGCCCGGGCTGGCCGCTGCGTCTCCTGGACGCGGCGTATGCGCTGCTGGCCTGCTGGATCGCATGGCGGTTCGCGCGGGACCTGTGGTCGGAGCGCGAAGGCCTTTGGGCCGCGGCGCTGCTCGGATTCTACCTGACCTTCGATTTCCCGGCAGCGGTGATTCCCGTAGCTTCCGACCTGCTGATGCTGGCGCCGCACCTGGCCGCCGTGTGGATGGCCGCGCGCGGCCGCCCGTTCTGGAGCGGCGTCCTGGCGGGCGTGGCTCTCTGGATCAGCCCCAAGGGAGTGATGGTGCTCGCGATCTGCGCCATCTGGGAGCCCGCCGGAATCCTTTGGATGGCCGCGGGCTTCGCGGCTGTCTGCGTCGCGGGGGCCGCCTGGCTGTGGAGCTCGGGCGCGCTGGCGGCATATTGGGAAGAAGTCTGGACGTGGGGCCGGCTCTACGCCGGGAGCACGTTTATCCAGGACCCGGTGCGGAACGGCCTCGTCCGCACCGTGAACTGGATGGGCTTCCATGCAGCCCTGGTGGCGGCATCGGCGTGGTTTCTGTGGAAGGGAGACCGGCGACTGCGATGGGTCGCGTGGCTGGCGATTGCCGCCGCCGGAGTGGCTGCCGGCATGCGTTTCTTCCCCCGATACTACTTCCTGCTTCTGCCGGTTCTGGTGCTGATGGCGGCGCGCGGCTTCATGCTGCTGGGACGCCGGCGCGAGCTGGTGGCGCTGCTGCTGTTGATCCCGCTGACGCGCTTTGGCCCTACCTACCTGACCGCGTTGATGGATCCGGGTTGGCGCGACATCAATATGGACCAGGATAGCCGCGCGGTCTCCGCCGAAGTCCGGAAGATGGCGCGGCCCGGGGACACACTTTTGGTATGGGGATATCGTCCCGAAATCTTCGCGTACACCGGCCTGCCCGCCGCCACCATCTATCTCGATTCGCAGCCGCTCACCGGTGTGCCGGCGGACCGCCACCTGACGCATTCCGAGCCGGTCGAAACCGTGGCGACGCTTCTCCGCAGGGAGCAGTTGGCGGATTCGCGGCCGACGTTTATTCTGGATGGCCTGGGGCTGTTTAATCCGCAGCTCGCGATTGCCCATTATCCGGAGCTACAGGAGTGGTTCTCGCATTACCGGCAGGTGGGGCGGACGTCGGAAACGGTGATTTACCGGCGGGAATAAGAGCGTTATTTCCCATTCCAGCAGGGAGCGCGCTTGCCGAGGAACGCGCCGATGCCTTCCTGCGCGTCGGCCGCCAGCGCGTTCATCGACATGACCTCCTTGGCGTAGGCGTACGCTTTCGGCTGGTCCAGGTCGATCTGGGTGTAAAAGGCCTGTTTGCCGATGGCCGTCACCAGCGGGCTCGATTCGGCGATTTTGGCGGCGAGACGGCGCGTGGCGGCGGGCAGTTCGGCGGCCGGCACAGCCTCGTTGATCAAGCCCCAGCCGGCGGCCGTGCGGGCGTCCACCATCTCGCCGGTGAGCAGCATCTGCAAAGCGCGCTTGCGGCCGATGGCGCGCGTCAGGGCCACCATCGGGGTAGTGCAGAAGAGCCCGATCCGGACGCCGGGAGTGCCGAAGGCCGCCTCTTCGGCGGCGATCGAAAGATCGCATGCGGCCACCAACTGGCATCCGGCAGCGGTGGCGATGCCCTGCACCTCGGCGATGACCGGCTGTGGAATCGCTTGAATGGCGGCCATCAACTCGGTGCAGACATCGAAGATCCGCCGGTATTCGTTGATGTCGCGGCCGGTCATCTCGGACAGGTCGTGGCCCGAGCAGAAGACCTTGCCGGCGGCGGCCAGAATGACGGCCCGGATTTCCGGGCGGCGGCCGGTTTCACCCAGGCAATGAATCAATTCGAGCATCAGGCTCATCGAGAGAGCATTGCGGCGGTGCGGCCGGTTTAATGTGATCAAGGCGACAGCGCCTTCCTGTGCCAGTACCAGGTTTTCGTACGTCATGATTTCCCCTGTTGACGCGTCGATTGTACTCCATCACGTCCGAAACCATGCTGCGATTTCGCGCATCCAACATACCAGCGGGCATTCCACAGCATTCGTTTGCAATCCTTCCAGGTACTCTGATACTATCTAGGTGGCAGATCGGAATCCTTCCTTGAAGTGCCGCAAATCCAACCAACGGAGCAACAAAATCACTGAATGAGCTTTACCGTATTTCTTGGCAATCTCCCCACTTGGGTCACCGCTGACGACATCAAACAATGGCTGGCCGCCGAAGATCTTGTGGCGGACGCCGTGAAGGTGATCCGTAACCACGAAACGCAAGAGTCCAAGGGCTTCGCTTTTGTTGAGGCGCCCACCGCCGACGAAATGCAGGCGATTATCCGGCGTTTCGATCGCGCCCCTTTGGAAGACCGGCTACTGCGAGCCAACCCGGCGCAACCTCCGAAAGGCAAGGAAGCGCGCGGAGTCAATCCAACCGCCGCACCCAATGCAACCCGTATCCAGCAGCGTCCCGACCGCAAGAAGCGCGGTGGCCGGGATCGCGATCAAACGCCTCGCAGCGCGTTTGCGACCGAACTGGCGAAAGTTCTGTAGCCCGCGCCGCGCGTCCTCGGGCGCGGCCGCAGGCTCCCCTTTTCATTCCCACACCTGTGAACACAGGGCACATCTATCCCAGTTTTATCTGTATTCCTTTCAACGATTTGCCGTTGGCAGTGCGCGTGCTCTCCGCGCTCGCATGAAATTTGCTTCGTTGGGCTGCTTGCTCGCGTGCAGCCTGCTGTTTGGGGGTACACAGGATTCCGAGTTCAACGTAAACTCGCGATACACGGTGGAAGCCGTGACAGTGTCGGGCGACGGCTGGACCGCCAATCTGGCGACCGATCACGACACCAAGATCAGCTCCGGCCTGCGCAAAGAGATGACGGCGCTGATCGGGGAAAAGCTCAATCCCACACTTCTTGACGATCTTTCCAGGCGCCTGCGCAAAGAGTTTCACGCCCGGACGGTGGAGCACCGGGTGCTCCGCGGCAAGAGTCCCGATTACGTGCAGGTGGTATTCAACATTCAGTTGCGTCCGACACGGTTCGACGTTTCCGTCCCGAAGTTTCTTTACAACTCGACTCAGGGATGGACCGGCGCCGTGGAAGGAACGGCGACCATCGAGCACAACGGTTTCACGTTCGGACTGGTGAGCGACGGGGACGATCTGCCCGAGCGCTACACCGGCCTGGTGGCGCGTTATGAAAACACGCGGCTGGGAACCGATAAAGTCCGGCTTCGTTTTCAATTCGAGAGCTATCACGAACAGTGGAACCAGAGCACGATCGACAGCCTTCCGGCGGACGGCGTTCCGCCTGACACCTCAGGTCTGTACCGCAACCGGCAGAACTTCGAGCCGGAAGTGACTTTTCAAATAGCCAAGCCCCTTACGGTCAGCGTAGGAACCAGTTTTCAGAGATTCGAGGAGCAGAATCCGGCCGCGCAGACCGAGGCAGCCAACGCCCTGACGACAACTCTGCGCTATCATCAGCGTCTGGAGGACTCGGACAACCAGCAAGATCTGGATGCAGGCTACAACCTGCGCGCGGCCACCAAATTTCTCAGCAGCGATTTTGTTTACGCCCGGCACCGTTGGGAGTTCCGCTACATGCTGACGCGGGGCAAAAACGTTGTGATCGACGACCTCACGGCAGGTATGATCACCGGTCGCGCACCGCTTTTCGAGCGTTTTGTACTAGGTAACAGCAGCACGTTACGCGGCTGGAACAAGTACGATCTGGATCCCCTTGGTGGAAACCGGATGGTCCACAATTCCGTCGAGTATCGTTACGGAGTATTCCAGGCCTTCTATGATAGTGGAGCGATCTGGGACCGGACGGAAGCCGCCGTGCTTCGCCACTCCATAGGGTTGGGCCTGCGCCAGGGGGTATTTTCCGTGGCCGTGGCTTTCCCTCTGAAAGAAGGACGGATCGATCCCATTTTCATGGTGGGCATGAATTATTAATGGCGCAATCCGCGCGAGACAACCGGATTAGCCGTCGGAGCCTGCTTTTGGCAGGCCTGGCTATCCCTGTCTTCCGGCTGCGCGGAGCCGAGGCGCTGGCTGTCTCCTTCGATGGCGACAACCTTCACGTAGCCGCGCCTGGCTTGCATTTCCTTATAGGGAAACCACTTAGCCGGCTCAAAGACGCCGACACGGTCACGTTTCTCTCGCAGATTACGCTGTTCAGCGACGAACGCGGCACCGTGATCCGGCGGGGGTACCCCGACCGGCTGGTGGTGAGCTACGACTTGTGGGAAGAGCGGTTTGCGGTCACGATCCCGGGTGTTTCGCGGTCGCGGTCGCACCTGACGGCGGCGGAGGCGGAGAGTTGGGCCATCGACAACCTCGCCATCAGCGCTCTAGGGCTGGCGCCCGAACGCCCCTTCTGGCTGCGATTCGAGCTGCGTGCGACCAATCCCCGCGAGATTTCCCGCCTCATGGGAGAATCCGGCATCAGCTTGAGTGGCCTGGTGGAAATTCTGAGCCGCAAGCCGGGGGCCGACGATCCGTATTGGATGCGCAGCACCGGTCCGCTGCGGCTGTCGGATCTGCCCCGCACGATCGCGCGCGGACGAATTGGGTGAACCGCCTTCGTAACAGACTCATTCTGGTCTTCCTGGCCGCCACGCTGGCGCCCCTGGCCGCGACTGTCTGGTTGAGCACCGCCCTGCTCGAACAGAGCGTCGATCTATCGGTCAACGGGCAGCTCAGCCGCCTGACGGATTCGCTTGAACAGACCGGCCGGGAACTCTACCAGGAGCAGCGGCAGGAACTGACGCGGCGGGTCCAAAGCGGTGAATTGCAGCCGGTGCGCTACGCCGAATTCGGACGTTCCTCCTGGCCGGACGACGTCAAGGCCTTCGCCGCCTCCGACCAGTCGGACCGCTGGATCCTGTCCGGCAACGACGGAGACCGGCTGAACTACCTGGTGCGTCACAACGGAGAGATCTGGTCCTATACGGCCAGCCTGGGCGACGTCAAACTCAACCAGCTTGCCCGTGAGATCGGGACGGCCCGGGCGCTGGTTCGCGACTCGACCCAGATCCATGACTGGAGGCGCGGGCTGAAGCTCGCCTACATCCTGCTGGCCGCGTCGTTCTGGCTGGTGTCGCTGGGCTTGCTGATCTACCTGGCGCACCGTATCTCGCAGCCGATTCAACAACTGACCGCCGGACTGACGAAGCTGGCCGGGGGAGACCTAAAGGCGCGGGTGGAGCCGGGGCGCGACGACGAGATCGGGAGCGCCATCCAGGCATTCAACCACATGGCGGGCAAGCTTCAGGAAAGCACCGACCGGCTGGTCTACCTGGGCCAGATCGCGAGCTGGCAGATGCTGGCCCGCAAGATGGCGCACGAGGTCAAAAATTCGCTGACGCCCATCCGGCTGACGGTGGAAGAGATGCTGGCGCGCTATGACGAGGCCGACCGCCCCTTTATGGAGCAGGCTACCCAGATCGTGGTGGACGAGATCGAGACCCTGGAGCGGCGTATTCGCGCTTTCTCGCGCTTCGCTTCGGAGCCACCCGTGGCGCCCGCTCCCGTGGACGTGAACTCGCTGCTGCAGGAGCGGATCGCGCTACTCAAGACGGCGCACCCGGAGGTGGTTTATGAATGCCGGCTGGCGGATGGCTCTCCTCCCGCGCTGGCCGATCAGGATCTGCTCAAGGGCATCCTGACCAACCTGCTGGAGAACGCGGCCGAAGCAGCCGGCGAAGGCGGGCATATCCTCGGAGTGACTACGGCTGACGCGGGCCGGGTCGCGATCGAAGTGCACGATTCCGGGCCGGGCTTGAGCGAGCAGGCGCGCGCCTCCCTGTTTCAGCCGACCATTTCGTTCAAGAAGAGGGGCATGGGACTGGGCCTCTCGATTGCGCGCAAGGGCGCGCTGCTATCCGGGGGGGACATCGTACTGGTGAAAGGAGAATTGGGTGGAGCAGGCTTCCGCGTGCTGCTGCCCATGGCGACCAATGGCTTCCAAACGAGTCCTGATCGTGGATGATGAGGAGAATATCGGCCGCTCGCTGCGCATGATCCTGGAGCGCGAGGGCTACGCGGTGAACGTGTGCAAGTCGGTGGCCGACTTCCGGCGGCATCCGGATGCCCAGCGCGCCGACGCCTACCTGCTCGACATGAAGCTGCCGGACGGCAGCGGGATCGACGTGCTCAAGGTAGTCCGGCAGAACGGCGCGGCATCGCCGGCCATCATGATCTCGGGCCACGGGACGATCGCCGACGCGGTCGAAGCCACGCGAGCCGGCGCTTTCGATTTCCTGGAGAAGCCGCTGGGCCGCGACCGCGTCCTGCTGGCCGTCAAGAATGCGCTGGAGCAATCCAGCCTGCGGCAGGAAAACGAGCGGCTGCGGGAGCTGGTGGGCGGTACGCCCAAGATGATCGGTTCGAGCCCCGCCTGGCTGCGCGCCGTGGAGCAGGCCACCATGGCGGCGCGCTCGGATGCGCGGGTGCTGCTGATCGGCGAGTCGGGCACCGGCAAAGGAGCTGCTGGCGGCCCACATCCACAACTCCAGCCCGTTCGCCGCCGGCCCCTTCGTGAAGGTGAACTGCGCGGCGATTCCCACGGAGCTGATCGAGACCGAGCTATTCGGGCACGAGAAGGGCTCGTTCACCGGCGCCACCGCCTCGCGGCGCGGCAAGTTCGAGCTGGCCGACACCGGAACGATTTTTCTGGACGAAGTGGGCGACCTGCACGGAGCCTCGCAAGCCAAGCTTCTGCGGGTGCTGCAGGAAGGCGAGTTTCACCGCGTGGGCGGCGAGCAGATCATCCGCGTGAATGTGCGGGTGATCTCGGCCACCAACCGCGATTTGAGCGGCATGGTGCTGCAGGAGAAATTCCGCGAAGACCTGTACTACCGGTTGAGCGTGGTGCCGGTCCGCGTGCCCGCGCTGCGCGAGCGGCCGCACGACATCCGCCTGCTGGCCGAATATTTCCTCGAGGAATTCTGCACGCGAAACAACTTCAAACGGAAGGTGCTTGAGGAATCGGTATTCGCGTTGCTCGAGACCTATCCGTGGCCGGGCAATGCGCGCGAGCTGCGGAACGTGGTGGAGCGCATGGCCATCCTGACCCAGGGTGAGCGCATCACGCGGGACTCGATCCCGGTGGAGGTGCGGGTGCAGCGCGACGCGGGCCCGAAATCCACCATCCAGGAGGCGCGCGAATCCGCCGAGCGGGAGCACATCATGCGCGCGCTCGAAGAATCCAACTGGAACGTTTCCGGCGCCGCCCGGGCGCTGGGGATGGAGCGCACGAACCTGCATAAGCGCATCCGCGCGCTGGGACTGACGCGAGGGAAGTAACGGGCCCATCAGCCCAAATGCGAGATCACCGCTTCCGTGAACTCCGCCGTCGACGCCTTTCCGCCGACATCGCCCGTGAGGTGCGCGCCTTCGGCGTAGACCTGGTAGATCGCGTTGTGCAGCCGTGACGAGGCGTCGCGCTCCCCGAGGTGCGCCAGCATTAACACGGCCGATTGCATCAACGCGGTCGGATTCGCCAGGCCCTTGCCGGCGATGTCAGGCGCCGTTCCGTGGACGGCTTCGAAGATCGCGTAGTTGTCGCCCAGATTCGCTCCCGGCACGATCCCCAGCCCGCCCACCAGCCCGGCCGCCAGATCCGAGATAATGTCGCCGTAGAGATTCGGCATCACCAGCAGATCGAACGTCTCCGGGCGCATCACCAGCTGCATGCAGGCGTTGTCCACGATCAGCTCGTTGTACTGGATCTCCGGAAAGTGCGAAGCCGTTTCGCGGCAGCACTTCAGAAACAGGCCGTCGCTCAACTTCATGATGTTCGCCTTGTGGATGGCGGAGACCTTCGAGCGCCCTTCGCGGCGCGCGTATTCGAAGGCGGCCCGCGCGATCCGCATGGAGGCGTTTTCAGTGATGATCTTGAGGCTCTCGACCACGCCGGGAATCACTTCGTGCTCCAGGCCGGAGTACAGATCTTCGGTGTTCTCGCGGAAGATCGCCATATCGAGCGGCAGGTCGTGATACCGCGTCTTGAGGCCGGGCAGCATGCGCACCGGCCGGAAGTTTACGTACAATCCCAGCTTCTTGCGGAGCGCGACGTTGATGCTCTGGTGCCCTCCGCCGATCGGAGTGGCGGTCGGACCTTTCAGCCCCGTGCGGGTTATTTCGAGCGACGCGAACACTTCGTCGGGAATGAGCTGCCCGTACTCGGCGAGCGCGCGGGCTCCGGCTTCGACGCGCTCCCATTCGATCGCTACGCCGGTCGCTTCCAGCGCGCGCACGGTCGCGTCGGCGACCTCGGGTCCGATTCCATCTCCGGGGATCAGCGTGATCAGGTGGGCCATCATAGCTATTATAGAGTTGGGGGTGTCTTTGATACCCGATTGGGCCGCCGAACGGCGTTACATGGTGGAGTCGCAGTTGCGGCGCCGCGGCATCCGCGATCGCCGCGTACTCGGCGCTATGCTGCAGATCCCCCGTGAAGAGTTCGTGCCCGTCGAATCGCGCATCGTGGCGTATCGCGACGAACCGATCCACATCGGTTGGGGCCAGACTATTTCGCAGCCGTACATGACAGCCCTCATGGCCGAAGTGCTGGAGCTGACCGGCGGTGAAACCGTGCTCGAGGTGGGAACCGGCTGCGGATATGCGGCAGCGGTGCTGGGCGCGCTGGCGGCCCGCGTGATTTCGGTCGAGATCATTCCGGGGCTGGCGAGCCTCGCGCAGGAGAACCTGCGCCGCACGGGCCTCGATTCGAACGTGCGGGTGGTGCTCGGCGACGGCTCGCTCGGCTGGCCGGAGTCGGCTCCTTACAGCGCGATTTCGGTGGCTGCCGGAGCTCCCGACATCCCCATGGCTCTGCTCGAGCAACTGGACGATCCCGGGCGCCTGGTCATCCCCGTGGGCGACCGCGAGGACCAGGAGTTGCGGGTGGTCGAGAGGCGCGACGGCAGGATCGATTACCGTGTCGCGACGCTGTGCCGCTTCGTTCCCCTGCGGGGCGGCGAGGGGTGGGACGGATGAGGCTGCGAACGGCCAAAGACCGCCTGAAGATCGAGCACAGCATTATCGACGGCCTGCGTCCGGTGCTCGAAGAGCTGCTGGCCGCGAACCCTGAAATCCGCTCGGTGATCCCGGGCGTGATCCGCCCGGTGCGCGACGCGAAGGGCAAGGTGAAAGTGCGGGTCACGGTTCCCACGCAAAACGGATGGAAGGCCATCGCGCTGAGCGCCGGCGCGCGCCAGGAGCTGTTCATCAGCACCGGCTGGACGCAGCAGCAGGTGGAGGCGGCGTTCGAAAAGGCCGGGGCCGTCACCGCTTGACGCCCACGTGCAGCGCCACAATCCCACCCGTCAAATATTCGTAACGCACTTCTTCGAACCCCGCGCCGCGCATGTCTTCCGCCAGCCGCGCGGCGCCTGGAAATTTCCGCACCGATTCCGGCAGATATTTGTACGCGTCGCGTGAGCCGGAGATCGCTCCGCCGATCCAGGGGAGAATTCGCCGCGAATAGAAGTTGTAGAGCGCACGGAACGCGGCGTTGGGCGGTTGGGAGAACTCCAGGATTGCGGCCATGCCGCCGGGGCGCAGCACGCGCCGCATTTCTTCGAGCCCGGCAGCGTAGTTGGCCAGGTTGCGGAAGCCGAAGGCCACCGTGACCAGGTCGAGCGAGCCGTCGCCGAGCGGCAGGCGCAGCGCGTCGGCCTCGAACAGCGGAGCGCGTGTCTTCGCGCGGGCGGCCACCAGCATGGGGTGGCAGAAATCCGAGCCCAGAACGCGCGCGCGGCCCGGCCGCTCGAGCGCCAGCACCAGGTCTCCGGTGCCGCAGCAAATGTCGAGAACCCGCGCGCCGGGCCGGTCGAGCACGGTGCGAACCCGCCTCACGGTGTGCGCGCGCCAGTGCCGGTCGATATTGAAGGACAGCAGGTGGTTCGCCAGGTCGTAGCGGTGAGCCACCCGGGCGAACATGCCGCGTACCCAGGCGGCCGCTTCCTGCTCGCTGCGCGCCCCTTCGGGCGTCGTGCCCCTCATACCAGGGCGGACCGGATCGCGTTCAGAACCAGCTTCTCCTCGATTCCCGAGACCACCTTCACTTCGCCGATCCGCACGGGCAGCACGAAATGCACCTTACCCTGCACGGTCTTCTTGTCGTGCACCAGGCGCACGAACAGGTTCTCCGCGCTGATGCCTTTGAGCGGCGGGATCGTGCCGTACATCTGGATGGTTTCCAGCATGTCGACGCTGTCCTCGGCGGAAACGTAGCCGGTGGATTCACCCAGGTAGATAGCGGCGCGCATGCCCCAAGCCACCGCTTCGCCGTGGAGGAAACGCGTGTAGCCGGTCTCCGCCTCGAGCGCATGGCCGAAGGTGTGGCCGAAATTCAGAATGCGGCGGAGGTCGTTTTCGCGCTCGTCGCCCGAGACCACTTCGCATTTCATGCGCACGGAATCGGCAATGATGCGGTCGACCGCCGCGTGCTCGCGCGCCAGCACCGCGGCGCTGTGTTCGGTGAGATAGGCGAACAGCTCCGGATCGCGGATGATCCCCGCTTTGATGATTTCGTACAGCCCTGCGCGATATTCGCGCATGGGCAAAGTCTCGAGCGATGCCGGGTCGATCAGCACGGCCAGCGGCTGGTGAAAGCTGCCGATCAGGTTCTTGCCGCTGGCGAGGTTGACGCCGGTCTTGCCGCCGATCGACGCGTCCACCTGGGCCAGCAGCGTGGTCGGCACCTGGATCACCGGGATACCGCGCATAAAGATGGCGGCGATGAAGCCGCCCATGTCGTTGACGATGCCGCCGCCGAAGGCGATCACCAGGCTGGAGCGGTCGCCGCCGCGCTCCACCATCTGTTCGGCGAGCTGCTCGGCGGGCGCCAGGCGCTTCCGTTCTTCGCCGCCGGGAAGGTAGAGCACTTCGTGCGGCACGCCCGCCAGGCTCTGCGCCAGCGCTTCGCCCTGATGCCGCCAGACGTCTTCGGTAGAAATGACGAACACCTTACCGGTCTTCGCGGGTATGGATTGGGCTGCATGGGCAATCGCGCCGCGCTCCACAATTACCGGATAACACCGCTGCGGGGTGTCGACTCGAAACGTGGGCATAGTTGAGTTGTACCATGTTAGTTCGCCATGGAAGATCTCAAGACGCTGATCCGCGAGGTGCCCGACTTTCCCAAGCCCGGCATCCTGTTCTACGACATCACCACCCTGCTGAAAGATAAGGACGGTTTCCGGGCCGTGATCGACGGCCTGAAGGATCATTACCGGGATGCCAGCGTGGATATCGTTTTGGGCATCGAGGCTCGCGGCTTCATCTTCGCACCGGCGCTGGCCTATGCGTTGGGCGCGGGATTCGTGCCGATCCGCAAGCCCAAAAAACTCCCGGCCGAATGCGTGAGCGTGACCTACAGCCTGGAGTACGGCACCGATACTCTGGAGATGCACAAGGACGGAATCGCGCCGGGCTCGCGGGTTCTGATCGTGGACGACCTGCTGGCTACCGGAGGCACCGCGGCGGCCGCCGCCCGCATGGTGTGCCAGGCCGGCGGCACTGTCGCGGGACTCGGATTTGTCGTCGAGCTTACCTTCCTGCACGGCCGCGGGAAACTCGCCGGACACGACGTGTTTTCGCTGCTTCAGTACGACAAATGAGCCGCGCGCGCCTGGCCCGTGTGCGTGCGCTGGCCAAGATCAACCTCGATCTGAGGGTGCTGGGCAAGCGGCCCGACGGCTATCACGAACTGCGCACCGTGTTCCAGACGATCTCGCTCGCCGACACCATCGACATCGCCTTCACGCCGGCCGCGAAGACCGCCATCTCGCTCCAGGACGCCCTCGGCATTGCAGACAACCTGGTGGAGCGCGCGGCGCGGCTCGCAATGGAAGCCATGCGGATCACCGGACACGTCGAGATGCGGCTGGAAAAGCACATTCCGATGGGGGCGGGCCTCGGCGGCGGATCGTCGGACGCGGCCGCCGTGCTGCTGGCGCTTCCGGTGCTGGCCGGGCGTTCGCTCGACGTGCCCCGGCTCTGCGAGTTGGGGCAGGAACTGGGCAGCGATGTTCCGTTCTTTCTGCTGGGCGGCGCCGCAGTGGGCGTGGGACGCGGCACCGAGTTGTTCCCCTTGCCCGACGGGCCGGCGCGTCACGGCGTACTGGTGGCGCCGGGAATCCATGTCAACACGGCCCAGGCCTATCGCGATTTGAGCCCTCGTTTGACAACCGAATTACAACAAAATAAAATATTTAGTTTCCAGTCGCACACGTGGGAACTCGGGTGTCTCGAACCTGCAATCAACGATTTTGAAGCGGTAGTTTTCGAGCAGCACGCACGTCTGGCCGCCCTGAAACGGCGGCTGTCCCGGATGGGGGCTTCGGTGGCCCTGATGACCGGAAGCGGTTCGGCGATTTTCGGGCTCTTTCCTAACCGCGGCGCCGCTCTGGAAGCACTCGAGGTGTTGGAAGACGAGAAGGCAGTTCCATTTTCACTGGTGAGCCGTGCGCGCTACCGCGGAATTTGGTTTCGCGCGCTCGGGGAGCACATCACAGGAAACATATGGCCGCCCCGGAGCCGTTAAGAGCAATGAACCGCGACCGCATCAAGATCTTCGCCGGCAACGCGAACCCCGCGCTGGCACGCGAAATCGTCGAAGCCCTGGGAATGGACCTGGCGGAGTTGATGGTACGGCAGTTCTCGGACGGCGAGATCTATCTCCAGATCAAGGAAAACGTGCGCGGCGCCGACGTCTTCATCATCCAGCCGACGTGCACCCCGGTCGACCGCAACCTGATGGAACTGCTGCTGATGATGGACGCCCTGAAGCGCGCCTCAGCGGAACGCATCACGGCAGTGTTACCCTATTATGGATACGCCCGCCAGGACCGGAAGGATAAACCCCGTGTTCCCATATCCGCCCGGCTGGTGGCCGCGCTGCTGGAAACGGCCGGCGCGGACCGGTGTCTGACGCTCGATTTGCATGCGGCGCAGATCCAGGGATTTTTCGATATTCCGGTGGACCACCTGTTCGCCACTCCGGTGTTGATCGACTATTTCAAGACGGTCAATACTCCGGCACTGACAGTGGTATCGCCGGACGCGGGCGGCGTGGAGCGGGCGCGCGCGTTCGCCAAACGATTGAACTCGCCCCTGGCCATCATCGATAAGCGGCGGGAGGAAGCCAACGTCGCCGAGGTGATGAACGTGGTCGGCGAGGTCGCGGGGCGGAATTGCCTGCTGGTCGATGACCTCATCGATACGGCGGGTACATTGGTAAAGGGCGCCGAGGCGCTGCTGGCGAAGGGTGCTGCCAGCGTTTCGGCCTGTGCGACTCACGCGGTGCTCTCGGGTCCGGCGGTCGAGCGGATCGAGGCATCGGAGTTGCGGGAAGTAGTTGTTACGAATTCGATCCCGCTTTCGGAAGCGGGGAAGAGATCGAGCCGGATCAAATCGTTGTCGGTCGCCAAGTTACTGGCGGAGGCCATACGGTCGATACACGAGGAGACTTCGGTCAGCGTTTTATTTGTCTGAAAGTTTACGAACGAATTAAACGGGCGCTCGAACCCACGTTAGCCGCAAGGTGAACCGGACTTCGAACCCGCCAGGAGAATGAAGTGAGAAAAGATATTACCGTCACCGCCGAGGTGCGCGCCTCGCGCGGTAAGAACGAAGCGCGCCGTACACGCCGTGAGGGACAGATTCCGGCCGTGGTCTACGGAGCGTTTCAGGATCCCGTAAGCGTCGCGGTGGACCCGCGAGCCATCCTCAAGATTGTCCGCAGCGACACCGGCTACAACACCATCTTCAATCTGGCCATCGCAGGCGGAGAAACTACGCCGGTCATGCTGGTGGATCAACAGGTGGACCCGGTCAGGGGCACCCTGCTGCACGCCGACCTGAAGCGCATCGACCTCACCAAACGCCTCCGGATTACGGTCCCGGTGCACACCGCCGGCGAGGCGAAGGGCGTGAAGGTGCAGGGCGGACTGCTCGAAGTCATCACCCGCGCGGTCGAGATCGAGTGCCTTCCGGACGACATCCCCGAATCCTTCACGGTGGACGTGACGGAGCTGATGATCGGCCAGAGCAAGCGCGCGAGCGATGTTGGGGTCTCCGGCTCGATGAAGCTGCTGAGCGCGCCGGACACCGTGGTCGCACACGTGGTTGCGCTGCGCGCCGAAGAGGTTGTCGCCCCCGCCGCCGAGGTTGCTGCCCCGGTCGCCGGCGCCGCCGAGCCCGAAGTCGTGAAGAAGGGCAAGAAGGAAGAGGAAGCCCCGGCCGAGGAAAAGGGCAAGAAGAAGTAATTTGCCATGTTCCTGGTCGCCGGTCTGGGGAACCCGGGCGAGGAGTACGCGCACACGCCGCATAACCTGGGCTTTCTCACGCTGGACCGGCTGGCCGAGCGGCACGGCATCCGCATCACCCGGAAGGATTCCAGGGCGCTCGTCGGAATGGGCGAGATCGACGGACATCCGGTGATGCTGGCCAAACCGCAAACGTATATGAACCTCAGCGGCACCTCGCTCGCGCCGCTGATGGAGAAGCACTCGATCGAGCTTTCCCGCCTGGTGGCGGTTTACGACGAGCTGGATCTTCCGTGGCTGGCGCTGAAGATCAAACCCAAGGGTTCGGCGGCCGGGCATAACGGCATGAAGTCGCTGATTTCCAGCCTGGGGACCGATCAGTTCGTGCGGGTGCGAATGGGGATTCATCCGGGCCATCCCATCCGGGATGGGGCGGAATTTGTGCTGGCGCCGTTCAAGCGCTCGCAGAAGAAGGAATTGGAGGAATTCGTCGACTACACAGCCGGCGCGGTTCGCTCCATAATTGCCGAAGGCGTCGAAAAGGCCATGACGAGATTCAATCGTCGCGCCCCAGGCTTAAACACAGAGGAAGCATGAGGATTTACGAAGAGCTGTTCATAGTAAAGCCGGATGCGCCGGAAGAAGAGGTCGATCAATACGTCGAGCAGTTGCGGACGCAGTTGACCGGCGCCGGCGCCACGGTGGACAAAGTCGAGAAGTGGGGCAAGCGAAGGCTGGCCTACCGGGTCGATAAGTACCGGGAAGGTTCCTACGTGCTGTTCCAGTTCACCGGCGGGCCCGAGATTGTCAAGGAATTGGAACGCCGCCTGCGCGTTTCCGACATCGTCCTGAAGTTTCTGACCGTGCGGATTGACGAGACGCTGAAGCGCCTCGAGAAGCGCAAGAAGGTTCGCGACAAGCGGGCGGCGCGCCGCGCAGCGGCCGCTCCGGCAGCTCCGGCGCCGGGCCTCGCGCCCGCGCAGCCTTCGCTGGCGCAACAGATGACGGAAGCGGCGCCGCCGGTTATGCCCGGCCAGCCGAAGGAGGGTTAATCCATGGCGGAATCAAAAGGAAGACCAGGCAGCGCCGGCCAGCGGCCCACCGGCGGCGACAAGGCCGTTGTCACGCAGAAGAAGCAATATTTCCGGCGCAAGAAAGTGTGCCGATTCTGCGTCGAGAAGATCGACGACATCAACTACAAGGACGTGAAACTGCTTCACGCCTTTGTCGCGGAACGGGGCAAGATCGTCCCTCGCCGCATTTCGGGCGTATGCGCGCCGCACCAGCGCCGGCTGACGGACGCCATCAAGAAGGCGCGCAACATCGCGCTGCTGCCGTTCGCGGCATCGTTCTAGGGGCCGGGAGGAATCTGAAATGGAAGTCATTCTCAGAGAAGACATCGAAAAGCTGGGCAGCCGCGGCGAGGTTGTGAAGGTCGCCGCCGGCTATGCCCGCAATTTCCTGCTGCCCAAGCGGCTCGCCGTCGAAGCTACCGGCGCCAACAAGAAGATCGTCGAACAGGAGCGCCAGGCGCACCTGCGCAAGGAAGCCAAGCTCAAGGGCGAGGCCGAGGATCTTTCCAAGCTGCTCACCGGCGTAAGCGTCACGATCGCGCAGAAGGCCGGCGAGAACGACCAGTTGTTCGGCTCGGTGACGGCCAAAGATGTGGCCGACGCCCTGGCCGGCAAGAACTTCACCATCGACCGGCGGAAGATTCACCTCGAAGAGCCCATCAAGCAGCTCGGCGAGTACAAAATCCCGGTTCGCCTGCACAAAGATGTCATCGCCGAAGTTACGGTGATGGTCGTCAAAGAAGAGTAGCGGCTTCCATCACAGAGCCGCGGCCGTAAGGGAGCGGGCCTGCCCGCTTCTGACGCGCGCGGCTCTGTGGTGTCCTAATCTTTCACCGCTACTACATCCACCGCAAACCCCGCGTCCATCGAAGGCAGACCCTCGAAGGTCAGAAGTGTGCCCGCCGGCGGATCTTCCGCGGAGAAGAACTCACCGCGGATTTTCCGCACCTGGGCCGCGATTCCACCCGACAGCGGATAGTAGTGCGCGAACGCCACGTCTTTCGCGGTGGCGCCGGCATGCTCGAGCGACCGTGCGAGCCGCTCGAACGCCAGCCGCGCGTCGCTTTCCTGGTACCCGAACGAAACCTGTGTGCCGGTGAGCACCACGTGCGGCGCGCTCACCAGCGCCACCCCGGACATCCCCGGCTCCTGCGGCAATCCTTGCGGATTGACGAACCGCAAGCGCGGACCGCCGGCCGGCCGCAGGCGCGCCACGGCCTCGCAGGCGGCCACCGCCTGGACCGGCCCGCGCTGCGTCTGAACGTAGTTCAATGCCGCCCGCGGATACTCCGCCTGCACCAAATCGCGGGTCGCGGCGAAGTTCTCGAGCGAGCTGAGGAAGCAGGTGACCCGCAGAACGTCGGACGCCTCGGCCCCCGCCGCCTTCACAGCCTGTCGGAGTGACGCCAAAGTCCTGGTGGTGAGCGGCGCCACCGGATCCACCGGGTTGTCCGATGTGGCCGGATACGCGGAGATAAAAGCGAGACCGCCCGGGTTCGCCTCCTTCCTGGCCGCCACGATGCCTTCCAGCACCACTTGCGCGCCCTCCATGGGAAGGGCGCCGGCTCGAATCAGGCTGAGCACCGGCAGCGGCTGGTGGCGGTCCGTGAAGATCTCGCTCACCAGGTCGCGCACGCGGCGCAAGTCGCCCGAGCCCGCCACGAAGGCGCGGATCTTGAGCACAGTGCCGCCGCGGCTGTCGCGCATCAGGACCTTCAGCGCGTCCCTGATCTGCTGCGAGAGCAGCCCTTTGGCGGAAAGGGGCGTGACCTCGAAGGCCAGCCGCCGGGTCTCGCCCTCGATCTCGTTGGGAAGCTCCTTCGGCAACTGCAGCGTCTGGGTTTCGTCTTCCTTATTTTTTTTCTGGGCCGGCAAGGCGAGGATTGCCAGACCGCAAACAACTGCAACCAGCCAAAAGGCTCTCATGTCGATCCCCGGTACACGGGCTAGAATTGAAATCTTAGCACTTTGAGCACAGCAGGCCCCGCCCGCCGGGCCTGCCCTGCCGGAGGGAGCCCGATGTCGAACCCGACCGCCATACCCGGCCGCCGCACGAAAAAACGATCTTCGCTGCTGAGCCGGTTCTGGTGGCTCGGCCTGGTGGCGCTGGCAGTGGCAGTGGGCGGCGCATCCTTCGTCTTTCGCCCGCGCGATTTGAGCCGGCAGCAACCGGTCGAAGGCTACGTGATGGATCCCGGCGAGCTCGCCGGGGAGTATGCCCGGCTGCAGGGCAAGCCGCTCGAGTCGCCCGATGCCGCCCACAACTTCCAGCAGGCCGCCGTCCTCATGTTGCACCGCGATTTCGCCGGCGCAGCCGCGCTGCTCGAACAGGTCGCGAAGGCGGCGCCCGTTCCGGTGGTGTACAACGACCTCGGCGTGCTGTACGCCGAGCTGAACGACCGCGCGCGCGCCGTGGATGCCTTCCGCCAGGCCCTGTCTCGCGATGCCTCCTACGGCCCCGTGCGCGCGAACATGCAGCGGCTGCGGGGGTTCACTTCCGATTCGACCGCTCCGGTGACACGCGAAATCGAGCCCAACAACAGCCCCATGCTGGCGAACTTCATCGCGCTCGATTCGCCGGTGGACGCGGAAATCGCGGCCGGCACCAATGATAGCGATACCTTCCGCGTCAACTCCCCGCCGGCGCCCCGCGATATCCTGGCTATCGAAATCGTCAACCACTCGCCGGCTCTCTCGCTCGGCCTGCGCGTCTACGACCGGGATATGCGCCTGACCGACGGCGGCAAACCGCCGCAGGCCGCCGGGGCATCCTTCACCGAGTACCTCTCGCCTCCGCCCGCCACTTTGCTGTATCTGCAAATCTGGGGAACGTCCGACACCGCCGGCGCCTACACCCTCAACGTCCGCCCCACCCGCGCCTACGACTCCTTCGAGCCGGATGACGACATCTTCAGCGCCCATCCGCTCACGGTCGGAGAGTCCGCGGACGCCAATATCATGGATAACCACGACACCGATTACTACTCGTTCCGGAGCCCCCGCACCGGAACCGTGACGATCGACGTGGAGAATCGTTCCGCCACCCTGATACCGGCTCTCTCCCTGTTCGGTCCGGACAAAAGCACCCTGGGTTTTGGGCCCGACGTGCGGACCCCGGGCGCAAGTCTCAAACAAACCATGAAAGTAGAGGTCAACCAGACCTATTATCTTCAGGTGTGGTCCCAGGGAAGCTCTTCCGGCAATTATTCGGTGACCGTGCAGTGACTTTGGCGGCCAGCCATCCAATGTGGTATGGTATGGCTGGATGGAATTCTTCCGGCCAATCTTGCACAACGACTCCCAGGTGCCTCTGTACCGGCAGTTGTTTGAACAGATTGCCGCCCGAATCCGGTCGGGCGAGATGGCGCGCGGCGAACGCCTGCCGGCCACCCGCGAGTTGGCGGGGTTGCTGGGAATCAATCGGACTACGGTTTCAGCGGCGTACGACATCCTCGAATCCGAGGGTTTGATCGCCGGACAGGTGGGCAGGGGTAGCTTCGTGACCGGCGGCTCGATGCGGACGGCCGGCGCCCTGGACTGGAATGGACTGCTCGAACGGAGCGACAATCCACCTGCGGGGCCAGCCGCGGTCGGCCTGGGGGTGATCAGCTTCGTGATGTCCCGCCCCTCCCGCGAGCTGTTCCCGTTGGACGATTTTCGCGCCGCTGCCGGCGCTGTGCTGGAGCGCGGCGATCTGGCCGACATTCTGCAACTCGGTTCGCCCAGCGGATATGAGCCGCTGCGGCGCCACCTGCTGGACGAAGCCCGCGCCCAGCACCTGGCCCATCCCGGCGACGATATCCTGATCACCAATGGGTGCCAGCAGGCGCTCGACCTCATCGGCCGCGTGCTGCTCCGTCCCGGGGATACGGTGGCCGTGGAAGACCCTGTGTACACCGGCCTTAAGAACCTGCTTTCGGGAATGGGAGCGCAGCTTGCCGGGATTCCGGTGGGTGCTGACGGCATCGACCTGGCGCACCTGGAGCGTGTATTCGAACGCGACCGGCCGCGCTTCCTGGTGATCACTTCGAACTTCCAGAATCCGACCGGAGCGACCTTGCCGCTCGAAGCCCGCCGCACCCTGATCGAGGCCGCGCGCGCGGCTTCCGTGCCGGTAGTGGAGAACGACCCCTACGGAGAACTGCGCTATTCCGGCGAGCCGGTGCCGGCCCTCAAACAACTGGACGAACACGGCGGCACGGTGCTGCTGCGGAGCTTTTCGAAGGTGAGTTTTCCGGGCTTGCGGGTGGGATGGGTGCTGGGGCCGAAGCCGCTGCTCGACCGCCTGCGGCATGCCAAGGAATCGGCGGATCTGCATACCGACCAGCTTTCCCAGGCGGTGCTGCTGGAATTCGCCCAATCGGGCCGCCTGGAGGCGCACCGCAAGCGGATATTGCGGGCCGGCGCGGAACGCCTGGCGGCCACGCTGGATGCCTGCCGCCGCTGCTTTCCAGCGGGTACCCGTTGGACCACTCCCGACGGCGGAATGAACGTATGGCTGCGGCTGCCCGAGCCGCTGGATGCCGGGGAGCTTCTGCCGGCCGCGCAGCAGGCGGGCGTCGCCTATCTGCCAGGCCGCTACTTTGCAGTGTCGCGCCTGGACCCGGGCGCGCTGCGGTTGAGTTTTGCGGGCCTCGCGCCGGAACAGATCCGGAGCGGTCTCGAGATTTTGGGAAGGTTGATCGCGGGAGAGATCGAAAGCGCCCGGCGCAATTTCGAGCCGGCGCCCGCAATGGTATAGGAGCGAATGAAATGTTTCAGTTTTCGAGCGAGCAGTTTCGATTGAAAGTCGGCCTGGCGGAGATGTTGAAAGGCGGCGTCATCATGGACGTCACCAACGCCGAGCAGGCCAAGATAGCGGAGGACGCCGGTGCGTCGGCGGTCATGGCGCTCGAGCGCGTGCCAGCCGACATCCGCAAGGAAGGCGGCGTGGCGCGCATGGCGGCCATCTCCAAGATCGAGGAGATTCAGAAGACCGTCAGCATTCCGGTGATGGCCAAGGCGCGGATCGGCCACTTCATGGAGGCGCGGATTCTCGAAGCCCTCAAGGTGGATTACATCGACGAGAGCGAAGTCCTCACGCCCGCCGACGAGGAGCACCACATCGACAAGAACGATTTCACGGTGCCGTTCGTATGCGGCGCCCGCAACCTGGGCGAAGCGCTGCGGCGCATCGCCGAGGGCGCGGCCATGATCCGCACCAAGGGGGAAGCCGGCTCCGGCAACATCGTGGAAGCCGTGCGGCACATCCGCACGATTATCAAAGAGATGAGGCAGCTCACCGTGCTCGGCAAGGAGGAGCTGGTCCACGAGGCCAAGAATCTGCAGGCACCGCTCGAGCTGGTGGAATGGGTGGCCGCGCACGGCACGCTGCCGGTGCCGAACTTCTCGGCCGGCGGCATCGCCACTCCCGCCGATGCGGCGCTGGTGCTGCAACTGGGCGCCGAGGCGGTCTTCGTCGGCTCCGGCATCTTCAAATCGAGCGATCCGGAGACGCGCGCCAAGGCCATTGTAAAGGCGGCCAAGAACTACAAGAACCCGGAGAAGCTGCTCGAAGCCAGCCGCATGCTCGGCGATGCCATGCCGGGCCTGGATATCTCGAAGCTGCCGGAATCGGAGCTGCTGCAGACGCGGGGCTGGTGATGAAGAAGGTCGGGGTGCTCGCGCTCCAGGGCGATTTCGCGGCGCACGGCGCGGCTCTCGAACGCGCCGGCGCCGCGCCGGTCTTCGTGCGCGACCCGGAGCAGCTCGACGAAATCGACGGGCTGATCATTCCCGGCGGAGAGAGCACCACCATGCTTAAACTGCTGAGGTTCGAAGGGTGGCTCGAGCCTCTCGCCGCGTTTGGCCGGCGCAAGCCGGTGTTCGGCACCTGCGCCGGCGCGATCCTCATGGCCGATCGGGTCGCCAACCCCGAGCAGGAGAGCCTTGCGCTGATGGAACTCGAAGTCGAGCGCAACGCCTACGGCCGCCAGGTGGACAGCCGCGTAGTCGAGATCGAGCCGGACCCCGAGTTTCAGCAGCGGACTGCCCCGGGAGGGCTCGAAGCCGTCTTCATTCGCGCGCCCATCATCCGGCGGGTGGGCGCCGGCGCCAAGGTACTGGCGCGGTACAATGGAGATCCGGTGCTGGTGGAACAGGGACATCATTTGGTGGCCACCTTTCATCCCGAATTGACGGCCGACGCGCGGGTTCACCAGCTTTTCCTGGAGAAGCTGTGAACAGTCCGAAGCGCGTTCTCTTCGTTTGCCTTGGAAACGCCTGCCGCAGCCAGATGGCGGAGTGTTTCGCGCGCTCTTACGGAAGCGATGTCATGGCGCCGGCCAGCGCCGGCCTGACGCCCGCCTCCAATGTCGCGCCCGACACCATCAGTGCCATGGCGGACAAGGGCCTGAACCTGCGCGACCATTTTCCCAAGCACGTCCGGCATCTCGGCCGGGTGAAATTCGACCTCGTCATCAACATGAGCGGCTTGCCGCTGCCGGAGGGCATCGGCGCCGAGGTCCGCGGCTGGGATGTCGAGGATCCGGTGTGGATGGAGTATGAAGAGCACTGCAAGATCCGCGATCAGATCGAGCGCCTGGTCATGGACCTGGTCCTCGAATTGCGCCGCGAGCAGAAACTTCCCAAGGCTCGCCCCATCGGCTCCAGCCCGCAATAACGCTGCGTAGCCCGTTAATCCTCATACCTCCGCGCCGACTGGCCCCGCGATTGCTCTCTCCATTGTCAGGGAGGGATCGATGCGCAAACTCGCCTTAATCTGTTTCATTTCGCTCATTCCGGCGGGGCTTCCGGCGGCCGCCACTCCGCACGGTGCGGGCGCGGCCGCAAATCGCGTTCCCGCCAATCGCGACTGGGCGACGCTCCCGGCCGGGACGATCATTCCGGTCCGGACGACAGGACCCATCAACACCGCGAACGTCGCGGTGGGCCGTGCCTTTCCCGCGACGGTCGTTCAAAATGTGATGGATCCCGCGGGCCGCATGGTGATTCCGGGCGGCTCGCCGGCTACTCTGATCGTGCGCGGGCTGAACCGGGGCGGCACGTTCCACAGGGGCAAGATGATGCTGACCCTGGATTCGGTTGAGGTCCAGGGGCGCCGCTATGCCGCCGGCAGCGAGGATGTCCGGTTGCAGGGCACACCGGGCATCGGGAAGAACCGCCGGACAGCCAAAATGGTGGGCGGCGGAGCTGGTGCAGGCACGCTGGTGGGCCTTCTGGGAGGCGGCGGCACGGGCGCGATCATAGGGGCCTTCGCCGGAGCCGCGGCCGGCGCCGGTGCGCAGGTGTTGACACAGGGCAAGGAGATTCGAGTGCCCGCCGAGACGGTCTTGTATTTCCGGCTCGAGCAGCCCATGCATTTTCAGGAGGTGCGCTGACATGGCCGACCTACACCAGATGCGGATCGCGATCCTGGCCCTGGACGGCTTCGAGGAGTCCGAGCTGACCGAACCCCGCAAAGCCCTGGAGGGCGCCGGAGCGAAGGTGGACGTGATCTCCCGGAAAGCCGGTGAAATCCAGGGCTACAAGCACCACGAGAAGGCGGGCAAGGTAGCGGTGGATCGCACGTTCGAACAAGCGCGGGCGTGCGACTATGACGCCGTGCTTCTACCCGGCGGGGCGCTGAATGCCGATGACGCGCGGGCCCAGCCGGGCGTCCGCCGGTTCCTGTGCGAGATGGACGGCGCCGGCAAACCGATGGCCGCCATCTGCCATGCCCCCTGGGAGCTGATTTCGGCCGGACTGTTGAAAGGCCGCAAGCTGACCAGTTGGCCGACGATCCAGGACGACATCCGCAACGCCGGCGCGGAGTGGCTCGACCGGGAAACCGTAGTGGACCGTAACCTGGTGACCAGCCGCGGCCCGCAGGACATCCCCTCGTTCAACCGCGAGATGCTGGCGCTATTTTCCCGCGTCCCGGCGGAAACCCGGCCGTAAGCTGCGCGCCGGGAACGTTCCGATCCTTCCATTCGGCGCGTCCGCTTGGTTCTACTTCGCACCCAGCGCTCGCCGCATTTCACGGGTTCGGGTTTATGGTTGGAACAGGGCGAACGGCCGGAAAGGAGGGGACGGTTCATGCGAATCATCACACATCGCGCCAATTGTCTGAACATCACGCAGTCGGAGAGGGTCGCCTCGGCGATCGGAGGCGCCATCCTGACGGTCGTAGGACTCAAACGGCGCGGCATCGCCGGCCTGGCAATGGCGGCTGCCGGCGCGGACTTCCTGCGGCGCGGCCTCACCGGGCATTCCTATTTTTATGAAGCCATCGGCATTCGCACCGCCCCCTGGGGACAAGGCGAGTCGATCAGCCTGCCCTACGAGCTCGGCATCCGCGTCGACCGGGCCATCACCATCGAAAAGCCGCGCGGGGAAGTGTATCGATACTTCCGCAACCTGCAGAACCTCCCGCAATTCATGAAGCACATCATCTCGGTCCGCGAGTTGGAGGGCAGCCGCTCGCACTGGGTGATCCGCGCGCCGGCGGGCCGGCGGGTGGAATGGGACGCGGTGATCCATAACGAGGTTCCGGAGGAGCGGATCGCCTGGCGCACGCTGCCCGGCGGCGATGTGCAAAGCGCGGGGTCCGTCCTTTTCCGGGACGCTCCGGGCGGGCGCGGCACCGAGTTGCGCGTCGAGCTGCAATACAACCCCCCGGCTGGTATCATCGGCGCGGCGATCGGCATGCTCTGGGGGGAAGAACCCGGCCTGCAAATGGATCAGGATCTGCACCGGCTCAAACAGATCCTGGAGATCGGGCAAGTGGTAACCACCGAAGGCCAGCCCTCCGGTCGCGCGTCATTGGGCGGCGAGACAGCGTGGAGCCGCACCGCGGTCGATTCGGCCTCGGAGGAGTCGTTCCCCGCGAGCGACGCGCCGGCATACACCCCGTAATTGGAGGAATCATGAAGGCAGTCTGCTGGTATGGCGCGCACGATGTGCGCACCGAGAGCGTCCCCGATCCGGCCCTCTTGAGCCGCACCGACGCTATCGTCAAAATCAACCTCACCGCCATATGCGGCTCGGACCTCCATCTATATGGGGGCCATATTCCCGGCATGGAGAAGGGCGACATTCTGGGCCACGAATTCATGGGCGAGGTGGTGGAAGTCGGCCGCGAGGTGAAGAATCTGATGGCGGGCGACCGCGTGGTGGTCCCCTTCACCATCTGCTGCGGGAGCTGCTTCTACTGCAGGAAAGGGCTCTGGTCGTTGTGCGACAACAGCAACCCGAATCCGGGCCTGTGCGAGAAGGCCTTCGGAGCGAGCACGGCGGGCCTGTTCGGCTACTCGCACCTGTTCGGCGGATTCGCCGGCGGCCAGGCCCAGTATGCCCGCGTGCCGTTCGCCGATGTCGGCCCGCTGAAGATCCCCGAAGGGCTGCGCGACGACCAGGTCCTGTTCCTCTCGGATATCTTTCCCACCGGGTTTCAGGCAGCCGACAACTGCAATATCCAGCCGGGGGACGTCATCGCGATCTGGGGATGCGGGCCGGTGGGGCAGTTTGCCGTTCGCAGCGCTTTTATGCTCGGCGCAGAGCGGGTGATTGCCATCGACCGCGATCCGGTACGTCTCGAGATGGCGAAGCGTGGAGGTGCGGAGACTGTCAATCCCGACGAGTCCGGCGTCCTCGAGCGGCTTACGGACCTGACGGGCGGCCGCGGTCCCGACGCCTGCATCGATGCGGTAGGCATGGAGGCGCACGGCACATCGCTCGACGCGATCTGCGACCTCGCCAAACAGGCGGTCGGTAGAGTGGCTGACCGTGCGCATGTGCTGCGCCAGGCGATTCAGGCCTGCCGCAAGGGCGGCACGGTTTCCATCCCCGGAGTCTACGGCGGAGTGGTGGACCAGTTCCCCATCGGCGCCGCGTTCGCCAAGGGGCTCACGTTCAAGATGGGCCAGACCCACATGCTCAAGTACATGAAGCCGCTCCTCGAACGCGTGCAGCGCGGCGAGATAGACCCCAGCTTTCTGATCACGCACCGCTTCCCGATCGACATGGCGAGAGAGGCGTACGACATGTTCTGGCGGCACGAGGATGACTGCCTGAAGGTCGTGATGCAGCCCAACTGATCCTCACTGTAGCGCTCCCGCTCATCGTGGCGCCTCCCACACCAGCCGCAGACCCCAATCGGCGTCTGACGGAGCGTTGGGAAGCTGGATGATCCCGATGGCGCTCGAACGCAGCGTGCCGCTGCCCGCGTCCTGCCAGGCGCCGCTTCTCGGGTCGAACCATTGCGCGCGATATGCGCTCAGCAGGCGCGCTCCGCGGATCTGGCTCTGCGGGCAGCCCTTTTCGAAATAGGCCAGGAAGATGTTCTTATCGGGAGTGCGGGCGCAATAGGCCCATCCCTCATACCCGCGCAGCACGTGGGTCTTGTTCGGCGAGACCAGGTCGGCATCCGGCTCCAGTTCCTGGTAGCGCTTTCCGATGGACAGGGCGAAGGCGCGTAGATACTGCATCTCGGCGGCGGACCGCCACTGGAAGGCATCCCACATCTTGACCGGCGCTGTGTCTTCGATATCGGCGCCCCAGATGCCTTCCGCGCCGTACACGTGCCCGGCAAAGCCCCCGGAAAGGAAACTCCCGTACATTCCCGACCGCACGAACTGGTCGTCCAACACTGTTCCGCCCGGCGCGCCGTACTGGTAGCCGCGTCCGCCTCCCAGCGATCGCGCGTCCGTGTAGCCCGCGTAATACGGCTCGCCATTCAGGGCCGGATGCGGATGGGGCGCGCGGAAAATCTCGGTCAGGTACCAGTAGTTGTTGTGCTCCCGCATATTGCCGGTCTGGTGCAGCGTCACCCAGGAATCTTCGCCCCAGTTCTCGAGCGTCGAGGGGTTGGCGTTGGCCGATAGCAGCGTCCCGAATGGCGGCAGCCCGAATTTCTTCACCACCGCATCGACGGCCCGGATGTAATCCTGCGGGCTCACGCTCTCGCTGATGATGTCCAGGTGGATCGGGCTGAGCACCGTGTTGTTGGCCTGATACCGCGACCAGATGTACTGGATGAAACGGGCGTAGGATTCCGGCCAGCCGTAGTACTTCATCCAGCACAGGCTGGCATCGCGGCGGGAGACTTCGATGAACGGCACGAAACCCTGCGCGTTCAGGTAATCGATCTTGCGATCCACGTAGCGGAAGTATTCCGGGTTGACGCGGTTCACGTCCGGGAACATGTTCTCGTAGCCGGGCACTTTTCCGGGGAACTGAAACGGGCGTCCGCCCTCGTTGTCCATATTTTTGGCGCTGCCGGTGCCGAATTCGAGCCACGCGGAGCGGACCGTGGTTTTCTGCGGGTCGTCCATCACGACGTGCCAGGGCGAGCCGTCCGTCATCCAGTTGGGAAACGCCGCGATCACGTTCACCCAGTTGAAGCCCTCCGCCTTACGGTAGCGGACATAGTCCTTAAATCCGGCCTGCGGACCGATGGGGCGCTCGCGGTCGTCGTCATACCAGCGGAAGCGGTTGGTGCCTACGGAATACCACGTGTCGCCCAGGACGAAGAACGGTGTGCCGTCCGCCTGCTCGAGCGCGTGGTGATTGGGCGTGGACCGCAGGAAGCCGCGGCGCAGCGGGTTCTCCGCTTTCTCCTGTTCGGTCCAGGCGATGGCGGTAAACCCTCCGGTCTTGGCGGCCAGCCCCGAGTCCGCCGGCTCCGATCCGCTGCGCCACCGCCATTCACCCGGATCGGTGGCTACCAGGCGGACACGGAAGGTCCGCCCGCCATCCCAGAATCCGTAAACCCGCTTGTGGAAGTGGGGGCCGGTGAGGTCAACCCATACCACTACGTCGGTATAGGCGTTCGGGAAGGAACGGGAAGACGTCAGCGTAACCTCCTGTTTTTCCCAGGGGTGTACCGTGCCGGCCGCCGGTACTGGCAGGAGACTGAGGATCAGGAGAGCTCGGAATCTCATATCCAGATGCTAATTCACTCCGCGACCCCTTGCGAACGGTATCGCTTTTGGTAATAATACGGCTCAGACCCCTTACGAGAGTTAGTATGGAGTTCCTACCGACTGGAGTTCCGCAGTGCGCGATCTGTTGGTAGCCGCTTTGGCGGCGTGTGCGGAAACGCCATTGCGCCCCAAAGCCCGCCGTTTTCTCGCCGGCCTTTCCTATGACGAGCTGCAGTTCATCGCCGAATTCTTCGGCGGCTGCATTCTGGAGACTTCCGCCGGAATTGGGCTGACAGGTCGCGAGGGCGGGGGTTCGGTCAGGGCCTCCGGGCTGCCTGCCGCGGACCTCGACCACAAGCTGATTCTGGTGCACGAATATCTGTGGCACAGCGGATATTTCCGGCTTCCCGCCCCGGTTCAGACCGCCCGGCCATAAAGCTGGTGCGCGAAGGGCTACTGTACGATCCCGCCAGGGTTTTGGGGTTCCAGGCGAATTTCGCCGAAGGCGGTTTCATACTGGTTGACGTTCTGCTGCAGAACGTTTAACAGCGCCTTGGCCTGCTGCGGGCTCACGTAGATACCCTGGAAATTTTGAATCGCCACGCTTTCCGGGGCGGTCTGGTTCACCCGGCCGAACAACAACAGGAAGTCCCACAGGTTGACACGCACCTGAACGCTGTTGGCGTAGTTCTCCCGGTAATCCGGTGTCTGCGACAGCTGAATCTTGGGAGCGGGCGGCTGAGTCATAGTCTACAGGGTAACACCGGGCTGCGGGAGAGCGGTTCAGCCGCGTCCGCTTGCGCACCGGAGGGAGCCCGCCGTGACGCGGTGGAACGTATCGGTTCGATCAAGAATCTTTACGAATTTGGTACAACCCGTGCACGGGGAATTGCGTCCGATGAAGTGAGGCAAATGAGCCATGAATGCACTCGTTGAGAATCGATTTAAGGGGCAGGTCCACTGTCCCATTTGCACACACACTGTGCCGGCCGATATCGACTTGAGGGGCAAGTATCCGCGGGTTTCGCCAGGGCAGCGGTGTCCGCGCTGCGGATCGTCGCTCGATGTGGCCGTCGTGGTACAAATTCCCGAGGCGGCATAATCGGGGTCTTTCCCTATCCTAGGGGAAGGTTGTGTCCGGGGGGGCTATCTGCCATAGTGAAGTTAGGACTGGGAATGGAATGAAACGCAAGGGAACAAAACCGGAACCTGTAATTCCTGCTGAAATGCTGGAACAGGCGAAGAGGTCGATTTCAGCCGATCGCCTGAAAAAGGTGACGAAGTGCGGGGTTTGCGGAACCGAGACACCCAATCTGGGTGCCGAGCCCCTGTGCTGGGTCTGCCGTCGCCTGAAGATCAGCGCCTGGCGGGAAATCGAACAGCAGATGCCGGTACAGGAGTAGGTTGCGGCTGGGGCTTCAGCGGTTCGCCTCAATCGCTTGCGCCACGCTTTCCCATTCTTCCATCAGGGATTCCAGGTCTGAACGGCGGGCCTCCAGCAGGCTGTTGACGCGCTGCGTTTCCTCGACGCTCACGAAGTTCGCCAGGGCGGCTTCGTAGTCCGCAATTTCGGTTTCCATGCGGGAGACCTCTTCCTCGATTTCTCCCTGTCTTTCTTTCATCTGCCGCAGTTTAATGGGGTTAAGCCGCCGATCCTCGGCTTTCGCCGGTTCCGCCGCGGGCGCCGGGGGCACGGCCTGCGCGGCTTCCGGGTCGTCCGCCGCATTCAGGGGTTGGGCGCCGCCTCCCTGTTTCCGCCACAGGTAGTCTTCGTAATTCCCGGGGAACACATTCACCCGGCCGCCATCCACTTCAAAAATCCGGGTAGCCAGCTTATCGATGAAGTAGCGGTCGTGCGACACGAATACCACGGTTCCCGTAAACTCCTGTAGGGCGGTCAGCAGCACATCTTTGGCGCGCATGTCCAGGTGGTTGGTGGGCTCGTCGAGGAGCAGGAAGTTCGAGGGCATCATGAGCATGCGAGCCAGAGCGTAGCGGTTGCGCTCGCCCCCCGATAGCACCCCGATGGGCTTGAACACGTCGTCCTCGGAAAAGAGAAAACACCCCAGGATGCTGCGCAGCTCGGTATTGGAGGCGCGCGGAGCGACGGTGGCCAGGTCGTCGATCATCTTCGCGGCGGGGTCGAGCTCCTTGTACTGGTCCTGAGCGAAATAGTCGGGCTGGGCATTGTGTCCCAGGTTGTAGGATCCGGCAGTCACCGGCTCCACGCCAGCCAGGATCTTGATGAGCGTGGATTTGCCGGCGCCGTTGACGCCCACCAGCGCGATCCGGTCGCCGCGCTCCATGAAGAACCGGGCGTCCGCGAACACCTCGTGGTCGCCATAGCTCTTGGCCACGTGGTCGAACTCCGCCACGATGCGCCCGCTTGGCTTGGGCTGCGGGAAGCTGAAGTGAATCGTCTTCTCGTCGGGCGGAATCTCGATCCGCTCGATGCGGTCCAGCTCCTTGATCCGGCTCTGCACCTGCTTGGCTTTGGTGGCCTGGTAGCGGAACCGGTTGATGAACGCTTCCAACTGGCGGATGCGGTCCTGCTGATTCTCGTAAGCCGCCTGGAGCTGGGCACGGCGCTCCGTCTTCTGGAGCTCATACCGCGTGAATCCCCCGGTGTAGGTGTGCAGGCCCTTGTTCCAGAGTTCCACGATCTTGCGAACGGTTACATCCAGGAAGTAGCGGTCGTGGGATACCAGCACGAAGGCATAAGGGTAGGCCGAGAGGTACTCCTCGAGCCAGTTGCGCGCTTCCAGGTCGAGGTGGTTGGTGGGCTCGTCCAGCAGCAGGAGGTTGGGCCTTTCGAGCAGCAGCTTGGCGAGGGTGATGCGCATCTGCCAGCCGCCGGAGAATTCCTCGGTGCGGCGTTTCCAGTCGCGCCGCGGAAACCCCAGGCCCGACAGCACGCTTCCCACCTGGGCTTCGATGGCGTAACCGTCCCGGGCGCGAAACTCGGTTTCCACGCGGTGGAAGCGCTCCGCGACCTGGGCATACTCCCGCCCGGCCGGATCCAGCTCGGCCATGCTGCGGGTTAAACTCTCCTGTTCTTCCTCGAGGGCGCGCAGGCTGGCAAAAACGGTCATGCACTCCGCGAAGACCGTCCGCCCGGAGAGCGAAAGACCCTCCTGGGGAAGGTAGCCGATGCTGACCCCCTTCTGTGTGGAGATAGTCCCCGAATCGAGCCCCTCCATCCCGCATAACACCTTTAGGAGAGAGGACTTACCGGTTCCGTTGGCACCCACGATGCCGGCCCGCTCGTTGGGTGTTACCAGCCAGTCGACGTTTTCGAACAGGATTTTAGGACCGAACCTCTTGCCGGCCCCGGTGAGTTGGATCATGGAGAGCTAAAGCTCATTCTACCCGGCGGCGGCCCTTCCCCGCTAAAATCGAAGGGCCCCGGAACGCGGGGCCCGACGTGCCGCGCTCCCGGAGCCCAAGACAGGGGAGAAGGAAATGCTTCTGGACACCTGTCATCTATAAAGACGTGCCACCGGGGAATCCGGTTATAGCCAGTAACGCCACAGACCGGTGTAGAGCACGTACGCCGACAGACAGGCGTTGGTTACGGCGTGCGCAATGATGCAATCCGCGAGGTTCCCGGATCGCATAACCCACCAATTGTAAATGATGCCCGCCGCCAGGCCAAGTTCCCAGTAAGGCCCGTGTTCGGTAGCAAACAGGATCGCCACCGACCAGAAAGCCGAGGGTACGTACATTCCGTACGGCACCTTCAGGAACTCTTTGCTCACCAGCCACCGCAACAACCATCCCCGCCAAAAAAGTTCCTCCAGGATAGGCACGGCAATTACGCAGCTGATCGTCCGGACGGCGACAAATGCCACATTCGACCGGAGCGCGATCGGGATGGAGCTGGTGGCCGTCCCCGTGAGGGGGTTTTCGAATAGCCAGAAATGCCGGTAACCAAGCAGAAGATCGGGAGCGATCCACAGGATGAATACCCCCAGACCCAGGAGTATGCTGCGAACCGGAAAGCTGGGGCGCAGATCCAGGTAAGGCCGGCTGAAAATCAGGATCACGGCGATCACCAGACCGAGCCGGATGGGGTACTCGACGGCGGGCGGTAAACCGGTGACGCGTTCGACCGCCATGGCGGCGACAAACACGGCGAACGGCGCGGTGAAGCCTAAAGTGGCTTTACGGCCATCGTCACGTCCCAAGCCTTTGGCACCCGCTCTGTGCGCAGACACGAAATCCCAGCTATTGTATCGCGGCGCAGGATTTACCGGGTGCGGCGGGGCGACCCCGGAGGCTTGGCATCGATCACCGGAATCAGGCACGTCCGGCTGTCGGCGCCCGCCTGCCGGGCCGTACGGTCAACCAGCTCGCGGTTCAGGGTAGCGACAAACTCCTGGATCTGCGATTGCATTTCTCCCATCTTCTCGCGCATGTTGAGGATAATCTCAACGCCGGCGAGATTCACTCCCAGGTCGCGCGTGAGATGGAGAATTACTTCGAGGCGCTCGATATCCCCATCGGTATAGAGCCGTGTATTGCCTTCGCTGCGGGATGGCTTCAGCAAACCCTCCCGCTCATACAGCCTCAGCGTCTGCGGATGGATGCCGTATTGCTCCGCCACGGCAGAGATCATGTAGGCCGCTCTGGATTTGGACTTTGCCATGTCGTCACATCTTAGACCACATCTCGGCCCGCGGATCCTCCGGATGCAGCTTGCCGAGTTCCTTCAGCAGCTCCCGGGTGCGTTCGTCGCGCGGGTCGGGCGCCTCGATGGCGACTTCCACGATCTGGTCTCCACGCTCGCCGGTCCGTGCGTTCAGGACCCCCTTTTCGCGCATCCGGAAGCGCTGGCCGTTGCGTGTGCGCTGCGGAATCTTGAGCAGGGTGCGGCCGTCGATCGTCGGCACTTCGACCTTGGAGCCGAGCGCCGCTTCCCATACCGAGACCGGGACCTTGATTTCGATATCGTCTCCCTCGCGGTGGAAGAACGGGTGGTCTTCCACCTTGGTGGTGATATAGAGGTCGCCCGGAGGTGCGCCCATGGTGCCGGCATTTCCCTTCCCCGGAACGCGCAGCCGTGAGCCGTTGCGGGCCCCCGGAGGAATGCGGACCTCCACGGTTTCCGTCCGCGTGACCCGCCCGTCGCCGCCGCACGTCGGACAGGCGTTGCGCAGCTTGCCGGTACCGCCGCAGCGCGGGCAGGTGAGGTTAAATCGCATGGCGCCGGCCATCTGGGTGACATTGCCGGTGCCTTTGCACTGAGGGCAGACCACTTCGCCGGTTCCCGTGGATCCGGTTCCGTGGCAGGTGCTGCAAACTTCGTAGCGGTTAATGTTCAGGCGTGCCTGCGTTCCCTTGATGGCCTGCCAGAAATCGATATCCATCACATATTCGAGGTCGCTGCCCTTTTCCGGCTCGGCCTGGGGCGCTCCGCCGCGACCTCCGAAGAATTGGGAAAAGATGTCGCGGAATCCACCGGCGCCTCCCGGCGCCTCGCCCGTGCGGTGCTCACCGCGTGCGCCCGCCCCGGCCCCGCCTGCTTGCGAAAAGAAGTCCGAGAAATCGAAGCCGCTGAAATCCATGTTGGGGTTGGCGCCCCTTCCGGGACCCCCGCCGGGCGCTCCCGCAAAGCCGCTTTCCGAGTAGAATCCGACCTGGTCGTACATCTGGCGCTTCTTCGGGTCGCTGAGGACGTCGTACGCCTCCTGGACATTCTTGAAGCGCTCTTCGGCGGACTTGTCCCCCGGGTTCAGGTCGGGGTGATACTTGCGAGCGAGCTTCCGGTAAGCCTTGCGGATGTCGTCCGCGGCAGCCTGGCGCTCGACCCCGAGGGTGTCGTAGTAATCGTGCTTGGGGGCAGACATATTTCAGACGTAAAGGGCCGGGCATTTCCGCCCGGCCCGCCCTGCGGTTATTTCATTACTTCTTGTCGTCTACATCCACGAACTCGGCATCGACGACGTCGTCCTTACCTTTGTCCTTCGTGCCCTGGTCGCCGGCGCCCGGGCCGCCATCGCCGGAGGGCCCGCCGGACGGCGGTGGGCCGCCGGGCTGGGACGAAGCCTTGTACATGGCCTCGGCCAGTTTGTGGCTGGACGCGGTCAGGCGATCGACCGCGGAGTTGATGCGATCGGGATCGTTCTCGGCCATGGCCTTCTTGGTCTCTTCGAGAGCCGCCTCGATCTCCTTGGCCTGGTCCTCGCCGACCTTGGCGCGATGCTCCTTGAGCGTCTTCTCCACGTTGTAAACCATGGCGTCGGCGCGGTTGCGGGCTTCGATGGTGTCGTGCAGCTTGCGGTCTTCGGCGGCATGCGATTCCGCGTCGCGAGCCATCTTCTCCACTTCGTCCTTCGACAGGCCGGAGGAGGAGGTGATGGTGATCTTCTGCTCGTTGTTGGTGGCGCGGTCTTTGGCGGTTACGTTCAGGATGCCGTTCGCGTCGATGTCGAAAGTCACCTCGATCTGCGGAACGCCGCGCGGGGCCGGCGGGATATTGCCCAACTGGAACACGCCCAGCAGGCGGTTATCCCTGGCCATGGCGCGCTCGCCCTGGTAGACCTTGATCTCCACCGACGGCTGGCTGTCGGAAGCCGTCGAAAAGACGTCAGTCTTGCGGGTCGGAATGGTGGTATTGCGTTCGATCAGCTTGGTGAACACGCCGCCCATGGTCTCGATGCCGAGCGAAAGCGGGGTGACGTCGAGCAGCAGCACATCCTTCACTTCGCCGCCCAGGACGCCGCCCTGCACGGCCGCTCCCACTGCCACCACCTCGTCCGGATTCACGCCCTTGTGCGGCTCCCGGTTGAACAGGTCGCGGACCAGCGACTGGATTTTGGGCATACGCGTCTGGCCGCCCACCAGCACGACTTCGTTGATCTGCGCCGGGGTCAGTCCGGAATCCTGCAACGCCTGTTTACAGGGTCCGACGGAGCGCTGCAGAAGATCGTCCACCATCTGCTCGAAACGCGCGCGGGTCAGCTTCATCTGCAAGTGCTTCGGGCCGCTGGCGTCGGCTGTGATGAACGGCAGGTTGATTTCGGTTTCGAGCAGCGTCGAAAGCTCCATTTTGGCCTTCTCGGCGGCCTCTTTGAGGCGCTGCAGGGCCATCTGGTCGCGGGAGAGATCGATGCCGTTCTCTTTCTTGAATTCGGCTACGATCCACTCGATGATGCGCTGGTCGATGTTGTCGCCGCCCAGGTGGGTATCGCCGTTGGTAGATTTCACCTCGACGACGCCATCCCCCACTTCGAGGATGGAGATGTCGAACGTGCCGCCGCCGAAATCGTAGACCGCGATGGTCTCATTGGTCTTCTTGTCGAGGCCGTACGCCAGTGCCGCGGCTGTGGGCTCGTTGATGATACGCATGACCTCGAGGCCGGCGATCTTGCCGGCGTCTTTGGTGGCCTGCCGCTGGGCGTCGTTAAAGTACGCCGGGACGGTAATCACGGCCTGCGTGACCTTCTCGCCCAGGTACGACTCGGCCGCCTCCTTCAGCTTGGTGAGGATCATGGCCGAAATCTCGGGCGGCGAATACTTTTTGCCCATGATTTCGACGCGGGCGTCCCCGTTCTCGCCGCGCGCGACCTTATAAGGCACCATTTTCATTTCTTCGGTGACTTCGTCGTACCGGCGCCCCATGAAGCGCTTGATGGAAAACACGGTGTTTTCCGGGTTGGTGATGGCTTGGCGTTTGGCTACCTGGCCAACCAGCCGTTCGCCGGTCTTGGTGAATGCCACGACGGACGGAGTGGTCCGCGTACCTTCCTGGTTAGCGATGACCGTGGGCTGGCCCGCCTCCATGACGGCGACGACCGAGTTGGTGGTCCCCAGGTCAATACCGATTATCTTTCCCATGTTGTTGAAAAGCCTCCCTCAAGAGTTCTTATATAGATGGCGGTGCCGCCGGAGGGCGGCCATTTAGTACAACCCCATTATGGAACCTTAGTGTGTTGTTGTCAAGTTTTATAGAAGCTCAACACGTTGTCGCCCTGCCGCACCGATCGGGTTCTCCGCAAGGGGCTTACCTCCTCGGGGAGCGTCAGCCGGATGGAGTGCTGGAAGACCGTCAACCCGGGTGGCGCTTGAGCCAGCAAGTCGAGTGCGGCGGCATATTCGCGCTCGAGGTCGTAAGGGGGGTCCAGGAACGCAATATCCGCCGGATAGCGCGGGAGCGTGAGGAGGACCGGGCCGACCACCACGGTGGAACGCCTCTCGAGCCCCAGGGTGTCCAGGTTTTCGCGCAGGGTCTCGATCGCGGCGCGGCTCCGCTCCAGGAAGTACGCGTGCGACGCTCCCCGGCTCAGGGCTTCGATCCCGACCGCACCGGTGCCGGCATAGGCATCGAGGAACGTGGCGCCCTCGACCCGGCCCTGCAGGATATCGAACAGGGTCTCGCGCAGGCGGTCGGGCGTGGGGCGTGTGGCCGCGCCGGGGAGGCTCTTCAGCCGCCGCGAACGGAACTCTCCGCCGATTACCCGCATCAGCCCACCGTCACCAGGCCGTAGCGGCGCTGCCAGTGATCGCGGATGTAGGCCACGGCCCGGCGGAGGTCCTCTTCCGAGGGCGGCCGCGCAATGAAATCAACGGCCTCGCGGCGCGCCACCTCCAGGATGTCGGCATCCCGCAGGATATTGGCCACGCGCAGGGAGGGCAGCCCGGATTGCTTGGTCCCGAAGAACTCGCCGGGGCCGCGCAGCTTGAGATCCATTTCCGAGATGTAGAAGCCATCGGTGGATTCCACCAGCGTTCGTATGCGCTCGCGGGCCGCATCGTTCATCTTCTCCGTCACCAGGATGCAGTAGCTCTGGGCGGCGCCGCGGCCCACGCGTCCCCGCAACTGGTGCAGTTGGGCCAGGCCGAAGCGCTCGGCCTGCTCGATCACCATCACGGCGGCATTCGGCACATCCACGCCGACCTCGATGACGGTGGTCGAGACGAGGATCTGGATCTGGCCGTCCTTGAAGCGCTGCATCACGGCCTCCTTCTCGTCGCCGCCCAGGCGGCCGTGCATCAGGCCGACGGACAGATCGGGGAAGACCTCGCGCGACAGGTGCTCGTACATCTTCTGCGCGGCCTTCATGGCCTGGGTTTCCGACTCCTCGATGACGGGGTAGACGACGTAGGCCTGGCGGCCCTCCTCGATCTGCCGCTTCATGAAGCTGTAGGCCTGCTCCACGCGGTCGGCCGTGTAGTGCTTCGTCAGGATCGGTTTCCGGCCGGGCGGAAGCTCGTCGATCACGGAGACGTCCAGGTCGCCGTAGAGCGTCATGGCGAGGGTCCGCGGGATGGGCGTCGCGGTCATCACCAGCACGTCCGGATGCACGCCCTTCTGCAGCAGGCCGAGGCGCTGCAGCACGCCGAAGCGATGCTGCTCATCGATGATGGCCAGGCCGAGCCGCTTGAACTCCACGTCCTTTTCGAGGATGGCGTGGGTGCCCACGACGACGTGGGCCAAGCCTTCCGCTGCCAGCTTTTTGAGCTGCGCCTTTTCGCGGCTGGTGAACGATCCGGTGAGCAGGACGGTGACATAGCCGAGCTTCGAGAGGATCTGGCGGAAGTAGAACCCGTGCTGGGCGGCCAGGATTTCGGTAGGCGCGAGCAGCGCCACCTGGTACCCGTTCTCGATGGCGATTACGGCGGCTTCGGCGGCCACGATGGTCTTGCCGCTACCCACGTCGCCCTGCAGCAGGCGATTCATGGGGTGCGCCTCTTTCATATCGCCGGCGATTTCTTTGATGACGCGCTTCTGCGCCTCCGTGGGTTTGAAAGGAAGCATCGCCTTGACCCGCTCGCGGATGCGGTCGTCGATCTCGAACGCGATGCCAGGCAGGGTACGGGCCTTGCCGCGCTTGAGCGCCACGCCGCATTCGAGCCAGAAGAACTCCTCGAAAATAAGGCGCTGTTGGGATTGCGAGCGGTAGGCGTTGAGCAGCCGCAGGTCAGAATCGGGAGGCGGGAAGTGAGCCTCGCGGATGGCGGTCCAGCGGTCGGGATACTTGAGGCGGCGGCGGATGGGCTCGGGGAGTTCGTCTTCTTCGGGAGGCAGCTCGCCGAAGATGCGGTGGGTCAGGACGCGCAGCACGCGCGTGGTGAGCTTCGCGACGGCCTCGTAGATCGGTACGATGCGGCCGGTGTGGAGCGAGGCTTCGCCGTCTTCATCGTCTCCGGAGAGAATTTCGAACTCGGGGTGCAGCATGGTGAGCTCGCCCGTGTAGCTGTCGAACTCGACCTTGCCGAACAACGCGAGTTTGATGCCCTCGGCGAGCACGTTCGCCAGGTATCCGCCGTGAAACCATTTGCCCACCAGGATGGCGCGCGAGGCATCGGTGAAGCGGGCTTCGAACAGGCCCAGCGAGCGGCGTTTGAAGCCGGAGGCCTTGGCGGAGCGCACGTCCGCGATCACGGTGGCCATTTCGCCCGGGGCGAGCTGAGCGATGGTCTTCACATTGCTGCGGTCTTCGTAGCGGAAGGGGAAGTAGCCGAGCAGGTCCTCGACCGTCACCAGCCCCTTGGCTTCCAGCATGGCCGCACGGGCGGGGCCGACTCCTTTGACGTAGGTGAGGGGGGTTGTGAGATCCATGCGGTCTCGAACCCAGTGTACAATGCCCTACGTGAAGCCAACTCTTTTCCTGCTGGCGTGCGCCGCCGCTGCCTGCGCCGCGGATATCCGGGTGGGCATTATCGGGACCGACACGTCCCACGTCCCGGCCTTCACCAAAATGCTGAACGGAGACCCGGCCGCGCCGGAACATATTGCGGGCGCACGGGTAGTGGCGGCCTGGAAGGGCGGCAGCAAGGACATCGAAGAGAGCGCCAGCCGCGTGGACCGCTTTGCGGAGGAGATCCGCACGCAATACGGGGTTGAGATCGTGCCCGACATCCCGGCGCTGCTTTCGAAAGTGGACGCGGTGATGATCGAGAGCCTGGATGCGCGGTCGCACCTGGAGCAGGCCCGGCTGGTGATCGCGGCCCACAAGCCGTTCTTCGTGGACAAGCCGCTGGCCTCGACGCTCGAAGACGCCCGCGAGATCGCGCGCCTGGCAAAAGAGGCGGGCGTCCCGTGGTTCAGTTCCTCCAGCCTGCGGTTCGGCGCCATCGGGGCGGCGAAGGTCGCGGACGCAACCGGAGTCACCACCTGGGGGCCGGGGCCCTATGAGCCGCATCATTACCTGGAGCTCGCCTGGTACGCCATCCATCCGGTGGAGCTGCTGTTCACCCTCATGGGGACCGGCTGCTGCCGGACGGTCACCCGCACCAGCACGGCGGATTCCGACGTGGTGGTGGGAGTGTGGAACGACGGCCGCATCGGGGCGGTGCGCGCGGTCCGGCCGTACAGCGATTACGGAGCCATCGTGAACCGCGGCCGCGAGACCGTGGTCCTCCATCCCAAGGCCGGCGAGGCTACCGATTACCGGCCGCTGGTGCGCGAAATCGCCAAGTTTTTCGAAACGGGCAAACCGCCGGTATCGAACGAAGAGACGCTCGAGATCTTCGCGTTTCTGGACGCGGCGCAGAAGAGCAAGGAGCAGGGCGGCAGGGCGGTCGTTCCGCGGTGAAGAAGGGGGGGAAGACAAAGCGCGCCTCCGGCGCGGGGGGCAGGCCGGAGGCCTACCCTACCTGGCTCTGGCCGGTGCTGATCGTGCTGGCCGTGATCGTCTTCTATTGGGTGCCGCTCACGTCCAGCGCCGCGACCATCCAATGGGATGCGGCGGATCTGCATTACCCGCTGCAGAAGTATTTTGCAGACCGGCTCTGGGCGGGCCTTCCCTTCTGGACGCCCTATCTGTTTTCCGGCTATCCGCTTCTGGCCTATCCGGAGGTGGGCGCGTGGTATCCGCCGAACTGGCCGTTTTTCCTGGCGGGAATTACTCCCGGGGCAATTGAGTTCGAGCTGGGGCTCCACGCCTTGCTGGCGTGCCTGGGAGCGTATCTTTTCCTGCGGCGCCTGGCGCTGGATTGCGCCGCGGCGGCGCTGGGCGCGCTGGCCTACGGTCTTTCCGGGTTTTTCGCGGAGCACAGTTCGCACGTCGGGGTTTTCTCCGCGGCGGCATGGTTTCCGTGGTTGCTTCTGGCCTACCGGCGCGCGGCCGACGGCCCGGCTGTGCGCTATGCGGCGCTGGGCGGTTTCGCGGGCGGGTGCATGCTTCTGGCCGGGCACTTTCAAACGGCGATGTACGGGCTCCTCGGCATGGGCCTGTATGCCCTGAGTGATCTGTGGGCAGACTGGCGCCGCTGGTGGCGGACGGTGGCGATCGTCGCTGGAATCACGCTGGGCTCGGTCGCACTGGCCGGCATCCAGGTCCTGCCGGGGATGGAGTTGACGCGGCATTCGAACCGTGCGAACGCGGATTACTCGCGCGGCACCGGGGGCGTGCTTCACGCCGAACCACTGCTTACGCTGCTAGCCCCCAACTGGCTGGGCGCGCTCGACGGAAACTATCGGGGGCCCGCCGATATCACGCAGTATTACTTCTACGCCGGCCTCCTACTGCTTCCCCTGGCGGCCGTGGGAGCGGCCAAGTCCCGGCTGCGGATTCCGGCATTCGCGATCCTCGTTCCGACGTTGTGGTACATGGCCGGGCCGTCCGGCGGATTCTACCGCATCGCGATGCTGGTTCCCTGGCTGGGCAAGGTGCGGGCGCCGATTCAGGGCTGGTTCGTGGCCGCCCTGGCTCTGGCGATGCTCGCGGCCGCGGGCGCCGCCTGGGTGCTGTCGCGGTGGCGTAAACCGGTCCTCGGTTTTCTGCTGGCGGGCCTTCTGTTCGCGGATGTGTTTTACTGGAATGCCCTGGCCAACCCGCTGGCCTGGGGACGGGGCAGCTTCGAGGAACTGTACGGCTCCCGCGAAAGGCAGGTCCGGCGGCAGTTCGCGGCAACCCAGCCCGCACTCACCCGGTTCGGCGCGCCGAGGGCCCTTCCGGCCCTGGGACCGCTCGACGGTCCGCTGGACGTGCGGATGGAGACGACCTACGGCTACTTTGCGCTGGAGCCGGCAATCTACGACCAGTACATCGATGCAATGGGCCGGAATCCGCGGCTGCGCGACGGCCTGAATGTGAGCCGCTTCCTGAATTCGCGGACGGGCAGCCTGGAATCCAACCCCACCGCCTTGCCGCGAGTGTACTTTCCGAAACGCGTCGAGGATGTGGCGGACGAGGCCGCGTCCCAAAAAGCCCTGGAGACGCTGGCGCCGGCGGAGTATTCGACCGTGCTCGGGCCCCATCCGGCCTTCCGCCAGGATCCGGCGGCGACGGCCGCGGTGGTCGAACACGAAGAGCAGGCGTACCGGATCCGCTACCGCGCCGCATCACCCAGCCTGTTAAAGCTCAGCGAGGCCTGGTACCCGGGTTGGCGCGCGGCGGTTGGCGGCAAACCAGTGCCGGTATTGCGGGTGGATCACGCGCTGATCGGCGTGGTGGTTCCGGCGGGCGAAGGAGAGATCGTGTTCGAGTTTCATTCGAACTATTTCGGCCTCGGGCTGGCCCTGTCGCTCGCAGCGGCGCTGGCCTTGGGGGCCCTCGCGCGTTTCGGGGGAGCACGCCATCCGGAGCAGGCGCGGCACGCAATAGTACACTAATAGACTCATGTCCAAACTGATGGAGGGCAAGCTCGCCCTCGTTCTGGGTATCGCGAACAGGTGGAGCCTGGCTTACTCGATTGCGCAGGCCTTTTCCCGGGAAGGCGCCACCCTGGCGCTGACTTACCTCGGGGAGAAGCAGAAAGAGTCCATTGAAGAGCTTTCCAAAGGCCTGGACGTGGGGGCCATCCTGCCGTGCGATGTAACCAAGGAAGACGAACTGGCGGCGCTTACCGAAGCGCTGCGCGGGCTCGGGCGGCCGCTCGATGCGGTGGTCCACAGCCTGGCGTTCGCCAACCGCGAGGACCTGACGCGTCCTTTTCTCCAGACCGGGCGCTCCGGCTTCCTGCTGGCACAGGAAGTGAGCGCCTATTCGCTGGTGGCGGTGGCGCGCGCCACTGCGCCGCTGATGACCAACGGCGGATCGTTGAGCACCCTGACCTACCTGGGTTCGACCCGGGTGGTGACCAACTACAACGTGATGGGTGTGGCCAAAGCATCGCTCGAAGCCGCCATGCGCTACCTGGCGGGCGAGTTGGGCACGCAGAAAATTCGAGTCAACGCAATCTCCGCCGGCCCGGTCAAGACGGCTTCGGCGCGCGCCATCAAGGACTTCTCCACGATTCTCGACCTGGTGGAAACCCGGGCTCCCTTGAGGCGCAATACCGAGCCTGCGGAAGTGGCCGATACCGCGGTCTTCCTGGCGAGCGACCTGGGGCGTGGCGTCACGGGGAACATCCTATTTGTCGACGCGGGAATGCAAATCCTCGGATTCTAGGCTGTTTCGGACCGCGCTCCCTGCCATAATGGTGGTTTCTTATGAAAGTGGAAGTGGTCCTCACCGAGACGGATATCGCGGAAGAATTCGCCGAAGCGATGGAAGCGCGCGATTTGCCGGAAAAGTTCTTCTTCTGGTTTCCACGTTCCGCCGCGGCCTGGGAGGCGCTGGCGCAGCACGACGAGTTGTACGGCGACCTGACCGACACCTGGAAAGAGATCGCCGCCGGAGCGGGACCGCTGGCGCAGTATTTCGGGCGCCGCATGCCCGTGATCAGCTTCGGAGCCGGGGATGGAGCGCGCGACCGTCTTCTGCTGACGGCCCTCAAGGACACCGGCTGCGAGTGCCTCTATTTCCCCGTAGACGCCAGCCAGGCGATGCTCGAGGCGGCGTGCGCGGGCGCCGACGACGAGGATATCGAAACCGTAGGGATCAAGGCGGACATCTCCAGCCCGGTGCACCTGGTGTACGCGGCGGACGCCGCCGAGCCGCCGCGCCTCTTTATCATGTCCGCCAATACCCTGGGGGCGTTCGACCCGCTGGCCGAGATCCGCTACATCGCCCAATGCCTGAAGCCGGAGGACCGGCTGATCATCGATGGCGAATTATTCGAGGAGCGTCTGAGCATGGAGCGGCGCAACAACCCGGCGGTACAGCGGTTCATCTGGACGCTGCTGGCCTCCGTGGGGATCGCTCCCGACGATGGCGAAGTCCGCTTTGAATTGAAGCGCGACGAGCGGCACGAGGGCTTACGGCTGATCACGCGCCACTTTCGCGCGGAGCGCGATATCTCCGCCAACGTGGCGGGCCAGAGGATCTCCCTGCAGCGCGGCGAGCGAATCGGGCTGAATTTCCAGTATCTGTATACGCCGGATGCATTCGAGTGGCTTTTGCGGGAGCACGGCGGGCTGGAGATTGCCATGCGATTCGGGAATTCCGGCCAGCGCTTCATTACGGCGCTCTGCCGGAAGTAGCGGCCCGGCTGATCCGGGCCGGTACCACCGGGGGACCGCCGCCCCGACGCGTGGGGCTGCGCGGCATCGTGAATACTCTTGACTAGACTGTAGCCCGGTGCATGTAAGAGGACAAGACTGGAGTTAGAGGTATGAAACACCGATAACCAACGACAGGTGACCGGTTATTAGCCGTTAACTCCCGGCTTGGCCGGCAGTTAGCCGGCCACCGGTGATTCAGGCGGGCTACTCGAGCCGCTTGGTGGCGATGGCGCCGTTCTCTTCCCAGGCGGCCAGCATGGCGCCGTCGGGCAGCGCCACCAGCGCGGGGTAGGCGCCAGTCTCGGAAATCCTTTGCGGCGCCGGCGACCCGGGGATCAGCGCCTCGAGGGCCTTCCCGGCAGACCAGATAACGTACTCCCCTTTTGCGTTGGCCGCGAGCGCCGGGTCCTGGCCGGTCCCCAGATCGCGTTCCGGCCGTCCGGGTTCGGCCAGGTAGACATTGTGCTCGCGGCGCCACGCGGTGACGATCTCGCCGCGGCGGATGGCGATGCCGCCGCCATCCATAGGGCAGGCATCCAGCTTCCAGGTGCCTTGACCCTGCTTGACCGCCGGACCCGCGGGCTTGTCCCCGCGCAGGCGCATCACGTAGAAATCGCGCGACCCGTCGACCACGTTGCGCCACATCATGGCGAACTCGCCGCCGCCCAGCGAGATCAGCGACGGATGGCAGCACTGGCAGATGGTGCCGGAGGGCGATTCATAGAGCAGCACATTCTTCGACCACGTCGCGCCCGAATCCTCGGAAAACGCGCCCCACAGGCGCTTGCCGCCGGGGACGCGGTCATCGAGCCACGCAGCGGCCACGTGTCCATCGCCATCGGCTGCCATGGCGTGCAGTCCCTCGCGGGCGGAAGTCGGGCGGTCGTTGATCACGGCCGGCTTCGACCAGGTGCGTCCGGCATCGGTGGATCGCCAGCAGTACAGGTCGCTGCCCGTGGCAACCGCGCTGACCAGAAGAGCGCCCCCGCTAATCACCACGCGCGGCCCGCGGTGGCGGCCCAGCAGCAGCTTCGGCAGAACGGCCACCCGGGCCGGCTTGCCGAACGACCGGCCCTCGTCGGAAGAGCGGGCCAGCCAGATCGATTCTCCGCTGCCGAACACCAGCATGACCTCGCCGTCCGCGGCGGCTAACTGTGGCTGGCGGTTCGGCTCGGGCGGCAGCACCGGCTGAAGGTGTAGCGCAAGCAGCAGGGCAGACAGCAGCATGCTTACAGCTTACTGGATCCTTAACTTCAGAATTGGTAACAGGAGTCGGCGAGCCGTTTTCAGAGCGCCAGTTGGTACGCGCAAAACACGGTGTCCCGCTTCCAGCCGGTTCTCTCGTACAGCGCTTGAGCCGTTGTGTTGGTGAGCTCCGTCGAAAGGCCGAGGCGCACCGCGCCATCCCGGCGGGCGTGGTCCGCGGCAGCCTGGAGCAGGGCGGAACCCGCCCCGGACCGCCGTTGCTCTGGAATCACGAACAGATCGTTCAGGATGAAGATGGGCGCCATGGCAGTGGACGAGAAGCTCGGGTAGAGTTGCGTGAACCCGATCGCGCCGCCGTCCACGGATGCCAGAAGGATCACCGATTGATTTAGCTCCAGACGATCCCGCAGAAAACGCCGCGCCCGCTCGGGGTCGCCGGGCTGGCGGTAGAACCGGCGGTACGCCTCGAATAGCGGCACGAGGAGGTCGAGGTCCTCCACGCCGGCACGACGGACCTCAACCTGGCGGGTATCCATACCCATTCATGTTACGCGTCTCCAGGTACGCCCGTCCCCGCTCGTAGCCGCGGCGGAACGGTTCGGAATCCCAGCTGTCCGGATGCCACCACTTGAGGCAATCGGCCGCCTCCTCTACCGTCTTGCCCTGGCATTCGTGTCGCAGCGCGGCTTCGAAGCCGGCGCGGTGGGCTTCCTGGTCCTGCTCGAAGGTGTGCCTCCCCAGCGCGCGATAATGCTCCGCTTCGGCATCGCGCAGACCTATCCACCAAGCCTCGCGCGCGGCGTCGATGCTCTCGGCCCCCATACGTCCAAGTACGTCGCGGCCTCGCTGGGCTTCGTCATCGCCATCCGCCAGTAACACGACCAACGAACGGCCCTGGCGCAGCGCGTCTTCATAAAAAAAGATCTCATCGGAGGGCAGCCCGGCGGTGCTCTTTTCCTCCGCCGCACCGCCCCATTCCACGCCGGCGATCAGGCCGCCCGTCCCCAAAATGGCAGCGCTCGCAAAGCCGGCGGCCAGAACGGGACCCACGCCCGGAATCAGCGCGGTGACGGCGATTCCCAATTCGAAGCCGCCAGCCGCGCCCAACGCTGCGCCGACAACCCCGCCGATGGCTCTGCCCATGCCCGGCTGCTCGGTCGTCGACTCCGGCAGCGAATGGATCTGCTCCTCGCTCGCGCCGGGAAACAGGACGCTGACCTGTTCTCGCGCGAAGCCCGAACTTAACAGCCCGGCGACCGCATTTCGCGCCGCCTCGCGAGACTTGAAGACGCCCGCAACCGCTCGCATGTGTCCTCCTTGCGGCAGTAAAGTCGGAAACTCTCCAGTTTCCGACTTCTCCTGGAGCAAGAACTCTTCCAATGCCCGCAAGCGTTGAGAATGCTGCGTACGATTGAGCCCCAAAGACTAAAATTCCACGCGAACGCCCACCTGGCCCGTGCGGTGCCCGCCGAATTCGGACGAACGCTCCGAGGTGATCTGCCCGAACGCGCTGTTGGTAATGCTGAGCCGCGGATCCGCCAGGTTGGTGTGGTTGGGAAGGTTGGTGAAGGTGCCCTCCACCTTCACCCGGGCGCGCTCGGCGATGGAAAATTCCTTGCCGAAGCCCATCGACAGGTTGACCGTGCCGGGACCTTCGAAGATGCCGAGTCCGCCGTTACCGAAGCGGCCGATCGGGTTGGGATCGGTGGCCGGGTTGATGCCGATCGCGCAATCGAACTGGTTGGCGGCGCCGGGCAGTCGTCCCGGACAGATGAACGCGTTCCGGTCCAGCCACTGGTTGCGGTTCTGATCGGCGACCGCGCCCGAAGCGATCGCGTCCGGCCGTTGCGTGCGGTACAGGCCGGAGCCCGTTCCGGAAGGATCGCCTCCGCTGAAATAGGGCGTCAGGAACGGCCCGCTCTGCAGCAGCAGGATCGTGCTCAGGCGCCAGCCGCCCAGTACGGCGTCCGTCAGCCGGCCCGAGTGATTCAAGAACGTGCGGCCTTTGCCGAAGGGGAGTTCGTAGACCGCCGTGCTGATGAAGCGGTTCCGGCGGGTGGCGTAGTCGTTGCCCCAGTTCTCGGCGCGGTTGAGCGAATCCATGATGCGGCCGTTGCCGGTCTCGCCGGCGATGGAGGTGGGGTTCGGCCCGCCGATATCGTTCAGATTCTTCGCCCAGGTGTAAGCGCCGGTGAAGGTCAGGCCGTTCCGATAGCGGTGGTTCACCTCGATCTGTAGAGCGTTGTACGATGCCGAGCCGCCCGAATCGCGGCTCTCGATGCGGAACCAGTAGGGGAACGGCCGGTCGGTGAGCGGCTGCAGCGCGTAGGGTGTCGTCGAGTAGTACGACTGGTTCAGGTTCGGGGCGTAGCCCAGGTGAACCGAGTGCTCGCCGATGTAGGAGACCCGTAGCGCCGTATCGAAGCCGATGTTGCGGTCGATCGAGAGATCCCACTGGTACATCTGCGGGTTCTTGAAATCGATGGAGTTGGCGGTGCCGAAGTAGGCGTTGCCGTAATCGCTGGTGGAGACGCCGCTGCCGCCGGTGTGCGTATTGGGCCACGCGAACAGCGGCTGGCCGTTGGTGCCGATGTTGTTGAAGATGCGGACGTCGGTGCCGGACGTGCCGGTCAGCGAGTAGAACACCGCGCCCAGCACCGGGGCGGTGAACATGCCGAACCCGCCGCGGATCACCGTGTTGGCATCGGCAAATGGCCGGTATGCGAAACCGAACCGCGGCACGAAGTTGTACTTGTAGTCGTTGCGCAAACCTTCCGGAAGTCCCGCCTGCTGCGCTGTCAGGAACGGCGTGCAGGGAACGCCGGGCAGCCCCGGACCCGGGGCCGGAAGGTTGGGCGTTCCGGGACACGCGTTAACCGCGAGTTCCAGGCCGGGGGCCAGCAGTTGCGCGGCCTGCGGGCTGGAGGGGTATATCACGGCGCCGGTGCGCGGGATGTTGCGGTCGAAGTTGCCAATATTGCCGGCCTGGTCCTGAAACGGGGGCTGCCAGTCCCACCGGATGCCATACTCGAGCGTGAGCTTGGGACTTGCCCGAAAACTGTCCTGGATGTAAGCGTGATACTGGCGCGAGCGTCCGTCGTTATCCTGCTGCACCGCACCGTACGACGTGGTGTCGGGAAGCCCGAGCAGGAAGTCCGCAAATTCGTTCTTGGTGAAGGCGCCGTTGAAGTCGAAATTTCCGAAGTTATCGGCGCCGATGAAGCCCAGCGCGGTGCGCGTACGCAAGAAACGCAGGTCGAATCCGAACTTCACGCTGTGCCGCCCCAGGATCCAGGTGGTGTTGTTGTTCAATTGGAGAGTACGGTACAAGTCATCGCCCTGCACGCGTCCCACTCCCATGCCGGTGAGGTTGGTGAACGAGATATCGGGCAAGCCGTTGTAAGGCGTATTCGGAAGCCCCACGAAGCCTAGCGATTTCTCGAACGCCTTGCCGTCGAACCCGAAGTTGCTGCCGGGGTTGTCGGCCGTGTAGCCGAGCCGGAATTCGTTCTGAACCCGGGCGTTGATGGAGTAATTGTGCGACACCACCAGCGACCGCTCGTGCTGGAAGTTATCGGTGGTCGGCTGGAGCAGGTCATTGGGGCCGAGCGAGGTGGCGTTCTTCCAACTGAAGCGCGCGAACACCGACTGCTTCGAGTTGATGTAGTGATCTCCCCTGACATCGAACTGCCGGGATTGGATATCGGAAGCGGAGTTGGTGATGTAGTTCGCGTCGTGCGACACAGTGGTGCTGCCGGCATTGGGATCGGGCCAGAACTTGGAAAGCAGCGCCTGTGCGATCGGGCTGATGCGATTTTGCGGGACCGTCCGGTTCGGGAAGGGGGCGCCGGTGGTGGGGTCGAGCAGCGAGCCGGGCTCGTTCGAAAAATCGCCCTGTCTCATGGCCGCTGTGGGAACGAAGTTCTGAATCGTGCTGGTGCGCGGGTAGCGCAGTTCCTCGTAATCGGAAAAGAAGAATGTCTTGTTCTTGCCTTTGTAGACCTTGGGAAGCCACACCGGTCCGCCGGCCGAGAAGCTGAAGTTGTTCACTTCCTTTTCCGGCTTGGTGACGGAGCCGTAAGACGTGGCGTCGAGCGCGGCATTCTGGTAATACCATGCGCCCGTCCCGTGGTAGGCGGTGGTTCCGCTTTTGGTGATGGTCGTGATGTCTCCGGCGGCGCCGTATTCGGCGTTGTTTCCCACGCCCTGAACCTTCATTTCCGCGATGTTCTCCACCGATGGGAAGATTTCGCGCAGCGGAGCGTTCTGCCGCACGCTCTGCGCCGAGATGCCGTCGATGGTCGATTCGGACTGGTTGGGCAGCGCGCCCTGGATCGTCAGCAGGCCGCCGTCGTCCGACTGCACTCCGGGCAGCGTCGTAATCGTGTAGTAAGGACTGGTGCTGGTGGAGGCGCGCAGGTTAGTCGGCAGGCTGAGGATGCGCTCGCTCCCGTAACTGGAGGCTACGGTGCTGGTCTCCGATGCGATCACACCGGCTTGCGCCTCCACCGTTACGGCCTGCTCCACGGCGCCCACGTCGAGTGTGGCATCGACGCGAACGGTTTGCCGCGCGAGCAATTGAACGTCACTGAAGGTCTTGACTTGAAAACCGGGATGGGAAATCGTGACCGTATAAGTTCCCGGCTTGAGATTGAGCGCCTCATAGTTGCCGTTGCCGGCGCTCACGACCTGAACGGTCGCATTCTCGCCCGTGTTGGTGACCTTGACGGACGCTCCGCCGATCATCGATGCGGAGCTGTCCTTGATGTTACCCACGATCGCGCCGAACGTCGACTGGGCGCGCATGGGGAGCAAAACAAACACGAAGAGACACACCAAGTGTAACGAGTTTTTCATTTTTCCCACCGTGATATCACAATTGCCAGAGGCTCACGGAAGAGTAACATGCAACTTATAAAAATAGATGACACCTGGATAACAACTGTGCGGAAAGTTACGCGTAGTGGGAAAGTCCCGGCTATCTCCCGGCGCGCGTCAGCACCTGCCGGATCGCGGTGGTAACTATCGAGTCCGCGGAAAACGGCGTATTGTCATTGCATGCGGGCAGGACGATCAGCCCCTTGGCGGCGAAGCGCGCGGCCGGCGCGTCTCCGCCCAGAGCCAGGATGGCCACCTGTTTGCCGAAGGCGATTGCCTGCACCGGATAGACCGGGGGCGCCTGGTTGCGCCGTTGGAGGCCGTGCGACGGCTCGGCCACCTGGAACGCGGCGCGAATCGGAGGCCTTACCGTCTCGCCCCCCGCACAGCCGGTGGCGGAGACCGGAAAGAAGACCACGCGGCATTGCCCCTCGGGCGTAGTGATGGAAACGATGGACCCGTTGAAGTACACACGCGCCGGCTCGAGATCGCCCAGCGCCGCAGCGATGGCGGTGACGGCATCGGCGGGCGCAGCCTCGCCGGAAGCGGCGGAGTGCAGCAGAATCCCGGCACGATTGAGGGGGTAGCTTTTCAGAAGTTGGGCCGCGATCCAATCGGCTGCCGCCAGCGTGACCGTGAACCGGGCATCCGCGATGACCGCGCGGTTGCCCTGCCGGTCTTCCAACACCACCGCTTTTACGCGTCCGGCATCGGCGGTCCCCACCCGGTAGTCCGGCGAGGCAGCCCCCGCCAGGCCGCTGCTAATAACGATACAGCCAGCGAGCCTTTTCCAGCACTTTGTCCACATTGGGCAGAAACGCCTCTTCGAGCGTAGGGCTAAACGGCACGGGGGTGTCCGGCGCCGTGACCCGCACCACCGGGCCGTCCAGGTACTCGAATACGCTCTCCGTGATGCTGATGGCCAGCTCGCCGGCCATTCCAGCCGTGCGCGTGTCTTCGTGCAGCAGCAGTACTTTGGAAGTCTTCTTGACGCTCTCGCAGACCGTCTCGCGGTCGAGCGGCAGGAGGGTCCGCAAATCCACGACTTCCACCGAAGCGCCGTCTTCGGCAAGCTGATCGGCCGCCTCGAGCGCCACCCAGACCATCGCGCCGTAGGTCACGATGGTCAGGTCGCGGCCCTCGCGAACGACCTTGGCCTTGCCGATCGGCACCGTGAACTCCTCCGCCGGCAGGTCTTCCTTGATGCGGCGATAGAGGCCTTTATGCTCGAAGAAGATGACCGGGTCGTTGTCGCGGATCGACGATTTGATCAACCCCTTGGCGTCGTAGGCCGTCGAGGGCGCAACCACTTTGAGGCCTGGAGTCTTGACGAACCACATCTCCGGGTTCTGCGAATGGAACGGGCCGCCGTGGACGCCGCCGCCGGAAGGGGCGCGGATCACGATCGGCACCGGCGCGTCCCAGCGGTAGCGGCACTTGGCGGCAAAGTTGACGATCTGGTCGAAGCCGCAGGTGATGAAATCGGAGAACTGCATTTCGGCCACCGGGCGCAGGCCCATGAACGAAGCGCCGATGGCCGCGCCTACGATCGCGGCCTCCGAAATCGGAGTGTCCACCACCCGCTTCTCGCCGAAATGCTCGATGAACCCCGCGGTCACCTTGAACGCGCCGCCATACACCCCGATATCTTCTCCCAGCAGGAAGACATTCGGGTCGCGCTCCATCTCTTCCCAGAGACCTTCCCGGATTGCTTCGAGATAAGTGGTGGGCATCGGTTAGCGGTTCTCGTAAACGCCGTCGAGGAGCGTGGCGGGGTCGGGGTACGGGCTCTTTTCAGCCCAGGCGACGGCCTCGTCCACTTCCTTGCGGATGCCCGCGTGGACCGCGTCGATAGCCGCCTGGTCGGCCCAGCCCTTGGCGATCATTTTGGCCTCCAGGCGCTTGATGGGGTCCTGCTTCTCCCACTGCTCGAACAGTTCCTTGGGGACGTAATGGGCGCCATCGTGCGCTGAATGCCCCGTCATGCGGAAAGTCTTGCACTCCAGAAGGTATGGACCTTTGCCGCCGCGGGCGTGGGCCAGGGCGCGCCGCGTGGCGGCATGAACCGCCAGCACGTCGTTGCCGTCCACGATCTCGGCCGGCATGCTGTAGGCGGCCGCCCGATCGGCTACATTCGCGCAGGCCATCTGCCCGGCCAGAGGCGTGGAGTACGCGTACTGATTGTTGTTGCAGACGAAGATCACGGGCGATTTCTGGACGGTGGCCAGGTTGACCCCTTCGTGCCAGTCGCCGCGGCTGGTAGCGCCGTCGCCGAAGTATGAAAACGCGACGCCGTCTCGTCCCAGGTATCGCAGGGCCATCGCCACCCCCGCGGCTACCGGAACCGTGGCGGCCAGCGCGCTGATGATCGAAACGATCCCCAGGCTGAGATCGCCCATGTGCATGTTGCCGTCGCGCCCCCGCGTCAGCCCGTCCACCCGCCCCATGTACTGGGCGAAGATCCGGTTCAGCGGCACGCCGCGGATGAAGAGAACCGCCATGTCGCGGTGCGAAGGCAGCAACACATCGTCCGGGCCGGACAGCAGCGCTGTCCCCACCGGAATCGCCTCCTGCCCGCGGCCTACGTACACGCCCCCCAGAATTTTGCCCTGGCGATACAGCTTACGCTCGATGCGGTCTTCCACCTCGCGCATCAGTGCCATATAGTACAGACACTTCCGCGCCAGTTCCGCCTGTTCGCCCGAGTTTTTCTTTTTGTGCGGAGTCGTAGCTTGAGCCGCGCCCATGGGGATCCCCTCGCCAGCGTAACGGTAAGGTGTAGTATAACGCCATTTTGCGCCGGGATACGGCAAGCCGCCCGGCCCCGGGAAGGCACGAATATCCGGCGCCGGATTCATGGACCGGGTCTCTTCGCGCCCCCCTTGTTCGGCCCGGTCAGCTCATCTTCTGTTCGAGATACTGCGTCACGGCTTCTCGCAACAAGGCGGAAACCAGTTGATTGGGCTCGCCCGCGATTTTCCGGCGCGCGGACTCGCGAATGAGGCGTTCGTACAACTCCGGAGGAAGGGTCACAGTCACCTTGCGGAAGCCGCCCTTTTCGCCGTGCGGCGGGTTGGCATCGTAGAATGTATCTCTCATTAGCGCTTATCTCAGGGGGAGAAATTCTTCTTCCATCTCTGTTCCCTCCGCCCCTGTCAGACCCCGGTAGGCGATCTTGATCAAAGGAGGAGCGACTAGCGTGGTGGCCACCGACATGAACACAACGACTCCGTAGCTGGATTGCGACAGAATCCCGAAACCGAGGCCGATCTGGGCGACCACCATCCCCACTTCGCCTCTCGGAATCATCCCTACACCCACTCGCAGCGCTTCTTTCTTTCCCAGGCCGGCCGCGCCGAGACCGCACCCGATGAACTTCGAGACCACCGCCGCTGCCAGGATCGCCAGAGCCAGGAAGGCTGTCGAAGCGTGCGAAAACGCCGAAAGATCGACGTGCAGCCCGACCCCCACCAGAAAGAAAGGCACCAGCAGCTCTGTGACTCCGTGTGCCAGGTCGCGCTCCCGCTGCCCGCTGCTCTCGCCGAGCGCCAGGCCCGCGAGAAATGCCCCCACGATGGCAGCGACACCCGTATAGACAGCCAGAAGAGCCAGCGCGAACAGCAGGCTGATGGACATCACGAATCGCGACTCCGCCACCCGCAGCTTGGTATCCACGTGAGGCACCACCCGCTTCATCGTGTGGGTCCCCCACTTGGCGACGATCACCGTAAAGGCCACCGCGCTCAGGGCCGTGAGCGAGAGCTCGAGCACGTCCAGCTTGCCATGGGCCAGGCTGCTGACCACTGCCAGCACCAGCAACCCCAGCACATCGTCGATTACCGCCGCCGCCAGGATGATCTTGCTCGAGATTTCATGCAGCAGGCCCTTCGCCGAGAGCACCTGCGCCGTGATCCCGACGCTGGTGGCCACCATCGCGGCGCCCACGAAAATCGACTCGTGAGACCCCGCGCCCCACAGCAGCATGAGGCCGGTACCCATCACGAAGGGGACGAATACGCCCGAGCAGGCCACCAGCGTCGCCGTCCCGCCGACTTTCAGCAGCTCCGACGATTTCACTTCCAGCCCGACCCGGAACAGCAGGAACATCGCCCCGAGATCCGAGAGGGCGCTCAGGAACTCGTTGGGCGCGAGCCAACCCAATACGCTGGGGCCGATCAGTACTCCCGCCAGGATCTCTCCAACGATCCCTGGCTGTCCCACACGTTCGGCCAGCTCCGCCATGAGCTTGGCGGAAACGAACACCAGCAGCATCGAGAGAGGGATTTTGGCCGCTCCCCCGGACCCGAAGAACACCAGAAGCGATGGCGAAACCGTCAATGGCATGAGGACCCGGTTTTTACGTGGCGCGCTTGGTGCGTCTCATAAAGAGCGCCGCCCCGCCCAGCCCGGCCAGCACGGCCAGCGGAGGTGCGCCGTTCGTTAACAAAAAGTACGACGCCAGAATCGCGGCGCCGGCGAAATAGCTCCACTTCCAGATCATCATTTGAAATACACCGCCAGGCACAGAATCGTGGTCATGGCCGCCAGCCAGAGGGCCGGAGTGGTCAAGGGCTTGGTCCACTCGGGCTTTTGCGACCCTTCGCGCATCAGCCTGCGGATTTCGAGAAGCTGCTTGCGGGCGAGCGAGAGCTCCCACCCGTTGCCGGCCAGCTCGGAGGCCTTGAGGGTCTCCTCCTCGGCACGGATCAGGGCTCGCAACCGGTAGTGCAGCTCGGCGTACTTGAGCTGTGCGAAGAAGTTGTCCGGCTCGAGTTGAACTGCCGCTTCGAGTGCGTCCATGGATTTATAGACGTCGAAGTTCATCGCGTGGGCCATGCCGAGGCATGTCCGCAGGTCCGCCGAGCGCGGATTCTGCTCGCATGCCTCTTCGAGGCCCCGTATGTACTCCCTCAGTTTGGCCGGCGAGACCGTGTGAGGGTCTCGCCAGGGAACCGGGGGCAGCCGCGTCGGCGCGGCCTGCGTGAGCTCGGCGTTGGCTGGAATGAGCTCGGCGTTCATGTTACTGGGCACCAGCCGGCCGCGCCTTCAGCTCGAACTCGGGGTAGCCGAGTTGGCCCATTTCGGGCAGGTCCAGACCTTCCAGTTCCGCCTTGGCGGAAACGCGCTGGCCCATCACCTTGTCCACTACCATGTTGACGACGAAGCTGAAGCAGAAGACGAAGCCGATCAGCGTCACCACGCCGATCAACTGCGCCACCAGCTGGCTGGCATCGCCGTAGAACAGGCCCGTCACCGAGCCGTTCACGCCGTTCCAGGATCCGCCGTAGTTGCTCTTGCCGTCGGCGAACAGGCCCACCGAGATAACGCCCCACAGGCCGTTGGTGCCGTGGACCGAAATCGCGCCCACCGGGTCGTCCACCTTCATCACGCGATCGACGAACTCCACCGAGAGGCACACCAGAACGCCGGCGATCAACCCGATGATGACGGCGCCGACCGTGTTCACGAAGCCCGAAGGTGCCGTGATGGCGACCAGCCCGGCCAGCAGGCCGTTGCCCGACATCGAAGCATCCGGCTTGCCGTACCGCATCCACATGTAGAACATCGCGCCGAAGCCGCCGGCCATGCCGGCCAGCATTGTGTTCACCGCGATCGACCCGATGCGCAGGCTGCCGTTACCGGAAGCGCCCAGCGTCGAGCCGGGATTGAAGCCGAACCAGCCGAATGCCAGGATGAAACAGCCGGTCAGCACCAGCACGATGTCGTGCCCGATGATGGCGTTGGGTTTGCCTGTCCTCGTGTACTTACCCAGGCGCGGACCGATGATAATCGATAACGCCAGGGCCGACAGGCCGCCTACGGCATGCACCACGCCCGAGCCGGCAAAATCGCAGTAGCCCTTGCCGAGCCCGAAATTGGCTCCCAGGTTGGCCAGCCAGCCGCCGCCCCAGGCCCAATTGGCGAACAGCGGATAAGTGAAAGCGCCCATGATGAAGGACGAGACCAGAAACGCCGCGTACTTCCAGCGTTCCGCTGCCGATCCGGTGACAATCGTCAGCGCCGTATCCATGAACACCATCTGGAAGAGGAACACCACCATCACGCCGACGTCATACGTGCCGCCCTGCGTGAGGAACAAGCCGTGCTGTCCGAACAGGCCGAATGGCTTCCCGAACAGAGTCATCGTCCACTCCTGGCTGAGTGGAGCGACGCCGCCCAGGTTGCCCACGCCGCCGACGCCGCCCATCTGGATCGTAAACCCGATCAGCCAGTAGGCCAGCATCCCTATGCCATACACCATGAAATTCATCATCATGGTGTGGTTTGCGTTTTTGGCGCGGCACAGGCCGGTTTCGACGATCGCGAAGCCCGCCTGCATGAACATCACAAGGAAGCCGGTGATCAGCGTCCAGGTGAAATTGATCGCGATTTTGTTCTGTCCTACCTGGTTGATGACATCACCGACGGTCAGCCCGGTCTTCGCGTCACCAACGGCGACGTCCGACACGGTGCCGGTAAGCGTCCCGCCCGGGTCGCCCTGGGCGCGTGCGTCTGCCTTCGGCGCCTCCACGTTCTTGATGTCGTTCGTGGTGATCGCCGCCGCGGCGGGTGCGGCCGCCGGGGCTTGCGCTAACGCCAGCCCGGCCGCCAGAAAGATTGTCGTTATGAGCAAAGTGGATCGCTTCACGAAGCTATTTCCTCCAGATCGCATTTTTCAGATACGCGGGGTTAAGCACGCCGATGATTCCGGCCAGGCTGACCGCCAACCCCACCAGCACCATGGTCATGCGGCCGCCTACGCTCGATGTCATGCTCAGGCTCAGCACGCTGATGATAAAACCGAGAAAAGTAATTGCTAATCCGATGATCGCCATCTTTCTCCTCCTGCCCTCCTGTCGTTATTCCTCAGAATGCTCCCAGGGTTTGCACTTGGCGAAAATCGCCATCGCTACACCCAGCACCACCAGTCCCGCCACCAGCGCAATCACGCTGTAGGCCGCCGCCAGGCCTGCGGCGATCAGGACAAATGCCACTAGAAATAATGCAACTCCCTGCGCCTGTGTCTTATTCGCTCCCATATTTGATCTCCAGTCTTAAAAATTCCCCCAGCCGCTTGGGGCGGCCACCCTTTAAAGCGCCGCCTCGCCCCGCTCGTCGTTGCGGATGCGGATGGCTTCGCCAATGTCGTAGGTGAAGACCTTGCCGTCGCCGATCTTGCCGGTGCGGGCAGCGTCCGTCAGCACTTTGATCACTTCCGGATAGCGCTGCGCGGAGACCACGATCTCGATCTTCACTTTGGGCAGCAAATCGACGTTGTACTCCTGCCCGCGGTATGTTTCGGTGTGTCCCTTCTGCCGCCCGTGGCCGCGCACGTCGGAGATGGTCATGCCATCGATCCCGATTGCCTGCAGCGCTTCCTTCACGGCTTCCAGCTTGAAGGGCTGTATGATCGCCTCGATTTTTTTCATCGGTTTTTACCGTCCTGTGACATTGCTGCATTTCCACGGCAGAACGGACAGGGATCGCCCGCGCTGCGGCTGTAGTGAGATGGATCGTTTACCCAGCGTGCCTCAAGTGCGCGGCACGATCACGACGGAGTGAGTGCAAGATGAGCCGCTCCGCAAGGTGCGGCTCCTGAATGCTGCTATTCTCCGTCAGGCCGGCCGAAGGATCAAACGGAACATTTTTATTTACGATATCGGAAATTCTTATTGGCTACCGATATCGGTCATCCCCCTGACCGCGCCCGAACGCTACTTCTTCGGCCCGAAGAAAGCCACCAATCCGAGCAGCACGGTAGGCTGGCTCCGGGACGTGGATCCGTTCTGACCCTCGAAATACGACATGTTCGACCAGTCGTTGCGGAACTCCAGTCGGCTCAACAGCCAGCCGGTCAGCTTGTACTCGCCGGTAATTGTGAACTCTTTCAGTTGCTGGGCCGTGCCCGTCGCAAACCCGTCTACGTCGTCGAAAAACTCCAGGCGGGTCGCCAGAGCGGTCTTAGGAGTCACCTGGAAGTGCGCCGCACCCGCAATGCCAGCCCACTTTGCGGCCCCGGAGACGCCGGCGTACTTGTCGCGGCCATAGTCGAAGTTGATGTAGTAGCTGATCTTGTCGGTCGGGTTGACCAGGACGGTGGTGTCGTAAAGGTTGCGCAAACCGTCGTTGGTGTGGCTCTTCTCGGGACCCACGTAGTACACATTGGTCCAGGTGACCTTCTTCCAGGCGTAGGAGCCGTTGAGACCGAAAGTCTTGCCGCTGTTGTTGTCGTAGACGTTGTTCCAGCCCTGTACCACCTGCACGCCGCCGGTGAAATGAGGACCGATGGGGAACGAGGCGCGCACGCCGAAATGGTAGTAGGGAATCGCCAGCGCGAAGAGCAGCGACCGGGAGTAGTTCCAGTCCTGGTTGGTGGGAACCACTTCGGCGCCCGCCGCCGTCCAGAACTTGCCGGCGTCGATTTCCAGGCCGTGCCACCCTTTCGGCTTCAAGCTGACATATGCCTGCTGAATGTAGTCGAGATCATCCGGTGCACGATCGCTCGCGCCGATGATCCGGAACTGCTGCCCGAATCCGGCGTCGAGGTGGAAGCCCACCGGCCCCGGCGCGTGATCGATGGTGATCATCGCCGAGCTCAGGTGAGCGGTGTCGGAGCGGACATCGAAATTCCGCAGCCCGTTGAATCCCGAGTCGGGATGGTTGAAGTTCGCGTCGACGTATCCGTCAAACAGGAAGCTGAAATCGGTTCCCCACTGGGTGAACGGCGAGGGAGGCGGCGTAGCCGCCGGCGCCGGAGTAGGCGCGGGGGCCGGTGCGGGCGTCCCGGTTGTGGTTGCCGGTGTCTGCGCGTACGTCAGGGCCACCATCAGCGACGCGCCGATGAATAGTCGAATACCAATCTCTTTCACAAAAAAAAGCCTCCTACTGGAAGTTATGTGAGCGGTGCTTTAGCGTCTGAGCTAAGCGGTGGCTGACTGACGGGGTGGCCGGGTTACGTTACGATTTGATCCACTCTATCCCTTCTAAATCCGAAATGCGAATAGATATTTTCTATCTTCGGCATGGCTCTGCCGCCGCACCACCGGGGTGGGGGTGCGCGGTGTCTCCCGGGTCCGCCGACGGCTGTAACACAGTTTCTCCTTGTCTACCCCGGACATTTGAAGGACACTGAGGGTTAAGGAGAGGCAACGCGTTGGAAAGAAATGGCCGAAAGGGCTCCATCGTGATGGAGCCTACGGAGCGTTGGACGCCGCAGGTGGCCAGCGACCTCTACGATGTCGCGAGCTGGGGGAAGGGCTACTTCTCGGTTGGGGAAAACGGCCACGTCCGGGTGCACCCCGAGAAGGATCCGGCCCGGTCCATCGATCTGAAGGAACTGGTCGATACGCTCGTCCTGCGCGGTATCAACCTCCCTATCCTCATCCGGTTCGCCGATATTCTCAAGCACCGCCTCGGCGAGCTGCACAGCGCCTTTGCCACGGCCATCGCCGAGCACCGCTATCAGGGCGACTACTGCTGCGTTTATCCCATCAAGGTGAACCAGCAGCGCCAGGTGGTCGAAGAGGTCCTGGAATTCGGCCGCCCTTACCGCTTCGGGCTGGAAGCCGGCTCCAAACCCGAGCTGATGGCCGTGATGGCCATGGCCGACAACGAAACGCCGATCATCTGTAACGGCTTTAAAGACGATGAATACATCGAGATGGCCATGCTGGCGCAGAAGGTCGGGCGCAAGATCATCCCGGTGGTCGAAAAGTACACCGAGCTTGGGCTGATCCTGAAGTACAGCCAGAAGGTGGGCGTCCGGCCGGCCATCGGCCTGCGCGTGAAGCTCGCCAGCCGCGGCTCGGGCCGCTGGAAGTCGTCCGGCGGGTACCGCTCCAAATTCGGCCTTTCCGCCACGGAGGCCATGCGCGCCCTGCAGGAGCTCAAAGACCTGGACATGGCGGATTGCGTGAACCTGCTCCACTTCCACCTGGGCAGCCAGATCACCAATATCCGCCAGATCAAAGGCGCGGTGAACGAAGCCGTCCGGGTTTACGTGGATCTGGCGCGCGCCGGGGCCGGCCTGCGCTACCTCGATGTCGGTGGCGGCCTGGGTATCGACTACGACGGGTCCCAGACCGATTTCGAGTCCAGCGTCAACTACACGCTCCAGGAATACGCCAACGACGTCATCTACCACGTGCAGAACGTGTGCGACGAAGTGGGCGTCGCGCACCCCACCATCGTGACCGAGAGCGGGCGCGCCATCGCCGCCTATCACAGCGTGCTGGTCTTTAATGTATTGGGAGTCTCCGGAATGGGCGAGGCCGACGCCACGCTCGAGCCGCCGGCCGACGCCGAGCAGCCGCTGGTCGATCTGCAGGAAACCTTCCGCGGCCTGACCGCCAAGAACCTGCTCGAAAGCTACCACGATTCCCAGCAGGCCCTCGACCAGGCCCTCAACCTGTTCAGCCTGGGCTACCTCTCACTCGAACAGCGCTGCATCGCCGAAAACCTCTACTGGGAGATCTCCCGCCGCATCCAGAAACTGGCGCGCGAGCTGGATTATTTCCCCGAAGAGCTGGAAGGCATCGACGCCATGCTCTCCGACACCTATTTCTGCAACTTCTCGCTGTTCCAGAGCATGCCCGACAGTTGGGCCATCAAGCAGCTCTTCCCCATCATGCCGATCCACCGGCTGAACGAAGAGCCCACTCGCCACGCCGTGCTCGGCGACATCACATGCGATTCGGACGGCAAGGTGGACGCCTTCATCGACCGGCGGGACGTGAAGCGCACGCTGGCGCTGCACCCCTTCGACGGCAGCGATTACTTCCTGGGCGCGTTCCTTTTGGGCGCCTACCAGGAGATCCTGGGCGACCTGCACAATCTGTTCGGCGATACCAATGCCGTCCACGTGCGGCTCAGCCCGACCGGCGAGGTCGTGCTCGATTCGGTGATCAAGGGCGACACCGTCCGCGAAGTTCTGAACTACGTGCAGTTCCATTCGGACGCCCTGGTCACCCAGTTGCGCCGCGACGTGGAAGCTGCGCTGCGCGAAGGCCGCCTGAGCTACGAAGAGAGCGGCAACCTGCTCCGCTTCTACGAGGAAGGCCTGCACGGCTACACCTACCTCGAAGACGTCCACGAGCAATAAGCGGTTCGTACAGAGCCGTAAGCGCCCCGTTCCACCACCCCTCCGCCGTTTTGCATATAATCTAAGGGAACGTGAACTGGGCCACACTCCCCTTAACAAGGATTCCCAATCGATGTCGACATTAGAGGTTTCCCCGGCTGAGCCTCTGCCAGGCCAGTCCCCCCACTCCGTGGTCAACGATTTCAGTATCCAGGTCGCCACGGTGAACGGTTCCGGCAGCCAGACCGCGAACACAGTCCTGATGCGCGCCCTGTTTCAAATGGGCATCCCGGTTTCGGGCAAGAACATGTTCCCCTCGAATATCGCGGGGCTGCCCACCTGGTTCACGATCAGGGCCAGCAAGCACGGGTATATCGGGCGCCGCAAAGAGATCGATTTCCTGGTGGCGATGAACCCCGAGACCGCGCGCGAAGACGTCATGAAGCTGGAGGGCGGCGCCGCGGTTGTCTACGACGAGCCGTTGAAGCTCAATCAACTGCGTACCGACCTGCATTTCTACCCCGTTCCCTTCGACAAGCTGGTAGTCCCGGTCTGCCCCGAAGCCAAGCTGCGCAAGCTCGTGCGCAACATGATCTACGACGGCGTGGTAGCGCGGCTCCTCTCCATCGAAATGGATGAAGTCCGCAAAGCGCTCGTCAAGCAGTTCGGCAAGAAGAAGGCCAAGGCCGCCGACTTGAACTGGGGCGCCGCCCAGGCGGGATACGAATACGCCGCCCAGACCTTCACCAAGACCGATCCGTACTCTGTCGAGCGCATGAACGCGACCGCCGGCAAGATCATCATCGACGGCAACGCGGCCTGCGCGCTGGGCGCCATGTTCGCCGGTGTCACGGTGGTCACGTGGTATCCCATCACTCCATCTTCCTCGCTGGTCGAAACCCTGATCGGATACATGAAGCGCTTCCGCCTGGACCCGGAGACGGGCAAGGCGACGTACGCGATCGTGCAGGCCGAAGACGAGCTAGCCTCCATCGGCATGGCGCTCGGCGCCGGATGGGCAGGCGCGCGATCCATGACCGCTACGGCCGGCCCGGGCATCTCGCTCATGTCCGAATTCGTGGGGTTGGGCTATTACGCCGAGCTCCCGGCCGTGATTTTCGACGTGGAGCGCGTGGGCCCTTCCACCGGCCTCCCGACCCGCACCCAGCAGGGCGATCTTATCACCACCGCGCTGCTCTCCCACGGCGATACGCACCACCCCATGTATTTTCCGTGCTCCCCCGAAGAGTGCTTTTCCATGACTCTCGAGGCGTTCGACCTGGCGGAGCACTTCCAGACCCCGGTCTTCGTAATGACCGATCTCGATCTCGGCATGAACAACTGGATGGCCGATCCGTTCGAGTATCCCGAAAAGCCGATCCAGCGCGGCAAGGTGCTCACCGCCGAAGATCTCGACCGGCTGGGCGGGTTCGCCCGCTACAAAGATATCGACGGCGACGGGGTGGGCTACCGCACACTACCCGGCACCAATCACCCGGCTGCCTCTTACTTCACGCGCGGCAGCGGCCACAACGAGAAGGCACAGTATACGGAGCGCGAAGACGACTACATGAACAACATGGATCGTCTGGCGCACAAGTTCGAATCGATGCGCCCGCACCTGCCCGCTCCGGTGGAGCGAGTCAACGAAAAAGCGAAGATCGGATTCGTGGCGGTCGGCACTTCGGACTACGCGGTGAACGAAAGCTGCGACCAGTTGAAGTCCGAATACGATATCGAGGCGAGCTATCTGCGGCTCAAGGCCTACCCGTTTCCCAGCCAGCTCACGGATTTCATCCGCCGCCACGACCGCGTCTACGTGGTGGACCAGAACCGCGACGGCCAGCTGCTGGGCCTCATGCGCCTGGAGTTCGACGCAGATCTGATCGCCAAACTGCGGAGCGTCCGCTACTACGGCGGCTTGCCGCTCGACGCCCGCACCGTGACCGACGAAATCTTGAGACAGGAGGGCAAATGAGCACCACCGTTACACCCCCGCCGAAAAAGACCAACCGCATCGGTCTGGAAGTCCTGAGTTACAAAGGCAGCAAGACGACTCTTTGCGCGGGCTGCGGGCACAACTCGATTTCCGAGCGCATCGTCGAGTGCTTCTACGAACTGGGTGTGGAACCGTACAAAGTCGCCAAGTTCTCGGGAATCGGCTGCTCCTCCAAGTCGCCTGCGTATTTCCTGGGGATGTCGCATGGATTCAACGGAGTCCACGGGCGCATGCCGGCCATCGCGACCGGCGCCATCCTGGCCAACCGGACCCTGGTGGGAGTCGGGGTCTCGGGTGATGGAGACACCGCGTCCATCGGCCTCGGCCAGTTCATGCACCTCGTCCGTCGCAACATTCCGCTGATCTATATTATTGAGGACAATGGCGTTTACGGATTGACGAAGGGCCAGTTCTCGGCCACCGCCGATATCGGCTCAACGCTTAAATCCGGTGCTCCCAACGATTTGCCGCCCTTCGACTGCTGCGCCCTGGCGATGAAATGGGGCGCTACCTTCGTCGCCCGCTCCTTTAGCGGCGACAAGAAGCAGATGCAGGCCATTATCAAGGCCGCCATCGCCCATCGCGGCCTCTCCGTAATCGATGTGGTTTCGCCCTGCGTGACCTTCAACGATCACGTCGGCTCCACCAAGAGCTATGGGTATATGAAGGATCACGAGGAAGTGCTCCACGACCTGGATTTCGTTCCTTTCTATGAAGATATAGCGGTCGAGATTCCCGAAGGCGACGTCATGGACGTCCAGATGCACGACGGATCGCACCTGCGCATCCGAAAACTGCATCACGATTACGACCCAACCGATCGTCTCAGCGCTCTCGGCCTGCTCGAAGAGGCGGAGGCCAAGGGCGAAGTCCTGACTGGTGTTCTCTACGTCCACCCCGACAAGCCCACTTTCCTGGATTTGCTCAACCTCTCGGACGAGCCTGTTGCGACCCTTCCTCAGTCTAAGATTCGTCCGAGCAGAGAAATCCTAGAGGCGGTGATGGAAGAACTCCGTTGAATATGAGGAGAGATTTCACCCCTCGTCCCCAATCATTTGGATTGATTTAAGACTAACGCAGGTGTTAATATCTACAGCGGTCTGTCATCCTCCGAGACAGATTGTAGTAGAACTTTATGCTCCACGCCTTCCAGGCGTGGGGCTTTTTTATTCCGGCCGTTGACGGGCTGCCGCCCGTTCCTGCTAATCGAACCTCTGCACACGCGTCCTTTTACTTGGAAGAGCTTGATAGGATGAAAGCGCTAATGGCTGCCCCATTTGAACCGGCCACCCCCGCCGCTGCGGACCTGGAGCAGGTCTTCCGCGAAAACCATGCCATGGTGTTCCGTGCCGCCTATCGAATCACGGGGAACGCGGGCGATGCGGAAGATGTCCTGCAGACCGTATTCCTGCGGATGCTCAAACGCGACCCCGCGGCCGAGCCCGTGGGCAGCATGGCGAGCTTCCTGCACCGCTCCGCGGTCAATGCCGCGCTGGACCTGGTGAGGTCGCGCCAGAATATCCGCAACATCCCGCTGGATGAGCTGGAGCCGGTGCTGGCCGAGCCCGCACACCGCAGCCCCGAGCGCGCGCAGTCGTCCAACGAAATTCGCGACTGGCTGCGCGGCGCTCTCGCCCGGCTCAACCCCAGGATTGCCCAGATGTTTGCCCTGCGGTTTTTTGAAGGAAGAGATAACCCCGAAATTGCGCGCCTGCTCAATACCACTCCCGGAACCGTGGCGGTGACCTTGTCCCGCACGCGCGACCGGCTGGAGAAAGAGTTTCGCGCGTATTTGGGAGGTGTTGCATGAGTCCCGCCGAATTCAACCCCATGGATCCCGAATTGGAAAAGGCGATGCAGGAAATCCGTGACGACTCGCCGGACCCCGCGGTGGTGGAAGCCGCCGCGGCTCGCGTCTGGGCGCGGCTCGCCGAAGCCGCCGCCTCCTCTTCGCACGAGCACATCCGCGGCTGCGCCGATTTCCAGGCGATGCTGCCGGATTATCGCGCCGGCCGTCTCCTCGAGGCGCGCGCGACCCTGCTGAAAGATCACCTGCACGAGTGCGTTGCCTGCCGCAAAGTCTACGAAGGCAGGGTGGCCGTAATGCCCGCCGCGCGGCCCGTTCGCCGCGTGAATTACACGGTGCGTTGGGCTGCCGCTGCAGTCGTGGTTGCCGCCGCCGGACTCTCGGTGTGGGTGGCCCTCGATCAGTTCGGAGGCCGCAACGGCCGCGCCGTCGTTCAGGCGTTGAACGGAACCCTCTATGAAGTTTCGGCCGCGGGCATCCGGCCGCTGGTTGCCGGGCAGGATCTGCCGGACGGCGTCGAGCTGCGTACCGCCCAGGATTCCGACGCCATGCTGCAGTTGCACGACGGCTCGGTAGTCGAGCTGCGCGAGCGCTCCGGGTTCTCCACCACCCAGACCGCGAGCGATCTCACCATTCACCTCAGCCGCGGCAGCATCATTGTACAGGCCGCCAAACGCCGCCGCGGACACCTCTATGTCGCCACCGCCGATTGCCGCGTGGCCGTTACCGGGACCGTGTTCAGCGTGAGCTCGGGGGTAAAGGGGTCGCGCGTTTCGGTCATCCAGGGCCAGGTGCACGTTTCCCAGAATAACGAGGACAAGGTGCTCGGCCCCGGCGATCAGGCGGTAACCAGCGCCACCCTCGAGCCGGTTACGATCCGCGACGACATCTCCTGGAGCCGCAATCGCGACCGCATGATGCAGCAGCTCGAGGCGCTGAAAGTCAGTCTGCAGAAGATTCACATGCCGGCGCTTCGCTACGATAGCGCCCTGCTCAAGCGCCTGCCCGCCGGAGTTGCGTTCTTCGCCAGCATTCCCAACCTGGCTCAGTATCTCGGCGAGGCCCAGACCGTGTTCCGCCAGAAGCTCGAAGAGAGCCCCGAGCTGCGCGCATGGTGGGCCGGCAGGTCGTCCAACGTAGACCCGGTGATCGAAAAGCTGCGCGCCGCCAGCGAATACCTGGGCGATGAAGTGGTGGTCGCGGCGGTCGCCGGGGCCAACGGCGGCATGGATGCGCCGGTGTTCCTGTCCGAGAGCAGGCGCGAAGGCTTCGCCGAATTCGTGAAGCGGCAGGGAATTCCGGCGGCCGTCGTCACCCGCCCCGGGCTGGTGGTTTTCGGTCCGGCGAAAGCATCGGTCGAGAGCATGGCCGCCGCCCTCGACTCGGCATCCGGTAGCTTCCAGGGCACCCCGTTCTATGCCCGCATCGCCGACGCTTATCGCACAGGCGCCGGGCTCCTGCTGTGCGCCGATCTTTCGCGGCTGCACGCCGGGCCGCAGACGGCCGGAATCCGTTTCTTCGTAGCCGAACAGAAGGACGTCCAGGGCCAGATGGAAACCCGCGCCGCGGTGGATTTCGACGGCCCCCGCACCGGGATTGCCTCCTGGCTGGCCGATCCGTCGCCGATGGGGTCGCTCGATTACGTTTCGCCCGATGCCACCCTGGTGGCGGCGTTCGTGGTGAAGAGCCCGGCGGCCATCATCGACGAAGTGGCCGGTGTGCAGCAGCGCTCTCCGGCGGCTGCCCGGCAGGCCATCGACGAGCTTCAGCAGAAGGTCGGGTTCGATGTCCGCAACGACCTCGCAGCGAGCCTGGGCGGCGAGTTTTCCATCTCGCTCGACGGCCCGCCCTTCCCGGTTCCCTCCTGGAAGCTGGTGGCGGAATGCTACGATCCGGCGCGCTTGCAGGCGACCCTGCAGAAGTTCACCGAGACGTATAATCAGCAGGCTGTCAAGACCGGGCACACGCCCCTGCGCACGTCGCAGGAGACCGTGGAAGGCCGCACCTATTACATGATCGCAGGCGGCGATCCCAACCCGCTGACCGAGGCGCACTACACCTTCGCCGACGGCTATCTGATCGCCGGGCCGAGCCGCGCCCTGGTTGCCCGCGCACTGCAGGTGAAAGCCTCGAGCACTTCCATCACGCACTCCGTCCGTTTCCTCGAAATGGAGCCGCGCGACCACTACGCCAACTTCTCCGCCCTGATTTATCAGAACCTGGGGACCACCCTGGCGCCTTTGACGAGCCTTCTGGGAGCCTTTGCCCCGAAGAACGCGCCGGGTGCGCAGAACGCCATCCAGGGCCTCGGCAACATGAAGCCCATGCTGGTGGCGGCCTACGGCGAGCCCGGCCGGATCACCGTGGCCGGAGGCGGCAGCATGTTCGGATCCGCGCTTTCCAACGTTCTCAGCGGCAACGTGCTGGGGCTGGTCGGAAACGGGCTTCCGTTCGGTCAGATGGTGGGAACAAGGGGTCGTTGAAAGACGTATCGTGAAGTAATGGACCCGGTCATCGAACTCGACGCCCTGGAAGTCCGGCTTGGTAACCGCACCATCCTGAAGAAGCTGAAGGCTTCTCTCACGGGGCGCTCCATCGGGCTTCTGGGCCCCAACGGTGCGGGGAAATCGACGCTGCTCAACACGCTGCTCGGTTTCCACAAACCGTCTTCCGGTACCGCCCGTGTATTCGGCCGCGATGTCCGCACCCATGCCCGCGAGGTCCGCGGCCTCATCGGCTACATGCCGGAGAACGATTCGTTCATCGCGTCCATGACCGGCGTCCGCTTCGTGAAGCTGATGGCCGAGCTGGCGGGCTTGCCGAAGGAGCACGCACTCGAGCGCGCCCATGAAGCATTCTTCTACGTCGGCCTGGGGGAGGTCCGCTACCGGCCGATCGGCACCTACTCGCTCGGGATGAAGCAGGCCGCCAAGCTGGCGCAGGCCATCGCCCACGGACCCAAGCTGTTGTTTCTCGACGAGCCGACCAACGGGCTCGATCCTCCCGCGCGCACCCGCATGATCCAGCTCATCCAGGAGGTCCGCGACCGCGGCGACCTGAGCCTCATCCTCTCCTCGCACCTGCTGCGCGACGTGGAAGAGTGCTGCGACCAGGTGTTGATCCTCAAGGACGGCAACGTCGCGGCCTTCTGCAACCTCGAAGAAGAGCGCCGCCAGAACCGCCGCTTCCTCGAAATCGAGACGCGCGGCGCGCAGAACGGCAACTTCCTCGAGGCCATCGAGAAGCTCGGGTGTGAAACCGCCGCCGGGGCGCAGGGCCGCATCAAGGTGATCCTGCCGGACGGCGTGGAAGTCCGTCGCCTGTACGAAATCGCGGCCGAGCAGGAGGTTCAGATCCGCCGCCTCAACCACAAGCGCGATTCTTTGGAAGATATCTTCCTCAAAGCCATGGAGACCGCCGATGGCCGTTTATAAAAAAACCTACCGGCCCTACGATGGCGCAATGACTCCTTCGTGGAGCCGCTTCCTGGTGGTGACGCGCTATGCCTTCGAGGATCTGCACCGCTCGCGTTTTCTCAACATCTTCTACATCGCCACCTTCATTTACCCGCTGATCTGCGCGCTGCTCATCTACATCCAGCACAACGCCAGCGTGCTCAACCTGGTGGGCGCGCGGAACGCCAACAATCTCATCTCCATCAATGTAGTGTTCTTCATGTCGCTGCTGGGCTGGCAGAGCATGCTGGCGCTGTTCCTGGCCGCGTTCATCGGCCCCGGGCAGGTGTCGCCCGACTTAGCCAACAACGCGCTGCCTCTCTACCTGGCGCGTCCCTTCTCCCGCGTCGAATACGTGCTCGGCAAGATGTCGGTGCTGGTGATCCTGCTCTCGTTCATGACGTGGGTGCCCGGCCTGCTGCTGTTCGGGCTCCAGAGCTACCTGGAAGGCTGGCAGTGGATGCAGGACCACATGCGCTACGCCGTCGCCACGTTCGTGGGCGCCTGGATCTGGATTCTGATCCTTTCGTTATTGGCGCTGGCGCTCTCCGCCTGGGTGAAGTGGAAGCCCGCCGCGGGTGCCCTGATGTTCGGCGTGTTCTTCGTCGCGGGCGGATTCGGCGCCACCGTCAACGCCATCCAGCGCACCAATTGGGGGTCGCTGTTCAACATCAGCTACCTGATCGGCTCGGTCTGGGTGCACTTGTTCGAAGGCTCCAACCAGACCACCAACGGAGCGGTCTTTTTCCGCGCGCCGCTCGGCGAGGTGCTGCCCCTGTGGTGTTCCTGGGCCGCTCTGATCGGGCTTTGCCTGATCTGCCTCTACATGCTGGCGCGGAAGATCCGCGGCACGGAGGTGGTGCGGTGAGCGACTCCCTGATCACCTTCCAGAACGTCTCGCGCTTCTACGGCGAGGTGCTGGGCATCAACAAGGTAAGCCTGTCGATTCCGCCGGGCATCACCAGCCTGGTCGGCCCCAACGGTTCGGGCAAAACCACGCTGATGAATCTGATGACGGGGCTGATCCGTCCCACGCAGGGCGAGATCAGCGTGCTCGGAATACCGCCCGATCATCCCGAGCAGCTCTGCCGCCTCATCGGCTACTGCGCGCAGTTCGACGCGTTTCCCAAAGGCATCACCGGCTACCAGTTCATCTACTCGTTTTTGCTGATGTTCGGCCTGACGCCCGCCGAGTGCCACGAGCGCACCGCCTCCGTGCTCCAGCTGGCCGGCCTTCAGGATGCGGCGAACCGGGCCGTGGCGGGCTACAGCAAAGGCATGCGGCAGCGCGTCAAGCTGGCCCAGGCAATTGCGCACGATCCCAAAGTGATCGTACTCGACGAGCCTCTGAACGGCCTCGACCCGCTGGCGCGCGCCGAAGCCATCGCCATGTTCCGCCAGTGGGGCGACAAGGGCTGCCACGTGATCGTCTCCAGCCATATCCTGCACGAAGTGGACCGCATCTCCGACCAGGTGATCCTGTTGAGCCAGGGCTACGTGGTTGCCGAAGGCCAGATCCAGGGCGTCCGCAGCGAGGTGAAGGAGCAGCCCATGCAGATCCTGGTGCGCTGCGACCGGCCCGGCATGCTGGCCGCCCGGCTGTTCCAGCAGGATCACGTAGTCGAAGCCAAAGTGGCGGCCGACGGCAAAGGGCTGCTGCTGCGCACGCGCGACGCCGACAGCTTCTACCTGCTGCTCAACAAAGTGATTCTCGATTCCGGCTTGGAAGTGGAATCCGTGGCGCCGGCCGATGACGATGTGAATTCCGTCTATCAGTACCTGATCGGCGCCGAGGGGGCGACCGTATGAACCAGCTCTGGATTCGCCAGATCGGCGGCGTGCTGCGGCTCGAGTTGAAGAAGACGTTCCTCTCCCGCCGCGGCTGGTGGATCTATTTCCTCGCGCTCGGCCCGGTTGTCCTCACGCTCCTGCACTGGCTCATCGAAAGCCGCCGCCACGGAGGTCATCACAGCCTGGGCGAGGACAGCCTGGTCTTCGCCGGGATCTTCATGTTCTACTACCTGCGAGCCGGAATCTTCTTCGGCTGTATGGGGATCTTTTCCAACCTCTTCCGCGCCGAAATGCTGGAGAAGACGCTGCACTACTACTTCCTTACCCCCATGCGGCGCGAAGCGCTGGTTGCCGGGAAGTACCTGGCGGGCCTGATCGTCGCGCTGGTGCTGTTCGTAGGCAGCGTCTCGGCTGCGTTCCTGCTGATCGGCGCGCACTTCGGTCCGGCCTGGACGGATTATCTGCTGCACGGCCCAGGTCTGCACGAACTTGGCGCCTACATGTTGGTGACGACGCTGGCCTGTATCGGATACGGCGCGGTATTTCTGCTGTGCGGGCTGTTCTTCAAGAACCCGATGATCTCCGCCGCAGTGGTGTGGGTGTGGGAAGGGCTGAACCCGTTCCTGCCGACGCTGCTCAAAAAGATCAGCGTGATCTTCTACCTGAAGAATCTTTGCCCGGTCGAGATTCCGGTTCCGCCGCCCTTCAACGTGATGGTGATCGACGCCGACGCCACGCCGTTCTGGATCGCGGTGCCGGGTCTGCTGGCGCTGGCCGCGATCCTGCTGGCTTACACCGCCATCTCCGCGCGGCGCGCCGAAATCAACTATGGGGAGTAGCCCGCGCCCCCGTGTTCCGGGAGCGCGGTTGCATGGCAGGGCTTACTGCTTCTTGGTGGCCGGAGGCACGGCCGGTCTGGCGGGAGGCGCGGCCGGTCTGGCGGGAGCGGGTGCCGGTTTCGCCGGGGCGGAAGCAGCCCCTGTGCCCGGATGTGCCTCGTCGTAAAGCTTCACAATCTCAGTGGTGATATCGACCGAGGGATCGGCCCAGAGAACGGGAGTTTGGGGATTGCTGACGTCCACCACCATCGAATAGCCATGGGCTGTGGAGTACTTGATGATGACGTCCATGATCTTCGCGCCGATATCGTTCATGATCTTGCCTTCTTCCTGCTGAACTTCGGCGTCGAAATCCTCGGCATCGCGCTGTCCCCTCTTCTTCGAGTCGTCGATGTTCTTCATGAGCTTGGCCTTGGCATCCTCGCTCATGGTCGCGCTGCCTTTGGACAACTGGTCCTGCATCTGCGTGATATCGGATTGCAGCTTCTCGATGGCCTGCTTCTTCGGACTGAACCTGGAAGTCAGATCGGCCTGGGCCTTCTGCCCATCCTTCGTGGCCAGAATGGCATTCTGTATGTGAATGATCGCGACTTTCGACGGCGCGGTCTGGGCATGCGCGACCGCAGCGATTCCCAGGACGAACAAAGCGTAAGCGAAATTCTTCTTCAAGCGAAAACTCCTAAACTCAAAAATATCATACTGGTCCCGGGACTCTAGAACGTCCTGCCGATCGTGAAGCGGAACATCGTCCGCTTCTCGAAGAACGGATATGCCTGGCCGTAAGACGCCACCGCGTTGGCAAAGGTGGCCGCATTCGGGAACGCCGAGCGGTCCGCCACGATGGGCGGCTGCAGGTACTCCCGCACGATGGACGGGTTATACGCAAAGTATAGCCGGAACGGCGCGTTGACTACAGGCAGCATCACCTGCAGCTCGAGCCCGGTGGAAACGCGGGGCTTCTGCGTGCCCGGCGCGATCACCACCTGACCGCTGAAATTGGCTTGGGGGAACTGCTGGTTCAGGTTGGCTACCTGGCTGGGCTCCATGGTGAGCTGGTTGGCGCGCAGGATCTTGTCCACGCCGGCGTCCAGGAACGGGGCCAGAATGACCGGCCCGACGATCGGAATCCGGTATTCGAAATTGAACACGGCCTGCGTATCGCCGCCCGGCGTGATCAACTGGTAGCTCGGAACCTGCATGGTCACCGGAGCCGTAGTCACGGTTCCGCCGCTGATGACCTTTTGCGTGCGGGCCGATCCGTCGTCGTTCAACACGTTCACCGACGCCGACGAGGGAAGGAACGCGATGGGCGTAATACCCCAGATCTCGAATCCGCGGATATCCTGCTCGCCTCCCATGAACCGGCGCGAGAACGGCGGTACATATTTGCCGCCGTAGCCCGTGATCAAAGACCCCATGAAGTGGAAGGCCAGAATGTGAGATTTGTGCCACGGCGCCGGGTGGAAGTACTTGGCGTCGACCGTGGGGGAGATCGTATTCACATTGCCGCCCAGGAAGCTGCCCGAAAAATCCGTGGAAATGAAGAGGCTGCGGCCGCCCGTCGGTGTAATCGGGTGATTCACCGTGTTATACGAATACGACGGCGTGATGTGGCTGGTGTGGATGCCGTCCAGCGAATTCGGGCCTGCGACGCCGCTGAAATTGATGTACTGGAAGTAGGTGGTGGCGGCATCCGTCAGCGTCTTTACGCTCGAGATGTCATAACCGTACGTGATGCCGACGCGCGCAAAGCTGCGGCGCAGCGGGTAGCTGGCCGATACCGAGAAGCCGTGGCTATCCTGCGTATAGTTCAGCAGGTTCTGCGTGCCCAACTGGTTGTACAGGGGGATCAGGTTTTGCCCTGCCAGGATCGACGCTTCGCGGCCCTGGTCGAAATTGAACGCCCGCAAGTAGACGACGAAGCCGAGCTGCAGCGGCCGGTCCAGGAAGTACGGCTCGGTGAACCCCAAGCTGACATCCTTCATGCGCGTGCCGATCTGCGATTCGAGGGAGAGCGTTTCACCCAGGCCGAGGAAGTTGTTGGTGGAGTAGTTGAACCCCATGAAGCTGCCGGCGATTCCCGAGACGCCGCCGTTCAGGCCGATCGAGTTCTTGCCGCGCTCCTTCACCTTCAGGGTGATGTCCAGGGTGTCGGTGTTGGGATTGGTATGGATCTCCGCGGCATCTTCCTTCTTGAGCATCTCGAAATACCCGAGCTGGTTGAGCCGGAGAATGCTGTAATCCCACAACTGGCTGTTGAACAGGTCGCCCTCGTCCAGCAGCAGTTCGCGCCGGATTACCTTGTCGCGCGTCGTGGTATTCCCCGAGAAGTCGATGCGCCGCACGAAGTACTGCTTGCCCTCGTCGGCGGTCAGCGTCAGGTCGATCTGGTCGCTATTCGGGATGATGTCGAAGGAAGGCTCCGGAATGAAGTTCATGAACCCGAACTGGCCGTACAGCTTTCTCAGGTTCTCGATGCCCTTGCGCAGCTTGTCTGTCGAAAACACATCGCCCTGCTTCATGCCGAACAGGTTGAGCAGCACGGAAGGCTCGCGGAAGAATTTCACCCCCACGAAGTTGGCATTGCGCAGATGATATAGCCGGCCTTCTTCCACCGGAATCGTGATATTGGCCGCAATGCCCTGGTTGTTGGGCTTGATCAGCGGCAGGCGCCATCCGTGTCCGCCCGTCGGAACGATCTGCACCTGGTCGTCCAGTGTCTTGGCTTCGAAATAACCCTTGTCCTGGTAGGCCTGGCGGATGCGCTCGCGGTCTTCTTCCAGCTTGGCCTGGTCGAACGTCTTGGCGAAAAGGTTCTCGAAGTAGATCGAATGCGGGATCCCGATCGGGTGGAGGTTCTTCATGGCCCGTTCCACCCAGCGGTCGTTGTACGCCTTATTGCCGACGATATTGATCTCGCCGACCTTGACCTTGGGACCCTCGTTGATGTTGAACGTCACCTTAAGGGAAGAAGGCGGAATCTGCTCGATCTGCGGCTCCACCGTGGCGTACTGGCGGCCGCGCTCGGCCAGGAATTCCTTCAGAGCGACGGTGGCCCGCTGGACCTTGTCGGGGTCGTACTGCGACTCTACCGACAGCCCCACCCGGCGTTCCTTAAAGCGGTCCAGGATTTCCGAGACCGTGACCGAGTGAATTCCCTCGTACGTGATGGAGCGGATGACCCGCCGCTCGGTGAGGACGAAGCGCACGATGACGCCCGTTTTCCCCGGCTCGGTCTCGAGGACGATGTCGTCGAACCGGGCGGTGTTCCATAGAATCATGTAGTCCCGGCGGAGGGTGTCGTCGTTCAGGATATCGCCCGGCCGCGAGACGATCATGGCGCGAAGCGTATCCTGCGGGACGCGCCGGGCGCCGCGGAATTCAATTGCCTCAATTACCTGGCCGGTGGGCTGAGTCGGCCTGACCGCTACCGCCGGCTGTCCGGGAGTAGTCGGTTTCGCTGGCTGAGGCTGCGGGGGCTGCTGAGCCTCCGGCACCGTTTCGAACGGGTTCCGGGTGGGCGGCGGCTGAGCCGGCCGCTGCTGCTGCTGGCCCGCCGGCGTCCCGGCCGGAGGCGTCTGCTGCTGCGGGTTGGCTGGAGGCTGGGCCGGAGGCGTCTGGGCCGGGAGGGGCGGAAGACTGAGCGCGCAGAGACAGGCCGGAATCATAGCCAGGCGCGCGCGCCTGAAGAACTTCATGCAAGCATACCTTTCCACTCTGCGCAATTTCGATAAGGTCGGGACACGGGAGTCAGTATCACGGTGAAGCCGGTTCTCGAAGACCGTTAAGCCATTAGTTTAGCGGATCTTAAAAGGGGCAACAACGAGTGCCGGAGGCTACAGGTGTGAAGGTCCGGCACGGTTTTCCACACGCCCGGGAACCGGCTGGCAGGTACGGCTAAACACACTTTGGAGGTCTCACGCGGAACGAACAATCCTCACCTCGAAATAACACATTCCAGTCTACCAGCCCGGCGAACTTCTTGCCCGCCTCTTCAAGGTCGCCGATCCGGCCGACGTCGTCCATATCGATCGCCGCCGGAAGGTCGGGTTCCAGCCGGTAGAATAAGGCACTCGAATAATGCCGGGCCACGATCTCGCTTTGCTGCGCCTGCGGAGCGTGGAGCATCGTATCGGTGACCCAGCCGAGCCAGTCGAGGATCGAATGCGGGTCGGCCTTCTCCTCGAACCTGCCGGTGCCGAACGAGATCACGGTGGTCTCCTCGGGCCGGTATCCCTGGCTGTAGACGAACGCCTCCACGCACGCCTGGTACACCGGATTGCCGGTGACGCCGACGCCGCCATCCACCAGCTTGCCGCTGACCGGCGCGCTCGCCATCGAGAACGGGTTGAAATAGGTGGGGGCGGCGGCGCTGGCCGAGGCGCAATCGAGCATGCGGAGGTGGCCGGTGGCGCCGGAATTGGCGGGGTTGTCTTTGACGAAATACCAGGGTTTGCCGTCGGCCAGCCCTTTGGCGGTCAGGAGAATGTCGATGGGGGAATCGTTCAGGCGGGCGCCCGCGGCGGCCCCGAACTCCTCGTCCAGGACTTTCGACAGGTTGCCGATGTCGTACATATAGCCGCCGCTGTAGCGCCGCACGGTGTTCCAAGGCTTGCCGGGCTTGAAGATATCGCGGATCCGGTTCTTGTAGATCTCGACGATGCGGTAAGCCGGAATGCCGGCAGCAATGGCCGAGGCCAGCAGGGCGCCGGTCGATGTGCCCGCCACGAACGAGAAGATCTCGCGCGCCGGTTTGCCGGTAGTCTGCTCCAGTTTCAGGAGCGCCAGGGCAGGGATAATACCGCGAATACCCCCGCCGTCGATGGACAGCAAGTATTTTTGAGACATGAGTTGAGGTAGGGTAGGCCTCCGGCCTGCCCGGGCGAGCGAAGCTCGCAGCTTAGAGTGTGGGAACGGACGAGCGGATGAAGTTGACGATCGCGTCGAGAGACGCGCCGGGCTGGAAGACCGCGGCCACGCCCTGCTGCTTCAAGGCTTCCGCGTCCTCATCCGGAATGATGCCGCCGACGATCACCTTGACGTCGGACATATCTTTCTCGCGTAGCAGCTCGAGCACCCGCGGAACGATGGCGTTGTGCGCGCCCGACAGGATCGACAGGCCGATCACCTGGACGTCTTCCTGCAAGGCGGCGCTCACGATCATCTCGGGCGTCTGGCGCAGCCCGGTGTAGATCACTTCCATGCCGGCATCGCGCAGCGCCCGCGCGATGACTTTCGCGCCGCGGTCGTGTCCATCCAGACCCGGCTTGGCGACCAGCACTCGAATCGGCCGTGGCATGTTCAGAGGTGTGTGGTCTCCTGGTAGGTGCCGAAAACCGCCCGCAGCGCGTCGCAGATCTCACCCAGCGTGGCGTAGGCGCGTACCGCGTCCAGAAGCAGCGGCATGGTGTTCTCCGTTCCTTCGGCCGCCCGCTTCAGCGCGTCCAGCGTGTTCCGCACCTGGTTATTATCGCGCCGCTTGCGCAGCGCCGCCAGCTTCTCGTTCTGCAGCCGCGCGGAAGTTTCGTCGATTTCCAGCAGCTCGATTGGCTGGCCGCCGGACTGGAAGCGGTTCACCCCGACGATCGTACGCTCGCCGGATTCCACCTCGCGCTGGTACCGGTAGCTGGCCGCGCCGATCTCGGATTGCGGAAACCCGGCTTCGATCGCTCCGATCATGCCGCCCATCTCATCGATGCGCCGGATGTAGCGCTTGGCCGCCTCCTCGATTTCGACCGTCAGCTTTTCGACGAAGTAGCTGCCCCCCAGGGGGTCGGGCCGGCTCGCCAGCCCGCTCTCATAGGCCAGCACCTGCTGCGTGCGCAGCGCGATGGTCACGGCATGCTCGCCGGGCAGCGCGTAGGCCTCGTCGAGCGAATTGGTGTGCAGCGACTGCGCGCCGCCCAGCACCGCCGAGAGAGCCTGCAGCGTGGTCCGCACTACGTTGTTGTAGGGCTGCTGCCAGGTCAGCGAGCAGCCTGCGGTCTGCGCGTGAAACCGCAGCTTCCAGCTCCGCTCGCTCGTGGCGCCGTAGCGGTCGCGCATGGCCGCGGCCCAGATGCGCCGCGCCGCCCGGTACTTGGCGATCTCCTCGAAGAAATCGCTGTGGGCGTTAAAGAAGAAGCTGAGGCGCGGCGCGAATTCGTCGATCGAGAGCCCGCGCCCGAGCGCCCAGTCCACGTACTCCATGCCGTCCCGCAGAGTGAACGCCAGCTCCTGGGCGGCGGTCGATCCGGCCTCGCGGATGTGATATCCGCTGATCGAGATCGGGTTGAAGCGCGGCGTATGGCGGGTCCCGAACTCGATGGTGTCGGTGACCAGCCGCATGGAAGGCCGGGGTGGGAAAATGTATTCCTTCTGCGCGATGTACTCTTTGAGGATGTCGTTCTGGATGGTGCCGGAAAGCCGCGCCCACTCCACGCCCTGCTGCTCGGCCACCGCCAGGTACATGGCCCACAGGATGGCGGCGGGCGAGTTGATGGTCATCGAAACCGTCACGTCGCCGAGCGGGATGCCGCGGAACAGAATCTCCATGTCCTCGAGCGAGCACACCGAGGCGCCGCACTTGCCGACTTCACCTTCGCTCAGCGGATGGTCGGCGTCGTAGCCCATCAACGTCGGCAGGTCAAAGGCCACCGAAAGCCCGGTCTGACCCTGCCCGAGCAGGTAGTGGTAGCGGCGGTTGGTTTCCTCGGGCGTGGCGAAACCGGAAAACTGGCGCATGGTCCACAGTCTTCCGCGATACATGTCGCGATGAATGCCGCGCGTATAAGGAAACTCGCCGGGCGCTTCGGCGGGGATACCGCCGATGTCCTCCGGCCCGTAGACCGGTGCGATCGGGACGCCGCTGATGGAGGTGAAATTGCGTTGTGCGGTCTTCATTGACACCCTGCTACTACCGATATCTTACCCCCGCCTCGTGGTGTTACCAGCCCAGGCGCCACCCGTCCCCCGCCCAGGCACAACGCCTAAGTGTCGGAAATAGAGCGAAATCGGCGGCCGTCAAATAAAGTTCGAAGTGCTGTGACCGAAAAAAATGCCGGCCCTCGAGGAGCCGGCATAAGTGAACTGAGCCCGAGCGGCGCCGTTCCCCCCGAATCGGTCACAGCCCCGGCCCGGGAATATCGATTCGGCGGCAGGGCTCAAAGATGCGTTCACAGGTTGCAGGTAGGTGCCGGAGGGCACACATCAATTGCGGGAGCCGACGGCCTCGGTTCGTCCGGCCAGCGGCTGCACCACGCCGCCGCCGCAGACCGCCACCCCGTTCTTGGTGAGCGCCGTCAGAAAGTTGAAGAATAAAGCGTAAAATACCTGTTCGGTCAGGGGCTGCTTCCCCGGCAGGCGGAATGTGGCAGGCAGCTCCTTGGCGATCGCCAGCCGCACCGAATTGCGGTTTGCGTGGCCGCTTCGGTCGCGCCGGTTGGCCAGGGTGATGGGCGTCTGCAGGACCACGCCGCTGCGCCCGTCGATGTGGAACTGGCAGCGGGAGAACCAGCCCAGATTGGCTGGATCGGCGGCATCGAACAGGAGGATCGGGGACTGCCCGGCTGGCGTGCTCAGATCCATTTGGATACTCCGGGGGCTATCCTTTGTGCGGGTTTCGAAGCCCGCATCACGGGCTATCTTCGCCACCAGTTCCGGCTGGAGCTCGAGGTAGATCAGTTTGTGCGGCCCCGCCTGCAGTACCTGCATGGAAGGGACATTGTAGCGCAGAGCGTCGCTAAACGCGCCGGGCCGCGGCTTCATCCGTGGCGCCGCTCACCAGCCAGCCGTCGGCCAGCTGCACCACGCGGTGGCCATACGCGGCGTTGGCCTCCGAGTGCGTCACCTGTACGATGGTCGTGCCTTCGTCGTTCAGCCTCTTGAACAGGTCCATGATCTCCTTGCCCTGGCTGGAGTGGAGATTGCCGGTCGGTTCGTCGGCCAGAATCAGCTTGGGGTTGGCGATCACGGCGCGCGCCACGGCCACCAGTTGCTGCTGGCCGCCGGAAAGCTGGCTGGGGTAAAGATCGCGCTTGCCCACGATGTGGAACCGGTCGAGCGTATCGCAGACCATGGCCGCCCGCTCGGAGCCCTTCACGTTGCGGTAGGAGAGCGGAATATCGAGGTTCTCGTACACCGTGAGGTTGTCGATCAAGTGGTAGCTCTGAAAAACGAACCCGATGTACTTCTTGTTCAGCTCCACCCGGTCCTTGGGCTTCATGCGGTGAACCTGGTGTCCGAAGAACTCGAACTCGCCGGTCCAGGCGCCGTCCAGCATCCCGAGGATACTAAGGAGCGTCGATTTGCCGGCTCCCGAAGGCCCCATGATGGTGACGAATTCGCCTTCCCGGATCTCGAGGCTGATGCGGCGCAGCACATAGGTTCGTCCATAGCCGCCCTCGTAAAACTTTTCCACGTTCTGAAGGTTGATCATTTTTCTTCCTATTCATGCCGCAGCGCGTTGACCGGATCGAGCGCCATGGCCCTCCGGGACGGCAGGTAACTCGCCGCCAGGGCAACGCCACCCAGCAACAACGCGATCGCGGCAAACGTATCGGCGTCGGTCGCCTTCACTTCATAAAGCATGCTCGCCATCAGCCGGGTCAGTCCGAACGCCGCAGCCAGCCCAGCCATAATTCCATATGCGGCCAGCCGCGCGCCCTGTCCCAGCGTCATGCGCAGCAGGTCGCTCCTCTGCGCGCCCAGCGCCATGCGGATGCCGATCTCGTGGGTCCGCGAGCTGACGTCGTAGGAGATCACGCCGTAGATTCCCACCGCCGCCAGCACGAAGGCAATCAGCGCGAAGACCGACAGCACCATGGCATTGAACCGCGGTTCGGCGATCGCGCGGTCCACCAGGTCTTCCATCGAGCGGATATCCGCCACCGGTTGATCCGGGTCGAGGCTGTGCACTTCCCTCTGAAGGACCGGCGCCAGGGCGAGCGGAGGCCCGGCCGTACGTACCACGGCGGTCATCGTAATGGCGGGGGCCTGCGGGTACGGATTGTAAATGGTAGGCCACTCTTCGCCTTCGATCCTATCGGCCTTCACATCCGATATTACTCCGACGATCTCGGCCACCCTCCCGTTAGGCTGGTCGAGCACCAATCTCCCGCCCAAGGCGGCGGCCGGACTGTTCGTCCCCGGCCAGAAGCGGCGCGCCAGGGTCCGGTTGACGATGATGACCGGCTGCGACTGGCCGGTATCGGCGATGCTGAACTCGCGGCCGGCCGCCAGCCGGATTCCCATCGTCCGGAAGTACGAGACCGTGACGGCGCGCATCAGTCCGATGGGACGCTGATCGGGCGGCGGCGCCGGACGGCCGTACACTGCAAACGAAGACCCGACGCCGAAGCCGGAGAGCGGCAGCGAATTCACCGCTCCCGCGTCGAGAACCCCCGGAAGCGCGGATACCTGTTGCAGAAGGCGGCCGATAAACTCCACCCGGCGCGGCGCCGCCGCATTCCTGCCTCCGGCCAGCGGCAGACGCGCGGTGAGCAGTCCGGACGGCTGAAATCCTGGGTTGGCCGAACGCAAATGAGCGAAGCTGCGCATCAGCAATCCGGCGCCGATCAGCACGACCACCGCCAGCGCGACCTCGCCCACCACCAGCAGGTTCCGGACGGCCCTCCCGGAGCGGCTCATGGTTCCGCCGCGCCCCGTCTCCGTGAGCGCCGCATTGAGGTTTCCGGACGAAATCTGGATGGCGGGGACGATCCCCACCAGCAGGCCGGTTACCGCGGCCGAGACCAGGGCGAACAGAAAGAGCCGGGCATCCACGCGCGCATCGGCCAACCGGGGAATGTTGGCCGGCCCCAGCCACTCCAGCAGCGCGATTCCGCCGCGCGCCAGCAGCAGTCCCAGGGCGCCGCCGGCGGCCGCCAGCATCATGTTCTCGCCGAGCAGTTGCAGCACAATCGTGCCGCGTCCGGCGCCCATGGCGGTCCGGATGGCCACTTCCCGGCGCCGCGAGCCGGCGCGGGCCAGCAGCAGGTTGGCTACGTTGGCGCAGCCCATCAGCAGCAGGAAACCCACCGCGGCCATGAGCACCATGAGCGGATCGTGCACCTTGCCGACAACTTCCTCCTGCAAGGGATATACGGAAGGCCGCCAGCCGGAGTTCAGCACCGGGTTAGCCTGCTCGAGGCCGCCGCCGATGGCGTCGAGTTCGCTTGTGGCCTTCTCGACGGCCACGCCCGGCTTCAGCCGCGCCACCACCATCAGCGTGCGCCCCGACGAAGCGGCCGCATCCGCCGCATCGAGCGCCAGGGGAAGCCAGATATCGACACCAGGCTGCACCACCGCGAATCCGGCCGGCAGCACCCCCAGAACCGTATAGCTGCGGTTGCCCAGTTGGATCGCCTTGCCGGGGATGGACCGGTCGGCGCCGAAGCGGCGCGTCCACAGCCCGTGGCTCAACAGCACGTAGCTGGCGTGCCCGGGCCGCTCTTCCTCGGGCCGGAAGCCCCGGCCCACTATGGGCTGCACACCCAGAAGCGGAAGCAGGGAAGCGGTGACCCGTTCGCCGCGCAGCTCCTCCGGCTCCATGCGTCCGTTCGGGCCGGCGGTGAGGTTAACGTGCATGCTTTCGATGGCGGCCAGGGATTCGAGCGACGCGCTCTGGCGCTGCCATTCCCGGTAGTTGGCCGGGGGAACGAACATGCGCGTCCGGTTTTGCGCGGCATTCTTCTCCCAGATCACCAGCAGGCGGCCGGGATCCCGGAACGGCAGCGGCTTGAGCAGAACCGCATCCACGATGCTGAAGATGGCCGTGGTAGCACCCATTCCCAGGGCCAGGGTCGCCAGCGCCATGGCGCTGAATCCCGGTGATTTTTGGAAAAGCCGGATCCCATACCGGAGATTCTGGACTACCGGGTACATTTGGCCGTCAGGTTAGCAAATGTCAGCGGGTTTTGCAGAATCCTTTACGACCAGGGGTGTTCGCCGCGGTGGTTCCAGCAGGAGCGGATCTGGATCCCGCCGTTCACGTTCCGCAGATGAATTCTCACACCGCCCCGGTTCATGACCGCGCGCAGGCGGTTGCCGCCCGGTTCGCGCCAGGAACGGCCGATGTCGGAGTTAATGCCGCCGCTCAGATTGTCCGCTATAAGGCTGGCAGTCGCTTCCCGCGGCAGTGAGAGCCGGATGGGGCCGTTCACCGAGGTAAGGGAGATCGTCCCCGCGCCGCTGATGCGCTCGAAATCGGCATCCAGCCGCCCGTTGACGGTCGAAAGCTCCGCTCCGCCTTCCAGCCGTTCGGCACGGATTCCGCCATTGACCGCCGAGGCCTTGACCGCCCCAGCCAGCCCGCGGATCGAGAGCCCGCCGTTGGTCAGCTTCACATTCTGCAGGTTGGCATTGCGCGGCACCATGATGCGGTACTCCACGCTCGCCAGGTCTCCGGTGCCGTCGCCCGCATAGAGAGTCCGGACCGAAAACGAATCGTAGGAGGAGTCGACGACGATACGGGCGTCGTCCAGGTGCCGGGGATCGGAGGATTTCTTGACGGCCTCGACCAGCACTTCGTCGCGGTCCCATGCCATGATGCTGACATCGCCATAGACATTCTGAACCTCCACCGTTCCGGTGGGGTTGAGGGTGTAGAGGTGACGGAACGCGGCCTGCGGCGTTCCGATAATCGTTGCGTGAAGACCCAAGGCGCTGGCTACCGCCAGCGTCAAGATCCGGTAGACAGACATCGCGCCCCCCTCAGCGGCTGCAAGAAACCCATTCGGGCGGCGAAAGAACACGAATCCCTCCCAGCGGGACCCGCCTTCTTTCGCTGCCAAATCCTTACTATTCCTACGACTGTTTGGCTTCGATACTCTCCTCGACGATCCGGCCGTCGAACAGGCGGATGGTACGGTCGGCGAACTCGGCGTAGCGCGGATCGTGAGTGACCATGCAGATCGTCGAGCCCTGGGCGTGCAATTCCCGGAGCAGGCTCATCACGGCCTCGCCGTTGGCGGAATCGAGGTTGCCGGTAGGCTCGTCGGCGAGCAGGATCAGCGGATCGCCGCTCAACGCGCGCGCCACGGCCACACGCTGCTGCTGGCCGCCCGAGAGCTGCGAAGGATAGTGCTTCATGCGATGGGACATCCCCACCCGCTCGAGCGCCTCGTGTACCCGCCGTTTCCGCTCCGAGGCGGGCATGCCGCGATAGGTCAGCGGCAGTTCGACGTTTTCGTAAACCGTGAGGTCGCCGATCAGGTTGAACGCCTGGAAGATAAAACCGATTTCGCGGTTGCGGATGCGTGCCCGTTCCGACAGCTTGAGGCCGGTAACCGGCTTGCCGTTCAGATAATACACGCCTTCGCTGGGGGTGTCGAGCAGGCCCAGGATCGCAAGCAGTGTCGATTTTCCGCAGCCGGACGGACCCGCAATCGACAGGTACTCTCCTTTCTTGACATCGAAATGAACGCCCGAAAGCGCGTGCGTCTCCACTTCGTCGGTCACGAACACCTTGCTGACGTTATCCAGTCGAATCAACGGTTGCGAGCCATTTTCCATGTTCATTTGCTCCTCATTACGAGAATCCCAGATCTCTAGTTCAATTTAATTCGGTCGTAAGCGTCATACGCCGACATATCGGAGAGGATCACCTTGTCCCCTACCTTCAATCCATCCTTCACTTCGATCGTGTTCACCGAGCTGCGCCCGAACGTAACTTTCACCTTGGATGCGTACTTGCCGTCCGGATCTATCTTGAACAACTGCACGGTGCTGTCCTGCTGGCCGAAAACCGGCCTCCCCACGTAAACCACGTCGTCCAGCTTCTCGAGCTGGATGGTGCCATCCACGCTGAGATCGGGCTTGGCGCCCGACGGCAGCGGACCCTTCAGCGCGACATCCACCGTGACGGTGCCGTTCAGGATCGACGGGTCGATGCGCGATACGTGACCGTCGATCAGCCCGTTCGAGCCGCCTCCGGCCAGGCGCGTGTCAATCACCGCCGGCTGCCCGATCACAATGTCCTTTACTTGAGTTTCGGCGATCTTGAGCTCGGCTTTCAACTTGGAGGGTTGCGCCACCTTCCCCAGCGGAGTGCCGGCCGCCACCTTCTGGCCTTCTTCCACCGGAGTCATGGGCGGCGGCAGAGCCTGCAGGACGCCGTCAAATCCGGCCCGCACCTTTAACTCGTCCACCTGATTCTTGACGAGGCCGTAATTGGCGCGCAACTGCTCGACCTTGACCTTCTGGGCGTCGAGCTGGGCTTTTTCGGCGTCCGCGTTGATGGCCAGCCGCTTATGCTCAATCTGAAAACGCTCTCCCAGTTGCTGGGCCTTCACTTCGGAAATCTTGGCATCGACCGTGGGCAGCAGGTTTTCCTTGGCCAGCGCGGTATCGCGGTCGGCCTGCAGCTTGGCCGTGTTGTAGTCCGCGCCTACCTGGGCGGCCGTGGCCTGCATGTCGAGCAGCGTCTTCTCGAGGGTCACCTTCAGGTTTTCGAAGTCGGCTTCGGCAACCTTGAGGGCGTACTCCGCGGTCAGCAACTGGTTTTCCAGCTCCGGGCTGGTAAGAACCATCACCACCGAATCGGCCCTCACCGTGGCGCCCGGCCGGATCAGGATGCGCTGCACCCGGCCATCGGTCGTGGCGGTCATCAGCAAAGTGTCTTCCGGGACCAGGGTGCCGAGACCGCGCACGTCGCGCAGCATCGGTCCGCGTTTGACGGTATCCGGCCAGAGAGTCGACATCTCCACTCCGGGAGCGGCGGGCTTCAACTTGGACAGTCCGACTGTGATCCCAACACCGGCCACCACCAGAACCACGACGGTGACCACAATCCGGATGGCCTTCTTCCTACCCGCGCCTTTGCGTTGTATATCCATTTTCGATTCCGGGGGAGTGAGGGCACGGGGCCTGCCACTTTCCGAACCACTGTAAGTTAATGACGTTATGAGAGAAAAAATGGATAGGCAAAAATCGGCGGTGTTCGCTTCTGGGACACCCTGTGCCTTGGTGGGACGGCCCGGCCCTCAACTTCGGAACCAGCCCGGCCCGACCGTCATATGGTGGCTGATCGAGTCCGGAACCACCACCAGCAGCAGCACACCAACCGTCGCATGGGCGATGCCGAGAAAGTACAAATTCTTGTATTTCTTATAGATGAGGGTGCAGCAGTAGCCCGCCACGAAGCCCACTCCCATGAGCAGCAAGTTGGGAACGTGGGCCCCCGAAAACAGGGCGGCGGCCACCACCGGCGCGGCCCGTCCAGGGAGCAAGGACTCCAGGCGGTTCAGGAAATAGCCGTTCATCACGTACTGCTGGAAGAGGCCCCACGGCAGGTAGGCGCCCCAGGCAGCCAGGATCCAGCTCCCGCGGACCGGCCGGATGGTCTGAAAGAGCAGGCCCCCGGCCACCAGCGCGAGGGCCAGGAAAGCCAGGGAGGGAGCGAAATCCGCCAGGCAGGTCCGCAGGCCCCGGAGGTCGAAACCCAGGATGGAGGCCTTCTCGCCCCGCAGGCGGTGCGAGACGACCATCCACCCCACAATCGGCAGCCAGGCGTCGTGGTGGCTGAAGCGTAGCTGCCAGATGTAGGCCACGATGAGGGAATACACCGCCGCAGGCTCCAGAATTGCTGCCTTATATGCGGTGGCGCGGCTCATTCGTCCCCTCAAAACAGGAAGTGCTTGGTCCAGTCCACCATGGCGTGGAGACCCGCCGAGGAAAGCACCGTGGAAGATTTCTGAAACACCTTGCCGTATGCCCAGCCGGCAATCGTGGCCAGAATGAAGTAGCGCCAGTTGGGCGCCGGCTGGGGGCCGTTGTCCAGGTGCGCGCAGCCGAAAATCAGGCTGGCTGCCAGCAGGGTGCGTCCGGATTCCCCGAAGCGCAGCATCAGCAGGTTTTGTATGAGGGAGCGGAACAGGATCTCTTCGGGGAGCGCCGTAGCGGCGAAGATGATGCCGAACCCGCCCGTCATGGCGCCCGCCGATTTCACGGGCCAGTGCGGCGCGGTGAGAAACCCTATGGGGATTCCGATGGCGATGATCACGGGGGCCAGCAGGGCGAAACCGGCCAGCGGCAGCAACAGGTCGCGGCGCGCTCGCGGCAGGTTGTATTTAAGCCCGGAGAACGATCGAAAGCCGAGGAACAGGGTCAGGCCCAGCAGAATGGCGATTCCATAGGCCACGCTGTGCAGAAATCCCTGTGCCGGGCGCGGCACGAGCGCGGCTCCCGCGCCGAACTCGATAGGAAGCCACAGCAGCAGGATGGCGGCGAAATCGAGGGCCCCCGGCGCCTTGATGGCGCCCGCGCCCGCGAGAAAAACGCACAGCACGGGAGCCGCGGCGTAGCCCAGAACGCCGAGAAGCAGCGGCAGGCTGAACGCTCCCGCGAGGAGCGCCGCCCCGGCGAACACGGCGGTGAGCAGAAGCGGAACGGCCCAAACCAGCGCCGGCCGGCTGTGAAGCGCGCTCCGCAGCCGGTTCTGGGCCGGCGGCGCGAAGAATCCGAAAACTCCCGCCAGCAGCAGCGCGAGTACCCCTGTCTGCATCCGCTAACAAGGGTGCCAGAGCCGGGCCGGCTGTGGCAAGTCGAAGCCGCTACTGAACCACGATGCCGCGCTGGTCGAGCAGCTCGCCGGTCTGGGTCAGCAGGTTCAGGATGCTGCGCCGCAGGCTGATCTGGTTCTGCACCACGTTCGACTCGGCCGCCGTGAGCGCCTGCTGGGCATTGATCACGTTCTGGTTGATTTCCGTGCCGAGTTCATACTTCTTCTGCTCGGCGTCGAGGTTCTTCTTGGCAAAATCCCGCTGGATGTTTGCCAGTTTCAACTGCTCTTTGGCGCCGTTCAGATTGCTGACCGCCGTGAGGATGCTGAGCCGCACCAGCTCCTGGGTATTGCGGAGCGTGAGGGCGTCGGTCTTCTTGCGGACCACCGCGTCCGCCATATCCATGGCAGCGGCATGCGACCGGATGGGCAGGTTCAACGTAAGGCCGAAAGAATACACCGGGTAGCCGAGGTTGAACATCTGGCTGAGCGCGTCGCTGAAGCCACCGGGAATGGAGGTGAGGATGGAGGATGCCGTGCCGTCGCTGTTGAACACGTTCGATTTCTGGTAGAACGTGCCGCCGCGTCCCTGCGTCTGGTAGGCGCCGGTCAGCGAGAGGTTCGGCAGCAGGCCGTTTTTCGCCTGCACGATCGAGAGATCGTCCACATCCAGCCGCTGGTTTGCGGCCTTTACGTCCGGCCGGTTCACCAGGGCCTTCTCCACCGACTCTTCCGGATCGTAAACCAGGGAGTCTACGTTAGGCAGGTCCACCGTCTCGGTGAGGACGATGGGCAGCTTGCGGACGTCGGGGTCGAGGTCCGCGCCCAACTGCAGCCGCAGCGCGTCTTCCGCCTGGGCCAGGGCGAAGCGGGCCTGCGAAACGGCCAGATCGTTGGCCGCCACCTGCTGCTGCGGGTTGTAGATATCCAGCGGCGACAAAGCTCCCAGGTCGAGCTGCTTCTGCATGTAGTCCAGGAATTGCTGCGCGGTGGCCCGGGCGCTCTCGGCCACCTTAAGGTTCTCGCGAGCCAGAATCACGTTCCAGTAAGCCGATTCCGCCTGGTTGACGAGGTTCAACAAGTTGGCGCGAAGGGTGTATTCCGAAACCCGGTAGCTGCTGCGGGCCACCATCAATCCGAGCCGGTTCACGTAGCGGCCGCGATTCTTCAGCAGGGGCTGCGTGAAGTTGATCGACAGGTTCGAGCTCAGCGCCGGGTTGAACGTGGAAAACCCGTTGTTCGACGAGGTCTTGCTGGCGTTGAAGCCGACGCTGTACTGCGTGCCCGTATCCAGGGTCTGCGAGTAGGCCGCGCGAAACGGCTGGGTCAGGGTCGTCAGGGATTGCGCGCCGTCCAGGAGGCTGGTGGAGGGCGTGCTGGAACGCTGGCTGTTGAAGCTGGCGGTGGCCAGGGGATCCCAAGGCGCGAACGCCCGCTGGATGGCGTTCTTGGGAATTTCGAGCGTCAACATCTGAAGCTGTATCCCGGTGTTGTTCGCCATCACCAGCGTCAGATAGTCCTTGAGCGACAGCTCCAGCTTGCCGCCCGCGACGAAATCCTTCAGCTTGACCGGGTCCTTCAATTCGACCTTGGTCTGGGCGCTCTGGAACGTCTCGCGGAAGTAGGACGGCTTGGGAAACGACGACAGTTGCGCAAACGCGCCTGCCGCCACGAGAATACCGGTAACTAGGGTTCGAAACAGCATATTCTTACTCGTAACGAATGGCCTCAATAGGATCCAGTTTGGCCGCCTGAACGGCCGGATAAATTCCAAACAACAGCCCGATGAACACCGATACACCGAAAGCGATCACGATCGAAGATGTCGTTACCACCGTCGACCAGCCGGCCGACGTGGCAATCACCTTGGAGAGCGAGAACCCGAACCCGATGCCGATCAGGCCGCCGACAATCGAGATCAGCACTGCTTCCGTGAGGAATTGACGGACGATATCCGCCTGCCGTGCACCGATCGCGCGCCGGATGCCGATTTCGCGTGTTCGTTCGAGAACCGTCGCCAGCATGATGTTCATGATTCCGATACCGCCCACCAGCAGCGAGATGCCGGCGATGCAGATCATGACGATGTTGAAGATGAACTGCGTCCGGCGGCGCTCTTCGAGCAGGCCGGCCGGCACAATCACCGTGAAATCCCCCGCGTCCTTGTGGGTCGCCGTCAGAATCGCCCGAACCACGTTAGACGTCTCGATCGAATCCACGTTAGGAGCGACCTTCATATAGATGCCGTCGATCTCGTCCTTCAGGTAGCTGGTGTTGTCTTCGAAGCGCCGCATCACGGTGTTGAGCGGCGCGATCACCAGGTTGTTGCGGTTGGCCGCCTGCGCGCCTTCGACATCCGCGTCGGCTGACGACTGCGGCGTGAGGACCCCGATCACCTGCAGCCACGTATCGTTGACCTTCACGTACTTGCCGACGGCATCGTCGTAGCCCAGCAGGTTGACCTTGGCGGTCTCGCCCAGCACGCAGACCGGCGCCGATGCGCGGTTCTCCTCGTCACTGAAGAAGCGCCCCGCAATCAGCTTCAGGCTGTTGATCTCGACGAAATTCGGATACACGCCGATCAACTGGGGCTGCTCCTGGGAAGTTTTGGGCAGCAGCTTCTGCGGCTTGAAGCGCTTCCGCGGCGTGATGGCCACCAGGCCCGAGACGTTCTCGGAGATGGCGCGAAAATCGCGGAACGTCAGGCCCGGCGAAGTGGCGCGGATGGACTGCAGCTCGTTGCGGTCCATCGCCTCGTGCGCCTCGACGATGATGTTGTTCACACCCAGCTGGTCGATGAAGCTCATCATCTCTTTCTGCGCGCCGGCCGTGATGGAAAGCATGGCTACCACGGCGCCCACCCCGAAGATCATGCCGAGCATGGTCAGCAGGCTGCGGAGTTTGTGGGCGAAGAGGCTGGCCAGCCCCATCTTGAGCTCAGGGATTATGTGCGACCCGATCATTTCTATTTGCCCCCCGCCGGCATCACACCCATCGCGCCGCCGCCGGATTTCTTCTCGCTCTTGCCTTTCTTGTCGGCTTTATCCGCCGTCGGGTCGGCCATGGCGATCACCTGGCCCGGCTCCACGCCTCCGGAAAGCACCATCGTGGTTTCGCTGCGTTTCATGAGCTGTACTTCGCGCGGCTCGAATTTGCCGTTTTTCTGCATGATAAAGACGGTCGGCTTGCCGCCCTTCTCAAAAACCGCCTGCGCGGGAACGTGCAGGGCGTTGGGAATCTTCTCGATGATGATCTCCACATCCGCCAGCAGGCCCGGCCGCAGCAGCGTCTGCACCTGGGAATCCTCCTCGGGAGGTTTCGGCAGGTTGGCCGCTTTGCGATCTTCCTCGCTATAGCCGTTGACCACAGGCGGCTTCAGCTCGAGGACGTTGACCATCGCCATGCCGCCGCCCCTGCGGCCGCCGCCAAATCCGCCCGCTCCGCCGCGGCCGCCGGGAGTGATGCCGGCTTTCTGCATGAGGTCCTGCATCTGCTGGCGGAGCTTTTGCTGCTCCTCGCCGGTGGCCTTTTGCATCTTCGTCCGCAGCTCGGTCAGCTTCGCGCGGTCCTGCTCGGAGAGGTTGCCAAAATTACGCCCGCCGCCGGGTCCGGCTTGTGCACGGCCCTGGCCGCCTTGACCGGCCTGGCCGCTCTGGCCGCCTTGGCCGCCCTGGCCGCGAGTGCGCCCGCCAGCCGTCCCGCCCTGGGACTGGCTCTGGTCCGCGCCCTGGTCCTGCGGCGCGGCCGCACCCTGCATGCCTCCGATTCCCGCCATACCCTGCACGCCGGCCATGCCGCCAGCCATGGCTCCAGCCGCGTCCGGACCCTGCACCTGGGCCTGCAACCCGGCGAAGAACGACGCCCCGGTGTTCGCGCTGGTGCCGACCTTTTTGGCGTTGGCGGCCGCAGTAGCCATGATGTTGGCGATCTCCGCGTCCTTCATGCCCAGCGCCGTCAGCAATTGCCGCATGTCGATCGAGAAGATCACGTCGAATTTCTTGGATGGGTCGCCCGAGAAGACATCCGATGTGGCGGTCCCGCTCATTGCCTTGATCTTGCCCCGGAACTGCTTGTCCGGGATGGCGTCCAGTTGGATCAGCGCGTCCTGGCCTTCCACCAGGTTGGCGCGGTCCAGCTCGCCGATCTTGGTCCAGACCTCCAGCTCCGAAAGGTCCAGGACGTCCGCCACCGGCATGCCGGGCTGGAGCGTATCGCCTTCCCGGATGTCCGGAAGCTGCTGGCCGAAATTGAAATACCCGGCGCGATTCTGCTTGATGGCCACCAGCCCGGTCATCGGCGACAGAGCCTTGGTCTGCGCGATGCGCTGCAGCTCGCGCTGCACGTCGATGACGCTGCGGTTGCGCTGCTCAACCAGCACGGCCATCTGCGAATCCGCCTGTTCCTGGCGGGCCTCGATATCGGCTTCGAGCTGCTGCAAGGCGCGCTTGCTCTGATCGAGCTGCAGGATGTTTTTCTTGGCGTCGATGGCGTCGATGATGTCGTTCTTCTGCACTTCGAACTCGGCCCGCTTCACGTCGTACCGGGTCTTGAGGAGCGTCACCTGGTCCTGGCTCTGCTGAATGGCCAGGTCGGCCTTGGCCTTCTTGATCTGCTCGTCCACCGACTGCACGGAAAGCTGCGCCTCTTCGAGCGCGGCCTGGCGCTCGGAATCGTCGTATTCCACGATCAGGTCTTTTTCCTTCGCCAGGGCCCCTATGGGCGCAAGGCGCGTCACCTGCACCGTGCCGAACAGGTTGGGCGCCGTGATGGTCTGCGCCCGGATCGCGTGGAGCTCCCCGCGCGAGTAGGCCCGAATGACCACATCACCGCGCTGAACCTTGGCGGTCGGGATGGTCTCCTGCCGTTCCGGCAGTTGTTTGAAGAACCGGTAGCCGCTCCAACCCGCCGCGGCCAGGATCGCCAAAACGAATAGTCGAAAGATTGCCTTTTTCATGAAACGAATTCCCTGCGCAAGCCCCGGCCCGCGCGGTTACAGCTTCTTTCTGGCCCTCTTGGCCGCTTCGGCCGGGCTTTCCAGAGTCACGATCTCGCCGTCTTTCAGCCCGCTCGTCACGATGATGTCTTCGTCGTTCTTTTTGCCGACCTGAATCGGACGCATTACGAAGTTTTTGCCGATCTGTACGTAGACCGCCGGTTTGCCGTTCTGGTCGAAGCTGGCCCGCACCGGAATCAGCAGCATGTTCGGCTGCCGCTCGATGATGACTTCGGCCGTGGAACTCATCCCGGGGCGCAGCCGGGGGTCGAGGTTCTTCAGCGTCGCACGGGCCGGGAAGGTCTTCTCGGGTGTGGATCCGCCACGAAACACCAGGCTCGCGATCGGGCTGATGTAGTCGATCACGGCGTTGAATTCCTTGTCCGGGACGGCATCCACACGCACGCGCACGGCCTGTCCCAACTGCAGCTTGCCGCGGTCCACCTCCTCCAGGCTGAGGTTGACGTACATATCCGAAAGGTCCGGAATTTCGGCGATCTCGGCGCCGGTCCAGACGTTGTCGCCTTCCTTGAAAGGCGGAGTGGATTGCCCGAACGTACCGCTGGAGCGGAAGTTCGGCAGCACATTTACGATACCGTCCGACGGCGCCCGGAGCTGCATCAGGTTCAGGTAGCTTTCCGCCAGCTTCAGGTCTCGCGCCGCCTTGTCGCGCGCCTGGGTCAGCCGGTTGAGATCCGCTTCGTGTCCCACCTGGTGTGCGTTGATGGAGGCCTTGACCTCCTGCAGGCTGCCTTCGGATACGCCCACCGCGATCCGGTTCTTCTCGCCGTCGATCTTCGAGAGGACCTCGGCCTTGCTGGCATCCAGCTTGGACCGCTCCAGGGCGTACTCCGAGGTCATTTTGCTCATGGCATCGGCTTCATCGTCCATCTTCTGGGTGGCCTTGGTCTGTACGATGTTGCCGTCGGCTGCCCGCACGTTGGTGGTGCGCGTCAAAACGTTCTGTTCCTGCGTGACCCCATCGAACTCCACAACCACTTCACCCTTGCGAATTGGCCGGCCGTTTTCGGCCAGGTGGACGATCCGCAGGTTGGGCACCTGCGGCGCCTTCAGAATCGTGGAGCGCGCGCTGCGGATATCGCCGCGGGTGCGGACGCTGATGATGAAGTCCGCGCGCCGCGCCCGTGCCACGGCCACTTCCACCTCGGTGGTCCCGGTGTAACGGTAGGCGGCGTACACCCCGCTGCCGCACAACAAGAGACCAACGGTCCAGGTGATGATCTTGACGCGCTGCGGATGCGAGCGGCCCAGGCGCTGTTTTGGCTTTAGATCCTTCGATGGCATAGTTATCCCTGCGGGTATCGCGTTCCAGGCCTGTCCGCCGGCGGACTATATCGGGCGCTGCAGCGCGATGATATCCCCCTTCTGTACTCCGGAGCGGATGGAAGCCTGGGTAAAGCTGCTCAGACCCAGTTCCACTTTCTTGCGGGTCCAGCCTTCCGGACCTTGCACGAACACGTAAGAGCCGTCCGCTTCTTCGAAGACCGCTGAACGCGGAAGCAGCAGCGTATCGGTCACCCGGTCCATCACGATCTCCGCGCTGCCAGTGAGATCCGGAATCAGCCGCGCGTCGGGAGCTTCGATCTTGATGCGGACGGGAATCTCGCCCACATAGCTGGCGCGGAAGGTACTGGTTTTCGACATCGCCCCGATTCCCACCAGCGTTCCCGGGAGCCGGGCGTCCGGGTAGGCATCCAGACGGATGGTGGCTTTCATTCCGAGGCGCAGCCGTTCGGCATCCACCTGGTTCACCGCCGCGTTGAGCACCATCGAGCGGGCATCCACGATCTGCATGAACGGCATGCCCGCAAACACCTGATCGCCTTCGCGGACCTGGCCGAATTCCCCGTTGCGGACGATGCTCTGCATTACCACGATGCCATCCATCGGAGCCTTGATGGTCATCAGCTTTACGTTGTTCTCGGCGCGCTGCAGCTCGATCCGGGACTGGTCGCGGTTCAATTCGGAGCTGCGAATGGCGGCGCGCTGGGATTCATCCACCATCGCCGATTCCGCCACCAACTGCTTATACTTCGCCTCGTCCTCCTGGGCGGTCAGTTTGAACTTCTCGGCGTCGATGCGCGAGCGCACGTCGGCGGTCTTCAGGTCGAGCAGGGCGCTTTCCCAGTCGGCTTTGGCCGTACGCACGTCCTGGTCGTGGGCTTCCTTGGTCGCCGCGAGGGTGGCCCGCATCTTGCGGATGGTGTTCTCCAACTGCACCACCGAATCCTTGTAGTCGTCGTACCGCTGGGCCTGGAATTGAGGGTCGAACTGGGCCACTACATCGCCGGTCTTGACATGCTTGCCGGCACTCTCCAGTTTCAGTAAAACCAGGCTGAAATCGCCCATTCCGCCGCCGCCGCCCCCGCCGCGGTCGCCGCCGCGGTTGAAGTCTCCGCGGCTGCCGCGGATTCGCGGAGCCAGCAAGGCCGCAAAGTTCTGCGCTGCGATCGTGCCGCTGACCCGGATCGTCTCGTTCAACCCGCCCATTGCCACCGCCACGGTGGGAATCGTCACGATACCGCCACTTTTGCTCGCAACTTTCTGGTTGGCCCTCGTGTTGAGGTAAAAAGCAGCTCCACCGGCCAGGACGGCCAGTGCCAGGAGGGTACCCCACAACGCGGTGCGCCGTTTAGCCGGTTCCCTGGGAGGCGCCGTCGAGGGACCCGGAAGAGATGTCTGTGGAGACGACTCTGGCCCGCCGCCTGGTTCAGGCGTGGGGAAGCTGGAAGCTTGCATAGTTACCTTCTCGCCCTTTTACGACCCGTTACTACCCGTGAATTTCGGTTCACACGAAATGACGCTGAGTTTTTCCGAAAGGTTATCCTTCGCCGGAAAACTTCCGAAGAGGAACCCGAGGCGCCTGCAGCCAGGCGGGGTAAATACCCTACGGCGCGACCGTGCCGCTACCTCATGTTATCGTGAATGATTGTGTCATCGCCTCTCAATGTCCATCTGGAACAGTACGACGGCCCGCTCGACCTGCTGTTGGACCTGATCCGCAAACAGCAGATCGAAATCAAGGACATTCCGATCGCGACCATCACCCAGCAGTACCTGGAATACCTGGAAAAAGCGCGCGAAATGGATATCGACCTGGGTGCAGAATTTGTCTACATGGCCGCCACCCTGATCCATATCAAGTCGCGGATGCTGCTGCCGCGCGATCCGGCCCTCGAAAAGGAAGGCGATCCCTCCGAAGATCCGCGCCAGGAGCTGGTGGAGCGGCTGCTCGAGCACGAGAGATTCAAGAACGCCGCGGAGATGCTGCAGCAGAAGCGCATGATCGAGGAGAACGTCTGGTCGAACCCCCAGATCAAGGCGTTTACCTCCGAGGATGACGACCCGGGCCTGGCGATCACCCTGTTCGACCTGGTCAAGGCGTTCGGCGAGATGCTGGAACGCGCCAAGAACCGGCCGGTATATGAGGTGGAATCGGCCGACGTGACGGTTTCCGACATGGTGCGCTACCTGCGGGACCAGTTCCTGGATGTGCGGGAAGACCAGCCGGTCTTCATCCTGCGGATTTTCGAGCAGCAGCGCACCCGGCGGGCCATGATCGCGCTGTTCCTGGCGGTGCTCGAGATGGTGCGCATGCAGGCCGTCAAGCTGGCGCAGAAGGATCTGTTCGGCGAAATCGCCCTGCAGCGGCACATCAATTTCGACTCGGCATTTGCCTCCGAACAGCCCCTTCAGGCGATCGAAAAAGACTACATTTGATTTCAGGCATGGAAGAACTGGAAACACCCCCGGAGGGCGCAAGCCCGGAACACGACGAGCGCCAGGAGCCGGCCGCGCCGGGGACCCCGGAGACGGCTCTCGAAGGCGGCGGCGCCGAGGATCCTCAGCCGCCGGAGTTGCCGGCCGCACCGGAAGAGCCGGTCTCGATGGACGATCTGCTGCCCTCGCCCGCGCCGGCCGCGGAGTTCCCGGTGGAGGATATCCCGCTGAAGGCGGTCCTCGAAGCCATCATCTATGTGGCGGAAGAGCCCCTCACGCTGGCCCAGATCGCCGCGGCGCTCCAGCAGTCCGCGGAGCGCATCCGCGGCCTGCTCGACCAGCTGGTTGCCGAATTCGACCGGCCGGAGCACGGCCTCACCATTCGCGAGGTGGCGGGCGGCTACAAGATGGCCACCAAGGCGGAGCATCACGAAGCCGTCCGCACGTTCGTCAAGAGCCTGAAGCCGCCCCTCAAGCTGTCGCTTCCGGCCCTCGAAACGCTCGCGGTGATCGCTTACAAGCAGCCGGTTACCGCTCCTGAAATCATGGAGATCCGCGGCGTGCAGGGGGCCGGCGTGTTGAAGACGCTGCTCGACCGCAAGCTGATCGCCGTGGCCGGCCGCAAGAACGTGGTCGGCAAACCGATCCTCTACAAGACCACCAAGGAGTTTCTGATTCAGTTCGGGCTCAAGGACCTGAGCGAGCTGCCATCGCTGAAGGAGTTCGAAGAGATCCGGCGCATGGCGTTTTCCGATGCCGAACCGGCGCTTCCGGAGCAGCCTCCGGCCGTCGGTGAGCCGCAGCCCGAGGTCCTCCCGGAATCCGAACCGCCCGAGGAGCCGGAAGCCTGATGGCGGAAGAGCGCCTCCAGAAGATCCTGTCCCATGCGGGGGTGTCCTCCCGCCGCCAGGCCGAGCAGATCATCGTCGAAGGCCGGGTGACCGTGAACGGCTCGGTGGTCACGGAGCTGGGGTCCAAGGCCGACCTGGAGCGCGATCACATCAAGGTCGATGGGAAGCTGATCCACGCCCCCCGGCGGCTCGTATACCTGATCCTGAACAAGCCCAACAATACCGTGACCACGGTCAGCGACCCCCAACAGCGGGCTACGGTAATGGAGTTGCTGCGCGGGGTCAAGGAGAGGGTCTATCCGGTGGGGCGGCTCGATTATCACAGCGAGGGGTTGCTGCTGCTCACCAACGACGGGGAGATGGCCAACGCGATCACGTCCGCCGCTACGCATCTGGCCAAGACCTACGTCGTGAAGGTGACCGGGACCCTCACGGCCGATCAGGAACAGGCCTTCCGGACGGGCGTTCCGATTTCCGGCCAGAGGACCCAGCCGGCAGGCCTGAAGCTGATTCACGCCGCCCAAAACCCGTGGTACGAAGTGCGCCTGTTCGAGGGCCGCAACCAGCAGATCCGGCTGATGTTCAAACATTTCGGCCTATTGGTCGAAAAGCTGAAGCGAGTGAAGATCGGTCCGATCGAACTGGGGCCGCTCAAACCGGGTCGGTTCCGCTACCTGACGGAGGAAGAAACCCGCAAGCTGCAGCGCGCCATCCAACAAAAGGGGGCAGGGCCGCCGTCCCCCAGGAGAAAGCCTGATGAATCGCATTCCTGAGCTCTTGCACGCTTCGCGAACGATTGCCGTGGTGGGACTCTCCAGCAAGCGGTTCCGGCCGAGCTACGGAGTGGCTGAGTATCTGAAGCGCTCCGGTTACCGGATCATTCCGGTCAACCCGCACGAGACCGAAGTGCTGGGCGAGCGCTGCTATCCCGATTTGGACGCGGTTCCCGAACCCATTGATATCGTTGACATTTTCCGCCGTTCCGAATTCGTGCCCGAGATCGTGGAGGCGGCTATTCGGCGGCATGCGAAAGTCGTATGGATGCAGGAAGGTGTAATCCACCCCGCTGCGGCGCGCCGCGCGGAAGAGGCTGGTCTGGCGGTGGTGATGGACCGCTGCATCCTCAAGGATCATCGCCGGCTGGCAAGCGCGTCATAATCCTGGAACAAGCTCGTATCCCGCCGTTTTATCCACAGGCTATCCACTAATTTCCTGCTGTAACCTATTCGAAATAAAGCGAATAAAAGTTGTTGAAATCATGTGTGCGGAATACCAAATCTGTTGACGCCAAACGGGTTCGGGAGCATATTGGGAAAGGTTCCAAGAGGTTCGAGGAACAGCAAGCCTCCGGAAGCGTAGCGGAACGGGAACGATGATCCGCAGCCGGCCTAGTGATAGAAACGGTTGCGGGGAGCGAACGGAAATCGGGCGCGGTCGGAAGGCGGGCTGGTTTGGGGCTAACCAGTTGAACGCTTTGATCCCGAGGGAGGTAACAATCCCAACGGGGAGTGGAAGCTGGGTAGGCACCAAGCCGGGTCGATTGCGGAAGTCGCAACGGGCCGAAGCAGGGAAGCAGCCGATGCCGGGCGCAAGCCGGTGGCCGGTTGTGGAGCGGAAGGCCGAACGGGTGGCGGAAGCGGTCGGTTCGAGGAGCGAAGCGGCAGGTCAGGAACTTTGACCCGGTAATGGAGTCCGCGAAAGCGGGAGTCGTCACCGGCGAGTAAAAGGCCGTCGCGAGCACCCGGTCCCGGTCGGAAAACGATCTGCGGTGCGCTTTGAGGCGTTAATCCGGTAGCCGGAGAAAACGGTTGCCGGGGAGTCGACAAGCGAGGCGCCCGGAAGTTCTGACTGCGATGTTCAGTGCCGTGCATGCCGGCGGTGGACAAGGCTGAGACTCAGATCACTTGGAACCATTTTCTTTTTTGACGCCTCCCTGCCTTACCCTACCTGCAATCCGCGATGCTCCGCCACGTATTTTTCCACGTACTCCGAAAAGGCCTTTTGTAACGGAACCCGGGTCTGGCCCGTGCAGCGGAGTTTCCTTCCCTCGATCTCGAAGACCGGCAGCAGGTTGCGCGTAGTGGAGGTGATGAAGACTTCGTCGGCAGCTTCCAGATCTTTCAGGAACAGCGTCTTCTCCGCCAACTCGATCCCTGGAATATGCACCTCGCCCAGGACCACCTCGCGGGTGATGCCGGGCAGGCACCCGGAATCGAGGGGCGGTGTCCAGACCTGGCTGCCCTTTGCCGCGAAGATGTTGGCCGATGTGCATTCCGCCACCTCGCCGCGCTCGTTGAACAGAATGACCTCGTCGAACCCGCGGCTTTGCGCGCTCTCGAGCCAGGTGAGGTTCATGGACCAGGAGAGGATCTTGGTTCCGGCGAAGGGACTGGCGGCGTGTCGCGCCTGCTCCTGGACCGCGAGCTTTACTCCGTCCCCCCAATTCTTGGAATCGGCCGTCAGGGCGATGATGTCCACCGCCCGGTCGGGCCTCGGGTTGGCCCACATTCCTCCGCCGTTGCGCAGGACCGCCAGGCGCAGGGTGGAATCCCAGGCCTGGTTGGCATCGATCAGCTTCAGCAGATTGCGGCGGACCGCCTCGGGATTCTCCGGAAGGGGCACGTGGAAAGCCGCCGCGTCGCGCTTCAACCGCGCCCAGTGGCGCTCCCAGGCGAACAGCACTCCTTCGGTCACGCGAAACGTGGTGAAGACGCCCCAGCCGGAAAGCAGGCCCACTTGCCCGGGAGCGAGCAGAGAATCGGCATAGTCGCGGATCGATTCATTGTGAAGAACGTGACGATGGAGCACGACTGTTATTTTACCTCCCGGATCCACCGGCCCAATTGGAAAAAGGGCCGGTGCGGGAATGGCGGCTGGCCTCGATCAGATCCGGCACCCTGCGGCGCCTTTCGAACAGGCGCTCGAGCATCTGGTCGAGCGCATCCTCTTCGCCTTCGAGCCACTCTGGCGGAATCTGCTTCCACGCGCGGTCGACCACCTCTTCGGGGAAATGGACGACCTGGTCGAGCCATGGCTGGAAGTCGGCGAGCGAGCGGACCGCTTCATACACCGGGCGGCGCGGGTAAAGGCCCTGTACGGCCGATTCCGGAAAGTCCCAATTCGGGCCGTTGAACGCGAAGCCGTGGTCGATCATCCAGGCTACGAATCCGGCGCGCGGTGCCTGGCCCGCTTCGTCGGGGCGCCGGACAAGGGCGCGGTAGAACACGCACTGGCGTCCGTCGGCATTGGCGGTCCACTTGTCGAAGACCAGGATGGCGCGGAAATCCCCGAGATTCGCTACGGAGGAGAGCAGGGCATCCGGAAGAAAGTCGTAGACCGCGATGCGGCCCGGGTCGCCCGGGTAGCGGGAGCCGAAATGCCAACCCGGCTGCACCTCCAGACGGCGGGTGCCCAGGCTCATGTGGACTTCGGGATTGGCCGTCAGAAACTCCGGTGTGAGGTGAATGAAAGCCACCGGCGGCGAGGCGATTTTCAGATAGTCCAGGAACACCGACGCGATCAATTCGTTGACCAGAATGCGCCGGTGTTGCGGATTGTTGCGGAATTTGACAACGTACCAATGGCCGTCGTCGGCCTCCAGCAGATGCGACTGGGCTCCACCGCGCATTTTTCGAACGTGCCGGAGTGCGATGAGCGGCATCGGGAAGAAAATGAAGTAACCTAGAGTTGTAACACGTCAAACGCGGTTACCGGAGAGGAATCGATCACAGATGGCGGAACCAGCACCTCCCAATAACGGGAACCCGACGGGCGCCGATGCTGCCACGGCTGCCGGCCCACCTCGCAGCAAAGACGACGTAGCCCTCGAGTTGATGAAATTCATTGCCGTGACTACCGGCTATGGCAAGGCCCTGGGGTCGTCGGCGGGTTTTTCGGGGAAGCCGGTGACCCACTCGGCGGAGGAGCATGCGGACGCTCTGCTGGAACTCTTCGAGCGCTGCCGGCGGGTCGTGAACAAGAGCGAAGCAGGTCCTGCAGCCTAGCCGCTTGTTTCCGGCGGCGGCCGCGAGCAGGTGCCGCGGGCCGCGGCCGGAATCGGGCTCTAACGGTCTAACGTTTCTTTCCGCCCTTTTTTGCGGCCTTCTTCGCGGGAGCCTTTTTAGCGGTCTTTTTGACCGCGGCTTTCTTCGCGGGAGCTTTCTTGGCGGCCTTCTTGGCAGGCGCCTTCTTCACGGCCTTCTTCACCGCTGCTTTTTTGGCAGGGGCCTTCTTGGCTGGCGCCTTCTTGGCGGGAGCCTTCTTGGCGGCGACTTTCTTCGCGGGCGCCTTCTTTGCGGCCTTTGCGGCCGGCTTCACGGGGGCTTTCTTGGCGGGCTCTTTCTTCGGCGCCGCCGCCTTTTTTACGGGCTTTTTCGGCGGAGGCAAGGGGGGACCGGGCTGAATCGCCGCTTCCTCGACGGGAGCGGGCGCCGGTTCGGCCACGGGAGGGGAAACGATGATTGCAACTTCCACTTCCTCCTCTTCTTCTTCCTCGTCCTCTTCGTATTCGTCGAGCTTCGAAGTCAACTCCTCGTGCTCTTCATCTTCGTAGTCGTGGAAGTCTTCCATCTCGTCTTCGTCTTTGGCAGCGAATAGCGGGCTATCAAACATTAAGCAAGCCTCCTGTAATCGGGGCACAACCAAACCTAGAATACCCCTTTTTGATGGGCTGGCAATAGCGAAAACAGCGCTTCGACGGGAAAATGCGAGCCGCTCTAACGAGTGGCGACGCGCGCCTCAATTACCGGAGATTTTCTTCTCGATGCGATGGACGCGGAGGTCTTCGCGGCAGGCCTCCGGGATTTTGCAGCGCGGTGCGAAGCGCTCGACGTGCGTGTAGCGCGGCGGCGCGACGAAGTCCGGACGGCCGCGCGGATGGGCGCCGGAGCGCGCATGACCGCGGGGATCAGCAGGCTCTCGCCTTCCACGGCATCGGCCGATTGCAGGTGGTTGGCGGCCACGATGCTGCCTGGAGTGGCGCCGTAGCGCTTGCCGATGGTCGCGAGCGTCTCGCCCATCGATACACGATGCAGCCTCCAGGAATCGCGATGCTCCGAAGGGATCAACTGCAGGGCGGCCATCAGTTGACTGCCGGTGCCCTTGGGAACGTGCACCGAGTAGCCGGCCGGGACCATCGCGCCGTGAAACACCGCGGGGTTCAATTCCAAAAGCTGCGTCATCGAAGTGTCGGTAATATCGGCTACCAGGGCCAGGCTGGTGGGCGCCGTCACGTCGATCGTGTCGTACTCGACCGGCGGATCGAACTGCACGTCTTCGAGGCCATATGCTGCGGGATTCTTCTCCATGATGGTCATGGCCAGAATGATCGGCACGTAGTTGGTGGTCTCGGCCGGAAGAACGCCGCGGGCGCGCAGGTCCCAGAAATCCGCATAGCCTGTGCGCTCCACGGCCTTCTCCACCACGCCGGGGCCGCAGTTATAAGCGGCGATCGCCAGGTACCAGTCTCCGAATTCGTTGTACAGGTCGTGCAGGTGGTGGGCGGCCGCGCGCGTGGCTTTTTCCGGATCCATGCGATCGTCCGTATATTTAGTCTGATCGAGGCCGTACTCCCGTCCGCGCCACACCAGGAACTGCCACATTCCTCCGGCCGCTTTTCGCGAAACCGCGCGCGGAATAAAGCCCGATTCGGCCTGGGCCAGGTGGATCAATTCCTGCGGCACGCCTTCCTCATCGAGGACACGCTGGATCATTGGCCGGTAGCGGCCCGAGCGCTGCGTGGCGGCGATGATGGTCTTGTGGCCGCGATTGGAGAAGTAGTTGATGTAGCCCAGCACTGTATCGTTGACGGACAGCGGCAACTGCGAAACGGTAGCCGCCACCTGCGCGCGAACACGATCTTTGAGCTTGGGATCCACCGGAAAGGTCATCTGCAGAAGATCTTCGAGAGGGGCCTTTTCGAACTTGTCCTCTTCGACGCTTGCCGAGGCGCCCAGTCCTGCCAGGTCAAACCGGTGGATCGCATCCACCATCTCGTCGAGACGCCTTCCATACTCCTGCTTCTGGGCGGGACTGGCCTCGGCGGCCTGGAGGATCAGATCGACGGCGGCGTTGAATTCCCGCCGCGCGTTGGGCATGTCGTTCGCCTGGTACAGGCGTTTGCCGCGCTGAAAACTCTGCTCGGCGCGGATGATCAGGGCATCCCCATCGGTTTTTCGAAGCGGAAGCTCGGGGTTGGCAAGCAGGAAGGGAGGGACGTCGTGCAGATAGATGTTCGGCTCTACCGCGGGTGGCGGGGCGATCTCTGCTGCCGCCAAATCAGCGGCTTTGGGCGCAGCCGGCAGGAACGATGTTTGGAACCTCGCTTGCTGGTTGTAACCGCAGGCAGCGGTAAGGAGGGCTACGGCGAGTAGGAAAAGAGATAGGAACGTCTTCTTGCGATCGTCCATCTACAGCCTCAGAACTGAAAATAAAGTACTTCTGCGGGCCGTTGCCCGGTACGAACCCTAAAAGGTTACAACACGTGCAGTATGCAAAGCAACCGGTCCGTGGAGAACTGCCCCGCCCCTGTGTCCGCCCGGGACGGGACAGTGTCCCACGTTCGACACCTACTCTTCTTCTTCCTCTTCACCCGCCTTGGCAGCCTTGGCCGCCGCAATAATCTTATCGGCCTGTAACTGGGGAACGAAATCGTAATGGTCGAATTCCATGGTGAACGAGGCGCGGCCCTGCGTCATGGCCGTCAGGTCGCTCTGGTAATTCAGCATTTCGGCCATCGGCACCTGGGCGCGGATAAACTGCGTACTTCCCTTGGTCTCCATCCCTGAAATGCGGCCGCGGCGGCCGTTCAGGTCGCCCATGAGGTCGCCCGCGTATTCGACGGGAGCCTGGATCTCCACGTTCATGATGGGCTCGAGGAGGGCCGGCTTGGCCTGTTGCATGGCGGCCTTGAATGCCTTGCGGGCGGCCAGTTTGAACGCCAGCTCCGACGAATCGACATCGTGGTAGGAGCCGTCGTAGACCGTGACCTTGAAATCCACCATCGGAAATCCAGCCAGGAATCCGTTCTCCGCGGCTTCGACGATGCCTTTCTCCACGGCGGGAATGAAGTTCTTGGGGATGGCGCCGCCGAAGATCTCGTTGGAGAACTCGAACTTGGATCCGCGCGGCAGGGGCTCCATTTTGATCCAGCAATCGCCGAACTGGCCGTGGCCGCCGGTCTGCTTCTTGTGGCGGCCCTGCACGTCGGCGAACCCGCGGATGGTCTCGCGGTACGGAATCTTGGGGGCTTTGAGTGCCACGTCTACGCCATACCGCCTCTTCAGCCGGCTGACGACGATCTCGACGTGCTGCTGGCCGGCGCCGGCCAGCAGAAACTCGCGCGTCTGCGGGTCGCGGTAGAAACGCAGCGACTGATCCTCTTCGAGCATGCGGTGCACCGCGTTGCCCATGCGGTCTTCGTCGTTGCGCGACTTGGCTTCGATGGCGAACGCAATGGAGGGCTCCGCCAGCTTGACAGGCGGATAGGCCGTATTGGCGCCCTTTTCGGCCAGCGTATCTCCGGTGAGGGTGTCCTTCAACTTGGCGACCGCGCCGATATCGCCGGCGTGCAGCTCGGTGACGGGCTGGAGGTTTTTGCCGAAGGGCGTGCTGACATGCGCCAGCCGCTCGCCGCTCGAGTGGGTCAGGTTCTGCAGGTTGGCATCGTTCTTCACGACACCGGTGTAGACCTTGAAGAACGTGATCCGGCCGGCGAACGGGTCGGCCGTGGTTTTGAACACGTAGGCCGATGCCGGCCCGCTTTCGGAAATCGGCTGTGTTCCGGCGCCTGTCGGGACTTCCCGCCCGGCGGGTGCGGGCAGGTTCTCCACGATGAAGTTGAGAATCAGCTCGGCACCCACGTTGTGCAGCGCGGATGCGCACAGCACCGGGAAAATGCGCTGCTCGCGGACGGCCTGCTGAAGGCCTTCGACGATGTGTTCGACGGGCAGCGTCCCCTTGTCGAAAAACTCTTCCATGAGGGCATCGTTGCCCTCCGCCACTATCTCGACCAGTGTTTCGTGAGCCTGCTGCGCGGCGTCGGCCAGGCTGGCCGGGATGTCCCCTTCCTTACCCTTCCCGTCGCCATCCGGTGCGAAGGTGTACGCCTTCATGCGGATAAGATCGACCACACCGGAAAAATCGCGCTCTGACCCGATGGGGATCTGGATGGGCACGGCGGCCCGGCCGAAGGCGCCCTGCACGCTCTCCAGAGAGCGGTTGAAGTCCGCCCGCTCGCGGTCCAGCTTATTGATGACGATGGCGCGCGGCAGCTTGAAATCGTCGGCAAAACTCCAGACCTTCTCGGTCTGCACTTCGACGCCCGCCACCCCGTCGACCACCACCAGCGCGGAATCGGCTGCTACGAGGGACGCGCGCGCATCGTTAATAAAGATGTTGTATCCGGGAGTATCCAGGAGGTTGATCTTGGTCTTTTTCCACTCCGCCACGGCGATGGCTGTAGAGATCGTGATTTTGCGTTGGACTTCCTCCTCGTCAAAATCAGTGATCGTATTGCCCTCATCCACGCGGAGCAGGCGGTTGGTGGCTCCGGCGGTGAAGAGCAAACCGGCGGTGAGCGTCGTCTTGCCGGAATCGCCGTGGCCCACCACACCGACGTTCCGGATGTCCTTGCTTTCGTAGACTTTCACGGATGCACTCCCTCTCGGTCGAGCCTTGCAGGCCGGCCCGCCCGCAAAAACGGAATAGTAACACAACGTGAACAATAGGGCGGGTTTGGCCCCCGCTCGGCCCGCTCCCTTACGGTCGCGGCTCTGTGTGAGGGTTACACCGACCCGACGACGCCTGCCAGGGGGCTGCTGGCGCTGGCGTACAGCTTCTTCGGCATGCGGCCGGCTTCCCATGCCAGGCGGCCGGCTTCCACCGACAGCTTCATGGCGCGAGCCATTTTGACGGCGTCCTCGGCGGCGGCGATCGCGGTGTTCATCAGCACGCCGTCGGCGCCCAGCTCCATGGCCACGGCGGCGTCCGATGCGGTGCCCACCCCGGCGTCCACGATCATCGGGACCGAGGTGATCATCTCCCGCATGATCCGCAGGTTAGCCGGATTCTGCACGCCCATTCCGGAGCCGATGGGGGCCGCCAGCGGCATGACCGCGGCCGCCCCGGCGTCGATCAGCTTGCGGGCGTTGACCACGTCGTCATTCGTGTAGGGGAGCACCACGAACCCCTCCTTGACCAGGATGCGCGTGGCTTCGAGCAGGCCGGCGTTATCCGGGAACAGGGTCTTCTCGTCGCCGATCACTTCCAGCTTGATCCAATTGGAAAGCCCGACTTCGCGCCCCAGCATGGCGGTGCGGACGGCGTCATCCGCGTTGTAGCAACCGGCGGTATTCGGAAGAATAAAGATGCGGGACCGGTCGATGTAATCGAGCAGCGATTCCTTGGAGCGGTCGGTCAGGTTCACGCGCCGCACGGCGACGGTCACCATGTCGGCGCCGCTTTCCTCGTGGCAACGTTTCATTTCCTGAAACGTACGGTATTTCCCAGTGCCCACGATGAGACGCGAGTGGAACTCGCGATCCGCGATTCTCAAGATTTCCGGCATGCCCACATTGTAACGTCAGGGCCGGGTGCCATCCCACGTCACGCTGTGATCGGATGTGACCGCGCGGGTTTCGGGCGGGCTGTCGGTGCGGAAGAACGACCAGGGACCGGGGATCCACGGGTAGCGCTCGAAGACCGATTCGTCCACCACGACCCCCAGCCCGGGGGTGCGCGGAACAACCAGGTCGCCATGGTCGAGGTTCAGCGGCTCCCCCAGAATCTCCGCGGCCAGTGGAAAGGGATACATGCCGGCGCGGCCGGGGCTGGAATAGCACGGGTACTCCAGCCATTCCACCACCGGCTCGGGCCAGCAGACTCCCAGGTGGGCGGCGGCGATCACTTCGAGCGCCGTGCCCCAGCTATGAAACGCGAAGCGCAGACCCTGCCGGGCGATCTCGGCGACGATCCGGCGGCCGAGGTTGTAGCCGCCCTGGCAGCAGACGTCCATCTGGATATAGTCCACGGCCTGCGTGAGGATCAGGTCCAGGTAGCGATCTTCGTTCGGCTCATGCTCCCCGCTGGCGAGCGGGAGCAGGTCCTTTTCCTTGAGCTTGAGGTAGGCGGCGTGATCGTCGGGCGGCAGCGGCTCTTCGAGCCACGCGACATTGTAATCGGCCATCTCCGACGCCAGCTTTTCCACCGTCTCCAGGTTGTAGCTGCGGTCGCCCATGCGCCACCAGGTGTGGGCGTCCACCATGAGATCGAAATCGGGGCCGACCGCCTGGCGCATGAGGCGTACGGCCTCGAGGTCCTGGACGGGGCCCTGGGCGGGGCGCATCTTGTAGGCTTTGAATCCCAGGGCGGCGATGGCGGCCGCTTCGGCCGCGTGGGCTTCGGGAGCCATGTACATGCCGGCGCTGCCGTACAGGCGGATGCGGTCGCGCACGCGGCCGCCCAGCAGCTCCGACACCGGCAGGCCGAGCGCTTTGCCGGTCAGGTCGTACAGGGCGACTTCCACCGAGCAGTAAGTCTTGAACAGCTCGGGATCGGCGCCGGGGCCCTTGGCGAACAGCACCCGCAAGGCGTCGGGATCGGCCAGGACGCGGTCCACCAGAAACGGCCGGATGACGCTTTCGATGGCTTTTTGGGCGGCTTCACTGCCAGGGCCGGGCGCGTACCCCACCAGGCCGGCATCGGTATCGACCCGGATCACCATCGCATCGCGCTTCACGAGAGTGCGTTCGCCTCCCCAGAAGGGCAGCCTTATCGGCTCGGTGAAAGGGTACGAGAGCAGGTAGGAACGTACACTCGTGATCTTCATGCGGACGCCGAATCAGGATAGCACGCGGGGCGTTTAGAAGTAGCGCAGCAGCGCCAGGCTGGCCACGGTCGCGACGAACGACGAAACCATGGGCATGCGCCAGAAACCACCCGGTTTCCGCAACTGGGAGAAGGTCGGGACGGCAGGCTCGGCAGGGCGGTCGAAGTGCTCGCGCAATTCCGCTCCGGGATCCACGGGAGGATCGGCCGGGAGGAGGCGGCGGGGCAACTGCTTTGGCCTCGGCCGCGGGAACGGGATCGGGAACAGGGTCGGGAACGAGGACAGCGGGTCCCGGTGCCGCAGGCGGCGCCAGGCGTTCGGCCGCCTGCCGGCACATCTCTCCCATCGCGAGAACGAAGTTGAAGACCGTGGAATCCGTGGATGCGACGCGCTGCCGCAGTTCGACGACCTCCTGATCTTTGCGGGCGGCCTCGGCGCGTATGGGAGCGAGCCGCTCCTGGACGGCATCGTCCACCGCGTCCATTGCCTGTGTGCGGAGGGACTGTTCGAGCGCGGCGGTGCGCGCCTGGACCTGCACGGCCACCTGCTCCGCCACAATGCGTCCCACCTGCTCGGCGAACTCGCGGTTGAGTGCGATGACCTGGCCTTTCAGTGCGGCGAGATCCTGCTCCATGCGGGCGCCGAGGGAGCGGTCCTGCTGCTCGAGGGATTTGGTCTCCATCAGGATCCGGGCTTCCATGCCGGCCAGGCGCCGCTCCACCTGGGAGACGTGCTCGTTGAGGCGGGCGTCGAGCGCGTTGGTGACGGCCTCGATGACGCCCTGGTCGAACCCGGCCGGGGCGCTTTCGATGCGCCGCATGCGTTGTTCGATCTGTTCCAGGCGGTCCAGGACCATCCCTGCATCGGCGGCGGCCGGCGGCAGGGAGCCCTGGCGCTGCGCGTTCTGGGTGAGCTTCATGCCCACGCCGAAGGCCAGGCCATCGCCGAAGGCCACGGCCAGGCTCTTCCAGACGGACGAATCGCCATTATCCCGCATAAACATAATCTACAGGAAATGTTTCAGGGTGAAAAGGAAATTCGCGGCCGGGCCGCGCGGTGGTATAACGCACGTATGACATTCGCGGTGAATTGGAGCGCGGAGTGGCACGACATCGGCCGCCTGCTGCTGGCGTATGCGCTGGCCCTGCCGGTCGGCTGGCATCGCGAACTGGAAGCGCAGTCCATCGGGGTCCGGACGTTCCCGCTGGTGGCGATGGCGAGCTGCGGGTACGTGCTGCTCAGCACCTCGGCCTATCAGAGCAATATCGACGCGCAGTCGCGGGTCATCCAGGGCCTGGTGGCGGGAATCGGCTTCATCGGCGGCGGCGCCATCCTGAAGGCGGAAGGCAACGTGCACGGCACGGCTACGGCCGCGAGCATCTGGAACACAGGTGTCGTCGGCGCGGCGGTGGCGCAGGATCGCTACGTGATGGCCGCGACGCTGGCCGGCCTGAACCTGTTCGCCCTGCGTGTGCTGCTGCCGTTGAAGCTGAAACTCGACCAGCGCGCGGCGGACCGGAGGAACAACCGGCCGGTGTAAGTGCGCCACTAAGGAGCGATTGCGGCCAGCATATGCCGCAGGGCCTGGCCCCGGTGGCTGACGGAGAACTTTCGCACGTCGTCGGCTTCTCCGAAGGTGCAACCGAACGGCGGGTAGTAGAACAGGGGATCGTAGCCGAATCCGGCCGCGCCGCGCGCCTCGTCGATAATGCGGCCTTCGACAGCCCCCCGGTATGTCCCGCGCAGCTCGCCGTTTTCGACCAGTGCGATCACGCATACGAATCGCGCCGTGCGGTCTTCCACGCCGCGGAGCTTGTCCAGCAGCAGGCGATTGTTGCTCCGGTCGGTGGCGCCCGGCCCGGAGAAGCGGGCGGAGTAGACGCCGGGTGCGCCGGCCAGAGCGTCCACCTCCAGGCCCGAGTCGTCCGCAAACAGCATCCCGGAGACGTGCCGGCCGTAGTGCCGCGCCTTGAGGATGGCGTTTTCTTCGAAGGTGGCGCCGTCTTCGATACACGCCGGGAGTTCCCGGAAGCCGGGCATCAGCTCCACATCCACCGGGGCGTGCCCGGCCGCCAGGCGGAACTCGCGCAGCTTTCCCGGATTCCCGGTAGCGCAGTAGAGCCGGATCAAGACGCGAGCGCCTTCTTCTGAACGTCCACCAGGGTGACGATCCCGGCGCGCGCCAGTTCGACCAGGCGGGCCATTTGCGCGTCGTCGAACGGCGTGTGCTCGGCGGTGGCCTGCACCTCCACGAAACTGCCGGCGCCGGTCATGACCACGTTCATATCGACGTCGGCCTGCGAATCCTCTTCGTAGCAGAGGTCGAGCATGGGCACGCCGCGCACCAGACCCACGCTGGTAGCCGCCACCGAATCGCGAATCGGCAGGGACCGCAGGGCGCCGTAGTGTACGAGCTGCCGCAGCGCCAGGGCGAGAGCCACATAAGCGCCGGTAATGGATGCGGTGCGCGTGCCGCCATCGGCCTGAAGCACGTCGCAATCCACGATCACGGTGCGCTCGCCGAGCGCGGCGGTATCGACGATCGACCGCATGCAGCGCCCGATCAGCCGCTGGATCTCGTGGGTACGGCCCGAGGGGCGGCCCTTGGTCACTTCGCGGGGGGTGCGCTTGGCGGTGGCGCGGGGAAGCATGGAATACTCCGCGGTGACCCATCCTTTCCCGGAGTTACGAAGGAACGGAGGCACCGTGTCTTCCACCGAGGCCGCGCACAGGACCTGCGTGCTTCCGACCTTAATCAGCGCGGATCCCTCCGCGGTCAACAGTACACCCGTCTCGATCTGGACGGGACGCATTTCGCCGGGCTGGCGGTTATCCGTTCGCATTTCGCATCACAAAATATAAAAACAACATGACCAGTAGCATGCCGAAGACGACGAAGACCACGCAGGCGACCGCGCCTTGCGGCGGGCGCGCGGCGTTGGATTTTCTTCCTCGTGCCGGCCGGAACTTCGCCATAAGTGCGATGGTAACACCGGGCGTGTCAGAATCGACTTGATGACGCGCCGTAAATGGCTGCTATTCCCGCTGTTGTTCGCCGCATGCCGCAAGCCCGAGCCTCCGCCGGACCTCTTCACGGAAACCGTGGCGGGCGTCTGGCACCGCACCGCGCTCGGCACCCTCTCCGCTTCGGAGGCGCCCGACCCGGTGCCCCGCACGGCCATCGACCGCGTGGAGAGCGCGTCCTACGAGGGCCCGGGCAAGCTCGAGGCGCGGCTGTACCAACTGAGCTCCCCGGGGGTCGCGCTCGACCTGGCGCAGCGCTGGCGGCCCTCGGCCGACACGGTGTTTTTTTACGCACGGAACTATTTCGTGGTAGTGAAGTGGCAGGATGCCGATCGCCAGGCGCTGAAGCAATTCGTGCGCGCGATCGAGGAGCGTCTTGGTCCCAAGCCCAGCCCCACCGCGCCATAATAGGAGAACATGTCGACATCCGCCATCGACCTGGCGACGCCCGAGGCGATCGCGCGCTACGAGCCTGTCATCGGGCTCGAAGTCCACGTGCAACTGGCCACCGCGACCAAGATCTTCTGCGGTTGTCCGACCAGCTTCGGCGCTCCGCCCAATACGAATGTCTGTCCGGTCTGCCTGGGACTGCCGGGAGCGCTGCCGGTGCTGAACCATGGCGCCGTGGAACTGGCCGTGAAGGCCGGGATTGCGTTGAACTGCCGCATCCGCGCGGCGTCGCGCTTTGCCCGAAAGAACTATTTCTACCCCGACCTGCCCAAGGGCTACCAGATCTCGCAGTACGATGAGCCGCTGGCCGAGCAGGGATACGCGGACATCGTGGTGGAAGGCAAGCAAAAGCGCATCGGCATCACGCGCGTCCACATGGAAGACGACGCCGGCAAGAGCATCCACGACGGCTTCCGCGATTCCGACCGCTACTCTTACGTAGACTTGAACCGCTCCGGCACGCCGCTGATCGAAATCGTCAGCGAGCCCGACCTGCGCAGCTCCGACGAGGCGTACGCCTACCTGACCGAGCTGAAGCAGGTGCTGCAGTTCGTGGAAGTCTCCACCTGCGACATGGAAAAAGGGCACCTGCGGTGCGACGCCAACGTCTCGGTGCGGCTGCGCGGCGCCGAGAAGTTCGGCACCAAGGCCGAAGTGAAGAACCTCAATTCGTTCCGCTTCCTGAAGCAGGCGCTGGATTACGAGATCGCGCGCCAGGTGGCGCTCCTCGAAAGGGGCGGCCGGGTGATCCAGGAAACGCGGCTCTATAACCCCGACCTGGGCGAGACCTTCGGCATGCGCAGCAAGGAAGACGCGCACGACTACCGGTACTTTCCCGAGCCGGACCTGGTGCCGCTGCGCGTGAGCGAGGCGTGGATGGGGGCCATTCGCTCGGCGATGCCCGAATTGCCGGCGCACAAGCGGGCGCGCTTCACCGACGGAGTTCGGGCTGCGCGAGTACGACGCCGAGGTCCTTACCGCCACCCGCGCCGCGAGCGAATACTTCGAGACCGCTGCGCGCGTTTCGGGAGATCCCAAGACCGCCGCCAACTGGGTGATGGGCGACCTGATGGGCCTGCTCAAAGCGGAGGGCAAGGAGATCGGGGAATCGCCTGTGAGTGCGGAGAATCTGGGCGATCTGGTGAGGCGCATCGCCGAGGGGGAGATCTCCGGCAAGCTCGCCAAGCAGATATTCCCGAAAATGTTTACCACCGGGGCGCCGGCTGCTGTCATTCTGGAGAAGGAAGGGCTGAAACAGATCAGCGACACCGGCGCGCTCGAGAAAGTGATCGACGAGGTGATCGCGATGAACCCCAAGCAGGTGGAGCAGTATCGCGGGGGCAAGACGACGGTCCTCAATTTTCTGGTGGGACAGGCGATGCGTGCAACCCGCGGCCAGGCCAATGTGACGGTGGTGACGGACCTGCTGAAGGGCAGGCTCCAAGGGGGAGAAACATGTTGAAGGAAGGCGACCAGGCGCCCGACATCGAGCTTCAGACGGACACCGGCGAGGAGTTCCGTCTGTCGGACCTGAAAGGCAAGCGGGTAGTTCTTTACTTCTACCCCAAGGCCGATACTCCGGGATGCACGGTCGAGGCGTGCGAGTTTCGCGACAGCATCCGGGATTACGGCAAGAAGGGCGTCTCCGTGGTGGGCATCTCTCCGGATAAATCCGCGGCGCAGGCCAAGTTCAAAGACAAGTACACTCTGCCCTTTACGCTGCTGGCCGACCCGGATAAGGCGGCGGCGCAGGCCTTCGGCGTCTGGAAAGAGAAGACCATGTACGGCAAGAAGACGATGGGCATCGAGCGCAGCACCTTTGTGATCGGCCCGGACGGCCGGATCGAGAAGATCTACGCCAAGGTGAAAGCGGCCGGGCACGCGGCTGAGGTCCTGGCGGAGCTGTAGGGCGTCGGTGAACATCCAGATTTTCGGTCTGAAGAACTCGGCGGCAACACGCGCCGCCGAGCGATTTTTCAAAGAGCGCCGCATCCCCATTCAACTGGTGGATCTGAAGCAGAAGCCCATGGCTCCTGCCGAAATCAAGCGGTTCGTCGATCGCTTCGGCCTGGCCGGGCTGCTCGATCAGGAAGGCAAGGCATACATCGATGCCGGACTTAAATATCTCAAGATGTCCGACGCGGAGCTGCTGGCGAAGATCGAAAGGGAGCCGAAGCTGCTGCGGCTGCCGCTGGTTCGGGGCGGCAAGCAACTGAGCATCGGCCACGACGAGGACGGCTGGAAGGCGATGGCCGAAAAGGGGACAGACGCATTTTCCAGATAAAGGGCGGCGGACGCGTTTTATTGATTTCGAGAATTAATGCGTCTGTCCCCTTTTTGGTGGTGGAACGCGAACCGGAATCCGTTCTCGGCGATTCCGCGCAGGTCGGACCCGGTGAATCCGAAGGCCTGCGCGGCCAGCCGATACTCCCCTATCAGCGTGCAGCGGAACATCGCGGGATCGTCGGTACTGAGCACGATCGGGACGCCGGCGTCGTATAAGCGGCGCAGCGGGTGGTCCTCCAGGCGCTTCACCACGCCCGTCACCAGATTGCTGGTCACGCAGATTTCGAGGGGGATAGCGTGATCGCGGAGGTGGCGGACCAGCGCCGGATCCTCGATCGAGGAGATTCCGTGCCCGATGCGTTCCGCGCCCAGTTCGAGCGCGGCCCAGACGGACCGCGCGCTGGTGCCCTCGCCGGCGTGGGCGGTAAGCCGCAGGCCGGCGCGCCGCGCCAACGCGAAGGCTTCGCCGAACCATTCGGCCGGGCCGCGCTCTTCGCTGCCGCCGATGCCGAAGGCTACGACTCCCTGGTCCACGCGCCCGGCTGCCAGTTCGGCCACTTGCATCACGTGGTCCGCGCCGAACTGGCGGACGGCGTCGAGAATCCACAGCACTTCGACGGGGGATCCAGCGGCGGCCTCGCGTACGGCGTCGAAGATCGGCGCGAACTCATGCTGCTTCCACAGCACCACCCCGGCCGCCAGAATGATCTCCGCGTAGGTCACGTTTTGCGCCGCCAGCCGCTCCAGAAGCCTCCGCGTAATCAGGGCGTAATCCTCGGGGCCTCGCAGGCGCTTGCCCACTTCGCCGAATGTCTTGAGAAAGTCGTCGAACGAATGATAGGAATAGAGGCTGCGCAGCTCGTCGAGCGGCGTAGAGGGATCCAGCTCGTGCAGCGTCTCGGGCTCCACCGATCCTTCGAGGTGAAGATGCAGCTCGGCTTTGGGCATCTCCAGCAGGAAATCGTCCATACTTGTCTATTAGACTCTCATGACCGTTGAAGATATTGAATCGATTGTCGGCGGATACCACGGCGATGCATTCCGCATCCTCGGACCGCATAGTGTCCGCAAAAGGGGCAAACAGGCGCGCTGGGAGGTGCGGGCGTTTCTGCCCCAGGCCGAATCCGCCGCCGTCGTAACCGGCGGCCAGCGGGTGGAGATGCAGAAGCGGCATGCGCAGGGTTTCTTCTGCGCCGCGCTGGCGGGCGAGCCCACCGGCTACCGGATTCTCGCCAAGCTGTGGATCGGCGAGGAAGTCGAAATCGACGATCCCTACCGCTACGGCCCGCAGCTCTCCGACACCGACCTGTACCTGCACGCCGAAGGCACGCTGCACGAGGCCTGGCACGCCCTCGGCGCGCATCTGACGGAATCCGCGGGCGTCTCCGGAGTGCGCTTCGCCGTGTGGGCGCCGAATGCCGAGAGTGTCACGCTGGCCGGCGAATTCAACGATTGGGATATCCGGCGCCACCCCATGCGGCGGCGCAACAGCGGTGTGTGGGAGCTCTTCGTTCCGGGGATGGGCGAAGGCGCCGCGTACAAGTACCACGTCCGCTCGCGCTTCGCGGGCTATCAACAGCTCAAGGCCGATCCATACGCGTTCTACTGCGAAATGCCGCCGAAATCGGCTTCGCGAGTCTGGGACATCCACAAATATCAGTGGGAAGACGCGCAGTGGATGGAGGCGCGCGGCAAGGTGGACTGGCTACGCTCGCCCATTTCGACTTACGAGGTCCACCTCGAATCGTGGATGCGCGGACCGCAAGGGCAGCCGCTGACGTATCGCGAAATGGCGGTCAAGCTGGTGGAATACGCGCGGATCATGGGCTATACGCACCTCGAGCTGCTGCCGCCCATGGAGCATCCCTTCTCCGGTTCGTGGGGCTACCAGGTGATCGGGTACTATGCGCCCACTTCGCGCTTCGGCACGCCCGACGATTTCAAGTTTTTCGTGGACGCCTGCCACCAGGCGGGCATCGGCGTGATCGTAGACTGGGTGCCGGCGCACTTCCCGAAGGACGCGCACGGCCCCGTGTTCTTCGACGGCACGGCGCTTTACGAGCACGCCGACCCGCGCAAAGGGGAGCACCGCGACTGGGGCACTCTCATCTTTAACTACGGGCGCAACGAGGTCCGCACCTTCCTGATCTCGAACGCGCTCTTCTGGCTGAAGGAATATCACATCGACGGACTGCGCGTGGATGCCGTGGCCTCCATGCTCTACCTGGATTACTCGCGCCAGCCCGGCGAGTGGATCCCCAATCAGTACGGCGGCAACGAGAACCTGGAGGCGATCGACTTCCTGCGCCAGTTCAACGAGCTGGCGCACCAGGTGCCCGGCGTGTTTACCGTGGCCGAGGAATCCACCGCCTTCCCCGGCGTGTCAAAGCCGGTCTACCTGAACGGGCTCGGTTTCACGATGAAGTGGAACATGGGGTGGATGCACGACATGCTCGATTACTTCGAGAAGGACCCGGTCTACCGCAAGTTCGAGCACAACCACATCACCTTCAGCCTGCTTTACGCGTTCACCGAGAATTTCGTGCTGCCTGTTTCGCATGACGAAGTGGTGCACGGCAAGGGATCGCTGGTGAACAAGATGCCGGGCGACGAATGGCGGCAGTTTGCCAACGTCCGCGCCTTCCTGGCATATATGTGGACGCACCCGGGCAAGAAGCTGCTCTTCATGGGCCAGGATATCGGCCAGCGCGAAGAGTGGAACTACAACGCAGGCGTGCGCTGGGAGCTGCTGCAATTCGACTACCACCGCAAGCTGCAAACCCTGATGCGCGAGCTGAACCGGATCTACCGCTCCAACCCCGCGCTGTACCAGGTGGATTTCCACTACACGGGCTTCGAGTGGGTGGATTTCCACGACGTGGAAAACTCCGTGATCGCCTTCCTGCGGCGCGCCGAGGATCCCTCGGACTTCCTCCTGGTCTGCTGTAACTTCACACCGGTGGCGCGGCCGCGGTATGAATTCGGTGTGCCGGAGGAAGGCTTCTATCTGGAGATCCTGAACACCGATGCGGAGGTCTTCGGCGGTTCGAATTTCGGCAGCGGGGGAGTGGTCTCGTCCCGGCCCGTGCCCAAGCACGACCGCAAGCACAGTATCGCAGTCAACCTGCCGCCGCTCGGCGTGGTGGTATTCCAGAAGCGCTGATCCATGCCTCGATACGATGCCATCATCATCGGCGGCGGTCACAACGGCCTGGTGACGGCTGCTTACCTTGCGCGTGCCGGCCGCAAGACCCTGGTGCTCGAGCGGCGTGACCTGGTAGGCGGATGCGCCGTCACCGAAGAGATCTGGCCGGGCTACCGCGTCTCCACCGCGGCCTACCTGGCGAGCCTGCTGCAGGAGCGCATCGTCCGCGAGCTGGAGTTGGAACGATTCGGCTATCGCGTGGACGCCAAAGACCCCGCGTTCTTTTCGGTATTTCCGGACGGCCGCCATTTCTTCATGTGGCAGGACCGCGCGAAGACGCTGGCGGAGATCGCGAAGTTCTCGAAGCGCGATGCCGAGGTTTATCCCGCTTACGAAGACCAGCTCGAGCGGATCTCCAAGGTGGTGGAAGAGCTGCTTCTCACGATCCCGCCGCCGTTCCCTCCCTCCGGGCTGGGCTCTCTGGTCGAATACCTGAGGCTGGCGGGCCGGATGCGCGGCCTCAGTCCCAAGGATATGGTCGCGTTGGTCAAGATTTTCACCGCCAGCGCCGCCGAGTTTTTGGACGAATGGTTCGAATCGGATGAAGTAAAGGTCACGCTCGCCACCGATGGCGTGATCGGCGCGAATGGCGGCCCGCGCTCCCCGGGCACAGCGTACATTCTGCTGCATCATTGTATGGGCGGCGTGGCCGGTCATCGCGGGCTGTGGGGTTTCGTGCGCGGCGGAATGGGAGCGGTCTCCGAGGCGATTGCCGCGTCGGCCAGGGCCAAAGGCGCCGAAATCCGCACCGGCGCGCCGGTGGCCCGCGTACTGGTGCGCAATAGCCGGGCTTACGCGGTGGCGCTCGAAAGCGGCGAAGAGATCGAAGCATCGATGATCGCCTCGAACCTCGACCCCAAGATCACGTTCCTGCGGCTGGTCGAGGAGCGGCATCTCGACCCGGATTTCGTCGCCGCCATCCGCCGCTTCCGCATCGAAGGCACGAGCTGCAAGATCAACCTGGCGCTCAACGGCCTGCCGGAGTTTGCGGCCTATCCCGGATCTCCCGGGCCGCACCACCGAGCCACCATGCACATCTGCCCGCACATCGATTATGTGGAGCGGGCCTGGGACGATGCGAAGTACGGGCGGCCTTCCGAGCGCCCGCTGCTCGAGCTCACGGTACCGACGATGTACGACCCGTCGCTCGCGCCGCCGGGCAAGCACATCATGGGGATCTTCCTGCAATACGCGCCGTACACGCTGAGGGAGGGGACGTGGGATGAGCTGCGCGAACCGTTCGGCGATCGCGTGATTTCGCTGATCGAGGAGTACGCGCCGAATATCCGCGGTATCATCGAGCACCGGCAGGTGCTCACGCCACTCGACCTGGAGCGCCGCTTCGGCATCACCGGCGGTAACATCTTCCACGGCGAGATGAGCCTCGACCAGATGTTCGTGATGCGCCCGGTGGCCGGATACGCACGGTACCGTACGCCGGTTCCAGGCCTGTATTTATGCGGCTCGGGCGCGCATCCGGGAGGCGGCGTAATGGGCGCGCCGGGTTATAACTGCGCGCGCGTGATGCTGCGGGGGTAGATAATGTGGCGCCTGCCCCACTGGGAAACCTACGGAAGCGTTGTTTCCTTCGCGCTGCCGTAATACAGGCCGTTGAACAGCAGCTTGAAGGTGGCGTGGGGCTGGGCGCGAAACGCGACTTCTGGTCCGAGCATCACTACCTTTCCTTCGCCGACCGACGCTTCGGCTACCGCCGTACCGCCGTCCAGGTACTGCTGACCCCAGGCCCAGCCGCTGTCCAGGACGTTCGGGCCGCTGAACCAGGCAACTGCCGAGGTGTGCTTCAACTCGGCGTTCGGCTCCAGTTTCATCACCGGGCTGCTGTCGAAGAAGACGTCCACCTGAGGCGGCATACCGTAGGCGAGCGGGTTGGTGTTGTCCACGTTGACCTTGAGCAGCGAGCCAGGGATGAAGAATTTCTCGCGCGGCAGGGGGTGCTCCTTGCCGTCCGCTCCGACTTCCGTGAGGTAGTTCTTCACCGGGATGCCGAACTCGTCGGCGGAGCTGGTGGAGCTGCCGATGGTCACGATGGTGCCGCCCGATTCCACGAACTTCTTGAGCTGCGGCATGGTTTTCTCGTCGGTGATGCGGCCTAGCCAGCCGCGGTACTCCGCCGGAAGAGTCTCGGCGTTGGGCGCTCCGAAGCCGCCGCGCCCGCCGCCCATGCCGCGCCCGCCCGCGCCGCCGCGGCGGATCGCGCCGTCCGGAAAGACCAGGACGTCGAACTTGTTCTTCAAGTCGCCCGCATCCAGGATCGCGGGGAAGACCTTCTCAAAAGAAAACTCGTACTGCTCGAACAGCCAGCGCGTCCAGCCGGAGGGCATGGAGCCGCCGTACTGGTCGTAGAGGCCGATGCGGACCGGCTTCAGCTTGAGCGCCGGCCCGCCGGGCGCCTTGGCCTCGGCCATCACCGGGACTCCTAGCTCTTTGGCGGACGCGGCGAGGACCGGCCGCGCTGCCGCTGAGTTCGGTACCCAGATGGCGCCGGCCCCCAGGTTGTCCGTGTCCTTGCCGAGCCAGTACACGTCGGCCTTGGCCTTGAGCAGGCGGTTGACGAGCTTGAACGAATTGTTGATGCGGTGGCTGATCAGGTAGCCGGCCGGGCTGGCCGGCCCCGTGATGGATGCCGGCGGCGGCTCCAGCAGTCCGTCGATTTTGGTGAAGGGCCCGTCGAAGCCGTCCAGAATGCGGTCGTACTGCACGCCCATCTGCATGGCCAGGGTCCAGCCCGTGATGTCGTACGGCGGAACCGGCGGCCCGCCCGGATACCGGAAATCGTTGGGGTGGTCCTGCGGCTCGAACATGTCCATGATGTGCGGGCGGAATGCCTGCGCGGTTTTCACCACGTACGAGCCGGCCGGGTAGTTCTTGCCCTCGACGGTGAACGCCGCGGTGGCCCTCATCACGGTGATGCCGTTCTTCAGCAGCGCGTTGACGAACTCCGTGGCGTTGGGGAAATCGGCCTGGTTGGACGGAATGATGTAGCCGCGCGGATCGCGCATCTTCGGATCGTGCAGGATCTTCGCGTAAAGCTCGGTAGGCAGCGTGCGGGCACCAAGCCCGCCCATGGTCATCCCGGCCGGAACATCGCCGCCGGCGGCGCCCCGTCCGCCCCGTCCGCCGCGCCCGCCGCCCTGGCCGTTGGTCTCCATCGCGTCGGCCGCTTCTTCAAGGGCCTTGATGCGCTTGGGAGTGACGGTCCAGTTGTCGCGGCTCCCCTTCTCGATCGAATTCATGCCCATGCGCCAGATGTTGAACAGCCAGGTCTCGCGATAGCGCGACGCCAGGTCGAGTATGGCGCGGTTATTCGTGATTTCGTACTCGATCGACTGCCGGTAGTGCCACGTCTGCGGCGCGACCGGCATCGGCCAGTCGCCCTGCGGCAGTTGCTTCTCGGCCACCAGCGGAATGCTCATGGGAGTCGGGTTGCCGATGATCTCGGTGAGGATGCCGATCATGTTGTGGAAGTACGTGACGGTGCGCAGCCCGCCGTTCCACCAGGTGGAGTAGTTCGCGCCGCTGCGCATGGCGCTGCCGCCCTTGCCCTCCGCCACCAGCCGGCTGTGCATGGCGGTGCCCACCATCTCGATTCCCAGCGGCACCAGCGGGTCGAAGTTATAGTTGAACGGATCGCGAAAGGGCGGCATGAAGATCACCGCGCCGGCCGGCCCGGTCTGGTGGTGGTTGTACATGATCTGCGGAAACCACTCGTGGAAGAGCACGCGGTTCATGTTGGTGGTCTCGGGCATGTTCGACATATAGAAGTCGCGGTTGTCGTCGTGCCCGATATACTTCGCATAGAGCCGCGGCAGGCTGTTCATGGTGCGCTCGCGCTCCGGACGCAGGGGCGCGTTGGGATCTTCCGAGCCGCGCATGTACCAGTTGGCGATCAACTCCTGGCCGTCCGGGTTAGCCAGCACGTAGAGCTGGATGACGTCGTTCAGGAAGCGCATGGTCTCGGGATCCGTGCGGCTCACCATCTGATAGACCATCTCCATGAGCTGCTGCGAGCCGACCGATTCGCTCGCATGCAGTCCGCCGTCGATCCATACGACGGCCTTGCCCTCGCGCGCGAGGGCGTGCGCCTGATCTTCGGTGAGTCCCTCGGCGTGAGCCAGCTTCGCCGCGATTTCCCTGTAGTGTTCCAGGTTCCGGATATTCGCAGGAGAAGAGATGATTGCCATATACTGACGCCGGCCCTCGGCGGTGGGGCCGATATCGACCAGTTTCATGCGATCGGATTCGGCGGCCAGTTTCTTCCAGTAGGCTCCGAGCTGGGTATAGTTGGCGACCATATAATCGTCGCCGAGGTTGAATCCGAGAGCCTCTTTGGGCGTCGTGATGGCAGTCGCCGTCTGCGCGTAGAGCGAGCATACCGACAACGCGGCCGCGAGGAGGAGGGTACGGGGATACACCGGTCGAGACGTCATTGACAGAGTGTACTACAGGTACCTTTCTCCGCTATTCGCCCCCGGCGAGCCACCTGGGAAAGGCCTTATTTAAGGTGCCTCATGGTCTATGAAATCTGGAAGATTCCCACACTGTAACCTCCAGTAAATGAAACTTTTGGACTGCTAGTCGTTCTCACTGAACTTTAACTTCGGAACTCTGGCAATCGGGTCCGAATTGTGATAAAAACAAGCCACGGGTGAAAAGCAGATGAGAGGTTCCTCGCTGCCGGGGTGTGGGGCCATTCGTGGTCTCGTAAGAGTTTGGGTATTCTCGCGCGTTCTCCCCGCGGTTCTGGTCTCCATTTGTTTCAAACGGTTCGGAAGTGTGCCCCAGGTCTGAGAAGAAGAACGCCGTGGGGCAGAGGAGTTGGAGTCTATGGGCTTCAACTACGCTTCAACAAAACGAGACTTACGTCTGAAGGAGAAATGAATGAACCAAGTGTGTTCCCGGCGCGTAATCTACATCGCGCTGATGGCGGTGCTTGCCGCAGTCATAGCGTTCGGCCAGTCTGACCTCGGTTCCATTTCGGGGTTTGTGAAGGACCCGAGCGGATCGACAATTCCCAACGCGAAGATCACAGTCAAAAACGAGAGCGGTCTCGAACGTCAGGCTACGACCAACGAGTCCGGCTATTACATCGTAACCAGTATTCCGCCAGGCACCTATTCGGTGTCGGTGGAAGCTGCGGGTTTCAAGAAGTTCGACAGCGCCAGCAACAAGCTGAACCCGAGTTCTACCCTGGCGGTAGACGCCCAGCTCGCGGTCGGCGCGGCGACGGAAACAGTCGAGGTCACGGCCTCGGCCCAGACGCTGCAGACGGAATCGGCTTCCGTGCAGCGGAATGTCACCCGATCACAGATCGACAGCCTCGAGCTGAACGGCCGCAACCCGATCTTCATGGCCAACCTGGTCCCCGGCACTCGCGGCGGCAACCTTTCCGGTCTGTCGTTTGCGTTCAGCCAGGGCCCCAGCAACATCAATGGCGCTCGCACGCAGGACAGCCTCATCACCTACGACGGCGCTCCCGCCGTTCGTACGCGTTCGAACGGCACCAGCCTCGGATCGGCGGACGTCGATTCCACGTCGGAAATCCAGATTCTGACGGCGAATTACGCCGCGGAATACGGGCGGTCCGCGGGCGGCCAGATCCGCATCATCACCAAGACCGGCACCCAGGATTTTCACGGTGCGGCTTACGACTACGTCCGCAATACCGTCTTCAACGCCAATACCTGGACCCGCAATCACACGCCGGGCCAAACGGATGCGGCGCCGATTACCTATAACCAGTTCGGCTACAACATCGGCGGGCCGTTCTACATTCCGGGAAAGTTCAACAAGGACAAGAGCAAGATCTTCTGGTATTGGGGACAGGAATGGGTTCGCTATCGCTACACCGATTCGGCTAACTGGGCCGTTCCTTCCAATCTGATGCGGCAGGGCGATTTCAGCGAACTGCTGAACCCGAGCAACGTGTACTACGGCAAGGTAGTTCAGATCAAGGATCCCAACACCGGTGTGCCGTATGCGGGCAATATTATTCCGAAGAGCCAGCTCAGCCCCAACGGCATCGGCATTCTGAATGCCTGGCCGAAGCCGAACCTGGCCACCCCCATCAACACCAACCAGTATTTCTACATCGCGGCGCGCCACCCGCAAAACCAGCGCAAAGACACGCTGTCGGCCGACTTCAACCTCACCGATAAGCAGCGCGTGCAGTTCCGCCGCATGAACTATGCATTCTGGGAATACCAGCCGCTCGATGGTACGCCGGGCGAGACCCCGAAGTTCTTCGACCGCCCGAACCAGACCAACTCCGTGAGCCACGTCTGGACCATCAGTGCCAACAAGGTGAACGAATTTCTCGCCACCGCCAGCCTCGACGACGTGTACATCCCGGTAGACGAGGCCCACTTCTTCGATCGCACCTCGGTGGGCATCAATTACCCCTACATCTTCCCGCAGGGCAAGCTGATTCCGACCCGCATCCCGACCGTCAACATGACCAGCTTCAACGGTCTGAACGGGGGCCCGTATCCGTCGCACTCGGCCGGACCGATCTACACCATATCCGACAGCTTCACCTGGATCAAGGGAAGCCACACGCTGAAGTTCGGCTTCAATTACGAGAAGTCGGGCGAGAACGACAACGACGAAATTAACGTTTCGGCGTGCCCGACGTGCACGAACAACCAGAACGGGCAGTTCTCGTTCACCGATACGCGATCGGGCCAGCCGACCACCGGCAACGCGGTTGCGAATGCGGCACTGGGCCTGTTCGATACCTATTCCGAACTCGGCCAGCGCGCATACACCATTTTCCGCGGCAGCATGTATGAGGCGTTCGCGCAGGATGGTTGGAAGGTCAGCCAGAAGCTGCACGTGGACTACGGTATTCGTTACAGCGTCATCGTCCCCCATCACGCGCTGTGGGGTAATATGGCCGCCTTCGATCCGAAATATTACGATCCCGCGAAGGCTGTCCAGATCGATCCGAAGACGGGACTGGTCATCGCTGGAACGGGTGACAAATACAACGGCATGGTCATCCCCGGTACCGGTTGGCCGGATTCCGCCAAGGGACGATTCCCCGAAGCCTCGGATTCCAGCCTCAACTACCTGTTCCGCGGCGCCAACGAACACTTTTCGGATGTCCAATGGAATGACATTCAGCCGCGCGTCGGTCTGGCCTACCAGATCTCCGATAAGAACGTCTTCCGCGCCGGCATCGGCCGCTTCTTCACCCGCCTGGGCGTGAGCGACTCGATCTTCCTGGGCGGCAATCCGCCGTTCCAGCCGACCGCCAACGTCTCATTCGGCAGCGCCGATAATCCGGGCGGCACCTCCGCCAATGCGCCGCCGCTGACGGTCACCACCCAGAGCAAGACTTTCAAAAATCCGGAAGCCTGGGCCTGGAACGCGACCTTCGAGCGCCAGCTCCCCGCGGACCACATGCTCTCGGTCGGTTACGTCGCGCGGCGCGGCCTGCACCAGCAGCGCGAAGCCAACATCAACCAGCCAACCATCGCCACGGTACTGGCGAACCCCGGCGTGAACCTCGACGCCCTTCGCCCCTACAAGGGCTACAACTCGATCCGAGAAACCGATAACATCGGCCGGTCGCTCTATAGCTCCCTGCAGATCAGCTTCAACAAGCGCTTCTCGCATGGGATGACCTATGGGATCGCTTACACGCTCTCGAAGATGATGGACGATGGCTCCGCCCAGCGCGACATCATTCCGAACACCTACGATGCCAGCAACATGTGGGGTCAGTCGGATTATGACGTCCGCCACATCTTCATCGCCAACTACATGTACGAGCTGCCCTTCTTCCGGAACCAGACTAACTTCGCCGGAAAGGCGCTCGGCGGATGGCAGTTGAGCGGTATCGTGCAGGCCCAGACCGGCACGCCTTCGAGCGTCGCAGTCGGCACGGATTACGCCGGTGTCGGGCAGGACGGCAGCATGTCGGGCGGCGGCCAGTTCTGGTCTTACAGCGCGATTCCGGACGTTGTCGGCCAGGCTGCGGTGAACAGCTCCGCCGATCCGCTCTTCTGGTTCGCCACGAAGGATTCCAGCGGGAACCCGATCTTCACGCAGCCCGCCAAGGGTACCTTCACGACGCAGAAGAACATCCGCAACATCATCCACAACCCCGGCTTCTGGAACTGGAACGTCGGTCTCTTCAAGAAGTTTTCCATTACGGAGAGAACCGGCCTGCAGTTCCGCGCTGAGGCGTTCAACGTCCTGAACCACCCGAACCTGGGTGGCGCAAACTTCAACCCGACGAGCTCCTCGTTCGGCAAGGTCACCGGCAAGACCGGCGACGTGCGGAACATGCAGCTTTCGCTGCGCTTGTACTTCTAACGAAGACGGCTCGGTAGTTTCAATTAAGGCCCACCCGGACCCTCCGGGTGGGCCTTTTTTCGTGCCCAGAACTCCTCCGTTTCTACAGCCGCTGGTAGATCCGGCCTATGAAAAACGGAAGAGTATCCTCATTTACAATCGGTGAGCGGCCGCTCAAAGTTTTTTTGGTTCTGAAACGGAGATTTCACCGTTTTCAGACCCCCAGCGCGTGAAATCTGAGCTGTTCTGTGATAAAACCGTACACACGGGAATAGGGGAATTTAGAGGTCGGCCACATTGAGGGCCGGGAGGATATGTCTCTTTTGGCTTCGATTCCCGTCGACGTCCGGCACGGATGTCCATCCCGTAGTGTGGCGTTCCTTTTCATTCCTTCACTCTGTAGCTACAGCCCTGTACCCCGAAGAGGGGGGTGCTTGGGGCGAAAACAACAATCGACAAGACAATCAGAATGTCTGAAGGAGAAATCGAATGAACCAAGTGTGTTCTCGGCGCGTGCTCTACGTCGCGCTGATGACTGTGCTGGCCGCGGTCCTCGCGTTCAGCCAATCGGACCTCGGTACGATATCGGGGTTCGTCAAGGATCCGAGCGGATCCACGGTTCCAAACGCGAAAGTTACGGTTAAGAATCAAAGCGGCCTCGAACGTCAAGCCACGACCAACGAGTCCGGCTACTACGTCCTGACCAGTCTTCCCCCTGGCATGTATTCCATTTCCGTGGAAGCCGCCGGGTTCAAGAAATTCGATAGCGCCAGCAACAAGCTGGACTCAAGCGCTACGCTGGCCGTTGACGCCCAGCTCTCAGTCGGTGCTGCCACCGAAACGGTAGAGGTCACGGCCTCGGCCCAGACTCTGCAGACCGAATCGGCGTCAGTGCAGCGCGACGTCACGCGGCAGCAGATCGACAGCCTCGAGCTGAACGGCCGCAACCCCATCTTCATGGCCAACCTGGTGCCCGGCACCCGCGGCGGCAACCTTTCCGGCCTGTCGTTCGCATTCAGCCAGGGCCCGAGCAACATCAACGGCGCCCGCACCCAGGACAGCCTTATCACCTACGACGGCGCACCTGCCGTGCGTACCCGTTCCAACGGCACCAGCCTTGGCTCGGCCGATGTGGATTCCACGCAGGAAATCCAGATCCTGACCGCCAACTATGCCGCCGAATACGGACGCTCCGCGGGCGGTCAAATCCGCATTATCACCAAGAGCGGCACTCAGGATTTCCACGGCGCGGCTTACGACTACGTCCGCAACACAATCTTCAATGCCAATTCCTGGGGCCGCAACAATACGCCGGGGCAGAATTTCGTCGCGCCCATTACCTACAACCAGTTCGGCTACAACATCGGTGGCCCGCTTTATATCCCTGGAAAATTCAATACCGACAAGAGCAAAATCTTCTGGTATTGGGGCCAGGAATGGGTTCGCTACCGCTACACCGATACCGCATCGCAGACCGTGCCGTCCCTTGCGATGCGCCAGGGCGATTTCAGCGAGTTGCTCAACCCGAGCAACTTCTACTATGGCAAGGTCGTTCAGATCAAAGATCCGAATACCGGCATTCCATATCCCGGCAACGTCATCCCCAAGAGCCAGCTCAGCCCGAACGGAATCGGCATCCTGAATGCTTGGCCGAAGCCCAACCTGGCCGTGCCCATCAATGGAAGCCAGACCTGGTATCTCACAGCGCGCCACCCGCAGAACCAGCGCAAAGATACACTTTCGGCCGATTTCAACATCACCGACCGGCAGCGTTTGCAGTTCCGTCGCATGAACTACGCTTTCTGGGAGTATCAGCCTCTCGATGGCGGCACCAACGAGACTCCGAAATACTTCAATCGACCTAACCAGACCAACTCGCTGAGCCACGTCTGGACCATCAGCGCGAACAAAGTGAACGAATTCCTCGCCACCTTCAGTCTCGATGACGTGTATATCCCGGTGGATCAGGCGAACTTCCTGGATCGCACCACCGTCGGCATCAACTATCCCTACATCTTCCCGCAGGGCAAACTGATTCCGACCCGCATCCCGACCGTGAACATGACCAGCTTCTCCGGTCTGAGCGGCGGTCCATACCCGTCCCATTCCGCGGGGCCGATCTGGGACTTTTCCGATAGTTTTACGTGGGTCAAAGGCAGCCACACGATGAAGTTCGGCTTCCTCTATGAGAAGTCGGGCGAGAACGACAACGACGAAATCAACGTTTCTGCGTGCCCGACCTGTACAAATAACCAGAACGGGCAGTTCTCCTTCACCGATACGCGGTCCGGCCAGCCGACCACCGGCAATGCCGCGGCCAACGCCGCCCTCGGCCTGTTCGACACGTATTCCGAGCTCGGCCAGCGCGCCTACACCATCTTCCGCGGCAGCATGTACGAAGCGTTCGCGCAGGATGGCTGGAAGGTCAGCCAGAAGCTGCATCTGGACTACGGTCTGCGCTACACCGTCATCGTGCCGTATCACGCCCTGTGGGGCAACATGTCCGTTTTCGATCCGACTTACTATGATCCGGCGAAGGCCGTAACGGTCGACCCCAAGACAGGACTGGTCGTCGCCGGCACGGGCGACAAATACAACGGAATGGTGATCCCGGGCACCGGCTGGCCGTCTTCCGCCCAGGGCCGCTTCCCCGAGGCGTCGAACTCCAGCCTCAACTACCTGTTCCGCGGCGTGAACAACCACTACTCGGATATCCAGTTTGGCGATTACCAGCCGCGCGTCGGCCTAGCCTACCAGATCTCCGATAAGAACGTCTTCCGCGCCGGCGTCGGCCGCTTCTTCACACGCCTGGGCGTTAGCGACTCGATCTTCCTGGGCGGCAACCCGCCGTTCCAGCCGACCGCTAACGTCTCGTTCGGCAGCGCCGATAACCCGGGCGGCACATCCGCCAACTCGCCGCCGCTCACGGTTACCACCCAGAGCAAGGCCTTCAAAAATCCGGAAGCCTGGGCCTGGAACGCCACCTTTGAGCGCCAACTCCCCTGGAGCACGATGCTTTCGGTCGGTTATGTGGCCCGGCGCGGCCTGCACCAGCAGCGCGAAGCCGACATCAACCAGCCGACTATCGCTACCGTGCTGGCAAACCCGGGCGTGAACCTCGACGCCCTGCGCCCGTACAAGGGTTATAACTCCATTCGCGAATCCGACAACGTGGCCAGTTCCATGTACAATTCGCTGCAGATCACCTGGAACAAGCGTTTCACGCACGGCTTCGCTTTTGGCGTGTCATACACCCTCTCGAAGAGCATGGACAACGGCTCCGCCCAGCGTGACATCATCCCGAACACCTACGATGCCAGTAACCTGTGGGGCTATTCGGATTTCGACGCGCGCCACGTCTTCATCGCCAACTACATCTACGAGCTGCCCTTCTTCAAGAACCAGAATAATCTGGCGGGAAAGGCTCTCGGCGGATGGCAGATCAGCGGCATCACCCAGTTCCAGTCCGGCACGCCGTGCAGCGTCGGTGTCAACACCGATTACGCCGGCGTCGGCCAGGACGGCAGCATGTCCTGTACCAACCAGTTCTGGAACATGAACGGCACACCGTCGATCGTCGGCGGGTTCGCCGCCAATGGCGCCAGCGACCCGAACTACTGGTTCACGACTAAGAACTCCGATGGCTCGCCAATCTTTACGGCTCCGGCCAAGGGTACGTTCGTGACGCAGCAGGGCATTCGCAACGTCATCCACAACCCTGGTTTCTCGAACTGGAACGTCGGACTGTTCAAGAAGTTCGCCATCAACGAACGGGCCGGCCTGCAGTTCCGCGCTGAGGCGTTTGATGTGTTCAACCACCCGAACCTGGGTGGCGCCAACTTCAACCCGACGAGCTCCGCGTTCGGCAAGGTCACCGGCAAAACCGGCGACGTGCGGAACATGCAGCTTTCGCTGCGTTTGTACTTCTGAAGTACGTGTAAGGCCAAGCCCGCTCCCGGACCGGGAGCGGGCTTTTTTTGTTCGCGCCGTACGATCCATCCAGTATTTTGCCCGCCTCCAGATACGATCAATACAGGATGCGCGTCAGATTTTTTTCGCTTTGAAACAACATTTATCGCCTTTTCGAGCCCCGTCCCCGCCGTCCCGTGATAGAACCGTATCACGGGATTAGGGGAAGTGAGAGATCCGCAACTGTCGGAACCGGGGATGATATTTCGGATCGCAGTGTCGAATACCAGCGTCCGAAACGAATGGCCGTCTCGCGCCGTGGCGTTCCTTTGTATTCACTCCAAAACTTGTACCCCAGCCGTTCGGAGATCAGCGGTGTTGGCTATTGGGCAAGGGCAACAATTGACCAAAACCAATCAATCGTCTGAAGGAGAAAGGAATGACCCAAGTGTGTTCTCGGCGCGTGATTTACTCCGCGCTGATGGCTTTACTCGCCGCAGTCCTTGCGTTCGGCCAGTCGGACTTCGGTTCCATCTCGGGGTTCGTGAAGGACCCGAGCGGATCCACGGTTCCCGGCGCAAAGGTCACGGTTAAGAATCAAAGCGGGCTTCAACGTCAAGCCACAGCGAATGAGTCCGGATACTACATCGTTCCCAGTCTTCCCCCCGGCATCTACGTCGTGTCGGTGGAGGCGGCAGGGTTCAAGACCTTCCAAAGTGGCAGCAATAAGCTGGATCCGAGCGCCACACTCGCCGTGGACGCCAAGTTGGCGGTCGGCGCCACCACCGAAACGGTCGAAGTCACAGCCACTGCGCAGACGTTGCAGACCGAATCGGCCTCCGTGCAGCGCAACGTTACCCGGCAGCAGATCGACAGTCTCGAGTTAAACGGCCGCAACCCGATCTTCATGGCCAACCTGGTGCCCGGCACCCGCGGCGGCAACCTTTCCGGCCTGTCGTTCGCATTCAGCCAGGGTCCCAGCAACATCAACGGCGCCCGCACCCAGGACAGCCTCATCACTTACGACGGCGCTCCCGCCGTACGTACCCGCTCCAACGGAACCAGCCTCGGCTCCGCCGACGTGGACTCGACACAGGAAATCCAGATTCTGACCGCTAACTACGCCGCCGAGTACGGACGCTCCGCGGGCGGTCAGATCCGCATCATCACCAAGAGCGGCACCCAGGATTTCCACGGCGCGGCTTACGACTATGTCCGCAACACCGTCTTCAATGCCAACAGCTGGACCCGCAACCATACGGCGGGACAGAATTTCGTAGCGCCCATCACCTACAACCAGTTCGGCTATAACATCGGCGGACCTTTCTACATCCCGGGAAAGTTCAACACCGACAAGAGCAAGGTGTTCTGGTATTGGGGCCAGGAATGGGTGCGCTATCGCTACACCGATACCACATCGCAGACAGTTCCCTCCATGCTCATGCGGCAGGGCGATTTCAGCGAACTGCTCAACCCGAGCAATTTCTACTACGGCAAGGTCGTTCAGATCAAAGATCCGAATACCGGCATTCCGTATCCCGGCAACATCATTCCCAAGAGCCAGCTCAGCCCCAATGGCATCGGCATCCTGAATGCCTGGGCGAAGCCCAACCTGGCGGTGCCCATCAACGGCAGCCAGACCTTCTACCTCACGGCAAGGCACCCGCAGAACCAGCGCAAGGACACGCTATCGGCCGACTTCAACATCACCGACCGGCAGCGCCTGCAGTTCCGGCGGATGAATTACTCCTTCTGGGAATACCAGCCCCTGGATGGCGGGTCGGGTGAGACACCAAAGTTCTTCAATCGTCCCAATCAGACCAACTCTCTGAGCCACGTCTGGACCATCAGCGCCAACAAGGTGAACGAATTCCTCGCCACCTTCAGTCTCGACGATGTGTACATCCCGGTAGACGAAGCTCACTTCCTCGATCGCACCACCGTGGGCATCAACTATCCCTACATCTTCCCGCAGGGCAAGCTGATCCCGACCCGCATCCCGACCGTCAACATGACCAGCTTTTCGGGCCTCAGCGGCGGTCCGTACCCGTCCCATTCCGCGGGACCGATCTGGGACTTTTCCGACAGCTTCACCTGGGTCAAGGGCAGCCATACGCTGAAGTTCGGCTTCCTGTACGAGAAGTCGGGTGAGAACGACAACGACGAGATCAACGTTTCGGCGTGCCCCACCTGCACCAACAACCAGAACGGGCAGTTCTCCTTCACCGACACGCGCGGCGGCTTCGCAACCACCGGCAACGCCGCTGCCAACGCCGCCCTCGGCCTGTTCGATACCTATTCCGAACTCGGCCAGCGTGCCTACACCATCTTCCGCGGCAGTATGTACGAAGCGTTCGCGCAGGATGGCTGGAAGGTTAATCAGAGACTACACCTCGACTATGGCCTGCGCTACAGCGTCATCGTGCCTTACCATGCTCTGTGGGCCAACATGGCCGTCTTCGATCCGGGCTTCTACGATCCATCCAAAGCGGTTAGGGTCGACCCCAAGACCGACCAGGTCATCATCGGCAACGGAGACAAATACAACGGCATGGTCATTCCCGGCACGGGTTGGCCGTCGGCGGCGCAGGGCCGTTTCCCCGAGGCTTCCAACTCCAGCCTCAACTACTTGTTCCGCGGCGTGAACAATCACTACTCGGATATTCAGTGGGGCGACATCCAGCCGCGCGTGGGCCTGGCTTATCAGATCAGCGACAAGAACGTGATCCGGGCCGGCATCGGCCGCTTCTTCACCCGCCTGGGCGTGAGCGACTCGATCTTCCTGGGCGGCAACCCGCCGTTCCAGCCGACCGCCAACGTTTCCTTCGGCAACGCGGACAACCCGGGTGGAACCTCCGCCAACGCGTTTCCGCTAACGGTCACGACCCAGAGCAAGGCCTTCAAAAACCCCGAAGCCTGGGCCTGGAACGTAACCTTCGAACGCCAACTGCCGGGGAGCACGATGCTCTCGGTCGGTTATGTGGCTCGCCGCGGCCTGCACCAGCAGCGCGAAGCCGACATCAACCAGCCGACTCTTGCGGCGCTCGCGCCCTACCGGGACGCCAACGGCAACCTTCCGTCGGGCATGCCCGGTCTGCTCGACTCGCTGCGTCCCTATCAGGGCTACAACTCCATTCGCGAAACCGACAACATTGCCAGCTCCATGTACAACTCGCTTCAGATCACCTGGAACAAGCGGTTCACGCACGGCTTCGCTTTCGGCGTGGCATACACGCTCTCGAAGAGCATGGACGACGGCTCCGCCCAGCGCAACATCATCCCGAATACCTACGATGCCAGCAACCTCTGGGGCTATTCGAACTTCGACGCGCGGCACGTGTTCATCGCCAACTACATCTACGAGCTGCCCTTCTTCAAGAACCAGAACAACATGGCCGGGAAGCTCCTCGGCGGATGGCAACTCAGCGGCATTACGCAGTTCCAGACGGGTACTCCGTGCAGTGTCGGCGTCGGTACCGATTACGCCGGAGTCGGCCAGGACGGCAGTCTCTGCGGAATCGGCCAGTTCTGGAACATGAACGGCACCCCGTCGATCGTGGGCGGCTTCGCCGCCAACGGATCGAAGGACCCGAACTTCTGGTTCACCACCACCAACTCGGATGGCTCGCCGATCTACACGCCTCCGGCCAAGGGTACGTTCGTGATGCAGAAAGGTATTCGCAACGTCATCCACAGCCCCGGCTTCTCGAACTGGAACGTCGGTTTGTTCAAGAGGTTCGCCCTCACGGAACGTGCCGGCCTGCAGTTCCGTGCCGAGGCATTCAACGTGTTCAACCATCCGACCCTGGGTGGCGCGCAGTTCAACCCCACGAGCTCCTCGTTCGGCAAAGTAACCGGCAAGAACGGCAACGTGCGGAACATGCAGCTCTCGCTGCGGCTGTACTTCTGAAGGAAAGGGCAGGCCGGAGAGGCCTGCCCTACTTTCTACGCCTTTACCGGCTTATCGACTGCCTTCCAGTGCTGCGCGTCCCAATACATCGTCTTGCCTTCGCGGTAAGACTGCGCCGCCAGGTTGATCACCACCACTGCTTTCGCTCCGGTCTCCACATCCAGGTGCGGTTTCTCACGCGTCCGCATGCAGCTCAGGAAGTTCTCGATGTGGGCCGTCATCATGTCCTTCTGGTCCACCGGAATCTGGATCGGCTTGGTCCCGAACTTGTATGAGCTTCCCAGAATCGGCTCCAGTTCGAACTGCCCGTTACTTTCGCGGGCCCGCTTGGTTTCCGGCGTCACGGTGATGAAGGGCACCATGCGTTCGAACATTCCGTGGCTCACCATTTCGACGGTCCCTTCGTGGCCGCGGATCAGCCCGGGGATGTGCCGGGAATTCGCCATCGAAGAGCTCAGCACCAGCGAGTGCCCCTTGGAGTACTCCGCCAGCAGGTGGAACGTGTCTGGAACCTCGCGCTTCGGTCCCTCTTTGAACACATAGATGCCGCCGGTGGCCATTACCTTGGACGGAAACTGCGGCTCGTCCCAGCAGATGTTGAGCGGCGCGATCACGTGATAAAAGAGGTCGCTGGCGATTCCCAGCGAGTAGTCCCAATATTTGCGGAAACGGAAGAAGCGGTCGGAGTCCCAGGCGCGCTTGGGCGCCAGCTTAAACTGGTGGCCCAGCCACATGTTCCAGTCGATGAAGTCGTCGCCCTTCGCATCCGGGCCGGCATTCGCATCGATGGGATAATTCCACTCGCCTTCAGCGCTGTTGCGGTGATATGAACCCTGCGACATGATCATCTGCCCGATCATGCCGTCGGCGATCGCCTTTTTCGCCTTCCACCACATGTCGGCCGAAGTCGTCTGCGAGCCCACTTGCAGGATGCGCTTGGTCTCCTTCACAGTGGCGACCAGGTCGCGCGCTTCCTCGTTGGTGTGCACCATGGGCTTCTCCAGGTACACGTCCTTGCCCTGGGCCATCGCGTCCATCGCCATGCGGCCATGCCAGTGGTCGGGCGTGGCGACCACCACGGCGTCGATATCCTTCTGGCCCAGCAGCTCGCGGTAATCGGAGTAGCCTTTGGCCTTGTGCCGCTCGGCAGCCGCGCGTTTGCGCTTCTCGTAGACATCGCACACGGCCACAACCTGGCATGCGTTATTCTGCTCGCCGAAACGGGCGAAGTCCCGGGCATCCGACGACCCGCGGCCCCCGCAGCCGATTACGCCGATATTGATGCGATCGTTGGCCCCGATCACGCGGCCGCTGGCTTTGCCGCTGGTCTTCGCTGCAAATGCGGATTGGGCGGCGCCCAGCGTAAGTCCCGTGGCTCCCACGGACTTTAGAAAATCTCTGCGGTTCGATTCACTTTCGGCTGACACGAAAACCTCCACTGATGTCGGTGTTACGGCTTCTATTATGACTCTTCTTGGCCCGGTGGTACCATGCATTTTCAGAAGATGCCCCAATCCATGACGATCGGTGTGGACGTCGGCGGCACCAAGGTAGCCGCCGGCCTCGTGAACGAACAGGGAGAGATTTCCCATAAGGCGCGCGTCCCCATGGTGGCCACCGGAGACGCGGCCACGGGGTTCGCGGCCGTGACGAACGCCGTCGAAGCGGTGTTTGCCCAGGCGCCCTCGGCGCGCCGCTCGGTCACGGGCATCGGCATCTGCTCCCCCGGCCCGCTCGATCCCAAGACCGGCGTGGTTCTGAACCCTCCCAACGTGCCGTGCTGGCGCGATTATCCGCTCGCCGCCGAAACCGAACGCGCCTTCGGCATCCCCGCCCGCGTGGACAACGATGCCAACGCCGCCGGCCTCGCCGAGTCTCTGTGGGGAGCCGGCGTGGGCTATCGCAATGTGTTCTACGCCACACTCGGGACGGGCATCGGAACGGGAATTGTGTTCGACGGCAAAATTTACCACGGCCGAACCGGCAGCGCCGCC
>CAWIIF010000010.1:0-169506 GCA_963836015.1 Bryobacterales bacterium | reverse complement strand
AGCCCTTGGAGACGACCGCTACGGTCGCGATCCTGATCGGCGACTCCACGATCTCGGTCGCGACCACAACCGGGGGCTTCGCCGCGACCTATGGCGTACTCTCCATCGACGACGAGCCCGTGGTGTACACCAGCAAGAACGCCACGCAGTTCACTGGGTGCCAGCGTGGGGCATTCGGGACCCCTGCCGCCGGTCACAGCAATGGCGTGGCCGTGAAGGCGAACATGGTCGCGGGCTTCATCACCGCGCTCCAGGCCGCGGTGCTGGCCATCGAGAACGAGGTTGGCACGACCGCCGCCCGCAACTATGTCCGAAAGGACGGCGCGGTCACGATCACCGGCCTTAAGACGCTCCAGGATGGTGCTGAGTTCGGCTCGGGCACGAAGGCGAGCACCGGCCTGGTACGTCTGCCCAATGCTGGCGCGATCAAGTGGAGGAAGCAGGACGACTCGGGCGATCTCGGGATGGCCCTCAACGCGAGCAACCACCTCGCAATGGACGCCATCATCGATTTCGCGGGCGGGCAGACTTTCGGCGCGTTCTCCTATCCCGACGCTACGACCGCCGCCAAGGGCATCGTCCAGATCGACGCCGTTGGCGGGCTGGCCATCGCGGGCGGGGTCGTCTCGCTCGCGGACACGGCCGTAACTCCCGGTACCTACACGAAGACCACCGTTGATCAGAAGGGGCGCGTCACGGCTGGCGCGGCGCTCCTGGCTGGCGACCTGCCGCGCACACCCATGCGGCGTCCGACATCACGTCCGGATCGATGCCGTTCGCCATCAAGAAGGCAGGCGCCGCGATTGGCACACGCCGCGCGCTCAACCTGATCGAGGGTGCGAACATCGGGCTGACCGTTGCGGACGACGCCGGTAACGACCGCGTCAACGTCACGGTCGCGCTCGCGTCGGTCCCGGCGCACAACCACGCGGCGAGCGACGTCAACTCGGGCACCTTGGCACTGGCGCGAGGGGGCACCGGCGCTGATCTCTCCGCGACCGGTCCCGGCTTCCTCAAGCAGGCCGGAGGCGGGTCGGCGGTCACAGTGGCCGCGCTCGTGGCTGCGGATATCCCGGCGCACGACACCTCGAAGCTCACCTCCGGATCGCTGGCCCTTGCGCGCGGCGGCACGGGCGCGGATCTCTCAGCAACCGGCCCCGGCTTTCTCAGACAGGCCGGAGTTGGTTCGACGATCACGGTAGCCGCGCTTTCGTCTGGAGATCTGCCCTCCCACACGCACACGAGTGCGCAGATCAGCGACGCCACTGCCGCCGCGACCGCGAGCACGGTGGTCCTGCGCGATGGTTCGGCCGGCGCGAACTTCGGGTACGTCGCCGCCAACAACCTGTGGGCTTACCTGGAGTCACACCTGCAGTCCGTCGAGTGCGGGCCGTACGGAACGGTGGGCGGCGGGTTCGAGAACATGGCGAAGTACTCGGAGGACTTCTCGGTCGCCACGTGGGACAAAAACGCTGCGTCCTGCACGGTCACGGCAAACGCCGCCGCCGCGCCGGATGGCAACACGACCGCCGACCAGATCGCCGCCAGCACCGCGACGCCGATCATCCAGCAGCAGGTGGCTGGCCTGGTGGATGGCGGCACGTACACGTTCTATGTCTGGGCGCGAGTGGCGTCCGGAACGAAGCTGGTATCGATCGCCATCGTGAACAACGCGTACGGCGCTTACCTCGCCGGTCCCACGCAGGTCACGATCACCACTTCCTGGCAGCGGTTCAAGATCACCGGCACGCTGGCGGGCGGGCAGACCGGCCTCTGGATCGTCGTGCGCCAGTATGCTGGCAACGGCGACAACTGGTCCTCCGGCAACATCCTGCTGTGGGGCGCGTGCCTCCAGCAAGGCACCGATCCGAAGAAAGGGTATGCGCGCACGTGGGCGTTCCAGACCGCGCCGGTGCTGGCGGGCGTTGCGTGCGGCCCGACCGTCGTCTCCGCGACCAACAACACGGATTCGCCGTTCAAAGTGCGCGGCCCTGGCTCTCCGCTCGCGGACCACACGCTCCTGGAAGTCACGGCGGGCGGCGACCTGATTATCGCGGGCGGAACCGGCAACGGCTACCGGCTCGCGGAGTTGATGGGCGCGACCAACCCGAATGGATGGGCCGGAGTGCTCAAGGTCAAGAATCCTGCCGGAGCGACGGCGGGATACATCCTGCTCTACACCAACCCGTAATCCCCGAAAGGACAACCCGATGAAGTTGAAGCTGGACCATACCCAGCGTCTGAACCTGCACGCGCTCCTGGGCGCGCAGCGGGCAGACGTGGGTTCTATTCGCGCGATCTGGAACATTCAGGACAGGATTGCGCTCGACGCCGACGAGGAGAAGGCAGTCGAGTTGAAGCGCGAGATGGTCGCGGGCCAGGAGCGCGTGGTGTGGAATCCCGCGCTCTCGTTGCCCGGCCAGAGAATTCGAGTTTTCCGACGCCGGAGGTCGCGCGAATCAAGGCCGCCGTCGAGTCCTGGGATGCCTACGGAGCAAATGCCGACCGTCGTTGGCTCGAACCTCTGCTTGGCTGTCTATCGCCAATGCTGTGAGATGATCCGCTCGGGCTAAGGCGGCCGGTGAAGCACGACATCCCTTCGGCCGCCCTACCCGGGTCGCCTGGAGAGCAACCAGCTCACGTCCGAACTGAGCCGAAGCGAGCATTTCGCGATTCGGAACCCAATCGAGCCGGCGCACCAAGCGAGTTCCTCGGGTGCGATGCCCTTCTGAAACGTGCCTTTCTCGGGTGCTGAGATCCAGCCGTCATTGCAGGGCGCCCAGTTTCCCTTCCTCGCTTCCGCCGCGATCGCCGACTCAGAACGCGCGGCAATCAGAAGGTGGCCTCCCGGCCTGACGTGCAGCGCCGCCTCCCGAACAGCCGAGAGACGGTCTTCGGTCGTCGGCAGCACGTTGACGACGAACACCAGCGTGACGAGGTCGTGCAATCGCTCGCTGCGTCCCGTCCATCCAAACCTCGGCTCAATATCGAATCCGTCAGCGTCGTAGCCCCTGGAACGATAGAATTCCACGTCCGTACCGTAGCCGCAGCCGAAATCCAGGATCGATCGAACGCCCAGGCTACTCAGGACGCCTTGCTCGTCCAGCTTACGTGCGATCTGAGAAGCACTCTGCCGCTTGATCGCCGTCTTGTGTGACGCCGAGGCGGTGATTGGACGGTCGACAAGTCTGCGGCCGGCATCTGGTTCGACCCTCCTCGTCCGCGGCACAACCTGCTCCGACACACGCCTCTCGGCCCCGTCTATCTGCACGTCTATGATCAGAGCGCTGTGATCCGTGAAGGCGCCCGGCAGCGCGCGCACGGAATGGTCATACATCACAGCCGCGGCTTCGGCGATGTGGCTCGAGATGAGCGCCAGGTCGCATCGAAAGCGGTTGGGACGTCCTTGCTGCACTCTCTCGAACGTGAATTCCAGGTTCACGCCAGGCGATGGACATGTAGCATCGACGAGACTCGCGGATGCGAGCAGGGCTTCGAACGCCCGCCGTTCCGGTGGCTTTGTGAACGTGCTCGGCTGATTGCCGAACAAGCCGTCTTCAAGACGAGGCGCCAGGTTGAAATCGCCGGTGATGACAATCGTGTTGGCTTCCGCTTCACGAATCGCATGGGCGAGATCGTTCAGCAACGCCCGACGCTCAGCGGACGAATTCGGCGACAGATATACGTTGTGCGCGCACACGCCGCCATGCCTGAGTTCGTGCCAGCGCTCGCTGTGTTCGACGACCTTGGGGCAGGCGTGCTTTTGCGCGATCCAGCAGGAGATCAAGGGCGAGGTGCTGACCAGCCGGTATCCACCGATGGCGGGCCGGTCCAGGTGGCTGGGCTTAAACGGCTCCTGCGATAGGAATAGGTCGGGCGCCTTCGTTCCCAACCAGAGCTCAATGCGCGATCTGACGGCGGAATTGCCGAGCCGCTGGTTGAGGTTTGCTGAGACGATCCTCATTGGAATGTCCAGCATAACCCGCGACGGATCGTCTCTGGCTGCCAACCAGAAAAGACGTTAGTTTCCTCATCTCGTGGCCTTTTTGCCGATCTCGTGTTTTGTGGAGGTTACAGAGGGTCGATTTCTGCGGCTAACGCCGAAGGCCAAGATGGGTTGATAGAACCCGAGAAAACTCATCTTCGGATTAAGCAAAACAAGGCAACCACCCGGATTTTGCCCCACGGAGCCAATTTATTTTCGGCTGGGCTCTACGCCAATTGCGGGGGCAAACCCCAATCCCATCCCTTTCTAAGAACATAACACCTGACGTTGTCCGGCCTCACGCCGCATCGCGCAGAACTTTCTCCCACGCGGCAACCACTTGCTCCCGGTGTGCCGGTCCCTTAAATCCGAAAGGGATCGAACCGAGTCCGAGCCGCACCTGCCGCCCACCCGCCACCAGATCCGCCAGGGCAAACACTGGTTCGGGCGCCACCGGCTCGCCAGCCGGCCCTACTGTGCCCGGGTACACCAGAAAGGTATCCACCCGAGGCGCCTCGGCAAACATGGCATACGCAAGCGCCTGGTGCAGATCAGCCCGGTGCGACTCTCGCAAAGCCACGGGCAAACCCGACCAGTCCTGGACCGCCAGCCGACGAAGATGATCCTTGTACTTGGCATCGATCCAGACAGCCCGCCCAGGCAGTTCGAGAAGAAAGTCCGGAGCCAGGTGGCCCATGGATCGGGTGCGCGTTCGCCACACAAACGGCCTGCTGGTGGAACCCTGCCGCCCGGTGGACAGCCGTCCCCCCAGCCGTAGGGCCAACGAGTGTAGGAACGCCTCCACCCAGGCCTCCCAAACACTGTTCACGGGAAGGGACCAGGGCAGGCCTTCGAGCGACCTCGCGCCGGCCAACCCGCGCTCATCACGAACCCAGGCCATCGCTTCGACCGCTAATCGCAGCCACTCGGGCGCAATCGAGGATGCCACCAGTCCACCCAACCCGGGACGCCGTGCCGGACCAGGTCCGAGCGCGCGGAGAAGGTCCACGATCCGCTCCATCAGTCGTCGCGCGACCAAGAGATCCGCAGCCGGCTCGAGATCCTCGCCGACGCGACGGAGAGTCCATCGCAGTGCCGCGACTAATTCGGGATCGCTGCTCAATTCGGAATACGAGCACTGGAACGAAGTCCACCGCCCGGTTGGAAGTGCCCGGCCAGCGTAGCAGTTCCAGTCCACGGTCCCCCGCGGCATCTCTCGTTCCACCGTAGTCGGCACAAAGGTCCGGGTCATTTGCGCGATCAGAGCAGCAACCCGCGAGACGAGCGGACCGGCCAGGACCCAAGGCGGAACTTCGCGAGCGGAACCAGGGACCAGGGCAAGTCCTCCGATCTCCGGCTCGACACGGAACCCGACCTCCCCCAGGACTTGGCCGATCGACGACCACCCAAACCGCGGTTCAACCAGGAGGCCGCCGGTAATCTTGCGTGTAATTGGGGATCGGATGGGAATCGCGCCGAGCCTGTCACTTGAGGTGAGGACCACCAGGGCGCGGCCCTCCTTTACGCGGACACTCGTAGCGATCGCGAGTCGTGCCAATGCATCTCGATTCGCTGTCAAGAAACTGTCAATCCAATCGGGCCGGTCCGGCCCTCCGACTTCGTCGTAAGATAGCTCGGCTTCGCCGCCTTGATCCGGCAGCTTCTTCAGCGACGGCGCTGCACGGCTTCGCTCCCAGATTAGAGTGCGGCCTCTGCTCGGGCGGCGTCCCGGTCCGGTTCGCCTACGGTTGGGCATCTTGATCTGCTATTGATCGGAGTCGTCCGGCGATCCGATCGACTAGCCCTTGAACCTCGCCGGTCGCAGGGCCGAGCATGCGCTCGTCCACATAAGCCGACAAGAGTGGCAACAGTTCATGCTCAAGGCGCCGTCGCACCCGTTGTTCCCGTTTTGAAGGGTCGAGATCAGGACGCGGGTCGAGGAAGTAGGCATGACCGGGCACGAGATTGAGACCCGCCTCGTCGGCGTGCTCGGTAAAAGTATGGAGAGTGTCCTCGAAAACTTCGATGCTTACGCGGACCCCTTCTGCGTTGACGACCTCGAGGTCGGGCCACATGTCGAGAAACGCGAAGCGTCTGCGTATCGCGATGTCGAAGCGTGCAATCGAGCGATCAGCGGTGTTGAGCGTCGCGAGCACTCGTAGTCCGCCCTCGAGCCGCAACTTCCGGCTGCCTTCGTACTCATGGGGAAGTTCGATCGTCCGATCCCCGTCGCCGCTTTCGAATAGGAAGATCGCCTCGCCCAGGACGCGAGACAGGTCGCCTCGATTGATCTCATCGATGACGAGCACGTGTGTTCGTCCCTTCGCCGCCGCATTCGCTCGGAGCAAGTCCCCCTTCCGGACATCGAACCGAAGTCCGTCCTGCGCAGGCACCGGAGCCAGCCCAATCACGAAGTCCTCGTAGGTGCGAGCCGGATGAAACTGGACAACGGTGGGTTCACCGTGCCTACGAGCCGCCGTCAAGGCCATGCGGGTCTTCCCGGTTCCCGGTGGCCCCTGCAAGACCACAAACCGCCGGTCATCCAGCAGTTCCGCGACCTCCGCTTCGGTACGTTGCGGGAACAGCTTTCCGAGCATAGCGCTGCGACGGGTGTCCCAGCGTCTTGAACGCGCCCTTCATGCGCACGCGGTGCTCGTGCGCGAAAAGGTCCATCAGGTCTTCAACGGCCTCCCGCTCTGCCGCGTTGCCAGTCGTTATAGGCACGGCTGCGTAGATGACAGCTCGGCCCGGCTGGTCGTACACTTGGAGGCCCGCTTCGATCGCCGGCCAGTTCCGTCGCGCGGATTCCGGGATCGTGGAATTCAGGTCAAGCGGATCCGGCTTCACCCACAAGCGGTTACCATGCAAACGAGCGAGCGCTTGTAGCCGGCGACGATGACCGGGCCGGCCAAGAATATGTGCATCGGGGCCAAATCCTGCGGTGCCAATTACGAGGACAGCAACACTGCCGCCATCGCCGGGGAACCAAACGAAACTGGTCCCCTGATACGGCCCGGAACTCGGATTCTCGGCCAGAATCCAACCAGCGTAGGATGCGTGATCCTCGCTCATGTACGATGGGCGCGCCTGAAAGAGCTTCCAATCCTGTAGGTAATAGCGTTCCTCGAACAACTCGGCGAGAAACTGACGTAATTCTTCCCGTGCGGGTTGCCAGGAGCGACCATCGCGAAGACTGCCTAACAACTTGTCTGTGGCTGGCATGCGTGAAACACTTATCCTACTCGCCCGTCACTAGCGAGCGCTACCATCCATGGAATGCGACGGAAGGACTGTGCCCGCTCCGGATGATAGGCAGGTCGCCAAATGCACGACGCCAAAGATCCGCGATCCTGACATCTAAGGTCTCTGGGATTCAGAACCGGCCGCACGGATTTTGAGTAAGCCATCCAGAATCAATCACTTTGCCAGCATCTCTGCACCGTGAAATACCCCTTGTTTCACTTGGGTAGCCATAGAATCAATAAGTTACAAGCGAAAAATGGATTAGACAAGCCTTCGGATTCCCCACAAAGGCCTTTCTTCGCAACCCCCAATCCTTCAGTAGATTACGGAGTCCCTTTAGAGAGTTGTTCTCATTGTTTGCCTATTCTTTGCCTATTCCTCGCATCGGTTCCCCATTCTTGCCTCCGGTGTCCCGCGGGACCGTTGACAGATTCTGCGGAACTTCCGTCGGAGGTCGACGTGAGGATTGCAGTGTCATGAGCAACCTTTTCGGTGAACACCGAATGCTCATCGGCGCCTTTACACCGCCTGCTGGATTAAGTTTCGACGTGCGGAGGGCATTGATCTTCTGGCGCCGGTCCAGCGCTTGTTCAACGCATCTGGTACTCAGGCAGTGTGAAATCGTCGTGCAGAGAGCGCGCCCAGAACGGCTTCGCGAGCAACGGCAGCGCGAACGCTTGGACAGCCAGATTGCGCACCCTGAGCCCCAGGGCCGTCTGCGGTGCGAAGAATCCGCGGAACCACAACGCTCCCTTCTGTTTGGCTGAAACGAACTTCCGCAGCCGGCTCTCGTACGTTGCCAGCGCGCGGGCACAGTTGCCGTCGGCTCGATGCAGTTCTCCCGCCAGGACATACGCTTCGAGCATCCCGAGGCCGGTTCCTTCCCCGGCGAGCAGCGAGGGGCAGGCCGCCGCATCGCCGACGAGCGCCACGCGACCGGCGCTCCACTGCGGCAGGTGAATTTGGCTGACGCGATCGAAGTACATGTCGTCAGACCCGTCCATCGCGTCGAGCAGTTCGGGTACTTCCCATCCCATCTCGCCATACGCCTGGCGCAGCGCTGGGCGCGGATCTCCGTGCCAAAGACGATCGGCGCCGATGAGTTCGGCGCGGCAGACCATCATCACGACCGTTTCGTCGTCGCGGAGCGATACCCGAGCCGCCTGACGCCCACGCACCGTGTGCGACACGAACGTCAGTTCATCGCGGTGAGGATAGCCGCGGACGCGAAACGCCGCGACATAACAGTCCAGAAACTGTTCGAACTGCGCTTCCGGACCGAAGGCGAGTGCTCGCACCTGGGAATGCAGTCCATCAGCCCCCACGATTAGGTCGAACCGATCCTGCCGGCCGTCTGAGAGCGTCACGATCGAATTGGCGCCGTCCAGCACGATCGCGCTGATCGACACGTTGAAATGGGCCGGAATTCCCTGACAGGCGACGCTCAGCGCGGCCGCGAGATCGGCCCGCGGAAGACTGATGAAACGGCCGCGGTGCGCCTCGTACAACGGCGCCAGGTCCATGTGCGCTTCCTCGCGGCCGTCCCGATCGACCATCCGCAACCGTTCCATCTGGTAACCGTGCTGACGCAACGTCGATATGATTCCCATGCGCTCTGCGATCTCATAACCGAGTCCCCAGAAATCGATGAGGTAGCCGCCTGATCGAACCGCCGGCGCCTTCTCGAAGAGCACCGGATCGTGCCCTGACTGGCGAAGCCAATAGGCGAGTGTCGGGCCAGCGATGCCCATGCCGTTGATTGCAACTCTCATGGTAATGTCCCTTTCGTCAGGGCCACCTCCGGAAGCGGAGAACGTGTGCTTTCGGTGGGTCTGCTAAAGAAGGCGCCAGCATAGCCGCCAACGATCCTTTTCGGCCAGGAGGATTCATCATACTGCAAGCCGCGCCGAGCGCGGCCGCTCCTTCCGTGGCGTGCGCCACGACCTGCGCTATGCGCGGGCTGGCTGCGCCGCAACCTCCATCACCGGCCTACCCGGTACGCGATCATTCCGCCTGACGGCTCGTTCTGACCGCCGTAGGGCACGAACACCATCCCATCGGCAATCACGGCGCCTGCGTTCATGCCCGCGTGATGCGGGCTGGTGAGGCCGAGCCCGAACTCCTGATTCAGGTCGCGGGTCTGGTCGTGGAACAGCCGCCGGCCAGTGAGCGTGTCGAGGACAAACAGCTCGCCGGAGGTGGTGGTTACGTACAGCAGTCCGTTGGCCACGGAGAGGTGGCGCAGCGCGGCGCCGGCCTTCAGCAGCACGAAATCCGCTCCGCCGGGGAACTGCCACACCGACGCTCCGGTGACCGCGTCGAGAGCATACACCTTGATCTGCATGCCGGTATCGGCGCGGCCGTCTTCCGCCGTGTTCTCGACATCGGCCCAGAACTGGGGGCTGAAGGTCGCGAAGAACGCGTTGAAGTACTTGCTGCCCGGAGCGTTGAAATTGGCGTCCGCGAAGCCGTCGTCCATGCCTTCGAATCCGGCCACGTAGATGACGCCGTTGGCGTACGCCGCTCCGCCCTGAATGCTGCCGAGCCCGGTCGGTTTCCCAATCTTCCGTTCCCAGGCGCTCTGGCCGTTGTTGCGGTAGATGGCGCGGAACAGCCCGCCCTTGCTGCCGCCGGCGACGTAGTCGCGGCATCGCCGGCGTTCGCAGCCGGAGAACAGCACGGGTGGCGAGAGCACATCCGCGTCGCGTGGACCGTCGGCGCGGTTGGGTCCTGTCGGAACGGGGTGATTCAGGTCGAAAACATCGTTCTTGTGGAACTGGTTCGACCAGACGAAGCTGCCCGTCCGGATGTCGATCGCGTAAATGGAGTCGCCGCGGTCGACGTAACCCGCCAGCGCCCGCGCCGGGTCCGGATAGCCGTCATAGGGCGCGACGCCGTTCTGTCCCGTGCCTCCGAAGATCCAGCCCCGCGCGGCATCGACGGCGAGCCCCGATCCCGCCGACACGCCGGAGCCGTAGAGTTGCCCCGTCGCCGGGTTGACATCGATCGTCTTTGTGCGCCAGAACTCCGCGGGATGCAGCGGATCGGTAATGTCCAACGCCGTAATCACCCCGGTCTGCGCCTGCCCGCCGGGAAGAAGCACGTTCTTGAGGATGACGTTCTGTTCGGAGATCAGCAGAACACGGTGACCCTGGGCGATTCGGCCGGAGCCGTCCACCACGCGTCCGTTCGCGTCCAATTCGACGATCACGGGCTCGCCGAGATTCGACGCCAGTGCTTCGTCCGGATGCATCCGGTACGGCTGAACTCCGGGTGTGTCGGGATCGAAATCCTCTTCCATCCCTCCCATCCGGCGCACGGCATGCACGCGGCCGTTTATCGAGCTGCGGATCCAGATGTGGGTGGGAGTGGCGACCGGGGCCGTGTAGTACAGATCGGGAACGATCGGGTTAGGCGTAGCGGCGTAGTCCGGATCGACGAGAGTCGTGGTCCAATGGCGCGCGCCATCGGTGATCGTCCCTGTTTTGGCGTCGCGCGCGAACATCGTGCCGAGTTCGTCGACATAGTAAATTGTTCCGTCGATGACCAGCGGCGGCGAGACCACGCCGACGACGGTCGAGCGGAACCGGAGGTTCACCGCGCCTTCCAGTGCGAAGCCGGTGGGCGGCGATCCGGGGCGCCACTGTGAATCGTTAAAGGTCTGCCACGCCCTTTCGAGCCGCGGCGCGGTCCGCCGCGAGATCGTGCGTTCGAAGGGGTTGTGATTGGAGTTGGAGTAGTCGAACGAAAAGCGGGGCCATCCGGCGGACCCAGATCCGCGGAAGGCCGGTTCACCGTCGAATGATTGCGCGAGAACGGCGCTGCCGTTCATCGACACGATCAGTAGAGACACAACAAGCGTCGTAGTTTTCATACATCATCTCCTGAGACTGGAACTTTTGACTTACGGTTTGGCCGCTGCTGCAGCCGGTGGCAACGTGTGTTGCGCATTGCCGATACTGGATCGGCTTCTATTCCGGCTATTTCGTTCGCTTATAAACGGTCTTGTAAGGCGAACTCAACAGCCCTACTCCAGCGCCGATGCCTGCCCCGATCAGCCCTCCGAGGCCCAGGCGTTGATGGGCCCCCTCGGAAGTCGGGTCCCCGGCGCACGAAGGGCAGGTTACGAACCCGGCGAGAATGCCGGCCGCGGCGCCGAGCCCCGCCCCGACCAGTACATGGCGCAAGCGTCGGGAAGGCTTGTATACACGGATGCGAACCACCTCGGCCCGCTGGATCTCGAGTTCCCGGCCGTTTGCTACGAGCCGCAGACTGCCGACCCCGGCGGAGCGGAGCGTGCCCCGACTCTCGCCGCCGTTGAGGGTGTCTACGACGACTAGCGAGCCGGGAGCGATCGACGCGGTCCGCATCCAGTCGTCGACGGCGCCGGAAGCCCCCTGCATCAGATACAGCCCTAAGACAACGGCCAACAGCAGCCGCCGCGGGGTATGACGTGAAAATGCGATGGTTCTCATGAGTGCTCCTTGTTCTGATTGCTTCGGTTGAGACATGGGAGTCACACCCACGCTGTCAGGCACCCGGTTAGGATCAATGCCGCCGCCCAGATCACATCGAGGTTGATCCAGGCCTTGCGAAGGAGGCCCAGACCGAGGCGGTCCATCACCAGCCACGCCGCGAAGGCCGTCACGACCAGGTATCCCACACCGTGAACGAGCGTTGCCGTGCCGGCCGCCAGGGCCTGCGTAGACGCTCCCCGCGCGTGGCAGGCAGGACCCTGGGCGACTGCGGTCATCGACAGAAACACCGGTAGCACCATCAGCCCGGCCCCGTGGGCCGACGCCATCAGGAAGGACCACAGAGTGAGGCCTCTGATCCCCACTCGCATGGCCGCCCAACGCGGATGCAGGTGACCGAACAACTGCCGGACGCCGAGCAAGGCGAGCAGTGCCGCGACAGGCCAGCGCAGCATCGTGGGCGAGAGGGCGATGCCCGCCAGCATCGCCAATCCGATGGCCGCCGCGATCGCCAGGAGGTGTCCCAGGGTCAGCGGGATCATGGCCCGCCACACGGCGCTCCGTTTGCCTTCCTGCATCCCGAGCGCCACCGCAAAGAGCCAACCCATCCCGGGATTGAGGCCGTGGAAGGCCCCCAAGCCCGCAAGTGTCAGTAAGTGGGTAACTGTAGTTTCCATGACTGAGCGCTCCTTAGGCGTAGCAGTAAGAATCGGAGGAGGCATCTCCGCCCTCCAGCCTGGTCTGGTGCGGCCGCATGCCGTCGAAATGCGGGAAGAATTTCGGATCCACCCGCATGGCGCCGGTCTTTGCGTCCATGTCGACCTTCATCATCCAGCCCTGGATGCCATCCGGGTAGAACTGCTCGTCCACCGCGGCGTACAGGGAATTGGTCACGTACGCGCGCCGTCCGTCGCGGCTCAGCTCCACCATTTGCGGACCGCCGTTCAGGGGCGCTTCCGGTTTCGAAGGATGGGCCGCGCGCCGCGCCATTCCTCCGATCGCGACCTTGCTGTTCAGCTTCGGCTGGAACGGATCGCTTACGTCGTATTGGCGGAATTCGCCGGAGCCCCAGCAGGAAACGTAGAGATACCGGTCGTCGAGCGAAAGGTTGATGTCGGTGATGAACGGAGGCACGACGCCAAAACCTTTCAGCATGGGAGGCAACTGTTCCGGGTCAGCCGGCTCGGCGGGAATCTCAATCACCTTCCGGATCTGCCAACCGTCGTTGTCTCCGCCGCCGTTCTTGTGCCAGAGCCAGATCGAGGAAGACAGGTCCTTCAGCGAGACCACCACGCCCGCGAAGCCGTAGGCTTTGGTCGGATTTCTCGCCGGGCGAAGCTCGAAAACCAGTTGCTGTTCGGGCCCCAAGTCCAGGACTTGCTTGTGCCTGCGCTTCTGCAGGTCCCAGACGTGAATCTGGTGTCCGTACTGGCCGCCCAGCAGCAGTTCGGGATTCAGCCCGTCCTCGAACATGTTGGGCGTGCCCCATTCGCTGGTGACCATCGAATCGTGGCCCAGGTGCCAGGCGAAATCGTAGGCCAGGTACTGAGGGCCCCGGTCCATCTCCCAGGATCCGCGCACGTCGAAGGTCTCGCCGTCGAGGACGAAAACTCCGCCCGGTCCGTCCCCGCTCGGCGAACCCAGGCCATTCATGTAGATCCCCTCGGGACCGCAGTGGACCGTGTGAGGACGGCTGTATCCGGTCCGGCTGGTGACCGTCTCCGGATCGATCACTTTCACCAGCTTCGGATTCCTCGGGTCCTCCTTGGTGTCCAGGATGTGAATCCGCGACGACCGCAGCCCCGGCACGACCAGATAGCGCCGCTCCATGTGAGGATGCGGCGAGTAAGGGCACAGGCAGGAACTGCACGCGTTCCACCCGAAGTGGTGCAGTTCGTCGCCGGCGTTCGGCATATCCACGCGCCCCACCATCCGGCCGTACGATTTCGATTCTTCATCGACGTCTACGACGGCCATCGCATCAGGACCTTTCTGCGTGGGGTTCAGCATTGCAACGTATGCCAGCTTCTCGGCTGGCGCTTCCATCGCCATCCTGGGCGAAGGATAAAACGTGGGATCCGGTTGCCATCTCATGGTTGAGAGTCTCCTTTTGTTGTTGAATCGGGTAATTACCGCGAGGTCCCAGGGCATCCGGCATGCGTCTTCCTGGGGCCCCTATCGGCGGTATGATAAACACCTGCAGGCGATCGAAATGGACAGGTGTGATCTCGTCAGATCGATCCGTGACTTGACCTTCCGCCGAAGCTGCGGCAGCAGCTCTCTGTCTCATGCTCCGATTTTGCCCGCCGGCCGGCCAAAGGGATCAAAGGTTCCCTTGAGCTTCTCCAAAGTTTTTCCAAAGACGCTATGTTGAACAAAAACAAAGCGATCTTTACGTTCGGCGATTTTCGTCTGGACGTCGGGGAAGCGCGCCTGACACATCGCGGCAGGGTCATCCCACTCGCGCCGAAGGCCTTTTCGATGCTGGTTCTGCTGGTCGAGCACGCTGGAGAACTGATAGAGAAGGAGGACATCCTGCGCGTCCTCTGGCCAGACAGTTTCGTCGAAGAAGCCAACCTGACGGTGCACGTATCGGCTCTTCGCAAGGCACTGGCTACCGAGGACAACGCGCAGTTCATCGAGACCGTCCCGAAACGCGGCTATCGCTTCTCGGCGCCGGTCTCGATCATTGAACCGGTCCCCGCTCTGGAAACTCCCCCGGATTCCCATGCCATTTCAGAACAGCCGCATCGTCGTCGGCGGCGACACCCGTGGTTCGCTGTCGCCGGCGTGCTGGTCTTCGCGGCCGTGGTTGGGTGGTGGGGAATGAAAACGGTGGAGAGCAAAACGCCGCCGGCCATCGCGGTGCTGCCTTTCCAGACCCTGTCCCCCTCCACCGACCAGGATCACTGCCTCGGTATCGGGATGGCCGACGCACTGATCAATCGGCTCGCCACGCGGCGCGAGTTCAACGTCCGGACAACCGGACAGGTCCGCGAGTTCGACAAGTCAGGCGTGGACGCCATGGCGGCCGCAAGAGAACTGAAGGCGGAATGGGTGCTCACCGGCAGCCTGCAGCATCTGGACAGGAGCTTGCGGGTAACCGTACAACTGATCCGGGGCGGGACCGGCAAAACGATCTGGGCCGAAAAGTATGACGAGCCCTTCACGAACATCTTTTCGGTAGAAGATGAGATCTCGGAAAAGCTGGCGCGGACGTTGGCGCCCCGGCTCTCGAGCGGCGCTCAGCAGATTCTGATGCGCCGATCGACCGCAAATCCCGAAGCATTTCGCCTCTATGCCGAGGGCCGCGTGGAGACGGAGCGTTTGGTGTCCGGCAGCGACGCGCGAGCCCGTGACTTGTTCGAGCGCGCCATCCAGTTGGACCCCAGCTATCCGCAGCCATACATCGGTCTGGTCGACGTTCTGATGGAGAACTGGTACCAGGAGCCGGAACACCGGGCGCAATACGAGACCAGAATACGGGAATGTGTTGCGACCGTGCGTAAGCTGGATCCGGAGTGGCCGGAGTTGTATATGGCCTCCGGTTGGGTCGCCGAGATCCTGCAACGAGACTGGCCCCGCGCCGAGGCCGAGTTCAAACAGGCGCTGGCGATCAACCCCAATCTTGCGGCGGCGCACGCATCATATGGATGGATGCTCAACACCCTCGGACGGCTCACGGAATCGGAGTGGGAACTTCGGCGAGCGTTCGAGCTGAACCCGGTGGGAGATCTTGCCGGCCTGAAGTTGGCATGGGTCATTTACGAGCAGCGCCGTTTTCGCGACGCGTTGAACCTGGCGCAGTCGGTCCGTGCGGAGAATGCGTCGCAACTCTACTCGAGTGCGATCGGGCAGCTTGTGGCCCTCTCTCTGGTGCACCTCGGCCGCAGTGAGGAAGCGGCGCGCGAAACAGATCGCCTCGCGCAGCTTTCCGAAGCGCCACCCTCGATCCTGGCCGAACTCTACGCGTTGACAGGCCGCCGGCAGCAGGCACTCGCCATGATTGAACGGAGCAAGTTGAAAGTCCGTGGGCAGGCGAACCCTCTCGCGGTCGCGGAATTAGCGCTGGGCAATAAGGAGGAGGCGCTACGGATTCTCGAATCGGCCGTCGAGCGAAGGGACGGAGTCGTTCTCATGAGCGGGAATGATATCGATCTGGAGCTGTTGTGGGGCGACACACGATTCAAGGCCCTGTTGACCCGAATGGGTCTGCCCCATGTACAGACCGCAGGCCGCCAGCCTCCCCAGTGAGAAGTGCAAGGACGCTGGTCCACAATGCGATGCGCGAATCGCGCCGAAACAGGCCTAATCGACGCAGACCTCGGTGGTGAAATCAGCAAGCAGCGAATAGCAAGGCCAGGCCACGGAAAATCAAAAGGGTACCGGGCAATTGTTCGTGAGCTTTCCGCAACGATGCGTGACACGGCGGGTCGGTAGCTGGTAACGTCGGCTTGGGGCCGGACGGGCGCAGGGAGGACCTGCAATGGGCAGAGCGGCGCTTGATATTCCCGACGGCATGCGCGTGCTCCACGGTCGCTTCGCACGATGGCGGAAGTCCCATACCGGGCGACTGCCGATTCCGGATCCATTGTGGGCAGCGGCAGCGGAGATGGCCAGAGAGCACGGGGTATTCCGAACCGCCAAAGTTCTGAGTCTGGAATACGGCAAGCTCAAGCGCCTAACGACGGAATCGCATACGGGCCGGCGGAGAACGGCCAGACTGAGCACCCCGCCCGCCGCATTTGTAGAGTTGCTGACGCCTGGAACCGGCGGAGCGGAATGCCTAATCGAGTTAGAAGGGCCACGGGGCAAGATGCGCGTCCAGTGGAAGGGGAGCACCACGCCAGACCTGGCCGGACTGAGCCGCGTACTGTGGGAGTCAGCGTGATTCAAGTCGCGCCGCAGATGCGCATTCTGGTAGCCATCGAGTCCGTCGAATCTGAGAAAGGGTATCGACGGACTGGCGCAGTTGTGCCGGGAGAAACTCGGCGCCGATCCGTTTTCCGGCTGCCTGTTCATTTTTCGCAGCCGGCGGGCCACGACGATTAAGGTCTTGGCGTTCGACGGCCAGGGGTTCTGGATGGCGCAGAAGCGATTATCGAAGGGGAGATTCGTCTGGTGGCCAACCGGCAAGGAGGCGACCCGAGCGCTCCAGGCCCATCAGGCGCAGTTACTGTTCGCAGCGGGCAACCCGGAGACCGAGGCTGCGCCGGTGTGGCGGAAAGTGAGCTGAGAAAGCGGCAACAAAACACTTACGTTCTGATTGCATCTCTGGCATGCTGCGGTTATGGCGGAGGTGTGGCGCTACCGCGGACAGGAGATAGATAGCGAGCAGCTTGCCTTTCTGCGAGAGTTCATTCGGACGCATCCCACCAGCAGCCGATGGAAGCTGTCCCGGCAATTATGCGAGGCCCTGGGGTGGAAGCAGGCCAACGGCGCCCTGCGCGACATGGTTTGTCGCGGGATGCTTCTGCTGCTGGAACGGGCCGGAGAAATCGAGTTGCCACCCGTGCGCCGCCACATTCGAGGGCAGTGCCGGACGGGGCGGCCGCGACCGGAAGCGGTCTTGATCGACACTGCGCCGTTGGCTATGCCGCTGAAGTCGCTAGGCCCGATTGAGATCCAACCGGTGCGACGCACTGCCGATGAGCCGCTGTTCAATAGCCTGATGGAGCAGTATCACTACCTCAGCTATGAACAGCCGGTGGGCGAACACCTGAAGTATGTTTGTTGGGCGCAAGGTCGTCCTGTAGCGTGTCTGGCGTGGAGTTCCGCACCGCGACATTTGGGCAGCCGTGACCGCTACATCGGCTGGAGCGCGGAAGCCCGGCGGCGGAACATCCGGTTCATTGCCTATAACACGCGCTTTCTGATCCTGCCCTGGGTCCGCGTGCCGCATCTGGCGTCGCACATTCTGGGGAAGGTGACCCGCGCCCTGTCCGACGACTGGGAACGGATATACGGCCACCCGGTTTACTTCGCGGAAACTTTCATCGATCCCGGCCGTTTTCGCGGAACCTGTTACCGGGCGGCGAACTGGCAATTCCTCGGGCTCACCACCGGGCGAGGCAAAAACGACCAGACCAATAAGCCCAATCGCCCCATCAAGGAAATCCGATTCGTCAGAAAAATCTGTGGGTGAGTTCCGGCTCGGGGAGTTTGCCAAGTGAATGATAGAGCGCCAGTTCGGTGACACGGAAGGTTCGGAACCCGTATGATTTTCTCATAGTGACTTTTGCTTTGTTGTTTAGACCCTCGATTACGCCGCTGGAAAACTCCTTCCGCGCGCGAAAATAGTTGAGGATGAGTTCGCGGTGGGCGCGTAAGGTCCTGGCAACTTTCTTCATCGGCTCGATCCGCGAGCGCATCACTTGACGACACCATTGGTCGAGGAACTTGGCAGCCCAGGCGGTGGACTCGTAATTCCAGAGTTGCTGGAAGTCTTCCTTGAACAGATACCGAACACGGACATGTCGGGCGTGGCCGTGGCCGGGTTCAGTTGGGGTGGACTCTCCAACCTCTTCGCCGCGGCTCGAGACAATCGCATCCGTGCCCTGGTGGCTCTCGATGGAACCATGCGCTACTCCCCCGCGATATTCATCCGGAGCAGATGACGATCCCTCTGCTCTACTTCGCCCAGGGGGAGATCACCCTCGAAGACCAGGCACGCCACCTCACCGATACTGCCAGGAGCGAGGGCCCCAGTGTCTTGAATTCATGGACGCACGGGGATCTCGTTACGGCGCATATGTTCGGCCTCGTCCACGTCGAGTTCAGCTCGATGTATCAGCGCAACGAGGATGTGTGGAGTGGCTTCCGGGACAATCACAAAGGCGATTACGAACGCGAGGATGGCATCACCGGATATGCATGGATAGCGCGTTACACGCTCCAGTTTCTCGATGCGTACCTTAAGCACGATGCGGCAGCCATGTCCTACGTCAAGAAGACGCCTGCCGAAAATGGAGCGCCCAAACACTTCATGGCGGTGCAATACCGCCCGGCGAAGGGTGTGCCGGCCTCGTTAGATGCCTTCCGCTCTGAGTTGGGCCGCTTGGGTTTCAGTCACGCCCCCGACGTTTATGCGGCTATGCGGAAGGAAAGCCCCAGCTTCAAGGTTGACGAGGCTGCCGTCAATTCATGGGCCTACGACCTCATGGCCGGCAGCCACTTGTCCGAGGCAATCGATCTGTTCAAGCTGAACGCACAGATCTATGCCGACTCAGGCAATGCGTTCGACAGCCTGGGCGAGGCGTACATGAAATCCGGGCAAAAGCAGTTGGCCATCGAGAGTTACGGGAAGTCGCTCGAGAAGGACCCGGCGAATGCAAACGCCAAAGAGAAGCTCAAGGAGTTGGAGGCCAGAGCGCCGCTCGTAAAGTGAGGAGCTCCTGCGGCAAAGGGGCGGGAAGAGAGGCGCCTCCACCGGGGGAGGCGCCTCACCGAACGGGAACAAGCGGTGATCAGAACACGAACTGCGCGCGGAACTGCACGATCCGGCCGGAGACGGCAGACCCGACGAAGGCGCCATACACGCTCGTGGGAGGCGTGACGGTGTTCTGGATCTGACCGAAGCCGGCGCCAAGCTGGCCGAAATCATTGACCGGCTTGTCGAAGTTCGCATGGTTGAACAAGTTGTAGAACTGGGCACCCACCGTAACCTTCGCGGATTCCCATTTCCGCAACTGGAATTCTTTGTTCACCGACAGATCGGTGTCGAAGAAGCCGGGCCCGCGGAACTGGTTGCGGGTCTGGTTGGCGAAGGCGGCCGGGTCGGCGAACATGCTGTCCGCGAAACACGGCGTATCGATGGACGACTTGCCGCAGGTGGTTGCCCCGGCCGTCAACTGCTGGGCGAGGATCGTGCCCCCGTAGTTGAACCCGGCGAGGGCGCCCGAGACGTTGGAATCGATCACGCTGAAGGGCAAACCAGTGCGGTGGTAAACGGTGCCGGAAACGTTCCAGCCGTTGAACAGGACGTTGGGGCCTCCCTTGAACATGTGGCGCAGCGCGTTCTCCCAAACATAATTGGCGCTGATGTACTGGCGCACGTCGTAATCCGCATCCCCATAGTTGAACTGGCGGAAGTTGCTCGGATTGATGGGATTCAGGATGCTCGGCGCGGCGTTGAGATCGTAGCTCTCGATGCCGCCGTTCGAAACCATGTCAAGCGCGTGGCTCCACGTGTAGTTGAGGCCGAACAGGAAGCCGTGGGAGAAGCGGCGGCGGAGATTGACGGTGAGTCCGTTGTAATTGGAAACCGCGCCGCTGGTGTAGTTGTTGACGACACCGAACCGCGGATCCGGGACCGTCGTGGGCAGCCCGCCGAAACCGCCGCAATTGGCCGGGTCGCAATAAGCATTCGCGTTGTTATTGATCATCGTTTCGTGAATGCCGTGATTGCCGACATAGTTGATGCTGAGGGCCATCTGCCAGGGCAGTGCCTGCTGCACTTCGAGGTTCCACTCCTGGTATTGCGGGGTCTGGAAAGTGCCGTCGATCGAGTTGAAGCCGGGCAGCGAGAAGTAGGGATTCGCAGCGCTGATGGACGCCAGGGTTCCGCCGCTGCTGAAAGCGTTGAGCAGCGACTGGTTGGCGCCGGCCGCGATGGCGAACAGGTTGTTCGGAACGCCCGGGGTAATCGGAGCGTTGCTAACCTGGAACGAATTCAGGAGCGGTGTGTTGCGCGCCATGACTGATGCGACCGTACCGGGGATGGCGTTGCCGAAAATTCCGAATCCGCCGCGAACCACGGTGTTGCCGCTCTTTGTCGGAGTCCAGGCAAAGCCGACGCGCGGCTGCCAGATGACGCCGCTGACACCCGGGTAGGCCTGGGCCTGGTTGGTCAGGATGGCCGCATTATACGGCGTGCCGGCGCTGTGGTCGAGAGCGCCGAACGGGGCCGCGAGCCGGGCAAAGCAATCCCGGCCGCACACCGGGTTTGAGTTGTAATCGAGCCGGAGTGCCGCCGTGAGCTTCAGCTTGCTGGTGACGCGCCATTCATCCTGGCCGTAGAAGCCCATCAGGTAGATGTTGAGCGGCTGCTCGTTCTGCGACGGGAAGCGCTGCTGTAGGTAGTTGCCGGTGCCGCCGCCGTTATAGAAATCGAGCAGATTTAGCTCGGTGATACGCCCCTGGGTCAGCACTCCGAACGACAGGTCGCTGACATCGTAGCGGCGGTAATTGACCCCGAATTTCAGCGTGTGGCTGGAGAGGGTCTTCGAAAAGTCGTCGACTAACTGATACTGTGTGACGTTGCGGCCCTGCGGGAAGTTGTAAGTGGTGCCTCCCAGGTTACTAAATAGCGCAGGCGAGAAACGGATGACGGTCGGAAATGCCGCCAGGACCGCTCCCTCGTCAGGCGAGCCAAAGCGCGCGCTGTAGTAAAACCCGGAGAAGATCAACTGGTTGACGGCGGTTGAACCGAAAGTGTGAGTCTCACCCAGGTGCGCCTGCATTTGCGGTTGCGGGCTGAAGACGTTGAAGATCGGGCTGATCGGATCGGTGGCCGTCGGCTGCGTCCCGTTATCCCGCCACAGGCGGAGATACGCCTGGTCCTTTTCGCTGAAGTGGTGATCCACTTTAGCGGCCCAGAGGTATTCGCTGGTCTTATTACCTGCTGTGGACCGGAACTGGAGCGCGCAGGGGACTCCCGCGCCGAGGAGGGTGAAGCTTCCACAGCCCCCTCCGGGCACCGGTGTCGCAGTGGAGGCGCCCAGCGCGTTGTTGTACAGGTTGAATGCCTGCTGGTAGAGCGACGCGGCGGCGGTCTGGCCGGTCACGGTCAGGTTGTTGAGCGTGGCCGTCTCGAACTGCGCGCTGGGAATCTTGGCCAGCACGCCGGTCGGCAGCACGTTCTTCACCCCTTCATAGTCGAAGAAGACGAATGTCTTGTTCTTCCAGATGGGACCACCGACGCTGGCAGCCCACTGGTTGGAGTTAGCGAACGGCTTGGCCACGCCGGCCTGGTTGTTGAACCAGTCGTTGGCGTTCAGCGCGCGCCCGTTCCAGAACCATTCGGCGTTGCCGTGGAATTGGTTGGTGCCGGACTTCGTAACATAGTTGACCTGCGCGCCGGCCAGTTGGCCGTACTGCCCGGAGTAGCCGTTGTTCACGACCGTCGCCTCGGAGAGCTCGTTGGTGCCGAGCATCAGGTTGGACGCTCCGCTGTTGTTGAGGTTGAGATAAATGTCGTTATCGTTCTGCCCGTCGAGAGTGAAGAGGTTGGCGGTCGCGGGCAGCCCGTAGGTGGAGAAATTGCCGTACCCGGCGCTGGTGCTCATCACGGCGCCGGGGGCCATCAGGGCGACATACGTCATGTCGTTGCCCGAGTTCGGCAGCATTGCCAACTGTTGTGTGGTGACGGAAGTCGTCAAATCGGCGTTCTCGACTTGTATGGCGCCCGCCACCTCGGAAACCTCGACGGTCTGGCTGGCTGTGGCAACACTCAACTGGATGTCGGCCTTGAGCGCCTGCCCGACCTGCACCGTGGCGATCTTGCGGGCAGTCGCGAAGCCGGCGACGCTCACGCTCACCTGGTATTGTCCCGGAGGCAGGAAGGCAAAGTGGTAATAGCCCTGGGAGTCGGTGGTCGTGGTTTGAGCTACTCCGGTCGCGCGGTTGGCGGCCGTGATGGTGGCGCTGGGAACTGCAGCCGCCGTGGGGTCGGTCACCGTGCCGGAAATGTCGCCGGAAGTCAGAGATTGCGCCATCACCAGCGAGGAAAGTGAAATCAGGCAGGCGAGAAAAAAGAGGACATGACGTCCTCTCATACTGCGAAACATAATCTTGATCCCTCCAAAGAACCAGTGGTCGTCTTTCACGTGCCGGCGTTCTTATGTTGTGAAATATACGAACCGCGTGCCGGCGTACACGGCTCGAAATGTCCGGTTGATCGCGTATCGGATCGATGTCTTGAAGTTTACAGTCGCTTTCGACAGAGCACGCCGTCTGCCAAGGTTAAGGATGGGAGGCCGATGCCGTGTTTACTTTGACTTGGTGTATAACCCCGGCACGCGGGAATCTATGCGGAAACGACTGCACCGCTTACGTTAAGTTTCGGAAATACGCTATCTGCGGCTGGATCATTTACTTACTAAGCTTATGAAATATCGTAGTTAACTATGATTTCCGAGAGCGATTGCGCGTGAGTTAATTCACACCGTGCGGGCGATGACCATGAGGAGCTATTGGTATCTCACTCAATGGGGCTACTGCGGTCGCCTATCCCTGTTGGACCGGCGGCGGGGGTATCGCAACGCCGGAATCCTCGAGAGCCGCGCCGACGCGCAGGATGAGCTCCTCCTGAAATTCCGGCCCGATGATCTGGAGCCCGACAGGCAGTCCGGAAGCGCTCAGTCCGCAGGGAATGGACAAGGCTGGAAGGCCCAGCAGGTTGATGCCGCGCACCAGGCGCGTGGTGGCGAGCCGCACATCTTCCTGGCACCCGCCCAAGTTCACCGTGGTTTCGCCGATGCGAGGCGCGAGATTCGGGGTCGTGGGAGTAATCAGGCAGTCCACCTGGGACCACAAGCCAGCGAATTCCCGACGCATCTTCCGGCGTAACCGCTGGGCATTGACGTAGTCGGTGGCGGGGAGCAGCCGCCCCTGGTCGAGCAGCGCCAACACGTCGGGCCCAATGCGGTCCCGTTGTTCCAGGAACGGCTCCAGGGTGGCGGAAGCCTCGGCCAGCAGGATCAGGCGGGCCACCGTATTGACGGCCGCGATATCCGGGACGGCCACCGGCTTCACCACGGCTCCGAGGGACGCGGCGCGGGCCAGCGCTCCCCGCACGGAGGACTCAACCTCGGGGTCAAGCCGGTCGAAATAGAAGTTTCCGGGAAAGCCGATTCGCAGTCCGCGAACCGGGCAGCCTTCTTCGGGGACGTAATCGACCACCGGAAAGCGCGCGGATGTATCGTCGCGGCGGTCATGGCCGGCGATCGCGTTCAGAACCAGCGCGGCATCGCGCACCGACCGCGCCAGCGGGCCGGCATGATCCAGGCTGTAGCCCAGCGGAAGCACTCCGTACCGGCTGACGCGGCCATAGGTGGGCTTCAGCCCCACCGTGCCGCAGAACGACGCGGGAATCCGGATCGATCCGCCGGTATCGGTTCCCATAGCGGCGTAGACGATCTCGGCGGCCACCGCAGCGCCCGATCCACCGCTCGACCCGCCGGGGCTGTGTTCGAGATTCCAGGGGTTGGCGACGGCCCCGAAATGCGGGTTGGCGGAGGTGATGCCGTAAGCCAGCTCATGCTGATTGAGTTTGCCCAGCATCACGGCCCCGGCGGCTTCCAGACGCTCGACCACCGTGGCGCTGTAATCCGGAACGAAATCCCGATATAGGGCCGACCCGCCCGTGGTGCGGATGCCGCTCGTCGCGAACAGGTCCTTCACCGCGATGGGGATGCCCTGGAGCGGGCCGAGGTCGCGCCCAGCAGCCAGGGCGGCATCCGCCGCGGCGGCCTGGGTGAGCGCGAGGTCCGCGGTCACCGTGATGAACGCACGCAGCTTTCCGTCCAACCGCTCGACCCTGCGGAGCGCGGCGGTGGTAAGTTCCACCGAGGAGACCTGGCGCTCGCGCAGCGCCTCGGCGGCTTCCCGTATGGTCACTCCGCTTCCCTTTCCGGGTGAAAGCCGGTAGCGGGCTCCTGATTGGGAGCGAGCGTCCGCGCGAGCGGCCGGAAGCTCTCTTCGAGGGCCGCCAGCGGAGCGATCAGGCGCTCGACTTCCTGCGCGGGAAGATCCGGAATCGTGAGTTTGGCGATGGCTTTCCAGTCCTTCATAGGGCGTCTTCCTACGATAACGGATCGGGTTGATCCTGTCGCGCGGTCCAGTGCGCGCCCGCGAGAATAATCAGCGCCGCAACGAAGCTGGTGAGCAGGATGGTCACGGAGAAGCGGAAGATGTCGTATTCGTTCTTCAGTTTTTCGGTGAGCATCGGCGAGACCAGCAGGTTCACGTACTTCAGCGCTTCGAGGCCCAGCCCCACCACGATGGCCACTGGGGCTACGCGCCGCGGCTCGATCTTGCGGTTGGGCAGCAGCCAGTAGATCATAAACAGGGCCAGGATCGAAACCGGCAAGGCCGCCAGCTTGAAGATCAAAAGGCTGATCCACTCGCCGGCCTGCTGGTGGCCGCCGGACACGCCGGATACCCACGTGTGGTTGAGCGCCGTCAACATGAGGGACAATAGCGCCAGCCCGCCGCACGCAAAGACGAGGCCGAGGCTGATGAGCTGGTTCTTCAGGTACGACCGGTTCTGAGCGACTCCCCAGGCGCGGTTGAGGGCCACTTCGAGCGGCTCGAAGATTCCGTTGGCCGTAAACAATAGCAGCAGCATGGAGGTGATGTGCAGCTTGGGGACAAGATAGGGCTGCAGGTTACGCACCAGAAACGCACCCGCCTCACCGGCGAAAAAGTCTCCGAGTGCCAGGTAGATGGCTTGCAGGGCGGCGGGCCAGTGCAGGATATCCCGGCAGAAGGAGAGCATCACGATCAGGAAGGGATAGAAGGCCAGCAGGGTGCTGGCGGCGATCGCGAGGGCATATACATGCGCCTCGGTTTCCATCAGGTAGCGGACAGTCGGCCGGCACCGGGACCACCAGACGTGGCGCGGCGGAGAGGTAAAACTCGGGAGCAAGTTATAGGTTAGCGTACTGCCATTGGAGCCATCACCCCAACTGCAGCGCGGCGCGCAGGCCCGGATCGTGGCGGACGCGCCAGATGCGGCTGTCGAGGTAGTAGTGCGTCAGGCCGAAGCCGCAGAAGAACCCGAAGGCGAGGTCCGAGACCTTGCCCAGTTCGAATCCGGGGACCCGGTACAGCAAGCTGAACAGCAGGCCGATGGCCGCGTAAGCCAGCAGGCTGCGGCTGACGGCGGCGGGGATGCGTCCGTGCCGCGCGGCATCCTCCCGGTAGCGGTTGCGATTGTGGAACCACACGATCGCGTGATACTGCAGGTTGTGGACGATGGTCACGGTGGGGACGGCCGCCTGCCAGCTCATGTACGCGAAGGTCAGCCAGTGCAACGGAATGACGGCCGCCAGAAGCAGGTACTTGGGAAGGTCGATGGCGTCGCCGCCGCGGATCCGCCGCCACTGCCGGCCGAGGTAGATCGCGCCGACCAAGGCGATCAGGCCGAACACCGGCATTTCCAGGCGGGGAAACGACCAGGGGATCCCCAGCTCTCCGGGATGATGAATCAGAAACCGGTGCACCGGCGGCATCAGCAGCATCACACCCAGAAACAGGCGGTCGAGCGCGTTATCGAGCTTCCCGAGATCCCGGTTCTTCACTTTGTAGAGAACCATGAACCCATAATGCTGCCGGATGACATGGTAGTAGGCCCAGGCGCCCACCAGCAGGTAGAGCCAGCCCTTCCATCCGGCCAGCACCAGGACCGGTCCGAGGGAGAAGAAGAATAGCAGGCTGCCGTAGAATAGCCGTCGATTGCGGACCCTGGCTTCGCGGTCGAAATAGGTGCGTGAGGCGGTGGCGAAGATATGGGTGCCGTCGAATCCGATCGACCAAATCCACCACAGGGGACCAATGGGGATGTGGACGGCGGCGTAGAGCAGCAGGTACACGTACCCAGCGAGCGCGCTTCCGATGACGAAAACTCCGTCCACGCCGCGGCTAATGATCCAACGGCTGTCAGGCCGCGCCGGAGCCGGCGCGGCGGATTGGGCAACGGCGGCCATGCGGGCTCGAGCGGCCGCTATCCGAAGTGATACTTGTTGGCCGAATCGTCCCAGACGACCCGTTTCTGGTTCTTATAGGACAGGGTCGCCATGTGGCCGGAAATGGCAGCCTGCTGGCCAACCGGGGGCGGAGCGATGACCTCCTCTTTACCGAGGATCGATTGAATGAAGTTCCGGAAGTGGTTGATCACGCCGTCGGCTTCCTTGAAATCGGCCATACCGTTGAGGTGGACCGGCTTGCGCGCCTTGATCGCGGCCGGAGCCCGATCGCTTGCGCCCGGACGGCGCGAATTGTACGTTTCGTGCTCGAAGTAGAGATCCTGCCGGTTCATCACCCGGATGGTGCCTTCGTTGCCGCAGAGTTCCTCCCCGTAACCGAAGAACTCGTTGCCCAGATAGCAGCTGTAGTTGACCTGGAGCTTGTCGGAATAATCGTAGACGGCGCTCAGGCAATCGGGCACGTCGCGGTCGTCGCCGGGGCCGGTCCAACGGTAGATGCCCCCCGAGGCCGAGCAGGTACGCGGGACGGTCTTGTCGAGCATGAAATTGACGATGTCGGTCTGGTGCACCAGCAGGTCGGTCGAGATGCCGCCGGAGTAGTCCCAATAGAGGCGCCACTGGAAATAGCGGTGTGGATCCCAGGGGCGCTTCGGCGCGGGGCCGAGGAACCGGTTCCAGTCGGTGTTCTCGGGATTGGCGTCCGGCGGGATCACGTACCGCCACGACGGCTGGTCGGGAAGCCCGTTGCGATACCAGAAGGCACGGACAAAGTGCACGTCCCCGATCATGCCCTGCTGCACCATTTCCTTGGCTTTCTTATACAGCGACGAGCTGCGGTTCTGGGTGCCCACCTGGCAAATGATCTTGCGCTTCTGGTTGACCTCTTTCCACGTGTTTACGATGTCGAAGCCCTCTTCGATGGTATGCGCCAGCGGCTTTTCGATGTAGACGTGCTTGCCGGCCTTGAGCGCGGCAATGGTCATATTATGATGCAGGTGCTCAGGCGTCATAATGTAGACCGCATCGATGGACTTGTCGGCAAGAAGCTGGGTGTAATCGACGTAGGTAGCCGGCTTGTTTCCCCAGATGGTTTGCATGCGGTCGAGCGCACGGGCGATGTACCCCTGGTGGGTATCGCAGATCGCGGTGATCTGGACGTCGTCGGGAGCGGCCGTGTGCAGCCAGTCAAGCGCCGCATTGCCGCGGGTGCCGACCCCGATCCAGCCGATATTGATCTTATCGTTCGCACCCCGCGCCGAAATGACGGCTGGCCCGGCCGCCAGCGCCGCCGTCTTCAAAAAGCTCCGTCGATTCACTTCTTCCGGCATTTTCCGACCTCCAAACAGCATAATAACAGCCTGACGCCGAGGTGGCGCGCTTCACCCGTGCCGGATCACCAGCACGTCCCCGTCTTTCACGATGTACTCCTTGCCTTCCAGCCGGAGCAGGCCCTTTTCGCGGACTCCCGCGTAGCCGCCATGATCCACAAGCGATTTCCAGTTCACCACTTCGGCGCGAATGAACTTCTTTTCGAAATCGGAGTGAATCGCGCCGGCGGCCTTGACGGCGTTGCTGTGCGCGGGAATGGTCCAGGCGCGGCATTCGTCCTCGCCGGCGGTCAGGAAGCTCATCAGGCCCAGCAGCGAGTAGGTGGCCGAGATGAGGCGTTCCAGGCCGGAATCCGCGAGGCCGTAGCTGGCCAGGTAATCCTGCTGCTCTTCCCGGGGAAGCTCCGCCAGCTCGGCTTCGATCTTGCCGCAAACCGCGGTGGCCGCCGTATTCCTGCGCCCTGCCAGGGGACCTTCGCGATATTCCCGCTCCCGGTCGTGGAGCTTGGCCGCCTCGCTCTCGCCGAGGTTCAGCACGTAGAGCACCGGCTTCTGCGAGAGGAACTGAAAGCCGCGCAGCCGCTTCTCGTCGTCGGCCCCGAGTTCGAGCTGGCGCAGGGGCTGGTTGGCTTCGAGCGCGGCCTTGCATTGCTCGAGCAGCTCGAACTCGCGGTCGAGCTCCGGGTTCTTGACCTTCTTGCGATCCTTGTCGAGGCGCTCCAGGCGCTTCTCCACTACCAGGAGATCGCTGAGGATGAGCTCGGTTTCGGCGTCTTCCATGTCACGCAGCGGGTCCACCGAGCCCTTTTCGTGAGGAACGGTCTCGTCCTCGAACAGGCGCAGAACTTGCGCGAAGGCATCCACCACGCGCAGGCTGGCAAGGTAGCCGGGGTCGCGCAGATTCTCCTTCGAGATCGCCGGCATGTCCACGTATTCCACGGTGGCATGCGTAACCTTGGGGGGCTCGAACAGGCGGCCGAGCGCTTCCAGGCGCTCGTCGGGGACGCGCGCCACGCCGGTGCGGGCCGCGGTAGAGCCGATGCGCGTCTCCTGGTGAACTCCGGTGAGGATCGTGAACAGGGAGGTCTTGCCTACCATGGGCAGGCCGATAATGGCAGTCTTCATAGGACGAGTTGTCTACAGGGGAACTTCCACCTGGGTGAGAATCTCTTCGATGATGCGCTCGCCCATATCGGCGCGGCGCTCGACCAGGGTGGTGCGGGTATTGATCACCACGCGATGCGCGAACAGGGGGGCGGCCAGGCGCTTCACATCGTCGGGGATGGCGTAATCGCGGCCTTCCAGAAGGGCCAGCGCCTGCACCGCGCGATACAGGGCCTGGGAGCCGCGCGGGCTAACCCCCAGCGCCAGGGCCTCATGATTGCGCGTGCGGTCCACGATCGCGAGTATGTAATCCACCAGGGACTCCTCCACGGCGACGCGGTGCACCGAGTCCTGAAACTGCAGCACGTCTTCCGCCGAGAGCCCGGAAGCGGGAGGATCGGCCAGCGACGATTCTCCGTTGCGCAGGATCTGCCGCTCGCTGGCGGCATCCGGATACCCGATGCGCAGGCGCATCAGGAAGCGGTCGAGCTGCGATTCGGGGAGCGGGTAAGTGCCGTGGTGTTCCACCGGATTCTGGGTAGCGATCACCATGAACGGCCGGGCCAGGGGATGCGAGCGGCCGTCGATCGTGACCTGGCCTTCGTTCATGGCTTCGAGCAGCGCCGACTGCGTCTTGGGTGTGGTGCGGTTGATTTCGTCGGCCAGCAGAAAATTGCTGAAGATCGGGCCGGGCTTGAACTCGAAGGCCTCCGAGTGGGCGTTGTAGATCGTGACGCCGAGGACGTCGCTGGGCAGCATGTCGCTGGTGAACTGGAGCCGGTGGAAACGGCAGGAGACCGAACGCGCGAGCGCCTGGGCCAGCGTGGTCTTACCCACACCGGGGACGTCTTCGATCAACAGGTGGCCGCGGGCCAGCAGGCAGACGACCGAGAGCCGGATCACCTCCGGTTTGCCGCGAATCGCCGAACCGAGAGCCGTCTCCAGATCGGCCAGCTTTCGATGGACTGGCGGCGAGAATCCAGCCGGCTGTGCGACCATTGATTCCCGCTGGGACATTACAGTCCATCATACTAAAGAACGCCGCCGGCTTGGTTTAGCGACCGTACGCAGCGTCTCGCGCGCCCTCGTTCGCCGCCCGGGGAGCGCTTCCGGCGGGCTCACGTTGCAGCGGCAACCCTATTGTGTTATTTATGAGTTCAAGTCGGACAATTTGATCCAACTAAAGCCGCCCCGCTAAAGTGAGCAGCGACGGTCAATCATAATCTCTGCAAAAGGATGGCATTGCGTGGAAGCTGTCAATCGTAAACTCATTCGTCCGTCTCTGAACGAGATCAAAGAACAGATCACGCCGCCGCGCCGGGCCCCGCAGCAGCAGAAGAAGCCCGTTCCACCGGATCAAACGAACGCGGAGAACTTCTACTACGTGAAGCAGATGCAGGCCAAGACGCCGATGGTATTCGTGCTGCGGGACGGGGAAACGCTGCACGGCGTCATCGAGTGGTACGACAAGTGCTGCCTCAAGGTCAACCGGACCGGCGAGCCGAATATTCTCCTGTACAAACCCAGTATCAAGTACATGTACAAGGAGGGCTAAGGGCCTTCCCTGAGTCTAACGTTTCAATCGGTTCCGCAGCGCAAGACGGTATTCTCTTCGCTCTCCCGCTTCGCGATATCGCCTCAGTTCCGTCTCGGTTTCCGGAATCACCGGCGGAACCGCGGCGGCTTTGCCATCCACATTCAACGCCACGAAGGTCAGGTAGGCCGAGCAGGTGTGCAGCTTCTCGCCGGTCATGAGCGTCTCGGTTTCCACATGCACCCCCACCTCCATGGACGTCCGGAAGACGCGGTTCACGGACGACCGCAGGACGATCAGCTGGCCGATGCGAACCGGGTGCAGAAAGTGCAGGCTATCCACCGAGGCAGTCACTACAGGGCGCCTGGCGTGGCGCATAGCCGCCATGGCGGCGGCCAGATCGACCAGGTGCATCACCTTTCCGCCGAGCACGTTGCCCAACCCGTTGGCGTCGTTGGGAAGCGCCAGCTCCGAGTATTCGGAGATCGATTCGCGAACCGTCTTTCCTTCCATGTCTTGTCTTTCCAGATGCGTGTCAACGCACAAAGGCTTCCGCTTTCCGGCGCAGGTAGCTCGAGAGGTAGGCCCGGGCCTGGACCCGCAGGCCTTCATCGGCGGGAGGGTCGATGAACGCTTCGCGCGCCGTGTCGAACTCCAGGGGCCCGTGTTGAAACGGGTGGTGGTCTCGTTCCAGCACGTAGTAGAGTCGGACGACGCTTCCGGACTCCTGCGAGATCGTGAAGCGGACGGCGTCCGGCCCGTCGGCTCCCACAAAAAGCGGACAGGCGCCGCGGGCGTACCCGAGGTTGCAGAGGGGCAGCAGGGCCGCCGCGTCAGGTTCGCACGGGCTGTCGGGGGAGGCGTGGCACATGCCGGCCCACAGGCCGCCCAGGGGGAGCATCGCATGCTGGGGCGCGAGGTCGTGCCGGCTCGGTTCCGTCGGGCGAAAATGGGGGCACGCCATTTCGGAGGTATAGTAACACAAGCATGAGCAGCACTCGTCTGGAGACACTGAAGAGCCTGGCCGCCGCCAATCCGCAGGATAGCTTCGTCCGGTACGGCCTGGCCATGGAGTACCGCAATGCAGGAGACCTGGAATCGGCGTTGCGCGAATTTCGCGAACTGATCGCAGCCGATCCGGATTACCCGGCCGCCTATTTCCACGGCGGCCAGACCCTGGAGCGCCTCGGACGGATCGAAGAGGCCGGGACGATGTACCGCGAAGGCATCGAAGCGTCGACGCGGAAGGGCGACCGTCACACGCGCGATGAAATCCAGGCGGCATTGGACCTGCTGGGCTGAAGGAACGTGTACAATAGGAGATTCGGGCCGTGGCGCAGCCTGGCTAGCGCGCTTGCTTGGGGTGCAAGAGGTCCCGAGTTCAAATCTCGGCGGCCCGACCAAAACCCTTCATAGACTTCTGGTCTACGCCAACAACTGGGCAAACCCCGATCCCTACCCTTCAACGACGGTGCATCGTCGGGGTTGACATGCTCCCGAGCCAGTAGCAGTATATATCCAGACAAGAAGATCTCTTTACTTCGATATCTCTCGCGAAGGGGAGTTGCCCGAAGCGCCGACTTCCCGCGTTTCGGAGGCGGAACAGCCGGGGCCCACCGCCGCGCCGCTTCAAGGAATTGAGTCACTTCAAATCCGAAACCGCCACTTGTCCGGGAAGCTTACTTGCGGACCGGGAAGGGTGTCAGGAGGATGAATCGCATGACAGAGAATGTGCCATGCCTCAGTGAAGACCGGATTGGTTACCTGGAAGGGCTGGTCAGCCAGGCGAGAGCCGCCGCCGCCGTGTTCACCCAATACACGCAGGAGGACGTCGATCGCATCGTCAAACCAATGGTCACGGCCGGGATGGAGCAGGCGCAATATCTGGCCCGTCTGGCAGTTGCGGAAACCCGGCTCGGGGTGATGGAAGACAAAGCCATGAAGAACATGGTGGCCACGGAGTTTGTCTATGACTACATCAAGGACAAACGAACAGTTGGCCAGATTCGTGAATATCCGGAACGCAACCTGGTGGAGGTGGCGGAACCCATCGGGATCCTCTTCTCGCTCACACCGGTTACGAACCCGACAGCGACCGTTCTCTTCAAGTGCATCATGGCCATCAAGACCCGGAACGCGGTGATTTTCAGCCCCCATCCGAAAGCCTGGCGGTGTTGCAGCGAGGCCGTACGCATCATGTATGAGGCGGCCCTAAAGCATGGCGCGCCGGAAGGCGTCTTTACGTGCCTGGAATCGCCCACCTTGCCGGACAATGCCTACCTCATGCACCATAAGGACATCGGCCTGATCGACGCTACCGGTGGACCGGGCGTGGTCAAGGCGGCCTATAGCTCGGGCAAACCGGCTCTCGGTGTGGGGGCGGGCAATACGCCGGTCTACCTGGAGAAGACGGCGGACCTGGATATGGCCGTCGTGGACATCCTCACTTCCAAAACCTTCGACAATGGGACCATTTGCGCGTCCGAGCAGACGCTGGTGATCGATGATGAGATCTATGATCTCGTCCTGAGGAAATTTGCCGACCTCGATGCTCATATCTGCAGCGCGGAAGAGACGGAACTTCTGGGACGCGCACTGATCGATCCCGAATCAGGACGCGCGCGGCCGATGGCTATCGGCCAGAACGCCACTACCATCGCCGGCGCGATCGGCCTGTCGGTCAAGCCGAGCACCAGGCTCCTGATCGCTCCGATTCACGGTGTGGGCCGCGAACATCCCCTTTCGGTAGAGAAGTTGTTCCCGCTGCTGAGTGTCTACCGGGCGCATTCCGTGGATGATGCGCTCAAGATGTGCATCGATGTAAACCATGCCGGCGGGATTGGACACACCGCGGTAGTCTTCTCGCGCAACGATGAGGTGATCCGGAAGTTCAGTGAGGCGATCAATGCGGGGCGGATCATTGTCAATTCTCCCGGATCCGTGGGCGCGATCGGCGGCGTTTACAACGACATGGTGCCCACGTTCTCATTCGGTTGTGGAACCGGCGGCGGTAACAGCACGACCGATAACGTGAATGTCTATCACTACCTCAACATCAAACGGGTGGCCCGCAGGAGTCAAGCCCATATGTGGTTCCGAATTCCCAATCAGATCTACTTCAACAGGAACGCCGTCGCGAATCTTGGCCAATTCCCGTCGCGCTCCACAATCGTCGTTACCAGCCCGGTTTTGGAACAACTCGGCCACGTGGATATTGTCCGGCGGCACATTCCGCCGCAAACGCACGTTCATGTCCTGGTCATCCCCGACGCGGAGCCCGAAGTCAGTGTCGTCATGCGAGGCCTGGATGAGCTCCGCTTTTACAAAGTGGACCAGATCATCGCGCTCGGCGGCGGATCGGTGATCGATGCGGCGAAAATCATGCGGCTCAAGTACGAGTCTCCGCAGGCCAACCTCGAGGAGCTGGGCGCGCCGTTTCTCGATATCCGCAAGCGCGTAGCCGAATACCCCACGGAGAAGACCAATCGAGCGCGCCTGATCGCGATCTCCACCACCAGCGGAACAGGGAGCGAAGTCACCCCCATTGCCGTCCTCATCGATAAAGAGCGCGGCCGCAAGGTGACACTCGCGGATTACTCGCTCAGTCCGGACGTGGCGATCGTCGACCCTCAGTTTGTCATGTCCATGCCGAAAGGCCTCACCGCCGACACGGGCATCGACTGTTTGACGCACGCGCTGGAAGCCGGCGTTTCGGTTTACGCTTCGCCATACACCGACTCTCATGCCATGCAGGCCATCCGAATGGTATTCAGATTCCTGCCCATCGCATACGAGCATCCCGGGGATGAAGAGGCGCGGAGCATGATGCACAATGCCGCCTGCATTGCGGCGCTGGCCTTTTCCAACGCGTCAGTGGGGGTGAATCACGCGCTGGCGCACGCCTTCGGCGCGCGCTTCGGGGTGGCGCACGGCCGCGCCAATGCTCTCATGCTGCCGCACGTCATCGCATATAACGCGTCCGTGCCCACCAAGTTCATGCCTTCGCCGCACCAGCGGGCTTACGTTGCTCACAAGAAATACGCCATGGTAGCGGACCTACTTGGCCTGGGCGGTAACACGATTGCGGAAAAGGTGGACCACCTGGTGGCGGCGACCGAACAACTACTCGACCGGCTGGCGATTCCGCGTTCGATCGCGGACCTTGGAATCCCGAAGGAAGAATTCGAGCGGGCGGTGCCCGATTTGGCCGAGATCGCTTTTGACGATCCATCCTGGCGGCCGACGAACCCCCGCATGCCATTGGTGAGCGAATTGGCCGATCTGTTGTGGAGCGCTTATCGGGGGCGGCGGCAGGCGAAACCGGCCGCCACATCCGCACAACCAACGGCGAACGGGGGTCTGGGGTATGTCGATGAATACAGTCTGGCTCAGGAGTGATGAAAATGGGGCGGTTCCTGCGTTGCAGGACGTCATCGGGCAACTCGACAGCGCCGAGGGAGAACTAGTCCTGGATTTCTCCGGCGTCGAGCGGATCGATCCGCGCGCACTTGGTGCGATGGAGAAGCTCGCCGGCAGCGCCGACAAGAAGGCAGTCAAGGTCGTGTTGCGCGGCGTCAATGTCGCGGTCTATAAGGTGCTCAAGCTAATGAGGCTGGAGGCGCGATTCTCGGCGTGAGAGTCGCCGTCGTAGCGATCCCTCTGGACTACCGCGCTAGTGCGCCGAACCTGCCGTCAGAACGTCGGTCTTCGATCCGCACGATCCAGATCGGCCCCGTTGCGGCAGGGACCGGACCGCTTCGCGCGTCTGGCTGAGTGAGGTTACCAGCGAACTTTGCGACAGCCGGCTGATCAGCGGGTTCACCAGCCACCCCAGGAGGGCCGGTACACAGCGGCTCAATCCCATCACATGCAGTTCAACGTAGACGCCGCTGTCCCGCTCCTCGAAACGCGAGATGCAGAACAGGCGCCAGATGAAACCGCTTCCAGTCCCAGGCGGCAGCGGATGTTCCGACGGTTGACCGTAATCGACGATGTCCTGAATGCGAGTGCTCCACACAAAGCCATACCGGGACCTCTCGTTCCTGCGGAAGTAGCGGGCTTTGTAGTCCGCATCCATTACGGCGGTTACGAAAAGCGCCTTCTTGAGCAGCCGCATGGAAAAGCTGCTTTCGCTGCCCTCGCGCGAAAGGAGCTTGGAATCGATTACGGCGGGCTGATAAAAGTCCTTGTAACAGGCGTATTCGTCCATGGTGGCGAATACCTTCTCGATGGTCGTATCTGGAAAGAAGGCGGCCCCGATCCAGTCGTGTATCAGCCCGTTAGGCACGTCGGTTCGACCGCTTCCGTTCACAGGCGCAACCAGAACTTCGCCGCTCCGGACCCGCCGGCCGCGGTCCGGGTCCTCGTCCACCCAAAGAAAGTGCCGCCCTGCTTCGAGCCGCGAATTCATCCGCGCCTTGGCCTGATCGATGTAATGATTCCATGCCGCCAGCGTGTCGGGCTGCAGTTCGGCGCCGCCGCATAGCCCCGGTGCGAGTATGATCAGCCACAACGAAACCGCGAGGTGGTACTTCCGTTCGCCCTTCTCCGAATGAGTTCTCAGGTCCATCGGTGTCGTTCAGCCTCTAGTGCTGTCGATGCCGGTGGCGCCAGCTCAGGTTTTCTTTGTGAACTGTCGGGACGTCTGTATGCTGCGGTACTTCGTCGCTCCCCGGGGCGCTAAGGAATGACCGTTCGGAGAAGTGCGCTTAGCCCGTTCCACAGAATCTGCACGCCGATGCAGACCAGGATGAACGACGAAATCCGGATGATGACGTCCATCGCCGAGTCGCCAACGCTGCGCGCAATCCTCTCCGCAAACCGGTAACTCAAGTAGATGGAGGCGGAAACCAGAGCCGACCCGAGCAGCATCCCGGCAATCAGGGGCCACCGCGACTCGGAGCCTTCCGTCCGGCTGGCCCCCACCGCGATCGCCACCGAAATGGTACCCGGTCCGACCGTGAGCGGAAGCGTCAAGGGATAGAACGCTTGTCTGGAGTAGTCGGATTCCTTACACTCCCGTGGGCCATCCTGTCCGCCGCTATCATCGTTCGATTGGCGAAGGAGCGCCCATCCGGTCGAGATCACGATCATCCCTCCCCCGACCTGCACGACGGGCAGTGAAATGCCGAAGAAAGCCAGAATGTAGGTGCCGGTGAAAATCGAGGTCAGGATCAGGACAAGGCCGTTCAGCGCGATCATCCTTGCCAGCGCCGACCGCGCGTGCTCGGACAGCCCGCGCGTTAGCGATAGGAAAATCGGAGTGTTTCCAATCGGGTTGACGATGGGAAACAACGCTCCGACCACCAACAGGGTGTCCTTTGCCAGATCGCTCAATGCACCGGTCATCATTGGTCAATCTAGCGCAATTCCAAATTGACCGGCCCGGAGCGGGCGGTGCCGGTCAAATGTGGCAAGCTGGAGACGAATGCCGGCGCCCCTTCCTAATGGCCTCTGCTCCTCCTGCTGGAACGCACAAACCATCACTTCCGACCGCGGTTCGAAGTTCGTTTTGTGTACGCTTTCGAAGAAGGATCGAAGGTATCCGAAGTATCCGCGCCTGCCGGTGATTGAGTGCCCGGGATGGACCGGGCGGCTGCCCGCGTCCGAGCCGCGTCCAGGAGACCGGTAACCTACCGCTACAATATGGTCATGCACCTGCCTGCGAGGGGACACAAGATCGCCGCATGGACCGTTTTGGGAGCCGCGGCGCTGCTCGCTCAACCAGACTGGAAGAATGTTGTCAATTTGCCGGCGGTGGACTTTTCGGGGATGTCGCCAGTGAAGGCGCGCGCCCTGCTGCGCTTGCTCCGCAATCACGACTGCACCTGCGGATGCGGCATGAAGGTGGCCGAGTGCCGCGTCAAAGATCCGAGCTGCTCGTGGAGCAAGGGTGTGGCGGCTACGATGGGTGATGCGCTCCGCTCCGGCAAAAATGAGAACGAGGCCATCGAGGCCGCGACAGCCTCGAAGTGGGGTCATGGCCCGCAGCCGCCCAAGCTCCTGGAGGACCCCGTGGCCATTCCCACGGCCGGATCGCCCGTCCGCGGCCCCGCAGGCGCCAGGCTGACACTCGTGGAATTCTCCGATTTTCAGTGTCCCTACTGTTGGATCGCAGTCGCCAAGCTGAATGCAGTGCTGAATGCCTATCCCGGGAAGATCAAACTGATCTTTAAGGAGTATCCGTTGGATACGCACTCGCAGGCCGCGCTGGCCGCTGCCGCCGCTGTCGCGGCCCATCGACAGGGGAAGTTCTGGCTCATGCACGACGAGCTCTTTGCGCACAGGCGCGAACTATCCCGTCCCTCGATCCTGGCGCTGGCCCGTACGGCCGGATTCGACATGAAGCGCTTCGAGGCGGATCTGGATTCCCCGGAAACGAAGAAGGCCGTCGCGCGCGACGTGGAAGACGGCGACCGCGCGGGCGTTGAGGGGACGCCCTCCGTATTTATCAATGGACGGAAATACAACGGAGCGTTGGACCTTCCGGCGATCCGGACGGTCATCGACGAGGAACTGAAGACCGCCAAATAACGGCGTACTTATGCCAACTTTCGCGCCGACGCAGAGCCCGCCCCAAAGGCAAGTATCTTCGAGCGCCGCTCGGGTCCCTATGGCAGCGCGGGGCCCCGTACAGGAACGTAAAGCCGGACTGATCTGCCCGATTTCAAATCGTTTTCGATACGATCTCGGCCGGATGTCGATACACCCTCCTGCGCCGGCAGCGATCTCGATGAACCTTGCCATCGACACTCGCGACCAGTACGAGCAGGACGCCGACCGCGTCGCCGATCAGGTGATGCGCATGCCGGACCCGAACATGGTTGCCGGCGCCGCGACGCGCGATGCAGCACCCCGGTTGCAGCGCAAATGTTCCTGTGGCGGAAGTTGCGACAAGTGCCAGGCGGAGCGGGGCGACGATCCGATGCTGCAGAGGAAGCGCTCAGGCTCCGGCAGTTTGGAACAGGCCCAAGCCCCGCCCATCGTCCACGAAGTCCTGCGTTCTCCCGGCCGCCCTCTCGACCAGGCGACTCGAGCATTCATGGAGCCGCGCTTCGGCCATGACTTCAGTGGCGTGCAGGTGTATTCAGGCCCGGCCGCCGAACAATCCGCGGAAGATGTGCATGCCCACGCATATACGGTAGGGCAAAAGATTGTTTTTAACGCTGGCCGGTTTGCTCCGGACACGATGCAAGGTCAGCGGTTGCTCGCGCACGAGCTCACGCACGTCGTGCAGCAGACCGGTGGCGCATCGCTCCAACGAGAGCCGAAAAAGGAGGAGACGCCGGTCTCGCAGGATCTTGCAGTACTCCTCGACCCTGACCCTAACTTTGTCACCCTTGCATCCGTTCTCGCCCCTGGCGCGAGGATATTGCATGCTACGTCAGTTGATGATTTAGCGAAGCAGCTTAAGGCCATTAAGGGGACCCATTGGAACTCTGTACTTTGTTGGTCACATGAATGAGGATGGCGATTTGCTTTTCACCTCTCCCGGCAAACAGGACTATGTCCCCGCGGAGACAATAGCTACGAAGATCAGGGGCAGCGCTCAAGTGGAGAGTATTGACCTCCGGGGTTGCAACGCAGGTCAGGCTCCTGCCGAGATCGATAAGATAAGAGTCGCCGTCAAAGCAACTAAGGTAACAGGCTCAACTTGCACCTTGGTCAGCCAGATCGCGGGTCCGATTAAGGTCGACCGGCAGGCCAATTACGCGGCCTGAAGATCTGAAAGACCCAAAAGTCAAGACTGCCTTCGACGCCGAATTCAAGGAGGCTCGCGAAAAATTCGAGTTCAAGAAAAAGAAGTGTATCGTCAACGATTCCACGGATGGCTACTTCCAGGCAGGTGCAAGATTGGTTGCTTACTGGGCTAACCCTGGATCGATGGCCGAGGATGACGCATGGGACGATTCCAAATCCGTCTGTTTCAGCGATCTGAAAACGGAAAAAGTCGATCCGACCAAGAAACTGCCGGTGATCGGGCCGGACGACTGCAAGCTCCTTGAAGTCGGCAAGAAGTAGGATCCATGTCGTGATATAAGGGAACGACTATGAAGATCAGGAATCGTGCCCGGTATTTTTCGCGACGGCGGAACGCCTTCGAGCTGGCTCGCCGTCCTCGACAAGGTCGCGGCCCTAAACGCGCTGCACGTGCTCGCGGATCACAGCGCTCCGGGCGATGGCTCGATGGTGCAGCTCGAGAAGCAATTCATCAACGACCTGAGAAACAGCGCGTTGGAACTTAAGAAAGCGGGCGTGTCGGTCGACGATGCGGGGAAGCGCCTCGAAAGTGAGTTTAGAACGAAATACCCGGCGTGGCCCAATATGAACGTCTCGGGCTTCGTTCGCAGCATCTACGCGGAATAGACTTGAGGGGCTAAAATGAAAGACCTCCGGTACGCACTCCGGATGCTCGCAAAGAACCCGGGCTTCACTGCCATCGCGATCCTTACGCTGGCGCTCGGCATCGGCGCCAATACTGCCATCTTTACGGTTGCCAATGCGCTGCTCCTGCGGCCGCTTCCTTACCGGAACCCGGGCCGTCTGGTGCGGATCGCTACTGGAACCGATCCGGCGGGCTACCTCTCGTTCCCCTACTTCACGCTCTTGAACGATCGCAACCGTTCCTTCGCGGGCGTTGCTGCATATGGCGAGGAATCCTTCAACCTGACGGGACAGGGCGAGCCGGAACAGATTGCGGCCGAGCGCGTGACCTGGAATCTGTTCGACGTCCTGGGCGTCCGCCCCTCGGCCGGGCGGACGTTCACCCCGGAAGAGGACGGGTTGGGCGGCCCGCAAGTGGTGCTGATCAGTTCGGAACTAGCCTCCCGCCTGTTCCACGGCAGCCGCAGCGCGATTGGTCAAAATCTTTCGCTCGATTCGCGGGATTTCACGGTGATCGGTGTGCTGCCGCCCAGGTTCAGCGAACCGCTTCTGGGCCGCAGGGTCGACATCTTCGCGCCCCGGCTCACCGAATTGAGCATCGTCACGCCCGCGCGCATCGCCATCGGCGGGATGTATTTCGAAGCGGTCGGCCGCTTGCAGGACGGGGTCGCGCCCGAACAGGCGCAGGCCGAGACGGAGGTCATCTACCAGCAGTACAAACACGACAAGCCGGGCAACTTCGATGCGACCGTCCGCGTCGTCATGACCGTCGAGGGGCTCCAGAAGAACCTGGTGGCAAATGTCCGCCCGATGTTGCTGCTGTTGTCCGCGGCGGTCGCCTTCGTACTGCTGATCGCTTGCGCGAACGTGGCCGGCCTGCTGCTCTCCCGCTCGCTCGGGCGCAGGAAGGAGTTCGCCGTGCGAACCGCGCTCGGGGCATCGCGCGGCGCTCTGATCCGTCAACTGCTTACCGAAACCGTGCTGATGTCGATTGTGAGCGGCGCGCTCGGAATCGCCTTGGGGCAATTGGGAACCAGCCTGCTCGCGTCATCCAGCCGGAGCAGTTTTCCGCAACTGGCGGAGGTCACGATGGATCTCCGGGTGCTCGCGTTCACGCTGGCGATTTCGGTGATTAGCGGAGTCCTGTTCGGCTTGACGCCGTCCCTCCAGCTTTCACGTCCGGACGTGAATTCCATGTTGCGCGACGATAGCCGCGGCGCCACCGGAAGCCGGCGGCGCGACCGGGTGCGCGGCGCGCTGGTGATCGTGCAGGTCGCGTTGTCGATGGTGTTGCTGGTGGGGTCGGGCCTGCTGGTCCGCAGTTTCATCCGCCTGCGCACGGAAAGTCCGGGCTTCGATCCCACGGGCACGCTGACCATGACCACCTACCTGCCGCCGGCGCGCTACCCGCATCCGGAACAGAAGATTGCGTTTTACAGGAATGCGCTGCGCAATATGCAAACCATTCCCGGGGTCGAGGCGGCGTCCATTTCCACAGCGCTGCCGGTCCTGGCCAATCATGCCACGCCATTTTTGTTCGAAGGCCAGCCGGCTGTCGCGCTGGGCCGCCGGCCGATCGCGCTGATTCAATCGATCAGCCCGGAGTTTCCCAGGGTCATGGGGATCCCGCTGATCGTCGGCCGCCCCTTCAACGAACATGACGAAGCGGACGCGCCGCCCGTGTCGATGGTGAACCAGAGCATCGTGCGCCGGTTCTGGCCGGACCAGAATCCGCTGGGCAAGCGCATTTGGGTCGGGAATTTGCCGAAGCCGTTCGAAGTGGTGGGCGTGCTTGGGGACGCGAAGAACGACAGCCTGGCGGCCGCGCCGGGAGGCGAGGTGTTCCTCCCCTATCCGCAGCTCGCTTCGCCGCAGCTGTATTTGAGCGTGCGCACTCGTCTCGACCCGCACAGCCTCGCGCCGGCGTTGCGCATCGAGGTTGGAGCGGCCGACCCCAATCAGCCGCTCACGGAAATCGAGACCATGGAAGAGCGGCTCGAGTTGGCCAGCGCCTCGCCGAAATTTGCGATGCTGCTGATCGGCATGTTCTCGATAACTGCGCTGGTTCTCGCGCTGGTCGGGATCTACGGGGTGATCGCGTATTCGGTGGCGCAGAGGACTCAGGAGTTGGGGATTCGCATCGCGCTCGGCGCCGGGAAGTCCGACATCTTGCGGCTGGTCGTCGGCAGCGGCCTCGTGCTGACGGTAAGCGGGATCGCGATCGGCTTGGCGGGCTCGATCGCCCTCACGCGGTTGATGTCGGCCATGCTGTACGACACCAGCGCGACGGATCCTCTGACGCTGGGCGTCTGCGCCGGGCTGTTTCTGGCCGTGGCGCTCCTGGCGGCCTACCTCCCGGCGCGCCGGGCCGCGCGAATCGATCCCTACAATGCGCTCCGGGCGTAAATCGTTGAAGACCAGTCCCCGGGTCGTGGTTTCGCTGGCCCCGATCCGCGATATCACTTGCATCTAAAGGGCGCGGGGATAAAGGGTGCGGGGACCGGACGTCCAAATCACCTCGCTGTTCAGACGTCACGGCGCCGCGTCCCGCGGCCTGGCTGGGTCTGCGCTGGCCCGCCCGAGGGCATCCTGCACGGCCGCAACGATCTTCGCGCCCGAGGGCATGACACCGAGAAACGCCGCCGCGCCGCCGTCAACTACGGTGTCGCCGTCTACGAGGACCCTGAATACTCCGTAGCCGCTCCGGACCATGTCCAAGTCGGGCTGGCGCGGTTCGCCCCCACGGCGCCGGCGCGTGGTGCCATGTTCTCCGCAAGGAAGCGGGCTGGTATTGCCGGTGCGGCGAAACAGCCGGAAGCCCTGACGGAAGACGAGTTGTTTCCGGGTAGCCGCCCGATGAAGCTTCTCACCTGGAACATCCGGCACGGCGGCGGCAGTCGCATCCCCGGATCGTCGAGGAGCTCGCCGCGCACGACCCCGACGTGATCGCCCTGACCGAGTACCGCGCCACGCCGGGCGTCGCTCTCCGTGCCGGGTTGGCAGGCCGGGGTGGCCGCATCTGGAAACCAGAAACCCGGCCGCGAATACGAACGGTATCGCCGTCTTCTCGCGCACGCCGCTGCGCCGTGTACGCCCCTGCCGCGCGCCGCCCGGGCATGGCGTCCGCTGGCTGGACGTCGACCTGCCGGAGCACGGCTTCGCCGTCGGCGTGCTGCACATTATGGCGGCAGGCTCCGGCAAGACGCACCCGATGAACCTCGCGAAAGTACGTTTCTGGCAAGCCGTGCTGCGCGCGGCCGAAGCCCGGCTCGGCGAGCCGTTCCTGCTGGTCGGCGACTGGAACACCGGCGCGCACGGCTTGGACGAAAAGGGGAAGACGTTCGTGTGCGCCGAGCACTTCGCCAGGCTGTCGGCCTTGGGCTGGACCGACATGTGGCGGCGCCACAACCCCGGCGTCACGGAGTCCACGTGGTATTCCCGTCGCGCGGGCGCGAACTATAACGGTTTCCGGCTCGATCACTGCTCCGCAACGCCGAGCCTCCGGCCGCGCGTCACGGCGTGCTGCTACTCACACGTGGAACGGGACGCGGGCATCTCGGATCACTCGATGCTGGTCGTGGAGACTGACTGACGGAAAGCCAGAAGCGGTTTTAGGTCTGCCTGGATACCAGACTACAGGCATCGAGGAAGTTTCGGGCATGGTGCGGATCTCGGCCCGCTACGCGGGGCCGAATGCGTGTCCGGATTGCGGCAGCCAGCGGCTGCGGATCAAGGACAAGCGAATGCGGGCGCCGCGCCATGAGTGCTGGGGATTGCGGCAGTGCGTGCTGGAGGTGGAGTCGAGCAAGTACCGGTGCAAGGACTGCGGCCGCAGTTTCTGGCAGCGATTGCCGGGGATCTTGCCACGAAAACGGTCGACCGAGCCGTTCCGTCGCCAGGTCTTTGTCAATCATTACGACGGTGTCAATCGCAGCCGGCTGGCCCAGAGGGTGGCGGTCGGCAGCGCCACCGTCGAGCGCTGGTTTCATGACTTTCTGAGGCGGGAATTGGCAGAGCGGCGTGGTGCCGAGTGTCCACGCGTTCTCGGCATCGACGAGCATTTCTTTTCTAAGAAGGACGGCTACGCCACCACCTTCTGCGATCTGCGTCGGCACAGGGTCTTTGATGTCGTGCTCGGACGCAGCGAAGCGGCCTTGGAGGACTACCTGGCCAGACTCCCGGGCAAAGACCGCGTGCGGGTCGTTTGCATGGACCTGGCCAGCGTCTACCGCGTGCTCGTCCGCAAGCACTTCCCCAAGGCCAAGATCGTGGCCGATCGATTCCACGTCATCCGGCTGATTAACCATCACTTCCTGGCCTGCTGGCGGGAAATCGATCCCACCGGAGCCCGGCACCGCGGTCTGCTCTCGCTGATGCGCCGTCATCGTCACAATCTCAAGCTGGAGCAGAAGGCCAAACTCGAGCTGTACTTCGATCAGTTCCCGGTTTTGCGAGAGATCTACCGCTTTAAACAGCGGCTCTGCTATCTACTGCTGAAGAAGCATCGTACGCGCAAACAGTGCCAGCATCTGGCCAATCGCTTCCTGCGCGCCTTAGAAGACCTGAAAACGGCGGGGGTGGCGCAACTGGTACAACTCGGCCAGACGCTGGAATCGTGGAAAATCGAGGTTGCCATGATGTGGCGCTTTACCCGGAACAACGGCATCACCGAGGGCTTCCACACGAAGATGGAAGTCCTGCAGCGCCAGGCATACGGATTTCGCAATTTCAATAACTACCGGTTGAGGGTTAAGATTATGTGTTCGTGAGAATCAGGGGAAGGAAATGGAGCGGGAGACGGGGATCGAACCCGCGACCAACAGCTTGGAAGGCTGTGACTCTACCACTGAGTTACTCCCGCTGGTTCCATTCCATTGTACCAGCGCTTGCCGCGGCGTGCTCAAATGGAGTTGTCTCCTGGAGGGAACCCGATGCGCGTACCGCTCGAACGCAAGGTGCTGAACGAAAACGATCGGATCGCCGCCGGGCTGCGCGACCAGTTCCGCACCCACGGCACCCTTTGCGTGAACCTGATCAGTTCCCCCGGTTCCGGCAAGACCGCGCTGCTCGAACGCACCCTGGCCGGTTTCGATCCGTCGCGCCGCGTCGCCGTCCTGACCGGTGACATCCAGACCGATAACGATGCCCGCCGCCTGGCCCGCTTCGGGTTCCCGGTACGCCAGATCACTACCGGAGGCGCCTGCCACCTGGATGCCAGCATGGTCGTGCGCGCGCTGCAGGGTTGGGATCTCGACGGCCTCGAGATCCTTTTTCTCGAGAATGTCGGCAACCTGGTGTGCCCTACCAGTTACGACCTGGGAGAGGAGGCGCGCGCCGTTCTCCTCAGCGTCACCGAGGGCGAGGACAAGCCGCTCAAATATCCGGCCACCTTCCACCATGCCGACGTCATGGTGCTCAATAAAATCGATCTCCTGCCCTACGTCCCGTTTCAAGCCGACCTGGCCTGCGAGAACGCGCGGCGCATCCAGCCGGAAATCGAAATCCTCAAGGTTTCCTGCACCACCGGCGAGGGTCTCGACCACTGGAACGCCTGGCTCAACCAACGTCTATGACCGATCTCCCGATCCTCAACGCCCTGATCTTCGCGGCCCTCGGCATTGTTGTTTTTGGCGTGGCCTTCTCGATCGTCTCCCGCCTCTTTCCCTTCGACCTTTGGAAGCAGATCGTGGAAGAGAAGAACGTGGCCGCCGCGATCGTCGCCGGGGCCGTGGCCCTCGGGCTGTGCTGGATCATCGCCGCCACCATGCATTGAGCCGGTCAGTTCCCGCCGGAGGGCGCCGGGACCGGTGTCGAGATCGAAACCGGCCGGCCGAAATCCGGCGTGCCGTCGGGCTTCCATGTGAAGGGCTGCGCGCGCGGCGAGCGGTGCCCTCCGCAACCCTGGTTCGGTTCCGGGTTGGCATGGTAGAGAATCCAGTCCTGCTTGCGGTCGGGCGATTGGAAGAAGCTGTTGTGGCCCGGGCCGTACGCATGCGCCTCCGGCGATTGCCAGAAGACCGGCGCCGGGCTCTTCTGCCACGAGCGCGGGTCGAGTAGGTCGCTTCCCGCCGTTGCGGTGAGCATCCCCAGTTCGTAGAAATCCGTCCAGCAGGCGCTGGCGGAATACACCAGGAAAATGCGCCCGTCGTGCCGCAGGATCTCGGGGCCTTCGTTCACGTCGATGTGCAGCGGCTCCCCGGTGTTCGCCCCGGGACTCTCTTCGGGGTTGCGCTTCATGCTGCGGTCGCCGATCTTCTCCCACGGGTACTCGGGCGTTGAGATCCGTACCCGCCGGCCCTTCACCGTCCAGGGATCCGAAAGTTCCGCGATATACAGGCTTTGAACGCCGTTGACCCCGCCCTCCCATCCCGACCACACCATGTAAAGCCGGCCGTCATTCTCGAACACGGTGGCATCGATGGCCCATCGATCGGCAGGGTCGGCGGCCTTGCCCTTCAGCGTCCACTCGCCCGCCAGCGGATCGGGCGACGGATTTTCGACCACCCAGATGCGGTGCGTGAGGTTGGTGCCCGCATCCGCCGAAAAGTAGATGTACCACTTGCCGCGCAGGTAGTGTAGCTCCGGCGCCCAGATGCCGTGCGAATAAGGCCCCTCGGCGGGAGGCCGCCAGACCACCTTGCGCTCCGCCGTATTGAGGGCCGCCATGCTGCGGGTCTTGCGGATCGCCAGGCTGTTCCCCGTCGTATTCATGTAGTAGTAGAAGCCGTCCCGGAACGTCACCCACGGGTCGGGTCCGGAGGGAAGCAGCGGATTGTCGAGAGTCGCCGGAGACTGGGCGTGGAGGCCGCTCGATGCCAGACAAAGCACGGCGGCAAAAAAGCGCAGCATGGTCGCCAGACCGTATTATATTTGACTCCACCAGCGCCTTTTGGAACAATGGAATCGCCACCTGATTGTGCGGATGTGGCGGAATTGGCAGACGCGCTAGATTCAGGTTCTAGTTCTCGCAAGGGAGTGGAGGTTCAAGTCCTCTCATCCGCACCAAAGATTCTAAAACAGTTCAAAACAGTGAGAAGAAGATAGCCACCGTCGAAGTCGGTGGCTATCTTGCTTTCCGGCGTCAGAGCATCCGGATTCCGATGAGAAGAAGCATGGCCGCCAAGCCGGTGCGAAGTGGCCGGGCGGGAATGTATACTGTCATCCGGCTTCCGATGACAACTCCCGGAATGGCTCCCGCCAGCAACGACGGGATGAGACTCCATTCCACCTCTCCGACAGTGGCATGAGCGATGCCTGTTAGCGAGACCAGGATCGCGGCGTGGAATACATCTGTTCCCACGACTTTGGCTGTTTTGGACGGATAGATCATCAGCAGGAACGGCGCCAGCAGGGAGCCGCTTCCGACCGAGGTGACGCCCACACAGAACCCGACGATTGCGCCCCAGATTACGGTCCCTTCGTTGCGCAGGAATTTGGTCCATCGAGGAGAGGTGGTTGCGGGCGTCGTGCGAATCAGTGTGCGGGTGAGGATGAGGATTGCCACGACCACTAGCAGGGTACCAATGGCCTTCTGCTCGAAGCGCTCTGCGTCATGAGTGAACCGCGGAAGCGAAACGGTCAACAGTACGCCCAAGAGGCCCCCGGGAACACTTCCCGACGCCAGCTTTCGTACCATGGGTAAATCGACGGTGCCCTGCCTGAAATGCACCCACGCACCCACGATCTTCGCTACGGCACCATAGATCAGATCGGTCCCGACAGCCGTAACGGGTTTCACGCCGACCACCAGAATCAGGAAGGGAGCCATCAGTGCGGCTCCGCCCATACTCGTCAGTCCGATCAGGATTCCGACGCAAAAACTCATCAGGACGAGAGGGAAGTTCATTGGTTCCCCGTATATCCGGTAGCGCTTTTCCGCCTCGCCTGAGATCGCAGCGTTTCCCAAAGGCCGTGCTGAATATCGAGATTCCCGCGCCCGGTCCGCAAGGCGATTCCCGGTTTGGCGGAACCGTGGAAGTCGGAGCCGCCGGTAATCAGCAGCCCGTGGCGTGCCGCCAGACTGAGGAATAACTCAGTCTGGTCACGGCTATGATCGCTATGGTAGACCTCAATGGCGTCCAAGCCGACGGCACATAGCTCCGGCAGGACGGTAGTCAGATCGCCCGGCACACGCACCGGATGTGCCAGTGACGTGATGCCTCCGGCGTCCTGGATTCGCCGGACCCCTTCTGCGAACGGAGGTTCCCGCCGGTAGACATAGCCGATAGCGGACTCGTCGAGGTATTCGTCAAATGCCTGTTGCAGGGAGGTCACGTATCCCTTTTCCAGCATGACTTGGGCGAAGTGAGGCCGCGCGGTCATGCCGCGGCCACGAGCTTGCACTTCTTCCAGGGTGATGTCGAATCCCAACTGACGAAGCCGCGCCGCAAGGCGGATATTGCGGTCGCGGCGCGCCGCCTGCATGTCGAGGATCCACTCGCGAAAATCCTGGCTGGGCCCGCCATCCAGGAAGTATCCCAGGAGGTGTACCGAGCGGTTGCCATAGAGCTTCGTGGAGAGTTCAATTCCGCAGATCAGCTCGATGCCGGCGGCGCTCGCGTAGGGCACGGCCTCATCGTGTCCGGCGAAAGTGTCATGATCGGTGATGCCCAGGACGCGGACGCCCGCCCGTAGCGACTCTTCCACCAACTCCGGAGGTGAGAAAGTGCCATCGGAAGCGTGCGTGTGAGTGTGAAGGTCGATCACAGGGAAATCAGCCCCAGCGCTTTCAATGCGTCCAAGATCTTTTCGATGCTTTGGGCCGGGTCTTCGACAGCGGAGTGAATCACGATTTCGGGCGCCAGCGGTGGCTCGTACGGGTCGGAAATGCCGGTGAATTGCCGGATCTCTCCGGCGAGCGCCTTCTTGTACAGGCCTTTTGCATCGCGGGCCACCAGGACTTCGATGGGGCATTCGACATACACTTCGATGAAGTTTGGAATTCGCGACCGCAGTTCCTCGCGCGTCGCCCGATAGGGCGAAATCGCGGCGGCAACGGCGATCACGCCATTGCGGGAAAGAAGTTCGCAGACGTAGCCGATTCTGTGGATGTTCTCGTCGCGGTCCTCTTTGCTGAAACCGAGGCCTTTCGAAAGACGCTCGCGGACGACATCGCCGTCGAGCAGTTCCAGCTTGGCAGAGCGGGCCTGCAAACGCTCCGCAAACATTCGCGAGAGGGTGCTCTTCCCAGCACCGGAGAGTCCCGTAAACCAAAGCGTGAAGCCCTGATGGACCACCGGCTGTTCCGCCGGTTGCCGAGATTCGTATTCCGGGAGAGCAGAGGATGCCGCCCGCGCTGCCACCTCGTGCGATTCCTTGGCAGGGCCGGGTTCCCTACCGGTAACCATACCCGCCGCCACCGTGGCATTGGTAAGGGGATCGATCAGGATGAAACTGCCCGTCACCCGGTTCCGGCGGTAGGGATCGCAGAAGATCGGTTTCTGAGTTTCGATCACCACAGCGCCGATGTCGTTCAAGCCCAGTGCCGGAACCGACTCTCTCTCCAGCGTGTTGATATTGACGCGGTAGCGCAGGGTCTCAACGGTAGCGCGAACAGTCTGGGTGGTGTGCTTGAGCAGATAGCTGCGGCCGATCTCGAGTTCGCAGTCGTGCATCCAGACGAGGCGGGCATCGAGGCGCCGCACGGCATGCGGGAGGTGAGACGGGGGAGCCAGCATGTCACCGCGGCTGACATCGACTTCGTCTTCCAGGCAGACCGTTACGGACATGGGCGGATAGGCGTAGGTCAACTCTCCTTCATAGGAGACAATTGACTTGACGCGCGTGGCGCGGCCGCTGGGCAGCACCATCAGGGAATCGCCGGGCCGCACGATGCCGGAGGCTACGGTACCGGCATAACCCCGGAAATCGAGGTTCGGACGCACCACGTACTGCACCGGGAAGCGGAATTCCGTAAGGTTGCGGTCGCTGGCAACATGCACGGTTTCCAGGTAGTGCAGCAGGCTGGAACCGTCAAACCAGGGCATGTTGGCGCTCTTTTCAACGACATTGTCACCGTTGAGCGCACTGATGGGGATGAAATGGAGATCCGGTGCCTGAAGGCGGGCGGCATAGTCCGTGAATTGCTCGCAGATGCCGTCGAAGACTTCCTGCTGGTACTCCACCAGGTCCATCTTGTTGACCGCTACCACAATATGCTGGATTCCGAGCAGCGAGGCAATGAAGGCATGCCGCCGCGATTGTTGGAGTACGCCCTTACGGGCATCCACGAGAATGAGAGCCAGATTCGACGTGGAGGCACCGGTGACCATGTTGCGCGTGTACTGCTCATGGCCCGGCGTATCGGCAATGATGAACTTGCGCTGCGGCGTGGAGAAGTACCGGTATGCGACGTCAATTGTGATGCCCTGTTCGCGCTCGGCGCGCAGGCCATCCGTAAGCAGGGCCAGGTCGAACGCGCCCGATGAGCGGTTGATGGGGGACTGCCGGACGGAGGCGAGTTGATCCTCGTAAACGCCGTTCGAATCGTACAAGAGCCGCCCAATCAGAGTGCTCTTACCGTCATCCACGCTTCCGGCGGTAGAAAGACGGAGCAGACCTTTCTCCTCGTCGTGCCGGATGAACTTCTGGAGATCGGGGCTGACGAGGGAGTGCGGTTCACCGTGGACTGCCGGCATCAAAAATACCCTTCCCTCTTTTTGATTTCCATGGAGCCATCCTGGTCATGATCGATCACGCGGTTCTCGCGTTCCGATTTGCGGAACAGCATGAGCTCCTCGATAATCTTGGGAACAGTGTCGGCATCGGAGCGAATCGCTCCCGTGCAGTAGGTACAGCCGAGGGACCGCATCCGGCAGCGCACCATTTGCGGTCGTTCACCTGGAAGGAGCGGCCGGTCGTGGTCGATCGGCAGCAGGGAGTCGCCTCGCACTACTACGGGCCGTTCCTTGGCGAAATAGAGGGGAACAATCGGGATATTCTCCAGGTGGATATACTGCCAGACTTCCAGCTCAGTCCAGTTGGAGAGGGGGAAGACGCGAATCGTCTCGCCCTGATGGATCCGGCCGTTATACAGACTCCACAGCTCCGGGCGCTGATTCTTGGGATCCCATTGCCCGAATTGATCGCGGAATGAGAAGATCCTCTCCTTGGCCCGCGATTTCTCTTCATCGCGGCGGGCACCACCGAAGGCGGCGTCATATCCGCCCTCGGCAAGAGCGTCAAGCAAGGCGCGGGTCTTTAGGAAACCGCAGCAGTTCTGGGTTCCGAGCTTGAACGGGCTGGCGCCATCTTCGATCGCTTTCCGATTCGTGTGGACGGTCAGGCGCGCCCCGATATCGCGGACGAAGTCGTCCCGGAATGCGATCATCTCCGGGAACTTGTAAGTGGTATCGATGTGCAGCAGTGGAAACGGAATCGGGCCAGGGTGGAAGGCTTTCTGTGCCAGCCGGACCATTACGGAAGAGTCTTTGCCGATGGAATACAGCATCACGGGCCGGGCAAACTCTGCCATCACCTCCCGGAGGACGTGGATGCTTTCAGCCTCCAATGTTTGCAGGTGAGTCAGTGTGAATCGGCTCATGGTTCACTTTTGCGTCCTAACCTTCTGACTGGCACGCTGGCCGTCCACCCTCCCTTCGGCTCGACGCTGGGCTTCGACGCGATGGGGATAGTGCTTCAGGTATTTCAATACTGCCTTGATGGAATTGAAAGCCGACGCCCTGGGGGCCCGATAGAGGGGCTTGTGGTAGGTCGCCTTCAGACTTTCCACCGAGAGTTCTGCTTCCAGGAACGCGCCGATTCGGGCGATGGAGACTTCCGGATCCGCAATCAGACCGTCATAGGTCACGTGGAGGTAAGGCAGTCTCCTACTCTCGAGAAGGGCGACGTTGGAATCCCGGATCAGCGTCTCCTGCGTCTTGAACGCCCGATACCCGATGATGTGGCCGCGCTGGTTGGTAGACAACCAGCCCTGGTTGAGATTGCGGGTCAGCACCAGAAAACGGCAATCATCCAGGTCCAGTAGGTTTTGCCAGTAGTGAAAGGTGAGCCATAGTCGGGGGTCTTTCCAAACCCACGGCCGGTGCTCGTTGCACTCCGCAATGAAGTCCTTGTAGGGAGCGTCGTCGATTCTTCCGTACAGCGCCGCGATATCAGCCTTGACATCGGGTGAGGATTCCGTGGTGTGGTCGCCTTCGTATCCGATTTCCTGGAAGAGGCGCCGATTGAGGACGATCAGCCGGTCATTCTCAAAGGTATCGTATTCCTTTTTATACGTGGTTTCTCCTGCCCAATATCCGGATTGGGCAAGAAAGCCGGCAAGTGCGGAACTGCCGGTGAAACCTGAGGTCAGGACGATAATGTTTTGCTTTCCCGGATGCACAAATCGGCCCGCAGCTACTGAAATAGCTCGACCAACAATACCAACGCCGCGCCCTACTGTCAAAAAACAGTTTTGTTACAAAAACAGTTTTGAAACTGCGAGGTTCTCCACGCCTAGTTCGGCTTAGTACCGGGCAGCGTTCATCCTTTGCGGCATCTTTCGTCGGGCCCGCGGGGCCCGTACGTAACGCCGACCCAAGGGGGCGAAGTCAATGACTTCCGCCACGAACGCTTGTCTCTTGATGTCAAAATTGCCGCCGACTTATGTCTGAAGCCGTTGGCTGGGGGCCGGCGGCAGCGCTTTCAGCCCTTGGTAGAACTTAATCAGGGTGGCCGCGCTCTTCCAACTGGCAGGTGCGCCGCTGAGAACGCCCTGGCACGTCCACACCTCGTATCCATAGCCGATGGCGCCTAACGTCGGGCTGTCGCCAGGATCATTTGGGTTCCACTTGCCGCCCATGACGGTCAGTTTCACGCACATGTTGGATTCATGGCCCATCACGACCAACCGGCGTACGGCAGCCGTTCGGACCGCCTGCCGGAATGCATCCACTTCGAACGCATTGCCTCGAGGTTTTGTGAATGTGACCGCACCCTGCGCGGCAGTTCGCAGCTTCGAATGCAGCGGAACGTCATTCAGGGTAATAAACCAGACCGGCCAGTGGTTCGCCGAAGCGAGGCTTAAAACGGTGGCCTGCCGTCCGAGCAAGGCCGGGTCGCTGAAGCTTTCCGGCTCGTCGATTACTACTACGCCGGCCTGCTCGCCCTGTGTATTCAAGGTGCTGAGCGCCGGCATCAGATACTCGTTCACTTCCATTCTGCCCTCCTGAGTGCGCCGTGGCCCCCGGGACTCTCCATACAGTATGTCGAAAAAGAGGTGCCCCGCGGCCGCCGCGACAAGGGCTTGTGGCACTATAGAAGTCTATGCTTTTCGAAGCCGACAAGGTGATGTTCGAGATCTACCGGGAAACCGAGTATACCGGCAAGTATCGAGTGGTTTATTTCACCGAGCTGCAGGACCACAACAAGGAAACCGAGATCAACCACGCCATGGCCGGCGAGCATTTCTTCGACGGGTTCATCAAGAACTTCCGCAAGGACGAAGCCAAGGAAATTATCGGCTCCCTGCTGGCACGCCTGAACAACGGCGAGCGCCTGGACCCGCAAGACATCGAGAGCGCGCTCGGCGAGCACCTGGCCTGACCACCTTGCGGATTACACGCTTTCCGAGCATTTCCGAGCAGCAGTTCCTGGGATGCTGCGCGGCTTTCGTCGATTCGCTCGCGGGCGAGCTGAATGCGGCCGGCCTCGCGCTGCGGCGCCTCGAAGGCCGCGGCAAGGGCTCGGCCTTCGCCTACGAAATGACGCTCGATACGCACCGCTACGGCGCGCTGATCGTCCTCGACCGGTGGTCGTCGCTGGTCGGCGCTTTCGGCCCTCACCTGGAGTTGGGGGAGCGCCGCGCGATGATCGCGGAAGCCCCCGCGCGGGTCGCGGCGGCCGAGACGATCCTCACCCATGCCAACCAGTTGATCGACGGCTCGGACACGTATTCGCCGGAGCTGGTGGAGGCCTGCCTGCTGGCATTCCGCGCGGTCGACCAGACTTTCGGAGAGGAGCGGACCGCCGCCGAGCGTTCGGCCGCCCTCGGCCCCATGCTGCCCGAGGATTACAAAGAGGCGCGGCGCATCTTCCTCGAAGACCTGGCGGCGCGCTGACCGCTACTTCGTCAGGTTTTTGAGCTTGTCGTCGAACATGCCATAGGGCATGGCGCCGATCATCAGCTCGCCATCCACACCTTCGGGCGTGCTCTTACCGATGACGAAAGAAGGCGTGCCGGTGGCCCCGATCTTCATAGCTTCCATCACATCGCTCTGCACGGCGTTCTTGTACTTTTCGCTCTCCACGCATCCGCGAAATTTAGGGACGTCCATTTTCAGGTCGCTCGCGTAGGAGACCAGGCTGGCCATATCCAGCTTGTCGGGGTGCGCGCCCATGATGTCGCGCAGCGTCCAGAACTGCTTCTGGTCGGCCGCGCAGCGGGCCGCCTGGGCCGCGCGCATCGCGTTGGCATGGAAATCGAGCGGCATGTCGCGGCTGTAGAACCGCACTTTCCCGGTGTCGATGTAGCTCTTCTTCAGTTCGGGAAACGTGGTCAGGAAGAAACGCTGGCAGAACGGGCACTGGTAGTCGGTGAACTCCACGATGGTGAGCGGCGCATCCTTCGAGCCGAGCATCTCGGCTCCCTCGAGCTTGAGCTTGGCCTCGGTGGGCTGCGGCTCCTGCGGCGCGGCGGGCTTCGCCTGTTTCTCCAGGAGCTGGCGGATCTGGCGGAGCTCGTTGAGGATCTCGTCGGCCTGTTGCCGCGTGATGCCGGTGTCCTGGGCGCCCAGAGGGAGCAGAAGCGCCAGCGGCAGCGCGGCGCGCATTACGTATTGCAAGACCTTCTTCATGTAAAAAACCTAACTCTTCTCCAGCATCAGCAAATACTGGGAATTCTTAATCGTTTCCTTCTCCATCACCAGGTGGAAGTGGTTGGCTTCGACCTCTTTGATGACGTCCGGCATATCCAGCCGGATGTGGGTCATGGCCATCCCGTTCGCCATGGCATCGGGACGCTTGTAATACTCCACGATTATCAGTTTCCCACCGGGCTTGAGAGCTTTGTGGAAAGCCGCGAGCATTTTTTCCGGGTAATCGAAGTGATGATACACATCGAGCGCCAGGATTGTATCCAACTGTCCTTCCGGCAGCCCGGGATCGGCGGCGGCGCCCTTGATGAAGGTGACGTTGGTCAAATGCTGGTCCTCGGCGCGCTGCTTCGCGGCGGCCAGGAAGTCGTCGAAGATGTCCTCGGCGATGATCTTGCCTTCCGGACCGACGGCGCGGCTGAGGAAGGGCAGCATATAGCCGACGCCGGTGCCCACGTCCGCCACGGTCATGCCTTTCTCGATACCCATCAGCCTGACGAGTTCCCGCGGCCGCTGGACCTCGTCGCGATTGGGGTTGCCGAGACCCCGCGCAAGAGCCTCCCGCTGCTGGGGTGTGCGGTAGCCCTGGTTGGCCTGGGTGGCCACCTGGGCCGAAAGGCCCGAGGCGAGCGCCAGCGCGGCACAGATTGCAGGCAGCTTCATAACGCGGTCTCCATCGGCAAGGCCAGCGGGGCCTCGCGCATGAAATCGAGCTGGGCCATCTCGTCCACCGCCTCGCGGATGGACTGTTCCGAGGTGGGTTCCACCGTGATGACGAACGGAAGGTCGTCCTTGGTGGTGCAGGGCTCCTGCAGGACGGCTTCCAGGCTGATGTTCTTGCTGGCGAGGATTCCCGCCAGACGGGCGATGATGCCGGGGCGATCCTCCACGCGGAAACGCAGGTAGTAGGCGCGCTTCTGCAGTGTCACGGAGACCGGCCGGTAATCGCCCAGGCGCTCGTGGGCGAAGGGAGAGACGCGCTCGGGGCTGCCGCTGCGGATCTCGCGTGCCACGCGCATCAGGTCGCTCACTACCGCGACTCCCGTAGGCCGCGCGCCGGCGCCCCATCCGTAGTAGAAGGTGTCCTCGCCGTACTGGCCTTTCACCCACACGGCGTTATAGGCGCCCAGGACGCCGGCCAGGATGGTCGATGACGGAATCAGCGCGGGCCGCACGAACAGGATCAGGCCGTCCGGCAGTTTCCGCGCGCCGCACACCAGGCGGATGGTGTGGTTCAACTGTCGGGCATATTGAAAATCGAGCGGCGAGATGCGGCGGATGCCTTCCATGAAGATATCGGAAGGAGTGATCTTCTCGCCGAACGCGAGGGCGGCCAGCAGCACCAGCTTAGAGCGGGCGTCGAAACCGTCGATGTCGGCGCTGGGGTCGGCCTCCGCATAGCCCAGACGCTGCGATTCCTCGATCAGCGCCGCGAGCGGCATCTGGCGCTTTTCCATCTCGGTGAGGATATAGTTGCAGGTGCCGTTGAGGATGCCGTAGAGGGCCGTCACACGGTCCCCCGAGATACCCTCGCGCAGCACCGCGTGGATGGGGATGCCGCCGCACACGCTGGCCTCCATCGCCAGGTTGATGCCGGCGCGGATGGCGCGGTCCCAGATTTCGGGGCCGCAGGCGGCCATCAGCTCCTTGTTGGCGGTGACCACGGACTTGCGGTGCGCGATGGCGGCATCGAAAATCTCGCCGGCCACTCCCGTGCCGCCCACCAGCTCGGCCACGATCTGGACGTCCGGATGCGCCACCAGCTCGCGCCAGTCGGTAGTCTTGAACACGCTGCCGAGCGCCGCGGGAATCTCCTTGGTGTGAACCGAGCGGCTGCAGACGGCGGCCACCTTCAACCGAAAGCCGAGCTTCAGGGCGATCGAGTCGGCGTTTTCGGCCAGAATGGCGAGGGTCCCCGAGCCCACATTGCCCAGGCCGACGATCCCTACCTTTACTTCCTCCATATTTGTTCCATGATAACAGGGACGCTTCAGCGGCCTCTTCGTCTTTGGCTATGATAGGGGGCAGGTTCTGCCATGAGACTAAGCCTTCGGCACTCTGTGATTGTGTTGATGATGGCGGTCCTCACCCCGATGACGGCGCAGCAGTCGGATGGGGGCGTTGGCCAGAGGGATCCGGAAAACGTCCAGTTGCCGAACGGCAAGCTGCAGCGGGATGAGATCCTGAAGGCCGAACACGAGCAGAACATCAAGGACGCGGCACGCCTGGCCGACCTGGCGCAGCAACTGCAGCTCGAGCTGGAGAAGAACGACCGCTTCGTCCTTTCCCTCGACACTTTGAAGAAAGCGGATGAAATCGAAAAGCTGGCCAAGAAGATCCGTTCCCGCCTGCGCCATAATTAGCCTGCTGGCATGCGGCCTGGCTGCCGCCCAGACTCCCGGCCCGGCGGACGGGAAGGCTCCGGCGATCGCGCTGGTCGATCCGGCGGACGCGCCGCAGTGGGAAGCCCTGGCGAAGAGCGCCAGGTGGCGTGTCATCGCGCCGGCGGCCGCGGAGAATGCCGACGCCCGCGCGCTGGCGCTGGCCGCGGCGGTGCAGAAGGCAGTGGCGGCCGGCGGCATCGACGCCGACCGCGTTTACCTGGCGGGCCGCGGCAGCGCTGCCGCCGTGGTGTTCTATACGGTTTCCCGCATTCCCGATTTGTGGGCTGCCGCGATTGCCATCGAGGGGTCGCCCGAAGCGGCCATCGACACCGATCGCATCTTCAGCTCCAACTTCCTGCACGTGCCGGTGCTGTGGGTCGGGAACGGCCCGGATGACCAGGCGCTGGCCGCGAAGCTCAAGGGAGCCGGCCTCAACCTGGAGTGGCGCGCGGCCGATAAGTCCTTCACCGATGCGGCCTTGCTTGACTGGCTCGGAGGGCACAAGCGCGAGGAGTTCCCGACCGAGATCGACTGCGAAACGAATTCACCGGCGTTTGCCGGCTGCTACTGGATCCGCATGACCAAATTCGACGCCGGCGAGCGCAACGACGTGCTGCCCTCGACGCGCATTCCGGCCGCTGCCGGCGCGGCGCTCGACCTGGGAGGCTTCGGCTTCAAAATGACGGACCCGGGGCCGGGCGTGCTGGTTTCCATGCTCCCCCCGAAGTACAGCGGGCCGCTCAAGACCGGCGACCGCATCGTGGCGCTCGACGGCCGCCCGGTCGTGGATGCCCGCCAGTATGTTCAGACCATGGCGAAGTTCACCGAATCGCGGCCTATTGTCGCGACTGTGCAGCGCGGCAAGGATCGCGTTCGGATCGAAACGAGCGTGGTGCTGCCGCGGCGGGAGCCGGTGGTGACGGCTCGTGTGCAAGGACAATACCTGCCGGCCGAAAACCAGATCCAGATCGTCAGCCGCTCGGTCACGGAAATGAGAATTACGGTGCCTCCCGGGTGGGCGCAGGACGGCCAGCTTTTCTGGAACGGGCTGATGCTGGATAAGATCGAAGGACCTGGATGTTTCAATCTCACGATCGACAAGGAATTGTTGCATGCCGCCCGATGCCAGTGATCTCTCACGCCGCACGTTTCTCGCCGCCACGGTAGCTGGAGTGGCCGCCGCGGCACAGGACGCCCCGCCCCCCGCCCCGGACCTGCGCGCGCTCGTATCCACCGCGGACCTGGTCTATGAAAAGCCCGTGCCCCGCAGCGAAGAGGGCATGCCCATCGGCAACGGGCGCATGGGCACGCTGGTATGGACCACGCCCAACCGGCTGCGCATGCAGATCAACCGGCCCGACGTTTACGCCAACAACTCCGCGAGCTCACAGCTTTTTCGAGCGGCATGACGACTACTGCGGCGGCTGCGCCTATGTGGACCTCGAGTTCGAAGGCGAGCCGTTTCCCGAAGCCGGATTCCGCCAGCACCTCTCGGTGTTCGACGGCCAGTTGACGGTCGGCGGAGTCCGCCTGGCCGCGTCCCCCTCCCGCGACGTGATCGCGGTGCAAGTGCCCGGCTCCGGAAGACTGAACGTGCGGCTGAGGATGCTGCGCTACGAATCGAAGTATTTCGGCGGCCAGCTCGAGACCTTCGTGCGCGAGCACGTCGTCACGGTGCCGAACCGCAACCACACGGCGGCTTCGCGGCTGCTGATCCGCGGCGGAAGGATCGCCCTGACGCAGGATTTCCGCGAGGGCGCCTACTGCTGCCAGTCGGCGGTCGCCATCGGGATCGCCGGAAGGGATGCGCGCGCCGAGTTCGCGAGCGAGACCGAAGTACGGCTGGAGGCGGCGCCCGGAAGCGGTCCGTTCACGATTCTGATTGCGAGCGCCGCGACCTTCGATCCGAAGGCGGATGTCGCCGCGGCCGCACTAACCGATCTCGACGCGGCGGAGGTCCAGGGATGGGACGCACTTTCGAAGGAGACTGCCGCATGGTGGCGCGAGTTCTGGTCGCGCGGTTACGTTTCGCTGCCGTCCAGCCCGCTCCTCCAGCAGCACTACTTCTACTATCTGTACCTGATGGCCGCCACGTCGCGCGGCAAATACCCGCCCAAATTCAACGGCATGCTGTGGAATACGGGCGGCGACCTGCGCACCTGGGGCGCGCAGCACTGGTACGCCAACCTGAGCTGCTACTACGAGGCCGTCTTCGCTTCCAACCGCTTGGAACTGCTGGACCCGGTCTTCTCCATGTACAGCGGGATGTACGATGCCTCCGCGGCCGCGGCCCGGCAGGAGTGGGGCAGCCAGGGGATCTACATCGCGGAGACCTCGTACTTCGACGGCCTGGCCGCGCTGCCGGACGACATCGCCGCCGAGATGCGCGAGCTCTACCTGCGGCGCAAGCCCTGGGAGGAGCGGTCGCCGAAGTTCATGGAGTATGCGCAGACCGGTCATCCGCACTCCAGCCGGTGGAACTGGATTGGCGGCGGAAGCTGGGTGAACGGAAAGTGGGTCATCACCGAGCGCGGCTTCGGGCCATATGGCGCCGTCTCCCACATCCTGGGCAGCACCGCCAAAATCGCCTACTACTTTTGGCGGCGGTATGAGTTCACCCAGGACCGCGAATGGCTGCGCGACCGCGCCTACCCCATGCTCAAAGGGGCGGTGGAGTTCTATCGCAATTTTCCCAACGTCAGCAAGGAGGCCGACGGCAAGTATCACATCCACTGGACTAACAGCAACGAGAGCGTCTACGGCACCCGCGACAGCGACGAAGACCTCTCGGCCATGCATGGTGTGACGGCGGCGCTGTTGCGGGCGGCCAAAATCCTCAACGCCGATGCCGATCTCCAGCCGGTCTGGCGCGAGTTTCTCGAGAATCTGGCGCCGCTCCCGACCAGCACTGACCCGGATGCGCTCAAGCCTGCCGATTATCGCGGCCCGCGCGTATTCGTCCGCGGCCGCCAGCCTGCTGTGAAGGCGGGGGGACTGCTGCCGGACGCCAACAGCCTGCCGATGTGGCTCTTCGAACTGTGCGAAGGGGACCTGCGCGAGATCGCCAACACGACCTTCGACCAGTATTTCCACAACGGGATCAGCGCGAATACCAACGTCTCGGTGCTTTCGAAGCTGGCGATCGCCGGGGCCTCGCTGGGCAGGGCGGATGCCGTGCGGTACCTGATGCCGGCACAGATCCAGGTACATGCGCCGGAGCGTTCCACCTCCTACAAAAACGGCGGCGTGCTGGCCAACCGGATGACGCTGCGCGAAGGGCCGCAGGCGCTCGATGCGCAGCGATTGGGACGGGCTTGCGAAGCGCTGCACCAGGCATTGCTGCAAAGCCAGTCGCCCGCGCCCGGAGAAGATCCGGTGATCCACGTTTTCCCGGCGTGGCCCAGGGAGCAGGACGCCTCGTTCCAGTTGCTGGCGCGCGGCGGTTTCCTGGTGACCGCGTCATACAAGAGCGGGCGCGTCGAGTTCGTCGAGCTCGAATCCCACGCCGGCGCGCCCTGCCGCCTGCGAAACCCGTGGGGCGAGGCTCGTGTGGCGGTCGCGGGACGGGTCCTTTCGGGTTCGCTGCTCGAATTTCCGACGCGCCGCGGTGAACGCATCCGGGTGGTTCCGGCATGACCCGCTGCGGATGGGCCACGACTGAAGAGATGATCGTCTACCACGACCAGGAGTGGGGCGTGCCGTCCCACGAGGAGCGCACGCTGTTCGAGTTCCTGATTCTGGAAGGCGCGCAGGCCGGCCTGAGCTGGTCCACGATTCTGCGCAAGCGCGCGAACTACCGGAAGGCGTTCGATCGCTTCGACCCACGGAAAGTCGCGCGCTATGGCGAGGAGAGGTGTGCGGCCCTGCTCCTGGACGAGGGCATCGTGCGCAACCGGCTCAAGATCGCGGCGGCGGTGCGCAATGCGCAAGCGTTCCTCGACGTGCAAAAGGAGTTCGGCACGTTTGACCGTTACATCTGGCAGTTCACCGGTGGCGAGCCTTTAAGGAATCGCTGGAAGAGTATGGCCGACGTTCCGGCGCGCACCGCGGAATCGGACGCCATGAGCAAAGACCTGGCACGTCGCGGCTTCAAGTTCGTCGGCTCCACCATCTGCTATGCCTTCATGCAGGCCACCGGGATGGTGAACGATCACCTCGTGAGCTGCCATCGCTACAAGGAGCTGAAGTGAACGAATTGATGCGCCGTCTGCTGCGCGCTCCCAAAAGCGAGCAAAGGGACGCCGCCTTCCGCAAGATCATCCGCCAGATTCCGCGCGGCAAGGTGGCGACTTACGGACAGGTGGCCGCGGCCGCCGGTTACCCGCTGTATCACCGGCATGTCGCCCAAATGCTGCGCAAGAGCGGCGGCACGCTTCCCTGGCAGCGCGTGGTGGGCTCCGGCGGCGCAATCAAGCTGAAGTACGAAGCGGGTCTCGAGCAGCGGACGCGCCTTGAGATGGAAGGCGTGCGCTTCCGGGGCAAGTGCGTAGACATGGCCGAGCACCAGCACCGCTTCCGGCAATGGGAGTTCGATTGATCCGGTCTCTCCTGGTTCTTGCGGCCGCGGCCGCGCCCCTGTGGGGCCAGTTCTCGGGGCTCGCGACAACATACGATGGCTCCTCCATCTACTTCTCATCGACGCTCAGTCTGAAGGGCGCCGGCCAGCCGCACTACGGCAAGCTCTTCGTGGCGGACGAAAGCGGCGTGCGCTTGTTCCGCTTGCTGCAAAAGGTCGACCCGGCGTCGACGGGCGCCTGTGTAATCGGCACGCAGTATTCGCTCGACGCCGCGGAGGTTACCGCCGATGGCAAAACCGTCGCGGCGCCCGGCCAGTTGAGTTACTCCGGCCCCTGCCGTGGGTTTTTGAGAGCGACGGACCTGATCTCCGCTGCAGGCGAGCAGGAGCTGCCCGGTTATGCCTACCTGAGCCCCGGAGGGCGTTATGCCATTTCCGACACGACGTCCAGTGTGTTCACCTCGGGATCCCTGTTGTTCCTGGATTTGCAGACGGGAACGCAAACGCCGGTGCCCCTTCCGAGTGTCACCGGGCCATGGCCGGTGATCTTAGCCTCGGGCGGCCGGACAATCGCAAATGACGGCACGGCCATATTCTCGTTTGCTAACGCGGCCTATGTCGCCCGGCCCGGCCAGGCTTTGCAGCCGTTTCCGGTTCCGAACGCCACTCCGCTGGCGATCGATGCCGACGGTGCGCTGGCGCTTTATGCCACCGGCAACAGCGTGCGCCGCTTAAATCTCCAGACACTGCAGGATCAACTGGTCCTGACCGATCAGGCCGGCATCAGCGGACTGAGCGACGACGGCACGCGTGCCCTGTTTGTGCGCGGAGGCCAGGCCTACATCATTCAGACGGACGGCACAGGCATGCGCCAGGTGACCAGCGACCCCGCGGGGATCACGGCCGCGGTCCTCTCTGGCAGCGGAGGCATCGTCTATGCAGGGACCGGTGCCGGCCGGCTCCTCAAGATCAACGCCGAAACCGGAACCCAGGTCGAAATCGTCGGTCGTACGCCCTACCTGACATCGGGCGCCGCGACCGACGCGGGCCTGGCGGCAACCGTCTACGGAGTCGGCCTCTCGGACACGTCTTTCCAGGCGGCGCCTCCGGTGGGCACATCGTTGGGCGGTGTCGCGGTCGAGATCGGCGACCGGCAGATTCCTGTCCTGCAGGTTAGTCCCACGAGCGCCGGCTACCTTGTTCCCTGGGACATACAGCCCGCCGGCACGCAGACACTCACCGTGCAGGCGATGGGAGTTCACTCGTCCTTCGACTTCCCGACATCCGACATCCTCATCACCACAGACCCCCGGGCCGGCGTCATCTTCCACCAGAACGGGAACGGGATGGTCAGCAACGGCAGCCCGGCGCACTCCGGCGAGATCATTCACATCGAGGCCGTGGGACTGGGGCCAGTCAGTCCTGAGGTTCCGCCTGGCACTCTGGCGCCTTCCACCGAGCCGCTGGCTCGCCTTGCCGCACCGATGACCTGCTACGATTCGACCGTTCTATTTGCGGGGCTGGAGCCGGGGTCGCTGGCGCGCATATACCGGGTCGACCTGCGACTGGGAAGCGCCACCGGCTATCTGCATTTTCCCTGTTCCATCGGTTCGAGCAACTTCCTCTTTTTGACGCTATACGTCGTGTCGCCGCGGCAGGGCGGAAGAGGACCGGGCTTGCCGCCTCCTTCCTCCTTGCCCCGGCACTAGCGCAGACGCCACCGGCCATCGGCAAACTCGGCGTCCGACTCGTTCCACGTGGCGAACTTGGAGGCCATCTGCCCGCCATCCACGAACAGGGTCGCGCCGGTGATGTACGACGCGAGATCGGAAGCGAGAAACACGCTGGCCGCCGCGACTTCCTTGGGGTCGCCGCCGCGTCCCAGAGGCAACTGGCGGAAGTATTCGCGCAGGATTTCGGGATCGGAAAAATGCCGCTCCGTGAGCCGCGTCCGGATCAGTCCCGGGCAAACGGCGTTCACCCGGATCTGGTAGGGGCCCAGCTCATTCGCCGCCGTGTGGACCAGTCCGAGCAGCCCCGCTTTGCTGGCGTTGTATGCTGCCAGGCGGGCTTCGCCGTCGAAGGAGTTGGTGGAAGCCGTCAGCACGATCGCTCCGCTGCGCCGGGGCTTCATGAGGCGGGCGGCGGCCTGCACGGTGTGAAACGCACCCGTCAGATTCACCGACACGATGCGCTCCCACTCCGCCGTCGCGACGTCGCAGAAATCGGCCTCTGCGACAGTTCCGGCATTCGCAATCACGATGTCGGGCGTTCCGGACGCGGCAAATGCGGCATCGAGCGATTCGCGGCTGGTCACGTCGGCGGCGCAGCCCCTGGCGCCGAACAGCCGCGCGGCGTGAACGGGATCCTCGCGTTCCAGATCGAAGATCCACACCGCTGCGCCGTTTTCCGCCAGCAGCCGGGCGACCGCAAGCCCGATACCATTCGAGCCGCCGGTGACCACCGCCACCTTGCCATGCAATCCGGGATCCAGGCCTGGCATGTTTATCCCAGTACGCCGTCCCGGTAGCGGTAGTCCGAGGCCTTCTGGCCGGTGTCCCGTTTCCAGTTCTCCAGGCGCGGACCCGCCAGCCGCCTGGCCCGCTCCCGGACCTCCGCCATCTGCTGCTCCGGCATCGGCTGGAACTGCTGCGCAATCCGCACATCGTCCTCGATCTGGCCGACCGTCGTGCATCCGAGCGCCAGGCAGTGAACCGGCAAGCTGAGCACGTAGCCGAGGCAATCCTTCAAGTGGATATCGCCGAGCAGGCCGGCGTTGGCGGTGCTCTTCATCGCCTGTATGCCCAGTCCCCGCTTCACCGCGACCGGCAGCACCGATTTCTCGAAGCTCAGGTAGGACGGATCGGCTGGATTGAGCGGCATCAGGATGGTGTCGTAATCCTCGAAGTTCCGCAGCATCGCCAGGTGGACCTCGGGATCGTGGTGTCCCGTAAAGCCGATGAACCGGCACTTGCCGGCCTTCTTCGCCGCGACAAACGCTTCGATCGCGCCGCCGGGGGCGAAGATCTGCTGGACCTCGTCCATGGTGCTGACCTGGTGAATCTGCCAGAGGTCGAGGTAGTCGGTCTTTAAGGCGTGGAGCGACTTGTCGAGATCCGCTTCGGCGCCCTTGCGGCTGCGCTCGGGCGATTTCGACGTGAGGAAGATGTGCTTGCGAAAAGGCGGCAGCACATCGCCGTAGACCTCTTCGGATTTACCGTCCCAGTAGATGCGCGCGCAGTCGAAGTAGTTGACGCCGAGTTCATAGGCGCGCAGCGTGATGGCTTTGGCGTCCTGATAGCTGCACATCGGGAAGCGGCCGCCTGCCTGGCCGATGATAGTGAGCTTCTCCCCGGTTTTGCCGAACACCCGCCTGGGGATTTCCGGGGATGCCGCCCGTACTGGCGGATCGGCGCCGAGCGCCAGCCCGGCGGCCGCGGAAGTCGTAAGGAACGTTCTGCGTCGCATCGCCCCTCCAGAGTACTCCGGAACGGCCGCCTCAGTCTTACGCCCCGGGACCTCGTCGTGGGCCGCCTTCACCATCATGGAAACAGATCGGCGCGCCCCGATCTATTTCCCTTCGCAGCTCACCTTGTTATTCCAGTCCACGAACGCACCGTTGGGGTTGTTCCGCCAAGCCCAGACGTGCAGTTCGAAGTGGGCCGGCAAGCCGTATCGGTTCGGGCTGCTAACGAACTGGAACGTTTGCCCTTCGAGCACCGGCGGAGTTCCGTGCTGCGCCAGCCACGTGTCGGCGATTACAACGAACTCCACGCCGACCAGTATCAGACCGCCTCCCGACGCTTCGTATATCAGCGCCTCGGGCCGTGAGGCATCCAGCTGACCGTCGCCGACCAACGCGCTATTCACGTAGTGATAGCCCATGGCTCCATGATCCGGGCCGCTGACACAGCCTAAGAACGGCTGGTAACCGGCAGCAGTGGCCGCATTGACGTCGACGAACTGCTTCGTGGCGTTGCGAACGAGTTGAACTAGCGTGGCCGGGGCGGATTGCGTGTGATCGGCATGCGCCTGCTCGGCCTCCTGCGTCGTAGCTACGTCCGCCGCGATAAGCGGTACGGCCGCGGTAACACTGCTCAGCAGTGTCAGATACAGGATGCGCTTGTTAAATCTTTGGATGAGAGTCCTCATTGTCGTCATGTTCTTGCCGTTTGAGCCTATTCGTCCGTTCATGCTTCCCTCCTCGGACCCGGCGTCCGGCCTATAATCGGTATGCAGGCGGGGACATCGGGGCATGGTCAAACCTAACATCGGTCCCGAAAGCGAGTAACGAAGGAAGACCAAAGAAAAGCCAAAAAAGCAGAAGAGCACTTCGGGGGTTTTTCGGCCCGCAAGCGGCAAAGAGCGGGAACGGACCAGGAAGGACGCAATCTATGGGCGGTGGCAAGCTGAAGAGCCAGCCCAAATACCGGTTCGGCGAATTCACTCTGGACCCCGGGCGTGGGATGCTACTCAACGCAGACCAGGAGGTGAAACTCCGCCCGAAGGTTTACGATGCGCTCCTGTATATCCTGGAAAATCGCGGCCGGCTGATCGCCAAGGAAGAACTGATTCGCGAGTTGTGGTCGGATGCATTCGTAACTGAGGACTCGCTGGTGCAGTGCATGGTGGAGTTGCGCCGCGCCTTGGAGGATCGGGCGCAGGAGATCGTGAAAACCGTGCCGCGCCGGGGATACGTATTCACGTCGGCGGTGACGACAGAGGAGAACACCGCCGGCGGCCTCCCTGCCCGCGCCAAGGAGACGGAAGAGGCGGCTCCCGCCATTCAAAGCGACGATGACAGGCTGGTGGCCCAACGTGTACCCGGCCGCTACTACCTTCCGCTGCCGCGAACACCTTTGATTGGACGCGAGCGGGAGCTTCGAACGGTGAGCACTCTCCTGCTCTCCCCGGCTACCGGGCTAGTTACGTTGACCGGTACAGGAGGATGCGGTAAGACACGGCTCGGCCTGCAGGTCGCGAGCGAGCTTCTCCCGCAGTTTGAAGCACGAGTTTACTTTGTGGCGCTGGCTTCCATTACTGATCCGGCCATGGTCCCCATGGCGATTGCGGAATCTCTGGGAATCCACCAGGTGGGCGGCCGGCCCGTTCTGGATTTGCTGAAGAATTATTTGCGCGAGGCGGGCCCCTCGCCGGTGCTGTTACTGCTGGATAATTTTGAGCACATTCTGGCTGCTTCTTCGCTGGTAGCGGAGCTTCTGGAGTCGTCTGCCGCATTGAAGGTACTGGTGACCAGCCGCTCTGCTCTGCGCGTTTACGGCGAGCACGAGTTTCCGGTGCTCCCCCTGCCACTGCCCGACGCACGACAGATGCAATCTCTCGAAGCCCTGCTAAACAATCCTTCAGTGGCTCTGTTTTCCCAGAGGGCGGCCGCGGTCAAACCGGACTTCACCGTAACCGCGGAGAATGCACCGGCGGTAGCCGCAATCTGTTCGAGGGTGGACGGCCTCCCGCTGGCGATTGAACTTGCAGCAGCGCGTGTCAAAATGCTCCCACCGAGCGCCATGCTGACGCGCCTCGAAAGCCGGCTCCAGCTTCTGGCCGCGGGTCCGCGCGATGTGCCGGAGCGCCAGCAGACGCTCCGGAAAACGATTGACTGGAGCTATGACCTGTTGAATGGCTCCGAACAGAAGCTGCTCCGCCGGCTGGGAGTGTTTCTAGGCGGCTGCACGCTGGAAGCCGCGGAAGCCGTATGCAACACGCGCCACGATCTCGGAGCAGAAATCTTCAACGTGATGTCCTCTCTGGTCGACAAGAGCCTGGTCCAGCAGTCCGACCAGGGCGACGGCGAACCGCGTTTTGGGATGCTCGAAACGATTCGGGAGTATTGCCTGGAGCGCCTTGTCGATAGCGGTGAGGAGCAGGCAACGCGGCGCGCTCATGCGGCTTATTGCCTGGTCCTGGCGGAGGAAGGAAATCCCGATCTCACTGAGACCGACCGTGCTGCCTGGCTGGCCCGGTGCGACATCGAGCATGATAACTTTCGCGCGGCTCTGGACTGGTTGTTTCAAACTTCGGATGTCGAGTGGAGCTTCCGGCTTTGCATTGCGCTGTTTCGGTTCTGGGAAATGCGGGAACACCTGGCGGAAGGCCGGCGCTGGCTGGAGTCGGTTCTGCGTGTGGGCGAATCCGGTTCGGCCCAGGAACGGGCCAAAGTATTGGTTTACCTTTCAACCTTTGCGACGGTCCAGCGCGATTTTTCAGCCGCTACGGATTTTGTGGAACAGAGCCTGTCGATTTACCAGAGCCTCGGGGACCAGTGGGGCGTTGCCGTGTCGATGAACGCGCGGGCGATCGTGGCGTGGGACCGGCAAGACCATTCTGCGGCGCAGAGCTATTTTGAAGAGACTTTGGCCCGCTGGCGTGCCCTTGGCGACCGGGTCGCAGTCGCACGCTGCCTGCATAATCTCGCCAATTTCGTCAGGGGCCGCGGCGATTATGCGGGTGCTCGGACAGCGCTCGAAGAAGCTGGGCGGATCTTTAAGGAACTTGGGGATCATAGCGGAGCCGCGTGGTCCCTCAACCAGTTGGGCGATATCGCGCGCGAGGAGGGTGAAGTGGATGCCGCTCGCGAGCTATACCAACGTGCTCTTTCGGCTTTCCGCGAAGCCGGTGACCGGTGGGGCATAGCCCGGTCACTCACCGATCTCGCTCAGATCGCCTGCGACGAGCGAGACCCTGTGACTGCGCACACGGCCTATCGCGAGGCCCTGGCGCTTTTCGTAAACTTGGGACACAAACGCGGCATCGCGCGAGCTCTGGAAGGGTTCGCTTGTTCCGCCTTAGGTCAAGGCGATCCTGCGCGTGCCCTGGCAATCGCCGCGGCTGCCGCGCATTTGCGCCAGAGGATCGGCGCGCCTCTGATGCCGGCCGAACAGTCGAAACTTGACGACAAGCTCCTGCCGGCATGGAAGTCGCTCGATGAACCCGAGTCCAGAGCCGCTCACGCCCGGGGCTGGGCCATGAGCTTGGAACATGCGATCAAATATGCTCTCGAAGAGTCGGGCGCCCTATCCTAAATTCGTCGGATCAATCAAGCGCCGCACGGCAGAAATGCGATTCGCTGGGATACCGGATTTGCGAGAGTGCTCCCTGATGCTCTGCTCGTCCGGTGCCAGGTAAACGCAATAGACCTTGTCTTCCGTGACATAACTATGCAGCCATTGAATTTGCGGCCCCATCTCATTCAGGGTCTGCAATGACTGCAGAGAGATCTCCCGGATCTGGGCCTCGGAAAGCGACCCGGCACCGGGAATCTCGCGTTCAATCACGAACTGCGGCATGACCGGACTAGTTTATAACAGAAAAGAAGCGGTCAGTCTTCCGCTACGGAACGCTGCGCCAGTTCGCCGAACAGCGGGAGCGGATAGGCCTCGTCATGCGCCGCCTTCACCATCATGAATATCGACGCCGCGAGCAGAACGGCCTGGATCAGGTGGTTGATATGAAAGGACGGGGCCACCGACAGGATCGGCCGCACCACCCAGTCGTCCATCAGCCAGGCGACGAACAGGTAGAGGCCTTGAAACGCGTGGAAACGCACCGTGCGGTCGTGGCGGAATTTCGTGGATGCCAGCACGATGATCGAGGCGATCCAGCCGATTCCGGGCACGTAGCACAGGATGGATGCGGTGCGCGGATTCAGCGAGGACAGCGGATCGGTCCCCACGTAGGGTGCCTGCGAGGCTGCCTGGGGCGGCGGCGTTGACGCGCCTCCCGGCTGGCGGGCTCCGCAGCGGGCACAGAAACGCTCGGTATCCCCTACCTGGCCTCCGCAATGGCTGCAAAATGGCATCCGCTAATTCATACGTTATTCGAGCAACGCATGTTCCTGCAACGTGGCGGTCCGGGCCGTGATACGATTTTCGGCATGAAACCCCTCATTGCCGCCCTCGTACTGCTGGGCTCGGCCTCCCTGCTGCCGGCCGCCAGGAACCTGGAAGTCTACTTCATCGACGTCGAAGGAGGCCAGTCCACCCTGTTGGTCTCGCCCTCCGGTGAATCCATGCTGATCGATACCGGCTGGGCGGGGCACAACCACCGCGATGCCGATCGCATCGCGGCGGCGGCTAAAGCCGCGGGCGTCAAGAAGATCGATTACCTGGTAATCACCCACTACCACGCCGACCATGTGGGCGGAGTGCCCCAGCTTGCCGAAAAGCTCCCGATTGTGAACTTCGTGGACCACGGCCCCAATAACGAGCATGGCAAAGATGCCGATATCCTCTACAACGCCTATATCGACCAGCGCAACAAAGGCAAGCACATCCTGGCGAAACCGGGCGAAACCATTCCCATCAAGGGCCTGGACGTAACGGTGCTTTCCGCCAATGGCGACCTGATCGGCATGCCGCTCCCCGGAGCCGGCAAGCCCAATCCGGAGTGCGCCAGCTTTCAGAAGCACGATGCCGATCCCACCGAAAACGCCCGCTCCGTGGGGATGCTGGTGCGGTACGGCGATTTCCGCCTGCTCGACCTGGGCGACCTCACCTGGAACAAGGAGTACGACCTGGTGTGCCCGGAGAACAAGATCGGCCCCGTGGATGTCTACGTGGTTTCGCACCACGGCATGAACATGTCGGGCTCGCCGCAGCTCGTGCACGCCATCGCGCCGCGAGTGGCCGTGATGGATAACGGCGCGCGCAAGGGCGGGTCGCCGGAAGTCTGGCAGACGATCCACGACACGCCGGGCCTCGGCGCCCTTTGGCAGCTTCACTTCGCGGTGGCGGGCGGGCAGGCGCACAACTCGCCCGATACCTTCATCGCCAACACCGACGAGATCTGCCAGGGACAGTGGCTGCGGCTGACCGTGCAGAAGGATGGCGCCTACACGGTTTACAACAGCCGCAACAAGTTCGAGCAGTCGTACCCGAAACGGTAGCCGCGCTGCGCTACTTTTTGATTACCTTGGGGTCCTTGGTCTCGGTAGTCTTGTCGTCCGGCAGAGGCGGGGGCGTGTCGGCCGAATCGAAGCTGATGGCCGAATCCGCCGAGTACTTGCGGTAGATGCGGAACTCCGCGTCGTTCCTGGTCAGGTAGTCGGACGCCCCCATTGTGGTGGTGGCCTTCAGCGGCAGCAGAAAGGTGTGGCCCGAAATGTCCTGGAAATCGTAGTCCAGGATGGTCTCGGCCATCTTCACCGGAAATGCGGCCGGAAGGTCCTGGGCCGCCAGCGTCACCCGCATCACGTCGTGGGTCTTCTCGTCCACGTAAATCAGCCCGTGGTAGGCCGGCACGATATCCATCGAGCGCTCGTAGGTGATGTGCCACTGCGACCGCGATTGCGCCACGGTATAGGCGAAGGCCATTACGCGCCGCCCGCGCAGCGTGCCCCAATGGTCCCACTCGAAGTGGGCCTCGGTGCCGGGCTCGAAGATGTCCTTCATCATGCTGCCGAAATCCCCGGTGGAGGTTGCGCCGCCGAGCGTCCGGTAGTCCTGTTTGGTGATCGTGTTGTTCACCAGGATCAGCTTGTAGTCTTCCTTCTGCTCGAAGTAGCTCAGCTTGATGGTGAGGGTGTCCTGGGCCTGCCACGAGGGGGAGCTGCCGGCGGGGCCGCCGTATTTGGTGCCGGGCCGGGGCGCGGCGTACCGGCGCGTCACCTGCGTGCAGATGAAGTCCGGAAGCTGTCTGCTGTAACTCAGGGCATAATCGCGGGCTTGGGAGATGATCGCCGCCTGCTCCTCGGAGCTGGGCGGCGGAATCGGCGCCGGCTTCTCCTCGAGGATGGGCTTGGCGGCGGTCAGGTTCTGGGTACGGTCGCGCAGCTCGTGCAGCGCTTCCAGGGTCTTCGGGCCGAGGGTAAGGGTCCCCTGGAGTTCCTCGATGTCGCGGTCGTCCAGCCGCTCCGTCAATTTCACTTTCTCCAGGTACTTGGCGAGTTCGCGGTCGTTCATCCTGCCGTCTTTGAGGAAATCCTGTGAAGATTTTAGGAAGGAGACCAGCTTTTCCAGGGTCATCGTCTGGCCATTCGCGACGAGGCAAACCGCGAATACGGCAGCCAGCAGGCGGTAACGCATATCCCTATTTTCGCACGCCCGGTGGCGCAGGCCGGGATGTCTGCTTCACCCTCACCGCCAGTTCTTGTCGTCGAGCCGCCCGACATCCAGGCTGTCCGGCAGCACGCCCAGCGTCACCACCGCGAAGGTGAAGACGTTGGTTCCCGGCTCCAGGTGGCCGGCGAAAGCGCCCTCCGGATTGGCCAGAGTGATGTGGGCGTGGACGCGCCCGCCCATGACGAAGCCGCTCATGGCGGTGATGTCGGCCGGGGCGGTGGGATCCTTGACGAACATGTTTTTCGAAGGCAGCGTCCGGTTGCTGACCTGGTGCACCTGGTAGTTCCGCACCGAGCCGAACCCCGAAAGGATCACGGCATTCCGCACTTTCTGTTCCTTCAAAGCGCGCTCCAGGCCGGAGAGCATTTCCGTGTCGTACTTGAAGCGAAGCACCAGCACGCGTTCGAACCGGGTGCTGATGGCGGCAACCTCGGGCACCTCGGGGTTGTTCGGCTTGGAGTCCGCGGGTGTCACCGAGGTGACGATCTCGTGGCGGCTCTGCTGGGCGTAAGCCGCGGCAACGAGGAGGGGCAGGGCAATCAGCATTCGCATGCTGAAAGCATACCGCTTTACTGATAATGCGCCCGGACTTTGCGCGCCGCCGCGCGGCCCACCACCGCCGTCAGTTGCTCTTCGCTCGCCGCCCGCACCAGCTCCGAGCTCCCGAACTCCTTCAGCAGCTTCTGCACGGTCTTCTTCCCCACGCCGGCAATCGTATCCAGCTCCGAGGTGAGCTGGCGCGCATTGCGGCGCGACCGGTGGAAGGTCACGGCGAACCGGTGGGCCTCGTCGCGGATCGATTGCACCAGGTGCAGGATGGGCGAGAACCGGTCGAGCACCACCGGCTCGTCTTCCTGGCCGTAAACGTAGATGATCTCCTCGCGCTTGGCGATCGACGCCAGCGGCTGGTTGATCACCCCGATGGCCTCCAGCGCATCGGCCGCCGCGTGGAGCTGCCCCAGGCCGCCGTCGATCAGCACCAGGCCGGGCATGGCGCGCTTCTCTTCCTGCAGCCGCGAATAGCGCCGCGTCACCACCTCGCGCATGCTGGCAAAATCGTCGTTGCCGATCACCGTCCGGATGATGAACTTGCGATAGTCCGCCTTCTTCATCCGGCCGTCCTCCCAAACCACCATGCTGGCTACCTTGTCGGTGCCCTGTATGTGGGAGATGTCGAAGCACTCGATGCGGGCGGGCGCCGAAGGCAGGTTCAGGCCGTCCTGCAGGGCCTCCTGAATCGCGCGCGACGACGGTTTCAGCACCCGGAAGCGCGCGTCGAAGCTGTGTTTGGCGTTGGTCCCGACCAGGTCGAGCAGCGCCTTTTTCTGGCCGCGCTGGGGAGTGCGGATCTCCACGCGCCGGTTGCGCTTTTCCGAGAGCAGCTCCTCCAGCGCCTCGCGATCCTCGAACTCCACCGGCACGTGAATTTCGGCCGGGATGTACTGCTGGTCGAGGTAGAGCTGTTTGAGCAGCGAGGAGAAGAACTGCGGCTCGTCGAACTCCGGCTGGTCTTCCCAGAAGAACTCGCGGCGGTCCACAATCTGGCCGTTCCGCAGGTGGAAAAGGTTGAGCGCCACCAGCGGAGGCTCGGCGTAACAGGCGAAGATATCGACGTCGTCGCCTTTGGCTGCCGCCATCTTCTGCCGCTCTTCCATTTCCTCCACGGTGGCCAGCAGGTCGCGCAGGGAAGCCGCTTCCTCGAAGCGCATTTCGGTCGAGGCAGCTTCCATGCGGGCGCGCAGGTCGCGCGCCAGATCGCCGTGCCGGCCCTCCAGAAACAGCCTCACGTTGCGCACCGCGCGGGAGTAGGCGTCGTCGGTCGTCAGGCCTTCCACGCAGGGTCCCAGGCAGCGGTGGATGTGGTATTGCAGGCACGGCTTGGGGTGAAACCGCGTGAGATCCACCTTGCAGGAGGGCACCAGGAAGTGGCGGTGGATGAAGTGCACCAGGCGGTGCGCCAGGTTGGCAGGAAAGTACGGGCCGAAATACGTGGCCCCATCCTTGCGCAGTCGCCGCGTCACGTACACCCGCGGGTACTTTTCGCTCGTCAGCTTGATGTAGGGATAGGTTTTGTCGTCGCGCAGCAGAATGTTGAAGCGCGGCTTGTACTGCTTGATGAGGTTGTTTTCGAGCGCCAGCGCTTCTTTTTCGTTATCGACCAGGATGTAGTCGACGTCGCGCGCCTCGGAGATCAGTGTGCCGGTCTTGACGTCGGCCAGTTTATCGTCGGAAAAATAGCTGCGGACGCGGTTCCGCAAGCTCTTGGCCTTGCCGACATAAATCACCCGCCCCGCGCCGTCCTTATACAGGTACACACCAGGCGTGAGCGGGAGCTGGCCTGCTTTTTCGCGGAGTTCCATGGAGGGGAGCTACTTCAATTATACCGGCCGCGTTAAAATTGAACCATGGTGCGTTGGACCCCGGCTCTGTTGCTGGGCTTGTTCGCGGTTGTCTGCGCGAACGGCCAGCAGAAGGAACAAACCCCCGCCAAGCAGGGTGAACTCAAGAAGGACCGCACGCCCGCCAAGGGCAGCAAATACGAGGTGCCGCCGGAAGAAGATACGGAAGTCGCTCCCGACAACTACTCGTTTAACCCCCTGCTGGCCGAAAAGAGCGTGAGGATTGGCAATTTTTACTTCAAACAAGGGAAATATCGGGCCGCGGAAGGACGTTTCCGGGACGCCACCAAATGGAACGACGGATATGGGGAAGCGTGGCTCCGGTTGGGCGAAGTCGAAGAAAAGCTTAAAGATAAGAAGGCCGCCAAAGAAGCGTATTCCAAGTATCTGGATGTAGCCTCGGACGCCAAGAACGCGCAGGAAATCCGCAAAAAACTGGACAAACTCAAATAGCCTAACGAATCAGCCGAACGATGCCGTAACACACCAGGCAGATCCAGAAATCCACCGCCAGGCCCCAGTCCAGCTGATAGGGCTGATGCTGCCCGCGCGGCGGCAGGAAACGCTCTATTCCGAAATAGATCAGGTTGCCGGCGACTACGGCGATCAGCGATCGCCAGAAGCGTGCCATCATTGGAGGCTGCTTCCCGAACCCGGTAATCCAGACCAGGGCGCCGTGAGCACCTGCCGCACCGCCTGCATCAGTGCCTCCGAGGTAAACGGCTTGGGAAGAAACGGGAGGGCGGATTTCCCGATCGACTCCAGGAACGGGTCGTCGGCAAAGCCGGACATGAAGAGAATCGGGAGGTCCGGCCGCAGCCGTGCCAGATGCCTGGCCAGTTCCGATCCGTTCATATGGGGCATCACGATATCGGTCAACACCAGCGCCAGCTCGTCGATCCGCCTTTCCACCAGGACCAGTGCTTCCATACCGTCAGCGGCCTCCAGGCAGTCGTAACCGCCCTGGGCCAGCAGCGAACAGACCAGCTTTCGCACGGCTTCGGCGTCTTCCACGACGAGAATGGTTCCGGCGGTGCCTCCGGTCGCCAAGATTTCCTCCGGACTTCAGCAAGCAAACCGCGTGCCAAAAAGCAGGCGGTTGCCGTGAAATCGCCTGCGCTGCTATAATAACGGTTTCGAAACGATCGGGAGATTTCTGTCTTATGGCAAGAGTTTGCGAAGTTTGCGGCCGCGGACCCCAGTTCGGGCACCGGATCAGCCACGCTCATAATGTGACCAATCGCCGCTGGAACCTGAACTTGCAGTCGGTTCGCGCCCTGGTGAATGGCGCCGGCAAGCGCATTCGGGTCTGCACCTCCTGCATTCGCGCGGGCAAAGTCAAGAAAGTCGCCTAGGTTCTTCATCCCCAACGCTGAACCAATTCGTACAATCTCCATTGGCATCGCGGTTGCACATACCCCAGGTGGGGGGCCGGGATGCCAGACGATTCACTGGGCGGGGATCGGGAGGGTGTATTCCAGCGTCTGATCCGGCGCCGCTATAAGCCCCTTCACCTATTCGCGGCTGCGTTCGCTTTGCTGTTTGCCGTAGCCGTGTTCATCCTGGGACATTCCTACGAAAAGTTTGCGCGGGTGATCGACCGCCGGCTTGCCAACGGGCCATTTTCCGACACCCTCAATATCTTCACCGCGCCCGACACTGTCGCAACCGGCGACAGTCTCACGGAGGACGAACTGATCGCCCGTCTTCGGCGCGGCGGATATTCGATCTCTCCTGCCAACCCGGTCGGGTGGTACCGTCGCACACCCGGCTCCGTGGAGATCTTTCCGGGCAACGACTGGATCGGAGGGGAATCCGGCCTGGTCGAATTTCAAAGAGGGAAGATTTCGCGCATCGTATCCCTCGCCGACAATACCGTGCGGCAGCGCTTCGAGCTTGGCCCGCAGTTGATCACGAATCTCTCCGGGAACCGCGAGAAGCGGCGGCTGGTGCGGTACGCTCAAATCCCGCCTTCGCTTGTGCACGCTGTCGTATCGGCCGAGGATAAACGGTTCTTCGAACACGCCGGATTCGACCTGTTCCGCATGGCCAAGGCGGCCTACGTGGATGTGAAGGAAGGCCGCAAACTGCAGGGCGCCTCTACGCTCACGATGCAGTTGGCGCGCGGGCTCTGGCTGGACCCCGACAAGCGTTGGAAGCGCAAGATCGAAGAGCTGCTGATCACCCGGTACCTCGAAAGCAAGCTCACCAAACAGCAGATCTTCGAGGATTACGCCAACCAGGTCTACCTGGGACGCCGTGGCACCTTCAGCATCCTCGGCTTCGGCGAGGCGGCGCATGTTTACTTCGGCAAGGATATCTCGCAGCTCACCGTTGCCGAAGCTGCGACGCTCGCCGGCATGGTACAGCGGCCCAGCTACTTCAACCCGTTCCGCGACCCGGAGCAAACCCGCGAGCGCCGCGACGTGGTCCTGCGGCTCATGCGCGATAACGCCTATCTGAACGACGCGGAATTCCGCGAAGCGGCCGCCACGCCGCTGGGACTCAACCCCGAGCAGGCTGGAAATGCGGAGTGCCAGTATTTTGTCGAGCTGATGAATGACGAGCTGCATAGCCGCCTGGGCGAGTCGGCGGACCACGCGCACTCCATCTACACAACCCTCGATCCGGACCTGCAGCAGGCCGCCCAGGAAGCCGTGCGGGAAGGCATGCGATCGATCGACCGGACTATTGCGCGGGGGGGCCGCGGTCCGATCCCCGCGGGCCAGCCCCAGGTGGCCCTGATCGCCCTCGACCCGCACACCGGAGAGATCCGGGCGCTGGTTGGCGGACGCAACTATGCCGTGAGCCAGTTGAACCACGTGGAGGCGATGCGCCAGCCCGGATCCGTGTTCAAGCCGTTCGTCTACGCCGCCGCGCTCGAGACTGCGGTCGAGCGCGCGAGCCGGATCTTCACGCCCTCCAGCACGCTCGACGATTCGCCGGCTACCATCAGTTTCGCCAACCGGATATACCAGCCGGACAACTTCCACAACGAGTACATGGGCAGGGTCACGCTCACGACCGCGCTGGCGCACTCCCTGAACTCCGCCACGGTGCGGCTGGCGCAGATGGTGGGTTACGACCGGGTTCTCGCCGTCGCCCGGGCCGCCGGCCTGAATGAGGCGATGAAACCGACGCCGGCCCTGGCGCTGGGTGCGTACGAGGCCACTCCCCTCGAAATCGCGGAAGCATACACCGCGTTCGCCAACCGGGGAGTTCGCGTGACGCCGACCGCTATCTCGATGGTGCGGTCGGCGGACGGGAAACTGCTCTACCAGGGCATGCCGGATGCGCGGCCGGCAATCGACCCCCGGGTTGCGTACCTGGTGGACAGCATGATGCAGGAGGTCATGAGCAGCGGCACGGCCGCCGGGGCCCGGGCGCGCGGCTTCAGCCTGCCGGCGGCCGGCAAGACCGGAACTTCTCGCGACGGGTGGTTTGCCGGATTCACCAGCCGGCTCCTGTGCGTGGTGTGGGTCGGTTTCGACGACAACCGCGATCTCCGCATCGAGGGTTCCCGATCGGCGCTGCCGATCTGGACGGACTTCATGAAACGCGCCGCCGCCTTAGACGGGTATGGCGGCGCAGTGCCGTTCGAAGAGCCACCCGGAGTGGTTTCCGTTCGGGTCTGCGCCGATAGCGGGGATCTCGCCACGCCGTATTGCCCCCGGACCCGCGTCGCCCACTTCATCGATGGCACACAGCCGGTGGTCTACTGCAAGTCGCACGCCGCGCGGCCGGTGGAACCCGATTCCGAAAGCGTCACCGACATCGACGAACTGCCCCCTCCACCAGCTCCTGCCGGCCAGCCGGGACCTGCTCAGGCCACGCCCGCCGTGCTGCAGGGCTCACCGCCGGCTGTGCTGCCGAGCCCTCCGCCGGCCACACCGCCACCGGACAAGCACTAGCCGGCCATGGCGTACCGTTTCATTTTGTTAATGAGGCCCTGCCGGCTCAACCCGAGCAGCCGCGCGGCCTGCTGCTGGTTGTTGCGCGTCTCCCTCAGCGCATCGCCGATCATGCCGCGCTCCAGGTCTTCGATCGCCTTCTTCAGGGATTGCGGCCGGGCCGGTTTGGGCGCCTGGGACGGCTCGGGCCGCGCGGCCGCGCCCATCCACAACTCTTCCTCGGTGATTACGTCCCCTCGCGCGCAGGCGGCCAGCCGGATCACTTCGTTGCGCAATTGCCGCACGTTTCCCGGCCAGGGGCGGCTTTCCAGGCTGCGCAGGACGTCGCGCGCGAAGCTCAGGGGCGTGCGGCTGCTCTCCCGGCAGTACTCCTTCAAAAAATGGTTCGCCAGTAGCGGAATCTCCTCGCGGATATCCCGCAGGGGCGGCATGTGGATGTGGATCACCTTGATCCGGTAGTACAGGTCTTCGCGGAAGTTCCCTTTGGAGATCTCGGCCTCCAGGTCCTTGTTGGTCGCGGCCAGCAGCCGCACATCCACGGGAATCGGGATGCGGCCGCCCACCCGCTCCAGCACCCGCTCCTGCAGCACCCGCAGGATCTTGGCCTGGGCCGTAAGGCTGAGGTCCCCGATCTCATCCAGGAACAGCGTGCCGCCGTCGGCCTTCTGGAACAGGCCCAGCCGCTGCTGCACGCCGGTAGCGACACCTTTCTCGATGCCGAAAAGCTCGCTTTCGAGCAGGGTCTCCGGCAGCGCGGCGCAGTTGAGGGCCACAAAGGGACGCCGCGCGCGGGGGCTCGTGTAGTGTATGGCCTTGGCCACCAGTTCCTTGCCGGTCCCGCTCTCGCCCGTGACCAGAACGTTGATCAGGCTGTCGCGAATGCGCTCCACCAGCTGCACCACCTGCTGGATCTTGGGACCCGTCCCGATGATCCCGTGGGTCGAGAACCGGCTTTCCACCTCGCGTCGCAGGTGCGCATTCTGCTCCTCCAGCACGTCCTGCGTGCGGCGGAGCTCGCCGATCAATTGGGCGGTTTCGATGGCGATGGCTGCGTGCGAGGCCAGCGCCGACAGCGCTTCCTCATCCCGCCCCGTGAAAACGCCGGCCAGCTTATTCAGAGCTTCGAACGCCCCTACGATCTCGCCGCCCTGGTCGCGCACCGCCACTGCCACCAGGTTGCGGGTCCGGTAACCGGTCTGGCCGTCGATGCCTCCGTAAAACCGCGGATCGCTGTAGGCGTCGCGGACATTGATCGTCTCTCCGGTGAGCGCCGCCTGGCCCGCGATGCCCAGCCGGGCGTCGAACCGCAGAACTTCGTCGCTTCCCAGCGCGACCTTCGACCACAGCTCGTTCCGCTCCCGGTCCAGCAGGAAGATGCTGGCGCGGTCGCAGCGGAGCAGGCTCGTGGCTTCCCGGGCGATCAGGTCCAGCAGGGCCCCCAGGTCTCTCTCCGAATTCATCTTCCGGCAGATCGAGAGGATCTCAGCGAGTTTCTCGTTCAATTCCGGCTGCGGAATCGACCCCATGGCGTCTCAGTCTAACGCAATCCGTTGCACTGTGTCCATGAAGTGGACAGATCCGCTACGAGCTTGACGAATGTACAGCGAGTTGACACTGTGCATGCATTTAGAATCAATCGCCTGGCTTTGGCAAGGGCGTTGCATAACAAGTGAAGCGGCAAGGGCAGCCAATCGAAGGCCGGCTGAACGGGTGGTCGGAGGACTCCCGTTCAGGTCCGGCCGCAACTCCCTCGCCGCTTTTGCCCCATAGCTTTCGCCAACCAATCGGGGGATGGAATCGGGCCGCGCGCATCCTTCGAAAAACTACCGGCCCGTACAGTTTGACCCAAACCTGCGCTTCCGACGGGAAGCGCAGGTCACACCCGCCCGTTCCGGACCGCCTTCTTGCTTGTGTGGTTGGGATTTCGGAGATACACTGCGACTGGAGCTGTTTTCCAATGGGCAATTACCAAGAGCCGCCCTACCCCTGACCAAGGTCGCTTCCCTGGGCACTGACTCTGGAAGCGACCCGGTGAGCGTGCTGGCCATAACCTCCCCCGCCGATCTCCGCAGCCTCGAACGCATCCTCGGCCACACACGTTGGTCTTTGGAATCCGCATCCAGCCTTGCGGATGTGTTCAGGCGGTTGGAGCATCACAACAGCGTAGTCCTGATTGCAGACGCCGTTCTGGTTGACGGCGACTGGAAAGATCTGCTGGCTCACGCTTCCCGAAAGCCGTCGCCCCCTCCCTTGATCGTTGCGGCGAACCATGCCGATGACCGTCTTTGGATGGAGGTGCTGAATTCCGGCGGGTACAACCTGCTCGGCAAACCCTTCGAGGAACAGGAAGTCTTTCGCGTGGTCAGTATGGCTTGGCTGCACGGGCGCCGGCGTTCCCGGGTTGCCGTGAACCCCTGAGGGGTGTCGCTATACTGGCGTGCATGGACCGGATTCGCACGCACCACTACTCTGTTACCAATCGCTGGACCGGCAATCTGGGGACGGGCACGTCTAACTACAGGGCTTATAGCCGGAGTCACGAATTGAGCGGCTCCGGCAAACCGGTCCTCATTCCGGGTTCATCGGACCCGCTGTTTCGCGGCGACCCGGGCCGTTACAACCCCGAGGAGTTGCTGGTCGGCGCGCTGTCGGCGTGTCATATGCTGTGGGTGCTGCACTGGTGTGCGGATGCCGGCATCGTCGTCACCGAATATGTGGACGAGCCCGCGGGCGAAGTCGCGGAGCGCCCCGACGGGTCCGGGGAATTTACGCATGTAACTCTCCGGCCCCGCATGGTAATCACGGATCTCTCGCGCATCGGGGAGGCAATCGCCATCCACGAGCGCGTCCATACGGTCTGCGCGCTGGCCCGCTCTGTGAACTTCCCGGTGACCCAGGAGGCCGTGGTTACGGCCTCAGAATGACCTTGAACAGGTTGCCTTCGCGGCGATAGAGGCGATCGAACCAGGCCGGACCTTCTCCGAGCGGAGCGACCGCGCTGATCAGCGCATCCACCCGGATCGCACCGCGCGACATCAGCTCGATCACCGCGGGATATTCGCCGCTCGAGGCGCAGGAGCCCTGCAGCCGGATCTGGCGGGTCACCACCGACTGCAACGGCAGATCGGCCTGGGGCGCTACATTGCCCACCAGGGTGACGGCACCGCCCTTGCGCACCGAGTCGATGGCGGTGCGGATCGGGTCGGTCGCGCCCACGCATTCGATCGCCACGTCCGCGCCCCGGCCTTCCGTCATGCCGCGGACCGCCGCCGGCACGTCCACGGTCTTAGGATTCAGCAGGTCGGTAGCGCCCGACTCGCCCGCCATTCGCAAACGGGCATCGTCGGTGTCCACCGCAACAACGCGCGCGCATCCGGCGGCCCGTAGCGCCTGCACCGTCAGCACCCCGATCATCCCGCTTCCCACCACCACCGCCGAGCCGCCCAACTGGCGCGGCGTGAGGTTGACCGCGTGGACCGCCACCGAAGCGGCCTCGATCAGCGCCGCCTGCTCATAGCTGAGGTTGTCCGGGAGCCGGTACACGATGCGCCGCGGCACCGCCACAAACTCGGCGAACGCGCCGTGCCGCCGGTATTCTCCGGGCGACACCCCGAGCACCTGTCGGTTTTCGCACAGATTGACTTCGCCCCGTCCGCAGTGGAAGCAGCGGCCGCAATAAATGGTGGAGTCGAACGTGACACGGTCGCCTTCTTTCAGATCGGCCACCTGCGCGCCGGCGCGCGCCACCTCCCCCGCCGCCTCGTGGCCCATCACCAGAGGGGGAATCCGCCGGCCCGTGGAGCCATCGAAGCCATGCACGTCGCTGCCGCAGATCCCACAGGCGCGTACCCGCACCAGCACGTCCTCCGGACCGATCTCCGGCTCGGGCATGTCGACCATCTCGAGCCGCTTGTAATCTTTCAGTAAGAGCGCATCCATTCCTCGCTCATGGTACGCCATCTCGGGAACCCGTGGAGGCGGTGCGGTGTCGGATAATTTGGTAGCGGTCGGAGACGCCTCGTGACTCGATCCAACAGCCGGCTGATCCTCGCCGTACAAATCGCCAGCCTGTGCACCACCGGCCTGCTGTTGTGGCTGGGCTCGTCCGCGTTCCGCCTTGCGCGGGCGCCACTCTCGGTCATCGTCGAGCAGGCGTTTTTGTTCGCCTTCGTGGCCTGGCTGTGGAGCGCAGCCACCGCCTTTCTGCTGTACCTCGCAATTCCCCGGCCGCCCGGCGAGTACATGCTGCTGCGCACGCTGCGCACTTCCGCCGTGGCCGTCTGGTTCGCACCCGCGACCATCCTGCTCTCCCGCATGTCCCCCGCCACGCTGCTGGCGGCGCTGGCCCTGGTGGTGACCGCGACGCGTCTGCTCTATTCGGAATGGCGGTTGATTCATCCGGTCCAGGAGACTGCTTTCGCCGGACCGCATGGCCTGTTCGACGAGTATCTGGCGCCCGACCCGCTTTTCCGCCGCGAGTTTCTCACGGCTCTGACGGTGTCGATGGCACTTCAATCGGCCGCCACGGCCCGCATGTTCCACCACCCGGTAACCGCCGGCGCGCTGTTCACCATGACGGTGGCCGCGCTCACTCTGTTCGCGATGACCTCCGGCGTGCTTCCGGCTGAGCGTCCCCGCAACCTGCCGCAAACGCTGCTCGGCATCCTGCTGACGATCTTCCTGGCCGCGGGCGTTACGATCGGCGGACTGGGCGCCCGCCTTTTGCGCGGCAACGGGTCCGAGGGAGACTCCGCCGATGGGCCGCCTGCCGCCTCGGCCTCGAACGGCAAGGTGGCGTCGTACCAGCCGCGCGCCGCCGTGGGTCCCGGAGACGGCAGTTTTCCGGGTGTGGTCCTGCGGCCTGATACCAAACCGTTCGCCAGGCTGGTGGAACCCCCGCCGGTCCGCGGCGCGTTGGGAATCTCGCTCCCGCGCACCTATGCCATTCCGTTCGACGGCGAGTATTGGATGTACCGCTTCCTCTACCGCCGCCCGCCGCCCAAATCGCTGGAGGAGCGCGGCAGCCCCACGGAGCTCTCGTTCAGCACGGTGGATAGCTGGCCTCTGGAGATGGAAGCGCACCAGAAATTCGACCAGCCGCTCGACCTGGCCTGCCGGGCCGTGCGCGTCGATATCTGGAACGCGGACCGCTACCCCAACACCATCGTTCTGGAACTCGATGCCCTGGGCAGCCATGGCTGGGAGACTATCGGCGCCCAACCCGTGCGTTCGCTTCCCGTGCTTACTAGCGACCACCTGCTCACGGCCAACCGCGTGCCGCCGGTCGCCGAGTCGCTCGAGTTCCCGATCCACTCCCCTATCCACGAGTGCCTCGAGCTGAAAGTAGTCTTCCTGCGAGCCCGCGTGCGGATTCACCGCAGCGCCATGGTGTCGATCGACCGGTTCGTGCTGCTGCCGTGAAGCTGCACCCTAGCGGGGAGGATACTTCTCGAATATCTCATTCACGGCTTTCGCGAGTCTCCTGGTATTCCTCTCCGCTCTCGAGCTGATCGTCTGCGACGACACGCCCTGGAATACGAGATGTTTCTTGCGAGCGTCGGTTATGTTCACGACCAGCGTCCCGGTGAAGATGACCTGCGGCACGGTCGTGGAGATCGCGCTGCCTCCGTACCAGCCCCAACCCCAGCCCGGCCCCACCCCGTCGGTGAAGGTCGTAAACTGCTGCTGCTCGCTGACATCGACGCCGTAACTGACCAGCATGTCTCCGCCCGTTTCGACGCGCGTGAGGTGCCTCGCGGCCAGCGCCTCCTCGATAAAGCTGACGATTCGACGCTGCATGAGCTGGTTCGGAAACAGGTCGCCGGGCGGCTTCGACACCGCCGGTTGGACCCAGGAGTACGTCTTGTATTGAGAGAAGTTACCTCCGCGATCGTAGTCGATTCGAACCCTGTGCGCGCCGGCAGGTGAAACTGCGCAGGCCAGAGCGAGTAACACCATGATCCGATTCATGTGCCCTCCGGTCCGGAATGAACTCTCAATAGTGGGGACGGCAGGAACGTAGTGTGTGATTTAATTTCACTTCGGCCGCCAGGGCATTTGACAACGCATCGCGGCCATTCGACCCTGATAGGCAATGTCCACGATCGCCAGGCCGCCCTGTGACGAAGCTGCGATCCGGGCGGCTTCCTGCACGCGCCTCTCTCGAAGCCGGGGCGGATGGGTCCTGGCCGCGGCCATCCTCGGCTCCGGCATGGCGTTCATCGACAGCACGGTAGTCAATGTGGCTCTCGCCGCGCTGCAGGCCGGCTTGCATGCCACGGTCGCCGATCTGCAGTGGATCGTGGAATCCTATGCGCTGGCGCTCGCCGCTCTTCTTCTTACCGGCGGATCGCTGGGCGATCTCTACGGCCGGCGGCGGATCTTCACCATCGGCGTCATCCTCTTTGCCGCCGCCTCCGTATGGTGCGGATTCGCGCCCGGTGTGCCGCAGCTCGTCGCTGCCCGCGCCCTGCAGGGTGTCGGCGGCGCGCTGCTCGTGCCCGGCAGCCTGGCGCTCATCAGCGTCTCGTTTCCGCCGGAGGAGCGCGGCAGGGCCATCGGCACATGGTCCGGGTTCACCGCGATTACCGCGGCCGTCGGCCCTGTGCTGGGCGGATGGATTGTGCAGCATGCTTCCTGGCGCTGGGTATTCTTCATCAATGTGCCGGTCGCCGTCGCGGTGGTCGCGATCAGCCTCTGGCGCGTGCCGGAGAGCTCCGCCGGGGGCGCCGGCCGCCGGCTGGACCTGCCCGGCATCCTGCTCACCACCGTGGGCCTCGCGGGAATCGTGTACGCGCTGATCGAGCTTCCCGGCGGCCATCCGTCAGCCGCCATCGCGGGCGTCATCGGCCTGGCCGCATCGATCGCGTTCCCGTTCGTGGAGGCGCGCTCGGCCGCGCCCATGGTGCCCCTCGAGCTGTTCCGTTCGCGGAATTTCAGCGCCGCCAACGTGCTGACCTTGTTCCTCTACACCGCGCTCAGCGGCGTGCTGTTCTTCTTCCCGCTCAACCTGATCCAGGTTCAAGGCTATCCGGCCACGCAGGCCGGAGCCGCGCTGCTCCCGTTCGTCCTGCTGATGTTCCTGCTCTCGCGCTGGTCCGGCGGATTGATCCAACGGCTCGGCGCCAGGACGCCCCTGATCGCAGGACCGCTGCTCTCGGCCTGCGGCTTCGCTCTGTTCGCGCGCCCCGGGATCGGCGGATCCTACTGGCAGACCTTCTTCCCCGCGGTGGTGGTACTCGGGCTCGGCATGGCGATCAGCGTGGCGCCGCTCACGACGACGGTGATGACCGCCCTGCCGGAAAGCCGCGCCGGGGTGGCGTCCGGCATCAACAACGCGGTCTCGCGGATAGCCGGGCTCCTGGCAGTGGCTTTGCTCGGCCTGGTCATGGTCGGCGTCTTCAACCGGAGTCTCGACCGGCGGCTTGACGCGCTACCCCTGCTGCCGCCGGCCGAGCGTCTGGCGATCGACACTCAGCGATCCAGCCTCGCCGCGATCGATGTGCCGGATCCGCGTGCCCGGCGGGCCGTCGATGCGTCCTTTGTCGAGGGGTATCGCGCGGTGTCGTGGATCTCCGCGGCTCTCGCCCTGGCCGCATCGCTGACCGCCGCACTGCTCATCCGCTCCGCCGAGTGAAAGCGTGCAAACATCGTGTTACGCTTGGCACAGCCATGCTACCGATTTCCAGGATTCTCGTCCCCGTGGATTTTTCCGAGCGCTCCCTGGGCATCCTGCCTTACGCGAGAGCGGTGGCAGCACAGTATCATGCCCAGCTCACACTCATGCATGTGGTGAGTCCCTTCTTCATGGTCCCTCCGACCGGGCTCTCCGGAGAGGTGTGGATCCCGGTGCCCGGCTCCACCGTGACGGACAGGGCCAAACAGCTCGAGGAGTGGGCTCCGGACCAGCTCGAGGGCATCGAGGTTCGCCGCCTGGTCTACGAAGGCGATACCGTCGGCCAGATCGTTTCATTCGCGACCTCCGAAAAGATCGACCTGGTGGTGATCTCGACGCACGGCTACGGCGTCCTGCGTCGCTTCCTCATCGGCTCCGTGGCCGCCAAGCTCCTCCACGACCTGGAGTGCCCGGTACTCACCGGAGTCCACCTGGAGGACGCGGCCCGCTCCGAGCCAGTGAAGATCACGAAAGTCCTCTGCGCCGTGGATCTGGGGCCGGAGACCACCCCTGCTCTCTCCTACGCCACCCGGTTCGCACGGGATTTCAGCGCGGAGCTGGAGGTCGTCCACGTCATCCCGGCGCTGGACCCCAGCTTTGATCTGGAAGCCTCGGCCGGATGGAGGTCGAGCGTCATGGATAAAGTCCGCGAGGAGCTGGCGCGAAGCGATGGAAGCTGCCGGAGCCGCGGACGCCGTCGTGCACATCGAAGAAGGAGAAGTGGCGGAGGCGATCTGCACCTGCGCCTCGTCGACGGGAGCGAGCGTGCTGGTCATCGCGAGAGGTCCTCACGAAAAGTCCGGCCGCCGGCTGAGGACGGATGCTTACGCGATCGTCCGGCAATCACCGTGCCCGGTTCTGAGTGTCTGACACAAAACGTCCGCTTACTAACAAACCTGGCCGCTGAAGTGTGGCTGAACATACCTTCGGTATCCCCGTAATTCCTCCTCTAAATGTTAGAATCGATCCGCGTTTGACGACATTTGGCAACCTGTCGGACATTTGTCCAACCTCCCGAGGAGCTACAAAAAATGTACAAGCGTAGTTTTGCTGCCGCCTTGTTGGCACTTACGATCTCCGTTCCGGCCGGCGCAACCATTATCAGCGGAACGGTTACAGGGGGAACGGCATTTACTGCAGGAGGGACATTCGTGAAACTTACTGTGCCCCTCACGAATCTATTCGGGACTCCCGACAGCGTGGGAAATGACAATTTTCAAAGCCCGAACCTTTTCGGGTTCGACGAGGACCAGAACATCCTGCTGGCAGCCCCCCTGGTAGTCGATGTCGGCAGCAGCCCGATACCGGTGGGAACCACGGTGGCCAGCCACTATATCTTCTTCGATCCAGGCCCAACCCAGCACGTAATCGGAACAGTGAATTTCGATTCCGACGTTCTCGCCATCATCACCAGTACGGGAAATCTCGCGGCGAGTGATTTTCTGGCCAATACCGGCGTGAATTACCTGAATCCAGGCGCCCGGGGTCTAGAGGCCGGGGACTCGGTCACGATCAGCGGTACGCGGCAAATCCTGTTCGATACTTTCGCCAGCTCGCCCGGGGATTATGTCCGGGTCCTGACGGAGTTCTCGCCTTCCGCCGGAACCGTGCCGGAGCCGGGCGACCTGGTGTTGTGGGGCAGCGGTCTGGCCGCCCTTGCCGTAGGGCTTAGCCGGAGAAAGCGCGGATCGTCCGTCAGCGGAACTGCTTAAGCCGGGGAGCGTTCCATAAACATCCAGCGGTGACCTTCCAGGTCCTCGACGCGGTAGCGGCGGCCGGGCGGCCCCGCTTCCGGTTCGGAGAGAATGGTGGCTCCTGCCGCTACGGCACGCGCGTGATGCGCGTCCACATCATCGATGTAGACCAGAATTCCGTCTACCACCCACGGCACTTTGGACCACTCCCGCGCGCGCTCGCAGTGCGCGCGATGCTCTTTCGGACCTTCGTACGCGGGCGTTGGTGTCGCCAGCATGATCAAGCCCCTACCGGCGGCCATCTCTCCGTGGGCCAGCCGCCCGTCGGGCCCGAGCATGCGCTGTTTTTCAACGAATCCGAATGCCTTTGCCAGCCAGTCGAGCGCTGCAATCCCATCTTTATAGGCAATCATCGGAATGACCACCTGGTGTGCCTCAGACATACCCGCCTCCGGAGGGCCCGTCGCTCCCTACCCCTTCAAGTCCTGAAACGCCGCTTCGATCTCCCGCCTGGCCGCCTCGGTAGGCGGGCACAGCGGCAGGCGCGGCGGGCCGCCGTAGTAGCCGTTCAGGTCCATCGCGTACTTGAGTCCCGGCACGCCGTACTTCGTGGTGACCAGCGCGGAGGCTCGGCCGATGCGGTTCTGCCAGTCGAGGCCGGCCGCTTCTTCCCGCGTGCGGTAGGCCTCCCAGATGGCGATCACCGAGTACGGCGCGGCGTTGGCGTAGGCCAGAATCGCCCCGCACGCGCCCATCAGCAGGGAAGGCCACAAGGTCGGCGCCGAGCCCACCATCACCTGGAAGCCGGGCTTCACCTCGCGGATCATCTGCATCACCTTCTCCAGGTTCCCCGAGCTCTCCTTGATCGCGATCACGTTCGGATGCTCCGAGATCGCCACCACCGCCTCCACCGGAATGTCCACCCCCGTGGCCTGCGGCCAGTTGTAGATGATCAGCGGGATCTTCGACTGGTCCGCCACGGCGCGGTAGAACAGCGTCTGCGCGTCGGCGCGGTTCACCAGGTTCTTGTAGTAGTGCGGCGTACGCACCATCGCGGCCTGGTAGCCCATCGAGGCGGCCTGGTTAGTGAGGCAGACAGTCTCGCGCACACTCTCCATGCCGGTACCCGCGATCAGCAGCTTCCCGGCCGCGGCGTGCTTTGCGACGAGGTCCCACATCGTGACCTTCTCGTCCGTCGTGAGCATCACGCTCTCTCCGGTCGAGCCCATGACGACGTATCCGGAGAGCGCCGTGCGGTTCCACTTCTCCACGTTGTGCTCCACCTTGGCGGCATAGATGTTGCCGTTGTGATCGAACGGAGTGGTGATGGGCGGAAAAATACCTTGCAGTTTGAGGCTCATAACGGCTTACTTCCAGTATGCCACTCAGGCCGGAAAGGGCCACACCCGCTCGATGGTTTTGCTGAGCATCCAGCGTTTATCGCCGGCATTCAGAAACGCCATGTCGTCGCGCACTACGCGCAGCGCCTTGTCGTAAGTTGAGACCTGCTCGATGATCGGCCAGTCGGTCGCCCACATCAGGCGCTCCGGGCCGAACGCGGCGTGCAGCCGCTTCACGTGCTCCTGCGCATCGAGCCATGGGTAAGGCTGCTTCGAGAGCGACCATGTGTGCGACACCTTCACGAACACCTTGGGGAAGCGCGCCAGCACGATCAGCTTTTCCAGCGCCTTCGGCTGATCCACGGGGCAATCCGCCATGTGGTCGATCACCACCGTGAGGTCGGGGCGATTCTCGATCAGGCGGCCGACGTCCGGCATGCGGGTGATCGGCGCCAACACTGTCATCGGGACCTTCAACCCTTCGCAGCGCTTCCACAGCGGCGGCATCAGCGGCCCCTGGATCCAGTCGCCCGACGCATTGCCCGCCGGGCTGAGCCGCACGCCGCGGAAACCCTGCGCGACGAGCTCGGAGAGATGATCGGGCGCCGCGGGGTCGAGCGGATCCACGCGGCATACGCCCTGGAAATATTGCGGATAGCGCTTCAACACACCGGCCAGGTAGCGATTGTCGTACCGGTAGTGAATCACCTGGATGATCACGGTCTTCGAGACGCCGTTGGCCTTCATCAGCCCGAGCAGCGTTTCCGGAGCCGCGTCGCGCTCCGGGACGTGGGCGCCTTCGGCAAAGGGGTACTCCGGGTCGTGCTTCCAGACGTGGACGTGCGGGTCGATGATCCGATAGTCGGCGGCGAATCCGGACATGGCCATGGCTCCCAGGAATACTCTGCGCGAGACGGTACCGCTACACATAGATCGGTTCCAGCTTGTCCACGACGTACGCCCCGCACCGCTCGTAGCTCGCGCGCGGGCCCTTGCGGGCGGTGTCCAGGTCCACGCAGATCCAGCCTTCGTAGGCGATCGACTTCAGGATCCGGTGGCACGCAGGAAAATCGATCTCGCCGTCGCCGAGATCGAAGATGTTGTCCTGCAGCTTCTCTCCCACGTGCCGCGCGTCTTTGTAATCGAGCAGCATCAACCGGGCCTTATGCTTGCCGATCGACTTCGGAGGGTCGATGCCCGCCAGGTAGAGGTGCGCCGTATCGGGCGAGAACCAGAACAGCTTCGGGTCCGTCATCGCCATGCAGCGGTCCACTTCCTCTTCGGTCTGCACCAACTGGCCCATGTGGTTGTGCAAGCCCGCGCGGAAGCCCATTTCGCCGGCCGTCTCGCCTAGCTGGTTGTAGCATTCGCACATGGTCTTGAAGTGCTCGTCGCTCACTCCGACGGAGCGCGAGGGCGAAAACACCACCAGGCGGTCCGCGCCGAAGCTCTTCAGGAACTCCATGGCCGTGCGCGCATCCGCCAGGATCTGCGCGCGGCGCGCCGGATCGTGCGCCGCCCCGTTGAACGAGATGGTGATCACGTGCAAGCCGCGTTTGGCGACTTCCTTCTCCATCTGCGCCTGGGTGATGTTGTAAGTGGTCAGGATTTTTGGGAACTGCGTGACGCGGATCCCGATGAATCCGGTGTCCCGCATCACGTCGAGAATGTCGGTGAAGGGAACCCGCGGAAAGTAGTTCCACAGGTTCGACCCCAGCGCCCAGCGGACGTTCTTGTTGGCGGGAAGCCGGCCGGCGGCCCTGGTGAGCGTTCCGGCCAGCACGGCGAGCGCGGCACGTCGAGTGATCATTCCTGTAGAATTGTACTCCGCGTAAGATGGTTCTGGGCATGTTCTCCCTCGAAATCGAATGCGACCCGACCGACCGCGACCTGCTGATCGCGGAGCTTTGGGACACGGGTTCGGCCGGCATCGTCGAGCTCTCGCCGGTGCGCGTGCGCGCCTTTTTCGAAGACTCGGCCGACCGCACGCATCTGCTGCGGCTCTTTCCCGGCGCGTCCCTGCGCATCGAAGAACAGCGCGACTGGGTGCAATCCGCGCGCGACCTGCTGCAGCCCATGGAGATCGGCGCGCGCTTCTTCCTGGTGCCCGAGTGGCGCGACGATCCGGCGCCGTCCGGACGCTTCCGCATCGCCGTGAACCCGGGAATGGCTTTCGGCACCGGGGTTCACGAAACCACACGGCTGTGCATCGAGGCGCTGGAGGATTACCTGAAGCCCGGAATGGTGATGCTGGATGTCGGCACCGGCTCGGGCATCCTGGCGAAGGCCGCGCAACTGCTGGGCGCGGGACGTGTCTACGCCTGCGATACCGATCCGGTGGCGGTCGAAATCGCGGGCAGCGGGTTCGTGGGATCGGTGGACGCTGTTGCCTCCGCCTCCGCAAACCTAGTGACTGCCAACATCAGCCCCGAAGCCATTACCGCGGTCGCGTCCGAACTGCTGCGCGTGCTGCGGCCGGGCGGCGTGCTGCTCGCGAGCGGCTTCGAACTACAGGAAGTCGATGCGGTCAAAGCCGCGCTCGGCGCGGTGCGCGAGGTGCGCACCAAGGGTAACTGGGCGCTTATCGCTGCGGGATAGCGCTGGTGATGGCCGCGCCGATCAACGCCAGGTCTTCGCTGGTGGGGACCTTCTCGAAGTACGTCCCCTGCAAAGGGCTCATCTTGACCATGTCCTGAACCAACATGCTGAGCCGGTTCAGGTCTACGAAATCGGCATTCGGCCCGGCAATGTAGAACCGGCCGGCGCCTTCCAGGTGGACCGCGGTGGCGGTGCCGGCTGCCAGCGCCCGATGCCAGCGGTTGACGAACTCCGCCGCCCGGGCGTCGCCGTGACGTGCGGCGGCGAAGACTTCTTCCGGCTCCATATCGAGGAAGCGCAGGCGCATCGCACGGTTGCCCATGATGCCTTCCAGGTGACCCATGCCGCCGCAGCCGCAGAAGCGCTCCTTGGGGTCGAGCGTCACCACCATGTGGCCGGCCTCCCAGGCACCCTCACCCTGGGGATAGCGCCCAAAGCCGATGCCGTCCCCCAGGTACCACACGCGGATCAGCTTTTCGAGCACCCCTTCAGTAGCGGCAATCCCGGCCGCCAGGGCGTCGGCGTCGTTCATCACGGTGACGGGGACGTTGAGGCCGTCGGCCCGCAGGGCCGCGCAGAGTTGCGCGCCGATGTCCAGGCCCTTGAGCTGGCCCAGGTTCGGCGATTCTTCGATGATGCCGTTCCGCACGATTCCGGGGAAGCCCGCGCCTACTGAATCCACCGTGGCGCCCTTGCGCACCTCCGCGATGTTCGTCCGGACCCGAGCCAGGATCTCGTCGACGGGAAGCGACTTCAGGTCGAGGTGCTCCTGGCCGGGCTCGGGGTACATGCGCACCTCGCCGAGCTTCGTGCCCTCCACCATTCCGACCCAAATGTGCCGCGTGGCCAGCACTCCGATGGCCCGCCCCATGTTTTCTCCTCCCTAGAACCGCGCCAGCTTATTGATGCCGTTGAACGCCGCCTGCTTATAACCCTCGGCCAGCGTGGGGTAATTGAATACGTTGTCGACGAAGTAGTCCACCGTGCCCTTCAGAACCAGGACCGCCTGCCCGATGTGCACCAACTCCGAGGCTCCCTCGCCGATGATGTGTACGCCCAGAATCTCGCGTGTCTCGCGGTGAAAAATGATCTTCAGCCTGCCCGTGGTGTCGCCGCGGATCTGCCCGCGCGCCGTCTCGCGGTAATACGACACCCCGACCTCGTAAGGCACGTCTTCATCGGTCAACTGCTCTTCGGTCTTGCCGATGAACGAGATCTCGGGTATGGTGTAGATGCCGTACGGATAGGCCGCCGGGTTGGAGTGGATCTTGATGCCGCAGGCATTGGCCGCGGCGATTCTTCCCTGCTCCATCGAAACGGAAGCCAGGCTGGGAAACCCGATCACGTCGCCCACCGCGAAGATGTTCGGCGACTTGGTGCGGTACTCGGCGTCTACCTGGATGCGGCCGCGGTTATCCGCTTCGAGGCCGGCTGCCGCCAGGTTGAGCTCGTCCACGTTGCCCTGCCGGCCGACGGCGTAAAGCAGGGCGTCGCCGGTGATCCGCTTGTTGCTCTGCAGGTTCGCCACCACGCTGCCGTCCGCCTGTTCCTCGACGCTCGCCACCTCTTCGTTCAGCCGCATGGTCACGCGATGGTCGCGCAGGTGGTACGAAAGCGCCTCGATGATTTCGGCGTCGGCGAATTCGAGCAGGCGCGGGCGCTTCTCGACCAGGATTACGCGCACGCCGAGAATCGCGAACATGCACGCGTACTCCACGCCGATCACGCCGCCGCCCACCACGATCAGGGTCCGCGGAATGTCGGGGATCTGCAGGATCTGGTCGCTGTTGACGATCGTACGGCCGTTCAGCGGCACCTTGTCGGAGACCGCCGGCTTGGTGCCGGTCGCAATGATGATGATGGGGGCCTCGAGGTCGGCCTGCCCGCGAGAGTTCTCCGTGCGGACGTGCGTGTTATCGATGAAGCTGGCCCTGGCGTTCAGCACCTCGATGCCGTTGCGCGCGAGCTGCGCCTGGGTGACGTCGGCTTCCGTCTTGATCACCTGGTTGACCCTGAACCCCAGGTCGGCCATCGTGATCTTATCCTTCACGTGGTAGTTGATGCCGTAGATGCCCTGGAACTGGAAGCCGGAAAGGTGCATCACGGCCTCCCGCATGGTCTTGCTGGGGATGGTGCCGGTGTTGATGCACGCGCCGCCGACGATCTCGCGCTGCTCCACCACGGCCACGCGCTTGCCGCTCTTCGCGCCCTGTATGGCGGCGCGTTGTCCGGCCGGTCCGGAGCCGATCACGATGATGTCGTAGGTGCGCATTGGGGCGAACGGGCAGGCCCGGAGGCCTGCCCCACTATCTTACTTCCCGCGGTTGAAGCGGTTCTCGATTTCTTCCCAGTTGACTACGCTCCACCACGCACCGAGATACTCGGGGCGGCGGTTCTGATACTTCAGGTAATAGGCGTGCTCCCAGACGTCGATCCCCATGACGGGGAACTTGCCTTCCATGACGGGGCTGTCCTGGTTGGCCGTCGAGTAGACCTCGATGCCCCCGGCGGTCTTCACCAGCCAGGCCCAGCCGGAGCCGAAGCGGGTAGCGCCCGCGGCATTCACCTTCTCCTTGAAGGCGTCGAAGCCGCCGAACGTGCCGGTGATGGCCTGCGCGACGTGGCCGACCGGCGCTCCGCCGCCGTTCGGCTTCATGATCTGCCAGAACATGGAGTGGTTGATGTGTCCGCCGCCGTTATTGCGGACGGCGGTGCGGATGTTCTCCGGAACGATCGCACAGTTATTCGCCAGCAGCTCTTCGACGGTCTTGCCGGCCAGCGCGGGCGCGGATTCCAGGGCTTTGTTGAGATTGGTGACGTATGCGCCGTGGTGTTTTCCATGGTGGATTTCCATGGTCATCTTGTCGATGTGGGGCTCCAGCGCGTCGGGCGCGTAGGGCAGCGGCGGAAGTGTGAATGGCATATCGAGTCTCCTTTATCTCCTCTGAGCTTTTTCGAGGGCATCGGCGAGACGGAACATAGTGGCCTCGTCGAAATGCCGGGTCAGTATCTGCATCCCGACCGGAAGTCCTTCGCTGGTTGCGCCGCACGGAACGCTCATGCACGGAATGCCCGCGAGGCTGCCGGTGATGGTGTAGATGTCGGAGAGGTACATAGCGATCGGGTCGTCCACCTTTTCCCCGAGCTTGAAAGCCGGGAAGGGCGAGACGGGGGCCGCGATCGCATCCACCTCCTGAAACGCGTTCGCGAAATCGCGCGCGACGAGCGCGCGAACTTTCTGCGCCTTCAGATAGTACGCGTCGTAGTAGCCATGGCTAAGCACGTAAGTGCCCAGCATGATGCGCCGTTTGCATTCGGCGCCGAAGCCCTCGCCGCGCGTATTGCGGTACATGTCCGAAAGCGTCTCCGAGTTCGGCGAGCGGTGCGTATAACGTACGCCATCGTACCTTGCGAGGTTCGAGCTGGCTTCGGCCGTCGCGATGATGTAATAGCACGCGATGGCATAGTCGGTGGCCGGAAGGCTGATTTCACGGAGCTCGCAGCCAAGTTGGCGGAGCCGGTCCAGTCCCCGGGAGATCGCCTCGCCGGTTTCGCTCGTCAAATCCTTTAGATACTCGCGAGGCAGCCCAAGCTTCAACCCTTTTACGCGACCGTCGAGGGCGGCGGTGTAATCCGGCACGGGAGCGGCGGCGGAAGTGGAATCCGCGGGATCGCGGCCGGCGATCACACCGAGGAGCGTGGCGGTATCCTTCACCGAGCGGGCAAACGGCCCGATGTGATCGAGCGAGCTGGCGAACGCGGTCAGGCCGTAGCGCGACACGCGGCCATAGGTGGGGGTGACTCCGACGACTCCGCAGAAGGAGGCCGGCTGCCGGATCGACCCGCCGGTGTCAGAGCCTAGCGCCAGGACAGCGGTGCCCTGCGCCACGGCGGCGGCCGATCCGCCGCTCGATCCGCCCGGCACACGGTCGGGCGCGACCGGGTTGCGTACGGGTCCGAACGCCGAGTTCTCGTTCGAGGAGCCCATGGCGAACTCGTCGCAGTTGGTCTTGCCGAGAATCAGGCCGCCGGCCTCTTCCAGCCGCACAATCGCGGTGGCGTCGTAGGGCGGAATGTAATCGGCGAGCAGGCGCGATCCGCAGGTGGTCCGGACTCCCTTGGTGACGATCACGTCCTTCACTGCCACCGGGACTCCGGCGAGCGGCCCGGGGTCCTCCCCGCGGGCGATGCGCTCGTCCACGCGGCGCGCATTGGCCAGGGCGCGCTCCGGCGAGAAGTGCAGGTACGCGCCGGTGCGCGGATTCTCCGCCTGGGCGAACCGCAGGGCTTCCGCGGCCAGCTCGACGGCGCTCGTGCGGCGGGCGAGCAGGGACTCTCTCACGCCGTCGATCGTCAGGGTCGCGATATCCATGGTTCAGCGTTCGATGACTTTGGGCACCTTGAAATACCCGGCGCCGGGTTGCGGGGCATTGGCCAGGGCCGCCTCGTTGCCGAGGGGAGGCACGGGAACATCGGCCCGCAGAGTGGCCGTCTCGTCGGCATCGAACAGCACCTGCGCCATCGGCTCGACGCCGGTGGTGTCGATCTCCTTGAGCCGGTCCATGTGTTCGAGAATGCCGTCGAGATCGGCGCGCAGCCGCGCCGCTTCGGCGTCGGAGAGCTTCAGGTTCGCGAGGTCCGCGACGTACCGGACTTCCTTTTCCGTGATCCTCACGCGAGTGCCTTTTTCCTGGCGGCTTTGAAGATGCCGCGCATCACGGGGTCGGCGATGGCGTCGGCTTCGTCCCGGAACAGGCCCGGAATCGCTTCGGCCGCGCGCTGCGGCTCGCGCCGGCGCGGGACGATGCGGAATTCCATATCCTCGACCAAGCCGGGGCCCAGATGCCGCTCCAGGTTGCGTACGATCTGCCGGGTCAGGGCGAACAACTGCCGCTGCCAGATGCGGTCTTCCACCTCGACGACCAGGCAGGTTCGCACCAGCTTGGCGGCGCGCGTGTGGGCGGCGATCTTCTTGCCGACGGCGTCAGGCCAGGCGGTGCAGGCGAGTTCCTCGGAGGTGATCGTATCGCCGGGCAGTCTCAATCCCCGGATGAGCTTGCTGGCGCGTTCCATTTTAGCCGGTCCGATCATTCTATCATGCCGGGCGGCTACTCGAACCGGATCGACGAGAGGTCGGCCACCGGCTTGGGGTATTTGAGGTCCATCGATTCGAGCGTCTGGCGCATGATCTCGGAAACGGCCAGGTTGCGGAACCACTTGTGGTTCGCCGGAATCACATACCAGGGCGCGTCGGCGGTGCTGCACTTGCGAAGCATGTCGTCGTACGCGGTGATGTACTGGTCCCAATATTCGCGCTCCTTGATATCGGAGGGGGAGAACTTCCAGTTCTTGGTCTTGTCGTCGAGCCGCTGACGGAAGCGTACGGCCTGCTCCTCTTTGCTGATGTAGAGCAGGAACTTGATGATGCGCACACGGTTCTGGGCGAGCATCCGCTCGAAATCGTTGATCTGATCGTAGCGCCGCGACCACTCCGATTTCGGCACGAGGTTGTGGACGCGCACCACCAGCACGTCTTCATAATGCGAGCGGTTGAAGATGCCGATCTTGCCGCGTTCCGGCACGGCGCGGTGAATGCGCCACAGGTAGTCGTGGCGGGTCTCCTCGCCCTCCGGGACCTTGAAGGGCGTGACCTGAACGCCTTGCGGATTGAGACCGGTCATGACGTGGCGGATGGTGCCATCCTTGCCGCCGGCGTCGATACCCTGGAGGACCACCAGCAACGCCCGGCTCCCTTCGGCATACAGAAGGTACTGGAGCACCGAGAGCCGCTCGAGGTTTTTCTCGAGCCGCCCGTTGGCGGACTTCTTGTCGATGCCGTGCGTATCGGCGGGATCGACCGAGCTCAGACTGAAGCGCGACCCGGGCCGCACCGCCAATTCCTTCGCCAGATGTTTCATTCCGGCCCCATTCTACACTGGAACCATGTTGGTGTTAGCCTCTCAATCGCCGCGGCGCAGCGAGATTCTGCGGCAGGCCGGGATTCCGTTCGTGGTGCGGGCCTCCGCGGTGGACGAGACGCCGCTCGCAGGGGAAGGCCCGGACGACTACGTGCGGCGCCTGGCGGAATGGAAGGCGCGGGCGGTGGAGGCGGCGCCCGGCGAGACCATCCTGGCGGCCGATACCACGGTGGTGGTGGAGGGCGAGATGCTCGCCAAGCCTGCCGACGCCCTGGATGCCGTTCGCATGCTGCGGCTGCTGGCGGGGCGCAGGCACGAGGTCCTGACGGGGATCTGCCTCAAGCGAGACGCCGGCCTGGTAGTGGACCGGGCCGTAACGGAGGTATGGTTCACGGCGATGAGCGAGCCCGAGATTGCCGAGTACGTGGCGAGCGGCGAGCCCATGGATAAGGCCGGCGCGTACGCGATCCAGGGCCTCGCGTCGAAGTACATCGAGAGGATCGAGGGCTGCTACTTCAACGTGGTGGGGCTGCCGGTGGCGCTGGTGTACCGGCATCTGCGACAAAGTTGACGCGATAGGTTTGCCGGGGTTGCAGCCGTACTTTCACACCGCCGCCGGGTTCGGGAGTTCCACGGATGCCTGAGATCTTCTGGCCGCGCGGCGGTCGCAGAGTGTGTTCGCCGGCCAGGGTAGGCGCGAGAACGGCGAAGGAGGCTTTGCCCTTGGCCCAGGAGAGATCGACCGTGAGGCCGCCGCGGGCGCGCAGGCCTTTGACGCTGCCATCGGGCCAGGCGGCGGGCAGGGCAGGGAGGAAGTCGATGGCGCCGTCGTGGCTCTGGAGAAGCATTTCGGCGATGGAGGCCGCGCCGCCGAAATTGCCGTCGATCTGGAAGATCCAGGTGTTTCCGGCAGGGTGCGTATCGAAAAGATTGGGGCCGGTGGAGTGCTGCAGCAGCATGGAAACAGACTCCCAGGCCTTGTCCCCATCCAGCAGGCGGGCCCAGAAGTTGATGGCCCAGGCGCGGCTCCACCCGGTATAAGCACCGCCGGCCGCGAGGCGCCGTTCGAGCGAAACGCGCGCGGCTTTGGCGAGCTCCGGCGTGCGGCGCGGGGTGATCTCGCTGCCCGGGTACAGCGGGTACATGTGGGACATGTGGCGCTGGCCGGGCTCGGGCTCGTCGAAATCGCGCGACCACTCCTGCAACTGGCCGTGCTTGCCGGTTTGATAAGGGACCAGGCGGGCGCGCGCGGCCTGGAGCTTCGCGGCGAAATCGGAATCGACGCCGAGGATGCGGGCGGCCTCGATGCAGTTGGAGAAGAGCTCGCGGATGAGCGCCATGTCCATAGTGCAGCCGTCGGAGGTCTGGGCGGTGCGGCCGTCGGGTCCTTTGAAGCTGTTCTCGGTGGAAAACGAGGGGCAGGTGGTGAGCTGGCCGTCCTTGCGTTCGATCAGCCAATCGAGGCAGAACTCGGCGGAGGATTTCATGACCGGGTAGGCGCGGGCGCGGAGGAATTCGCGGTCGCCTCCGAAAGCGTAGTGCTCCCAGAGGTGGGCGCAGAACCAGGGGCCGCTCATGCCCCAGTTGGCCCAGGTGGGCGAGCCTTGTCCGAAGTTGCCGACCGGGGCGGATTGCCGCCAGAGATCCACATTGTGGTGGGATACCCAGCCGCGGCAGCCGTAGTTGACGGCGGCGGTTCGGGCGCCGGTCTTGCTGAGACCTTCGACCAGGTCGAACAGGGGCCCGTGGCACTCGGCGAGGTTGCAGGTCTCGGCGTGCCAGTAGTTCATCTGGGTGTTGATGTTGGTGGTCCAGTTGGAGCTCCAGGGCGGTCGGACCTGGTCGTTCCAGATGCCCTGAAGGTTGGCGGGCTGGGTGCCGGGGCGGGAGCTGGCGATCAACAGGTAGCGGCCGTACTGGAAGTAGAGGGCCGCGAGCGACGGATCGGGCCTGGCGGGGAAGGCGCGCAGGCGCTCGGCGGTGTCGAGCGCGGGGTCGCTCAGGTTGGGGAGTTCGAGGGAGACGCGGCGGAAGAGCTTGCGGTGGTCGGCGACGTGGGCATCGCGGAGGGCCTCGTAGCTCTGGCCGCGGACGGCTTCGATCTGCTTCTCGCAGGCGGCGGCGATTTCGGCGGCGGTGCCGGCGGGGGCGCGGTCGTAGCCCTGGAAGCCGGTTTTGGCCGCGATCAGAAAGGTGACGGCCTTCGCGCCGGTGACCCGCAAGCGATTCGATTCTGACGAAACGAACCCATTTTCGGTGACCGCCTGGACGCGGGCTTCGAAGTGCATCCCCTTTCCTTCCAATGGGTTGTACTGGACGGGGTCGGCCGAGCGGACGTAATTGGGTTCGGCGTGCGAAGGGGCCTTGCCGGTGAGGCGCAGGACGCCGCCCTCGGACGCTTCGGAGGTGGAGCGCAGCGGGCTATCGATGGCGGCGGTGAGGCTCAGGCCCCCGGGGCTGGTGGTAGTGAAGCGGAGTACGATCGTCTGGGCGGGCGCGGAGGCGAAGGCTTCGCGGGTGTATTCGGCATCGCCGGTGCGATAGGTGACGCGGGAGAGCGCGGCATCGAGATCGAGCTGGCGGCGGTAGGCGGACACGTCGCCGGGATGGTCGAGAGCGATGTGTAGGTTGCCGAGCGGCTGATAGGACTCGTTGTAAGGACCCTGCATCTGCTGGCAGGCCCGGTCGGCCGCGACGTAATCCTGCTGCTCGAGGACCAGGCGGCGGACTTCGGGGAGATGCTCTTTGGCGCCGGGGTTGTTCCATTCGCGGGGAGCGCCGGACCAGAGGGTGTCTTCGTTGAGCTGGATCCGCTCGGCGGGCATTCCGCCGAAGATCATGGCGCCGAGCCGCCCGTTGCCGATGGGGAGAGCGTCGGTCCATTGGACGGCAGGCTGTTTGTACCAGAGGACGAGAGGTCCCGCGCCGGGCGGCTGCGGGTCGGCCTGGGCGGCATAGAGCGCGGCGGAGGCGGCAACGAATTCACGACGGGTCAGCATAGTGTTACGGAACGAAGCCAATTGGACAGGCCGGGAGGCCTGCCCCACAACTGGTGCTTACAGTGTACAGCGCCGTAGCGGCGCAAATAGCGCAAAGTGTTGAGGCTATTAGCGGGAACCGGCGTGACTGGCGGAGAGGAGATTCTTGTAGATCCTGCCGTCTTTCATGATCACCACGAAGTTCCTGTCCGGGTCCTCGATGAGCTTGATGTTTTCGAGCGGATTGCCATCGACCAGCAAAAGGTCCGCGAGCGCGCCCGTTTCCACCACGCCCAGCTTGCCGGGATAGGGGTTGACCAGCCCGGAGAGGGCCATCAACTCGCCATTGTCGGCGGTGGCCATCTTGAGCGCTTCGGCCGGCGTGTACCAGCGAACCATCTTGGCGAGCTGCGCCCCCTGCCGGCCGGCGAGCTTCGCATCGAACAGAATGTCGGTACCAAAGGCCGTTTTGATCTTGTACTTCTTCGCCAGCCTGTAGGCGTTGTCCGTTCCGGCGAAAACCTTCAGGGCCTTCTGGCGGGACACCGGGTTCACCAGCGGAGAGGCGTCCTGATCATCGAGAAAGGGCTGTAAGCTCCACCAGATGCCTTTATCCGCCAGCAGCTTGGCGGTGGGCTCGTCGATCAGGTGGCCGTGTTCGATGCACTTGACGCCGGCGGCGACGGCTTGCCGGATCGCCCGGGGCATATACGCGTGGACCGCGACGTAGGTGCCCCAATTCTCGGCCGCTTCCACCGCGGCACGGATTTCCGGTTCGGTGTATTGGGTGGATTCGAGCGGATTGTAGGGTGAGGCGACTCCGCCGCCGCCCATCACCTTGATCTGGCTCGCGCCCTTTCTCAACTGCTCCCGCGCCCGCAGGCGAACTTCGTCGGGGCTATCGGCAATGGCCGCGACGCCTGCGACCTCGGAGTGGCTCAGGGGACTTCCCAAAGTCCGCGGTAGCTCGAAGTCGAACCGGAAGTCTCCGTGTCCCGAGGTTTGCGAGATGAACGCACCTGAGGGATAGATGCGCGGGCCGATCATGACACCTTCGTCGATGGCGCGCTTGAGTCCGAACACGGGTCCGCCGAGGTCGCGCACCGTGGTGAACCCCCGCATGAGCGTGGCCTCGGCCTGCTGCGCGGCGAGCAGATGGAGATAGGACAGGTCGGCGGTCATAAGGAGCATCTGGGGCGCCCCCACCATGAACGCATGCCAGTGCGCGTCAATGAGGCCGGGCATGAGCACGCGGCCACCGCCGTCGATCACCGTGGCGCTAGCGGCTGCAGCGGCGTCCATGGGGGACGTCGAAATGCGCTCGATGGTGTTGCCTTTGACCAGCACGCTGGAGGGAGGGGAGAGCGTGCTGCTTTTGCCATCGAAAATGCGGACGTTTTGGAACAGCGTGGCGGTCCCGGCCGCCTGTGGTGCTTGCGTTTGGCCCAAGATGCAGATTCCCAGGGCGATGGTCACGAATGCGGCGAATTTCATGCGAGTCCCGAGTCTCTAGACCGCGCCCAGGAAGGCGCGATTCATTATTTTGAGCGTCACAGTGGCATCGTGCGTGCATAATCATTGGCAGTGCGCACTTCGCTCTTGCTGCTGCTTCCGTTCGGAATGGCTTGCGGGCAGACTCCCTGGACGGCATGGTTTCTCAATGCCGCGGATGGCAGTCAGGATATCGCCGCCGGTTCGCTGATCTCCGCCTACACCCTACCGGGCGCGCCGTCGCTTCCGGACGATCCGCAACGTGTCTTTGTGGAGTTTCAGACACGCGGCTTCGGTCCGGCGATTCGCGTTCCGGCGACCGTAATCAGCTCAGGTCAAGCTACGGCCGTGGTGCCGCCGGCGATTCCCCTGGGGACCACCACCCTACGGCTGGCCGTGGATGACCAGGGCAGCGCGCCGGTTTCCGTCGAGATCCTGGCGGCCGCTCCGGCGCTGTTCGTGGGGCAATCCGGCTCGGCACTGGCGCAGAATCTGGACGCCTCGGGGAAGCCCACGCTGAACCAGTTGACCCATCCGGCGCTGCCGGGACAGACGGTGACTCTCTGGGCGACGGGGCTCGGTTCGTACACTACGGCCGATGTGACGGTGGAGGTGGCCGGCGAGTCGATCCACCCGGGATTTGCAGGGCACGCGCCGGGGCAGCCGGGACTCGACCAGATCAACCTCACCCTGCCGGGGGATGTGTTCACAGGATGCTATGTGCCGGTGATCGTGCATGCCGGTAGCAGGGAGAGCGATTCCGTAACGATCTCGACGGCGGCCCAGGATGGGGCGTGCCGGCATCCGCTGGGGTTGAGCGCCAGTCAACTGGCGGTGCTCGATCGAGGGCGGTGCGATTACCGCGGGGTCGATCAATCTCACGCGGTCGTTCCAGACGTCCGCGGACACGGTGACACGAAATGAGGCAGCTTTCGCCGATTTCAATGCCCAAACCGCCCTCGAAATTCTTCTGATTTCAGGGCGGCAGCAGCCGGAAGGACTGGGGTTCGGCTGCTCGCTTCCCCGCAATGGAGCGAGTAGTCGCGAGTTTCACCGGCTTTTGATCGACCCCGCCGGCCGGTGCCGCCCCTGACGTTTCTCGGCCCGGAACAGCAGACTGCTCCAAGCACCGTTTCAAGGGCCGTTCTACAGCGGAGCAGCCGATCCCGTGTCGGCTCCGACGGCAGACCAACTGCCGCCGCCTTTTTTCACCGGAGGATCGTGGCAGGTGCAGTCGTTCGGTGGTTGGCAGTCCGGGGGGTTCCAGCATACTTTCACCCTTCCCGCGCCGCTGCGGTGGACTAACCGGGGCTCGCTCGGTACGATCCACCGGAACCTCGATACTACCGTGACGTGGGATCCACAGAGCTACACCCCGGCGGACGTCGTCGAGGTGGAGCTGTCGCCGGTTGCGACCAGCCCCTTCTCCTCCGTGGGGCCGCAGCTCTCGTGCCTGGTACACGCACAGGACGGGCAAGTGACTCTGCCCCACGAATTGCTCCAGCAACTGACGACATCGACGATGAGGCTGCACCTCACGCTGTTGCCGAGCAACGTGGCGGACGGGTTGTTCCCGATCCCGCTCGCGTCCGGGGGGATGGGGCCGGCGGTCCTGAACTACCGGTTCGACACGGAGACGATCCCGGTCACCCTCCAGGATTGATCCCGCGATCGAAGCGACGGCGGTATTCCTCCCGAGTCATGACGCAGCGGAAGCCGGCGTGATTGGTTCCGGTGCTGATTTCGCTCTTGCCGCGCGTGCCGACGATGTAGCGGGGACAGTACTGGTCGGTGCAGAGGAACGATCCGCCGCGCTGGACTTTCTTGGGCTGGCCAGGTTCTGAAGGGTCGTAGGGGGAATCGGGTCCTGTGGGATTGCGCGCGACGGCGCCGGACGCGGCGAGCTGCTGGTAGTAGTCGGGGCGATACCAGTCGCTGGTCCATTGCCAGACGTTGCCCGCCATATCGTAGAGGCCGTAGCCATTGGGCGGGTATTGGGCGACGGGGGCGATGCCGGCATAGCCGTCCTGGCCGGTGTCGCTGGTGGGGAAGCGGCCCTGAAAGGTGTTGGCCATCCACTTTCCGGCGGGCCGGAAATCATCGCCCCAGACGAACGGCTTGCCGGCCAGGCCGCCGCGCGCGGCGAACTCCCATTCGGCCTCGGTCGGCAGCCGTTTGCCGGCCCACTGCGCGTAGGCGACGGCGTCTTCGTAGGCGACTTGCACGACGGGGTAGCGCTGCCGGTTCCGGATATTGGTGCGGGGACCGAGGGGATGCCGCCAGTCGGCGCGAGGCACATAGTTCCACCAGAGGAAGTGGTTCTCCAGCGGGACGGGGTGGCTGGGCGGGGAGAAGACGACCGATCCGGCGACCAGGTTTTCGGGGGGAGCACCCGGGAAGTCTTCCGCGCGCGGTGGGGCCTCGGCTACGGTCACATAGCCGGAAGCCTTCACGAACCGGGCGAACTCCTCGTTGGTGATGTCGGTCCGGTCCATGTAGAAGCCATCGACGTAGACGCGGTGGACGGGGCGCGAATCGATTGCGGCCTTCCTGCCGGCTTCATCCTGATCGGGAGGGTCCTGTGCTCCCATGGAGAATTCGCCGCCGGAAATCCATACCATGCCGGGAGGGGGAGGGCCGGGCGGCGGTGTGAGATCGGGTACGGTCGGCCCGAAGTCCACACGAGTCCGGGGTATGGCGGGATCGGCGGTGCGCGACGTGGCGTGGCTGCGAGGATAAAAAGCCACCGCCGCCAGGCCGGCGGCCACGGCCAAACCTAGCACCGCGAACAGCTTCCCTTGGAGACCTGCAGGCAACTAAGAACCGAGATCGCCCGATTCGCGCGAGCGACTCAATTTTGTTCAAGGATGGATCTCGATGGGGATGCCGTCGGGGACCAGCGACCATATCTCGTCCATCTCCTGGTCGGTCACGGCGATGCAGCCCTGGGTCCAGTCGTCCTCGGGGTGGCGGACGCCGGGGCGGAGGCCGTGGATCATGATGTCCCCGCCGGGCGGGACCGCGAGGGCTGCGGCGCGGGCGCGGTCGGCCTCGTTGGGATAGGAGATGTGGAGAGACAGGTGATAGGCGCTATTGGGGTTACGGCGGTCGATGAGGTAGCGGCCTTCGGGGGTGCGGCCGTCGCCCTCGCGCTCCTTGTGGCCGGCGGGGTGGGGACCGAGGGCAACGCGGTAGGAGCGGAGGACTGACTCGCCGCGAAGGAGGATGAGCTCGCGGCGCGATTTGTAGATAAGGATACGGGTGGCGGTTAAGGCTCCGCAGCGCGGGGGCATGAAGACACACATCTTAGCGCGCCTTTGGCGCGTGGGCAGGCCAGGAGGCCTACCCCACTGAGCATTTTGTGGCAAATCGCTGTAGATTTTTACGACAAGAAGGTCTTATAATATGGTTTAGTCAGGTAATTCCAATTCATAAGAAGGAGGGGAGAGTTGACCAGCTCATCCACCACCGCTCGCCCGAAAGTCACCATTGACGGCAACGAGGCAGCCGCTTACGTAGCCCATCAAATCAACGAAGTCATCGCTATTTATCCCATCACACCGTCCTCGAACATGGGGGAGTGGGCGGATCAGTGGACTTCCGAAGGCAAGACCAACATTTGGGGCACCGTGCCGACGGTGATCGAGATGCAGAGCGAGGGGGGCGCGGCGGGCGCCTGCCACGGGGCTTTGCAGGGCGGTTCGCTCACGACCACGTTCACGGCATCGCAGGGCCTGCTGCTGATGATTCCGAACATGTACAAGATCGCCGGAGAGCTGACCTCGACGGTGTTTCACATCGCGGCGCGGGCGCTGGCGGCGCATGCGCTGTCGATTTTCGGGGACCACAGCGACGTGATGGCGGCGCGGTCCACGGGTTTCGGCATGCTGTCGTCGAACTCGGTCCAGGAAGTGATGGACATGGCGTTGATCGCCACGGCGGCCAGCCTGGAATCGCGCGTACCGTTCCTGCACTTCTTTGACGGTTTCCGAACCTCGCACGAAGTGGCCAAAGTCGAACAACTGACGGCCGCTGATTTGCGGGCGATGATCGAGCAGGACCTGGTGGAAGCGCACCGGATGCGGGCGCTCTCGCCGGATAGGCCGGTGCTTCGCGGCACGGCGCAGAACCCGGACGTTTACTTCCAGGCGCGGGAAGCGTCGAATCCTTACTACATCGCGGCGCCGACCATCGTTCAGAACGCGATGGACAAGTTCGCGCGGCTGGTGGGCCGGCAGTATCACCTGTTCGACTATGTCGGCGCTCCGGATGCGGAGCGGGTGATCGTGATGATGGGCTCGGGCGCGGAAGTGGCCGAGGAAACGGTGGAAGCGCTGCTGGCGACCGGGCAGAAGGTCGGGCTGCTGAAAGTGCGGCTGTACCGGCCGTTCGCGATCGAAGCGTTCGTGGCCGCGCTGCCGGCGTCGGTGAAATCGATCGCGGTGCTGGACCGGTGCAAAGAGCCGGGCGCTACGGGCGAGCCGCTCTACTGCGACGTGATCACGGCGCTGGTGGAAATGGACCAGATGAAGAAGGTGATCGGCGGGCGGTACGGACTGGCTTCGAAGGAATTCACGCCGGCCATGGTGCAGGGCGTGTTCGACGAGCTGGCGAAGAAGTCGCCGAAGAATCACTTCACGGTCGGGATTAAGGACGACGTCACGCACACGAGCCTGGACTACGACCCCGAGTTTTCGACGGAAGTTCCGGGAACGGTGCGGGCGCTGTTCTACGGGCTGGGCGCGGACGGAACGGTCGGGGCGAACAAGAACTCGATCAAGATCATCGGCGAGGAGACGGGCAACTTCGCGCAGGGCTACTTCGTGTACGACTCGAAAAAATCGGGCGCGATCACGACGTCGCACCTGCGGTTCGGGCCGAAGCCGCTGCACTCGAGCTACCTGATCACCAAGGCGAGCTTCGTGGCCTGCCACCAGTTCTCGTTCCTGGAGCGGATCGACATGCTCAAGGCGGCGGAGCCGGGCGCGACGTTCCTGCTGAACAGCCCCTTCGGGCCGGACGAAGTGTGGGACCACCTGCCGCGGCTGGTGCAGCGGCAGATCCTCGACAAGAAATTGAAGTTCTACGTGATCGATGGCTATGAAGTGGCCAAGCAGACGGGGATGGGCGGCCGTATCAACACGATCATGCAGACGTGCTTCTTCGCGATCAGCGGTGTGCTGCCGCGCGAGGAAGCGATCGAGGCGATCAAGTACGCGATCAAGAAGACCTACGGCAAGCGCGGCGAGAGCGTGGTGCAGAAGAACTACGCGGCGGTGGACGCGGCGCTCGACCACATGCATGAAGTGAAGGTGCCGGACAAGGTGACGGCGCTATTCGACATACGGCCTCCGGTCCCGGCCGCGGCGCCCGATTTCGTGCAGAGGGTGACGGCGCGGATCATAGCCGGCGAAGGCGACGACCTGCCGGTGAGCGCCATGCCGGTGGACGGCACGTTCCCCAGCGCCACGGCGCAATGGGAGAAGCGGAACATCGCGCTGGAGATTCCGGTGTGGGACGAGGAGCTGTGCATACAGTGCGGCAAGTGCGTGCTGGTGTGCCCGCACAGCGTGATCCGCGCGAAGGTGTACGACTCGCGGTGGCTGGATGGCAAGCCGGAAACGTTCAAGGCGGTGCCGGCGCGCTGGAAGGACATGAAGGACCGGAAGTACACGCTGCAGGTGGCGCCCGAGGATTGCACCGGCTGCACGCTGTGCGTGCAGGTCTGCCCGGCCAAGAGCAAGAGCGAAGTGAAGCACCGGGCCATCAACATGGTGGCGCAGCCGCCGCTCAGGGAATCGGAAGCGGCCAACTGGGATTTCTTCCTGAAGATTCCGGACACCGACCGCCAGGCGCTGTCGATGGCGCAGGTGAAGGACGTACAACTGCTGCAGCCGCTGTTCGAGTTTTCGGGCGCGTGCTCGGGCTGCGGCGAGACGCCGTACGTGAAGCTGATGACGCAACTGTTCGGCGACCGGATGCTGGTGGCGAACGCTACGGGCTGCTCGTCGATCTACGGCGGCAACCTGCCGACGACGCCGTACTGCACGAACGACGTAGGGCGCGGCCCGGCCTGGTCGAACTCGCTGTTTGAAGACAACGCGGAGTTCGGGCTGGGAATGCGGCTGGCGGTGGACAAGCAGAACGAGTATGCCAGGGAGCTGGTGGGGCGGCTGGGCTTCGCGATCGGCGAGGAGCTGGCGAACGCCATCCTGAACGCGGACCAGACCACCGAGCCGGGCATCTTCGCCCAGCGCGAGCGGGTGAAAGAGCTGAAGGCGAAGCTGGCGGATTTGAAGACGGCCGAGGCGCGGGATCTCGCGAGCATCGCGGACGCGCTGGTGAAGAAGAGCGTGTGGATTGTGGGCGGCGACGGCTGGGCGTACGACATCGGGTTCGGGGGGCTGGATCACGTGATCGCTTCCGGGCGGAACGTGAACATCCTGGTGCTCGATACCGAGGTCTACTCGAACACGGGCGGCCAGGCGTCGAAGGCCACGCCGCGGGGCGCAGTGGCGAAGTTCGCTGCGGGCGGCAAGCCTTCCGGTAAGAAAGACCTCGCCATGATCGCGATGAGCTACGGCAGCGTATACGTGGCGAAGGTGGCGATGGGCGGGAACGACATGCACACGGTAAAGGCGTTCCTGGAGGCGGAGGCGTTCGACGGTCCGTCGATCATCATCGCCTACAGCCACTGCATCGCGCACGGGTACGATATGGCATTCGGCTGCGAGCAGCAGAAGGCGGCGGTGAACTCGGGATACTGGCCGCTGTTCCGCTACAACCCGAAGCTGGCGGAGCAGGGCAAGAACCCGTTCCAGTTGGATTCGCGCCCGCCGAGCCTTCCGCTGAAGAATTACGTCTACAACGAAACGCGGTACACCATGCTGGCGAAGAGCAACCCGGAGCATGCCAAAGAGCTCCTGAAGCTGGCGGAAGAAGACGTGGCGAGCCGCTGGAAGATTTACGAACATATGTCGCACCAGCCTTCGAACGGCGCGCAAGAAACCACCGAGGTGAAGAAATGATCGATCTGAGCAAAACCATTGATCTTTCGACCACGTATCTCGGTCTGAAACTGAAGAACCCGCTGGTTGCCTCCGCCTCGCCGCTGTGCGAGGACGTGGGCAACGTCCGGCGGCTGGAGGATGCGGGCGCCTCGGCGGTGGTGCTGCACTCTCTCTTCGAAGAGCAGATCGAGCTGGAGAGCGACGAGCTGGACCGGTTCATCACGGAAGGCTCGGAGCTCTCGGCCGAATCGATCACACATTTTCCGGAGCTGACGCAGCGGGTGATGGGTCCGGAGGCCTACCTGGCGCACATCGTGAAGTGCAAGCAGGCGGTGAAGATTCCGATCATCGCCAGCCTGAACGGCACGACCAAGGGCGGCTGGCTGGGGTACGCGAAGAGGATGGAGCAGGCCGGCGCGGACGCGCTGGAGCTGAACATCTATTACGTGCCCGTGGATCCGAACGTTACCGGCGACCGGGTCGAGCAGCAGTATATCGAGCTGGTGAAGGCGGTGAAGGCCGAGGTGAAGATCCCGGTGGCCGTGAAGCTGGGGCCGTACTTCAGCTCGATGGCGAACATGGCGAAGCGGCTGGATGCGGCCGGGATCGACGGCATGGTGCTGTTCAACCGGTTCTACCAGCCGGATTTCGACCTGGAGGCGCTGGAGGTGGTGCCGAACCTGATCCTGAGCAACTCGCACGAACTATTGCTGCGGCTGCACTGGATCGCGGTGATTTACGGTTCGGTGAAAGCCGACCTGGCGTTGACGGGCGGGGCGCACAGCGCGACCGACGTGGTGAAGGCCATGATGGCGGGCGCGCGGGTAGCGATGATGACATCGGCGCTGTTGAAACGGGGAATCAGCTACCTGGATACGCTGGCTACGGAGCTGCTGGTCTGGATGGGCGAGCACGAGTACGACTCGATCAAGCAGATGCAGGGCAGCATGAGCCGGAACGCGGTGCCGCAGCCGGGGGCATTCGAGCGGGCGAATTACATGAAGGTGCTGAGCTCGTACGCGATGCGGTAGGGGTGGCCGGAGGGCAGGCCGTGATGCAGGGCGGCCTGCCAGAGGCCCCATAGTATAACTTGGGTCATACTGAAGTTGTGAAGACTGCGGTATCGATGCCTGACGATCTTTTCCGTTTAGCGGAAGCCGCTGCCCGCAGGCTCCGCGTTTCCAGAAGCAAACTGTACGCGAACGCGATCGCGGAATACCTGAACCGGCAACAGGACACTACCATAACCGAACGTCTGAACGAAGTGTATGCGCTTCGACCGGCGAAACTCGACTCCGGACTGCACCGCGCCCAAGTGAAATCTCTTGAGAAGGATGCCTGGTAGAGGGTGAGCGAGATTCAGCGAGGAGAAATCTGGTGGGCCGACCTTCCCGAGCCCCGACGTTCGGAACCCGGCTACCGGCGGCCGGTGCTTGTGGTCCAAGCTAATGCCTTCAATCTCAGCCGGATTCAGACCACAATCGTCGCGGTCATTACGAGCAACCTGGACCTCGCCGAGGCCCCTGGCAACGTCCTGCTGCCGGCGCGCTTGTCGGGTTTGCCCCGCGATTCGGTCGTGAACGTCTCCCAATTACTGACCCTCGATCGGGGCTTTCTGACGGAACATGCCGGCACGCTGCCGCCGCGCTTGCAGCGATCGGTGGATGAGGGGTTGCGCGTAGTGCTGCACCTCTAGGAATCCGGCGCGTTCCATCGGTCCACTCAGCGCATAAGGCGACAAACCGTCAACTGGGCAGATCCGCCCCGCTACGGAACGCCATGTTTACGACGGAACACCACGAGTCTTGATTCCCCAGAAAAGTATCTAGAATTCTTGCCCGAAGTGCCGATAAGGCATAGTGGGGGTGTAATGCGCAGATATATTTCAGCTGTAACGAGTGCAGGAGCGGCGGCGGCTTTCACCCACGGCGTGGTCCTTTCTGCCGTGAATTTTAATGAGCCCCTGCCGATTTCGACGTACCAGGGATTCTTTTGGCACATAGTGTCGGCAGTTGAGCGGCTGTGGAGCTATGCCCACGGATGGCAACCGATGAGTCACGATCGTGATTTCGGATGGTTCTTCGCTCCGACCTCCCAAGTGATCTGTCCCCTCATTGGATTCGCTCTGTTCTGGGCCATCTCACGGTATAGAGTCGGCCGGAACCTTTGGAAGCCGGGGGCGATTGCATTGCTGGCAGCCATCCCGAATGGTTACATCGATCTCGTGTCCGGCGACGCGCTGCCATGGATCGAAGCGGCACGGACAATGCTCATTGTTTTGTTGATGGTGTGGAGCGTGGGCTCAGTTAGGATCTGCGGGCCTGACACCGCGACCACCCAAGGGCTGGCGACGGCCTGATCCAAGGATCGCGCGCTACGCGCTGTAAGTGCCTCAACGGTCGATCACCAACGTTGTTTCCGATAAGCGGTTTTGAAACGTACTCGCCGAAATGTGTTCGTCGAGCGAACTTGGCTGTCTAACGCCCAAGCCGAACCCTGACTATCCTGGTGGGTCGGGCACAGACAGCTTGCGACGGATCCTCTTGGCCAGCAGATTGGCAATTTCGGAGTGGCGCGGGAAGCTCGGTATGTCCTGTCTGAGGATTCTCCCACAGACTGTGCTCCTTGCCCTCTCTACGCACGACACAGCCGTGGCGCCGTAGGTGTCGGAGCAGCCCTTCGCGCTTCATCCGACCACTACAAGCTCCTGCCCGGCATCGGGCGGTATAGAGCGCAACGATTCCTCACGCCTATGCTGCAGAATGAGAGCGATCGCCTCCCGAAGATTCGCCAGGCATTCTTCCTGCGACTTGCCTTGACCGTTCGCCCCGGGCACTTCCGCGCAGTAAGCGATGTACCACGGGCCGTCCCTCTCGACAATCGCCGTGAACTCGTTGTGCATGGCCCAATTTTACCGTACCCAAACCAAGGGCGCTGGCTTGGATCGCCCGCCGAGTTCATCCTGGCGAGCAGACTTATCTTAGCGCCTGTCGGAGGTCTACCCTACCAGACCCGGCAGGCGTTGGCGCGGACCATGGGCTGTCCCGGCTTGCAGGCGAACGCTTTCGAAAACTCCGGCATGTTCGAGACAACGCCGTTGATGCGGTATTCGTTGGGGGAATGCGGGTTGGTCATGGCGTTGACGCGCTTGGATTCGGGGCGCTCGTCGCCGCAGGCCCATTGCGCCATTCCCACGAAGAAGCGCTGGTCGGGGGTCAGGCCGTCGATGGGGTGTAACTGCTGCCCGCGGGTGGCCGACTTCCAGGCGATGTAGGCGAGCAGGGTTCCACCGAGATCCGCCACGTCTTCCCCTTCCGTCAGCTTGCTGTTGATCTTGATGTTGTCGATTACCGTGTAGCCGGCATACTGATCGACGACGCAAGCGGCGCGGCCGACGAATTCCTCTCCATCCTTTTTGGTCCACCAGTCTTTGAGGTTGCCGTGGGCATCGAACTGGCGGCCTTCGTCGTCGAAGCCGTGGGTAAGCTCGTGGCCGATGGTGGCGCCGGTGTTGCCGTAATTCGGCGCGTCGTCCATTTTGGGGTCGTAGAGCGGGGGCTGCAGGACGCCGGCGGGGAAATTGATGTCGTTCATCTGCGGGTCGTAGTAGGCGTTGACGGTGGGCGGGCTCATCTGCCATTCGCCGCGGTCTACGGGCTTTCCGATTTTGGCGAGATCGCGGCGGGATTCGAACTCGGCGGAGCGCTCGACGTTGCCGAGAAAATCGCCGCGGCGGATTTCGAGGGTGCTGTAGTCGCGCCACTTGTCGGGATAGCCGATCTTATCGATCATGCCGTGGAGCTTCTCGAGGGCAAGCTTTTTGGTCTCCGGCCCCATCCACGTCAGGTTCTCGATCTCCTGCTCCATGGCCTTCTGAATCTCCTTCGTCATGGCCACGGTGCGGGCCTTGGTATCGGCAGTGAAGGTCTTTTGCACGAAAACCTGCCCGAGCGCCTCGCCGAGGTTCCGGTCGGTGTATTGGACGCAGCGCTTCCAGCGGGGCGGAAGCTGCTTGGTGCCGCGCAGGTAGGCGCTGTAGAAATCGTAATTGGCGGTGACGAAGGGAGTGGCGAGATAGGGCGCGTCGGCATGCGCCACGTGCCAGCGGAGGTAGGTCTTCCAATCGTCGAGGCTGCGGGAGGCGAGCAGCGCCTCCACCTGTTGGAAGAACGCGGGCTCGGTGACATTGAATTCGGAGACCGTGCCGGCACCCCACGCGGCGAGGTAGGCATTCCAGTCGAAGGCGGGGGTCAGGGCGGCAAGCTGGGCGCGCGTCATCTTGTGGAACAGCTTGTAGGGGTCGCGGCGCTCGACGCGGGTGAGCGACGATTTGGCGAGCGAGGTCTCGATCTCCATCACGGTCTGCGCTTCAGTCCGGGCGGCGGAGGGAGGGTCTCCAAGAAGCTCGAACATTTTCGCGACGTGGGCTACGTACTTCGCGCGGGTTTCGACCGATTTCGCGTCGGTTTTGAGGTAATAATCACGATCGGGCAGGCCGAGGCCGCCGGCGCTGGCAAACGCGATGACGCGGCTGGAATCGGCGAAGTCCTGGTTGGACCCGAATCCGAATAGGGGCCCGTTGCCCGGGGTTTCGATCTGTAGGCGCGCCAGCACGGGCGCCAGTTGGGCCGCGGAGCGCAGCGCCGCGATGCGGTCGAGCGCGCCTTTGAGCGGCGTGCTGCCCGCTCGATCGACGGCCGCCTGGTCCATGCACGCACCGAAGAAGTCCCCGATCTTCTGCCCGAGGGGGGTGCGGCGCGCCGAGGGTTCCGCCGCCTGCTGGAGCAGGCCCCACAGGTAGTGCTGGTTCTCGTCGGTCAACTTGGCGTACACGTCCCAGCGGGCCTGGTCGGCCGGTATGGGGTTCTTGCGGATCCAGCTGCCGCAGGAGTATTGATAGAAGTCGACGCAAGGATCGACGGAGCGGTTCATCGCTGAGACATCGAGGCTCGGCGTGTAGGGGAGCGAGGTCAGGGGACGGTCGCTCGAAGACTGGGCGGCCAGGATGGATGCGCCAGCGAAAGCAAGGAGGACAAGCCGGTTCATTGTGGAAGACTCCGATCCTTGATGATAACTGTGGCGGAAGGTACCGACAACCGGAGCGACGGAGCCGCACCATGGAGAGGAGGCGCAGCGAATCGTGAACAGGCTGTGGCGCCTGCACGGGTTGAAGTTCCAACGCCTGGTGAAGCGCGTCTGGACAGAGATACTGAACGACGACGTGTTCGGACAGGCGGCCGAGCTCTCCTTCTATTTTCTGCTGGCGCTGGTTCCGCTGTTCATCCTGCTGACGAACATCTTCGGCTATTTCGCGCAAAGCGAGGATCTGCGGTCGAGCCTGCTCGGCTACTTCCGGAGAGTCGTGCCGCGGTCGGCATACGACCTGATCGTCCAAACGCTCAACCAGATTGCGAGCGGCGCGGGGAGCGGGAAGCTTTCGTTGGGAATCCTGGGGACGCTGTGGGCTGCGTCGAACGGGATGGCGGCATTGGGCGACGGGCTCAACCGGGCCTACGAAATCAAAGACAGCCGGCCGTGGTGGCGGGCGCGGCTGATCGCGATCGGGCTGACCTTCCTCTTTTCGCTTTTCACGGTAACGGCGCTGGTGCTGATTCTGGCGGGAGGCAAGCTAGGGGAGTACCTGGCGGCCTACGCGGGGATGGAGAGCGGCTTCGCATGGGCCTGGGCATTCGCCCGGTGGCTGCTGGCCGCCTTGTTCGTGCTGTCAGGCATCAATCTGCTCTACCGCTTCGCTCCGGATTGGAAGGAGTGGCAGTGGAGATGGATGACGCCTGGGGCGCTGGTAGCGCTGGTGCTGTGGATGGCGGCCTCGTTGGGATTCCGCTTTTACCTGCAATACTTCAACGCGTATAACGCAACTTACGGATCGCTGGGCGCGGTGGTGATCCTGATGCTGTGGTTTTACCTGACCGGCATCGCCATTCTCACGGGCGCGGAGGTGGACTCCGAAATCGAGAAAGAGACGAGACCCGGCGGGCCGCCGCCGCCGTCGTAGAATGGGTTTAATGTCCGAGAGCTCCGAAGAATTCTATCGCATACAGAAACTGCCTCCATACGTGTTCGCCGTCATCAACGAGATGCGCGCAAAGGCGCGGGCAGCGCAGATCGACGTGATCGACCTGGGGATGGGGAACCCGGACGGGCCGACCCCCCGGGTGGTGGTCAACAAGCTGGTGGAAGCGGCCAAGAACGCGCGCAATCACCGGTACTCGCAGTCGCGGGGGATTCCGCGGCTGAGGGAAGAAATCACCAACCGCTACCGGCTGAAGTACGGGGTGGAGCTGGACCCGGACACGGAAGCGATCGTCACGATCGGCGCGAAGGACGCGCTGGCACACCTGCTGTTCGCGGTGATCGGCCCGGGCGATGCGGTGGTTTCGCCGAATCCGGCGTATCCGATTCATCAGTACGGTGTGCTGATGGCCGAGGGACAGGCCTGCATGCTGCCGATGCCGGACGCCGGCACGTTTCTGAACCGGCTGCGCGAGCTCTACCGGAGCTCCAGCAAGAAGCCGAAGATGCTGCTGATTTCGTTTCCGCACAACCCGACCACCACGTGCGTGGACCTGGAGTACTTCCGGGAGATCGTGGCGCTGGCGCGCGAGCACGAGACCATGGTGGTTCACGATTTCGCATACGCCGACCTGGGGTACGACGGATACAAGCCGCCGAGCATTCTGCAGGTGGAAGGCGCCAAGGACGTGGCGGTCGAGATCTTCTCGATGTCGAAGAGCTACAACATGGCGGGATGGCGGGTGGGCTACTGCCTGGGCAATCGGAAGATGATCGGGGCGCTGGGGCGCATCAAGAGCTACCTGGATTACGGGGTGTTCCAGCCGATCCAGATCGCGTCGATCATCGCGCTGCGGGAGTGCGAGGCGGAGACCGCGAAGATCTGCGCGACCTATCAGAAGCGGTGCGATGCGCTGGTGAACGGGCTGAACCGGGCGGGATGGCCGGTGGAGAAGCCGCGGGGGTCGATGTTCCTGTGGGCGCCGCTGCCGGAGCGGTACCGCGCGGCCGGGTCGCTGGAGTTCGCCAAGATGCTGCTCGAGAAGGCGCAGGTGGCGGTTTCGCCGGGGATCGGGTTCGGTCCGCTGGGAGAGGGCCACGTGCGATTCGCGCTGGTGGAGAACGAGCAGCGGATCCGCCAGGCGACGCGTTCGATCGGCCAGTTTTTGAAGCAGTAGGGCTGCCTACTCCCTTACGGTCGCGGCTCTGTTTGGGTCACGCGGGCGTCCAACTCGCCCGTGGCCAGACGGATGTGAATGGGGGACTCCGCGGGGGCGGCGGCGGCGTCTTTCAAGATTCCCTGCTGATTAGAAACGATCGCGTAGCCGCGCTCGAGGATGCGGAGCGGGCTTAACTGCTCCAGTTTCGTGTGTAGTTGAGCGAGCACGGCGCGTCGCCGGTCGAGGCGAAGGCGAACGACTTGGAGCGCGGCGGCGTGGGCAGCCTCGATGCGGCGGCGGTCCCCGGCCAGCCGCGGGCGGACATCAAAGCGCCGGAGCTTCAGCTCCAGGGCCCGCCGGGAACGCTCCCGCGCGTCGACGGCGGCCCGGATGCGCTCCCGCATGCCATACTCCATCTCGTCGGTGCGCTGCAGGCCGCGCCCGATGCGGCGCTCGAGGACGCTGCGCGCGCGATCGATGCCCTGCTGCCGGAAGCGCCGCTCCAGCATGGCCAGCCGGTAGCGCAGGAACTGAACCGCGCGGCCGCGTGCGGCGTCGAGGCGGTCGAGCAGCTCTCCCTGCGTCGGAACTACCATTTCGGCGGCCGCCGAGGGGGTAGGAGCGCGCAGGTCGGCGACCAGGTCCGCGATGGTCAGGTCGGTCTCGTGCCCGACCGCCGACACGGTCGGAACCCGGCACCCGGCGATCGCCCGGGCCACGGCTTCCTCATTGAAGGTCCACAGGTCTTCGAGAGATCCACCGCCGCGGCCGACGATCACGACGTCGGGCCAGGCGGTTCGCGAGAAATAGTCGATCCCCCGGCAGACGTCTTCCACCGAGCCTTCCCCCTGGACGCGGGCGGGAAACAGGCGGATGTGGAGGCCCGGGAAGCGGCGCGCAAGAATCTGGACCATATCCGCGATGGCGGCGCCCTGCGGCGACGTGACGATCCCGACGCGGCGCGGGAAGCGCGGCAGGCTGCGTTTCCGCTCGGAGGCAAAGAGGCCCTCCGCGGCCAGCTTTTTCTTCAATTGCTCGAAGGCGAGCTGCAGCGCGCCGGCGCCCTGGGGCTCGAGGACCTCCACCAGCAACTGATATTCGCCGCGGACTTCATAGACGTCGATCCGGCCGCGCGCGAGCACCGCCAGGCCGTCCTGCGGCTTGAACTTCCAGTAGCGGTGAGCCGAGCGGAAGGCCACGCATTTCACCTGCGCCTCGCGCTCCTTGAGGGTGAAATAGTAATGCCCGCTGGCGGCGAGTTTCAGCCCGGAGATTTCGCCCGAGATCCACAGGTCGGAGAACTCGGCCTCGAGCGCCGCCCGGATGGCCGCGTTCAGCTCCGAGACCGTGTAGACCCGGCGCTCAGGCGCCAGGTTGAATTCGAGCGCGAATTGCTCCACGCTGCCATGGTAGCAACGGTGGGCTATCTGCAGCGGGACATGTAAGTTTCCGCACGCCGGCGGGAGGACTTGGGAAGGCTTTCGGGGCCACACTTAAAAATGGGGAGGGAGTCGCGCCCCATTTGTGTATGGAGACCTTCTTCCTGGTTCTGGCAGTCTTCGGCATCGGTATTCAGCTCCTGTTTGTGGCGCTGGCGTTTTTCGCGCCGGGGCTGGCTTATCGGGTGAGCGATCCTCCCGCCGTTCCGCTGGGGTCGGCAGAGTTCGCGCGCGCGCTGGGCCTGCTGGCAGACTCCCAATTGCACCACGCCACGGGCGTAGCGGTCCTGGCCAACGGCGACGCGTTTTACGGGGCGGAACTGGAGGCCATACGCTCGGCACGGAGCCACATCTGCCTGGAAGCCTATATCTTCCAAAAGGGTGCGATCGGCGCCCGCTTCGTGGAGGCGCTGGCCGAGCGGGCGCGCGCGGGGGTGGAGGTCCGCGTGGTGCTCGACGCGGTGGGCAGCATCAGTACGCGGATGTCGTTCTTCCGCGAGCTGACCGAGGCCGGCGGCCAGGTCTGCTGGTACATGCCGTTCCGCTGGTACAACGTCCTGCGGTTCAACAACCGGACGCATCGCGAACTGCTGGTGGTGGACGGCCGCGTAGGGTTCATCGGAGGGGCCGGGATCTCCGACCGCTGGTATCTCAGCACCCGGCGGCACGCGCGCTGGCGCGACACGATGTTCCGGGTCGAAGGGCGCGCCGTTCCGGCGCTCCAATCCATGTTTGCCGAGAACTGGCTGGAGTCTTCGGGGGAGCTGCTGGCGGGGCCGAAATATTACCCGGAGTGCGAGGACCGGGGGAGCGTAGCCGCCCTGGTGATCAACAGCAGCCCCAGTTATGGCGGTTCCACGCGGGCCCGCATGGTGTTCCAGACGCTGATCGCCTGCGCCGGTCGCAGCATCCACATCACCACGCCCTATTTTCTGCCGGACCGCAGCGCGCGGCAGGAGCTGATCCGCGCCATGGGCCGGGGCGTCGAGCTTAAGATCATGGTGCCCGGGACGCACCACGACCACCTGTTGACGCGGCGCTCGAGCCGGCGTCTGTACGGCGAGCTGTTGAAGCACGGCGCGCAGATTTTCGAATACCGGCCGGCCATGATCCACGCCAAATGCATGGTAGTGGACGGCCTGTGGAGCGTCATCGGATCGTCCAACTTCGATTCACGCTCCTTCGGGCTGAACGATGAAGTCAACCTGGCAGCCCTCGACGAAGAACTGGCGCTGCTCGTGGAATCGGATTTCCAGAGGGATGTGATCCATTGCCGGCGCATCGGATACGAGGAGTGGCGGCGGCGTCCGGCGATCGAGCGGATTCACGAGTGGCTGGGCTGGATCGTGGAGCGCCAGGAGTAGGGCCGATGCGGATCGTCACCTACAACGTTCATAAGTGCCGGGGGATCGACGGCCGCTCGAGCGCGCTCCGGATCGCGGAGGTTCTGTGCGAGATCGCGCCGGACATCATCGCCCTGCAGGAGGTATTGGACCACCAGGCGGAGACCATCTCGGCCGAGCTGAAGCTGCCGTACGTGCTCGGCGAAAACCGGAAGCACCGCGGATATGGATACGGCAATGTGGTGCTCAGCCGCTTTCCCATCCGCACCATGCGGAACTATGACTTGAGCGTCCGCGGGCGCGAGGAGCGCGGCTGCCTGCGGGCCGACCTGACGGTGAACGGCACCCTGCTGCACGTGTTCAACGTTCACCTGGGGACGGCCCTGTTGGAGCGGCGGGCCCAGGGGCGGAAACTGATCGCGCCCGAGCTGCTGAACGACGTGGAAATCGAGTCGCCCCGCATCGTCCTGGGCGACTTCAATGAATGGACGCGCGGGCTGGCGACACGCCTGCTGCGATCGCATCTCAAGAGCGTCGATGTGCGGACTCACCTGAACCGCTCGCGTACCTACCCCGGGATGCTCCCGTTTCTGCACCTGGATCACATTTATTACGATCCGACGCTGCATCTGGAGCGGCTCAGCCTGGTCCGGACGCGCAAGGCGCTCCTGGCGTCGGACCATTTGCCGCTGGTCGGAGATTTCGGGTGGGTAAAAAAAGAAAATGGTTCCAAGTGACCTGATTCACAGCCTGTTCACAACCGGCATGCCCGGTACCGAACATCGCAGCCGGAAGTTCCGAGCGTTTCGCTTCCGGACTCCCCGATAACCGTTTTCTCCGGCTACTGGATCAATGCCTTGAAGCACGCCGCAGACTCATTTTCCGACCGGGACCGGGTACTCGCAACGGCCTTTCGCTCGCCCATGGTGACTCCCGCTTCCGCGGGCACCCGCATGGGGTCAAAGTTCCTGGCCTGCTACTTCGTACCTCAAACCGGCTGCTTCTCCCGTTCGTTCGGCTTTTCGCTCCACAGCCAACCGCCGTTTTGCTCCGGCTCTGGCTGCTTCTACGCGTTGGCCCGTTTCGGCTTCCGCAACCGATCCAACCTGTTGCCTTTCCGGCTGAATCTACCCTTTAGGACTTTTACATCCCTCCGGATCGAACGTTCCAGCCGATCTGGCTTCAGATCAGTCCGCCTTCCGATAGCGCCCGATTCCGTTCGCTCCCCGCAACCGTTTCTATTACTAGTTTCGGCTACGGATCATCGTTCCCGGTCCGCTTCGCTTCCGGAGGCTTGCTGTTCCTCAAACCTCTTGGAACCACCTTCACTATGCAACCGAACATGGCTTCCGGTCAACGCTTTCCTGTATGTAAAAGACCTGTTTTCAACAACATTTATTTCTCTTATTTCGATACGGTTACAAGGAAGCCACGGTGGATGAACTGTGCATAAAACGGTTCGCGACCGTTCTGTTCTGCGAAAATAGTGTCAAAATGCGCAGGCTGATCATCCGCCCGGGAGCGATCGGAGATTTCGTCGTCTCCTTGCCGGCCATGGAGTGTCTGAGGGATGGTTATCTCGAGGTTTGGGCGGCTTCCGCCAACGTTCCGCTGGCACGGTTTGCCGACCGCGCCCGTTCGATCGCATCGACCGGACTCGACCTGTTGGGGATCGCCGATGCGCCGCCGCGCCTGCTCGACGAACTGAGATCGTTCGATTCGATTGTCTCCTGGTACGGCGCGGGCCGCCCGGAGTTCCGCGAGGCCGTGGCGGCGCTGGGCGCGCTTTTCACGTTCTTTCCGGCCCTGCCCGACCGGCCGGGTGTGCACGCGGTCGATTTCTATCTCGAACAGGTGACGGGGCTGGCAGGCTGCCGCAGTGACGGCATCCCGCGGATCGCCTGCGGCAGTCCGCGCGGCGATTACGCGGTGATTCATCCTTTTTCGGGCAGCGCGAAGAAGAACTGGCCGCTCGACCGGTTTCAAGCGCTGGCCCGCCGGCTCGAACGGGTGATGCCGGTCCGCTGGTGCGCCGGCCCCGACGATCCACCGCTCGGGAACGCGGTCCGCATGGACAATCTGTACGAGCTAGCCTGCTGGCTGGCGGGCGCGCGACTCTATATCGGTAACGACTCCGGGATCACCCACCTGGCCGCGGCGGCCGGTACCCCGGTGCTGGCGCTGTTCGGTCCTACGGATCCGGAGATCTGGGCGCCGCGCGGACCTCACGTACGGGTGGCGCGGTGGGGAGGCCAACCTTGGGTAACATAGGGTTAGAGGTACTTCCTTGCGCTTCATTTTCTTCCTTGCAATCGCTGCCGGCGCCATGGCGGCAGAGAACCACACGCTGGTGGATCGTGTCGGATCCACCGGTTTTGTGCAGCTCGAGGCGGAGAGTTTCCGCCAGCTCACGCCGCGACAGCAGGCCTTGACCTACTGGCTGACACAGGCATCGATCGCGATCGACCCGATCAACTACGACCAGAATTCGATCTACGGGCTCCGTCAGAAATACCTGCTGGAAGAGATCGTGCGGCACGCGGGTGTGGTGCAGGGGGATGCGCGGCCGAAGATCGTCGATTTCACCAAGCTGTTCTGGGCGAATCGCGGCAACCACAACGAGATGACGGCGCAGAAATTCCTGCCGGCGTTCACGTTCGACGAGCTGAAGACCGCGGCCCGGGCAACGCTGGCGGCGGGTGGATTCCGGGAAGGCGGCTATGGCGCCAAGATCCGCGGTCAGGCCGATCTGGACCGTGAGCTGGAGGCGCTCCGGCCGTCGCTCTTCGACCCTGAATTCCAGCCTATGATCACGGCCAAGAGTCCGCGGGGCAAGCTCGACATCCTGCAGGCAAGCGCGAACAACTTCTATCACAACGTGAGCATGGCGGACCTGGCGAACTTTCACGACACCCACCCGCTGAACTCGCGGCTGGTGAAGACCGATTCCGGAAAGCTGGTGGAAGAGGTCTGGCGCGCCGGCACGGGCGACGGCAAGGCCCCGGCGGGGATGTACGCGCCGTTCCTGAAGAAGGCCGTGGGATACCTGGAGAAGGCGCGGGCCTACGCCGAGCCCGGACAGGAGCCGGTGCTGGCCGCGCTGATCCGGTATTACGAAACCGGGGACCCATCCGACTGGATCCGCTTCGGGGTCGCCTGGGTGCAGAACAACCCTCCGGTGGATTTCGCGAACGGGTTCATCGAGGTCTACCGCGACGCGCGCGCCGCCAAGGGCACTTCGCAGAGTTTCGTCACCATCACGGACCAGAAACTGAACCAGTTGATGGTGAAGCTGGCGGCCAACGCCCAGTATTTCGAAGACCACGCGCCGTGGCTCGCGCAGTATAAGAAGAAAGATGTCAAGCCCCCGCTGGCGAAGGCCGTCGAGACGGTGATCGAGACCGGCGATTTCCACGTCAGCACGGTCGGTGACAACCTGCCGAACGAGAACGAAATCCGCGAGAAGTACGGCAGCAAGAGCTTCCTGTTCACCGGCAGCTCGCGCACTCTGCGGCAGGGCACCGGCGCCGGGCCGCTCGAAGAATTCGCCGCCTCACCCGGGGAGGTGGCCGTCTGCACGAAGTACGGCGAAGAGGCTTCGGATCTGATGACCGCGTTGCACGAGGTGATCGGCCACGGGTCGGGCAAACTCAATCCGAAGCTGCAGGGCGGCGCGGAAGCATATTTGAAAGAGTACTTCTCGACCCTCGAAGAGGCGCGTGCCGACCTGATGGCGCTGTGGAACATCTCCGACCCCAAGCTGCAGCAACTCGGCCTGGTCTCGAGCCCCGAGGTGGGGAAGGCGATGTACTACAACGCGGTTCGGGTGGCGCTGACGCAGCTCTACCGCATCCCCAAGGGCGACACCATCGAAGAGGACCATCAGAGGAACCGCCAGTTGATCGTGAACTACATCATGGACAAGACCGGCGCCATCCAGAAGATCGAGCGGAACGGCAAGACCTACCTTTTGCTGAAGGATTTCGACCAGATGCATAAGGGAGTCGGGATGCTGCTGGCGGAACTGATGCGGATCAAGGCCGAAGGCGACTACGCCGCGATCAAGGCCCTGGTGGACCGGTACGGCGTGCACTTCGACGCGGGGCTGCGCGACCAGGTCGTGGCGCGGTATAACCGGCTGAACGTGCCGACCTACTGGTGCGGAATCAACGCGGACCTGGCGGCGAAACTCGATCCGGCGGGAAAGGTAACGGCCGTCGCGATCTCGTACCCGCGCGATTTCGTGAAGCAGCAGTTGAGCTACGCGGCGATGTACGGAGTACAATAGCACGACAATGGCTGCACGGCTGAATCCGCCGACCCCGCTGCGGGCGCCGGAAATCGTCGATCTGCGGCGGGTTTCCGCGCGCGAGCTGGAACCCCTGCTCGCTGAAGAGACCGCCGCGTGGCACGACGAGTTGGAGTGGGACTTCGACAAATCGGCGGACCTGGTGCGGCGCTTCGTCGATCTCCACGCGCTCAACGGCTGCGCGCTCTTCGAAGACGACCAGGTGGTGGGCTACCTCTACTATGTCCTGGAGGAGAACAAAGGGCTGATCGGCGACCTCTACCTGCGCCGCCGGTACCACACCGAGGAGCGCGAGGACCAGATGCTCGACTGGGCGCTGCGCACCATCGCCGGGAACCCGCTGGCTGCACGCATCGAGTCGCAGCTCATGATGCTGCATTTCTCGCCGGGCCGCCCGGTTCCGCTCTCCCACTGCCTGAGCTCTTACGAGCGCAACTTCATGCGGATCGGACTGAACGGCGCCGAGTTTCCGGAAGGACGCGTGCGCCGGCCGATGTACATCGAGCGCTGGTCCGACCATTATCAGGACGCCGCGGCTTCGCTGATCTCGGCCGCCTATTCCGGCCACGTGGACAGCCGCATCAACGACCAATATCGCAGCACGGCGGGCGCGCGGCGGTTTCTGTACAACATCGTGCAGTATCCAGGCTGCGGCACCTTCTACCGGCCGGCGTCGTACGCCGCCTTCGAAGCCGCCACGGGCCGGCTGTGCGGCATCTCGCTTGCGAGCATTGTGGCGCAGGGCTGCGGCCACATCACGCAGATCTGCGTGAGTCCGACGGTGCGGGGCACCGGCACCGGGTACGCGCTCTTGCGCCAGTCGCTCGCGACGCTGCAGGAAATGGGCTGCCGCTCCGCCAGCCTCACGGTGACCGCGGCGAACGAAGAGGCCGTCAGCCTCTATGAGCGCGTGGGCTTCCACACGGTGCGGAAGTTCTCGGCCTACGTGTGGGAAGGCTGGTAGTTCGCTACACCTGCGAACAGGAGAGCGGGCGCAGCACGAGGCTGGTGATGTTCGAGACGGTTGGCGGGTCCAACGCCGAGCCGGTTCAATGCGGGGCACTGTTTTCGTGCCCGTTGCTCATGGGCTTCTAGTCGCATTTGCCTCACGCCGGAGCAGTTGCGACAATGATGTGTGACCCGCTATGAAGAATCTCGAGCGCATCACGGTTGACCCTGGACAGATGGGGGGAGTCCCGTGCGTTCGCCACCTGCGAATTCCCGTTGCAACAGTGCTGCGCCTACTGGCTGGGGGGCTAACAGAGGGTGAGATTCTCTCCGAATATCCTGACCTCGAGGCCGAAGATGTTCGCGAATGCCTGCGCTTCGCCGCAGCTTCGGCAATGGAGCGAGAACTGCCTCTTCGGTACTCGGCTTGAGATTCCTGGTCGACAACGCCCTACCGCCGTCTTTGGCTGATCTGCTCTCAGTAGCCGGCCATGACGCTGTTCATGTCCGAGCATATCGAATGCAGGGTTCCAGAGACGAGGAAATCCTTGCAAGAGCTCTCGCTGAGGACCGGATCGTGATCTCGGCGGACTCCGATTTCAGCGTGATACTCGCAGCACAGGAGGCAGAACGCCCGTCGTTTATTCTCTTCCGGGAGCCGGACTTGCGAACCGCACCGGACTATATCCGCGTCCTTCTTCCTGCTCTGCCGGTCTTGGAACCAGAACTTGAAGCCGGGTGCGTGGCCGTATTTCGAAATAACCGCCTGCGAGTTCGGCGACTACAGGCTGTGCGGCATCTCGCTTGCGAGCATCGTGGCGCAGTGCTGCGGCCACATCACGCAGATCTGCGTGAGTCCGACGGTGCGGGGCACCGGCACCGGGTACGCGCTCTTGCGCCAGTCGCTCGCGACGCTGCAGGAAATGGGCTGCCGCTCCGCCAGCCTCACGGTGACCGCGGCGAACGAAGAGGCCGTCAGCCTCTATGAGCGCGTGGGCTTCCACACGGTGCGGAAGTTCTCGGCCTACGTGTGGGAAGGCTGGTAGTTCGCTACACCTGCGAACAGGAGAGCGGGCGCAGCACGAGGCTGGTGATGTTCGAGACGGTCGGCGGGTCCAGCTTGAACCGCGGATCGGCGGAGAGTTTCTTCCAGTCGGGGTCTGCGCCGAACTTCTCCCAGACGGTTTCGAGCGCCGTCATATCCGGGAAGCTGAGCATATAGGTCAGGCTCGGCAGCCTCGGCCCGATCAGCGCATCGGCATAAAAGACGCCGGCGGCGCCTGCCTTTGCGAAGATGTCGAACTCGCCGTGATGGAACATTTCCACTTTGCGGACGTGGTCCATGTTGGTCGGCGACACGTAGGTGCGGAGCTGGTAGATGCGCCGTTCCTTCTTTGCGGCGGTGGACGGGACGGCGAGTTTCGGATGACCCTCGAAGGCGCGCAGCAGGGTGCTCTCGATCGTGATGTAGGGGGGCGAGCCGCCGGGAGCGTCCCAGAAAGGTGCTGCGTCCTTCATGAACGCGGTGTCCCTGGCCAGTTCCAGCTCGGCTGTCACGAGCGTCTCGAGTTTCGCGGAGGGAAGCAGGAGGTAGTAGGCGGGCGTGTCCGGCCCGAAATAGACGGAGAAGGCCCCGATTGGCCCAATGCCGAGCCGGTTCAAAGCGGGGATGAGCGCGCCGGCGAAGTAGTGGTCGGTCACCCTCGTGCCCGGTCCGCTCGCGAGCTGATAGCGCCGGAGTTCATAGTATTCGGGCGCGGCCTTCGCGCCGGGCGATTGCGGGTCCGCTGTAGCCGCGCCGGCCATCGATAGCGCGGACGCGGTGAGAGAGGTAGAGAGAAAGTTTCTGCGATCCATGATTTTTCCGAATGACGATTGAGAGTTTATCACGCGGGGAATCGGACGCTGGTCGGGCGCTATCGAGACCGTTCGATGGAAAAATCAGGAACCCCGCTGCGGGCTCCTGCGTCCGGAGACATGTAAACGGAGATCCGACATGAAACTGGCGATCGCCGCTACCTTGTGGGCCCTCCTCACGACTACACTTCCACCGGCTTGGTCGCAGGACCGGACCGCCGAACTCTCTCAAATGAAGCATCTGGTAGTGTTCCCGATGAACGGGGTTCGTCCGGTTCTGGTGTCGGCCCTCAGTATCCAGCGTGGCGCCGAATACCCTTCCGTGGTCGAACTGAAGGGCGACGTGGAGATCCGGACGCGGGTTTGCGTCATGCAGGGCAAAGCGGCGGCCAAAAAGAGCGCGCTGGTGTGCGATGGCGAAACAGTCCTTCGGGCGGACGAGGCGGTCTTCCACGAGGACACCGGCGCCATCGAGGCCCAGGGCAAGGTAAGCGTCGCTACGGTTCCCTATCGCCGGTAGGAGTTTCGACCGATTTTGATTCTCGGTCCAGACACCCGGAAAATGGAATGTTTGCGGAGAACTAACGGGCGGTATGCCCAAGACGATGTGAATCCAGCGGACAATCGAACGTTTGGCGGCATTACTCAAATGCAAGCTCTCCTTTGCTATTGGTTTTTCACACCGAACTGCCTGGCGTACTCAGCGTTCAGACGCTGCCAGTAGCCGAACTGCATCGCGTCGCCACCAGCGATCCGACCGATGGGAATTCCGCTGAGAAGGCGATCCAGAACATCAAAACAAATGTGCCAGCCCGCGGCACCCCACGAGATGAAGCGTCGATCGATGCTGTGCCACAGCGTCAGGCGCGTGCCGCCACCAAAGGCTTCGAGCTCCCACCTGATATCGCCGTACTCAAGCACCTCGGGAGCGTCGGCGCGCGTCACCGTTGTTACCTGCAGCCTGCCCGTTCCCACCCAGGTGAAATTCACCGCGGCTCCGACCGTAGCCAGGTTCCCATCGACCTCAAAGGGTGCCCACTCGCGTAATTGTGCCGGATCGGTAAGTGCCAGCCAGACTTTGTCCGGCGCGTGGCGCAGCTCTCTGACGAGAATGAGTGTCCACTTTTCGCCATCCTTTCGTACCTGCGCCCCGTTGGCAGGACCCGGTGTGTACTGCTCGCGAGTGGTCATCTTATCCTCCTTGTCTCCCTATTTGGCGACCGGAACCGGCGGAGCTGCGCCAATTTGCGGAACAGCCGCATTTAGTAGCGTGCCAGCTGCGTGAGCTGAATGAGGTTGCCGCAGGTGTCCTTCAGCATGGCAATGGTCGAGCCGGTCACGTCGGTGGGCGGCATCGTGAACTCGGCGCCGCGGGCCTTGGTCCGCTCGTAGTCGCCCTTGACGTCGTCGGTGAAGAACATGGCCGCGGGCTGGCCCTGTTGAAATATCGCCTCCTGATACGCTTTGGCCGCGGGGGTGTTGTTCAGCGCCAATTGCAACTGAGTGCCGTCCGGCTCCTCGGGAGAGGCCAGGGTCAGCCAGCGATATGGGCCCTGACTGAAATCGGTCTTCTTGGCAAAGCCCAGTACCTCCGTGTAGAAGCGCAGGGCCTTATCCTGGTCGTCCACGTATACGCTGGTCACTTTGATTTTCATTGCGTTTCTCCTTTGTCAGGTTCGCGGTTTGGGCCGCGTCGTTCTCTCTTTAGTCTTTCTTTTCGGTGGTGCGGCTTGATCCATGCGGTCGAGGTGGCGTTCGAGAGCATCCACGTGAGCGGACCAGAACCGGCGGAACGGAGCCAGCCAGGCGTCGATCTCCTGAAGTGGTTCGAGTTTCAGCCGGTAGAGACGGCGCTGTGCATCCACCGTGGATTCTACGAAGCCGGCCTCGCGCAGCACGCGCAGGTGCTTGGACACGGCCGGCTGCGGCATACCAAGCTGACGCTCGATCTCTCCCACCGACTGTTGGGACGAGACCAGGAGGCTCAATATCGCGCGGCGGTTCGGCTCCGCAATGACTTCGAACACAGATCCCACGCTCTTTATATACTGTATAGAGCATATGCTTGTCAAGGTATATTTAGTCCTGGCTCCAGGCAACGGATTCAGCCAGGAGACAGGGAAACGTTCCGAAGGAGTTATATGCAAGAGCGCAAGCTGGGAAGCTGCATCCCCTGGATGAGAACATCGGGGCACTCTCGATTGACCTCACGTCCGACGATCTGCGTGACATCACGGACGCGGCCTCCCGGATCGCGGTGCCAGGCGCTCGATATCCCGAACACATCGAGCAGATGACCGGTCGTTGAGCGGATACACACACATACCCCACGCGTCTAAAAGAAGGGTCTTTGAGACGCGTAGGGCACACCTCCGGTGGACACTGCGCTTGAGTCAGCGATTAGTGAGAGATTTTCCAGTCCCTGGAACGGTCTCCGTCGCAGGGGAATTGGACGGCCGTGGTGTTGCTGCCGGTTCCTCCGCCGGCGACCGTAAGACACAGGCCGCTGTGGACGTTTACGAGCCGGAACGTGGTCGGGTCAACGACCGTGTAGCGCCACCGGCGCGATGGATCGCTGTCGCAGGTGTACTGGACAGATGCGATGTTTCGTTCGGTGTTTCCGCCGGCGATGGTCAGGCAGAGGCCGCTGTTCAAGTTGGTGATCTCGACGACATCGCCGTTCACGACCGTAAAGCTCCAGAATCGCGATGGATCCTGGTCGCACGTAAATTGGACGATTTGGCCGTTCTTGTCCCGGCCGCCTCCGGCAGGGCTCAGGCAAAGGCCGCTATGCGCGTTCATGATCGCCACCCGCCCGCTGGGGGGAGCATCGGCTGCTAGAGCGGGCACACCCAGGGCGATCACGATGGTTGGGACGATGGACTTCATCGTGCATTTCATGGGTGCAATGGTAGCAGTTCAGTGCACGGGCGGCTGAGGCGCCGAAAAACGCGCGCCTTCGGCGCGATGGACAGGCCGGGAGGCCTACCCTACGGTAACTATTTCACGACGGCCTTGGCGGTCGCGGTGTTGTCGTAGTCGTCCTGCACGCGGACGGCGATGGTGTGCTCGCCTGCGGGGGCGTCGACCGTCAGGTCGTAATCGAGCTGCGGGGCGTCGGAAAGGCGCGTCACGGGAGCGACAATGGTCCACTCGCCGCCATCGAGAGAATACTCGGCCTTGGTGACGTTATTCAGCGCGTCGGCGGCATGCCACTTCACCTGGACCTTGGCGCCGTTGCGGACGGCCGTGAGGTTCGTGATCGCGGGCGGCGTGTTGTCGATGAGGAACGGGGCGCTGACGGCATGCGATTCGAGAGCCTCCGCGGGAGGATTGTCGGGCGCGTCGGAGGCAGTGACGCGCAGGCGGTATTCGCCGTCGGGAAACGCCGTGGAATCCCAGGAGAAGTACTTCTCGGACACCTTGTCCTTGAGCGGCTTCCATTCGGTCTCGTTCACCCCGCGGATCTCCACGCTGTAAACCAGCGAATCGCCGTTGGGGTCGGAGGCCAGCCAGCGGGCGCCGAGGTACCCCTTTATGGGCTGCATCGACGGGGTCGAGGTGGTGTCGGCGTTGAAGACGGGACTGGGCGGAGTTCCGCGCCGGCCGAGCGGCGGCAGGTTGAGGTTTTGCGACGGCGAGATCAGTGGCGTCATGGAGGGCGGGAAGCGATAGTTAGGCGGCGTGATCTCGATCTCGTCGACGTTGGGCTCCACGTTCTTCGGCAGGTAGGCCACGTCCACCGATTCGAGCTCAGGGGAATGGCCGTTGGCCGCGGCCGTGAGGGTCGCGCGCCACTGCACGAAGCGCGCCGCCGGCGAGGTGATGCGGCCGCCCTTGGTAGTGGTAATGGGGGCGGACCACGGGCTCCAGTTCTTCTGCGGCTGGTCGAGGTTTCCGCTGCGCGTCTCGACGGCGATCTGTCCGCCGTTCATAGTGGCTTCGAAACTCAGGCGGCCCCACAGCGAATACATGGAGGAATCGAAAACGTCGCTTTCCACCGTGCCCTGCTGCTCGAGGCCGGGGCCGATATCGTAGACCTTGCCCACATTCCCGGTAGCCGCGTAGAGGTGGCCGTCATGGCCCGGCTGGAATGCCGTGATCTGGGTCGCCGGCATGGTGAGCAGCGATGTGTAGAGGGTGGGTGACTCGATGCGATAGATGGCGCCTTTGTTGCCGGCGCCGAGCAGCACCCGGCCGGTGCTGTCGAAGGCGATGGCATAGACCACGTCCTGCGCATGGCTCCAGATCTCGCGCGGGTTGCCGCTGGGCTCGATGCGGAAAACTTCGCTGCCGCCGCGGACGCCGCCCGAGGGCGAGAGAGATCCGGGAGGAGGGGCGGACATGCGCTGGGGCGTCACCGTCACCGTGGTTCCGGGCGTGCCCACCGGGCTGGCGGGTGTCACCGGCACGGGTTGCACGGGCACGGGCGCGGGCGTCGGGGGCGCGGAGGCCTGTTTGGTCCCTACAGCCGCGGCGTAAATGGCGCCGTCGGGCGTCACGGCCACGGCGGTCACTTCCGGCTTGGGCATCTGGTAGAGCACGAACCCTTCTCCCGCGGGCGTGATGCGCAGCACCAGGCCGCCCGGGTCGGTGCCCGCGATCAGGTTGTCGTGGGGGTCGATGGCGAGAGAGCGGACGTGGGTCTCATCACTCTTGAAAAAGACCGAGCCTTTGCCGTCGGGAGTGACTTTGTGGATCTCGCCCTGGTCGCCGGTGGCGATGTAGAGGTTGCCCTTGCTATCGAAGGCCATGGCCCAGATGTACTTCGCTTTGGGCGCGTAGAACACTTCGGGTTTGCCGCCGGCGGCGATGCGGTAGACCTTGCCGTCGGGGGACGTCGCGGCATATACGCGATCCTTCGAATCGACCGCGATGGCGTGGATCTCGAGGGCGTCGAGATCGGCCAGGACTTTACCCTTCCCACCCGGCTCGATGCGGTAGAGCTTGGCGGTGGTGCCGCCGCCCGCGTACAGGTTACCCTTGGAATCCTGCGCCAGGGCCCACAGGTAGGCCGCGGTGCTGTCGAAGAGCTCGTGTGAGCGGGGGGCCAGGGTCAACAGGCCGTCGCTGCGCACCGAGAGGTTCTTGATCACGCCCTTTTCGAAATCGGAATAGTCGGACTGTGTCCAGACGCGGGTCTCTCCCGCGAAACACGCCGCCGTCGCCATCAGCGCCGGCAGCCAGCGTAGAGTTAGTTTCATCGATGTTAGTGCCGCCTACTTCACGTGGATTCGCAGCGAATAACTGCCGCTCACGACGTAATCGAAAGGCAGGGCCATCTGCTCAGAGGCCGTTTCGGGGGAGGTGAAGAGCGTGCGATTCGGCGCCCTTCCCGCCTGCATGACATTGAGCACCGAAGACGGAAGGCTCGGCAGCGTTTTATCGTCGTAATAGGCAGTGGGGCTGGCATCTACCAGGGAGATGTACAGCTTGTTGTTGGTGCGCTCCTGGTTGAGCAGGGAGACCGTTTCCGGGAGGTCGAGGAAGCGGTTCATCATGCCTGCCATGTTCTGCATGCGGTTGACCGTGTCGGCATCGCTCAACACGATGCGATGATCGCCCCTGCCGACCCCGGCGGGAATCTTGATTTTGAACTCACGCTGGAGGGCCTCTCCGCGGTACGGCCGCAGCAGGACCTTCACCGGCACTTCATCGCCGGGCCGCACGTCGGGGTTGGCCACCCACGCGTTTTCGATGGTGGCCACGCGGCGCTCCGGAATTACATCCACCGTGACATCCACGCTGCGCAGATCCGGCGTCTTCACGTTGTTGAGGTACAGGCGGTTGAACTTGTCGCCCCACCATCCGGCCAGCATCATGGGCGCGGGCATGGGCATTTCGCCCGAAGCCTGCATGGTGGAGAGCGAGATGTTCGGCTGGCCGTTCAACTGCACTTTTCCGTTCAGCCGGTAAGTGGCCTCGTCGGCGAACTCGTTCAACTCCGAAACGGAGTTGTACAGCGTGAGCATCATCAGGTAGGGCGTCCACTTCTGGTGTACGAAGACGTTGAAGTGAAAGTCCTTTTCCTTGAGCACCGCTTCTTTGCGGTCGAGCGAGCGCACGCGCAGGGTCACCGGAATCATGTCGGCCTGGGATCCGAGCACGCCCATGATGCCGCTGTGGCGATCCTGGTGCAAGGCGCCGACGACATCGGTGGCGTTGGCCATTTTATTGGGCTGGAAGGCCGAGGCGAGGGTCATGAGCACTTCGCCCTTGGCCATGGGCATATCCACCGGGCCGAGGTTGAAGAACGGGTGTCCGAAGGCCAGGACGCGCTTGCCATCGTTATAAGTGACGGTGCCGATGCCCGTCACGCTCATATCGCCATCCACCAGCACACCGGCCACCGTGTCGCCGGGGTTCAGGGAATGCTGCCAGCCGGCCACCGGCTTGCTGCCGTGAAGCTCCGACCCGGCCGCGCCGCCCTGTACGGCGGCCACGCCCAACTGCTGAAACAGGGGGCCGAACTGCTGGAGCGTGCTTTCGTGGAAGCCGGCGAAGACCAGCGGCGAATCGATCGGCACCATGGTCTGCACGCCCGGGAACGCGGAGCCGCCGCCCGCCGAAACGGCCTGGCCCAGCAGGTCGCCGGAAACGGAGACCTCAGTCTTGCGGGCGGCCACTTTATCCGGAGTGCGGGCGTTCTCGGGGCGCGATTTGTCGAAGTCGTTGATCTCGAGCATCAGCTCGATGGGCGTAATTCCACAGATGGCATCCGGCGAAAAGACGCTCAAGCGCAGCGCGACTGCGCCGATCAGCTTGCCGTCGATGTAAACCGGGCTGCCGCTCATGCCCCCCGCCACGTTGGTGCGGATGGCCTTACCGCCCATTTTCCCGAGGATGACATCCTGGTTGGGGCCCCAGACATTCTTCAGGCGGCCGATGATTTCGATGGGGACAGGCTCCGGCACCGACCCTTGAAAAACAGTCCAGGCGGTGGCCTTCATGCCGGGCTTGATGTCCTTCAAGGGCATGATGTCGACTTTACCTGCGACGGGACGGGGAAGCTGGGTATCCCCCGCAAATGCGGGGAGTGCGGCAGCCGCGATTCCCAGGGCGAGCGCGGCAGTACGGATGTTCATTGGATCAACAGCTCCAGTTGCCTTTCATTGTACTATGTGACGGTTGGTTTACCCTTACGGGTTCCGGTCACAGGGTTTCAAAAAAGATAAAGTGGTGAATTGACAGACCTTGGCTGTTTGCGTGTCCGGGACCAAATAGTACCAGGTGTATGCTTCGGGTGTGGAACGACTCACGCGCGCGGACCGCGCTTCGGCGGTGGCCGCCGCCGCGGCCCATGATTTCAACGACGAGCTGACTGTCATCCTCAGCAGCGTCTCCGGTTCAATCTCCGCCCTGGAACCCGGGCACCCGGCCCGTCCCCTGCTTCTGGACTTACAGGGAGCCGCCCAGCGATGCGCCTGGAAGGCTTCGGCGCTCCTCAACTTCGGGGCGCGCAGGGGCGTCCGGCCGGCGGCTACGCCGCTGGAGCGCCTGCTCGAATGGGACAATACCAAGTAGTGCGCATCCTGGCGATCGAATCTTCGTGCGATGAAACCGCCGCCGCCGTGGTGGAAGACGGCCAATTCGTGCTTTCCAGTGTGGTGGCCTCCCAAATGGACACCCATGGAAAATACGGGGGGGTGGTTCCGGAACTGGCGTCGCGCGAACACCTGCGAGCGATCGTCCCGGTGGTGCGGGAGGCCCTGGAGCGTTCCGGAACGCGGCTGGAGGACCTGGCGGCGGTGGCGGCGACGGTGGGGCCAGGGCTGGTCGGGTCGCTGCTGGTGGGGCTGACGTATGCAAAATCCCTGTGCATGGCGCGGGGCCTGCCGCTGATCGCGGTCAACCATATTGAAGGGCACATCCACGCGGTAATACTGGAAGCGGGCCGCACGGAGACTCCGGTAGCCTTCCCGGCCCTGGCGCTGGTGGTGAGTGGCGGGCACACCCACCTTTTCGAGGTTCGCGAGGAGTTTACCTATCGCCTGCTCGGCCGGACCCGGGACGATGCTGCCGGCGAAGCATTCGACAAGGTCGCCAAGCTGCTCGGGTTCGGGTATCCGGGCGGACCGGTGATCGACCGCCTGGCGCCTTACGGGGATCCCGCGGCGGTTCGCTTTACTTTCGCCAAGATGAAGGGCAACGCGCTCGATTTTAGCTTCAGCGGGCTGAAGACGGCGGTCCTGCGCTGGGTGCAGGCGCGGAATATGGATCCGGAGATCGAAGTGCGGAGGGCGCTGAGGCGGGGCAACGCCTCGCCCAGTGTCGAGGAGTGGCTGGCCGTGACACCGCCCGCGACGCTCGGATTATTGGCTTCGTTTCAGCACGCGGTCATTCACGAGCTGCTAACGCGGGCCGCGGCATCGGCGGAGCAGATCGGGGCTGCGAGCCTGGTCATTTCCGGGGGAGTGGCGTGCAACTCGGGGTTGAGGGCGGCCGCGCAATCGGCGGGGCTGCCGTACCCGGTTCATTTCCCCTCGCCGGGGCTTTCGACCGACAATGCGGCGATGATCGCGGCGGCAGCGTTCCCCAAGCTGCGGCGGGGCGAGTTCGCGGGCTTGGAGATCAAGGCCGAGGCGAACCTGACGCTGGCGTAGCTATCGCTGCGTTACTCTGCCGGTGGCGGCCCACTCGGTTCCACGGACCAGCGAGAGTGCGAAGATGTTGCTCTTCATGGCATCGGGATCGTGGCCGAGGGCGGTGACGAACACGCGGCCGCGGCCGTAATCCACCGTCCAGAGCATCGGCTGGTTGATGCCGGGGCCGGGGATGGGCTGCTTTTCGCCGGGCTTGTAGAGCGAATGGTCGTCCCAGGCGGTGGCCAGGACGTGATAGGTCCCCGCCGGCTGCCACTTCAGATTGGCGTAGAGTTCGTCATTGGGCTGCGGATAGGACGCCTCGAGGCCGCGCGTGATGGGATGCTCGCGGTCGGTGATCGCCACTTTGAAATCGTGCCGTGCGGAGTGGTGGCCGAAATTGGGGCGCCAGTTGCCGGCGCACATCTTCTCGAATTCGGTCCAGCCGTCGAATGCCGCGGTGGAGAAGTGATAGACCACCAGGCCCTTCCCGCCGCGCACGTAATTCACCAAAGCGCTTTCGGCGCGTTCTCCCCATTTGAGATCCGGCTGCTTCTTTTCGTAGTAGTTGAGGATGACCACGTCGTAGGGCGCGAGCGTTTCCGGGCCGGCGCCGCGGAACTCCTCGGTGATCCGCACTTCAAAGCGGCCGCTTTGTTCGAGCACGCTGCGGAGCACGGGGGTGGTGGCGCGCCAATCGTGGCCGTTTTGTCCGGTGATGATCAGGGCCTGCAGTTTGGGTGGAGGCGCTTGAGCGGGCGCCGGCGAAATGGTTCCTAACAGGAACGCACAAAGGACGGTAAGTTTCAATGTGCCTCCCAGAGTCACTGCGATTGTAGCGCGCGGCGAATTACAATCGGGTACGGAGATCGAACCATGAAGACCGCCGTGCTGCTCGTGCTCGCCGCGGGTTTGCGCCTGGGGGCGCAATCGCCGGATGTGATCTACGATGAGGCCCGCGTGCCGAAGTACACGCTGCCCGATGTGCTGGCCGGTGTGAAGGACCGCGCGGGATGGGAGAAACAGCGCAGCCGCATTCTCGAGATGTACCGTGACGACGTGTTCGGCCGTAGTCCTGCGAGGCCGGCCAAACTGGCGTGGGACGTCGGATCAGTGGACCGCGCGGCGCTCGGCGGCAAGGCGCTGCGGAAGATCGTCACCATCTACTTCGGCGGCAAGAGCGCGGCGCCCCGAGCCCGCATGCTGATGTATCTGCCGGCGGCGGCGAAGAATCCGGTGCCGGTGGTCCTGGGGCTGTCGTTCGCGCCGATTCAGTCGGTGGCGAACGATCCGGGTGTCCCGCTGGGCGATGAGTGGGTGAAGGATGCGAAGCAGCCCGGGCAGGAGAAGTCGCGCGGCACGCATGCGCAGCAGTGGCAGGTGGACAAGATCCTGAAGCACGGATACGGCCTGGCGGTGATCTACTACGGCGATATCGAGCCGGATTTCAACGGCGGCATGAAGTACGGGGTGCGGCCGCTGTTCTTCAAAGCGGGGCAGACCGATCCGGCGCCTGACGAGTGGGGAGCGATTTCAGCCTGGGCCTGGGGCCTGAGCCGCGCCATGGACTACCTGGAGACCGATCGTGACGTAGACGCGAAACGCGTGGCCGTGTTCGGCCATTCGCGCCTGGGCAAGACGGCGATCTGGGCAGGCGCTCGGGACACGCGTTTTTCGCTGGTGATTTCCAACGAATCGGGCGAAGGCGGCGCGGCTATCAGCCGGCGCGATTACGGGGAGCGGACCAAGGACCTCAATACTCATTTCCCCCACTGGTTCTGCGCCAATTTCCGGAAATACAACGATCGCGAAGACCAGATGCCTTTCGATTCCCACATGCTGCTGGCGCTGATCGCGCCGCGGGCCCTGTACGTGGCGAGCGCCGAAGGGGACCGCTGGTCGGATCCGCGCGGCGAGTTTCTGGGCGCGTACAACGCCAGCCGCGTGTGGGAACTGTTGGGGAAGAAGGGGCTCACGTCCGACCTGATGCCGGCCATCGAAAAGCCGGTGATGGGGGAGTCGGTGGCGTATCACATCCGCGCGGGGAAGCACGATGTGACGGCGTACGATTGGGAGCAGTATTTGAAGTTTGCGGATATGCAGTGGGGCGGCAGCAAGTGAGCCGCCCCACCAGACTTCACTATACGAACTTATACACGCCCGGCACGGCCAGCGGGGGCACCGGGACGGAGGCTTTGTAGTCGAAGCTCTTGGGCAGCAGGTCGAGCTGCGAATGCATCATCATGTCCCACGTGACCTTCTGTCCGGAATAGGCGGCCTCGCGGCCCATCAGGCAGGTCATAGTGCTTTCGGCCACCGCCATGGCTTCGTTGATGTACGGCCCCTTGCCCAGGATGCTGTTCATCATGTCGGTGTGCTCCTGCACGTACGGATCGACCGCGGTCCGGCCGCCCCGCAGGTTCGCGGTGTCGATCAGGCCCTTGGTGCCGACGATCCGCTCGCTGATGTCGTTGGGGGCGTTGTTGTACTGGCGGCAGTGGCTGGACATGTGGACGCCGTTGGCGTAGACGAAGTCGGCGTGCAGGTGGTCGTAGATGTTGCCGTACTCCTCTTCGCGCGGACGCCACGCGGCGCCGCCCGAGGCGATCACCTCCACCGGGTGCGTGCCCATGAACCAGTTGCAGACGTCGATGTTATGGAGGTGCTGCTCGACGATCTGGTCGCCGCAGACCCAAACGAAGGAATACCAGTTGCGGTGCTGGAACTCCATGTCGCTCCACTTGGGGTCGCGCTTGCGGTTGGGGAACAGCTTGTCGTTGTTGAAATTGAGGACCGGGCCGCCGACCCAGTTGGCGTTGAGCGCCACGATGTCGCCGATCTCGCCATCCTTCACCCGCTTGTGCTGATCGAGGTACCACGCCTGCGAGCGGCGCTGCGCGCCCGATTTCACGGTTAGCTTGAGCTCTTCGGATTTCTTCGCGGCCGCCATAAATCTACGGAGGTTCACCGGATCGGTGGCGAAGGGCTTTTCGCAGAAGATGTGCTTTTTGGCCTCGACGGCCGCCTCGAAATGCATCGGGCGGTAGGCGGGGTATGTGGCCAGCATCACAATATCCACCGACTCGATCACCTTTTTATAAGCGTCGAAGCCGGTGAAGCGATGCTCGGCATCCACCTTCACACGGTCGGCCAGCTCCGGCTTGAGCGCCTTCGATTTCCGCAGGCAGTCTTCGAGCCTGTCTTCAAAAACGTCCGCCAGCGCGACGATCTCAATGTTGTCCGTGCCGTTCAGGACGTTCTGAATAGCTTGTGTTCCGCGGCCGCCACAACCGACGAGCCCGGCTTTCAGTTTCTCGTTACCGGCGCCGCGCACCAGTTCCGGCTTCACAATCTGGAAGGCGGTCGCGCCCGCGACCGACGATGTCAGAAACGACCTGCGGGATACAGCGTTCTTTTCCATGCGATGACCTCAGACGGCCTCATTGTATACGCTGTCATCCTTTATTGATAGTGGGGCTGGTCGCTGCGGAACGGGCTGGCCGGCAGCCCGGCCTGGTTGACCAGGTTGCATTGCGGATCGTCGGCCCAGGCGTAGCGGACCGCGATGGGGTTCGGCACCTGCGCGCTCGAGACCAGGATGGTGCCACCATCGATGCGCGCCTCGGCCGGGACGAAATTGCCGTCCGCTCCGGCAACCGTGAAGCCGGTGAGCGCTCCTCCGCCTCTCGCCTGCATCCCCGTAGAGTGGCTGAAGTAGACGCGCAGCGCGCCGCCTTCGGGCACCGCCTGGCGGTACAGCGGGCCGGAGTATTCGAGCGACTGGCCGTAGGCGGTGTGCAGGGCGGCCAGCGCCAGGCGCAGGCCTACGTCCTGCTTGTTCTTGGGGTGGATGTCATGCGATTCGCCGACATCGATGATCACGGCCATGCCGGTGTTCCGCAGGCGTAGCGTTTCGGTCTGCGATTCCCGCAGCACCGGCCACCATTCGTTCGCGTGATAATTGGCCAACTGCACGAACAGGAACGGGAAGTCGCCTTCGCCCCACCGGTTGCGCCAGTCCTCGATCATGTCGCCGAACAGGCGGCGGTACCGGTATGCGTGTGCTTCGCTGGCGTTCGATTCGCCCTGGTACCAGATCACGCCTCGAATCGCGTAGGGAACCAGGGGGTTGATCATGCCGTTGAAGAGGCCGGCGGGCGTGTTTTGGTGACCGGGCCCCTGCGGTGCCGGCGGCCGATTCGGCGGAGTCTTGCCGGCCGCGCGGGCTTCGGCGGCCGCCTTATTCCAGTCTTCCAGCCGCTTGTCGTAAGCCGCCTTCGCCTCGGGATAGCGGGCCAGGGCAGCGGTCCAATCGTCGAGGATGAACTTCAGCGCGGCATCCGATTCGAGCGCGGGGTGGCTGGTCCACGACTGCGCCGGCGTGCCGCCCCAATCCGATTCGATCAGCCCCATGGGGACGTGAAGCGACTGGTGAAGATGGCGTCCGAAGAAATACTCGACGGCGGAGAAACCCGGCACCGTCTGGGGGCTGCAGACCTCCCACGCGCCTTCAACGTCATCGAGCGGCTGGTCCGATTCGACGCGCTTGACGTGGAAGAGGTGGATCAGCGGATAGGAGGCGTGCGCGATCTCGTCGTCGTGATTGTTGGCCTGCGAGAGATGGAACTCCATGTTGGATTGGCCGGAGCCGAGCCAGACCTCGCCGACCAGCACGTCGTGAATGGTGGTGGAGTTGATGGTCATCTCGAGCGGGCCCGCGGTGGTGAGCGGACGCAGCCATGCCTGCCACTTGCCTTCGGAACTCGCGGCGGTGGAGACGGACTGTCCCTGGAATTCGACGCGAACGGACTCACCGGGGCCGGCCGAACCCCAGATGAGGACCGGCATGCCCTGCTGCAGGACCATGTGGTCGGAGATCAGCGCCGGAAGTTTGATGGCCGCATCGAGCGACCCGGCCATCGCGAGGATCAACAGAGACTGGACGAGCTTCATAAAATGTCCCTCCGATTCTATATCCATCAGAAGGGGATTTCCCGGTGTTCCGCGGAGCTGCGGCATCCGGCCTCGATCAGGCGCATCACCGCCGCGCCGTCCTCGGCCGGAACGGGATTGGCGGCAGCGCCCGCGATGGCGTCGCGAACGCCGCGATAGAAATCCTGATACCGGCCGATCTCGTTGGGTACGGACCGCGACTGCATTTGGCCGCCGCTCCAGTTGTACAGGGTCCCCTGCACCGGATCTACGCCCCACCCTGCGTCGCCGGGCCGCATGCCGCGGCGCGACTGGTCTTCCTGGACATCCATTCCCGCCTTCACGTAGCTCGCGAGCGTGCCATGGACGTCGAAGCGGCGGGTAGGTTCCGCCACCAGGTTGCTGCCGTGAAGGATCACGCGCAGCCGCGGATAGCGCAGCAGCACGTGAAAATAATCGACCGCCCGCGCGCCGCTTCGCTGCATGGCGAGATCGGCGAAGACGGCTTCGGGGGGGCCGAACAACTGCAAGGCCTGGTCTGCGAGATGCGCGCCGAGATCGAACCAGATGCCGCTGCCGGGGCCGTCCTGTTCTTTCCAGCGCGCCTGGACGACGGGACGGTAGCGATCGTAGCGCGATTCCACGTGGACGATTTCGCCGAGCTCGCCGGAATCGAGAATGCGGCGCAGCGTGAGGAAGTCGGCATCCCAGCGGCGGCTCTGAAACACGGCGAGGACGCGGCCCTTTTCGCGCGCCAGGGCAGCGAGCGTGCCGGCTTCGGCGGCAGTCACGGTGAACGGCTTGTCGACCACCACGTGCTTGCCTGCTTCGAGCGCGCGGCGCGCGAAATCGAAATGCGTCGTATTGGGGGTCGCGATCACGATCAGGTCGACCGCGGCATCGGCGATGGCCTCATCGAAGGACGGGAGGACGGTCATGCCGGGGAGATCCTGCAAGACCTTTGGCGGGTTGCTGGAAACAACCGCGTCAAGCCGCAGGCCTTCGACGCTGGTGACCAGGGGCGCGTGAAAGACCTTGCCCGCGAGTCCGTATCCGATCAGTGCAACGTTGATTGTCTTCATGGCTGGAGAGTTTTCGACATTTCGACGAAATGGCAGGGCAGCTTGGTAACTACATCCGGCGGGAAAGGAGCAGTCCCGGTCTCGACATAGCCGAGGCGGCTATAGAACGCCGGGAGCTCCGGCCGCAAATTGACGATCCGCAGATCGACGAACCGGCAGCCGAGTGCGCGGCATCGCTCCTCGGCGGCCGCGGCCAGACGCGAGCCGAGGCGGCTGCGCTGGCGGGCCGGGTTGACGGAGAGCAGGCCCAGGTAGGCGCGCTCGCCGCGAGGTTCCAGGTAGACACAGGCAGCGAGCGAGCCTTCTTCATCGGCCAGGAGAAACTCTCCGGTCTCCAAAAGGGAGATGACCTGCCGGAGATCGATGCGGTCGGATTCGATGAAGAACTTCTCCACCCGGAATGCGCAATTGATCAGGTTGGTGATGGCTTCCGCATCCTGAGCGGACGCTCGTCGCAGGTGCATCTCCTCATTATGGCCAAAGACGTAAAGATTCATCAGCGGGCATTTACTCAAATTTGCACTCCCGGCCATAACCGGCAGCCTGCGGGGAACGCTTATCTCAGTGTGAGGGCACCGAGAGGGCCTTCCGAGAGGAGAAACGAAAATGCGGTACACGAAACGATTTGCCGGATTGGCGCTGGCGCTGGGAACTATGCTGATGGGCGTGGGAACGATGAGCGCCGCCGATCGGAAGGACGCCTATCAAGACCGCGCGCCGTTGACCGAAGCGGTTCGTGATGGACGGCAGGCAGTGCCCGCCCGCACCTTTGCGATTGCGGCGAAGCGCGATTCCAGGAACCAACTGCGCAAGGTGCATTACGACTGGCGCAAACCCCGCCACGGCCGGGACCTCCGATTTGACCATCGGTAGGCCGTTCGGAAAGAGGGCGGAGTTGCCGCAGCGCTGCGGACCGGGCTCGCAGCGCCGCGGCGACAATCGGCGCTAACATCGGAAAGTGAAAGCATTTCTGGTGCTACTGGCTGCCGCCGTCGCTATGCCCGATCTCGCCCAACTCCAACAAATGAGCGCGCGCTTCGCGCCCGTGAAGCTGAAACACGATGAGTCAGGACTCTCCGCGGGGGACCGCAAGGCCCTGGCCAAACTGGTGGAGGCCGCCAAGGTCCTCAACCTGGTCTTCATGGATCAGCTATGGAGCGGCGATCGCGCCCTGTATGCCTCGCTGCAGAAGGAAACGACGCCGACCGGCAAGGCGAGGCTTCACTACTTCTGGCTGAACAAGGGGCCCTGGTCGGACCTCGACGGACACGCGGCGTTTATCCCCGGCGTGCCGGAGCGTAAACCGCTAGGCGCCAACTTCTATCCCGAGAATATGACCCGCGAGGAATTCGAAGCGTGGTCGAAGAAGCTCTCCCCGGCTGAGCGGCAGCAGGCGGAAGGGTTCTTCACGGTGATCCGCCGCGATGCGAGCGGCAAGCTCACGATGACGCCCTACAGCCAGGCGTACGCGGCAGACTTGGAAAGGGCCGCGGGGCTGCTGCGCGAAGCGGCCGCACTAACCGACAACGCCTCTTTGAAGAAGTTCCTGACGCTGCGCGCGGACGCGTTTCATTCAAACGACTACTACGCGAGCGACCTGGCCTGGATGGATCTGGACGCACCGCTCGACATCACCATCGGCCCCTACGAAACCTACAACGACGAGCTGTTCGGCTACAAGGCGGCGTTCGAGGCTTACATCACGATTCGCGACGACCGGGAGACCGATCGACTGAACACTTTCGCCGCCCATATGCAGGAGGTCGAGAACAACCTGCCGATCGATCCGAAGTACCGCAATCCGAAGCTGGGCACGGCCGCGCCGATCCGCGTGGTCAACGAGGTGTATGCCGCCGGGGACGGCGCGCACGGCGTCCGCACCGCCGCCTTCAACCTGCCGAACGACGAGCGCGTGGTGCATGAGAAGGGCTCCAAGCGCGTGATGCTGAAGAATATTCAGGAGGCGAAGTTCGATACGATTCTGAAGCCGGTCGCGGCGCGAGTCCTGCCGAAAGCCGCCCAGGGAGACCTGAGCTTCGACTACTTCTTCATGCACATTCTGGCGCACGAGATGAGCCACGGGATCGGGCCGCACCAGATACAGGTCAACGGGCGGGCCACCACGCCGCGGCAGGAGATGAAGGAACTGTACAGCGCGATCGAAGAGGCCAAGGCGGATGTCACCGGCTTGTTCATGCTGCAATACATGTTCGATCACGGGATGGCGCACGGGCCGAATGCCGAGCACGAACTCTACTCCACGTTTCTTGCGTCGGCCTTCCGCTCCCTGCGCTTCGGACTGACGGAAGCCCACGGCAAGGGCATGGCGCTGCAGTTCAATTACCTGTCGGACAAAGGCGGTTTCGTGGCGAACCCGGACGGCACATACTCCGTGGATTTCTCGAAGATCAAGGGTGCGGTGCGCGATCTGGCGCACGACCTGCTGACGCTCGAAGCTACCGGCGATTACGCCGGCGCCAAGAGGATGCTCGACACACTCGCGGTGGTGCGTCCCGGAATGCAGCACGCCATCGACGGGCTGAAGGCCATTCCGACCGATATCGACCCGGCCAACGAGTAGTCAGGCCCGGGCGAGGGCGGATTTGCGCAGCGCGCGTTCGTAACCGTGGACGAAGTGTATCGTCAGGACGTCGAAGAAGCGGCCCAACCGCCGCTCCAGCTCTTCTTTTTCGTACAACTCGAGGTTGTACATATCCATGCTGGCCTTGGAGAACATGTGGTCTTCTACGAAATCCAGCATTTTCTCGCGGAGGATGCATTGGGCACGCACCGCTTCGTGCAGCGGCACGTCCTGTTCGAAACGCAGCGCGCCATAGTGCTCGTACTTGCGCGCCAGATCCGCTTCATTTCCGGCGGAGAGCCAATGGCCCAGGTTCTGGAGCAGGGCCTGCTCCCACTCGCGCAACTCGCCTTCCACCAGTCCACGCATGTGGCTCATCTGAGGTTCCCGATGGATCTGGTCGATGACTCGGGTCATGACCTCGTCCCAGTGGGTTTCGATCAGGTGAACGAGTTTTCCGCTGATCATAGCTCACCTCACCTCGCCTATTTCTATCGTAAGTCGTTAGCCGAGATCAATGGGGTGCGGGCCGGTTAACTGTCCGTGCGGCTACACTGTAGTCAGTGTCCACACCCGCCATCCTGATTCGCGACCTAAGGAAGTCTTATGGTTCCAAGCCCGCGGTGGATGGAGTGAATCTGGAGGTGCCGCGAGGATCGTTCTTCGGGTTCCTGGGTCCGAATGGTGCGGGAAAGTCCACTACTATCCGGATGCTCACGGGATTAATTCCGCCGGACAGCGGCTCGATCGAGATTCTGGGGTTCCGGCTGGCGGAGCAGGAGCTCGAAATCAAGCAGCGCATCGGGCTGGTGCCGGACGAGTCGCTGCTGTTCGACCGCCTGACCGGCGCGGAGTTCCTGGAGTTCGTAGGCCGCATGTACGGGCTGCCGCGCGCCACCGCCACGGAGCGCGCCCGCGGCCTGCTCGACCTCTTCCAACTGCAGGTGGACCGCAAGATCATCGGCGAATACTCCAAAGGCATGCGCAAGCGGGTGGCCATGGCGGCATCGCTGATCCACCACCCCGAGCTGTTCCTGATGGACGAGCCCTTTGAAGGGGTGGATGCGGTGGGCGCCCGGCTGATGAAGGATATCCTCATCGACCAGGTGCGGCGCGGAGCCACGATCTTCCTCACGAGCCATGTGCTGGAAGTGGTGGAGCGGCTGTGCGACCGCGTGGCCATCATCCACGAAGGCAGAATCGTCAACTGCGGCACGCTGGAGGAGCTGCGCGCGGGCGGCGAATCGCTGGAAGACGCGTTCGTGCGAATGGTGGGCGCGGAGAACCAGATGGAGCGCCTGGACTGGCTATGATCCGGGCCATCCTGCGGGCGCAGCTGCTGAGCATGCGGTTCGGCGGGCGCGGAACGGCGTTCAGCATCTTCACGGGAGTGATCTGGTACGGGCTGTGGGCGGGGATCTCCGCGATCCTGGGCCTGGCGGCCGCGACGTTCCCGGCGGCAGAGCTGCAGAAGTGGCTGCCGGTCGCATTCCTGGGCGTGTGCGCGTACTGGCAGCTTGTGCCCGTGATCTCGGCGAGTATGGGGTCGGCCCTGGACATGCGGAAGCTGCTGGCCTATCCGATTCCGCATGGGCGGCTGTTCGTGGTGGAGGTGCTGCTGCGGGTGACCACCGCCCTGGAAGTGATTCTGGTGGTGACGGCGGGGACGCTCGGGCTGCTGGCCAACCCCGAGGTCGGCGGCCTGCGCGCGTCGCCCCGGCTGGTTCCGACGGTGCTGCTCTTCATTTTGTTCAACCTGCTGCTGGCCTCGGGGATGCGCAGCATATTGGAGCGGCTGCTCTCACGGCGCAAGGTGCGGGAGATGCTGGCCGTCCTGGTCGCGATGATCTGGGTGCTGCCGCGGTTCCTGATATCGGCGGGCCTGACGCCCAAATCGCTCGGCGGGTTCGGAGCGCTGGTGCAGGCTACCGGGTTCCCATGGAACGCCGCGGCGCACGGCGCACTGGGGATTTCGGTACCGGCGGCCATGCTTTCCCTGTGCGGGTGGACGCTGGCTGCCTTCTGGTTCGGACGGACGCAGTTCGAGCGCAGCTTGCGGTACGACACCACCGCGGCGCAGGCCACTCCCGCCGGACCGCTGCCGGCGCGGACCTCGACCGTGGAGCGCCTTTACCGGCTTCCGGGGCTGGTTCTTCGCGACCCGCTGGCTGGAATCGTGGAGAAGGAGCTCCGGTCGCTCGCGCGCACACCGCGCTTCCGCATGGTCTTCGTCATGGGCTTCACGTTCGGCCTTCTGGTGTGGTTTCCGGTCATCGTCAGCCGCGGGCCGGGGCGCGCGTCCGAATCCCAGTACTTCCTGATCATCGTGTGCGTGTACGCGCTCACGATGATGGGGCAGGTTTCCTATTGGAACTGTTTCGGGTTCGACCGATCCGCGGCAGCGTTCTACTTTGCCGCTCCGCAGCCGATCTCGACGGTGCTGATGGGAAAAAACCTGGCCGCCCTGTGCTTCATCTACCTGGAGGTCCTGATCCTTGCCGCCCTCACGCTGCTGCTCCGCCTGAACCGCAGTTTGGGAAACGTGCTGGAGTCCCTGGTGGTGATCGGGATCTGCTCGCTCTACATGCTGGCGCTGGGAAACATGAGCTCCGTGCACTATCCGCGGGCGCTGAATCCCGAGCGCGTCTCGCAGGGTGGGGCATCCAGCCGGTTTCAGGGCCTGGTGTTCCTGTTGTATCCCACCGCTCTGCTTCCGGTGTTCCTGGCTTACCTGGCGCGCTACGCGTTGAACAGCCAGACGGCCTTCTACGTGGTGCTGGCGCTGGCCGCGATTCTGGGGGCCGCGCTATACCGGATGGCTACCGAATCGGCGGTCCACACGGCCACGGCCCGCCGCGAGCAGATAGTGCAGGAACTATCGAGGAGCGACGGGCCGGTGGTGTCGAATTGAAAGCTACTGCTTGCTCTTGAGAACGGCGACGAGCTCCTGCACGGCGTCCGCGCTCTTCTTCAGCATGGCCTGCTCTTCGGAAGTCAGCTTGATTTCGTAGATCTGCTCGATGCCGCGCGCGCCCAATTTCACGGGAACGCCCACGAAGAGGCCGTTGATGCCGTACTCGCCTTCGAGGTAGGCGGCGCAGGGCAGGACTTTCTTCTTGTCCTTGAGAATCGATTCCGCCATTTCGACCGCCGCGGCCGAAGGAGCATAGTAGGCGCTGCCGGTCTTGAGGTACTTCACGATTTCCGCGCCGCCATTGCGCGTGCGATCGACTATCTTATCGATCACTGCCTGGTCCATCAGCTCGGTGAGTGGAATCCCAGACACATTGGTCAGCCGGACGAGCGGGACCATGGTGTCGCCGTGGCCGCCCATCACCACGCCGGTGACGTTCTCGACCGAGACCTTCAGCTCCTGCGCGATGAAGGTGCGGAAGCGCGCGCTGTCGAGCACGCCGGCCATGCCGACCACGCGGTTTTTGCTGAATTTCGAGACCCAGAAAGCCGCCTGCGCCATGGCGTCAAGTGGGTTGGTCACCACGATGATGATGCAGTTGGGCGAGAACTTCGCGACCTGCTCGGTGGCAGTGCGGACTACTTCGTAGTTGGCCATCAGAAGATCGTCGCGGCTCATTCCGGGCTTGCGCGGAAAACCGGCGGTGATGATGGCGATGTCGGAATTGGCGGTCGGTTCGTAGTCGTTGGCGCCCGTTATCATGACGTCGTAGCCCTGGACCGGGCCGGACTGGAGGATATCGAGCCCTTTCCCTTGCGGAACGCCTTCCACGACGTCCACCAACACGACGTCGGCGAGCTCCTTGTCGGCAATCCGCACTGCGCAATTGGCGCCGACATTGCCGGCGCCTACAACCGTGATCTTCTTTCGCAAGACAAGCTCCTTCGAACGGGATTGGAAACAAGATTATATCGTGAGGAAGTGCCGGGCAGACCAGGAGGTCTACCCTACTTGTAACGTCGCAGTGACGACCGAGAGCGCGGGTAGCGTGACCCGCAGGCGGCCGCCTTCCGCGGAGACCTCGTGAGGCTTGATCGCGATGCGGTTGGGGTTGTCGAAACTGTTATAGGCGTTGATGTCGGAATCGTGCAGTATCTGGGCGCGGGCGCTTCGCGCAGTCACGCCGCGCAGTTCGCAATCCACGTCCATATCGGTGTCGTGGCGCGGATTGACGAGCGAGACGACCATCTCGGCGCCCTGGCGGGAGGCCGACAGGGAAAGCTCGGGAGGAGCCTCCGGCTGCGGCTGCATGCCGCGCCCTCCACGTCCGCCGGCCGGCAGCACCGGCAGCTTGTAGCCGTCGTACTCCACCTTCACGGCGGTCTTCGAGCGGTGCGGCTTGTAGAGCATGAAGGCCCAGTAGTTGGCGGTCCGCACGCAGTTCCTGCCCTCCGGCCCGTCGGTGAGCAGCAACGATTGCAGCACGTTCACCATCTGCGCGATGTTGCACATGTAGAGCTTCTCGGCCTGCCGGTTGAAGATGTCGAGGCCCAGCGCCGCGCCCACCGCGCTGCGCATGGTGGCCTGCTGCCAGAGGCGGCCGTAGCGCTCTTCGTCGCTTCGGGGAATTCGGTCCCACACGCCCCACTCGTCGAGGATCAGCCCGATCCGCCGCGCCGGGTCGTAGGTGTCGAGGAGGGTGCGCTGTTCGATGAGCGCCTGCTCCACGCGCGGGAAGATGTTGAACTGCGTGTACATGGCTTCAGGCGTGAAGTCCACGGGCGGGCGGATTCCGTTTTCGTAGTAGTGCATGGAGTAGCCGTGCATGCGGTAATTGGCCAGGGTCTCCATGAAGCCGCGGGTCCAGCGGGCGTCGTTGCCGCTGGGTCCGCAGCCCACCAGGAAGGGCTCGGTGCCGCCGAAATTCCGCGCGTAGTTGGCGAACTGGCGGTATGCGGTGGCGGCCTGCTCGGGGCGCATGGCGCCGCCGCATCCCCACAACTCGTTGCCGACGCCCCAGTACTTGATCTTGAACGGCTCGGGCGATCCGTTGGCGGCGCGCTCGTCGGAAAGCGTGCTGCCCTTGGGATAGTTGCAGTACTCCATCCAATCGCGCATCTCCTGGGGCGAACCGCTGCCCACGTTGGCGGCGAAGTACGGCTCCGCGCCGATCAGCCGGCAGAATTCGACGAACTCGTGCGTCCCGAACCCGTTGTCCTCGGTGTACTCGCCCCAGTGAATATTCACGCGCCTGGGTCTTTTGGCGAGCGGACCGATGCCGTCGCGCCAGTGGTAATCGTCGGCGAAGCAGCCTCCCGGCCAGCGTAGCACCGGCACGCCGAGCTCCTTCAGGTAATCGACAGTGGCCTTGCGGTAGCCGTTGATGTTCGGGATCGGGGAGTTTTTACCTACCCAGATTCCGCCATACACGCAGGATCCCAGATGCTCGGCGAAATTCGAATGGAATTCCGGACGCACGGTGCCGACAGGCTGGTCCGCGTGAATGACGGCCTTCCGGGAAGCGGCCGGCGCGCTGAACACGCCTTGCGGCAGCAGGGCGGCGAGGGAAGCGGCGGCCGTAGTTCGGGCGAACTGGCGCCGGGTGGGGCGGAACGACATGGTTGAAGCTCTCCTTCCTGGTCAAACCGATTCCACATGATAGCGCTTGCAGGGCCGCGCCGCGCAGCAGCCTTCGCCATTCGATAATCTAAGCTGTACGCCAATATGCCTGACCAAATCGTAACCTTCGGTGAACTGATGCTCCGACTCGCGCCGCCGGGCCTGGAGCGCTTCCTGCAATCACCCCAATTCGTGGCCACGTTCGGTGGCGGCGAAGCCAACGTAGCCGTCGCGCTCGCCAATTTCGGTATGCCGGCCGCCTTCGTGACCGCGCTGCCTTCGAATCCGATCGCCGATGCGGCTATCGGGGAGCTTCGCCGCTTCGGGGTGGACACCTCGAAGATTGTACGCGGTAAAGGACGCCTGGGAATTTATTACCTGGAGGGCGGCGCCAACCAGCGGCCTTCCAAGGTGATTTACGACCGCGATTACAGCGCCATCGCCCTCGCCAAGCCGGGCGACATCGCCTGGGACACGGTATTCCAGGGCGCGGCGTGGTTCCACATCACCGGGATCACGCCTGCCATCAGCGCATCGGCCGCCGACCTGGCGCTCGAATCGGTGCGCAAGGCGAAGGCCGCCGGCCTCAAGGTCTCCTGCGACCTGAATTACCGCAAGAATCTCTGGAAGTGGGGCAAGCCCGCGGCCGAGGTGATGCGCGAAATGGTGAAGTCAGTGGCGATCGCGATTGCCAACGAAGAGGACGTGCAGATGACGCTCGGGATTCAGGCCGACGTGGATGTGCACTCGGGCGCGCTCGATCGCGATCAGTATCGCAAGTTGACCGAGAAGGTACTGGGCGAGTTCGGCAACCTCGAAGCCATCGCCATCACGCTCCGGGAGTCGAAGAGCGCGTCGCACAACGGCTGGTCCGCCTGCCTGAACGACCGTAAGGAATTCCTGATGAGCCGGCACTACGACATCACCCACATCGTGGACCGGGTGGGCGGCGGCGACAGCTTTGCCGGCGGGTTGATTTACGGCTACCTGAAGCTGCCGACTCACCAGCAGGCGCTCGATTTCGCGGTGGCGGCGAGCTGCCTCAAACACTCCGTTCCTGGCGATTTCAACCGTGTGACCGTGGACGAAGTGAACGCCCTGCTCAAGGGCGGCGGCTCCGGACGAGTGCAGCGCTGATGGAGGAGGGGCCGCGGCGGCGCGTTCGCATCCACCTGCGCGGGATCGTGCAGGGCGTCGGCTTCCGGCCCTTCGTCTACAACCTGGCGCGCGAACTGGGGCTTGGCGGGTACGTGCTGAACTCCTCGGCGGGACTGACGGCCGAGGCGGAGGGTGCGGGCGGCGCGGTGGACGCGTTCGCGCGCCGGATTTTGGAGGACGCACCCCCGCTGGCGTGGATCCAGGAATCCGAGATCGGCGAGACGGCCGTCCTCGGAGAGTGCGAGTTTGCGATCCGCGACAGCGTGACGGTGACGGGCGAGTTCGCGCTCATCTCGCCGGATGTCGCGACGTGCGACGCCTGCCGGCACGATTTCACGGACCCCGCCAACCGCCGCTACGGGTACCCGTTCACGAATTGCACCAACTGTGGGCCGCGCTATACCATCATCCGCGACATCCCCTACGACCGGCCGAATACGACCATGGCTGGATTCCAACTGTGCGCGGATTGCCTGCGCGAGTACAACGATCCGGCCGACCGCCGGTTTCACGCGCAGCCGAACGCCTGCCCGGTTTGCGGTCCGTCGCTCTCGGCGGAGATCGGCGAGGCGCGGCGGAGGCTGGCGGCGGGGGAGGTGCTGGCCATCAAAGGGTTGGGCGGGTTCCACCTGGCCTGCGATGCCCGCAACGCGGCGGCTGTGGAACAACTCCGCCAGCGGAAGCGCCGCAGCGACAAGCCGTTCGCGCTGATGGCTCGTGACCTGGCGGCGGCCGAGGCGCTGTGCGTGGTGACGGAGCGCGACCGGGCGGCTCTCGAGAGTCCGCGGCACCCCATCGTCGTGCTGCGCGGTAGGGAGCGGCTGCCCGGCGTGGCGCCGAACAATCGCACGCTGGGGGTGATGCTGCCGTATACTCCGCTGCATTACCTGCTGTTCGAGGGAGCTCCGTACGATGCACTGGTGATGACCAGCGGCAACCTCAGCGAGGAGCCGATCGTGGTGTCGAACGGCGAGGCCCTGGCCCGGCTCGGCGGCGTGGCCGACTGGTTCCTGCTGCACAATCGCGACATCTACATGCGCGTGGACGATTCGGTGGTCCGCACCTTCGAGGGCGCCGAGCGTGTGCTGCGGCGTTCCCGCGGCTTCTCGCCCGAGGTGATGGACCTGGGCCGCGAGGTGCCCGAACTGCTCGCGTGCGGAGGCGAGCTGAAGAACGCCTTCTGCCTGACCAAGGGACGCCACGCGATACTCAGCCAGCACATCGGAGACCTGGAGAACTACGAGACGCTGGTGTTCTTCGAGGAAACGCTGGCCAATCTGAAGAAGCTGTTCCGGGTGGAGCCGCGCATGGTGGTTCACGACCTGCACCCGCAATACCTCAGCACCCGGTATGCCCTGGCACTGGATCTTCCGAAGGTCGGCGTGCAGCACCACGAGGCGCACATCGCGAGCTGCATGCTGGAGAACGGACTGGATGGCGACGTCATCGGGGTGGCGTTCGATGGAACGGGCTACGGCACCGACGGCGCGATCTGGGGCGGGGAATTCTTCGCGGGCGGATATGCAGGGTTCGAACGGCGGGCGCATTTCCGCTATGTCGCGCTACCGGGCGGAGACGCGGCGATCCGCGCACCGTGGCGAATGGCGGCGAGCTACCGGATGGATACTTTCGGAGCGGATGTCTTGGTCGAGCCGCGGGAGCGCATCGTCGGGCAGATGATCGAACGGAAGATCAACACGGTGCAGACGTCCTCATGCGGGCGGCTGTTCGACGCGGTGGCCTCGATGATCGGGCTGCGGCAGGAGGTGAATTTCGAAGGACAGGCGGCCATCGAGTTGGAGATGATCGCGGATGAGGCGGTGGAAGACGCGTACCCCTTCGCGTTCGAGGGCGAGTGCATCGACTTCCGGCCGGTGATCGAGAGGATCGCGAGAGACACGGCGGGGCAGGCGGTAGTCGCGGCGCGATTCCACAATACGGTGGCCGCGGTGATGGTCGAGACATGTTTGCGGATTCGGAGCGAATCGGGTTTGCGGCGCGTGTGCCTGAGCGGCGGGACGTTTCAGAATGTGCTGCTGGTGTCGCGCGCGGCGGCGGGGCTGCGCAGGAATGGGTTCGAGGTGTTTCTACATTCCAGGGTACCGCCGAACGATGGCGGGATCGCGTTGGGGCAGGCGGCGATCGCGGCGGCACGGCGGTAGGGCGCGCAATGGCGCGCCTGGGCAGGCCAGGAGGCCTGCCCCACTTAGACACTCTCCGGAGTTGGGTGCATATAGGGAGCGCGGTAGGGGCGCTGCAGAATGCGGTTGGCTTCGTCGTCGCCAATGACGCTCTGCGTCTGCGGGTCCCAGGCAAATGTGCGGCCGAGCTTCATCGACAGGTTGGCCATGATGCAGCTCGAGGTCGAGATGTAGCCCTCTTCGATGTCCGCTACCGGGCGGCCGCGGGTGGCGATGGCGGCCAGGAAATCCTGCATGTGGTGGCGGATCGCGGGAGCGCAGTGCTTCTCGAGGTCTTTCTCGGTCTTGTCCTCGGGGTACTGCTCGAGCTCGTAGGTCACGTCCTGGTGGATCGGCTGCACGCCCTTGACCGTTGGAATGAAATCGTAACTGTAGACGCTGGCTTTAAGCGTCCCCTTATCGCCGTACATGGTGGCGCCCCAGGTGTACTTCGGGTCGGGAGGGTCGCCCCAGGTGCGGTGCTGCCAGATGATCTTCAAGTCGTCGTAGTCGAACGTTACGGTCTGGGTGTCGGTGATGTTCGCTTTGCTGGACTTGTCCACCAGAATGCCGCCGCTCGATGAGACGCGCTTGGGCCAGCCGAGGCCGAGCATCCAGCGGGTCATGTCGAACATGTGGACGCACATGTCGCCCACAATGCCGTTGCCGTACTCCATGAAGGCGCGCCAGCCACGCGGATGGTCCCACTTGTTGTACGGCCGCATCGGCGCGGGGCCGGTCCACGTCTCGTAATCGAGGTTGGCGGGAGGGGCGGTATCCGGCGGATTGCCCGAGGCGCGCATGTGGTAATAGCAGTAGATCTCCACCAGGCCGACTTTGCCGAGCTTCCCTTCGCGGACGACCTTGTCGCGCGCATCCACCAGGTGGGGCGTGCTGCGGCGCTGCGTCCCGATTTGCACCACGCGCTTGTATTTGCGCGCGGCGGCGAGCATCGCCTGGCCCTCGATCACGTCCACGCTGATGGGCTTCTGGCACCACACGTCGGCCCCGGACTTGACGGCCTCGATCATGGGTAGCGCGTGCCAGTGATCGGGCGTGCCCACGAGAACGATGTCGAGATCCTTCTCGGCAAGCATCTTGCGGTAATCGGAATAGGTGCGCGGTTTCTTCTTCGATGCCTGGCGGGTGGAGACCAGCTCCGCCGCGTCCGCAAGCATGTTGCGATCGACGTCGCAGAGGGAAACCACGTCGACGGGTGAGACTTGGATCAGGCGCAGCAGGTCGGTCTTACCGTACCAGCCAGTGCCGATGAGGCCCACACGCAGCGGTTTCTGCTGCGCATAGTCCAGCGCGGAGAGGCCCAGCCCCGCGGCGCCGGTGTACAGAAATTGACGGCGATTCATGACGGGGGCAGTATATCGCAGCGGGGCGGGGAAAAGGAACGCCGCCGGTCGCCGCGCCGCTCATCCAGCCGTCAGGCGGAGAAGCGCGGCAGCCGGGCAGGGCCTCCATCCAGCTCGAGTTTTCGCGCCACGAAGCTGAGCAGGTCCTTCAAAGAAACGACCGCCACCAGGTGATCGCGTTCCGTGACCAGCAGGCGGCTCACGCCCTTGTCGCGCATCTTGGAAAGCACCTGAAGAGCATCGGTATCCGGACTGACGGTATTCTCTTCCGAACACGGATGGACGACCTCCGCCACACGGTGTGTTGTCCACTCTTCCTTCGGGATTTGCTTCACGTCCTTGGAAGTGACGCAGCCGGCAAGGCGATCGGACTCCTTCACGACCGGGAACATTTTGAAATCGTAACGGAACAGGTAGTCATCGACCAGGCTTTGGATGGAGATGTCGGCGGGCACGGTGACCGGCTGGGTGTGCATGAAACGCTGAACCGGCTCGCCGGCAAGAGCCTGCTGCAGCATGACCTGTTGGTACGACGCTTGTGACGCGCCGCGCAGGAACATACCGATAAGGAAGTACCAGACCGCGGAGATGAAGTCTCCGTAGAAAAGCCGGAAGACGCCGAGCGCCATCAAAAGAATCCCGAAGGCGGATCCGAATGTCGAAGCGATGCGGGTGGCGCGGCCCAGGTCCTTCTGGAAGTGCCACAGCGTGGCGCGCAGAATGCGGCCTCCGTCCAGCGGGAAGGCGGGAATCAGGTTGAACGCAGCGAGCAGCCAGTTGATCCACGCGAGATACGCGAGGATCGCGACGCCTTGGGGCGCGGCATTGCCGCCATGCGCAGCGTGTGCGAGGCCGTAAAAAATGCCTCCCAGGACGATGCTGGCGATCGGTCCGGCGATGGCCATCAGGAATTCGATCTTGGGACTCTGCGGCTCAGCGCCCATTTCGGCCACACCGCCGAACACGAATAAGGTGATGCCGTGCATGGGCAGACCGAAGCGCCGCGCCACCAGCGAGTGACTCAGTTCATGAAGGACGATGGAGAGAAAGAGGCCGGCGGCGCCCACCGCGCCCATCCACCAATAGGTTCCCGCGGTCAGGCCGGGCGCCATCGCGGGGAACACTCCCAAAGCCAGCGACCAGGTTACCAGGGCGGCGATAATCAGCCAGCTCGCATCCACCCGTACCTCGAAGCCGAATAATTTGAAAAGGGTAACTCTGCGGCCGAACATAGGTAACTCCCTACTTCCATCGTAGTCCCCGGTTTGAAGATAGCCGGCGGCGTATGTGCCCTGCGCCACCGTGACAAGGTGCCTGCCCGTGCGGTTCTGCTGAATGTGTCGGTGCTCACACTGGCTGTTTGATTGCACAAGTGAACGGGATGACACTTCACAGTTGGGTGTCGCCCCAGGAGGGCCGGCGCATCCTGCTCAGTGAGCAGGCAGTGCGAGGATTGCGGACGCTCGCAATCGAAGGATTTGTCGCGCTGCCGCGGCGTGGGGTCGAGGTTGGGGGAATCCTCCTCGGTGAGCCGCGCGGCGGGGAGATGCAGATCGAGGGCTTCGAGGAAGCGCCGTGCGAGCACCGCTACGGCCCCTCTTACGCATTGAGCGCGAGCGATCGGGCGAAGCAGGGGGAAATGCTGGCGGCACGGAGCGGCGTCACGCCCCGAGTGATGGGGTTTTTCCGAAGCTTCACGTCGCGCGATCCGGTGATCGAAGAGGCGGATGAGACATTCGTGCGCGAGCACTTCCCACGAGGGGACTTCGTATACCTGATGCTGCAGCCGCAATCGGCGGAGAATTGCGTGGCGAGCTTCCGGTTCTTCCACGACGGCCAACTTCTGCCCGGAACGGAAGATCCCCCGGTTGCCTTTGACCCGGCCCAGATGCCAGTTGCGGAACCCGCGGTGGAGAAGAAACCGGTGCCCTCGCTGCCGCCTCCACACCGCACGCGCATGGAGGAGAAGGAGCGGGAGTGGGCGGACGCGCCGGCGTGGGCCGCGGAGCCCGTGCCCAGGCGATCGCGGTGGTGGATTCCGGCGCTGATCTGCCTGGTAGCGGGAATCAGCGGAGCGGCGGTTTATGAAATATGGGCGACGACGCGGCAGCCGCGGTGGACCGAGCTGCATCTGGACGCGCGTCCGGTGGGCGGACGGCTGGAGGTGAGCTGGGACGCCAACGCGCCGCGGGCGCTCGATGCCACGCGAGGTCTGCTGGCGGTGGCCGATGGCGACACGCACCACGATATTGCGCTCGACCTGGCGCAGATCCGCGCGGGGACATACACCTATTTGCCTTCGCACGGAGACGTCGCGGTGCGCATGGTCCTGTATGCGAAGAGCCTGGGGGTGTCGGGGGACGCGGTGCGCGTGGAGTTTCAGAATGTGCCGGGTGCGCCTCAGCCGCTGCTGCCGAGCGAGGCGGATCGTACGGCGCCCGCAACAGGGGCGCCGCCGCCTGTCGAGGCACCGGCAAAAATCCTCGCCGCGGTGCCGCCCGCGCCGTTACGCAAGGTCCAGCCGAGGATTCCCGCGGGAATCCGGTCGCGAATCAGCGGGGAGGTAGTAATACCGGTAGAGGTGCAGGTCAGTGCACGGGGGCGGGTGATCCAAGCTGTCGCAGAGAGCAAGGATGGGGACAGCGTGCATCGTTACCTCGCGGAGCAGGCCGAGAAAGCGGCGCGGGAATGGCGGTTTGCGCCGGCCCGCACGGGGAAGGGATCGCCGGTCTCGGGCAGCAAGACGATCCAGTTCGTATTCACGCAGTGAGGCGCGCCGGACGAGTCCGGACGCGCCCTGTAAACGGATTTCAGTAAGCTGCGTGTCAGGCTCGACGGCGGCGGGCGATGAACACTCCGCCGAGGCCCCCAAGCAGCATCGCCCAGGTGCCCGGTTCCGGTACCGCGCCGCTGGCATTCAGGGTGAGCTGGGCCGCCGGGTTACCTACGGTGTAACCGAATGCCTCGGCAAAGCCGCCCGCACCGGCATCCACGCCTCCACCGAAGACGAAGTTCGAACCCTGGGCAGCGGTGAGCAGGCTGAGCGCGGTGGCGTTGAGCGTGATGTCCACGTAGTGGCTCACTCCCGTATCGGCTGCCGCCACGTTCTGAGTTCCCAAGACCGATCCGCTGACCAAGCCTGCATAATCGATGCCGGATGCGTTGAAAAGCGAATAGATGATGGTCGCGTCGGTATAGTAATCGCTTCCGTCGTTCCAGATCGACAAGGTCGCGCTGGTTATGCCACCGAGATTTGGAATGTCGAATGCCATCCAGTTGTGATAGCCGCTGGAGCTATACAGATTGTCGATTACGGAGGTGTCGGTGTTGTTGCAGGAATTGCCTGATTCACACCAGCCCTCGCCAGTTGCCGGCAGAATCACTCCGGCGAACATGGGCGTGGCCAGCAGCCCAACGAACACACCGAACCTTACAGCCGCTTGAAACTTCATTGCTCCTCCTCGTCCTTTAGAACGAACTGTTTTGTTGCGATTTACTACACCGGACGATTGTAGGGGACCGGTCTGGGGGTCGCCAGTATGCCTTGGTTAAGCTTGCGGTGCTTACCGCGACTGCTAGCCGTGGTGACCCACCTCAGCGCAAATACAAGAAATTATTGGGAGAAAGTAGGTTTGGAGATCCCGGGTCTGCCTTCGCTCTTGACGTAGAGCGGTAGAACTTGTAGTACCTGTAGTTGGAGAACAGAAGTTGGCGGGGACGACGGGGCTCGAACCCGCGACCTCCGACGTGACAGGCCGGCGTTCTAACCAACTGAACTACGTCCCCGCAGTGTCACCCGGACATCAAAATGGTAGCACGGCCCCAATGCCGTTCGCAAAATCTCGCTGTGGAAGCTGCTAATTTGAAAGCATGAAGCTCCGCTCTGCAGCGTGCCTTCTTGTCGCCATCCCGGCCCTCGCTTTCGCGGCCGATCCCAAGGCGACCCCCGAACAGGCCCGCACGTTCATCGGCGACGCCGAGCAGAAACTGCTGGTTCTGGGAGTCGATGCCGCCCGCGCCGACTGGATCAAATCCACCTATATCACCGACGATACCGAACTCCTGTCGGCCAAATTGGACGAGCGCTCGATCGCCGCGACCGTCGATTACGCCAAACAGGCCACCCGGTTCGACGGGCTCAAGCTCGACCCGGTCACCGCGCGCAAGCTCAAGCTGCTCAAGCTCTCGCTCACCATCGCCACTCCCGCCGACCCGAAGAAAAGCGAGGATCTGACGCGCATCGTCGCCGAAATGGAAGGTACGTACGGGAAGGGCAAGTTTTGTCCCTCGGGTCCCGACTCCTGCCAGGACCTCGAGCAGTTGAGCAAGACCCTGGCCGAGAGCCGCAACCCCGACGAATTACTGAAGGCGTGGACCGGCTGGCATGCCATCGCGCGTCCCATGCGCAACGATTTCGTCCGGTACGTGGATCTGGCCAATGAAGGCGCCCGCCAGCTCGGCTTCCAGGACAACGGCGCGATGTGGCGGGCCAAATACGACATGGATCCCGACGCCTTCGCCCGCGAGCTCGATCGCCTTTGGGAGCAGGTCAAGCCTCTGTATCTGTCGCTGCACGCCTACGTGCGGGCGAAACTGCGGGCCAGGTACGGGGACATTGTGCCCGCCAACGGTCCGATACCCGCGTACCTGCTGGGCAACATGTGGGCGCAGGACTGGGACAACATCTACCCGCTGGTCGAGCCGCCGAACGCCGATCCGGGCTACGACCTGACGAAGCTTCTGAAACAGCACAGCACGGACTGGAAGCAGATGGTCAAGTACGGCGAGAATTTCTTCGTCTCACTGGGATTCGATCCGCTGCCCCAAACCTTCTGGGAGCGCTCCCTCTTCCTCAAGCCGCGGGACCGCGATGTAGTCTGCCACGCCAGCGCCTGGGACATCGACAATGTGAACGACGTCCGCCTCAAGATGTGCATCCAGATTACAGGCGAGGACTTCTACACGATCCATCACGAACTGGGCCACAACTTCTATCAGCGGGCGTACAGCAAGCAGCCGCCTCTTTTCCGCGACAGCGCCAACGACGGGTTTCACGAAGCTGTCGGCGACACGATCGCGCTGTCGATCACGCCCGAGTACCTGGTGAAGCTGGGGCTGCTCGACCGGGCGCCGGACACCTCGAAAGACATCGGGCTCCTGCTGCACCGCGCGCTCGATAAGATCGCGTTCCTTCCCTTCGGGCTGGTGATCGATCAGTGGCGGTGGAAAGTATTCTCGGGCCAGATCCCGCCCGAGAAGTACAACGAAACCTGGTGGCAGCTTCGCGAGAAGTACCAGGGGATCGCTCCGCCGCCGGGCCGCACGGAGACCGATTTCGACCCCGGCGCCAAGTATCACGTCGCGGCGAATGTGCCTTACATGCGCTACTTCCTGGCGGACATTCTGCAGTTCCAGTTTCACCGTGCGCTCACCCGCACCGCCGGATGCACCGGCCCCCTGAACCGCTGCTCGATTTTCGACAACAAGGCCGCGGGGACGCGCCTCAATTCTATGCTGGAGATGGGCGCGAGCCGCCCGTGGCAGGAAGCTCTCGAGAAGATCGCGGGCACACGCGAGATGGATGCCTCGGCCATCCGCGACTATTTTGCGCCGCTCGAAAAATGGCTGAACGAGCAAAACCGCGGTCAGCCCGTAGGGTGGTAGACGGCGCTCACAAATAGAGGTCCGGTATCGCAATGCCGGGGCAATCGCGCGCGGCCTGGGCCTGCATATCGTTGCACAGCCGGTCCATTGACTCAGCCACTTTGAGGAAGCTGAATGCCGCGGGATTGTTCGGGCCGTAAATTCCAACCACCACGTTACAGAGCTCCCTCACACGCCTTCGGCTGTGGCGGAGCTCGACGGCAAGGTCCCGATGCTCCTCGAGTGTGAGAGGGAGAATGGTCTCAGGCCGCATTACCGCCACTGAATCTCATCATACTTGTATCATACTCCCGGCGTTTACACAGTGTACTTTGCCGGACAAAGATGCCCCGCCGCGGCGGGCCGCGCGCCCGCGAGTTGTTACAATCTCAGTGATGCCTGAAGAGATTTACGCCGCATTCGACACCACGGAAGGAAAGTTCAAGGTGCGGCTGTTCGCCGATAAGGCGCCCAAGACCGTCGAGAACTTCGTCAGTCTCGCGGAAGGAACCAAGACCGGGAAGCCGTTCTATGACGACACGGTCTTCCACCGTGTGATTCCCGACTTTATGATTCAGGGGGGCGACCCCGAGGGCACCGGCCGCGGCGGCCCCGGATATCGCTTCGCCGACGAGTTCCATCCCGACCTGAAGCATACGAAGCCGGGGCTGCTCTCGATGGCCAACGCCGGCCCGAATACCAACGGCAGCCAGTTCTTCGTCACCGTGGCGCCCACGCCGTGGCTCGACAACCGCCACAGCATTTTCGGCGAGGTGACGGAGGGCTACGAAGTCGTGAAGAAGATCTCGGAAGTGCCGCGCGGCGCCCAGGACCGGCCGGTTCAGGAAGTGCGCGTGAAGTCGGTCAAGATCGAGAGAGTGTAGGCCGGCGGGCCGTTCATGAGACTGGCGATCTTCGGCGGAACCTTCGATCCCATCCATGACGCCCATCTCGCGGCGGCGCGGGAAGCGGCTGATCGCCTGCAGCTCGATCGTGTCCTATTCGTGCCGGCAGCTCACCCGCCTCACAAGGCGGGCGTAACGCATGCGCCGTACGAAGACCGCGTCCGCATGGCGGAGCTGGCATGCGCGGCCGACCCGCGCTTCGAGGTCTCGCGTCTCGAAGAAGGCACCGTATGCAGTTATTCCATCGACACCATCGGCAAGGTTCGGGCCGGAATGGCGCCGGGAGATGAGCTCTTCTTCATCATCGGGGCGGACGCTTTCGCCGACCTGCGCACCTGGTATCGCTGGCGCGACGTGGCACAGGCGGTGCAGTTCGTGGTGGTAAGCCGCCCGGGCAAATCCTACGAGGCGCCCGCGGGTGTCCGGTTCGAAAGGCTCGACAGCGTGGCGTTTCCGGTCTCATCCTCCGAGATTCGCCAATCGCTGGCTTTGGGCGAACGGCCCTCCGCTGTGCCGCCTCAGGTGTTGGAGTATATACGGGAGCACGCGCTCTACGGCTCCCGGGTTCCCGCCTGAGCACGCGGCAAAGCGTGGCCGCGCGATACACCCGCTGTGTCGGCCTGCTCCGCGGCGGCCGCGGGCCGTCCGGCCTCCGAAGCGGCTAATCTCCTACATGTAAAACACGAACGCTCCAGGTTGTATTCGATGACCCGAATGGCACGCCCCGTGCACATTGGGTGAACGCACAGCGGCATCCCCCCGTCCGGATCGCCCACAAACCTGGAGGCCTGTCTTGAAGCGACTCAATTCCACACTCGTTCTCATTCCCGTTCTACTTGCCGCCGGAGCGCTGAAGGCGCAGACGGTCGCCGTTGACCAGAGCTCGTTGAGCTTCGCCACTCAAGTGGGCGGATCCCCCGTAAGCCAGACGTTCAACGTGTCCAGCACGGGGAGCCCTCTGGCGTTCGCCACCTTCTCGAACGCAGTGTGGCTGAAAGCGTCTCCTTCGACCGGCAACACTCCCGCCGTCGTGACTGTGACCGCCGATCCGTCCGGCCTGAGCACCGCGATCTACAACGGGACCATCACGGTGTTTGGCGGGACGGGTTCCGCCAGCGTGCAGGTCACCATGACGGTAAGCACGATCGGGGTCAATCCGGCGTCGCTCCAATTCGCTTACCAGAGCGGCGGCAACATACCTGTTTCACAAGCGCTGACCTTGACCGGCCCGACCACCAGTTTCACGGCTGCCGCTGCGGCCACCACCGGGGGAAACTGGCTGCAGGTATCGCCAACGTTGGGCACGTCGCCCGGAACGGTAACAGCGATCATCAATTCGGCGGTCGTGGGCCCCGGCATGGCCGCCGGAACCTACAACGGCTCTATTACGATCACGCCGATTTCCGGCCCGACTACCACTCCGATCATGGTGCCGGTCACTCTCACGGTGTCCGCCTCTCCGCCGGTGACCGTGAATCCTACGAGCGTGAACCTGAATTACCAGATCGGAGGCGCCAACAACCCATTGCCGCAAACTGTCACGCTGGCGACTACCGGCACCCAGCCGGTCAGTTACGGGTTCGCGCCATCGACCGATCCCAATCCGGCCGGGCGCGTCTGGATTACGGTGGATCCGACCGGCGGCTCCATCCCCGCCAATGGCGCTGCGACCGCGAAGATCGGATATGATGCCACTGCCAACCTTCCGGCCGGCACTTATAACGGCAAGGTCACGCTCTTCACACCCGGCGGAGCCCCCACCAGCCAGGACATTCCGGTAAAGCTGCTGGTCTCGGTGGCGCCGCTGCTGAACGTGCCGAACGCCGCCCTGTCTTTCAATTATCAGTTCGGAGGGGCAGCGCCGGCGGCGCAGACAGTCACGGCTACCTCCACCGCGGTGCTCCCGAGTTCCACCACCGGGCAGATGCCACTCACGATCACCACCAGCACCAACAATACCGGCAACTGGCTCTCCGTGCCTACCCAGAACCCGGTGACCGGAACGCCCTTCTCGATCGCGGTGGACCCGACCGGCCTGGCGCCGGGAACGTATAACGGCTCGCTCACCGTAAGAGGCAACGGGGCCGGCAACGGCCCGCAGACGATACCCGTCACGCTGAAGGTCAGCAACGACCCGCAGATCGCTGCCACCGTGAACGGCTGCAATACTTTGAGCCAAAGCTGCCAGATGCTCTTCGCCGATCAGATTGGACAGGTCGCGCCCGCCGCGCAAACCGTGAACCTGACCAGCAGCACGGGCGCGGCCCTTAACTATGCTGCCACTGCGTCGACAACCGCCTGCGGCAACTCCTGGTTGTTGCTGGGCGGAGTCACCTCCGGAAGCACGAGCGGATCGCTCACGATCGCGGTCAACGCGGCGGGACTGGCGGCAGGCAGCCAGTGCGATGGCTCGGTGGTGGTCAACGCCGCGATCGCCTCGAGCGGCGCGGCCGCGCCCAACAGCCCGTTAACCATCCCGGTGCACCTGTACGTGAGCAGCACGCCCCTGTTAACCGTCAGCCTTTCCGCGGTGAACTTCACCGCGCAGGTCAGCGGCGCGGCCCCGACGGCGCAAACCATCGCCGTCAACAGCACGAGCCTGACGGAGCCGCTCCACTATTCGGTCGCTTTCTCGACGGCCAACGGCGGCAACAACTGGCTGTTCGTCGGGCCGCTTTCGGGCACGACTCAAGCCGGTTCGAACGCGGTCACGGTTTCGGTTCTGCCCGGACTGCTCTCGGCCGGCACGTATACCGGCAGCATCACGGTTACCGCGACCACGACCAGCGGCGGCGCGGTTGCCGACAGCCCCATCACGATTCCGGTCAGCTTCACGGTTACGCCCGGGAACCTCTCCGTGAACCAGACGTCGCTCTCGTTTACCCAAACGCTGGGCGGCTCGACCCCCGCCGCACAGACGGTAAAGGTGACCAGCAGCGGGCAGACACTGGCATATGCCGCCACGGTTTCGACGGGCGGCACAGGCGACTGGCTCTCGGTGGTGCCCGCCAGCGGTTCGACTCCCGGCAGCTTGAAGGTAAGCGTGGACGGGTCGAAACTCGACCCCGGCACCTACCATGGTTCTCTGACGGTCACGGCAACGACGCTCTACGCGGGTAACAGCCCCTTCGCGATTCCGGTGACGCTGGTGGTCAATCCGGGCACCATTTCGACCTCGGTCGATTCGCTGACGTTCACTCAAGCGCAGAATGGGGCTGCGCCGGCAGACCAGAGCATTACCGTTTCGGGCACACCGGGATCGCTGGCATTCAACGTGACGACGGCCACCGACAATAACAGCGGCTCGTGGCTAACGGCCGCGCCCGCCTCCGGAAACACGCCGGCTACGGTGAAGATCTCCGTCAGCGGCGGCTCCCTGGCGATCGGACAATACACCGGCACGGTTACGGTAGCGGCGGCCGGCAGCACGCAGAAGGTGAACATCCGAGTCACGCTGAACGTAGTGGCGCCCCAGACGCTCACCGCCTCTCCCTCCAGCCTGAACTTCAGCTATACGATCGGGCTCCCTGCGCCGGCTGCGCAGACCGTGCAGCTCTCCGCATCGGGTGTGGCGCAGTTCACGGCCGCCGCTTCGACCAAGGATGGCGGCAAATGGCTCACAGTCACGCCGGCTTCCGGCAGCACCCCGGCCACGCTCACGGTGGGGATCAACACGTCGGGCCTGACGGCCGGCAACTACACCGGAACCATCGCGGTGAATTCGCCAAGCGCCGTTACGCAGCCCTCGATCACGGTCAACCTCGCTGTGGCACAGGTTCCGAAGCCGGTGATCGCCGGGGTTCAGAACGCGGCCAGTTCCATCAGTGGCGGCTTCTCACCGGGCGAGAATATCGTGATCTATGGAGCCGGGATTGGACCGGCGGACCTCGCGAAGGGCCGCCTTACCAGCAGCGGCGTCTTCGATACCAACCTGAACGGCACACAGGTGTTCTTCGACAGCGTGCCCGCTCCCATCATCTACGCCTCGGCCGGCCAGACCAGCGTCATGGTCCCTTACGGAGTTTCGGGCAGGACGCATACCAGCCTGGTGGTGCAATATGTGGGCGTACAATCGGACGCCATCTCGTACAACGTGGTGCAGGTGTCGCCGGGCATCTATACCTTAAACCAGGCCGGCAGCGGCCCAGGCGCCATCCTCAACCAGGATTTCAGCGTGAACGGCTCAGGCAATCCGGCGGCGAAAGGCTCGATCGTGCAGGTCTACATGACCGGTGAAGGTATCACCCAGCCGGCATCCGCGGACGGCGGAATCGCGCCGGTCAATGGCACGGGGCTGAACGTACCGGTCCAGGCGGTCACCGCCACGGTCGGCGGCCTTCCGGCCAAGGTGCTCTATTACGGGTCGGCGCCGGGCATCGTATACGGTGTCATGCAGGTGAACGTGCAGCTACCGACAAATGTGGCTTCGGGTTCCTCGGTGCCGATTCAGATCGCTGTGGGCGGCGTGAATTCGCAGGCCAATGTGACGCTGGCGGTGAAGTAAACATGCGGGCGGCCCGCCCCGCAGCGCCGCGTCGGCCCGCTCAACCCAGCACTTCGAGGAACGCCTTCGCCGCGTGGCTGAGCGCGCGGCGCGTGGGATAGATGAGGCGGATCTTGCGCTCCACGTGCATCTCTTTCACGCGCACTTCGCACAGAATTTTCTGCTCGATCTCCTGCTCCACGCACATCCGCGGGAGGAACGCCACGCCCAGGTCGCTCTGCACCAACCTGCGAATGGTTTCGATGGTCGGCATCTCCACATCCATCCGCAGCGGCACACGGTGGGCCTGAAACTCCCGCAGTACCACTTCACGATACGGCGAGACCACGTTGTGCGCGATGAAATTTTCGGAGGCCAGTTCCTTGATCGAAACGGTCTTGCGGCTGGCCAGGCGGTGCTTCGGAGAGACTACGAAGGCCAGTGCGTCGGTGTAGATCACCTTCGATTTCAGCCGCTCGTCGGCCGGATCGTAGCTGATGACGCCCAGCTCGAGGTTCCCGTCGATCAGCTCGTTGGGCAGCTTGCTCGAGAGGCTGCGCCGCACCTGCACTTTGATCTTCGGGTACAGCTCCCGGTAGCGCTCGATGTGGCGCAGCAGGTAAATGGAGGTCGATTCGTTGGCCCCTATGGTGAGGCGCCCCGCCGAGTTGTCGCGCAGCTCGGCCAGCGAATTGTCGAGCTCCTGGTGCAGGCTCTGGAAGCGCCGCGCGTAATCCAGCACCGTGCGGCCGGCGTCGGTGAGGATCAGCTCCTTGCCGGAGCGGTCGATCAGTTTCTCCCCCAGCTCCTGCTCCAGCCGCTGCAGGGCCAGCGACACCGCGGGCTGCGTGCGCAGCAGCCGCTCCGCCGCGCGGGAGAAGCTCTTCTCGGTCGCTACCGTCAGAAACACTTGAAGGGAGTAGAGTTCCATCCGGACGTTCTCCCATCATAACACCGGCTAATACATACCCGTAAAATTATAAATTTGCCAAATCGCTCGCCGGGACCGCATAATGGCTTCTATCGGTGCACAGCATGAGTGATCGCGTATACATTTTCGATACGACACTCCGCGACGGAGAGCAGTCGCCCGGCTGCAGCATGACCGTTCCGGAAAAACTCCGGATGGCGCGGAAGCTGGTGGAACTCGGCGTGGACATCCTCGAAGCCGGATTTCCGATCGCCTCCGAAGGCGATTTTGAAGCCGTGGACGCGGTCAGCCGCGAATTCCCGTGGGCCAACGTGGCGGCCCTGGCGCGCTGCTGCACGCTCGACGTGGAACGGGCCGCCCGGGCGCTAGCGCACGCGAAACGGCCGCGCATCCACACCTTCATCGCCACCAGCGAAATTCATCTGAAGTACAAGCTGAAGAAGAGTCAGCAGCAGGTGCTGGACGATGCCGTGGCGGCCGTGGAACTGGCGCGGCAGCACGTGGACGATGTCGAGTTCTCCGCCGAAGACGGCGCGCGCACCGAACCGGGATTTCTGGAAAAGATCTCGCAGGCGGTGGTCGCCGCGGGCGCCCGCACCGTCAACATTCCCGATACGGTGGGCTATTCTTCGCCCAAGGAGTACGGCGCGCTGATCGGCCGGATTGCCCGCGCCCTGGGCGATTGCGCGGTGGTGTCCGTGCACTGCCATGACGACCTGGGCCTGGCGGTGGCCAACTCGCTCGCGGCCATCGAGGCCGGCGCGCGGCAGGTGGAATGCACGGTCAACGGGATCGGCGAGCGGGCCGGCAACTGCTCGCTCGAAGAGATCGTCATGATCCTCAAGACGCGGTCGGATGCGTACCCTTATCACACGGGTGTCCACACCGAGCACCTCTATGGCGCGAGCGAACTGCTGAGCTCCATTATTACGTTCGGTCCGCAACCGAATAAGGCGATCGTGGGACGCAACGCCTTCGCGCACGAGGCCGGCATCCACCAGGACGGCTACCTCAAAGAGAAGAGCACCTACGAGATCATCGACCCGCGTACCGTGGGAGTACCCGAGGGCAAACTGGTGCTGGGGAAGCACAGCGGCCGGCACGCCCTGAACCAGCGGGCCAAGGAACTGGGGTTCGATCTGTCTCGCGACGAGCTGAACGACCTGTATGAGCGCTTCACGGCTGTCGCCGACCATCGCAAGAAGGGCCTCATGGACGAAGAGATCGTAGCGCTGATCCACCAGGGACAGCAGGCCTTGCGGGTGGCGGCGGATTAAGGCATGAATTTCAACGTTCTGGTTCTTCCCGGGGATGGAATCGGCACCGAAGTGACGCGCGAAGCGGTGCGCGTGCTTCGTCACGTGGCGGCGAAATGGCATCACGGTCTGAACCTCACCGAGGGGCTGCTGGGCGGGGTGGCGATTCATAAGACCGGGTCTCCCCTGCCTGAGGAGACCGTGCGTCTGGCCGCGGCCGCCGACGCTACGTTGATGGGCGCCGTGGGGCTGCCCGAATTCGACAATGCGCCGCCCGAGAAGCGGCCGGAAAAGGGATTATTGGGGATCCGCAAGGCGCTGGGGGTTTACGCCAACCTGCGCCCTGTGCGGGCTTACGCGTCGCAACTGGATTCTTCTCCCCTGAAGAACCACCTGGTGGAAGGCACCGATATGATTATCGTCCGCGAACTGACGGGCGGTATTTACTACGGGACTCCGCGCGGCATTACCGAAAACGGCGCGGAGACGCGGGCGGTCAATACCATGACCTACACGCGCGCGGAAATCGAGCGCGTTTCCCGCATGGCCTTCCACCTGGCGCGTGGCCGCCGTAAGAAAGTCACGTCGGTGGACAAGTCCAACGTGCTCGAGAACTCGCAGCTCTGGCGGCGCGTGGTGACCGAATTGGCGCAGGAGTTTCCGGATGTCGCGCTCGACCACCTCCTGGTGGATAACTGCGCCATGCAGTTGGTGTTGAACCCCCGCCGCTTCGATGTGGTGCTGACCGAGAACATGTTCGGCGATATCCTGAGCGACGAGGGCGCGGTGTTGGCCGGGTCGATCGGGATGCTGCCCTCGGCCTCCATCGGAGATCGCCGGCCGTCCGGCGCATGGGTGGGACTCTACGAGCCGGTGCATGGCTCGGCCCCGGACATCGCCGGGCAGAATAAGGCCAACCCGCTGGGCGCGATCGGCTCGGTGGGGGCGATGCTGGAATACAGTTTCGGATTGAAGGAAGAAGCCTCCGCGGTGGATCGGGCGATTGAAGCCGTGCTCCGCAGCGGAAAGGTGACAGCGGATTTGCGACCTTCGGGCGCTCCCGCCACCACTGAACAGGTGGGCGAGGCGGTGTGCGCTGCGATCGGCTGAGCGGGGCTTACCAGCCCCCGCTCAGCCATAATAGCTATAGGGTCCCGGTTTACCCGGCCTGATCGAATTGCTCTTGTTATGCCCCAAACCATCATCGAAAAACTCTGGGATTCGCACATCGTGCGGGAACAGCCCGGCGCACCCACGCTGATTTTTATCGACCTGCACCTGGTGCACGAGGTCACTTCGCCGCAAGCCTTCGACGGCCTGCGCGAGCGCGGCATCAAAGTGCGGCGTCCCGATCTTACCATCGCCACCGCCGATCACAGCATTCCGACCACCGACCGCTCGCTGCCGATCGTCGATGAAATTGCCGCCCGGCAGCTCGCGCAGCTCGAGACCAACTGCGCCGATTTCGGCATCCGGTGCCTGGGCATCCACAGCGACCGCCAGGGCATCGTGCACGTGATCGGACCGGAACTGGGGCTCACGCAGCCAGGCATGACGGTGGTGTGCGGCGACAGCCACACCGCCACGCACGGCGCGTTCGGCGCGCTGGCGTTCGGCATCGGCACCAGCGAGGTGGAGCACGTGCTGGCCAGCCAGTGCCTGCTGCAGCGCAAGTCGAAGACCTTTCAGGTGCGGGTGGATGGCACGCTGCGGCCGGGCGTTTCCGCCAAGGACATCATCCTGGCGCTGATCGCCAGAATCGGCGTCGGCGGCGGCACCGCCAGCGTCTTCGAATACACCGGCAGCGCCATCCGCGCGCTTTCCATGGAAGAGCGCATGACGGTGTGCAATATGTCGATCGAAGGCGGCGCGCGCGCCGGCCTGGTCGCGCCTGACGACACGACGTTCGAATACCTCAGCGGACGGCCGCACGCTCCCAAGGGCGCGGCATGGGACGCCGCCCTGGCACGCTGGAAGCAACTGCCCACCGACGAAGGCGCGGTTTACGACCGCAGCGTCACGATCGACGCCGATGCGCTCGAGCCGATGATCACCTACGGCACCAACCCGGGCATGGGCGTGCCGATCAACGCGCCGCTGCCCGATGGAGCCTGCCGACCCGGCGCGTGGCCAAGGCGCTGCGCTACATGGGGCTCGAAGGCGGCAAGCCGCTGGTGGGCCATCCCATCGACGTGGTGTTCATCGGAAGCTGCACCAATTCCCGCATTTCCGATCTGCGGACCGCCGCCGCGTTCTCAAGGGCCGCAAGGTCAGCCCGAAGGTGCGCGTGATGGTGGTGCCCGGATCGCAGGAGGTAAAGCGCCAGGCGATCGCCGAAGGCCTGCCGGAGATTTTCCGCGCGGCCGGCTGCGAATGGCGCGAGCCGGGCTGCTCGATGTGCATCGCCATGAACGGCGACCAGCTTTCACCCGGCCAGTACAGCGTCTCGACCAGCAATCGCAATTTCGAAGGCCGCCAGGGCAAGGGCGGACGCACGTTCCTGGCCAGCCCCCTGACCGCCGCCGCCAGCGCCATCACGGGCGTAGTCACCGACGTGAGGACACTGCTATGAAGCCATTTACCAATTTCGAAAGCCGGCTGGCGCCGCTCCCCATCGATAATATCGATACCGACCAGATTATTCCGGCGCGGTTCCTGAAAACCACGTCCAAGCAGGGTCTGGACAAGCAACTTGTTCAACGACTGGCGCTATGACGCGCAGGGCAATCCCAACCCGGATTTCATCCTCAACCAGCCGCGGGCGCAGGCGCCCAGATGCTGCTGGCGGGCGACAATTTCGGCTGCGGCAGCTCGCGCGAGCATGCGCCGTGGGCGCTGACGCAGTTCGGCTTCCGCGCGGTGATCAGCACCTCGTTCGCCGATATCTTCAAGCAGAACTCGCTGAAGAATTCGCTGCTGCCGATCGTGGTGCCGCCGGACGTGCATGCCGAGCTCTTCGCGGCGGTCGAGGCCGACCCGCTGCGGTAATCCAGATCGATCTCGCAGCCCAGACCATCACGACTCCCGTGGCCGGAAGGTCGAGTTTCCGGTAGATGCTTTTTCGAAGCACTGCCTGTTGGAAGGCGTGGACGAACTGGGATACATTCTGCAGCACGAGCCCGACATCGCCGCGTATGAGGCGCGCCGCGTCGGTTCGATCAACGCGCTGGCGTAGCATACCCGACCGCTTATTCCTTGCCCGCCGGAGATGCCCGTGGTAGTA
>CAWIIF010000009.1:0-152213 GCA_963836015.1 Bryobacterales bacterium | reverse complement strand
ATTATCAGTACCTGTCAAAGATACCGGTCGATAAGAATCAGGTCACCGAACGCATCGACTTCAGCGAGAGCTCGAACTCGCAGTGGTTCGGCCGCTACAGCTGGACTGACGAGTCCACTCTGACTCCGGGCATTACCGCGACGGATGGGACCACGCTCTACACGCGGGCCAGCCAGTGGGTCGTGTCCAATGTGCGCATCCTCTCCTCCACGAAGGTGAACGAGGCGCGGTTCGGGTACAACTCGTTGTTCAACAATATCACCCAACAGCTGGCCGGTATCGAAAACGTAGATACGGAGATCGGCGTGCCCGTACCGGTTACGGACAAGAATTCCTGGGGCATCCCGAGCATCCAATTGAGCAACAATCTGACCAGCTTCGGCAACCCTACAAGCAGCCCGTTCCAGATCAACGACAAGGTATTCCAGTGGGTGGATAACTTCTCGTGGGTGATCGGGAAGCATTCGCTACGCATGGGCGGAGAGTTCCGATATAACAAGTATCCGCAGCTCGGAAACGAATTCCCCCGCGGCCAGTTCTTTTTCAACGGGCAGTTCACGAATACCATCAGCGCGACCGCGCAGACGGGCGGCTACTCGGGCGCGGACTTCCTGATGGGCGCCATGCAGAACAGCATCATCGCGGTCGCGCTCGCATCAGCGGATTTCCGCAATGACGAATGGGCCGCTTACATCGACGATACGTGGAAGGTAAAGCCGCACCTGACCATCACCGCCGGCCTGCGCTGGGAAGTCGCGCAGCCCATGTTCGACGCGTCCGGGCATGAGGTCGGCGTCCAGCTGAATGGGCCGCTTGCCAACATTCCGAACGTCCCGGACATGAGCCTGCATCCCGCATACGTGCGCGCGGGCAATGGGGATTTCTACGAAGGCCTCGCCTTCCGGTACCAGGCCTATTGGGCTGCGCAGGGCGCCACCGTGCCCGGGTCGCCTCCACTCCAGGTGGTCCGCGACGGCCGGATGGGGCCTCGCCTCATCAACACCGAGTATCACAACTTCGCGCCGCGGCTCGGCATCGCCTGGAGCCCTTCCAATAAATGGTCGGTCCGGACCGGGTTCGGCATCTTCTTTTCCCAGGAAAGCAAGAACTCCATTTTCGATCTGAATCGCGGACTCGGAGGCCGTACGGGAAATGTCACCGCGACCACCTACGGAAAGCCCTCCTTCGGTTACAGCGATTTCATCAACACGGCCGCGCTTCCCGTTACGATACCGGTAGGCCTCACCTGGGGCGCGGACCACATATTGCCCACCACTTACTCGATGCAGTATGTGCTCAACGTTCAGCGCGAGCTCGGCAACGGAACGACCCTGGAGGTAGGCTACAACGGCTCGCAAAGCCGCCATCTGGACAGCCTGCTGAATGCGGCCGCGCCCATCCCGGGGACTGGGCCAATCCTCACTCGTTTGCCCTATCCGGAGTTCGGGGCGGCCGGGATCCAATTCCTGAAGGCCGACGGCGTTGGCAACTACAATGGTGTCGGCGTCAAGCTGAGCCAGCGGTTCGGAGCCGGCCTCACCACTTTGCTCAGCTACACTTTTTCCAAATCCCTCGACGACAGCAGCGCCATCCGCGGCCCTGGCAACGATTTCGTGCCGCCCAACGCGCGCTGCCGTTCCTGCGACTACGGCCCCTCCGACTTCAACACTCCGCAGCGGCTGGCCGCCTCGGTGCTCTACTCGCTGCCCTTCGGCAAGGGCCAGCGCTTTTTGAATCACGGAGGCATCGCAAACCAGGTGGTCGGCGGCTGGCAGGTAACGACCATCACCACGATTCAGAGCGGCTCGGTAACTGAGACCAGCTCCTGGGATTCGGCCGGCGTCGTCTTCTCACCCAGCGGCGAACGGCTCAACTGCCTCGCCGGGGTGAGCCCGGTACGGCCCAACGCCAACCAGAATGGATGGTACAACGCGGCCGCATTCTCCAATCCCGTCGCCGGCACGTTCGGAAACTGCGGGCGCGATAACCTGCGCGGGCCGCGCCAGGTGAACATCGACCTGTCCATGATCAAAGATTTCCGGATCACGGAAAGGCACGCTATCGAGTTTCGGGCGGAAATGTTCAACGCTCCGAACCATGTGGAGCTGGGCACCCCGAGTGCCAGTTGGGGAGGCAGTTCCAACGTCGCGCCGCCCTCGAATTTCGGCGTGATTACATCGACGAGGGCCAACATGCGGCAGATCCAGTTTGCGCTGAAGTACAACTTCTGAATGGGGATCGAGTGCTCAATCAAATGCGGTCGGAGCGGCCGGATCGCGCAGAGACTCGAACACGAATCGGATCTGTTCCGGCAGCGTGCGAGTCAGCGATAACGGAGGAATCTGTTCTTCCGCGAAAAAGCCCACCTCCGACGTTTCCGAGCTGGTTTTCGGCGAGCCGCCCAGCAGCTCGCAATGGAATACGAGCTTGAAGGCGTGAAAGGGAATCGATGGATGCGGGTGTTTGTTACGGTCCCAGCAGGCCAGAAGCCGTACCGCTTTGACGATGTAGCCGGACTCCTCAACGACCTCGCGCTCGACCGACTCGGCGGCGCTTTGGCCGACCTCGGCCCATCCTCCGGGAAGGGTCCAAGAGCCGTCTTCCCGCTCGCGAACCAGGAGCAGGCGATGATTCTGAAGCACCGCTGCGCGCACGTCCACCTTCGGAGTGGCATAGCCGCGGTCTGAGGCGAACAGCCGCGTAGCGAGCGCAATCTTCTCGGGGTCCGGCCCGGCGATCATCGAAGCTGCGATGGCGGCCAACTCGCTGTAGCGCTCTACGTCGTAAGGGCTGATGGCGTAGGCGAGGCCCGTCTGGGCAATCGCCTGAATCCGCTGCGCTATGGAAATCCAAAGGTCCGAAGTTGCGTCAGCCATAGGAGGCAAGCCGTAACAATCCTTCACATTTCGTTTTTCGCCCTTACTGCACAGTGAACGTGTACTTGCCGTCGAAGCTCTGATCGCCCACCGCGTCCTTCACTGCCACCGCGATGGTGTACTCGCCCGGCCGGATGTTCTTCTGCAGGTTCAGCCCCATCGCCGCCGGCACGTAGCGCTTCGGATAGAACGATTCGGTCTGCTCCACCGCGGGCTGCGGCTGCGTGTATAACACCTTGCCCTCGGAGTTGATCAGCGACACCAGATAGCTCACGTCCATTTTGTTCTTCGGCCCGAATTTGTACCCCGTGATGTCGAACCGCGCCCACACGCTGTCGCCCGGATTGTAAACCGCCTTCTCCACGGGCTGCGTGTCCTCCTCCGCGCGGTAGAAGCGGAAGTTCCGCACCACCAGCGTATCGCTGGGGTCCAACTGGTATCCGCGCACCTGGAACGGAACCGCCAGCTCCGCGGACGTCTTCGCCAGCACGTCTTCCGCCTTGACCACGATCTTGTAGGCCCCACCCGCTATCAGCGGCGGTATCACCACTTCGGTCGCGATCTTCGGCAGCCACTCCTTATCCTGCGGAGTCACTTCCGCCTTCATCTCGTTTTCATACAGCTCCGTCAGCGGAACTCCCTTCGAATCGAACGCCTGCACGGAGTACTTGATGTGCATCTGCTCATCTTCGTTCTTCGTGAACCCGCTCACGCGGCAGGCGAAAAACAGCGTCTCTCCGGGCGCGTGCTCGAACCCCGGCGGATCGATCGCTCCGCCATCCATCTGGCTGACCGTGGGTCTTACGATTTGCAGCGCCGGAGCGGCGCACAGAACGGCGGGCAGCACCGCGAAAACTAACATCAGTCGCATGGCTTACCTACCCTTACTCTACGCCTGCAGGGCCGCCCGGAGGTACCGCCCGGTGTACGATGCATCCACCTTCGCCACCGCCTCGGGTGTGCCGGCCGCCACCACCGATCCGCCGCGCCCGCCGCCTTCCGGGCCGAGATCGATCACCCAATCGGCCGCACGGATCACATCCAGGTTGTGCTCGATGACGATGAGGCTCCCGCCGTTCTCGATCAACCGCTGGAACGCTCCCAGCAGTTTCGCGATGTCGTCGAAATGCAGCCCGGTGGTCGGCTCGTCGAATATGAACAGCGTGCCCTGCACGGTCGCCGCCGAAAGGTACGCCGCCAGCTTCACGCGCTGCGCCTCGCCCCCCGAAAGCGTGGTGGCCGATTGCCCCAGCCGCAGGTATCCCAGCCCCACATCGTCCAGCACCTTCAGGCGGTGCACCAGTTTGGGCGTGGCGTGGAAGAACTCCATCGCCTCGCGCACCGTCAGCTTCAGCACCTCGTGGATGTTCAGGCCGTTGTAGCGGATTTCGAGGATCCCGCTCTTGTAGCGCGTCCCCTTGCACTCCTCGCACACCAGCTCCACGTCCGCCAGGAACTGCATCTCCACGGTCACGGTGCCGTCGCCCTGGCAGGTCTCGCAGCGGCCGCCGGGGATGTTGAACGAGAAATGGCCCGCCGTGTATCCGCGCTTCTCCGCTTCGCGCGTGGATGCGAACAGCGCCCGGATCAGGTCGAAGGCCTTGAGATAGGTTACCGGGTTCGAGCGCGGCGTCCTGCCGATCGGCGACTGGTCCACCATTACGGTCGAGCTGATGCGCTCGGCGCCTTCCACCCGCTTGCAGGCGAACTTCGGTCCGGCGGTCTCGAGCGCCTCGGCGGCGTTATCGAATGCCGGCTCGTGGTCGGATTCCCGCGCCTTGTGCAGCGCCTCGAGCGACCGGAAAATGACGTCGTGCACCAGCGTCGATTTTCCCGACCCCGAAACCCCCGTCACCACCACCATCATGCCCAGCGGGTATCTCGACGTCGATCCCCTTCAGGTTGTGCACGCGCGCTCCGCTGAAACGCAGGACGCGCTTGGGCTCGACCGGACGGCGCTCGCGAGGCTTTGAAACCTTCAGCTCGCCCCTCAGGTAACGCGCCGTCAGCGAGCCCGACCCATCCGCCAGCAGCTTCTCAAGCGTCCCCTCGAACACCACATTGCCGCCCAACTCGCCGGCCCCCGGACCCAGGTCCAGAATGTGGTCCGCCGAGCGCATCACATCCGGGTCGTGCTCCACCACCACGATCGTGTTCCCCAGCCCGCGCAGCTCTTCCAGGATCCGGATCAGCCTGCCGGTGTCGCGGCTGTGCAGCCCGATGGAAGGCTCGTCGAGCACGTAACAGGCCCCCACCAGGCGCGAGCCGAGCGACGTCGCCAGCTGGATGCGCTGCGCCTCCCCGCCCGATAGCGTGGCCGACAGCCGGTCGAGCGTCAGGTAGTCCAGCCCCACATCGTTCAGGAACTTGAGCCGCTGGCGGATCTCGATCAGGATCTTGTCGGCGATCGCGCTTTCCTCGGGGCTCAGCTCCAGGCAGTTGAAAAACTCCTGGGCCTCGGCGATGTTCATGCGCACGACGTCGCCCAGGTTCTTTCCGCCCACCCGCACGTAGAGCGCCTCTTTCCGCAGGCGCGCCCCGCGGCACTCCGGGCACAGCGCGTACCCTCGGTAGCGGCTCAGGAAAACCCTCACATGCAGCTTGTACTTCTTCGTCTCCAGGTGGTCGAAGAACCGGCGGATGAACTCGTAAACCGTCTCGCGCTCGGCCTCCGTCAGGTCGCAGAACGGCTTGGTGAGCCGCACGCCGCCCTTGGCGTGCTTCTTGAAATTCCCCAGCCACGAGCGGTACTTGGGCTTGGTCCACGGGTCCACCGCGCCCTCATCGAGCGCCAACGTTTTATCCGGGATCACGCGGTCCATGTCGAAATCGATGGTGTTGCCGAACCCCTGGCAGCGCGGGCAGGCTCCGGCCGGCGAATTGAAGCTGAACATCACCGGCTCGGGCTGCGCGAACTCCATCCCGCAGGTCTTGCACTGGAACTTTTCGTTGAAGCGCAGCCGTTCGCCGCCGGAAGCGCTCTCGAATATCACTTCGCCCACTTCCCGGAAGCAGATTTCGATGGTGTCCACCAGCCTTTGGTGCAGGTCCGGGCCGATCGCGATGCGGTCCACCAGCACGAACAGGGGCTTCGCGAAGTCGATATCCAGCAGCGATTCCGGCGTCGAGAATTCGAAGAGCTTGCCGCCCTGGAACAGCCGGTTGAACCCCTTCTTGCGCAGCTCGAAGAGATGGTCGCGCAGCGCGGCCGGGCCGTGCGCCGGCGCCGTCACGGGAAACAGCGCGTACCACCGCGAGCCGGCCGGCAGCTCCATCAGCCGCGCCGCCACTTCATCCACGGTGTCCTTGCGCACCCGCGTCCCGCACTGCGGGCAAAAGGTCTGGCCCACCCGCGCGTACAGCAGGCGCAGGAAGTCGTAGCATTCGGTGGAGGTCGCGACCGTCGAACGCGGGTTCCGGCTGGTGTTCTTCTGGCGGATCGCCACCGCCGGCGCGATCCCGTCGATCTCGTCCACCTCCGGCTTTTCCATGCGCTCCAGAAACTGCCGCGCATAGGCGGAGAGCGACTCCACATACCGGCGCTGTCCCTCCGCGTAGATCGTGTCGAACGCCAGCGACGATTTGCCGGAGCCCGATACGCCGGTAATCACCGTGAGGCGATTGTGGGGAATAGAAAGCGAAATGTCCTTCAGGTTGTGGACCCGCGCGCCGCGAATCCGAATGTAGTCTTGCACAGGAGTTCGATGTGGGGCACGAGCATGCCCGGCTTCCTTCAGTATACTTCGCGAGCCGCCGTGCTATCCTTTCCACATACGAGGGCTTCGCGGAAATGTGCCCGTCTGTTGAACTTCCCCGCAATTTGGGGCCGTCTGTAACTCCAAACCGCTCCAGCCACGTCCATATACTCATCGCAGTGTGCCATTAAGTGGATTTCATGTTTGAACTCCTCTTCAAATATCCGGCCAGCATTTTTCACAAGGGCCATTTCGTTCTGCTGACGCCCTGGCCGCTCTGGGCGCTCGGCCTCGCCATCCTTGCCGCCGCGGGTCTGCTGTTCTGGCACGTACACCGCAATCACGGCATGCTCAGCGGGTTGCGCCCGGTGGCCATCTGGTTGCTTGAGACGGGCATGGTCGCGCTCATCCTCTTTTTGCTGTGGCACCCGGCGTTGAGCGTCGCCACGCTGCGGCCCCAGCAGAACGTGGTGGCGGTGCTGGTGGACGACTCCCGTAGCATGTCGATTACCGATTCCTCCGGCACCCGGGAAGCCGCCGCCAAATCCGTGCTCGACAGCGGATTGCTGAAGTCGCTCGGCGACAAGTTCCAGGTTCGTTTGTACAAGTTCGGCAAGGAGCCGGAGCGCATCCAGAAGACTTCGGAACTGGCGGCCAATGCCCCCGCCTCGCGCATCGGCGACACCCTCGAGCGCGTGCTCGCGGAATCCTCGTCGCTGCCGCTGGGAGCCATCGTGCTGCTCAGCGACGGAGCCGATAACGCCGGCGGCATCGACCAGCAGACCATCGCCGGCATTCGCCGCCAGCGCATCCCGGTCCACACCATCGGCTTCGGCCGCGAGCATCCCGAGAGGGACGTGGAAATGGTGGACGCCATCGTCCCGGCGCGGGCCCTGCCGCAATCCAAGCTGAACGCGGTGGTGAGCCTGCAGAGCTACGGCGTCTCGGGCAACAAAGCCCGCCTCAGCGTGCGGAATGACGGGAAGATCCTCACATCCCAGGAGATCACCCTCAAGGGGGACGGCCAGATCCAGAGCGAGACCCTGGTGTTCAACTGCGGGGACGCTGGCCCCAAGACGCTCGAGATTGGGGTCGAGCCGCTTTCCGGCGAGGAGAACACCCGGAACAACACGCTCAGCCGCCTGGTTAACGTGGAATCGCGCACCCCGCGCATTCTTTACTTCGAAGGCGAGCCTCGCTGGGAGTATAAGTTCATCCGGCGCGCGCTCGACGACTTCCCCAACGTCGAGCTTGCCAGCATGCTGCGCACCACCGAGAACAAGCTCTACCGCCAGGGCTTCCACAACGAGCAGGAATTGGAAGACGGTTTTCCTTCCAAGCCCGAGGATCTGTTCCAGTTCCAGGGCCTGATCCTGGGCAGCGTGGAGGCCAATTACTTCACCCCCACCCAGCAGCAGTTGATCCATGATTTTGTGGACCGGCGCGGCGGCGGCCTGCTCTTCACCGGCGGCCGAGCCTCCCTCTCCGACGGCGGCTACCAGAGCTCGCCCCTGGCGGACCTGGTCCCCACCGCTCTTCCCGCTGGCAAGGGGACTTTCCACCGCGATTTCACCGGTGAAGTTCTTACCCAGGCAGGCGCCCAAAGCGTCATCACCCGCCTGGATGACGACCCGGTCCGCAACGCCGAGCGGTGGAAGCGCATGCCGCAGATGGCCAACTACCAGGAAGTGGGCGAGCCCAAGCCCGGCGCCACCGTGCTGCTGGAATCCACACCGGCCGGCAAGCCCCACTTTCCGCTCCTGGTCACCGAGAATTTCGGACGGGGCCGCACCATGCTCTTCGCTACCGAAGGAAGCTGGCGCTGGAAGATGTGGCTCGACCACGCCGATAAGACGCATGCCACCTTCTGGCAGCAGATCTTTCGATATCTCGTGACCGACACTCCCGGCCAGGTGACCTCCACCACGCCGCGCCAGGTGCTTTCGGACGACACGCGCGTGCCCATCCGCGTCCAGGTGCGCGACAAGCAGTTCAAGCCTGTTACCAACGCCAAGGTGCAGGCCCGCTTCCTCGGCCCCGACGGTTCTACCGCCACGATGGAACTGGCGCCCGTACCGCTCGAAGAAGGCGTCTACGGCGGCGAATGGACCGCCGAAAAGCCAGGCTCTTACGTGGCCGAAATTATCGCCGGCCGCGAGCAGGAGGAGATCGGCCGCGACGTGCTGGCCTTCCGCCGCGAAGACGGTGTTGCCGAGAGTTTCCACACTTCTCAGAACCGCGAGCTTCTGGAGAAGCTTTCGCAGCAGACGGGCGGCCGGTACTACACCCCCTCTCAAGCGTCCAAACTGTCGGATGAGATTTCTTACTCCGAAGCCGGCATTACCACGCGCGAAACCCGCGACTTGTGGGATATGCCGATCCTGTTCCTGCTGGCCCTGTGCATCCGCGCCGCCGAATGGCTGCTCCGCAGGAAGTGGGGAGTAGTATGAAGGCGTTGCGCCTGCCCGCTCCCTTACGGTCGCGGTTCTGTTGGCTGGGTCTCGTATTTGCCCTGTCTGCCCACGCCACGACTTACTATGTAACCATCTCGGGCCTGGGAGGCGAGCCCGACTACGACCAGCGCTTCAAGATGTGGACCCAGGATATCGACTCCAGCCTGAAGAAGGCCGGCGGCGATTCCAACGTGGCGACCCTCGATGCGCCCACGCGCGACCAGGTCCGCGCCCGCCTGAACGCCATCGCCAAAGAAGCTAAGCCGAACGATGCCTTCGTCCTGATGCTGATCGGCCACGGCTCCTACGACGGCGTCGATTACAAGTTCAACCTCCCCGGCCCCGACCTCGGCGGCGCCGAGCTGGCCGCCCTGCTCGACCGCATCCCCGCGACCCGGCAGTTGGTGGTCAACATGACCAGCGCCAGCGGCGGATCGATCGACTTCCTGCGTAAGCCCGGCCGAGTGCTCATCACCGCCACCAAGAGCGGCTCGGAAAAGAACGCCACGGTATTCGCCCGCTACTGGGCCGATGCCCTGCGCGACCCCGCCGCCGATGCCGACAAGAACGAGACCGTCTCCGCCCTGGAAGCTTTTCATTTCGCCGAGCGCAAGACCACCGAGTTCTTCGACACGCAGAAGCGCCTGGCCACCGAGCATTGCGTATTGGAAGACACCGGTAAGGGAGAGGGCGAGCGCAACCCCGGCACCGATAACGGCGAGGGCAAACTGGCCGCTGCTTTCCCGCTGGTCCGCCTCGGGGCGAATGCGGCTGCCGCGCGCGATCCCGCCAAGCGCCCCCTGCTCGAACAGAAGGAGCAGCTCGAGGAGGCCATCGACCGGCTCAAGTACGACAAGGCCGCCCTGCCCGCCGACGAGTATAAGAAGCAGCTCATGCAGCTTCTCCTGCAGCTTGCCAAGGTACAGGAGGAGATCGACAAGTGAGCCGGCTCCATCCCTTCGCGAAGCTCGGCGCCGCCGGGCTGGTAGTCGTATTCGCCGTTTCGGCGCAGACGCTCCAGCAGGCGGAGGCCCTGTGGAAGGCCCACCGCTACGTGGATGCCAACGAAGCTTTCAAGCAGTTGGTGGCGAGCCATCCGAAGAACGCCGAATTCAAGGTCCGCTGGGGCCGCCTGTTTCTGGACCGCGGCCAAAGCGAAGACGCGGCCGGCCTGTTCAACGAGGCCCTCGCCGTTCAGAAGGATGATGCGGGCGCGCTGCTCGGACTGGCTCTCATCGCTGCCGATTCCTTCGAGGGACGCGCCGCCAGCCTCGCCCGCAAGGCCCTCGAGAGCGATCCCAAACTGCTCGAAGCCCAGGAACTGCTGGCCCGCTTCGCCCTCGAAAACAACGACAACGCCAAGGCTTCCGAAGAGGCGAAGAAGGCGCTGGCCATCGACTCCAACTCGGTAGGAGGCAAAGCCATTCTCGCCTCCATCGACTGGCTGGCCGACAAAAAGGAAACATCCTGGGATCCGCACGATGCCCGCGGCTACGAAATCGCCGGGCACTTCATGACGCTCAACCGCCGGTACGAGGAAGGCATCGCATACTATCGCAAGGCGATCGATCTGGACCCTTACCTGGACAGCGCGCGCTCCCAACTGGGCATCAACCTGATGCGCCTGGGCCAGAACGAAGAAGCCTATAAGCTACTCGAAACCTGCTTCAACAACGGCTTCCGCGACTCGGCCACCAAGAACTCCCTGAAGTTGATGGACACCTACAAGAACTTCATCACCTTCAGAACCCCGACCACCATCCTCAAGCTCAATAAGACCGAAGCGGACCTGCTGCACCCTTACTTCGAATCGGAGATGCAGCGCGCCATCGCCACCTACGAAGATAAGTACCGGATCAAGCTCGAGCACCCGGTGCAGGTCGAGGTCTACCCCAACCACGAAGACTTCGCCGTCCGCACGCTCGGCATGCCCGGCCTGGGAGCGTTGGGCGTGACCTTCGGCTACGCCATCGCCATGGACAGCCCCTCCGGCCGCAAGCCCGGCAGCTTCCATTGGGACTCCACGCTCTGGCACGAAATGAGCCACGTGTTCACCCTTACCATGACCAACCACCGGGTGCCGCGCTGGTTCACCGAGGGCCTGGCCGTGCACGAAGAGACCGCTGCTTCGCCCGAGTGGGGCGACCGCCTCGGTCCCGAGGAAATCACCGCCATCAAGGAAAAGACGCTGCTGCCGGTCGCCCAACTGGACCGCGGATTCGTCCATCCGGTGACGCCGGGCCAGGTCGTAATCAGCTACTTCCAGGCCGGCAAGATCTGCGACTACATCACCGAGAAATATGGATGGAACACCATCCTCGCCATGCTGAAGGATTTCGGCAACAACGAGGATACCCCCGCCGTCATCCGCAAAGAGTTGAAGATCGAGCCCGAGGAGTTCGACAAGCAGTTCTTTGCGCACCTCGATGCCGAGACGCAGAACGAAGTCGCCCACTTCGACGAATGGAAGAAGCAGATGAAGGACGTGGTCGAGATGTCTCTCAAGAAGGATTGGGACGGCGTCATCAAGCAGGGCTCCGTCATCCGCGATTACTTCCCCGACTACGTCGAAGAGCACAGCGTCTACGAGATGCTGGCGCAGGCCTATATCGCGAAGGGCGATAAGCCCGCCGCCACCGCCCAGCTTCAGGCCTACGTCAAAGAGGGAGGCCGCAATCCCGACGCCCTCAAAGAGGCCGCCAAGCTGCTGGAAGGCGCCGGCAACAAAAAGGAAGCCGCGGCCGTGCTCGACCGCCTCAATTACATTTATCCGATGGACAACGAAGCGCACCAGCAGCTAGGCTCGCTGTGGCTCGACCAGGGCAACCTGAAGGGCGCGATCCGCGAGTTCGCGGCCGTCGTGGCGCACCAGCCGCTCGATCCGGCCCGCGCCCACTACGATCTGGCGCGGGCGTACCATCTCGACCACAACGACGCCAAGGCGCAGGACGAATTACTGGCGGCCCTCGAGACCGCTCCCGGGTACCGGCAGGCCCAGAAATTGCTGCTGGAACTGAACGCGGAATCTGGAACTCCGCACGATATCGTTAAGAAATAGGAATGGAATCCGCATGTCAACAACCGTGACGCAGCAGTTGGAGCCTGAAATTCTCAGATCGCGCATCGAGCGCTTCCGCAAGGTGCAAGCCGACATCGTGGCGCAGGTTCGCCGTGTCATCGTGGGCCAGGAAGAGGTGCTGGAGCAGGTCATGATCGGCCTGTTTGTGGGCGGCCACTGCCTGATCACCGGCCTCCCCGGCACCGCCAAAACGCTGCTGGTCCGTACCATGGCGCAGACCCTCGGCCTGGTGTTCAAACGCATCCAGTTCACGCCCGACCTGATGCCCAGCGACATCACCGGCACCGACATCATCGAAGAAGATCCCACCAACGGCCGACGCACCTGGACTTTCGTGCAAGGTCCCATCTTCGGCAACATTCTGCTGGCGGACGAGATCAACCGCACCCCGCCCAAGACGCAGTCCGCGCTGCTCGAGGCCATGCAGGAGCTCTCCTGCACCGTGCGCGGCAACAACTACAAGCTGCCTGCCCCCTTCTTCGTGCTGGCCACGCAGAACCCCATCGAGCTGGAGGGCACCTACCCGCTGCCCGAGGCGCAGCTCGACCGCTTCCTGTTCAATACGGTGCTCGACTACCTCAATGCCGAGGAAGAGTTGAAGGTGGTGGACCTGACCACCGTCACCACGGTAGCCCACGCCGACCCCGTCACCAACGCCCAGGAGATCCTGGACTTCCAGCAGCTGGTCCGCATGGTCCCGATCGGCGAAAGTGTGGCCCGGTACGCCGTGGAGCTGGTGCGCGTCAGCCGCAGCCGGGACGAAAGCGCCCCCGACTTCGTCCAAAAGTACGTAAATTACGGCGCCAGTGTGCGTGCCGCGCAGTTCCTGGTCCTGGCATCGAAAGCCCGGGCATTGATGAAAGGCCGCTACCACGTGACCTACGACGACGTGCGAGCCCTTTACATCCCGATCCTGCGCCACCGCATCCTGTTGAACTTCCACGCCGAAAGCGACCGTGTGCGGCAAGACGATATCCTGAAGCGCATCCTGGAGTGGAAGCCCGCGCCGCGGGACTAGGGCGGCTTTCCATTCACCGCGGAGACGCGGGGGCACGGAGAAAAACGCGGAGAAGACATTGAATAAGCCAAGAACCGAGATCGCAGAGGGGGCGGAGTTTTCCGCAAGCGTCGAGAACGCGCTCACCGACCGGATTATCGGCGCAGCGATCGAAGTGCATCGCCATTTAGGTCCCGGCTTGCTCGAGTCTGCATATGAAGAATGCCTCTGTTACGAATTGAGCCAGATGGGCCTTCAATTCAAGCGGCAAGTGCACCTCCCGATTCGATATAAGGGGGTCCTCCTCGATTGTGGTCATAGATTGGATCTGGTGGTAGAGAACGCGATCGTAATAGAAATCAAAGCCATTGACGCCTTATTGCCGATCCACAACGCCCAACTTCTGACGTATCTAAAATCGTCCGGCCATCAGGTCGGCCTGCTGATCAACTTCAATGTCCCCGTTCTAAAGAAGGGCCTAAAGCGAATTGTGAACCGTTACGCCGGCCCCCGCCCGAGCGCGCAACCCTCCGCTGCCTCCGCGCTCGACCTAAGGGAAGACGCGTCCCTCAGCCCTCAGTCCTCAACTCCGCGTTTTTCTCCGCGCCTCCGCGTCTCCGCGGTGAATCCGGAACTTGCGGTGAATCCAAGCCGGGAGGTGAAATAGATGCTGCAGCGCTTCCTGGACCCGGCCACGCTTGCTTCCATATCGGGACTCGACCTCATCGCGAAGACCGTCGTCGATGGGTTCGTGGCGGGCCTGCACCGCTCGCCGGATTTCGGGTTCTCCCAGGAGTTCGCCGAGTATCGCGCTTACGCCGAGGGCGACGACCTCCGCCACGTCGACTGGAACGTCTTTGCCCGCACCGATAAATGCTTCCTCAAGCGCTATCGCGGCGAGACCAACACGCAGCTTCTCCTTCTTCTCGACGCCTCGGCCTCCATGGCCTACGGCTCCCACAGCGTCACCAAGCTCGATTACGCGCGCTTCGTGGCCGCCTCGCTCTGCTACATGGCCAACCTGCAGCGCGACGCTGCCGGCTTGATCCTCTTCAATGACGAGGTCGAAAACTACGTGGCCCCTTCCACCCGCCAGGGCCAGCTTTTCCGCCTGCTGCACGCCATCGAGAAGGCCGAGCCCGGCAAGCGCACCGACTACTCTAAACCGTTCGTCCACTTTCAGAACTTTCTCCACCGCCGCGGCATCGTCGTCGTGCTGTCGGACTTTTACGAACAGCCGGAGACCATCATCAAGACCGTGGAGCCGCTGCGCTACCACGGCAATGAGGTCGTCCTGTTCCACGTGCTCGATCCGCAGGAGATCAAGCCGAAGTTTCGCGAGCCGGTCCTGCTGGTGGACATGGAAAACGCCGCCGAGGCCATGGAGGTCTCGCCGGAATACGCGCGGAATGAATACCGCCGCAAGATCGATGCGCACATCGAGAATCTCCGCAGCAAGGCGCGCGGCGCCGGCCTGGACTACTTCCTGATGGATACCAGCCGCCCGCTCGACGAGGGTCTGCGCGAATACCTCGCGGTGCGTAGGGGCAAACTCTAATGGGCTTCCTGACTCCCTGGTTCCTGGCGGGCGTTGCGGCGGTGGGGCTGCCGGTCTGGCTGCATCTGTTGAAGAAGCATAGGACCACGCCGCTGCCCTTCAGCTCTCTGATGTTCTTCGAGAGGCGCACGCAGAGCTCCATCAAGCACAGGCGCTTGCGCTACCTGCTCCTGTTCGCCCTGCGCACGGCGCTCATCGCGCTGATCGTCCTGGCCTTCGCGCAGCCCTACATCTCGCGCACCGTTCTTCCCTCCGGGCGCTCCGGCGCCATCACGGTGGTGGCGATCGACAACTCACTCAGCATGCGGGCCGGCAGCCGCCTCGACCAGGCGAAGCGCGAGGCCCGGTCCCTGGTCGGCGGATTGCGCGCCGGGGAGCGCGCCCAGGTGCTGGCATTCGGGCAGCGCGTCCAGATGATGAGCGAGCTCACCGACGACCACTCCAACCTGAACGCCGCGATCGACGCCGTCGACGCCTCCGACACCCGAACGTCCTACGGCGAGCTGACGCGCTCCTTGCGCTCCATGGCGCAATCGCTCAAGCTGCCGCTCGACGTCCATCTCTATTCCGACATGCAGCAGTCGGGCATGCCCACCAACTTCAACGATTTGCGCCTCAACGCCGCCATCAAGCTCGAGACGCACCGTGTCGCTCCCGGCAACGTCCCCAATTTCGCCGTGGAAAACGTGGTCGCCCCGCGGCGTGTGTACGACGCCAAGAAGGCCCGCGTGCTCGTCACGGTGGCCGGCTTCGACACGCCCAAGGCGGCCCGCAACGTCACCCTCTCGCTCAACGGGCGCACCGTCGAAACCAAGTCGGTCGAAGTGCCCGAGAGCGGTCTCGCCACCGTGGAGTTCCTGTCGCTCGATGTTCCCTACGGCCGCAACAAGGGCGACGTCAAAATCGATTCCGCGGATTCTCTCCCCGCCGACGATACATTCTACTTCTCGGTCGAGCGCGAAGATCCGCGCCACGCCCTGTTCGTCGAGGCCGCGGACAATTCCCGCAGCCTGCTGTACTTCCGCGCCGCGCTGGAAGCCTCCGGCCAGTCGGCCTTCCAGGTGGACCCGGTGGCCGTCGAGCAGACCACAAACCTGAATCCTTCGAAGTACGCGTTCGTGGTGCTCTCCGATGTCGGCTCGCTGCCCGGGGAGTTTGAAAATGCGCTGCGTTCCTACGTCCGCAACGGCGGCTCGGTATTGATCGCTCTGGGCCATCGCTCGGTGGCCAGCGCCAAGGTGCCCGTGTCGGACGACCGCATCGAGGAAGCCCGCTACTCCGGCCGCGAGGGAGCCCTCTTCCAAGCCGCGGCCTGGCTCGATCCATCGCATCCCTCGATCCTCAAGGACGACCACTGGGACGACGTCAAGTTCTACCAGGCCATCCGCATCGACCCAGGCAAGGCACGGGTGGTGGCCCGCCTCACCGACCAGACGCCCCTGCTGCTCGATCAGCAGGTGGGCGGCGGCCACATCCTGGTCTTCACCTCCACCTTCGACAACGTGGCCAATGATTTCCCGCTGCACGCCTCGTTCGTCCCCTTCGTGGAGCAGACCGCCCGCTACCTCGGCCGCCTGGACGCGGAGCCTTCCAGCGTCCCCGTCGGCTCATTCGGCGAACTCCGCGATTCCAAGGAGACCGGCGCGGCGGTGGACGTGGTCGATCCCAAGGGCGACCGCGTGCTCTCCCTGGCCGAGGCCACCAAGGCGACCAATATCCAGTTCATCCTGGCGGGTTTCTACGACATACGGCGGCCCAACGGCCGCAACGAACTGGTGGCCGTCAATACGGACCGCCACGAATCCGATCTCGCCCCGATCCCCCAGGAGACCCTCTCGTTGTGGCAGAATACAGCCAACGGGACTCCCGGGAGCGGTGGGGCAGCTTCGCAAACCGAGCAAAAACCGCTTTCCCTCTGGTGGTACGTGATGGTGGCGGTGTTGCTGCTTACGCTGGCTGAGTCGTTGTTAGGGAATCAACATCTGTCTGTGGACAAAGAGGCGGCATGAAACCTTTGGATCGCTTGTCCGATTATCTCGGCGCGCTCGAGCGCCGATTGCGGTTTCTGGCACTCTCCCGCGGCGCTGCCGTAACGGCGGCCGCTGCCCTGGCGCTCACGGTAGTAGCGGTTCTGGCTGCCAACCAGTTCGCGTTTTCCGCCCCCAGCGTGATCGGCGCGCGCGTGTTCCTCTTTCTCGGCCTGGCCTTCGCCCTGGCAGCGGCGTTGATCGTCCCGGTGATCCGGCTCAACCGCCGGCACGCCGCGCGAAAGGCGGAGAATCGCTACCCGCAGTTCGAGGAGCGGCTGCTGACCTTCACGGAACGCGTGGAGTCGACGCCCAACGATCCGTTTCTTGAGTTGCTGGCCGCCGATACCCTGGCCGTCGCCGATCAGGCCGCGCCGCGCGAGGTCGCCAGGAACGCCGCCATTTTCAGTTTTTCCAGCGCCGCGGTCGGCGCTATTCTGGCGCTGCTCTGGCTGGGCACGTCGGGTCCCGGGTTCCTGGGTTATGGCACGTCCCTCCTTTGGGGCGGCCTGCCCAAGGGCGAGATGAAGCCGTTCTATTCGATCAAGGTCGATCCGGGCAACAAGACCATCCGCAAACGCGCCGATCAGATGATCACCGCCACCCTGCTGGGATTCTCCGCTCCCAAGGTCCGCTTCTACGGCAAGTATGCCAGCGCCTCCAAATGGGAGCAGGCGGACATGCGGACCGAGCCGGACGGCAGCGCCTACCAGTTCCTGATCGCCGGTGTGCCCGAGTCGCTCGAGTATTACATCGAAGCCGGCGGCATGCGGTCGCCGTCCTACAAGCTGAACGTGGTCGATCTCCCCACCGTCAAGAAGCTCCGGGTCACCTACCACTTCCCCGCCTGGACCGGCATGAAAGACGCCGTGGAGGATCCGGGCGGCGACCTGCGCGCGGTCGAAGGCACGACTGCCGAGGTCGAAGTTCAAACCGATCGCCCGCTCGCGACTGGGGCCATCCTGCTCGATGACGGCTCCAAGGTGCCGCTGCGCGCCGGCGGCAGTGGCGCGGTCGTGGCCAGCGTTCCCATCCAGAAGGACGGCATCTATCACATCGCCGCTGTCGAAAACGGCGAGGATGTGCGGCTGAGCGAAGATTATTTCATCGAAGCCCAGAAGGACCAGCCGCCCGAGGTCAAGATCAGCCGTCCGGGCCGCGATTATCGCGCTTCCCCCATCGAGGAAGTCACCGTCGGCGTGGACGCCAAGGACGATTTCGGGTTGAAGGAAGTCTCCCTGCACTATTCCGTGAACGGCGGGCCCGAGAAGGCCGTCCCTATGCTGCATGCGGCCGGCGCCAAGACGTCCTCCGACAGCGCGGTCCTCTCGCTCGAGGATTTCAAGGTGCAGCCCGGCGATATCGTCAGCCTGTACGCCACTGCCAAAGACGCCCGCAAGACCGTCAGCACCGATATCTTCTTCATCGAAGCGCAGCCGTTTGAACGCAACTACACCCAGTCGCAGCAGGCCGGCGGCGGGGGAGGCGGCGGCGACGATGCCGGGCAGCAGGACCAGATCTCGCAGCGGCAGAAGGAAATCATCACCGCCACCTGGAATCAGATCAAGGGCCGGGGCGCCACGGGCACCGACGCGGAAAACGCCGCGTTCCTGGCCTCCGTCCAGGCCAAGTTGCGCGACCAGGCCAAATCCCTGGCCGATCGCATGCGGGCCCGCCAGTTGGAAGGCGCCGGCGATTCCTTCAAGAGCTTCGTGGACGACATGGAACAGGCCGTCCAGGCCATGGGTCCCGCGGGCGACAAGCTGAAGATCGCGAAGTGGCAGGACGCCCTGGTCCCCGAGCAGAAAGCTTTGCAATACCTGATGCGCGCGGAGGCCACGTTCCGCGATATCCAGGTGGCCTTCGGGCGGCAGAGCGGCGGCGGAGGGGGCGGCGGCAGCGGCGCCACCCGCGACATGGAAGGCCTTTTCGATCTGGAGCTGGACACCGAGAAGAACCAGTACGAAGGCGCCAGCCAGACTCAGTCCGCCGATGCGCGCCAGCGTCAGATCGACGATGCCCTCGAGAAGCTCAAACAGCTCGCCAAACGCCAGCAGGAGCTCGCCGAGCAGCAGCGCAAGGGCCAGCAGACTTCCCAGCAGCGCTGGGAGCAGGAAATGCTGCGGCGCGAGGCTGAACAGCTCCAGCAGCAGATGCAGCAGTTGGCGCAGGGCGGCCAGTTGAGCCGCAATGGCCAGCAACAGGGGCAACAGCAGCAAGGACAGCAGGGCCAGCAGCAAGGGCAACAGGGACAGCAGGGCCAGCAAGGGCAGTCCGGCCAGCAAAGCGGACAGACGGGCCAGTCCGGGCAGCAAAGCTCGCAGCAGGGACAGCAGAGCGCTCAGCAGAATCAGCAGGGCCAGCAGCAGAACCAGCAGCAGGGCCGCAACGGCCAGTTGAGCCAGGCCGATGCCCGGCAGCTCCAACAGATGCTCGATCGCCTCAAGCAGGCAACCGACGACATGCGAGGCGCCGCGTCCTCCCAACAGGCCGGCACACCGCAGGGCGAGGCCCAGGCCCGCCGTGCGGCCGACCGTCTGAAAGAAGCGGAGCAGATGCTCTCCGGCATGCGCAGCGCGCAATCCAGCAACCAGGTGGAAGACCTTGCCCGCCAGGCCGATGAACTGGCCCGCAAACAGCAGGACCTCGAAGGCCAGTTGCGGCGCGCGTACACGACCGGCGACGGTCCGTCGCGCGAGCAGCTCGGACAGATCGTCGGACAGCGCGACGACGAGATCAGCCAGCTGAAGAAGCTCGAGCAGGGCATGCAATCCGCCGTGCGCGATTTGCAGAGCACCCAGCGCCAGGCCGCCACCAAAATGCGGGAGGCCTTGGGCGACATGCAGCAATCCGAGCTCGCCCGCGGCATGCAGCGCAACGCCGACTGGATCCGCCGCGGCATGGGTCAGTATGCGGTGATGGCAGAGCCCCAGATCACTGCCGGCCTAAATGATCTCCGCGATCAGCTGAAGCAGGTGCAGCAGGCGATGGTCCCCGGCGGCAAGGACGGCAAGGGCGGCCAGGACGACAAGGCCATGGAGCGCGCCCTCGCCCAGGTGGAGCAGATGCGCAAGCAGATGGAGCAGCTTGCCAACCAGGGCCAGCGCGGCCAGCAAGGCCGTCAGGGCCAGCAGGGCGGTCAGGGTCAGCAGGGCCAGCTATCCCGTAACGGCCAGCAGCAAGGTGGTCAGCAGCAGGGCGGCCAGCAACAGGGCGGCCAGCAACAAGGCGGCCAGCAACAAGGCGGCCAGCAACAAGGCGGCCAGCAGCAGGGTGGTCAGCAGCAAGGCGGCCAACAGGGCCAGCAAGGCTCACCGGGCAACGCCGGCGGCGGCCAGACGAACCCCAACAACGGCGGCTACGGCGGCCAATGGAACGGCGGCAACTATGGCGGTCCGTGGACCGACGGCCCCGTCCGCCCGCAGGATTTTCAGAACACCTATCGCGACACCATGCAGACGCTGATGCAGCTTCAGCAGCAGCTTCACGACGACCCCAACACCCAGCGCGACGTCCAGGGTTTAATCCGCGACCTCCGCAACTGGGATCCGTTCACGAAATCCAACGATCCCATGCTGAACGAGCGCATCCAGGCCGCCCTGGCCGGCATCGAGCAGGTGGAGATGGAGCTCCGCCGCAAAGTGGATGACACCACGGCCGGCGGCAATGTCCGCAGCCCCGGCGGCGAAGTGATCCCGCCCGGCTACCAGGACAAAGTCGCCGAATACTACCGCAAACTCAGCAAAGGAAAGTAGGGTAGGCCTCTAGGCCTGCCCTGCTAAAAACTGTAGCGGAGGCGCAGCAGGATGAATGAGTTGGCGTGGTATTGGCCCAGGAAGTCGGCATCCGATCCGCGGATCAGGGCGAACCCGGCGGTGACGCGCCAGTGCTGTCCGAAGGCCTCGGTGTATTCGGGCTTGAAGTACATGCCCCGGCCGTTCTGACGGACTACGGTTTCGAAATCCAGGGCACGGTTGGTGTCGATGGTGTATCCGGCATGCGCTACCACGGCCCGAGTGGCGCCGCGGACCGGTGAGAACGAGACGGCCGTTCCGTGCTCCGTGATGAACTGCCCCGCGTAGCCGGCGGCGAAATTCCACTCGCCGACCTGTCGTTCGAGTTGCAGCACCCAGAGCCCGTAGTGATCGGCCGCGGGGGTTGAGGACGTGAAGTATCCGGCCTCGGCCTTCACCGTCACGAGCCGCAGCGGAAGCGCGAGATCGCCGCCGTACATCCGCATCTGGGGATAGAAGCGCGCGAGGTCGACCCCCAGCGGCGCCAGTTGGAGTTGGCCGCGATAGAGCGGCAGGTTGTCGTAACCGTTGTAGAAGGAAAAGGAGTACTCGGCGGCAGAACCGATGTGGTTCCAGCGCGCGCCGAACTGAGGGCCGCCGGGGAAGCCGGCCGGCTGTTCGGCGATCGGGATTCCGGCCGGCAGCACGGCCCATCGCTGGTTCAGAAGAGGCACGCGGCTGGGAGTGAGGCGCGGCTCGAAGACCACGTCGACGGTATCGGACTGGGTACCGTAGGTGACGCGCGCGGCGGTGATGCCGAGAAAGTCGCTGTCTACCACGTTGAGAAAATCGCGGGGCGCGAAACGGTCGGTGGGATTCAGGACATCGGTCTTGCCCCAGCGGACGAACTGCTTGCCGAGCTCGACGGTGAGCTTGCCGCGCGAGTAGATGGCGCTCAGGCGGCGCACGGCGAACAGCGGCCGGCGGGCGCCGCGGTCCCACCAGGAGAAGCTGCCGTCGCGGCTGGTTTCGAGATGCGTGTCGAGCGCGGCATCGAAGGCGCCGGCGAAGCGGAGGCCGGGAGTCGCCTTATAGAAAGCTTCGTAGCGGAACAGGGCTTCGCCGACAGCGTGGCTGGAATCGTTGGCCGCGTCCTGGGGGAAGAAGAAGCCCCCGGTCTCCAGGTACCCGCGCTGGGTGAAGCTCTGCGCGCCGGCCGACACAGCCAGCAGGATGATCGCGAATCTCATTGCTCGCGCCGCAGGGCCTGCACGGTAAAATCGTCCTCCTTCATCGGAACGTTGTATTCGAGCTTTTCGATGCGTAAGACGGTGCGGCTGTTGCGCCGAAGATCGGTCATCTCGAGCAGGCGCGCGGTCCAGATGTTCTGCACGCTGGCGATGTCCGACTGGCGCAGACGGCGGACCAACTGCTCCCTCACGTAGTTCTCGTACTGCGCGGGGACGTAGTTGTCCTTGCGGATCCACATCCGGGTGAGGGTGTACTGCGAGACCTTGCCCTCGCGGGGGCGGGCTTCGATGCGCCAGCATGCTGCGCCTTCGACAGCCTCTTCGCCGGTGAGCTTGAAATCGTACTGGTTGACGTCGCGCTCTTCGAGATCTTCGAAGCTGAAATCGGTGCCGAAGAAGCGGGTGGAGCGGTCTTGCAGGGCGATGCGGCGGTCGCGGCCGATGGCGGGGGTCCACATCCACTGGTCGGAGGAGCGGTCGGGATGATTGACGACCAGCAGCGCGACGCCCTTGACCTCGGCGGGCGCGGTGAAGCGGATGATGGCCTTGCTGTCGCCATAGGACCCAATTCGGTCGTAAATCCAGGATTTTTTCGAGACTTTATTGTTGGCGGCGATCACTTCGAGCACGCCCTCGTAACGCTCGGAATTGGCGCGGCCGCGGCGCTGGGATTCCTGGACGATCTGGCGGGCATCCTGGGCGGCCAGGGGCGGGATCGCCAGTAGCGTCAGGACCAACGGGCAGGCCAGGAGGCCTGCCCCACTTGTTCTACTCATATTCCAAGGCCTCTACCAGGGACGTTCGCACTGCGGTTTCGGCGGGGAGGACGGCGCTGGCGAAGGCGGCGGCCAGGATCACAGGCACGAGGATGGCCATGATGCCGAAAGGAAACTGGTAGGACATCGCCATACCCGTGAGGTCCACTTGTATCGCCTGAATTTCATAATAGAGATTGAGGGCGCCGGTGAGCGCACCCAGGACGAGACCGATCAGGCCGATGGCGATCGCCTCCATCCAGACGGTGCCGCGGATCTGGGCGCGCAGGCCGCCGACGGCGCGCAACACCCCGAGTTCGCGGCGCCGGTCGGAGATCGACACGGTCAGGGTGTTGACGATGCCCAGGACGGCCACTAAGACCGCCACCAGCACCTGAAGGTATGTCAGGCCGAACCACTGATTGGTCACGCGCTCCACATAATCGCGCACGTCGCGATTGAGCAGGACGAACATGCGGCGCCGGCCGCCGAAATGGTCGACGATCTCGCGCCGCGCATCTTCCGGCTTGACGCCTGGCTTGAGGTAAACGCGAAACACGTCCACGGAATCGTCGCGGAACCAGCGGACGAAGACACTGCGGTCGAGGAAGACCGCGCCCATTTGGTTGGACATGTCGCGGATCACCCCGACCACCGGCATTTTCAAGGGGCCGGAGGGAGTGGGAAGCTCGAGCGACTGGCCCACGCGCAGGCCGGCGAGGTTCGCGAGGTTCTCGGCGATGATCACGCCCTTCCCCTCCGACGACAGGCGGTTCATGGTCTCGCGATCTCCGGACACGATGTGGCGGTGTACGCGGGACGCCACTTTGTCCATCTCGATCCCGATGACCATAACCGGCAGGTTGCGGTATGAAACCCGAACGGTGCGGACACTCTGCACCTGGGCGACCCCCGGCAGGCTCTCCAAATCCGGAAGCATGCTTGCCGGGAAGTGGAAATCGCGGGCGGACAGCGATTCGGAAGTGGAGACGAACAGGTCGGGATTGAGTGTGTTGGAGATCCACTCTTCGATGGTTTGGATGCTGGCGCGGGCGACGCCGCCCTGCCCGATCACGAGGGCCAGCGAGAGCATGAGCGCAGCCACCGTCGCCGAGGTGCGGCGGGGCGCCTGGATCAGGCTGTCGGCGGCCAGCGAGCCTTCCACCGGCCGCAGCCATTTCATGGGGCGGCGCAGCAGGCGTCCGAGCTCCAGCGAGAGAAATGGCGTGAGCAGCAGCGCGGCCAGGACCATCAGGAGATAGCCGAGATAGAAGGCCGGGCGATAGGCAGCCGCCGCGAGGCAGGCCAGCGAGCCGGCCACCGCGAAAATCGCCAGGCGGCGGCGCACCCGGCTTTCGCCGGCGCCGAGAACCTGGTATTTGCCCTTTTGCAGCGCATGCACCGGCTCGACCCGCGCGGCATTGCGAGCCGGTATGTAGGCGGCGACCATGCTCATCGCGACGCCCAACATCAGGGCCAGCACCAGAAACCACGGGTCGATCAGCACCTCTCCGATGTTTTGCGGAACGCCGAAGATGTCCACCATCATGCGGCCGGTGAGCCCCGTGAGACTACGGGCAAACGCCAACCCGAGCGCCACGCCGGCAGCGGAGCCGAGCAGGCCGGCCCCGGCGCTTTCCCAAAGGAACAGCGTGCGGATCTGCCCGCGCGTAGCGCCCAGTGCACGGAGAATGCCGATCTCGGTCCGGCGCTGCGTCACGGCGATGGCGAAGGAGTTGTAGATGATGAACATCCCGATGAAAAGGGCGAAGGCGCTCGAGATGCTCATCGCGAGAGTATAGACGCCCAAAAGGGATTCGAACTGCCGGCCGCGTCCGGAAGGCGGCTCGACCGTGAAAGTCGGGCCGAGGGCCCGGCGGAGCGACGCTTCGCCTCTCTCGAGCGGCACTCCGTCGTTCAGGCCGACATCGATGCGGTCGAAGAGCCGGCCGCGCCCGAAGACCTTCTGGGCGGCGTAGATATCCATGATCCCCAGGTTTCCGCCAAAGGCCTGCGCCATTCCGCCGGCTTTCAAAATGCCGCGAATGGTGAACTGCTTGGGGCCGTCCATGGTTGCGAACGTGATCTTGCTGCCGGTGTGAAGGCCGTTGCGATCGGCGAACTCGCGGGTGAGGATGAGGGAATCGGGCTGCGCGAGGAAGACCAGGGGGTCGTCGATCACGTCCTGGTCGCCGCTGTCGAAGTCGTAGTCGCGCAGGCTGCGGTCGCCGGTCATATCCACCGCGAGAATCAGGATGCGGCCCTGGCCGGGGAGGCCGGTGTCGACGGAGGCTTCGATCACCGGGGCCGCGGCGCGGACCTCCGGAACCGCCTGGACCCGCTCCAGCACGTCCTCGCCGAACCCGGAATCTCCGGCGGTGACCTGAAGCTGCGTCTTGCCGGCAATGCGGTCGACGGTCTGGTTGAAGGCTTGCAGCACGGATTGGTCGGCGGTCCGCATACCCACCAGCAGCGCCACTCCGAGCACGATACCGGCGGTCGTGAGGACCGACCGCAGCAGGTGCTTGCAAACGTAAGGCCAGGTGATGAGCCGCAGCAGGATCACCGGCGGACGTCTCCGGCGATGCGGGCGTCCCGCAGGGTGACGGTGCGGGGACAGCTTTCGGCAACGGCGGCATCGTGCGTCACGATGAGGATGGTGGCGGAGAGCCGCTCGTGCAGGTCGTGAATCAGGCTCAGTATCTCGGCCCCGGTCTTGGAGTCGAGATTGCCGGTGGGCTCATCGGCGAGCAGGACGGGCGGATAAAAAGCCAGGGCGCGGGCGATGGCCACGCGCTGCCGCTCGCCTCCGGAGAGCTCGTCGGGGAGATGGTCGAGGCGGGCGCCGAGCTGCACCAGCTCCAGCAGGTCGCAGGCGCGCTTTTCAATATCCTTGCGCGGCAGTCCCTTCAGGTGCAGCGGCAGGGCCACGTTCTCGACGCAGGTGAGGCTGGGCAGCAGGTTGAAGAACTGGAAGATGAAGCCGATCTTGTCGCGCCGCAGTCGCGTGAGGTCGTCATCGGAAAGAGCGCCGATGGATTTCCCGTCGATCCGGATGTCGCCGGAAGAGGGACGGTCCAGCCCGCCGATCAGGTTGAGCAGCGTGGATTTCCCGGAGCCCGAAGGCCCCACGATGGCGACCATTTCACCCAGGGCGATCTCCAGGTGGATGGCATCGAGCGCAACCACCTGCCGCTTCCCGTTGAAGTGCTTGGAAACACCGCTGAGGGAGATCATTTCGATTAACTCGATGATATCCATTCGGTCAACCGGACAGGTGGTACAGGGGTAAGGGCGGCGTTCCAGAATGGAAGCGTTCACCCGTTATCGAAAGAGAGTACTGGAACCTATGGATCTTTTTAACTGAATTGCCATGCGCTAGGCTGGAACCAACGAAAGCGCCATGAAGTTATTGTTCCTGGGTCTCTGCAGCGCGTTGTCGCTCATACCAGCAGCGAAAGCCAATACGATTCTCTTCTCCTCCACCGATACCATTTCCTTTGGAGCGACTGCTACTTATCTGGTCAATTCCACCGGCGGCGGGATCACATCGCAGGGCTTCTCGGGCTCTGCAATTTCCAATGACCCAGGTCCGCTGACGCTGGTGTTGGACTTTAGCGCACTCGCGGGATCTACCGTGCTGGATGCCCTGCTGGACCTGTCGCGCGTCTTGAGCCCAGGCAACTTGACCGTCACTCGGACTCTGAGCAGCCACGGCAGCTCTAGTGTCGGCGTGGAACCGGTCTTCACGGGCGCTCCCACCGGGCTTTTCGCCAGTATCAGCGGATCCCTGAGCGGAACGCAAACGATCGCACTCAGCGGGATCACGAGTTTCGATCTGGTGCCCTTCTTCCGAAAGGACCTGGAGGCGGGTAAGCCCCTGACGCTTTCCCTGTCGCTGGGGGACGTCTTCGGTACAAGCTCGCCGGCCGGCAGCAGCGGGAACGTGAAGTGGAAGAACACAAACGCCACCTACGTTCTCTCGCAGACGGTAAACGGCACGTTCACCGCCTCTACGCACGTGGACTTTGTTCCGTTGATCCCGCCGGATCCGGTTCCCGCCCCGGAGCCGCTGACGATGGCGCTGTCGGGAGCGGGCCTGATCGGGCTGAGTGTGCTCCGCCGCAGGCGGAAGGAAACGTAGGCTGGATGGTCAAAGCCGGTTGCGCGTGTGCGGAGACCTGGCTTCCAGGCGGACCCGGATCCCGGCCGGCAGGCGGCTGAACCAGGAGACGAAAAGCCGGTATTTCCACCCCGGGATGACGAACAGTTTTCCCCTGTCCAGGCCGGCAAGCGACGCGCCTACCACGTCCGCGGCGCTCATCCACAGCCAGCGCGGGATCGCGCCGCGATCCATGCCCAGCGCATCATGGAACTCGGTATAGGTGAAACCGGGGCATAGCGCCTGAACCGTCACCTTCGAGCCGATGCCGTGCAATTCCAGATACACACCCTCCGTGAAAGCATTGATCCACGATTTGGTGGCGCAGTAGCTGACGTTGGCGGTGCTGCGTGCGAACGCGGCCACCGAGGATACGTTGATGACGCCGCCCTGGTTGCGCCGCATCATGCCGGGGAGTGCGGCATGCGTGAGCCGCAGGATGGCATCGATGTGGACGCGGTGCATGCGGGCCTGGTCCTCGAAGGGCGCCTCGAAGAATCTGCCGCGGGTGCCGAAGCCGGCGTTGTTCACCAGCAGGGCGAGGCGCGGGTCGGACGCCAGGCGCGCCGCCACGCGTTCGAGATCTTCCGGCACGGCAAGGTCGGCCGCGAAAGGCTCCGCGCGGCCGGGCAGCTCCGCGACCATTTTCTCCAGGCGCTCCAGGCGGCGGGCGATCAACAACAGATCGTAGCCGCGGGCGGCCAGTTGGCGCGCGAACTCCGCGCCAATGCCGGCGGACGCGCCGGTGACGGCGGCCAGGGGATTGGGCATGGCGCGATTGTAGCGCTACGGCGCATATCCGCACACTGGTATCCTCTTATTTATGCTCAGTGAGAAGTTGCGCGAATGCGGCGTGGTGGGCGCCGGCGGGGCCGGATTCCCCACGTATGTCAAGGCGCAGTCTCAAGTGGAGTACCTGATCGCCAACGGCGCGGAGTGCGAGCCGCTGATTCACAAAGACGCCGAGCTGATGAAGCACTTCCCCGCGGAGATCCTGGCGGGCATGACGACCATGATGGACTCCACAGGGGCGAAGCAGGGGAAGTTCGGCGTGAAGACCAAGAACGCGGAATCGTTGGAGGCCCTGCGCCACAGCCTGCGGAACGACCGGATCGAGTTCGTGATGCTGGGCGATTTCTACCCTTCGGGCGACGAGTACGAACTGGTGTACACAGCCACCGGGAGGCTCATTCCGCCGGCCGGCATCCCTCTGAACGTGGGCTGCGTGGTGAACAACGTCGAGACGCTGTATAACGTCAACCAGGCCGAGCAGGGCAAACCGGTGACCGCGAAGTTTCTTTCGGTGTGCGGGGCCGTGGCCGAGCCGAAATCGTTCTGGGCGCCGGTGGGCACGCCGTTCCGCGAGCTGATCGCGATGGCCGGCGGTGCGACGATCGCGGATTTCGGAGTGTTCATCAGCGGCATTATGATGGGCACCCTCACGTTCGATGTGGACGACGTGGTGACGAAGACCACGGGCGGGCTCATCGTGCTGCCGCGCGACCATTACCTGATGACGCGGCGGACGAGGTCGCAGCAGGAGATGAACCAGATCGGCAAATCGGCCTGCGACCAGTGCAGCTACTGCACCGAGTTCTGCCCGCGCTACCTGCTGGGCTATGAGGTAATGCCGCACAAGGTCATGCGCAGCCTGGGGTTCACCCTGACCGGCGGCGACATCTGGAACCAGTGGTCGGAGCTGTGCTGCGCGTGCGGGCTCTGCACGTTGTACGCCTGTCCCGAGGACCTGTACCCCAAGGAGGCTTGCGACCAGGGGAAAGTGGACCGCCGCGCGGCCGGGCTGAAGTTCGTGCAGCAGAAGCCGGTGGAAGTGCACCCGATGAAGGAGTACCGGCGCGTGCCGCTCTCGCAACTGCGCAAGCGGCTGCAGATCGAAGAGTACGAGCGCGAGACGCCCTACCGGCAGCCGGAGTGCCGCCCCGCGATGGTGAGGATCAAGATGAAGCAGCATGCCGGGCAGGCCGCGATTCCGGCGGTCCAGGAAGGCAAACGCGTCAAAAAAGGGCAAGTGGTCGGGCGGGTGGAAGAAGGGAAGCTGGGGGCCAACGTGCATTCCAGCATCGACGGGAAGGTGAACGCCGTCACGGCGGATTACGTCGAGATCACGGCATAGAAGATGGCAAAGAATTCAATCGGATTAATCGAACTTACGAGCATCGCGGCGGGCTTCCAGTCCTGCGACGCCATGCTGAAGGCCTCGGATGTGGACCTGCTTCTGTCGCGCTCCATCTGCTCGGGGAAGTACATGGTGATGGTGAAGGGCGACGTAGCCGCGGTACAGGCGGCCGTAGCGGCGGGGGTGAGCGCGGGACATTTCTCGGTGATCGACTCGTTCGTGATCCCCAACCTGCACGAGGCGGTTTTCCCCGCCATCGCGGGGAGCTCGAAGGTGGAGACGCTCGACGCCCTGGGCATCGTCGAATCGTTCTCGGTGGCCTCGCTGATCGAGGGAGCGGACGCGGCGGTAAAGGCCGCCAACGTGGAACTGATCGAGATCCGGCTGGCGATGGCGCTGGGCGGCAAGGCGTTCGTCACCCTGACGGGAAACGTGGCGGCGGTGCAGAGTGCGGTGGACGCGGGTGCGCAGGTAGTGGGTCAAAAGGGCATGCTGGTGAACAAAGTGGTGATTCCGCATCCCCGGCCCGAACTGCTGACCGAAATGATCTGAGGTTTCCGCCCCAGCCGGGGATGCTGCAAAGGCGGTAAAATAGGGAGCAATACCGTGATGTACTCGTATCGCTCATTCCCGGCAGTTTTCGCATGCGCCTTGATCTTGTGCGGAACGGCCACGCCCCAGACCAAGCCGCAGGCGCCCCCGCAGCCTCCGCCCCAGGAAGCCAAGCCCCCGGCAAAACCAGAAGAACCCCCTACCCGGATCAGCGTCTCGGTAAACGAGGTGGTCGTCCCGGTGACGGTGACCGACGACAAGGGAAGGTTTGTTTCCAACCTGGTCGCCTCCGACTTCCGCATCCTGGACGAGGGCAAGCCGCAGCACATCGAATTCTTCAGCCACGCCGAAAAACAGCCGGTGGTGGTGGGATTCCTGGTGGATCTCAGCAATGCGAGCCGCATCCACTGGACCAAGTACGAGGAAGCGATCGAGGAGCTGATTCTGGACCTGCTGCCGGGCGACCCGCGCTATGCGGGCTACCTGATCGGCTATTCAAACGAAGCGGAACTGGCGGTCAATACGACCTCCGATCCGGAAAAGATCGTGGATCGCGTCCGCCGGATGAAACCGGGCGGCGGCGCGGCCCTGTTCGATGCGATCTATAAGGCTTGCACTACGCGCTCCCTGATCCACGGCGAGCCGTACGAGCCGCGGCGCGTGATCATCATCATCGGCGACGGGCATGACAGCGCCAGCAAGCACACCGAGCAGGAGGTGCTGGAACTGGCCCAGCGCAACATGGTCACGATTTACGGCATGAGCACCACGGCCTTCGGGTTCGCCAATGAAGACCGCGACATCCTGGAGCGGCTGACGACGCGGACGGGCGGACACGTGGAATACCCGCTCGACAACCCGTACAAAGACGTTTCGGGCTATCTTTCGAACCCGCAGGACGCGGGTAACTTCGCGCTGACGGTGGGGACCGGCGCTTATGCCGCGCAGCTCGCGGAAGGCATCATCAAGTCGGTATCGTCGCTGCTGGGGGAGATCACCACGCAGTACGTGCTGCGGTTCGTCCCCGACATCGACCAGGAAGCTAAGCCGAAGGTTTTCCGCAACATCAAGGTGGAGGTTCCGACGCTTCCCACCGTTCGGATTCACGCCCGCGACGGCTACTATCCGAACCCGGTCCCCGCGGCGCCGGCGCCGGCCGGGCAATAGGGAACGGGGTAAGAGCCTTCGCCTTTTTGCCGATAAGCACGGTAGGATAGGTGTGGATCCAGCATGCCGGCTCGCGTAGTCTCCATTACCGGGCGCCGCCAGGGTACGTATGTACTCCTCGAAGCGGCATTGCCGGGGCGGCCCCGGCAGAACATCGGCGTGCTGCTGATCGATCCGGAGAGCGGGCGCGGATGGGTGCGGATGCGCCGCGAATACGGCGAGACGGCCGATCCGGAAGACTCGGAGATCCTGGAGGCACTCGAAGACGAGATCCGCGGGCGGATGGCGGAATCGGGGGCGGAGGCTTGCCTGGCGGCGCTCGAAGACTCGCTTTCGAATGCGGTGCTGGTGAGCGGCCGGCAAGCGGTAGCGGTGGACGCCTTCACCCGGGTGCTGGACCGGCTCTACGACGAGAACGTCGAGAAGGCGCCGGTCGAGCCGTTCCGCACGCACCTTCCGCTCTACAGCCTGCGCGCGGCGGCGGGCTCGCTGGGCGAAGAGATGCAGGCGGAGGAAGAAGACTGGGTGCGCAGCCCCGAGGGCATGCGGCTGGACAAAGGGATGTTCGCGGCCCATGTAGTGGGACGCTCGATGGAGCCGCGGATCCCGGACGGCAGCCTGAACCTGTTTCGCCTGCATCCGGCGGGCTCGCGGCAGAACAAGATCCTGCTCATCGAGCGCTTCGGCGTGCTCGACGATTCGGCCCGCTACACCATCAAGCGATACACCAGCGTGAAGCGCCAGACCAGCGAGGACGAGTGGGAGCACGAGCGCATTCGCCTGGAGCCGCTCAACCCCGAATTCGAGGCCTGGGACGTGGAGCCGCAGGATTTCGCGGTTGTGGCCGAATGGCTGCGCGTAATCGAGTGAAGCGGCCGGATTTCGCGAAACTGCTGATCGAATGGTATGGCGCGGGGCATCGCGAGCTGCCCTGGCGCCGCACCGCCGATCCCTACCGCATATGGGTCTCGGAGATCATGCTGCAGCAGACGCGCGCGCAGGCGGTGATTCCCTACTACGAGCGGTTCCTGGCGCGCTTCCCGACAGTCGAATCGCTGGCCGCTGCGCAGGAGGATGAAGTGCTGGCGCTGTGGAGCGGCCTGGGCTATTACTCGCGGGCTCGCAACCTGCGGCGCGCCGCAGTCGAGATCGCGGCGGCAGGCGGGTTTCCGGAAAGCTACGAAGCGATCCGGGCGCTGGCGGGAATCGGCGATTACACCGCTGCGGCGATCGCCAGCATCGCCTTCGGGCTGCCCCACGCGGTGCTGGACGGCAATGTGCTGCGGGTAGTAGCGCGGGTGGAGAACGACGCGGCGGACATCGCTTCGGCCCGTACGCGCGAGCGCTTCCGTGCGGCCGCGCAGGGGTGGCTCGATGCGCGGCGGCCGGGGGCGTTCAACCAGGCGCTGATGGAACTGGGGGCCACGGTCTGCCTGCCGCGCAATCCGCTGTGCCTGGTTTGCCCGCTGCGTGACCATTGCCAGGCGCGCGCCGAAGGCACGGCCGGGCAATTGCCAGTGAAGCTGAGGAAGACCGAGCCGGTTCGGATCGAGGGCGTGCTGCTGGTAGTCCGCGAGCGGGGCCGTGTGCTGCTGCGGAAGAGAGACGCGGCCGCGCGGCGGATGGCCGGCTTTTGGGATTTGCCGGGAGCGGAGGAACTGCCCGGCGCGCGCGGGTCGGGCAGCCTGGGTACGATTCGTCACACTATCACGCATCACCACTACACGCTTCAGGTGCAAACCGCGAAGGCCAAACCCACGGGCCCTATGTTCCGCTGGTTCGAGCCCGCGCAACTCGAGACGATTCCGCTGAGCACCACCGCGCGAAAAGCGCTGCGGCTCGCGGGTATCTGTTAGAGGGTTGTGAGGGTTTCGTAAAACCTGCCGGATTAAGGACACTTCACGAAATCCATCGAGTACCCGGCACGTCGAGAGGTGTTTAAAGGGGTGCCATGGAGAGGAAACGGAAGCTGTATATCGCCAAGAGCGCGCTCGCTCTGGGTGTAGTGCCGGTGTTGATCTGGGCTCATAACTACGGACCGGACCCGGGCAAGAACGGAGTACCCGGGGAATCCAACTGCACGGAGTCGCAGTGCCACGTGGGGACCGCCCTGAACGGGGGCCCAGGGAGTGTGGCGGTTGCATTCCCCAATGGCCAGACTTATGCCCCCGGAGTGAAGCAGCATCTGGTGGTCACCATATCCGACCCCAGCGAGCGTGTGGCGGGCTTCCAGCTAACAGCCCGCGCGTCCGGCAATACGAAATCGCAGGCCGGTTCGTTCGCTTCGACGGACCAGAACACGCTGGTTCTGTGCAGCGACACGAATCTGCGGACGGCATTGGAACTCGATGCGCCGAACTCGCAGGTGTGCCCGGCCGCTCAGCCGCTCAGCTACATGGAACACAACCTGACCGGAGCGTCGCGGATTATCGGGAACGGCACGGAGACCTTCGAATTCGACTGGACGCCGCCCGCCACCGATATCGGCAATGTCACGATCTATGTGGAAGGGAACGGGGCTAACGGCGACGGGAGCCCGAACGGCGATCACATCTACAGGCAGACGTACACACTGACCCCGTCGGTCAGCAGCGGAACGCCGCCGTCGATTTCGGCCAACGGGGTGGTGAATGGGGCGAGCTTCCAGCCGGGCATTGTTCCCAACTCGTGGATTACGATCCAGGGGTCGGACCTGTCTCCGGTCACGGATACCTGGGCGAACGCCATCGTCAACGGGCAGTTGCCGACGACCCTGGACAATGTGAGCGTCTCCGTGGGGGGCAAGCCCGCGTATGTCTACTTCGTCAGCCCGCAGCAGATCAATGCTGTGGCGCCGGATGCCGGCACGGGCAGTATGTCGGTGACGGTGACTACTCCGGGAGGCACCAGCGCTGCCGTTTCGACGAACGCGCAAACGGTGAGTCCAGCCTTCTTCCTTTGGGCGAACCAGTATGCGGTGGCTACCCGGCAGGATTTCTCGTGGGCCGTCAAGAACGGGACGTTTTCGGGCACCACCACGGTACCCGCCAAGCCCGGCGATGTGATCATCCTGTGGGGCACCGGATTCGGACCGACCACCCCAGCGACTCCGGCAGGCGTGCAGGTGCCGTCCGATCAGATTTATGCCACGGCCAATCCCGGTGACGGTCACGGTTGGCAATCTGCCGGCCCAGGTAATCGGCGCGGTCGCTGGCGCCGGGTTTCGCGGGGTTGTACCAGGTGGCGATTCAGGTGCCTTCCGGCGCGCCAAACGGCGATTTGCCCGTGGTCGCCACAGTGAACGGAGTTTCGTCACCCAGCGGCGTAACGCTGACGGTACAAAAATAGGCCAAGGGGAGGGCAGGCCGGGAGGCCTGCCCCACTGGCCCTTCTACGCGACTCCCACTCCCTGCGTCTCGAACCGCAGGTCGCCCGTCTCGCGGTCGGCGTCCACTACTACCGTCTGTCCGTCGTGCACCTTGCCCCCGATCAGCAGCCTTCCCAGCGGCGTCTCGATCTTCTTTTGGATCGCGCGCTTCAGCGGCCGCGCTCCATAATGGGGGTCGTACCCCGTCCGCACCAGGTTCTCCCGCGCGATGTCGGTCAGTTCCAGCGTGATATGACGGTCCGCCAGCCGCGCCCGCAGGCGCTCCAGCTGGATCTCCACAATCTGTTTCAGGTGATCCATGGTGAGCGCGTGGAACACGATGATCTCGTCCACCCGGTTCAGAAACTCCGGCCGGAAATGCTGCCGCATCTCGTCGAGCACCGTCTCCTTCATCCGCTCGAAGCCTTCTCCGTTGAACGTTCCGCCGTATTCCAGGATCCGCTGGCTCCCCACGTTCGAGGTCATGATCACGATGGTGTTCTTGAAGTCCACCGTGCGCCCCTGCCCGTCCGTCAGCCGCCCGTCGTCCAGAATCTGCAGCATTACGTTGAAAACGTCGTGGTGGGCTTTTTCGATCTCGTCGAACAGCACCACCGAGTAGGGCCGCCGCCGCACCGCCTCGGTCAACTGGCCGCCCTCTTCGTAGCCCACGTATCCGGGCGGCGCCCCCACCAGCCGCGCCACGGTGTGCTTCTCCTGGTATTCCGACATGTCGATGCGGATCATGGCGTGCTCGTCGTCGAACAGGAACTCCGCCAGCGCCCGCGCCAGCTCCGTCTTCCCCACGCCGGTCGGTCCCAGAAAAATGAAGCTTCCGATCGGCCGGTTCGGGTCCTTCAACCCCGAGCGTGCGCGGATCACGGCCTCGGCCACCGCGGTCACGGCCTCGTCCTGCCCGATCACCCGCTGGTGCAGCTCGTCTTCCAGGTGCAGCAGCTTCTGCATCTCGCCTTCCAGAAGCTTGGTCACCGGGACGCCCGTCCAGCGGCTCACCACCTCGGCGATGTCTTCCTCGTCCACCTCCTCCTTGATCAGCCGCGGCCCCGACTTCTGTTCCGCCAGCTCCTTTTCCGCCTTTTGCAGATCCCGTTCCAGTTGCGTCAGGCGGCCGTATTTCAGCTCCGCCGCGCGGTTCAAATCGTACTGCCGCTCGGCCTTTTCGATCTCCGCCTTGACCTGCTCCACCTGCTCGCGAATCTGCCGCAGCCGCTCCACGCCCTGTTTTTCCGCCTGCCACCGCGCCGTCAGCGCGTCCAGCTCGGCCTTGACGTCGGCCAGCTCCTTTTCGAGCCTCGCCAGCCGCTCCTTCGAGGCCGGATCGCTCTCCTTGCGCAGAGCTTCCCGCTCGATCTCGAGCTGCATCATCCGCCGCCGCGCCTCGTCCATCTCCGCCGGCATCGAATCGATCTCGGTCCGAAGGCGCGCAGCCGCTTCGTCCACCAGGTCGATGGCTTTGTCCGGCAGGAAGCGGTCGGTAATGTAGCGGCTCGAAAGCACCGCCGCCGCCACCAGGGCCGCATCCTTGATCCGCACCCCATGGTGCACCTCGTAGCGCTCCTTCAGCCCGCGCAGAATCGAAATCGTGTCTTCCACCGAGGGCTGGCCCACCAGCACGGGCTGGAAGCGCCGCTCGAGCGCCGCGTCCTTCTCGATGTGTTTGCGGTACTCGTCCAGGGTGGTCGCGCCGATGCAGTGCAGCTCGCCCCGCGCCAGCATGGGTTTCAGCAGGTTCCCCGCGTCCATCGCGCCTTCCGCTTTGCCCGCGCCCACCACGGTGTGCAGCTCGTCGATGAACAGGATCACCTCGCCCGCCGAGTCCTGGACCTCCTTGAGCACCGCCTTGAGCCGTTCCTCGAACTCCCCGCGGTACTTCGCGCCCGCGATCAGCGCGCCCATGTCGAGCGCCACGATGCGCCTGTTCTTCAGCCCCTCGGGCACATCGCCGCGCACGATTCGCAGCGCCAGCCCCTCCACGATGGCGGTCTTCCCTACACCCGGCTCGCCGATCAGCACCGGGTTGTTCTTGGTGCGCCGCGACAGCACCTGGATCACCCGCCGGATCTCCTCGTCGCGCCCGATCACCGGGTCCAGCTTGTTCTGCGACGCCAGCTTCGTGAGGTCCCGCCCGTATTTCTCCAGGGCTTCATAGGTTCCTTCCGGACTCTGCGACGTTACCCGCTGGCTGCCGCGCACGTCCCGCAGCGCCTGCATCAGGCGCTCGCGCGTCAGCCCGAACTCCTTCAGGATTCGCCCCGCCGCTCCCTGGTCGTCCAGCGCGGCCAGCAGCACGTGCTCCACCGAGATGTACTCGTCCTTGAGCTTTTGCGCCTCGTCCTCGGCCGCGGTCAAGAGGCGGTTCAGCCGCGTCGTGACAAATACCTGGTCGGGTCCGCCGGTCGGGCCCGAGACCTTCGGCATCCGCTCCAGCTCCGCCTCGATGCGCCGTTGAAGGTTCTGCACCGCCACCCCGGCCTTCGCCAGGATCGACGGCGCCAGCCCTCCCTCCTGTTCCAGCAGCGCCCCTAACAGGTGTTCGACATCGATCTGCTGGTGCCCGTAACGCACCGCTTTCGATTGCGCAGACCGGATCGCTTCCTGAAGCTTCTCGGTGAAACGATTGATGTCCATATCTAATAATGGACCACTCCCGCGTTTCCGAACAGGTCCTTCTCCGCTCCTCCCGCGCGATTTCGTCCCCTCCCGTCACCGCTGGCTTTGAAACCATGCCATAGGGAAGTGCATCTACAGCGCAGGGAGTGTTTCAGGTTTTATGAGTGCCTTGCGAACCCCGTGGTTCCGGATTGCCGGGTTGTGGTGCCACGTGATGCATGACGAAGCAACCTGGCCCATTCACGGCCAGTACCGGTGCGCGAAGTGCCGCCGCGTTTACCGGGTGCCCTGGAAATAAGCGGGAACCTACGCGTTGCTCATGCGGATCAGCTGCTCGGCGTGTTTGAGCGCCTCCGGTGTGAGCTTTTGTCCGGAAAGCATGCGCCCGATCTCGCGGGTTCTCGCCGCGGCGTCCAGTTCCTCCACCACCGCTATGGTGCGTCCTTTCGACTCCTGCTTCTCCACCAGGTAATGATGGTCGGCAAACGACGCGATCTGCGGCAGATGCGTAACGCATAGCACCTGGTTGGCTGCCGCCAGCTTCTTCAGCCGGCGGCCGATTCCCTCCGCCGCGCTTCCGCCTACGCCCGTATCCACTTCGTCGAACACCAGGGTGCGGAACGCCCCGGTCCTGGGCGCCGCGAGGCAGGTTTTCAAAGCCAGGGCCAGGCGCGAGATCTCGCCCCCCGATGCCACTTTTTCGAGCGGCCGGGGCGCCTCCCCCAGGTTCGGCGAAACCAGAAAATCCACACGGTCCGCCCCGCTCTCCGACCAGTTCGCCGGCGCGATCTCCACCCGGAATACCGTGCGCTCCATCGCCAGTTGGGCCAGTTCCGCCTCGACCCGCTTTTCCAGCTTCCGCGCCGCCGCCCGCCGCTTCTCGGTCAGCTCGCCGGCCACCTTCCCGAACTCCTCTTCCAGCTTCTTTTGCGATGCCCGAAGCTGTTCCATGCGTTCCCCGGCGTGCTCCACCGAAGCGATCTGCCGGCGGACGTCCTCCAGAAACGACAGCACTTCGGGAATCGATTGGCCGTATTTGCGCTTCAGCCGGTCGATCGCCGCCAGCCGCGTTTCCACTTCCTCGAGCCGCCCCGGATTAGCCTCCAGCCGCGAGAGGTAATCGCGCAGTCCAAAAGAGACCTCCTGCAGGCTCAAATCGGCCGCCTGGATGTGTTCGCGCAGCCCTTCGAGCGAGGAGTCGATGCGGCACAGCTCCTCCAGCCGTTTGGCTGCCGTCCGCGCCAGCGTCAACGCCGATTCCGGCGAATCGTAGACCGCCGCATATGCCGTCGCCGCGGCTTCCTCCAGACGCTGTACGTTCTGCAGCACCCGCCGCTCGTTTTCGAGCGCCGCGTCTTCCTCGGCGTCGAGCCCCGCGCTTTCGATTTCCTTGCGCTGGAACGACCACAAGTCGAGCAGCCGCAGCTTCTCCTGTTCCGAGCGCTCCAACTCCTCCAGTTCCGCCGCCGCCGCCCGCCAGGCGCCGTAGATCGCTGCCGTGCGGTCGAGCAGCGGACCCGTGGCCGCAAAGGCGTCCAGCATTTCCCGCTGCGAGTCCGCTGCGAACAGCAATTGCTGGTCGTGCTGCCCGTGGATGTCCGCCAGGTGCGGAGCCAGGTCCCGCAGCAGAGACGCCGCCACCGGACGGCTACCCACAAAGGCCCGCGACTTGCCGCCCGCCAGGATCTCCCGCTCGATCAGCAGTTCGCCGTCTTCGAGTTCCAGGCCCGCCGGCTCCAGCAGCCGCCGAACGGCCGCCGTCTCCCGTACATCGAAAATTCCTGCCACCCGCGCCCGGGATTCCCCGGTGCGGATCGTCTCCGCCGAAGCCCGCCCTCCCAACAGCAGGCTTAAAGCGTCTACCACGATCGACTTGCCGCTCCCGGTTTCGCCGGTCAGCAGGTTCAGCCCCGCATGGAAATGAACCCGTAGCCGCTCCACCACGGCGTAGTTTTCAACCACCAGCTCGAGCAGCATTGGCTTGAGCCGATTATAACTTCAGTGGCGGTTCGTGTTTCCGCCGGCTTCAGCCTGCCAGGCTCCAGCGGTGTTCCGTATACTCCGCCCCGCTTTCCTGCGGCAGGGCCTGTCCCCACGGGTTCTCCGTCGCGGGCGGCGGGTTTTGGCTCTGCGTTTCGATTCCTTCCCAGGCCTCCGACAGCGTAGAGAGCAGTCCCAGAACTTCCGCCAGCGGCCCGTCCGCCTGCTGAAGATTGGCGTCGAGCAGTCGCCGCTGCATGTAATCGTATAGATCCGCCAGCCGTCCGGCGATCTCCCCGCCGCGCTCGCGATCCAGGGAATGAGCGAGTTCCGCCAGAATCTCCCAGGCCTTCGTGATCGACTGAGACCGAGCCCGGATCTCCCCCGCCTCCAGGTACCGGCGCGCGTCCCGCACGGCCGAGGTGCAGCCCTGGTAAAGCAGCCGCACCAGTCCCAGGCCGTCCGCCGAAAGGATCCGGCTCTCTACATAAGTGTCATGAGCGTTCTGCCACATACTCGTTCTCCCTCAATTCTTATCGCTCAAGAACCGAAAACTTTCAGGTCTTGGGACAGCCGAAGTACATATTCCGCCGGGATTTGCGAGATCACCTCGTTGGTCCGCCGGTTTACCATCCGGATGACCATCCGCTGGGTTTCGATGTCTCGTTGGAACGTCAATTGATTGTCCTGCCCGAACAGCTCCGCTCCATTCACCGCCTTGATCGCCTGAACGACGTCGCGGTTGGCGGCCGCCTGATCGGCTGGAATCACGGGTACGGGCGCGGTCGCCGGTGTGCCGGCGCTGCGATTGATAGGAGAAATCTCCATAACGGCTCCTCGGGAATAAAGCTCCCGCAAGAACCTTATCGGATCAAATGGAAGGAAATTGGAATTGTTCGGGTCTTATACGAGTTGATACCTGGGAAAATCGGAACAGAGACGGCCCGCTGCTGGCGCCTGGCCCGAATGCAGCAGGCAGGCTCCTTCATCCGAGCGCCCCTCCAACTGCACGCATCCCGCCCGCCGCGTCACCCGGTAGGCCGCTTGCGCCCCGTGGTGCATGCGCAGCGGCTCCAACTCCCAGTCAGACCCCGCTACCATGCGAATCGCGCCATCCCGCCCCACCAGGATCGAGAGACGGCAATCCTCGCCGGATCCCTGGCCCGCGGTCTCCAGAATCTCTTCGGCATGCTTCAGAAATGCGTTCACACTTTCCTTATCGTTACCGCCCGCCGAACTTTGAATCGCTAGAGTTTCCGATTTCGCCGCCGAAATGTATTGTGAGCACCCAATACCATGGATAAAACGGTTCCGATCATCGGTATCGAGCCCAGCGAGCTGCGCTGGATTCGCATCCTGGTCTCCCTGCTCCGCCACCCCGATCCCAGCGTGCCGGAACTCGCCCGCCAGGCCTTGATGTATCTCTCCGCATCCTCCGCCGACCGGGCGCTCTCCAAAGCTCCTCCTTCAATTACGCCGGCCGACATCGCCGGCTGAAACTAATGGTCAACCTTTAAAAAAAATTCGCGTACGGAACGTCACAATTCGCGAAATCTCTGGTAATATACAGTACGTGTGGTACCAGTTCTCACCTGGGGTTTCTGTTTTCCTGCTTGTCCTCTCCCTGAGCACCCTGTGCGGTCCGGCCTATAGTGCGGCTCCGCCACCCGCCACCGCCCAAGAGCGCACTCTCGCGGCCCACGATTTCACCATGGCCCGGCTGGCCGTCTGGCAAAAGCGGCTCAACCTGGATGACTGGAAGATCTCCATTATTGTCTCCCGGGCTTCGGAGCTCCGGCCCCGGACGCTGGGCAACATTCATTGGGACAAGGACTCCCGGACCGCCGTCATCCGCGTCCTCGATCCGGCCGATTACCGCCTGCCGTATGACGACATGCTCAAGGATATGGAGTTCACCGTGGTGCACGAGTTGATCCACCTCGAGCTCGCCTCACTGCCGCGGAGCGACGCCAGCCGCAGCGATGAGGAGCACGCCGTCAATCAACTCGCCGACGCGCTGCTCAACCTCGACCGCACAGGCGATCACGGCACCAGATAGGCTAACACCGGAGTCTGGAATCGGATTATCCTGAAAGCAGGGGTGATTATGCCGTCACTGGCCCACATCCTGCTTCCGGTCGATTTCTCCGAGCGCTCCTCCGGCGCCGCCCGCTGCGCTCGCTTGCTCTCTGCCCATTTCGGATCTACTCTTACTGTCCTGCACGTTCTGCCGCCTCCGCAATATGAATTCGGCGCCATGGATGTCAGCGGCTCGATGCTCGGTGAGCTGTATATCAACCGCTCCGAGCAGGCCGTCCGGGACCTCGCCGCATTCACCAGCGCGGAGCTGCCCGGCATCCCGGCAACCCCGGTAGTCCTTGAGGGCGATCCGGCCGCCACCATCGTGTCCTACGCTCACGATCATGGCGTCGACCTGATCCTCATGCCCACCCACGGCTACGGGCCCTTCCGCCGTTTCATCCTCGGCTCCAATACCGCCAAGGTGCTGCACGATGCCGACTGCCCCGTCTGGACCGGCGTCCACATCGCGGAAGCTCCCGCCCCGTCCGCACCTGTCGAGTGCGTGCTCTGCGCGGTGGACCTGGGGCCGGGCAGCGGCCGGACGATCGAGTGGGCCTCCTGGTTGAGCGCCGCCTTCGGCGCCCGCCTGACCCTGATTCATGCCGCCCCCGCCTGCCCCGAAGGGACCGCCGCCGTTCCGGCAGCCGCCCGTCGCGAGCTCTGCCGCTGGCAGGAAGAGAGCGGCGCCGCTGCGGACCTGCTGGTGGAATCGGGCGACCCCGCGAGCGTCATCTGCGGCGCCGCCGCGCGCCTCCGCGCCAACGTCCTGGTGATCGGACGCGGGTCCGCCGCCGGCGTCTTCGGCCGCCTGCGGACCAATGCCTATGCCATTATCCGGCAATCGCCCTGCCCGGTCGCGAGTGTCTGACGCGGTCCTCATGATACATTGCTTGAAGTGAATCCCCGCTCCGTTTATCAGGTTCTGGAAGAGACTGCCCGCACCTACGGCGAAGCCCCGGCCCTGCGCCAGCCGTCCGGCAGCGGCTACCTCACTTACTCCTGGAAGGAATACAAACAGGCCGTCGAGGAGATCGCCGCCGGACTGCGCACCCTGGGAATCGGGCGGGGCGACGTCGTGGCCCTCAACTCCGAAACACGCCTCGAGTTCTACCTCGCCGATCTCGGCATCATGACCAACGGCTCCATTGCCGCGGCCATGTATCCGAGCTATCCGCCCCGCGACCTGGTCAAAACCCTGGCCGCCTCCGGCGCCCGCACCGTCTTCGTCGAAGATCCGAAGACTCTCGAAGCCCTGCGCGAGGCCGAGGTCGCCCACTGGATCCTGATGACGGGCGAAGCCGAGGGCGCCGTGACCTTGTCCGCCCTCCGTGCCATGGGCCGCGCAGCCCTCGACCTGCACCCCGGCCTGCTTCCCAACATGGTCGCTGAAACCCGGCCCTCCGACTACGCCATCCTCTACCTCACCTCCGGCGCCACCGGCGAGCCCAAAATGGCGCTCGTGACGCACGAAGCGATCGTTTCCAACATCGACATGGGGCCGGCCGTCCTGCCCCTCGGGCCGGATGATTCCACCGTGGCGTTCCTCCCCTCCGCCCATATCGCGCAGCGCGTGGTGATCGAGTTCCTGCCCCTGCGCTGCGGCATGCCGGTCACCTTCGCCGAGAGCCTCATGAAGCTGCCGCAGGACATCCGCAAGGTACGCCCCACCATCCTGCTGGCGCCGCCCCGCATGTGGGAGCGCATCTATTCCACCATCTGCACCGAACTGCGCAAGCGCCCCGCGCCCGCCCGTAAGGCCTTCTACGGAGCGCTCGGGCTGGCGCTCGCCGCCGCGCGCTACCGCCGCGAAGGCAAGCCTGTCCCGCTGCACATCCGCGGCCCCCTCAAGGTGGCCGACCGCCTGATGTTCCGCAAAGTGCGCGACCGTTTCGGAGGCCGCCTTCGCGTGGCCGCTTCCGGCGCCGCGCCGCTCAGCAAAGACCTCGCCGAGTTCTACGAAGCCATCGGCATGCCCCTCGTCGAAGGCTACGGCCTCACCGAGGGCGGCGTCGTCTCCCTCAACCCGCTCGACCGGCCCAAGCCCGGCAGCATCGGCAAGACGCTGCCCGGCATCGAGGTGCGCATCTCCACGGACGGAGAGCTGCTCGTCAAGGGCCCCTGCCTCTTCTCCGGATACCTGAACGATCCAGAAACCACCGCCGAAGTGCTGCGCGACGGCTGGCTCCACACCGGCGATATCGCCCACCAGGACAGTGAAGGCTACCTGTTCATCACCGGGCGCAAAAAAGAGTTGATCGTTTCCTCCACCGGCAAGAAGATTTACCCATCGCGCGTCGAAAACCTGTTTAAGATGGAGCCGCTCATCAGCCAGGTTCTCCTGATCGGCGACCGATTGCCGTTTCTCACTGCTCTGTTCACCCTCAACCAGCCCGCCGCCGAGGGCCTCAAGGGTATGGCCGGGTGGACCGGCGACCTTTTCGCCGCCCCCCCCGTCCAGGCGGAGATCCACAAGGCGGTAACGCGCGTCAACAAGCAGCTGGCCCCCTTCGAGCAGGTGCGAAAGTACCGCGTCCTCCCGCGCGATTTCTCGATCGATCAGGGCGAGCTGACCGCCACCATGAAGGTCCGCCGCACCCGCGCCATGGAGAACTTCAAGACCCACATCGACGAGTTGTACGCGGGCCGCGAGTAGCCCCCAAAACGAAGACGCCGGGACACCTGATTCGGCATCCCGGCGTCCCGGCGGTGATATCGGCTCTTCTCTAGTACTTGAACTCCGCCCGCACCACCTCATCGTCCAGGTTGTGCTTGAGGCTGAATCCGAGCTTCTCGCAGATCCGCATCACGCTGCGATTGTCCGGCAGGATGTCGGCCGTCAGCCGCTCCAGTTTCTCGTCGGCCCCGGCCACCAGCAGGCGCGAGAGAAGCTCCTTGCCCAATCCGCGGCCCTGCCATTTGTCGCTGATCAGCACCGCCACTTCCGCCTCCTGCGTGCCGTGGATCTTCGACATCCGGCCCACCCCCACGATTTCGTGATCGGCCGTCTCGGCCACCAGCGCCATCTCGCGGTCGTAGTCGATAAAGCAGATCCGGGTCAGCCGCTCGTGCGTCGTGCGCTGCTCCAGGTTCATCAGGTGGAAATACCGCAGATACACGCTCCGCTCCGAAAGCGTCTCGTGAAACTTCACCATCGCGGGCTCGTCTTCCGGACGAATCGGCCGGATCGTCACCGGCGTACCGTCCTTGGTCGTCCAGGTCGCCACGTAGCGCGTCGGATACGGCCGAATGGCCGTCATGGGGACCTGCTCCAGCGTCACTTCCGGTCCGTGCACCACCACCCGCGCATCGAGCGCAATCAGCCCGTCCGGCGAAGCCAGCAGCGGGTTGATGTCGATCTCCTTGATCCACCGCTGCTCCGCCACCAGCGCGCTGAACCGCACCATCAGCAGTTCGAGAGCCTGCAGATCCACCGGGCGCCGGCCGCGAACCCCTTTCAGCGCTTTGTAGATCTTGGTTTGCTCCATCATCCGGCGTGCCAGCGTCGAATTCAGCGGAGGCAGGGCCAGCGAGCGGTCTTTGAATACCTCCACCAGTTGTCCGCCCGTTCCGAACAGCAGCACCGGCCCGAACTGCGGATCCAGGCTTGATCCGATGATCAGCTCGTATGCGTCCTTCAGCTTGATCATGGGCTGCACCGTCACGCCCTGGAAGTGCTCCGCGCCGGCTTTCCTCGTCACCGATTCCTGGATGCTCCGGAAGGCCCGGTCCACCGCCTCGGCGCTGCCCAGGTTCAGCTGCACGCCGCCTACGTCCGTCTTGTGTGTTATGGTCTCCGAATAGATCTTCAGCACGACCGGGTAGCCGATCTCGTCCGCCGCCTTCACCGCGTCGTCCGCGGTCGCGGCAATCACCGTCTTCGCTACCGGAACCCCGTACGCCGCCAGCACCTGCTTCGATTCGAACTCGGTCAGGATGGTTCGGCCCTCGTCGCGCGCCTTCTGGATCGTGGATTCGACCAGTGCCCGGTCGGGCGCCCATTCGGTGGAATCCTGCGGCATGTCCGGCGTCTCGTACAGCGAGCGCAGGTTGTAGCTGTACCGCCACATGTAGTTGAAGGCCCGCGCCGCCGTGTCCGGATAGGGGAAGGTGGGGATGTTCGCCCGGTTCAGGATCTCCTCGCCCGCCGCTACATCCACTCCGCCCATCCAACTGGCGAGCACCGGCTTGCCTTCCTGCTTGGCCAGCGGCTTCAACTGCTCGGCGATGCGCGTCGGATCCGTCATCGCCTGGGGCGTTAGGATCACCAGCATGCCGTCGCTGTTCGGATCCTTGGCCGCGATCTCCAGAGCCTTGGCGTAGCGCTCCGGGGACGCGTCCCCGATGATGTCCACCGGGTTGTTGTGGCTCCACGTCGGCGGCAGGACGGCGTTATACGCCTCCATCGTCTCCGGAGTGAGCTCGGCCAGTTCGCCGCCGCCCATGATCAGGGCGTCGGTCGCCAGCACCCCGGGGCCTCCCGCGTTCGTCACGATGGTCAGCCGCGGCCCCCTCGGACTCGGCTGCTTGGAAAGCACCTCCGCCATATAGAACAGGTCCGCGATATTGTTCACGCGCAGGACGCCCGAACGCCGGAAGGCCGCTTCCAGAACTTCGTCGCTGCCCGTCAGCGAGCCGGTGTGCGATGCCGCGGCTTTGGCAGCCGCCGCGCTGCGGCCCGGCTTGATCACGATGATGGGCTTGTTGAGCGCCACTTCCCGTGCCGCCGAGAGGAAGCTGCGGGCATCCCCGATGCTCTCCATGTAGATCACGATCGAGCGGGTCTTCGGATCGTTGCCAAGGTGGTAAATCAGGTCGCCCCAGCCCACGTCCACCATGGACCCCACCGAGACGAACGCGCTGAAGCCCACCATCTCCTTGAGGCTCCAGTCCAGAACCGCCGTGCACAGCGCGCCCGACTGGCTGATGAACCCCACCGACCCGGGCCGCGCCACGGTGGTCGCGAATGTCGCGTTCATGCCCGTCAGCGGGCTCATCACGCCCAGGCAGTTCGGGCCGATCACCCGGATGTTCGCCTTGCGGGCCTCTTCGAGAAGCTTGACCTCCAGCGCCGCGCCTTCCGGCCCGATCTCCTTAAACCCGGCCGAAATGACGATCGCGCCGCGGACGCCGTTCTCTCCGCATTCTCTGATGATTCCGGGAATCGAGGGCGGCGGCGTGATGATCACGGCCAGGTCCACCTCTTCCGGGATCGCCGATACTGAAGGGTACGCCTTCACACCCAGAACGCTCGGGCGCTTCGGGTTCACCGGATACACCGTGCCCCCGAACGGGCTGGTTACCAGGTTCCACAGCAGGGTCCGTCCAACCGTGCCTGGATTCTCGGTGGCGCCGATGACCGCCACGGTCTTCGGCGAGAAGAAAACGTCGAGCGGCTGGTTACGCTGGTGGTGAGTTCGCTTTTTCAAGGATTTAGTTACTTGCATGATAATCGGTGTCCGCCTTTGGTCCGAACGCGGCCTCATTCAGGGCATCCACCACGTCCCGGACATTGAGTCCGTTCTTGCGCGCCACCGTCTCGATATCGCAGTCATCGCAAGTAGCCCGGTAATGCAGGTCCTCGAATACAGGTATGGTTTCAGGATGACGTTGCTTCACATCACGGATGATCATGTCACGGCGGATGAGCTGATCGAATCGAAACATAGGCTTGCCTCGAACTGGAGATAAGATAGCTGCATCCCGGTAGCCAAAGAATTGCCCTTTGTTTTCTATAACGTGACAGGGCCTTCGGGGCGAAACTGGGTGAAATGCCCCAGTCGCGGGGCGGCTCGCGCCAAACCTACTCCTGCCGCAGCGCCTTCATCGGGTCCACCCGGCTCGCGCGCCGTGCCGGCAGATAGCTCGCCGTCAGCGCGGCCGCGACCAGTATTGGAACCATGAGCGCGAACGTCGTGAGCCTGGCCGGCTGCATTCCCTCCACCAGCCGTTCCAGCAAACGCGCCGCTCCCAGGGCCGCCAGCGCGCCTGCTCCCACACCCGCGCAGATCAGCCCCAGGCTCTGCCCCAGCACCAGCCGGATCACGTCCGCTCCGCTCGCCCCCAGCGCCACCCGCAATCCGAATTCGGGGACGCGCCGGTTCGTCAGGTAGGCCAGGACGCCGTAAATGCCGGTGCACGCCAGCACCAGCGCGAGGCCTGCGAAGATGCCGAACAGCAGCATCAGGAAGCGCTGCCGCGCCAGAGTATCACGCGCCAGTTGCTCCATCGTGCGGATCTCGTAAACCACCTGGTCGCCGCCCGCCCCACGCACCTCCCGCCGCAGCGGCTCCACCACGCTCAGCGGATCGACGCCCGTGCGGACCGCAATCGACATCAGTTCCGACCACCGGCGCACGAACCGGTCCGGCAGCTGCGCGAAAGGATAGTAGACCTGCGCCCGCACCTGCGATCGATCGTCGCCCGCCGGCCCCCAGTACCGCACATGCGCCACCACCCCCACAATCCGCTGGGGATCCGAGTCCAGCCCGATCCACAGGTGCCGCCCGACCGGCTCCTGCCCGCCGAACGCTTCCCGCGCCATGACTTCGTCGATGACCGCTACCGGCTCGGCGCCCATGCGGTCCCCGTCGTTGAAGAAGCGGCCCTCCCGCAGTGCAATCCCCATGACCTTCAGATAATCCGGCGTCACGCTGGTGGCCAGCGCCAGCGGTTGCCGGTCTTGGGGCTGCTCTGCCGGAGTGGTCCGGTATCCGATCTGGTTGTTGCCTGCCCGCATCGGCACGGTATCCACCATCGTCACGGCCTGCACTCCCGGTATGCGCCGCGTGCGGTCCAGGATCTCCTGCCAGACGGCGCGCGTCCGCGCCGGTTGGGCCAGTGTATCGGGCGAGAGCGCCGTCCGTGCGGTCAGCACGTTCCGGATGTTGACCCCGGGATCGAGGGACGAGAGATGAAGCATCGTGCGTCCCAACATCCCGGCGGAAATCAACAGCACCACCGCCAGCGCAATCTCCGCGACCACAAAGCCGCTGTGCAGCCGGCGCGAACCTCCCACCGCGCTTCGTCCTCCGGCACGCAGCGCCTGTTCCAGCGCCCGCACCGGCACCCGCAGCGCCGGCGCCAGTCCAAAAAGAAGACCGCTCGCGAGGGACACTCCCACCGCAAAGAGCAGCACATGCCAGTCCAGCCGCGCCTCCTCGGCGCGCGGCAAACTGCCGGGCCAGAACTGGATAAACGGATGGAGCCCCACCGCCGCCAGCATCACGCCCAGCGCTCCTCCTGAGAGCGCCAGCACCGCGCTCTCCGTCAGGCATTGCCGCGCGAGCCGCCAGCGGCCCGCGCCCAACGCCGCCCGCATCGCCAGCTCCCGCTCGCGCGAAACCGCTCGCGCCAGCAGCAGGCTGGCGATGTTCACGCACGCGATCAGCAGCACCAGGCTGACCGCGCCCAATAGCAGCCACAGCGTCCCGCGGACATCCTCCACCGGCGGGCCCAGGGGATCGGCGATGAACGTGCGGCCGTGATTCGACTTCGGGTATTGCCCGGCCAGCCGCCGCCCGATCAGCCCCAGCTCCGTCCGTGCCTGCTCGATCGTCACGCCGGGCCGCAGGCGCGCAATGACCTGTATGCCGGTATGCGCTTCGCGATTCTGCATGGCCGGCGCGGTGTCCTGCCCGAGGGGCGTGAACACATCCACGTCGTCGCCAAGCAGCCGGAAATCCGCCCGCACGATCCCCACCACCGTGTAGGACTTCCCATCGAATTCCAGCGGCATGCCGATCGCCGCCGGGCTCCCCGCAAACCGGCGCTGCCATACGGCGTACCCGATAATGGCCACCGGAGCCGCCCCCTGCCGGTCTTCTTCCGGCAGGAAGGCGCGTCCGCGCGCCATTGAAACGCCCAGCACAGGGAACAGCTCGGAGGAGATCTCGCGCCCATCCGCATACTCCGCGTCCCCGGGCTTGGTGATCATGCCGCCGCCCAGACGCCAGGCCGCCATCTCCACGGAATGGCTCTCCCGCCGGCAGTCCACAAAGTTGGGGTAAGTGAACGACCAAAGGTTGCCAAAGGCCGTGCTCCAGTCCGTCTGTTCCTGCAGCCGGATCAGCCGGTCGGGCTGGGCATACGGGAGCGGCTTCAAGAGCACCCCGTTAACCACCGTGAACATCACCGTGGCCGCACCGATCCCCAGGGCCAGCGTACACAGCGCCACCGCCGTAAATCCCGGCTTCTGCCCGAGCACGCGAACCGCGTAGCGTAGATCCTGTCCCAGGTCCTCCACCCAGCGCGTGCCCCTCGCATCCCGGCAGCCCTCCTTCACCTGCTCCGGGCCGCCCAGCGCCAGCCGGGCCAGCCGCCGCGCCTCCGCCGGATCGTGGCCGCGCGCCGCGAGGTCGGCCGCGTGCTGTTCCACGTGGAAACGCAACTCCTTCTCGAGCTGCTCTTCCATCTGCCTTCGCCGCCATAGTCGCTGCCACCAGGTCATTGTGCGCCCTCCCCGGACATCCGCAGGATCAGCCCGACCGCCTCCGCCAGCCGCTCCCAGCTCGCCGTCTCCGCCTGCAGCTGCGCCTGCCCCTTCTTGGTCAGGTGGTAGAACTTGGCTTCCCGCCCGGTCTCCGTTTCCCGCCAGTCCGCCGTCAACAGCCCGCGATTTTCCAGCCGGTGCAGCGCCGGGTAGAGCGACCCCTGCGGCACCTGCACCACATCTCGCGACACCTGCTGCAGCCGCTGGGCGATCGCATACCCGTGGACCGGCCCGAGCGCCGCTACCTTCAGAATCAGCAGGTCCAGCGTCCCCTGCGGAAGATCCGATTTCTCTGCCATTCCTGATACCTCGAACTTCTACAGATTACGCCAGCACGTGTAGAAGCGCAAGGTGTCTACCAGGGCACCGGACGTCCGGCCCCGATCGCGAAGCAGGCGCGGCCCTTAGGGTGCCGCCAGAACCCGGTTGCGTAGGACTGGCCGCTGAAATCGTCCGCCGCCGCGAACGTCGCGCACAGTTCGAACTCATTCGGGGCTTTCATCGTGTACTCGTAGGGCTTACCGCTCTCGGGATCGGTCACCCGCAGTCCCGGGCGCGCCGCCCCCGCCTCCTCGAGCGACCGCGGCAGAGGCGTCATCCCGCTCAACACACTCGCGATCGTCCGCAGATCCTGCACCCGCCGGTTGTCGGCTTCCATGTGCCGCTGCACGCCCGGCGTTCCTGTCGCTGCAAAGCCGAAACCGCATGCCGTCGCCGCGAGCGCCACCGCCGCCGCCGCGAATACCCCGCTGCGCACCCGCCCACGCAGAAAACCGAGGTAATACCAGAAGATCGACCCGCAAATCGCCAGTACCGTCGCGCACTTCAGCGCGAATCGCAGCGTAATCTCGCCCTTCAGGAAGTAGTTCGTGAAGCACACCAGTGCGGACACCACCCCGATCGCTGCCAGCAGCAGCGCGATATAGGTGAGCCACTTGCGCACCCCGGATTCGACCCTTTCCGGATTGGCCCGCGTATCCCGCAGAATCATCCGCATCACGAACAGATACACCGGCAGCGCCACCAGGATGGAGGCCATCTGCCACGTCACCATGGAGCGGAAGTTGTAGGTATAGGGGTTCACCACCGCGTCCGGCAGCCACCGCTCGATCAGTTGGAACCACAGCGACCCGAGCGCGGACGCCCAGGTTGCCAGCGTGGAAAAGGCGAGCAGGTAGAGGAATGCGTCGCGCGCATTCTCGCCTGAGGTGCGCCGCGCAGGCAGCGCCACCCCCGTAGCGCGCTCCCACCAGTCGGCAAGCGCGTTATCGACGTCGCGGGCCGCCCACCCGCGCCGCGTCAGCAGGGACAAAAGAAACTCGTCGCCAGCGCCGTGGTCCTTGGCGGCGTCGACGAACGGTTGCAGTTCCGTATGAGCCATGGCCTCCAGGATGCACATCCAACGCCACCGCTGCGGACTGCAAATAAGCCACTTGCGGGACCGTCACCATTCGTCCCCATACATTCTCTGTACCCCCGCTATACATTCGTAGCGCATGTATTCACCGTGAGTCCGTCTTCACTCCCGTCCACTCCGTTTCCACGTTCTCGAAGAATACTCCCTGATACTGGCCGGCTTTCAGCCCCTGCGGCAGCCCGACCTCCAGCCAGTGCTCCACATCGGGCGCCAGGCTCGAGACGTCCGCATAGAACCCCGTGAAGTTCCGCCGGTTCGCCCGCACCGAGGCGTACGCCTTGCGCAGCTCCACCGGCTTACCGTCCACGTTCAGCGTGACGTTCCACCGGTCGTCCGGCTCCGCGAACTGCACGTACAGCAGCAGCCGGGCCGGTTCCAGCCACGTGCTCCGCGCATCCTCCGCCGTCCACGGAATCGGCCACGCTTTGCGCCGGGCCGCCAGTTGATCGAACACCCGCTGCGGAACGCGGAACTTCCCGTCCGCCGCTACCTGCTGATAATGCCGGAAGGGCGCGCCTGCGAAGGTCACCGGCACCTCTACCAGGCCGTTCTTCACCGTCCGCGACGGAATCTTCGCCCCGCCGATCTCCACCGCGTCCACCTTCGCCCCGTCGATCAGCAGTGTCTCGCTGGTCCCGGCTTCTCCGCGGACGCCCGTCAGCCGCGCTACCCGGCCGTCCATGGTCACCTGCCCCGGAGCGTTGAACAAGCGCGGCCCGCCTTCATCCTCGTCCGGCCGGATCTCGAGCACCGCCGCCGAGCCCCCGTCCAGCGTTCGCGTCACCGCATCGCCCCAGGACCACACCCCCGCCCCCGGCTTCCCCACCAGCCGGTCCTCCAGCGGATACACCTCGCGCAGCACGTAGCGCTCCTTCCGCGTAAGCCCGATCGTGTCGTCCAGCGCGAACGTCGCGTCCACTCGCCGCCCGTTGGGGTTGAAGAGGAACACGTACCCCGAATCCTCCACCACCGCCGCGGTCCCGTCCGCCTTCCCCAGCGCCGGCTGACCCAGAATCGTCCGCGTGTGCCGCAAGTACTCCTTATTGATATCCGCCCAGTCGATCCAGTGCCGGAACCATTTCCTGTCCTCCTCGCTGAAGTGGCGGAACTCCTCAGGGTCGCGCGCCGGAATCATGTTGATCACGTTATTCCACCCGGCCACCGCGATCGAGGAAATCAGCGAGTAACGCCACCCCAGGTAGTCCCAGTCGCGCCGGCGGAACGGCAGCGGCACGTCGTCGTAGGGCGTCACCGCCATCGGCATCCTGCCCGTATCGTCGTTCCGCCCCGTCTGGTGCGTGATGAACCCCGGTACGATCTCGCTCGGCGCAAACTCGTAATTGCGGTACCAATACGCCGTGTACCGCTCCCGGTCCGCTGAGACCCGGTCCAGCTTCAAATCCGGAAACGAAACAAAACTCTCCGGCTGCTCGTCGGTCGAAGTCGGGTGCGGATAGGTCCCCGCCAGCCACGACCACGGCCCGTAATACTGGTATGCCTGCCTCCCGTCGATCACGATGTCCGGGCGATCGTGCCGCAGCTTCTCCATCACCCTGCGCCACCCCCACCATTGCGCGTACGGGCTCCTTCCTTCCAGGTTGAGGAACGTGTGATCGAACGAATACCCCCGAATTCCGGTGTGTTTCTGAAACGCTTCGAGCGTCTGAATCAGCCAGTCCTGGAATTTGTATACGCCCAGGTTCGCCCGCGTCCCGCCCGCGCCCAGCAGCCAGTCGCGGCTTTGCAGGAACCCCAGCACCGGGTACACGTACGCCAGCAGGCCCAGACGCCTCGACCGCGCGTAATCCAGCATTTCCTGTACGGATGCCGGAATCGGCCCCGTCGCCGGATCCCATTCGTCCTCGCGGATCTTCTGCCCCATCCCCAGCCACAGCACGTTCTCCCAGTGCCAGTCGTCGCGGCTGAGCCTGCGCCGGGAAACATCCGAATTCGAAGGCGCGAAGAGCACCTCCTCCGCCCCCAGTTCGGCCGCCATGTCCAGAATGCGCTTGTACTCCGCGCGCCCCTCCGGCTTGGCGATGTCGATCTGGTAGTCGTTCACGCACCATCCCACCATGAGGTTCGACGGGTGCTCGGGCTTATGCAGGAGGAATGCGCGGACCAGCTCGGTGAACGTCTCCACCTCAGCCTGGTCCATTCCGGGCGCCCGCACGGCCGGCCCCATCTTCCATTCCGGCAGCATCGTCCGCGGCTCGCTCCGGCCCGTAAGCTCGTAGGGCGCCAGCAGACCTACATCCGCGCCGAACGTCCCCGCGGCCGCCTCCCAATCCATCTCCGGTTGGTATCGCAGCGTAAAGCGGTTGCCCTCGCGCTCGAATTTCAGGAAGGGATTCTGCACGGTCGCCAGCAGCCCGCGCCGCTGATCGAAGCGCAGGCATCCGCCGTAATCCCCCATCTTCCGCGTAATCGCGTAAGCGTCCCGCACGGTCTCGGAGAATGCATCGCGGAACACCGTGATCTCGTTCACCCGGAATTTGTCCCCGGTCGAGGAGGCGATCCAGATCTCCTTGCTCAGGAACCGCCACTCCGGCCGCAGTTCGTAAATCACGTCGATCCGGTAGGGACCCGCCGTGTACGAGAACCCGACTCGCCGCTCGTCCTCCTTACGCACCGCCTTCCCGAGCGACGCCGCGTCGTAGTCCTTCCCGTCCAGCCGGACCGCGAACTCGTCTTTGGAGAAGTGAAACGTCGCGCCGCTCTCGGTATCGTGAAGGGAAACGAGCCCGCGGTCGCCGAACTCGGCCGCGATCTTCCCGTTCGCAAGCCCCGCCGCCGCCATCACCGCCGGAGCCAGCATCAAAACCGCGATCACTTGCCTCACTCAATGATCATAGAACTCAGGCCGCCAAAACGCCTCTCAGCGCGGCTCGCCTGTGGAGGTGAACGAAAACCGGCCGGCCAGCGTCGTTCCCGAAGCCAGTTGCGCGCGGATTGCGTCGCGGCTTCCGCCTGCCCGGGAGTCCGCCTCGCGGAGGCAGCGCACCGCATCCGCGGGGGCGGTGCCGGAATCCAGTCGGAAGATCCACGGCAGGTTGGCCGAAGTCAAGGTGCGGTCGGCCGAGATCGCCAGAACCGGCATCAGCGCTTTGACGGCGATCTGCTCGGCAAGATGCGCGGAGGCCCGGTCCGTCGCCACCACGCCGATCACGTCGGGATCGTAGATCAGCTTCACCAGCTCGGTCGACGCCTTGCCCCACGCTGCTTCCGAAGAGATGCCGATCACCTCGTAGCCGCTGCCGCTCAAGCTCGGGGCCAGCGCCGCCGCACCAGGGCCGAACAGGCCGATTTTGCGGTGCGCTCCGGCTCTCCAGGATGAGTCCGGTCCGTTGTATCCCACCCCCGCGGCGCCCACCGTAGCGTACGGCTTCTCCATGCTGTAGCGCCGGAACGTCCAACGGCCGTCGTGCACCTTCCCCAGGTACATCGGAGCGATGTTCTTGGCATTGGGATCGAACACCAGTTCGCCGGTGACTCCTTTGTAACTTTCCAGATCGTACAGGGCATTGCGGATGCCGCCGCGATTCAGCCCGGCGCGGCAGATCGCTCCCAGCAGGATGTTCATGGCGTCGAAGGCCTCCGCGGAGAAAAGGTCGGTCCTGGCGTGGTAGGCTGCGTCGAACCGCTTTTGAAAGCCCACCCACAGGGGGTCGTCACGATTGGGATCGAACGGGTAAACCGCTTCCAATCCCTCGATGGCCGCGCCGGCGTTCTGGAACAAGCCCTCCCCCACTACCCGGGCGGAGCCGAAAACCGGCTGCTTCATCCCCATTTGCCGCATCTCGTTCAGGATCGTCCCGGCAGCCGGAGCATCGCACCACAGCACGATCGCATCCACTCCCGAATCGTCGATCACCTGAAGCTGGCGCGTGAAAGTGCGCGCCGCCGGATCAAACTTCTGTTCGATCACCACGGGATGCCCGAGCCGCCGCGACGCATCCCGAAACTTAATCACCCCAAACCGGCCGTACCGCTCGTTCACGCGGAGCAGAGCGACCCGCTTGAGTCCAAGATCGGTGTAGATGCGACGCGCCAGCGTGTAAGACTGCACGCGGTCGTCCTGAATCGCGGTCAGGATCCAGGGAATCACGGTTTCCGGAATAGTGGGATCAGTCGCCGCGCTGTTCACGACCGGAAGTTCCGCCCGCAGCGACACGCGCAAGGCGATGTGGGTGGAATCGCCGCTGATCGACCCGAGCATGGCCCACACCTTCTCGTCGTACACCATCTTGACCATTTCATTGCTCGAGGCCCCCCAGGTTGCGGCGTCGTTGTGGATCTTCAGCCGGAACGGCTTCCCGCAATATCCCCCGCGGGCATTGGCTTCGTCGATCGCGAGCTGCGCGCCATGCAGCATGGCCAGCCCCAACGCCATGTCCTTGTGCTCCCGGACAGGCCCCAAGAATCCGATCGCCACCTCGTCGATATCCGGCGCCGGAATGGTCGGCGTATCCGCAGCCGCCCCGTTATACTCCGGCGTCTTCGTATAGTTCTCGTAGTAGGGTTTGCTGAATTTGGAGAATGGCCGCAGATCTTCCGGAGTAGCGGCATAGGGCGTCAACTCGCGGGTCTTCGGCGGACCCTGCGGTTGGGACCCGCAGGAACAGGCCGGCGCCTGCGCGCCAAGAAACGCCGGAGCCGCGAGCGCCGCCGCAATCAGTTGCCATCTCATAGCAGTTACCTTCGAGGCGTCACGAACATCGCGATCGCCTCGATCTCGACGAGCAACTCGGGGCGGCAGAGTATCGCCTGGATGCCCGTGGAGGCCGGCAGCGGGTCGAGCCCCTGCTCCGCGAAGAATGCGGTGCGCTCTTCGTTGAAGACTGCGTAGTCGCGCTCGATGTCCCGCAGGTAGCACGTCGTGCGGACCACGTCCTTCCACGTGGCGCCCTCCGCCGCCAGCAGGCCGGTAATGTTCGAGTAGGTGCGGCGGAGCTGTGCGCGAAAGTCGCCAACATGAACGCTCTTGCCGTTCTCGTCGATGCTCGCAGTGCCTGAAATCAGCAGGATTGCCACGTCCCCCAAATCGATCCGCAGTGCGCGTGAAAAGGAGCTGGGCTTGGGGTAGTCGTACGCCTCGTTGAGTACCGAGGGCGCGGTGATCGCGCGCTTGCTCACTTCGGTCGCGCTCGCGATTCGTTCGATCAGATCAATCGTATTCATCGGTCGGATTCTCCGGGTGAAATATGAATTCCGTGGCTAATCCCTTTGGCGGTAGCCACCCAAATATCGTCGTTCTGAAAATCTACGGCAAACGTGTAATGATGTGACGGCGCGGTGTGAACCGGAACCCTTGTCACCGCTCCGTTTCCGTCCCGTACGAGCATCTCGGGAGCATGCGTGTCGAGCGCCGGCCGGTAGGTGGCCCAGCGCTCTCCGTCGTAATAGGCCAGGCCTTTGTCCGTGGAGAACCAGGTGCGCGTCCCGTCCACGGTCTTCACCTGGTTCAGGAAGTTGCTTGGGAGGCCGCTATCCTGGTCCAGGAAGTTTCGCCAATCGCGGCCATCGTACCGGGACACGCCGAAGTAAGTGGCCACCCATAGGATCCGGTTCACGTAGCTCACCGAGGTGGTAATCTCGTGAATCAGGCCCTGGTCTTTGAACAGCACGATTTCCGTCTCTCCGTCCGGATCGTTATAGTCCTTCCAGTGATCCGTCTTCACGTCGTACTCCAGGACTCCTCCGCCCCACACCGCGTAATAGACTTTGTCTTCGGCGGCGGTCACGCTGTAAGTCCAGATCTCGTACATCGGAGTGTTTCGCTCGTTATAGAGGCTCCACTGTTTGCTCCGCGTATTGAAGCGGGCCCCGCCGGCGGCGGTAGCGACCCAGACAAAATCGCCCAGCACCGAAACGCCGTATACGACGTCGTTGGGCAGGCCGCTCGTCAGTTGCGTGAAACTGTCGAGCCGCCCGGCCGAATAGCGGCTGAGCCCGCCCATGGTTCCGATCCATAGGTCGTGAGTTCGTTTATCGAGCGCCAGGGAGAGCACGGCCCGGTGCGCCAGGCCGTCCGCCACGGTGAAGCTCCTCCACTTGCCATTCTGGTAGAGCGCCAAACCGTTGTCCGTGCCGGCCCAGACCTTGTCCCCATCGACAGCCACGCAGTAGACACGGTTGTTCGGAAGCCCGTTCTCGACCGTGAAATTCTGCCACCGGAACCGCGGCAGCTCGGCGGCCAGCGTAGAGCTGGACAGGCACAGAGCCAGGAGGCCCAAGGAAGTACGACGCCGAATCTTGAGGTTACTCTTCATAGCGTTTTCAGATATTCGATGAGATCGTTGAGCTCATCTTTGGTCAGGTCGTTGGTCACGCCGTGTATGTCCCGCGGGTTGAAAACGGTCCAAATCTCTTCGAGCGTCCGGGCCGAGCCGTCATGCAGATACGGCGCGCTGTTCACTACATTGGTCAACTGTGGGATATCCACCTGCGGCGAGCGGTCCGAAGGCTTCCCCGTATCGACATCCAGCGAAACGTTGGCGGTAAAGTGCGGGCCGGTATGACAGACCGCGCATTGCTGAAGCTCGGGAATCGGAGTGCCATCCTTCCTGACCGTCCGCGTGAAGAGGGTCCGCCCCCGTTCCTGCGCCGCGGTCAATTCGCCGGCGGGCAGCCGGTAGCGGTTGGGGCGGAGAGGAATCGACTTGATATACTTCACCAGGTCTTCGAGATCGGCGCCCCGGAAGCCTTCCGAACGGAAGAAGAAGCGTTCCGTCCGCGGGCCGCACTCGGTCTGCAGGTCCGGATTGCCGCCGTTCCACTTGTATGGCGCCGTGTCCTTGATCTCTTCCAGCGCGCGATTATCGACGATGTCGATGCCGAAGCCGTCGGGTTCGAGGTCCCAAGAGAGGCCGTCGAAGGTCGAGTCGAGATGGCAGTTGGCACAGCCGAACTGGTGGCCGAACGAGTACATCGACGAGTAAAAAAGGCGCTCGCCGCGGCGTTCGGGCGTCAACGGTGTAGGAGCGCCCAGCGGGATTTCGGCGGCAACCGCCGCGCGCGCGGTATCGACCACGGAAATGGTGTCGTCGAGCCGGTTCGCGACGTAGAGCGTCTTCCCGTCCGGCGAGACCTGGATCGCGCGCGGATTCCGTCCCACCGGAATCCGCGCAAGCACGTACGCGGCCGAGGCTGAAAGGTCGTTAGCCAGCCGCCCCGCTTTAGGGGAGCGCGCTGCGGCGATCAGTTTCGGCAAGTCCAGGATCAGAATCTCGTTCGACCCGCTGGCTGAAACATAGGCCCGCGTTTGATCCCCTGCAATCGCCACCCCGAACGGCAGAGAGAAGAACGTGTCGATTTCATCCAGGGGCATCTGCACTACGCCCTCGATGCCGTCGCCAAAAACGGCCAGGGAGTTGCCGAACGCCCAGCCGTGCTCCACGTGTGCCAGCGGCACCAGGTTCTTGGGCCTCAATTCGGCTGCCAGGCCGATGCGGCCATCCCGCGAAAACGCAATATGGAAGATGCCGGCCGCGTTCTTCAGGGGCAAACGACGAGCCACCGTCTGATGTCCGGCATCCAGTTCCGTGATCTCGGACACGGGGGCCGCACGGAAGTGTCCGATGTTCGGGTAGATGTGGCTGACATAGATGTGCGCGCCGTCGGGCGACGCGGTCACATAGCTGGCTCCCCGGCCCGCCACGAACCGCTGCACGTCGGCGCCGCGGGCCAAATCGATCATCGAGATATCATCGGACAGCCGGTTCGCGACGTAGAGTACGTTTCGCGCCGCATCCATCGCGACACCAGTAGGCTCAAAGCCCGCCGGCAGAGTTCGCAGCACCTGAAACGAAGCGGTGTCCACCTCGCTGACGGTGTCGGACCACGAATTCGTCACATACAAGCGCTTTCCGTCGGGCGCCAGCGCGATTCCGCGTGGAACCTTCCCCACCGCCGCCCGGCCCACGATGCCGCGGGTCCCCGTATCGATGGCCAGGACTTCGCCGCTGCCGCTGCACACCACGAAGAGCCGCTTGCCGTCGGGCGACAGCGCCATATCGTCGGGACTCCGGTAGCGGGTCTCCCCGGCCGCGGCCACAACGAAAAGTAGCGCCCAAATCGCCCGTCGCATACTCATTTCTCCGTGATCGTGATCACCTGGTCAGCCGCAACCGCCTCCACCACCTGCCGGTTCCCGCCCGGCCACGTCACGGCGATGCGGTCCACTTTGCTGTGCCCGCCCAGGCCGAAATGCAGCCGCGGGTCGTTCTGGCTGAGGTATCCGGAGCCCGCCACACGCTCCGCCCATTGCTTCAGCTCTCCCGCTTCCACTTCCACCTTGGCCCCGATCCCGTCGCGGTTGCTCTTCGTGCCGGCCAGTTTGACCATGAGCCAGTGCCCCGTAGACTGAGAAGTATTTCGGAGTAGCACTCCGGGTGCGCCGAGGTTCACGAGATACGCGTCCACCTTGCCGTCGCCATCGAAATCCGCGAAGCACGCGCCGCGTCCCACGCTCTTGGTGGCGAAGAACGGTCCGGCCGCCGCCGACACGTCCTGAAACTTGCCGCCGCCTGTATTGCGGAACACCGAATGCTCCTGCGGCACCAGGTGGATGAGGCCGCCGTGGACGATCAGAATATCCTTCCACCCGTCATTGTCGAAATCGAAGACGCCCGAGCCCCAGCTGGTGTATTGCGCCGTCCGCTGCGAGATGCCGGCCTGCAAGGTTACATCGGTAAACGGCAGCTTGCCCGAATTTTGAAGCAGCCGGTTGTACTTGGAATCGCTCACCCACAGGTCGGCGTGCCCGCTGTGATTCATATCGAAGAAGACCGGCCCCATGGCGGAGGTGGACTCCCCATCCTGTCCGAACGCGGCGCCTGCTTCCAAAGCGATTTCTTCGAACGTTCCGTCGTGCCGGTTGTGGAAGAGGAAGTTTTCGGTCTTGTCGTTGGCGACGTAGATATCGGGGAAGCCGTCACCGTCGAAATCGGCGGCGGTCAGCCCCATGGTCCTGCCTTTGTATTTCGCGATGCCCGACTTCTCGCTGACGTCGGTGAATCCGCCATGGCAGTTGTTATGGAAGAGCAGGTTCGTATTCGCCGCGTAATCGAGCGGCCCCGGGTAATTGTCGGCGGCATAATAGGAATGGTACGTAGGATCGAATTTCACGTAGCGCCCCACGAACAGGTCCACGCAACCATCCCGGTCGTAATCGAGCCAGGCAGCGCCGATCGCCCAGCCCTTCACATCCAACCCCGCCTTGGCGGTCACATCCGCGAATGTGCCGTCTCCCTGGTTCCGGTACAGCGCGACGTGGCCGTAGTAGGTCACGAGCAAGTCGGTGCGGCCGTCGTTGTCGAAATCGGCCGCGATCGCGGCGAAACCGAAACCGTCGCCGCCCACCCCGGCCTGGTCCGTCACGTCGGTGAATTTGCCGGCCCCGTCATTACGGTAGAGGTGGTTCCGCGGCGCCACTGCCGGCGGATGCCGCAGCGGGTACGGATGCATTCCGTCTCCCAGGGGGCGACCGCTCACCACGAACAGATCCGGCTTGCCATCGTTGTTGTAGTCCAGCCAGGCGCATCCCGCGCCCGTGCTCTCGATCAGCGAGCCCAGTTGCTCCGCCCCGAAGGAATGAGTGAAGCCGATGCCCGATTGCGGTGTGACATCTTCAAAGCGGATGGGGCCGTTGTTTTGCGCGATGAGCGCACCGGCGAGGAAAGGCAGAAGAACAAGGCCATGTTGCAACTTCATTGGGGCCGTCCAAGGTCTCCCAGCATCTTCGCCGGGGTAAGTGTTTCGTTGAGGATTTCGGGGACTCTGTTCTCGGGCGCCCGCTCCGGTCCGGCGTGGCAGCCCACGCAGATCCGCTGCTCGCTGGGGCGCATCCAGAACCAGTGCTCCTCCGCCCGCAGCCGAGAGCCCGCGGCGTTCACGAGTTCGATGCGGATCGGCCGGTCGGCCGGCACTTCGACGTAAAAGGATCCGTCCTGTGCCACCGCAGTTTGCCCCAGCAGCTTCGGCCCTCCGCCGGATCCGAGAGTATAGAGCCGCACCGAATGAACCTTTCCTTCGATGGGCTCCTTCGCCTCATTCACATTCAGGCAGAGCAGGTTGCCCGTTTTTCGCGTGGGCACCAGCGCGGAAGGGAAGTCGCGGGGAGGCACCCGGGCCGCTACCACTACCGGCTCCACGGCATTGAGATTGTGCGGGCACTCCAGGCGTTTCACGTCCCCCAACCGGGAGTCCGCAGAGTAGATCGCGTACCCGCCGCCGGAACGAGGCCTGGCCGCAAAAAGCCACTGGCCGGGCGTCAACTCGGCAACCGGGCCTGCGATCTCCAGGTTCACGGGCGGCATCTTCTGCTGAAATGCGAGCGCGGAGGTGAAGCGGGCCAGGCCACCGGCGACGCTGAAAATCACATCTCCGGAAGAAACCTGCCGCCCGCCGGAGCGCTGGGGTCCATGATCGCAGCGCAAGGATTCCACACCCGTGCCGTCCGGATAGACCGTGAAGAGATCGCCCTGCCATTCGAAGAGGATGCGGCCGTCCCGGAGAATATCGTCGGTCAGGTACCGGCCGGGCACGTGAGTCAGGATGTCCGGTTCTCCGCTTTCCGGCCGGACCACTTCGATCTGCGACCCGGACGGCGTCACCCGGGTATACGCGATCCTGCCGTCCGGCAGGTACAGCGGGCGAATACACGGATCGGAGGTGGCCGCCATGCGATGCGGTGTGCCGCCCGCCAGATCCACCTGCCAGATTTGCCAGCGATCTTGCCTGGCGGGCCGCCCGGCGAACAAAACCCGGGTGCCGTCGGGCGAAACGGCCGCATCCGCCGAAGCGAAAAACGACGGGACCAGATCGCGGATTCCTTCCCCAGTCACCAGAACCAGGTGGGCGCCATCCGGAAACCGCTCCCCGCCCCGGCTCCAGGCCGCCTCATACCGTGGTGCCGCCGTGTAGAGAAACGGACGCAGATCGCTCCCCATCGCCTGCCCGGCAAGGAGGAAAGCCAAAGGCGCCAGCATTCCCCTCCAAAGCGTCTGTCGCATAATACATCATATTAAGTTCTTTAACTCCGCTTCGCCATCGTATAAATCCATTACTCGACCAATGTGGTCCGAAAACGCATTTTGCGATGCGGAAAACGGGAACTGGGTTGGCGCTGACGCCGGGTTGCCCCTACTTGGACGGTTCTTGAATTTTCAAGAGGCGATCGGCGGCGACGTTCCTGAGTTCCTGGACGATTCCGCTGGGCCAGCGAATTTCAACCAGGTCCACGGTTTTGCTCGCGCCTAACCCGAAATGCGTGGGACCTGCGCTCGACGAAGCGTATCCGGCGGCGAAACAGACGTGATTGTACTGTGCCGCTCCGCCCGCGACCACCTTGATTCTTGCCCCGATCCCATCGCGGTTGCTCTTTGAGCCTTGCAGGGCGAATTCGATCCAGTGATTGCCGGCCGGGCTATCGTTGAGCCACACTTCGGCCGGCGCGCTGAGAGCCGAGACCACGACGTCCAGTCGCCCGTCGCCGTTCAGGTCGCCCACCGCCGAACCCCGGTGGCGGCTCGGTGGCTGTGCTGTCAAACCGGCTTCGGCCGTGAGCGCCTGGAACCTCGTGCCGCCCAGGTTGCGGAACACTGTGTTCGGCTGTTCCACCGGCACAGTCGACGCATATCCCAGGGATTGGACGTGGCCCCGCGAGACGAAAATATCCTTCCAGCCGTCGTTGTCCATATCGGCAATCGTGGGTGAGTACCCTGCCATCGGTACAGACAGGCGCCCCATACCGCTTTTCTGGGTGATGTCGGCGAAGACGCCTTTCCCCAGGTTCCGGAACAACGGGAAGGTCTCGTTGTCGAGCGCCACGAAAGCGATATCGGCGAGGCCATCGTTGTCGAGGTCGCGAGCGTCCACCCCCATGCCCGAGATAAACTGGCCATCCTCGGTAAGGGCCACCCCGGCCTCGAAGGAAGTTTCTTCGAATTTGGCGTTGCCCTTGTTGTGAAAGAACGAATTGTAGACTTTATCGTTAGAGACGAAGATATCCATCCAACCGTCCAGATCGAAGTCCGCCACACCGACTCCCATACCCTTACCCGGATGGGCCCGGATTCCGCTCTCTACCGAGATGTCCTTGAACGTTCCGTCGCCCTGATTCAGAAACAGCTGGTTCGGAGTGCCTTTATAGAATCTCGGGTGGCAGTAGTCGCGCTTCCCGGGAGCGGCTTCGCAAAAGGGCTCGTTCTTGAAGTCCCAAGCCAGATAGTCGATCACAAAGAGGTCCAACCGGCCGTCGTTGTTCACGTCCAGCCACACCCCGCCGACCGACCACAAAGGTCCGTACTCCGTGTCCGGCCGATCGATCCCGGCCTTCGCCGAAACGTCGGTGAATGTGCCGTCGCGGTTGTTGTGGTACAGCCGGTTTCCGTGAACGCCGCCGACAAAGATGTCCTTGTAGCCGTCGTTGTCGTAGTCTCCGATGGCGACGCCGTTGTCGAAGCCGGCGCCCGCAAGCCCGGCCCGCTCGGTTACGTCTTTGAAGTTGCCGTGGCCGTCGTTCTCGAAGAGCCGGTTGGAGTACTTGGCCGCGCTCTTTTTCAGGGTCGCGATATCGGCTCCATTCGCGAAATAGATGTCGAGGTATCCGTCGTTGTTGTAGTCGAACACCGCTACCCCGCCGGCCATGGTTTCGGGCGCATGACGCTGCGGTGTCTCCGAGCTGTCCAGCTTGAAGCCGATCGGCTGATAAGTGAAGTGAATGGGCGATTGTGGATTCTGGCCGGATAGTACGGCCCAGAAACAGCCCAGCAGCAATGCGCTAGACCAGAGGGCTCGCTTCATCGTTCCTGCTCTCGCCCGAACTTCATTCCCGCGCGTATTGTAACTCCCGGTGCGGAAGACCAACAAGCTCTGCGCCGCGCGCCTTCGGTTAAAATGAGTGCCAGATGAAGTCGGCTGCGTGCCTGTTTCTCTGCGGCGTCTTTCTTTGGGCCGCCGAGCCCGTCAAGGAAACTTTCGACCGGGCCATCCGGAATCTCGCGGCCGGGGACTATGCCGCGGCCGAGCGAGGCTTCCAATCCGTCCTCCGCGAGGAGCCGCGCAACATCCCCGCACTCAGCAATCTCGGCGTCATCTACTCCCGGACCAACCGCTCTGACCAGGCCATCACGGTATACCGCCGTGCATTGCAGCTCAGCCCCGATGACAAGGCGATTCTCCTCAACCTCGGCCTGGTGTACTTCCGGCAGGAAGCTCACTCGCGGGCGCTCCCCTACTTTGCGCGCGTCGTCGCGATCGACCCCGCGCACATGCAGGCCCGGCAGTTGCTCGCGGTTTGCCGCGCCTACACCGGCCAGTTGCCGGCGGCCATCCACGATCTCGAGGCCCTCCATGCCGCCGCTCCGCGCGATGAGGGGATTCTCTTCCTTCTGGGTTTTTCCTACCTGAAGAATCACGAATCCGAAAAGGCGAAGGGGATTTTCCAGCTCATGCTGGAGGCGGCCGGGCCGGCGCGCGCGCAGTTCCTGCTCGGCAGGGCCAATTACGAGGCCACGATGTTCTCGCAAGCCGAGGAGGCTTTCTCCGAGGTGCTTCGGGTTGATCCGAAATTTCCCGGTGTGCACCTGGAGTTGGGAAAGGTCTATATCAGCCTCCGCCGGACCGACGATGCCCTTCGGGAGTTGAACATGGCCCTCAAGCAAGACCCCGCCGATGTGGATGCGAGCTATTTTCTCGGCGGCTTGCTGGTCCAGGAAGGCCGGTACCAGGAAGGGATGCCTTACCTCGAGCGGGCGAAAGAGGCGAAGCCTGACTTCTGGGCGCCGTATTTCTACCTGGGGAAGGCCAGACTCCGGCTGGAGCAACCGGCGGAAGCCGTCGTGCTGCTCCAAAGGGCCGTGGCGCTGAACCCTGACGACGCATCCGCATTTTACGATCTTTCGCGTGCGCTCCAGGCTTGCGGCCGGGAAGCGGAGGCCCGCCGCGCGCTCCTGCGGGTCCGAGAATTGCGAGCCGCCGCGCTGAAGGCAGCAACCCCCCAGGGTGGCCCGGTCGCGGGCGCCCGCTAGCCCCGTTTCCTCTTCCGAAATCTGGATATTCGGTCCCATTTTTCATAGATTTACCCGGCCTTTGGCCATTTCGGAAATTCCGGGTCTGAAAAGTCACTAAGAGCCCCGTCGCAACCGGAAATCCCTTGCTTTCGTAATGTATTTGCATTACGGTGGACACAAAGCGGTGTCAGTTCCGAAGTGTGCGCGGTTGCTTCACCGCGCGTAAGACTTGGCGAGAGCGTCCGCTCATCGCGATTCAGATAACAGGGTAGTCTCATGCGGGAGTGCATCCCGAAAGAGAGAAGGTCATTTATGAATGCAAGAAGACGCGGGATCGCGGTGCGAATGGCGATCCTTCTGGCGTTTCTGCTTATTGTCATTGTTCCGCCGGTAATGGCGCAGTCACAGAACATCACCGGTATCGTTGTAGACGCGTCGGGCGGCCTCGTTCCCGCGGCCTCGGTCAAGATCGAGGACGTGGCGAAAGGAGGGACCGCGCGAGAAACCAGCACGGATGAATCGGGCCGTTTTCAGGCCATGAACATTCAGCCGGGCAGATATGTGATTAGTGTCGAGAAATCGGGATTCAAGAAGGCCGAGATCACGGTCACGCTCGACGTCAACACCAAACTGGACGTCGGACAGATCGCCCTGGCCGTCGGCAATGTGACAGAGGCCGTGTCCGTGGAAGCGGAATCCAGTCCTCTGGTCGCCACCAATACTGCCGACAAGGCGTACCTGGTTGACAAGACGCAGATGTCCGAGCTGCCGATGAACGGCCGGAACTTCACGTCGCTGATGAACACCATTCCCGGTATGACCAGCGCCGCCCAAAGCGATTTCAATGTGAACTTCAACGACGTGTCGCAGTTCCATTCGCTCGGCGGACGCGGTTCGGAGAACAACTTCTACCTGGATGGATCGCCGAACATCGACGTCGGCGACAACCAATCGCAATACACCCAGGCCAGCATCGACACGATCGCGGAGTTTCGCGTGCTGCAAAGCGGCTTCAATGCCGAATACGGCCGCAACTCCGGCATGGTCATCGCGGTGCAGACCAAATCGGGCGCCAACAAATTCCATGGCGCGGCATATGAATATTTCCGGAACAACGCGCTCGATGCCAAGTGCGTGCTGTGCAACACCCTTCAGCCTCAACTCCGGTACAACCAGTTCGGCGGCAATCTCAGCGGCTGGATTCCGGTGCCGAAGATCTCGACCAGGCAGGACAAGCGGCTCTTCTTCTTCTACAACCGGGAGATGACCCGCCGCAACCTGCCCGGCAGCAACTACGCGGACATTCCGAACGCGACCGTCCTGAGCGGAAATTTCACCCCGTGGCTGCTTTCCACGAACATGCAGTACGCTCCCCAGTTCAAGAACGGCACCGTGTTCCAGCCCGGAACCATCACGCGCGATGGCGCCGGCAATATCACCGGCGGAACGCCCTACCCGAACAATACGGTTCCGCAATCGGCGTGGCAGCCGATGAGCTCCTCCCTGCTGAAGATCTATACGGGCATTCCCGGCTACAGCAGCCTCCCGGCCGCGCCCAACCCGGGCTACGTCAGGTACTACTACAACAATCCGGACAACCTGGTGAAGAACCAGGACATGCTGCGCATCGACTACGCGGTCAACAGCAGAATGAACAGCTTCTTCCGCTGGGTGAACGATTACCAGAAAGAGACCATCCAAACCGGGATCTGGACCGGAGAGCCTTTCCCAATCCAGCCGCAGACGCGGCCGAAGCCGGGCAGCTCGTGGTCGTGGAACCTGGTCACTACGTTCACGCCCTCGCTGGCGTCCGAGACCATCCTGGCTTACAACCACCAGTCGCAGTCGCTCTCGATCGTCGGCGACAACCCGCTCAATCGCAATACCATCGGCGCCAACTGGACCCAACTCTATCCGCAGACCAACATCACCAACTCGGTTCAGGATGTGAGCACAGGTTCCGGCTTTGGTTTCTCCCTGGGCAACCCCGGCTGGCACAATACCGGTAAAGACTACGCTCTTACCGAAAACCTGTCGTGGGTGAAAGGTTCGCACACCTTGAAGTTCGGGATGTATTACAACCAGGACTTCAAGACGCAAACCGGCAACTGGGGGCTGGAGGGTAGCATTAACTTCAACTCCAACGCTTCGAATCCGATGGATACGGGCAACGGGATAGCCAACATGATGTTGGGCAACTTCAACAACTTTACCCAGGCCAGCGGGCACATCTATCCCTGGTTCCGCTTCTGGCAGATTGATTTTTACGCCCAGGACAGCTGGAAGGTCAGCAGGCGTTTGACCATCGAATACGGCGCCCGCTTCTCGCACCTTACTCCGACCTATACACAGGTTCGGGGCGGTACGCCGGGCGGCGAAGGCACCTGGACGCTGTACAGCGTGGACCTGAGCAAGTACGACGCCAGCAAGCGGCCGACCATCAATTTGAGCAACGGCTTCGTGGTAGGCGCTCCCCTCTCGGCGTTATCTCCTCTCGGGCTGATCTGCGACCCGTGCTCCGGAGTAGACCCGGGATTCTCGCCCGCCAAGAACTTTATCCAGCCTCGATTCGGGCTGGCGTATGACGTTTTTGGGGACGGGAAGATGGCCTTGCGCGGCGGGTTCGGCATGTTCAACGAGCGTCTCCGCCAGAACAACTTCAGTTTCGGCGCCGGCGCCCAATGGCCCAACCTCATTTCCGGAAGCGTATATAACGGCAACGTCTCCTCCATCAACACGAGCGGCGTCGGGGACCCCTCCGCGCCGATTCAACCCCCTGGAATGACCGTTTGGCCCACCAACAATACCATGCCGAGCATCTACTCCTGGTACGTGGGCGTCCAACGGCAGTTACCCGCGAAGTTCACGCTGGATCTCTCGTATTCCGGCAACCACGCGGTACACATGATGGACCAGCGGCAGGTCAACGCAGTTCCGGCCGGCACATTCATCTCCAACCCCAATCTACTGCCGTCGGTCAACTACTACTCCAGCGCGCTTATGCCGTACCTCGGCTGGGGTAATTTGAATGCGGTCGAGACGCTAGCTTATTCGCGCTACAACGCCATGATGTTCCGGCTCAGCCGGCGTTTCGCGAATAATCTCTCGGTCAACTTCAATTACACGCGATCCAATATCAAGGATATCGTGGACAACGATTCCGACCTGGTCAACAACCCGTTCAACATCGCCCAGAATTACGCCAACGCGGGTTACGACCAGCCGAATGTCGCGACGGTGGACTTCGTCTACATGTTACCGAAGATCACCTCGTCGAATTACCTGGCGAAGCAGATCGCCAATGGCTGGGAGCTCAGCGGGATGTTCCGGTCGCAATCGGGGATGCCGATCAATATCACGTCCAACGGAAACCTGGGTGGAGTGAATGCCGGTAGCCCGTATCCCAATCTCGTCGGCGATCCCTATACGGGGCAGAACAGCTTCCAGTGGCTCAACCCGGCGGCTTTCCAGCGCCCGCAGGATGGTTCGTACGGCAATCTCGGGCGCAACGCACTGCGGTTGCCCGGCGTCCGCAACGTCGATGTCAACGCGGTGAAGAACTTCAACTTCACGGAAACCGTTAAGCTGCAATTCCGCTGCGAGGTCTTCAACCTGTTCAATCATCCCCAGGTCTGGGGGATCAACAGCGGATTCAGCGGTGACAGCGCCGGCAGCGGCATCTCCGCCAGCCAGAAGAATTTCGGGCAAGCGAACAACTATCGCGATGCCAGAACTCTTCAGCTGGCTCTCCGATTCAGCTTCTGATCCGGGAGGCTAGCCGAAACCAACCAACCCCGCTGCCTAACGGCAGCGGGGTTTCTTATTGTGCCGCAGACCAGATCCGCCGCATCACTTGCCCGGAGCGTACCCAAAGGTCATGGTCACGGAGAAACTGCGCGCGGGGAGCAGCGTCAGAGTGTCGCCTGCCGCCGGAGCGTTGCTGGCCGTCGACGCAGGGGTCAGGCCGACGATGTTATGGGAATTCGCCAGGTTATTGATGCCGAACCGGAACTTGGTCCCCCGCAGCCACGAATCTCCCCTCACCGTGTAATTGAAGAACAGGTTCGATACGCTGAACGGATCGATGGCGACGGCCTGGTTGTGCGTCCCGTTGTCGTTCCACATGCCGCCGACACGCTTGTCGAGAAAGCCGAGATCCCAACCTTTGAGGCGGTACATCAGGCCTACCGCTTCCGTGTTCCTGGGCGTGGTCGCCACCCATAACCCAGTCTGCTGATACTTCGCGGTCCCCATGGTGCCGTTGAGGTACACGCTGAATCCATGGCCGATCAGAATGTTACTCTCCGCTTCCACACCCTTGGTGTTGGACGGACCGGTCTGATAGAAATACGACTCCCCCGTGGTCGCGTCGATCAGGGAAGAGTAGGGGTTCTGGAAATGGCTGTAATAGCCGTCCACATCGAGCGTCCACCGGTTGAACTTCAGCACCGAGCCTGCCTGGTAGGTCTTCACCGAGGTCGGGCTGGGCAGCACGGCCACCTGCGCGCCCGTTGAGTCGAACACGCTGCTCGGCGGAATCACACTGCCCACCGCGAACTGCGCGTATACCGACCAGTTGCTCCTCAGCCGGTACCGCGCGTCGGCTGATGGGTTCCATGCGTGGTAATTGGCCGAATGCGTCACGTAAGGCGCCCCGCCCAGGCCCCCGACCGTCTTGCCGTTATCCGCGAACTGTTTCAGGTCCATCGAATAATCGGCCAGTTTGACGCCGGCGTCCACGCTGAGCGCCGGAGTTACGCGGTATTCGTACTCGACGAACGGCTGCGCCGAGAGCGTGATGAAATGCTCGTGGAAGTTCGGCAGGGCCGCGTCCACCCATTTGCGCGGATCGCCCGGAATCTGGTAGCGGTCGGTATACGCCCATTCGAACCAGAGTCCCGCCCGCAGGATGCCCCGCGCCGATTCGTGGCTGGCCGAGAGCGTGTCGCCCACCTTCCGGTAGCCGTTCAGCTTGTCGGTCCCACTCGTCTTGCTGATGGAGGTTGCGCTGTTGTAGTTCTGCTTGTTCCAGTAGCGGTAAGTGTAGACCTTGTTGTCCAGGACCCAGCCGCGTCCCAGGTCGGAATGCACTCCGATATACTCGAAGTCCGTCTGTACGTGGTAGAAGTTATATCCATAGAAGTTTCCCTGGGTAGGATCATTGCTCATCAGGTAGTTGTAGCCGAACTGCGCTACCTGCGCGCGCGTCGGCCCCTTGGTATTCGGCGTGTTGGTCCAGAGATCCACCAGCCCGGAAAATACCGTGAAGGTGGTCCTCTCGTTCAGCCGGTACTGATACTTGATAAACCCGGCGACGCGCTTCTGGTAGTTATAAGTCTGGTACCCGTCCGATAACATCTGGTGTATGTTGATCGTGAGGCTCGACTTCTTACTTTTGCCGCCGAATTGCCCGGAATCCGCATCGAGCGCCAGCATCCGCGTGTTAAAGGATCCGTACGACGCGGTGGCGCGAATATCCGGCGTGTAGGCCACGCTGCGCGACAGAAGGTTGATGGTGCCTCCGAAGTTCGTCGGCCCGATGGCCGACGCCGTTCCCGGGCTGCGGTCGAAATCGATGCCGGCAATAAACTGGCTGGGGAAAAATGCCCAGGAGTGGTGCGTGGGGTCGTTCGTATCGTTGAACGGGATCCCGTCCGCCTGCATCGTATATTGGCCGTCCTTGAAGCCGCGGAAGTACGTCTTGCTGTCTCCCAGGCCGATCCCGTTCGGATTCACGCTGAACGTTCCCGGCGTGAAGTTGAGCAGCTCGGTATAATCGGCCACCGGCGACGCGAAGTTCTGAATGAAATCGGGGCTGACTTCCGATCTTGCAGAGGTCGCCTCCAGCGTGTTCTGCGACGGGGCCGTTTCCGCCGCCACCGAAACCGCGCCCTCCACCGTGATGCTCTGCGCCAACTCGCCTACGTTCAGGGAAAGCGTGACGTTCGCGGTGCCGTTCGCGGCCAGTTTCACTCCGGTGCGGCGGCTCGCGGCGAAGCTCGGAGCGGAGGCCTCCAGCGTATACACGCCGGCCGGCAGTCCGGGAATGGAGAACTTTCCCTCCTGGTCCGCCACAACCGTGCGAGGCGGGCCGGAGGATTCGTTCTTCACCGAAACGGCCGCATTCGGAATCGGCTTTCCGGCCACGTCGTTGACTGTGCCGGCAATGGTGCCGTTATTGGATTGAGCATGCATTCCGGAGGTGGCCCCCAGCAGGGCCATGCACGCAGTGAGGGCAAACCACAAGCGGGTACACGTATGGTGGCGCATCCTGAGACAACTCCCTGAGTGAAAATTCAGGGTTCAGGTTAGCGGTTTCGCATGACGCCCGCGTGACAGCGCGGTTAAAAATAAAAACGGATCGTGCCGCGCTAACGCGAGCGGGGGCCGGTTTTTCGCTTCTCCCCCGTCACCGCCGCGTCGAGCCGGGCTCCCAGTTCCTCGAACCCCGGCTTGGGCCCATCCCAGCGCAACTCCTCGACATCGTTGAAGAGCGCGATGTCGGTCCGCAGCGTGGCGAGCGTCCGGAACAGCATCGCCTGCTCCCGCTGGCTGCCCAGCGTGTTCGCAAGCCCGCTCGCGTTGTTGACGTTCACGCTCCACTCCCGCCAGTCCGCCGGAATCGACTCGAGGTGGCGAAACCTGGCCAGCACCGCCGCCGATGACTTCGCCCCCCAACCCGGCAGCCCCGGGTACCCGTCCGCCGCATCGCCCACCAACGCCAGGTAGTCCGGAATCGATTCCGGCGCGACGCCGAACTTCTGCACCACCCCGGCCTCATCCATCGTTACCCGCGTTCGCCGGTTCATCTGGACGATCCGCGTCCCGCGCACACACTGCGCCAGATCCTTATCCGGCGTATAGATGACCACCCGCTCGACGCGCGCATCCCGCGCCGCAGCCGCCGCACCTGCCGCCAGCGCGTCGTCCGCCTCGAACTCCACCATGGGCCACACCACCACTCCCGCTGACGAGAGCACGTCTTCGAGCAGTGGGAACTGTGCCAGCAGGTCCGGCTCGACCCCCTCGCTGGTCTTATACCCCGCCCACAGCCCGTTTCGAAAGGATTCGATCACTTGATCCGTGGCCACCGCCACGTGCGTCGCCCCGCCCCGGATCATGCCCAGAACCGACGCCAGCACCCCACGAACCGCCGCCACATCGCGCCCCTGCGCGTCCCGCGCCGGCGGCATCGCATAGTAATGCCGGAACAACTCGTACGTCCCGTCGATCAGGTGGATATCCAGGCTATAACTCCTGCACAACCTTACCGGATCGGTTCCATGCCCGGCAAGTGGGCGGCCGCGTAACGATCATTACGATTTTTATCGTTGACTTACGATTTTTACCGTCGTATCGTGGGTCCAGATGCCTTCTCCACGCCGTAAGAAGCCGCCCGCCGCGCTTCCTACCGCCGCCGAACTCGACATTCTTGCGGTCCTATGGAAGCTGGGAACGGCCACCGTACGGGAAGTCCACGATGAGCTTGGCAAGAACAACGGCTACACAACCACCCTGAAGCAGATGCAGCTGATGACGGAGAAAGGGCTCCTGATCCGCAGCGAGCGCTTCGGATCGCACGTCTACGAACCCGGCGCGCCCCAGGAGCAAACGCAGCGGCAGATCGCGGGCGATCTGCTGAAAAGGGCTTTCGGCGGTTCGGCCCGAAGTCTGCTGATGGGCGCCCTGGCGGCACAGCCGGCCTCGCGCGAAGAACTGGACGAAATCCGCGGCATGCTGGACACCTTCGCGAGAGACAAAGGACGCTCGTCATGAGCGCCCTGCAGATACTCGCCTCCGAGGCGTGGGTGGAACGCCTCGGCTGGACGCTGATCCACTTCCTCTGGCAGGGCTTATCGATTGCGCTTCTGTATGCGGCTGCACGCCGGGGGCTGGCACGCGCCTCCAGCCCGAACGCGCGATACCTGCTCGCCTGCGCGGCCCTGGCAGCGATGATGGCCGCCCCGCTCGTGACCTGGGGCCTGATGCGGCCGCCGGACGCGACTCCGTACGCCGCCTATCGCATCCGAAGCACTCCCCCGGCGGTATTAGGCATCGCCGACGCCCCCGCCGCGACGCTCCCCGCGACCGTCCGCGCCGCCGTGTCCGGCGTTCAGCCGGCACGGTTCCTGCCCTGGGTCGTCATCGTCTGGCTTGCCGGCGCGCTGTTGTTTTGGGTGCGCCTGGCGGGAGGCTGGGCGATGGCCGCGCGGATGCGGTCGATGCTGGTCCGGCCCGCACCCCCCGAATGGCAGCGGACCCTCGGAAATCTCGGCGCCCGGATTGGGCTCACCCGCCCTGTGCGGCTGCTGGTCTCCGCCCTGGTGCAGGTGCCCGCGGTGGTCGGCTGGCTCCGCCCCGTGGTGTTGGTCCCGGTCGGGGCGCTCGGCGGTCTGCCTGCCGCGCAGTTGGAAGCGCTCCTGTTGCACGAACTGGCGCACATCCGCCGGCACGACTATCTGCTCAACATCCTGCAAAGCGTTGCTGAAGCGCTCCTGTTCTACCACCCCGCAGTCTGGTGGGTGTCGGGGCACGTTCGCGCCGAGCGCGAGCTGTGCTGCGATGATGTGGCCGTAGCCGTCTCGGGCGACGCCCTTACCTACGCGCGCGCGCTCACGCAGTTGGAATCGTACCGCCCCACGCATCTCAGCGCCGCGGTTGCCGCCGATGGGGGATCCTTGTCCGGCCGCATCGCGAGGCTGTTGGGCCATCCGCGCCCGGTGGTCCGCACCGGCCTGGGGCCGGGCACGCTCACGGTGGCTATTCTATTGGCAGCAGCGGCATACGGATTGTTCGGCCAGTCCGCCGCGCCTCCCGCGTTTCAGACGGCTTCGATCAAACGAAATGCTTTTGACGGGAGCGAGCCCACCCGTCACCCGATGGGAGGCGGCTATCAACCCGGCGGCCGGCTGCGCTTGACGAACCTGTCGTTGATCGGCCTCATCCAGTTTGCGTACGCGGACCACGACCCCCTCCACTGGATCCCCCTGCCGCCTGCACAGGTGGCCGGAGGCCCGGCCTGGGCCAAAACGGACGGCTACGACATCGATGCCAAACCGGAAGGTACGACCGATCCGAAGCACATGTGGCTGATGCTGCAAACGCTCCTGGCCGCCCGGTTCAAGCTGGCGCTCCACCGGGAGACGCGCGATCTCCCCGTTTACGATTTGAAGCCGGCAATAGATGGCCTCAAGCTGCCGCCGCCGAAGGAAGTCGTCTGCGTATCCTTTCCGCCCGGCACGCCGCCGCACCACGTCCCCGGGAAGGTGGATTGCGGTTACGTGGGGTTTTCCCTGGAGTCCACTGCCGTGCGGCTGCAAGGAAGTAAGATCCGCATGGCCGATCTCATCGGAAGGCTTGCCCAGATTCTAGGCCGGCCGGTCGTGGATAAGACCGGATTCACGGGCGAATTCGATCTCCGTCTGAAATTCACTCCGAACGATGCGACCCAGGGATTGCCGGGGTTCGGAGGGCCCGCTGGTCCGCGCGCAAATGGGTTCCCCGCCGATCCCAACCTCCCGAACATCTTTGCCGCCGTGCAGGGGCAACTTGGCCTGGAACTCGTGCCAACTACGGCTCCGGTCGAAGTGCTCGTCATCGATCACGCAGAGAGGCCCACCGACAATTAAGAGCCGCGCGGCGCGGCCTCAGGGGACGAATCCACACGAATCGTTGCCCGCCGTTCTGCGACGGGTGCCGCGTTCTCGCATCAAATTCAAGGGCCTGACCAAAGAAAGGAGCAGTATGAAGATCGGAATCATTGGTGCTGGGCAGATCGGTGGCACCCTCACGCGCCGGCTGGCAGCCCTCGGCCATGAGGTATTTGTGGCCAACTCGCGAGGACCCGAGTCGCTCGCCCGTCTGGCGAAAGAGACCGGGGCGAAGGCGGTCTCGGCCCCCGAAGCGGCCCGCTCCGGCAGCGTGGTGGTGGTCACGATTCCCCAGGCGAAGATCCGCGATCTGCCGAAAGATTTGTTTGCGGGCGTCCCCCGCGACGTGGTCGTCGTCGACACGGGCAATTACTACCCGCGCGAACGCGACGGCCGCATCGAGGAGATCGAGAACGGGATGACCGAAAGCCAGTGGGTCCAGCAGCAGTTGGGCAGGCCCGTGGTCAAGGCATTCAATAATATCTATGCCCAGCACCTGATGGATTTCGGCCGCCCCGAGGGCAGCCCCGGGCGCTTTGCACTGCCCGTGGCGGGTGACGACGACCGGGCCAAGGGAGTCGTGATCCAGCTCTTGAACGAGCTCGGATTCGATGGCGTGGATGCCGGCACCCTCGCGGAATCCTGGCGCCAGCAGCCCGGCTCCCCGGTTTACGGCGCGGATCTCGACGCCGCCGGCGTACGCGGCGCCCTGGCCAAGGCTGTCAGCGAGCGCCAGCCGCAGTGGCAGGGCACGCCCCACAGCCCCGGCACCTTTGCCAAACCGAGCTGACCGGCGACTGCCGGGCGATCATTTCCCCGGCGAGCCCGCCAGCGGCTGAATAATCGCATTCGCCAGGGCGCCGCTGAACTCCGTCATCTCACCGGCCTTCTTTCCCGGCGCCGGCAGCAGCCGCGCCGCCAGCGGTTTGTGCCACTTGAAGGCCAGCGTGGCGACATCGCCGGCGATTCGCGCGATGACGTCTTCGCTGGTGTCCCCCGCCAGCGGCACCGTGTCTACGCCGCCCGCGCATACGGCCGAATACGCCAGAATCGAATCGAGCCCGTAGGTGCCCTCCGTCCACCGGCGCGTCAGGACCGCGTCTTCGAGCACGGGAATCATCAGTCCCGAATAGCCCGTCTGCTTCACCCGCACGGCCTGTACGGCCCTGGTGATGATGCCGGAGGCGGTCTCGGTCCCTGGCGAGCCGAAAGGCGCGCCGGTGAAAGATTCAATCGCCGTTCCGATGGAAACCGCGCCGCCCGGCGCGGGTGTCGGATCGATTCCGGCATACGTCCATCCGCTACCGGCCGCCGCCTTCAGAGCTGCCCCTTCCACGGCGCTCAGGTGAACGTCGAGCGCCTCGGTGAGCGCTCTTCCGGCGGTCCGCGGGTCGTGCTCGCGCGCGAAGACGTCCATCACCACGTTGGCGGCTTCGAGTCCGATTGCAAAACGGGGAGGCCCCCCGCCGGGATGCCACGCGCCCGGGTAGAACGGCCCATAAGGTTTCAGCATCGCGATGGCCGCGAAGTTGAAGTTGCCCTGGCCGTGCGGGCTGCGTTGGCCCACGGTCCTGATGATCCGCGCGGCCTGCCGCACGGCGTTCCAATGGATGCCGTCCTCGCCGGCCGTCACGATATTCGCGGCGAGGTGGTTGCCCGTCTCTGCCAGAACCTCGGCCACGAGGCCGGCCGCCTCCGGGTCGTCCGTATCCTTGGACATCGCGGGGCCGATGTTCGGCGCGAAGTGCAGCCTGCCCGAAAGGTCGTTGATTCCGTGCAGCACCTTCAGCGCTGCAGCGTGGTCGAGGCCACGCGTGTACTCGGGAAACGGCTGCGTCGAGATGCGGATGCCTTGCACGGTATAGCCCGCGGCCGTGATGGCGTCGCGCACCCGGCTGAGAAACTTCACGGCTTCCTCGATCTGCGACGGATACGACTTCACGTCGATCGTGACGAAGCCCGTGATGGCGCGGACCTTCGGTTTCGAACCGTCAGCCGCGCGCACCGCCGGTAAGGCGAACGAGGTCAGGAGGACGATCGCAGACAGGATGCGTTTCGAATGCATCATCGTCTGAGTTTACACGCGTTCCGCGCCTGACCCGGCCGAACTGGTACAATTCCGCAAATGGCCGATTCCGTCTGGGGCTCCGCTTCTGCTGCGTCAGTGACGGCCGCCACCGTTCGGCCGCGGCATTCCGCGGTCGTTCGCGTCACTCACTGGATCACCACCTTATCCTTTCTCGCCCTGCTGGTCACCGGAGTGGAAATTCTCATCTCTCACCCGCGCTTCTATTGGGGTGAAGCCGGCAACGCGCTGACGCCTCCCTTGTTCAAACTACCGATCCCGGCCTCCCGGGCCACCGTCCCCACCGGCTACGGCTACGTGCTCCCCGACCAGAACGGCTGGAGCCGCTATCTCCATTTCCAATCGGCCTGGGTCGCGGTGTTGACCGGCTTGCTTTACGTAGGCTTCGGACTCTTCAGCGGGCATTTCCGGCAGAATCTCCTTCCCGCTCGCGACGGACTCTCCCAGAGGGGGATTTGGATGGAGATCGCCCGGCATTTGCGCTTCAGGCGGCCGGGTGAGGAAGAAGCCTGGTCGTATAACGTGCTTCAGCGTCTCACTTATTTGCTCGTCGTTTTCGTTCTGTTCCCGCTGGTGATCTGGACGGGCCTGGCCATGTCCCCCGCCATCGCGTCCGGCGGTCCCGGCGGCGGTCACCGTTTTCGGCGGCCAGCAGTCCGCGCGAACGATACACTTCTTCGTCTCCATATCCCTGGTGCTTTTCCTTTCGGTCCACATCGTGATGGTCGGTCTGGCCGGGTTCCGCAGCCGGATGCGGGCGATGATCACCGGCCGCCCCGCCGGGCATGGAGAGCGGACATGAAAATGCTGTCGCGGCGCAGGCTCATCACCGCCGGCCTGGCAGGAACCGCGGGCGCCTCCGGCCTTGCCGTCGCTGCCAGGCTCGCGCAGCGTTATGGGCTCGTCCCGCCGGATGGCGGCGGCCTCTTCGGCCCAGGCGAAACGCTGACCTATGCAACGCAGCGCTTATTGACTCGCCACTCCCTCGCACGCGAGTTCCGGCCGGACCAGATTTCGAAGCCGCCGTTCCCGAACCACGTCGATCCCTTGGGCGAAGCGTTCAGCCGCCTTCAGCAGGGAGCGTTCACCGGCTGGCGTCTCGCCGTGGATGGAATGGTCGCCCGCCCCGCCTCTTTCTCGCTCGCGGAGATCAAGAGCTTTCCCCGGCGCAGCCAGGTCACCCACCTGGCCTGCGAAGAGGGCTGGTCTTATATAGCCGAATGGACCGGCGTGCCCCTCTCGCACATCCTGGACCTGGTGGGGACGCTCCCGCAGGCCCGATATGTGGTCTACCGTTCGTTTCAATCCGACTGGTGGGAGAGCATCGATATGGACGATGCATTGCACCCGCAAACTCTCGTGACCCACAGTATGAACGGCGGCGACCTTCCCGTCGCATTCGGCGGGCCTCTCCGGTTGCGCGTTCCCCGGCAGCTCGGCTACAAGAGCCTGAAGTACATCACCCGCCTCACCATAACCGATAGCCTGAAACGGCTCGGCAAAGGACTGGGCTCCGCGGCTCCGGAAGGCGGATACGCGTGGTACGCCGGCATCTGATGTTCGGGAACCACCCTGATGAAGCTTGCAACCTGGAATGTGAATTCGATCCGCAAGCGTCTGCCGCTGCTCCTCGACTGGCTGGCACAGCATCAGCCTGACGTGATGTGCCTGCAGGAGACCAAGGTGCAGGACAGCGAGTTTCCGGCCGACGCTCTTCGCGCCGCCGGGTATCACGCGCGCTTCCGCGGCGCCAAAGCCTACAACGGCGTCGCGACGCTGACCCGGGCCGAGCCGGAAGCGGTCTTCTACGGATTCGAGGAAGGTCCGGACAGTGAGGACGTCCGCGTGCTCGAAGTTGTGGTGGCCGGCGTGCCGGTGGTGAACACGTATGTGCCCCAGGGATTCCGTGTCGATTCGGAGAAATATGCGTACAAGCTGGAGTGGTTCCGGCGCGTCCGGCGATATTTTGACGAGCGCTTCGACCCGCGGAAACCCGCCGTCTGGACGGGCGATATGAACGTCGCGCCGGAACCCCTCGATGTCTATCATCCGGACCGCAGGGTCAACGATGTGGACTTCCACATCGACGCGCGCCGGGCCTATGCGGAGGCGGCAGCGTGGGGCTTTATCGACGTCTTCCGCAAGCTCCATCCCGAGCGTGTGCAGTACACCTATTGGGATTATTTCCGCAACGCGTTCGAAAACAACTGGGGCTGGCGCATCGACCACATCATGGCAACGCCGCCCCTGGCCGACGTTTGCCGGGCGGCCGAAGTGGACCTGGAGCCGCGCCGCGCTCCGGGAGCATCCGACCACACGGTGATGTGGGCGGAGTTCGACTGGACGTAGCGGCTGGGGAGTGGCCGTTTAGCGGGCGTCCTCATTTCGAACCGAAGAGCCACAGTTTGAGCGGCTGAAATAACAGGTAAATCACGCCGATCGCCAGCCAGACCATCGAACTGACGGAGAGCGGGCGGGCGGTGGTTCGAACCTCCGGCGTGCGGTCCAGTTGCAGCAGCGGACCTTCCTTTTGCGCGGCGGTGCGGTCGTACAAGAACAGCGGGGCCGCGGCGAATATGGCGAAGATCGGGAACCAGGTATCGCTGTTCGACCGCTGCACATGCCCGGTTTGCCAGACGAAGGGCAGAGACTTGACGACGTCCCCGATGGCGAGTACCGCCAGCGCCACGTGGCGGATGGCCAGGGCGCGCCCGGCGGAGTTCAACCCGGCCATCAGGCTACGCGAACGCAGCACCGCCGCCTTCCCGGACAGGTTCTCGACCACGCAGAGTACCGGCCAGAGGCAATCGCCGATCAGCCAGCCGGGTCCGAACAAAAACAACGATCGGGCCTGAGTGACCGGCGAGGGCCGGCATCGCTTTCACCAGCTTCCAGAAGACCCGGAAGGAGAGGAATCGCCTCACCCGGACCTTCTCATCCATGGCGATGAGCGCCGCCGTCGCCCGCAGCACATTATCGAAAAAGACCAGAAGTACAGCGGCGGCGGCCGGGACCAGCGCAATCCGCAGCAGCGCGCCCGGCAGCACTTTGCCGCCGAATGACGCCATCAGGGCGATGACGGACAACAGGACGGCGTAGATGGGCAGCACCAGAAAGGCAAACGTGGCGAAGTGCTGCATCAGAAATGCCCTGGATCTTCGCAGTGCGAAGAACTCGGCATCCACCGCGTTGTGGAATCGCCGCGCAAACTCGATGGCCGACGGCGGACGGGCGGCGGGATCGCGCGCCAGTCCGGCGAGCACCGTGTCCGATACGTCACGCGGCACTGTCGCGACGCGCGCCGGCGGCGTGGGACTGCCGCTCCGGTGAAATTCGATCAGCTCACTGGTTTTCCCGGTGAAGGGCAGTTCGCCGCAGACCAGCGAATAGGCCACCACGGCCAGGCTGTAGATGTCGGAGCGGAAATCGGTTTCCAGCCCCATCGCCTGCTCCGGGGACATATACGCCGGGGTTCCGACCAGGCTTCCCGGCATCGTCTGGCCCCCGTCGCTGCCCCAGGACCCGGAGGATGGATCCAACGCAGCCTGCGCCATGGCAACCGTCTCGGCCTCCTCGGCGCGGACGCGGACCAGCCTCCCCTGGGGCTCCTGTCGCAGATCCATCGCCACCGTTTCCCCATCGCCCGAAACCGGCGGCAGGAGACCGGAGGGGGTCGCGGTGCCAGGCTCCGGCGCCGGCTGCGGTTGCGGATCGCCGGGCAGCTTCATCTTGGCCACCCCGAAATCGAGGACCTTGACCGTATATCCGCCGCGTCCGTTCGGCTCCAGCCAGATGTTGTCCGGTTTCAGGTCGCGGTGCACGATTCCGTGCCGGTGCGCCTCTTCGAGCGCCAGGCCGACCTGGTCCAGAAGGTCCGCGACCAGGGGCAGCGCCGGCCTTAGTTGGGTCTGCTGGAAGGCCGAGAGCGTCTCCCCGTCCAGGAGTTCCATGACGAGGTACGGGACGTGTCCCCTCCCGGTGTTGGCAATTCCAAAATCAGTGACGTTGACGATATTCGGATGGCGCAGCCGGCCGCACGCCTGCGCTTCCCGCTGGAACCGTGCCAGGAAATGCGGGTCCGCCGCCCACTTGGGAGCGATCACCTTGACTGCCACGACCCGCGTGGTTCCGAGGTGCGTGGCCAGGTAGACGTTTCCCATACCGCCCGCGCCCAGTTGGCGGTCGAGGCGGTATTTGCCGTCAAGGATTTCGTCGATCATGGAAGGTCCGGGGTGTCTGCCGCCATGATAACAGCGGCTTGAGGGCTGAGGGCGGCGGGCGACAGAGAAATGCGGACGGCAGCCCCATCAAAAAAAGTATGCGTGGGTAGGGATTCGGGCGTTTTCCTGCGCTCTACCCTGATGAGAGGCAGCTATGCAGACGAAATCCGGCATCACAGTTTCCATACCCGAGACCATGTCCTGGAACGGGGCGATCTTGAGGCGGGCTTCGCGCCCGGCTCCCGGCGAACCGCTCGCGTCCGGGTCCCCGGTCCGGATCGGGCTGGCCCTGGGGGGCGGATTCGCCCGCGGCATCGCTCATGCCGGAGTCCTCCGGGTGCTGGAACAGCACCACATCCCCATCCACTGCGTGACCGGCATTAGCGCCGGCGCCATTGTCGCCGCGGCTTACGCTAGCGGCGCCGGTGTCGAAGAAATCGCTCGTGCCGGCTGTTCGATGCGCCTGGGCGACGTGGGGCGCCTGACCCTGAGCCGGCTGGGTCTGATTGGCAGCCAGTGCATGAATCGCTTCCTGGAACGGCTCCTGAAGGTCTACCGGTTCGAGGAGATGCGCATTCCGCTGGGCGTCGTGGCCACGGACTTGGCCAGCGGAGAACCGGCGCCCTTCGCGGGAACGGGCGGTGTGTTCGAGCCCATTCGCGCCAGTTGCGCCTATCCCGGACTGTTCGAGCCGGTTCACCACGAGGGACGGCTGCTGGTGGATGGCGCCATGAGCATGGGAATCCCGGCCGCCCTGGCGCGCCGGCTCGGCGCCACCCACGTCATCTCCGTGCCCCTGCCCGCCGCCGTTCCGGACGCGCTGCCCGGCAACATGCTCCAGGTGGTAAGCCGCTGCTTCCAGATCCTGCAAAGCCGCTGCGACAGCGAGTGGCGCGGCGAAACCGACCTGGTGATTGCTCCCGATGTGCGCGGAGTCGATTGGAACGCCTTCGACAGCGGCCCGCAATTGATCCACGCCGGCGAAGTGGCCGCCCTGGCCGGCATTGCGGAAATTCAGGGCTGGCTCTCCCGGGTATCCCTGCCCGCACAGATGGTGAATTGAGCAGGCGCTACCGGTTCGCCGCCGCGAGGTCCTTCTGTTCTTCGCGCCGGGTGAAGCTGGTGGCGGGCCAGGAATGCCAGGCGGCGGCGCTGCGGAGCAACGCTTCGCGGCGCTCCGGCCCGGTGGTGATCGAGGCGAGATTCCGGTAACAACCGGAAATCAGGTTCACCGGTCCGAGGTCGGTAGTGTGCTCGGCGCGCAGTTTCCCGGCTTCCTGGATAAGGGCCTCGAGCATTCGCCTGGCTTCCCCCAGCTTGCCCTCGGCTGCCAGCAGACGCGGCCACAGCGTCCGGACCGTGAGATCGCCAAGCCGGTCGGCGTACTCCGTGGGGATGGGATCGGTGCGCGCCAGTTCCATAAGTTCCGTCACGGCCCTGCGCGCTTCGGCTGTTCGGCCGAGCTGGATGAGGGGTCGACTGCTAGCTTCCAGATACGCCTCCCGCAAAATGTGGAACTGCTCCCTGGAAGCCAGCGCCCGCGCGGTGGTCAGTGCCCGCTCATACAAGGCAAGCGCCCGCTTGGGATCCGACCTCCACACCGCATCCCCCAGCTTGCCGCAACGCGCGGCAAGCTTGAACTGCGCCTGGCGGTTGTGCGAATCCTGCGCGGCCACACGTTCCTCGATATCGAGCGCCTGCTGGTAAAAGACGGCGGCCTTCTCCGGTTCGCCGAGGCTGGGCCGGCCCATGGCCCCGTACAGGTCACCGGTCCAACTCAGCAGAACAGCCAGGTTTCCACAATCGCGCGTGGGCGGCCTTTGTGGACCGCAAGGTGGCGTACGCTCCAGCAGCTTCTGAAAGAGGCTCGCAGCTCCGTCGAGGTCGCCCGAGGAAATTTTGGTTTTCGCCAGGCGCTGCTCCACAGTATCGATGTCCGGCTGCAGGCCGGGGTCGCGGTATCCGGAGGATTGGAGATCAAGGAGAGTCTTCCTGGCAGACTCCTGCAGGACTTGCGCTTGCGCAGTATCGCCCCGCCGCAGCCGGATCTCCGCGAGGTCGGACTCGGCGCGCGCGTGCCACACGCGGATCGCAGAATCCTGCGCGCCACCCTCCAGAAGGTCGAGCATTCTTCGTGCCATCGGTTCGGCCAGATCTTCGCGGTAGGCATCGTACTCCAGCCGCTCGAAAGCGTGCAGGACATCCGCGACCTTGCAGCGCAAGTCCGATGATGAGCTCCGGTTCACCGGCAGCCGGGCATAGAGATCCAGAGATTGCCGGTAGCTGCGCCGCGCCTGTTCCAATTGGCCGAGGCTCGCGCCCCTCGAGCTCTGGACGGTTCCCAAACGCTGATAGGCCTGGGCCAGCTCCAAGATCAATCCCTTGTCGTTGCCCGCCTCCTTCGCCAGACCGTCGAGGTATTTGCGTGCCGTGTCGACGATCGACGCGCGCACTTTGGTCGATCCGGGCAGCGGTGTCACCTCGTCGTAGAACTGGAACAGAAACGTGCTCGCCAGCTCGCGGACCTGGGCGAAGCGCCGCTCAGCAACGCGGGCCTCGTGAAGGGAAACCGCCACTCCAGCAGCCAGCGCGGCGACCACCGCAACCACGGCCGCCACGCCCAGCCGGTGCCGCCGCACGAACTTCACGGCCCGGTACGTCGTCGTGTCCGCCCGGGCGGTGATGGGCAGCCCTGCCAGCTGGCGGCGGATGTCTTCGGACATTTCTACGACCGATGCATAGCGGCGCGCCGGGTCCTTGTGCATCGCCTTGAGGACGATATTGTCGAGGTCGCCGCGCAACCGGCGGTCGCCCAGCGCGCTCGGGGGGCGGGTTTCCGCCTGGCAGACCACGCGCGCGATCTCGACCGCATCGTAGTTCCGGAGGGCGTGGGGGCGCTGCCCGGTGAGCAACTGGTAAAGCACGGCGCCGAGGGAATAGACGTCGGTGGCGGTGGAGACCGCCTCGCCGCGAACCTGCTCGGGGCTGGCATAGTCGGGCGTCATGAGCCGAACCCCGGTAGCGGTCGCGATGGGTTGCGGCCCCATTTCCACGCTGGAATCCAGCAGCTTGGCGATTCCGAAGTCGAGCAGCTTGGGAACGCCATCGGGCGTCACCAGGATATTGCCGGGCTTGATGTCGCGGTGCACCACCAGGTGTTGATGCGCGTATTGCACGGCCTCGCAGACCTGCCGGAAGAGGCGCAGGCGCTGCTCGATGGAAAGCTGCTGCTGTTCGCACCAGGCGGTGATCTCGACTCCCGCGACGTACTCCAGCACGATGTAGGGCGTGCCGTGTTCGGTCGTGCCGCCGTCGAGCAGCCGGGCGATATGGGGGTGCTCCAGGTGCGCCAGGATCTGCCGCTCGTGCCGGAATCGCAACCGCTCGGAGCCGCCCAACTCGAACTTGAGGGTCTTGATGGCGACTTCTTTATGGAACTCATCGTCATCCCGGATGGCCAGATAGACCGCGCCCATGCCGCCGCGCCCCAGCGGGCGCTCGATGCGGTAGGGACCCATGCGGCGTCCGGCCCAGTTGTCGTCGCTCTCCGCGACTGCCGCCGCGCCGTGCTCCACGATGCCGGTCAAGCCGCTGCCCGCGTCGCCAAACGCGGCCATCAGCTCCCGACGCAGATCCTCCTCGCCGGCGCACTGCTCATTGATGAAGCGGGTACGCTCGGCGGCGTCCAGGGCGGCGGCGGCATCGTAGAGCGCCTCCATCCTCCGAAAACGCTCTGGGCTCATACCGCCGGCTGCGCGCTCAGGGCGGAGCGGAGCCATGCCGCGCCCAGGCGGACGTCCTTCTCCACGGTCTTGAGGCTGACGCTGAGCACCTCGGCGATCTCCGCCATCGCCAGGCCGCCGAAGAATTTCAATTCCATGGCGCGCGCCTTTCGGGCATCGAGGGCCGCCAGCTTTTCCAGGGCTTCATCCAGGGCCAGCAGATCCACGGACCTGGGACTGGCCACCGCAGCGGAATCGTCGAGCGAAATCATGGTCGCTCCCGCGCCGCGCTTGGCGGCCCGCTGGCGGCGGGCATAATCCACAAGGACCTGGCGCATGTGCTGGGCGACAATTCCGATGAAGTGGGACCGGCTCTCCCAATCCTGCTGCGCGCCAGGGCCCATCAGGCGCAAGAAGGCTTCATTTACCAGAGCCGTCGGCTGCAGGATGTGCCCGGGCCGTTCGCGCCGCAGGTAGGAGGCAGCCAGCCGGCGCAATTCACGATCCACCATCCCGGCCACTTGGGCCAGAGCAGCCTCGTCGCCCTGCCGCCAATTCCGCAGCAAGACCGTCACCGGGATGAATTGCGCTTCTTCCATGCCATCTCCAGACGGAGATTATAGGGCAAAAAATTTGCGAGGCGTATAGGGTTTTGCACCCGGTTCTGCGCACTACGTTGCAGGAGGAGACATGCAGACCTTAAGCAACATCGTCACATTGAGCGCACCGCTGGTAGGGGAAAAACCCGCGCTGGACATCGTACATGACCGGCTTCAGGAAGGGCGCATCGCGCTCGGGCTGGAGGAGCTGTTCGAAGACTTGAGAATCCGCCGCGAGGAAGAATCCGAGGCCTGGCCGGGATACGGGCGCGCCTGCCTGAACCACCCGGTGCGGCGTCTCCTGCACCAGGATCCCTTCACGTACCGCGCGTTCTCCAAGCCGCGCGGCTATGCCGGAGACGCGGTCATGATGGACTACATCTACGGTTTGGGCGAGGCGGTCCAGGCCGCGCGGGAGGCCACCCCGCTGGGCCGCGCCATCTTTGAATATATGGGCACGCGTCCTTCCGCGCGCGCGGTCCGCTACCGCCGCCAACTGATCGCGGGCTTGATCGACCGCGTGACCGCAGGCGGCGAGGCCGCGGTACTGGCGCTGGCCGCCGGCCACCTGCGCGAAGCGGAGCTGTCCGATGCCGTGCAGACCGGCAGGATCAGGGATTTCGTGGCGCTGGACCAGGACGAAGCCAGCCTGAAGGTCGTGGCCCGAGACTACGCGCACCTCGGGATTCGAACCGTGGATGGCTCGGTGCGGCAGATCCTCTCCGGGAAGCTGAATCCGGGCCAGTTCGACTTCGTCTATGCGGCCGGCCTCTTCGACTACCTCAATACGCCGGTGGCCGCCGCGCTCACGCGCCGCATGTTCGACATGACGCGTCCCGGAGGGTTGATGCTGATTCCGAATTTCCTGACCGGGGTGCGGGATTGCGGCTACATGGAAGCGTTCATGGACTGGCACCTGATCTACCGCAATCACGCCGATATGCGGGCATTGGCCGACGCGCTTCCCTCCGGCGACGTGGCCGGCTGCCGGGTCTTCGCGGACAGCGATGACGCAATTGTCTTCTTGCTCGTATCAAAGGCAGGGTAATCACCCGAGGTCGGGGCCGGCAAGCCGGAGACACTTGCAGGTACTCGATTACGTCGACGCGACGCGAGCCCAGATTAGGACCGACAAATTACCCAAGTCACAACTGCCCCGTCGATTTGTCATACCAACGCAGAACCCGGAGAGCGCGCAGCGTGTTCCAGCGGCTTGCCCTGCCGACACCGGTCTCCATCTGCAATGGAATATGTTCGGGATGCAGGAGGTTGAGCGGCCAGCGCCCATTCTGGTGGCGGCGCTCAATCACGGTTTCGATGGCGTCGCTGACGCGGCTGTCCGGTTTGATTCCCGCATGCCGCAGATAATCGAGTCCGCGCAAGACGTCGTAGTGCCAAAACGTCGGGAACGAGAAGCGGAGCCAGCGTTTGTCGATGACTTCGCCGGTTCGAAGCGAGCGGAACATGCGGCGCTCGAGCAGATAGTTTTCGGCCCTCTTGCGGGCCCTGGTGACGGCCGCCGATTGGCGCCCTGCTCGCTCGTATTCGAGCAGTCCTTCGAGCACGCAGATGGTGGTATGGAACGAAGAGCGCCGGCTTTTGGGCGCTTCGCAGTTCCAGCCGCCATCTTCGAGCTGCTCGTCCAGGAGTTGATTGGCCAGTGCGTCGTTCGGTTCTTTGAAATACGAGCCGATGGCGAGGATTCTGCCGTTGATGCAGGGCTCCGTTTCGCCGTGAAGGTAAGGCCGGTTGTTGAGCGGCTTAAACACGAGCCGCTTGTCGACCCGGTCGATCATTTTGCGTGCCTGCTTACTGGCGGGGTCGAGACCGAGGTCCTTCAAGGCGACGAGAGTGTAGAGGGTAATCAACAAGCCTCGGTCCTCCTTCGGCCCGCCCCAGTTGCCGGCAGGAGATTGGAGGGCGAGAAGTTGGGCTCCCCAGCCTTCGGTTGCGACGCGAGACCGCTCGGCTGCAATCGCGTCGGGGGTTTCACCGGTAAGGTCCCTCATGACCTGCCAGCGGATGGCCGGGTCAGAATCGAGGAGCCATTTGAGGTGCGCGGGCCGGGGTGCGTAATCGTGTAAGCGCATATCCTGCCGGAGACTCCTACCCCGCCCTCCACGTCAGCATCCGCAGCACCAGCGCCCCCGCCGCCAGCGTTAACATAAACGCGGCCGGCCCCACACCCTTCACATCGCCGACCCGCAGGTGCGACGCCACCGCCCCCAGGAAATAAAGCACCAGGCCCACGGCCGCCGCCGCTCCCAGCGCGAGGCAGCCAGAAGCCCGATCGCCAGGCCCAACGCCCCGGCAAACTCGCACGCCGCCAGATACGGAAAGTACTGCAACGGCACCCCCACCGTTTCGTGGACCACCGATCACCTGGTGCGGATCGCGCCGGATCTTGCCGATGCCGGAAATCACGGCAAAGATCGCCACGGCCGCCGTAATCGCGAGATACGCAATACTCACTCTCGACTCCTCATCGTGCGGTGTGCGGGTCCGCCCGGAGCCGAAGACCCATCCTCCGCTGCGATTCGGAATCCATCATACAACCCCCGGCCTACACCGTCAGGCCCCTGTTATGATTCAGAATGTTCCTCTCGTAACCTGAATCGTATGCTCTCCGCACAGGACAAGAATTCTGGAAGCCAGGGCCTGCCCCCGCTGATCGATCGGGAACTGCTGTTCGGCAATCCGGAGATCGCCGCGGCCCAGCTTTCTCCCGACGGCCGGTTCATTGCGTTCCTCAAGCCGTGGAACAACACCCTAAACGTATGGGTCAAAGCGGCCGCCGAGCCCTTCACCGCCGCGCGCCTGCTCACCACGGAAACCAGGCGCCCGGTGCCGGCCTACCTGTGGACCCGAGACAGCAGGTTCATCTGCTACGTCAAGGATAATGACGGCGACGAGAACTACAACCTCTACGCTGTCGATCCGTCGGCCCCCGCGGCGGAGGGCGCGCCTGCTCCGCCGTCTCGCGACCTCACCGGGCTGACGGGCGTGGCGGTGCAGCTCTACGCCGCCCCCAAGAGCCGCCCGGACGTCGTCTTTATCGGCATCAACGACCGCGACAAGTCGTGGCACGACCTCTACGAGGTGAAGATCGCGACCGGTGAGAAGACTCTGATCCGACAGAACACCGAGCGCATCGCGGGCTGGGAATTCGACCTCCTGGGGAACCTGAGGCTCGCACTTCGCTCCGCCAATAATGGCGATACCGAGGTGCTGCGCGTGGACCCCGAGGGCTTCACCAAGGTCTACTCCTGCAATGTGTTCGAGACCTGCTCGCCGCTGCGATTTCACAAGGACGGCAAGCGGGTCTACATGGAGACCAACCACGGAGACGCCCTCGACCTGACCACGCTGGTTCTCTTCGACCCCGCGGCCGGCACGATCGACCCGGTCGAGTCCGACCCCCTGGGGCGCGTCGACTTCGGCTCCGCGATCTTCTCCGAAGTCACCGACGACATGGTCGTCACCGCCTACCGCGACGATCGCGTCCGCCTCTACTTTAAGGATCAGGCCTATGAAAGCGACTACGGCTGGCTGAAGTCCCGGCTGCCGGGCCGCGAGATCTCCATCGGATCGCGCACGCACGACGAGCAGCGATGGCTGATCAACGCCTTCAGCGATACCGAACCCGGGGAGACCTACCTGTTCGACCGCAACGCTAAAACGCTCGAGCTGCAGTACAAGGTGCGGGAGAAGGTTCCGCGCGAAGCCCTCGCCTCCATGCAGCCGGTGCGTTATCCGTCGTCGGACGGGCTCGAGATTCCGGCATACCTGACGCTACCCAAGGGCGTGCCGGCGGAGAGCCTCCCCGCCCTGATCGTGCCGCACGGTGGGCCGTGGGCGCGCGACGGATGGGGATACAATCCCATGGCGCAGTTCTTCGCCAATCGCGGATACGCCGTGCTGATGCCGAATTTTCGCGGCTCCACCGGGTATGGCAAGAAATTCCTCAACGCCGGCAACGGCGAGTGGGGACGCAAAATGCAGGACGACATCACCTGGGGCGTGCGATACCTGATCGAGCAGGGCACGGCCGATCCGAAACGCATCGGCATTCTGGGCGGATCGTACGGCGGCTATGCCGCACTGGCGGGCGTGGCCTTCACCCCCGAGCTATACCGCGCCGCCGTGGATATCGTGGGACCGTCGAACCTGCTGACGCTGCTCGATTCCATTCCGCCGTATTGGGAGGCCGGGCGCAAGATGATGTACGCCCGCATGGCCGATCCGCACACGCCCGAAGGGGAAGCCTGGATGACCGAGCGCTCTCCGCTGCACTCGGCGGGCAAAATCGAAACGCCGCTGCTGGTGGTGCAGGGGGCCAACGATCCGCGCGTGACCCGCGGCGAGGCGGAACAGATCGTGATCGCGCTGCGCGACCGCGGCTTCCCCGTGGAGTATGTGCTGGCGCCCGATGAGGGCCACGGCTTCGCCCGGCCGGTGAACAACATGGCGATGTTCATGGCCGCCGAAAAGTTCCTGGCCAAACACCTCGAGGGCCGCTTCCAGGAGGGCGGAACCCCGGAAGTGGTCCAGCGGCTGGCCGAGATTACGGTCGATCCGAAGACCGTGACGCTCACGAAGAAAGTGGACGCCGCCTCCGTGGGAGTGCCTCAACCCGCCGTGGATCTGAAGCCAGGGACCTACAAGTACCAGGCGAAGCTGGCCGCCGGCGGCCAGGAAATACCGGTCCAGACCGCCATCGAGATCAGGGAAGACGGAGTTGCGTGGACCATCGTGAACACTTCGCAGACGCCTATGGGCGAGGCCACCGATTCCGTTACGGTCGAGAAGGGAACGCTCATTCCGCGCAAGCGCCTGGTGACGCAGGGGCCGGTCAGGATCCGTATGGAATTTGCGGAGAACCGCGTAACCGGCACGATGAGCATGAACGGAGAGGAAACGCCGATTGATGCCGAACTCGGCGGCCCGGTGTTTGCTTCGCCCGTCGGCTCGCCGCAGGTCTTCGCCGCACTGCCGCTGGCGGAGGGTTACTCCGCGACCTTCCGCAACTTCGACCTCCAGAAGCAGAAGCCGAAGCTGCTGCAGTTGAAGGTGGTCGGATCCGAATGCGTCACCGTTCCGGCAGGGCGGTTCGAGGCCTTCAAGGTGGAGATCACCTCGGCCGAGGGCGGCCCCGATCACGAAACGCTGTGGATCGCCAGGGAAGGCCGCCAGGCAGTAAAGTTCGAGAGCGTAATCGCAGCCATGGGGGGAGCCCTCATGACCGGGGAACTACTGCCCTAAATCGGCGAAAGTTCCATTCCACCCCTTTTGTACTGCGGTACCGCGGTATTACCAAATGGGGTCCCACGAAAAGCCGGTCGAGACTATGATCGAGCCATGGGCTTTCCGGACGCACTACTCTTCATGCTCTTGGCCCTCGCCGATACGGCCCTGCTGGCTTATTTGCGGCGGCGGCGAAGACAGGCGTTGACTCTCGAACGGATGGCGCGCTGCCTGCAGTTCGCCATCGAACGCGAAAACAACGAGAAGCGCCTTGCCAGGCGCCAGCCCGCCCAACTCCTGCAGCACGCGAGCTGACCGCTACCCGATCTGCTCCAGCTCCCCTTCGAGCAGGGCGACATGCTCCTCTTCTTCAGCCGCCAGCTCTCCGCACAGGTCCTTTTCCAGACCCTCGGGCAACTCGTTCGCGAGCTTCCGGAAATGGTCGCGCGTGCGGCGCTCCATCTCGAGCGCGGCCCGGTATAAGTCCGCGATCCCGGAACTGGCGGTGACGTTGATACCGCGGAAAAGCGAATTGGAAAGCAGGTTCTGCTCGTCGGCGGAGAGCTCCACCACTTCGCGGTCGAGATGCGCGTGGTACTTCTCGTCGAGCTCGTGCAGGTGATCGAGCTCGGCTTCGTAGAGGCGCTCGAGTACGGCGCGCTGCTCGGGTGTAGCCGCGCGATCGCGCGCCAGCTTGTAAAAGTGGAACGAATCGAGCTCGAACTGCACGGCATCGCGGATCGCGCGAAAGCGCATGGAATCGCCCAGGTCGCGCCCGGGAATCACTTCCAGAACGCCACCGCAGAGGAAGCATTTGCCGTACGGCACGGCAAAGCCGGTGGTCAGTTTGAAGCAGCTTTTGCACCGCCAGGTATAGCGCACCTGGGCGCAGCAGATCTCGTCTTCGTCCAACACCTGGTGACACTTGGGACAGGAGGATGGCATATCAGGCTCTCCCTGCTTGCGCGAGTTCTTGGGGCTGGTCCGGTAAGTGAATGCCCATGTATTCCAGCATGCCTTTGGCCGCGCGCCGCCCCGCGCCCATGGCCAGGATCACGGTGGCCGCGCCGGTCACGATATCGCCGCCGGCGAAGACGCCCGGAATGGAGGTCATCCCGGTGCGTTCGTCCACCTCGATGTAGCCCCACTTATTGGTCTTGAGGCCCGGCGTAGTCTGCGCGACGATGGGGTTGGCAGTGGTGCCCAGCGCGTAGATGACGGTATCGACGTCGATCAGATACTCGGAGCCTTCCACCGGGACCGGGCGGCGCCGTCCCGAAGCGTCGGGCTCCCCGAGTTCCATCTTCTGGACCCGCATTCCGGTGACCCACCCCGCCGAATTGCCGGTGATTTCCACCGGATTGGTCAGCCACAGGAACTCGATGCCCTCTTCGATGGCGTGCTCCAACTCCTCGATTCGCGCGGGCGATTCGCGGCGCGACCGGCGGTAGACCACCGTCACCTTTTCGGCGCCCATTCGCTTGGCGACGCGGCAGGAATCCATAGCGGTATTGCCCGCGCCGACCACCGCCACGCGGCGGCCCATGCCCACCGGCGTATCGTAGAGCGGCTGCCGGTGGCCGCGCATCAGGTTGACGCGCGTGAGAAACTCGTTGGCCGAGAACACGCCGTTCAGGGCCTCGCCCGGAATGCCGGCGAACTTGGGCGAGCCGGCCCCCGTGCCGACGAACGCCGCGTCGTAACCCATATCGGTGAGAAGCTGCGGAATGGTGAAGAGCTTGCCTATGATGGTGTCGAGCCGGATCTCCACGCCGAGCTTTTTCATATTCTCGATTTCGGCATCGATGATCACGTCGGGGAGGCGAAATTCGGGGATGCCGTATTTCAGCACCCCGCCGGCAACGTGCAGCGCTTCGAAGATCGTGACCTTGACGCCGTTGCGCGCGAGGTCCCCCGCGCACGCCAGGCCGGACGGGCCGGATCCGATGATGGCCGCTCTCTTTTGGGCAGTCGAATCGATCTGCGGAGGCTCGTCCCACCCGCGCCCCATGGCGGCATCGGCGACGAAACGCTCCAGTCGTCCGATGGCTACCGGTTTGAATTTCGCTCCGACCACGCAAGTGGCCTCGCACTGGGACTCCTGCGGGCAGACGCGGCCGCACACGGCGGGTAGCGCGTTGGACGCCTTGAGAATCTGGTACGAGCCCTTGATGTCGCGGTGCTGCAGGGCCGAGATAAAGCCGGGAATGTCGATACCCACCGGGCAGCCGGGGACGCAGCGCGGTTTCTTGCACCGCAGGCAGCGCTCCGCTTCGTGCAGCGCGCCTTCGAGATCGAGTCCGAGCGCAACTTCGTTGAAGTTGTGGACCCGCTCCTCGGCCGGCTGGTGCGGCATGATTGCGCGCTCCGGCGGGATCGTCTTGATATTCTTCGGAACGCGCGGGCCGGGAGTTTGGGCGAGGGGTTCGGGCAGGTCGCAGATGGAGTGCGGGCGGCCGTTCGATTCCGCGCTGCTCCTGAGGCTGGCAAGCTTGGCGGATTCGGAACGGAAGCGCTCCATGGCGGCCTTCTCTTCGCGCTCGAAGCGCTTCTGGCGGAGCGCCAGCTCGTCGAAGTTGACCAGGTGGCCGTCGAAATCGGCGCCATCCACGCAGGCGAATTTCATCTTGCCGCCGATGGTGACGCGGCAGGAGCCGCACATGCCCGTGCCGTCCACCATGATGGAATTCAGGCTGACGATGGTGGGGACCACGAAGGGACGGGTGACTTCCGAGCAGGCCTTCATCATGGGGATGGGGCCGATGGCTACCACCTCGCGGATATCCTTCTCACGCGCGAGGACATCGGCCAGCGCGTGCGTGACGAAGCCGTGGCGGCCATAGCTGCCATCGTCGGTGGTGACGATCAGCTCGTCGCTAAACTCGCGGAACCGGTCCTCCCAGAAGACCAGGTCCTTATTGCGGAATCCGACGATCGAGATCGTACGGTTGCCCTGCCGCTTGTACTCCCGGAGTTGCGGAAAGACTGGGGCCACGCCCAGGCCGCCGCCCACCATGACCACGGTGCCGTCGAGCTGGCGGATGTGGCTGGGCAGCCCGAGCGGGCCGATGAAATCCAGGATGGCATCGCCTTGGCGCAGCGACATCATTTCGGACGTCGTTTTTCCCACAGCCTGGATCACGACAGTGACGGTGCCGCAGTCCTGGTCGAAATCGGCTACGGTGAGCGGAATGCGCTCGCCGTGCTCGTCGATGCGAGCCATGACGAAGTGCCCGGGCCGCGCGGCTCGGGCGACATCCGGCGCTTTCACGTCCCAGAGGAAGGTCGTTGGTCCGAACTGTTTCCTACGAGTGATGAGAAACACCACACCCCCTTGCAACTCTCATAGTAGCAAAAAATCAAGAATATGAGGCCCTAATATGGATGTGGTCGCAGCGACCGTGATAGGGCTTGCGGCCTATTGACAACCTCGGCTTCAGGGCGCATATTGTGATTGGAAACGGTTTTTCGGAGCCGTTTTTAACGCGATCCCCCTCCACGGGGGGAGCCACTACTAAGGAGGAAGTGCATAGAACCAGTCCACTATAAGGGCGGCTTCCAGCTTCCTCGGCTGACTGGCCGCGAGTTCTGACGCGCCGCGTGATGTAATCGTTTGGCGCCGCGGTTATATACAACCGCTGTCTTTCCGGCTCGCGGTTCAAGAATCACAGGAGGGGTTGGCGGCCGCCCTTTTGTTACCTTCCTCACGTCGCACGCCACAAGCAACTTTCGTTACACTGGTGTTTCGTTACGCCAAATCGTGAAAGCCGTTCAATTTCAAGGCGTCTCCAAGAGCTACGCCATCTACGATGCGCCGGGCGACCGGCTCAAGGAACTGCTATGCCTGAACCGCATCCGGCGGCACCGGGATTTCTGGGCGCTGCACGACGTGAGCTTCGAGGTGGAGCGCGGCGAGACTTTCTGCATCGTGGGGGAAAACGGCTCGGGCAAGAGCACCCTGCTACAGATGGTGGCGGGGATTCTGGCGCCGAGCAGCGGCGAGGTCGCCGTGAACGGGCGGGTTTCGGCGCTGCTCGAGCTGGGCGCCGGGTTTAACCCCGAGTTCTCGGGGCGGGACAACGTATACCTGAACGGCTCCATCATGGGGCTAACCACGCGGCAGATCGACCAGCGGTACGGCGATATCGAGGCGTTCGCGGAAATTGGCGAGTTTATCGACAGGCCGGTGAAGACCTATTCGAGCGGGATGGTGGTCCGGCTCGCATTCGCCGTGGCAATCAACGTGGATCCCGAGATTCTGCTGGTGGATGAGGCCCTGGCGGTGGGGGACATCTACTTCCGCCAGCGCTGCATGCGGAAGGTGCACGAACTGCGGTCGCGGGGCATCACGATTCTGTTCGTGTCCCACGCGGTGGCGGACGTGAAGGCCATCGGAGATCGCGTGCTGTGGCTCGACCAGGGGCGGATCGTCGAGGCCGGCGCGCCCGATAAGGTAGTCTCGAAGTACCTGGCCGCCATGACCGCCAAAGACTCGACATACCTGCGGCACAAGGCGGCCGAGGAAGAGAAGCACACGCGCGCCGCGGCTGTGCTGGCGCCCGAAGTAGTGGAGTCGATCCCGAACATCGATCACCGGCACGGAGACGGCCGCGCGGAAGTGATCGGCATCGCGGTGCTCGACGAACAGGGGCAGCCGGTGCACCTGCTGAATCCGCAATCGCGAATCGTGGTGCGCATCAGCGTGCGGGCCAAAGGCGCGGTGGCGGTGCCGATGGTGGGTTTCATGCTGCGCAATCAACTGGGTATCGATTTTTCGGGCACCAACACGGCGCGCGAGGGCTACGAATTGCCTCCCATGCAGGCGGGCGACATCTACACGGTGGATTTCCATGTGGAGCTGCCCGAGTTGTATCCGGCATCCTTTTCATTTTCGCCGGCGATCGCGGATGGGACGCTGGCCGGCTACACGATGTGCGACTGGATCGATAACGCGCTGGCGCTGCAAATGTCGCGCACGGAGCAGGAAGTCTACGGGTATCTCCACATGCCGTGCCGGGTGGAGGTGAACGCGAGAATCCGGGGCGAGCAGGCGGCCGCCGCTCCCAGGCTGGAGAAACGGATTGGCTGAATTCACGGGCGAGCGGGTCATTCCCGGCCAGGTGGATATCGACCTGTTGAACGAGCACCTGGCGCGCTACACGTTTGCGGCGAGGCTGGCGCGGGGAAAGCGCGTGCTGGACGCCGGCTGCGGCGCCGGGTACGGATCGGCCGAGCTGGCCCATACGGCGATGAGCGTGGTGGGGATCGACCGCGCGGCGGAGGCGATCGAATACGCGCGCGCCAATTACCGCTTGCCAAACCTGTCCTTCGAAGAAGCTTCGGTCACGTCGCTGCCTCATGGAGACGGGGCCTTCGACCTGGTAGTGGCCTTCGAGGTGATCGAGCACCTGGAGAACTGGAAGGCGTTTCTGCTGGAGGCGCGGCGGGTGCTTTCGCCCACCGGGCAGTTCATGGTTTCGACGCCCAACAAGCTGTACTACACCGAATCGCGGGGCGCCGACGGGGCTAACCCGTTTCACGTTCACGAATTCGATTTCAAGGAGTTCTTCGACTCATTGAAGGAGGTCTTCCCGTACGTTTCGATGTTCCTGGAGAACCACGTGGAAGGAGTCTCGTTCCAGCCGAACGACCGCGGGAACACGGTGGAGGTGCGTGTGGATGCGGGTGAGCCCGCGCCGGACGAGTCCCATTTCTTCGTGGCCGTGTGCGCCCACCGGCCGCAATTGGGGAATCCCACGTTCGTATATATTCCGCGGGCAGCCAACGTGCTGCGCGAGCGCGAGCGGCACATCGCGCTGCTCGAGAAGGAGCTGGCCACTAAGAACGCATGGCTCGAGAAGGCGCTTGCGGAGCACGAGTCCCTGATGCGGCAGTTCGCGGAGCTCCAGGCGGCGCTCGAGAAGAGCAACCGCTGGGCGGACGAGCTGAACCTGGAGATCGCGGGGCGGCGCGCGCGCGTCGAGGAGTTGCAGGGGGAACTGGCGGAGACGCAGGAGAGCGCACAGCGCGCCATCGCCGGTCTCGAGAGCGACGTGCGCGCCAAGACGGCGTGGGCCGAGGAGCGCGAAGCGGCCGTCCAATTTCAAACGGCCGAGCTGGCCAAGGCGGTGGAGGCCCTTCACAACACCGAGAAGGAGTTGGAAGACCGCACGGGGTGGGCGCTGCGCCTGGAAAAAGAGGCGGCGGAACTGGGGCGGCAGCTCACGCTGGTACGCGGCTCGCGCTGGATAAAACTGGGCCGCAAGATCGGGGTGGGCCCCGATCTGCCTGCTTGACATGGCGCTGCTGAAACGCATCCTCAAGGCGCTTCCGCTGCTGCTGGTTTCGCCGCTGCTGCTGGCGATCGCGATCGTCGCTCTGGCGCTGACGGACCTGTGCAGCAAGCTGTTCCCGTACCACCCGCAGAGCCGCGGTCATGAGGGAGCGGGTCCGGCCGCTTCGGTCGTGATTCCCAACTGGAACGGCAAAGACCTCCTCGCAAAATATCTGCCGTCGGTGATCGCCGCCATGTCCGGACATCCGGACAATGAAATCATCGTCGTGGACAACGGCTCGACGGACGGCAGCGCGGAGTATGTGCGATCCGCGTTCCCTTCCGTGAGGGTGCTGCCGCTTCCGGAGAACCTGGGCTTCGGCGGTGGATCGAATGCCGGGTTTCGCGAGGCGCGGAACGATATCGTGGTCCTGCTGAACAGCGATATGCGGGCGGACCAGGGGTTTCTCGCACCCCTGATCGAGGGCTTTCGCGACCCGGATGTTTTCGCGGTTTCCTGCCAGATCTTTTTTAGCGACCCGGCGAAAGTGCGCGAGGAGACCGGGTTGACGCAGGGGTGGTGGCAGGACGGCGGCCTGCGCGTCCGGCACCGCGACGACCCTGCGGTACAAGATCTGTATCCCTGTTTCTACGGCGGCGGCGGGTCTTGTGCCTTCGACCGGCACAAGTTCCTCGAGTTGGGCGGCTTCGACCGTGTGCTGGAGCCGTTCTACCTGGAAGACACCGACTTGGGATACATGGCCTGGAAGCGCGGATGGAAGGTGTTGTACCAGCCGCGGAGCGTCGTATTCCACGAACACCGCGGAACCATCGGGAAGAAGTTCTCCCCGGAGTTCATTCAGGGAGTGTTGAAGAAGAACTTCCTGCTGTTCTGCTGGAAGAACATCCACGAATGGTCTCGCCTGCTCTCGCATTTCGCATTCACGTGGGCCGGAGCGCTGCTGGCGGTGCTTTTCGGGGACGTGCAGGGCCGGCCGAATTTTCGCGCGCTGGGGCGCGCATTCGTGCAGTTGCCGCAGGCCGTGCGGTCGCGGTGGAGAGCGCGAGGGCTGGCGCGGGTATCCGACACCGAAGCCTTCCGTCGTCCCCTGGGCGGATACTTTCGCGACCGCTTCGAGCCGATGGAGGCGGCGCCCCCGCGGCTCCGCGTGCTGTTCGTTTCGCCGTACCCGATCTGCCCCCCGGTGCACGGCGGCGGCGTCTTCATGTACCAGACGCTGCGCGAAATGGCGAAACTTGCCGAGGTCCACGTGGTGGAACTGCTGGACTACGCGTGGCAGACTTCGGAAAACGAGGAGTTGCGGCGCTTCTGCGCGTCGGCGGAATGGCTGGTGCGGCCGGGCGGAGAAGCCCGGGAGGCCGGATCGATGCAGCCGCACGCAGTTCGCGAGATCGCCCTGGGTGACCTGGAATGGCTGATTCACCGGCAGATATACCTGAAGCGCATCGACGTCCTGCAACTGGAATATACGCCCATGGCGCAGTATCGCGGAGAGTTCCGGCGAATCCCCTGCGCGCTGTTCGAGCACGACCTGTACTTCCAGTCGATCGCGCGCGGCTTGGGTCATTTCCCCGGGCTGCTGGGAGAATTCAATGCGCGCCTGGAGTACCTGCGGGCCTTGCGCTACGAGATGCGCACACTGCCGGCCTTCGACCAGGTGCAGGTGTGCACGCCCTCCAACCGCGACTACCTGCTCTCCTACCTGCCGGGGCTGGCCGGCCGAACCAAGGCCGGAACGCGGGCGGGGATCGACACGTCGCGCTACGAGTTCCGCGAGTGCGGGCGGGAGCCGCTCACCATGCTGTTCATCGGCAGCTTCCGGCACGACCCGAACCGCGTGGCGATGGATTGGTTTGTCGGTGAAGTCATGCCGCTGATCCTGGCCCGGACGCCCGGGGCGCGGCTCGCAATCGCGGGATCGGATCCGCCGCCGGTGCACGCCTGGGCCAATCATTCGGGGGCCCTGGAATTGCTGGGATGTGTTGAGGACGTGCGGGAGCCGCTCGCACGCTATGCGGTGTTTGTGTGCCCGATTCTGAGCGGCTCGGGAGTGAGGGTGAAACTGCTGGAAGCGTTCGCGGCGGGAATTCCCGTGGTGTCCACGGCCGTCGGAGCGGAAGGGCTGGCGAGCCGGGACGGCGAGTTCTGCGCGCTGGCGGACGACCCGGCCGGATTCGCCGAACGGGTGACCGCGCTGTTCGAGAATCCGCGGGAGGCATCCGCCATGGCCGCCAGGGCGCGGGCGGAGGTGGAAGCCAACTGGGACATGGCCGCGATTACCCGGAAGCTGGTTGCGGGGTATGGAGAGATGGTGTGGGACAAGCGGCACGGCGAACCCGCCGCCGGGGTTACTTCGATTTCGGGTTCAGGTCTTTCTTGAGGCGGCTGACAATGTCGGAGGCGGTGCGATCGAGTTCCTTGCCGGTATTGCTTTTGGCCGGGTCGAAGGTGGACCAGACCACCTGCCGCGACCGCGCTTCCACAAGGAAGATGGTCCCTTTGCCGCGACCGAACGAGGAGCTGAGGGAGGGGTTGTCCACCTTGTTGACGGGGTCGGTAAAGGCTACGGCGGCGCCGGAGCTGCCGGATTGCCCTTTAGGCGCCTGCTCCTCCTCGGCTTTTTCCTCGGCTTTTTCCTCGGCTTTGGCCTTTTCGGGATCGGGAGAAAAACTCTCGAGCTGGATCTGGAACGCCTCTCCGATGCGGTCGGTAAGGACGGCGTCGGCCAGTTTCGGGTCGGTTACGATCTGGAACACGTGGTCGGCCGTCAACCGGCTGGCCAGGTACTGGTCCAGCCCGCGGGACATAGGCATGACGTATACGGTCTTCACGCCAGCCAGGTCGGCGCCGCACAAGAGCACGGCGGAGCCGCAGAGAAGGAACAATAGCCTCTTCATCGCTACCATAATAATATCGAGACGCCTGGGGGCGCCAAAAAGTCGGAATCATGTATAAGGGGCAATCGATCACCGTCATCATCCCGTGCCTCAACGAGGAGCAGGGCATCGAAAAAGTGCTGCGTTCGATGCCGGAGTTCGTGGACGAGATCATCGTGGTGGATAACGACTCGACGGACCGCACCTCGGAGGTGGCGGCTTCGCTGGGGGCCAAGGTGATCCGCGAGGCGGTGAGAGGCTACGGAAGGAGCTACAAGCGCGGATTCGCGGTGGCCACGAAGGACCTGATCGTGACGCTGGACGGCGACCACAGCTACCCGGTGGACGCCCTGTCCTACCTGATCGAGGCTTTCCTGCACCTGGACGTGGATTTCCTGAACGCCTCGCGCTTCCCGGTCCGCGACCACGAGGCCATGAGCTTCAAGCACAAGTTCGGGAACCTGGTGCTGTCGGTGGCGATGTCGTTGCTGTTTTTCCGCTGGGTGCGGGATTCGCAATCGGGTATGTGGGTGCTCCGGCGGGTCATCCTGAAGGACATGAAGCTGGAGTCGGACGGCATGGCCTTCTCCGAAGAGATCAAGATCGAAGCCTTGCGCAGCCCGCGAATCCGGTTCGGAGAGATCTCGATCATGTACTCGTCGCGGTTGGGCGAGAAGAAGCTGAACCCGTGGCGGGACGGCGTGCAGAACCTGATCTTCCTGGCGAAGAAGCGCTTTTTCCGATGAGGCTGGCCGCCATCGTGCCGGTCTGGAACGGCCGGCCGCTCGTGGAGAAACTGCTCGCCAGCCTGGCGAAACAGACGCTGCGGGCGGACGAGCTGGTGGTCGTGGACAACGGCTCGACCGACGGCGCGCCGGAGGCGGCCCGGGCGTGCGGCGCGCGGGTAATCGGGATGGGGCGCAACGCCGGCTTCGCCGCCGCGGTGAATCGCGGTATCCGCGAAACGCGCGCGGAATGGATCGCGGTGCTGAACAGCGATGTGGAACTGGCGCCGGATTACTTCGCCCTCCTCACTGCCTCGAGCAGTTGGTTCGCGACCGGCCGGATTCTGGCGGCGGACGATCCTTCGCGCATCGACGGCACATTCGACCTGGTGTGCCGCGGCGGCACGGCCTGGCGCGCGGGGAGCGGGCAGGCGGACGGGCCGGCGTGGGACGTGCGTCGCCGCATCTGGTCGGCGCCGTGGACCGCGGCGGTGTTTCGAGCAGCCCTGTTCGAAAAGACCGGCCTGCTGGAGGAGCGGTTCGAATCGTACCTCGAGGATGTGGATTTCGGCTTGCGCTGCGCGGCGCTAGACATGGCCGGCGAGTATGTGCCCGGAGCCGTGGCTTGGCATCGGGGGAGTGCCGCGCTGGGCCGCTGGCATCCGGAGACGGTGCGGCGGATGGCCCGGAACCAGGTGTGGCTTCTGGCCCGGCATTATTCGCGGCCCGACCTGCTGCATTGCGCCTGGCCCGCGATGGTTGCGCAGTTACTCTGGGGCCTGGTCGCTTTCCGCCACGGAGCAGGCTTTGCATGGTGTCGTGGAAAGTGTCAGGGCCTACGGAGTTTTCCGGAGGTGCGCCGCGATAGCGCCTGTTACCATGCAGAACTACTAGAACGGCTTAGGACTAACGAGTCATTGATCCGCACGATGCAGGCTCCCGGGGAGTCCGATTTTTACTGGAGGCTGTATTTCTTACTTACCACCCGTGAGGCAAAGTGACACATGAGCAGCATCGGTGTGGTCATCGTAACTTACAATTCCGCGCTCGAGATCGGCGCCTGCCTCGACGCGCTGGCGAACTCGGGCGCGACGGTTGTAGTGGTAGACAATGCATCAAGCGACGGAACGGTGGCCGTAGTAAGACACCGCGGCGCTGAATTAATCGTAAATTCCACGAATCGGGGCTTCGCCGCGGCGGTAAATCAAGGTTTTGCCGTATTGAACCGAGAATTTGTCCTGGTTTTGAACCCTGACTCGATTCTGCAAAGTGGTTTGGAGGACTTGCGGGAGGCGTGCGCGCTGCCCGGCGCGGGCGCTGCCGGGGGACAACTGCTGGGTGCGGACGGGAATCCGCAAATCGGGTTTATGGTGCGGCGTTTTCCGACGGTAGCGGCATTCGCTTTGGAATCTCTCTTGCTGAACCGGTTCTGGCCAAATAATCCGGTGAACCGGAATTATCGTGCTTTAGATTTGGATTACACCGTGCGTCTCGATGTGGAGCAACCCGCAGGTGCATTTCTAATGATCCGCCGGACCGTCTGGGAAGAACTGGGTGGATTCGACGAAGGATTCTATCCGTTGTGGTTTGAAGACGTAGATTTTTGCCTCCGCGCAGTGGAACGGGGATATCGCGTATATTACGAGCCGCGCGGTGTGGCGAAACACACGGGCGCACACTCGATCTCTCACTTAACAGTAGAGATGCGCCAATTTTACTGGTATGGTAGTGTTCTTAGGTATTGCGCTAAGCACTTCCGCCGGAGGGCCCAACGGGTGGTGTGCCTGGCGATCGTAACGGGCTCCCTTCTGCGGCTTCCTGTAGAACTGGCCTCACGCCGGAGCCTCAAGCCCCTGGCAGTATGCGGTAAAGTCATTCGGCTCGCCGGCCGTTGCCTGGTCTTCGGCTGGAGGGACTCGGTAGTTGTGTCCAGTCCTGCTGCACAGTAAAGACGGAAGTACGGCAAGTTCATAAACTCAGGTTCCTGTTCATGGCGCACAACGACTTTGTGTCCGTTACGCTCGTCACCTACAACAGCGGCCGCTTCATTAAGCGATGCCTCGAATCGGTGCTGGCCCAGAGGTATCCGAACTGCGAGATCATCGTCGTCGACAACGCCTCCACGGACGGCACCGTCGATATCCTCGAACAGTTCGAAGATCGCGTGGACGTCTACTACAACGACGAGAATGTGGGATTCGCCGCAGCGCAGAACCAGGCGATCCTGAGGGCAAGGGGCGACTGGGTGCTGACGTTGAACCCGGATGTCCTGATGCTGCCGGACTTCATTCAGGCGCTGGTGGACGCGGGTCAGTTCGACCCGCAGATCGGCTCGGTGTGCGGCAAGTTACTCACCATGACGGCCCACTTCGAGATTCCGGAACGGCCTGTGGTGGATTCCACCGGGATCTACTTCAACCCCATGCTGCGGCACCTCGACCGGGGCAGCCAGGAAGTGGACAACGGGCATTACCTGAAATACGAATACGTTTTTGGTGCTACGGCCGCGGCGGCGCTCTACCGGCGCGCCATGATCGACGACATCTCACTCGACGGCGAGTTCTTCGACTCCGATTTCTTCGTGTACCGCGAAGACGCGGATGTGGCCTGGCGGGCCCAGTTGATGGGGTGGAAGTGCCTCTACGTACCGTATGCGCGCGGGTATCATGTCCGTAAGGTCCTGCCGGGCAACCGGCGTGCGCTGCCGGCCGCCATCAACATGCATTCGGTGAAGAACCGGTTCCTGATGCGGATCAAGAACATCTCGCCGGATCTTTACTGGCGCAACTGCGTCTCGATTACTACGCGGGACCTGACCGTGGTGGGCTGCTGCCTGCTGTGGGAACATAGCTCGCTCAAGGCGTTCTGGTTCCTGGCGAGGAACCTGCGCCGGCTGATGGCCAAGCGGCGAAGGATCCAGGCGGCCCGGCGCGTGGAAGACGAGTATATGGCGAGTTGGTTCCAATACCAGCCGGTGAGCAAGCTGGCGCCGAAAAAGATGGTGCGGGTACTTTCGCGGTCCGAAGCGGCGAAAATGTAGTGTGAGGATCGCCCTTCTCGGCACCCGCGGCATTCCGGCCAGCTATGGCGGTTTCGAGACCTTCGCCGAAGAGATCTCCGTTCGTCTCGCGGAGCGGGGGCACGAGGTCACGGTCTACTGCCGCGAGCGGCATCCCGAAGCGCGCTACCGCGGTGTAAGGCTGCAGTATCTTCCCACCATAAGGCACAAATATTTCGATACGCTCGCGCACACCTGCATCTCTACCTTGCACCTGTTGGGACATCGCGTGGACGCAGCGCTTTACTGCAACGGCGCGAACGCCATCTTCACACTTTGGCCGCGGCCGTTCGGGATGCCGGTGGCGCTGAACGTGGACGGCCTCGAGCGCAAGCGGAAGAAGTGGAACCGGCTGGCCAAGAGTTGGTACCTGGTTTCGGAGTGGTTCGCAACGTTCTGCCCCACGGTTGTGGTGACGGACGCGCGGACGATCGAGGAATATTACCGCGAACGTTACGGCAAAGCGAGCACGTTCATTCCCTACGGCGCCGAGTTAGGCAAGGTGGAAACGTCGGCCGCGCTGGAGAAGCTGGGGCTGGAGCGCGGGCGCTACTTTCTTTACGTGAGCCGCATGGAGCCGGAAAATCATCCGCTCGAGGTGCGGGAAGCATTCGAGCGCGTCGATACACCGATGAAGCTCGCGCTGATCGGCGACGCGCCGTATGCCGGCGAGTACATCCGCCGGGTGCGCGCGACCAGCGATCCACGGATCGTCATACCGGGCGCGATTTACGGCACGGGCTACGGAGAACTGGACTCGCACTGTTTCGCCTACATTCACGCCACGGAAGTCGGAGGGACGCATCCGGCCTTGATTGAAGCGATGGGCCGGGGCGCGCTGGTACTGTACCGGAACACTCCCGAGAACGCCGAGGTCGCGGGCGATACCGGCATTCCGTTCGAGCCGGGCGAGTTAGTCGAGAAGATCCGGCTGGTGCTGGCAATGAGCGAGGAGGAGCGGGAACGGCTGCGCGCGAAGGCAGAGCAGCGGGTGCGCGAGCGCTACTCGTGGGACGCGGTGACGGATGCGTACGAGAAGCTACTGACGGCGATGTAGGGAGTAAGTGCGGAGCGCAGGCCGGGAGCTTACTGCTCCAACTTCAGAATCATCCCTTCGTCGGTCGACATCCAGAGATCTCTCTCGCCCGATCCCGCGAGGATCACCCGGTTCGCGACGGCGCGATAGTCCACCGCGATCTGCTTCCAGGTAGTCCAATCCCGGCTTTCGAGTACCTGCACCTTGGCTGGGATGATGTCGCGCATCTGCCCAACGACTTTCGTGCCTGCCAGGTAAGCGGTACCTCCGGGGGTGAGCCAGACGTCCGTGATGTCGAACTGGCGATCGCGGTAAACGGTGGCGCTCTTACCGGTGCGCCAGTCGATCCGGTATGCCTCGCTCGGATAGCGGAAGGCGTTCGAGTATCCGATCAACCCGAGGCCCGCGCCGCCGGGAGCCAGGCGGATGCGCTCCACTTCGCCGAAGAGCGAGGCGGAATCGGCCTTCCAGGTCTTGCCGGCGTCGTGCGTAACGAGCGAGTACGACAGGTGCGGCGTATCGCGGCGGCTCAACGCGTTTTCCGGATCGAGCCAGTCGGGTAGCCGCTGCGTTGTGTGTCGCGGCGGGAGGTTGTAGCCCGTGATGATACCGAACTGCTGCGAAGCAAACGCAATAAACGTGTAGGTGCTATAGTCCGGATTGCCCGGCGGTTCGTCGGCCGCGCCCAGCGGCGTCCAGCGCTTTCCGCCGTCGTGAGTTTCGAAAACCCGCTTCTTCGTGCCGGCCGCCCATCCGTCGTTTTCGGAAGTGAAGTGAACCCGCAGCGTCTCCCCGGGGGGCTTGGGGAGCTTCTTCCAGTTCTTGCCGGCCTCGGTGGTCTGCCACAGCCCGCCCTTGGCGGTGACCAGCCAGCCCAGGCCTTCGTTCAGAAAGTACAGGGAGACGGGAACGTCCGGCAAGTCCACCGTCTGCCAGTGCGCGCCTCCGTCGGAGGTCACGATCGCCACGGATTTCTTGCGCTTGCCCTGTTCTTCGATCACTCCCACCGCCACCCCGCGGGTGGCCGAAGGAAACTGCATGTCCACGAAGTGCAGCGCGGTCTTGTCCTGATCGTAGAAATATTGCGTGCGCCAGCGTTGCGCCGCCAGCGGGGACGCCAGCAACAACAGGGCCGCGATGCCGCGCCCGCCTCGGTTGAATAGGAAAGTCACCCTGGCCTTATTGTTTCATCGGAACCGGCCCCGAGGAAAGCACCAATTGCACGTGGCTGGCCTCGTCCAGCGCTTCGGGCGACAGGCGGGCCAGCACCAGGACGCAGCCGACCTGTTCGCCCACCGTGGTCAGCACCTCCATCTCGCTCCCAGTGTGCTGGTGCGGCAGCTTGTGCTGCACGTTGATGACGCCGACCACCTTGTTCCGGGCAATGACCGGGGCCGAAAGGAAGGCCTCGAAGGTGTCTTCTTCGAGCTCGCCGAAGACCTTGAACCGCGGGTCCTTGTAGGCTTCGCGGGGAAGCGCCAGCAGCCGGCGCTCGCGAGCCACCCAGCCCGTGAGGCCTTCGTTGCGCCGCAGCCGCAGTTTGCCGATGGTGGATGGATGCGGGCGGTTGGAGGCGCACAGCACCAACTCTTCGCCGTCCAACAGGTAGACCAGGCAGGAGTCGCACTCCGTGTACTCCACGATCAGCGCAACGATGCCGTTCAGGACATCCTGCAAACTGAGGTCTCGAACCATGAAGCGGCTCACCTTTTGGAAAAGGCGTAGTTGCTGCTCGGTTCGCTGCAACCGGGCTTCGAGCTCTCTGGCTTTCGGCACGCCTTCATTATAGCTTTGGGTGCGGAGTCTGCCGCATGGCGGCTCCGGCGGCAATCCCCTACAATCATAGTTTCGGAAACGGACCGATGGATAGCCCGACGGAGAGTCAGCTCGCGACCTGGAGCACGCCGCAGTGCGGATTCTCCATTGGATACTCGCTCCGCGTGGTGGATGAGATCCGCCTGGCGGTGATGGATGCGTTCTTCTCACTGCCGCGCGGCGGCGCCGAGATCGGTGGCATTCTTCTGGGCACGCCCCAGAAGAAGCAGGTGCTGATTACGGACTACGCTGCGCTCGACTGCGAACATGCCTACGGGCCGTCGTTCACTCTTTCCGATCGCGACCACGCCAAACTGGCCGAGCTGCTGGCGATCGCCAGGCGGAGCGGCGGCGGGTTGGTTCCGGTCGGCTGGTATCATTCGCACACGCGCAGCGAAGTGTTCTTCTCGGACGCCGACATCGCCATCCACAAGAAGTTCTTCCCGGAGCTGTGGCAGGTCGCCCTGGTGCTGAAGCCGCACACGTTCGAGCCGATGCGCGCCGGCTTCTTTTTCCGGGAGGCGGGCGGCGTAATTCGCGGGGAATCCTGCTACAGCGAATTCACGCTGGCGCCGCAGCCCATGCAGGCGCTCGGAGCCGCGATGCCAGCAGCCCTACCGCAACTTCCCGAGCGTTCCGCAATCACGCTGGTGGTCGAGCCCGCGCCGCAGCCGGTGGAGCCACCGGCGGTGGAGTTGGTACCAGCGGCTCTCGATCCGGATGATGTGCCGGTGAAAGTGAAGCCCCCCGATTTCCTCACGGTGCAGCCGCCGGCCCCCCGCCGCTGGCCTTGGGCTCTGGCGGTCCTCGCAGTGGCCGGCGCGGGTGCCGGCGGCTACCAGACGCGGTCCGCGTGGCTGCCCCCGCTCGAAGGCGCGGTGATGCGCGCCACAGCCCCGCGAACCGCCGCCAAACCGGTGCAGGCGGCCCAGCCGGCGGCGCCTCCGAAGCCGTCCGAGCCGCCCGTCACTCTGGGCCTGACCACGGCGGACGAGAGCGGGCAATTGCACATTGCCTGGGATCGCAACTCCCCTGCAGTGCACGGCGGAGCGACAGGCATTCTCTCGATCAGCGATGGTAGCGATGGTGAGGCGCCGCTGGCCATTCCTCTCGATGCGGCGCACCTGCAATCGGGCTCGTTCACATACGGCCGCCAGGGGGGCCGCGTAGATGTCAGCCTCGCCGTGCAGCTCAATGACGGCCGCAGCGTCAAGGAAGTGTCGACGTACGTCGGACCGGTGCCGGTAAAGGCCAAGCCCGCCGATCTGGCTACGCGGAAGCAGCGCGACGATCTCGTCAAAGAGGCCGCCCGGCTCAAGACCGATTTGCGCAAGCAATCCGAGCGCACCAAGAAGCTCGAGAACGCCATGGACCAGATGCGCCTGGAGCTGCTGCGCCAGCAGCGAACGCGTATGGAGAACATGGGCACCGACGCACCCAAGGTGCCGGCCCGCAAGCAATAGCGCCGCGACGCCTCGCGGAACTTCTTTTTGCAAGCTGGTGTCTATCTGGGTGGACGCGGACACACCAAGCGATTCGCCACCGCGGAAAGGGCCTCTACCAACCTCACACTCGCCGGAGGCTTCGTGTGTCCGCGCTCCCTCGAAAAGGAGAAAGACCATGTTCGAAACCGCTACGCTTGCCGGAGGTCCGCCCGGAAAGCGCGTCTGGACCACGTGTGTAGGAATCACGGGAGAGGCGCTTCTGGTGGTCTTTGCGATGATCGCGCCGATGGTGTGGCCGCAGGTGCTTCCCAAGGCACAACTGACCACCTGGCTCGCGCCGCCCAGCCCGCTGCCACCGCCGCCGGGTGGCCGGCCCACGGTCCGCCCGCGCGAGGCCGTCCGCCACACCGTTCAATTTCATGACTCGCAGCTCTATGCCTATACGCGCATGCCGGCGCATCCGGTAATCCTGAACGAACCGCCGGACACGGGGGCCAGCGGCCCGGGCGTGATCGGCGCAGTGCCCGGCGGCGCGAGGGACGGTATCCCGGGCGGCTTGGTGGACATACTTTCACGGGAAGCGGCTCCTCCGCCTCCGCACGTGCCGGTCACAACCGCTGCGCCCAAGTCTGTCGATCGCCCCATCCCGCGCATGACGCTGGGGGGCAACGTTTTGATGGGCCGCTTGATTCACCGCGTGGAGCCGGTCTATCCGCGGATCGCCATTCAGGCGCGCGTTTCGGGCGAGGTGCGGCTGGAAGCGGTGGTCGGGCCCGACGGCCGCGTGCGCGAGCTGCTGGTGAAGAGCGGCCATCCCCTGCTGGTCCGCGCCGCCGTGGAAGCCGTGTCGCAGTGGGTGTTTCAGCCGACGCTGCTCAACGGTGATCCGGTGGAGGTGAGCGCGCCCGTGACGGTCACTTTCCGGCTGGGGCAATAGAGAAGAATCCGCTCACGTTCTCCCACAGCAATTGCGGAAAGCTCTTATCCAGATACGAGCGGATCGAGACGTAACACTCGTCGCACTGGTTGGTGCGCGTAAATTCCTCTACCATGCGGCCGCGCTGCTCGAGCGGGTAGCGCTGGAACTGCATCGAGCAGGGCTGCAGCAGGCCCTCCGCCGTGACCACCAGGAAGCGGAGGCCTGCCTTGCAGCCGGGAGTGCCGCCGTTTTCAAAGTAGCGCTGTGTGGCGGCCAGCGTCGTAGGCGCGTTGACGATCCAGTTGGTCGAGTCGCGGCGCGCCTCCACGCGATCCAGCTGGCGGTTGAGCTCCGCGAGCTGCTCTGGTGTGCTCAGAAAATAGTCGCGGCAGCCGGTGCGCCGCGCGGAATAAGCGCTGTAGCAGAGATTGGCGCCCCACTCGCGCGCCCTATCGGCAATGGCGTTGATCTCGGCGACGTTTTCACTGGTGATGCAACTGTTCAGCACGATATCGTCGTGCCCCAGACGGGTCAGCCGCGGGACCAGGTCTTCGAGGTGCCGGTAGAGCCCCGGATAGACGCGAAAGTCGTCGTGCCGGTCGTCCGGAAAATCGAGGCTGACGGAGAACTGGTCTACACCGGCGGCGCGCAGCGCAAGATACTTCGCTTCGGTCATGAGCGACCAGTTGGAAACCAGGATGGTGTATGGAGGGCGGGAGCCGCCCTTGATCGCGCGCACGACCTCCACCACGTCGTCGCGCATGAGCGGCTCGCCGCCCGAAATCTGAACCACGCACGGCTGGAGAGCGTCCATGTACCGGCTGTAATCCGCGGGCCGCAGGTTGCCCGACTCGTCGCGCGGGCCGCCGTGGTCGCAGTGTCTGCAGTAGCAGGTGCACGCGTCCGTGACTTCGAATGAAACTACGATGGGGCGTTGAGCGAGCCAGTTCGACGACCCTCGCCCAATAATCCGGAGGGATTGCCCCAGGGGAACCTTCCGCAAGTCGCGATGGTAACATGCGGCGCGGTATTCTCGAAGCGTGCATCGATTCTTCGCGCTGCTCGCCGTGCTGCCCCTGGCGGCCGCCGCGCCGCCTGCCCGTTTCACGGCCCACACGGTCGCCACCGGCCTGCGCGGCGGGTACCAGGTGGTGGCCGCGGACCTCAATCATGACGGCAAACCCGACCTGATCGCGCTTGCCAGCGGCATGCCGGAGCTGGTCTGGTACGAGAATCCCGGATGGGAGCGGCACGTGCTCGCCGCGGGGCTTTCGAGGATGATCAACTGCGTGGTGGTGGAGGCGGAGGGCCGCACCGAGATTGTGGTCGCGAGCGGGTTCGAGAACCAGGCAAAAAAGAGCGACGGGATCGTCTCCGTGCTGCGCCCCGGCGCCGACCCGCGCGAGCCGTGGAGCGTGACGGAAATCGACCGCCTGCCCACCTCGCACCGCCTGCGCCTCGCGAAAATCGACGGCAGCGGGAAGCCCGTCGTCGTCAACGCGGCGCTGACCGGCGCGGAAGCCGAAGCGCCCGACTATCGCGGCCGCCCACCGCTGGTATTCTACCGGCCCGGGGAATGGAAGCGGCAAGTTATCAGCACCGAAAATCAGGGGTTGGTGCACGGCATCTTCATCCTCGATTGGGATGGCGACGGCCGCGACGATATCCTCACGGCCGGCTTCGAAGGCATTCACCTGTTTAACTCGGGCAAAGACGGCCGGTGGGTCCGCACCCTTCTGGCGGCGGGCGATCCGGCGCCCTGGCCGAAATCGGGGTCGAGCGATATCGCGGTGGGGCGCCTTGGAAAAGAGCGGTTCCTGGCGGCGATCGAGCCCTGGCACGGCAACGAGGTTTCGATTTACCGCAAGAAGGGCGGCGCGTGGCGGCGGGAGGTGATCGACAGCTCGCTGGTGGACGGCCATACGATCCTGACGGCCGACCTCAACGGCGACGGCCGCGACGAGGTGGTTGCCGGATACCGAGGGCAGGGCCGCAGCGTCTACGTGTACTCGTTCGACGGGAAACGCTGGAACCGCGAAACGCTGGACGAGGGCGGGATGGGCGCAGCCGCCTGTACCGCGGTCGACTTGAATGGCGACGGCCGCCCGGATATCGCGTGCATCGGGTCGGCCACCGCGAACCTGAAATGGTATGAAAATACAAATCCCTAACGTTCCGGCGCGCAATTGCGTCTAAAGACCGTCATGTTTACCTCCCTGCTCCACGATTTGCGGTACGCGCTCCGGACGATGGCGCGCAACCGCGGGTTCACGGCCGTCTCGGTGCTGGCGCTGGCCCTGGGGATCGGGGCGAACAGCGCGGTCTTCACGGTCGTCAACTCGGTGCTGCTCGAGCCGCTGCGGTTCCGCAACCCGGAGCAGTTGATCGTAGTGCGGGAACGCAATCTCAAGGCCGGGTTCCCTCAGTTTTCGCTCTCGCCAGGCAATTACCTGGACTATCGCGATCACAACCACACCTTCTCCGGGATGGCGGCTTTCGGCGGCACCGGGCTCAACATGTCGGGCGGCGCCGAGCCCGAGCGTCTGCGCGGGGCGCGCGTCACCAATGAGTTCTTCAGCGTGCTCGGCCGCACGCCGTTCCTCGGCCGCACCTTCACCGCGCAGGAGGCGCAGCTTGGGTCGCACCATGTGGCCATCCTGAGCTACGGGCTCTGGCAGCGGCGCTTCGCCGGCACCGCGAACGTGCTCGGCCAGACGCTGAAACTGAATGATGAGCTGTACACCGTGGTCGGGGTGATGCCCGCCGATTTCCAATTCCCCGCCCGCGTGGAGATCTGGACGCCGCTGGCGATGAATCTCCAGAACTGGCAGCAGCGCGGAGGCCATTACCTGGGCGGCATCGGGCGGCTGAAGGCCGGGTCGTCGATGGCGGCCGCGCAGGCCGATCTCAACACGATTGCCGCGAGGGCGGAGAAGCAATTTCCCGAGTCCAACTCGGGGTGGGACACGACCTTGCAGAGTTTGCAGGAGGCGGTGGTCGGGCGGATTCGGCCGGCCATGCTGACGCTCACGGCAGCGGTCGGGTTCGTGCTGCTGATTGCCTGCGTAAACCTGGCGAACCTGCTGCTCTCACGATCCGCGGCGCGCCGCCGGGAGATCGGCATCCGCAGCTCGATGGGCGCCGGGCGTGGGCGGCTGATCCGCCAGTTCCTCACCGAGAGCGTGCTGCTGTCGGCCATCGGCGCGGGGGCCGGGCTGGCGCTGGCATGGATCGGGACGCGGCTACTGGTTAACTTGAGCCCCAATATTCTGCCTCGCGCCACGGAGATCGCTCTGAACGGCCGGGCGCTGGCGTTCACCGCGGGGGTCGCGGTGCTGACCGGCATCCTGTTCGGGCTGGCGCCGGCCATCCACATGGCGAAAACCGACCTGATGGCGGCGCTGCGCGAGGGCGCCCGCGGCAACGCCATCGGCTTCCGGCGCAACCGGCTGCGCAGCGTGCTGGTGATGGGCGAAGTTGCCCTGGCTCTGGTTCTGCTTTCGGGAGCGGGCCTGCTGATGCGCAGCTTCTACCGGCTGCAATCGATCGAGCCGGGGTTCGATCCCCACGGGATGCTGACGTTCCGCACCAACCTTCCGGCCGCGAAGTATAAGGGAGACGAACCGCAGGCGGCGTTCTACCGGCGCGCGCTGGAACGGATCCGGGCGCTGCCGGGGGTCGAGGCCGCCGGAGCCGCGCAGATCTTCCCGCTGGCGGGCGACGACTATATCCTGTCATTCGAGCAGATCGGCAAGCCTCCGGTGCCGGTGGGCAACGAGCCGAGCGCGGCCTATTACTCGGCGACTCCCGGGTACTTTGCGTCGCTGCGCATTCCCATCAAATCGGGCCGCGATTTTTCGGAGCACGACGACGCCTCTTCCCCGCCCGTGGCCATAATCAGCGAAAGCATGGCGCGGCAGTTCTATGCCGGAGAAAATCCGTTGGGGCAGCGGATCCGCATGGGGAATGGATCGAAGCCGGCTGAGATTGTCGGAATCGTGGGAGACGTGCGCGACCAGCAATTGGATGAGAAGGGCAGGCCCGCGGTTTACGAGCCGGCCGCACAGGTGCCGTTCGGCGCCATGTATTTCGGGGTCCGCACGGCGGGCGACCCGGCCTCGCTGATCCCCGCTGTCCGCGCGGTGATCCGCGAACAGGATGCGGAGCTACCGCTGGACGCGGTCGGGACGGTGGATTCGCTGGTCGCGACCTCGCTTTCGCAGCGCCGCTTCGCCATGCTGCTAATGGCGATTTTCGCGAGCCTCGCGCTGGTGCTGGCGATGGTCGGGATTTATGGCGTGATCTCCTACTCGGTGACGCAGGCGACGCAGGAGATCGGCATCCGGATGGCGCTCGGCGCGCGCCGCAGCGACGTGCTGCGAATCGTCTTCGGCTACGCCGGCGTTCTGATGGCCGCGGGCCTGGCATTGGGTGTCGTGGCGGCCTTGGCCGCCGGACGCCTGCTGGCGGCTCAGCTCTTCGAAGTGAAGCCGACCGATCCGGCGACCTATGCCGCGGTCGCGTCCGTCCTGCTGGCCACCGGCCTGCTGGCGTGCACGATTCCGGCGCTGCGGGCGATGCGGGTCGATCCTCTGGTAGCGCTGCGAAACGAGTGAGGCAGCGGGCAGGGTAGAATCAAGGTTTGCCTGATTTCCTCGTAACGGTGGTGATCCCCACCCTGGCTGCGGATTCGAGACTTCGGGAGTGCGTGGAATCCCTCGGGCGGCAGACGCGACGCGATTTTGAAGTCATCGTCGTGGATAATAGCGGCCAAGGCCTGGCGCGGCGGAGTGGGGCGGCGGCAGGCGCACGCATCATCGAAAATGCCCGCAACGCCGGATTCGGCGCCGCCGTCAACCAGGGGTTCCAGGCTTCCGAGGCTCCCTACCTGGCCACGCTGAATGACGACGCCATCGCGCATCCGCGCTGGCTCGAAATGCTGGTGTGCGCCCTCGAAGGGCGGCCGGATGCCGGCATGGGCGCATCCCAGGTGCGGTTCTTCGGGGAGAAGCGGCTCGATTCGGCAGGCATGCTGATCGCGCGGGATGGCAGCAGCAAACAGCGCGGCCATGGGCGGCCGCCCGAGGATTTTCCGGTGCCGGAAGAGGTGCTGTTCCCCAGCGGCTCGGCGGCGCTCTACCGTCGTACCATGCTGGAGCAGATCGGCAGCTTCGACGACGACTTCTTCCTCTACTGCGAAGATACCGATCTCGGGCTGCGCGCGCGCTGGGGCGGGTGGAAATGCCTGTACGTGCCGGAGGCGCTGGTGGAGCACCATTATTCGCATTCCGCCGGGCCGGCATCCGGCCTCAAAGCTTACTACGTGGAGCGCAACCGGCTATTCGTGCTGGTGAAGAACTTTCCCGCCGGGATGCTGCCGGCGGCGGCTCTGGCGGCGGCGGCGCGCTATGGCTGGCACTTGCGCTACCTGCTCCAGGGACGCGGGAGCGCGGCGCGCTTCCGCGCCGAAGGCAATGCCGGGCCCAAGATGCTATGGTACGTGCTGAAAGCGCACGCGGCGCTGCTGGCGAGCCTGCCGCGGCTCTGGCGCCAGCGGCGCGCCATCCGCGCGGGCGCCAGGATCACGCCCGGCGTGTTCCGCCACCTGCTCCGCGGCCATGCCATTAGCGCAAGGAGGTTGGCCGCCCATTGATTCGACCTACCGGACCCGACTCCCTGCTGGTGATTGTGCCGGCGCTCAATGAGGAGGGCGCCATCGCGGAGGTGGTGCGCTCCATTCACCGCCACGTCCCCGGTGCGCCCGTGCTGGTGATCGATGACTGTTCGGCCGACGGCACCATCGCGGCGGCGCGTGCGGCCGGCGCCGACATCCTGCCGATGCCCCACCATCTGGGTCTGGGAGGATGCGTGCAGGCCGGCTACAAGCTGGCGCACGAGCTGGGGTTCCGCTACGTGATCCGCGTGGATGGGGACGGGCAGCATGACCCGGGCGACATTCCACGCATCTTCGAGCGGCTCAAGGAATCGGGCTGCGAGATGGTGATCGGGTCGCGCTTTGCGGGCGGCAACGGGTTCGACAACAGCCTCGCGAGGTCGCTCGGCATTCGCTTTTTCCGCATGATGCTGCGCCCGATCCTGGGCCGGCGGGTGAACGATCCGACGTCCGGATTCGTCGGCCTGAATCGTCGCGCGCTCGCCTTGTTCAGCCGCAGCTTTCCCCTCGAGTATCCCGAGATCGAGGCCCTGGTGGTGCTGCAGCGCAAGCGCTTCCGGTTTGAGGAGGTGCCCTGCAAAATGCGGCCGCGCACCACGGGGCGTTCGTCCATCACTACCGTCAAGGCGCTCTACTACATTGCCCACGTGCTGCTCGGGGTGTTTGTCAATGTTCTGAAAATCGATCGCCGGTCCCGCCGCGGGCCCGGCGCCGGAGGATAAATGCAGAGCCTCTTGCACATCACGACCATCCTCAGCATCGTGCTGCTCGTGCTGGTGCTGATCTCGGTGCGCCGCGCGCACATCCGCGTGGAGTATTCGGTAAGCTGGCTGCTGGCCGCCGTGGCCATGCTGCTGCTCTCGCGATCGCGGCCGGTCTTGGACTATGTCACGCGCAAGTTCGGCATTCCCGATACACCCCTTACCCTGTTCTTGATTGCCGGCAGCATCTTCCTGATCATGTTCCTGCGCTTCTCTTTCATCATTTCCGACCTGCGCGACGACAACATCGCGCTGGCGCAGCGTGTCGCGATCCTCGAATATCACTTGCGGAACCTCGCCGGCCATGAAAAGTAAGAAGGCCGAGAGCGGCAAAAAGGCGAAGCTCGCGGCGGCGCCCGCCGCGACTCACTGGTGGATGCCGGCGGCTCTGGCCGTGGCCGCGCTCGTCGTTGTGTTCTGGGTATATTCCCCCGCCCTGCACGGGCCCTTCCTGTTCGACGACACCATCCTGCCGTTTGCCCTTCCGCACTTCGGCGCCCCTCTTGGCGACTGGCTGCGGGGCAACCGTCCGGTCCTGATGTTCACTTACTGGCTCAACTCGCGGCTCTCCGGAGACGACACGTACTCCTACCACGTCGTCAATATCCTGATCCACTGCCTTACCAGCGGGCTGGTGTTTCTGATGGTCCGCCGGCTGCTCGAATGGAGCGGCGCCGATCCGTCGCGGCGCACGCTGCTGGCTGGGTTCGCCGCGGCGGTCTTTCTGCTGCACCCCATACAGACCGAAGCGGTGGCCTACCTGGCGGGCCGCTCCGAAGCGCTGAGCGTGATGCTGGTGTTCGCGGCCTTCACAGTCTTCCTCTACCGTCGCGAAACGGCCGCCGCCTGGAGCGTCGTGACGGCCGTGCTGCTGCTGTTCGGGCTGGCACTGCTCTCGAAGGAGCACACGATTGCACTGCCCGCCCTCCTGCTGCTGACCGATTACTGGTGGAACCCCGGCTTCTCGCTGAAGGGCGTCCGCGGCAACTGGAGGCTCTACGTGCCGATGGCGCTGGGCGCCGCGGCCGGAGTCGCGCTCTTCTGGCGCCTCATCCTGTATGCCCCCACCGCCGGATTCGGCATGAAGGACCTCACCTGGTACGAGTACTTCTTCACGCAGTGCCGCGCGCTTTTCGTCTACCTGGGACTCTTCCTGTTTCCGGCGCGCCTGACCGTGGATTGGGACTTCCCCATTTCCAAAACCCTGCTGGATCACGGCGCCGTTTTCGGACTGGCCGCGCTGGTCGCGTTGTGCGCGGCGGCCGGGCACTACCGCCGGCGCTTTCCGCTCGCGTCGTACGGTTTTTTCATGTTCCTGGTGCTGATGGCGCCCACTTCCTCCATCCTGCCGATCCGCGACCCGATCGCTGAGCGCCGCATCTATTTCGCGATGCCCGGCCTGCTGCTGATCGTGGTGGATTTGCTGGGCCGCCTGAAAGTCGAACGCAAGCCGCTGGCCGCCGCCTGCACCGTGGTGGTATTGGCGGCGGCGGCGGTGGCGCACGCCCGGGCCGCCGTTTGGAGCGACGCCGTGACTCTCTGGGAAGACACGGCCACCAAATCGCCGGACAAGGCCCGCGTGCATTTCCAGCTCGGCTTTGCGTACTTCGACCAGAACCGCTTCGACCGCGCCATCGTCGAGTTCGAGAAGACCGCCCAACTTCAGCCGCCCACTTACAATCTGCTGATCGACTGGGGGCTGGCCTACGACGGCCTGAACCGCCACGACGAAGCACTCGCCAAGCTGCGGCAGGCCGCCTCGATGGAGCGCACCGCGCACGTCTATACCCAGATCGCCAAAGTCTATGCCGAGCAATCGCGATGGGCCGACGCAATGGGCGCCCTCGACACGGCGCAGAAGATCGACCCCAATTTCGCGATGATCTACAACTACCGGGGTAAGATCCACTACAAGAACAACGAGCTCCCCGCCGCCGCCGCCGACTACCAGCGCGCACTCGCTCTCGACCCGACGCTGGCCGACGCGCGCCAGGAACTGGCCTCGGTCGAGACCCTCCTGCTCCGCGGCGCCCACTGACATGGAGCGGCCCCTGCGCATCGGGATCAATGCCCTCTACCTGATTCCCGGAGGGGTGGGCGGGACCGAGATCTACTTGCGCGGACTGCTCACCGGGCTCGGCTCGATCGACCCGGTCAACCGCTACTACATCTTTACCAATCGCGAGACGGGCCTCGACCTCATCCCCGTCGCCCCCAACTTTTCGCTGGTTCCGCAGCATGTGCGGGCGGTATCGCGGCCGGCCCGCCTCCTGTGGGAGCAGACAATCCTGCCCTTCGCTGCGGCCCGCCTGAAGCTAGACGTCCTGCTAAATCCCGGATTCACGGCGCCGCTGTTGTGCCCGTGCCCCCAGATCACGGTGTTTCACGATTTGCAGCACAAACGCCACCCGGAGTATTTCCGCTGGTTCGACCGGCCGTTCTGGAATTTCTTTCTTTTCTGGTCGGCGCACGTTTCGCGCCTGCTGCTGGCGGTGTCGGAGACTACGGCCGCCGACCTCCGGCAAATCTACCGCCTGCCGGAATCGCGGGTGCGGGTGGCGCGCCTGGGAGTGGACCCGGTCTTCTTCGACATCGCCGCACGCCGCCGCCCCGAGCCGTTTCTGCTGGCCGTCTCCACCCTGCATCCGCACAAGAACCTGGACGGCCTGCTGAAGGCCTTCGCCGTGTTCCGCAAGTCGAGGCCGGAGTTCCGCCTGGTGATCTGCGGCATCCACGGCTTCTTCACCGGGCCGCTGCACCAGCTTCGCGATTCTCTCGGACTGCGCGGATGCGGTGGAGTTTCCCGGCTGGGTGCCGCGCGAACAGCTCCACGACTACTATACGCGCGCCTGGGCCTTTCTTTACCCTTCACTCTTCGAAGGCTTCGGACTGCCCGTGCTCGAAGCGTTGGCGGCCGGCGTCCCAGCCGCGTGCTCCGCGATCGAGCCGCTCTCCGGAATCGCCGGGAGCGCCGCCCTGCAGTTCGATCCGCGCGACCTCGGCTCGATGGTGAACGCAATGGAGCGCCTGACTTCCGATTCCGATCTTCGCGCCCGTCTCGCCGAGGCCGGACCACGGCGAGCAGCCGAATTCTCGTGGGAAGCCACCGCGCGCGCTACACTCGACGCGCTCCAGAGTCAGCAGATTCGCGGCAACTGATCGCCCGGCAGCATGTCGACGATGCGGCTCGTGCCGAACGGCGTCTTCATCGTGACCATGCCGGTGTGCGACTCGGTCACCGTGCCGACGATCGCGGATTGAGCGCCCAGGGGGTGGCGCCGCATCGCTTCGAGTATGGCGTCCGCGGCGTCCGGCGCGACCACCGCCACCAGTTTGCCCTCGTTCGCCACGTAGAGCGGGTCGAGGCCCAGCAGCTCGCAGGCGCCGCGCACTTCTTCCCGTACCGGGATCGCCGATTCGACCAGCGCGATGCCTACCCCGGCGCTCGCGGCGATCTCGTTGACGGTACTGGCGAGGCCGCCGCGAGTCGGATCGCGCAGGCACCGGATCTCGTGCGATACCGCGAGCATCTCGCGCACCAGCGTGTGCAGCGCGGCCGAATCGCTTTCCACGGGCGACTCGAAGCCGATGCCTTCGCGCTCGGATAGAATCGTGATGCCGTGATCCCCTAACGTACCCGAGAGCAGCACCCGGTCTCCGGGCCGCGCGTTGGCGGCGGAGAGGTTCACCCCCGGCGGCACCCGGCCGATCCCCGTCGTGTTGATGAACAGGCCGTCGCCGCTGCCCTTCTCCACCACCTTGGTATCGCCGGTGACGATCTCGACTCCGGCAGCCTCCGCCGCGCGCGCCATCGATTCGGCGGCCCGGCGCAGCGTCTCCATGTCGAGCCCTTCCTCCAGAATGAACGCGGCGCTCAGGTACAGCGGCTCCGCTCCGCCCATCGCCAGATCGTTGATCGTGCCGTGGACCGCCAGCGATCCGATATCGCCGCCGCGGAAGAACAGCGGCTTCACCACGAACGAATCGGTGGTGAATGCGAGGCGCACGCCGCCGATCTCGATCACGGCCTGGTCGTCCAGGCGGCCCAGAACCGGGCTCCGAAACAGCGGCAGGAAAACGTCGCGCAGCAGCTCGGCGCTCAGTTTGCCGCCCGAGCCGTGGCCCAGCAGGATGCGGTCTTTCGCGGGCAAAGGAAGCGGACAGGAGATCATACGTGCCGCCTGTACTGGTAGTAGGCCGCGCAGGCGCCTTCGCTCGAGACCATTGGAGCACCCAGGGGCATCTCGGGTGTGCAGCGCGTGCCGAACGCCGGGCAGTCCACCGGCTTGGCCAGGCCTTGCAGCACGCGCGGCGCGATGCACTCCGCGGGCTCCTCGGCGTGCGTGGTCTCGACGCCGAACACCTTTTCGGCGTCGTAGGCAGCATACTCGGGGCGCAGCCGGTATCCGGACTGGGCGATCTCGCCGATGCCGCGCCACTTGCGGTTCGCCACCTCGAAAACCTCGAGCACCCGGCGCCGGGCCGCCTCGTTGCCGGCGCGGGTCACGCTGCGCACGTACTGGTTCTCCACCTCGGCGCGTCCGCTTTCGAGCTGCTTCACCAGCATGAGGATGGCCTCAAGCAGGTCCAGCGGCTCGAACCCGCCCACCACGAAAGGAACACGGTAGGCAGCGGCCAGCTCCTCGTACTCGGTGTACCCCATCACGGCGCAGACGTGGCCCGGCGCGATGAAGCCCTGCACCCGGTTCTCGGGCGAGCCAAGCAGCAGGCGAATGGCCGGCGGCACCAGCACATGCGAGACCAGCAGCGAGAAATTGCGCAGCCCTTCGCGCTTCGCCTGCCACACCGCCATGGCGTTGGCCGGAGCCGTAGTTTCGAAACCGACCGCAAAGAACACCACCTGGCGCCCGGGATTCTGGCGCGCGATCTTCAGCGCGTCCATCGGGGAATACACGATCCGCACATCGCCGCCCGCGGCCTTCACCCGGAAGAGGTCACTCTCGGAGCCGGGCACCCGCAGCATGTCTCCGTAAGAGACCAGCGTCACGCCGGGCGTGGAGCCGATGGCCACCGCCCTGTCGATGATCTCGAGCGGCGTCACGCACACCGGGCAGCCGGGGCCGTGCACCAGCTCGACGTCCGGCGGCAGCAGGTCGTCGATCCCGTAGCGCATCAGCGTGTGGGTCTGGCCGCCGCAGATCTCCATCAGCACCCAGTGGCGCGTCACCAGCTTGCGGATTTCACCCACCAGCCGCTTGGCCAGCTCCGGGTCGCGATACTCGTCGAGGTACTTCATGGCTCCTCTTCGAGCAGCCCCATCTGTTCGAGCAGTTCGTAAGTCTTGCGCGCCTCTTCCTCGTCCACTTTGCTGATGGCGAACCCCACATGTACCATCACGTAGTCACCGGTGGCCGCTTCCGGCACGTAGTCGAGATACGCTTCGCGGGTCACGCCGCCAAACTGCACGCGGCCGACGCGGATGCCGTCGACCTGCCGTTCGTCGAGAATTTTCCCCGGAATGGCGAGGCACATACCTTATTGGTAGCATCTGGCGCGAAATGCCGCGAGTCCCGTAAATCGCACCTGCGCTAGACTATTTCGACATGCGACGATTTCTCCTGGCCCTCCTGGCACTTGCCTGCGCTGCCGGCGCAAAGACTTTCACCCTCGAACAGGTGCTCTCGGCGCCGTTCCCCTCGGAGCTCATCGCCTCGCCGGACGGAAACCGCGTCGCGTGGATGCTCAATGAGCGCGGCGCTCGCAATGTCTGGGTCGCTTCGGCGCCCGATTGGAAAGGAGTGCGCGCCACCTCCTATACGGCGGACGATGGCCAGGACGTGGGCCAGTTGCAGTGGACGCCCGACAGCAGGTCGGTGGTCTATGTTCACGGAGGCGACCTGGAATTCCTGGGCCGCCCCGACCCCAATCCGGCGATGAACCCGGCCGGAGTGGAACAGGCCATCTGGCTCGTCACGCCCGGCCAGGCGCCCCGCAAGATCGCTATGGGACACTCGCCGGCCGTCTCGCCGAAAGGCGACCGCATCGTTTTTCTGCTGGGCGGGCAGGTCTGGACAGCGCCCCTCACGGAACCGGCGGCGCCCGCCATGCTCATCCATGCGCGCACCGGCGCCACCGCGTCGGAACTCGTGTGGTCGCCCGACGGAGCCAAGGTGGCCTTCGTCAGCGACCGCACCAACCACAGCTTCATCGCGATCTACGATTTCACCGCCAAATCCCTGGAATACCTCGACCCCAGCACCGACCGCGACCGCAACCCCGTCTGGTCGCCCGACGGCCGCCAGATCGCCTTCATCCGCAACCTCACGGGCGGTTCCCCCGGACGCGGCGCGCACCGCACAGGCGACCCCTGGGCGATCCGCGTGGCCAGCGTGGCGGACGGCGCCGGCCGGCAGATCTGGAAGGCAGAGCCGGGCCCCGGTAGCGTTTTCCACCCTATGGTCTCGGAGCAGCAGCTCTACTGGGGCGCCGGCGACCGCATCCTCTTCCCGTGGGAGCACGACGGATGGCTGCACCTCTACTCCGTAGCGGTCGAGGGCGGCGCGGCCACGCTGCTGACGCCCGGCAGCTTCGAAGTGGAGCACGTTACCTTCTCGCGCGACGGCAAGGAAGCCGTCTTCTCCTCCAACCAGGACGACATCGACCGCCGGCACATCTGGCGCGTCTCCATCGCAGCCGGACCGCCCACCGCCGTCACCAGAGGCGAAGAATTGGAGTGGACGCCCGTGATCGCCGGGGGCGGCGTGGCCTTCCTGCACGCCGACGGCCGCCGGCCCGCCCGCGCCGCCATCCAGATTGGCGGCAAGGTACGCGACCTCGCGCCCGATAGCATCCCGGCCGATTTTCCCGCCGATTCGCTGGTCGTGCCGCAGCAGGTGATTTACCCCGCGACCGACGGCATGCCGATCCACGGGCAGCTATTCCTGCCTCCCGCGGGAAGGCCCGGCGAGCGCCATCCGGCCCTGGTCTTCATGCACGGAGGCTCGCGCCGCCAGATGCTGCTCGGCTGGCACTACATGGATTACTACAACAACGCCTACGGCATGAACCAGTACCTGGCGAGCCAGGGCTATGTGGTTCTGTCGATCAACTACCGCAGCGGCATCGGGTACGGGATGGAGTTTCGCGAAGCGCTGAACTACGGCGCTACCGGCGCCAGTGAATATCAGGATGTGGAAGGCGCGGGCAAGTACCTCCGCACCCGCGCCGACGTCGATCCTGCGCACATCGGCCTGTGGGGCGGCTCCTATGGCGGCTACCTGACGGCGCTGGGACTCGCACGCAATTCCGACCTCTTCGCCGCGGGCGTGGATTTCCACGGCGTTCACGATTGGAGCGCCCGGCTGCGTGCTGCTGCCGCGCTGGAAGAGAGAAACGCCGAAGCCTCGAAGCTGGCGTTCGACTCATCCCCCATGGCAGCCGTGAAAACCTGGAAGTCCCCCGTGCTGCTGATTCACGGAGACGACGACCGCAACGTAGACTTCTCGCAGACGGTCGAGCTGGTCACCGCCCTGCGCCGGCAGAACGCCTATTTCGAAGAGTTGATCATTCCCGATGAAATCCACGGTTTCCTGCGGCACGCCTCCTGGCTGAAGGCCTACCACGCCGCCGTGGATTTCTTCCATCGGAAGCTGTAACCGGCCCTACGCCGCCGTGGCCGTAGCCGTGGCCTGCACCGGCTCGTCGGAGTCTTTGAAAAACACCAGCCGCTGCGCGCCGGCGTCGAAATCCACCAGCAGCCGGTCGCCGCTGCGTGCCTGTGCCGTCGCGATCAGGTTGGAGAGCGGCGCGACCAGCAGCCGGTCGACCGCGCGCCGCAAATGGCGCGCCCCGTAGCGCAGGTCGGTTCCTTCGACGAGCAGGAAATCCTTCGCCGGCTCGGTCACGTCGAACCCTAGCGTCTGCACGTCGCCGGACGTAGCGATCCGATCCCGCACCGCATCGAGTTCCAGTTCAAGGATCTGACGTAGTTCCGCCTCCCCCAGCGGGCGGAACGCAACGATGCCGTCGAGGCGGTTGAGAAACTCCGGCGTGAACTTGCGCCGCGCCGCTTCCACGCCGGCATGCGACATCTTCTCCACGGCCTTCGGGTCCAGAGACGCCTCCGCCGTCGTGAAGCCGAGCTTCGGTTGCAGGACCTTGGCCATCTCGCTGGCACCCAGGTTGCTCGTCAGAAAAATGATGGTGCGCGAGAAATCCACGCGGCGATTGTCGCCCAGCGTCAAGGTCGCCTTATCGAGAATCCCCAGCAGCAGGTTCCATAACGCATCGCTGGCCTTCTCGATTTCGTCGAACAGCACGAAGCTCAGCTTCACGTCTTCGGTCTGGAACTGGTTCAATGCGTCCTGCGAGAGCAGCGGACGCGTCTCGCGATGCCCCAGATATCCGGGAGGCGAGCCGATCAGTTTGGCGATTTCGTGACTGTGCTGGAACTCGGCGCAGTCGATCTTGATTACGGCGCGCGGGTCGCCGGTCAACGATTCGGCCAGCGCCTCCACGGTGCGCGTTTTTCCGGAACCCGTCGGGCCAAGAAACAGGAGACTGCCGATCGGCCGGCCGGGACTCGACATCCCGGCGAGGAACGTCTGGTAGATACTGACAATCTGCCGCACGGCTGCATCCTGCCCGACAATCCGCTTGCGCAAGTTCCGCTCCAGCGTTTCTGCTCCGTGTCCCACCTTCGTGGGGTCCAACAGCATTCTCAATCCAGCCATATCCTCCCCCTCTCCACTCATATGGACGCACTCCCCCGGTATGCCTCCTGTAAAAAATTGTCAGGTGAAGAAAATTTAAGTACGCGGAGATGCTACTGCAGGCCCAGCGCGCGCGCCGGATTCACTTTCGACATGAGATCGATATCGGATGAGGGGATCCCCTCACGCCGAAGTCCCGCAAAGAAAGCCGCCAGCCCGTCCGGATGCAGCAGGTTGGTATCCTGCCCGAGATCGCTCGCAAGGATGCAGGATTTTGCCCCGACCGCGCGAATCGCATCGGCGTACTGGCGCATCGAATATTCGGGCTTGTCGCCAACCAGTCCGTTGTAAACAAATTCCAGATAGGCGCCCATTGCAGCGGCCTCTTTCATTTGTGACACCGACATGAGCACCGGCGCCAGCATAGCGTGGGTCACCACGATGCGCTGGACGCCTTGAGCGCGCGCCTCGCGGATGATCAGCAATCCCTCCGCGGCCGAGGAGTGGCCGGTTTCGAGCGTGAGTCCGCGCCGCGCCGCTACCGCGATCACCTGTTTCGCTTCCGGCAGGAGTTGGCCGTCGCGCGATACCGCCACGAACGGGCGGTTCTCTTTCGAGAAACGCACCTGGTTTTCGGAATCGAACGTCGGCATCCAGACCACGCGGCCCCAACCGCCCTTGATCATCGCCATGCGCTCGATCGCTTCGGGGTTCAGCCCGCCCACCGAGCGGTTCAGATCGATGCCGCCGAAGACCTCGAGCCCCGGCACCACTTTCCGCACCAGGTAAGCCATCGAAGCGGTCGGCTCGTAATGGCTCTTGAGCACCATCCCGCGCATACCCCTTGCCTTGGCGAGCCGCGCCAGGTCGATGGCGTCGATCGACCGCGGCCGGCTGTCCGGGTCGCAGTGCGCGTGAATGTCGATAACGCCGTCCAGCCGCGCCTGCGCATACCCCGCCGCGGCAAACAGCAGGCCGGCTGCGAACATCCTGTGTAGAACCATGAGCGGAGAATATCCTCCCCGCCCGGCATTGTAAAGTGGAGGGCATCGGATACGATATCGCAGTCATCGGCGCCGGAGCGTTCGGCTCCTGGATCGCGTGGCACCTGCGGCGCGCCGGAAAATCGGTGCTGCTGGTGGACGCCTGGGGTCCGGCCCACAGCCGCGCCAGTTCCGGCGGCGAGAGCCGCCTCATCCGTATGGGCTACGGCGCCGATGCGATCTACACTCGCATGGCGATGCGCTCCCTGGAGCTTTGGCAGGAGTTGTTTGCCGCCGCCGGCGAACGCCTGTTCCATCGCACCGGCGTGCTGTGGATGGCGCGGGAGAACGACCCCTACAGCGCGGCCACCATCCGGACCCTCGAGGAGGCAGGTGTGCCGTTCGAGATCCTCTCCACCGCCGCGCTCCGCCGCCGTTATCCGCAGATGCAGACTCCCGGCGGCTATTACGGGATCTTCGAGCCGCAAAGCGGAGTGTTGATGGCGCGCCGCGCGGTCGCCGCCGTTGCCGCGGACGCGGTCCGCCTGGGGGCGGTCTATGAAACCCGCATCGTGGACCCGAATGCCGGCCCTCTCGCGGAAGTCACGATTTACGCTTGCGGCCCCTGGCTCGGCAAGCTCTTTCCGGAGCTGCTCGGCGATCGCATCCGCCCTACCCGGCAGGAGGTTTTCTTCTTCGCTCCGCCCCCTGGCGACACCCGCTTCTCTCCGGAGCAGTTCCCGGCGTGGATCGATTTCAGCGACCCGCGCCGCCCGTACGGCGTTCCCGACCTCGAATCCCGCGGATTCAAGCTGGCGCTCGACCGCCACGGACCGCCCTTCGATCCCGATTCCGGCGATCGCCGTCCCACGGAAGAAGGCCTCCTGGAAGCCCGCCGCTTCCTGGCCGAACGCTTTCCCGATCTGTGCGATGCGCCCCTCAGCGAAGCGCGCGTTTGCCAGTACGAGAACACATCGAACGGCGACTTTCTGATCGATCGCCACCCCGAACGGCGCAACACATGGCTCGTCGGGGGCGGCTCGGGACACGGGTTCAAACACGGACCGGCTGTCGGCGAATACGTGGCGGGCTTGATTCTCGGGCGCAGTTCGCCGGACCCGCGATTTGTGTTCGAAAGCAAGGTTTGATCATGGCATACCCCGCAGCCTATTAGACTCGTTCACGCCCTTCTTGCAAAGTCCTGCGCCGATTCGATCTCCGGCATTTGGAGTAGTCGGGCTTACCTGAGCCACCGCCGAGGTTGAGAAGAAGACATAACTGCCGGTCGCGATAAGCAGGTCTTGACGGACATGATCGGTGACATCCCGCAGCACCTCGGCGGGACGACTTCTTCATCATTGTCCTTCAGATGTTGATGCCGGCGATGTGTTACGCCTTCGATTTAGCGTGTACCGGATCGCCAATGTACTCGAAGGTCGGCGGCTCGTTCCAGGGCCCGCGTTGCTCAACGCCATCGGAGCTTAGATGGAAGTAGAGGTTCACCGTCTTATCCGTCTTTACATTGCCAAAGAACGGGTCCGTCAGCTTTCCGAGAGACTCCAGCGCTTTCATGAACATGTTGGTATGGGAGATCTCGCGGGTCAGCAAGTGGACAAGTGCTTTCTTGCTTCCTTCGTCCGGCGCCAGATTCACGAGAGATTCGTATGTCTGCCGGGCACCGGCTTCGGCGGCGATATCCGCGCGCAGATCCCGCACGACGTCGCCCCCTTCATTGATGTAGCTCGCGGTCCAGGCCGCACCCTGGCTATCCAGAAAATGCGGTCCTCTGCCGCGCACCGCGAATAGCGGGCTATCGATACCCACCCCGGGCTTGATCCCACGGGTGTGAATCTCGATCATTTGTCCCACCATCTCCAGATGGCCGAACTCTTCGACAGCGATATCCTGGAGCATGTCCCTGATACCCGGATTGTCGACATGAAATGACTGAACCCAGTATTGCAGCGCCGCAGTAAGTTCGCCTGTTGCGCCGCCGAATTGTTCCAGAAGATACTGCCCGAATTTCGGATCGGGTTTGTCTACCTTTACGGGTTGCAGCAATTCTTTTTTGTGAAGAAACATTGATACACCTTTTCCTTCTAGTCGACAATCATGACGCCGCGCCGCGACGCGAGCGCCCCCTTGTTACTTCTCCATTTCCTGATTTCGGAGAGGCGACGCCACGCAGGATACGCAAGGCCGCATATCGGAGTGGGCAAGGCAAGTTATCTACGATGATAAGGCAAACAGAGGAGAGCGTCCAGGTAGGACCGGTGTCAAACCGACCAAATGCCCAGGAAACAAACCGGGATTTGACGAAAAGTGTACAGCCTCTACAGCATCAAGAGTGTCCTGCGAGCTATGAACAGTTCTGTTGGCATTAGGAGCCACCACAATAATGCGCCATATATCCCGCGGTTGACAGCTATAGGGCGAACAGTCAAGTCATATGTGGTGATGGGAACTAACCCATGGTGGCTGCCCGACCGGCCGTCTCGACGTCTGCCTCTCATCGCGCGCGCCCACCAGCCCGTGCGGATGCCGCGTTCCGCGGAATCCGCGGCCGCGCGGCGCACCGTTTACTGGGCGCTACCCTACCTTGCTCTTGCGGGCCCGCTTCTTCGGCGCCGCTTCCGCGGGCTGCTCTTCCATCTGGGCTGCCGCCGCGGCCGTGGCCGCCTGCGCCGGCTTGCGCTTCTCCGCCAGGCTCCGCTTCAGCGCTTCCATGATGTCGATCACCGGGGCGATGTGCTCGGCGGGCGCGGCCACTACCTTCTTGCCCTCGATCTTGGCCTCGATCATCTGCTGCAGGTTATCGCGGTACTGATCGTGATACTTCTGCGGCTCGAAATCGGCCTCCAGCGACGAGATCAGCATCTTCGCCATGGCCAGCTCTTTGTCCTTCACCAGGCTGGTATCGGTGCGGAACTCCTCCACCTGGCGGATCTCGTCCTGGTAATACATGGTGTGCGAGAGGATCCCCTTCGCCCCCGGCCGCAGCACGATGATGTGCTCGCGGTTGTGCATCGCCACCTTGGCCAGCGCGTAATAATTGGATTCGCGCAGCGCCTGGAACAGCAGCGCGTAGGGCCTCTCGCCGCCCTCATCGGGCGCTACGTAATAGGAGCTTTCGAGGTAGATCGGGTCCACCTGGTCGGCCTTCACGAATTCGAGGATCTCCATCACCTTGGCGGTCTTCGGCGCGACCTTCTTGATGTCCTCGTCGTCGATCACCACGTAGTGGTCCTTCTCGTACTCGTAGCCCTTCACGAGTTCGCTCCGCGGGACCGGCTTGTCTTCCTGCTGGCAATAGGTGACCTGTTTGATTCGGGAGTGGTCATCCTTGTGCAGCAGGTTGAAGCTGATGGTCTCGCTACGCGCGGCGCTGAAGAGCCGGATGGGGAACGAAACCAGGCCAAACGTGAGGTGACCTTTCCAGACGCTCGATGCCATGAATCCACCCTCGCAAGTGTGTGGTTTCCAATATACGACAAAGCTGTTCACGATGTAAATGGTAGGATGTAAAGGCAGTTATGCCCCTGGAAGAGTACGTTTCCAAACGCCGTTTCGAGAAAACGCCGGAACCTCCTCCCGGTCAGACTCCCGGCCAGGCGCCTACCAATCGCTTTTGTGTGCAGCGGCACGATGCCACGCGCCTGCATTACGATTTTCGCCTGGAGATCGACGGCGTTCTGAAATCCTGGGCAGTGCCGAAAGGCCCCAGCCTCGACCCGGGCGTCCGGCATCTCGCCGCGCAGGTGGAGGATCACCCCGTCGAGTACGGCGATTTCGAGGGCACGATTCCCGCCGGAAACTACGGCGCCGGCAGCGTCATGTTGTGGGATCGCGGCACCTTCGAACTGCTTGGCGACCTCCCCGCGCAGGACCAGATCGCGAAGGGCGACCTCAAATTCCGCCTCCACGGCGAAAAGCTGAACGGCGATTTCGCCCTGGTCCACATGAAAGGCCGCGGCAAGGGCAACGAGTGGCTGATCATCAAAAAGCGCGATCAGTTTGCCGCCCCCGGCTGGGATGTGGAAGCCCATGCCACCAGCGCGCTTTCGGGCCGCACCCAGCAGGAAATCGCGCAGAACCTGCCCGCCCGCCAGTCCAAGCGCAAGTCCGCCGGTGCGTCCGACCGCGTCTGGGCCAGCAGCCGTCCGGCCAAGCGCACCGCGAAAGCCGCGGCTGCGCAAGCCGCGCCGGTTAAAAAAAAACTCAATTCGACCTCTCCGCGCTCAAAGGCGCGCGCAAAGCCGAAATCCCGTCCAGCATCGAGCCGATGAAGGCCGCCCTGGCCGACCGTCCGCCGAAGGGCGACGAATGGCTGTTCGAGGTCAAGTGGGACGGCGTCCGCGCCATCGCCTTCGTGGAGCAGGAAGAAGTGCGCCTGCAGTCCCGCAGCGGTTTGCGCTGCGAGCGCCAGTATCCCGAGCTGGCCGTTATCCACCACCACATCGCGGCGCGCCAGGCGGTGCTCGATGGCGAGATCGCCGTGCTGGATGAAAAAGGCGTTTCCCGGTTTCACCTCATCCAGTCGCGCATCGCGAACACCGATCCCAACACCATCGCCCACCTCGTCCGCTCCACGCCCGTGGTCTACTTCGTCTTCGATCTTCTCTACCTCGATGGCTACGATCTGCGCGGAGTAGCCCTGGCCCAGCGCCGCGAACTGCTGGAGGCCGTCGTCACGCCCGGCCCGGTGCTGCGCATCTCGGAGGCTTTCCCAGGCGCGGGCGACGCCATGCTCGAAGCGGCGCGCGAGACCGGTCTCGAAGGGATTCTCGCGAAGCACGCTTCCAGTACCTACGAATCGAAGCGCAGCCGCGAGTGGCTCAAGATCAAAATTGTCGGCGAACAGGAGTTTGTGATCGGCGGTTTTACCGAGCCGCAGGGCGATCGCGACCACTTCGGCGCGCTGGTGCTGGGTGTGAATGACGGCGGCAAGCTCCGCTGGGTGGGCAATGTCGGCACCGGCTTCGACCAGAAGACCCTGGCCGCGCTCTACGGCCGTCTCGAGCCCCTGATTACGAGAGAGTGCCCGTTCGACCCCCGTCCCAAGCCCGACCGCGGTATGACCTGGGTGAAGCCGCAGCTGATCGCGCAGGTGAAGTTCGCCAACTGGACCACCGACCAGCGCCTCCGTGCCCCTGTCTATCTCGGCCTTCGCAACGATGTCGAGCCGCCCCAGGTCAAGCGGGAAGATCCGCTGTTCCCCGAATCGGCCAAAGAGTCGACGCTCACGATCGACGGCCGCACCCTCAAATTCACCAACCTCAAGAAGGTCTTCTACCCGGACGAGGGCTACACCAAGCGCGATGTCCTGAACTACTACGATGCCGTCTCCGGCCTCATCCTGCCGTATCTGAAGGATCGCCCCTTGTCGCTCAAGCGCTATCCGAACGGGATCAAGGAGGAGTTCTTCTTCCAGAAGGACACGCCCGAAACGGCCGCGCCCTGGCTGCGCACCGAGCTGATCGATTCGGAGCACAACCAGAAGCCCATCCGCTACGTCTTTGCCGGCGACCGCGCCAGCCTGCTGTACCTGGTGAATCTCGGCTGTATCGACCACAATCCGTGGATGAGCCGTTTCGAGCATCTCGACAACCCGGATTTCATCCTCATCGATCTCGACCCGCAGGAGTGCCCGTTCGAGATGATCGTGGAGGCCGCGCTGCTGGTGAAAAAGCTGCTCGACCGCATCGGCCTCACCGGATACCCGAAGACCACGGGCGGCGACGGCATGCACGTCTACATCCCGATCGAGCCGGTCTATTCCTACGAAGAAGCGCGCACGTTCGCGGAGCTGATCGCGCGCCTGGTGATCGCCGAGAAGCCCCAGATGTTCACCACGCCGCGCTCGGTGGCCAAGCGGCAGCGCAACCGCGTCTACTTCGACTACCTGCAGATCGGTAAATCGAAGACCATCGCCGCCCCTTACGTGTTGCGCGCTTATCCCGGCGCCCCTGTAGCGACTCCGCTCGAATGGTCCGAAGTAATTCGCGGCCTCGACCCGAAGCAGTTCAACATCACCAACGCCGTGGACCGCTTCACCGAAAAGGGCGACCTGTTCGAGGGCGTATTGACGCGCCCGCAGGCCATCGAGGTTGCGCTCGAACGGGTGGGTAAGCTACTGCGATAAACGCGCGCGGCCTACGGGCGAGCTCCGCTCGCCATGGGCAGGCCTGGAGGCCTACCCTACTTTCTCAACCTCGAACGTGTCGCCTACGGAGGTTTGCGTCCGCTCGATCGTGCCGGCGGGCAGCTCCAGAATCGAATGGGCCGACAAGCACGCCGACAACCTCCACGCCGGCACGGCGCTCCGCACCTTCTTTACCCTCAGCGCCTTGTCGAGATACACCAGGTCGATCGGGAACTTCATAAAAAAGGTGTGGACCGATTCGCAAGGGACGATCCACAGGCCTTCTCCCGGCGCCAGGTGGGAATGCTTCAGCAGTCCGGTTCGCCGCTCGGCGCTGGTATCGGCCTTGTCGGCCGCATCCGCCACGACCGTCTGGCGGGTCCGATTTCGCACGATGATCTTCAATTTCGAAAAAACTATAGCACGATTGCTGTAGACTATCCGGCAGATACCATGAACCGCCGATCGTTTGTCCAATCACTGGCCGTTGCCGGAGCCGCCGGTGCGTCCGCCCCGCGGCCCGCGCACGCCGCCATCCCCAAAATGAAAATCACGCGAGTCCGCGTCTATCAGCCGCCGAACCCCAATCCGCTTTTCAACCAGAGCGACATGGTGGTGACCATCGAAACCGACGCCGGCATCACCGGAATCGGCGAAGGTGGGTCCAAGGACCTGGTGGACCCGTGCGCCGGACGGCTCATCGGCCAGGACCCCAGCCGCATCGAACACCTCTGGCAGGATATGACGCGCTCCTTCTTCTATCCGCCCGGCCGGGAGAAGATCGACGCGATCGGCGCGCTCGACCTGGCCCTGTGGGACATTCGCGGGAAGGCGCTCGGCCTGCCGGTGCACGCCGTGCTCGGCGGCACGGTCCGCAACTATTGCGAGTGCTACAACACGGCCGGCATTATCCCGGGCGTCCAGCGCGGCATGGGCCTCAAGGAGCGCGCCCAGCTCACCATCGCAGCCGGATACCGCGCCTTCCGCATGGGCTCCGCGGACGCCCCGGCCAACACCACGTTCAACACCCACGAGCGCCTTAACCAGCTCCAGGCGGATTGCGCGGCGGTGCGCGAAGGCGTGGGCAAGAACGGCGACTGGTGCGTGGACTTTCACCAGCGCTTCGACCTCTCCGAAGCCATTCGCGGCTGCGAGCTGATCCAAGATCTCGCTCCCTTCTTCGTCGAGGACCCGGTACGTGTGGAGGCCTTCAATCAGGATCTGCCCATTCTGCGGAGCAAGGTGAGCGTCCCGCTCGCGGCCGGCGAGGAATGGGGCTACCGCTGGGATTTCAATAAGCTGGTGGAAGACCACAGTATCGATTACATCCGCGCCACCCTGCCCAACGTCGGCGGCATCACCGAGATGATGAAGATCGCGGCTATCTGCGAAACCCACTTCGTCGGCATCGTCCCGCACTTTACCGGGCCCATCTCCACCGCCGCGCTGGTCAACTGCCTGGGCACGTTCTCCGGCCCGCTGCTGATGGAGTACAACTACGGCGGCCGCACCATCCCGCACATGCCGGTGGGGCTCGATTTCAAAAACGGCAAGCTCTACCCCAACGACCGTCCCGGCCTGGGCGTGGAGCTCGACATGAAGCAGCTCAAGATGGTATCCGAAGTGACCGAGCCGATCCTGGCGCGCACCCAGTTGTACTACCGGCCGGACGGCTCCATCACCAACTGGTAGGGCTGTGTTCAAATAGTTGGGTAACGCAATGGCTTTCCGAGGCGTAGACTACTTCTGCGTCGACTCCCTGTTCAGCGAAGAGGAGTTGATGGTGCGCCAGACCGCGCGGCGTTTTGCCGAAGAGCGGATTCTGCCGCTGATCCGCGACTGCTACCGCGAGGCGCGCTTTCCTTCCGAAGTCATCCCGGAGATGGCGGAGCTCGGCTTCCTGGGCGCCAACCTGGAAGGCTACGGGTGCGCCGGCATGAACAATGTGGAGTACGGGCTGGTGATGCAGGAGCTGGAGCGGGCCGATTCCGGCGTCCGCAGCTTCGTTTCCGTGCAGGGCGCGCTGGTCATGTACCCCATTCACGCCTACGGCTCCGAGGAGCAGAAGCAGCAATGGCTGCCCCGCCTGCAGAGCGGCCAGGCGATCGGCTGCTTCGGGCTGACCGAGCCGGATTTCGGCTCGAACCCCGCGGGCATGCGCGCCACCGCCCGGCGCGAGGGCGACACCTGGATCCTCAACGGCGAGAAGACCTGGATCACCAACGGCGGCGTGGCCGACGTGGCGGTGGCCTGGGCGCGCGCCCCGGAAGGCATTGTGGGATTTCTGGTGGAGCGCGGCACCCCGGGCTACACCACTTCCGACATCCACGGCAAATGGTCGATGCGCGCCTCGGTCACCTCCAGCCTGTCGTTTTCCGACTGCCGGGTGAGCGACGCCAATCGCCTGCCCCTCGCCAAAGGGCTGAAGGCCCCGCTCTCGTGCCTCTCGCAGGCGCGATACGGCATCGGGTGGGGCGTGATCGGCGCGGCCATGGATTGCTACGAGACGGCGCGGCAGTATTCGATCGTCCGCAAGCAATTCGATGACCGCCCCATTGCCTCCCACCAGCTGGTGCAGGAGAAGCTCGCCTGGATGATCACCGAAATCACCAAGGCCCAGCTCCTGGCGGTGCAGGCGGGCCGGCTGAAAGACCGCAAGAAACTCGAAGCGGCGCACATTTCCATGCTCAAGCGGAACAATGTGGCGATCGCGCTCGATTGCGCGCGCCTCAGCCGCGACCTGCTGGGCGCCAACGGAATCACCGAAGAATATCCGATCATGCGTCACCTCTGCAACCTGGAAACCGTCAAGACCTACGAAGGGACGGATCACATTCACGCTCTCGTGATCGGCGAGCGGGTCACAGGGGTGGCGGCCTACCGCTGAACAGGGGCCGGGGGCCAAGGGTCAGGGACCGGGGGCCGGCTTAGGGAAATTCATGCTTCTTTACGCGTTAACGATTCTGGTCAGCGCCTTTCTTCTATTTCAAGTCCAGCCGGTGATCGCCAAGATCATCCTGCCGTGGTTCGGCGGCTCGGCGGCTGTCTGGACCACCTGCCTGCTCTTCTTCCAGATGGTGCTGTTGCTCGGGTACCTGTACGCCCACGCCGTCGTCCGCTACCTCCGGCCGCGCGCCCAGATGCTGCTGCACTGCGGGCTCCTGCTGATCAGCGCGGCGGCCCTGCCCATCTATCCGGGGGTCTCCTGGAAGCCCACCGGAGGCGAGGACCCCACCCTGGGGATTCTGCGGCTGCTGGCGGTCACCGTGGGGCTGCCCTACTTTCTGCTCTCCACCACCGGCCCGCTCTTGCAGGCCTGGTACGCGCGCACCTTCAAGGGCGCCATGCCGTATCGCCTGTACGCGCTCTCGAACGCCGGCTCCATGTTCGCGCTGATCACCTATCCGTTCCTGTTCGAGCCGGTTTTCACCACCCACGAGCAGTCCGGAATGTGGTCCATCGCCTACGGAGTGTTCATCGCCCTGTGCGGGTTCACGGCCTTTCGGGCGGGGAACGCGTTCGCCGTGCAGTCCGCGGCGGAAGAAGCGCCGGCGGAAAAGCCCGGCCTCCGCCAGTATGCCTTGTGGCTGGCCCTGCCGGCCTGCGCCTCGGTGCTGCTGCTGGCCATCACCAATCACCTGACGCAAAACGTGGCCGCCATCCCGTTCCTGTGGGTGCTGCCGCTCAGCATTTACCTGCTGAGCTTTATCCTCTGCTTCGAAGGCAGCGGCTGGTATCGCCGCAATCCCTATCTGCAGATCCTGGCGGTGGCGCTGGGCAGCATGGCCTTCGCCAACAGCGTGGACGCCGTGGGCAACGTGCCCATCAAGGTGCTGGTGCCTCTGTTTTCGATGGGCCTGTTCACCTGCTGCATGGTTTGCCACGGAGAGCTGGCGCGGCTCAAACCGCATCCCCGGTACCTCACCCACTTCTACCTGATGATTTCCGCGGGCGGCGCCGTGGGCGGGCTGCTGGTGGGCCTGGTGGCGCCCCACCTTTTCGACGCGCTTTACGAGCTGCAGATCGGCCTGGTGTTGTGCGCCCTGCTGACCCTGGTGGTGCTCGGCGGAGATACCGAGTACGCCTGGTTCCGAGGCTTGCTGCCTCCGGCTCTCATCACTGCCGCGGTGGCCGCGCTGGCGGTCTTCGGCTTTGTGGCTTACGGCGAGCGCGGCCGCTTGATCGCGCTCGGCGCGAAAGTGACGAACCTCGTCAACCAGGGCTGGAGCCAGGCGGACGATTTCCTGATGTACGTCCTGCTCACGGTGGTCTTTCTGCTGGGACTGGCACTGCTCATCGCCCTGCGGCGCGGCCGCATCCGCGGGCGCATGGCGGCGCTTACCGTGGAGCTGCTGGTGCTGGTGCTGGCGGGGTATCTGGGCTACCAGGTCCGCCAGTTGACCGCCGATTACCGGGTTACAGTCCGTAACTTTTATGGCGCGCTGCGGGTTCGCGATTCCGGCCCGCCCTCGCAGTTCGACGCCACCCGCACGCTGACGCACGGCACCATCAACCACGGCGAGCAGCTTCTCAACCCCATGCGCCGCGACCTGCCGACCACCTACTACGGGCCGAATACCGGCATCGGGGTGGCCATCCGCGAGAAGGGGATGGGCAAGGCGATTCGCGTGGGCGTGATCGGCCTCGGCACCGGCACCATTTCGGCCTACGGCCGGCCCGGCGATTATTACCGCTTCTATGAAATCAACCCCCTGGTGCTGCGCCTGGCGCGCACCGAATTTACCTTCCTGGGGGATTGCAAGGGCAAGGTGGATGTCGCCATGGGCGATGCGCGCCTCTCCCTCGAGCGCGAGCAGGACGAGCATTTCGACGTGCTGGCGGTGGATGCCTTCTCGAGCGATTCCATCCCGGTCCACCTGCTGACCCGCGAAGCCATGCAGCTCTTTTTCCGGCACCTTCAGCCGGACGGCATTCTGGCGGTACATATATCCAACCGGTACCTGGACTTACAGCCTGTCCTGGAAGGTGAGACCAAGGCCCTGGGAAAGGTCGCGCGCGTAGTGGATACCGAGGACGACGAATCGCAGGACGTTTTCGGCGCCACGTGGGTGCTGATCACCAACCCCGCCACGGGGTTCGACGCCGAGGAAATCCAGCGTTCTGCGGAAATCGAGTCCAAGCGGCGGGTCCGCCTGTGGACCGACGACTACAGTAATCTTTTCCAGATCTTGAAATAGATGTAAGATTGAGGGGCCGCGTCCATAATTGATTTCGGTTGAAACAGAGGCCGAAGTCTATAATTCCGCAAAGCATTGTTGTATTATCAGTTTTGCCGAGGAACGCCATGGACGCCGCTTACAACTACTTTAAGAAAACCGCAATCCTTTTCGCGATCGCGCTGCTGTCAGCCGCGCCCTCGTTCGCGCAACAGCTTTCTGCAAACCCGGCGAGTGTCACTCTGACCGGGTCGAATTCCCACGTTAATGTCAGCCTTTCCGGCCCTTCGTCGGTGTCGCTTCACTGTGACGCCGCACTCGCGGATACCCCGCTTTCTACAGCTTGAATCCAACGAGCGGCACATTCGCAACGACCGCATTTCGCTCTCACGTGAGCTTGACCAGCACAAGCTGCAGCTTCACCAGCTTCCTGTAACGGCGGACCATCACCGTTCATCCCGCCGACAGTTCGGAACCGACGCCATCAATCCCAGTGAACTACAACCCCGCGGGCGGAGGTGGCGGCGGAGGCGGCACCGGGACGATCACGGCAACTCCGAATCCGCTCCAGATCTCGTCGATTGTCGGGGGCGCCAACTTCGGCACCGTTACGCTGACCACGACCAGTGCCACGGCAATTCCCTTCTCCATCACCAATATCAACCCGAGCTCCGGCTGGCTCACCGTGTCCGGCAACCGGACCGATGTCAGTGGCACGCAAAACGCGACCCTCACGGTGAACGCCAACTCGGCGTCCCCTACCTCCCTCCCGGCAGCCACCTACTCGGGATCTTTTGTAATCACGCCGACGGGGGGCGGCACCTCCACCACGGTCAACGTAAACTATGTGGTCGGGTCGGGCGGGTCCACCACCGGGAGCCTGACGATCGGCAGACCAGCGTCACCTTGAGCAACAACACGGCCCAGTTCTTCACGGTAAGCCGCGTGAGCGGTTCCGCCACGCAATTATCTGGCAACCACGACGGTGAACAGCGGCGGATACAACTGGCTGCTGGTCAACTCGTCAGAACTCAACCAGCGGAGTGGTCGGGAATACCTTGAATATATCGGCCAACACCAGCGGCCTGGCAACCGGCACCTACTACGGCACGGTTACCCTGAGCGACTACTTCAACGCCGCCGACGCGACTACCATTTCCGTGACCCTGCTGGTCAACGGCGGGGGCAGCAGCGGTTCGTTCAGCCCGTCGAGCCTCACTTTCAGCGCGGCCGTGGGCAGCGGGTCGCAAAGCCAGAACGTGACGGTGAACGCCAGCGGGACCATTGGCGCGAGCATTCCTACCAACTGCGGGTGGGTAGGCGTGACCATAGCCACGTATCCGAACGTCTTCCTGATCACGGTATACCCGAATTCGATCGCAACCGCAGGAACCTATAGCTGCAACATTCCCTTCACCGCCAACAATGTCAACGTCGGCAGCCTGCTGGTTACGCTCAACCTCGGGACCAGCGGTGGCGGCGGCGGCACGGTCAGCGGGGTGGTCGCACCCACCACCTTGAACTTCGCGTATGCGGTCGGCGGCGATTCGCCCCCGGCGCAATATGTGACCGTCGCCGGCACCGGCAGCTATACCATCAGCACCAGCACGAGCGGCAGCACGAATTTCATTTCGGCGAACGGCAGCGGCACGCTCCCGGGCTGATCGGGGTCAGCGTGATCGGAGGACTTCAAGCGGGGACGTACACCGGCGGGATTTCGGTTGCCACCTCCTCCGGGACGCAAAGCATCGCGGTGAACCTCACCGTGGCCGCCGGCGCGGTAGTGATGGCCAGCCCCGGCAGCTTTAACATCAGTTGGTCGCCGGGCAGCGGAACTTCGGTCAACAATCTCAGCATTTTCGCCAGCGACGGATCGGCCGTTCCGGTCTCGGTCGCCTCGTCGGCAAGCTGGGTCACGGTGGCGGGCGTTACCTCCACCAGCACCCCGGCGTCGGCCCAGGTCACCATCAACCCGGCCGGACTGGCGAACGGGCTGAACACCGCCACGATTACCGTGACCGCAACCGGCGCGGCCAACTCTACGGTGACGATCCCTGTGGTCGCCCTGGTGAGCGGCTCCTCCGGAGGCGGCAGCGGGAACCTGACGTTGAGCGCTTCGTCATTGACCTTCAATGCCGTGGTGAACGGGGCGCAACCCGCCTCGCAGACGCTGAGCGTGAGCACGGCGGTTACGGGCACTGCCTTCACCGCGTCGGTTCCGTCGTCCGGTTGCGGATGGCTGAGCATTTCGCCGAGCGGAAGCCTGGCCACGAACCAGAACATCACGGTGTCGGTCAACCAGGCCGGCTACTCCATTAACAGCTACTCCTGCAACATCACGTTGACCTCTGGCGGAGTCACCCAGACGGTGCCGGTCTCCATGGTGGTCAGCACTTCGGGCGGCGGAGGCGGCGGGTCGGGTAATGTCACTGCCAGCCCGGCATCCCTGAGCTTCACCTACGTGCAGGGCGGCGACATTCCGACCCTGAAGGGGATCGTGGTTTCGAGCGCCTCGGGCAGCTCCAGCGTGGGGATCACGACCAGCATCACATCCGGCAGTACCTGGCTTTCGGTCACCCCCACGTCGGCGTCCACCCAGGTGACGCTCTCGGTGAGCGTCAGCCCGACTGCACTGGCCGCGGGCACGTACAACGGCAATGTGCGGATCACGCCGAACGGCGGAGCGGTCGTCGATATTCCGGTCACCCTGACGGTGCAGTCGCTGACCGTTACGGCCACTCCGGCCACCCTGACGTTTAGCTACCGGGCGGGCGACCCGGCTCCCGCGGCACAGACCGTTTCGGTCGGCGGGGGAACGGGCCTGACCTTCAGCGCCAGCGCCGCGAGCAGCGGCTGGCTCAAGGTCACACCCACCACCGGAACCACCCCGGCGGATCTCAGCGTGACCGTCGATCCCGCCAGCCTCACCACTGCCGGCGCAGTGAACGGAACCATCACGGTTACCGGCACGGGCACGGCCACCGGAACGGCCACCATCAACGTGACGGTGAACGTCACCGCTCCGCTGCCCACCGTTACGGGTGTTACCAACGGAGCGAGCTTCGCCACCGCCTCTACCATTTCGGCGGGTGAGATCATCACCCTCTTCGGAACCAACATCGGACCTGCTACTCCGGCGACCCTGACCCTTGATTCGAACGGCAAGGTCGCGACCACAATCGGCGGCGTGCAGGTGCTGGTCGGCGGATATCCTTCGCCGATGATCTACGCCAGCGGCACGCAGGTTTCGGCGGTAGTGCCGTACGAGATCGCATCGCCGGTATTCCGCGTCAGCCCGAGCGTGCAGGTGAAGTATCTCGGGCAGACGTCCAACGGCGTCCCGGTGACCCAGGTAGCGTCGGTTCCGGGCATCTTCACAGCCAACTCGTCGGGCACCGGTCCGGGCGCCATCCTCAACGCCAATACGACCGTGAACTCGCCCTCGAATCCGGCGAACAAGGGTGACATCGTAGTCATCTATATGACCGGTGAAGGGCAGACCAGTCCGGCGGGCGTTACCGGCAAGGTGACCACGGTCAACCCGGCGGGCAACCCGCTCACCCCGCAACCTCTGCTGCCGGTAGCGGTGCGGATCGGCGGCCAACCGGCCAACGTCGTGTTCTACGGCGAGGCGCCGGGGATCGTCTCGGGCGTGATGCAGGTCAACGTGCAGATCCCGGCCACGGCGGCCTCCGGCAACCTATCGGTGGACGTGCAGGTCGGCACCAACATCAGCCAGACCGGCGTTACCGTTTCCGTGAAGTAAACTCCACAGGCGGGGCAGACCACACGGCCTGCCCCGCAATCTTCAAGGTACAGTAGAAGGATGCGGCCACTCCTGGCCTGCCTTCTGGCCCTCCCGGCTCTGGCGGCGGATCCCACCCAGATATCCATACTCCACTGAACCTGACCTTCGCCCAGCAGCTCGGACCTGACCGGCACGGCCGTCCAGGCCATCATTCCTGACCGGCCCCCAAACCGCGATCTTCACCGCCACCCGGCCTGCCTCCGCGCCCTGGCTTCTGTTTTCAACGTTCGGACGGCACGCTCGGTCTCGGGCACCCTGCCGGTCGTCTTCCCGATCGGAGTTGAACAGCACGGCACTGGCCACCGGGACATCCAAGAGCTCGTTCCAGTTCCAGACTCCAGCCGGAACCCTCCAGGTCAACGTCAGCCTGCTGGTGTCGGGACTGCCGGTGTTGGTGGCCAGCCCTGCCTGGTCGCGTTCGACTGCACTTCCGCCCCGCCCGGTCTCAAAACCAGACGCCACGGTCGGTATCTTTATCAGCAACGGGACATTCCCCTGCTTCTTCGGCGTCCACTACTATGCCCTGGCTGACGGCCAAAGCAACCGGCGCCATCGGTTCAAATCACGGCGACCCGACCAAGGTTCCAGGCGACATCGCCACTGGGAAGCGTCTCGGTCACGGTTCCGCACCACCGCCAAAGTCGCCAACAATCCGCTGGTAGTTCCGGTGGTCTTCCTGCGCAAGGGATTCCTGAGCCAGGGGCCGAATGTCACCCGCATGGTCAATGCCGCCACGTATCTGGATGCCGACCACATCTCCCCGGGCGAGATCGTGACCCTGGGGGGAACGGCGCTCGGGCCGGCATCCCCGGCGGGGCTGACTCTGAACAGCGACGGCACCGTAGCGACCGGCGTGGCGGGGGTGCAGGTGCTGTTCAACGGAGTGCCCGGACCCCTGGTCTACGCCAGCGCCAACCTGGTCTCCGCGGTTGCCCCCTACGAACTGGCGGGCAGCGACACTGCTTCGGTACAAGTGGTCTACAACGGCGTGGGGTCGAACGTGCCGCCGAGCGTGCCGGTGGCGGCGGCGGTCCCGGGCGTTTTCACGGCGAACTCGGCGGGCAGCGGCCCGGGCGCCATCCTGAACCAGGACAATTCCGTCAATTCGCCCGCGAATCCCGCTCCCAAGGGGACGGCGGTGGTCATCTATGCCACCGGGGAAGGACAGACTAAGCCCCAGGGGATCACCGGGCAAGTCACGACGGTTTCCAACACTCCGCCGCTTACCCCGGAGCCCGCGCAGCCCGTAACCGTCCAGATCGACGGCCAACCCGCTACCGTGCTATTTGCCGGGGAGGCTCCGGGGCTGGTCTCCGGGGTGCTGCAGGTGAACGTGCAAGTGCCTGAAAATGCAAGGTCTGGCGACCTGCCGGTGACAATTTCGGTGGGAGGCATCGCCAGCCAAACCGGAGTTACGGTCTCCGTGAGGTAACCTTACACGTTTCGACGCCCCGCTACGTCAAACCTTTGTGGTCCATTTTCGTTTACTGGTTGGATTGCTGGCGGTGTCTGCGTTCGCGGGCGACGCTCCGCTGGACACGCTCCTGAAGGGCGTAGAGGCCCGCTACAACCACGCCAAGACCCTGCAAGTCTCGTTTAAAGAGGACTATACGGCCCCCGGGCGGCCCCGCCGGTCGGATTCGGGACTGCTCATGCTGCGCAAACCGGGCAAAATGCGCTGGGATTATTCGCAGCCCAAGGGCAAGCTCTTCGTGTCGGACGGCAAGTTCCTCTGGCTGTACACGCCGGACGAGAACCGGGTGGAGAAGATGAAGCTCAAGGAAAGCGAGGACATGCGCGCGCCGCTGGCTTTCCTGCTCGGCAAATTGGATTTCGACAAGGATTTCAAGAACATCCAGGCTAAGCCGGAGGGTTCCGATACGCGGATCGCGGCCGAGCCGAAAACCGACAACCTGCCCTACTCGGCCGTGGAATTCGTGGTGACGCCGGAATCGATCATCCGCGAAGTGAAGGTGACGGGCTTCGACCACTCGGTCCTCGACTTCGCCTTCGAACACGAGCGTCTGAATCCGGTACTCGATAACAAGCTGTTCGCGTTCCAGATCCCCAAGGGCGCGGAACTGGTGGAGGACACCCAGTAAACCCGATGGCCGACTTCGTTCTCAAATACGCCGACAGCCGCGGGCAGATCCACCAGCAGGTGGCCGCTGCCGGCTCGGAGAAGGAACTGCGCGAGAAGTACTCGCAGCAGGGCTTCCTGATCTACTCCATCAAGCCGCGGATTTCGGCGATAGCGGCGCCGGCCCTGTTCAAGGGGCGGAAGAAACTCAACCTCGAAAAGTTCCTGATCTTCAACCAGCAGTTCGTGACGCTGGTCCGCGCCGGGCTGCCCATCCTGAAAGGGCTGGACCTGCTGGCCGAGCGGCTCACCGACCCCAAGCTGGGACCCTACATCAAGGCGATCCGCGACGAAGTGCGCGGCGGCACACTGCTTTCCGAAGCCTTCCGCATGCAGGGGATCTTCCCCAAAATGTATGTCACCTCGGTGATGGCCGGCGAAAAGAGCGGCAGCCTGACGGAGGTGCTGGACCGCTACATCAGCTACCAGAGGATCGCGCTCGCGGTGCGCAAGAAGGTGGTGGTTTCGCTGATGTACCCCTGCGTGCTGATCGTGCTGGTGGTTCTGCTGATGGTGTTCCTGGTGACCTACGTGGTCCCCACGTTCGCCACGCTGTACGCCACGATGCAGGCGAAACTGCCGGCCATGACGGTGCTGCTGATCGCCATCGGGACCACGGCGCGGAGCTACATCCTGCTATTTGCCGGCGGACTGGTGGGGGGCATTTTCCTGTTCCGCTGGTGGGCCCGGCGCGAATCTGCGCGGGAGCGTATCGACAAGGTCAAGATGCGCCTGCCGGTGGCCGGCGACATCTGGATGAAGTACCAGGTGGCTCAGCTTTGCCGCATCCTGGGAACCCTGCTCACGGGAGGCATTCCGCTGGTACAGGCGATGGAAACGGCCGCTGACTCGCTGAACACGCCGCTCTTGAAACGCGCGGTGGAAGCCGCCGGAAAGAGTGTGCGGGAGGGCCAGCCGCTCTCCGCCTCGCTGAAGGCTTCGCGCATGTTTCCGGGCCTGTCCACCGATATGATCGAGGTCGGCGAATCGACCGGCTCCCTGCCGGCGATGCTCAACAGCGTGGCCGAATTTTTCGAAGAGGACGTGAACACCCGGATGACGGCCGCGCTGTCGCTGATCGAGCCGGCCATCATGATCGTGATGGGCTCGTTTGTAGCATTCGTTTTGATTTCGTTGTACCTGCCGATCTTTTCGCTGGCGGATACGATTCGGTAAATTATGGCTACTGTTGAGAAACTGCGGATAGCCGATCCGGCGGCGGAGGTCGAGCAGGCGCGCGCCATGGCGGCGCGGTACCTGTGCGAGTACGTCGATCTGCGCGAAGCTTCGATCGACCACGATCTCTTCCGGTCCATCCCGGTGGACCTGATGTTCCGCTACAACTTCGTGCCGATGAAATCGCAGAACGGCACGCTGGACATCGCGCTCTCCGACCCGCGGAACCTCAACCTGATCGACGAGCTGGGCCTGCTGCTGCAAAGAAAGCTGCGCGTGAAGGTGGCGACGCTTTCCCAGATCGCCGAGCTGCTGAAGAAGACCGAGCAGTCGCAGCGAGTGCTCGAAGAGGTGACCGAGGGGTTCACGCTCGACGTGGTGGCGGAAGAGGGCGAGCAGGACGAGACGCTCTCGATCGACAAGCTCACGGCCGAAGATGCCGACATTGCGCCGGTCATCAAGCTGGTGGACACCACTATCTTCAACGCCCTCGAGCGGCGCGCCAGCGATATCCACATCGAATCGCGCGACCAGGAAGTGGCCATCAAGTACCGCATCGACGGCGTGCTGCACTATGCCATGCCGCCCATCGCCAAGGACTGGCAATCCACCATCATTTCCCGCATCAAGGTGATGAGCGAGCTGGATATCGCCGAGAAGCGCGTCCCGCAGGACGGCCGCTTCCGGGTGCGCTACAAGAACCGGCTGATCGATTTCCGCGTTTCCATCATGCCCACGATCCACGGCGAGGACGCCGTGCTTCGCGTGCTGGACAAGGAATCGATGAGCGAGAAGTTCGCCAAGCTCTCGCTCGACGTGGTGGGCTTTTCGGACATGGACCTGGTGAAGTTCCGCCGCTACATTCAGGAGCCATACGGCATGGTGCTGGTGACCGGGCCGACCGGCTCGGGCAAGACCACCACGCTCTACGCCGCGCTGAGCGAGATCAAGAACGACGAAGACAAGATCATCACCATCGAAGACCCGGTGGAATACCAGATCAAGGGCATCACGCAGATTCCGGTCAACGAGAAGAAGGGGCTGACGTTCGCGCGCGGCCTGCGCTCCATCCTGCGCCACGACCCCGACAAGATCATGGTCGGCGAGATCCGCGACCAGGAAACCGCGCAGATCGCCATCAACTCGGCGCTCACCGGCCACCTGGTGTTCACCACCGTGCACGCCAACAACGTGCTCGACGTGCTGGGACGCTTCCTGAATATGGGCGTGGAGGCCTACAACTTCGTTTCGGCCCTGAACTGCATCCTGGCGCAGCGCCTGGTGCGCGTGATCTGCGAACACTGCAAGCGGCCGGTGGAGTATCCGGATTCGCTGCTGATCGAGAGCGGCCTCAACCCCGACGAGTGGCGCGACGTGCCGTTCATGGAAGGCGCCGGCTGCTTCGAATGCGGCGGGACCGGCTTCCGCGGCCGCTCCGCGATTCACGAGCTGTTGGACCTGACCGACCGCATCCGCGAGATGATTCTGAACAAGCGGCCGACTTCTGAAATCAAGCGCGCGGCCCGGGAAGACGGCATGACGTTTCTGCGCGAATCGGCCGTGCTGAAGATGCGGGAGGGCATCACGACATTGCGCGAGATCAACAAGGTGACCTTCATTGAGGCGTGGAGCGGCCTGCCCGTGGAAGCTCGATGCTAGACAGGCTCAAATCTATTCTCCAGGAACCGCCGCCCGCCATGGCGTTCGAGATCTCCGAAGCGGGCATTGCCGCGGCGCGCATCGGCTCGCGCGCCGAGCTGGAGTTCCAGCCGCTCAAGCCGGGCACCCTTTCGGTCTCCCCGCTCAAGGAAAACGTGGTGGATCCGGATGAATTCATGAGGACCGTGAGGGCGTTCTCCCCCGCTCAGTCGGCCCGCAAGCGGCGCGACATCGCCCTGATCCTGCCCGATTACTCGACGCGCATCGCGGTGCTGGATTTCGACAGTTTTCCCACCGATGTGAAAGAGCAGCTCTCGCTGGTGCGCTTCCGTGTGAAACGCAGCGTGCCGTTCGACGTGGAATCGGCCGCCGTGAGCTACTACGCGCAGCCCGCGGCGGATAAAAAGGTGGACGTGGTGGTGGTGATGGCGCCGCTTGAAATCGTGGCGCGCTACGAATCGCCGTTCCGCACCGCCGGCTGGAACCCCGGGCTGGTGACCGCTTCGTGCCTCGCGGCCCTCGAGCTGGCGCCCGACCACGGCCTCAACGTGGTGGCGAAGCTTACCGGCCGCACCATCACCGTGCTGGTGCGGCAGAAGAACGTGCTCAAGCTGGTGCGCTGCCTGGAACTGCCCTCCGCGGAGCTGGAAGATGTGTCGGCGGTGCTGCTGCCTACCTTTGTCTACATGGAGGACAATCTCGGCGGACGCGCCGAAAGGCTGGCCCTGTGCGGGTTCGGCACGCAGGCCGAAGAGGCGCAGCGGCGCTTCCAGGAAGAGCTGGGGGTGGAAGTGGAGCTGATGCGCTCGCCGCTCGGCGCTCCCGGCGAGAATAACGCGGGGCTGCTCGGGTATCTGCGGTCCATCGCCCGGAACAACTGAAATGAAGATACCGATCAATCTCGCCAGCCAGCCGTTCCGGCGCGACCGGCCCATGGTGGCGGCATCCATCGGGGTCAGCCTGCTGCTGGCGGGCACGCTGGGCGTGCTGATCTCTCTGGCCCTGGCCGACCGCACCCAGTTCGCCGACTTGCGCCACGACGTGGACCGCATGGAATCCGAAGTTCGCAAGTCCAGCGCGGAACAGGCGCGGCTCGACGCCGTGCTGCGCCGCCCCGAGAATGCCGAAGTGCTGGAGCGAAGCGTGTTTCTGAACGCGCTGCTGCTCCGCAAGGGCATCAGCTGGACCCGGATTTTCGCCGACCTCGAGAAGGTGCTGCCGTATAACGTGAGGGTGATCCAGATTCACCCCACCGTCGATTCGCTGAACCAGGTGTCCCTCGATATGCAACTCGGCGCCGAATCGCCCGTGCCGGTCATCGAGCTCTTGAAATCCATGGCGTCGCCGCCTTTCTCCAACCCGGAATGGAGCGTCCAGCAGGCTCCTACCCAGTCGGAGCCGCTGTGGCGCTACCGCGTGAGCGTGCAATATGGCCAGAAACTTTAGCATCAAAGGGATTCGGATCAAGGATCCGCGCGTGGCGATGCGCGCGGTGATCGGGATCCTGCTGGCCGCCAACCTGGCCGCCGCGATCGTGGCATTCAAGCCGTTCGGCGGAGGGGCGGAGGATTTGCGGCGCGACCAGCAGTCCCTGAGCGTGAGACTGGCGCAGTTGCAGACGCGCCTCGCCACCAGCAAACGCCTGGTCGAGAAGGTCGATACCGCCCGCACCCAGGGCGACAAGTTCCTTGGCCGCTACTTCACCGATGAAGGGACCAACGCCTCGGTCATCCTGGCGGAGCTGACCCAGACGGCCAAAGACGCGGCGATCCACATGGGCACGGCGCAGGCCAACCTCGAGCCGATCGAAGGCAGCGACAGCCTGATGATGCTGTCCACCACGGTGGGCTTCAACGGCACCTACGCCAACCTGACCAAGTTCGTGAACCTGCTGGACAAATCGCCGCGGTTCATGATTATCGAGAATCTGCAGGCGGCCGCGCCGCAGCAGCAAGGCGGGCAGGCGCTCAATGTCACCCTCAAGATCGACACCTTCGTGAAAACGACGGCGGGGGCCACGCTGTGACGCTCGGAGCCCAGGACAAGAAGAAGCTCGGATTCCTGGTGGTGCTGGGCCTGTTCGCCGCCTACATGGTTTACTCGAACCTGCTCTCCGGACCGGATGTTCCCCGCCAGCCGTCGCAGGCGGGCGCTCCGGCGGCCTCGAACGCAGACGAAGGGCCGATCAGCCAGCCGGCTGCGCCGCGCGCCGCCCAATCCCGCAGCCGGCGCGAGGAGTTTCACCCGGTACTGCACTCCAAGCGGGCCGAAGACCGGATCGATCCCAGGACCATCGACCCAACTTTGCGGCTCGATCTCTTCGCCAAGGTGCAGGGGGTGGAACTGGCCGGCGGAAGCCGCAACCTGTTTCAGTTCTCGACCCCTCCGCCGCCGAAGCCCGTGGAACTGCCCAAAGGGAAGGAGCCGAAGATCCTTCCGAAACAGCTTGTGTCGGTGGCCGCGCCGGTGGGGCCGCCGCAGCCTCCGCCGCCTCCACCCATCACCTTCAAGTTCTATGGCTTCTCCTCCGTCCGCGGAAATGGACGAAAGACCGCCTACTTTCTGGATGGCGACGAGATCCTCTCGGCCTCGGAAGGCGACGTTCTGAAGCGGCGGTACAAGGTTCTGAAGATCGGCCCCAGCTCGGTGCTGGTGGAAGATACCGATGCCAAACGGCAGCAATCGCTGCCGCTCGTCGAGGAGAGCCAGAGTTGAAACGCCGGCGAAAAGATTCGGGCTTCGCGCTGCTGCTGGTCTTCCTGATGGCCGCTGTGATCGCGATTTCGCTGTACATGGAGATTCCGCGAATCGCCTTCGAGTCGCAACGGCAGAAGGAGCAGCTGCTGGTGGAGCGCGGCGAGCAGTACAAGCGCGCCATCCAGGTTTTCTACACCACCAACAAGCGCTACCCGGCCCGCATCGAGGAGTTGGAGAGCCTGAACAATCGCCGGTTCCTGCGCCGGCGCTATATCGATCCGATGACCGGCAAAGAAGAATGGCGGCTGGTTCACATCCAGAACGGGGTGCTCACGGATTCGGTCGATACGAAACAGAAGAAGAAGGGCGACGAACAGCAGTCGGGCAACTCGGGCCAGTACGTTGCCGAGTTGGGAGGCATCGCCCAGACGCCCACGACCACCGGGCAGGGCGGCGTGAACCTGGCCAATCGCCGGCGGCCCAGCGACGGCGGACCGGGAGCAGCGACGGCGGGAGGGTCCACCGTCCCGGGCGCTCCCCCGGAGCCGGGCGCGTCCGATTCGACGGGCGCCACCCAACAGAATCCCGCCATAACCGGACAGCCGATCCCGGGAGGGATCCCAGGCCAACCCGGATTTTCCGGCGGCCTGCCGGGCACCCCGGGACTGCGCGGGGTGGTTGCTCCGGGCCAGACGGCGTCCAACAATCCGAATAACCCGAGCGGTAGCACCACGACCGGAGGCGGTTCCTATGTCGGCGGGGGGTATGGAATCGGTTCGCAGCCGGCCAATCCGACGACTCCGAGCCAGGGCGGCACGGGCTTCCCGCAGGCCGGCGGTCTTCAGGCGGGGACCGGCGCTCAGCCGCCCGTGGTTCCTACCGTGCCGGGCGGGATCGGATTCCAGCAGCCCGGCGGGAATCCGCAGGCGCAGAATGCGGCGGCAGCCATGATCCAGCAGATCCTGACCCAGCCGCGGCCGGGCGGCATGCCCACCGCCGCGCAAGGCGTGATCGGCGGAGGCATCGCCGGAGTCGCCAGCAATGCCGACGACGACAGCATCATGGTCTACAACGACCATACCAACTACGGCGAGTGGGAATTCATCTTCGACTTTACGAAATACCGCCCGCCGCCGAACCCGCTGCAGGGAGGGACCGGCACACCGGCGTCCCAGCTAGGCAGCATGCCGGGAGGCCAGGTCGGTACGCCTGTCGGGCAGCAGCCTGGCGGCAGCCCGTTCGGACAGCAGCCCGGCGGAAGCCCGTTCGGACAGCAGCCCGGAGCGCCCGGCTCCACACCGACCATCCCCAGATAGGGTCTTCCCCGCAGGAAGCGGTTGGCCGTTAACCATTTGCGTACTGTTCGTGGAATCAGCGCCGTTGTATAGTGCGGATGAAAGCCATGCTAACCGCAGGTAACGGCATTGACACGCAGGCGGCTGAACCACCGCCCCGCCCGATCATTCCAGACCGGGTGGAGGATCTCGGGATCTCGCGCTCGCTGGTCAGCGACCTGATTCTGCGCTACTTATGGCTGCACGGGTCGGCCAACCTGACGGCGCTGCACGACTCCCTCAAGCTCTCGTTCCCGTTGCTCGAGACGCTGTTTCACCAGTTCCGCCAGCAGCAGCTCCTCGAAGTCAAGGGCATGGTCGGCAACGATTACGCCTTCAGCCTGACCAGCGCCGGACGCACACAGGCCACCGCCCGCAACGAAGTCTGCCAATACTGCGGCCCGGCGCCGGTGTCGATCCAGGAATACCACAGCCTGGTGAAGACCCAGGTGCCCGACGTGCGGCTGAGCCGGGAAAGCCTGCGGCAGGCCTTCAGCGACCTGGTGCTGCCCGACGGGCTTCTGGACCAGCTCGGCCCATCGCTGATCGGCCACCAGTCCCTGTTCCTCTACGGCGGAACCGGAAATGGCAAGACCAGTATCGCCGAGCGCATCCTCCGGATCTATCGCGACACCGTGCTGGTGCCTTACGCGGTGGAGGTCAACGGCCACATCATCACGGTCTTCGACCCGGTGGTGCACCGCGAAGCGCCATCCGCCGACGACGAGCTGCTGGACCGGCGCTGGGTGCGCTGCCAGCGCCCCTGCATTACCGTTGGCGGCGAGCTCTCAGCTGCCATGCTCGAGCTGCGCCTGGACGAGAGCACCCACGTCTTCATCTCGCCCTGCCAGATGAAGGCGAACAACGGGATCCTGATCATCGACGACTTCGGCCGGCAGGTGCTCACGCCGCGCGAGTTGCTCAACCGGTGGATCGTACCGCTCGACCGCCGCGTGGACTACCTCACGCTGGCATCGGGCATGAAGTTCCAGGTTCCCTTCGAGCTGATGGTGGTCTTCTCCACCAATCTCGACCCCAAGGACCTGGCCGACGAAGCGTTCCTGCGCCGCATCCAGACCAAGGTCATGGTGGAGAACGTCAGCGCCGACGTGTTCGACCAGATCTTCATGCGCGTGATGCAGAATTTCCAGGTACCCTGCGAACCGGGTTGCGCCGAGTACCTGCGCGAGCGCTGCAAGACCGCGGGAGCCCGTTACTTGCGCGCGTGCTACCCGGTCGACGTATACAAGCTGGTGAAGGCCATTAACGAGTACGAGGGCCGGCCGGTGCGGATGTCGCGCGTCAATATCGATCGCGCCGTGGGCCTGTACTTCGCGCGCACCGGCGTGGTCGACGAGACGCTCTGACGGCCAAGGCGCGCCTCACTTCAAGATACGGAACATGTTGGAGAAGTCATCCGTCCAGGCCGGGAAGCCGGGGCGCGGCTGCAGGACTGTCCCGTGCTGCTCCAGCTGTGGGTGGGCGGCCGCGGTGCTGCGGTCCATGATCAGCGTCCAGGAGCAGGCAAAGCACAGAGCATCGTCCTCCGGCGGCGCGTAGTGGTAGACCAGCGCCAGTTTGGCGAAAGCGCTGGCCGCGCGCTCCATTACCGGATCGAGCCTCAGGTACTTGTTCGAGATATTCACGGCCAGGATGCCGGCGGGCTTGAGATGGCGGAAATAGGTGCGAAAGGCTTCCAGAGTGATCAGGTGGACCGGCACCGAGTCGCCGGAGAAAGCGTCCATCACCAGGATGTCGAAATGCTGGTCGGGCTCGGAATCGAGAACCAGCCGGCCGTCGCCCAGGGCGACTTCCACGCGTGCCGCGGTATCGCGAAGGTACGTGAACTGGGTGCTCGCGATCTCAACGACCTGGGGATTGATCTCGTAAATCCGCAGGACGTCTCCCGCGCGGCCGTAAGCGGCCAGGGTTCCACAGCCCAGGCCCAGGATGCCGATACGCCGCGGCGTCCCCTCGAGCGCCCTCATGGCGAGGCCGATACCGGAATCCGGGCAGAAGTACGTCACCGGCTGGCGGCGATACTCTTCGCGCAGCATCTGCTCGCCGTGGTTGATGACTCCGTGCAGCAGATGCCGGCTGGCGTCTTCATCGAAGCGCGGATCGCCGCTGTCGTAAACGCGCAACTGGCCGTAAAAATTACGCGCTACCACCCGGTATCCGTCCACCATCTTGTACATGCCGGCGCCCAGGCAGAACAGGTAGCCGGCCAGGGCGGCGGCCAGAGGGGCGATCGCCCAGCGCGGCCACGCCCGCACATAGACGATGGCGGCCAGGACGGCGCAGAGGGCCAGGCCGATCGGGAACTCGTAGTACGCGCGGAAGAAATTCGGCGCCACCAGCCCGACAAATAGCCCTCCGGTCGCGCCGCCCAGCGACACCAGCACGTAGAAGCCGGTGAGGTGCCGGGGGTGCGGCTTGAGCCGGGCCAGCTCCCCGTGGCATACCATGCAGCACACGAACAGGGCTAGCGCGAACACCACGAGGGAGGGCCCGATACTCATCCTGGTGATGGGCATCAGCCAGGCAACCGTAACATCCAGGCGTCCGGGCCAGAGGCTGTATGCCATGAAGGCGAGCGAGAGCGCCAGCAGCGGAGCGAAGACTCCGCGCCGGTAGAAGCTCGGCACCTCGAAACACAGGATGAAGCTCAGCAGGTAAACCGTGAGCGGCAGGATCCAGAGGAACGGTATGGCCGCCACATCCTGCGTGAGGTGCGTGGTCACCGCCAGCAGAAGTACCGAAGCCGAGGACGCGAGGCCGAGCCACAGCAGGCGGACCGTCCAGCCCGGCGCGGCATCCTCCGCGGTCTCGCCGGCCGCGTGCGCCGCTTCGACCTCCGGCAGCAGAGACGTACGCCACGCCGTGAGCGCGCACGTTGCCGCGAATCCGGCATAAGCCGCCGACCAGAGGATGCCCTGCAGCCGGGTCGCGAGGTTCGGCTCGATCAGGAAGGGATAGGAAAGCAGCGCCGCGAGCGACGCCGCGTTCGAAAGCGCGAAGAGCCGGTAGGGCATTCCGCGCTTGTGGGTGCGCGCATACCAGGCCTGCAGCAGCGGGCTGGTGGAAGAGAGCAGGAAATACGGGAGTCCCACCGTCACCGTGAGGAGCGCCAGAATGCGCAGCGAGGGGTGCGCGACCACCGTGCTCTTCCAGGCCGGATTGGGCAAAACCGGCAGCAGTGCCAGGCTGGCGGCCAGCACCACGCTGTGGATGATGGCCTGGCGCCGCGCGCCGAACGTGCGGTGCAGCCAGTGAGCGTAAAGATAACCGAGCAGCAGCACCACCTGGAAGAAGAGCATGCATGTGCTCCACACGGCCGACGTTCCGCCGAACCACGGCAGGATGCTCTTGGCGATGATTGGCTGTAACTCGAAGAGAAGAAATGCCGACAGCGCGATCGTCAGCGAATACAGCAGCATGGGCCCCCCTCAGTTCCAGTAATTGCGGTCCAGGCTGCGGTATTGCACGGCTTCTGCCACATGTTTGGCGGAGACCGTCTGCGACTCCGAAAGGTCCGCGACGGTGCGGGCGACTTTGAGGATACGGTCGTGCGCGCGGGCCGACAGGCCCATGCGGCGGACGGCCATTTCGAGTGTGCGCTCGCCCGAGTCATCGAGCGCGCACTGCTTGCGGATCATGCGGGTCGGCATCCGGGAATTATAGTACCCGCGCGCCTGCTGTACGGCGCGGACCCGTTCCACGCGTTCCCGGATGGCCGCGGAGGGCTCGCTGGCGGACGGTCCGCGAAGCTCTTTGTAAGGCACCGCGGGGACCTCGACGTGGATATCGATGCGATCGAGCAGGGGCCCGCTGATCTTGCCCAAGTAGCGCTGGATGATCGCCGGGGTGCATCTACACTCCCTCGTGGAATCGCCGT
>CAWIIF010000008.1:0-400864 GCA_963836015.1 Bryobacterales bacterium | reverse complement strand
CTGCTCTTCGATCACTTCCTTTTCGAGCAGTTCCTGGTTGAAGGCGCGAATGGCTCCTTCCAGGCTATAGGGAATGCGGAAGTCCTCGGTCGAGACCAGGTCCCCCGTGCCGGTATACGAAATCTGCAGAATCCGCCCCCGGATGTTGATCTGCACCAGGTTGGCCGAATCCTCCCGGAACGCGGCCTCGGCGAACTCGGGCGGGTCGAGCATGACTTCGTCGCGCGGCAGCAGGTGGTTCAGGTCGGCCGCCACTCCGGCGCACGTCCGGTGCAGTTCCAGGGCCGCCGCCCTGCGCACCGCCGCCATCTCCCGGGACTGCCGCAGCAATTCCGAGTCTTTGCCGGCCAGTTCCTGGATTCTCCGCGCCAGCCGTTCCAGCCGGGCCCCCCGAACTTCGGAGCTCTTTCCGGGTCGGTTCAATCGCCCCACCCCCAAGCACCCTATTGGAACATACGCTTGCGGTTGTGTGTCTAGCGCGGTTCCTGAGAATCCAGCAGGTCGGCCAGGTCCATCCCCAGGGCCGATAGTATCGTATCAGCCGTTTCCATCGAGAGGTCGCGCTTTCCCTTCAGGACATTATGGATATGCGGCTGCGATACTCCGGTCAGCCGCGCCAGCCCGCGCTCCGTCATGTCCCCGCAGCGGACGCGCTCGCGAAGGTTGGCAATCATCCGGCGCTCCAGTTCCCAGAAATTCATGGAATTTTTCGGCCCTCCGTCTCGTTGAGGCATATGTCTCCCAGAAATAGAGGGTAGGTAATAGTTACGATTTATCTGTAGAATATTCCACTTATTTTCGGTGATTTTACATTATCTTCGGATAGCTCTAAATGGATCATAGCAAAAGGTTAGTACTCCGATGGCAGTACTAGAATGCTTAGTAGTTTTCAGAAAATTCGTTTGAACTGATTGACGTTTTCTTTTGTAATGTTAGATTCAGTACAGTTGTCGTAACCGAATGGCGGTACGAAAAAAGAGCCCGCCAGAAGGACATTCTGATCATGCTTTGGAACCGATCGAACACGCTTGGCTTGGCAAAGACATCATGCTCCCATTGCCATGGGAACGGAATCCGGGTCGTACGCGCAGGTAAGGAAGTGCCTTGCCAGTGCGTATTTAGGGCCGTCTTTCGAACCTGTTACAACCGCTTCCGCGAATGCGCCGCCGTATCGCACGTGGGAGCCGTCACGTTGGACTTCCGCCCCGGCAGTGAGGGCCGGCGGAGCTACTCCCGGAAGCGGGAAGAATTCCTGGCCGACTTCTGCATTATTAGCCGGCGGGTGCTCGATGAATCTGAGCAGCGTATATTCCGTTACCATTTCATACTCGGCGCCGACTGGAAACTCTGCTGCCGCCAGTTGCACATCGACCGGGGCTTGTTCTTTCATATCATTTATCGCATTCAGCACAAGCTCGGCCGTGCCTTCGCCGAAACCGAACCCTATCCCCTGTACCCCATCGCCGATTATTTCGCCGGAACCACCAACCTGGCCGCCGCCCAGCCGGTCCAGTCCCAGTCTTCGCTCAAACCGCGCGGCCGCCTGGTAGCCGCGTAGTTCACCATCGTGCCGGTCCGGGGGATGGCGCTGTCCCATCCCCCAACTTCGCCTACAATGAGAACTCCGGCACCAATTCATGGATCCCCTGACCCACACGGCAACCGGCCTGCTCCTCAGCCGCGCCGGCCTCAACCGTTGGACTCCCCTCGCCACGCCCATCCTGATCCTGGCGGCCAACGCGCCCGATATCGACGTAGTCACGGCCGCGGGCGGATCTCTCAACTATCTTCACTACCATCGTCATCTCACCCATTCCCTCGCCGCCATGCCGTTGATGGCCCTCTTGCCGGTGCTGCTGGTGGCAGCCTGCGCCCGCGCTAAGAAGATTCATTGGGCAGGCGCGTTTTGCGCAGCCCTGATCGCCGTCGCATCGCACCTCCTGCTCGATCTCACCAATGCTTACGGTGTGCGCCTCCTGCTTCCCTTCTCCGCGCGCTGGCTGCGCCTCGACCTGACCAACGTCATCGATATCTGGATCTGGGCGGTGCTCCTGCTGTGCCTCGTCGGACCGCTCATCAGCCATCTGGTCTCCTCCGAAATCACTTCCGGCGCCGCCAAAACCCGCTATCCCGGCCGCGGCTTCGCCATCCTCGGCCTCTCGTTTCTGCTCCTCTACAATTGCGCGCGCGGCGTTCTGCACACGCGCGCGGTCGCCGTGCTCGATTCGCGGATCTACAACGAGTCCCCGCCGCTCCGCGTGGCAGCCCTGCCCGACGCTTCGAATCCCTGGCTTTGGCGCGGCATCGTGGAGACGTCCGGGTTCTATGCCGTGGAAGACGTCAACCTCGCATCCGATTTCGACCCGACCCGCGCATCCATCTTCCACAAGCCCGACCCCACTCCCGCGCTCGACGCCCCGCGAAGGACCCGCACCTTTCAGGTCTTCCTCGATTTTTCCCAATATCCGCTCTGGCGCGTGTCGCCCGTGGACGAACCGGAAGGCGGCCAACTCGTGGAGGTCTTCGACATGCGGTTCGGAAGCCCGGCGTCCCCCGGATTCCGCTGCGGCGCCCTCCTGAGTTCCCGTCTCGAAGTCCTGCGGACCTTCTTCGAGTTCGGCAGGTTCCACTCCAGGTAAGAGAATTGTCCCGGCCCTCTCAGGCGTTGCGCCAATTTACCGCTGCTCCCACGCCTGCCACACTGAAGGCGTGACCGTCACCCTCGACCGCGAACAGTTACGCGAAGTCACGCTGGATGACCCCGAACTGATGCGCGACATTCTTACTGCGCTGATTGACGATACCTCCCGCCAGATCGGCCTCCTCGAATCTGCCATACAGGGAAAGGACCCGCTGCAGTGCAAGCGTCTGGCGCATTACTCCAAAGGCGCCTGTGCCAACGTAGGCGCCCGCGCCGCCGCGGAACTGCTGCGCTCCATCGAACAACAGGCCGCCGGCGGCAAGTTTGCCGAATGTGAAGCCTCGCTCGCCGCCCTCGCCCGGGAAGTCGAGAGCCTCCGCGCCGAAGTAGTAATGTAGAGTAGGCCTCCTGGCCTGCCCCCCAACGACCCGTCTAGCACTCGCTCAGCCGCGCCGCCTGCGTCAACAAATAATTCCGCTCCGGGATGCTGGTCGTGCGTCCGGCCGCAATCCGGTAATACCGGATGGCCGAACCATGGTCTCCCGCCAGCTCCAGCAAATGAGCGCGCACGGCATCCAGGCGATGATGCCCGGTCAGCCGCCCATCGGCGTCCAGCGCCTCCAGCAGCTCGAGTCCCGCTGCCGGACCGTGCACCATGGCCGTCGCGATGGCGTGATTCAGCGTCACCATGGGGTTGTCGGACATCCGCTTCAGCAAGCCATACAGCGCCAGGATCTGCGGCCAGTCGGTGTCCTCCGGACGTTCCGCTTCGTCATGACAGGCGGCCACCGCGGCCTGGAGCTGGTACGCCCCGACCGACCCCTTCGACAGCGTCGCCGTCAGCAGCGCGATACCCTCGGCGATCTGCCCGCGGTCCCACAGCGTTCGATTCTGTTCGGTAAGCGGGATCAGCTCCCCGTCCGGTCCGGTTCGCGCCGCGTGGCGCGCCTCGGTGAGCAGCATGAGCGCCAGCAGCCCGGCCACTTCGCCATCCTCCGGCAGCAGGGCGTGAACCGCCCGCGTCAGCCGGATGGCCTCCAGCGACAGGTCGCTGCGCCGCAGCAGCGGTCCGCTGCTGGCGGTGTAGCCTTCGTTGAAGATCAGGTAAAGCACGTGCAGCACGAGGCGCAGCCGTTCCACCCGGTCCTCGTCGGTCGGCAGCTCGAACGGCACTCCGGAAGCCTTGATGCTCTGTTTGGCCCGGCTGATCCTCTGCGCCATCGTCGATTCGGGCACCAGGAACGCGCTCGCGATTTCGGCTGTGGTCAATCCCCCCACCGCCCGCAGCGTCAGGGCGATTGCCGAAGACGGGGTCAGTGCCGGGTGACAGCACATATAAACCAGGATCAGGGTGTCGTCCTGCTCCGCGTCAAACCCGATCCCGGCCGGGGGCGCCACCTGGCTGGATTCCATGGCCGCCGCGCTCTCCCGGCGCTGCCGGGCCTGCTCGCTGCGGTAATGGTCCGTCATCCGCCGGGAGGCAACCTGGATCAGCCAGCCCCGGGGATTGTCGGGAACGCCTTCCTCCGGCCATTGAGTGGCCGCCGCGAGCAAGGCCTCCTGCACCGCGTCTTCGGCAGCCGCGAAATCATGGTACCGGCGGACCACCGCGCCGAGTACCTGCGGCGCTAGCTCGCGCAACAGATGCTCGGAACGGGCGTCCAGCGGCCTGGACGTCACAGCAGGTCTTCAGGCGGCCCGCTCATCACTTGCCGCACCTCGATCGCCATGTTCATCGGAGCACCCCCAGGCCCCGGTGCCGCCGAGGCCCGCGCGGCGATCCGGTAGGCCTGCTCCGGAGTCTCGACGTCGACGATCCAATAGCCCGCGAGATACTCCTTGGACTCCGGGAATACGCCGTCCGTGACCGGGGTGCCGTCCTTTCCGGCCCGCACGAGCCTGGCTTCGTGCGGACTGGCCAGGCCCTCGGCCGACACCAGCTCCCCGGAGGCGCGAAGCTCCTTGTCGAAGCTGATCATGAACCCGATATGCGCCTGGAGGTCCTGCTTCGGCCACGCCCCGAACGATTCATAACCCGTTTTCGGGCAGTTCATCATCAAAATGTATTTCATGTCCTCTGCTCCTTTCGATTTTTGCACCGGCTTCGGCGCGCTTTCATCAGGTAGTCGGAGCAGGCGCGCGAGTCTCGACATCCGGGACAGAAAATATCTGGTCCCCCGGCCGTTACTTCTTCGGCACCGAGATCGTGATGTTCCGGTACCGCATCCCGCCGGTGTGATCGCCCTGAATATAAAACGGCCCCGGCTCGCCTTCGTGGCTGTCGAGCGCGCCGCCCGTCGGCCCCGGAATCACCTGGTCCTGAATCGCCACGATCCCGTTTCGAAGCAACGTCAGCCGCCGGCCCACCAGCGTAATGTCGAAGCTCTCCCACTTACCTGGCGTCCTCGGAAATTCCGCTGTGGTCGGAACGAAGCTGTAGATGGCGCCCATCCGGTGGAACTTGTCTTCTGTTCCCACAGGCTCGTATTCCACCTGGACCTCATACCGGCCGCGCAGGTAAATTCCGCTGTTGCCACCCTCCGGACAATTGAATTCGACGTGCAGCTTGAAATCGTCGAACGTCCGCGTAGTTCGGATGTTGGCGCCGTGCGATTGGTTCAGCAGATCGCCGCCGTCCGCTACCCAGTGGTTCGGCGCCGTCCCCATGGGCTCCCAGCCGGTGAGGTCCTTGCCGTTGAAAATCGGCTCCGGATCGGTCCATGCCGCGGGCATAGGACGGTCCAGCTTGGGGGCCCGCACGCCGGCCAGTTGCCCTTGCACGTTCCCGCCGCGCTTCACCGTGCCCGTGAACCGGTCGCCGGCGGCCGTAAGCTCCCACGTGACCGGTCCCATCGTGACGGTGAGCTGCCGGCCCTCCAGCTTGACGTCGGACCGGTGGCTGGCGCCGCCCGCGCGCGGCTGGATGAAGGCATCCAGGTGCCCGTCCTTCTCGGTCAGCTCCATCCAGTCCGGATAGCTATCGCGGGGAGTCGTCACGGTGATGTCCCAGCTACCCAGGAACGGGTTCTTCGATCCTTGCGCCAGCCCGGCGCCCGGCAAAATGGCAGCGGCGGCAATCAGCACGAATAGTTGTTTCATGGTCAGCAATAGTTTACCCGATACGGCTCACGGGCCGCGCTTCGCGACGTCATAATGGAGAAGAATGCGGCTCGCGCTCATGGTCGTGTTGCTGGCCGCTGCCGCGCCCGGCCAGGTCATCCTGGACCCCGCCCGGCTCTCGCCTTCGCTGCGCGATTTCGACGAGCGGCCCTGGGCAAACTCGCTGCAATGCCATGTAGTGCCGCTCCACCCGGTCCTCGACTTCGGCTTCCGCTTTCAGACCGGCTATATCGTGCGCGTTCCCATGAATCAGTATTTCGGCCCGGGGCACCAGTGGGCCGCCGTCACCCGCATCACGCCCGATCCGGGCGGCGCGCCCACCTACCTCGCCACCCGCTACCGGCTGCCCAGCGTCCCGAGAACCGATGTCGAGCTGGAGGTCGGCGGCGGGTTTCTGGTGGGCGAAGGCACCTACCACGTGCAGTGGAAAATGTACGACGAGACCGGACGCACCTGCCGCGCCGCCTGGACTATCGAAGCCAGGCTCAATCACCGCGACCGCAACGTGAAGCTCGCCATCGCCCCGCATGCCGTGCGGCAGTTTTCGTTCGCCGGCACACCCACGGACCGGCCCGCCACGGACGATGCCCCGTCCTTTCCCGTCACCATCCTGCTGCATGCCGCTCCGGTTTCCCCGCGCCGCACCTGGCTGAACGCGCGCGACCGCGTGATGCTGCTCGGCTTGCTTTCCGCCCTCCTCGACCGGCTGCCCGCGCGCTCCGTGCGTATGGTGGTCTTCAGTCTCGACCAGCAGAAGGAGATCTATCGCCGCGATGGATTTGTCCCGCGCGACATCGAGGAGGTCTCCCACGCCTTGAACGAGCTGGAGCTGGGGAAGGTGGACGTGAGCGTTCTTCAGAACCGCCGCGGCCACGTCGATCTGCTCGCCAACCTGGTCAATCGCGAGTTGAGCGGGCCGGACCCCTCGCAGGTCGTGCTGTTCCTCGGCCCGGAGTGCCGCTTTCTCGAGAAACCTTCCGGCGCTGCTCTGGAAAGACCCGCCGCAGCCGGCCCGCGGTTTTTCTATTTCGAATACAAGGCGATGTTCCGCTCCATGCAGGCCACCCTGCCCGATTCGATTGCCGGCGCCATGGGCAGGCTCAAAGGCAAAACCCTGCTCATTCGGACCCCCGTCGATTTCGCCAAAGCGATCGCACAGGTGGAGCGGAAGGCGGAGGCGAACTGAACCCGCAACGTCGGGGTCAAGCGCTATTTCGCGTTGGCTGGAAGGTGGGCCGCCAGCTCCGCCAGGGCGGCGTCGCTAACCGGACCGTGGAAGCGCCAGAGGATGGCGCCGTCGCGGCCCAGCAGCATCACGTAAGCGTCGTCCGGCGTTCCGAACTGCGCCGCCGCTTTCAGCTCTTTCTCGTGCTTATACAGCAGCAGGAACCGGTCGCGCTCCGCCTCCGGCACGCCGCTGCGGATGCCGTGAGTCGCCATCCCGCGTACCAGCCGCGGCACGTCCTCGAGCGCCGCCACGGAGAAGACCATGACCCCTCCCGCTTTCGGAAATGCCCGCTGCAGCTTATCGCTCCACGGCTTGGTCTGTTTCTGCGAAGCGTGTGTGAAGCCGATCACCAGCACCGCCGCATGACCCGCCGCCGCGTCCGGCAGGGTGACCGCCTTGCCCGGCAGGTTCTCGAATTCCAGCTTCGGAAACTGCTCCGCCAGCGCCGCGGCGCACAAACAGCAAATCAGGAGGGCCGTCTTCATAACCCGAGCTCCCATCCCAAGCCTGCTTCCCGCGCCCTCCGGTAAGCCACGTCCGCGGCCACCAGGTCTTCCACCGCCAGGCCCAGCGATTTGAAGAGCGTGACCTCGCCATCGCTCGTGCGCCCCGGCTTCCGGCCGCAGACGATCTCGCCCAGCTCGGCGCCCACGTGCGCGGCCGTAAACCGTCCCTCTTCGATCGGCCGCACGAGATCGCCCGATTCCTCCAAAGCGGCCGCCCGCGAATCCACCACCACGCGCGCGCGCTCCACCAGCGCCGGGTCGATCTCCTGCTGCGAGGGCCGGCACGCGCCGATCGCGATCACGTGGGCGCCGTCCTTCACCCAGCGGCTCTCGATCGCCGGGGTCGGCGAGTTGGTGGCCAGGACCACCACGTCCGCGCCGCGTACGGCGGCCTCCGCGCTTTCCGCAGCGCATACCGCCCGCGGCGCGCCTTCCACGAACTTCCGCAAGTGTTCGGCCGTAGGGCTCCAGGCGCGGACCTCCTCCAGGCCTCGCACCGCCGGCAGCGCCGCCAGATGGCTGCGCGCCTGTATGCCCGAGCCGAGAATCGCCAGCACCCGCGCGTCGCGCCGCGCCAGGTGGCGCACCGATACCGCCGACGCCGCGGCCGTCCGCACTTCCGTAATGTACCGGCCGTCCATTACCGCCGCCAGTTCGCCCGTCCGCGCGTCGAACAGCGAGATTGCCGCGAGGTGCGTGTGAAGCCCGCGCCCCGCATTGGCGGGCACGACGCTCACCAGCTTCGCTCCCAGAATCGAGCGGCCTTCGTACCACGCGGGCATCACGGCAAAAAACGTCTGCGCGCCGATTTCGAGCGCCGTCCTGACCGGCTGCATCACGTCGCCCGACGAGAAGGCCGCCAGCGCCGACTCCATGGCGTCGATCAGTTCCAAGGGGGAAAGCACCGTGCGGACGTCGGACTCGGTCAGCCAGAGGGGCACTCTCCGCTATTGTACCGGCGGCGCGCCGGGCGGGAGTATCATAAGAAAAAATGACTGGGATCCTGCGAACTTTCTTCGGTGCGGCCGCGCCCCTCCTGCTGGCGGCGTGCTCCTGGGCTGCCGCCCCACAATTCGGACTCCACGACACCCTGGGAGCTGAACATACACCCGCCGAGTGGAACGGCAAGAAGGCCGTTCTGCTGCTCTTCGTGACCACGGATTGCCCTGTTGCCAACAGCTACGTTCCCGAAATGAACCGGATCCACGACGCTTATGCCCCGCGCGGAGTGCTCGTGTGGGCCGTTCAGGCCGACCCGACCGTGCCCTCGCCCGACGTCGTCCGGTACGCCCACGATTATCACTACGACTTTCCGCTGCTGATCGATCCGCGACAGTCGCTGGTCGCCATGGCGGGCGCCACCATCACGCCCCAGGCGGCCGTCCTCTCGCCCGAAGGCAAGGTGCTCTACCTCGGCCGGATCGATAATCGCGTGGCCGATTTCGGCAAACAGCGCTTCCAGGCCACCGTGCCCGACCTGCGGAATGCGCTCGACGAAGTTCTCGCCGGCAAACCGGTGGAGCATCCTTTCACCAAGTCGATCGGCTGCGCGATCAACCGCGTGAAACCGTGAACCGGCTACCGGCTGCCTTCTGCCTGCTGTCGGCCGGCGCCCTTCTCTCGGCCGCCGCCGGCGACGAGGCCAAGAAGCTGCCCGCTGGGCCGGGCCGCGAAATTGTCGCCAGAGTCTGCATCGATTGTCACGGCTCGGGAAACTTTCGCAAGGCGCGCTTGAACAAGGACGATTGGTCCGACAAGGTGGATGACATGGTGGAGCGCGGGGCCGAAGCCAGCGACGACGAGCTCGACCAGATCATCGATTACCTGGCCACGAACTTCGGACCGGACTCCAAGGTGCTCGTCAACACCGCCCCTCTTGAAGAACTCAAGACCGTCATCGGCCTCACCGTGAAGGACGCACAGGCCATCATCGCGTACCGGGACGCGAACGGGGACTTCCACTCGCTTGGGGATTTGGAGAAAGTACCCGGGGTGGACACGGGCAAGATCGAAGCCGGCAGGGAACGGCTGCAGTTCTAGCGGGGCAGGGCGGAACACCGCGTCCGCCCCGCCCCTTCCCGGGGAACTAGTTTCGCGGAGGGCCCATCCGCATACGCGGCGCGTCCGACACGGTATAGTCGGCCGGTACATCGAAAAGCGTGGTCGGCGGCTCCGACCGGCTGATGTTGGTCAACCGCACGTCGGTCTCTCCGCTGCGGGGATCCGTACGCTTGGAAAGAACCACCGCCTGCAAATCCGGCGAATACCAGGTTTCCGTCACGATCTGCAGCGGCTGGTCGTTCCCTATCTTGCCTGCCGGAATCGTCATCGTGGTCCGCGTGCCGTTGGCCTGAACCCCTTCGATCATCTGCGTTCCGAGGGACTCGGTCTTCAGGTTGGGGTTGTCGGCGCGGGCCGTGCGACGCTGCATCATGCCGCGATTCGCGCCCCTTCCCGGTCCGCCGCCGTTCGGCCGCATCGAGGCCGACCGTGTAGCGGTATGGTTCGAGGGGCTGAGTGCGTAGTTCACGCCCGCCACCGGATCATTGATAAAAACCACGCGAGGAAGAGTCGAGCCGGGAGCCAGGCCGCTGAGGTTGTTCAGTTGCTGTTCGCGCCGGGTGCGTCCCGCCGAGTCCCGATAGACCTTTATAGTACTGGTCTGATGGATGCGGTTGCCGTCCGGCAAAGCCTGCGTGGTGTCGGTAACGATGTCCGCGGAGTACGGTGCGTTCGTGACCACGCGTCCCGGCATCCCCGCCTCGGCGCCCAAAAAACGCGCTCCGCCCATCCCGCCCCGGAAACGCGGCGGCGGGGGCTGCTGGGCAAAGCCCATCGCGGCAAATACTAAAGATCCAGCAAGTAGCATTCGAATCAACATGATCATTCTCCTGTCGGAAGTGCCTTACTCATCCACAAAGCGCACTGCCCGGGCCAGTCCATCGGCCCCCAGCACTACGTCCGCCTCGACATTCTCGGAGGCCTGGTCGGCGCTCACCGGATAGCCGAGCGCGATTAGCGAGGAACGCGGGAGCTCCACCCGCACCATATTCACTTCTTCGTCCGCCGTGAGCTGCGCGGCATTGGGCAGGGCGATGAACCCGTCCGCCGCGGCGGTCTCCGGATCGGCCCAGTCCGGCGCTTGCAGGACCGCCATCTGTACGGCCTGGGGGTTCGCTTGTTGCCCCGGTCGCGCCGGGGGCCGGTCGCGCACCAGGAACAACGCCAGGGCGACGACCACTGCCGCCGCCGCGGCCCAGGCGAACACTTCCGGCCATCCGCCGGGGGACCGGCGGGCGGGAATACCCCCGCTGCCGCGAAACGCCGCCACCAGCCGCGCCTCTACACGGTCGGAAGCCGCCAGCCGGCGCCAATCCTGGGCCAGCGTACGGAAGCCCTCGGCCAGCCGGCGCCGGTCGCCGGCTATGGCCGAGCAGTTCCGGCAGCCGTCCGCGTGACGCTGCCGCTCCTCGTCCAGTAATTCCAGGCGGTCGGGCAGCGCCCGCACAAATTCCTCACAGTTCATATCACACACCGTATCGGCTTTAGCGTTCCCATCGCGGACCGTGCTCCGCGTTCCTGGTGGAGTTTCTCGAGCAGCAGCGCGCGGGCCCGGTGCAGCCGCGAGCGGATCGTGCCGATGGGGCATCCCAACGCCGTCGCGGCATCCGCGTAATCGAGTTCCTCGAGGTCGCAAAGAATCACGACCTCCCGGTACCGCCTGGGCAGGGCCAGGACGGCGCGATGAAGCGCCTGAACTCCTTCGCGGCGCGTGAGGTCCTCCAGCGGATCCTGAATCACCGCCCAGCCCGGCGCCGGCGCCTCCTCTGGCTCGGCTCCCAACGCAACGTCCAGGCGGCCCTTCTCCAGGTGCCGGAAAACCAATTTGCGCGCAATTCCGAATAAATAGCTGGAAAGCGAGCCCCTGCTCGCGTCAAATCCGGAGCTGTCCCGGATCAGCGCCAGAAAGACTTCCTGGGTAATATCCTCGGCGGCACTTGACGAACCGGCCATGTGAAGCGCAAACCGATAGATGGCTCCCTGCCGCTGCCGGTACAGGTCCAGAAATGCCTGTTCATCCCCGCTCTGGATGCGGAAAAGCAGGGCATCGTCGGTCTGCTCTGGGAGGTCTAGGTTCATCAGGTCCCGGTACTTAATTGCCTGATCTTGGGGTGAAAGTTCCATAAATAGTGTTCACTCCTCAGGGGTCTACCTCTGTGCCGGATCACTACTACAGGGTAACAATACGTATTCAGTCATGGATTTACGGTAGGGGGACCTCCCGAGTTGGGGTATAGTCGGGGATAGCAAGGGAAGGGCTAACGGACGGATAAAACATGTCGCCAGGGAAAGACAGCGAAGAATTAAGTGGTCTACGAACCAAACTTGCCGAAATGGAAGCCGAGCTTCTGCGCCGCAGAGCGCACGAGCGCGATGGTGATTCACAGTTTCGTTTCTTGACGGACGCGGCCCCTTTCATGGTGTGGATGTGCGGGGGTGACGCGCTACGCACCTATTTCAACAAAGCGTGGCTCGATTTTCGCGGCCGCGTTCTGGAGGAGGAACTCGGAAACGGATGGATCGAGGGCGTTCAGCCCGATGACCGGGAACAATGCCTCGAGACCTATCTGAAATCGTTTGGCTCCCGGCAACCTTACCGCGTGCAGTATCGCTTGCAGCGCGGTACCGGCGAGTATTGTTGGGTCGAAGAATCGGGCGTCCCTCGCCAGAATCCGGACGGGGAGTTCGTGGGGTATATCGGGATCGCCCACGATCTCGCGGACCGGCGGCGTATGGCGTTCCGGCCCGACGAGGACGCAGTCCGGCTGGTTTTCGCGCTTACGGAGCGGGAGCGGCAGGTTCTGGTGCTGATCGCGGGGGGCAAGTCCACGAAGGAAGCCGCCGCTGCGTTGGGCATCAGCTACAAGACAGCCGACTCGCATCGCAGCCGTATCCTCGAAAAGCTGGGGGTCCACGAGACCGCCAGTATGGTTCGCTATGCGATCCGCGCCGGCTTGATCGAAGCCTGAAACTCCCGGCGCGTCGAGGTCCGCGGGCGGCGGCCCTGGACGCTATAATTCTGCCTTCTATCGTGTACCCTAGGATAGGCGGGATTCGCATCCAGGACCGATGCACACGGCTTTCATCCAGCAGGTCATTCAGATGGCGGCGGACAATGTCCGCCGCGACGGCGGACCGTTTGCCGCCCTTATCGTAAAGGACGGCATTGTCATCGCCGCCGGCACCAACCAGGTTACCCGCACTCACGACCCCACCGCGCACGCCGAGATCGTAGCCATCCGGGAAGCCTGCCGCATCCTGGGCGATTTCCAACTCGGCGGCTGCGATGTCTATTCTTCCTGCGAGCCTTGCCCGATGTGTCTGGGCGCCCTGTACTGGGCCCGGCCGGAGCGGATCTTCTTCGCCGCCACGCATGAGGATGCCGCCGCGGCCGGATTCGACGATCAGTTCATTTACCGGGAGATGCAGCTTCCCCTGGTAGACCGCGGCATCCCGACCTTCCACGTCTCCTGTTCCGGCGCCACCCGCCCGTTCGACGAGTGGCGGAACAGAGTCGAGAAGGTCACTTACTGAAAGGAGTTCCTAAAAGGAAGGGTCATCCGCGGTCGGCCCGTACATCCCCGGAACCGGCTGGTCCACCAGCCGCAGATAGACGCCCAACTGCGCGCGATGGTGGATCGCATGGTTCATCACGAAGCTCCGAATCACCGTGATCCGTGGCATGGTGAACAGCACTTTCCCGGCCTGCAGCAGTGACCAGGGCTGCATCAACGCCTCGTCGGTTGCCTTGGCCAGGGCTGCCCGGCCCTTGGCCGCGCCGCGGTCGAAGGCCTCCAGCAGATCCTTCTGCGACTTCAGGTCGGGCGGCTGGTATGGCGGCGATCCCTCGGGAGCGAAATCCAGCTCGCTTTTCTCGATGGTGTCGGCGGTCCACTCCGGAATGGTAACCAGGTGGATTGCCAGGTTCTTCATCGTAAAGGATTTGGCATGCGGTTTGAAGTCCAGGTGGTTGTCCGGTATGGCCGCCACCATCTTGCGTGTGCTGGCCATCTCCTGGTCGTATTCCGGAAGCAGAAAATCGATAATCGGCATTCTCGTTCCTCCACGCGAAAGATTCGCTTTTTGTTCGCCATCACAGAATAGACCGGGCCATCCCGGAAAATCAAGGAAAAAGTTTGTAACCTGAGAGTCCTCCGTTTCGCCTAATATTCCCACTCAGGATCTCCCCTAATGAACCGCTCTCTCGTCGGACTCCTTCTCTGCGCCGGGGCTTTCGCCCAATCGCCGCATGAAGCTGCATTGAAGAATCTCCACTTTCGATCGATCGGCCCGGCAGTGATGGGCGGACGCATCGACGATTTCGCCGTGGTCGATTCCGACCCCCGCATCATCTACGTCGGGACGGCCGCCAGCGGCATCCTCAAATCCGTCAACGGCGGCGTCACCTGGACGCCCATCTTCGACGACCAGACCACCGGTTCGATCGGCGACATCGCCCTGGCGCCTTCCGATCCCTCCATCCTCTATGTGGGGACCGGGGAGCCGAACAACCGCCAAAGCTCTTCCTGGGGCAACGGCGTCTATAAATCGCTCGACGCCGGCCGGACCTGGCAGTTCGCCGGCCTGAAGGACACCCGCCACATCGGCCGCATCGCCGTCCACCCCACCGACCCCAACATCGCCTACGTGGCGGCGCTGGGCGACCTGTGGGGGCCGAACAGCGACCGCGGCGTCTTCAAGACCACCGACGGCGGCGCCACCTGGACCAAGTCGCTGTACATCGACGACGATACCGGCATCTCCGACGTCGCCATCGATCCGCAAAGCCCCAACATCGTTTTCGCCGCGGCCTACGAGCGCCGCCGTACGGTCTTTGGCTATAACGGGGGCGGCCCGAAGGGCGGCATGTACCGGTCGCTCGACGGCGGCGCCCACTGGACCAGGCTCACCAAGGGTCTGCCCACCCAGGGCGACATCGGCCGCTGCGCCGTGGACATCTCCCGCAAGAATCCCAACATCGTCTACGTGCTGTTCGAGCACATGACGCAGGGCGGCATCTACCGTTCCGAGGACAAGGGCGAGACCTTCGTCAAGATGAGCGACACCAACCCGCGGCCCTCGTATTACAGCCAGGTGCGCATCGACCCCAGCAACGAGAACAAAGTCTGGGTGCTGGGCGCGCCGCTCTACCTGAGCGAAGATGGCGGCCGCACCTTCACCACCAAGGAGCGCGGCATCCACACGGATTTCCACGCCTTCTGGATCGACCCCGCCAACTCCGATCACGTCCTGGCCGGCTCGGACGGCGGCATCACCGTGAGCTGGGACAGCGGCCGCACGTGGGACTACGTCAACAATTTCCCGGTCGGCCAGTTCTACGAAGTCACCTACGACTTCCAGCATCCCTATCACGTCTGCGGCGGCCTGCAGGACAACAACACCTGGTGCGGCCCTTCCGCGTCCCTGACCTCGCGCGGTCCCGACAATGGCGACTGGATTCAGATCTCGGGCGGCGACGGCTTTCACGCCCGCATCGACCCCAAGGACCCCGATATCGTCTACTCCGAGTCGCAGGACGGCAACCTGCAGCGCCGCGTGCTGAGCACCGGCGTCGTCAAGTCGATCCGGCCGCAGGAGGACAGCGTCACGGCGCCGCGCTTCCGCTTCCAGTGGAACTCGCCGCTGATCATCTCGGCGTTCGATAACAAAACGATCTACTACGGCGGCAACTACCTGTTCAAATCGACCGACCGCGGCGACACCTGGGAGCGCCTCGGCAACAAGGATCTCACGAACAACGAGGACCGCAACAAGATGCCGATCCTCGGCGAGCTGGTCGGCAAGGATACGCTCTCGCGGAATGACGGGGTGGTCTCGTGGCCCTGTATCACGGCAATTGCCGAATCGCCCGTGAAGCCCGGCATCCTGTGGGCCGGCACCGACGACGGCAACCTGCAAGTCTCGCGCGACGGCGGCAAGAGCTGGACCAACGTGGCCGGCAAGGTTCCCGGCGTCAAGGGCCTCGGAAGAGACGCTTACGTGAGCCGCATCGAGACCTCGTACAAGGAAGAGGGCACGGCCTACGTCGCCTTCGACAACCACCGCTCCGCCGACTATTCGGTCTACGTCTACATGACCCGCGATTTCGGCAGCTCCTGGAGCCGGATCACCGAAGGCATTCCGCAGGAGGCGGGCACGGTGCACGTGGTCCGCGAGGACCCCGTCAATCCCGACCTTCTCTTCGCCGGAACCGAATTCGGGCTGTACGTGACGTTCAACCGGGGCCGGCACTGGGAGAAGATGACCAACGGCCTGCCGACGGTTCCGGTGTTCGATCTCCAGATCCACCCGCGTGAGCACGACCTGATTCTGGCGACGCACGGGCGTTCCATCTGGATCATGGACGACATCACGCCGCTCGAGGAGATGAGCGACTCTGTGCTATCCACCGACCTGAAGCTGTTTACGCCGCTGCCGGGCACGGAGTGGCGCACCGCCAACTACCGCGGCTTCACCGGGTCGCGCGAGTTCATCGGCGAGAACCCCCCGGCCGGCGTGATCCTGAATTACTACGCGAAATCCGGCGGGCCGGTCCGCGTCACGGTGAAAGATGCCGCGGGCAAGACGCTTCGGACCATCAATGCCCGCGCCCAGGCCGGTGTGGTCAACCGCGTCGATTGGGATCTGCGTATGGACAATCCGCTGCCGAACGCCTTCGGCGGGCGCGGCGGACGCGGAGGTCGGGGCGGAGCGGCGGCCGAGCCCCAGCCGGGCACACCCGAAGCCGCCGGCGCCGCCGGCGGCCGCGGTTCCGGCGGCGGCTTCGGTGGCTTCGGAGGCCGCGGAGGCGGCGCCGCCATGGAAGTCGATCCCGGCCAGTACACCATCACCGTTGCATTGGCGGGCAAGTCCGACAGCAAGACCATCGCGGTTTCCGACGACCCCCGCGTTCCGCTTTCCGAGGAAGCGCGAGTGAAACGCAAGGCTGCCGTCGAGCGGCTGATCTCGCTTGCCAAGGAAGCAACCCAGGCCCGCAACAGGATCGTCGCCATGCAGATCGCGCTGACCGAGCTTACCGATGGCTGGAAGCGTCCCGGCGCGGCGCATGTGCCGGCCAACATTCAGACTGCCGCCAACAATCTGCTCGAGCGCGTCAAAAAGGCCGCCACCCCGACCTTCGAGCCGGAGCCGAACGACGAGCCCAGGCTGCTCGGATTCGCCGGCGCGCCGTTGAAGTACAATCAGCCGCCGGTTACGCAGCAGCTCACGCGCCTGATTGCCACGGTCGGCAACTACCCCGCGGCCCCGACCTCCAAACAGGTCATCGATATCGACCAGGCCGAGGCCGAATTGAAGGCCGGGCTCGCCGCAGTGAACCAGCTGGACGGCGAAGTCCCCAAGCTGAATAAGATGATGGCCGACGCCGGCATCCCGTATTTCACGGTCGATCCGAGCCGCGTCCCGCCCCCCACCGGCGGCCGCGGCGGCGAGCAGTAGGGTAGGCCTCCGGCCTGCCCTCTTGAGTCTTGGGCTGGCCCGGAGGCCTACCCTACTCAAAACGTCTCGCGGCTTTTGGCGTCCGGCGTGGCCGCATCTACGGGCGTCAACCGGTAGCGGTACGAATATGCCTGGTTCCCGTCGATCCGGTACGGCGCCATCGGGTATGCGTTCGGGCTCCAACTGTCGATCCCGCCCGCGCCCATCTCTTTCCAGTCGAGATTGAGATAGGTCTCCGGATGCCGCCGCATCTGGAACGTGTACGCGGCGTTCTCCATCTCGGTCTTGGTATAGTGCCGCGCCGTGACGTTCAGGGACGGCGCGCCTACGGCCATCAAGCCCACGCCTTCCGCGTTCGTCAGCTTCACCCAGCGGACGTCCGTCTTGTTGCCGTTCTCCTGCGGGCGCATGTAATCCACCCACTCCTTGTCCACCGTGCTGGAATACACGCCGACGCGCTCGAATTCCCGGTCGATCATGGTCTCTTTCGGACCGCGTCCGTACCAGGTAATGTTTTCGAGCCCCGGCGCCACCACCAGCTCATTTCCGAAGCGCGGCATCATGGCGACCTTCTCCGAGCCCGGCTTGTAGCTGGATTCCACCACCACATCGCCCGTGCCATAGACCGTGTAGGTCATGGTGTACCCGGCGCCCACACCGGGAAGCTCCGCGCTTACCGTGATTTTCACGGTGCCGTCGTCGATCCGGTCGATGTGCACATCCTTCACGTCCCAACGAGGCCCCGCATCCTCCCACAGTGCGATGTTGTAAGCCTTGTCGGACTGCGCCCGCCGGTTGAAAACCTTCCAGGCGCCGCGGTCGTTGTTGGTGGGCGCGCGCCAGAAGTCCGGAGCCGGACCCCGCTCGAGCAGCGTCACACCTTTGTAACGGTACTGCTCGATCACGCCTTCTTTCTTATCGAAGCGGAGCGAGAACCCCTTGCCGGTGATGGTCGCATCGTCCGGATTGTCCTTCATCTCGAGCAGCGCCGATTTCGGCGCGGAGAAGCGCGCGGCCGGCGCGGAGGCCGGCAGCTCGAACTGGTCCCAGGCGATTTCGTGTCCCGCCGGGGCCCACAGCGTCGCGTTCTTCAGCTTGAAGCTGAAGTTGAGCCAGTACTCGACCCCCGGCTGCGCCTCGATCTTGGGCAGCTTCAGCGTGTATTCCTTCTCTTCGCGAGGCGCGAGGTCGAGCGCGGGCAGTGTTCCGGCGGCCAGCGTGCGGCCGCCCGCCTTTACTTCCCAGGTGCCTTCCGCATAATCCTTGGGGTTCATGAAATCGAACCAGTTCTTCACCTTGACGGTGCCGGCCGCGAGGTCCACCGGCGTCACGTGCAGGTTGCGATAGACGTACTTGAGGGCGTACAGCCCGGGATGCGGCACGCGATCGGCCGAGACCAGCCCGTTGTTGTTGAAATCGTTGTCGTTGCGGACGCCGCTCTTGTCCTCCCACCAGCCTCCATACGCCAGGAACGTGGTCTTGGCGGTGTTGGCGCGATATTCGCCCGGCACCGGAAGCTTGATCCCCTGGTCCACCCAATCCCACACGAACGCTCCCTGCGCGTTGGTGCCGGAGTAGAAGATGTCCCAATATTCCTTCAGCCCGCCGTTGGAGTTGCCCATGGCGTGCGAGTACTCGCAAAGAATCAGCGGCATCTCGGGACGCGCCGCGGCAGCCTGCCTGACGCGCTCGGGCGTCGGGTACATGAAGGAGTTGATGTCGGCATTCGATCCGCCGTGCGCCGTCGTGCCCTCGTAGTGGAAAGGACGGCCCGGGTCGCGCTGTTTGGTCCAGTGGTACGCGGCCGCGGCGTTCGGACCGTCGCCCGATTCGTTCCCCATCGACCAGATGACCACCGAGGCGTGGTTCTTATCGCGCTCCACCATCCGCTCGACGCGGTCCAGGTAGGCGGTCTGCCACGCCGGATCGTTGGTCAGGCGGTTGTGTATATTGTTGCCGTAGTGATGGCACTCGATGTTGGCTTCGTCGAGCACGTAAATCCCATAGCGGTCGCACAGGTCGTACCACGCCGGAGTGTTGGGATAGTGCGACGTCCGCACCGCGTTCACATTGAACTGTTTCATCAGCTTGATGTCGCGCAGCATCGATTCCACCGTGACGTACTTGGCCGTCACCTCGTCGTGCTCGTGCCGGTTGACGCCTTTGATCAACACCGCCTGGCCGTTGATCAGGAAGCGCCCGTTGCGGATCTCCACGCGCCGGAAGCCCACGTTCTGCGGAATCACTTCGATCACCGCGCCGGCGGAGTTCTTCACCGTCAGCAGCAGCTTATAAAGGTAGGGATCTTCGGCCGACCACTTGCGCGGAGCCGTCACCGGGATCGCCAGCTCTTCGCCGATTTCGGATTTCGCGCCTGCCTCCACCGTCACCGTAGCCGGCTTCCCGACCGCCTGCCCCGCGGCATCCGAAAGGGCCGCCGTGATCGTTACTTTCGACGCCTTTTCCGACGTGTTGGCGAGCGCCGCCTTTACCCGCAGCGTGGCATCGCGATATTGATCGTCCAGGTCCGTGTGGATCTCGAAATCGCGCACGTGCTGCTGGGGTGTCGCGAACAGGTACACGTCGCGGAAGATGCCGCTCATCCGCCACATGTCCTGGTCTTCGAGGAATGCGCCGTCGCCGAAGCGGTAGACCTCCACCGCCAGGAGGTTGCTGCCCGGCTTGAGGTAGGGCGTAATGTCGAACTCGGCCGGCGTGCGGCTGTCTTCGCTGTAACCCAGTTTCTTGCCGTTTACCCACGCGTAGAATGCCGAATCCACGCCGTCGAAATGCAGGTAGACCTGCCGCCCCTCCCATCCCGCCGGCACCGTGAAGCGCATCCGGTAGCTGCCCACCGGGTTGTAATCGTAGGGCACCTGGGGCGGCTTGTTGGGATCCTGGGGCCACGGATAAATAATGTTCGTGTAGATCGGGATGTCGAAACCGTGCATCTGCCAGCTCGACGGCACCGGGATGGTCCCCCAGGACGCGTCGCTGAAATCGGTCCGGTAGAAATCCACGGGGCGTTCCGAAGGACGCGAGGTGCCGTGGAACTTCCAGGTCCCGTTCAATAGCAGGAACCAGGGGGACTTCGCCCGGTCTCCGGTCCGCGCCAGCTCGGCCGATGGGTACACCATCAAGGTGTTGTGCGGCTTCTGGGTTCCCACGTGCACGATAGCCGGGTTGTCCCACTCCGGCTTGTCCGCGGCCGGCGCCGCCATCGCGATTCCTAAGAGGAGCAGAATGGTGATTCGCATGCTGGTATCCGAAGTAGCGAGCATAGCAGAACGCGCCTGGCGAAATTCAGCGTCTGCGAACTCACAGCCCCGGCTTGCGATAGCCCAGATTGGCTACTCCCTTGCGGGTAACAGGGGGGTAGCCGTACGTCGTCTGATAAACATGGGGATGTGGTCCGCGTGCGGTCAACCGACATGATCGAACACCAAGAAACCAAAGGCTTGACCCTACCTGCCGAAACACATGGCAACGGCAAGCCGGCTTTGCACCCTCTCCCGCCGGCTCCGCGGCGGCGCCGCCGGGGCTGGGGCTGGGTATGGCTGCTGGTGCTCGGGGGCCTGGGCTACGGCGCGTTTCGCTACTACCAGAATGCCGAACAGGTAAAAGCTGCCAAGGACGCGGATCAGGCCGCGCGCCTGGCGAACCGCTCCGAGTCCGTGGCGGCGGCGGTCGTGCGCACCGGAGATATGCCGGTCTATCTGCGCGGGTTGGGCACGGTGACTGCCTACAATACCGACAACATCAAGACCCGCGTGGACGGCCCGATTGTGGTTGTCGATTTCAAAGAGGGGCAGCACGTCGAGCAGGGCCAGTTACTGGTCCAGATCGACCCCCGCACCTACCAGGCCGCGCTCGACCAGGCCGAAGGCCAGCTTGCCCGCGACCAGGCCCAGCTCAATGACGCCCAGGTCAACCTCAAGCGCTATGACGCGCTGTGGAACGCCGGAGTGATCGCCAAGCAGCAATACGACACGCAGGGCGCGCAGGTCGGCCAGTTCGAGGGAACCATCGAGGCCGACAAAGCGGCCATCGAAAGCGCCAAGCTCAATCTGCAGTTCACGAAAATCACCGCTCCCATCGCCGGACGCATCGGCCTGCGCCAGGTGGATGTCGGCAATATCGTCCACGCCACCGATCAGACGCCCATGGCGGTGATCACCCAGATGCAGCCGATCGCGGTGCTCTTCACCATACCCGCCGATCAGTTGCCGCAGGTACTGGTCAAGCTGCGCGCCGGAGCGCACCTGCCGGTCGAAGCCTACGACCGCGCCGACCAGGTCAAGATCGCTACCGGCACGCTCGAAACGGTGGATAACCAGATCGATCCGAACACCGGAACCTCCCGCCTCAAGGCCGTTTTTTCCAACGAGAACGAGGTCCTGTTCCCGCAGCAGTTCGTCAACTGCCGTTTGCTGCTCGAGATCAAGCACGGCGTCGTGATCGTACCTGTGGCGGCCGTGCAGCGCGGGCCGCAGGGCGCCTATGTCTGGATCGTGGGTTCCGACGGCACGGCCTCCATGCGCACCGTGACCCTGGGGATTTCGGAAGGCGGCAACCAGCAGATCACCAAAGGTCTGGCGCCGGGCGACCGGGTCGTAACCGACGGGGAGGATAAACTGCAGGACGGCAGCAAGGTCACCGTCCGGGCCGAGGCGCCGGCAGCCGCGCCGGCCGGCACCCCGCAATGAGTCCGTCGCGGCCGTTTATTCTGCGGCCGGTGGCGACATCCCTGCTGATGACCGGCATCCTGCTGGCCGGGTTTGTAGCCTACCGCCAGTTGCCGGTGTCCGCCCTGCCCGAAGTGGACTACCCGACCATCCAGGTGCTCACCTTTTACCCCGGGGCGAGCCCTGAGGTAATGGCGTCTTCGGTCACCGCTCCCCTCGAGCGGCAGTTCGGCCAGGTGCCCGGGCTGAAGCAGATGACTTCGCTCAGCTCCTTCGGCAGCTCCATCCTGGTCCTGCAGTTCGATCTCAACCTCAACATCGACGTGGCCGAGCAGGAAGTGCAGGCCGCCATCAATGCCTCCGGCACCTACCTGCCTCGCGACCTGCCCAATCCCCCGATCTACAGCAAGAGCAACCCGGCGGACGCGCCCGTCATCACCCTGGCGCTGACCTCCGCCAGCTTGCCCCTGCGCCAGGTGGAAGACTACGCCGATACCACCCTGGCCCAGAAGATCTCACAGCTTCCGGGCGTCGGGCTGGTGACCATCGGGGGCGGCCAGCGTCCGGCGGTTCGCATCCAGGCCAACCCCACGGCGCTGGCGTCCTACGGGCTCAGCCTGGAAGACCTGCGCACCGCGCTCGGCACGGCCAACGTCAACCAGGCCAAAGGGAACCTCGAGAACCGCCGCCAGTCTTTCACCATCGGCGCCAACGATCAGTTGATGACGCCCGACCAGTACGCCTCCGTCATCGTCGCTTATCGCAACGGGGCCGCCATCCGCTTCTCGGACGTCGCCAACGTCGTGGAAGGCGCCGAGAACGACCGGCAGGCCGCCTGGATGAACACCACTCCGGCAGTGATCGTCAATATCCAGCGCCAGCCGGGGGCCAACATCATCGCCGTAGTGGACAGCATCGAGCACCTTCTGCCCCAATTGAGGGCCACGCTCCCGCAGTCCATCAACGTGCGCGTGCTCACCGACCGCACCACCACCATACGCGCCTCCGTCAAGGATGTGCAGTTCTCCCTGATGCTCACCATCGGGCTGGTGGTGCTGGTGATCTTCCTCTTCCTGCGCAGTGTTTCGGCCACCGTCATCCCCAGCATCGCGGTGCCGCTCTCGATCGTCGGCACGTTCGGCGTCATGTACATGCTGGGGTACAGCCTCAACAACCTGACCTTGATGGCGCTCACCATCTCCACCGGCTTCGTGGTGGACGATGCCATCGTGATGATCGAGAATATCGCGCGGTTCATCGAGATGGGCGATTCGCCCCTGCAGGCGGCGCTCAAAGGTTCCGAGCAGATCGGCTTCACCATCGTTTCTCTCACCGTCTCGCTGATCGCCGTGCTGATCCCCCTGCTGTTCATGGGCGAGATCGTGGGCCGCCTGTTCCGCGAGTTCGCCGTCACCCTGGCCGTCACCATCCTGGTCTCGGCGGTGGTCTCGCTCACCCTCACCCCCATGATGTCGGCCCTGCTGCTGCGCCACACCCCGGAATCGCAGCAGGGCTGGTTTTACCGTGTATCCGAGCGCTTCTTCGAGCGCATCATCTCGTGGTACGGCACCACCCTGAGTTTTGTCCTGCGATATCAGCGCACCACGCTGTTCATTACCGCCGCCACCCTGGTTGCCACCATCCTGCTCTACATCTACGTGCCCAAGGGCTTCTTCCCGGTGCAGGATACCGGCGTGATCCTGGGGATCACCGAGGCCAACGAAACCATCTCGTTCTCCGCCATGGCCCAGCGGCAGGAGGCGATGGCCGCCGCGATTCTCAAGGATCCGGATGTAGCGTCGCTCTCCTCCTACATCGGCATCGACGGGACCAACGCCACCACCAACAGCGGCCGCATCCAGATCAACCTGAAGCCCCTCGAGGAGCGCAGCGCCTCCGCCAGCGACATCATCCGGCGCCTCGAGCCCCGCGTCAACGCCGTCCAGGGAATCATGCTCTACATGCAGCCCGTGCAGGACCTGACCATCGAAGACCGCGTTTCGCGCACGCAATTCCAGTACAGCCTGGAAGACGCGAACGCCGCCGAGCTTTCGGTGTGGGTGCCCCGCCTGCTGGACAAGCTGCGTTCGAGGCCCGAGCTTCGTGATGTGGCCAGCGATATGCAGACCGGGGGTCTCAAGGAGACCCTGGTCATCGACCGCAGCACCGCCTCGCGCTTCGGCATCACTCCGCAGAACATCGACGATACACTCTACGACGCCTTCGGGCAGCGCCTGGTCTCCACCATCTTTACGCAGCTCAACCAGTACCACGTCGTGCTGGAAGTGGATCCGCGGTTCCAGCGCACCCCCGCCGACCTGGACAAGATCTACGTCCACGCCAACAACAACGCCCAGGCGCCGCTCAGCCAGGTGCCGCTCAGCCAGATCGCGCACTTCGAGACCACCAACACGCCGCTGGTGGTCTCCCACCAGGGTCAGTTCCCGGCGGTCACCGTCTCCTTCAACCTGGCCCCCGGAGTCTCGCTCGGCGACGCGGTCCAGGTCATTCGCGGCGCCGAACAGCAGATCGGATTTCCCGCCAGTATCCAGGCCAGCTTCCAGGGCACGGCCCAGGCCTTCCAGAGCTCGCTGGCCAACGAGCCGCTCCTCATCCTGGCCGCCCTGATTACCGTCTACATCGTGCTGGGCGTGCTCTACGAGAGCTACATCCACCCCATCACGATTCTTTCGACCCTGCCTTCGGCCGGCGTGGGCGCCATCCTCGCGCTCCTCGTGACGCACAACGATTTCAACGTCATCTCGCTGATCGGCGTCATCCTGCTGATCGGCATTGTCAAGAAGAACGCCATCATGATGATCGACTTCGCGCTGGAAGCCGAGCGCGAGCAGGGCAAGCCGCCCGACGAATCCATCTACCAGGCCTGCCTGCTGCGCTTTCGTCCCATCATGATGACCACCATGGCGGCCCTGCTGGGCGCCATTCCGCTGGCGTTCGGCTCCGGAACCGGCTCGGAGCTCCGGCGCCCGCTGGGCATCACCATCGTCGGCGGGCTGCTGGTCAGCCAGGTGCTGACCCTCTACACCACTCCGGTGGTCTATCTCTATTTCGACCGCCTGGCGAAGCGCCTGAGCCGGCTTCGCGCCGGCAGCTATGCGGAGGGCCGGCAAACCGCCGTGGAAGCGCCGTGAGCATCTCCGCCGGATTCATCAAGCGGCCGGTCGGCACCTCGCTTCTGACCGTCGGGCTGGCGCTGGCCGGGATGGTGGCGTACCGCCTGCTTCCGGTGGCTCCCCTTCCCGAGGTGGAGTTCCCCACCATCAACGTGAACGCCGGCCTGCCGGGCGCCAGTCCCGAAACCATGGCCTCCGCCGTGGCCACCCCCCTCGAACGGCAGTTCGGACGCATCGCCGGCGTTACCGAGATGACGTCCACCAGCGGGCTCGGCAGCACCAACATCACCCTGCAGTTCGATCTCAACCGCAGCATCGATGCCGCCGCGCGCGACGTGCAGGCCGCCATCAACGCGGCCCGCGGCCAGCTGCCGCCCAACCTTCCGAACAACCCGACCTACCGCAAGGTCAACCCCGCCGACGCCCCCATCCTGATCCTGGCGCTCACCTCCGACAGCTACAACACCGCCCAGATGTACGATGCCGCCGATTCCATCCTGGCGCAGAAGCTCTCGCAGGTCGAAGGCGTGGGCCAGGTGGTGGTAGGCGGCGGCGCCAAGCCCGCCGTGCGCGTCGAGCTCAACCCGCGCGCCCTCGAGAGCTTTCAGATCGGGCTCGACCAGGTGCGCACCACGCTCTCGAACGCCAACGCCCACAGCCCCACCGGAAGCCTCGGCGCCGGCCAGCGCCGCTGGCAGATTGCGACCACCGACCAGCTTTTCAAAGCGGCCGATTACGGCAAGCTGGTCGTCAGCTATCACAACGGCAGCGCCGTCCAGCTTTCCGACGTGGCGACCGTGGCCGATTCCGTGCAGGACCGCCGCAACGCCGGCCTCTACAACGGCAAGCCGGCCGTGCTCATCATTCTCTTCCGCCAGCCGGCCGCCAACATGATCGAGACCGTGGACCGCGTCCGCTCCCTGCTGCCGCTATTGGAAGCGTCCATTCCGCCCGCCATCCACGTCGGCGTCGTGGTCGACCGCACCACCAGCATCCGCTCCTCGGTGGACGAAGTGCAGTTCACCCTGATGCTCTCCATCGCCCTGGTGGTCATGGTAGTGTTCCTGTTCCTGCGGAACGGATGGGCCACCCTGATTCCCGGGGTCGCCGTGCCCCTTTCGCTGCTGGGAACATTCGGCGTCATGTACCTGGTAGGGTACACGCTCGATAATCTCTCGCTGATGGCACTCACCATCTCCACCGGATTCGTGGTGGACGATGCCATCGTCGTCATCGAAAACATCGCGCGCCACCTCGAGCAGGGGATGGCGCCCCTCCAGGCCGCCTTTCGAGGCTCCAAGGAAATCGGCTTCACCGTGATGTCCATGAGCACCTCGCTGGTGGCCGTCTTCATCCCCATTCTCCTGATGGGCGGAATCGTCGGACGCCTGTTCCGCGAATTTGCCGTGACCCTGGCGGTGGCCATCGCCGTCTCCCTGGTGGTCTCGCTCACTTTGACCCCGATGATGTGCGCGCGGCTCCTCGTGTCGGAGCACGAACGCACGCACGGCTGGTTTTACCGCGCCGGTGAATGGACCTTCAACGCCGTTCTCCGGCAGTATGACGGCGCTCTCCGCTGGGTTCTCCGCCATCCGCAGCCCATGCTGCTGGTCACGCTCGCCGCCGTGGGGCTCAGCGTTACGCTCTACGTCAAGGTTCCCAAGGGCTTCTTCCCGCAGCAGGATACCGGCCGCCTGTCGGGCTCGATCGTCGGGGCGCAGGATATTTCCTTCCCCGCCATGCGCCAGAAGCTGGCGGAATTCATCTCCATCGTGCAGCAGGACCCCGCGATCGATACGGTAGTCGGCTTCACCGGCGGCAGCTCCGTCAATACCGGCCGCGTCTTCGGGCAGTTGAAAGATTTCGACCAGCGCAAGGGCGTCACGGTAGACATGGTGATCAACCGCCTGCGCGGCAAGCTGGCGCGCATTCCCGGCGCGACGCTATACCTCCAGGCCGTGCAGGATATCCGGGTCGGCGGCCACTCCACCAGCGCCGCGTATCAATACACCCTGCACTCCGACAGCCTGCCCGACCTCGACCTGTGGTCGCAGAAGCTGCTCGAGAAGATGCGGACCCTTCCGGACATCCGCGACGCCAACACCGACCAGCAGATCCACGGGCTCGAATCCCGCCTGGTCGTGGACCGCGACAGCGCGTCGCGCCTGGGCCTGACCCAGGATGCCATCGACGCCGCCCTATACGATTCCTTCGGCCAGCGCGACGTCTCCACCATGTACACCCCGCTCAATCAGTATTTCGTGGTGATGGAGGTGGACCCGCGCTTCCAGCAGGGGCCCGATTCGCTGCGCGCCATCTACGTGCGTTCGTCCACCGGGAAGGAAGCGCCGCTCAGTTCCTTCGCCCACCTGGAGGAGACCAACACCACTCTTGCCGTCAATCACCAGGGGCAGTTCCCCTCCGTGACCCTTTCCTTCGCTCTCGCGCCCGGCATCTCGCTGGGTGACGCGGTAAACGAGATTCAGGATACCGAGCGACAGATCGGAATGCCCGCCAACGTGCAAGGCAGCTTCATGGGAACCGCGCAGGCGTTTCAGAGCTCGCTGGCCAACGAGCCCTACCTGATCCTGGCGGCGCTCGTCACCGTCTATATCGTTCTTGGAATTCTTTACGAGAGCTTCGTCCACCCCGTCACCATCCTCTCCACCCTGCCCTCCGCCGGCGTGGGCGCGCTGCTGGCGCTGCTGCTCACCCACGAAGACCTCAACGTCATCGCCCTCATCGGCATCATCCTGCTGATCGGAATCGTGAAAAAGAACGCCATCATGATGATCGATTTCGCACTGGAAGCAGAGCGCAAGGAGGGCAAGAATTCGCGCGACGCCATTTATGAAGCCTGCCTGCTGCGCTTCCGCCCGATCATGATGACCACCGTCGCGGCCATGCTCGGCGCCGTGCCGCTGGCCATCGGAAGCGGCGCCGGGTCGGAGCTTCGCCGCCCCCTGGGCATCACGATCGTGGGCGGCCTGGTGGTCAGCCAGATGCTGACGCTCTTCACCACCCCCGTGATCTACCTCTACCTCGACCGCCTCCGCCTGTGGGCCGGCCGGGCCCTGCCGCACCGTACGCCGCAGCCCGTGCCCGAAGGAGCCGACTAAACCTGCCGTTTTTCGCGGTTTGGGCGTAAGATTCAATCAGGGGAGGTTCCTATGCCGCTTTCGGAGCGACTGCGTAGTTTCCTCGATTCCCGCCGCGCGGAATACACCCTGACCGTTCACCCTCAGGCCTATACGGCTCGGGAAGTGGCCGCGGTCGAGCACCTGCCCACACGGGAGGTGGCCAAAACGGTGGTCGTATTCGGCGATGGCGAGTTCCATATGATCGTCATCCCGGCCAACAAACTGGTCGATTTTCAGGAGGTAAGGGCAGCACTGGGGCTGAGCCATGTCCGGCTGGCCACGGAAGAAGAACTCGGGAAGCTCTTTCCCGATTGCGAATTGGGCGCGATGCCGCCGTTCGGGGCCCTCTACGGCTGCAAGGTCTATCTCGACAACAGCATTGCTGGTGAGGACACCATCGCCTTCAGTGCCGGAACCCATCGCGACGAAGTGCACATGCGCATGGCGGATTTCCGCAAGCTCGTGGACCCCGCCATCGTCTCACTCGCCCGCGAGCCCGTAATGCGCCACGGCTGGTAGTCAGTTATGGTGGGGCAGGTCTTTAGCCTGCCCTACCCGATTCGCTATCCTGATCGCTTGGCCCACTGGCTCACCGCTCTCTCGCTCCACTTCCGGCGCCGGCGCATGCAGCGCTTCGCCCGCGAGTGCTCCGTCACGTCCGAAACCCGCATCCTCGATATCGGCGGCACGCCCGACTGCTGGAACCTCCTCACAGTCCGCCCCCGCCTGGTACTGCTCAACACGCCTCGCGCCAAAGACGATCTCGCCTCCGCCGCCGATTGGGTAGCCGGCGACGGCCGCGCCCTTCCCTTCCGCGACCGCTCCTTCGACCTCGTCTTCAGCAATTCCGTCATCGAACACGTCGGCGACGCCGCCAGCCAGCGCCGCTTCGCCGGTGAGGTCGCCCGCGTCGGCCGCGCCTATTGGGTCCAGACCCCCAACCGCTGGTTCCCCGTGGAGCAGCACCTTTTCACGCCGCTCGTCCACTGGCTGCCGCGTGCCTGGCAGCGCGCGCTGGTTCCCCGCCTGAACCTCTGGTCGCTCCTCGTCCCCGTATCTCCTGACCGCCGCCGCTTCTATATCGACCACTATCTTTCGGATGTACGGCTGCTGGGACTCTCCGAGTTTCGCGCCCTGTTTCCCGGCGCGCGCGTGATCCGGGAGCGTTTCCTGGGCCTCACCAAGTCGTTTATAGCGCTATCGCAAGGAGATGAATCCGGCTAAGATATGGCAGAGCGATGAACATCACCGGGATTTTCATTCGCCGGCCGGTCATGACTACGCTGGTCATGAGCGGAATCGTCCTGTTTGGCGTTGCCGGTTACCGCGGGTTGCCTGTGAGCGACCTGCCGAATGTCGATTTTCCGACCATTTCGGTGAACGCCAACCTCCCCGGCGCGAGCCCCGAGACCATGGCCGCCTCCGTCGCGACCCCCCTCGAGCGCCAGTTCTCGACCATCCCCGGCCTCGATTCGATGTCATCCTCCAGCACCCGGGGCAGCACCAGCGTCACCCTCCAGTTCACCCTCGACCGGCCTCTCGACGCCGCCGCGCAGGACGTGCAGGAGGCCATCGCCATCGTGCAGCGCCGCCTTCCCTCCGGCATGCCGACCCCGCCCACGCTCCGCAAGGTGAACCCCGCCGATCAGCCCATCCTCAACTTCTCGCTGAATTCGCCCACCCTTCCGCTCTCCGTGGTCGATGATTACGCCGAGACCATGATCTCCCAGCGGATCTCGATGCTCAGCGGCGTGGCGCAGGTCAACGTCTACGGCGCGCAGAAATACGCGGTGCGCGCGCAGCTCGATCCGAACCTGCTGGCCGCCCGCGGCATCCCCATCGAGGACGTCGAGACGGCCCTCGCCAAACACAACGTCAACCTGCCCACCGGAACCCTGTGGGGCCCCAAGCAGTCCTTCACCGTGCAGGCCAGCGGACAGCTCGAGACCGCCGAAAAGTACCGCCCCCTGATCGTCGCCTACCGCAATGGCGCGCCTGTCCGCCTGGAACAGCTCGGCCGCGTCATCGACAGCGTCGAAAACGACAAGGTGGCCAGCTGGTTCAACGATCGCCGCTCCATCACCCTGGTGGTGCAGCGCCAGCCCGGCACCAACACGGTGGATGTGGTGGACCGCATCCGCGACCTGCTGCCCACGTTTAAGGAGCAGATGCCCCCCTCCGTGAATCTCGACATCGTCTACGACCGTTCGGAATCCATCCGTGAGTCGGTCAACGATGTGAAGTTCACGCTGCTGCTCTCGATCGTCCTGGTGGTGCTCGTCATCTTTCTTTTCCTACGCAACTTCTCGGCGACCCTCATCCCCAGCCTGGCCCTGCCCCTCGCCATCATCGGGACCTTCGCCGCCATGTTCCTGCTGGGCTACACGCTGGACAATCTCTCACTGATGGCCCTCACCCTCTCCGTCGGCTTCGTGGTGGACGACGCCATCGTGATGCTCGAAAACATCGTGCGCCACATGGAGATGGGCAAGGGCCGCATGGAGGCGGCCCTCGAGGGGTCGCGCGAAATCGGCTTTACCATCCTCTCGATGACCCTCTCGCTGGCGGCGGTGTTCATTCCCGTGCTTTTCATGAGCGGCATCCTGGGGCGCCTGTTCAACGAATTCGCCGTCACCATCATGGTCGCGATCCTCATCTCGGGCTTCGTGTCGCTGAGCCTCACGCCCATGTTGTGCAGCCGCTTCCTGACCCCGCCGGGCGGCCGTCACAACGCGTTTTACCGGGCCTCGGAGGGGGTCTTCGATGGAATGCGGTCGGCCTATGAATGGACCTTGCGCCGCGTCATCCGCCACCGCTTCCTGACCATGCTCACGGCCGCCGGCACCCTGGCCGCCACCATCTTCCTGTTCGGCCTCGTGCCCAAAGGCTTCATCCCCGACCAGGACACCGGCCAGCTTCAGGGTTACACCGAAGCTCCGCAGGACGTCTCTTTCGACGGCATGGCCGCCCAGCAGGCCAAGGTGGCCGAGGTGCTGGGCGCCGACCCGAACATCGATGCCTTCTCCTCCAACATCGGCACCGGCGGCCCCACCACCTCCGGCAACACCGGGCGCCTCTTCATCCGGCTCAAGCCGCGCGATCAGCGCCGCCTCACCCCCGAGCAGGTCATCGAATCGCTGCGCCCCAGGCTCAACGCGATTCCCGGCATCCGCACCTATCTGCAGAACCCGCCGCTGGTGCGCATCGGCGGACAGATCAGCCGCAGCCTCTATCAGTACACGCTGCAAGGCCCCGACATCCAGGAGTTGTATGCCTCCGCCGTCGATTTCGAAAAGCGCATGCGCACCGTGCCCGGCCTGCTCGACGTCAACAGCGACCTGCAGATCGCCAGCCCCCTGGTCACTCTCGATCTCGACCGCGACCGCGCCTCCGCTTTCGGTGTGACCGCCGACCAGGTGGAGCGCGCGCTTTACGACGCCTACGGCGCCCGCCAGGTGTCCTCCATCTACACCTCGGTCGATACGTACTACGTGATCATGGAGCTGCTGCCGAAATTCCAGCTCGACCCCAGCCGCCTGGGCCTGCTCTACACCAACTCTTCGAGCGGCCGCCTGGTCCCGATCTCCACCGTGTCGAAGCTTCGCACCGGCCTCGGCCCCCTGACCGTCGCGCACCTCGGACAGCTCCCCGCGGTCACCATCTCGTTCAATCTCGCGCCCGGCATTTCGCTCGGCGACGCCGTGGCCCGCGTCGAAGGGATGGCTCGCGAATCCCTGCCCGCCACCATTCGCACCAGCTTCCAGGGAGTCGCCGCCGCCTTCCAGTCTTCACTCACCGGAATGGGCGTCCTGCTCGCCATGGCCATCCTGGTGATCTACATGGTGCTGGGGATTCTCTACGAGAGCTTCATCCACCCCATCACGATTCTCTCGGGTCTGCCCTCCGCCGGACTGGGCGCGCTGGCCACCCTGCTGGTCTTTCACGACGAGCTCAATATCTACTCGTTCGTGGGAATCATCATGCTGATCGGCATCGTCAAGAAGAACGCCATCATGATGATCGATTTCGCCCTCGAAGCTCAGCGCGTGCACGGCTCCTCTCCCGCCGACGCCATCTTCGAAGCCTGCCTGGTGCGCTTCCGCCCCATCATGATGACCACCATGGCGGCCCTCATGGGCACGCTGCCGATCGCCCTCGGCCTCGGTGCGGGCGGAGAAGCCCGCCGCCCGCTCGGCCTCGCCGTAGTCGGCGGCCTGGTGGTCTCCCAGCTTTTGACGCTCTACATCACCCCCGTCTTCTTCATCTACATGGAGAAGCTGCGCGCGTTGCGCCGCCGCCCCCGCGAGCAATCCGGCCAAGCCTTGCGTCCCGCCGAACAAATCGCCGCCTCCACGCGCGGATAATCCGCCACTCGTGCGAATTTCCGACAACAGAGCCGCGACCATCAGGAAGCGGGCCGGACCCTGGGAACAATCCCCAACCCTCTCGCGTCCAACCGTGCATGTATGAGCTTCGACCCGCGGACGAACTTCCGCCGGCCGTCGATGCCGCGCCCGCGAAGGCGAACGTCTTTCGCCTCTTGACGCGCCACTTCTTCGAGCGTTTCTTCGACAAAGAGTCGATCTCGCCACAGGGCGAGCCGGAAGCCGGCGTCACCCAGACGCTGGGAATCCTGGCCGTGCCCGGCGCGTTTTTCGTCCTTCTGTTTCGACCTCTGACTCTCTTCGGATGGTCGCTGGTGTCGGTACGCTATATGTTCGTCCTCTATTCCATGGTGGTGATGGGCTTCATCATGGTGTTCGAGTGGGACGCGCTGTTTCCCGATCGCCGCGACTACCAGATCCTCACACCAGCGCCTATTCGCCTGGGGACCCTCTTCCTCGCCAAGTCCGCCGCCCTCGGCATCTTCCTCGCCATCTTTCTCGTCGATATCAATTTCTTCAGCTTCTTCTTCTGGCCCGGCGTCGATGGCGGCAAGAACGCGTTCGATATACTCCGCGCCCACGTGATCGCGGTCCTGGCCGGCGGCCTCTTTTCCGCTCTGGCGGTCGCCGCTATTCAAGGCGTCCTGATCACGATTTTCCGTGGACGAACCTACCGGCGCGTCTCCGTGGCGCTCCAGACCATCCTCATGTCGGCCCTGGTGATGCTCTTCTTCCTCACCCCCCTGATTGGCTTCTCCACCGAGCAGCTGGTCAAACAAAAGAGCCCCATCCTGTACTGGTTCCCCGGCTACTGGTTCATCGGCTTCTACGAGCAGCTTCGTCCCGCCGTCCATAACCCGCATCTCGCGAGTCTCGGCAACTACGCGAGCATCGGTTTACTCGCTGCCGCGGCCGTCTTTGTGCTCACCTTTCTGCCCGGATACCGCCGGCACGCGCGCCGCTCCGTGGAGACGCTCGAGCCCGGCGCTGCCGGTCCCGGCCCCCTGCGCCGCTCGTTCGATCGCCTCCTCGGCCGCACCATTCTTCAGCGGCCCGTGGAGTACGCGGTCTTTCACTTCATCACGCAATCCATCACCCGCAGCGTCAAGCACCGCCTGTTCCTGGCGACCTACGGAGGCTTTGGCGCCGCCGTGGCGATTCTCTCGCTGGGCGGGGGACGCGCCGGTCTCCTCACCCTGCCGCTCTCGCTATCCTTCGTCCTGGTTTCCGGACTCCGCGCGGCCTTCAATTTCCCCTCGGAGCTGCAGGCCAACTGGACGTTCCAGATCAGCGAGCTCAGCCCCGTCGAGGAGTACCTTTCGGCCGCGCGCAAATGGATGGTGGTCTGCGCCATACTCCCGCTGTTCGCGCTGCTCGCCCCCATGGAGTTCGCGTGCTTCCCGCCCGCCGCCGCCCTGTTCCACCTGGCCTTCGGCATCACGCTCTCCATTCTGCTGATGGAGATCATGCTGGCCGGGTTCCGCAAGGTCCCCTTCACCTGCGCGCATTTTCCCGGCAAGGTGAACCTGGTGTTTCTCGGCGTGCTCTACGTCTTCGGATTCACCCTCTACAGCCGCACCATGGCGGGCTTCGAGCAGTGGCTGGGTCAATCGGCGGCGGCCCAGTTGATTTTCCTCGCGGCTGCGGGCGCCGGTCTGTTCGCGCTGGCCCGCTGGCGCCGCCGCTATCTTCCCGCGGCTGCGGCGCTCGACTATGAAGACGCAGGCGATCCCATCGTCCGCACCCTGGGGCTCACCCCCCAATAACCCGGAGGCACCATGCTCGAGATTCAAGGCGTCACCAAGTATTACCGCAACATCCCGGTGGTCCACGACGTCAGCTTCGCCGTCCGTCCCGGCGAAGTGACCGGTTACCTCGGGCCGAACGGCTCCGGCAAGTCCACTACCGTCAAGATCGTCACGGCGTTGATCGAGCCCTCCGCCGGCAAGGTGCTGCTCGACGGCCAGGATATCCGCCAGGATCTGCTCGCCTTCAAGCGCCGCCTCGGCTACGTCCCCGAGGAAGCGATTCTCTATTCCTACCTGAGCGGCCTCGAATACCTGCAACTGATGGGCTGCCTGCGCGGCCTGCCCGTGCAACTGGTGGACCGCCGCGCCAACGACCTGCTCGAGCTCTTCTCCCTCGGCCCCCACCGCCACGCGCCGATCTCGGCGTATTCGAAAGGTATGAAGCAGCGCGTCCTGATCGCCGCCGCCCTGCTGCACGATCCCGACGTCCTGATTCTCGACGAGCCCCTCTCCGGCATCGACGTGACCTCCGCGCAGCTCTTCCGCCACCTCCTGAACGGGCTGGCCGCCAAAGGCAAGATCATCCTCTACATTTCCCATGTCCTCGAAGTGGTGGAGAAGGTCTGCGCCCAGGTGGTCATCATCTACCGCGGCAAAATCATGGCCGCCGATTCCGTCGACCGGCTGCGCGACCTGATGAATGCCCCTTCGCTCGAAGAGATTTTCTCTCAGCTCGTCGAGCAGCGCGACCTCGAGAAGGCCGCCCGCGACATCGTAGGCGCGATCTCGAGTTAATTGAAAACTCACCGCAAGTTCATGGTATTTTCCAAAGCGTTTACACGGCGCTTGAAGTTGAGCACGACCGGGCTCTTCGAGTCGCCAGCGACCAAAGCATCGCGGATGGCGGCCGCCTGCCCCGCCGCCGGCCGGGCCAGGCCGGTTTGTCCGGTCGCGAGATAATGCTCGGCCAGGCGCGCGTAGGCCCGCCCGAGAGTGATATTGAGCGGAAAGCTGCGCGGGTCTTCATGGAGGTCCTGGACCAGCTGGTTGATCCGCGACAGAATGGATCGGAGGTCTTCGTCCGAAAGAGCGCCGGGCACAACCGGGAAGAGAGCATCGCGGCCGCTGAATGCGGTCAACGGCTCAGCGCAGAATTGGGCGATACGCAGCTCGGCGACCTGCCAGTCGCGGGCGATGCCGCACCAGTGGCGCGCGTCATCCAGGCGGTTGAGTCTGCGGAACGACCATACCAGGTTCGCAACAGCGAGGTTACGGGTCTGCGTCAGGTTGCGGGAATGGCTGTTCCGAATTACTTCCGTCAGGAGAGCGGGCGCCAGTTCCAGGCGATTCTGCTCGATGAGTTCGCGGGCGATGGAGAGGCGCGCGCTCTCGAGCCAAACCGTTCCGTTGAGCCCGGCCTGCATGGCAGGCGGCAACGCGCGGAAATCCGCCATCGCCTCATGCGCGAGCCGGTATGCGGTTGCCCTCGCACCCCCCTGGCGCGCAAGGCGGAGCCGGCACAGCTTCACCATCAGCGCATTCCGCCGCGATGCAGGCGTGGGTTGCGCGCGCAGCCACTGTGTGGCCGCATACCGCGCTTTTTCCAAAGGCGCTTCGGCAGCAGTGAATTCGCCTTTATGCGCAAGGATCATTGCCAAACGCCTCCACGCGATGCTGAGCCCGCGCCAGCGCCTCGGGCCGGGCAGTGTTTCGAGCGACGCGGCCGCACGCCGGAGAGACCGTTCGGCGGCTTCCTCCTGCTGGCCCAGAATGTTGGGGTCGGCATCGTCATCGTTGAGGAGATCGCCGACGAGCGCATCCAACCGCGCGGCATCCAAGGCCGCCTGCCGGGCGCTCGAGGAGGCGCGCGCCTCATTCTCCAGCGCCCGCCGTTCGTGAGCGAGCGCGGACTGGTGTTGGCGCCAGGCCTCTGCTGCCGCGGCGGACGTACGGCGCGAAGCCCGCTCCGCCCGCCACCATCCGCCGGCCAGCGAGATTACGAGCAGCGCCGTGAGCAGCGCCACCGCCCAGTTTCTGCGCAGGAAGCGCCGAGCCAGGTACGCGGCCGTGGCCGGACGGGTGCGCAGCGGAAGGCCTTCCTGTAAGCGGCGCAGGTCTTCCAGGAGGTCCGACACGGACAAGTACCGCTCAGCGGGGTGCTCCGCCATCGCACGTTCGAGAATGTAGCGCACGTCCGAGCGCCTGGCCGCGGGAGACAAACTCTCTTCCAGGAGACGCCCGAGCGAATAGATGTCCCCGGGGACCGACGGCCCCTCGCCGCGCTTCTGCTCCGGACTGGCATATTGCGGCGTCAGCATCACCCGCGTCAGTTCGCCGCGCACGACGGTGTTCGCGGCAAGCAGGCTCGATGCGCCGAAGTCGAGCAGTTTGGAAGTACCCGCAGGGGTGACCAGCACATTCGCCGGCTTGATGTCGCCATGAATGATCAGGCGCGAGTGCAGGTAGCCGACTGCCTCGCAGACGGATTCGAAAAGCGCGAGCCGCTGCGGGATGGAGGGATTCGCCCGCTCCAGGTAGGTGTTCAGCGGCTCCCCCCGAATAAACTCCATGACCATGAAGGAGCGGCCACGGGAATCGGCGCCGCAGTCCATGAGGCGCACGATGCCGGGATGATCGAGGCCGGCCAGGATCTGCCGCTCCTTCACAAATTTCTCGCGGAACTTTCCGGTATCCAGCCCGGGCCGTAGAATCTTCACGGCGGCTTCCAGCTTGACACCATCCTCAATGCACTCGGCGCGATAGACCACGCCGAGGCCGCCTTCGCCGATACATTCGAGCAGCTTCCAGCGCGCCACGCTGGCGCGCGGCAGATCGGACGCCAGGACTTCCGGGAGGGGGATCTCGAGGAACGCGCCGGCCCGTTCATCCGCTGCCAGCATCCGCCGCAGCTCACTCTGGAGATCGGGGTCCGGGCACTGAAGGGAAAGGAAGGACTCGCGCTGATCGGGGGGTATGTTGACGGCCGCCCAGAAAAGCGCCTCCAACCTGTCGATCGGTGAAGCCGGCGGGGCGTCCGACTCAGGAAGTGAGGGAGTCATACAACCAGGCTCGCGAAAACTGCCAATCCCGCTTGGCAGTGACCCGGGATATGTTGAGCGCCTCGGCGATCTCGTCGAAGTCCATTCCGCCGAAGAAACGCATTTCCACGACGCGCGCCTTACGCGCATCGAGTTGTGAGAGCCGTTGGAGCGCGTTGTGGACGTCCAGCACCTGGACCAGGCTGAACGTCATGCCTTCCGGTTCGCTGCCTCCGTCGATGCTGAGGCGGGTCCACTCCCCCCCGCGCTTTTCGGCCAGGCGGGCACGGACGTAGTCCACCAGCACGTTGCGCATCGTCGTCGAAGCCACAGCCATGAAATGCGAGCGGCTCTTCCATTGGTGCCGCGCGAGCCGGAGCCATGTCTCGTTGATCAGGGCCGTGGGTTGCAGGCTCGCCTGCGGGGCGCGCCGCTTGAGGTGGAAAGCGGCGACCTTTCGCAGCTCCGGGTAAATTCGCTCCATGTCGGCCTGGGGAATCGCTTGATGGGCCATAGAACGATCCATCTATGATATCGGCTTCGCGCGTTATGCGAATTCTCCATCGGAGCGAATTGTGAAATGCAGTACCCCTGTGGCGGTGATCGTGGCGCCCGCCGAAAGGTACAATATCCCTTACATGAATTAAGAGTTCGTTGTCCGAAAAGGAGACCTCACCGGTGAATTCATCTTCTCGTCGTAGCTTCCTGGGGGCCAGCCTGGCGCTTCCGGCACTGGCTTCCGTGCCTTCCGAGAGCGGCTCGCCCGCTCAGTCTAGCCCCGCGCAGGAGCGTACCCTGCCACCGTCGCCCAAGTTCACTTACGGCACTTTGGGGAAGACGGGCCTCCGGGTCACGCGCGTTTCGTTCGGCTGCATGACGACCTCCGACCAGAGCGTAATCGAACGCGCCGCTGATACGGGAATCGTATATTTCGACACTGCGCGCGTGTACCAGGGCGGCAACAACGAGCGCATGGTTGGGGCCGCACTGAAGAAATATCGCGACAAAGTCTACATCAGCAGCAAAACGCTGGCCAGGGATGGGAAGCAGGCTATCGCGGATCTGGAAACCAGCCTGCAAGAACTCCAGACCGACCACCTCGACATCTGGTATCTGCACAGCCGCAGCACGCCGGACACCGTCACCGACGAGTTGCTCGAGGCCCAGCAAAAAGCGAAGAGCGACGGCAAAGTCCGGTTCGCGGGCGTGAGTTTTCACGGCGGACACGCCGAGATGATTCCCGCCATGCTCAAGCTGAACCATTTCGACGTGTTCCTGATGAGCTACAACTACACCATGGATCCGGTCATCGAGCCGCTGATCGAAACGGCGCGCAAGGCCAACGTTGGTATCGTCGCCATGAAGGCCCTGGCCGGCGGCGTGCGGCCCACCGTGCGAGTCTATAAAGTGGATCCGGACAAGTTGAACCGGCTAACCCGCGAAGGAGCGCCCGTGGCGGCGCTGAAGTGGGTCTTGAAGAACCCGCACGTCGATACCATCATCCCGAGCATTGTCGACACCGACCAGCTCGAGCAAAACATCTCCGCCATGAACGCGCCGTTCGCCGCTCATGACGCGGAGTTGCTGGCCGCGCGGCTGGAACAGATCCGTCCGCTCTATTGCCGGATGTGCGGCCACTGCGAAGGTAAATGCCCCAAAGGGCTGCCGGTGGCGGATATGCTGCGGTTTCTTATGTACGCCGAAGGATACGGCCAGTTCGGATTGGGCCGCGAGCAGTTCCAGATGCTGCCCGCCGCAGTGACCTCGGTCCGCTGCAGCGATTGCGTGGAGTGCTCCTTCCAGTGCCCGAACGGCGTCCAGGTGGCCGCCCGGCTGAGCCGCGCTCAGGAACTGTTCGCCTGACGCGGCGAGAGCCGGGATCCGAGCGTTGCAGTGAACCGCGGAAAAATTACCTTTTCCGACACAGCCTCTTGGGTATTCTCGTTCAAAGGAGGCATGTGAGCATGAAAAACCTGTTCGATGCGACGGTGGCGGATCAGGTAAAGACCCGGCTGGGGTTATCGCGATTGATTGACAAATTTGCGGCGGGAGGGGCGGCAGGGTGTACGAAGAATCCGCACAGCTTCTTTGGGAAGATGACGCCGGAGGAGTGGGCGATCTTAATGTACAAACATCTGGACCATCATTTGCGGCAGTTTGGGGTGTGACCGTCATGAACGCCCACCTTAATGCCGCGAGTGCAAACGGAGTATCATTGCTGACAATGCGTAGCGTTCAACTTGCCACCGTAGCGGCCGGATTGGCTGCTACCCTGCTGACGCCCTGCCGTTCGGCAGCGCAAACCTTCGCGCTGGATTCGACAAAAGGATTGCAGCCTCACGGTGTCACCGTGGAAGCGGCGACCTATCAGGGGCGCAAAGCGGTCCGCGTGGTGCCGGACCCGGCGTCAGCCGTCAAGACAGCCTCGGGCGGCGGGATCGTGGTGCTTCCCGTCGCCGCGTTCCACAACGGCATCATCGAGGTCGAGGTCGCCGGCAAGCCCGGAGCCGGAGCGCCCGGTGATGCCCGCGGGTTCGTGGGCGTGGCGTTCCGTGTATTCAACGATGCATCGAAGTACGAATGCTTCTATCTCCGCCCCACCAACGGCCGCGCCGACGACCAGTTGCGGCGCAATCACTCGGCGCAGTACATCTCGTTCCCGGACTACGAATGGAACCGGCTGCGCACGGAGGCGCCCGGACAGTACGAGTCATATGTGGACCTCGTTCCCGGCGAGTGGACGAAGATCAAGGTCGAAGTCAACGGCGCGAAGGCGCGACTGTACGTGAACGGTGCCCCGCAGCCGGTACTGGTGGTGAACGATCTTAAACTCGGCGACAGCCAGGGCGCCTTGGCATTGTGGATCGGAGTCGGAACTGAAGCGTACTTCGCTAATCTGCGACTGTCGGACGTCAGAGCTTCGCTTGAGCAGTGACCCGGTCCGACCGGAACACAGGCTCAGCGGAAAAACGTCATCTTGCCGCGCCACCGTCGGCAGCGTGGAAGTGAGTCCGGAACAGTGTTCAAGGAGTCGTCACAACGTCGCTGCCTTTCGCGGTTCGAAGCGGACTTCAACCTCGGTGCTGACTTTGACGGGGTGGCCGGCATGGACCGGCGGCTGATAATGATACTTGGACCAATCGACAAACTCGCACAACTGTTTGCCGGTTCCGAGTTCAGCGACGTTCCCGTCCGGGCCGATGGTTACCGCGCAGGTTGCCGTTTCCGCCGTGGGCTCCCACAGCGGGGCGGTTTGAACCGGTGGAGAGCCGATCAACAAAGCGCGCTGTTTCGCCGCTGGTACCGACACTTCGGGGACTTCCTTCTCCTTGGCCTGGCCGTCCTTCTTCGCTGCCGCGGAATCGGCTCCGCCTTCCGTCGATTTGACTGGCTGTATCCGCGTCACGAGGAATACGGACCTGGCGGGATATCGGTTCACCCGGATGCGCAACGCCTGGGCGTTCAGATCGATGGCATCCATAGGCAGGTTGTCCCAGGCCATCGTCATGACACGCCGGCAACTGGATAGCAGAGGGTACCCGCTCTTCCCCTGATCGGGGTCGCCGATCTCGTCAATGACTCTTTGCGCGTACACGCCCTCGACTATGTACTCATCCCCGTGAGTCACCTCGACGGGCGTCTTGAAAAACAGGCGGTAGCGGCGCACGCCTTCCCAAATGTACACGGAAGAGGAGCTTCCCGCGTTCAGAGCGGCATCCATCGCGCCGCCGGATTCGATCAAAACCTGAGCCTTCCCCTGGATTTTATCTGGCGCGGCCTTCTTGACTGGAGGCTTGCCGCCGCATCCGATCCCTGCGGCAAGTGCGATGACGAGGGAACAGAAGAATGGTAGGTAGCGGTTCATCCGCGAGATCCTCGCTTTCCGGACAAAGGAGTCCGGATTTGACAATATCACCTAGATCGGCCGGTGACAACGGGACTGTGGGTACGCCGGCATGGCGCCCAAGGCCCCCGGAAGGTAGCCGGCCTGTCCGCCCCCCTTGACGTGCGTTTCATTCGGTCGTAATATGTGGCAGTACGATATATGGAAGACCAATCCATCGATCGCGAGTGGAAAAAGGGCAGCGCCGAGCTCCTCATCCTCTCCCTGCTCGAGGCCTTGCCCCGCCACGGCTATGAAATCAGCAAGCTGATCGAACAGCGGTCGCAGGGCGCGCTCACCTTTCACGCGGCATCCCTCTACCCGCTGCTCTATCGCCTGGAAAAGCGCGGCTGGATTCAGGGCCGGTGGGTCGAAAAGAGCGGGCAGCGCCGCCGGCGCTATTACCGGCTGACCGCTCAGGGCGCAAAAATCCTGGCCTCCCAGCGGCAGGGCTGGCAGACGTTCGTCGAGGCCATCAACCGGATCACCGGAGTCGAAAATGCCTGACTGGACTAATGAGATTCGCAAACAACTGGCAGGCTTGAACCTCGCTCCTGCCCGGGAGGCGGAGATCGTCGAAGAACTGGTACAGCACGCCGAGGATCGCTACCGGGAGCTTCGTAGCTGCGGCTCTTCGGAGTCCGAAGCCCGCCGCATCGCCCTGGAAGATGTCAGCGGCCGGCAAGTGCTGGCCGCGGAATTGCGAGCGGTCGAACGGGTCGACGCTCCCGAGCCGGTCGTGCTGGGCGCGAGAGGCAAAGGGCGTCTGCTCTCCGGCCTCGGCCAGGACCTCCGCTACGGCTTCCGCACCCTGCGGAAATCGCCCGCGTTTACGGCCGTCGCCATGCTGGCCCTGGCCCTCGGCATCGGGGCGAACACCGCGATCTTCACCGTGGTGAACAGCGTTCTGCTTCGCCCGTTGCCGTACCCCGATCCCGGCCGGCTGCTCCAGGTCTATGAAACCTCCGCGGAGTTCAGCCGCTCCTCGGTCGCCTATCCGAATTACCTCGATTGGCGCCGTGAAAGCCGGTCCTTCTCGGAGATAGGCGCGTACCGCACCGACGACTTCAACTTCACTGGCAACGGCCAGCCCGAGCAGCTCTCCGGCGCATGGGTTTCCGCAAGCCTCTTTCCGGCTCTCGGCGTGCCCGCCGCGCTCGGACGCAGTTTTTTGCCAGAAGAGGACCGTCAGGGCGGCGGTTGCACCGTGGTGCTCGGCAATGCCTTCTGGAAGGAGCGCTTCGGAGGCGCTCCGAATATCGTAGGCAAGGCCCTCACGCTCAACGCCGCGAGCTGCACGGTGGTCGGTGTCCTGCCGGCGGATTTCCGTCTCGACGGGAATATTCGGGTCTACCTTCCCATCGAGCACTGGAACTCCGTTGAGCTGCACACCCGCGAGACCCATCCCGGTCTGCGCGTGGTGGGCCGCCTCAGGCAGGGCGTCACGATGGAAGCCGCGCAGTCGGAGCTCTCTTCCATTGCCCGCGCGCTTGCCATTCAGTACCCCTCCTCGAATCGCAGCCATGGCGTGAATCTGGTCCGCATGAAGGACGACGTCGTTGGTCGGATCCGCCCCACGCTCTTCCTGCTGCTCGGCGCCGTCGGCTTCGTGCTGATTATCGCCTGCGCCAACGTCGCCAATCTTCTGCTGGCGCGCTCGACGGCCCGCAAGCGCGAGTTTGCCATCCGGTCCGCGCTTGGCGCCGTGCGCGCACGCGTCATGCGCCAGTTGCTGACCGAAAGCGTCCTGCTCTCCATGGGAGGCGCCGCGCTCGGCCTGGTCCTCGCCCGCTGGGGAATCCCGCTGATACTGGCCGCGGCCCCTGGCAGCCTGCCCCGCTCCGCGGAGATCGCGATCGATCCGTACGTCCTCCTCTTCACGCTCGCCGTCTCGGTCGCGACCGGTATCCTGTTCGGCCTCGCGCCCGCCTTCCACGGCGCGAATGCAAGCCCGCAGGAGTCTCTGAAGGAAGGCACACGCGGCGCCGGCGGCGGGCGCCACCGCGCGGAGGGAATCTTCGTGGCCGTCGAAGTCGGCTTGGCCGTCATCCTGCTTGCCGGCGCGGGACTCATGATGCAGAGCGTCTGGAGGCTGTTGCAGGTCGACCCCGGCTTCAATACACGCGGAATCCTCACGGCCCAGGTCGCGCTGTCTCCTAACGTTATGTCCAGCCCCGCCGGCATCCGGCTCGCCTACCGCCAACTTCTCGATCGCGTGGCGGCGATCCCCGGCGTTCGCTCCGCCGGCATCACCTCGGTCGTCCCCCTCAGTGACAGCGACAGCGAGATTCCGTTCTGGACCGGCAGCGGTCCGCAGCCTCCTCCCGACCGTATGACCTCCGCGATGTTTTACATCGTCACCCCAGGCTACCTCGGCGCGTTGCAGTTTCCCCTGTTGCGCGGGCGGTTCTTCACAGGCCGCGACGACCTCGCTTCGCCGCCCAAGGTCGTGATCGATGACGTCATGGCCCGGCATGTCTTTCCCGGACAGGATCCCATCGGCAAGCAGCTCAATCTGATCGTAATCGGGCCAGTCCAGGTCGTCGGGGTGGTCGGGCACGTCAAACATTGGGGACTGGATTCCGACGACTTCGCCAAGGTTCGCGACCAGATCTATTTTCCCTTCCTGCAGGTGCCCGACCCGTTCATGTCCGAGGCCGTGGCCGGCCCCACGCTCGTCGTGCGGACCGAGCCCGATCCCCTGAGCCTGGTCTCCGCCGTGCGCGCGCAGGTGGCCGGCCCTACGCTCGATCAGCCCATCTATCGGGTCCGGACTATGCTGCAGATCATCTCCGATTCGCTCGCCGAGCGGCGCTTCACCCTGCTCGTGCTTACGATCTTCGCGGCCGTCGCTCTCCTCCTCGCAGCCGTCGGAATCTATGGCGTGATGTCTTACGCCGTCACGCGGCGCACGCATGAGCTCGGCATCCGCGCCGCCCTCGGGTCGTCGCGCCGCGAGATTGTCTGGCTGGTCCTGCGCCAGGGAATGAGGTTGGCCGGGATCGGAATGACGGCCGGCCTGCTGGCCGCCGCCGCGCTCACCCGGTTCATGGCCGGCATGCTCTACGGCGTCCGTCCCGCCGACCCGGCGACCCTGGCCGCGGTCGCGCTGCTCCTCGGAGCGATCGCACTCCTGGCGTGTTACATCCCCGCGCGCCGCGCCACCGCCGTCGATCCGGTAGTCGCCCTGCGGTGCGAATGATCGACCGGCACGAGTTGGCTCACGTCTTATCCGTGGTCAGCATATCCGCCACGGCTTTCCAGCTCCCATCCGCCTGCTTCCGGTAGACCGTCATATAGTTCCCGGTTCCGGTCTCCGCCTTCTTGGTTTTCGGATTGGTCACGGTCTCCCGGTACGTCCCAACCGAATACACCAGGTCGCCGCCTTTCGAAGCGCTCACTCTCGTCGCCTGGAACGACAGCGCGTAATTCGGATCCGCGAACATCGCTCTTAACGCCGTGTGAATGTTCTCCTTGCCCGACATGACCGGCGCGCCGCTCACCATCACCACTGCGTCGTCCGCGTAGAACCCCGTGAATGCGTCCGCGTCTTTCGCCTCCCCGGCTTTGGCCCAGGCCGTTTCCATATCCTTCACCGCCTGCTCGTCCGCCGCGCGGTTATCCGGCGGCAACGGCGCCGGAGCCTGGGAGCACCCCGCCGCCAGCGCGAGCACCCCCGCCAGAATCGCAATCTTCGTGTTCATCGTTTGGCACTCCTTTTCGCACAGAGCCGCGACCGTCAGGGAGCGGGCCCCTTACTCGAACTCCACCACCGCCGCCGCCTGGTCCGCCCCCACTCTTCCCGCCGCGATCTTCGCGCGGAAATAGTTTTCAGCTTTCACTGGCGCTCCGGCCATCCGCCGGAGCATCGAGATCTGTCCGACATGCGTCAGCGCATCGGCCACCGGTCCCTGGAAGATCTGCTCCACCGGAAACCCCGGCGCCGCTCCCCCCGACAGTCTTCGATCCAACGCCTCCAGCGCCGCGAAGAACCGTGCGCTCCCTTGCTCCCAGCCCACCACCGGCGCGGTACGCCACTCGTGCCGCCCTTCCGCCAGCCCCAGCGCCCAATCCAGCAGGTCGCCGATGTGCGCCAGAATCTCTCCGGGAGTCCGCGTCCCCGGCCCCGCCCGGTATCCCGCGAAATCGGCCGGCGCTCCCCGCAGAGCCTTGCCTCCCCGGTAGGCCAGGGTCGCCACGGTGTGCCGCAGCATCTCGACCCGTTCGTCCGTCATAGCCCACAATCTTACGCGCGCCGCCCCGGCGTCGTCCACCCCCCCGGACACCAAATGGCCGCGTCGCGCGTCTATTTTTGGGGTTCAATAAAGATCATGAGGTTTCCCGGTGGGGTACTGCTATTGTCTCTTCTCCAGGTTTTGCCGTTAAATGCCCAGTTTTCCGGGCGCGTAACGGGTTCAGTGGCCGATGCTTCCGGCGCCGTCGTTCCGGGCGCCGACGTCAATCTGTACCTCGCCGGCGGCAAGCGCCCCCTGCTTTCCGTAAAAACCTCCGCCGACGGCCTCTTCCACTTCATCGGCGTTCGCCCCGCCGATTATGACCTCGCCGTCGATGCCAAAGGCTTCGTCAAAGCCGTGGTCCGCGGCATCACCGTCGATGCCGCCCGCGAAATCTCCGTTCCCGCCATCAAGCTCCAGTTGCCCACCGTCACCGCGACAGTCGAAGTGACCGCCGATACCGGCGCCGTCGAGACCACCAGCTCCGAGATCTCCGGCACCATCAGCACCGACCAGATCCGCAACCTCCCCATCCTCGACCGCGACCCCCTTGCCGTCCTCCAGACCCAGCCCGGCGTCGTCTACAACGGCAACTCCAACACCGTCATCAACGGCTTGCGGACCTCCTATTCCGACGTCACCCTCGACGGCATCAACATCCAGGACAACTACATCCGCGACAATGCCCTCGACTACACGCCCAACAAGCTCCTCCTCGGACAGGTCCGCCAGTTGACCCTGGTGTCGTCGAACGGCAACGCCGCCTCCTTCGGCGGCGCCACCGAAACGGCCTTCTCCACCCCCTCCGGCACCAACCAGTTCCACGGCGAGGGCATCTGGTACAACCGCAACAACGCCTTCGCGGCCAACGACTGGTTCAACAACCAGTCCAACATTCCCACGCCCTTCCTCAACCAGAACCAGTTGGGCGGCTCCATAGGCGGCCCCATCCTCAAAGACAAGCTCTTCTTCTACACCAACTACGAAGCCGTCCGCGACCACCAGGAGACCCCCGTCACCGCCACCGTCCTCACGCCCTCCGCCCGCAGCGGCATCTTCACCTACAACACCACCGCCGGCACCACCCGCAGCGTGAACCTCCTGACTCTCCGCGGCATCACCGCCATCGACCCCGTCATGCAGAAGCTGCTCGACCAGGTGCCCACGACGATCAACACCTCGCTGGTCGGCGACGGTCTCAACACCGGCGGCTACCGCTTCAACCAGCGCGACAACGAGACCCGCGACAACGTCACCGGCAAGATCGACTACAACCTCTCCACCAAACATGCCATCAGCGGCTCGTACCTCTGGAACCGCGATAACTCCGACCGCCCCGATGCCGAGAACGATTACTCCCTCGTCCCCAAGGTCTACAATCCTACCCACTCCAACCTGGTAGCCGTCTCCTGGCGCTGGACCCCCGGCGCCCGCCTCACCAACGAAGTCCGCGCCGGCTTCAACCTCACTTACGGCTACTTCCTCAGCTCGCAGGATTTCGGGCCCTATCTCCTCACCGGCACCCTCTACTCCGACCCCGTCAACGAGTTCATGCCGCAGGGCCGCAACACCAACACCTACTCCCTCTCCGACGACGCCGCCTATCAGCGCGGCAGCCACTATATTCAATTCGGATTCCATGGCCAGAAGGTCCGCGTGCGCTCTTACGATGCCGCCGGCACCGTCCCCACTTACAGCCTCGCCATGGGCCCCGGCCAGCCCGCCCTCACCCGCGGCAATCTTACCGGCGTCAGCAACACCGATCTCGCCACCGCCAACGCTCTGCTCGCCACCCTGGGCGGCTATGACGATGGCTACACGCAGAGCTTCAACATCGACAGCCGCACCTCCGGCTTCGTGCCCGGCGCGCCCTACGTCCGCCACTTCCGCTTCGGCGATTACAGCCTCTACGCGCAAGACAAATGGAAGATCGCGCCCCGCCTCACCGTCACCCTCGGACTGCGCTGGCAGTTGCCCGGCGTTGCTTCGGAGCGCGATTCGCTGGAGCTGGCGCCCGTCCTTACCGGCAGCGCTACCCAGACCCTGCTCTCCGACGCCACCCTCAACTTCACCAACAGTTGGTATCACCGCTCATTTAAAGATTTCGCGCCCAACCTCGGCTTCGCCTGGGACGTCTTCGGAGATGGCCGCACCGCCCTCCGCGGCGGCTACTCCATCAGCTACGTCAACGACCAGGAGCTGATCGCGCCCGAAAACATGCTCGAAGCCGACGCCGGCCTCCAGGGCACCTCCGCCGATACCGGCCTCTCCGATCGCGTGGCCACCGGGCTCACCCCCATTCCCGTTCCCAGTTATCACGTCCCCATTCAGACTTCCGAGAACTACGCCAACGATCCTTTCAATGTCCTCGCGATGGTCGATCCCAACCTGCACCGCCCCTACGTGCAGCAGTACTCCATTGGCATCCAGCATGATTTCAAAGGCACCGTCTTCGAAGCCCGCTACGTCGGCAACCACGTCGTGGGCGCCTACCGCGCGTTCGACTTCAACCAGGTGCAGATCGTGCAGAACGGCTTCCTGGCCGATTTCCTGCGAGCCCGCAACAATGCCTTTCTCGCGCAAAATGCCGGCCGCGGCTTCAACCCCAGCTTCAACGCGAGCGTCCCCGGCAGCCAGCCCCTCACCGTCTTCCCTCTGCTCTATCAGGGTGGGGTCCTCAGTGACAGCGACGTCCGCAACTACATCCAGACCGGCGAAGCCGGCGAGCTGGCTACCCTCTACCAGACCAATGGATGGAACGGAGCGGTGAATTTCTTCGCCAACCCCAATGCGATCGCCGCCGACATGCTCACGAACTACTCCAGCTCGAGTTACAACTCGCTCCAGTTGGCCGCGCGCCACCGCCTGAGCCACGGCTTGAGCGTCGAAGCGAACTACACCTTCTCCAAGGTGCTGAGCGATGGCGACGGTGATCTCCAGACCCGCTTCCAGGCCTTCCTCGACTTCAACAACCCAGGCCTCGAGCGCTCCCGCGCCAACTTCGACCTCAATCACATGATCAAGGCCGATGGCTACTGGGAGTTACCCTTCTTCAAGAACAATCGCTTCGTGGGCGGCTGGACCTTCGGCAGCACCATGGTCTGGCAATCCGGAGCGCCGTTCTCGATTCTCTCGGGAAGGGGAACCCTCAACCGCGAAGCCCGCTCCTACTACAACACCGCCACCACGTTCCTCACTCAGCAGGAGCTCCAAAGCATCGTGGGTTTTCAGATGACCGCGAACGGCCCCATGATCGTCGCGCCCTCCGCCATCAACCCCGCCGACGGCAGCGGCGTGAACGCCGACGGCGACCCTGCCTTCCAGGGCCAGGCCTTTTACAACCCCGGTCCCGGTTCGGTTGGCACATTGCAGCGCCGCTACTTCTCCGGCCCCTGGACCTTCAACATGGATATGAGCCTGATGAAATCCATCGCCGTCACCGAGCGCCAGCATCTCGAGCTACGCATGGATGCCTTCAACGCTTTCAATCACGCGACTTTCTGGGTAGGCGACCAGAACATCAACGACACCACCTTCGGCGTCATCAGTTCGATGTTCTACTCCCCCCGCATCCTGCAATTCGGCGCGTCCTACCGCTTCTGACCGCCGCTACAACTGCGCGCCGCCCGGACGCGCCGGGGTCCGCGCCGATATCTTCTTTCTTAGCGCCTGGCTGCGTTCTCTCCGGGCAAGCTTGCTCTTACGCTCTCTGTGAAAGCGCGCTTTATCACCATTGATAGCTGACATGGTGCCCTGAGCGTAGCAGCTTTTGGTGAGGCATGCTTGAGCTTGCCCACCTTCGTTCTTACAAATAAATTACAATAACTCCAGGCCTTATACTCCTAATATCCTGCTAAGCTGAACTAAGGACAGGCTCTTCAGCTTCCCCTGACATGGTCAATCCTCATTCCAAAGGGACCGCCGCTCGTGTGTTGCTTTCGTCGGTATTCGGTCCATACGCGCAGGACGATGCGTTCGGCAGCCGGACCATCAACCCCATGGAGCTTTACCACAACCAGGTAACCAAAGCTCAGGGTTCCTTCTCCTTGCGCCGCTTCCATCGCTCCTGGGGCATCCTCATGATCCAGGAGAATATCTCGGCGCCCTGCACCGTCCTCGACTTCCCGGACCGCGAGGCCTTCGCCCGCGAGCTGCAGGCGCACCGCTACGATATCGTCGGCATCTCCTCCATCATCGTCAATGTCGGCAAGGTGCGCGAGATGTGCCGCATGGTGCGGCAGCTTTCGCCCCACTCCACTATCGTGGTGGGCGGCCACGTCTCGGCCATCCCCGGCATCGAGCGGCTGCTCGACGCCGACCACATCGTCAAGGGCGACGGCATCGCCTGGATGCGCGAGTACCTCGGCGAAGATTCCGCCGCCCCCATTCGCCACCCCGCGCTCGATTCCGGCTTCGACCTGCGCGTGATGGGCGTCCGCATACCGGACCGCGCCGATTCCTCCGCCACCATCATCGCTTCCATGGGCTGCCCCCTGGGCTGTAATTTCTGCACCACGTCCGCGTTCTTCGGCGGCAAGGGCAAAATGCTCAACCTCTACTCCACCGGCGAAGAGCTGTTCCGCGTGATGCTGGAGGCCGAAGCGTCGCGCCATGTGCAGTCGTTCTTCATCATGGACGAGAACTTCCTGCTGCAGAAGCGCCGCGCCATGGAGCTGCTCGATCTCATGCGCGCCGCGCACAAGAGCTGGACGCTCCACATCTTCTCCTCCGCCAACGCCATCGCCAAGTATCGATATGAAGAGCTCGTCGAGCTGGGGATCTCATCGATCTGGATCGGCCTGGAGTCGCCGCGTTCCGGCTATGCCAAGCTGGCCGGCGCCGACACGCAGCAGTTGGCCGCGGACCTGAGGCATCACGGCATCGTCCTGCTCGGCTCGACGATTATCGGCCTGGAGCACCACACCCCCGCCAACATCCTGGCGGAGATCGAGCACGCCGTGGAGCACGAAACCGATCTGCACCAGTTCATGCTCTACACTCCCGTCCCCGGCACTCCGCTATACAGCGAAATGCGGGAGCAGGGCCGCTTGCTCGATGTGGATCTGGCCGATATCCACGGCCAGGACGCCTTCAACTTCCGCCACCCCGCCATCACCCGCGAGGAATCCCGCCGGTATCTCGGATGGGCCTTCCGGCGCGACTTCGAGCGGAACGGTCCCAGCCTGTTCCGCATCTGCCGCACCACCTTCGCCGGCTGGAAGCTGTACAAGAACCACCCCGACCTGCGCGTGCGCGAGCGCTTCCATCGCGAGGCGCGCCTCCTGCGGCACGCCTACGCCGCCAGCCTCTGGGCCATGGAGCACCGCCTTCGCAGCACCAACCGCGAGATGGCCCAGCGGATGCGCGCCCTCCGCAAAGAGCTGGAGCGCGAGTTCCCTGTCGTCGCCGCCCTGGCCGCCCGCCTCCTCGGCCCGGTCCTCTGGTGGACCAGCCTTCGCGAAGAGCGCCGGCTCGCTCGCGGCCACACCTACGACCCCGCCACTATCATCGGCCGCCGTAACTGGGAGACTTCCGTAGGGTAGGCCTCCCGGCCTGCCCACGCGCCGGAGGCGCCCGCCTTCCCCAAAAGGGGACAGACCGGTTCGCCTTAACCGATGCCTCCGGCCGCCGCCAGCGCGCCAACCGGGGCTTTGCGCCAGGCGGCGGCATAGGTCGCGTGACCGCCCTGATCGTAGCCGGCAATCGAGCGGGTAAGCAGGCCGGCGGCGAGATTCTGATCGTAGTTGCTCTGCATCTGCGCCGGGGTGAGGCCGTGATGGCCCACGGTGCCGCCGGTCCCGGCCACCTTCTGCTGGAAGATCGCTGAGAAGCGCGGACCGTCGGAGTGATTGTACGCGACCAGGTAAGCGAGCTGGCGTCCGGCGGCGCTGTTGTCGTTCCACTCCTTCTGGTATTCGGCCGCGGTGAGGAAGCTCTTCAGGATCAGCGAGCCGGTGTCCACCTTCTCGTAGAAGGCGGCGTACGTGCGGTTTCCGTTCTGCGAGACAACCGAGACGTTGATCGGCATGAGGCCCTGCTTGAAGAATTGATCGAAGAGGGCCTGGTGCTCGGCCGCATTCTTGCCGTGATAGGCCTGGAGGCCGGGCGTGGGCGTGTCCACCCAGATGCCGGCGTACAGGATGTGGCCGCCCTCGATGTAATTATTCACGTTGAGAAGCCGTTTGCCGGCTTTCTTCTGAGCGTCGAATTCCGCCTGGTATTGATCGGCGGTGAGACCGTGCCGGGCGCTCCAGGCGACGCTGTCCTGCGGGCGGAAGATGACGTTGACGAGCGTGTTTCCACCGGCCTGGAAACCGGCGAACCACACCGGGCGATAGCCCGAAGAGGTGACGTGATCGAAGAGCGTCTGGTAGTTCCCGATGGGGATGCCGAAGTAGGCGATCTCGCCCCACGAAGGCGGGTACCAGGCGGGCTTCGAGGCGGCCGTCCAGATGTTCACGGCGTCTTTCGGAACGCCCTGGTCCTTGACCAGCACCCAGGGGCCGGCGGGATCGGGCGGATTGAGCTTCGACGCCGGGAGCACCCACATGTCGCGGAATTCGAGCATGCGGAGCGGGCCGCTGGAGCTGGATTTCTGCGCGTGGATGTGAGTGTGCGGGTTGGTCGAGTTGCCGGAGTTGCCGGCCAGCCCCAGCCGGTCGCCCGCTTTTACGGCGGCGCCGACGTGCGCCAGGGCGGGGTTGAGGCTGCCGGCCTGCATGTGCGCATAGAGTACGACCACATCGCCGTGCTGGATGAAGTAATGATTGCCGGCGCCATCGATGACCGAGGCGGGAAACTGTCCGATCACCGTGTTGGATGGCACGCCATCGACCACCGCGACCACCGTGCCGTCGGCGGCGGCGCGCACCGGCTTGCCCCAGATGCGCCAGTGCTCGTTCTTCGAGCCATCGGTGCCGGGAAGGATCTGGCTCCACTGGTGGCTGTTCGCATCAAAGGCCTGGACGCCGATGTCGTGGGCGTTGATCTGGGTGCCGTTGCCGCCGTCGGCCCAGTGGATGGCACTGGTGACGATGTATTCGCCGATGCGGAAATCCGACTGGTGAAAGGGGAAAAGAAAGCCCGCTGGACTGGCAGTGGTTTTATAAGGTGAGAGTTCGAGGGTGATCGAGGCGGGAGAGCTGAAGTTTTTACAGGTGACGGCGACCGTCACCTTGGGTGGGGCGGGAGCGGGCAAGAAGATTTCGTTGTTCGCGCTGTTGTTGACGACCCCGTTGGCCCAGAATTGGGAATGGCCGGCGGGGATATCGAAGCCGGGGACCTGCATCACCACGGCGGCGTTCGCAGAGCCGGGGAAGGAGAACGTGACCCCGCTGACATGAACGGACGCGGCTTCGTGATTGGTGATGGTGAGCCCGAGGATGAGCTTGATGGATGGATTCTGCCCGGCAGTCTCCGCGGCAATCGGGAGATAAAGTACTTTGCCGGATTCCATGGGCTCTACGGAAAACGTTAGATTCGGTGCACTCATTCGTGAATGATTTCCTTTGTCGAAAGTCCGGATACAGCGGAATAGTGTCGCTGGAGGGCAAATCGTTGCAGCTGAGACTTTGGCGCCCGGTCCGCCGCGTTACATTAGGAGCATGTCGAAGATTCTCGTGATTACGGGCGACGGCGGCGAATCGTACGAGGCGCTCTATGCGGTGCACCGGTTTCAGGAGGAGGGATGGGAGCCGGTGGTCGCGGCGCCTTCCCGCCGCCGGCTGAATCTCGTGATGCACGATTTCAAGCCCGGATGGGACACCTACATCGAGCGCCGCGGTTACGGGCTGGAGGCCGATGTGGCGTTCGACCAGGTGAAGGTCGAGGACTACGCCGCCGTTCTCATATTGGGCGGGCGGGCGCCGGAATATCTGCGGAACAACGCCAGGGTCCTGGAGATCGCCAGGGAGTTCGACCGGCAGGGCAAGTGGATCTTCGCGATCTGCCACGGTGTGCAGGTGCTGGCCGCCGCGGGGTTGACGAAGGGCAAGCGCGTGACCTGCTACGAGCACGTGCGCCTGGAGGCGGAGCAGGCCGGGGCGACCTACTCAACCGACCAGACCGTGCGCGACGGGCGCATCGTGACGGCCCAGACGTGGCAGTCGCATCCTTCCTTCTACCGCGAGATCTTCGCGCAGCTTTCGGGCCGGGCGGATGCCGCTCGATCCTGAAGTAGCGGCGCACCTCGAACGGCAGAAAGGCCAACCGCCGCGATCGTCGCTGGATGTCGCCGCCACGCGCGCGATGATGCGGCGCTCGGCCGCGCTCGCGGGAGACGCGCCGGCGCTCGCGCGGGTCGAAGACGTGGTCCTGCCCGGGGCGGTGCGGGCGCGGCAGTACTGGCCCGCTCTGGCGGACGGGCTCCCGGTGGTGGTCTACTTTCACGGCGGCCGGTTTTTCAGCGGCGATTTGGAAAGCCACGACCCGGTGTGCCGGATCCTCGCCGTCTCGGCGGGCTGCCGCATCATGGCCGTGGACTACCGGCTCGCGCCCGAGCACCGCTTCCCGGCCGCCGCGGAAGATGCGGGCAGCGCCGTCGAGTGGGCACTGCGGCAAGGCGTGCCGGCCGGCGTCGCGGGCGACAGCGCGGGCGCCAATCTCGCCGCCGGCGCGGCGCTGGAACACCGCGGGTCCGCGCTGCGATGCCAGCTCTTGATCTATCCGATGATCGATGCCACGTGCGCCTCGCCTTCGTACGCCGAGTTCGGCGATGGCTACGGGCCGGGAGCCGCGGACATGCGCCGGGGCTGGTCCGAATACCTTCCGGAGGGCGCCGATCCGCGCGACCCGCTGGCCTCACCGCTCTTTGCGGAAGATGCCCGTGGAGTTGCGCCGGCCTTTGTCTTGACGGCGGAATACGATCCGCTGCGCGGCGAGGGCGAAGCGTACGCGCAGAAGCTGGTTCAATCGGGCAGCCTGGTTCAGGCGCGGCGGTACCTCGGGATGATCCACGGCTTCTTCACGATGCAGGGCACGCTGCGAGGGGCGCGGGAAGCGATGAACGACGCCGCGGCGTTCCTGAGGCGCGGATTCGACAGCGGCCGCGTATAAGTATAAAAGGATACAGCGGAGACACGATTGCACCATCCGTCGTGTGCGCCTTGCGCTCGTAACTGTCGTTGCCTTGCTCGGCCTGGGAATCGCCCACGGCGCGCGCCGCTTCACCGCGACCGCGACCGCGATCGCCGGCCTCACAGCCACCGGCAGGCCGGCGCATAGAGGGACCGTCGCCGCCGATCCCGCGATCTTGCCCCTCGGCTCCCGGATCCGCGTCACGGGAGCCGGCCGCTATTCCGGGGTTTATCGCGTCACCGACACGGGCCCCGGAGTGAAAGGTCGCATGATCGACATCTATGTGCGAAGCGCTTCCGAGGCGAAGCGCTTCGGACGGAAAGTAGTAACCGTCCACGTCCTCCCGCGGGCCAACCACAAATCGCCCCGCTGACTGGTTGTCGTGCGCAGGCAAACATCGCTGGGCAACGGGATGCGCTGCAAAGCAGGGACTGGCATCGAATTTCGTCGCACTTGCGAAATTCGTACCTGGTTTGCCCTTTTGCGAGACCAGACTGCGTATTACGTGCCACGCGCTACACCAGTCGTATCGACCGGAGCTCAGGGGAGGTAAGAACGGCGAGCCCAAAGTCCGCGGCAAAACCTGATTTAGGGAAAGACGAAGATCACGATCCGGCTTGGACGACGATGTGATCACGCCGGTCGCGATTGGCGGCGCCCCACAACAGCGCCGCCTTCTCGCCGGCCGGAATTTCGACATGCACCTGCGTTTGCTTTACGATCAGTACCTCGCGCATGACGATCATCAAAACTTCAACTTCTTATTTCGCCTGCGCTAGCCCCGCAACAACTGCGGCAACTTTATCGAGTATCTGGTTCCAGCCCTCCACTTGACCGCTACTCTTTGCGCTCTCCATAGTTTCATTTCCAATGAAGGTGAGTTTCGTCTGGCCGTTTCCAAGATCCTCAAAGGTAATCACATCGTGCGCACCGTCTATGGCCTCATGTTCTATTCCATATTGCGCAGGCTCGACCTTGTTTCCCTCCGGGTCGGAGAAGTACATGGAGGAAACGATCTTCTCGTGCAGAACAATCTCGTGGTATTCACCAGCATTCCAGAACTCCTGGCCATCCGGCGCTCTCATGCAGCAGAGAAATTTTCCTCCCACGCGAAAATCCATCCGGCAAAAAGGCGCAGTAAAACCCTTCGGCCCCCACCACTGCATCACATAATTCGGATCTGTCCACGCCTTCCAAACCAATTCGCGTGGGGCATCAAAAACTCTTGTGACAACCATCCGCTCTGTCTCGTTAACCGTGTCTTTTGTCATCTCTGACCTCTGCTTTTTTCATTTGCTTCACAACTACATCCAGCTTGTCGAAACTCTCTTCCCAGAATCGGCGATAATAGGCCGCCCAGTCGCTGACTGTCTTTATCGCCTCTGGCCTAAGCGTGCACACACTCTCTCGTCCACGCTTCGTCTTGATCACAATCCGCGCCCGCACCAGGTAGGCAATATGTTTTGAAATCATCTGCTGCGAGAGTGCAAACGGTTCCGTCAATCCATGCACAGAGGCAGGACCATGTGAGAGTCGTTCGATCATCCCCCGCCGGGTTGGATCAGACAAAGCAGCAAATGTTGTACCCAATTGATCCACAACCATACGGTAGTGTATTGGCTTATCAATGTCAATAGTGAATTTTGCGATTCCTGATTTTCCGTTCCCTGATCTCTGACCCTGACACCTGCGCTAATTTATACTTCCCCATGAGCGGTGCCATCGCAGCTGGGTGCATGGTTTAGGAAATAGGCTTCCTCGTGCAACAACTCGTTAACCTGACGATTAAAGTGCACACCGCAACCTGCGCAAGGAGCGCGAGCCGGCAGGGTTGAGGCGCTGGCATCAGGGGCCGGGGGAATGCAGATTGACCCTGGAACGTGTTCTGGATGTATCACGCGCCGCTCGTACAGAGCTGGAAGGCCGCCTGCCGAAGATTACTCCCGGCTCTCACGAGCCTCCGCTACCCCCCGCCACTCCCCGATGATGAATGCCGGTGCAGCACGTGTGACGCGATGTCCGGCCAGAACTCGCGAAAGACATTCGTCAGCGCGTCGCGCGCCATCGCGAATCCATACTTCACCGCGAGTGCGCCGGCGGTGCGATCCTGGCTGGGGTAGTAAGTCGCCGAGATACCCTGAGCGATGCCGCGGCCGAAGACTTCGGACGCATTGAAGGTGTTGTGCCCGTGATAATTGGGAGTAATGAGAATGCGCGACGCCGCGTAGATCGCCCGCTTCCAAATCCCGCCCTTCCCCATCGCATAGTAGCGCTCGTCCTCGTGAAAGACGGTCGGCAGGGCGAAGACCACCAGGTAATTGCCGTCCGCCTTATCGACAAAGCCGCGCCAGTAGTATCTTCCATAGCCGGCAATGCCCTTGCCCAAGGCCGGATGCGCATCCGATCCTTCCGCCATCAGGGACGTGATGCCCACGAAGAGAAAGGCCGAGTAATCGAAGCTGTTCTGGGTTGCGATCTTGAATGCCTGCTTGGGCGTGGGGGGCGGCGGGATCTCTCCGGCGCTCACGGCCCGGTAGTTGGGCATGATGCCGAGGATGCGCTTGGGCTGGCTATTCGCGCCAGTGCTTTCCTGCCCGGTTTTCACTTCCGGCTGGGCCGGCGGCGGCGCCTGCCCCACGCTTTGGGCGAAAGACAGTCCCGCCATCGCCAAAACCAGGCACAGCGGCTTCCCCAGTCCATCCGGCGAGATCATTTCCTTGTTGGATGCTTCACCCACCCTGGGAGGTTTCCGAAAATCGGAGCTACCGCCGGTGCAAAGTGGAGATCGGTCCGGTTCGAGGCTAATGGATTACAATCTTGAGCTGCTCGTCGGAATGGTCGTGACGCCAGCCCCAAGCCCGATCTTCCTGACTGTTCCATTGGTGATCGTCATTGTGTTGTTTGTCGTGGTAGGTGCGAACCGTCTTGTGATCTGCGGCTTGCAACGCCATGGGCGCCATTGCGATCGGGACCATAAGGGCGGCGCGGATGGTCTTTCCGGTTTGCGCCGGCGAGGTGCAGCTTTTGCCGCTCATACGTCAGTTCTTGCGTTTCTTGAGGTCGGATGCAGGCGAGCGTCACCGCGCCGGCTGGCTTGCGAACGCGGCGACGTCTTTCGCCGCCTGCGTCTCGACTCCCGGCTTTTGCAGGAAGCCCAGATCGCGGAACCAGTCGATGAAACGGAATTGCCACGTGCCGTACGGCGTGTCCCGCCGGTCCGTCAGCCCGCCTGTCATGTGGCTGCCGTCGGGCAGCGGCTCGCCGGGATGCCGGCCCCTGCCATACAGGTGCATCTCGATGTTCGGCACACCCTTGGCCAGCATCGCGGAATAATACTCGATCGCCCACACGGCGTGAACCCGGTCGCCCGATCCGCCGCAAACCAGGAAGGCCGGCGGCACGTCGCGCGGAATCGGCGGAGCCGTGCGGTTGGGCGCGAAGGGGGACGGGCCGGGATAGATGATCCCCGCGAAGTCCGGGCGCGAGGAAACTCCCGCCAGCGGATCGCCGGCGCCGCTGTTCGTCTTGTCGAACTCGTCGTACCGCACCGCCGCTGCCGCGGCCAGCTCCGCGCCGGCCGAGAAGCCCATGATCCCGATCTTGTTCGGATCGAGGTTCAACTCCTTCGCATGGGCGCGCACCAGGCGGATCGCCTGCAGCGTATCGTTCACCTCGTCCGTCTGCGGGTTGTATCCGTCGCGCCGCAGCCGGTTCCGCAGGATCACCGTGTTGACGCCGTAGTTATAAAAGAAGGGAACAAAGTCAGCGGCCTCGGAACCCACGTTCAGCGTGTTGTGCCCGCCGCCCGCCGCCAGGATCACCGCCGCGCCGGTGTTGATGCCGCGATCCACCGTGTGTATCTCGATCGACGGGTTGTGGATGTTGACGATGCTGTTGATTCGCCCCGGCACCGTCTGGCTCATGTTGTATTGCTCGGGCTCGCGGACGCGCTCCGCGTTGAGGAAAGGCGACCCGGAAGGGTACAGAGCGATCACGACGCCGCCCGGCAGGATCGGCTGCGGGGCGTACGGCGCATCGCCCGCGGGACCGGGCTTCGGGACTCCCAGGGGAGCCGGCAGCGGAGGCAGCGCCGCGCGGGGGGCGTCTTGCGCGTGGGCGGCGGCCGCCGCCAGCCCCGTCAAAACCAGAACGGCCGCCGTTCGAAATAGGTCAGCCATTCGCCGTCTTCTGTGCCAGAAACTCGACTTGCTGTGCCGTGCCTCGAAGTTCGACAAACTTATAGACCTCCTGGAGCCCTTTGGGTGGTCCGACGATGCTCGTCTTATGGACCGTGGTGATGCCGGTCGTGCGGAATGCCTGTTTTGCGCCGACCTTCGAAAGGTCGATCGCCGGAAGCAGGAAGCTGAAGGTAGTGAATCCCTGATCCACGGTCTTCGCGATGGTCACGGAAACCAGCGTGCCGATCGCGGTCTCCAATACGCCGATCTCGTCCCCGCTGAAGTTGAGCGTGTTGCGGCCCTTCTTCAGAGCCAGTTGCGGCTTCCCGCCAATGCTGGAAGTCGAATAACTGATGGTGACTCCCTGTCCCTGGAGGTCATACTGGTTGGGCCCGATCTTCTGTGCCATTGGTACGTCTCCTCAGGGTGCAATTATATCCCTGCTGTTCGCGATTCTCGCGCTTCGGGCGTAAAATAAGGATATGGCGGTCACGCCCTCCAATTCGCGGCCAGGGCTCTTCGGCTCCGATTAGGTTCCCCGCCTTGCCTGGCGGCGCATGCGGACCGTATCTTTTGTCGCCGCGTGCAGGTCCTCAACCCCACAACTGAATAGGAGATTAACTATGGGTAAGACCCTGGAACAGGTCCACCTGGATCTTCCGCGGGTGACCGCTCCCCTGCCCGGCCCCCGTGCGCGCGCCATCATCGACCGCGACACGCGCGTCGTTTCCCCGTCCTACACGCGCTGCTACCCGCTGGTGGCCCACCGCGGGGAAGGCGCCATCGTCGAAGATGTGGACGGCAACCGCTTTCTCGATTTCAATGCCGGGATCGCCGTGGTCGCGACCGGCCACTGCCACCCGCGCGTGGTCGAGGCCATCCAAAAGCAGGCGGCCCGCCTGATCCACATGTCGGGCACCGATTTCTATTACGAAGAGCTGGTCGCGCTGGCCGAGAAACTGTCCCAGATCGCACCCGGCGACGCCCCCCGGCGCGTTTCGTTCGGCAATTCCGGCGCCGAAGCCATCGAGGGCGCGATCAAGCTGGCGCGGTATGCCACCGGGCGCGACAAGCTGATCGCCTTCTTCGGCAGCTTCCACGGCCGTACCATGGGGGCGCTCTCCCTCACCGCGCGCAAAGCCGTGCAGCGCGGCCGCTTCGGGCCGCTCGTCCCCGGCGTGGTGCACGCGCCCTATCCCTATTGCTACCGCTGCCCGTTCGGCCAGAAGCCCGAGAACTGCGGGGTCGAATGCGTCGCTCACATCGAGAACACGCTGCTCAAGACCATCGCGCCGGCGGAGGAGACCGCCGCCATCGTGCTGGAGGCGGTGCAGGGCGAAGGCGGCTATGTGGTTCCCCCGCGCAAGTTCTTCGATGAGCTGCAGCGCGTGGCCGCGGAAAACTCTATCCTGCTGATCGTCGATGAAGTGCAGTCCGGCATGGGCCGCACCGGCAGGATGTGGGCCTCCGAGCATTTCGATCTCTTCCCCGATATCCTGGCGGTGGCCAAGGGCATCGCCAGCGGCATGCCGCTCGGCGCCACCGTGGCGCGCGCCGACCTGATGACCTGGCCGCCTGGCGCGCACGCCTCCACCTTCGGCGGCAACCCGGTGGCCTGCGCCGCGGCCCTCGCCACCATCCAGCTTCTGGAAGAGGGCCTCATCGAGAACGCCGCCGCCATGGGCCGCCACCTGATGGACCGCCTGCGCGCCTGGCCCGAACGCTTCCCGATCGTGGGCGACGTCCGCGGGCTCGGCCTGATGCTGGGTATCGAGCTGGTGCGCGATCAGGAAACCAAACAGAAGGCCCCGCAGCTGCGCGATGCCGTGGTGCAGATGGCCTTCGAGCGCGGCCTCCTCATCCTGGGCGCCGGAGATAACACCCTGCGGCTGTGCCCGCCGCTCACCATCAACCGCGACCAGTGCGATTTCGCACTTGATACTCTGGAGGAATGCCTGAAGGCAGTGGCCTGAGAGCGGCCAGAACTCTCGACGTCGGCTGCGGGATCCACAAACAACCCGGTTCCATCGGGCTCGACCGGAATCCCGCCAGCCGCGCCGATGTCCTCGCCGACCTCGACCGGTTCCCCTACCCGTTTGCCGACAGCGCCTTCGACCGCCTCACCGCCATTCACGTCATCGAGCACGTGGACGACGTGATCCGCACCATGGAAGAGTTCCACCGCCTGGTGCGCAGCGGCGGGACCGTGCGCATCGAGACGCCCCACTACAGCGACTTCTCCTCCTTCTGCGACCCCACCCACAAGCACCACCTCAACAGTTTCAGCTTCCGTTACTTCGGCGAGGATCACGGCGGCTTCGGGTACTACTCGAAGGCCCGTTTTCGCGAGATTTCCGTCCGCCTGAAGCTACTTGCCTTCTGGAGGTGGCTGGGGTTCGAGTTCCTGGTGAACCGGTTCCCGCGGTACCGCCGCTTCTGGGAGTATTACTTGTGCTATATCGTACGCGGCAAGGTCATGCAATTCGAATTTGAGGTTCTAAAATGATCTCGCTCTTCTACCGCGCGGCGGATGCGCTGCGGCGGCGCTCGCATCCGGAAGACCACGGGCGGCTCGGCGAGGATCTCGCGCACCGCTATCTGCGGGCGCACGGATGCACGGTGGTGGCGCGCAACTACCGGACGCGCTCCGGGTCGGGCGAACTCGACCTGGTGGCCTGGCACGGTTCAACCCTGGTGTTCGTGGAAGTCAAAACGCGAGCCACCGGCGAGTTCGGCCCCCCGGACCGCGCGGTGGATGCAGAGAAGCGCGCGCATCTCCGGCGCGCCGCCCGCGACTACGCTCGCCGCGCCGGAATCGAATTTCGGAAGACACGTTTCGATATCGTCGGCATTGTGCTGAGTGATCCACCGCGCATCGAATGGCTTAGGGATGCCTTCGGATAACGATATAATCATGAATTGCTGATGACGGCTCTCGATTCCGGAGGTCTTTGCATCTTTGCCCGAATTGCGTAAGGACCCAGTCACGGGGCGTTGGGTCATCATCGCCACCGACCGCGCCAAGCGCCCGAGCGATTTCGTTCGCCAGTCGGTGCCCCCCGCCTCAAACGGCGTTTGCCCGTTCGATTACGGGAACGAGCACAAGACCCCGCCCGAGGTTCTGGCCTTCCGCGACAGCGGCGGGCGCGACGAACCGGGGTGGCGCGTGCGCGTGGTGCCCAATAAGTTTCCCGTGCTCGGGATTGAAGGCGAGCTCACCCGGCAGGGCGAGGGCATGTACGACAAGATGAACGGCATCGGCGCGCACGAAGTGGTCATCGAGACGCCGAACCACTCGTTGACCATCGCGGAAATGCCCGAGCGCCAGATCGAGGAAGTGCTGTGGGCCTTCCGCGAACGGGTCAACGACCTGAAGAAGGACCGCCGCTTCCGCTACATCCTCCTGTTCAAGAATCACGGCGAGGCCGCCGGAGCGTCCCTCGAACACCCGCACTCGCAATTGATCGCGCTCCCCGTCATTCCCAAGCGGGTCAAGGAAGAGGTGGACGAATCACGCATCTTTTATGAAATGAAGGAGCGCTGCATCTTCTGCGACATCATCCAGCAGGAGACCGCCGCCGGCGTGCGCCTGGTGATGGAAACGGATCGCTTCACGGTGCTGGCGCCCTATGCGCCGCGGTTTCCCTTCGAGACCTGGATTCTGCCCAAGCGCCACGAATCGCACTTCGAGGCGTCGGATGCGCAGACGCTGCAGAACCTGGCCTTCGTGCTGCGCTCCACCATGCGCAAGATCGATAAAGTCCTCGAGCGGCCCCCCTACAATTTTATTGTGCACAGCGCCCCGGTGCAGGACCCCCCGCTGCCCCACTACCACTGGCACGTGGAGATCATCCCCAAGCTGACGAAGGTGGCGGGCTTCGAGTGGGGAACGGGCTTCTATATCAACCCGACTCCGCCCGAGGAATCGGCCCGCTTCCTTCGGGATGCCGGATTGGGATAATGGAGTATAGCGGTTGCGCCCGATCCGTGCCGTCTGGTATAAACGCTAGGCGTTCGGTCTGCCAGGGCTGGTCTGGCCAACATGCCTGAAAAGAAGAAGACGGTTGCGGCGAAGAACATCGAAAGGCGCATGAGCAAACCACCGGTATCGAAGACAGCCAAGCCCGCGGATCCGGACAAGTCTGCGTCGCGCCCGGTCGCCGTGGCGGCGGAGAAGTCGCTGGACAGCGGGAAACAGCTGGCCTCCTTCGAAGCCGCCATGAAACTGTTCCACGCCCGCAAGTTGCGGGAAGCGCGGGAGCAGTTCGCGCTGGTGGCACAGGGGCCGGAACGCGACGTCGCGCAGCGCGCGCGGCTGCACATCGCGATGTGCGACCGCCGCCTGCAGCAGGCCGCGGTGAGCCTGCAGTCGGCGGAAGACTACTACAACTACGGCGTGGCGCTGATCAACACGCGCAATCTCGCGGAAGCGCGACAGCACCTGGAAAAAGCACTCCAGATGGCTCCGGGCAGGGACCATATTCACTACGCGCTGGCCCTGGCGCAGGCCCTGGGCGGCGACCTGGCGGGGGCCCACGAGAACCTCAAGCGGGCCATCGAGCTGGAGCCCCGCAACCGGCTCATCGCGCGGCAGGACGCCGATTTCGCGCCGCTTGCCAACCAGCCCCCGTTCGACTCGCTGATCTACCCGGAAAAGAAAGGCTGGTAACTTTCCGGCGCGCTGCTTGCTAACTCCATGGACGAAACGTCACCTCTCCGGGTCGTCGCCATCGGCGGCGGCACCGGGCTCTCCGCGCTGCTCGAAGGGCTCAAATACTACACCCGGCGCGTGGATCCCTCGGCGCCCGCGGTGGACGTCACCGCCATCGTGACCGTCACCGACGACGGCGGCAGTTCCGGGCGGCTGCGGCGCGAGTTCGACGTGCTGCCCCCAGGCGACATACGCAATTGCATGGTGGCGCTGAGCGAGGATTCCGCGCTGCTGTCGCGCCTGTTCCAATACCGGTTTCAGGCGGGTCGCGGCCTCAAGGGACACAGCTTCGGCAACCTGTTCCTGATGGCGCTCACGCAGGTGATGGGCGATTTTCCGGAGGCCGTGCGGGCCTCTTCGGAAGTGCTCAAGATCGCCGGACGCATCTATCCGGCGACCGCCGCCAACGTGGCGCTCGAAGCCACGCTCGAAGACGGATCGAAAGTGGTGGGCGAGACGCGCATCAGCCGCAGCCGCACCCGGATCAAGACGATCCGCCTGATTCCGCGGCAGGTCAAGCCCCTGCCGGAGGCCCTGGCGGCGATCGCCGAAGCGGATGTCGTGACCCTCGGGCCCGGCTCGCTGTTCACCAGCGTCATCCCCAACCTGCTGGTGGAAGGGATCACGGCCGCCATCCGGCGCTCGCCCGCCGTCAAGGCCTACTTCGTCAACCTGATGTGGCAGCCCGGCGAGACGTCGCAATTCCGCGCGTCCGACCACATACGCGCCATCCACCGTCATGCCAAAGGCCCGCTGCTCGATTACGCCGTGGTGAATATCCGGCCGATCACTTCAGCGCTCAAGAAGCGCTACGCCCGGGAAGAGGCCCTGCCGGTGGAAAACAACATCGACGACCTCTTCAAAATGGGTTTGAAGGTGGTGGCGGGCAACCTGGTGGGGCAGACGGACCGGGTGCGCCACGACCCGGCATCGGCAGCCGCGGTGGTGGTCAAGCTGGCCCAGGAAGGGCGGCGGCGCCGGACCGGCGAAGCGCAGACCGCATAATAGAAATGATGCAGACTCCCGTGACAATTGTCATCCTGGCCGCCGGCCTGGGCACCCGGATGAAATCGCGCAAGGCCAAAGTGCTGCACCGCGCCGGAGGCAAGGCGCTGGTCGAACACGTGGTGGACACGGCGCTCGAGCTGACCACGCCCGACCGTATTTTCGTGGTGGTCGGCCACCAGGCCGAAGAGGTCCAAAAGACGATTACGGTTCCCGGCGTGGGGTTCATCGAGCAGAAGGAACAACTGGGAACCGGGCACGCCGTGAAGAGCGGCCGCGACCGGCTGGCGGGGCTCGACGGCTACCTCATGGTGCTCTACGGCGACTGCCCGCTGCTGCGCGCGTCTACGCTGAAGCGGCTGATCGAAATCGAAACGGCCGGCGATTCCGCGGCGGTCCTGATGACCGCGATGATGAACGACCCGACCGGCTACGGGCGCGTGATTCGCGACGCGCGCGGGCGCGTCACCCGCATCGTGGAGCAGAAGGCCGGGACCCCCGAGGAGCTGGCGATCCGCGAAGCCAACATGGGGATCTACTGCTTTCGCGCGGACCTTTTCTGGAAGCACGTGGACGAGATCCGGCCCGACAATCCGGCCCGCGAATATTACCTCACCGACATGGCCGAGATCCTGACGCGCGCCGGGCACCCGGTGGAGGCCATGCAGATCGAGGATGAGCGGGAAGCCCTGGGCATCAACACTCGCGTCGAGCTGGCTGGTGTGGACCGCCTCCTCCGCGACCGCAAGGTCCACGAGCTGATGCTGGCGGGCGTGACCATCGAAAAGCCGGAGACGGTGACCATCGATTCCGGTGTGACGGTCGGGATCGATACGGTGATCGAGCCGTTCGCGCGCATCGTCGGACGAACGACCATCGGCGAGAGCTGCCACATACGGACTTGTGCGATCGTGCAGAATTCCGAGATCGGCGACGGCGTGGAGATCGGCTCGTTCAGCATCATCGGAGACTCGCGGCTGGAGGGCGGCGTGATCGCCGGTCCGTTCGCGCGGCTGCGACCCGGCAACCATGTGGAGGCAGGGGCGCACATCGGCAACTTCGTGGAGTTGAAGAAGACGCGCCTCGGCGCCGGGTCCAAGGCCAACCACCTGGCTTACCTGGGGGATTCGGAGATCGGCCCCAAGGTCAATATCGGGGCGGGCACGATTACCTGCAATTACGACGGCTTCCACAAGTACCCGACGCGCATCGGCGCGGGGGCGTTCATCGGAAGCAATTCGACGCTGGTGGCGCCGATCGAAATCGAGGGCGGCGCGTACGTGGCGGCCGGCTCCGTGATCACCGAGCCGGTGCCGGCGGATGCGCTGGCGCTCGGCCGCGCCCGCCAGAGCGTGAAAGAGGGCTGGGCGGCCAAGCGCAGGGCGTTGGGGAAGAAGAAGTAGCCGCTACACGTTGAGGCGCGGGCGCTCTTTGCGGACGAAATCGGTGTCCTGGCGCGGCTCCTCCTCGCACTCGATGGCGATGGTGGTCACGGGGTCGTCGGGAGCGGCGGCCGGAAGGCCCATGAAGCGGACGCGGAACTTGTCCTGCTCCACCTTCACTTCCTTGCCGGTGGCCAGCAGGCGCGCGGACTTCACCTTGGTCATCATCCCGCCGATGGTGGCGACTTCTCCCGGCCAGAAGTGAATGTGCATGTAGAGCGTGTTGCCGTTGCGGGTGAAGCCGGCATAGTTGGAGCGGCGCGGCTGGCACTTCTCGGTGCGATAGATGGATTGGCCGTTGCGGTCCATCCACTTGCCCACTGTAGTCAGGATGCGGACGGACTCTTCGGGCACCGAGCCGTCGGGCTTGGGGCCGATGTTCAGCAGGTAGTTGCCGGTATCGCGGGCGCAGGTGACCAGGTTGCGAACGATGGTCTTGGGCTGCTTCCAGTCGTCGTCGGCCTTCTGGTAGCCCCAACTGCCGTTCATCGTCATGCACGATTCCCAGGCCCGGTTGTTCTCCGCCTGGATGCGCTGCTCGGGCGTGGCGAAATCGCCTTCCAGCTTGTTGCGGTTGTTCACGATGATGTCCGGCTGGAGCTTGAACACCATCTCGTTCATCTTTTCCGATTCCCAGCCCGCGGCATCGAGCGGCCAGGCCACGTCGTACCAGAGCACGTCGACTTTGCCGTAGTTCGACATGAGCTCGTGAATGAGGCCGTGGGTGTAGTCGACGAAGCGGCGGCGCGCCTGCTCGTCGGTGGCGCAACGGGCGCCGTCGGGATGGTGCCAGTCCATCAGTGAGTAATAGAAGCCGACCCGCAGGCCTTCGGCGCGGGCGGCCTCGACGTATTCCTTCACCAGGTCGCGGCCGGGGCCCTGCTTGGGCGCGCAGTAGTTGGTGAGCTTGGTGTCGAAGTTGCAGAAGCCTTCATGGTGCTTGGTGGTCATCACCATGTATTTCTGGCCGGCCTGTTTGGCAAGGCGCGCCCATTCGCGGGCGGCGTTGGGCCGGGGCTTGAAGCGTTTGGCCAACTGCTCGTATTCGGCGACAGGGATGCCCTCATCCTCCATCACCCATTCGTGCCTTCCCAGCACGCTGTAGAGTCCCCAGTGAATGAACATCCCGAAACGGGCCTCGTGCCACCACTTCATGCGCCGTTCGCGGTCGCTGGCGTCGCCCGCGGCATAGGCAGCCGTCGTGACGGTGTTCGCGGCGGCCGCACCGGCCGCCATCAATTGCAGATAATCGCGTCGCGTCATGCCTCTCCTCCCGAAGGGTAAGCATATCACTTCACGATTTAACGATAAAGTAGGCGGCGGCGTTATCATCAGTTGTGCGCTGGATTCTGTTTGCGGCAGCCTCGGCGTGTTTCGCGCAGTCGTTGGGCACGGTGCCGAAGCCGAAGGCGGAAGACTACGAAGTTCACAGCCGGGCGGGCCAGACCGGGGTGGGCGCGGAGTACATGGTCCACAGCTTTTCGGCCGGCGAGCAGATGTACCTGGTGAACGGATACCTGGTCGTGGAGGTGGCGCTGTATCCTCCGAAAGGGATGGAGGTACAGGTCCGCAGCAAGGCATTCACGCTGCGGATCAACAGGAAGCGGCCGCTGGCGGCCGCCACGCCGCAAATGGTAGCGACCGAAATGACGCGGCCGGAATGGCGCCAGGGTCCGCGTCTCGAAGGCGACGCGGGACTCGGCAATGTGGGGGTGGTGCTGGGGCGTCCGGCGCCTACCCAGGTGCCGGGCGGACCGCCGGCGACCGGCCCCAGGCCTCCGCGCGCTCCCGATTCCACACCGGGAAGCGCGGAGCGGCCGGAGCCGGAGAGGGCCGACGAAGTCCTGGTGCGAACGGCCCTGCCGGAGGGCGACTTCGAAGGCCCGGTGAGCGGATACCTGTACTTTCCTTATAAAGGGAAGAGCACGTCGGTCAAATCCGTGGTGCTGCTGTGCTACGGGCTGGTGCTGGAGCTGAAGTAGGCGGGTATTTGCCATCGGGCAGCGAGTAGCGTACAGTATGGCGGAGAGTCATACATGGCCTTCTGTACAAACTGCGGCGCCCAGGTAACCGGCGCGTTTTGTAATCAGTGTGGAACACCGGCGGGACGTCCCGCGGCGGCTTCCCCACCCCCGGCCGTAGCGCCTCAGGCACCTCCTCCTCCGCCGCCGGGTCAGGCGGCATGGACCGGACCGGCTCCCGCTCCGGCGCCGGTGGCGCGCGGCACCAGCCCGCTGATCTGGGTGCTGGTAATCGTCCTCGGGCTGTTTGTCCTGGGCGGCATCGCGGTCGTGGGCACTGGTTACTTCCTGGTTCACAAGGCCCGGCAGGCAGGTCTCGATGCCGACCTTTTGCGCACGAACCCGGGCCTGGCGGTCAGCAAAATGATCGCGGCTGCGAATCCCGACGTGGAAGTTCTGAGGACCGACGACGGCGCCGGCACCATCACGCTGCGGAACCGCAAAGACGGCAAGGTGGTAACACTCTCCTTCGATCAGCTCAGGAACGGCAAATTCAGCATGCGGGCGTTCGACGAGAACGGGAAGGCGGCGACGGTGGAGATCGGGGGCAACGTGAAGCTGCCCTCGTGGGTGCCCGAATATCCGGGCTCGACTGCGGTGGCGACCTTCGCGGCGAAAGGCGACTCGGACGGAGAGCGCGGCGAGGCGGGCAATTTCTCGTTCACGACCAAGGACGGGGCGGCGAAGGTCATCGCGTTCTACCAGGACAAGTTCCGGGAGCTCGGGATGAAAACGGAGTTCACGGCGGGGGCGAACACGGGCGGGATCATTGCGGCGTCCGATGCGGACAACGCGCGCACGCTACAGGTCATTGTCGGCAGCGGCAACGATGAGACCACGGTCAACGTGACTTACGGGCGGAAGCAGTAGGCGGCGAGAGACACTGCGGGTAGGCGGTGCGGGCGGCCGGGGGTGCTCGGACTTTTCGCCGGACGTGGTCCGGCCGCCAGTGGGTCGAGCGAGATCTTCGAGGACCTAGGCGGGCTGGATGGCCCACATATCCTTGCCGATTCGATCTTCGCTCTCTGAGATCCCTTGGGACGGCGATACGCGCTATCCGTTCATCCAAAGAATGGGATGGGTTCGAACCCAAAGTCTCCCCGCCGATCTCATCCACGTAGGTGAAGACCGTTCGGGCTTTGAGGGCCTTACGGGAAGTTCAGTCCACCGCAATGCAACGCTTCCTGGCCAGGAAGAAAGACCTTGTCGCGGGTGGCGCGGGTGGGGCGCAACCCTACTTACGATTCCATGATAACTGCAAGGTCAACGGGACCAGGCGGGTCCGACAGAGAAGTGTTTCAGAATGAGCGGAAAAAAATCTGAAACGGCGGTGACGCGCGGCTGCGTTTGCGGCGCGGGACAATGCGTCATAATGAGGGTGCTGTTCTTAATTCGGCATGATGGGGTATAAACGCGAATGGCAGAGACCGGCCTGCACGGCCCATTTCCACTGAAGGCACCAGAGATCAACAGCGAAGTTACGGAGAAATCCGCGGGCGTCTATGCGCTCGACCGATCCCACGAGGACGGGCCGTTCCACATCAGCTATGTGGGGCGGTCGGATACGGATTTGAATGCCCGGCTGCACGAGCACGCCGGCAAGTACAAGCGGTTCAAATACCAGTACCACGGCTCACCCGAAGAAGCTTTCGCCAAAGAGTGCGACCTTTACCACGAATTCAACCCTCCGAGCACGATCGCACATCCGCCGCGGCCCATGGGGTCGAAGTGGAAGTGTCACCTCTGCAAGGTATTCGGGTAGAGCGCCAGGCCGGCTAGCCGTCGATGAAGCCGCTCTTCCTGAGCCGCTTGAAGATTGCGCTCTCGCCGGCGGCCGGCTTGAAGCGGGCCATCCACTCCTTGTAGAACCAGTCCAGGTAGTGTTTGTAGCCCTTCTGGCGCCACTCGTCGTTCAGGCCGAGGTGCAGGGCCGGGTCGTCGTGGCGGCGGACGAGATCCTCCAACTCGCTCGCGCTCAGGCGGTGAAATTTCTCGTAGTGCACCACCCCGGGGCCGCGCAGACGGCCCATACGGACAGCGGGCTCCGTCCTGGGATAACCCAGGATGAGCGCGATGAGGGGGAAGCACGATGCACGCGGATTTCCAGATGTCCGAATAGATTTTGAGATGATTTTGTCCGGTATTGGGAATGGACGTCCGGAAACGGAGGCCGGCGCGCGCCTACGGCGCGATGGGCAGGCCGGGAGGCCTACCCTACGGCTCTACCTGCGGGGGGCGCTGGGGGGTGGGAAGGGCGGCGGGAATGCGGAAGGGGACGGTCAGGGGGATGTCGTTCGTCAGGGGAGGAAGGAGCGCGGCCAGGGCGCGGACGAGACGCTCGACGCGGTCGGGGGCGGCATACCAGATCTCGAGAGGCGGGCGCGGGGTGGCGGGCTCGAATTGCGGCTCGATGTTCTTCTGGCGGGCGGCGAGGAAGGCCAGAATGCCGGGACGGTCGGCGGGACCTTCGCGCGAGAGGATCGCGAGCGGGTCGCGGTCGGCGATCTCGGGGTTCGGAATGGCGATGCCGCGCGGCCAGCGGGAGCGCCACCAGGCAGTGAGGTCCGGGGGATCGCAGGCTGCCATAGCGCGGCAGCGCAGGATCGCGTCCCGTAGCGCGGCGCGGCGCTCGGGGCCCGCTTCCGACCACAGCAACTGGAAGGTCGACAGCTCGTTGGCGCGGTGGACGGCGAGGTCGATGCGGTACGGTTCGTCGGCGCTTTGGGTGACCGGGAAGCCGTAATAGTCGCGCTTCTCTGCCAGAAGCAAGGCGGAGACGCGGTAGTTGGCGTTGGTTTCGTCCCAAAGCTGGCGCGGGAAGAGCGGCGCCTGGTTCTGGTGGCAGACGGTGCAGACGCGGCGGCGGGCGTAATAGACGCGCGGCACGGCGCCGGGGCGGTAATCCTTGACTAACTGGAATTCGAAGCGCGCGGCCTGCTGGTTGTAACTGAGGATCTCGATGACGGCGGCTTTCTCGTGGTAGCCGAGGAAGAGGCGGTCTTGCACGGCGGGCGGGCAGGCCAGGAGGCCTGCCCCACTGAACGCGGCGATGGCTCGAGGGTAACGAAAAAACTCGGGTGCGCCGGCGCTGCGCTGCAGGGAGCGGCCGAGAGGGATCAGGACGCGCTGGTAACGGACAGGCTCTCCGATGCGCGCGACGATCTGGTCGAGCAGCTTGGGGAAAGGAAACGGCAGAGGATCGGTAGTGAGCGAATCGAACAGCGACTGTCCGGCGGGCGGGAGATCGGGGCCGGGGACGGAAGGGTCCACGGCCCAATCGTATGCAGGAGCGGGCTTGCGCGAAACAGGCCGCCCGCACGATGCCAGGAGGACGGCGAACGCGATCGCGGCGAGGCGGATCAACGCGCGCCGGCCGATTGCTGCGGGCCGGTCCAGCAGTCCTCGGCGACTTTGCCGGTGCGCAGGAATTCGTCGGAGCCGGCTTTGGCGGCAGCGTCGTTGTAGACCGTGAAGTTCAGGGCGAACGCATTGGAGAGATACGCGCGGCCGAGATAGAAGCCGGGGCGGACCATGCGGATCTCGTCGCGCACGAGCAAGCCCTCGCGGCCGGCCAGCTTGTCGGGGATCTCGTGATAGCCGGGAATCTCGTCGGTGAAGGCGTAATCGATGATGATCGATTCCTTGCGGCTGTCGAGCAGGCTCTGGCCGCAGTAGAGCTTGGCCGGGAAGTAGAGCTGGTCGGTCTTGCCGTTAGTGCTCAACTCGCGGACCTTGGCCTCTTCGCCGGGGTTGGGGAAGAACTCGGCGAGCAACTCGAGGTGATCGATGCGGTTGCGCAGCAGGCGGTCGTTGCGGTAGAAGACTTTGCCTTTCCAGAGCGCGCGGCCGAGGATGGTGAGCTTCTTCAACTCCAGGTCGGCGGCGACGCCTTTGAGTCCGCCCACGATCTCGCCGAGCCGCGATCCGCCGGTGATCCCCTTGGGGAAGAAGAGGTCGCCATCGTGGGAGCCGTCGGGAATCGGGCCGGCGGTGAGGCGGGCGTAGATCTGGTCCACCTGCTCCTGGTTGTAGTTCTTGATGTTGGCGGGGGTCAGCGCCATGCGCTCGGCGGGCGTGAGCGGGAAGCGGTATTCGACTTCCGCGAAATCGGTCTTGGCGGCGTAGGGGTCGCCGTACGGCGCGAAGGAGATGCTGGGGGTTCGCCTGGAATACCACCACGCACCGGCTCCGAGCACGACGACCAGGCCGACGATCCATAGGGCTTTCATATCTGATCTCCTTACAGCGTCGCGACGAACGCGATCAGCGCTTTCTTCTCGCGATCGGAAAGGCCGGTGCCGAACGGGTGGCCGGAGTTTTCCCAGAAATCGGTGCTGGTCATGTAGTGCTTGCGAATCAGCCGGCCGTGCTTCTCGATGACGTTCAGGGGGGTGCCGAGGCTGGTGACGAACTCGCCGAGCATGTCGTGGACTTCTTTCGCGTCGGAATCGTCTTTCAGCTTGGCTTTGAGCGCGGAGGGGTCGGTGACCGAGAGCGTGAGATCGACCACCAGGTTCTTATAAAGAAGGTTGCCGACCATGGCCTGCGGGGTGCCCGCGGGAATCACGACGCGGATGGGAACGAACGTGCGGCTGCCGGGATCCCAGATCTTGGGGCCGGCTTCGATGACGATGGGCTGATCGAGGAGCGTGACCTTGCGCGGGCGCTTTTCGGGAGCGGTGAGCAGCTCTTCCATGGAAGCCTTGTACACCTTGTAGCGGCCGGCAACGCTGGGATCGAACGACCAGCAGGGCGGAGGATTCGGCACCGGTTTGTTATCGGCGTCGACATACGGCGAGGAGTAGAAGTCGTTGGCCTTGTTCCTGGGCTGGCCGCAGACTTCGGGGCCGACGGCGTTGTTGTGCATGAAGGGCGCGGTGGCCCAGGCGCTCAACAGCGACGTGTTGCGATAGTAACCGCGCCCCCCGTCCGAGGGGTCAGGGACGTTGGGATCGGGGGCGCGGCTGCGCAGGGTCACGGACCCGTACTGCTCCCAGACACGGCCCTCCATGTGATTGGAGTGCAGCGCCCGGGAGCGGTTGGTGCCGATGGCAGAAACCAACTGCGCGATGTCGGTGCTCAGGAAATCGACGCGCTCGCCGGTGGCATCGGCGGCGCGGAAATCGACGGCGCGGAAGCTGCCGGAAGCGTCGGGCTTCTGGCTGGAGTGGCAGCGCGCGCAGTTATCGGCGAAGAGCTCGCGGCCGAGTGTGACGGAGCCCTCGCCGTATTCGCGGTCGAGCTGCGAGGCGAGCTCGTCGTTGCTCTTGAGGCCGCGCGCCTTATAGAGATCGGTGGCGTGCTGCGAGACGAGGAAGGCGGCGATCTCGGGCAGGCGGTCTTCGATGGCGCGGAAGTTGGGGCAGTCGCGGCGGCACTGCCCGATGTCGAAGGGCGTCTGGCCGTAGCCGCGCTGCGTGGGATCGACCACGAAGAAATTGGTGAGGTGGTTGACCCAGCAGGTCTCCGAGCACGAGCCGATGTTGATGTAGACGCGCTGGATGGCCTCGAGCAGGCCGATGCTGTCTTCGCCGCCCTTGAGGATGTGCTTGATGGGATCGGCGGGATCCATCGGATCGGAAGCCTTTTTGAGGCGGCGCTCCCAGCACTTGTTATTGCTGCCGGGCTCGCACCAGCAGGAGCGGACGTCGGCTCCGGAGGCGCAGTGATCGGTCTTCCACCACTTCATGACTTCCTCGTCGGGAAAGTCGGGGCGGCGCGCGAAATTGATGATGGCGTTGGGAGTGCCGGGGTTATCGGTGAAATCGTGCGGGAACGCGGAGGTGTCCACGGTTCCGGCGCGGACATAGTTAAAGATGCGGAACAGGGGGCTCGAAGGCGGCTCGCCCGACGACATGATGGCGGTGACGTTGGTGTACTGGTTGCCGACCGCGCCCTTGATGTTTTCGGAGCGCGGATTGGACGGGTCCTTGGGCGGGTTGAGCGGATCGAAAGCGATGTGGCAGGCGCCGCAGGACATGCCGAAGTAGAAGGGCGGCTCAATGGAGCCGTCGCGCAGCTTGGAGGCGAAGGTCTCGGGCTGCACCTTGGCGGTGAAGCCGGCCCAGCTTTCGGGAGAGCCGTTCACCTTGCGCCACTTTTCGGCATCGAAGCGCGGGTTGGGGAATTTGCGGATGCCCATGGCGCCGGAGGAAGTGCCGAACTCGAGGCCGCAGCCGGAATCGCGCTGGCCCTTGTGCGGGTCGTTGGAGGCGGCGGCATCGTCCTGAAGATCGCAGCCGGGGTCGCGATAGCCGGGCTTGCCGACGAACTTCAGCAGCTCATCGTCACCGGGGCAGTAGTCCATGCCGAAAGTCTCGGCGAGGCTCTTCTTCGGGCAGTTGGGCGAACCGGGCGTGCAGCACTCCGGGTCGTTGATGATACCCCAGGCGCGGAAGCGGTCGGGACGCTCTTTGGTGTTCAGGACGCGGTACCAGTCGAGCAGCACGGGCAGGCGCTGCGGCAGGACATAGGCGTGGAAGCGCGCGTTGCCGGCGGTGGCGTAGAACCAGATCTTGCAGCCGGCCTGCTCCGCCTTGGACAGTTTCGGATCGTCGCACTGATTCCCCTGGTACGCGGGCGACGCCGCGCGGGCGCCCGACGCTGCCAATAGGAAGACAAGGACCAACACAGGTTTCACGACTTTCATAGACTATTCGCTCCCCTCGACCGGGCCGAGTGTTTTGAGATATTCGATCAGGGCTTTCTTATCCGCGGGACTCAGTGTGGTGCCGTAGAGATGCCCCTGATTTCCGTTGCCGCGTTCGGCGGTGTCGATTTTGAATCCGTGCAGCCGGGCCTCGTCGGAGTCGGAATCGAAGCCGACCTTGACGGGGTCGTAGACGTCATAGCCGCGATAGAATACGCGGCTGCGCTTGTCCTGCGGCTCCAATAGCTCGGTGAGATTCGGGACGGAGCCGTTGTGGAGATAAGGCGCGCGCATCCAGAGGCCGTCGAGCGGGACGGCCTGGTAGCCGTTGATGGCGGGCTTGGTGATGGGAATGCGCTGGACCCCGATTTTGGCGACGGCCTGGTTGGCGATGTCGGCGGCCTGCGCGGTCCAGGTGACGAGGCGGTTGTCGTCGGTTCCGACTTCGCGGACATCGATAATCTGTCCGACCTTGGTGCCGGGCCCGAGGCCGTGGCAACCGTTGCAATTGGCGTCGAAGACCGGCTTGCCTTTGGCGGCCAGGGCGGCATCGATGGGGTACGGATACTTGGGGGCGCGCTTGTGCTTGAGGAAGTCCTCGATCCAGGCGGCTTGCGCGACCACGGTTTTGGGCTCGGCCTGCAGGCCGAGGGCGGAGTCGATGATCACGGAGCGGGGCGAGGGCGTCTCGCCGCCCCAATTGAGGAACTTGCCTTCGCGCAGTCCAAGATTCCAGATGGACGGGAAATCCGCCTGGCCCACGGTGTTGTCCACGGGCAGTGTGGTCATGAAGTACTTGGTGAGGTTCATGGGGTCGTCGCGGCCGGGACCCCACTCGGGCCAGTGCGGGCGGTTCATCCAGGCGAACTGCGGGCCGCGCGCGGCCAGAGCCTTCTTGGTCTGGGGAATGATGAGGTAGCGCCAGGCGAGCTGGTCGAGCCATCCGAGGCCGGCGTGCTTCTGGATCTCGGGCATGAGGGTATCGGCGTTGAAGCGCGGATCGGTGGCGCAATCGCTGAGAAAACGCAGGACGGCTTGAATGTTCCCGGTATTGTTGGGGCCGGCGGCGATGATGGTGGGGACCTGGCCGGGGGCGGTGCGAAAACTGCCGGTATGGCAGATGGCGCAATTGTTGGCGACGCGCGGGAAACCGACGGTCTTCTTGGTGAAGCCCACGGGCATTTCGTGGCCTTCCTCCCAAGGGATGCCGAAGGCGTAGTAGCCCTGGCCGCCGGCCGGGAGCTTATCGGGGAAGACGCGCGGCAGCACGACCCAGATCCAGTACGGGAGGCCGGCTTTGGCTTCGGCGCCAATGGAGCCGTACTTGAAGCGCTCTTCGGCGGAGGTCCAAGGGCCGTCGTCGACTTGGCGGAAGAACTTCCGCCAGACGGTGAACCCGGCGACGGCAGCGATGACGGCGCAGGCGGCACCCGCGATCCACAGCCGTTTTTTCCAGACAGGCGACAGGCTCATCGGTTTCCTCAGAAGGTCTTCAGATACTCGAGCAGCGCCGATTTGTCGGCGGCCGGAAGTTCGGTGCCATACGGCTTGCCCTCGTGTCCCCGATTGCCGTTGCCGGCGACGCTGGTGTCGTACAGGAAGAAGGCGCGGCCATCGCGCTGGGCAACGTCGGAGACGAAGCCGACCTTGACGGGGTCGAAGACGTCGTCGCCGCGATAGAACTTCGCGGGGCGGTTGGCGCCTGGCTCAAGCAGATCGCGCAGGGTGGGGACGGAGCCGTTGTGCAGATAGGGCGCGCGCAGCCAGAGGCCGTCGAGCGGCAGGTTGGCGTAGCCGTTGGTCTTGCGGAAATGAGAGAAGCGCTCGGTGGGGTCTTTGGTGCCGGCGTAGAGCAGGTTCTGGTTGACGGCCAGGGCGAGGGTGTAGGAGTCGAGGCGGCGGCGGTCGGTTCCGATGGCCGCGATGTCGGTGACCTTGCCGAGGTCTCCCTGGCCGGGGGCGAAGTTCTTGCCGTCGGGACCGTGGCAATTGGCGCACCACTGTCCATAGATCTGCTTGCCGCGGGCGGCCAGCGCGGTGTCGATGTTGTAAGGATACTGGTCTGGCGCGGCCTCGTCGATGAAGGATTCGATACGCGCCATGGCCGGGCGGTCGAGGCTGGCGGGGAAGGCGCCGGTGCCGAAGGCGGCGCTGCGGTTGCGCTCCTGGACGCTGGTATTGTTGCCGTCCCAGTGCAACTGCATGCCGGCGCGGCGGCGCTGGTACCAGATGGAAGGCAGGTCGCAGGTACCGATGCGCTCGGCGTCGGGCATGCGCTGGTCGAACGGGAAGTTGAGGAGTGCTTTGGCGGGGCTGAAGGTGTCGATGCGGCCGGGTCCGAACTGGGGATTGCGCAGGATCGGCACGAGGCGCGACTCGAAATCGAGCAGGCCGGTGCGGGTGAGGCCGGTGGCGTAGTTGGTGAGGATGACGCGGTTCAGGAAGTCTTCGTGGATGCCCATGGTCTCGGCAGTGGAGAGGATCAAGCCGGGCGAGAACTTATCGCTTTTGGCGGCGGCGAAAAGGAATTCGTAGTAGCCGCGCAGGTCGACCGTGTTGGAAGGCATGCCGAGCACGTAGCGGGGATTCTCCCCGGGGTGCAGGCGAACCGAGCCAACGTGGCAAATCGCACAGTTCAGGGCGACGAGATCGACTCCTCGATAGCGCCGCTTGGAGGTGCCGATGGGCATGGTCTTGCCGGACTCGTAGAGGAAGCCCAGGGAGCGGTAGTCGTTGCCGGGGAGTCCGAAGATTTTCGGAAGGGTCATCCAGATGGTGAATGGAATTCCGTTCAGGATTTCGCCTCCGGTGGATCCATATTTGAAATGCTCTTTCGGATCGGAGTAGGCGACGGGGGAGTCGGACGTCAGGCGGACGCCGAGATACAGGCCCACGACGGCGACGGCCAGGACCTCAAATATGACGATTGCGCGTGCTATGCCGCGCGAAGTCTTGAACTTACTCTTCGAGTCCAAGCGGTTGCCCCTCCAGTGCCTTGGCGCTTTACTCTACCCAGAGAGCGCTCTGGCATTTGTGACCCGAAATCCCCAGTTGTTTCAATTGCGGAAGAAATAATCCCGGAAACGAGGGTCAAGAGTATCATTGAAACCGGGAAAGGGCAAGCTCTCGCGCGGTCATGTCGCCGCAAAGTGATAATGTCCTATTTGCGCAAAGTAGAAATGTCCTATTGACGCCAATCAGGCTGGGGAGGTGGCAGAAGGACAAATACTGATGACGCAAGCCGAACGGGACCGCCTGGTGGCCCTGAAGAAGGCGAAGAAGAAGCTGATCACCCAGAAGGAGGCAGCCGAAGAGCTGGGGATCACGGAGAGGCACGTGAGACGCCTGCTACGGCAACTGAAGCGCCGTGGTGACAAGGTCGTGGCTCACGCGCTGCGCGGACTTCCGTCCAACCGCAAGATTAGTGCCGACACCGAACAGGAGGCGGTGTCGATCCTCTCGCAGTCGGTGTACCGGGGATTCGGTCCGACGCTAGCCGCGGAGTACTTGGCTAAGAAGCACGACATTGATGTGAGCCGGGAGACGGTACGGCAGTGGATGATCGGGGCCAAATTGTGGCGGGCGCGGAGACAGCGCGTGGAGAAGGTGCACGAATGGCGCCCTCGGCGGAGTCGATTTGGCGAACTGGTGCAGTGGGACACAAGCGACCACGACTGGCTGGAAGGGCGCGGGGAAGAGATCTTGCTGATCAACATGATCGATGACGCGACCAGTCGATGGTTCGCACGATTTGTGGCCAGCGATTCCACGGTGGAGAACATGAACCTGCTGGAGCGTTACACCCAGAAACACGGGCGGCCGTTGGCGTACTACACCGACAAAGCGTCGATCTTCCAAACCGCGGAGAAAACCAAACGGGACGGCAGCCGATTGGGGAAGAGCCGGGAAGAATTGCCACCGACGCAGATCGGCCGGGCATTGCAGGAGTTGGCAATCCCCTGGATAGCGGCGCACAGCCCGCAGGCGAAAGGGAGGGTGGAGCGGGGATTCTTGACGGCCCAGGACCGGCTGGTGAAGGGACTGCGGGTGGCGGGAGTGACCACTTTGGAGGGTGCCAACCACTATCTGGAGACCGAGTTTCTGCCGTGGGTCAACGCGACGCTCGCGGTGGTGCCCGCCAACCCCGACGATGCTCACCGGCCACTGGAGAAGCATCACGATTTGGCCGCGATTCTCAGTCACGTGGAGAAGCGGCGGGTGAACGCCGACTACACCTTCCCGTTGGGCGCCAAGACGTACCGGATCGCGCGCCGGGACGTCAGCGCTGGGCTCCGAGGGGCCTACATACGGGTGGAGCAACGGCGGGATGGTTCGGTTGAAGCCTGCTTTGGAGGACGGTATCTCAAGGTGGAGAGATGCGAGCAGCGGCCCAAAGTGACGCCTCCCCAGCCGGCGCAGAGAACCGCACCGCGCAAGGCGGGCCGGGGGAGCGCATGGAACCAGAACTTCGATCTAAAGAAGGGGCCGAAGGTCTGGCTGGCAGCGCAAGGCTCTGGTGCCAGGCGCGAGGAGCCGTGATGACCACAGGCACAGGGTTGCGGCGGTGGCGCGAAGGCAAAGTTCGCCCGATACCGGGAAACTCTCCGCCCGCCCAGCCGGTAAGCCGGGGTGTTTGTTCGTTGAGGAGAGTTTGCGACGATCCCTTCTCCGCCACTCCCTTGCCGCAGTTGCAAAGAACGATACTGGGCGCCCAGTATGCGTTTTGGAAGGCATGGCGGAATCTATCGGTCCGATGTGGTCGAACCACAACCAAACCCTGGGGCGGAACCGCGCCGCCTCCCGCCAGGCGGCCCCGTGCCCAGGTAGAAGAACGCGTCGGGAGGACCACGCTCTGCTCATCGTCCGCGATGAGTTCCGACCGGCTATTCCTTGATCGGGGTGCTCGCCAGCATTGCCCGTCTCCGCTTCACCGGCACGCTCAGACTACCACGCCCCCTCCCTCCGACTGGCGCAAACCGGACATTTCTACTTTGCAGAGAATAGGACATTTCTACTTTGCGTTGACAGCTCTCGCGCGGTCACTTTTTAGCAGGTGCGTCGCAAGTAACAGGCAGCCTGATCTCGCAAAAAGGGCAAACCAGGTACAGGCTTCGAATTTCGCAAGTGCAGCGAAATTCGAGCCAGTCCCTGTTTTGCGGCGCATGCCATTTGCGACGGTGCCAACCGAAGCCTGGCGCGCCGCGTCTGTAGAATGGAACAGGTGGACCCTCATGTTTAGCTGGCTGGATCATTTTGTGAAGGATGTGCGTTTCGGCATCCGCAATCTGGCGAAAGCCCGCGGGTTTGCGGCCCTGGCGATCGGATCGCTGGCGCTGGGAATCGGCGGCAGCACGGCGATGTACAGCGTGATCCACGCGGTGATCCTCGATCCGTTCCCGTATAAGGATCCCGGCCGGCTGATGAGCGTGAACGTGCGCGGGCAGCGTGGCGGCAACGGCAGCTACTACGGCATCGACCAATTCCTGGACATCTCCGAGCGCAACACGGTCTTTTCCGGGGTGGTGGCCTCGACGTGGTCCGACGTGACGTGGACGGGCGAGGGCGATCCGCAGCGCCTGCGGGGGAATCACTGCACCATGAACACGTTCGACGTGATGGGCGTGATGCCGCTGATCGGGCGGTCCACGACGGCGGCGGACGAAGCGCCGGGGGCGGAGCCGGTGACGCTGCTCGGGTTCAAATTCTGGCAGCGGCAATTCGGCGGCGATCCGTCGGTGCTCGGGCGCAAACTGCGGCTCAACGACAAGGTGCGGACGGTCATCGGGGTGATGCCGCCGCGTTTCATGTGGCGCGGGGCGGACGTCTATCTGCCGGACGTCTTCCACCACGGCCAGACGGTGGAGGGCGAGCGGGAGGTGCACCTGCTGGGGCGGCTCAAGCCGGGCATTACGCGGGCACAAGCCACGGCGGAACTCGGGCCACTGTTCCAGGAGATGCAGCGGCAGCATCCGGACGACTTCCCGAAATCGTGGCGGCTGGTTCTGCAGGACTTTGGCGAGACCTTCCCCAGCGGCATCCAGGACGCTTTATGGATTCTGTTCGGTGCGGTGGGGCTGCTGCTGCTGATTGCGTGCGTGAATGTTTCGAACCTGCTGCTTTCGCGCGCGGCCTACCGGCGGCGCGAGATCGCGATCCGCGGGGCGCTGGGGGCGCAGCGTTCGCGGCTGGTGCGGCAGTTGCTGGCGGAAAGCCTGGTGATGGCCGGCTGCGGCGGAGCGGTGGGGGTGGTGCTGGCGGTGGCAGGGCTGCGGGGCATCATCGCGATGGTGCCGCCCAACACCATCCCCGACGAGGCGCAGATCGCATTGAATACGCCGGTGCTGCTGTTTTCGCTGGCCGTATCGGTGGGGGCGGCGCTGCTGTTCGGACTGGCGCCGGCGCTGCACCTGGCGGGCGGGGACGTCCTGACCCCGCTCAAAGAGGCCGGCCGGGGCACGGCCGGCGGACTGCGCCAGCGCGTGCTGCGCGGGGTGCTGGTGGTGGGGGAGGTTGCGCTCTCGCTGATGCTGCTGGTGGGGGCGAGCCTCATGATCCGCACGCTGATCTCGATCCAGGGGGTGAACCTGGCGTTCCATCCGGAGCGGATTCTGACGCTGCGGATTCCCTTCTCCGAGCAGCGCTACCCGGATGCCGCGCGGCGCGATGCGTTTCTTCAGGAAGCGCTGCGGCGCATGAGGAACGTGCCGGGCGTCCAGGCGGTGGGGATCAATGGCGGAATGCCGCCGGTATACAACTGGCAGATGCCGGTGACGCTCGAGGGGCAATCGCAGCCGGAGCCGCAGTTCGCCATATTCCACCAGACCAACGCGGACTACCTGAAGGTAATGGGCATCCCGCTGGTGCGCGGCCGCTTCCTGACGGAACAGGAAGTCAATGCCCAGATCCACAGCATGACGGTGAACCAGGCTTTCGAAAAGAGGTATTTCGCGGGCGGCGATGCGCTCGGCCGCGTGGTGCGGGTGCCCCGCCTGAAGACGCCGCCGTTCGCGATTTCCGACGACGCCTTCCAGATTGTGGGCGTGGTGCGGGACACCATCAACCGCGTGACGACGCACGAGATTGTGCCGGAGATGTACGTGCCGTACACCATCACGGGATTCGCGGACCGCATCTTCGTGCTGGGACCGGAGCAGCCCGGATCGCTCGAGCGGGCGGTCAAGGCGCAGGTGTACGCGGTGGACCCGGTGCAGCCGGTGATGGACATGAAGCCGATGGACCAGGTGCTGGCCGAGAACGCCTACGCGCGTCCGCGCTTCAACCTGCTGCTGTTCGGAGTGTTCGCGGGTTTCGGGCTGGTGCTGGCGCTGTGCGGGATTTACGGCGTGATCTCGCAGGCGGTGGCGCAGCAGACGCGCGAGATCGGCATCCGGATCGCGCTGGGCGCCGGGTACGGCCAGGTGATCGGAATGGTGCTGAAGATGGGGATAAGGCTGCTCGGAATCGGCGTGGCGGTGGGGCTCATCGCGAGCCTGGCGTCGGTGAAGGTGCTCTCCGGGCTGGTCTCGAATGTCTCGACGTTCGACCCATACTCGTTCGCCGCGGTGACGCTGCTGCTGCTGGCCGCCGGGCTGTTCGCGAGCTTCTGGCCGGCGCGCCGGGCGGCGCGGGTGGACCCGGTGACCGCACTCCGGCAGGAGTGATCTGATAATGTGACTGCATGGTCCGTACCTTATCAGCACTCTTCCTCTTTGCCTCGCTGGCACAGGCCGCGCCGCTGCGGCTGGCCATTGCCGGGCTGAATCATGGGCACGTTTCCGGGTTTCTGAATAACGCGGCGAAGCGCCAGGACGTTCAGATCGTGGCGATCTACGATCCGGTGGAGTCGCTGACGTCTTCCTACGGCGAGCGGTATCACATCGGGCCGGAAGCGCGGTTCAACGATCTGGCCAAAATGCTGGACTCCGTCAAGCCCGAGGCGGTGGCGACCTTCACTGACACGTTCGACCATGTGACGGTGGTGGAGGCGTGCGCCAAGCGGCACATCCCGGTGATGATGGAGAAGCCGCTGGCGGTGAACGTGGCTCAGGCGCGGGCCATGCAGCAGGCCTCGGCGCGGACGAACACTCCGGTGATCGTCAACTATGAAACCACCTGGTACCGCAGCCACGGCGAGATCTGGAAGCTGTTCAAGGAACAGAAGGCCGCGGGCGACATCCGCAAGATGGTGGCGATGGACGGGCACGAAGGTCCCAAGGAGATCCACGTGCAGCCGGAATTTCTGGCGTGGCTGACGGACCCGGTCAAAAACGGCGCCGGCGCGCTGTTCGACTTCGGCTGCTACGGCGCCAACCTGATGACGTGGCTGATGGACAACCAGAAGCCGCTGAAAGTAACGGCGCTGGCGCAGACCGAGAAGCCGCAGATCTACGCCCACGTGGACGATGAAGCCACGATTCTGCTGGAGTATCCGAAGGCGCAGGGGATCATTCAGGCGTCCTGGAACTGGCCGTTCGGCCGCAAGGATTTCGAGGTGTACGGAGAGAAAGGGTACGCCATCGCGACGGGCGGCAACAATCTGCGGGTGCGGCTGCCGGGCGAGCGGGCGGAATCGGCGCGGACTCCGGGGGAGCTGCCGCCGGACGCGAGCGACTCGATTTCGTACCTGGTGGCGGTGGCGCGGGGGAAGCTGAAGCCGTCGGGGTTGAGCTCGCTGGAAAACAACGTGATCGTGGTGGAGATTCTGGACGCGGCGCGGGAGTCGGTGAAGACAGGGAAAACGGTGGTGTTGAAGTAGCGCCTCCGGCGCGTGGGCAGGCCAGGAGGCCTACCCTACGTTACAGCGTGAAGGCGATGAGGTAGTCGCCCAGGGGCGGGCCGCCGGGGATGCCGTGGCCGCCGGCGGACACCACTACCAATTGGCGGCCGTCTGGCGCACGGAAGGTCATGGGCATCGAACGGGCGCTGGTGGGAAGCGTGGCTTTCCAGAGTTCCTTGCCGGTGGCGATGTCGAAGGCGCGCAGGGCGGCGTCGATCGTCCCCGCCATGAAGACCAGGCCGCCGGCGGTGACCATGGGGCCTCCCAGCGAGATGGAGCCGAACGACGGCGGCGCGGCGGAGCCTCCGCCGAGCGCGGGGAACTGGCCGAGCGGCACGCTCCAGCGGATCCGGGCGGTATCGGGGTCGATGGCGTTCAGGGTGCCGAAGGGCGGAGGCGTGCACGGCGCTCCGCCGGGGGCCAGGAGGAAGCGGCGCGCCATGCCGTAGGGCGTGCCGTTCTGGCGGGCGAATTCCCAACCGCCGGCGATGTCGCGGCCATTCGCGGCTTCCTGGCGGTCGAAATCGGCGCGCGGGATGAGGCGGACCTCGGCGGCAAGGTTATTGATCGGAATGATGATCAGGCGGCTCTTGGGATCGAACGCCGCGCCGCCCCACGCCATGCCGCCGACGTTGCCGGGGACGATGAAGGACCCGCGCAGGCTGGGCGGAGTGAAGATGCCCTCGGAGCGCAGTCCGGCGATCCGGTCCATACACCACTTGCGGTCGGAGTCGGAAGCCTGGATCTTCGCGGGGTCGATCCGCTCCAGGGCGAGCGGCGGCGGCGCAAGCGGGAACGGCTGCGTGGGGGATGAGACTTCCCCGGGCACGTCGCTCTTGGGCACGGGGCGTTCTTCCACTCCGAAGATGGGCTTGCCGGTCTCGCGGTCGAGGATAAAGAAGTGCCCGGTCTTCGAGCCGACCCCGACGGCGGGAATCGTGCGGCCGTTGCGGCGCACGTCGAAGAGCACAGGCGGAGAGGCGACGTCGTAATCCCACAGGTCGTGGTGAACGGTCTGAAAACCCCAGACGAGCTTGCCGGTGTCGGCGCGCAAGGCCACCACGGAGTTGGCGTAGCGGTTGTCTCCGAGGCGTTCGCCGCCGTAGTAATCGGGACTGGCGCTTCCGGTGGGCACGAAGACGAGATTGCGGGCCGGGTCGGCGACGATGACGGACCAGGCGTTGGCGGCTCCGGTCTTGGGCAACTGGGGAATGGGGTCCCACGACCATTTCAGCTTGCCGGTGCGGGCGTCGAAGCCGCGGACCTCGCCGGAGGGCTGATCGGTACGGTTGTTGTCGGCAATGCCAGAGCCAACAATCACGGTGCTTCCGACGACGGCGGGCGGCGAGGTCTCTTCGTAATCGGCATAACGCTTGGGATCGGGGGGAATGCGCAGGCCCTCACGCAGGTTGACGATGCCGTTGTCGCCGAAATCGGCGCAGGGCTTGCCGGTGGCGGCGTCGAGCGCGACGAGCCGGCCATCGATGGTAGCGAGGAAGAGGCGCAATGCGCCGGACGAGGGCTTCCAGGCGGCGGCGCCGCGGTTGGCGAAATCGCCGAAGCCGGCATCCTTGGGAACCCTGGCGTCGTAGGACCAGCGCTCCTTCCCAGTGAGTGGGTCGAGGGCGATGACGCGGCCGAGCGGTGTGGTGAGGTAAAGGGTTCCGGCAATGTAGAGCGGGGTGGATTCGAAGGCGGTGGGCTTGCCGCGGCGAGGCGTATAGGCGTCGCCGGTGCGGAAGGTCCACGCCACGTGCAGCGACGCGACATTGCCGCGATTGATCTGGGAGAGCGGGGAGTAGCGCTGTCCGCCCGCGTCGTGACCGTAGACGGGCCAATCGGAGCCGTCCGGGCCGGCAAAGGAAGTGAGCAGCAGAGGACAGGCGAAGGCAAGCAAAGCGACAGCAATCCGGTGCATAACTACGACCAGGATACCGAAGACCTGGGCGCTCAGTCTTCCGGGATGGCGAACCGGTCGCCGGTATCGGCCACCCACTGCTTCAAGCGTTGGATCAGGCGGTCTCGCTGGGGGCGGTAGGCGTTGTTGTAGGCGAGATTGGCCTCTTCGAACGGGTCCTCGTTCAGATTGAAGAGCAGCCAGGATCGATTCTCGAAACAACAGTATTTCCAGCCGTCGCGCGTCACGATGCCGCGGTAGGGGGTGTTGATGCTGTCGGGGTGGCCGGTCGGGATGACATTCTGCAGGTAGGCCGAATCCGGCTCGGGCGCGGCTGCGGGCCGGTCGATGCGGTGGTGCGAGAGGTCCACGCCCTCCATCCAATCGGGCTTGGGAATGCCGCACAGGCCGAGGGTCGTGGGAGCGATGTCCACGTGGTTAGCGAGCACCGGCAGCCTTCCATTCTTCCAGCCCTGGTAGCGCGGGACGCCGCCGGAAATGATCATGGGGGTGCGGATGGATTCCTCGTAGGGATTGGTCTTGCGGAACATGCCCTGCGATCCGTGGCTGTCGCCGTGGTCGGCAAAGAAGAGGATGTGGGTGTTGGCCAGGTCGCCGGTTTCCTCGAGCGTGCTGACGATGCGGCCGTAGTTCCAGTCGAGATTCTCGATCATGGCGTAATAGCCGGCCAGTTCGCGGCGCGCGCGCTGTTCGATGGGGGCGGAATGCGCGACGTTGGGCCGCAGGGAAAGCCGCTGCGGGTTGTAGTTGGCCATGAAGCGCTCGGGAGCGACGTAGGGGTCGTGCGGCGGCTGGACGCTGAGCGCCGCGAAGAAAGGCTTGCCGTCTCCCCGCTTCCGTTCGGCGGCGCGATCCTTGAGGTAGCCGATCAGCAGGCCGGCCAGCGCGTCGGTTTCGTAGCCGGGCAGGCGGTAGTGGAAAGCGCTTTGGTCGCGGCCGCCGTGGACCCAGCAGTCCCACTGGCTGTTGTTGTTCTCATAGCCGGTCCAACTCTGGAAACCTCCGCGGCGGTCCGGGTCGGTGATGAAGAAGGCGGCGCGGCCGTCGCGTTCGTGGAAGCCGCCGAGGTGCCACTTGCCGAAATAGGCGGTGTGGTAGCCGCTGGCGTTAAAGACGTCGGCGATGGTCCGCTGGCCGGCCGGCAGCGGGTACTCGTGCCCGGGCACGCAGTGGTGCGGATAGCGGCTGGCCAGCAGCGAGCCGCGGAAGGGACAGCACAGGGGGAAGCCCGACACGTTGCTGGTGAAGGTCACGCCATTCACCGCGGCGCGGTCGAGATTCGGAGTGCGCGCGTTGGGATCGCCGTTGAAGCCGAGCGCCTGCGCGCGAAACTGGTCGCCGAAGACCCAAATCACATTGGGACGTCCCGGCGGAGCAGGCTCGGCAACATGATGGCCCGCCGGCGCGGGGACGGCCTGCTGGAGGCCATAGGCCAGCGACGCCGAAGTGCCGGCCGAGAGGGTTTCGAGAAAGGATCTGCGGTTCATGGCTGCACCTGGTAAGTCAGGAGCATTCTAGCGCAGGGCGCACGGCCGGCGTGTATACTAATTCGTTAGTATGTCGAAAGATCTGCTGTGGGCCGGGCGCTGGCTGCGCCGGAATCCTCTCTTCGCGGCGGTAGTGACGGCGATTCTCGCCCTGGGGATCGGCGCCAATACGGCGGTGTTCAGCATCGTCGACGCGGTGCTGCTGCGGCCGCTCCCTTATGAATCGTCGCCGCGGCTGGCGCGGGTGGTGGAGAGCAGTACGAAACGGCCGCAGTCGCTGATCCCGGCGGCGGATTACCTGCGGTGGCGCGATCGCACGGACCTGTTCGAGACAACCGTGGCATACACCAAAGACTGGGTGACGCTGACCGGCGGCGGTGAGCCAGACCAGGTGATCGCGCTGCGGACTTCGGGAGCGTTGTTCCGGGTGCTGGGCGTACGGGCGCATCTCGGCCGAACGCTGATGGAGTCCGATGACGACCCGGGCGCCCCGAACGTCGCGGTGCTGAGCGACCGGCTGTGGCAGCGGCGCTTCCACGGCGATCCGGCGGTGATCGGGCGGTCGATCGCGATCTCGGACACGGCTTACACGATTGCCGGTGTGATGCCGCCGGAGTTCGAATTCGAGTACCCCAACATCGAGCTGTGGACGCCGCTCCGCATCGTTCCGGGCACACCCTGGTTTTCGGTGGCGGTGCTGCTGCGGGCGGGGGTCTCGCCGGCGCGGGCCGAGAGCGCGCTCCAGGTGGTCGCACACCAGATGGAGCGGGAAGATTCGCAACAAAAGGCCGGGCTGCGGTTGACGGTCTCGCGCTGGGCGGAGACGACCGACCGGAATTACGAGCTTACCCTGGTCTTCGTGCTGGCGGCGGTAGGGCTGGTACTGCTGATCGCGTGCGCGGATGCCGGCGGACTGCTGCTCAGCCGGGCCATGCAGCGGCAGCGGGAGATCGCCATCCGCGCATCGCTGGGCGCGGGGTTCTGGCGGGTGGCGCGGCAGCTGCTGGCGGAGAGCCTGGTGCTGGCGGTGGCCGGCAGCGCGGCCGGAATCGCCCTGGCGCACTTCGTGCTGCGGTTTCTGTTAAGCCGGCTGGCGGCGCTGCCGATCGTGCTGCCTCATCTCCAGCGGGTAGCGTTGAATGGAAGGGTGCTGCTATTCAACACCGCGCTGTGCCTGCTGCTGGCGGTCCTGTGCGGCGCGGCGCCGGTGCTGCTGGCGGCCCGAACCGACATCCAGGGCGTGCTCCGGGGCGGAACGGCGGGGGCCGGCCGCAGGGGATCGACGCGCCTGTTTTCGGTTCTGATCGCGTGCGAGGCGGGGTTTGCCTTCCTGCTGATGGTGGGGTCGGGGCTGATGATCCGAAGCCTGATCCGGCTGGAGGGGGAAGACCACGGCTTCCGGCCGGACCACGTCCTGACGCTGCGTGTGCCGGTGGGCACGCTGACGCAGCCGAGGCCGACCGGCAAGTACGATACCCGGCAGCGCCAGATAGCGTACTACCAGCAACTGCTCGAGCGTGTGGAAAAGACGCCGGGGATCCAGGCCATCGGGATCGTGAACAACCTGCCGCTGTCGGGAGTCAACACCTCGACGACGATGCCGCTGCCGAATTCGACGCGGACGATCAGCCCCGGATACTTCGCGGCGATGGGGATTCCGCTGATCGCGGGCCGCACGTTTTCGGACGAGGATCGCGAGGGGGCGCCGGGCGTGGCGATCATCAACCAGTACCTGGCGCGGCAGCTGTTCCCGGACCGGAGCCCGCTCGGGCTGCCGCTGCCGGGAGAATCTGGCAGGCCAGGGCCGACCGTGGTGGGAGTTGTCAAGGACACGTCGCTGGCGCGCTACGACGCGCCCGCGACGGGCGAGGTCTACCTGCCGATCCGGCAGTATATTTTTGCGGCGTTCATGGCGACGATCGTGGTGCGCACGCCGGGAGACCCGCTCGCGGTGGCAGCCACTTTGCAGAAGGAAGTGTGGGAGGTGGATTCGAACCAGCCGGTGGTGAAGGTGGAAACGATGGAGGACGTGATCGCGGAATCCATCTGGCGGCCGCGATTTTCCGCCTGGATCTTTACGGTGCTGGGCGGGCTGGCGGTGCTGCTGACCTCGGCGGGGGTGTACAGCGTGGTGGCCTACACTACGACGCTGCGGGCGCGCGAGGTGGGAATCCGGATGGCTCTGGGGGCGACGCCGAGGAACGTAGTGGGTGTGATTGTGCGAGGGGCGCTGCTGCCGCTCAGCGTGGGGCTGGCAGCCGGCCTGGCGGCGGCGCTGGCGCTTTCGCGGCTGCTTGACAGCCTGCTATATAAGATCGGGAGCAACGATCCGTTGACGTTTGCGGGCGTGGCGGCTTTGCTGCTGGCCGTGGGCGCCGCGGCGAGTGCGCGGCCAGCCTGGAAAGCCGCTGTGAGCGATCCGTTGAAGGCGCTGCGAGTGGAGTAGTCCGGCCGTTATCGCAGGCCGCCGGAGGCCAGCAAGGTTTCGCCGGTCAGCCAGCCGGAATCCGCCGATGCCAGGAATACGGCGATGGGCGCGATGTCCGAGGGCTGAGCGATCCGACCGAGCGGGGTCTGCGCCTCGGCGCCCTTCTGGAAGTCGCTGCCGATGATTCCACTCGAGTGGGTGCCTTCCGTCTCCACCATGCCCGGGTTGATGGAGTTGACGCGGATCTTCTTCGGCCCCAGTTCTTTCGCCAGCACGTGCGTCACGGCGTCCACGGCCCCCTTGGTGGCGGTGTAGATCACGCTCGCGGGCGGCGTCAGGCTGCTCGCGACCGACCCGATATTGATTACGCTGCCGCCCTCGGCGCCGAAATGCCGGGCGGCCTCCTGCGTGGCCAGCATGAGCCCCAGGACGTTGGTGTTGAACTGGCGGTGAAACTGCTCCTCCGTGATCTCTTCGAGGCCCGCAAACTGGTAGACCCCGGCATTGTTCACCAGGACGTCCACGCGTCCGAACTCCTTCAGGGTTGTCGCGAACAGCTTCCGCACATCGCCCGCCTTGGAGACATCGCCTTGTGCCGCAATCGCTTTGCCGCCATCGGCCGCGATTTCGGCGACCACCTCCTCCGCGCCTTCCTTGCTCGAGGCGTAATTCACCACGACCTTCGCACCCTCCGCCGCCAGGCCCTTCGCAATACCCGCGCCAATCCCTTTCGACGCGCCGGTGACTACCGCCACCTTTCCTTCCAGCTTCCTGCTCATCGCTCGATCCCTCCTCCTGATTGTTTCGATAATTCGATAACAATCTAACTGATGCGGCGAGGGGGAAAACGATTCGCGGCTAGGTCAAATCCGTCTTGAGGCGATTGAGGAAAGCCCGCAGGACATCGCGCCGCAGCACATAGCTGGCAAACTTGTGCCGGCGCACGACTTGGATCAGGCCGGCCATCTCCAGCTCTTTCATGTGATGGGAAAGCGTGGCCGGGCTGATATCCATGCATCCGCGCACGGTCTCGCAGGCCAGTGCACTTTCGCACGCGTGGAGCCTCTTTACGATTTCATAGCGCCGGCGATCCGCCAGGGCCTTCGCGATCAGGTGCACCTGATCGTCCGAGAGCAGGTTCCGTTTTGGATTTGACATTCGTGCGCTTGAGGCGTGAACGTACCAGCATAGCGCTAGAATGAGCGGGCGGAGGAAAACCGCTTGCGTATCCTCTTCTGGTTCATGGCCGCCGCCGCAGCGGCACAGACACCGACCGTTCGAGTGACGACGCGGTTGGTGGATGTGAGTGTGATCGCCCGGGACGCAAAGGGTCCGGTAGCCGACCTCGCCGCGGACGATTTCGCGGTCTTCGACAACGGGGCGGAGCGGAAGATCGCATTCTTCTCGGTCCACAAGGTGGAGCCGCCGCCGAAGCGCCTGGCGCCGCCCAACCCCAATATCTTCACGAACCGTTCGGACATCCGCACCGATGCAGCCAGCCGGCTGACGGTGATCCTGATCGACGGGCTGAACACGGAGTTCGAGTCGCAGGCACAGGCCCGCCAGCAGCTGCTGAAGTTCGTCCGCGAGATTCGCCCGCGCGACCGCATGGCAATTTATGCGATGGGCGACCGTCTGCGGAAGATTCAGGACTTCACCAACGATATCGATCAACTGACCGCGGCGGTGGCGCATTACACGCCGAACCTGCGGCTCGCCCCTGACTCCGAATCGCCGGCGGCGACACTCGGAGCGGCCGGTGAATACACAGCCGCCGCGGACGCGACCGTGAAGGGCATGATGGCTTACTACCGTGCGCTCGCGACCCACGACCTGATGAAGGAACTGGCGGATGAGATGGCTCGGATTCCCGGGCGCAAGAGCTTGATCTGGCTCTCGTCCGGATTTCCGCTGGAGTATCGCGTGCCGGGGCCCGGCCGGGAAGAGCCCATCCGGTTCGATCCGGTGACAAACCGGCTGGGGCGGGCGCTGGCAAAAGGCGACCTGGCGGTCTATCCCGTGGATGCACGCGGGCTGTCGGTCGCCGGAGGAGCGGGCGAGCAGGAGCGCCACTACGGGATGGATCTGATCGCCGAGCTTACGGGCGGGCGGGCCTTTTACGACCGGAATGACACCGCGGGGGCCATCCGCGAGGCGATGGGCGACGCGCAGGTCAGCTACACGCTGGGCTTCTATCCGGATTCCGCGGGACAGGACGGCAACTACCACCGGCTGCAGATCGAGGTGCGGCGCAAGGGAGTCGATCTGCAATACCGCAAGGGCTACCTGGCGGCGGACGCGCAGATTCCGCAAGCCGACCGGGATGGGCGCGCGGAGATCCGGGATGCCCTGTGGAGTCCGGTGGATTCGACCGGGATCACGGTGACGGTGCGGATGGAGAAGCCAGATCCGAAACAGCCGGAGGGGTTGCGCCTGACGATCGCTATTCCCGCAAGGGAACTGTCGCTCGAGCCGCAAGGAGGCGGCTGGCTCGGGACGCTCGACCTGGTGCTGGCGCAGAGGGCAGCGGACGGACGGGATCTGCTGACGGTGGGGGAGGCAGTGCAGGTGAATCCCAACCGGCAGCGCTACGAGACTCTGCTGCGGGAGGGACTGCTGATGCGCAGGGAGATCCGGCTGGCGCCGGGGGCCGCGCGGGTGCGGGTGGTGGTCTACGACCGGGGATCGGGGCGACTGGGGTCGCTGGATCTCCCGGCGCGCTAATGGGATCTGGCCCCGGGGAGACCGAAGAAACACGTGGAAGAGCGCGGAACTTCACCCAGGGGTGGGTGAGCGAAATTCCACCTTGCGCGTAATCGCGATCCGAATAGTCCCAATATCGGAGGCCTTTGGATTGTGGCACTTGAAATGCTATGATCGTAAAATGGATAAAAGGACTCCAAATAGCACAAATGCAACTGACCAGAGCTGCTGATTACGCGGTACGGGTGATGATCCACCTGGCAGGATTGCCGCTTGGGACGCGGGCGAGCCGGGCCCAGCTGGCGGAAGCGGCGGAGTGCCCGGAGCAGTTCCTCTCCAAGGTGCTGCAAAGCCTGACCCGGACGGGGTTGGTGATCTCGCACCGGGGAAATACCGGCGGATTTGAGTTGCCGGAATCGAATGCGACCGCCTCGATTCTGGAGATCGTGGAAGCGGTGGAGGGGCCGGTGCGGCTGAATGTCTGCCTGAGCTCGGACCGCGCCTGTACGCGGCAATCGTGGTGCCCGGCGCACATGGTGTGGGCGAGAGCCCAGGAAGCCATGGTCAACGTCCTGCAGAACACGTCCATCGCGGAACTGGCGGCGCAGATTCCGCTGCCGCAGCCGGTGATCAACCCGCCCATCGAATTCCCGAAATGGAACTGACCTGGATTGCGATCGCGGCCAGCCCGAATCAGGCGGCCGCGAGTTTCGCGACCGGCTGGAGTTTGGCGGCGCGGTACGCCTTCCAGCGGAGCCAGGCAACCGACAGCCCCAGCATGAGCGCCGTGACGGCGGCGGTGGCGAGCCAGGTCCCGGTCACGTCGAGCGTGCGTTTGAGCGGTCTGGCGATCTCGCCGTAGACCAGAATCACATGAACCCAGTAAACCATCAGTGAATTCTTGCCGAGAACCTGAATCCAACTCCAGCGGTGCGCGGCGGTGAAGGTGGTCCAAATGTAGGCTCCGGCCAGAATCAACAGCATCACGCCGACCCGGATGAGAATGAGGGCCGGGCTGTTGGTCCAGAAGTTCGATTGCGGATAGACCGAATAGGGCAGGTTCGAGAAGTACTGGCTGCCGAAGACCAGGCCGAAGCCGAGCAGCACGCCCCATTGCATCAAGCGGTCGAAGCGCTCTTCGGCGGCGCGCTTTACGAGGGTGCCCGCTGTCAGACCGAAGCCGACATAGGAGGCGCAGGGGAAGAACGCGAAGTGCCCGCGTCCGGAAGGCGTGAGGTAATCGCGCAGCAGCGTGGGAACGCCCTCCCAGGGCAGGCTCGCGACCAGGGGGGCCGCGGCGGCGATCGCCAGGCCGGCGGCGGCGCCGAAACGCGCGCGTCCGCGAAAATCGAACAGTGCGGCCGCGGAGAAGGCCAGCATGGCCACGCCCATGCAGTTCAGGATGTCGACCTTGGTGAACTCCTCCCAGTCGGCGTGGGGCAGCGCGGCAACCCAGTTGGAAAAGCGGAAGAGGAACGCGATCCCCAGGATGTAAGCGGCGCGGCGCAGCGAGACGACCCACCGGCGGAGGGCGGGCAATTCGCGGCGCTCCAGGCTGTCCATCTGGAAGGCGAACGTCATGCCGGCCATGAAAAGGAAGAGCGGGGCCGCCATCCCTCCCACGAACTGGGAGAGGACGTAAGGGCCTCCGTCCCGCAAATCCATGCGGGCCAGCGAATTGAATGTGTGGCACTGGATCATGATGAGCACGGCCAGCCCACGCATCCAGTCCAGAAAAGGGAATCGCTTCACAGGGTGCTACGACGTGAATCTCCACTGATTATAGCCGATTGCACGGCCGGGGCGTCCGCGGCGATGCATGATAAATTGGACCGCAACGGCAAATGGCAAAGGCGGCAAGGCAGCGGGATCCGGCGGTAACGCGAGTCACCAGGGGATTTGAATGGCAGCCGCATGCGCGGCGCATTCTGGCGGTTTGGGCACTGGCCCTGGTGTGCTATTCGAACTCGTTCCAGGCCGGCATGGTGGCCGACGACGTTCCCGTGATCCAAGGCGATGCCCGGGTGCGCGCCGCCACGGCCGGGAATATCCGCCTGGCCTTCACCGAGGAATACTGGTACGGGAGCAAGACCACCGGACTCTACCGCCCTTTCACCACGCTCTCGTACCTGTTCAACTACGCGGTTCTGGGCAATGGCGTCAACCCGGCCGGATATCACATCCTGAACTTCGCGATCCATCTCGCCAACATCGTGCTGGTATATCTACTGGGACTGGCGCTGTTCACCGACCCGTTGGCGGCCGTCGCGATGGCGGCGCTCTGGGGCGTCCATCCGGTGCTCACCGAGTCGGTGACGAACCTGGTGGGGCGCGCGGACCTGCTGGCGGCGTTCGGCGTCCTGGCCGGGCTGCTGTGCCATATCCAGGCGGCGGCCGCTACGGGCCGGCGGAAACTGGAGTGGCTGGCGGCGCTGGCAGCCGCGGCAGCCATCGGAATCTTTTCGAAAGAGAGCGGGGTGGTGCTTCCGGCGGCCATGCTGCTGTACGATTTCGCGTACGGCCGGCGGACGGGGTGGAGCGCGCGATGGCCGGGCTATGCTGCCGTGGCGGTACCGTTCGCCGTCTTCTTCGGGCTGCGCGGCGACATGCTGGCGAACCATCCGGTGGGCCTCGTTCCGTTCGTGGACAATCCCCTGACGGGCGTGGATTTCTGGACGGCGCGGCTCACCGCGCTCACGCTGATCCTCACCGATCTCCGGCTTCTGCTCTGGCCGGCGAAGCTCTCGGCCGACTACTCCTTCCACCAGATCCCGTTCGCAGGCTGGGCCGACTGGAGGGTGCTCGCGAGCGCCGCCGTGTGCCTGCTGGCGGCAGCGGCCGCGATCGCCGGATACCGGCGCGGAAAGCCGGCGTATTTCTTCCTGGCGGCGTTCTTCTTTGCCGCGCTGGCTCCGGTCTCGAACCTCGTGATCGTAATCGGGGCAACCATGGCCGAGCGGTTTCTATATCTTCCGGCGGTCGGTGTCGTAGGCTGCCTGGTGGCGGCCCTCTGGGGACTGCGCCGCCGGCGGGCCTTTCTGGGAATCTCGGCGGTACTCTGCCTGGCTCTGGGAGCGCGGACGTTCGCCCGGAATTTCGACTGGAGTAACGAGCGCGCCCTGTGGAGCGCCGCGGCCGCCGCGACGCCCGATTCCTTCCGTGCGCACTATTCGCTGGCGTCCGCGCTGCTGGCCGATGGACAACTCGACGGAGCGGCTCACGAAGCGGACGAGATGCTGCGGATCCTCGCTCCCCTGCCCGACCAGCAGAACAGCATGCGAGCCTGCGAGATGGCGGGCGAGTGCTTCCGGCGCAAGGGCGATGCGGCCGGTGCCGATTCCTCCACATGGTACCGGAAGGCGCTTGCGGCGCTGCTGCATGCGGAAAAGATCGGCGCGCTCGAAAGGGAGCACATCCGCCTGGTGAACCTGGCTCAGGGCAGGCACGCGTCGGCGGCGCTCTGGCCGACGCTGTATCTGGAGCTCGGCCGCACGTATAACCGCCTGCATCAGCCGGAGCAGGCGATGGCGGCGCTCCTGGCGGGGCGCGGGGCGCGGCAGGATCCGGCGTTCGCCGAGGAGCTCTCGACGGCGTACCGGGAGAGGGGCGACAACGGCCAGGCGGCTGTCGCGCTGATCGAAGGGCTGGTGATCGACTCCAATTCCACCGGGCTCGCGGCAAGCCTGGAGAAACTCTATCGCGAGACCGCCCCGCAGAGCTGCGCGATCAAGAGCGCGGCGGGTGGCGCCACGATCGATATGGGATGCCCGATGGTGCACGACCAGGTGTGCGCCGCCTCCTGGAACGTGGCCGGCTGGTACGCGCAGATCGGACAGGCGGAGCGGGCCAAAGCCACGGCGGACAGCGCGGTCAACCAACTGCAATGTCCGGCGAAACCGCTGCGGTGAACCTTAGCGCTGCGGCGACCCGGGCCGCGGGAAATACCATAGGAGAATCGACTTCCCGACGCGCTCCCGGGGCTTGAAACGGTCGGGCCAGTGCTCGATTCCGGACGTTTTCCAGATGCTGACCCCCAACGCGGTCCAACCCTCCAGCGGGTAGTCCGGATTCAGGCGGTAGAACCTGGGGAATCCATACTCTTTGACAGGGTCTCCGATGATGTAGCGGTCGAACGCGACCTGGGTCACGCCCAGCTCGCGCAGCCGTTTTCCGAGGCGCTTGAGGTCCTGGCCCCAATCGAGATCGGAATCGACCACGATCTTCTCGGGCTCGCTACCGGCCAGCAGGTTGAAATAGGGCAGATAGTCCGGGTGCGCGAGCAGGGACGATCCGGCGAACCACAGGAGTAACCCGGCCAGCGATGCCGCGACCCACCTTTGGGCGTCGACAGATTCGAGTCCGCGGACCAGCGCCGCCCCGGCCAGCAGCGAAAAGCCGAGGTAGACCGGGAGGATGTGGCGCAGCCCGATGTCGATACGGCTGGACATCCCGACGATCAGGATGGCGAGGGAAAACGCGAGCGGCATCCACAGGCGGGGGAAGGGGCGCGGCCGGCGAAACAGGAGCCCGGCGCCGGCAAACAGCAGTGCCAGAAAGGCCAGCGGGGTTTTGACGGCGAGGAGCACGGGAAAGAAATCCCAGAATCCGTGCATGCTCCGCACGCCGAACAGATAGCTGGGGTGTCCGGCCGCGTTGTGCTCGCGGACCTGCTCGATGCCCGCGTACAACTCCGGCGCGGGCAATCGCAGGCTGGTGAACGACACATGCCCGAACGAGAAGCGATACCCGGCCCAAATGACCAGGGCGCCCACGAGGACTGCGAGGGCAAAGGATGGCAGCCGCTCGCACGCGGCACGTGTCAGCTCGCGCACTGGCGGCCGCTCCGCAAAATAATACCAGGCCAGGGCCAGCACGGCCGCGGCCGGAAAGAACACGAGGCAGGAGAACTTCGACAGAACCATCAGTCCCGTGAGCGCCCCGAACAGCAGCGCGTTGCGGGTGGTGGGGCGCTCGATCCAGATGAGCCCCGCCACAAATGCCGCTCCGAGAAAGGCGGTGAGCGCCATGTCGGTGGTAGCGAGGCCCGCGTGCGCCAGAACCGGCGGTAGAAAGCTGAAGAGGAACAGGGCCGCTACGCCCACCGCCCGGCCATAATACCTCCTGCCCCAGGCGTAGACCGCCCAGCAGGCGATCCAGAAGAAGGGAAGTATTCCCAGGCGCGCGGCGGTCAGGGTCGTATCGTGATCGTCGCGGTCGAGGATGGCGACCCCTTCCTCGGACATCGCGAGGAACTTCTTGGGGTCGGTGCCCTGGCTGCGAAGTCCCAGGAGATAGGGGCCGAGCGCCGCGGCGACCCGCGCCAGCGGCGGATGCTGCGGCTCCCACCGGTATACGCCCTTGTCCAGCCACTCCATGCCGCAAGCAATGTGGGCCGGCTCGTCGGAAGTGTGGCTGAAGACTGCGTAAGTAGATACGATGCGCAGCGAACCGAAGACGATCAGCGCGATGGCCAGCACACGGCTTCGCCGTTCCAGAAATCCGGCGATACTCTTGCCGATGTGGGACGCGGATTTGGGAGCGGCAGCGGGTTGAGGCGGCGCCTGCTTGCGTTTTGCCTTCCCCATGGACCCCCTCAGGATTGCTCGAGCAGTTCGAGCAGCTTCTCCTGTACGTCTTCCGCCGTGGGGTTATCGGACGCGATGACGAGGATGGTGTCGTCGCCGGCAATCGTGCCGACGATTTGCGGCCAGCCTTCGCGGTCGAGCGCCACCGCCACAGAGTTGGCATGGCCGGGAGCGGTTTTGAGAATCACGAGGTTCTGCGCGCGCAGGACATCCAGCAGGAACTCGGCGGCCAGCAGCCGGAACCCAGGGCCGGATTCTTCGGGCGCCATCTCCTGGTAGCCCTCGCGGGTCTTCACCAGGCGCAGGTCGCGCAGATCGCGCGACAGCGTCACCTGGGTGGCGGCGATGCCGTCGCGCTTGAGCTCTTGCGCCAGCTCTTCCTGCGTGAAGATTTTCTTGGAGCGGATCAGCTTCAGGATCTGGCCCTGACGATAAGTTTTGGTCATACGTCCATCTGCCCGAGCCGCTGCTTCGCTTCGGCCAGCGCCGAGGCGACCGCTTCCGGGCCGGTGCCGCCCGGAATCTCACGCGACTTCATGCCTTTCTTGGGATTGAGAAGCGCGGCCATCTCGCCGCTGAATTCGGGAGCGAAACGCTGCATATCGGCAGCCGTCCAATCGGCCGGCCGCTTGCCGCTGCGCACCGATTCCAGAACGAAACGGCCGACGATCTGGTGAGCCTGGTGAAACGGCGTGCCGGCGCGCGCCAGCGCTTCGGCCAGGTCGGTGGCGACCACCCAGCTCTCCTCGGCCGCCGAGGCGGGCTTCTCAGGGTGGAGCTTGGCCGACTCGATCACCACGCGAGCCATTTCGAGCGAGCCGGCCAACTGGTCGGCGGCTTCGAAGAGGGGGACCTTGTCCTCCTGCATGTCGCGATTGTACGTCATGGGCAGGCCCTTGATGGTGACCATGAGCGAAGTCAGGCTGCCCATCACACGGCCGCACTTGCCGCGGATCAGCTCGAGCGAATCCGGGTTCTTCTTCTGCGGCATGAGACTCGAGCCGCTGGTGACGCCGTCGCCCAGCTCGAGCCAGCCGAACTCTTCGCTGGAGTAGAGGATCCAGTCCTCGGCGAGGCGGCTGAGGTGCAGCATGGCGACGCTCGCGGCGTACAGGAAGTCGAGGGCGAAATCGCGGTCGGCCGAGACGTCCATGCTGTTGCGCGTGATGGCCGCAAAGCCGAGGTCCCGGGCGATGGCCTCGCGGTCGAAGGGAAAGCCGCTGCCGGCCAGCGCGCCGGAGCCGAGCGGCAGGACGTCCGCGCGGCGCCGGGCTTCGCCGAAGCGCTCCCAATCGCGGGCGAACATCTCGAAGTAGGCCAGCAGGTAGTGCGGCCACAGCACCGCCTGGGCGCGCCGCATGTGCGTATAGCCGGGGATCACGGCGCCGGGGTAGGCTTCCGCAAGGTCGAGCAGCGCTGCCATCACACCGCACAGAAGCGTGCGCGCGCGGCTGCATTCCTCCCGCAGCCAGAGGCGCGTATCGAGCGAGACCTGCTCGTTGCGGCTGCGGCCGGTGTGGATCTTATCGGCCACCGCCCCCGCCTTCTCCTTCAGCTTGCGGATGACCAGCGTGTGGACGTCCTCGTCGGTGGCGCCCTCGTAAAACGAAGGGGCGGCCGAATCGGCGCGGATCTGGTCGAAGGCGCCGACAATCGCCGCGCGCTCTTCGGCGGTGAGGATGCCGACCTGTTCGAGCGCGCGGGCGAAGGCCTGCGAGCCGCGTATATCGGCATCGATCAGCCGCCGGTCGAAATCGAGCGAGCCCGAGAAGCGCTCGAAGACCTCCGATGGTCCGGTTTCGAAACGTCCGCCCCAGAGCTTCATCTGGCTTTCGCCGCCAGGGCGCGCACTTTGATGGGCAGCCCGATGAGGTTGATGAAGCCGAGCGCGTCCTTCTGGTCGTAGCTCGCTCCCATGGTGAAGCTGGCGATGTCGAGCGAGTAGAGCGAGTACGGGCTCTTGCGGCTGACGGGGTCGATGTTGCCCTTGTAGAGCCGCAGGCGGATCTCGCCGGTGGCGGTCTCGCTCACCTTTTCGAAGAAGGCGTCGAGCGCTTCCCGCAGCGGCGTGAACCACAGGCCGTTGTACACCAGCTCGGCGTATTCGAGGGCGCGCTGCTGCTTGTAGTGCAGGGTGTTCTTATCGAGCGTCAGGGCTTCGAGCTCGCGGACCGCGAACATGATGAGCGAGCCGCCGGGAGTCTCGTAGCAGCCGCGCGACTTCATGCCGACGAAGCGGTTCTCCACCAGGTCGATGCGGCCGATGCCGTGCTCCGCGCCGATGGCATTGAGGGTTTCGAGCAGCTCGAACGCCTTCATGCGCTTGCCGTTCACCGCGACGGGCACGCCCTTCTCGAAGGTGATGGCGACTTCGCCGGGCTTGTCGGAAGCTTCCGCCGGGCTCTTGGTGAGCATCCAGATTTCGTCGGGCGCGGCGTTGGCGGGGTCTTCGAGCGCGCCGCCCTCGTGCGAGATGTGCCAGATATTGCGGTCGCGGCTGTAGATCTTGGTGGTGGATGCGGAGATCGGGACGTTGCGGGCGCGGGCGTATTCGATGGCATCCTCGCGCGAAACGATGTCCCACTCGCGCCACGGTGCGATCACCTGAAGCTGCGGAGCGAGCGCCTTATAGGTCAGCTCGAAGCGCACCTGGTCGTTGCCCTTCCCGGTGCAGCCGTGGGCCAGCGCGTCGCAGCCGGTGGCAAGCGCCACTTCCACCTGTTTCTTGGCGAGCAGCGGGCGCGCGATGGATGTGCCGAGCAGGTACTTATGCTCGTAGACGCCGCCGGAGCGGACCAGCTTCCAGAGGTATTCGGAGACGAACTCCTCGCGCATGTCCTCGATGTGGACTTCGGAGGCGCCCGTCTTGCGGGCCTTCTCTTCGAGGCCGGTCAGCTCGTCGCCGCCCTGGCCGATATCGCCGCACACCGCGACGACCTCGCAGCCGTAGTTTTCCTTCAGCCACGGAATGATGACAGAGGTGTCCAGCCCGCCCGAGTAGGCGAGAGCTACTTTCTTCGGTTTAGTCATAAAGTTTTACGGTAACACCGCGTTCTCACGATCGCGGCTCGGCGAGAAGCATCAACAGCAGCGCTTTTTGCGCGTGCAAACGGTTTTCGGCCTGGTCGAACACGACCGAGCGCCGGTGCTCCATGATCGAATCGTTCACCTCTTCGCCGCGCTTGGCGGGAAGGCAGTGCATGAAGATGGCTTCGGGCCGCGCCAGCCCGAACAGCTCGTCGTTCACCTGGTAATTCCGGAAGGCCCGCTTGCGCTTGACGGCCTCCTGCTCCTGGCCCATGGAGGCCCACACGTCGGTATAGACCACGTCAGCGATTTCCAGGGCAGGGGCCAGATCGTGTGTGATGATGAGCGACGCGCCCGAGACCGCGGCCAATCCTTCGGCCTGGCCGACCACTTCGGGAGTCGGGTTGTAGCCTTCCGGGCACGCCAGGGCGAAATTCATGCCGAGCCGCAGGGCCGTCAGCATGAGCGATTGCGCCACGTTGTTGCCGTCGCCCACGAAGGTCAGCTTGAGGCCTTTCAGCTCGCCGAAGCGCTCGCGGATGGTCTGTATGTCGGCCAGCGCCTGGCAGGGATGCCACGCGTCGCTCAGCGCGTTGATCACCGGGACCGCGGACCACTGCGCGAGATCCTCCACGGTCGATTGTGCGAAGACGCGGGCGACGATCCCGTTCACCCAGCGGTCCAGATTCCGCGCGACGTCTTTCAACGGTTCGCGTACCCCGATGGGACCTTCGATGAAGACCGAGCTGCCGCCCAGTTGGGCCATGGCGATCTCGAAGGTCAGGCGCGTGCGCAGCGAGGGCTTCTCGAACAACAGCGCGATCGACTTCCCCGCGAGGGCCTGGCCATACTCCCGCGGGGAGTTCTTCACTTCAGCTGCAAGATCCAGCAGATAAAGGAGTTCGTCGTCGGTGAGGTCAAGATCGCGGAGCAGGTCGCTCGCGGAAGCTCGCAGGATCCGGTCGGGAATCATGACACTGTCCATGGGAAACGCCTCACTGAATTTTTATTCACCAAAGTGAATGATTACACATCGCAAGCTGAAAATTCAAGTCCGCCTAACCTACCTTGTATTTGGCCGTCAAATGGAACTGAAAATGGAAATCCTCCAAGGCACGCTCGATCTGATGGTTCTGCAAACGCTCGCCTCGATGGGGCGGCTGCACGGATACGCCATTGCCGCGCGCTTCGAGCAGGCTTCCGCGGGCGCGATCCAGCTCAACATGGGCACGCTCTATCCCGCGCTGGTGCGCCTCGAGCAGCGCGGCCACATCTGCGGCAGGTGGGACATCACGGAGAACCATCGCCGGGCACGCTTCTACGAGATCACCTCGGCCGGTCTCAAACAATTGGATAAAGAGAAAGCCGGCTGGCTGCGCATGGCCGAGATCATGGCCCGGCTGTTGGGCGAGGGGGCATAACGCATGACACCGCGCGAACTGCGATCGCGGGTGCTGGGACTATTCCGGCGCCGTCAGTTGGAGCACCAGACCGAAGCCGAGATGCGCTTCCACCTCGACATGGAGGCGGAAGCCGGGATGCGGCGCGGCCTGACCCGCCCGGAAGCCGAACGGCAGGCCCGCATCCGGGCGGGATCGATGACCTCGTCGCTCGAAGCGGTGCACGACCAGCGCGGCTTCGAGTGGCTCGACGGCGCCGCGGCCGATCTGCGCCAGGCATGGACCGCGCTCCGCCGCCGCCCGGGCTTTCTCCTGACCGCCGGAGGCGCGCTCGCCGCCGCCGTGGCCGTCACCACGCTCGTCTTCACGATGGTCTACGGAGTCCTGCTGCGGCCCCTTCCCTACCGCGATCCGGACCGCCTGGTGCGCATCTTCGAACAGAGCGCCTCGCGGCCGAAGTTCCCGGTCTCGATCTACAACTATCAGGAAGACGTGCGATCGAACCGCACGCTCTCCGCCATCGCCCTTTATACGCGCAACGACATGCAGCTCATGCATGAGGAGCGCGCCGAGCGGGTAACGGCAGTCGCCATCACCGACAGCTTCTTCCCGACGCTCGGCGTCTCGCCCGTCCTGGGACGCAACTTTCTTCCCTCCGAGATGGTGGGAGCCGCGCGGGTTGTCATCCTGAGCTACTCGTTCTGGGCCAACCGCCTGCACTCCGATCCGTCGATCGCAGGCAAGACCCTGCGGCTGGACCGCGAGAACTGGACCGTGGTGGGCGTCGCGCCGCGTGGTTTCGAACATGTCGGCGGCGACTATCGCTCGCCGATGCAGGGAGACACAGTGGCTGTCTGGCGCCCGCTGCAGATGGACGGGATCGGTCCGGGCTGCATGAAGGGTTGCCACTTTACGAACGCCATCGCACGCCTGGCGCCCGGCGTATCGCTGGCCGCGGCGCGCGAAGATCTCAACCGCATCATGGACGATCTCGGTCGCCAGTTTCCCGATTTCTATAAGACCAAGCGCACGCGTCTGGAGCCCTTGTCGGAGGAGGTTGTCGGGAAGTCGCGCAGCGCCGTGCTGATCATCATGGCGGCGGGAGCGCTGGTTCTTCTTCTGGCATCCATCAACGTCGCCGGCCTGTCCGTCGCCCGCGTCCTGACCCGCAGGCGCGAGCTCGCCATCCGGCGGGCGCTGGGCGGCGGCGCGTGGAGAATCACCCGCGCCGTGCTTTCCGAGAGCCTGGTTCTCGGAGCGCTGGCGGGAGCGGTTGGATTGGCGGTAGCCGCCGCGCTACTCCCCGCCCTCCGCGTCATCCTTCCGACCGATTTTCCGCGCGTGCAGGAGATCGTCTTCCGCTGGCCGGATGCGGCATTCGCTCTCGCCGCCGGGCTGGCTACCAGCGCCCTGGCCGGCCTCGTCGCGGTCATTCGGGAGATGCGCGCCGACCCCGGCGAAGGGCTCACCGAAGACGCCCGCACCGCCACGGCCTCGCGCCGCGCGGGCCGTCTTCGCGGCGGGCTGGTGGCCGCCGAGATGGCTCTGGCCTGCCTGCTCTGTTTTGCGGCCGGACTTCTTCTGCGCAGCTCCCTGGCCCTCGCCGAGCGCCCTCACGGATTTCGGCCCGACAACGTCCTCACCTTCGAGCTGTCGTTCCCGAACAAGGCGTACGATGGCCGCCTCGGCGGGTTCTACGCCGAAGCCGTCCGCCGGTTCCACGAGATTCCAGGGGTTCGCTCGGCAGGTTTCTCGACCAGCCTGCCCTGGACCGGCTACGACGAGAACACGAGCTTCGATATCGACGGATATGTTCCGCGGCCGGGAGAGTCCCTTTCCGCACGCTACCAGGCCGCCGATCCGGAGTTCTTCGACGCCATCGGAACCCGCCTGCTTGAAGGCCGGCTGATTTCCGCCGCGGATAACGCCCAGGCGCCCAAGGTCATCGTCGTGAACGACGTGCTGGTGCGACGGTACTTCCCCCAGCAGGACGCGATCGGCCGGGTCCTCGACGTCTTCGGCGCTCGCCGGCGCATCATAGGCATCGTGGAGGATGTGCGCGACATGCCCGCCGACATCACTGCTGTCCCCGCCTTTTGGATGCCGCTCGCGCAGCAGCCTTTCGGACGTGTGCGAGCCGCCATTCGTACGGATCGCGACGCGCTGACCCTGCTCCCCGCCGTGCGCGTGGCGCTGCAGTCGCTCGATCGCGAGCTGCCCATGGCGGAGGTCCGATCGATGGACGATATCGCCGCGGCGGCACTTGCCGAGCGGCGGTTCACGCTATGGCTGTGCGAAGCATTCGCGGCCCTCGCCATCGCCCTCGCCGGGATCGGCGTTTACGCCATGCTGACCTACAGCGTGGAACAGCGCCGCCGCGAGATCGGCATCCGGCTGGCCCTCGGCGCGACGCGCGGCAGCGTATTGCGGATGGTTTTCCGCGACGGCCTGCGCCTCGCCGTCCTCGGCTCCGCCGCCGGACTCCTGCTCGTGCCGGCGGCGGGCCGCGCCTTGTCGAGCCTGCTCTACGGTGTCTCCCCACGGGACGCAATCACACTCATCGCCGCGCCGCTGGCCATTCTACTGATCGCCGCTGTGGGATGTCTCGCACCCGGCTGGATGGCTGTACGCAACGAGCCGGTTTCCGCTCTTCGGGAGCAATGATCAGGGCGAATCCCTGAATCCGCTCCTGAAACAGCCGCATCTCCCGCAGCACTAACCTTCGGGACCTTCATCGAGGTGAGGTTATGCGACGGGTGAACTGGTTCGGAACCATACTTCTGCAACTGCCGGCGACGGCGTTTGCGGGCCAGATCTACGGCTCACTCACCACGGGCGGCGCCGCCGTCGCTAAGGCCGATATCGAGATCAACTGCGGCGGCAACGTGACGCGCGCGGCCACGTCGTCAGACGGATCGTATCGTGCCAACGTTCCACAACAGGGCCGCTGCACCCTGACGGTAGCGAGCTTTCCCGGACGGCCTTCGGCGGCGGTGTTCTCCTACCCGAATCCGGCGCAGTACGACTTCCAACTGGTAAAACACTCGGACGGCAGCTACGAACTCAGGAGACAGTGATGCCGGAGACCGGCAAGGTCGAAATCCTGAAGGTAGTGGCGATGCCGCTTGTCACGCTGATCGTCGGATTCGGCATTAACCAGTCTCTCAATACCAGGCAGGCGCGAGAGAACAACCTGAGACTCTATACGGATATGATGGGCCGGCGTGAAGAGGCGGATACCGCATTGCGAAAGGACATGTTCAATTCGATTCTGGCCACCTTCATGCAGAAGGACTCCACCCTCAAGCCGGAGGAGAAGTTCAAGCAGCAGATCCTCGACCTGGAGCTGCTGGCGTACAACTTTCACGACTCCCTGGATGTGGGCCCGCTTTTCAAAGACGTTCGGCGCACCATCGCGGCAAACAAGCCGGCGGGGTCGGACGAGATGCTGGGCCGCCTGGAGAGAGTCGCCGTCGAAGTGAATTCGCGGCAACTGGCCGCGCTCTCCGACAGCGGCACCGTGGAGCAGGGCGACGTTCTTCTGGCGAAGGTGAAGGAGGCCGGAGCCTTCATCATGTTCGGGCCTCACGTAGTAGCCGACCAGAGCGCCAAGCCGGGGGAAGTGGTGAACCGCCTGTGTCTCTCCCTCGACTCCGGCCAGGGAGCGCGTCACTACCGGCAGTTCAAGCTGGAGGTTCTCGATTTCGATCCGTCTTCGCGGGAAGTTCAATTCCGGATGTATGTATCCAAGCCGCTGAGCACCTCCGATTGCCAGCGCTTCGACCTGCCGATGGTGCTGAACCGCGAGATCGACACGCGGTTCTGGGTGGGGCTTTTCGACTTTCCGATGATCGACAACACGCGGCTTACGCTCGGTGAGCGCTGCGCCGTGGCCATCACCGCACTGACGCCCGACGAAGTCCAGCTCTCGCTGGCCTACTTCCCAGGTTCGCGAGCCAGCCTGAAGGACAAGCCGTACTACGACGAGCTGATGCACGACTTGCTTCGGGGTACGAATTCTCCGGCCCAGGCGACACACTGAGTTGCTGGTGGCAGGTATGGGTTAGATGCGTGCCGGATACCTGGCCAGCCTGCTGCTCCGTCCAATACCGAACCTTTTGACCTACGGGAGCCGTTATCCGGGCGAATCTGAAACTGGATGCCCGGTGCGTTCATCTATGTTGGTAGGTCAAAGATGAGGTTCGCTGTGAGATCGATCGCATTAGGGTTAGGGCTGACGGCTGTTTTGGTGGCAGCTGGGCCGGATTACGACCGTGCAAAGAAGTTGTTTAATGCCACGGAGTTCGAGCAGTCTCTGAAAGTTCTCCAGGCAATTCCCGATAAAGACGGTCCGGTTTATGAACTAATCGGCCGCAATCTGTTCCTCCTGGGCGACTTCAAGAAGTCCACGGAAGCGCTGGAAAAGGCGGCGCAAGCGGATCCGGACAACTCGGAAATCGCTCTCTGGGCGGGACGCGCTTTCGGGCGCCGCGCGGAAACTTCCAGCGTCCTGACGGCTCCGGGATTCGCCTCACGCGCCCGTCAATATTTCGAGAAGTCCGTCCAACTGAATCCACACAATCTGGAAGCGCTGAGCGATCTCTTCGAGTACTACCTGGAAGCTCCCGGATTCCTGGGCGGCGGGATGGACAAAGCCGAAGCCACGGCTGAGCGGATTGCCGCCCTCGACGCCGGCGAGGGACACTGGAGCCAGGCCAAGCTGGCGGAGAAGCGCAAGGAGTACCAGAGCGCCGAAGAGCAGTTGCGGCGCGCCGCCGAGCTCTCGCCCCAACGCATCGGGCGGTTTATCGAGCTGGCGCGGTTCCTGTCCAGACAGGGCCGTTACCAGGAAGCCGAGCAGAGCCTGGCACGCGCCGAACAGATCGCACCGAGCAGCCCGAGGCTGGTTTACGCCAAGGCTGATATTTATATCAAAAACAAGTATAATCTGGAACTTGCGAAGACTTTGCTAATCCGTTACATGAGCATGGAGCTCTCGCCGGACGACCCGCCGCGGTCGGAAGCCGCCAAACTCCTCAGACAGGTGCAGGGCAGTTAAGCCCGGCGATGTTCCTCGGCGAAGCCCTCAAATTCAGCCTGCAGGCGCTTCGCGCGAACCCGGTACGCTCGCTGCTCACGGGCCTGGGGATGGTGATCGGGACCGCTTCGGTAATCCTGGTGGTAACCATCTCGCTCACCAGCCGCGACTACATCCTGGAGCAGGTGCAGGGGATCGGCTCCAACATCATCTTCGCGTACTACGTATCGGCGGGACCGGCGAATGCCGCTGCGGACGCCGACTACATCAAAATGGCCGACGTCGAGGCGATCCGCCGCGAGCTGAATTCCGATATCATCGCGGCCACCGGTGTGATGTCGAACTTCGACCGCGTGGTGATCGACGGCCGGGAGCGCGACGTCAAGGTGATCGGCACCGACCAGGAGTATCAGCCGGTGCGGAACATCGTGATCAGCTCGGGACGGTTCCTCGATGTCAACGATATCGGCCAGCGCGCCAAGGTGGCGCTGCTTACCGATCAACTGGCGAAACGGAAGTACGGCAGCACGGCTGCCGCGCTGAACCAGGTGATCCGTCTGTTCGGACTGCAGTTCACCGTTATCGGCACTTTTCACGAGAAGGTGGAGACGTTCGGACAGTCGGAGGTGGAGCGCGACACGGTGCTGGTGCCGATCACGGTGCTTCGCTACTTCACCCCGGTGGAAAGGATCGACCCGCTCTACGTGCAGGTGCGCTCACCGGCCGAGGTGGACCGGGTGGCGCAGCGGGTGCAGGAGATCCTCGGCGCGCGGCACCGTCCCGGCGCAACGTACCGCGTGGACACGCTCACCGCCATCCTCAACGCCGCCAAGAATATCTCGCTGATTCTCTCGTTGGTGCTGGTGCTGGTCTCGGCCATCACGCTGGTGATCTCCGGGATCGGGATCATGAACATCATGCTGGTGACCGTGACGGAGCGGACGCGCGAGATCGGAGTGCGGCTGGCTGTGGGGGCATCGGCGCGGGAGATTCTGCTGCAGTTCCTCACCGAGGCCATGATGGTGAGCCTCACCGGGGGGCTGGTGGGTATCGCGGTAGGCGTGGCGATTCCGCTGAGCGTGGCGCTCTTCACCGACATCCGGATTCCGATCTCGCCCGTCGCCATCGTTGTGGCCTTCGGGGTCTCGTGCCTGGTGGGCCTGGTGTTCGGCATTCTTCCGGCGCGCCGGGCGGCACGGCTGAATCCCACCGAAGCGCTGCGGTATGAATGATCTTGCCCGCTCCCTGACGGTCGCGGCTCTGTGTGCGCTTGCGGGCCGCGCGCAAACGGTGGAGATCTATTCCCTTTTCCACCGCGTCGATCCGTTCGGGCGAACGGTGGCGGCGGACCGGGCCATCGCGCCGCGTGAGATCCTCTCGCCGGCCGTGCCGCGCAACGGGTTCGTGTCGTTCCACATTGCCATCACGCTGCCGGCGGGTGACGACTATCTGCTGTACGTCGTGCCGAACCCGCTCAATGCCTGCAAGGTCGCGCTCTACAAAGAGCATTTCGTGAAGACCCGCGACGGCTTCGCTCCCGACACGCTGACGGAATTGCACCGGCTGCCGGATTTCGGTGTCGTGCCCGACCCGGATGACCGCGTCGAAGGACAGACCACGCGCCTCTACCTGCTGGACCTGTGGGTGCCGCCCGGCGCCGCGGTGGCGCGGTTCCGCGTAGAGGTGCAGGTCAAGATGGGAACGTGGACGGTCCGGCCGATGGAGGTGCGCGTGACACCGCCGCGAGTACCGGAGCTGCCCGCCGCCGCGGACGCTCCCACCGCGCCGGTAGACGCCCCGGCGGACGCCACGGTTCTCGAAGCCATGGGCGAGTATTTTGCCGGTGCGAAGCCCGCGCCGCCGCGCGACCTGCGCACGGTGCGAGACGTGATCCGAAGGAACGCCGCGCAGGACATGGCGCTGGCCCCGTCCCTGGGACCCGCGGACCTGATGCGGCGCGCGCTTGCGTTGTTCGACGCCAACGTGCGGTTCGTGCCGCGGCTGCTGGGCGCGGAATGGTATCTGCGAATTCGGGACGCGCTGTATGCCGGGTCTGTAAAGGTTCGTTAAGATCGCGGCCGGCGGGTAACAATGGCACTCCGGGAAGCGTTCCTCTATCAGAGACGCTGATGAGCTGATTCGATCCAAGCCGACGATTCGAGATCATCACCGCGCTAATCAAAGGAGATAAACATCATGAAGAAGAATTTGCTGATCGCGCTCGCGGTGTGCCTTGCCTCGGTGGCCGGTATTGCCGCGCAATCATCCAAGACTATCCGGGTGACGGTGCCTTACACGGTGGTGGTCGGCAGCAGTACGCTTCCGGCCGGCGATTTTCTCATTTCGGATTCGAACAACGACGGATCGTCCTCGATCATCCTCATCCGCTCGGACGCGGGGCCAAGCGCCAGTTTGCTGATGGAGCGAACCACCGACCCCACCAAGCCGTTTACGGATCACTCGTCCGTGCAACTGCGGCCGGCAGCGGGCGGCTATGAGATCGAGAGCCTCGAGATCAGCGGCCAGACATACCGAGTGCAAGCTCGCTAGTCAATCGCGGGGCGCGATGACCAGGCCGGCCGCGCCGACAACACCGGAGCGGTCGGCCACCTGCTGCTCCACCAGCGGAACCTCGCGGCCGAGCAAGCCGCGCGAGCGCTGCCAGACCTCCTCCTGGAGCGGAATGAGGAGGTCGGCGCCCGCGTCGGCCATCTGCCCGCCGATGATCACGATTTCCGGGTCGAAGACGTGCAGCAGCCCGGCCAGGGCGGCGGCCAGGCGCCGGATGGCCTGGGAGACGATCGCCTGTGCGAGGCCATCTCCCTCGCGCGCCGCCTGAAAAATCGTGCGGCACGAGAGCAGGTGCGGCTGCTCGCGGAACAGAGTGGTGAGGACCGAGGAACATCCGCGATGCACCGCGGACCAGGCCTCGCCTTCGATGGCGCGGGCGGAGAAAACGGTTTCGAGGCACCCGCGATTGCCGCAGGTGCACACGCTGCCTTCCGGGTCGATAGTGATGTGGCCCAGGTGGCCGGCCACTCCTGAATGTCCGCGTAGGAGGCGGCCGCCGCTAAGCACCGCGCCGCCTACTCCCATGCCGAGCGTCAGCATCAGTGCGTGATCGTGGCCGCGCGCCGCGCCCCAGACCATTTCGCCGGCCAGCGCCACGCGCGCGTCGTTATCGGCGAACACGGGGACTTCGAGCGGCAGGCCCACAATGTCGCTGAGCCGCAGCCCTTCCAGAAAATGGAGCGCGCCGGGAAGCGTTTCGACCAGCGTGCTGTCGGGGTTGATGATGCCTTTGCACCCGACGCCGGCGCCGGCCGGCGGCGCGGTCGCCTCGATCAGCCAGCGGATCACCTGGCGCAGGGAAGGCAGGAACGTATCGAAGTCGGAAGGCGTGTCGATCGTGCGGGAGGCCAGTATCGCGCCGTTCGCATCCACCATGCCGGCCCGGATGTGATTCCCTCCGATATCAATGCCCAATACCACCATGGCCCCTCCAATGTACCCCGAACCACGCCCAAAGTCTTCAGCCGATGCCGACGCGGTGCAGTTTCATAAGGTTGGTGGTTCCCGGACGCCCCACCGGCTGGCCGGCGAGAAAGACCACCAGTTCGCCGCGCTGCAGGTGGCCGTCGCTCACCATCACGCGATCCATCTGGGCCAGCATCTCGTCGGTATTGGAGACGTCGGGCGCCAGAATCGGAGTGACCCCGTAGTTGATCGCCAGCTGCCGCGCGGTGGTATCGTGCGGCGTGATCGCGAAGACGCCGACCGGCGGGCGGTAGCGCGAGACCAGGCGGGCGCTCGAACCGGTGGACGTGAAGACCACGATGGCCGAGGCTTTGGCGTCGCGGGCCGCATGGTAAGCGGCATCGGCCAGGATCTCGGGATTGGCCGGCTGCGGGGAGTGCGGCGGATCCTGGTAGCCTTTGCTGCGCAGCGAAGCCTCGGATTCGGCGGCGATGCGCGCCATGAAGCGCACGGCTTCGACGGGATACTTGCCGGTCGAAGTTTCGGCGGAGAGCATGACCGCGTCGCTGCCGTCGTAGATCGCGTTGGCGACGTCGCTCACTTCGGCGCGCGTGGGAGTGGGGTGCTCGATCATGGATTCGAGCATCTGCGTCGCAGTGATGACGAAGCGGGCCTTGCGGCGCGCGCGCCGGATGATGCGCTTCTGTATGCGCGGCACCTTTTCGAGAGCGGTCTCCACCCCGAGATCGCCGCGCGCCACCATCACGCCGTCGGTGACATCGAGGATCGCTTCGATATTGTCGGCTCCCTCGGGCTTCTCGATTTTGGCGACGATCGCCACCGGGCGGCCGCCCAGCCTGTCGCGGAGCTGCAGGACATCCTCGGCGCGGCGCACGAACGAGAGCGCCACGAAATCGACGCCCGCGTTGAGGCCGAAGTGAAGATCGGCCAGGTCCTTCTCGGTGAGTGAAGGAATGCTGATGTTGACCCCGGGCAGGTTGATGCCCTTGTGATCGCCGATCACGCCGCCGCAAACGACCTCCGTCCGCACCGAGACGCCGTCGGTGGCGATGGCCCGTAACTCGGCTACTCCGTCGGCGAGCAGAATGCGGTCGCCGGGCTGCACGTCCTGCGCGAAGCGGACATAGCCGGTGGACGCGGTTTCGCAGTCGCCGACAATCGGTTCGGTGGTAATCGTGAAGGTGGCGCCGGTCCGCAGGGTGCAGCATCCGCCCTGAAAGCGGCCGAGCCGGATCTTGGGGCCTTGCAGGTCGAGGAGAATCCCGGCGTGAACCCCTGCTGCGCGCGCGGCGCAGCGGACGGCGGTGATTCTGAGTTCGTGTTCTTCCCTTGAGCCGTGCGAAGCATTCAGCCGGAAAACGTCCACGCCGGCGTTCAAAAGCTGATCGAGTACTCCTGGAGCGTCGGTCGATGGACCGAGTGTTGCAACGATCTTGGTATTGGGCATCCCTCCGTTCTATTGTGCCAGAGCAAAGACAGCGGCCGCGGGAAACGCTCGTTCACTTACGGACGCGGCCGGCCTGCAACACCATCTCGATGCGCGCCGCGTTGGCGATATCCTCCAGCGGATTCGCAGCGAGAACGACCAGGTCGGCGCGCTTTCCGGCTTCGACCGTTCCGATCTCTGCATCCTTGCGGAGCGCGCGGGCGGCGTTGATGGTCGCGGCGCGGAGCACGTCCGGCGTGGGTATGCCGGCGCTCACCAGCAGCCGTAGCTCTTCATGAAAGGCAACGCCGGGGATGATCCAGGGGAAAGGGGTATCCGTTCCGGCGGTCAGCAGGACGCCGCCATCGAACATCCGTTTCACCAGGGCCAGCAGCTTCGGCCATTGCTTCCGCGCAGCCGCGTACTGCTCGGGCGTCCAGTCGGCGGTGTTGCTGCGCCGGGCAAACCCGGCCCACAATTTGGGCGGCGCAACCGGGCGATCGGGATTCTCCGTGTACCGTGGATCGTCGCCCCAGAACTTCGTGCGGAAGGCCATCAGGGTCGGGTCCACGGAGACGTGATGTTCGGCCAGCGCGGCGATCATCTCGCGGATCGAGGGCGCATCCAGGTCCAGGTGCTCCAGCCAATAGACGCGGCCGAACATGTCTGGATGGTAATCCTGGCGGGCCTCCGGCGGCAGGTACGCGGCGGACCAGGGGGCGGCATGACAGATGAAGTCGATGCCCATGCGCGCCGCCTCGGTCCAGGTGGTGGCCTGCACGTGGCCGATCACGCGCAGGCCGCGACGGTGGGCCTCGTCGATGGCGGCCCTCACGAGGCCGGGCGGCATATCCTGATAGACCTTGATGAAGTCCACGCCGGCTTCGGCCTGCCAGGCAACCTCCGCACGCACCTCCGCTTCGCTGTTGACGGGCGCATAAATGGCGTGCCGGAACGTGCCGGTGTTGAGGATTCGTCCGGCGGTCAGAATCTCGGGGCCGTCGATTTTGCCGCGCGCGATCATGCCGCGAACGGTCACGATGGGCTCGGTGGCGTCTCCGGTATCGCGAATCGTCGTGATGCCGTGATCGAGCAGCGCGCGCAGCAACTCGAGCGAGGTATCGCGGTCGAATACCGGCAGGGGCCGGCCCTCCTCATCGAGCGGCGGAAACAGCGCGTGGACGTGCATGTCGATGAACCCCGGCGTGACAAAGCGGCCGGGCAGATCGACCACCGCGGCACCACGCGGCGGGTGAAACGACGCGGCCGGCGCCACCACGCGGATGCGCCCGCCTTCGATCTCAACGGCGCGGTCCCGCTCGACGGCGCTGCGCATCACATCGATCACGGCGACGTGATTCAAGACCAGGAGTGCAGCGGCGAGCATGGCTATCGAGATTTGCCCGTCCAGTGGTCCCAGGCGGCGCGGGCGATCTTCGCGATCACGCTCTCCCGGGTGGCTTCGGGAGCGGTGGAATCGGACACGAACACGGCGAGGGCCAGATGGCGTCCATCGGGCAGCGCGATCAAGCCCACGTCGTTGGTCGCGCGGGTCAGGCCGTTCGACGTGCCCGACGTACCGGTCTTATGCGCCACGGCCGTGCCGGGCGGCAGCAGGCCTTTCAAACGGTGCGGAGCGGTCGGCGACTCGGTCATCCACTGCATCAGGAGCGTCCGGCTGGCCGGCGACAGGCCCGCCCCGCCCTGGAACTTCACCAGCAGCGACGCCATCGCCAGCGGCGTGGCCCAGTTGCGGTATTGGACCATGGGTCCCTGCGCCATCTCCGCCTCCGAGGTCGCCACGGCGATTCCGTGAATTCCCAGGTTCTGTATGTACTCCGTGACCGGCCCGGGGCCGCCCGCCATCCTCAGCAGGACGTCCGATGCGGTGCCGTCGCTCTCCGAAATCATGAAGCGCAGGAGGTCGCGGAGATGCATGGTGATGCCCTTCGGAAAGCGGTCGCGAATCGGGCTGTGGAGGCCCGCGGGAACCATGTCCGCGGCCTCAACCGTTACGGACTGATCGAGCGTCAGCGCGCCGGCGTCGACCTTGTGGAGAATCGCCAGGCCGATGGGAAACTTGTAGACACTCTGCATCGGAAAGCGCTGGTTGCCCTCGATCGAGACCGACTCGCCGGTCTCCACCAGCACCGCGGCAGCGCCTACTTTTCCCTGCGCGGGGACCGCAAGCGCGGCAAACTGATCGGTGAGCGGAGGCGCGGCAGCGGCGGCGAAGAGCAGGATGAGTGCGACCATCTGGCCCCAGGATAACAGGGGAAACGCGAAACATTGTATGCTGGCGGATTGCTGCTCCGGGTTGAAAACGTCACCAGGCATTATGGCGGCGTCACTGCATTGCGCGCAGCCCATTTCGCGCTGCGGAAGGGCGAGGTCCACGCGCTGATCGGCGAGAACGGCGCGGGCAAAAGCACGCTGGCCAAGATCATCGCCGGATCGGTGCGCGCCGATCACGCGGAAATCGAAATCGACGGCCGGCCCGCCGCCATCGCGAGCCCGCTCGACGCGCAGCGGCTGGGCATCGGGATCATCTACCAGGAGCTCGACCTGTTCCCCAACCTTACCGTGGGCGAGAACCTGGTGATCGGCAACCTGCATTTTCCGGAAGGCGCGCTGGTGAAGCCCGGCCGCATGGAGGCCTTCTGCCGGCCGTTCCTGGAGCAGGTGGGCCTCGATTGCGGGCTGGGCGAGATGGTGGCGGATCTTCCCGTAGGACGGCGGCAGCTGCTGGCCATCGCCCGCGCGCTGAGCATGAATGCCCGCATCCTGCTGATGGACGAGCCCACCAGCTCGCTCTTCGATGACGCCGTGGAGCGTCTGTTCGGCCTGATCCGAACGCTGAAAGAGCGCGGCGTCTCGGTGGTGTACGTCTCGCACAAGATGGAGGAGATGTTTCGTATCTCGGACCGCATCACGGTGCTGCGCGACGGTGAAACCGTGGCGACGCTCGAAACCGCCGCGACCACTCCCGCGGAGATCATCCGCCTCATGGTGGGGCGGGACCTGCAACTGGCCGAACGAGCGGAACGGTCGGGCGGCGAAATACTGTTGCGCGTCGAGAAGCTGGCCACCCGCAAGCTGCGCGGCGTTTCCTTCGAGCTGCGGCGCGGCGAGGTGTTGGGCGTGGCGGGCCTGGTAGGCGCCGGCAGAAGCGAGCTGGGCGAGGCCCTCTGCGGCCTGGACCGAATCGCCGGCGGACAAGTTTTGTGGGGCAGGCCTCCCGGCCTGCCCAGCGCAGGCCGGGAGGCCTGCGCCACGATTGCACTTCTTCCCGAAGACCGACGAGAGCAGGGGCTCATGATGGATATGAGCGTCGCCGAAAACGGCACGATGGCTTCCCTCCGGCGCTTTGCCCGGTTCGGATTCCTGCGCCGGCGGGAAGAAGCGCGGGCGCTCGACCCGCTGGTGCGGCAACTGGCGCTCGACTGCTCTTCGCTCGATGCCGCCGTCAGCACGCTCAGCGGAGGCAACCAGCAGAAAGTGCTGCTGGCCCGCTGGCTGCTCGTCAATCCCGACGTGCTGTTCCTCGACGACCCGACCCGCGGCATCGACGTGGCGGCCAAACAGGATATCTATCGCATCATCGACGCTCTCGCGGCCGCCGGCAAGGGCGTTATCCTGGTGAGCTCCGAGCTGCCCGAGCTGCTACGCTGCTCAGACCGCATCCTGGTGCTGTGCGAAGGGCGGGTCACGGCGGTTTATGATGCGAAAGAGGCCACCCAGGAGAAGATCATGGCATCGGCTACGGAATGACCATCCCATGGCGGAAGGCCCGGAGCGTCGCGGCGCTCGCGGGAATCATCGTCCTGGCCATCCTGATCAGCCCGTCGGCGGCGGACGGCTCGCGCATTTTCCTCCAGGCGGGCAACCTCACCGACATCCTGCGCCAGGTGTCGCTCATCGGGATGATCTCGCTCGCCATGACGCTCGTGATACTCACCGGCGGGATCGATCTCAGCGTCGGCAGCATCCTGGCGCTCTCCACCACGCTCACCGCCATGTTCCTGACGCGCTACTGGGGCGGCACGGGGAACGGCGCCCATATTCTGCTCGCGATATCGGCGGCGGTGGCCGCGGCGGCGCTGGTGGGCGCGGTGAACGGCGCGGTCGTCGCCGCTTTGCGGATGCAGCCGTTCATCGTGACGCTGGCCTCCATGATCGGCATCCGCGGACTCGCGAAGTGGCTGTCGAGCAACGAGAACATCGATATCGGGTTCGGCCGCGACGTGGCCGCGCAGTTCGCCGAGGTGTTCCGCGCCAAGGCGGTGGTGATCGGGTCCTATGCAGCGGCCGCCGCGGCCTTTTGGGTGCTGCTCGCCCGCACGGTGTTCGGCCGGCACGTCCGCGCCATCGGGGACAACGAGAAGGCGGCGGAGTACGCCGGGCTTCCCATCCGCAGCACCAAGGTCTGGGTGTACGCACTGTCGGGTCTGGTTTCGGGATTCGCGGGAGTGCTCTACGCCGCCGAGAATCACCAGGGCAATCCCAACTCCGGGGTGGCCTATGAGCTTGATGCCATCGCAGCCGTGGTGATCGGCGGCACCCGGCTTTCGGGCGGCAAGGGCTCGATTTCAGGTACGATCGTGGGGACCCTGATCATGGGAGTCCTGACCAATATGCTGCGGCTCAACAACGTCGATAGCAACGTGGAGATGATGATCAAGGCGGTGATCATCGTGCTGGCGGTGGCGGCGCAGCGGGAGCGCAACGAAAAATGAAGCGGACCTTTTTGCTGCTGGGCGCGGCCCTCGCAATGAGCGCGTGCGGCGGCGGTGGAAGCAAGCAGTCGATGGTGGCGTTCAGCCAGGCCAACAACGCGGAGCCTTACCGCGCGGCGCAGAACGCCCTCATGACGAAACTCTTCGCGCAGTATCCGGACGTGAAGCTGGTGATTTCCGACGCCCAGCAGGACAACAGCAAACAGGTGGCGCAGGTGGAAACTTTCATCCGCCAGAAGCCGGCCCTGCTGATCGTCGCGCCCAACGAGCGCGCGGCCCTGACCGCCGTCATGGGGCAGGCCGTCGAGGCCGGCATCCCGGTGATCTGCCTGGAGCGCGACATCCTGCAGCCCAACTACACCACCTATGTCCACAGCGACAATGTCGCGATCGGCCGGCAGGCCGGCCAGTTCATCGTGGACTACCTCTCGAAGAAGTACGGCAAGCCCCAGGGCAATGTCGTCGCGATGCGCGGATTGCTCGGCGTGGAGGGCGAAATCAATCGCGATCGCGGCGCGAAGGAAATCTTCGCCCGCTACCCCGGCATCAAAATCGTGGCCGACCCGGTGGCCGACTGGATCCAGGCCAAGGCCAAAGACCGCATGACCGAGGTGCTGCGCGCCCAGCCGAAGATCGACGTGGTGTACGGGCACAACGATCCCATGGCCATCGGCGCCTACCTCGCAGCCAAAGAGCTGGGGCGCGAGAAGGAGATGGCCTTCGTGGGAGTGGACGGCCTGGGCGGCCCGGCCGGCGGCATCAAGAAGGTGATGGATGGGGTGCTGGCGGCGACGTTCGTCTACCCGCTGTGCGTGGATAAGGCCGTGGAGATCGGCAACCGCATTCTGCACGAGCCGGGCTTCCAGCCGCAGAAGGATTACACCATCGATTCCGTCATGGTGACACCCGAGAACGCCGCCGAGATGTACAAGAAGTTCACGGTGCCGGGGATGGACGAGTGAAGCTGCTGTTGGTCTGCTGCCTCGCGGCGTCCGCGCAGACGTGGGTCCGGCAGGAGAGCGGCACGTCGGCATCGCTGCGCGGCGTAAGCGCGGTGAATGCGCGAGTGGTGTGGGCCAGCGGCACGGGCGGAACGTACCTGAAGACCACCAATGGCGGCGCGCATTGGACCGCCGCCCAGGTGCCGGGCGCCGAGTCGCTGGATTTCCGCGACGTGCACGCGGTGGATGAGCGGATGGCGTACCTCTTGAGTGCGGGCACCGGAGATAAGGCGCGGATCTATAAGACCACCGACGGCGGCGCGCACTGGACGCTCCAGTTGACTAATCCCGATGCCCAGGGCTTCTTCGACGCGCTGGCGTTTTGGGATGCGGCACGCGGCATTGCGATCGGCGACCCGGTGGACGGCCGCTTCGCCGTTTTCACCACGGACGACGGCGGCGCGCACTGGCAGCGCCGGCAAGGGCCTGAAGCGCTGCCCGGCGAAGGCGCCTTCGCGGCCAGCGGCACCTGCCTCATCGCTCGAGGCGCGCGTGACGCCTGGATCGGCACCGGCGGGGCTCGCGTCTTCCACTCAGCGGATGGAGGCCTCGCCTGGCATGTTTCGTCCACCCCGATGCGGCACGACAAGCCGTCGGCTGGCATCTTCTCACTGGCGTTTTCGGATGCGCGGCACGGAGTCGCGGTGGGCGGGGACTACGCCAAGGACCAGGAGAACCGCGGCAATATCGCGGTGACGTCCGACGGGGGCCGCACCTGGAGCGAGCCGCCTTCGCACCCCGCCGGATTCCGTTCCGCGGTAGCCTGGGTGCCCGACCGCAAGTTGTGGATCGCGGTGGGCACCTCCGGCTCGGACCTCTCCCGCGACGGCGGCCGGACGTGGACCAAATTCGACGGCGGCGCGTACAACGCCATCGCGTTCGTCTCGTCTCAAGCCGGCTGGGCCGTCGGCCCCAAGGGGGCCGTCGCGCGGTTTCAGCGTGCCCTACGCTAGGTCGAACTTCTCCTGGTGCAACTGATTGTCGCTCTTGACGATCACCGTCCGTCCCAGCACCTCTTCCAGTTCCTGAAGATAGCTGTTCTGGTTGGATTTGAGCATCTTGGCCACTTCGGGCGAGACGCGCAGCATCACGTCCTTGCCCTCCACGGCTTTGGCGATCTTCTGCGCTTCCTGCAGGATCTCGCCGACCACCGTCTGCGGGCTCTTCACGTAACCGGCGCCCTCGCAATACGGGCACGGCGTGCACAGCGTGCGCTCCAGGCTTTGCTTGACGCGCTTGCGGGTGATCGCCACCAGTCCGAAATCGTTGAACTGGAGAATCTTGTAAGGCGCCCGGTCGGCCCGCATGGATTCTTCGAGCGCCTGCATCACCTTCTGCCGGTTCTTGCGCTCGTCCATATCGATGAAATCCACCACGATGATTCCGCCGAGGTCGCGCAGCCGTATCTGCCGAACGATCTCCTTGATGGCGTCCGTGTTGGTCTTGACGATCGTGTCTTCCAGCCGGTTCGATTTGCCGACGAACTTGCCGGTGTTGATGTCGATCGCCACCAGGGCCTCGGTCTGGTTGATCACGATGTAGCCGCCCGATTTCAGCCACACCTTCGGGCGCAGCGCCTTCTCCAGCTCGGCCGTGATGCCGAACTCCTCGAAGATCGGGTTGGAGCGCGTGTACATCTTCACGCGGTTGACCAGCGCGGGCTGGAACCGCTGCACAAAGCGCAGGATGCTCTCGTAGCCTTCCTCGTTATCGACCCAGATGCTCTTGAACGCCGAGGTGAGCTGGTCGCGCAGCACCCGCTCCACGACATTCAGGTCGTGGTGGATGAGCATGGGGGCCGGCTTGCGCTCGGCCTTCTGGCGCATGTCCAGCCACAGGTTGTAGAGGAACATCATGTCGGCGCGCAGTTCTTCCTCGCTGCGGCCTTCACCCGCGGTCCGCACGATGAAGCCGCCCGGAATCCCGGTACGGTTGCCCTGCAGAATCCGCTTCAGGCGCAGGCGCTCGTCGTCGCTCGGAATTTTGCGCGATACGCCGATGTGGTCGACCGTCGGCATGTACACCAGGAAGCGGCCCGGCAGGGCGATATGCGAAGTGATGCGCGCGCCCTTCTGTCCCAGCGGCTCCTTGGCGATCTGGACGATGATCTCCTGCCCTTCCTTGAGCAGGTCGCTGATCGAGGGCGCTCCGTTCTTCTCGGGACGCGGCTCGCTGCGGGGCGCCTGCACGGTCCGCTGCTCGGTTCGGGGAGCCGGCTCGGCCGGGCGGGCTTCGGGCGCCGGGCCCGGCTGCGGCCCGCGCTGGCCTTCGGCCGGGGGCCGGCCTTCTCTGCCTCCATCCCGGCCTCCTTCCCTGCCGCCTTCCCGGCCGCGCCGGCGCATACGGCGCGACACACGGTGCAGGTAGCGGGGACCCTGCTCGCGAAGGGTCGCGGTCAAGCTGGTCGGAATCCGCGCCGGCTCGGGCCCCTCCTCTTCCGCGACGGTCCCGGCGGTGGCGCTAACCTCTCCCGCGGATTCCTCAGGCGCTGCGCCTTCTTCCACTGCTTCCAGCGGTTCGGCGGCATCCACCGGCAGCGGCTCTACGTCTTCAGCCGTCTCGACCGCTTCTTCGTCGGCGGCCTCGGCCTCCGCGACCTCGGCTGCCGCGGCCGAGAGCTCCGGCTGGGGCTCGGCGGCCGGCTCGGCGGCGATTTCGGAAACCGGCTCGCCGGCGATGGCAGCCGGCGTTGAGGCGGAGGGTTCCGGCTCCGCCACGGCCGCTTCCGGCTCGGCGGACATTTCCGCAATCGGTGCGTCGCCGAATACTTCCTCGGACTCTTCGCCCTCGTCGGAGCTCGGGCCGGTATATTTGGCCAGTGACTCGCCCGGCAGGACGAAGAAATCGTCCGCCTCCGGAGTCATGGGCTGAGGCGCCTCCGCCTCCACCTCGACACGCGACTCTTCCTGCTGCTGCTGTTGGCCGGGGGAATAGAACTTGGAATCCGGCAATCCGCGCCGCTCGTTCTTCTGCCCGCGCCGCCGCCGTCCCCGCCGTCCGCGACGGTCGCGGTCGTCCTGCCGGTGGTCTTGCGGCTGACCACCCGCAGCGGGCGTCTCGACGGCTGCCGCGACGGGCGCCGCGGTCTCCTCAGCTACCGCCGGACCCGCTGGTTCTACCGTGGGGGTGGAAGCCGGGACCATCGACCCGGGAGGCGGCGCCTGCTGCGGCGTCCGGTCCAGCTTGAGGACCTTCTCCTCCACGCTGGTCACGATCTTGTCGTACTCTTCGTTGTCTTCGAAGAAATCCGATACGTACAGGAACGCGTCCCGATCCAAGCCGATATCCACGAATGCCGATTGCATTCCCGGCAGGACGCGCGTCACCCTGCCTTTGTGGATACTCCCGGCGAGGGAATATTCGTTCTCGCGCTGATGATAGACTTCGACAACCTGATCATCCTCGAGAATGGCCACGCGTGTTTCGTGGCGGTTCGAGGAGATCACTAGCTCCTTGGACATCAACTGCCTCCCGTGGAGCATGAAGAGGCTAAACCATATGGTTGGTGGGCACCCTGCGTGGGTCTCGCGTTCCCCGTCCTGGGGAATCGGATCAAGACGATTACAAACTCACGCTGGCCGGAGGCGGAGCTGCAATCCTCATACACCGCCGGCCGGGAACCGCTCCTCTTACGGGGAGGGCGCTTAGGCGCCACCATCCCGTGGGTCTCTACAGGCTCCCTAAATTTCTTTCTCGGGCCAGGCCTCTTTTGCGCCTGCACCCCGTTTAATTCACAAACCTTCTGAGGCGGACGTTATTCACCAGCCCCAATGCCAAAAAATTCGACCAGACGCTGGATCCCCCGGCGCTCATGAAGGGAAGCGGAATACCGGTCACCGGCATCCGTCCCACCACCATTCCCACATTCACCAGCATGTGAAAGAGCAGCAGACCGGCTACACCCATACAGATATACATGCCGGCCCTATCGGGCGCCGCCTGCGCATTCTGGACGATGCGCATGATCATCACGAAGTACATTGACAATACTACAACCACGCCCACGAATCCATGCTCTTCGGCAAAGGCCGAGAAGATAAAATCCGTGTGCGGCACGGGCAAGAATCGAAGCTGCGTCTGGGTTCCCTTGGTGATGCCTTTCCCGAACATCCCGCCCGCTCCCACGGCGATTTGGGACTGGATCAACTGATATCCGGTACCCTGCGGGTCCCGATCGGGATCCATGAAACTGACCAGCCGCTGCTTTTGATAATCTTTCAGGAAATGCCAGCCTACCGGAAGAACCAGCACCGCCACTACGGCTATGGCGGCCACATACTTCCAGCGCAATCCTGCGAGAAACGCTCCCGTGACCAGGATTGCGATATACGTTAGCGACGTTCCCAGGTCCGGCTGTTTTAGAACCAGCGCCATGGGGACCGCCACCAGGCCCGCCAGCTTCAGCATCTCCCCTATTTCCAGATCGTCTTTCTTTAAATCAGTGAGATAGCGGGCTACCAATAATATTATCACCAACTTGACAAATTCCGATACCTGGAAGCGAGCGCCGCCGGGCAGAGGAATCCAGCGCCTGGAGCCGAACACCGTGTCGCCGACCAGATCGGTCGCCAGCAACAGCACAATGGACGAGATGTACAGGAGCGGAACATGCTGCATCAGCGAGTGATAATCCACACGGATGGCCAGCCGCATCAACAGGAGTCCGCCGGCGACATAGACAATCTGTTTCCACCAGGCAGAGTGGAAACCGGTATCGATGGTGGCGCTGTAGATCTGCACCACTCCGACCGAGCAGATCAGTAGAACAATGATCAGCAAGGTCCAGTCCATGTCTCGAATCGAAAGATAGCCTGACATGTTACTTCCGGGGGACAACCTTCGAAGCGGGGGCGTCGGCGGCGAAGTAGGCTACATCGATCGGCTGATCGGACTGCGGGGGCGGCGGGGGCACCGCCGCGGCGATGGTCAGTCCCAGGCTGGTCATGGATCGCAGCGAAGCCTGCTGGGCGTTCTGCTGTTGGCGGAGGGCCGAAAGGCGCGCCTTCTTGTCGAAGTAGGCCTTGATCACGTCCCGCACCACAGGAGCGGCGTACTGCCCGTGAACACCATGCTCGAACAGGCAGACCACCACGATCTCGGGGTTATCGCGCGGAGCGAAGCCTTCGAACCAGGCGTTGTCCTTCATCAGGTGGGCCCGCGACGCACCCGCGCCCTTGAGAAATTCGTTGGATGCCAGCTGCGCCGAGCCCGTCTTGCCGCATACCTCGACAGTGGAAAGGCGAGCCCGGCCGCCGGTTCCGCCGCCCTCGTTCACCACCCCGTACATGCCGTCGATCACGTCCTTCACGTTCGCGGGATTGAGAGTCCAGCTCACCGCCTTCTCGGGCTGCTGCATGTTCACCAGCAGGTGGGGCTGGTGCCAGGTCCCGCCCACCGCGAGGCCGCCGACGGCCCTGGCCAGCTCGAGCGGCGTCACCGTCACGGCGCCTTGTCCGATCGCCACCGACGGCGTCTCTCCGGCATACCACTTCTGGCGCTGCGTGCGGAGCTTCCACTTTTCGGAGGGCATCAGCCCTTCTTTCTCGTGCGGCAGATCGATTCCGGTGAGGTGCCCGAAACCGGCGATGTCGCCGTAGAACGAGATGTTGTCGATCCCCATCTTGCTGCCGATGGTGTAGAAGTAGACGTCGCAGGAGTGCACGATGCCCGCGTGCAGCGCTACGGTGCCGTGGCCGCTTTTGACCCAGCAGTGGAAGTAGTGGCCGAACAGCGTGACGCCGCCGGAACAGTGGACGGTGTACTTGTCGTCGATCGCGCCCGATTCGAGCCCGGCCAGCGCCACGAATGGCTTGAAGGTAGAGCCTGGCGCCTGCACGGCCTGGATGGCCTTGTTCATGAGGGGATGGTCCGGGTTGTCGACGATCTCCTTCCAGTCTTTCGGCTGGATGCGCACAGCGAACTTATTCGGGTCGAAGGTGGGCCGCGAAACCATGGCGAGCACTTGCCCGGTTCGCGGATCGAGGGCCACCACCGCGCCGTCCTTGTGATCGACACCCAGTTCCTTGACGCCGTTGTCCATGGCCAGCTCGGCCACGGCCTGCAGGTCAAGATCGATCGTCAATTGCAGGTCTTTGCCCGCTACGGCCGGCTTGGTTTTCAGGGTTTCGCGCACCTGCCCGCGATTGTCCACCACCACCTGGCGCTGCCCGTCGATGCCGGTCAGCCAGTCGTTGTACTGGCGCTCGATGCCGAACTTGCCGACGACGTCGCCGGGGTCGTACTTGGCGAAATCCGGAGAGTCCAGCTCGTCCTCGCTGACTTCACCCGTGTAGCCGATGACGTGGGCCAGCATGCCGTTCTGCGGATACAGCCGCCGCTGCGCCTGGATCAACACCAGCTCCGGGAAGAAATCGTGGTGGGAATCGACGAACGCCAGATCGGCCGGCGTCAGTTCCGCCTTGATCACGATGGGCACGTATTTGGGCTGAGATTTGAAGCGCTTCACGCGCGCGACGAGATCGGTGTAATCCAGATCCAGGCCCTGGGCGATGGGCCTCAAGTGCTCTTCTTTGAGCGACTCGCGAGCCAGGATCAGGCTGAAGGAGGAGTAATTGTCGACGATCACGCGGCCATCGCGGTCGAGGATGCGCCCGCGCGGCGCCAGGATCGGCACCGACTTGACGCTGTTCTGCATGGCCCGCTGATCGTAGAACTGCGGGTTTTGCACCTGGAGCTTCCAGAACCCGGCGATCAGGAAAAGGAAGATGATGACGGCAGCGTATTGAAAAATCGCGACCTTGCTCGCCGCGAAGTTGGTGTCGTCGCGGAGAGGCGGCTTATTTGAAGCCTGGTGTTCGAGATTCGGGTCGACCGGCGGAAGGATCACGACTCAGAGCGGGACACGCCCCTTGTTCCATATTAACCGTTTTCCCCCGCCGGGGTCACTTACGGATTGGTTTAGCTTTGTTGGCGGCGCTTGAGGAGGGGCAGAACCGCGACGCCCAGAATCAGTAAGCCGATGGTCCCCGGTTCGGGCACCGGAGGAGCTATATCGAAGGCTCCGACGGTAAATCCATTCCAGTTCTCGCTGACCTCGCTGGTCCAGGTAAGCGAAGTGACCGGCCCGTCGAATTCAATCAGGCCGTGGGGTTCGCTTCCCAGATCGGACCCGGATTCCAGGATGTACTGGCCCGCGACAGAGGTGTTCTTGATCAGCGATCCGCAGCCCCAATACCCGCAGCCGTAGCTGAGGATATTGAAATCCTGGTCGAAGCTGTAACCGTTGTGGTTCAGGCTGACAACAGCGAACACCAGATTGTAGATCGGCTGGGAGAACGTCAGCGTCTTTATGTTGGTATACGCCAGTTCGATGATGTCCGATGCGGGGGGCGCATTGTCCACCTGGGCACTGGTGTATGGCAGTAGCGATGAATTAGGCTCAGTCCAATAATTGGTGCCGCCGTTCGTCTGGATGTTCCAAATCTCTCCGGAATAGGTAACCGTCACATTGGTGGCGCCGAGATGCAACACTCCGGCGGCGGATCCGGCGAGCCCAGTGGTGCCGCTCGTCCAATCCACCCAGGTCACGGGTGCGGCAGCCATAAGGCCTGCGCACAATAAACCCAGCACAACCAAAGCAATTAGACTTTTCATAGACGTCCTGTGATTTTCCTTACAGAAGGAGTCTAGCAAGAGTTTCCGTACGACATCTACTGTATGAGTACCAGGACTATCGATCGTGTTGGAACAGGCCACCCGATTGGCAATCAAGGACTTCCCGGTAGCCCCATGCGGACAGCTTCGGCCCGTAGCTCGCCTTCCAACGGGTGGCAGCCTCGGATCCGGGAGTCACCATCACGGCCAGGAAGCGCGGCCGGGCGCCGGCGTCGAGGTCGGCAGGCAGCACGGTTCCGACTTCCGGACGCACCGGATTGCCTGCCGCCACGACGTGGCCCGCGAAGTATCCGCCATCGGTTAAACACAGCTCCTCCAGTTGGTTACCGGGTACAGCCTGGAGCGATGGCTTGAGGTCGTTCCAATAGGTGGTCCATAGGCTCCGGTTGCGTTGGACTACCAGGGGGCAGGCGGCGACCAGCAGCAGCGTCATTACGAAGGCCCGGTATCGTGGCAGCAGGTCGGCGAGCAGAAACAAAGCCAATCCGGCGCCGGCGATCAGGAGTACCGGGAACACTTGGGACGGCAGGCGGCCGTACAGCAGGATGAGCCGGCTGGCAGCCTGGATGGCGATCAGCGGGAGCGCGAACCTGCCGAGCAGCGCCACCAGCAGCAACTCGCTCACCAGGAGCACTCCGTCGACATAACGCAGGGAGTTCAAGCTATTGAGCAGAAAGCTCAAATCGCCCGGAGCGGCACTCGCGCCGAAGACCGAGCGGAAGTACAATACCCAGCCGCAGAGGAGCAGAAACGAAGCCAATTCGAGCGGCTTCGGCCGGGCGCGCCGGAGAATCCACCGGACCGACAGCCACACCGACACGATCAGGATCCCCGCCAGCGTCTCGGGGAAGAGGATGCCCGCCGGGGACATCCCGTTGGCCGGCCAGAACAAGGCCCGCCATAGCCGCGGGTCGTGGAGGTTGTAGAGGATCGAGGAATAGGAGAGGTCGGCAGTCCCCGGCAGATGAATGAACCCAATGTTGATCTGGAATGGGTAGAATGGACTCCCGTGCTCGACCAGAGAGCGCAGGTAGTAGTGGCCGCTGGTCGCGGTCCAGAACGCCGCAACCGCCGCCAGGGGTTTCCAGCCCATGCCGCGGAGCCACAGAATCCCGCCCACTGCCACCACCGCGAAGAAGATGCCGGTATACTTGACGGACCCGAACGCCACCCCGAATGCGAGCAGGGTCAAATCCGTCCGGCTCAGCCGGCCGCGAGCGGCGCGCAGCACGGCCAGGATCATCAGGACGAAACCGACCCCGCACAGCGCGTCGTTCTTCAGGGTCGGGACCCCCGAATATTCGAACCAGTAATGGCGCATGGCGAGCGCCCCGAAGAGGGCCCACCCCAGAATCGGATTGCGCAAGCCGAACTCGCGGCCGATCAGCCAGCCGGAAAGAGCCAGGAGCACGATAGCTTTGAGCGCCAGCAGGGGGAAGAACAGGTCCACGCGGGTGACCGTCCAGGCGGGAAGGAAGGAGAGCTCCCAGAAGGCCACGTAGTTGGTGGCGAAGGTGTACGGGGTGGCGCGGTTGCCCATCCAGTCGATCAGGTAGTGCAGGTAGTTGATGGAGTCGATCTCTTCCACCGGACGGAACGCCAGGAGGATCAGCGGGAGCGTGAGGGCCGCCATGGCGGCGGGCATCCAACGGCCGCCGGCGAACAGCTCCGGCAGCCGGGCCCAGCGGACGGCCGCTACCGCGCACACAGCGGCAGCGACCCAGTAGAGCGGCACGGAATTCACGCGGGCGAACGAAAACACCGCGGCCAGCGACGATTCGAGGGTGATCTCGATGGCCAGCGCGCCGAGCCACTGCTCGGCGCCGCGGAACCCGATGGCGCGCGCGATGGCGAATGCCGCGGCGAACAGGGCGGCTTCCCAGCACACAAACCGCAGGGTCGCGATCAGGATGGCGGGGGCGTCCATGGCTCAGTATTTCGCGGTGAGGATGGCGACCGCCACGGCCAGGTACAGGACGGCGTCGATCTGCAGGGGCCGGTCGTGCAGGAAGATCTCTTCGGGGCTGGCTCCGGCGCCGCGCTCATACACCAGATAAAGGTAGCGGAAAACGCCGTACAGGAACAGCGGCAGCGTAATCACCAGCTCCTGGCTGTGCTCGGACTGGAAGGTGTAGAGCGCGTAGCTCATGATGCCCGCGCCGGTCACGATGGAGATCAACTGGTCGAGAAACCGCACGCTGTAGCCGCCCAGCGCAGGGCGGTGCACGATGGCTCCGCCTTCGAGGCCGGTCAGCTCGCTGCGGCGCTTGAGAAGCACGAGCGAAAGGGAAAGCAGCAGCGAAACTACGAAGAGCCAGGCGGAGACGCGCACCGGGATGGCATATGCCCCGGCCACCGGGCGGAGCACGAAACCCCAGGAGACCAGCAGGACGTCGATCACCGGCTGCTTGCGCAACCCCGCGGAGTAGGCGATGTTGCACACTGCGTAGAACGTAAGGACGGCCCAGACCTTGCCGCCCAGCGTCCACGACAGGCCCAGGGCGCCGAAGGCCAAGAGCACGCCCGCGGCTGCCGCAGTCCGCACGCCCAGAGCGCCGCTGGCCACCGGACGGAGTTTCTTGACGGGATGGGCGCGGTCGTACTCGCGATCGGCCACGTCGTTCCAGAGGTAGACGGCGCTGGACATCAGGCAGAAGGCGGCGGCGGCGACGGAAGTGCGGCGTACGGCTTCGCCCGAAACGAAGCTGGCGGAAGAGATGAGGGGAACGAAGACCAGGCCGTTTTTGATCCACTGCCGCGGACGGCAGGCCGCCGCGAGCGCGCCCGCGGAGCCTTTCACGCAGTCTCCCGCAGGCGGTCGAGGAAATGAAACAGCGCGATCCCCACCACGGCGTTGAGCAATCCGAGGAGCAGGGTCCGCTGCCACTCGAAGGCCAGCTGCTGGCCGAGCAGCGCGCGCGCCAGCACCCAGTACAGGAACTGGTGGAACAGGTAGAAGAAGAACGCCAGCATGAGGCGGATCACGCCATGGTCGACGTCGATGCGCATTCCAACGGAGGCCGCGAAATATCCGACCAGCGTGTTGACGATGCCGTACATTCCCAGTGGGTTTTTGGAGAGCGAATCCTGGGCCAGCCCGACCGCGGCGCCCACCAGCAGTCCGCTGATCTGGCTGCGGCGCATCAGGGCGAAGTAGACCACCACCAGCAGCGGCATTTCCAGGAATCCCAGGAACTGGAAGAACAGCGGGACGTAAACCTGGAACAGAATCGCGGCCAGCGGGACGGCCAGCAGGACCCAGGCCCGGAAGCGGGACACCTGACCTTCGCGCTGGCTGTTGAGCAGAATCCGCTCGCTCGAATAACTCATCAGCGGGGTGGGCCTCCGGGGGTACCCGCGGCCGGATTACCGGGCCGAACTGCGTCGGGGGGCTTGACAGCCGGAGGAGTAGTTTTGGGAGTTGCCTTCGGAGCGGTCTGAGGAGCGGTCTGGGGTTGTACGGGCGGCTTGACAGCGGGTTGGGTGGCGGGCGCCGCTCCGCGGCCGTTGAGCGGCGGCAGCTTGGTAAAATCCGGAGCCCGGGCGCCGACGCCGCTGTCGCCGAATGTGTAGTTCTCGGACTCACCCACCGATTTATAGATATTCCGCAGCTTGTCCGCTTCCGTACCCGTGGGTGCGGGCTGGGTAGTAGTAGGCTGGGCGCCGGGGGTGGGCGGCGGGGCTCCGATATAGACCGGCTGGCTGGCGGGCGGGACCTCGGGGATGTCCTGATGCACACCGTTGACGACGATCAGCACGTCCTCGATTCCATGCTTCAAAGCGGCCGGATCGACCAGGATCTCCTTGAACGGAGTGGCCTGCCGGACGGACTTCACGATCCCTACCGGGAAACCGCGGGGGAAGACCCGGTCATCGCCGGACGTGTAGAAAGTCTCGCCGACTTCGAGCTTGTCTTCGTACGGAATGTAATCGACTTTGCAGAGGGGAGTGCCCTGCCCTTTCAGCGTGCCGCGGACCTGAGTTTTCTGCGAAACCACGCCGGCCGCGAAATCGGCATCCGTGACCAGTTGCACTTCGGAAGCCGTGGGATAGGCCGCGATGACCTTGCCGACGATGCCATCGGGAGTGACTACCGCCATGCCGCGCATGACCCCTTCGGCCGATCCGCGGTTGACGAACACCACCTTCGAATTAGACCCGGCCCCGATGCCGATCACGTTGGCGGCCAGCGTACGGGACTGGATCTGGGTCTGGAAGACCTGCAGGGCCCGGGCGCGGTCGGCCGTCGCCAGTTCGTTGCGCAGGAAGATGTTATCCATCTTCAGCCGGCCGACCTCCTGCTGGAGTTGGCGGTTTTCGGCGTCGGCATTATGGAGGGTGACGTAGTTGCGGATGAGCCCGATGCTGCTGCTGCGGAGCCACTCGGCAACGCGGGCGGCGGGGGTCACGGCGGTGACCGTCCATACGCGGATAATGCGTACGTCCTGGTCGTTCTTGACCTGCACCGCCAACAACACGAGCTGGGCGACAATCACCAGCAGGAGGACCGTGATGTTGCGGTACCGGTTGAGCAGCGACTCCATGGCATGCCCCGTTACAGGGAAGCCGGGGACACCGGCCTCCACTGTACCTAGTCTATCGAAATCTTACGCAGCAGCCGGAAATCGCTCAACATTCTTCCTGTCCCGAGCACGACGGAGGCCAGGGGATCGTCGGCAATCGATACGGGGAGGCCGGTCTCTTCGCGGATCCGCTTGTCGAGGTTCTTGAGGAGCGCGCCGCCGCCGGTGAGGACGATGCCGCGGTCGCTGATATCGGCGCTCAACTCGGGTGGCGTACGCTCCAGCGCGACGCGGATGGCATTGACGATGGTGGCCACACACTCGGAGAGCGCCTCGCGGATCTCCGAATCGTCGATGGAGATGGTGCGGGGCACGCCTTCGATGAGGTTGCGGCCCTTGATCTCCATGGTGAGCGGCTTATCGAGCGGGTAGGCCGACCCGACTTCGATCTTGATAGCCTCGGCGGTGCGCTCGCCGATCAGCAGGTTGTACTTGCGCTTGAGGAACTGCATGACGGCGTCGTCCATCTCGTTGCCGGCAACCCGGACGGAGCGCGAATAGACGATGCCGGAAAGGGAGATGACCGCGACGTCGGTGGTGCCGCCGCCGATATCGACCACCATGTTGCCGCTGGGTTCGGTGATGGGGAGCCCGGCGCCGATGGCCGCCACCATGGCCTGTTCCACCAGGTGGACTTCGCTGGCCTTGGCGCGGTAGGCCGAATCCATGACCGCCCGCTTTTCCACCTGGGTAATCTCGCTCGGCACGCCGATCACGATGCGGGGGTGCACCAGCATCTTCCGCCCGTGCGCCTTCTGAATAAAGTAATTCAGCATGCGCTCGGTGACTTTGAAATCGGCGATGACCCCGTCTTTCATCGGCTTGATGGCCACGATATTGCCGGGCGTGCGGCCCAGCATTTCCTTGGCTTCCTTGCCGACGGCTTCGACTTCTCCGGTGTTCTTATTAATGGCGACGATGGAGGGCTCGTTCACCACGATGCCCTTGCCCTTGGCGTAGACGAGCGTGTTCGCCGTCCCCAGGTCAATGGCAAGATCCGAGGAAAAGAGACTGAAAAGAGAGCGTAAATTCATCGATTAAAGTTCGGAAAGGGACAAGCTACGGAGCCGGAGCGAAGTCCTTCTGAATGGTAACACAATGACTTTACCGGGAAAGGCCCGCTCCCTAACGGTCGCGGCTCTGTTTGCGATTGCGCGCACAGAGCCGCGAGCGGGAGGGGCACCTACTTGATCGGGATAGTGGCCTGGTAATTGTCCGAGTAGTCGGTGGTTATCTCGAGGGTATGATCGCCGCTGGTCAGGCCGGCCGGGATCGTCACGTTGATCTGGTACAAGCCTCCAAACCCCGGGGCGAGCCCGGCGAACAGCACCTTGGCGTTCACGCTGTCGATGTAGACGCCGACGGCATTGTCGGTATTGCTCAAGGTGGTGCCGGATGCGGCGGCTCCGGTCGTCACGGTGGGCGTTACGGTGCCCAGCCCGGAACAGTAGATCTGAATCGCTTCCCCGGCCTTGGCGGGGTTGGCTTCCGTCACGATGGTGCCGTCGGAGTTATGGATCATCGCGCCGATGCCGATGCCGCCGGGAGTCGGATAGGTGTAAACGCCCGGGTCGGTGGGGCCGCTATATACCCACGCGCTGTTGGGGATGTTGGAAACCTTGACTTCGAGCAGCGTGCCGTCGGTAGGCGCCGAGTACGGAATGAGGGCGTTGATCTGCGTCGGGCTGACACTGTAGATCGGCGCGGGCGTGCCGTTGACGGTGACCTGCACGCCGCCGAGCGAATTCGGGAAGGGCAGCCCCGAGGTGAGCGTACTGTTGGTGAAGCCGTTGCCATAAAGGCTGATGAACTCGCCCGGCGCAAAAGAGGTAGTGAAGGGGATGCTGCTGGCGGCGTTGACGATACCCTGCGGATTCAGATAATTGCCGCTGAGGTTCATGGGGACCGACTTCATGTAGACCACCAACTGGTAATTGGTCGAGCGGCCCGCGCCGATCACGAAGCTGCCGGCCGCCCCATTGGCCCAATAGGAATCCGAAAGGGTCTGGATGCCGTTGGCGTCGAAACTGAACTGGTCGTAGAAGGTGGAATCGTAGGAGTCGAACCCGTCCTCGTTGATCCTCTGGTGCGCCAGTTCGTCCTTCGCGTTGACCATATTCGAGGCTCCCTCTTCGCTGTAGATGCCGTTGGTGTTGCCGCTGGAGTCACCCTGGTAGTTCTCCAGGTAGGAAGTAAAGTAAAACCCGCCCAGGCTGGCTCCCGGCGCCGCTTTGACGCCGACCACCATATCGTAGGCGGTAGTCCCGCCGGCCACGAAGAAGTTGCCATCCGAGGAAACATACAGCGTCTTGGCCCCGCTCAACAGAGTGTTGGCGGCGGTGACGCCGCTGGGCGCCGGGAAGGTCATCGTGCCGGTGCCGTTAGCGGTCACGGTATAGGTCGCGCCGCTGCTGGTTTGCGTGGTGTCGGCATTGTTCAGGCTCTGCGCGGTGCCGGTGATCGTCACGTTGCCCAGGCTGCCCTTGCCATCGGCTGTGAGGCTGAAGAACGTGTCGCGGGTCTGGCTGAAATCGCCGCCCAGGAATTCCAGGCTGGCCACCCGGTAATTGCCGCTCAGCGTGGCGTTCGACCCGCCCGAGCCTACCTTGACGGCGACAAAGATATCGGAATAGAGCGTGTCGGTGCTGCTGGCGGTAATGTAGCCGCTGCCGAGCCCGCCATAGAGGACGGTGGACGTGGTATTGAGCTGGGTGGTGCCGGTGGGGTCGAACGGGTTGGTCAACTGGACCATGCCGTTCGAGAGCACGAGGTACTGGCCGGACGTCAGGAATTTCAGCGTGTGATCGCTGGTAGAGGCGGAGGCGCCGGTACCGCTGACCGTGAACCCGCCATTCCCGTCGAAGGTGAAGGTGCCCGAGAAGCTGACGGCGCTGTCGGCCGGGTTCGTGTTGACTCCTAAATAACGTACGTTATAAGCGCCCGAGAGAGATGACTGCGTGGGGGGTTGAGCAAGTGAGATCCCGGCGGCAGCGAAGATGCCGGCGCCGATGACGAAAAACGAAAGCCAATGGCGTATCATGACCGCCATCATACCAGCACCGGACCGTCCGCTCGTCCACCCTCCCTGTGAAGCGCCGTACGCCCAGGCGGCGCCTACTTGGTTTTCCGCTCCCTAAATACCCTGCCGAAGCGGCAGCGAGCCGCGCGGCGCGCACATCCAAACAGTTAGAGGATGGGAAATCAGAATGAAAGGAAGTAAGTCGAACATGAGATGGAATCGAATTTTGCTGAGCTGCGCCTGCGCCTTCGCGATGGGGGCGCCGGCCTTCGCGGCGGGGGCTTGCGAGTGCGTCCCCGGAAAGGCAACCGCCGAGTCCTACAACTGGAACTTCCGGCAGGAAGCTAACCAGCTGATGCAGGGAATTCAGGACGATGCAGCCGTGGCGTCGCATCACGCCTCAACCCTCGAGAGCTACGCGGATACTCCCGAGATGAGCTGGCAGACGCACGATGGCCAGTTGCAGAGCCTGAAGACCGAGATTAACGATATGGGCCGGAAACTGTGCCGGCTGGAGGCGATCCGCAGCGCGGTCGCGCCGTGGCAGCAGAGGACCATAGACCAGATGTCGAAGGATCTCGTGCTGATGGCGAACAGCGCCGACGACGCCATCCTCTACGTCACCACTCACCAAAGGTACCTGTGGAATCCGACGTACGAGAACTACATGGACAACCTTTATAATCTTTCCTCGAGCCTGCGGAAGACGGCCGACCATGCGGTGGAGTACGCGCGCGTGCGGGCGAAGGACCAGCAACTGAACCGGGAGATGGAGATGAAATCGTCGTCGTAAGCAATGTGGCGCAAGCCTCCCGGCCTGCGCTGGGCAGGCCGGGAGGCCTGCCCCACTGGGTTTTACTCGTACCTGAGGGCGCGCATCGGGTCCAGCTTCGCAGCGCGGCGGGCCGGAAGATAACAGGCGATCAGGGCGACGGCGGCCAGCAACCCGGCGGTCAGCGCGAGGACTACCGGGTCGCTTGGCTCTACCTCGTGCAGCAGGCTGGCCAGGATACGGCCGGCGGCCAGGGCGCCGGCCAAGCCGGCGGCGAATCCCACCAGGGCGAGGCGCGCGCCTTCGCCGAGAATCCCGCCGAGCACCCGGCCGCGGCTCGCGCCGAGCGCCATCCGGATACCGATCTCGCGGGTGCGCTGCGTCACCAGGTAGGAGAGCACGCCGTAGATCCCGATCGCCGCGAGCAGGGCCGCCAGCGCCGCGAACGAGCCGATCAGCAGGCTGAGGAAGCGCTGGCCCTGCGCGTTCTCGGCGATCACGTCGTCCATCGTGCGGACCGAAAAGAGCGGGAGGCTGGAGTCGATCTGCGACAACTCCCGGCGAACCGCACCGGTCAGCGAAGCCGGCTTGAGAGATGTGTGAAGTACCAGGAAGAAGCGCGAATCGCCGTCGTAAACGTCGTACGCTTCGGGAACCGGCCTGTGAGTGAGACCCCACTGCCGGACATCGTTCACGACGCCGATCACCTGCTGCCACGGTCCGTTCAGCCGGCCGCGGGAGAACATCTTGCCGAGCGGATCTTCGTTCGGCCAGAAGGCACGAACCATGCTTTCGTTGATCACCACCGGGTAAACCATCGCGTTGGTCTGTTCGGGTAACATGCGGGCTCCGCTCTCCCACAGCGGGCGCGCCCGCTCGTTCATCGCCAGAACGCCCTGCACGTCGGCGGGGCTGAACAGGCGGCCTTTGAGCAGGCGCACGCCCATGGCGCGGAAGTAGCCGGGCGAGACCGCGTGACTCTCCACCAGCGGGCCGTTCATGAGCTCCGCCTTGCGGCCGCGGATGATGACGTAGTAGTTGCTGCCGCCTTCCAGCGGGAGGCGGTTGCTGACGGCCGCCGTGTCCACTCCGGGGATCCGCTGGACGCGATCGAGCAGGGACCCGGCGAACGAGAACCGTTGCGGATCCTTGGAGTAATTGGCTTCCGGCAGGCGGATGGCGGCGGTCCAGACGCCCCCGGGGCGCACCCCGATATCCATGCCGCGCAGCCGGGCGAAATCCTTCAGCAGCAGTCCGGCCGAGGCCAGCAGGAGCAGCGAGAGCGCGAACTCCACCACCACGAGCACGTTGCTGGTGAAGCGGCGGCGCTTGCCGTGGCTGATGGCGCTTCCGGCTCCGCCTTTCAACTCCTCGTGCAGGTCCGGACGGGATGTCTGGAGCGCCGGATAGACACCGAACAGGATGCCGGTCAGGATCGCCAGCGCACAGGTGAAAGCCAGAACCGGAAGATCGAGCTGGATGACGCTGAAGCGCGGTAGGGCAAGGGCTTTGGCAGTCGAGAACCAGCGAATGATGGCCCAACCCATAAGCAGCCCCAAGGCGCCGCCGGTGAGCGAAAGGGCCAGGCTTTCGGTCAGCAACTGACGGAAGAGCCGGGCGCGTCCGGCGCCGAGCGCGCTGCGGACCGCCATTTCCTTCTGCCGGGCCACGGCGCGGGAAAGCAGCAGGTTGGCCACGTTGGCGCAGGCGATCAACAGCACCAGGCCCACCGCAGTAAGCATCAGGATCAGCGAATCGCGCGACTTGCCGACCAGGTCCTCGTGCAGCGGCACCACTACGGCACCGACCTTGTAATTCGAATCGGGATCGCGCTGCTCGAGGCGGCCGGCGATCGTGCTGAGGTCGGCCAAAGCGGCCTTGGGAGACACGCCCGGCTTCAGCCTTCCGATGGCATTGGCCCAATGGCTGCCGCGGTCTCCAAGACCCTTGGTGCTCATATCGAGGGGGATCCAGAGCTGCGCCTGGGAGGGAAAGCGGAACGCGGCCGGCATGACGCCGACGATGGTGTATTTCTTCGAGTTCAGCTCGATGGTTTCGCCCACGGCGTGAGGATCGCCGGCGAAGCGGCTGCGCCACAAGGCGTACCCCAGAATCGCCACCTGATTCTTCCCGGGCTGATCTTCACCGGCGGTCCAGGTCCTGCCGAGGAGCGGCTGCACGCCGAGCAGGGAGAAGAAGTTCGCAGCGGTAGGGACACCCAGGATGTGGTCGGGGCTGCCGGAGCCGCTCAAGTTGAAATCGTTCCCCCAGCCATAGAGGGCCATATCCTGGAACGTGCTGTTCTGGGCTTTCCAGTCGACGAAATCGGGCCCGGCGAACGGGTAGTTCCCCGGCGCCGACTCGGTTTCATAAAGACGCACGAGCTCGTCGGGCGCGCGAAACTGAAGCGGGCGCAGCAGGATCGCATTAATGATGCTGAAAACGGCTGTATTGGCCCCGATCCCGATCGCCAGCGTGAGCGCGGCGACCAGGGTGAATCCCGGCGCTTGCAGCAGGTTGCGGACGGTGTGCCGCAAATCCTGCCAGAAGGTCTCCATACATCCTCCAAGATTTCGGGATCGAATGAATTAGACGAATTCCGTGATAACCCGTTAGGCCTCGAGCAGGGCCATCTCGGCCATCCACTCCAGCCAGTCCTTCCCGGACCCGATTTCGTCCCGGGTTCGCGTGCCATCGAGCAGGCGGACGGCCTGCCGCACGTCCTCTTCCAGTTCCACCACCATGTGGCAAAGATTGGTCACCGAGGCGGAGCGCTCCGCCTGGTAGCGAACGACGGCGCTGGCGCGGGGACGCTCCGAAACTTCATCCTCGCACGGGAAGCCGTACACGTGGAGGTCGGCGAACCCCGCGGTGACGAGCGACCAGAGGATCTCGCGCAGCGATTCCAGTGCTGCCCGCGTACGCGATCAGCTCCTGAAACGGGGCCGGCAGCGGGAAGATATCGCGCAAAGCCTGGGCCACCTGCCGGGCCGGGCCGTCTTCGGTGGCGATCGAGACCTCGCGTCCGGATGCCGAGAACAGAAATCCGTCCAACCGTGCCGGACCCGCACCGCGGTCGAGCCGGACGCCTTCGCGGCACAGGAGCGTCTGGCGGAAGCGGCGGGCCTTGAGGAAATCCAGGTACTGCTCGCGCTCCAGCACACCTTCCGCAAACTCCGCGACGACGCCGCGGTGGTCGAACATCTCATACGGCTCGGCCTCGCCCAGGTACTGCAGTCCGCAGCGTCCGGCGTGCGCGGCGAATTGGTGGAACCAGGCGGGATCGTTGACGGCCGCGAGATCGTCGTGATACAGGCCGGCATCGTCGCGCTCGAGCATGGCCCGGGCCTCGCGATCGGCCAGCGCCTGCCACTCGGGGGTGAGCATACGGGCCTCCAGGAAGAACCGGAGAAAGCGACGGGCCTCGGCCAGTTCGCGGCCGGGCTCCCCGATGCCGCGGACGTGGTAACGCAGCATCCCGCGCAGCATCTGGCGCAGGTGGCCGCCGGGGTAGCAATTGTAGCTGACGAAAGCGACGCCCTGGGGCGCGAGGCACTCGCGGCAGATCCCCATCAGGTGCTCCCGGACATCCGGCGGAACCCACGAGTACAGGCCGTGGGCGATGATGTAGTCAAACTCGCCGAAGCCCGGACCGATCTCGCGCAGGTCGCCGTCGATCAGCCGCACGTTGCGGAGCTTCAGGGCGCCCTGCATACGGCGGGCCTCGCCGACGGCCTCGCGCGCGAGGTCGATACCGGTGAACTCGCTCGACGGGAGGGCGTAGGCCATGGGCAGCAGGTTGCCGCCATCGCCCGATCCCAACTCCAGAACGCGGCAGCGGTCCACGGGAGCGGGCCGCATCCCGAACAGGGTGGCGACGGCGGCAAGGCAATCGGGATGCGTCTGGCTGCGCGGATAGGTCGGATAGGGAACACGCTCGTAGGGATTGACGGCCACCAAGGACTATTATCGACGCACGATGCAAGGGTTGATCTCGCAAAAGGGCAAAGCCTGTTTTGCAACTAGTGACGGGCAAGCTAAAGCGTGCCCCACCAATGCGCTTTAGCTTGCGACGCTAGCGCTTGGCGGGGAACACCATGTCCATGAGCTTGGCCTGGTGCTCGCTGCACCATTGCTGGTAGAGGCGGGCGTAACTGGCCTTGATGTAATCGGCGGGCGAGAAGCCCAGGCGGCGGGCGGTGCGATCGATCCAGTCGGGCGGGCCTTCCAACTCGACGAACACGCCGATGGGGGTTTCGTCGATGGTGGCCACGCCGGCTCCGTAGCGGTATTCGGTGCGGTACTTCTCGTAGCGCCAGATGGGGCGGAAGCCCAGCCGCTCCAGAACGCCGCAGAGGGCTTCCGGGGCGGAGACAGCGGTCTCGAGCTCCTCCCGGCTCTTGTGCGGACCGGGGATAGGCGGGCCCTTGTAAGTCAGGGTAGCCGACTTACCGGCGCGCCGCACACGCAGCAGGGACGCGGCTTTCCGCAGCTTGAGGCCGGGGGTGTCGAAGACGGTGTTCTGCTCGAAGACCCGCCGCTTCAGCAGTCGAAAGCCGGCGGCAATCAGCCGGCGGCGCGCGGAGGCGGCGTCGCGCAGCCACAGCTTGATTTCGGTTTCGCGGCTATTCCGGGGGGTCGCCTTCATGATGGTCGAGAAAATCGCGGTCGATCGGCTTGCGGCCGCGGAATCCCTCGTCCACGCCGTGCCAGAACCCGATGGAGGGCTCGCCGAGCTTCCAGCAGAGATAGACCTCGTTGCCGCGGAACAGGGTGGGGAAATCGACCAGCCCGATATCCAGGTCCTTGATATGGCAGCCCAGCTCCTGGATCTGCTCGATGGAGCGCCGCAGCCCGGCCGCCAGGGCCTCGCGCCGCTTGCGGGTTTCGAGCACGCGGGCGCGGTCCACCGACACTCCGCCCATCATCATCACGTGTTCGCTGAAAGACTGGACCTCGCGCTCGGCCTCGTCGTAGTCCGTCTTCAGGGCCACCGCCTCGCGCAGCAGCCCGTTCAACGCCGGAATCAGGCCCTGAGCTTCGGCAAGAGTGAAGCGCTTTGGCATCGGGGGGCGCCGCCCGTCAGACGCCCGAAACTTGAATCGAGATCGAGCGGCTCCGCGGGCCGTCGAATTCGGCCAGGATGATGCTTTGCCAGGTGCCGAGCAGGACGGTGGAGTTGCGAACCTGGAGGCACAGGCTCTGGCCCATGACCATTCCGCGGAGGTGCGAATCGGCGTTTTTCCGTTCGCAGTCGGAGTACAGCGGGTCGTTGTGCCGGAAATAATCGTCGCGGTTGACGATGTCCTCGAGGAACTGGCGCACGTCATGGAGCAGCGCATCCTGCCATTCGTTGATGAACACCGAAGTAGTGGTGTGCAGGGAGTGCAGATGCACGATCCCGTCGCGCACGCCACTCTTACGGACAATCTCGTTGATGCGCTCCGTGATGTTGATCAACTGCATGCGGTCGCTGGTGATCCAGTCCACGATGCGATTGAAGATCTTGAATCCTGTGGAGGATGCCGCCGGCATGCCGGGTTCCGGTGGCGCGATTTGGACGTCCGCAATTTTCCCATTGGCTGAATTCATGTGCGTTCCTCTTCCCTCAGATGTTCAGACAGGCTTCGAGGCATCAAAGTCCTTTCGAACTCAAAGCATTTCACACGATTATACCAATCCGTAATCCATCGGATGCTCGAAACCCGCGATCGGTTACGAGGCGTAGTGGCTCGTCACGTAATCATTCAGGATATCGATGAATTCCGCGACGATCCGGTCGCCCTTGAGAGTCAGCATGAGGCGGCCGTCCACGTAAACCGGGGCTTTGGGCTCCTCGAAGGTGCCGGGCAGGGAGATCCCGATATTGGAGTGTTTGGATTCGCCCGGGCCGTTGACCACGCAGCCCATAACCGCCACCTTCATGGTCTCGACGCCCGGGTGGGAGGATTTCCATTTGGGCATCTGGTCGCGCAGGTAGGTCTGGATCTGGTCGGCCATTTCCTGGAAGAAGGTGCTGGTAGTGCGCCCGCAGCCGGGACAGGCGGTGACCTGGGGCGTGAAGCTGCGGATGCCGAGCGACTGCAGTATCTGTTGGGAAACGACCACCTCCTCGGTGCGGTCGCCGTTCGGCATGGGGGTGAGCGAGGCGCGGATGGTGTCGCCGATGCCTTCCTGCAGAAGCGGGGCGAGCGCGGCGGTGGTGGCCACGATGCCCTTGCTGCCCATGCCGGCCTCGGTGAGCCCGAGGTGCAGCGCGTAATCGCACACCGCGGCGAGGGCGCGATAGACATCGATCAGGTCCTGCACGCCGCTGACCTTGGCGCTGAGGATGATGCGGTCGCGGCCGAGCCCGTAGCTTTCGGCGGCCTTGGCGGATTCGACGGCGCTGACGACGATGGCGTCGAGGGTGACTTCGCGGGCGTCCTTGGGTTCCGCGCGGCGCGAATTCTCGTCCATCATGCGGGTGAGCAGCGCGGCGTCGAGCGAGCCCCAGTTGACGCCGATGCGCACCGGTTTCCCATACTCGATGGCCGCTTCGATCATGGTGCGGAAATTGTCGTCGGTCTTGCGGCCGATGTTCACATTGCCGGGGTTGATGCGGTACTTGGCGAGGGCGCGGGCGCAGTCGGGATACTTCTTCAAGAGGATATGGCCGTTGTAGTGGAAATCACCGATGATGGGAACGCGGACTCCGAATTTATCCAGCGTCTCGACGATTTTCGGTACGGCGGCAGCGGCCTGCTCGGTATTGACCGTGACGCGGACCAGTTCGGAACCTGCGCGCGCCAGCGCCATCACCTGGTTCACCGTCCCGGCCACGTCGACGGTGTCGGTATTCGTCATGGACTGAACAACGATGGGGTGGCTGCCCCCGACTTTGACACCTCCGACATCCACGACGGCCGCCTCGCGGCGGGGCTTCACAGACATGCATCTCCTCCGGATATCTCAGTTTAACAAGGGTGATCGGGCCCAGGCCGGAAGATTCGCCCGCGAGACGGAAATTGGGTGTAGAGTATGGCGGAGGGAGGGTCGATATGAGGAGTCTCCGGGCCTTTCTATTGGTGGGATTCGCAGTGCTGGCCGGGCTGGCGCTGTTCGTCTCGAAATCCGACGCAAACCCCGAAACCGTACGCCTGATCGCGCCTGGCGTGTGGTTCCGGGAGGGCGACATGGACCAGGGCCACTGCAACAACGTGATCATCGAGATGAAGGATTACCTCATCGTGGTGGACGCGAACTTCCCCAGCGGGGCGCGCGGCGCCATGGCGGACGCCAAGAGGATCTCGCCCAAGCCGGTGAAGTACGTCTTCGATACGCACCACCACGGCGACCATCTGTATGGCAATGTGATCTGGACGCAGGCCGGCGCCACCACGCTCGCGTTTCAGGGGGTGGCGGACGAGCTTAAAAGGCTGGAGCCGGCGCGCTGGCACGAAGCGGAGAAGGCCCGGCAGGACGTGGCGGATCTGAAGGCCGAAGGGCCGGAGCCTCCGAAGCAGGACATCCAGGAGTCGATGTTCCTTCTGAACGACGGGTCGCGCAAAGTGGAGTTCCGCCATTTCGGATGGGCCCACACGCGCGGCGACGGATTCGTTTACCTGCCCAAGGAGCAGGTGCTGTGCACGGGCGACGCGGTGGTCAACGGCCCCTACAACGCTACGATGGACGCCAATGTCGCCAACTGGCCGGAGGTGATCCACGCAGCGGAGAAACTCAAAGTGAAGTACGTACTGCCGGGGCACGGGGTGCCGGGAGGCCGCGAACTGATGACCGGGCAAGCGCAATTCATGACGGAGCTGTACAAGGCCGTCAAGCAGGGCGTGGATCAGGGCAAAAAGCTAGAAGAGCTGCAGGCTTCGATCGAGATGCCCGGGGCGGTCGCCAACTGGGTCGGGCCGAACTCGCTCAAGGGCCAGATCCGGGATACGTACAACCAGATCACGCACGCGCAGTGAGCCACCAGCGGTAGCCGGCGTTGACGGCGCCGAGCCAGATCGCGGCCGCGGCATAGCCGCCCAGCACGTCGCTCGGATAGTGCACGCCCAGGTAGATGCGGGAGATGCCGATGGCGAGCGCCAGCAGTCCGGCCGCGAGCAGAAGGGCGGCCCGGGCCGACCTGGAGGGCAGGCGCGCTGCCAGGATCACAGCCAGGACGCCGTAAAAACAGAAGGAGAGCGTCGCGTGTCCGCTCGGGAAGCTGTAGGTGGAAGGCTCCGGGTATCCGAAGAAGGGTTCCGGCCGGGGCCTGCGGAAGAATAGCTTCAGCAGGTTTTCGAGCACCTCGCCACCCAGTACGGCGAGCACGAACAGCCAGGCGGCGTGCTTCCTTCCGGTACACACCAGCCACCATAACGCCAGGACCCCCAGAGGCACCAGAACGAACCCGGAGCCGAGAAAACTAGCGAAGCGCATGGCGCGCGTCAGGGGAGGCGAGGCCCAGGAGTGAACGGTCCCGCGCACGACGGAATCGAACTGCAGGGTCTGTCCGCTCCAGACACCCGCGGCCAGCCAGGAGAACACCGCCAGGGCCAGGACCGCAAGCGCGAACCCGCCCAGCAAGGCCCGGTTCTGGTTCAGTTGGAGCGCCGGCGCCTCCACAGGAGCGCCACGCCGCCGAGAGCCATCAACGCCATGGAGGAAGGCTCGGGAGTGGAGAGCGGAAGGACATCGTAATAGATCGTGCCGTTCCAGACGCGGGGAACGAACGGGTTGAGGGGATCCGTGAGCGGGTAGGGCACGCCCGCACCTTCCAGGATCGTCAGGCTGGCATCCTGGGCCGCGATGCTGCCATCGGAGGTTCCCGTCGTGTACAGGAAGTCGAAGCTGGTGGTGCTGGTGGACGTGAGATAGAGGGCGGTCCTGGAGTTGGCGGCGAGCACGAAATTCGCTGCGATGTGGACGGGGGTATTGGAGTCCGTGGACTGCACGCCGGGAGCGGTGTCCAGCAGGGTCCAGGGAGCCGCGGTGTTCCAGTCTCCGCTCTTGTCGTAGACGTCGATCGTGGTGTCGGTGCCGGCCTGCAGGTGGAGGTCGAACCCGGTGATCGCCAGAGGGTGCGAGCCGGTCAGGACATCGAACATATTGCCGGCCTGGCTGTCATTCGAAGCGAAAGTGGTGGTCAACATCCCGGCGTGTGCCGAGCCCACACCAAGTGCAACAAAACAGGACACAAGACAAAGATAGCAGTGGCGGCGCATAAACTCTGGGTCTCCCTCAACTCCTTGACGAACCTGTAGATCTTCGTACGATTCTATCGTGAGCAATCGCACATGTCATCGTTACCAAAGGTTAGAACGGCCCCAGCGGAGGGTGGGCGGCGGAACGGCGCGCGGAGAAGCCTGCGCCACAATAAGACTGATGATCGCCTCCATCAATCCCGCCAACGGGGAGACCCTGCGCACATTCGATCCACTGACGGATCAGGAGATCGACGACCGCCTGGCAAGGGCCGCCGCCCGGTACAGGACCTATCGCCACACTTCCCTTTCCGACCGCGCCAGGTGGCTGGCCTGCGCGGCCGAGATCCTCGAGAAGGAGCGCGACCGTCTCGGCCGGATCATGACGCTGGAGATGGGCAAGCCGATCGGCAGCGCGCGGGCGGAAGCCGCCAAGTGCGCCCTGGCGTGCCGCTACTATGCGGAAAACGGACAGCGGTTTCTGGCCGACGAGCCGGTGGAGGCGGGCGGCGGGCGCAGCTTCATCCGCTACCAGCCGATTGGGCCGGTACTGGCGGTGATGCCCTGGAATTTTCCGTTCTGGCAGGTGTTTCGCTTTGCGGCACCGGCGCTGATGGCGGGAAACGTGGGCCTGCTCAAGCACGCTTCGAACGTGCCGGAGTGCGCCCTGGCCATCGAAGAGATCCTGCTTCGCGCCGGGTTCCCGGAGGACGCCTTCCAGACGCTGCTCATCGGCTCCGGACAGGTGGCGCGGGTTCTGGAAGATCCGCGGGTGGCGGCGGCGACGCTCACGGGGAGCGAGCCGGCGGGCGCGCAGGTGGCCAGCGAGGCCGGGCGGCGGATCAAGAAGACGGTGCTCGAACTGGGCGGCAGCGATCCCTTCATCGTGATGCCCTCGGCCGATCTGGATCGCGCGGCGGGGACCGCGGCCGAGGCCCGCACCATCAACAACGGGCAGTCGTGCATCGCGGCCAAGCGGTTCATCGTGGATTCGCGCATCGCCACGGATTTCGAATCCCGCTTCGTGCGGCAGATGCAATCGCTCAAGGTCGGCGACCCGATGGACGAATCGACGCAGGTAGGCCCGCTGGCCACTCCCGAAATCCTGGCCGGCCTGGAGGAGCAGGTACGCAAGAGCGTGGAGATGGGGGCGCGGGTGCTGACGGGCGGCCGGCGCATCCACCAGCCCGGAAATTATTACGAGCCGACGGTGCTCGCCGATGTGCCGAAGGATTCGCCTGCCTACACCGAGGAGCTTTTCGGCCCGGTGGCGGTGCTGCTGCGCGCGGCGGATATCGAAGACGCCATACGGACCGCGAACGATACGCCGTTCGGGCTGGGGGCGTCGGCCTGGACCAACGACACGGTGGAGCAGCAGCGCTTCATCGACGAGATCGAGGCGGGGATGGTGTTCATCAACGGCATGGTGGCGTCGGACCCGCGCCTTCCCTTCGGCGGCGTGAAGCGCTCGGGATACGGACGGGAGCTGGGCGTGATGGGGATCCGCGAGTTCGTCAATATCAAAACGGTGCGGGTCGCGTGAAGCGCCGCGGCCCTCAGCCTGCGTCTCCGCGGCACCGGGCCACGATGAGCGTGATGTCGTCGTGCTGTTCGACCGGGCTGAAACGCCGGACCTCGTCGACAATCGATGCGACCGCGGTGTGGACCGGGACGTCCCGATGCCGGCACAGGGCTTCGGCCAGACGCCGCTCTCCGAACTCCTCGCCGGCGTGATCGAACGACTCGGTGACGCCGTCGGTGTAGAGTGCCAGCGTGTCTCCGGGGAAGAACTGGCGTTCCGCCACGGAGCACTCCCACTCCTCGAAGAGCCCCAGGACCGTGCACGTGGAATCGAGCCTCTCCACGGCGCCGCCGCGGCGGAGAAGCAGCGCGGCCAGGTGCCCGCAGTTGGCGTAGCGCAATCGCCGCAGGCTGTCTTCATATTCGGCGAAGAAGAGCGTGGCATAGGCGCTCTCGCTGGTGTTCTCGAAGAGAAGCTGATTCACCGAGCACAACAGGCGCTCCAGCTCGTCCACGGCGATCGCGCACTGGCTGCGCAGGTTGGCCTGCAGGTTGGCCATCAGCAATGCGGCGGCCATGCCTTTGCCCGAGATATCGGCAATGACCAGCCCGAAGCGTCCCCGGCCGAGGTCGAGAAAGTCGTAATAATCGCCGCCTACCTGGCGAGCCTGTATGCAGATTCCGGCGTAATCGAGAGTATCGAGGGGCGGCAGTCTCTGCGGGAAGAGGCGGGCCTGCACCTGTTTGGCGATCTCCAATTCCTGCGCGGCGCGGCGCTCCGATTCCAGCTTCCCGGCAATCTGCTGCCGCTGCGCCTCGATCTGCCGGTTGACTTCGTCGAAGCCCACCAGCGCGAAAGAGTTGCCGTCGATATCCATGAACCGGGTGAAGATTCCGCCCCAGACCGGCGAGGTCCCCTCAGGTGTCGCGGCCGAATGTCCGGACGTCCAGCCGGGTTCGTACTTGACGCGCCTCAGGCGGGGTGTAAACAGAAACCGGACGCCGCGTTTGCGCCATTCCTCGAACTTGGCGACCACATCCTCGGTAACGAAAACGATCCCGGTGGGCCGGCCGATGAGACGGTACTCGCGCGATTCGGGCTTCGGCGCGATCAGCGAGAGGACGGCGGTGCCGTCGGGCGGCGCGACTGCCACCCACCGGTCCCCGGTCTGCAGACGGGCGTCAAATGCAACATGGAAACCGAGTTGATCCACGTAGAATCGCAGGCTCTCGTCCTGATCGTGGACATAAACGTTGACGGCGTGCATCCCGAGAAAGGGCTGCTGGCGGTCGAGCCTGACACCCATGGGAGCGATTATACGGCTTCGATCGCTACTCCTTAAGGACACTGTCGTCGTACCAGGGACTATGAAGGCTGCGGTCGTCTTCCTCCAGTTGAAAACCGGCGTGCTCTCTCAAGTCGAGATAGAACTTGACGCGACGCTGGTGGCTATCGGTATAGATGCGGCCTTCCAGCTCTTTGCCGATCAGGTTTTCGAGGTCCCCGAAGAACGCCACCGGGAAGACAAAGGTGGGACGGCTCTGGAGTTCGGCCTCGGCCGGCGTCAGCACGTCGTGCGAGCGGCAGTAACACTTCGCCACCAGGACCATGCGGTCATCGTCACCGAGCATGCGCGCTTCGGAGCGCCGAATCTTGTGGAGCCGTCCGGTACGGAGTTCCACGGCGTCGTAATCGGTCGCGAGCGAATTTGGCAGGACCATGTGAATTTGAGACAAGTATAGCCGAATTGCATTCGCCGGAAGCGCGGACACAGCTCTCCCCACGGCCCGGCCCGTAAGGGCCCGGCGCGCCGCACAAGCGGAGCGAATGCTCAGCCGGCGACTTTGGTAGTGGCGCCCCGCGCGCGGCGGATGCAGACGGAGGCGAAGGCATGCACCAGCGGATTCGGCGAGCCTTCCGGACGCATCTCCGGCTCGAACAGTGTCGCCACGAAGAACGGATGGCCTTCGAGCTCCACGCCCCGCACTTCGTTCTGATCGTCCACCGCCGCCACGCATAGGTCACTGCCCTGGAGGAGGCGGCGATAGCGGTCGTTCAGGCCGAAGCTGCAATGGTACTCTTCGAGCGATTCGCCCGACCGGTAGGCGCGGTGGAGCGCAGTGCCGGGCGTGAACTTCACGCGGGCCTTCACCCCCAACAGCGCACAGGGAAGAGGCGAAATCAGCGGCAGGGCCGCTTTGGGATCGCTCTTCTGGTGATCGGCCTGGACCAGTCCCAGTACATTCCGCGCAAACTCGATGAGCGCGTACTGGAAGCCCGCGGACGTCCCCAGAAAGGGTGTGCGGGTAACGCGGGCGTGCCGTATGGCCCGCAATGCGCCCTCGGCATTGCGATACGGCATTCCCGGAACACACCAAAGGCCGTCGAACTCCGCCAGCGGTTCCCCTTTGCCGGCGGATTCGGTTGAGATCCAGACACATTCCACCTCGTCCGAAGCCGCTGCCAGCGCCCTCGGAATAGCGTTGTGTGCCTTTTGCTGTGGATTGAAATCTCCGATGAGCCCGATTCGAACCGCTGAGTGCATGGCGGCATTCTGTCACGGAATGATATAATTTGTACCCGAAAAATCGTAAATATTAAAAGAAAAGATTTCCAGTGACGGCGGCGAGGGTGGCCAACTAGACGGCTGCGAGGGCCAACAGCGGAAAATAATCCCTGTACATCCCGTAAGTGAGGTAGAACACGTTGGGGAAGCCGGTGCCGGTGGTAGCTTCCTCGGGCCAACCGCCGCCGGGCGCCTGGCGGTCGAGGAGGAACTGTATGCCGCGGCGCGCGGCCGCGGATTCGCGCTCACCGGCGGCAGCCAGACCGAGAACCGCCCAGGCGGTCTGCGACGGGCTGCTGGGAGCCGGGACGAAGCAATCCTTCTGGTAGCTGGCGCACGACTCGCCCCATCCGCCATCGGGATTCTGTACGGCGCGCAGCCACTTCGCGGCCTTCGCAATGGCGGGCCGGCCTTCGGAAGCCCCGTTGGCAGCGAGGCCGCGCATGGCGAGGAAGGTGCCGTACACGTAGTTCACGCCCCAACGGCCGTACCAACTGCCGTCCTTTTCCTGGGCCCCGAGCAGGTACGCAACTCCCCGGCGCACGGCGGCGTCCTGCGCCAGGCCGCGGCGGCTGAGACACTCGACAACCCGGCCGGTGATGTCGGGACAGGTGGGGTCGAGCATCGCGTTATGGTCGGCGAAGGGCACCTGGTTGAGGACGGCCCAGTTGTTATCGACATCGAAGGCGGCCCAACCGCCGTCCTCCGACTGCATGGCGAGCAGCCAGTTCATCGCACGGCGCTCCGCGGCGGCCTGGGCCCGGGGGTTGGAACCCTTGGCGTGCATCAGGGCGAGCAGCACCATGGCGGTGTCGTCGATATCGGGGTAAAACTCGTTGGCGAACTCGAAGGCCCATCCGGAGGGCTCGGTATCGGGGCGCTTCACGGACCAGTCGCCTTTGCGGCGGACCTCTTTGCTGATGAGCCAGTCGGCGGCGCGGGTCATGCGGGGGTCGTCGCCGAACCCGGCTTCGCCCATGGCGAACGCGCAGATGGCGGTGTCCCAGATGGGCGAGACGCAGGGCTGGAACTGGAAGCGTCCGGGAGTTTCGATAAGCAGCGACTCGAAGTGGCGGATGGCTTCGACCAGGTCCGGGTGGTCTTCGGGATAGTCAAGCGCCTCGAGGGCCATGATGAAGTACATCATGGCGGGGTAGATCGCGCCGAGCCCCTCGGTGTGGCGGGTGCGGTCGAGGATCCAGTGCTCGGCTTCGCGGATGGCGGCGCCGCGCACCCGCTCGGAGCCGCGCTTCTCCCACACTTTGAAAACCCGGTCGAGGTGGTGGAAGAGCAGCGCGAGGCCCTTGCGCTTGGGAAGCGCGAGGCTCACGTTGGGCAGCAGCAACTCATCCAGCGTGAAGCCGGCGGGCGCCTTGCGATGGGCGCCACGTGCCTGCACGATGGAAAGCGGCACCAGGATGGACCGCGTCCAGGAGGACATCTCGTAGAGCACGTTGCCGGGCAGCATGGTGATCTCGGGCGGCACCGAAGGCACGTGCTTGCGGGGGTAGAGTCCGAAAAGGCTGAGGTTGATCTTGACGTAGCTGTTGGCGGCCTGCAGACCGCCCAGGGCCAGGATGCGCTCGCGGGCCTGGCGCATGGGGCCGGAATCGACCGGCACGCCGGCCAGTTTCAGGGCGCAATAAGCCTTGATGGTGGCGCTGACTTCCGCGGGGCCGCCGGACCAGATGTTGAAGCCGCCATCAGAAAGCTGCCGGTCGAGAATGGCGCGCGCGGCTTTGTCGATGCGCGCGCGGCTGGGAGGATTCCAGCGTTCGCCATCGGGCTGGTGCAGCCAGAGCTGCAGCAGAATGTAATCCGATTCGAGAGTGGTATCGGCGGTCAGCTCGCCGCACCAGAAGCCTTCGGGGGCCTGCTGACTGTAAAGGTACCCGGCTGACCGGACGATCGCCGCATCGGCCCCTGCAGGGGCGGTCCGTACGGCTGTTTCCGACTGGCGGCGGCCCGCTCGCGCCACTCCTCCTGACCATTCGTAAGACATGCGCTTGATCTCTCATGGTAGCAACGTAGACTAGAGGCATGGACTGGCAATTGGACGAGGCGGAAACGCGCGTGCTCGGCGCGCTCCTGGAGAAAGAGATCGCCACCCCGGACTACTATCCGCTCTCGCTCAACGCGCTGGTGAATGCGTGCAACCAGAAGTCGAATCGCGAGCCGGTCGTTTCGTACGACGAGGAGATCGTGGAGACGGCCCTGGCCGGGCTGCGGGAGAAGGGCCTGGCCCTGCGGATTACCGGGTCGGACAGCCGTGTGCCCAAACATGCGCAGCGATTCACGGAGAAGTTCAACCTGGGCCGGCGCGAGGCGGCGGTGATGTGCGTCCTGATGCTGCGGGGCCCGCAAACGTTGGGAGAGCTGCGGGGGCGTTCGGAGCGTCTCTATACGTTCGACGACCTGGAGGCGGTGGAAGGCACCCTGCACCGGCTGGATGAGATGGGGTTCGCGAGGAAGCTCGCCCGGCATGCCGGATTCAAGGAGCCGCGGTACGGGCAGTTGCTGGCGGGAGACGTGGAGATGAGCGAAGAGGCCGAGGCGGCGCCGGTGCGGGGTCCGGCCGACCGTGAACGGATCGCCGCCCTGGAAACCGCGCTCGCCGACCTGCGGCGCGAGTTCGAAGAGTTCCGGCGGCGGTTCGAGTAGACGTGCGCCGCCCAAGGATTGGCGGGCGCGTTGCGCCGGGCAGGCCCGGAGGCCTACCCTACTTACTGATGACGGAGCATCGCATGAGTGACGTTGGAGGAACGCCCGGCGGACTGGGCCACTTCCTGATCGGGCTTGCCATGACCTGCGTGGGCGGATACCTGCTGACCAACCAGGTGATGGTGGCCGGGGCCTATTGGAGTTTCTACGGGACCGGGACCTTCGGCATCACCCTGATCCCCATGCTGATCGGGGTCGCGATGCTTTTCTGGAACGGCCGCAGCCTGGTGGGATGGCTGCTGACCGTGGCGGGAGCGCTGTTCATCCTGGCGGGCGTGATCGCCAACCTCCACATTTACTTCCAGCCCACCAGCCTCTTCAACACGATCGTGATGCTGGTACTGCTGGTAGGCGGCCTCGGACTGATCGCCCGCGCGCTGCGTCCGTACCGCGCGGCGGATTGACCGGCTACTTGGTATCCCCCAGCACCGGGAACGACGTGATCCGTAGCCGCGTCGCGCCGTACGGTACCAGCGTGACGGTCTCGTCCTTCGGGCGGTTCACGATCTCCTCTTTCACTGGGATCGTCACCGGGCTCTGGGGCGGCGCGGTGGCGCTGTCATCCACCATCACCCACTGCGGCAGACGCCGCGCCCGGGCCTTCAGCATCACCGGAGGGGCGGCGCTATGGAAAGGCTGGGCGCCGATCGGAGCTTCTTCCACCTCGAACGACGACGCGGGGTTCGCGGAGTCAAGGCGCAGGCCGTAGTTCCACGGCGAGGTCGGAAAGACTTCCCAGTCCGTTACCGGGCCGGTCTGACGAAGCTTGCTCCAGCTCTCCGCGATCCGCAGGGAATAGACCAGCGGCCCGCGCTCGACGGAGACCGACCCGTTGAATCCCGGGATCGTGCGCACACGCATCGGAAAGGTGATCTCCACGCGGTCGCCCTTCTGCCAGTCCCTGTCGATACGCTGATATGTTCCCGCCTGGACCCCTTCCACCTTTTGTCCGTTGACCAGGATGGCCTCCTCGACCGCCCAGGCCGGAATGCGCAGGTGCAAGGGAAACCGGACTCTCGACGCGGGCGACAGCGTCAGGGTGATGCGATCGCGGAATGGGTACCCGGTGGCCTCGTCCACCCCCACCTCTACGCCCTTCACGGTAGTGTGGACCTGGCTGGGGGAATAGGCCACGGCCGCCAGTCCGCCATCGGCCGACGCCATCCATAGCGACGCGGCGAACTTGGGCCAGCCCTGATGGAGGTTGGCGGTGCAGCAGCCGAAGTTCGGCTCGAGACCGAAGAGGTTCGATTCGGGGCCGTTGGTGGACCAGTCGCGGCGGCCCAGCGAGCACAGCACCTGGTTGGGCTGCTGATCGTACTGATGACTCCATAGATCGGCGGTCTGGCCGCCGGGCAGCGGATTGAAAGCGATCTTCTCCAGGCGGTCGCCCAGCCAGGCGTCGCCCAGAACGGCCGAGTCGAGTTCGAGCGAGAACATGGTCTCGACCACGGCGCACAGCTCCGTCCCCTGGGAAGGGTTTCGCCCGGCGAAGTGCTCGTCGGCGCTGAACATGCCGTTCGGAAGACCCTGGTATTCGTCGAGCGTGCGGAACATGCGGGCCGTCGCGGCGCGGTCGGCGGGGTCTTTCGAGATCAACTGCCACAGCGCGGCGGTCTTCAGGCCCATGGCGTTGTTCACACCGTGAGACGTGAGGCTGGCGTGCTCGCGGGCCACCTTGCCGGGAAACGGAAAATCTTCGAAGAGCTTGCGCCAGTCGAAGCCCTCGCCTTTGAGTTGCCGCGCGAGGTCCAGCAGGCGCGAATCGCCGGTGCGGTTGTAGAGCCAGAGGATGCTGGCCAGTTCGTCCTGCCAGCGGTAGATGGCCCAGCTCTTCAGCGGATTGCCGCCGAGCGCGCGGGCCTGGTAGGCGAAGTACTTCTCCATGGCCGGGATGACGCGCGGGTCGCCGGTCGCCTCCTGGTACTGGGTGAGCACCTTGAGCATGATCATGATGGGCCACCAGTCGCGATTCTTGGCGGGACCGATGGCGCCATCGGCGGCCTGATGCGTGAGCGTCCATTCCACCCACGGCCGCGTCTTGGCGATCAGCTTCGGATCGTCCAGCAGGTACGCGAGCGGCAGAAGGCCGTCGAGGTAGTAAGGGCCGCGCTCCCACCCCTCGCCCGTGCCGCCGAGCCACGCCGAGTTGGGGCCGACGTCCGGCCAGAATTCGTCGAGATGGCCCGTGATGCCCTGCGCCTGGAGGCGTAGCTGGTCGCGCAGCCAGCCGGCCGGCCGCACCGAAGTCAACGGAAGCCGGTAGAAGGCATTGGCCGCAAGCGGCGCGCGGTTCTTCACGGGGGCCTGCACGGCTCCCTGCGCACACGTACCGGCCAACAGGACGGCGAAGGCACAACAAATTTTTATGGTCATGCGTACTGCCCGATTCCTTGAGGATACGCCTTCCGATACAATCTCGGCATGGTTCTTACTCGCCGCAGCGCGCTCCGCCTTCTGGGCGCCGCCCCCCTTGCCTGCGCCTGGGCGGCAGGCCGGCCGGTCCGTCTCGGAGGTCCGGTATTTCTCAAATCGGATGATCCGGCGGAACTGGCCCGCGAGCACCGGCGGCTCGGCTACAGCGCCGCCTACTGCCCCGCGGCACAGACGAACGACACCGGCCGCATCCGCGCAATCCGCGATGCCTTCGCCAAAGAGAATGTCGTGATCGCCGAGGTGGGCGCCTGGAAGAACATGCTCGACCCGGACGCCGCGGTGCGGAAGGCCAATCTCGATTACGTCACGGAGCGGCTGGCTCTGGCCGACGCGGTGGGAGCCCGCTGCTGCGTCGATATCGCCGGCTCCTACAATCCGAAATACTGGTACGGTATGAATCCGAAGAACCTCTCCCGCGAGTTCTTCGATGCCACGGTCGCGAACAGCCGCCATGCGATCGACTCGGTGAAGCCCACGCGTACACGCTTCACCATCGAGATGATGCCGTGGTCGCTGCCGGACGGGCCGGATTCGTACCTGGAGCTGATCAAGGCGATCGACCGCCCGGCCTTCGGCGTCCACCTGGATGTCTGCAACGTGGTCAACAGCCCCACGCGGTTCTACCACAACAAAGCCGTGATCGAAGAGTGCTTCAGCAAGCTCGGCCGCTGGATTACGTCGTGCCACGCCAAGGACCTGGCCTGGGTACCGGAATATAACGTCCATTTCGCGGAAGTGATTCCGGGGCGCGGCGAGATCGATTACGCGGCTTATCTCACGGAACTTTCGAAGCTGCCGGTAGACGCGCCGCTCATGCTGGAACACCTGAAGAACGCACAGGAGTACGACGAAGGGCGCGCCTACATTCAGGGTGTCGCGGCGAAGACCGGCATACGCTTTGCGTGAATCCGCTCAGGGGTTGACGCCGTCGGTCTCCCAGCGGGCCACGCGATTCTCGCGGTAAGCCAGGTTGCCCAGGTGCGCGGCGGAAGCCGCACTCACACCGGCTTCGGCCGGCGCGTTGGGCGTCTTGCGGCTGCGCACGCACTCGAGCCAGTTGGCCAGGTGGAGCAACTCGCCGTCGGGCTTGTCGTAGAAATCCGCTCCCCTGGGTCCGCTCCCTAGAATCAACTCGCTGGCCGGAACCGACGGCGCCGCAGGATTGCGATTGCCGGCGTCGCGCCTGGTCTCGGGAATCACTTCGAGCCGGCCGCGGTCCAGGTACAAGGTGGCTTCCGGCGTCATGAACTCCAGCATCGCGCCGTTGCGCGCGTTCAGAAACGTCGATTCGAAGTAAACCTGGGCGTTCGGATAGTGGAGCAGCGTCTGCGCGGTGTCGGGAGTCTCCCATTGCTGCGCCGTGAATTTGTCGCCGATGGTGACGGCGGCGTCCGGATGATCCACTCCCAGATACCAGTGCGCGACGTCGATGTAGTGCACCATGAGATCGGCCAGCACGCCGCCGCCGAAATCCCAGAACCAGCGCCACTGACGGAAGCGGTAGGGGTCGAACGGCTGCGGGCGGGCACCGCCCAGCCACGCCTGCCAGTCCACCGAGGCGGGGTCGATGTGATACTGCACGTACCCGGTGCGCGCGGCGTTCCGGTTCCAGGTCAGGTGCACCTTGCGGATCGGCCCCAACTGACCGGAGCGAACCAGTTCATAGCCTTTCTGAAACTGGGGCATGGAGCGCTGCTGCAGCCCCACCTGCACGATCCGCTTGGAGCGATTCTGCGCCTCGATCGCCTTGGGGCCTTCGGCCAGCATGTGGGTCAGGGGCTTTTCGACGTAGACGTCCTTGCCGGCGGAGCAGGCCGCGACGGTCATCGGAACATGCTGGTGGTTAGGTGTGCCGATCAGGACCGCGTCGATATCTTTGCGGTCGAGGATGGCCCGGTAGTCGCGGGTGCTGAACGCGCCGGGCGCGGCCAGTTCCCTGCCCTTGGCCAGGTTGTCGTCCCAGACGTCGCAGACCGCGGTGATCGCGACGCCGGGGATGCGCGCGAGGGCCTTCATGAGGACCTGCGCCCGGCCGCCCGTTCCGATGCAGCCTACCTGGATGGTTTCGTTGGCCGCATAGCCGAGGGCCGATGCCATGAAGCCTCCGGTGACTGCGCGGCCCACGTCTTTGAGCATCTGGCGGCGGTTGTTCGTCATCGAGCCTCCGCGAAAGATTTTATCGAATCAGCGCGGCGGAATCGCGCCCTCCCGGATCTTGTCGAGGACCGCCATCATTTCCTTCACCTTGTCGGGATGGCTGGCCGCGACGTCGTTCTGCTCGCCGAGATCGGAAGCAAGATTGTAGAGCTGCGGCTGCGGGTCGTTGCCCAACTCCGTGTTGGTATTCTCGTTTCGCTTCGGCCCGTGGCTGGGAGCGATCAGCTTCCAATCGCCCTCCACGAGGGCCAGCGACCCGGCATGCTCCACCAGGCTCTTGCGGGCCGCCTTCGACTGGCCCACCAGCGCTGGCAGCACATTCAGGCTGTCGGGGGCGCTGTTCTGGGGCACGCGCGTTCCGGCGAGCGCGGCGAAACTGGCCAGCAGATCCACCTGGCTGATGAGCGCGTCGGAACGGGAATCGCGGCGGATGTGGCCCGGCCATCGTGCGATGAGGGGAACCCTCGTGCCGCCATCGAAATTGCTGTACTTGCCCCCGCGCAGCGGACCGGCCGGCTTATGGCCGCCCAGTTTCTCCACCGCCTGGTCGCGGTAGCCGTCGTCCACCACGGGGCCGTTGTCGCTCGAGAACAGGACCAGCGTGTTATCCGTCAGGCCATTGCGGTCGAGAGTGGCAAGAACCTGGCCGACCGACCAGTCGAGCTCGGCGATCGCGTCGCCTCGCGGACCCATCGTGGTCTTCCCCGCAAAGCGCGGATTCGGCAAACGCGGAACGTGGATGTCGTGCGTGGCGAAATAGAGGAAGAACGGCTTGGCCTTGTTCCGATCGATGAAAGCGGTGGCCTTGCCCGTCAGGGTGTCGGCGATCTCCTCGTCCTTCCAGAGGGCTGACCGTCCGCCCGTCATGTAGCCGATGCGGCTCACTCCGTTCACGATCGCCTGATCGTGCCCGTGGCTGGGGTGCATCTTGAGAAGCTCCGGGTGGTCCTTGCCGGTCAGCTCGCCGGGGAACGGATGGACGTAGCTCACGCGGATCGGGTCCTTGGGGTCGAGGTTCACCACGCGGTGGTTCTCGACAAACACGCAGGGTACGCGGTCGCCCGTGGCGGGAATCAGGAAACAGTAGTCGAATCCGATTTCGAGCGGCCCCGGCTTGATCTCGCCGTTCCAATCGACGTTACCCGACCCCAGGCCCAGATGCCACTTACCGACCGCGGCCGTCTGGTAGCCCTGGCTCTTGAGAACGGAGGGCATCGTGGCAGTGCCGGGCGGAATGATGAGGGCTGCATCGCCCGGCAGGATCCCGGTGCCTTTCTTACGCCACGCATACTCGCCGGTCAGAAGCGAGTATCGCGACGGCGTACAGGTGGCGGAGGATGCGTGCACGTTGCTGAAATGCAGCCCGGCGCCGGCCAGACGGTCGAGGTTGGGCGTGTGGACCTGCGTGGCGCCGTAACAACTGAGGTCGCCGTATCCCACGTCGTCGGCATAGATAAGAACGATATTGGGTTTCGGTCGAGCCGGCGCGCTGTAAAGAGCGCCGCCCGACAAAGCGAAACCGCCGAACCCTGCGGACACACTCTTCAGGAATCTCCGACGTTGCATATGCCCCGATTTTCTCACCCGGCGCGGGATTTGGCACCAGGGTTGCACAGTCGCGTCGCTTGACACTGACGGCGATCCGGACAGCGGCACTCCGCGGCATCTTCCTCGTGGTCTGTCTTCCCAGCCTTTCCTTGCTGGCGCAGGTATCTCCCGGACCGCTCTCCAAGGCGCACGAGTCGATCGACAGTCCGATCAAATGCGCGAGCTGCCACAGCTTTGGGGCGGGCTCTCCGAAACTCCACTGCGAGACGTGCCACCGGGAAATCCGGGACCTGGTGGCACAGCACCGCGGCTATCACGGCAAAGTCTTCAACCGGCCAAAGGGAGACCTGGACTGCGCCCGCTGCCACACCGAGCACCTCGGCCAGGACTTCCGGATTATCCGCTGGCCCACTTCCAAAGACGATTTCGATCACCGCGAAACCGGCTATGCGCTCGAGGGACGGCATGCGGGCCTGCGGTGCGAACAGTGTCACAACCCCGGTCACATTTCGAGCGAGGCTCGGGCTCGGATCGCAGTCAAGGACCTGTCGCGCACCTTTGAAGGATTATCCCCTCAGTGCCTGACCTGCCACGAAGACCGCCACGCCGGACAACTGGGGGCAGATTGCCACCGCTGCCACGACCCATCCCACTGGAAGCCGGCGGTTTCGTTCGACCACTCCGGCACCCGCTTTCCCCTGACCGGCCGCCACCAGGAGGTTGCGTGCGCCCGGTGCCATCCGCCGCTCGCCTCGAATGCCAAGGTCACTCAGTACACGGGGCTCAAATTCGCGGAGTGCAGCGGGTGCCATCGGGACCCTCACCAGGGAGCGTTCGCGGCGAGCTGCGAACGCTGCCACAATTCCGGCGGCTGGCGCGAGGTTCGCCTGTCCAACGCGTTCGACCACGGTAAGACGCAGTTCCCTCTGGAGGGCAAGCACGCCGCCGTGGCCTGCCAGAAGTGCCATAAGGACGCGAACTTCAAGACTCCGGTCGCGCATGCGAAGTGCATGGATTGCCACCAGGATCAACACAGGGGCCAGTTTCAAAGCCGCGCAGATCACGGCGAGTGCGGCGCCTGCCACACCGCGGATGGCTTCCGGCCCGCCACGTTCACGGAAGCGCGGCATGCGGCCTCGGCATTTCCGCTCACCGCCAAACACGCTGGAGTGGCGTGCGCAAAGTGCCACCCGCCCGCCGGCCTCGACACCAACTATCATCCCGCCTTCAAAGCGTGCGCTGACTGTCATCGCGACCCACATGGGGGGCAGTTCGCAGGGGCCCCGCACGCCGGCCGGTGCGAGGATTGTCACACCGTAGATGGTTTCCAGCCCTCTACATTCAGCCTGGCGCGCCACCAGTCTTCCGCGTTTCCCTTGAAAGGTGCACACGCCGCCACCGCCTGCGAAGACTGCCATCGAAAAGGAGCCGGTACGGATGGAGCAGGCCGGACTTATCACTTCGCCAATCGTACCTGCGAAGGGTGCCACCAGGACCCGCACCAGGGTCAATTCCCGGCGGCTCTGCGCTCGAGCGTCGAGAAAGGGCGGAGTCTCTGCGAAGGTTGCCACGGCCTGAATTCCTGGCAGCAACTCAAGCCGTTCGACCATGCCAGCACCGGGTACCAGTTGGCGGGAGCTCATCGCGTGCTGGCCTGTGTCGACTGTCATCACCGCCAGCCCCAGGACGCCGGCGTAAGGCAGGTTCCTTTCAAGACGGCGCCCGATCGCTGCGTGGGATGTCACGAAGACATCCATGCGGGACAGTTCCAGCGGAGCGGTGAGCCCGCCGATTGCTCGCGGTGTCATGACTCTACGCGCTGGACCGCGAGCCTGTTTGATCATGACAAAGGAACGGGTTTCTCCCTGAGCGGCGCGCACGCCAACGTGCCCTGCCGGCTCTGCCACGTCCAGCGCACGCAGGTGAACGGGCGTTCTGTGGTCGAATATCACAACACCCCTGACAAGTGCTCTTCTTGCCACCGCTAAACCTAACATTAGTCAGCTTTTGTTCGATAGCTCGCACTTTTTACCTAGAACGTTCTTACATCTTCTGTGCCAAATGGCACACCGTCCGATTTGTCCTTCGTGGAGCATCAACAGGGTTTGCATGGCCGCTGAATTGCGTTGCGAGTTGACACTTTTAACGGGATGCCAAAGACCGCTCCACTGCGAGGCAGTACATTCGCGCATCTGCGCGGATGGCTGCCTCTGCTTTCGATGCTGGCGTGGAGCGTCCACATCTTACCGGCCCAGGATGCGGTCCGCGGCCGCATCGCCAATCCGCACGGGCCGCTCAAGGTTCCCTGCGAGAACTGCCACTCGACCACGGCCTGGAAGCCGATCCGGACCAGGCCGGAGTTCCAGCACAATGCCCAGACCAGGTTCGCACTGCGCGGAATGCACCAGGTTGTCCAGTGCCGCGATTGCCACGTCGACCTGCAATTCGCGAAGGCCTCGACGCGCTGCGCGGATTGCCATGCCGACCTGCATCGCGGCCAGTTCGGACCCGACTGCCAGAATTGCCACACCGTCCAGGGCTGGAAGGTCGCGGTCTCGGCCGTCCGCCTGCACAGCAACCGTTTTCCGCTGCTCGGCGCTCACGGAGCGGCGGCATGCGAAGACTGCCACAAGGGGGCAGCCAGCGGCGTTTTCACGGGACTGAGCACCCAGTGCGCGTCGTGCCATCTCAAGGATTATCAAACCGCCCAGCCGCTGAATCATGCGGCAGCCAACCTGCCGGTCACGTGCGACACGTGCCACGGAATGGACCGGTGGCAGGGCGCGCGGTTCGACCATACGCAGTTCACATCATTCGCGCTTTCCGGAGCGCACGCCCAGCTCGAATGCTCGGCGTGCCACGTGGGCGGACGGTTTCAGGGCACTCCCAGCGACTGCTTTGGCTGCCATGTCAGCGATTTTACGCGCGTGCAGGACCCCAACCACGCGGCGGCCGGATTCTCGCACGATTGCGCGCAGTGTCATACGTCGGCCACATGGGAGAACGCAACCTTCGATCACAACAAACTCACGCCGTTTGCCCTCACTGGCGCCCACGCCAGCGTGCAGTGCGCGCAGTGCCACGTGAACGGCCGGTTCGCCGGCACACCCATGGATTGCGCGGGCTGCCACCTGGCGGATTTCAATAAGACGACGAATCCGAACCACGTCCAGGGCGGATTCTCCACGACGTGCGAGACCTGCCACAACACATCCAACTGGCAGGGCGCTAAATTCGACCACACCACGACACGGTTCCCGCTCACCGGCGCGCACGCGTCCGTGGACTGCGCACAGTGTCATGTGAACGGCAACTACACCGCGACGCCGCTCCAATGCTCCGGCTGCCACGTGGCCGATTTCCAGAAGGCGGCCAACCCCAACCACGTGACCGCCGGGTTTCCGCAGGACTGCGCGCTTTGCCATACGACCGCCCAGTGGCAGGGGGCCAAATTCGATCACAACTCGGCGACGAAATTCGCATTGACCGGGGCGCATGTCGCGCTTTCGTGCGCCCAGTGCCACGCAAACGGAGTCTTCGCGGGTACCTCGCTGCAGTGCGCGGGCTGCCACCTGGCCGATTTTCAGAAGACCACGAGCCCGAATCACGTAACCGAGAACTTCTCGCAGGATTGTGCCGCCTGTCATACGACGGCCGCGTGGCAGGGCGCCAGCTTCAATCACAACCAGACTCCCTTCCCCCTCACCGGCGCGCACACCAGCGTTGCCTGCGCGCAGTGCCACGTGAACGGGCGCTTCGCCGGGACGCCGACGGCCTGCGCCGGATGCCACCTGCCGGATTTCCAGAAGACCAGCAACCCGAATCACGTAGCCGGCGGGTTCCCCCAGGATTGCGCCATCTGTCACACGACCGTGCAATGGCAGGGGGCCAAATTCGACCACAGCGTGCTCACCAAGTTTCCTCTGACCGGGGCCCACGCGACGGTGCAGTGCACGCAATGCCACATCAACGGAGTCTTCGCCGGCGCTCCGACGCAATGCGTGGGGTGCCATCTGGCCGATTTCCAGAACGCGTCCAACCCGAAGCACGTGGCGGGCGAATTCTCGCAGGATTGCTCGTTCTGCCATACCACGGCACAGTGGCAGGGCGCGAAGTTCGATCACTCCAAGACGCCTTTCCCGCTCACCGGCGCGCATATCAGCGTGCAGTGTGCGCAATGCCATGTCAACGGCCAGTACGCCGGCACCATCACCCAGTGCTTCGGCTGCCACGCGAATGACTACAACGGAACCAGCAACCCGCCGCACAAGTCCGCGGGCTTCCCCCAGGATTGCTCGGCATGCCACAACACCATCCAGTGGACGGGCGCCACGTTCAACCATGCGACCACCGGATTTGCCCTCACCGGCGTCCACGCCGCGGCGCCGTGCGCCCAATGCCACGTCAACGGCAATTTCAACCTGACCAGCGCGGCCTGCGTCACGTGCCACTTGAACGATTTCAATACTGCCGCCAGTCCGAACCACAAGGCCGCGGGGTTCCCCCAGGACTGCACTTTGTGTCACAACACGACGCAATGGATGGGCGCTAAATTCGACCACTCCACAACGGGTTTCGCACTAACCGGCACCCACGCCACGACGCAGTGCGCGCAGTGCCATGTGAACAATAACTTCAGCCTGACCAGTACCGCGTGCATCACCTGCCACGTCACGGATTTCAACGGGACCACCAACCCGCCGCACAAATCCGCGGGCTTCCCCCAGGACTGCTCCGGGTGCCACAACACCACCCAGTGGACCGGCGCGACGTTCAACCACGCCGCCACCGGCTTCGCGCTGGCCGGCGCGCACACCAGCGTGCAATGCGCGCAGTGCCACGTGAACAACAATTTCACCCTGGCCAGCGGCGCGTGCATTACCTGCCACCTCACAGATTTCAACGGCACCACCAACCCTCCGCATAAATCCGCGGGCTTCCCCCAGGACTGCTCGGGGTGCCACAATACCACCCAGTGGACCGGCGCGACGTTCAACCACGCCGCCACCGGCTTCGCGCTCACCGGCGCGCACACCAGCGTGCAATGCGCGCAGTGCCACGTGAATAACAATTTCAGCCTGACCAGCGCCGCCTGTGCGGGCTGCCACCTGAACGACTACAACGGCGCGAGCTCGCCGCCGCACAAGTCCGCCGGCTTTCCGCAGGACTGCACCCTGTGCCACAACACCACGCAGTGGACCGGCGCGACCTTCAACCACACCACTACCGGTTTCGCGCTGACCGGCGCGCACACCAGCGTGCAATGTGCGCAGTGCCACGTCAATAACAACTACAGCCTTGCCAGCCCCGCCTGCGTCAACTGCCACCAGACCGACTACAACAACGCCACGTCGCCGAGCCACAAGGCCGCAGGGTTCCCGCAGGACTGCTCCCTGTGCCACTCGACCGCCAACTGGTCAGGCGCAACGTTCAATCACACCACCACAGGCTTTGCGCTGACCGGAGCACACACCAGCCTGCAGTGCGCGCAGTGCCACGCGAACAACAACTTCAGCCTGACGAGCGCCGCGTGCATCACATGCCACCTCACGGATTTCAACGGGACCACCAACCCGCCGCACAAATCCGCCGGGTTCCCGCAGGACTGCTCCGGCTGTCACAACACCACGCAGTGGACCGGCGCGACCTTCAACCACACCACTACCGGTTTCGCGCTGACCGGCGCGCACACCAGCGTGCAGTGCGCGCAGTGCCATGTGAACAATAACTTCAGCCTGACCAGCGCCGCCTGCGTCACGTGCCACCTCACCGACTACAACGGAACCACTAACCCGCCGCACAAGTCCGCAGGATTCCCGCAGGATTGCGCGGGTTGTCACAACACTACGCAGTGGACCGGCGCGACGTTCAACCACACGACCACTGGTTTCGCGCTGACCGGCGCGCACACCAGCGTGCAGTGCGCGCAGTGCCACGTGAACGGCAATTTCAGCCTGACCAGCACGGCCTGTGCTACCTGCCATCTCAACGATTACAATGGGGCGAATGCGCCTCCGCACAAGACCGCAGGCTTTCCCCAGGATTGCACCCTGTGCCACAACACCACGCAGTGGATGGGCGCTAAATTCGACCACACCACTACGGGCTTCGCCCTCACCGGCACCCATGCCACGACTCAATGCGCGCAGTGCCACGTCAACAACAACTACAGCCTCACCAGCGCCGCCTGCGTCAATTGCCACCTCAACGATTACAACGGAACCAACGCGCCTCCGCACAAAACCGCGGGGTTCCCGCAGGACTGCACGTTGTGCCACAACACCACCCAATGGATGGGCGCGACGTTCAACCATACGACGACGGGCTTCGCCCTCACCGGCACGCATGCCACCACGCAATGCGCGCAGTGCCATGTCAACAACAACTACAGCCTCACCAGCGCCGCCTGCATCAACTGCCACCAGACCGAGTACAACAACACCTCGACGCCGAGCCACAAGGCTGCCGGTTTTCCGCAGGACTGCTCGCTCTGCCACTCGACGACCAACTGGTCGGGCGCCACGTTCAACCACACGACCACGGGCTTCGCGCTCACCGGCGCGCACACCAGCTTGCAGTGCGCGCAGTGCCACGTCAACAACAATTTCAGCCTGACCAGCACCGCCTGCGTCACCTGCCACCTCAACGACTACAACGGGGCGGCCGCTCCGCCGCACAAGACCGCGGGCTTCCCGCAGGATTGCACGCTGTGCCATACCACCACCCAGTGGATGGGCGCGACTTTCAACCACACCACTACGGGCTTCGCTCTCACCGGCACGCATGCCACCACGCAGTGCGCGCAGTGCCACGTCAACAACAACTACAGCCTGACCAGCGCCGCCTGCATCAACTGTCACCAGACCGATTACAACAACACCACCGCGCCGAACCATAAGGCTGCCGGCTTCCCCCAGGACTGCTCGACGTGCCACAGCACCACCAACTGGTCGGGCGCCACGTTCAACCACACAGCCACCGGCTTCGCACTAACCGGAGCGCACACCAGCCTGCAGTGCGCGCAGTGCCACGTGAACAATAACTTCAGCCTTACCAGCACCGCCTGTGCTACCTGCCACCTCACCGATTACAACGGTGCAACGGCCCCGCCGCACAAGACTGCCGGCTTCCCGCAGGATTGCACCCTCTGCCACAACACGACGCAGTGGATGGGCGCAACCTTCAACCACACCACCACCGGTTTCACCCTCACCGGCGCGCATACCAGCCTGCAGTGCGCGCTGTGCCACGTCAACAGCAACTACAGCCTGACCAGCGCCGCCTGCATCAACTGCCACCTGGCGGACTACAACGGCACCACCAACCCGCCGCACAAGTCCTCGGGCTTCCCGCAGGATTGCTCGGGGTGCCACACCACCACGAACTGGTCGGGAGCCACATTCAACCACACGTCCACCGGCTTCGCGCTCACCGGCACGCACGCGACGATCCAGTGCGCACAATGCCACGTCAACAACAACTTCAGCCTGACGAGCGCGGCGTGTATCAACTGCCACCTGACCGACTACAACGGGACTACCAGTCCGGCCCATCAGGCCGCGGGCTTCCCGCAGGATTGCTCCATCTGCCATTCGACTACGAACTGGTCGGGAGCCACGTTCACGCACCCTTCGACTCCTTTTGCGCTGACCGGCTTCCACGCCACCATGCTGGCCAACAACCAGTGCAGCCAGTGCCACGTAAATAACGTCTTCACGGGTACCCCGACCGATTGCTACAGCTGCCACAAGACCGAGTTCACCGGCACGACCGATCCGAATCACGTGGCGGCCGCCTTCCCGACGACCTGCAACACCTGTCACACCACCACCAACTGGAGCGGAGCGAAGTACACGGCGCACGATTCCGCCTACTTCCCGATCTACAGCGGCAACCACAACGGCAAATGGACTACCTGCGCCGACTGCCACACGAACTCCGCGAATTACGCCGTCTTCTCCTGCATCGTCTGCCACCAGCACAGCAACCAGACGAGCGTCACAAAGGACCACTCGGGCGTCAAGAATTTCGTCTACAACGGGACTAGCTGTTACTCCTGCCATCCCAGAGGGAGTGGAGGATGAGAGTGGCCTCATCGCTCAATTCGATGCGTGCCGTGGCAGCGGTCGCGCTCATGACAGCGGCGTTCGCGCAAACCCCGACGGTCCGCAGCACGTACCGCGTGCGCGAGGTCGTCTCCGGCGCAGTCTACCTCGACGGTGGATCGGGCGACGGGCTGGTGCAGGGCATGCGCCTGAAGATCACGCGCCTGGCGCCGGGCGATCCGCAGATGAAGCGCCGGGAGGTCGCCGCCGTCACGGTGAGCGCGGTGGCGCTCAATTCCGCCGTCTGCGAGGTGAAGGAATCGGCCGGGGCGATCCAGGTGGGGGATGAGGCCCTGCTCAATGAAGAGGATGCCCAGGTCATTCAGATGGTCCGCTCCTCGAAGACCATTCGGAAGTACCTCCAGGTGGTCTCCTTTACCGACGGGGATCCGATCGAGGAGGAGCTTCGCGAATATGTTCCGAAGCCTCCGCTGCCGGAGATCAATCGTGTGCGCGGCCGCGTGGGTTTCGAGCAGACCGTGATTCTGGACCGCGCCTCCCGCGTGCGCACTATGGAAGAGGGCGTCGTAGTCCGGGCCGATATGACCCGGATCGGAGGAACTTACTGGAACTTTACCGGGTACTGGAGGGGCCGGGTTACTTCACTAAGCGGCGCCAATTCGCCGCAGACGCTGAACGACCTGCTCAACCGCACCTACCAGATTGGATTCACCTACAACAACCCGAACTCCCGCTATGTCGCCGGCTTCGGCCGGTATCTTCTGCCTTGGGCCACCAGTCTCAGCACCCTGGACGGCGGATACGTCGCCCGCCGCCTGGGCAAAGAGGTCACGGCAGGAGTCTTTGCCGGGTCCACACCTGACCCGACCGCCTGGAACTACGACCCCAACCGCCAGATCGCCGGCACCTTCGTTTCCTTCGAACATGGCGCGTTCGACAGCATTAAGTTCATCAGCACCGCGGGTGCCGCGGTCACCCGTAACCACTGGCGGCCGGAACGCCAGTTCCTCTTCTTCGAAAACACGATCCTGCTCAACACCAGGCTATCCATCTATCACAACCTCGAGGTGGACCGCCTTGCCAAATCCCTGGTCGCCGACGGCCGCAACAGCCCGCGCGTCGCACGCAGCTTTCTGACCATCCGCTACCAACTCGTGAAGAGGCTGTCGCTTGACCTGAGCCACAACTATTTCCGCGATGTTCCGACCTTCGACACCCGGCTGATCGGCACCGGACTCCTCGACAATTTTCTCTTCCAGGGCTTCAGCGGCGGTTTCCGGCTCGAACTTCCTCGCAGCGCGGGACTTTACGCAAGCCTGGGATCCAGTAAGCGGGATCAGGATACAAGATCGGCGCTCAACTACATGGGCGGCTTCATACTACCCCAATTCCGATATCTGCCGGTCCGCACCGACCTGCGCTACTCCCGTTTCAACAGCTCATTTGGCAGCGGCGACTATGAATCCGTTACCTTCAGCCGCCAGCTCGGCGACCGTCTTCGATTCGACTTCCAGGGCGGCCAGCAGAACGTAAAGTCGTCCTTCTCTTCCGAGTCGCGCGCCCGTTATATCAACTCCAACCTGGACTACCTGATCGGCCTGCACTATATTCTCGGCTTCGGGTGGACCGCATATCGGGGAAACGTACAGGATTATGACCAGCTCTTCATCAACCTCGGCTATCGTTTCTGAAGGCCGCGCCTTTGCGAGGCTGGCAATCGTCTGCCTGGCTTGCGGCGGTGCGGTGCACGCCGCCTCAAACACTCCCATAACCCGGGTCCTGGATGGCGTGGGCCGGCAGATCGAGTCATTCTGGAATTACCTGCCCGCCGTCACTTGCACCGAAATGCTGACCCAGGCAAAGCTCGGCGATAAGGGGAAGGTGTTGTTCGAACAACGGAGCTCTTACGATTACCTGGTCCTGCTCCAGTCGGCGGGAGGCGACGTTTCGGTGGACGAATCCCGCGTCGAGAAGAACCACAAGGACTCCAAAGCCAAAGCATCGTTCCTGCAGACGAACGGATTCGCGATTCTGGCGTTGATCTTCCATCCGCTCTACCAGGGCCGTTACGAGTTTACGCAGCTGCCCGACGACACGGAGGGCGGCCGACGGATGCTCCGGATCGCGTTCCGCCAGGTCGCTGAGGACCAGTCGCCATCCGTGCTGGTCCTTCGCAACCGCGAATACCCGCTGCAGTGGAAGGGCACCGCCTGGGTCGATCCCGGATCGTACGCCGTAGCGCGCATACACGCCGGTTTGGAGAACTCGCTCGAGGACGTTGGACTGATGGGCATGGATGCCGACGTTACCTACGCGCCCGTTCCCTTCAGCCGGTCTACCACTTACTGGCTTCCCGCTCGCGCCGTAATCGAGGCTTCCACCAGGCGCCAGCACTGGCGGAACACTCACGCGTTCAGCGACTACCGCCGCTTCGACGTGGAGACGGAGACCAAGGCGGTAGCGCCGCGTTAAGGAGTTGGGAACCGTGACTGCCAGGCTGGGTTATTACATCTCGAAACCGGACGGACGCCACACGGTTGGTGTGCTTCTCGTTATGGGTTTCTATCTTGTGGTGATCGGTTGGGTCCTCATCCACGGTTTCGGCTATTATCGCCTGCCTCTCGAGCAGCGCGTCGTCAACCCCCTGCACAGCCAGTTCCGGCCCAGCGGGCCGATCGGCATACGCCTGGCTCTCATGGGCGCCGGCTCGTTCTGCCTCATTTTCCTTTATGCCGTTCGCAAGCGCTGGAGATGGCTCGGCAGGCAAGGAAAGACCCGGAACTGGCTGGATGTTCACGTAGTAATGGGGGTGGCCGCGCCTGTGCTGATTACCTTTCACTGCGCTTTCAAAATGCGGGGCCTGGCCGGCATCGCCTACTGGATCATGATTGCCGTGATGCTGAGCGGAATCGTGGGGAGGTACCTCTATTCCCAGATCCCCCGGCGCATCAATGCCGCGGAGCTTTCGCTTCATGAAATGCAGGCGATGACCAGCGAACTGACGGAACGCATCCACGCCCAGAGCCTGGTCTCGGCCGAAGAGATGAAGCCGCTTCTGGCGGCGCCCACGAAGGCCGACGTCGAAAAGCTGCCGGTGGTCGCGGCCCTCCTACTGATGTTCCGATTCGATCTGCAGCGGCCCTTCCAGGTGGCCCGGCTTCGCCGGCGCACGATGTCCGGAGCGTGGAAGGTTCTGACGGTGGGCGGATTGCTTCGTTCGCGCAATCGCGACATCGAGAAGGTGATCGATCTTGCCAGGCAGCGCTCCTGGATGGCAACCAAGATCGCGTTCCTGTCCAAAACCCACCAGGTATTTCACTTGTGGCACGTCATCCACCGGCCGTTCAGCTATTCCTTCGCGATCCTCGTCGGTATCCACATTGCGGTGGCGGTCCTGATGGGGTATTTCTAGAGCACGAGTTCGCTATGGATACGCTGCTGTCATTCCTAATCGCTTCGGCCGTGACCTTCTTTCTCTTGCGGCACTACCTGAAGACCCTCGCCACGCCGAAGCGGCAGACCTCGGCCGCGCCCGCGGCTTCCCACTCATCGGAACCGGCCGTCAGTTGTCCGCGCTGCGGGAAGTCGATCCAGGGAGAGGCGGCATTCTGCCCTGCATGCGGCGCGCCCATGGCCCTATGGAACCTGCACCGTGCAGCGGTGCAGCCCGCGCCCAATGGCTCGACTTCCGGAGAGAAAGGCAAGCCGCGCCCGGTCATCAACGCAACTCTCTGCATCGGGTGCGGCAGTTGCGTGGATTCGTGCCCGGAGACCGGAACCCTGGCCCTGGTCAACGGAAAAGCGCTCCTTGCCCACGCGGAGCGCTGCGTCGGCCACGCCCGCTGTGTCGATGTCTGTCCGACCTCCGCCATCACTCTTGCATTCGGCTCCAGGCTCCAGACCCTGCGGGCGCCTCTCGTGAAGGACACCTTCGAGACCAACGTTCCGGGCGTATACATCGCGGGCGAACTCTCGGGCATGGGGCTGATCAAGACCGCCATCAACGAGGGCCGCCTGGCGGTGGACAGCATCCGGCGCCAACTCGAGGCAAACGGGATGTGGGAGGCGCCCAGGTTCGACCCGCACAAACAAGGGATCCTCCCGTCCGAGCCGGAGAGCGAAGAGGCTACTTATGACGTGGTGATCGTGGGCGCGGGTCCTGCCGGACTCAGTGCCTCCCTGTCCGCCCTACAGCAAGGACTGCGCTATCTCACTCTGGAGCAGGGTGAAGTCGCCGCCACCATTCGCAATTACCCGCGCCACAAGTTCCTGATGGCGGAGCCGGTGGATATGCCCTTGTACGGAAGTCTGTACGTGGGAGACGGAACCAAGGAGTCGCTCCTGTCCGTATGGGAAACCATCCTCGCCAATACCGGCGTACAAGTCCAAACACAGGAGCGCGTCGATTCCATCATCCGGGAGGGTCCGGTTCTCCGGGTTGCCACCAGCAAAGGAGCGTACCGGACCAGGAGCGTAGTTCTGGCCCTGGGAAAGCGCGGCTCGCCGCGTCAACTCAAGGTCCCCGGGGAGGATTTGAACAAGGTGACCTACCGGCTGATCGAGGCCGACAGCTACGCAGATAAGGATATCCTCGTGGTCGGCGGAGGCGATTCGGCCATTGAGGCTTCCCTTGCCCTGAGCAAGGCCTCCCGCAACCGCGTAACCCTCTCCTACCGCGGCGAGACTTTCGACCGCGCCCGGGAGCGCAACCGGAGCATGCTGCGCGACGCCGAACAGCAGGGCCGCATCCGCATATTGAGGAACTCGCTGGTCGCCGGGATTGGGCCGGCATCGGTCCGTCTCACGGTCAGCGGGGAGGATCTGGAAATTCCCAACCACTACGTTTTTATCTTGATCGGAGGAGAGGCTCCCGAGACATTTCTCCGCAAGATCGGAATCGAAATCGTGGAAAAGGTAATCGGAGGCCAGGAGGCGCATGCAACCTTCTCGTAAAAAGTGGGTACTGCTCGCTGGATTCACAGTTCTGATCGCCAGCGGTGCTCTGTTTCTTCTCAAGGTGGTGTCCCGCTCCGAAAGGCCGCCGGCCACGGCCCAGGCGAAGATGACCGGCGAGAGCCCCGACCACGAATTGAAGATGCTGGCCGTCGAACTGCAGAAGAAGCCCGGCCACACTCCGGTGCTCCTGCGAATGGCCCAGTTGGAGCGGGAGAAGGGAGAGGTGGACAGTGCGGCCGGACATCTGCGCGAGGTGCTGGCCAATGAGCCGGCCAATCCCGATGCGCACCTCGAGCTCGGACGGATTCTCTACGAGAAGGGCGACATCGGCAGCGCGATCGCCGAAACGACGAAGGTGCTGGCGGCCGATCCCAAGCAAGTGGACGCGCTGTACAACCTGGGCGCCATCTACGCCAATACCGGCGACCCCGCGCGTGCGCGCTCCTACTGGACCAAGGCGGTTCAGTCAGATTCGAACGCCGATAGCGGCAGAAAGGCCCGTGAAGCCCTCACCAGGCTGGGAGGGAGCTAGGCCCGCCGGGACCCGCGCCCGGCCGGTAATATATGAACAGAGAAACGCAACAGATAAGGAGGGGAACTTGGCGGCGTTCCGTCGATGCGGCGCCTCGCGTCGCGGGTCCATCATCGATGTCATCGTGTATTGTCACCTACCGAATGGTGGCGCCATGCGACAATTGCGGGCGCCCGGCTTCTCCGGTCCACATGCCGCGGCAGGAACATGGTCTCTACTGCTCCGAATGCTGCCCGGCGTGCGCCAAAAACCGCGGAACTCCGCCACCTGGGGGAAGGGATCGAAGCTGACGCCGGCGCTGTCGTGAGATGTCTATGTCCATGCCCATGCCCCTACGCGAACCACGGAGCGCGGTAACCCCACTCATCCTCGCTCTGTTCGAGTCGATGGCGGATCCCGTGCTGCTCTGCGATCGCGCTGGGATAATCGTAGCCGTTAACAGGGCCGCAGCGGAGCTATTGGGCATGAAGGTTGAGAACCTGACGGGATCGACGGCCGGCGATTTGCTGCGATGCCCCACGCTGCCGTTGCCGGCCTCCGGGGGCCAAGAATGGAAATGCGAGTTCCGTGCGCCCCACTCCCCCGGCCGTCTGCTCGAGGTAGCCGGCTCGCCGCTCGGCGCCGGACCCAATGGGCCCGGAGGGTGGGCCCTCACGCTGAAGGACCTCGGCGAAGTTCTATCTCCTCCGAAATTCGTCGGCCGTTCGCCGGCTGTTCAGGAACTCCTCGAGTTTGTCTCCAGAATCGCCGCGAGCTCCGCCAAGGCGATCCTTCTGCTGGGGGAAAGCGGGACAGGAAAGGAACTCATCGCCCAGCGCCTTCACGGCCTGAGCCGGCGCGCCAGCGCTCCCTTCGTTGCCATCAACTGCGCGGCCATCCCGGAGAACCTGCTCGAGAGCGAACTGTTCGGGTTCGAGAGGGGCGCCTTCACTGACGCGCGTGCGCCCAAGGAGGGGTTGCTCGAAAAGTCCCATGGCGGCACCGTCTTCCTGGATGAAATCGCCGACCTTTCCCTCCCCATGCAGGCCAAGCTGCTCCGCGTCCTCGAAAATCACACCTTCCGCCGGATCGGCGGGTCGCGCGACATCGCCGTGGACCTGCGGGTGATCGGCGCGACCAACCAGCAGATCGAGAAAGCCATCGCAAACCGGACATTCCGAAGCGATCTCTACTACCGGCTGAACGGCGTGCAGATCCAGCTGCCGCCCCTGAGGGAGCGGCGCGAGGATATCCGGGAGATCGCGGCGCACTTTCTGCACCAGTTCAACCGCCTCCATCACCGGCAGATTCAGGGCATCCATCCGAGCGCTCAGCGCATCCTCGAGCTTTACCCGTGGCCCGGAAACGTAAGGGAATTGAGGAACGTCATCGAGCGCGCCGTGCTGGTGGAGCCGTCGCATCTCCTGATGCCGGCCAGCCTGGCAATCCCCGGCCGGACATCCGATCCCGACGGTAAGCCTCCCTGCGACGAGATCGCCGCGCCGCCCGCGTGCTTTTCCCTGCACAGCAGCGAGCAGGAACTGATTGCCGCTGCTCTGGCGGAGGCGGATGGCAACCAGACTCGCGCCGCGATCCTTCTTGGCATCGGCCGGTATTCCCTTCGCTACCGGATGAAGAAGCTGGGAATCCTCTGACGCCGCCCACATAAAATGCGCCTGGCGGCGAGCGGGCTGAATCCTTCACGGTGTGAGTCTCGCGGAGCTGATCCAGCTCATATTGAAGGTAAGCATCGTCCTCAACGTTTTCGGCCTGGGCCTCAACGCCACTCGCCAGGACGTGACCTGCCTATTCCGTAGACCGGGATTGCTCGCCCGCTCACTCCTGCCCATGTATGTGGTGATGCCGCTGCTCGCAGTATTCCTTGTGGCGACGTTCGACCTGCGGCCGCCTGTCAAAATCGCGCTCGTGGCGCTATCTGTCTCTCCCGTCCCCCCTCTTCTGCCCAAGAGGACGATGCTAGCCGGCGGAGAGTCGTCCTACATGTTCGGCCTCCTCGTGGCGGCGTCCCTCCTCTCGATCGTGCTGGTGCCCGTAGTGCTCGGCTCGATGGGCCTTGCTTTCGGACTCCCGTTGCGCACACCCGTCGCCGCGATCGTAAAACTCGTGGGGGTGACCGTGGTCGCCCCCCTCTGCGCCGCCGTTTTCGTGCGATCCATGGCTCCCGAACTCGCCGCGCGGATCACCAGACCCGCATTGGCGGCCGGGATGATCATGCTCGCCGGCGGAGCCCTGCCCGTGGTGTTCAATGCCGGGCCGGCGATCGTCTCGCTGATCGGCGACGGAACGTTGGCCGCCATCGCCGCCTTCGTCCTCACAGGCCTGGCTGCCGGACATCTGCTGGGCGGTCCCGCTCCCGAGCAGCGCGCCGTCCTGGCTTTTTCGACGGCGTTCCGTCATCCCGCCATCGCCCTGGCTATTGCCCAAACCAATTTCGTTCAACAAAAGACGGTGCTGGCCGCAGTGCTCCTGTACCTGGTCGTGGGCGTTGTGGCAACGATTCCGTACGTGGCGTGGAGGCGACGCCATCCGTCGCCTCAGATCAATAGCAGAATCGTGGCATAAGCCGCGGCACCCGATACGAACCACCAGAAATGTCCGGCGCGCTCCGCTTTCAGCTCTTCGTGGGCGCTGGTAATGGTCACGCCTCCCAAAACGAATGCAAACAGACGGGACGTAAAGGAGTCAGGCAGCGCGTTCATGGTCCCCAGCACCCAACCCAGGAACAAGCACCCCACCAGGGCCGCCCTCACCCGCGCCGTATAAAGGCTCTCGAACTCCTCCGCCATCACGACATCCAGCATGAACATGTGGAGTCCCATCGCACCCACGTACAGCCAGAGCGACAGCAGCGAAGCGTCCTCGCGGTGGGTCAGCAGGTAGCCGATCAACAGGGAATAAAGGGCAAACCCCGCCAGTTTCCCCCAGAAAAAGAGCCGGTCTCCGCCGGTTCCTTCCTCCGACCTCTTGAACTTGAATTCGTTCAACCCAGCGAACGCGATAAAGCCCGTGAGGGCCCAGATATAGATACGCTTTTCGGCGCTGAGGAGGCTCCCGTGGGCCGCCTCAGCGACATAGGGTTGGTGCTCGGCAAGTTCGGGCAGGACGTTAACGAACATGTAAGCTACCGCTACGCCTGCCGAGAGCGACTCCCACCGCCGTTGGATCCTCGACGTCAGCAGGCGGCTGTAATACGCCAGCGGGAAGGCGCTCGCAAGTATCAAAGCGCCAACGATAGAGATGAGCAATGTCATGGAAACTTGGGGTGACATCCCGGCCGCGGTGCCCGTTATGAGGTGATTCCACCCGCGCGGCGGCAATTCAGAATTTTGCGGGCCGGCGCGGGAAAATTTAGAGCCGGCGTGAACCGCCGCTCATCGAGCCGGTTGTGGCCTACAGATAGAATTTGCCGGGCCACGGAGAGAACCAGGTGCCAGAGAAGAAACCGAACTTCCTCATGATTTTTGGCGATGATATCGGCCAATCCAACCTCAGTGTCTTCACCAAGGGGATGATGGGATACCGTACCCCCAACATCGACCGCATCGCGGAAGAAGGGGTGCTGTTCACGGACGCCTATGCCGAACAGAGCTGCACGGCCGGCCGTGCCTCTTTCATCACGGGCCAGTGCGGCCTGCGGACCGGCCTGACCAAGGTCGGGCTCCCCGGGGCGGCCCTCGGAATGCGCGCCGAAGATCCGACCATCGCCGAGCTACTCAAGCCGCTGGGCTACGCGACCGGCCAGTTCGGCAAGAACCACCTGGGAGATCGCGACGAGCACCTGCCCACCATGCACGGCTTCGATGAGTTCTTCGGCAATCTGTACCACCTGAACGCCGAGGAAGAACCCGAGCTGCGCGACTATCCGCCCGAGAAGGACTTCCCGGACTTTCGCAAGAAGTTCGGTCCGCGTGGTGTTCTGCACACCTGGGCCGACGGCAAAGGCGGCCAGAAGATCGAAAACACGGGTCCGCTGACCAGGAAGCGCATGGAGACCGTCGACGAGGAGTTTCTGGCCGCCGCCAAAACCTTCATCAAGAAACAGGTGGCCGCCGGCACTCCGTTCTTCGTGTGGTTCAACACTACCCACATGCACTTCCGCACCCATGCCAAGCCTTCCAGCCTGGGACAGTCCGGCCGCTGGCAGTCGGAATACCACGACGTGATGATCGATCACGACAAGCACATCGGCGAGATACTCGACCTGCTCGACGAGTTAAAGATCGCGGACAACACGATGGTGATGTATACGACCGACAACGGGCCCCACATGAACTCGTGGCCCGATGGCGGGCAGACTCCCTTCCGCAATGAGAAGAACTCGAACTGGGAAGGAGCTTTCCGCGTGCCTGCTTTCGCGCGGTTCCCCGGCAAGATCAAGGCCGGCTCGGTGTCGAACGAGATCGTATCGCACCTGGACTGGCTGCCCACCATTCTGGCCGCCGCCGGAGAGCCCCACATCAAGGAGAAGCTCCTGAAAGGCCACAAGGCCGGCGAGAAGACCTTCAAAGTCCACCTGGATGGCCATAACCTGCTTCCCCTGCTGACCGGAAAAGAGAAGACGAACCCGCGCAAGGGGTTCCTGTACTTCACCGACGACGGCGACCTCGCCTGTATGCGCTTCGACAACTGGAAGATGGTCTTCCTCGAACAGCGCGCCCGGGGCACGCTGCAGATCTGGGCCGAGCCGCTCACTCCGCTGCGCGTTCCCAAAATCTTTAACCTGCGGACCGATCCCTACGAACACGCGGATATCACTTCGAACACGTACTGGGATTGGGTCCTCGATCATGCATTTCTGCTCATCCCGGCGCAGACTCTGGTAGCCGAATTCATGGAGACGCTCCGCGACTTTCCACCGCGGCAGAAGGCCGCCAGCTTCACCGTCAGCGATGCGGCGGCCAAGATGAACGTTGGGGCCAGCGGCGGCTAAGGCAGCGCGAAGCCGCCTGGTCGTTAGAGAGGGGGGAATCGATGGCGACAATCCAACCAGCGCCCGCTCCGCCGCGGTTCCACCTCCTGGCCAAACCGAGCGGCTCCACCTGTAATCTCGACTGCACTTACTGCTTCTTTCTGTCGAAGGAGGCGCTCTATCCCGACGACCACCACCGGATGACGGACGCTACGCTGGAGGCCTACATCCGCCAACTGCTGGAATCTCACAGGACCCCGGAGGTGACCGTGGCCTGGCAGGGAGGCGAGCCCACGCTGCTCGGTATCGATTTCTTCCGCCGGTCCGTCGAGCTCGTGGAAAAATATCGCCGGCCGGGGCAGCGGGTCGAGTACACCTTCCAGACCAATGGCGTCCTGCTGAACGACCAGTGGTGCGCTTTCCTCAAACAGTATGACTTCCTCGTCGGTCTGAGCGTGGATGGGCCCCGGCACCTTCACGACACCTACCGCGTAAACAAAGGGGGCGAGGGTTCCTTCGACCAGGTGATGCGCGGCTGGAATCACCTACGCCGGTACGAAGTCGAGGTCAACATTCTCTGCACCGTGAACGCCGCCAACCAGGATCACGGCCGCGAGGCGTACTGCTTCTTCCGCGACGGCATGGGCGCGCGATACATGCAGTTCATTCCCATCGTCGAGCGCTCTACGCCCGATCTTCTACCGCTCGCGAATCTCGGCTGGAGCGAACGGCCCGGCGGTCCCCGTCTTCTCTACACTCAATCGGGCTCGGCCGTGACCGAGCGCACCGTCGGCCCCGAACGGTACGGGCAGTTTCTGATCGACATCTTCGAAGAGTGGGTGCGCCACGACGTCGGGTCGGTCTTCGTTCAGCTCTTCGACGTCACTCTGAATGCGTACTTCGGGCGCCACACGCTCTGCATTCACGCGCCGACCTGCGGTTACGGCCCGGCCCTGGAATACAACGGCGATCTGTACTCGTGCGATCACTTCGTGGAACCCGGCTTCCGCCTGGGGAACATTCACGAGACCCACATGCGCGATCTCGTCGCATCCGCCGCGCAGCGGCGCTTCGGGCTGGACAAGCGCGACCGGCTCACCCGCCAGTGCCGGGAGTGCGAGGTGCGGCCGCTGTGTAACGGCGGGTGCCCCAAGGATCGCTTCGCCCAGTCGCAGTACGGCGAAGCGGAGCACAACTACCTCTGCGCGGGGCTCTTCCGGTTCTTCACCCAGACGCAGCCCGCCATGCAGATGATGGCGGGCCTGCTCCAGCAAGATCGACCGGCCGCCGGCGTGATGGCGTGGGCGGCTTCTCAGGACGCGAAACGCGGCCGCAATGGCCCGTGTCCCTGTGGAAGCGGCCGCAAGTGGAAGCACTGCCACGGCAGTGCGAGCGTCAGAACTTCAGCTTCACCGAAACCTGAAGCTGCCGCGACGTACCGAAATCCCCAGCGGGGAAGCGAGTGCCGCCCGTGATCAGCCCGAACGTCCCGGAGCCCACGGTCGAAATCGGCTGAGTGAAGTTCGTCCGGTTGAAGAGGTCGAACGCCTCCGCCCGAATCACCAGGTTCATGCGATCCGAGGAGCTCACGCGGATGTTTTTGGTCACCGCGAAATCCGTGCTCAGCAGGCCCGGTCCGATGATTACGTTGCGGCCGAGGTCGCCGAATCCCAGGACGGTGCCCGCGGTGGTGCCCTGGTTAACGAAGACCGACGGATTTTGAATATACGTTACCGATGTCGCGCTTCCGTTGGTACCTGGAGTGAAGCCGGTGGTGACCGGCCCCGTGACATTCGGGCGCAGAACAGCCGCGCCGGCGAACGACGTGTTGCTGAGATGGAAGTTGATGGGGTTGCCGCTCTGCACTGTTTCGATCGCCGAGAACGCCCAGCCTTCTTTTAACCGGTTTCCGCGGAACGGCAACTGGTAGACTCCGCTGAACACGAAGTGGTGCCGGGCATCGAAATCCGAGAGCCCGCGGTCACCGCGAATGTTGTAGCTATCCTGAACCACCAGGCCCTGGACGTTGCGGGAATTGTCGTCGATCGATTTCGAGAAGGTGTACGACGTGTCGAACTGGAGGCCCTTGCTGACGTGCTTCTCCAGCTTGATCCAGAGCCCGTTGTAAGACGAGTTGCCGACGCTTTCGTAAACCGGAATATTCGACAGCGGCATCCCGGGATCAATCGGGCTGTCGGCCGAGAGCCTGGCAAACGGACGCACGCCGCCGATCGGCTGGTTGTAGTTGCGCTCAATGTTGAGGTTCGAGCCTTTGCTGCCGAAATAGCCGACCATCAGGCCATAGCTATTGCCCAGCGCCTGCTCCACATTGAGGTTCCACTCCGAGACGTACGCGTCCCGGTAGTTGTGCGCGACTGAGACCGGGGAGACGCTGCCGCTGGCGGCGCCATAGGCGTTGCCCAGGGTCACGAAGGGAGTCGCGGCGCTGGGCGAAAAGGAGATCGGGAACGCGTTGGGAGGATTGGAAGCCAGGCCGGTCACCAGGCCCAGGGTCGGCTGGTCGGTCATGATGGCGTAGGCGCTACGGACCACGGTCCGGCCGTTCTTGAAGGGATCCCAGGCAAGACCGACGCGCGGCTCGAAATTCAGGGCGCTCTGGTTGTACGCCAGGCCCGGGCCGCTCCCCTGCCCCACGTGCTGCAAGGTGTCGGTGGTCGGATCGAACACCACGAAGCGGCTCTCGGCTTCGGTGGGCGTGCCGTACCAGTCGTAGCGAAGGCCGAGCGAGAGGGTCAGCGTTGGCTTCGCTTTCCAGGTATCGGTGACAAACGCGCCCAGGGAATTACCGTAAGTGCGGTTGGAGCGATCCGAGGTATTGGCGCTGAACCCGGTGGCCTGGTCCGCCAGGAAGGCGTTGATGTTGGCGAAGCTGAAGGTTCCCGGGGTATACGAGAAGTTGTCCGAATTCTGGCGGCGGAACTCGCCGCCCATCTTGATCGAGTGATTCCCACGAACCCAGCTCAAGGTGTCGGAGAGAACCCCGACGTTATCGCCGCGGCCCTGCGGAAAACCGCCGATACCGCCGAAGGTAAAGGCCCCCGAGACCGTAATCTGCGGCAGACCGATAGCAGCGGTCACTCCGCTGTTGATGCCGTAGGCCGACGCGCTGAGCGTGTTGTCGCCGGCGAACGTGATATGGATGCGATTGAAGCCCAGGCGCGCTTCGTTCACCAGGGTCGGGCTGAGGACCCACGAGTCGTTGAGGGTGAGCAGTTGACGGTTGCCGTTTCTCTGGTCGCCGCTGCCGGGAAAGCTGTTGCCATCGGTGGAAGGCGGCTCGTTGCGTTCATCGCGCTGGATCGCGTAATAGACGTTGAGGCGCTGGCTCTCCGAGAAAACCTGGCTGAAATTGACCGTGCCTTGCTCGATGTTCACGGGCGCCACGGCCGAAGAAGCGAACTGATTGGTGCCCGAGTTCGCCGCGGGAATGAGCGGCAGCAGTTTCTGAATCAGTGCATCGCTCGATGTTTGCGCCTGGGTGCGCTGTGCGGCGGAGAGCGTGGTCGCCGACAGAGGCACCGCCTGACGCTGCCTGGTCGATTCGAAGGTCAAAAAGACAAAGGTCTTGTCCTTCACCAGCGCGCCTCCGGCGTCGCCGCCGAACTGATTCCGTTTGAAGGGCGACTGCAGGTTCGGGACGAGCGTGCCCGCCGAACTGACGAAGGTCGGGTTGGAAAAGTTGCGGGCGTCCAGATCGTTGTTCCGCAGGAACTCGTAGGCCTCCCCGTGCCACTGGTCGATGCCGGCGCGGGTCGCAATGTTCACGATCGAACCCGAGTTGCGCCCGTATTCGGCGCTGAAGGTGGAATTGTCCACCTTGAACTCTTCCACCGTATTGATGGTCGGCTGGAAGGTGATCTGGTTCTGGTTGGGGTCGCTGAGGTTAATGCCGTTGATCATGAAGTTGACGCTGTCTTCGCGCGCGCCGGCGGAATTGAACGAGAAGGAGCCCTGGCCGCGCAAGGGCGAGGTCAGGAATCCGTTGGCGGGCGGAACGACGGAGCCGGGGATCAACAGCGCGAGGTCCACAAAGTGCCGTCCGTTCAGCGGGATTTCCTGCACGGTGGTCTGGTTGACCACGCTGCCGACCGAAACCGAATTGGCATCGACCACGGGCGGCGCGGCAACCACATCGACCGTCTCGGTGCTGGCGGCAACCTTCAACGAGAAGTCCTGCTTGACGGTGCTGCCGACCGGGACCTCCACGTTACTGGCCGTCGTCGCCGCCATTCCGGGAGCCTTCACGGATACGCGGTACGAGCCCACCGGCAAGGCCGGAACCTGGTAGATGCCGCTGGCGTCGGTAGTGGTCGCACGATCTTCGCCCGTGCGCTCGTTGTGCACCGCGATGGGGACGTTGGGGATGGCCGCGCCGGAAGTGTCGGTGACGGTGCCTCGAATCGTCCCGGTGGATTGCGGTAAAGCGATGCCTGCGAAAACAAGAAAAGCCGCGATTAAGCCGGAGGCAACGCCCCAGCGGAAACGCAAACCAAATAACATTGTTTTGCTCCTAACCTCTGAGAAGGATTTAGGTGAATTTTAGCACGCCGGACCGTGGAGCGGTGGGCAGCAAGAAGTAAACTTCTCCCGATCAATCGCTCCCGGCTGCTGGAGCCATGCACGCCTTAACCTTAGCGGCAAGCTGCATTTCGGTGTACGGCTTTGGGAAGAACCCTGCGACGTTCTTGCCTGCAAAACGCGCTTCTACGTCCACATCGCCCAGCCCGCTGCAGACGAGCACGGGGACGTCCGGCCGGATCTCCCGAATCCGCTCCATCGTTTCGAGCCCGCCCATTTCCGGCATCGCCACGTCGAGCAGCACCAGCGAGATGTCATTTGATCTTTCCGCGAACAACCGGACTCCTTCCCGGCCGTCCGGCGCCAGGAGCACGGTGTAGCCGTATCTCTCCAACGCCGACATCGTGAAGGTCCGGATCATCTCCTCGTCGTCCACAACCAGAATGGTGCCGGCGCCGCGCAAGTCTTCGGGAACGGCCGACTCGTTGACCTCCAGCGGCTTTTCGCTGGCGGGTAACAGCACTCGGAAGGAACTGCCGCGTCCCGGAACGCTGTGGACCTGAATGGCCCCCTTTTGCTGCCGGACTGCGCCCAAGACTGCTGCCAGACCCAGCCCGCGACCCGTGAATTTTGTCGTGAAGAAGGGATCGAAAATCCTACAGATGGTCTGTTCGTCCATCCCGATGCCATCGTCCTGCACTTCCAGAAAGACATACTCGCCGCACGCCAGCGGCTGGTTCGGATGCAGGTCCGGCAGCGGGCCCGTTACGGTCTGCCTGCCCGTCCTCACCAGAATGGTGCCCGCGGCTTTGCCGATCGCTTCGGCGGCATTGATGATCAGGTTCATCGCGACTTGCTGCATCTGGCCCTTGTCGACCAGCAGCAGAGGGAGATCCTTGTCGAGATCCAGCCGGAGCTGCACATTGTGGGGAATGGAGGAATGAGAGAGCCCGCTGACCTGCATTACTGCGTCCGAAAGATCTACCCGTTCCAGGTAGAACCGGCCCTTTCCCGCATAGGCGAGAAGCTGCCGCGTTAAGTCCGCTGCCCGCTCTCCGCCGCTGATAACATTGTCGATCAATTTCCTCCGGGTATCATTCTGGGGAAGCGCGCTCAGCAGAAGGCTCGCGTTCCCAAGGATGCCCGTCAGCAGATTGTTAAAGTCGTGAGCCACGCCCGCCGCCAGGTAGCCGATCGCTTCCATCTTCTGCGATTGCCGCAAATGTTCCTCAGCGCGCCGGATTTCGGTCACGTCTTCGATCGCCAGGAGGATCCGCTGCTCCCGCTCGAACCGGCGCGCGTTCATGAGAAGCGTCCGCCGCCCCGCGGGACCAGGATCGTACTCCACCTCGAAATCTTCCATCACATGGTTCGCCGGCAGAACCTCCTCGAGCAGGAGCCGAAGCCGGGGAATGCTCCAGTGCCCGCCCCCCAACTCGTAGATGAAGCGGCGCTCGATCTCGGCCGGGGATACGCAGAACGTCCGATAGAAGGATTGGTTGGCCCTGAGTACCCGAAGGTCCGGGCCGAGAACGACGAGCGAGGAGCGAACAGTGTCGATGGTGGCCTGCGCAAACTCGCGAGCGCTGTCGAGTTCGGTGTTGCGGATCTGCAGCTCCTGGTTGACCGTAGTCAACTCCTCATTGGTGGCCTCGAGTTCCTCTTTAGAGCTTTCCAACTCTTCGTTGAGGCTCTGCAGTTCTTCGTTCGAAGCGACAATCTCCTCGCTGGCGGCTTCCTGCTCGCTAACGACCAACTCCAGCCGCGCCCGGCTGGAGGCAAGCTCTTTCCGGAGGCGGCTGATCCGGATCTCGAAATCACCCCTGTCATCAGGCGCAGGGATACTCCCAGGTTCGAGGTTCGGCTGAAGCTGTGAATCCCGGTTCTCGGACACGATCAGAAAGTGCTGCCGGTCCGGACCGAGCGGTGTAATTTCGACGTTGACTTCACCGGAGGGGCCTTCACCAAGCTTCACCCGCTCCAACCGGATCGACTGGCCCGTTCTGCCGGCGGTCCGGACGGCATTTTTCAAAGCGTCCCCTTGATCGGAGCCGGCCACGTTCAGCGTCCTCTGGTCCCCTGTGACGGAAGGGCTTGCCAATAAGCCGGCGGTCTCTCCGCCCGAAACGGCATGAAGTTCCCTGTCGACGACCACCCACGGAGTACCATACCTCTCAACCATCACCTGATAGGCGCGGTGGCGGAGATCGATGCTGCGCTGCTGCCGCGACGCCGGTGACACGGGACCTCGTTGCGGTTGGCGGACCGCCGTCTTTCTGCCGCTCGCGCGGGCCAACCGCCCGGCGGAGTCCTGTCTCACGTAAAGGCGCGCCGCCTTGTCCAACGGGGTAAACAGGTCAGGTGAGGAACTTGCGGTTTCGGACTTGCCCAGCAGGAGAAAGCCTCCCGGGTTAAGTGCGAAGTGGAACCTGGAAAGCGCCTGCTCATGCGTCCAATCCATGTAGATCAACACATTCCGGCAACTCACCAGGTCCATTCGTGAGAACGGAGGATCGATGAGCAGGTCGTGCCTGGAGAAGATGCACTGGTCCCGAAGCTTTCTGCTGATCCGGAACTCTTTCCCCATGCGCACGAAGAAACGCGCCAGCCGTTCCGGGGAGACGTCCGCTGCGATGTTCTCGAGGTACACGCCCCGCCGGGCCTTCTCGATGGCGGCCTCGTTGATATCGGTCGCGAAGACCTGTACCGGAACGTGACTCAGCATTTGTTCCGCCACCTCGAGAAAGCAGATCGCAATCGAATATGCCTCCTCGCCGGTGGAACACCCCGGCACCCATATCCTCACGGCGCGATCCGGAGTCTTCCGGATCAGCGCCGGGAACACCCTGTGGGCCAAAACCTCGAAGGCTTCCGGGTCGCGGAAAAAGTGCGTGACGCGGATCAGGATGTCTTGCGCCAGGGCCTGCAGCTCATCCGGGTGTTCTTTCATGTGCTCCAAGTAGTTACGGAGGGACCCCTGCTTGAGAAGTCCGACTCGCCGCAGGGCCCGGCGCCGCACGGTCGATTGCCGGTAGAGGCTGAAGTCGATGCCGGTACCGGTGCGCAGCAAGTCGAGAAGCTCCTCAAAGCCTTCCGGATCGGGAAGTTGTGCAGGGCCTTCCGGGATATTGCGATGAATGATCCGGGGCTCGCGGGCGACTCTGGCCAGTTCCGCGGCAATTTCCGCCGCCGGCAGAACGAAATCCACGCAACCGGTGGCGATGGCGCTTCGCGGCATACCGTCGAACTTCGCCGAGAACGGGTCCTGTGCGAAAACGACGCCGCCCTCCTCGGCAACCGCCTGCACTCCCAGCGTTCCGTCGGACCCTGTTCCCGAGAGGATCACCGCGATCGCCAAGCTCTTCCGGCTCTCGGCAAGGGAGCGCAGGAAGCCGTCGATCGTTGTCCCCACCGCCCCTCTCGATTTCAATGCGAGTACGAGACCCGAAATCGTCATGGCGGCGTTGGGCGGGATTACATAGACATGGTTGGGCGCAAGGACCGTGCCGTCCTCCACCTGGCTTACCGGCATGGCGGACTCCCTGGAGAGCAGTTGAGGCAGCATGCTCTCGTGGCCGGGGGCCAGGTGCTGGATGAAGACGAACGCCATTCCCGTGTCGGCCGGCAGGCATCGCAGCAGTTCGGTGAACGCCTCCAGCCCGCCCGCAGAGGCGCCCGCGGCGACTACCGCAAACGGCTCCTGGGCATGGAGATCCGGGTCCGGATCGTGGCAGGATTCCGGACCTGAAGATGCTGGCTCGCCAGAACCATCAGTTGGCAAAATCACCCCGAAAGCATTATCCACGAGTTGTGGTTTGTAAACAAGGTTTCAGCTGAGGTTGCCAGGTGGCTAAATCCGTGAATTTACACGCTTTCCGCGAACCTGATAGAATGCAGCGATACAAGTCGCTCGGAGGGGAAGAAGAGGTAATCATGGACAACCCAGCAGGGGATTCCATCGTCGAGACGGTCCGGAGACTCAATGAGCTCACACGCCGCGCACGTGCGGGCGAGCCCACCGTGGACGACTACCTGCGAGCGCTGGCATCCGACCCGGTAACCGAGTGGTTTACCGTTTTGCTACGCGAACGGACAGAAGAACTGGAGAAAGAAAAGCAACGCGCGGACCGGCTGGCTGCCCGATTGCGCAACCTGGGAGTCACAGAGCCGTAGCCGCCGGGCCAATTACCCCCGCGGTGTGCCTCGCGATCATCACTTCCTCGTCGGTCTTCATCACCCGGACTGTTACCGGGCCGGAGCCGTCGGAGATGACGGCCTCATGACGTTCGTTCCTCCCCATTTCGATGCGAATTCCGAGGAACTCGAGGCCGGCGCAGATACGGGCCCGAACGGCTGCGGCATTTTCCCCAATCCCCGCTGTGAACACGAGGGTATCGAGGCCGCCGAGCACCGCTGCGAGCGCTCCCGCGAACTTCTTCGCCTCGTAACAGAACAGCTCGATGGCCAGCGCCGCGGCCGGGTCCGCTGACTCGCGCTCCAGCAGCTCCTGCATATCCGAACTGCTCCCGGAAACGCCCAGTAGTCCGGAACGGGCGTTCAACATTTCCCTAACCTCCGCGGCTGAGAGTCCGCCCTGCTCCACCAGGAAGAGGATCACGCCGGGATCCAGATCGCCCGACCGCGTCCCCATCATGAGTCCCCCGGCGGGCGTGAATCCCATCGTTGTGTCCACGGGCTGGCCTCCGCGAACGGCGGCCATGCTCGCCCCATTTCCCAGGTGCGCGATGATCACACGCCCCCCGGCCGCTCCCGCACCCGCCTCCCGTTCCAGTTCCTGGAGGATGTACTCGTAGGAGAGACCATGAAATCCGTAGCGGATCACACCCTGCTGCCAATAGGTCCGAGGCAGCGGATACCAGTGCGCGATCTCCGGAGACGTCGCATGAAACGCGGTATCGAAGCACGCCACCTGCGGCAGATCCGGGTAGGCCCGCATCACCGCCTCAATGGCCTTCAGCTCGTGGGGCAGGTGCTCCGGCGCAAAGGGCACGAGTTGGCGCAGGTCTGCCACCAGCTTAGGGACGATCAGGTGCGGCCGCGTGTACTCGCGGCCTCCGTATACCAGGCGGTGTCCGGCGGCCGCGAGCCTGTGCGGGCTCGCGGCCAGCCAGGCAAATAGGCGTTGGAGCGCGGCGTCATGATCGGGCAGATCGATGCCCTCGTCCGTCCGATCGCCGGCCGCCGTACGGACGCGAAACGCGCCGCCTTTCAACCCAATCCGCTCGAGACTGCCATGCACCGCCCGTACACCTCCCGCCACCAATGCGAACTTCAGGCTGGAGGAGCCGCTATTCAACGTGAGAATACAATCGACCGCTGCCATTCCTTATATTTTGACAGTCCCGGATCTTTAGCAGTTATAAGATGATGGTAGAAACATGGCTACCCTAACAGAACCACCTGCTATTATTCCGGTCGTCGAACGCCCGGCGTGGAAGGACCTCGCAGCCCACTATAGGAAAGCCCGCAAGCTTCATCTTCGAAAGCTGTTCGCAGAGGATTCCGGCCGCGGCGAACGGCTGGCTACGGAAGCCCTGGGCATCTATCTCGACTATTCCAAGAACCGCATCACGGACGAGACTTTGCAGCTTCTGCTTCGGCTCGCCGAAGAGTCCGGCCTGCGCGCGCGAATCGACGCCATGTTCGGCGGCGACAAGATCAACGTCACGGAGAACCGTGCGGTACTGCACGTGGCGCTGCGCGCGCCGCGCGACGCCTCGATCATAGTGGATGGCACGAACGTGGTGCCCGAGGTTCACGCCGTATTGGACAAAATGGCACGCTTCTGCGGTCTCGTCCGGAGCGGGGAGTGGAAAGGCCATACCGGCAAACGCATTCGCACGGTCATCAACATCGGCATCGGCGGCTCGGACCTCGGCCCGGTCATGGCGTACGAGGCGCTTCGCTTCTATAGCGAACGCAGCATGAATTTCCGCTTCGTGTCCAACGTAGACGGCACGGATTTCGCGGAAGCGGTCCATGGCCTCGACCCGGCGGAGACCCTGTTCATCGTATCCTCCAAAACTTTCACGACTCTCGAGACCATGACCAACGCCCACACCGCCCGCCAGTGGCTGGTGGAAGGCCTTGGCGGGGACGAGCAGGCGGTCGCGAAGCACTTCGTGGCGGTCTCGACCAACGCCGGCGAGGTCGCGAGATTCGGCATCGACACGGCCAACATGTTCGGCTTCTGGGACTGGGTGGGGGGGCGGTACTCCATGGATTCGGCCATCGGCCTTTCCACCATGCTGGCCATCGGCGCCGACCACTTCCGCGAGATGCTCCACGGCTTTCACCAGATGGACGAGCACTTCCGCACCGCGCCTTTCGATCGCAACCTGCCGGTGCTTCTCGCGCTGCTGACGATCTGGTATACCGATTTCTTCAAGGCGCAAACGGTCGCCATCCTGCCGTACGAGCAGTACCTCAAGCGCTTCCCGGCTTACCTGCAGCAGCTGATGATGGAAAGCAACGGCAAGCACGTGACGCTTCAAGGCAAGCCGGTGGGCTGCGACACGGGACCGATCTACTGGGGCGAGCCGGGCACCAACGGCCAGCATTCGTTCTACCAGTTGATCCACCAGGGGACCCGGCTTATTCCGTGCGACTTCATCGCGTTTGTCCGTACGCTCAATCCGCTCGGACGGCATCACGACATGCTGCTGGCGAACGTCTTCGCGCAGTCCGAAGCGCTGGCTTTCGGCAAGACAGCGAAAGAGGTCAAGGGAGAGGGTACGCCCGCCTGGCTCGTGCCTCACCGGGTGTTCGAAGGCAACCGCCCGTCGAACACGATTCTCGCCGGGGAACTCACGCCGGAAACGCTGGGCAAGCTGGTGGCGCTCTACGAACACTCCGCCTTCACCCAGGGCGCCATCTGGAACATCGATTCGTTCGACCAGTGGGGCGTGGAGTTAGGCAAGGTGCTGGCGCAGCGCATCATCCCGGAACTCGAAAGCCCGGAAGAGCCGCCGCTTCATCACGACAGTTCCACCAATACCCTGATCCGCAGATACCGGGCGCTCAAATAGGATCGCCCCGTTGCATAGCCGCTCCGTTCTCTGGACCGTCTTCGCGGTATTGCTGGGCGTTCTCACCTTCGGCTTCGCGACGTCGCACCTGTTTGCCCAGCAGGTGTGGAACGGGGAAGGGCTTGCGCGGCTGGAATGGCTCGTGGCCGGGTACCTGGCGGCCGCGCTGCTGCTGTGGTGGATACGGCCGGCGCTGTTCGTGCCGAGCCTTGCGGCCTTCGCTCTCTTCGACGCCGTCGCCACGGTGGGATTCGGCCCGGTCGCTGCTGTGGCCTTTCTGGCGTCCTCGGCGCTGCTGCTGGGCGACGCGTTCCTCGAACGCCTTGGATTGCGGCGCGAAGTCCGCCCGTTTCTCGAATCGGGAGCGCTGGCGTTCCTCGCCGGAATCGCATGGATCGCCTTCGCTGCCGGCGTCGCGGCGCACTGGCCCGTCAACCATCGCGCCATCTATCTGGCCGCATTGTCCGTGCCCATCGTGGCGAACCGCGGCGCCATCCCGTACTACGCGGCCGGATTCGCCCGCGCCCTCCGGCCTTCGTCGTTCCTACGCCCGCATGTCTTCGCCGCCGGAGCGCTCGTTTCCTTCGCGGTGCTGGCGCAGCTACTGGTGGCCGTCAAGCCGGAGGTCGGCTACGACGGCCTGGCGGTCCACCTGATGCTGCCGTCGTATGTGGCCATCCATCACTTCTGGCCTTTCGACCCCGCGCAGTACATCTGGGCGGTCAGCCCGATGGCGGGCGACTGGTTATACACCGCGGCATATCTGCTGGGGGGCGAGTTCGCCGCCCGCCTCATGAACTTCCTGCTTCTCGCCGCCCTGCTGGCCATCCTCTACTGCTTCGGACGGCGTTACCTACAACGGGCGTCCGCGCTGCTCGGCGTGTCGTTGTTTGCTTCCGTCCCCCTTGTACAACTCGTAACCGGATCGTTGTTCATCGAAAATTTCCTGGCGGTCATGATCTTGGCCGCGCTGCTGGCCCTCGACCGCTTCCACGCCACTCGCCGCCCGGCGTATCTCCTGCTCCTGGGGCTATTCCTGGGAACCTCGCTGGCCGCCAAGTTCGGAGCCATCACTTGCGCCCTGCCCCTGGCCGGCTTCGCCGTCGCCGCGGCCGCGCGGCCTCACCGCCGGCCTCTGCTCCGCTATGGGCTGGCCGCCTTACTGGTCGCGCTGCTCACCGGTGTGCCGGCTTATGCGTTGGCGTGGTGGAAAACCGGCAGCACCATCTATCCGTATGCGAGCCCGCTCTTTCGCTCGCCGTTTCCAGGCGGCTCGATTCCGTCCTGGGATTCGCTCTATCAGCTCACCTTCCATTCGCACCGCTTCCTGGAATCGCAGGATGGATCGATGGGGTTTCAGTTCCTGCTGCTGCTTCCGCTCTCTCTGGCGCTGTTCGGGCGTCGGACCGCTTTTACCGCACGCGCGGCACTGGCTGCGGCTCTCGTATCGGGCATCGCGGTCCTTTCCGTGCAACCGTACCTCCGCTATCTGTATCCGGCGCTGGCGCTCGCGAGCGTGTCCTTCCTGTCTTTTGCCGGAGCCGTCCGGTTGCGCGACCCGTCGTTTTTCAAGGCGCTAGGAGCGGTATCGGCCGGCCTCGTGCTGCTCAACCTGTACTTTCTGCCTTCCTCGGGCTGGTACGAAAAAAGCTTCTATCTCTCGCCGCTCGACGCCCGGAGCGAAAGCGAGACCTACATCCGGACTATGGCGCCCGTGCGCGGGCTAATCGCTTATTTAAATCTGGAAAGCCCCGGGGCGCCGGTGTGGTTCATCGGAACCAATCACATCGCCGGCCTGATCGGCCGCTCCTGGGTAGCGGCATGGCACCAGCCGCAGTTTTCGGCCGCCGTCGCGTCCGTGCGTTCGGACGGCGATGCGCTGCGATTGGCCAGTGAGCGCGGAATCCGGTTCTTCGTAGCGCCGGCCGACCTCAAAGAGATCACCGCCGAGCCTCGCACCGTGGGCGCGTTTCTCAAAGACGACACCGTGAAGGAGTATCAGTACGGCTCGATGGCCGTCTACCGCCTGGCGGCTTCGGTCGTTACAGAGCCGCGACGGTAAGGGAGCGGGCATCGGACAGCGTGCGGGACACCGCCAGAATCGAGCGTGCCCGGCTGATCCAGGTCTCTTTCGCCGCAATCTGCTTCCGCCGCTGGCGCATTGGGCCGTCCGGCTCGGCGAGCGCCTCCCGCAGCCGCAGCGGGAACTCCGAGGCATCCTTCGCCACGTAAGTTACATCGCGATAGCGGCGGACGATTTCCGGCAGCGGTGTCGCGACCACCGGCAGCCCGACGCTGAAGTATTCGTACAGCTTGATCGGATCGACCGTATTCGTCACGCGGTTGATCAGAAACGGCACCATCGCCGCGCTCCACCGGTGCATGTATCGCGGCAGGGATTCATACGGCACTTCGCCCACCAGTTCCACATTGCGCAGCTGCTTCAGCAGCTTCAGCTTTGCATGCTCCACCCGGCCGAGCATTTGAAAGCGGCACTCCGGCAGCGCGCGCGCCGCGCATAAGACCGCATCCAGGTCGAACCATTCCTCCAGGGCGCCGGCATACCCGATCACCCGCTGCGGCCCCGCGGGGCGCGGCCCCGGCGAGAATCCGAAATCTTCGGGGGTGGCGCCGTTGCCGATCAAGGAGGCTTTGGCCCCATACTCAGGGCACTGTTCCAGCACGGCGCGCTTCAAGCTTTCGGCGGAGAAACTGATATGATCCGCCGAGGCCAGCAAAGCGCTTTCCTGCCGCACGATGTCGCGCGAGATCCGGCTGAATCCCTCTACGCGATCGTGGCAATCGTAAAGGAGCGGAAAGCCACGATCTGCCCGAATAGTCTCGGCGACCTCCAGCCACCGCGGAAAGCTGACGACCTGTAGGGCATTCGTGATGCCGCACTGCTCCATCAGCCTGCCCACCGCGGCCACGATTCTTGCCGTCTCCCTTTCGCGGAGCCGGCGGCTGTGCGACTCATGTTCGTGCGGCAGGTGAACATGCAGTTCCAGGATGCGGTCGGAAATCCGCGCAACCTTCGGGTGCGGATCGAACAGGTACGGCAGGCGGTACTCGCATCCCAGTTGGGGATTGACGTAGATGCAGGTGTGTCCCAGCTTGGCAAGCGCCAGCGCCAGTTGCTGGGGGCGCTGCATCCGGATATGCCAGTCCACCATCGGTAAAAAGAGGAACGCAGTATCTTCAGGGTTACTACCGAGAGATTCCAGATCGCCGGCAGCTTCGGAATCGACGCCGCGGGAGGGAAATCTCCACGGCGCCTCGAAATAGTCCGGGCGCCGGACCGGCCGCATCAAGTAGTAAAGATATCGGGCGTATGGACGGACGAGTTGCCACGCAGGCTGATTCGCGGCAGTCATAAATGACAGAGGCTGGAAACCCCGGGCTCCTTGACGAACTCCGCCGGCGTGAACCGGCGATCTTCGTGGGGACTCTTCACACCGGGCCGAAGCCGGTGCGGGGTCCAGGGCATGCCCCACTTCTCCTCGAACTGCTTCCGGTTCTGATGGAAAACCCTCAGCGACTCCTCCGTGGCAAGCTTAGCGAAAGAGCCGCCGCCGAAATGATGCACCAGGCAATCCTCCGCCACCACAATTCGATAGCCCGCCCGGCGGACCCTTAGGGCCCACGCAAAAATAACCACTCATCAGTGGTCGTGACAGCCACATTATCAAGGGCTGCCGATTCCGGATCATCCCCTTCGCAGTAAGCGGCTGGTCCAATATTGATGGGCCGTTGAAACCGATCCGACCTTTGCCCCGTTTCACTCTCGGTTATGTTATAGTCTCGATTGTAATGCTGTTTCAGTCGCAACTATAACATTATGAGGCCCCTCGCCTTCTCGCCGGATTCCTTGCGGAAGCTGCTGCTCCGCGACAGAATCGCAACGCTTCCCGATCTAAAACGCGTCCTCGGCACGGATGTCGACCTCACCGTGTTCCGAAAGCTCAAAGAACTCGACTACCTGACCAGCTACTCTCATGGCGGCCGCTTCTACACGCTTCGCGAGATCGTCCGCTTCGGAGCCGACGGCCTGTGGTCCTGCGCCCCAGCATGGTTCTCCCGCTACGGTACCTTGCTGGCCACCGCCGAGGCGTTCATCCATAGCTCGGGGGCGGGATATTTTGCCGAAGAACTGTCGGCAATCCTCCATGTAGGCGCGCAAGATGCGCTACGCCACCTCGTTCAGCAGAAAAGGATCGCCCGGGAGTTGATCTCCGGTCTGTTCCTCTATACCTCCATCGATCCAGCCACCCGCCAGCGGCAGTCTCTGACACGTCGTAGCAACCAGTCGGTTCCCACGGTGGTCGATGCCGCTCGTCTGGAAGTGTCTCCCGATGAGTTGAAAGCTGCCATCATTTTGTTCTACAGCCTGCTGGACGAGCAGCAGCGCCGCTTGTACGCCGCTCTGGAATCCCTGAAACTCGGCCACGGCGGCGACAGCGTGCTCGCCGAATTTCTGGGCCTCGATCCGCACACCATCGCCCGCGGGCGCCGCCAGTTGCTGGAGCAGGACGTCGAGGTCGGCCGGATCCGACAGTCCGGCGCCGGGCGCAAGCCGGTGGAAAAAAAACGCCCGAAGTAATCGAAGCCATCGGAATCCTGCTGGAACACGACACCGCCGGCGATCCTATCACGGGCATTCGATGGACCCACAAGACGCCTGCCGGAATCGCCGAACTGCTCCGGCACCTCCATATCGAGATCTCAGCCAATACCGTGGCGCGGCTGCTTCACGATATGGATTATTCCCTGCGCGTGAATCGCAAAGCCATTGCCACCGACTCGAGTCCGGACCGCGACCAACAGTTCCGTTACATCTCCTCATTACGTACCCGCTTTGAGCGCCAAGGGTTGCCGATCATCAGCGTTGATACCAAAAAGCGGGAACTGGTCGGCAACTTCAAGAACAATGGCGTCAAGTGGGATCGCACGCCCGTACGGGTCAATGATCACGATTTCCGTTCCGATGCCATCGGCGTCGCGATTCCGTATGGTATCTATGACCTGCTCGCCAACCGAGGCTCGGTCTTCGTAGGCATTTCGCATGACACGGCAGCCTTTGCCGCCCACTCCATCGCCGGCTGGTGGAAGCGCGACGGCGCCGAGCGCTACCGCCGCGGGAGGCAGTTGCTTATCCTCGCCGATACTGGCGGCAGCAACAGTTGCCGGACCGGCGCCTGGAAAACCGAACTTCAAACCCAACTCTGCAACAGCTTTGGGCTCACCGTAACCGTTGCCCACTATCCTACCGGCGCTTCCAAATGGAATCCCATCGAGCACCGTCTGTTTTCCGAAATTTCCAAAAACTGGGCCGCCGAGCCTCTCGATAGCTACCCCAAAGTCCTCAACTTCATCCGCAACACCTGCACTCGAACCGGTCTCACCGTCTCTGCTTACCTCGACCGCAAACATTATCCAACCGGCACATCACCCGATCCGGAGCAGGTCCGCCGTCTTTCCCTCAAACGACACTCCATGCTGCCAGCCTGGAACTACACCATTGCTCCGATGTGAATCTATTGTTGCGTCAGCCCTTAGCGAGAAGTCATCGTCTTCGAACATCCCCACCTGGTACCGTTCATCGAGGCCGCCGAGGGAGAGCCACAGCCGGCGCGGCACTAACCCGCAGAACAACGGGGCCACGGCGGCCTCCGAATACTCTCCGCCGCGGCGCGCCGCCAGCTCCGCTGCGAACCTGTGCATGGTCTTCAGGTCGGTGTAATCGAAACTGATCTTGGTCTCGTTGCCCGAATAATTGGAAACGGGCGCCGCAATCCCCGCCGCCGGGTGCCGCTGAAAAACCCGCATCAGCCTGTGCAGCCACCCGGAGGTGACTATGGTGTCCGGGTTGAGAAGCAGCAGGAACTCGCCGCGGCTGAGGCGGGCCGCCTCGTTGTTGCCGCCGGCGAATCCCCGGTTCTCCTCGAGTAAGTGGACGTGAACTCGCGGGTCGGCCGCCGCATATCTCTTCGCAACCTCAGGCGTCCCGTCGAAGGAGTGATTATCGACGATGACGACTTCATAATTGGGATACGCGGTCTGGCTGAGGATGGCATCCAGGCAGGGGCGAAGATACTCGTGGGAGTTATAAGTCAGGATCAGAATCGATACCAGTGGATACAGGCCCTGGATGGATTCGGCGATGGTATCTACACGGTGGCTCCACGTATTCTGGGACGCCAGCCGTATTCGCTGTTCCCTGAGGCCCGGGTCCTGCTCTGATAAGGCGGCGTCAATGCTCGCGGCGAATTCGGCCGGGCGACCGGCAAAGTAGATCAGCCCGCGGCTCTCCGTTAACTCCGGAAGGGGCGTCGATACCACCGGCTTCCCCTGGCTCAGATATTCGTACGCCTTGACGGGGTCCACGCCGCGCGTGAGCAGGCAGGAAGTGAACGGGATCAGGCAGACGTCGAAATCGCTCAAGTATGCGGGCAGGCTGCGATAGTGCTTTTCGCCGAGCAGGTGCACATTCGGCAGGCGCTTCAAGCGGTGGAGGTCGGCCCGGTAACCCTGGCCGATCAACACGAACGAATATTGCGGCCGAAGGCGCGCGACCTTCTCCACCAGGTCGAGGTCGAACCAGTCCGCGATCGCGCCGTAGTATCCGACAACCGGGCGCGGCGTCCCGGCCAGCAACCCGGCCGACCGGCCCGCCGCGAAAAACGCGAAGTCCGTCGCGTTGCGGACCAGCACGGGCGAACGGCCCTCGGACCGCTGCCGATGCTCGAATTCCCGCGAACTGACGAGGAGCAGGTCGCATTCGTCCGACAGCTTCGACTCCTCGGCCAGGGCGAACGGACCGATGGCCGGCTCGGCCGTCCAATTCCGCCAATCGTCCATGCAGTCGTAGACCACGGACGTCCCGAAGCGTTCGCGCAGAGCCAGGGCGCATCCCCGCCAGTACGGAAACTGGACCAGGGACACGGCGCTGGTGATCGCCAATTCCCGGTAGAACGTGGTCAGGCCATCGAGCATGGCCTGCAAATCCGCCGGAGAGAGCACTCCTCCGTAGATATCCTGGGGCGGCATGTGGAGGCGGATCTCGTAGACGTTGTGCCGTAGGGGAACCATCTGGTAAGGACCGGCTCCGGGGCCGGCGGCCCGCCCCGGGCTGATCCAGAAAACACGGTGCCCCCGGCGGGCGAACTCCGCTGCGATCTGTTGCGGGCGCTGGTATCGGAAGTCGTACTCGAACACCGGAAAGATCAGCACGTCGTAGCAGCGGTCCGGTTCGCTCCGGGCCAGCTCGAGCGAGGCGTGCGCTGATGGGTAGAACAGGTCGTCAGGGAGAAATTCGGAAACGTCCGGAAAGGTAAGGTCGGCGGTATCCAGTTCCATCGGACATCCGCAAAGCGCGCCCGCCGCCCAAGCCAGCGCGCGGAAACGGCCGCGCCACCCACCCCGGGCCAGGGAGTATGCCTTGCGCGCCGCCAGCATGAGCCGCCAAGCCCGCTGGCTGCGGTACAGAGCCAGATCGGAGGCCATTTTGGCCTCGTACGCCTGGACGCCCGCCACCACTCTTTGCCGGAGTTTTTCGAATCGTTCGAGGTCGTCCATGGAGAGAATCGAGCGAGGATTTGATCGACCTATCTTTTATAGACCTTTCGTACTTTTTGTGCAAGAGCGAACAAATCCATTGCGCGTATTGACGTCTGCCAGACGCTCTGACAGACTATATGAAAAATGGCGGTAAGGGTCTTATCTTTCTTTGCGGTACTGTTCTGCCTGATGACCCCGGGCTGCGTCAGAACAAAGGTCCCTCCAGGGACTGGTACTTTGACCCCCGATTCGGGGTCGGGCAGCAACCAGATTTTTACCGCTACCTACATCCGGAGGGGCGTCGGGATCCGCACCGCGTCCATTCTGATCAACTCCGCGGTGGACGTGTCAACGCAAAGTAGAAATGTCCTATTCTCTGCAAAGTAGAAATGTCCGGTTTGCGCCAGTCGGAGGGAGGGGGCGTGGTAGTCTGAGCGTGCCGGTGAAGCGGAGACGGGCAATGCTGGCGAGCACCCCGATCAAGGAATAGCCGGTCGGAACTCATCGCGGACGATGAGCAGAGCGTGGTCCTCCCGACGCGTTCTTCTACCTGGGCACGGGGCCGCCTGGCGGGAGGCGGCGCGGTTCCGCCCCAGGGTTTGGTTGTGGTTCGACCACATCGGACCGATAGATTCCGCCATGCCTTCCAAAACGCATACTGGGCGCCCAGTATCGTTCTTTGCAACTGCGGCAAGGGAGTGGCGGAGAAGGGATCGTCGCAAACTCTCCTCAACGAACAAACACCCCGGCTTACCGGCTGGGCGGGCGGAGAGTTTCCCGGTATCGGGCGAACTTTGCCTTCGCGCCACCGCCGCAACCCTGTGCCTGTGGTCATCACGGCTCCTCGCGCCTGGCACCAGAGCCTTGCGCTGCCAGCCAGACCTTCGGCCCCTTCTTTAGATCGAAGTTCTGGTTCCATGCGCTCCCCCGGCCCGCCTTGCGCGGTGCGGTTCTCTGCGCCGGCTGGGGAGGCGTCACTTTGGGCCGCTGCTCGCATCTCTCCACCTTGAGATACCGTCCTCCAAAGCAGGCTTCAACCGAACCATCCCGCCGTTGCTCCACCCGTATGTAGGCCCCTCGGAGCCCAGCGCTGACGTCCCGGCGCGCGATCCGGTACGTCTTGGCGCCCAACGGGAAGGTGTAGTCGGCGTTCACCCGCCGCTTCTCCACGTGACTGAGAATCGCGGCCAAATCGTGATGCTTCTCCAGTGGCCGGTGAGCATCGTCGGGGTTGGCGGGCACCACCGCGAGCGTCGCGTTGACCCACGGCAGAAACTCGGTCTCCAGATAGTGGTTGGCACCCTCCAAAGTGGTCACTCCCGCCACCCGCAGTCCCTTCACCAGCCGGTCCTGGGCCGTCAAGAATCCCCGCTCCACCCTCCCTTTCGCCTGCGGGCTGTGCGCCGCTATCCAGGGGATTGCCAACTCCTGCAATGCCCGGCCGATCTGCGTCGGTGGCAATTCTTCCCGGCTCTTCCCCAATCGGCTGCCGTCCCGTTTGGTTTTCTCCGCGGTTTGGAAGATCGACGCTTTGTCGGTGTAGTACGCCAACGGCCGCCCGTGTTTCTGGGTGTAACGCTCCAGCAGGTTCATGTTCTCCACCGTGGAATCGCTGGCCACAAATCGTGCGAACCATCGACTGGTCGCGTCATCGATCATGTTGATCAGCAAGATCTCTTCCCCGCGCCCTTCCAGCCAGTCGTGGTCGCTTGTGTCCCACTGCACCAGTTCGCCAAATCGACTCCGCCGAGGGCGCCATTCGTGCACCTTCTCCACGCGCTGTCTCCGCGCCCGCCACAATTTGGCCCCGATCATCCACTGCCGTACCGTCTCCCGGCTCACATCAATGTCGTGCTTCTTAGCCAAGTACTCCGCGGCTAGCGTCGGACCGAATCCCCGGTACACCGACTGCGAGAGGATCGACACCGCCTCCTGTTCGGTGTCGGCACTAATCTTGCGGTTGGACGGAAGTCCGCGCAGCGCGTGAGCCACGACCTTGTCACCACGGCGCTTCAGTTGCCGTAGCAGGCGTCTCACGTGCCTCTCCGTGATCCCCAGCTCTTCGGCTGCCTCCTTCTGGGTGATCAGCTTCTTCTTCGCCTTCTTCAGGGCCACCAGGCGGTCCCGTTCGGCTTGCGTCATCAGTATTTGTCCTTCTGCCACCTCCCCAGCCTGATTGGCGTCAATAGGACATTTCTACTTTGCGCAAATAGGACATTATCACTTTGCGGCGACAAACTCCGCGGTGGACGGGGCGCACGCCTGCTGGGTCGAATACAATACCCACAACGACTCCTTCAGCGCCATCCGCAACGATTCCGGCGCCGGGTTTCTCCGCCTGCGCAATGACGACGGGACGCATTTCCTCGAACCGATTCCGGCCGACTCTCGGGAAGAGCAATCGAACGGGCAGTGCACGATCAGCGCGCGGGGATTTTCGGCAACGCACTCCGGAGATTCGCTCACTGTGAAATTCCCATTGCGATTTTCGGCCGCCTTCCAGGGAGAGAGGCATATGTACCTGCTGGCTTCCACCGACTATGCCCATAGCGGCTGGCAGCAGCGCGGGACCTGGCGCGTGCCATAGTGCTCAGGACGCGCGTGCCGGGCTTGGCCGAATACGGATTCACCGCCGCGACCATTTTCCTTTTGCTCGCCAAGCTCGCCTGGTTCCATGTTCATCTTCGCGACAAGCTCTTCGACGTACCCGCTCCGGCGGGATGGGCGGGACTGACGCCGAGCCTCTTCTGCGCCACCCTGGCGAGCCTGCTCGTGGTGTTCGCCCCGCTCCACCTGCTGCCGCGTTCCTGGCGGTACCTCGGCCTGGTCTTTTTGAACGGATCGATCACGTTCCTGGCTTTTGCGGATTCGATGCACCGCCGCTTTTATGGCGACATCCTCTCCGCCACCGACCTCAGCTTCGCTGGTTTTCTGGGGGTCGCATGGCCCAGCATCGCCAGCCGCACCACCGCTTTCGATCTGCTGATGTTCGCGGACGCGGCCCTATGCCTGCTCGCCTTTCCGCTTTACCTGCGGGCCTGCCGCGGAGTGCCGCGCCTTTCCCGGCGCGCCTCGAGGCGGACCGCCGCGGCGATGGCGGCGACCGGCCTGGCGCTGCTGGTGCCTCCGTTCGCACCGCTTGCCGGCAACCTGAACCAGACCTATCGCGAGAGTCCGCGGAAGGATATGGCCAACGCGATCGGACTGCTGCCCTATCACGCCTTCGACCTCGGCTTTTCGCTGGCCTCCGCCGGCAACCCGGTGAGCGGCCCTGCGAGCAGCACCGAGCTGGCCTGGACCCGCCGGTTTCTGGAGGCACGCCGCGCCCGGCATGCCTCTGCTTCCCCGCTGTTCGGCGCAGCGAGAGGCCGCAACGTGATCCTGATCAACGCAGAGAGCCTGAACACCTTCGCCATCGGCCTGGTCATCGGCGGGCAGCCGGTGACGCCGCACCTCTCGGCCCTGATCCGCGAGAGCCTTTACTTCCCCGATTTCTACGACGAGACGTATCTGGGAACTACCTCCGACGCCGAGTTCATGGCGCTGAACTCGCTGTATCCATCCCGGATTTCGGCGACCGCCGTTATGTTCACAGCCAATCACTATCGGGCTTTGCCCGCGGTCCTGGCGGAGCGCGGCTATGCCACGGTCTCGGCGGTGGCGGCGGACGCCACGTTCTGGAACATGTGGAGGATGGACCGGGACTACGGGTTCACCCGCCGCTACTACGACGGCAGTTTCAACCAGAAGGAAATGTACGGGAGCTGGATCTCCGACGGCTCGTTCTTCAGCCAAATGACACCGCGGCTGGCCGGCCAGGCGCAGCCTTTCCTAGCCTTCCTGCTGACGGCCACCAGCCACAATCCATTCGATCTGCTGCCCAAGGAACGGCACATCCTCAAGCTGGGACCCCTGGAGGGCACGCTGCTCGGTAACTACCTGCAATCCGTGCACTACGTGGACGCGGCGGTCGGCAGGTTCCTCGATCAACTGCGGGCCGCCGGATTGCTCGATCGCACGGTATTCGCGATCTACGGCGACCACACGGCTTTCCTCGCCGACCAACCGGAGCTACTGAAGCTGCTTCCGGACAGGGGCGAGGATGCCTACCGCCGGCTGCTGGCGCGCAAGCGGATCCCGCTGATCATCCGGCTCCCGGAAGGCAGCCACGCCGGCGAGTTTCCGACACCCGGGGGCCACCTCGACATCGCGCCCACCCTGCTCTCGCTGCTGGGTGTGAACGACGAGCGAAGCACCATGCTCGGCCGCGATCTGACGAGCGGCGGGTCGAACCTCGTGGTCTTTCGCGACGGCAGCTTTACCGACGGCCGGCGCATCCTTTTGAACCGCTTCGGATCGCTCTCGGAGTGCACGTGTTATGACATGAGCACCGGCCGGGGGACGCCTTGCGCGGGGTTGGAATCCGGGCGAAAGGCCGCAGCCACCGACCTGCGGGCCTCGGACCTGATCATGGCGCACGACCTGGTGCCCGCGCTGGCCGGGTCCGCCCCTCACCTCGTCCGGACTTCCTCCCAATCGGGCAGCGACACGTTGGTGCGGTAGTTCGACTCGTTGTAGTCGGGATTCCGCCGCGGCGCGTAGATGCGCCGGCCGTCAAAAGGACGGTCCTGCGTGTAGATCCACACCCGATTCTGATCCCACAGCACGATTTCGTCGCGCTGGTCTCCGGTCAGATCCATCACGTTGGCGGCCAGGTCGGGATGGCCGTCGTCGGGGAACATGACGACGCGGCGCAGGTGCCCGTCGAGCATCCCGCCTTCGCGGACGTTGCCCGAGAGCAGCACGAACTCCTGCCCGTCGCCGCGCCAGTTCACGGGCAGCATCGGGCTGCCGGTGTGTATGGGCTCGTCCTGCGCCAGGATGGCGCCGTTCCAGTCGAACAGGGTCACGATGCCGGGGTTCCTCCAGAAGTTCACCGACATGTACTGCAAGCCTGGGAGATCAGGCCGGAATTTGCCCACGGCGGGACTCTGATTGTGGCCCACGCGGACCTGCTTCAGCAGCTTGCCGTCCATGTCGAACATGAGGAAGCCTTCGTCGCTTCCGCTGGCATACATGCGCGGCGCGGCTTGCGGATCGCCGCTGAGGTTGCCGATCATCACGCCATCCGCGTGGTCTTTCAGCGCGGAGGCCTGGCTCCATAGGCGGTTGCCTTCGGGCGTCCAAAGCGAGTAGCCGATGGCCACTTCGTCCCGGCCGTCGGAGGCGCGCGGGAACGGGTAGGGGTAGTGGCCGGTCATCTCGTCGCCCTGCCAGAGCAGCTTCAGCTGGTTGTCGTAGACCCAGAAGTGCTCGTAGCGGTCCTTCACCAGGATCTCGCGCCGGTCGGGGTGGCCCGAGAGGTTGAGGAACACGATGGAATCGCCGCTCACCAGCTCGAATCCACGCTCTTTGGCGGCGGGCGCTTTCGGCATCCACGCCGACTTCTTCAATCTGCCGGTGGCGCCGTCGAGGATCTGCAACTGGAAATCCTTGACCATGACGACCTCGCTGCGGCCGTCGCCATCGATATCGTGAATCTGAAAAGGCGTGTCGTTGGTCAACAGGCCGTTGCGAGGATCGGGGCGTCCGATGCGCCAGAGCACTTTGCCCTCGAGTGTCACGGCCGTGAGACAACTGATGGCGTCGAAGGCGTCGCCGCGGATGCGCGGAATATTCTGGGCGATGAGCATGTCCGGGACGCCGTCGCCATCCAGGTCGCCGAAGCGGACGTTGCGGCCGGCGCCGAAGCCCGGCGTCTCGAACTTCTTCCACAGTTTGGGCCGTGGATTGCCGGCGCGTAGGCGCTCTAGCTCCGCGTCCCGAGCAGCGATGCGTCTGCCGATCTCCGCCTTCGCGGCGCCGGAAGCCGTGACGGCGAACTCCTGAAAGCGCGCGGGAACATCCGCGATCACGCCAGCCTTGCCGCTGAGCGTGTCGCTGTCTTCGGCCTCGATCACGAGTTTGCCGTCGACGTAAGCGCGGATCCGCGGGCCGTCGTTTTCCACGCGAAGCTGGTAGTAGCGCCGGACGTCGTAGTCGATCGCGGCGCTTCCCAACTCCTTCCACTGCCGGACACGCAGCGCCGCTTCGAGCGGCAGGGACAGCGCCAGGCGGGCGCGGTTTCCGCCGGTCAACGCAAACAGGTAGTAGTGACGATTGGTGCGGTAGCGGAAGACGAGGCCGGCCATGCCGTCGAGCGCCAGGGGCTTCACGCGTGCATCCACGGCGTAGCTGGTCCATTCGCTGTCGCCCGTAAGAAAGATGGGAGGCGAGAACTGGCGTGCATCGGAGGTCAGGTACTGCTCCAGGTAAGGGATGCCGCCTTCATCGCCAACCGCCCAGGCGTCCAGATGGCCGATCGCGTTGGCCCAGGGGCCGAGCGGAACCCCGCGGTTCGGGAGATAGTGATACTCCTGAATGGCGCCGTTCAGTTCGCCGACCGGCGCCGACAGGTGTCCGGGCGGAAAGCGCGAGAAATCGTCCCGAAACAGGTCGGCCGGAACGGGGATGGTGACTTTGCCGGTTGCGGCCCACTCGACCCCGCGAGCCAGCAGCAGCTGGAACTCACGGCACTGGAAGTTCGGGTTATCCTCGTTCAGCCAGGTGTGACCGAGCATGGTGGTGTAGACCCGTCCGCGGCCATATTCGCGGACCCAGTCGAGCGGCTCATTTTCGTCGACATCTTTCGACCACGCGTAGGTCAAAATGGTGAGGCCCTCCGCCGGACCGTGTTGCCCGTGGGTCAGCTGCTCAGAGGGCTGGATCCAGTGGGCGGGCATGCCGCGCGTGATGGGGTGATCGCGGTCGAGGAGGCGCAACTCGAAATCGTGGCGCGGACCGTGGCCAGGGTTTCGGCCTTCCCCGGCCGGCAGCCGTACGATCTTCCCTCCGGCGCCGATGATCAGGCTCGGGCCGAACTCGCGGGGCCGCCAGCCGAGGCCGATCATGTCGTTATACTCCGGCCATTTCAGAAAGGCGTTGTTGGCGGCATGAAAGACGATGAGGCCGCCGCCGGAACGGACATAGCGCAACAGATCGGCTTCGACCTCGGAGGGCCAGCGGAGGCCATTTTCCTTTTCGCCGCCGTTCCAGTTGAGCAGGACCGCCTGGTAGTCAGCAAAGCGCGGCCGCCACTTCGACCACGCTTCGGGAGGAGCGTCGCGCGGCGGGCTGGTCGAGACATCCACTTGAAAACGCCCGGTGGCCTGGAGGATGGTACGCACTTCGCGCGTCGCGGTTTTCCAGTCGTGATTATTGACGCCATCGACGATCAGGACCGTGAGCTTCGGTTGGCCGAAGCAGGCCGAAGCGAGCAGAAGGAGAACGAGGATCCGGCACATGGCCGCGATTGTATCAGGCCGTCGGAACGGCCGTATCACGGCCAGGGCAACGCGGGCCGCCCTACTTCTTCGGAGGATTGATCATGATGTGAGCGCCCGCCGTGCCGGGTGCCATCAGCCACGGCGCGCTTTCGCTGGCCTTGGTGGAAAGCCCGGTGGATTCGGGCGTGGCGAAAGGCACGTAAATGACCCAGCGCAGGTAGGGGTCCTGCACCTTCCCGGTGCTGCTGTCGAAGCTGGTGCCTGTCAGGACATAGAGCGTCCGGGGCTCTTTGGGCATGGCGAGCTTCCCGTCCTCTACCTCTTTGAATCGGACCTCGTTGCGCTTCGCCCCGGTCACTTTTTGTGCCAGGAGCTCCCGGCCCCGGGCCATGAATGGCTCCAAATCCTTGTGGTAACAGGCGACATTAAAGGTGGTCTTCGCGGGGTCGGAGGCGAGACAGATCATCTCGTTTTTACCTTCTCGAATCATCACGCGCCCGCCTTGCGCGTCGAACCCAAGCACCGCCGCGCCGTCTCTCAGTTCCGCCGGCGCCGCCAGGACCGCACCCGCAATCTGGACCTGCGGGGAGGGAACCTCAGCCGCGGCCGCTATCCAAACGATCGCAAATATCGGCAATCCTATCGTCAATTTCATCGCCGCCCTCATTCTCCGCCCACACCACGAGGGTGAGCGCGTGGGAACTACGATACCACCTCGGACGGCGCGCGCGAAGGACCTCAGTGGGCCGGTTGGAAAAGGGCGAAGACGGCGCCCTGCGGATCCGCCACCACGGACCAGCGGCCTACGCCTTCCATGGTCATGGGAGACATATAGATAGTTGCGCCGCCCTCTTTGGCTCTGGCGGTGGAGGCGTCGCAATCCCGCACCAGGAAATATACGAGCCAGTGCGGCGGAGCGTTGGGATCCCCCTGGCCGGCCGGCGGAATGCCGCCGATGTGCTTTTCTCCGTTCCTGATGTGCAGGTAGCCGCTGTTGTCCTTGCCGGGCTCCGCGTGCCAGCCGAATACGGCCTCGTAGAACTTCGCAGCGTCCGACTGGCCGGGCGTCATCAGGTCGGCCCAGCACAGCGTACCAGGCACACCCTCGATTCCAGTACCTTGGTGCAACTTCGGCTGCCAGGCGGCGATGGCCGCGCCGGCGGGGTCCTGGAGCACTGCCATACGGCCGAACTCCATCACGTCGAAAGGTGGAGCCAAGACTTTGCCGCCGGCCGCCGCGGCTTTTGCGGCAGCCTCGTCCGCGCCGGCCACCGAGACGTAGAGCAGCCAGTGCGGCGGTACGCCCCGCGCCAGCATCTCGGAATTCAGTTTGTAGCAGGCGCCGGCATTGCGGCCCTCCAAGCCGAACATCGTGTAAACCTCGTTCGGGCCCATGGGAAAATCGTTCGCGCTCCAGCCAAGCAGCGAGCCGTAGAACTTTTTTGCGGCATCCTGATCGGTTGTGCCGAGTTCGATCCAGCAAAAGGATCCGGGGGCGTGTGTCTCGACGGTCGACATAACCGAAGTATAGTCAAGTCAGATACCAGCCGCCATTCACATGGATGGTCTGGCCGGTCAGGTAGCCGTTGCGCGCCAGCAGGACAGCCACACTGGCAACCTCGCTGACGTCCCCAAAGCGGCCGACCGGGATCCGCTCGGGCCGGGCATTCGGATTCGCCGTCACCATGTCGGTCTCGATCAGCGCCGGCGCGATCGCGTTCGCGGTGATGCCCTCACGTGCCAGATGGCTCGCGTAGTATCTCGTCAGCCCCAGCATTCCGGCTTTGGACGCGGCGTAGTGCGGGCCGACGATTCCGCCCACCTGTGCGGCCACCGACGAAAGATTCACGATCCGCCCCCACTTTCGCGCACGCATGCCGGGGACGACCCGCTGGGTGACCAGGAAGCAGGATTTCAGGTTCGCCGCGATTAGCTCGTCCCAGTCGCGTTCAGTAATCTCCTCGAGCGCCTGCGGGCGCGCGATGCCGGCATTGTTGATGAGGATATCGACCGGACCGATGGCCGCCTCGGCGCCCTGAACCAAACGGTCCACCTCACTGGCGATGGAAACGTCGGCCTGAATGGTGGCGCACGGCCCTGCCCATTGCCCGAATGCCCGACTCCGTCTCTTCCGCTTCGCGCGACCGGCTGCGGTAATTCACTACAACGCCGGCCCCTGCCTCCGCCAGCGCGAGTGCGATCGCCCGCCCAATTCCGCGGCTCGATCCGGTGACCAACGCGACTTTTCCATTCAATTCGTCCATACACAGAGTGTATGCTCGTGCCATGGGAAGCATTTTCCGGGACCATCTTCTCCAGGACAAGGTCGCCTTCGTGACAGGCGGCGGCAGCGGAATCGGCCGGCGAATGGCGGAGCGATTTGCCGAACACGGAGCCAGGGTTGTGGTGGTAGGCCGCAATGCCGAGAGAACCGAGGCGGCCGCCGCTGCCATCCGCGCTGCCGGAGGAATCGCAGAGGCCGCCGCGCTCGATGTCCGCGACTATGGGGCCGTCGAAGCCGCCATGAAAAAGACGCACGAGCAATTCGGCGAGATCGACATTCTGCTCTGCGCGGCGGCCGGGAACTTCCCCGCCCCGATCGCCGGGATGTCCGCGAACGGGTTCAAGGCGGTGGTCGATATCGACCTGCTGGGGACGTTCAATACGTGCCGCGCGGCATGCGCCTTCCTGCGCCGGCCGGGCGGTTCGATTCTCAATATTTCGGCCAATCAGGCCACCATCCCGATCGCCTGGCAATCGCACGTGTGCGCGGCCAAGGCCGGAGTCGAGATGCTGACGCGCTCGCTGGCACTCGAATGGGGTCCGTCGGGAATCCGCGCCAACTGCATTACGCCGGGGGGCACCGACGATACCGAAGGAATGCGGCGGCTTGCTCCCACAGAGGAAGTGCGGCAGAAGATCGAACAGCAGATACCGCTTCGCCGGTTCGGCACGAAGGACGAGCTGGCCGACCTCGCGCTGTTCCTTTCCTCCGATGCGGCAGCCTATATCACCGGCGCCGTCTATGTCTGCGACGGCGGGCAATCGTTGTGCCGGAGCGGGCTTCCGCTGGCGGCGGCCGGCATGTAACTACCCGGCTGGGACTCCCAGACGATGGGGCCTTTCTGCGATCGCCACTCCTCGACCAGCGCGAGGTAACGGTCCTCCAGGATGCCCCGTTTGATCTTGAGAGTCGGAGTCATCAGGCCATTGGAGATCGTCCAGGGGCCGTCGGCAATCACGATCATGTCGAGGCGCGCGAACGGGTCCAACTCGGCGTTCACCGCTTCCATGCGCTCGCGGAGCGAGGCTTCGAGCGCTTTGCGCGCCTCCGGATCGACGCAGCGGGATCGCTGGGCATCGGAAAGGACCACCACCGCAAACGGGCTGGGCTGTCCCGCCCCCATCAGGCAGCAGGCCTCCACGGAAGGATGTTCCATCAGCCGGCTTTCGATGGGGGCCGGCGCGACGTACTTCCCTTTGCTGGTCTTGAACTGCTCCTTGATGCGGCCGATGATGCGGAGCTGGCCGTCGGTGTCGATGGTTACCACATCACCGGTGCGGAAGAATCCGTCTTCGGTGAAGGCGTCACGGGTTCCTTGGGGGTCCTTGTAATAGCCCAACATGTTCATCGGGCTTCGCAGCAGCAGCTCGCCCTCGGGACTCACGCGGGTCTCCACGCCTTCCAGGGCCTGCCCGACATAGCCGGGCCGCACAAAGCCGGGCCGCGGAAGGTGCGTGATCATGGTCTCCGTCATGCCGTAGCCTTCCGCCAGATCCAACCCGATGTTCCGGTACCACAGCAGAATTTCCGTGGGAAGCGGCGCCGCACCGCAGGCCGCGTGATGCACCGTGCCGAGGCCCAGGCGCCGCAGGATCTTGCGCCTGACGAAGATATTGATGGCGGGGATCCGCATCAGGCGATCGAGCTTCTCCTTGGGGATATTGGCGAAGACTCCCTGCTGAAATTTGAGCAGGAGCCGGGGGACGGAGAGGAACAGGGTGGGCCGGGCGCGCTGCAGATCGGTCAGAAAAGTGTCGATGCTTTCGGTGAAGAAAAGATGCCATCCCATCCGGAAGGTGTTTCCCTCCACGCCGGCCCTCTCCACGATATGCGCCAGTGGCAGATACGAGAGAATTCGCTCCTCCGCTGTCAGGTGCAGAAGGCCGGTGAGAATTCTGGCGTCGAAGGCGAACGAGCCGAACCGGTGCATCACGCCCTTGGGCGCGCCAGTGGTGCCGGAGGTATAGATGATGGTAGCGAGGTCGCCGGCAGGACGCGTCGGGCTGTCGGGGATGGGGGCATTGGCCTCAATGAGAGATTCCCAGGACAACTCGACCGGGTCGTTGGCGGTTGGAAACGAGATCCAGGTGAGTCCCGGAATCGTTGCCAGGTCCGCCGCCATCTTCTCGTCGGTGGCGCCGAGGAAGCACGCGATGGCTTCGCTGTGCTCCAGAATCTGGCGGATGGACTGCGGCCGCAGGGATGGATAGATCGGCACGCTGACGTGGCCGGACATCCAGATCGCCAGGTCGGCCATGATCCACCAGGCGCAGTTCTTGGACAGGATGGCGACACGCGATCCGGGCGGCCAGTTCTGCGCCCGGATCCAGGCGGCCATGCGGCGCGCTTCACCCACAGCCTGGGACCAGGTCCAGTGGCGTACCTGTCCGCCGCCGAACGGCTGCGTCAGGAAGATCCGTTCCGCCCGCTCACGTTCCCATCGATAGGCACATTCGAGGGCAAGATCGTCTCGGGGAATGTCCATGGCTTACTCTCTTCTCAGTCCTTGTGACTCCGCGGCCCGGAACCCGCGCACGGCGGGGCGCACAAATGTACGTTTGCACGCAAATCCGATCGGATTGATAAAAGGGGCGGGAACCTGCACCGGAGGATTCGAAGGGACAACCGACGACTTTCATTGTGAAAACTCCCGGGGTTTTCACTTGCGTTTCTAACTTACCCGTGGGTAAGATATCAGTTGCCCGCCCGAGTGTCAACCAGGCAGGTGCTACGTCATGCCGAAAGACGGGACAGTCTCTCCATCGCATCGAAAAGCCTTCGCCAACCGGCGGCGGGACCCCGAAACCAAGCGTGAGGCGGTACTGCAGACAGCCGCGCAATTATTCCTCGAAAAGAGTTACAGCCGGACCTCCCTGAACGACGTCGCCGAGCGGCTACACATCACCAAACCCGCCCTGTATCACTACTTCCATAACAAGGAGCAGATCCTGCTCGAGTGCTACCGCCTGGGAACGGCAATGATCGAGGAAATTCTCAACGGCATCGCGGCGCACTGCGGAACGGGATTGGAAAAAGTCGAAGCGTTCATCCAGGCATACGCCAATGTGATGACGGTGAACTTCGGAAGGTGCGTCATGCGGATGGACGAGGGCGATCTTTCGCGCGAAGCATTCTCCGAAGTGCGTGCGTACAAGCGCAAGATCGACCGCCGTCTGCGAAGTTTCATACAGGAAGGAATCGAGGACGGGTCGATCACGCCGTGCGACCCGAAGCTGGCGGCCTTTTCCATCGCGGGGGCACTGAACTGGATCTGCGTCTGGTACGAACCCGACGGGCCGCTCTCGGCCGGGGAGATCGCAGCGCAGTATACCCGTACCCTGACGCGCGGGCTGGCGCTCGACAAGCGGCGCAAACGGCTCGCGCCCCAATTCGAAACAGGAGATCCCTCATGATCGCTGAAACGTCCAGGATGCCTTCAACCGACACCATCACGCCCGAACATGGATCGGCGGTACTGATCCGCAAAGCCGCGGTGCTGGGCGCGGGAACCATGGGTGCGCGGATTGCCGCCCATCTGGCGAATGCCGGAGTGCCGGTGGCGCTTCTGGATCTGGCTTCGCCGGGCGCGGCGCGAAGCGCGATTGCCGTGCAAGCGCTCGAAAACCTCAAGAAGAGCAAACCCGCGGCATTTTTCGACGCTTCGCTGGCGGCGCGGATCACCCCCGGCAATTTCGAGGACGATCTGGGGCTGCTGAGCGGCTGCGACTGGGTGATCGAGGCGGTCACCGAGAACCTGGAGATCAAACAGTCGCTGCTCGAAAAGGCCGCTCCGCACCTGAAGCCGGACGTCATTCTCACCACCAACACGAGCGGCCTGCCCATCGCTTCGATCGCCGCGGTGCTGCCGGATCACCTGAGGCGCCGGTGGTTCGGAACGCATTTCTTCAATCCGCCGCGCTATATGCGGCTGGTCGAAATCATCCCGACCCCGCAAGCCGACCGGGACGCCATCGAGACCATCGCCCGCTTTGCGGACCTGCACCTCGGCAAAGAAGTGGTGTTCGCGCGCGACACGCCCAACTTCATCGCCAACCGGATCGGGATCTTCATCATGCTGGAGGCGGTGCGGCTGATGCAGAGCGAAGACCTCACGATCGAAGAGGTGGATGCGCTCACCGGCACAGCGATCGGCTGGCCCCGCACCGGAACCTTCCGCCTGGCCGACCTCGTGGGTCTTGACGTGATGGTGCACGTCGCCTCGAATTTCGCCCGGCTGCGCGCATCGGCCGCCGAAGAGATGAGCGTGCCCGCGTTCATCCAGACGATGCTCGAGCGGCGCTGGCTCGGCGATAAGACCAGGCAGGGCTTCTACAAGAAGGAAAAGGACGCCGAAGGAAAAGAACTTCGCCTCGCGCTCGACTGGAAGACTCTCGAATACCATCCGGCAGCGCGGCCGAAGCTGCCCGCGCTCGAGATGGCGAAAAATGCGGAGCGTCTGCCGGAGCGATTGAACCAGCTTCTCGCGGGCGATGCCAGGAAGGACAAGGCCGCGCGCTTCCACTGGCGCCTGTTGACCGCGCTCTGGAACTACGCGGCGGATTGCCTGCCGGAGATCGCCGACAGCGCCGCCAGCGTGGATCGCGCCATGCGCGCGGGCTTCAACTGGGAGATGGGGCCGTTCGAGCTTTGGGATGCGGCGGGCGTGCCGGCCACGGTGGCGCGAATGAAGGCCGCGGGCGAACGCGTAAGTCCCAACGTCGAGCGGCTGCTGGCGGCGGGGGCCGGCTCCTGGTACCGCAATCACGGCCGCGAGTGTTTCGACCTGCACAGCGGAGCCTACGTGCCCATTCCGGAGGTTCCCGGCATCGCGCGCGTCGCGAAGTTCAAAGCGGCGAACGGAGTGGTGAAAGAGAATCCGGGAGCTTCCCTGGTGGACCTGGGCGACGGCGTTGCCTGCATCGAGCTGCATTCGATGAAGAACGCCATCGGCGAGGACATCGTGAGGCTGGTGACGGAGACCTTGCGCGGCGACGGCGAGGCCGTGCGCAACTTCGATGCCTTCGTGATCAGCGGAGACGCCGACCAGTTCTCGGTGGGCGCCAACCTGATGCAGCTTCTGCTGAGCGCGCAGGAAGGGGAGTGGGACGAAGTCGATCTGATGGTGCGGGCCTTCCAGCGGATGACCTCGGCGATCAAGTTCTGCCCGCAGCCGGTGGTGGCGGCGCCGTTCAGCTTCTGCCTGGGGGGCGGCGCGGAGATCGCGCTGGCCGCGGTTCGCCGCCAGGTCCACGCGGAGCTTTACATGGGACTGGTGGAGACCGGCGTGGGCGTGCTGCCGGCGGGCGGCGGCTGTAAGGAGATGACACTGCACGCGGTGGACACCGCGGCGGCCTTCCGGGAGAGCGGCCGCGGAGAATCCGTGGAGTTGATGGACGCGCTGCGCCGGAATTTCGAGACCATCGCGATGGCGAAAGTATCCACATCGGCGCTGGACGCGCGGCGGCTGGGCTTCGTCGCCCAGGGCGACCGCATCACCATGAACCGCGAGCGCCTGCTGCTGGACGCCAAACACCTGGCGCGGGCGATTGCGGATGCGGGGTATGCTCCGCCGGTGCCGCGCACGGAGATTCCGGCCCCCGGCGAAAATGTGCTGGCCACGCTGCAGCTCGGCGTCTATATGATGCGGCAGGGCGAGTTCATCAGCGACCACGATGTAAAGGTGGCCAACCGCGTGGCGCACGTCCTGTGCGGCGGAAAGGTAACGCCCGGCACGCCGGTGAGCGAGCAATACCTGCTGGACCTGGAGCGGGAGGCCTTCCTTTCGCTGTGCGGCGAAAAGAAGACGCAGGAACGCATCGCCTTCACGCTGAAAACCGGCAAACCGTTGAGGAATTAAGGAGAGTTCAATGAAAGACGCTGTGATCGTGAGTGCCGTGAGAACGGCTGTGGGAAAGGCCCCCAAGGGTACGCTGCGCGCGACCCGTCCGGATGACCTGGGGGCGGCCGCCATACAGGGCGCGCTCGCCCGCGTCCCGGCCCTCGACACCCGCGAAATCGAGGATGTCATCATCGGATGCGCCATGCCGGAGGGCGAGCAGGGTATGAACGTGGCGCGAATTTGCTCGCTGCGTGCCGGCCTGCCGGTGGAATCCGCCGCCATGACGATCAATCGCTTCTGCGCTTCGGGCCTGCAGTCGATCGCGCTGGCATCGGAGCGAATCCGCGGCGGCGGGGCGGACGTGGTGGTGGCGGGCGGGACGGAATCGATGTCGTTCGTGCCCATGGGCGGGAACAAGGTTTCGATCAACCCTTCGCTTTTCGAGCAGTATCCCGACTCCTACCTTTCGATGGGGCTGACGGCGGAGCGCCTGGCGAGCCACTACCACATCACCCGGGAAGAGTCGGACCGGTTCGCCCTGGCGAGCCACCAGAAGGCGCTGGCCGCACAGGCGGCGGGCCGCTTCGAGGAGGAGATCGTACCCGTCTCCGTCCGCTTCGCGGCGCCCGGCTCGCAGTCGAAGATCGAATTCAAGGTAGACGAAGGGCCGCGCGCCGATACGTCGTTCGAGGCATTGTCCAAACTCAAGGCGGCTTTCCATGCCCACGGCGCGGTGACGGCCGGGAACTCGTCGCAGACATCGGACGGGGCAGCCGCCGCGGTACTAATGTCGCTCGAGCGGGCGCAGGCGCTCGGCCTCAAGCCCCTGGCGCGGTTGGTGGCGTATAGCTACGCCGGGTGTCTTCCCGAGGAGATGGGGGTGGGGCCTGTGTATGCCGTCCCCAAGGCCCTGAAGCTCGCGGGACTCACCCTCGAGCAGATCGATCTGATCGAGCTGAACGAGGCATTTGCGGCCCAATCGCTTTCCGTGATCAAGCTGTTGGGCCTCGACCTGGCCAAGGTCAACGTCAACGGAGGCGCCATCGCGCTCGGACATCCGCTGGGGTGCACGGGAGCCAAGCTCACCGCCACGCTGCTGGCGGAAATGCGGCGCCGGGGCTCGAAGTACGGCATGGTCACGATGTGTGTGGGGGGCGGCATGGGCGCCGCGGGCATCTTCGAAAATCTGAATTAGAGGCACGGACATGGCAACCAGCAATACGCAGGCAACCGCAAAGCGGGTCAAAGGGGGCAGCTTCCTCATCGAGGAGCGCCTGCCCGACGACGTTTTCACACCCGAGGATTTCTCGGACGAACACCGGCAAATCGCCAAGACCACCATCGAATTCACCACCAACGAGGTGATGCCCGCCGCCGCCGAGATCGAAGCCAAGAACTTCGAGATCACCCGGCGCCTGCTGCGCAAGGCGGGAGAGCTCGGCCTGATGGGCGTGGACGTACCGGAGGCCTACGGCGGCCTCGAGATGGACAAGGTAACCTCCGCCATCGTGGCCGATTCGATGAGCCAGCTGGCCAGCTTTTCGGTGGCCTTCAGCGCCCACGTGGGGATCGGCACGCTGCCCATCGTGTGGTACGGCACGCCGGCGCAGAAGCAGAAATACCTGCCCAAACTGGCCACCGGCGAGTGGATCGGGGCCTATGCGCTCTCGGAGTCGTCTTCGGGCTCCGACGCGCTGAACTGCCGCACTCGCGCGGTGCTCTCCGCCGACGGCAAACATTACGTTCTCAACGGCGAGAAGATGTGGATCACGAACAGCGGCTTCGCCGACGTGTTCACGGTCTTCGCCAAGATCGACGGCGAGAAGTTCTCCGCCTTCCTGATCGATCGCGGCACGCCCGGATTCTCGGTCGGCGCGGAGGAGCACAAGCTGGGGATTCGCGGCTCCTCGACCTGCCCGCTGATTCTGGCCGATTGCCAGGTGCCGGTGGAGAATCTGCTGGGCGAGCCCGGCAAAGGCCACCACATCGCGTTCAACATCCTGAACATCGGCCGGTTCAAGCTGGGCGCGGCGTGCGTCGGCGGAGCTCGCAACAGCCTCCAGAACGCCATCCATTACGCGAAGGAGCGCAAGGCGTTCGGCAAGTCGATCTCCGAATTCGGCCTGATCCAGGAGAAGCTGGCCGAATCGGCCGCCGGAATTTACGCCGGAGAGTCTCTGGCCTACCGCACGATCGGGATGATCGACGCGGCCCTGGCCGATCTCGACGGCAGCGCGGATTCGCGCGAGATCCAGAAACGCATCGAAGAGTATGCTGTCGAATGCTCGATCCTCAAGGTGTGGGGGTCGGAGATGCTCGACATGGTGGTGGATCACGTGGTCCAGATCTATGCCGGCTACGGCTACGTGGAGGAGTACCCGGCGGAGCGGGCGTACCGCGATTCGCGCATCAACCGCATCTTCGAAGGCACCAACGAGATCAACCGCCTGATCATCACCGGCTGGCTGATGAAGCGCGCGATGACCGGCCAACTGCCGCTGCTGCCGGCGATCAAGCAGCTAATGGACGAAGTGATGGCCGGCCCCACCCCAGCCGTGGACCGTCAGGGACCGCTGGCAGCCGAACACCAGCACCTGGCCAACGCGCGTAAGCTGACCCTGTTCGCGGCCGGCGCGGCCTCGCAGAAGTACATGCAGGCCCTGGCGGACCAGCAGGAGATCATGGGCGCCCTGGCCGATTGCATCAGCGAGGTCTTTGCGATCGAGTCCTGCATCCTGCGGACCGAGAAGCTGCGGGCCGCCCGCGGTGAGTCCGCGGCCCGGCAGGCGATCGCCATGACGCGGTACTACACGGCGCGGGCCGCCGACAAGGTGGAGCTTGCGGCTCGCAAGGTCATCGCGGCCGTGGGCGAGGGAGATATGCTGCGGACGCAGATGGCGATTCTGCGCCGCCTTGCCAAACACGAGCCGGCCGATACAGTGGCAATCGGGCGGCAGATCGCGCGCCACGTCATCGAGGCGGGACGCTACTCGTTGTAGCGCGGCAGTACGTTCAATTCCGGCGCCCGAGCGCCTCGGCCTTACGGACGAATTTCTCACGCAAGGTCCAGGCGTCGAGGGCCATCTGCGCGCCTTCGCAGGCCATGGACGCGCTCATGCGCCGGTCCGCCTCGTCGAACTGCGCTTCGGCGTCCATTCGGGCCTTATAAGCTTCGTCGTCTGCGTTCTTGAGCGCCTGGGCAGCCCGCTTGATCTCGGCATCGACCCCCGCGGCTTCTTCGCGGGCCTTCTCATAGGACCGTTTGGCCCGGCCATCGGCATTCGCCGCAGCCTGGGTCTCGACCTCCCGCCAGGCCTTCGTGACGTCGTCGCTCCAGGAAGACCTCACTTTTTTCTCGTATTCGTCGAACGCCTCCCATGCGGCGTCGGCAGTCCGCCGCGCCCGGCCTTTTTCCATGAGCCACCGCCAAACGGACCAGTCCTTGGCTTCGCTGAACAGCGCCTTGGCCTCCTCGACAGGGATCAGCTTGTGCATATCTGAAGCTCAGAATAGTGTGCGTTGACGGTCCTGTAAAGGCTAGTCCGAGTCGGATCGGCCCGTTTTGTCCGGATTGATGCGGCGCTACGATCGATAACTGATGCTCGGGCATCGGGGGTGGCGTAGAATTGGTCCACCAGCGAATTGCCGGGGGGATACCTGGGATGGCTGATCCTGCACGTAAGTGCACATCCGTGCCGAGAGAGCTCGAATCCGCCACGTTTGCCGAAGTGGAAGAGGCCTACCAGGCGCTTCTTCGCTCGTCGGAGTACACTCGGGAGGCAGCGTGGATCCGTTTTCTGGACGCCCTGCGCTTATTTCTCAGCGAACCGCCTCACAAAGATTGATAATCAATTCGGATACTAAAGTATGAACCGGACCGGCACCCTTACGGCTGTGGTCGCTTGTCACTTTGCTATCCCAGCCTGGCTTCCCGCGCAGCAAGTGAAGCCGCAAACCAACCAGGAATATGAATGCTACGTTCAGGCCGCCGAGGCGCGGATGGGGACTCGCAAGACCCTGTCCGCGAGCGGCTCCAAAATTGATACCACGCCCGGCAATGGCGCCAACCCTCATAAGATCTCGGGAGCGATGATCTACGACTGGATCGGAACCGTCTTCATCCCCGGCACGACGGTAGACCGGACCGTCCGCATGCTTCAGGATTACGACCATCGCGCCCGATACTTTCCAGAGATGATCTCCACCTCCAAACTGCTTTGCCGCAGCGGCGAGGAGCGCTTCGGATTCTCCATGCGATTAAAGGAGCCGGCCGTCATCGATACCGAAAACGACGTGGTTTGGGAGCGCATCGACGCCCGCCACTGGAGGTGCCGCTCCTACTCGACCAAGGTCCAGGAAGTCGGCAAACCGCACAACTACCTGCTTCGCTTGAATTCGTACTGGCGGTTCAGCGAGACGGACCAGGGTGTCTCGGTGGAAGCCCAGACCATCACGCTGAGCGGCGAATTCGGGTCGTTCATGCGCTCGCTCGGGTCCATGATGGGAATCAACCCCGAGAAGTCGCTCCGGAAGACGCTGGAATCGATGCGCGAGTCGCAGGTCAAGCCCGGCCAGGATTTCCCCAAACCGCCGGCCGGCCTGCCCGATTGTGGAGCACCGGTTCGCATGGCCGGATGCCCCGCTTCGTCCGCCGGGAAGTGACACGGAGTCCTCGTGCCTGTATCGGAGCTTGACTACGACTTCATCGTGATCGGATCCGGCTTCGGCGGCAGCGTGGCGGCGCATCGCCTGACGGAGAAGGGATATCGCGTGGCGGTCATGGAGATGGGCCGCCGCTGGCGGGCGGAGGACTTTCCGCGCACCAGTTGGCGGCTCTGGCGCTGGATCTGGCGTCCCAAAATCGCGCTGCGGGGCTTCTTCAATATCCAACCGTTCCGACACGTCATGATCCTGCACGGCTGCGCGGTCGGCGGAGGGTCCATCACGTACGCCAACACGTCCCTGCAGCCGGGGGATTCCATCTGGGACCAGGGGAGCTGGGCCGGGCTGGCCGACTGGAAGCGCGAGATGCCGGCCCATTACGTCACGGCCCGGCGGATGCTCGGCGTCACCGAGAACCGGATCCTGGGACCGGCCGACCGGATCCTCAGGAAGGCCGCCGATGCCATCGGCATGGGCGACACGTTTTATCGCACACAGGTAGCGGTTTTTCAGGCACCCGAAGGGGAGACCCCGGGGACCACCCATCCCGACCCGTATTTCGGAGGCGAAGGTCCGGAACGCGCCACCTGCATCGCCTGCGGCGGCTGCATGATGGGATGCCGATACAACGCCAAGAACACGCTGGACAAGAACTACCTCTACCTCGCCGAAAAGCACGGAGCCCGCGTCTTCCCGGAGACCCGGGTGGTGGATGTAGTTCCGCGGAATGGACGAGCGGACGGCGCCGAAGGCTACGAAGTACATACCGTGCGGTCTACGGCATGGATTGCGAAGGGGCGCCGGCGCTTCACGTGTCGCGGCGTGGTCTTCGCGGCGTCAGCCCTGGGGACCATGGACCTGCTGTTCCGGTTGAAGCAGCGCGGCTCGCTGCCGGCCATCAGCGACCAACTGGGCAACCTGGTCCGCACTAATGCAGAATCCCTGATCGGGGTACGCGTGCCGCACAGCCGCGAAGACCTGTCTCAGGGAATCGCCATCGGCTCCGGAGTTTACATCGACGACCATACGCACATCGAGGCCACGCGCTATCCGGCGGGTTCGGACGCCATGGGCCTGCTCGCCACCCTGCTGACGGGTGGCCGGCCGGGGCGAACGCGGATTCTCTCCTGGCTCGGCACGCTCGCGGCGGCACTGGTGCGTCACCCGCTGCACACGATCCGGTGCCTGCATCCTTTCGGTTGGGCGCGGGAATCAATGATCCTGCTCTGTATGCAGAGCCTGGACGGCTACATACAGATGCGCCTTGGGCGGCCCTGGTTCTGGCCGTTTCAGAAGATGCTGATGAGCCATGGCCGGCGGATCCCAACGTTCATACCGCAAGCGAACGAGTTTGCGCGGACGGTGGCGAAGCTCACCGGCGGCACGCCGATGAGTATGGTGACCGAAATCCTATTCAATGTGCCGGGTACGGCCCACATCCTGGGGGGGTGCCCGATGGGCGACAGACCCGAACGCGGCGTGGTGGATGCTCAAAACCGCATCTTCGGTTATCGCAACCTATATGTGTGCGATGGCTCCGCCATCTCCGCCAATCTCGGGGTAAACCCGAGCCTGACGATCTGCGCCCTCAGCGAGCGGGCGATGAGCTATATCCCCGCCCGGTCCGTTGAATTCGAGAGCTGAACGCCGTTAGTGGTGTTCGGCGATATTCCGTCCGAAATTGAAACAAGGCCCTACCGAGAACCGGGTGGTCCAGCGGCCATTGGCCAGCAGGTCGTTGAAGAGGTGGTCCCACACCAGGTCGCCCTGCGTCCGGATTCCGAAGTGCTTACCCAGAAGCAGGTCAAAGCCATACCCGAAGCCGTAGAACCCTGTCCAGTCCGTTTTCCTGCCGGAGGGTGTCAGTTGCGCCACAATGGCCGAGGCAATCGGATCCGCGGGATGCGGCGTGGCCACTTCGCGGATCGCGCCCAGCGACGGCCGCACGAAAAGCGTCACTCTGGAAAAATGACGGTAGGCCAGTTGCGGCCCGAGTGCGAAGGTCTGGGTATGCGAGCGGGCGGGCACTACCAGCTGGTAGCCGGGCGGGAGCTTGCCGGCGGCCGCCAGCGCGGCGAGTTGCGCCCCGAGTTGTTGCTGCAGCGGGGACGGCAGCAGGGCAGGTGTGATGTTCAGATCGCCCGCCGAGATACTGTAGTCGAACCCGATGGAATACCAGGTTTTGGGCCGGTAACCGATCTGGGTATGGAATCCGTTTTCAAACAGACCGATGGACGGACTGTCTAAAAACGTATACCCGGTGAATAAGTCGTAGCGCGTCACGTATGTCTGCTGTGCGACTCCGGCCGGCACGAGTACCAAAAACATCAAAGCGTACTGGATCGCTCTTCGAAACTGCATGCAATCCTCCTCAAGTACCACGATGCTGCTGGCGACCCTCCACGACGGATAGAATTAATCGGAGCGCGAAAGCGGGTGACGTCGTGGTCGCGGCGGACGGTCGCGTAGCTAGATTATTGTGCAATCGCGATCATAGTTCAAGACCTCTAATTACGATTTGTCGTTGCCTTGACCTCCGCGCTCTCCTACAATTCGGGTTTTGGAACCCGTGGGAGCGCTCTTTATGATCCCCAGCTTCCTGCTCCAGCGGCTGTACACGATTGGCAGCCTCAAAAATACCGATCGCGGCGCCCAGTTCGGCTTGAAGAACCGGCTGAGCGACGCAGAGTTGGTGGGACTCCACAGCCTGGCCATCGATGGGAGGACGGTCCCCCTCGAACACGTTCGAATCGATGTTGGAGAAGGGCGGGTCCTGACTGCCGGCCAGGTCAGCGAGACGCATCCCCTTCCCTTTCCCCTCAGTTCCACGGTCATCATCGTGGCGGACGTGCCGGGACTGGCCGGAACCCGGCACGAGATCGAAATCGCCTTCGAAGCCCGGCCCTTCGGGACCCTGAAGCTGAAGGTCGAAGATACCGTGGCAGAGGAAGGCGGGTGCGGCCAACGGGTTCCCCGCAGTGAAACCGACGACTATACGCCGGAAATCGTAAACCGCCGCCGGGCTCTGGTGGAACAGAGCACCGGCCTCAAGCTGCAGCACCTCGTCCATCATTCCTTCGACCCGCACGTCACCCGCGGAAATTGCGAGAATTTTCTCGGAGTCGCGCAGGTGCCGGTCGGGCTGGCCGGCCCGCTGCTGATGCGCGGGGAGCACGCGGAAGGTGAGTTCCTGATTCCGCTGGCGACTTCCGAGGGCACCCTGGTGGCATCCTACAGCCGCGGCATGAAAATCCTGAACCTGTGCGGAGGAGTCCGCGCGACGGTGGTTGCCGACGCCATGCAGCGGGCGCCAGTATTCGTGTTTCGCGATGCGCGGGCCGGCCGCGACTTCGTCGCCTGGGTGGCGGAGAACCTCGCCGACATCCGCCGGGAAGCGGAGAGCACCTCCAGCGTCGCCCGGCTGCAATCCATCGATCCCTACGTTGCCAGCAAATTCGTGTACCTGCGCTTCAATTTCAGCACGGGCGATGCCGCCGGGCAGAACATGGTCGGCCGCGCGACGTTCGCCGCCTGCAATTGGATTCTCGGCCGCTGCCCGGAGGTCACCGACTTCTACCTGGAATCCAACTTCGCCACCGACAAAAAGGCCTCTCAGATCAACATGCTGAGAACCCGCGGCAAACGGGTGACGGCGGAGGCCACCCTGACGCGCGACATCCTGGTGCGGCATCTTCGCGTGGAACCGGAGCAACTGGCGCACCATTATGGCGTTGCGAACATCGGGGCATTTCTCTCGGGGGCGAACAATAACGGAGCGCAATCGGCCAACGGCATCACCGCGATGTTCATTGCGACCGGGCAGGATGTGGCCAATGTGGCTGAATCCGCGGCCGGAATCCTGTATTCGGAGCTGACCCCGTCGGGCGACCTGTATCTCTCGCTCACCATCCCGTCGTTGATCGTTGCCACCCACGGGGGTGGGACCGGCCTGCCCACCCAGCGGGAATGCCTGGCGATTCTTCAGTGCTCGGGCAAAGGCAAGGTCAAACGGCTCGCGGAGATCGTGGCCGGCGTGGCGCTGGCTGGCGAGATTTCGCTGGGGGCTGCGATCTCTTCTTCGGACTGGGTGTCGAGTCACGAGAAGCACGGCCGGAATCGATAGCTCCCCACCCCAGGCTCTGTTTGAGGGACCGCACCGGATAGAGGAGGGCGTTCCACTCGACAGAGAGCAAATCTTTCATGCCGAGCGGGCTGTAAAAAAGGCCGAAGCTGGCGGCCCACCGCGTCAGGAAGTGGCGCGTCATGGCCTGGTCCATCCGGACGTCGGAGCCGGCGACGTCCTGTAGAACACCGTCAAGAGTAAAGAGGCTCTTCCGGAACAAAAACAGCGCCGGGGCGAAATGTACGCCATGCAGCGCCATCTCGTCCATCATCCTCATGCCGTCCAGGACTCCCGGCGAGGCGTCCGCCGGAAGATGGTCGAAGAAGCGGTCGACCGAGCGATCGATCACCCTGGACGACTGCTTCCGCCCGCCTCGCTCCTCCCGGCGCAATCCACAAATTGCGGCGCGCACCCCCTCCCGGTTGCGGAGCGCCATCATGATGGCCAGCAGCATCAGGTGCCGGCGCGAGCTCAGACTCAACCGCTCAGCCAGGGCCCAGTCGAGGATCACCAGCTCGCGGTTGGCCTCGTCGTACAGCAGGTTTCCTGCGTGGGGATCGGCGTGAAATACCGACGGGTCTTTCCCGGAGAAGAGCGGCACCGCGATGAGCGCCTCGATCAGTTGTTCGGCGATGCGGGCGCGGCGAATGGGCGAATGGGGGACCGCGTCGGTCACTTTGACGCCGCTCTCCTCGCTCATGGCTGTGATCTCGCCCGTACACAGCTCCGGGATCACTCGCGGCACGCGAATTCCGATGGTGGAACGGTAGGTGCGCGCCGCTTCCGCGAGAGTGGCCTGCTCCCGCGCGAAATCCAGCTCACGCTCGAGCAGCAGCCGGACTTCGGTGATCATCTCGTTCACCTCGCGGACCGCGAAACCGTAACCGCGCTCCTTCGATGTGAGGTATTCACCCAGTTCCTGGAGCACCCTCATGTCCTCGGCGAAACAGGCGGGAACATACGGTTTCAGCACCTTGAAGACGCTGCGCTCCCGCTCTCGGTCCGGGTTCCGCCAGGTGAAGCGGATGACGGCGCTGACGCTGGCCTCGGAGAGTATGCAATCATCCATGCGGACTGCATAACGTTCGAGGCGATCCCCCAGGCGATCGCGGATAATGGCCTGGATTTCGTCCGCCGTGGTGTCGGACATGCCGTTCTCCAACTCGGCCAGGGCGGTCCGCAAGGGCGGGGGAATCCGGCGGTTCCGCGCCAGCACCTGCCCGATCTTCTGCAAGCCCGGCATCCGGGAGATGAGACGGATCAGCCGCCGTTCGGGTGGGGTATCGAGAGGGAGGGCCATCTGTTCGGCCAGCTTCGCCGAAATACGCTCGGCCGGGAACCTCGAGAAGATGAATCGCAGCGCGTCTTCGACAAGCGGCCGCCAGCGTGCAGCGGCCTCGGGGACCAGCGCTTCCACGGGGACAAAAGCAGAAACGTCAAACGGTAGGGTCACGACGAACCTCAACCCGCTTCCTAACGGTCGCGGCTCTGCGAACGCGCCTTGCGGCGCGGCTTGGCGCGCCCGGCTTCGCCTTCCAGTTCGGCTACCCTGCGCCGCAGCTCTTCCAGTTCCGTATCGGGCGGCTGCGGCGTCAAAAACTCACGCACCATCTGTAAAGGCGACGTCAGGCGGCTCTGCACCGTTTCCTGTACCTTCTGGTAGGCGTCGAACGCCGACTTCAGGTACCACATGATGAATTCCTGCCCGGCCCGGTCGGTCACCATGATCAACTGCCGGAGCAGTTCCAGCGGCAGGCCGGTGGGCTGGCCCTTGGCATCTTCGACGATGATCTGCGTCAGGATCACGCGGGTCAGATCTTCCCCTGTCCGGGCATCCACCACCTGGACGTCCGCGCCCTGCCGGATGAGGGCGGCCACGTCCTCCAGGTTCACGTACCGGCCGGCGGACGTGTCGTATAGCCGTCGATTGGGATACTTCCGGATTACCACGGTCGCCTGCTGCATTGCAGAACACCCTCTTCCATCTTGACACAAAATACTTTCAGATCTATTATTCTATTGGATGCTGCAATGCAGCAATCCAAGGAGTGATTATGCCAGTCAAAGCCAAACCGGAGCCCGCCGCGCGAGCCCGGGATACCTCCCCTGTGTCCCTGCTTTCGGAATGGGTCCGCCAGGGAACGGAGAGCTTCTTCGCCACCCAGCGGATTCTGCTGGACCTGGTGATGCGGCAGAACGCCAACACCCTCAACGCGGTTCGGGACCGCCTGTCCACAGCGCGTACGGCCCCGGTAGCCGCCGCCACCGAGATCGCCGGCGAAGGCATCTCGAACTTCATCGCAGCGCAGCGCGTGCTGCTCCAACTCGCACAGCGCCAGAACGAAATCCTGGTGGGCGGCGTTCAGGAGCGGGCCGCGGGCGTGGCGCCGCTTGCCGCCATCACGGACCTGCTCGGCCGCGGGATCGACACGTTTATCGACATGCAGCAGCACTTTTTGACGATCGCGTCCAAACAGACCGACGCCTGGATCGAGGCGGTCAAGGACGGCCGGCCGTTTGACGGCAAGCCCCTGGCCGAACTGGCCCGTGAGGCCATGGAGACCTTCGTACGAAGCCAGAAGAAGTTCCTCGACGTGGTAGCCGAGGAGACCGCCCGAGCTACCGGCGCCAAGAACGGCAAGACCACTTCCCACGCGAAGAATGCCGAGATCGCGACCCTGGCCCGTGAAGCGGTCGAGGCGTTCATCGATGCCCAGAAGAAGCTGCTCGATATCGCCACGCAGCAGATGGCGGTCAACGCGAAAGTGGTGCGAAAGACCGTGGAAGTGATGAATCCCTTTCCGCCGCTCACGCTGAGCGATCTGACCCGCCAGACCGTCGGCAGCTTTGTGGCCGCCCAGAAAGCGCTCCTCGAAGTGATGTCCAAGCCGGCCGCCAAGATGGCGGCAGAGCATCATCCGGCTCCGAAGCCCAAGGCCCGGCCGCACAAGCGGTCCGCCCGGGCCGCCGTGCCGGTAACCGCTTAAGTGTGGGGAAACCCCACATGGACAGATTCCCTCGTCTTGGAGAAAATGCAGTAAGTTGTTAGTGCGCCATTTTGATGAGGGGATCGGTGGATAGAAGGGGTCGTCAGTTGCCGAAGGATTCTGTAGGCACTGAACTTCCATTCTGGCAGGAGGCACTCTTCGGCATCGAAGTGCTGCTGCTACATGCGGCTCCTGTCTACTATGGAATCGGCGTGCCGCATGGAGACGATTCCGGGGTAGTCATCATTCCCGGATTCCTCGGCAGCGACATCTACCTCGTGGAAATGTACGCCTGGCTGCGGCGCATCGGGTACCGCCCCTACTACTCCGGTATCGGGCTGAACGCCGAGTGTCCGAACCTCTTGATCCGCAGCCGCTTGAACCAAACGATCGAACGAGCTCGCCGCGAGACCGGCCGTAGGATTCACCTGCTCGGCCACAGTCTGGGCGGCCTGCTCGCCCGGTCGGTGGCTGCCGACGAGCCGTCTCAGGTGGCTTCGGTGATCACACTCGGCGCACCCTTCCGCGGCACGGTGCTTCACCCCAGGGTGAAACAGGCCGTTGAAGCGGTTCGAAAGCGGATCCTGCTGACACAGGGCAACTCGGTCCTGCCCAACTGTTATACCGGCCAGTGCACGTGCTCGTTCCTCAGCTCGCTGCGCCGTGATTTTCCCGAATCCGTGACGGAAACGGCCATCTATACGCGGATGGACGGCTTCGTCGACTGGCGCTACTGCATCACCGAAGATCCGGCTAAGGATTTTGCCGTGAGCGGCACGCACATCGGCCTGGCGTTCAACCCGGTAGCTTACGGAATTATTGCGGACCGCCTTGCCCTGCAGAGACCGGGCCGCTAGCCGCCTGCGGCAGGGCTTGTCCGAACTGCGCCCGCTCGGTCGAACCTTCGAGAGCCGTAGTGGCAGCGCGGCCTCCGGCGATGGTCATCTGCACGGCGTCGAAGTAACCCGTCCCGACGAACTTCTGGTGCCGGATGGCGGAGTATCCGTCGCTGGCCGCCAGGGCGAACTCCCGCTCTTGCAGCCGCGCGTACGCCGTCATACCGCTGCGGGCATAATCCCGTGCCAGTTCGAACATCCCGGCGTTCAGGGAATGGAATCCGGCCAGGGTGACGAACTGGAAACGATAGCCCAATCCCGCGAGGCGCGACTGGAAATTCGCGATCTCGGCATCGGTCAGCATTCTCTTCCAGTGGAAGGATGGCGAGCAGTTGTAGGCCAGCAACTTTCCGGGGTAGTGGGCGTGGATCGCCTCGGCAAAGCGCCGCGCGTGCTCGAAATCCGGCTCCGACGTCTCGCACCAGATCAGGTCGGCGTACGGAGCGTAAGCCAGACCGCGCGCGATCGCAGCGTCCAACCCGCCCCGGTAGTGGAAGAAACCATCTTCCGTCTTTCCGCCCTCGAGGAACGGCTCGTCCCGCGGGTCGGCATCGCTCAGCAGGAGGCGTGCCGAATCCGCGTCGGTCCGGGCAATCAGGAGCGCCGGAACGCCAAGAACGTCCGCCGCGAGGCGCGCCGCCACCAGCTTCTGGATAAACTCGCGGACCGGCACCACCACCTTGCCTCCCAGGTGTCCGCATTTTTTGGCGGACGATAGCTGGTCTTCGAAGTGCACGGCAGCGGCGCCGGCCTCGATCATGGCCTTCATCAATTCGAACGCATTGAGCGGGCCTCCGAATCCCGCCTCGGCATCGGCCACGATGGGCGCCAGCCAGTACGGATGGGGCGTCCCCTCCATACGAGTCACCTGGTCGGCGCGCAGCAGGGCACTGTTGATGGCGCGCACCAGCACGGGCACGCTGTTGGAGGGATACAGGCTCTGATCGGGATACATCTGGCCGGCCAGGTTGGCGTCGCCCGCCACCTGCCAGCCGCTCACGTAGATCGCCTGAAGTCCGGCCTGGACCTGCTGCACGGCCTGGTTCCCCGTCAGGGCACCCAAGCTTCGCACAGGCTCCTTACCGTGAAGGAGGTTCCAGAGGCGTTCCGCCCCGAGCCGGGCGAGCGTGTGCTCGATCTGAACCGAGGGCCGCAGCCGCTCTACCTCTTCCGGGCTGTAAGGCCGTACGATTCCGTGCCAACGAGCGTTGTTCGTCATATTCTTCCCTCCTCCGTGCAAGTGGCAGCCACTACGACCAGTCAACCGCTTCCCGGCGCTTTCCGCAAATCTATCGGCACCGAACGGGCGACTGGTCCGGATCGGGCGGGCGAAGAGGCGCGAGCAGTCCGGGTGCGCTACGATCGCCGGCAGGAAGGGAGCTTTTCCGTGATTGCTACACAGACCGACCCCGTACGAATCGAAGGTCCAATTGTCGGAGCGGAGGAACGTATTCTCACACCCGAGGCCATCCGCTTTCTGGTGAAACTGTCCGGCAGGTTCGAGCCGCGGCGCCGCCGGATATTAGAAGCGAGGCGCGTCCGGCAGCAGCGCCTCGACGCGGGGGAACTGCCGGATTTCCCGGCAGAGACTGCGGAGATCCGCAAAGCCCACTGGAAGACCGCCGAGCCGCCGGCCGATCTTCAAAATCGCCGGGTTGAGATCACAGGCCCCACCGAGCGCAAGATGATCATCAACGCCTTGAACTCCGGCGCCAGCGTCTTCATGGCCGATTTCGAGGATTCCAACTCGCCCACGTGGCAAAACATACTCGAGGGCCAAGCCAACCTGCGCGAAGCCGTGAACGGTGCGATCACCTACAACAGCCCCGAAGGCAAGCACTACGAGGTGTGCGAAGCGCCTGCGACCCTGATGGTACGGCCCCGCGGCTGGCACCTGGTGGAGAAGCACTTTCTGATCGACGGCGAACCGATCTCGGCCTCGCTTTTCGACTTCGGCCTGTTCTTCTTTCACAATGCGCGGACCCTGATCCAGAACGGCACGGGACCGTACTTCTACCTTCCGAAGCTGGAGGGCCGCGAGGAGGCGCGCCTGTGGAACGATGTGTTCGTGGCGGCACAGGATGCACTGGGCATCGCGAGGGGAACCATCCGCGCCACGGTACTGATCGAGACCATCCTGGCAGCCTTTGAGATGGACGAGATCCTGTGGGAGCTGCGCGAGCACTCGGCCGGGTTGAATTGCGGTCGGTGGGATTACATCTTCAGCTACATCAAGAAATTCAGCAAGCGTCCCAACTGCGTTCTGCCGGATCGGTCGAGAGTGACCATGACCACTCATTTTCTCTCTTCCTATGTCGACCTGTTGATCGCCACCTGTCACCGGCGCGGCATCCACGCCATGGGCGGAATGGCGGCGCAGATTCCCATCAAGAACAATCCGGAGGCCAACAGCGCGGCCCTGAACCGCGTTAGGGACGACAAACTGCGTGAAGTCTGGGCCGGCCACGATGGCACCTGGGTGGCGCATCCGGGCCTGGTTCCCGTGGCGGAACACATCTTCGACACCTACATGCCGGGTCCCAACCAACTGGACCGGCTGACGTCCACGACTGCCGGCGCCGCGGATCTGCTGTCCACGCCTCAGGGGCCGATCACCGAGGCCGGCCTGGCGATCAACCTGGACGTCGGGCTGCAATACCTGGCAGCGTGGCTGGGCGGAAACGGCTGCGTACCGATCTACAACCTGATGGAAGACGCGGCGACCTCGGAGATCTGCCGCACCCAGGTCTGGCAGTGGCTGCGACACGGAGCTTCACTCGACGATGGGCGGGTAGTTACCCCTTCCCTGGTCCGCGAGGCGATGAAGAGACAGGTGACCAGGCTTCGTACCGAGCTGCCCGAATCGAGGCTCGAAACCGCCGCCGCGCTCTACGAGGAGATGATTTTCGATACAGATCTGGCGGAATTTCTCACGCTTCGCGCGTACGATCACCTGAGTTGACGGGAGCCGCCGTTTCCCCCTGGACATGCACTCGTCAACGCGCCATACTGCGGTCATGGGTCCCCAAGTGGAGCCCGCGGCGCTGGTAGTGCGCTTGCGGGAGGATCTGGGGCACCGCCGGATCGGGCAGGGCATTCAAATCCTCGAGCAGTCCCGGTCGATGATCGAGCACCTCCGGCCGGGTCCTGGCTGCGGCGTGCTGACCGGGCTGATCGCGCAATGGGTAGATGCGGGCTTTGAAGGCTACGCGCTGCTCGAGAGCCTGTTGGCCCGATTTTCGCAGACCGGCCGGGCGGCTCTGCCCCTTCTCGACTACTTGCATATCCGCATGGCGGAAGGCGCGCTGGCCATGTCGCACGAGGACTTCGACCGCGCCGTGGGCCATTTCCGGCTGGTGCAATCTCTCGAAGAAGAAGCTGGAGACCCGGAGCTTTCGGCGATCGCCAACTTCTGGACTGCCCGCTGCCTGCGTAAGACCGGCCGTTATGACGATGCCTTGAAGTACACCGAGCAGGGCGAGGCGTTCGCGCTGGCCTGCGGTTATTCCCAGATGGCGGCCCTCATGCAAGCCACGCGAAGCTGGCTGGCCTTCCAGAAAGGAAGGCTGCAGGAAGCCACGATGCTGCTGCGGGGCGCCGACGAGGCACTAGGCGCCACCGACGACTTCGTCAGCCGCGGCAATATCCAATCGGCCTACGGACGCATCGCCCAGCGCCGCGGGAAATTCGATAAGGCCGTCGAATATTTCGAGAAGGCCATCGCCGAATACCGCTTGGGCAACCGGAGCGATCTGCAGCTTGCGCGCGCCCTCTCAAACCTTGCATTCGTCAAGCGCCTGCTGGCCTTGAACGGCCAGAAGGAGCTCGACCGGGCCACCGCCGCCCACCGTTCCGCGCGCGACGATGCCGCGCCGGCCCCGGACCGGATCCGCAAACAGCGTCTGCACATCGAGCAGATCCGTGCCGAGGCGCGCGCTCATCTCGAAGAGGCCATGTCGATCGACACCGCCCACCAGAACCACCGCGGAATCGCCGGCGTCCACATCAATCGCGGCTTGCTGCACCTGGATGCGGGAGATCTCGACGGCGCTATGTCGGAGGCGGCCGAGGCTTTTTCCCACGGGGAGGAGAAGTCCGACTATATCGTCATGGCGCGCGCCCGTACGCTGCAGTCCATCGTCGAAAACACCGCGGCGGAAGAACAGGTAGGCGATCCTTCGGTGCATCGTGAAGCTTCCGAAGCTTACGCCCGCGAGGCCGTGAGCTTCGCCGGACACACGCAAAACCGGGGTCTGCTGGCACGGGCCCACATCGCGCTCGGTCTTACATTGGCGGCAGGGCCCTCGCCCGATCTGGACGCCGCGCGGCGGGCCGCGGAGGAAGCCGTCGCCCTGATGCAGCCCGAGAGTTCGGAAGGCTATTACGTGTGGGACGACCTGGAGACGCTCAAGGCGCGGGTGCTGCGGGCGCACCCGGTCGATGCGCTGCTCCGCGCCTGGAGCGCCGGGATTGTGGAGAATCAGTCCTTCCAGCAGGTAGAGGAGGAATTCGCCCGCATCGTGATCCCTAAGGTGTGGGAACGGGAAGGACGTAAGATCTCGCGGGTGGCGGCCAAGCTTTCCATCTCGCCCAAGAAGGTCCGGCGGATCCTGCATTCGGCGAAGGTCAGCGAGCCGCACGATTGATGGCTGTCAGCCGAGGATACGAGTCCGGCGCACGATCTTCAGCAGTCGCGTCATCCAGCGTGCGTGAACCTCCGGGCGGACGCCCCGCGCCGGACCGACCGGCAGCCACCGTTGGGCCGCCACGGTCTGCGGCTCGGTGAATTTCAGGATACCCTCCGCGCCGTGCCGCGGGTGTATGCCGGAATCTTTCATGCCGCCGATGGGTGAATCGACCGATCCCCAGGCTGCGGCATACGCTTCATTCAGGTTGACGCTTCCGCTGCGGATCCGGCGCGCCATTTGCATACCCCTTCGGTGGCTGCGCGTCCAGATGCTGGCGCTCAGACCGTAATGCGAGGCATTAGCGCACTCGATGGCCGCCTCCGCGGCGCGGAACGGATAAACCGAGACCACCGGTCCGAAGGTTTCTTCGGCATAAAGCCGCATGCCCTCTCGCACGTTCGTGAGGATTGTCGGTTCATAGAAGAGCGGCCCCAGGTCCGGACGGCGGCTTCCGCCGGCGGCCAGTGTTGCGCCCTTCTCCAGGGCATCGCGCACGTGCTGCTCCACGGCTTCGAGCTGGCGCACGGAAGCGAGCGACCCAACGTCCACGGAGTAGTCCATCGCCGAGCCCAGCCGCAGCGACTTCGTACGTTCCGCGAAACGGCGTACGAACGCATCGAATAGGGACTCGTGCACGTAAATCCGCTCGATGGATATGCATACCTGTCCGGCGCCGACGAAACAGCCGTTCACGGCGCCATCCACGGCCGCCTCCAGGTCGGCATCTTCCAGCACAATCATCGGATTTTTGCCGCCCAGCTCGAGCGAACACCCGATCAGGCGTTCCGCGGCGCGGCTGCCGACGATCCTCCCGGTCCGCACGCTGCCGGTGAACATCACGTAATCGACGCGATCGACCAGAGCCGGCCCGATGACCGGACCTTCGCCGGTGACCACCGGAAGGACATCCGGCGGCAGCCCTGCCTCGCGCAGCAGTTCCACCGCCCAGAGGGCCGTGAAACTGGTTTGAGGATCGGGCTTCAGGACGCCCGTATTGCCGGCCATCAGCGCTGGAACCGCGTCGGTAATCGCCAGGTTCAGGGGATAGTTCCAGGGGACGAAGAACCCCACCACTCCGACCGGCGTGCGGAATTCCCACGTCCGGGTAAGCAGCGGTAGAGCCCCCCGGCGGCGCCTCGGCCGCAGCAGCGCCGCGGCGTGGAGCGCGTAGTACCGGGACACCACGGCGGTGTCGAGAACCTCCTCGAAGGCATAGCGGCGGGCCTTGCCGGTCTCCAATTGGATTAGATCCAACACTTCCTTCTGGCGATCGAGGAGCAGGTCGTGAAAGTTCAAGAAGATACGGGAGCGGTCTCGGAACGGGCGCTCGGACCAGGCCTCCTGAGCCGCCCGGGCACGGTTCACCGCTAATTCCACATCCGCTTCGCAGCCCGCCGGAATCTCTCCCAGCAGGGCGCCTGTCGAGGGCGCCACAACCGCGATGGATTGGTGCGGTTGCGTGCAAAGCGTAATGGAGGCCGCGAGATGTGAAGGCGCCATTGACATATACCCGAAACCATCCTACTCTACAATCGGAGTTTCGGGTCCCGTTGCTATTTGAGACACTCCCGGATATTTGCGAGGAAGGGTGGCAATCATGGAAACGCTAGAAATTCCCGTGGATGGGGAACTCGACGAACGCGCCTCCTGGTCCGATCGTCCTCCGGTCAAGTTCGAAGAGCAAGAGCTTGACCAGGCTGCCTTCAAATTGTGGCGGCAGGCCAGCCGCGCCGATGTAGCCGCCGGGGAGGAGGCCTGAACAGCCCCGCAGCCAGAATGAAACCGCCAGTCCTGAAACGGCGCCTGTCCGGTACGGATGCAGCGTTCCTCTACCTCGAGCGCAGAGAGATTCCACTGCATATCGCCGGTGTCTGCATATTCGAAGCTGAGATACCCTTCGACGAGTTGGTCGCAGCGCTGGATTCCAAGCTGCACCTGCTGCCCCGATACCGCCAGGTGGTGGTGGATCCTCCGCTGTATCTCGGCTACCCCACCTGGGAAGACGACCCAAAGTTCGACATACGGCGGCATATCTTCCACGTTCGCGTGGAACCGCCCGGGGGGCAGGCGGAATTCGAGGCGCTCGCCGGGCGAATCCTCACACAGGTAATGGACCGCCGCAAGCCCCTCTGGGATATCCACGTGGTGGACGGCCTCGAAGGCGGGCGCGGCGCGCTCATCGCGCGCGTGCACCACGCCCTGGCCGACGGCGTGGCCGGCGCATCGTTGATGAAGATCATGCTCGACCCGACGCCGGAGGGCTCACGCGCCATTCGCAAGCCCCGCTTCCGCCCGAAGCCCCCGGTGAAAGCGAACCACTCGGTGGAGGATGCGCTGGTCAGCGCCGTTCATAGCTCGCTCGAGAACATGATCATGGCCGAGGCCGTTCTGGCGGACTTCGCCCAGGCGATGCTGGACGAGCGCACGCGCGACGCCTGGCAGAAGCTCGCCACGCTGCTTCCCGAACTGACCGCCTCGTCGGAGCGATTCCCGTTTAACAAGCCCTGTTCCGGAGAGCGCAAATTCTGCTGGACGGAGTTTTCGCTGGCCGACGCGCAGGCTATCCGGGAGAAAGCCGGAGGCACTCTCAACGATGTGATCCTGACGATCGTGACGCGCGCGGTGGCGCGTTACATCAAGCTTCACGGTGAGCCGGTGGCGGGCCGGTTCGTCCGCATGGTGTGTCCCGTGAACGTGCGCCGCGATAATAAGGGCGAGAGCCTGGGCAACCAGATTTCCTTCCTTCCGGTTGCGTTGCCGCTCGACATCCGCGACCCCGTTCAGATGCTGCACGCCGTCGCAACCCGCACGGAGATCATGAAGAACGCGCGGGCTGCCCACCTCATCACCCTGATGGCGAGCTGGCTGGGGGCTGCTCCGCCGCCGCTGCAGGCACTCTTCTGGGGCGCCATCCCGCAGCTCCCGCTGCCGGTCTCGCTGCTCAACATGATCTGCACCAACGTGCCGGGGTCACCGACGCCCCTGTATGCCGTGGGGAGAAAGATGATCGCCTGTTATCCCCATGTGCCGACCGGCTACGAGTTAGGCGTGAACTGCGCCGTGCAGAGCTACGACGGCAATCTGTACTGCGGCCTTACAGCCGATGCGGAGGTGGTTCCGGACGCCGGGAAGCTGCGCGATTTCATTCAGGCTTCGTTCCGGGAGCTGCGCCGCGCCGCGGGGGTGCGAAAGGCACCGAGGCCGAAAAAGACGCCTCCAGCGGCGGTCGCCGCGGATTGACGGCTAAATCAGCGGACGTTGCCTAAAAGTGAAACCCGACCGACATAGTCATGGCGCGAGGCGTCACGTAGTGCGTTCCACTGAAGGTGGACAGGAAGTTATAGAGCGCTACGTTGTTGGTGACGTTGACCACGGTGAACCGCGCGCTCCACTTATACTTGTCTCCGTGGAAGAGGTTGTCGTCGCCGACTGCAAAATCGAATAGATGGCGCGGGGCGATGCGAGGCGGATTGTGATCGTCATCTTCGGTGCCCGCAACCGGAATCTTCACCAGGCTCGATCCATATTGCGACGCTGCGCACGTACCGTCCGGACTGATCGGGCTGGTCGGCGTGGCGCGCACGCCGCCGCAGAATAGTCCGGCTTGGAACTGCTGGTCGGGAGTGAGGCCCGAAACATCCACGACCGTATCAGTCCCGTTCGGCCCGTTTGCGCAGTTGCCGCCCGCGCAAGGCACAGGTCCGGCAACCAGGCCGCTGTCATAACGCCAGTTGAAGCCGAACCAGGGGCCGTCCTTCCAAGGCTGATATTGCAGGTGTGTGGTCTGCTCGAAATTCTGGTCATGATCGATGCGGAAGACCCCGCCCGACGCATCAGGCGTGGAGCCGATGCCGGTTACCTGCGGGCCGAAGAAGCGCGCCGCCACGTGGGAGAAGTTGACGAACGCCGTCAAGCCGTGGAAGTTCGGCACGGTGGCGCGGAACGCATACCCGGGGATTTTGGACTTCGCCCACTCGATCGGAAACGTGATCGGTGTGCTGCCCAGGACGCTGAAGTCGTAAGCGTTGTTCGTGTACTTCCAGATGTACTCCCCGTCCAGAACCAGGTAGCGGCCGAAAGCCTGTCCGATCCCGACGTGGAACTCATTGCGCGTGCCGGGCGTCAGAGGAGCCGGGATGCACGGGTAGCCTTGCAGGACGGTCATGAGGCTGTTGACCACCGGGTCGTTGCATCCCTCGCTGGCCAGCACCAGGTTTTCATTGAACGGAGTCTCGAGCGTGCGCGCGTAGGAGGCCCGCAGCACGGTGTTGGTCTTCTTGATGCGATAAGAAGCGCCGAGCCGCGGTTCCGCCTGTTTCGCCGTAGATAACCCGTTGTAGAAATCGGCGCGCAAGCCCAGGCTGAAGGTCCAGTTGTTCTTGGTAATGGAATCCTGCAGGTAGAGCGCGAGCTCCTTGACATCGGTATGGGCGCGATAGGAGTAGAGGCCGCTGGTGGAATTCGGGCAGCCGTCGGATAACGGCAGGGTTCCCGTCCTGGTCAGGTCATTGCAGCCGAGCAGCGGCACAAAGTCGGGATTGGGCTGCAGCGCTCCCGCGCATTGGCCCGGGTCGGTCAAAGTCGGATCGGTGTTCGGGCTCCCATCGGCATTGAAACAGACGGGATTGAAGGTCGGGTCCACGATTCCGAAACTGTCTCGTTCCGTCAGGAAGGTGTGCTCGTACATCATTCCTCCTTTGATGTTATGGATCCCTTTCACGTAAGAGATGTCGGCATGGCCGCCGATATTGGTAAGCCGCCGATCCTGGCCGACCGTCTCCGACTGAACCCCGGGCGTCAGATCGGCGAAGGGGTTGGCGCTCGGGAAGTAGTTGTATTGATCCTGCCGCACAAAGCCGCCGAAGGTGAATACAGCGTGAGGTCCCAACAGGCGGGTCCACGTCGGGGCAACATTGAAAGTGCGGATCTGGGAGCGCTGATCCTGCGAGCCGACGACCTGGCCATCCGGACCGAGGCCCCCGTTGTCGACCGTCAGGCCCGACCAGGCAGTCGCGTTCTGCGCATCGAAAGAGTTGGGCGTCTGGAACCAGGAACGGGTGAACCCGAGGTTCACGTTCACCGAGTCGGAGGCCGAAGGCTTGAAGTCAACGCGGTCGAACACGTTCTGCTGATTTCCCACGTCGTGAAGGACCGTGAATTCCGGCGGATCCAGGAACCGGCCGGTTCTCAGCCCGCTGAGAGAGATGAAATTGCCCCATGACTTTCCGCCGTAGCTCAAATTCGCGCCGCCTTCCCCGGTTCCGAAGCTTCCGTAGGAGGCCGTCACGTCGCCGTGCGGCTGGGTGACACCGAGTCCCGAGCGTGTGGTCACGACGATCACCACGCTCGTCTTATCGCCATATTCGGCGGGCGGAGCGCCGGCGATCACCGACATCGACTGCACGGAGTCGGTCGGAATCTGGTTGGAGAAAACCTTGCTCTGCTGATCGGTGATGGGCTGGCCGTCAACCGAAAACGAGTTGGAGGCGTGATCGCCGAAGCCGTGGAACAGGCCGTTCGAATCGGCCGCGATTCCGGGAGAGGCCAGCGTCACCAGCGAGCTGAGCGATGACGATTGACTCTCGAGCGGCATCTTGTCGAACAATGCGCGGTCTATGTCGGTGTGTGTCACCGGCTCGGTTTCGACCAGGTCGCCCGCATCCGCCGTGACCGTCATCGTGGTCGTGGAAGTGCCGACCTCGAGCTTCATCTGGAGATCGACCGGCACGGACGAACGAACGTCGATATCCTGCGAGCCGTTCCGAAATCCGGGGGCCATTACATGCAGGTGATAGTTGTTGAACGGAAGGTTATCGAACTCGAACTTACCTTGACTATCGGTATGTAGGCTCTGTGTATAACGGGAGACCGGGTTCAGGATTTCGACAACTGCATTTGTGAGGGCCGCCCCAGAAGGATCGAGAACGGACCCACGCACCGTTCCGGAACTACCGCTCGTGGACTGAGCCAGACCCAGGGTAGAGCACGAGAGAATCAGACAAGCGAGAGCCGCAGGCAGAAGCATCTTCATTCTCTGAGTGTCCCCGCGCACGGGAAGCCGGCCTACGACAAACTGACAGGTGGGCGCATCCCCGAGACAGGTGAACTATTTCCGGGAATGAATGAACCGGGCGGGCTATGTGCTCAGCAGCTGCCGGATGCTGCGCGCCAGGCGCTTGCTGCCAATGAACTCCTGGCTATTGCTGAGTGTGATCAACCACCGCTGGCTGCTCAGGGCGCTCATCTTGCGAACCTGGTCGACGTTCACCATGGCGTTGCGGTGAATCCGGCGGAAGCTGGTGGATTTGAGCCGCTGCTCGAGGACTTTGAGCGTTTGGGTGGCAGCATATTTCCGGTTGGCCGTGATGATCCATACGATGTCGCCATCCGCCTGGAAGGCGTAGATCTCATCCGTGCTCAACAGGAAATATTCCTCGCCGATTTTGCCGGCGATCTTCCGGGTGCGCGGCCCGGACATGGAATCCGCCACCTCCTGGAGATGCGCCAACCGCTCCACCGTCTCGCGGCCGGTGAGGCGTCTGGCGCGCTCGATCGCCGCGGAAAGACGTTCCTGGCGGATGGGCTTGAGAAGGTAATCCACCGCCCCCACTTCGAAAGCCTGGAGGGCGTACTGGTCGTAAGCGGTGACTATGATGATTGCCGGCATGTGCATTCCCTGGCGAATGCCGCGCACCACGTCGAGACCCCCGATCTCAGGCATCTGAAGGTCCAGCAGCACCAGGTCCGGCCGCTGCCTGGCGATCACGTCGAGAGCCGCGCGGCCGTTATCGACCTCGCCGGCAATCTCCACGTCGTCAATCGATTCCAGCTCTTCGCGCAGAACCTTGCGGGCGATCGGTTCGTCATCGACAATCAAAGTCCGGAGAGGCATGGCCGCATCCCGCAGTCCAGACACTTTTAGCACGTATAGTTTTGCGGGCGAACAACTTTCGTGTGAGCGGGCCGCATGCAGTTACGGGCGGCCTGAAAAGTCCGGCAGGCGGGTAAGGCTCAAGGTGCCGGCGGCTTCCCCGCCCCTTCGCTGGCCTTGAGAATCCCTTCCAGGATGTCCGGGATCTCGAAGATAGCGCGATTTTGCAGCCGTTCCGTCGCGCCGCGGAAACCGGCGAAGGCGCGCGGCTCCAGCAGACTCTCCACCGCCGGCGCGATTCCGCGGAAATCCGGCAGCACGATCCCGATTCCCTGCTCCCGCACCCAATCCGTGTTGTAGCGCTCCTGCGGGAGGGTCCAGGCGTTCCGCTCTACGATCACCGGCAGCCGCATGGCGACGGCCTCGCTCAGGCTGCCCGGCCCGGGCTTGCCGATGAAGTAGTCCGCCAGCTGCATATATCGCGGCACCTCTTTCGTGAAGCCCTCGATGAACAGCGGCGCGGCGTGCGGCAGGGCGCGCAGGCGCGCGGCCAGCTTTTCGTTCCGGCCGCAGATGAGCAGCAACTGGCGGCCGTTCAGCCGCCGCGCGATTTCGTACATCACCGCCGCGCCCTGCCCGCCGAACAGCACCAGGCCCACCGGCTCGTCCGGCCGAAACCCCAGTTTGGCGCGCGCCGCGGCCCGTTCTTCCGGCGCCAGCGGCGCGATCTCGTAAAAGCGCGGGCTCAGAATCATGCCGGACACGCGATAGACACTGCGTTCGGTGTGCCCCAGCGCCAGCGCCTGCTCCACCGCGCGGTCCGATCCGCAAATGACGTACTGCTCCTGACGCTCCAGCCAGAAATGCGGCGGATAATCCGCGATGTCCGTCAGAATCGTCACCAGCGGCACGCCGGGCAGCGCCCGCCGCAGGCTCTCCCCGAGAGCGCGGTTGAAATTCGGCACCAGGGACACCACCATATCCGGCCGGCTCTCGCGCCAGAACCGCTCGAGCAGCCGCACCTGCTTGGGGTGAAACATGCGGATCACCAGGTGCATGCCCGCCGTGAGCTGGGGCGACCCGAGCGTCCAGCCCTTCTTCAGCATGGTGTTATATACGTCTTCGAGCCGCAGGCCGGTCAATTTGCGGAAGACGTCGATGGCATCGAGCACTTCCTGCAGGTTGACCATGCGGATTTCGAACGGCCGCGACTGCCGCTCCATCACCTCGCGCAGGGCGTTGGCCGCCGCGCGGTGCCCTCCGCCCGCGTCGAAATAGATGAAGTCCAGTCTCTTCATCAGCTTCGATTGTGGCACGCGGCATCAAAGGTCGACTGAAAAAACACGTTCGTTAACGCATGTTTTTCCCGCGTGTCACCGAATTGTAGCGCTTCCCCGGGTACAAGTGGGGTATGAGGTGCGACTTACATGTCCACACGGTGCACTCGGGAATGTGCACGGTCCCGGTGCTCAAGGCCATATGCCGGGAAAGCTACAACGAACCCCTGAAGGTCTACGAGAAGCTGAAGCGTCTCGGCATGGATCTGGTGACGATCACTGACCACGATTCGATCGACGCCGCCGAAGCCCTGCGCGGGCGTCCCGACTTCTTCCTCAGCGAGGAGGCCACCTGCACTCTTCCGAGCGGCGGCGAGCTGCACATCGGCGTGTATGACATCGGCGAGCGCGACCATATCGAGATCCAGCGGCGCAGGAACGATTTCGAATCGCTTTCGCGCTGGCTCGGCGAGCGCGGCCTGTTCTTCAGCGCCAACCACGTTTTCTCGAGCCTCACCGGACGGCGCGCGCTGCAAGATTTCGAACTGTTCGAGACCGCCTTCCCCGCCGTCGAGACCCGCAACGGCCACATGCTGCCATACGCCAACGCCAATGCGGCCGCGCTCGCCGATTTCGCCGGGCGGGCTGAGGTGGGCGGTAGCGATGCCCACGCCATGTCCTCGGTAGGCTGCGCCTGGACCGTGGTCCCAAACGCGCGCAGCAAGCAGGAGTATCTCGCCGGCCTGCGCTACGGCCGGGGCCGCGTGCGGGGCGCCTCCGGAAACTGGTGGAAGCTCACGCGCGACGTCCTGACCATCGGCGCTGCCATGGCTCGCGAGAATCCGGTCACGGCGGCGCTTCTGCCGCTGGGCCTGGCCGTCCCGCTGGTCACCCTGGGCAATTACGCAAAGGAGGGCCTTTTCGCACGAATTTGGATGGCACGCTACCTGCGTGAAAGAATACAGAGAGGAGCGGCATGTGCGCCTGAACCCGTTGTGGAGGCCGCCATATGACGCTGCCCGGCACCATGCTGACGTTCATCGCCCGCCGCGACCACACGCTCATGCGGCGCATCAACCGCTGGCCCGCGCCGCGCTGGGTGCGGATCTGGATGCTGTGCGCCACCCGCGGCGGAGACGGCTGGCTCTGGTATGCCATGGGCCTGGTGATCCTGCTGTTCGGCGGCGATAACCGCTTCCTCGCTGTGGGCGCCGCGGCGCTTGCGGCCGGCACCGGCATCGCCATCTTCCTCCGCCTGAAAAAAGCCACCGGGCGCAAGCGTCCGACCCAGTTCGAACCTCACTGCTGGGCCACCCTGCTGCCCCCCGACCAGTTCTCCTTCCCGTCCGGCCACACTATTACGGCGTTTGCCGTCGCGGTATCGTTGAGCCTGTTCTACCCCGCCCTGGCGATCGGCTTGTTCTTCTGCGCGTTGAGCGTGGCCGCCTCGCGCATCCTGCTGGGCATGCATTTCCTGAGCGACGTGCTGGCCGGCGCGGCTATCGGCTCCCTGCTGGCCTGCGGCTCCGTGCGGCTGTTCAGACTGTTCTGAAGGCTACAGAACCGGCGAGTCGTTCCCCAGCAGCGCGCGCCGCACGATTTTGACCGGCGGGTAACCTTGCGCCAGGAATGCGTCGTGGAAGCCCTGTAACGTATATTGCCCGCCTTTCATCTTTTTGTAATCATCCCGTAACTTCAGGATCTGGAGCTTCCCGAGCGTATACACCAGGTAGGTCGGATCGGAGGTGCCGCGCTTGGCCTCCTTCTCGGCCACCGGCCTCACCTGGTAGCCCTCCTTCACGAAGAACTCCGTCGCCTCCGCCACCGTCATCTTACCCGTGTGCATCTGGATGCCCGCGATATAACGCGCATCCCGCAGCAGCGCATCCTGCAACTGGCCGAGCCGCAGCTTCGGATCGCCGTTGCCGTAGCCCTCGTCGAGCATCATCTGCTCGCTGTAGTGCGCCCAGCCTTCCGCGTTGGAGCTGCAACCGACGAGCCTGCGGACCTTGGTAGGGGCATTCTTGATCCACAGAAACTGCGTGTAATGCCCGGGGTAGACTTCGTGCACCGCGGTCGAGATGATGGTTCCGCGGTTGAACCCTTCGAGGTACTCTTCGACCTGCTGCTTCGGCCAGTTCGCCTCCGGCAGCGTGACGTTGAAATACGCCTCCTTCGCCACCTTCTCATACGGCCCCGGCGTGTCCATGGAGGCCGTGGTGAGCGCCCGCATGAAGGGCGGAGTTTCTTCCACGATCGGCGAGACCTGCGAGGGGATGGTGACGATGTGATGCGTCTCGACGAAGGCGCGTAGCCCTCCCAACACATCGCGGAAGGCCGGCAGCAGCTTCCCGGCCGCGGGATGGTCCTTTTCGGCCTCCTCGAGGATCTGCTGCGGTGTTTGCTTGGAGTCGATCCGGGCCGCCACCCGACGGAACTCGGCCTGGTTCCGCCGCAGGTCCTGGTAGCCGATCGCGAGCAGGCGGTCGAGCGGCGTGTCCACCATCTCGTCGTAGAGCAGTTTCTTGCTATACACCTCGGCGCCGATCCGGAAATCGCCTTTGGACCAGGGTAGCAGATCGCTCTTCAGCCACTTCCCGTAGGCGTTCAGCGCATCGATGAGGGCCTGGTTGGATTTCTGAAACTCGGCCAGGAGCGGCTTGTCGGTCACGGTCCGGAAGGCCGCCGGCACGTCTTTCTGGAAAAAGCTCACGATGCCCGGCACCTGCTCGAGCGCCACCTCGGTGAAGACCCTGGGGGGATTACTCAGGTTTTGGCGCGCCGATTCGAGAACGCGCAGCGCCAGCTTCTCGCGAGCGACCGCCGACCGCAGGCGGTCCGCCGCGGGCGCGAAATTCCGGCTCATGATGGTGAAAATCGCGCTCGAAATGCCGGAGGAATAGACGTCGGGGTTCTTCTCCCACGGACGGATCTGCTCCAGTTCGAGCAGCGTGCCGCGGATCTGGGAGAGCACCAGTTCCCGGTCTGCCGCCGCCGTGGCGGAGAGTCCGCCGGCGCCGAAAGCCTCGACTTCTCCTTCGAACCGTTTGAGCGCGGCGACTTCGGACTGAATCTCGGCCTTGGTGAGCGCGGGCAGTTGCGAGTCGTACTGGTGAAAACCGGCCGACGTCGCCTGTACGGGGTCGTAGCGGAATACCGCTTCGTCGAAATAGCGGTCCGCCAGTTTGCCGAATTCCGCGTCGCGGGATTGCCCGAAACACGCCACGGCCAGCAGACAGGGGAGGAAGACACGCAAGAACATCACTCTTCAAATTATAGGCGGAACACGCCGGGCCCTTTGGGCGTATCAAGCGGTAAGGAAACGCTATGTACTGCACACGATGCGGCTTGGAGCTGCGCGAGGCCGACCGTTTCTGCTCGCGGTGTGGAGCGAGAGCTACTGCCGCCGGCCCCGCGCCGGTCTCGGTACCCCTGATGCTGGATAAGCGCAACAACAAGATTGCCGGCGTCTGTGCCGGCTTCGCCCGGTCCCTCGACATGGACGTCACGCTGGTCCGGGTGATCTGGCTGGTCGTGGCCCTCGCGACTGGCGCCGGATTTCTCGCCTACCTGGTCGCCTGGATCATCATGCCGAGCGACCATGGTGTAGACCCGAGCTACGCCTTCCATCACGCGCCTCAACCCGGGTAGAGCAAAATTTTCTATAAAATCCCGCGGCGCGGCCGATAAGAGCGGCGTGGAGACCTTCGGCATTGCTTTGCAGGGCCTGTACCGGGCCCTGGGGAATTTCGACAAGGCAGCGACTCGCATGTCGGATGCGGCTGCCCCGGCCGCCAGCCAGCCCGTCGATTCGGTGAATCTCAGTGACGCGGCCCTATCCCTGCTCTCCGCCCGCAGCCAGTTCGAGGCCAACCTCAAAACGCTGGCGACCGCCGATGAGATGGCTCAACGCGCGATCGACCTTTTGGCTTGAAGTTTTGCCTTGAAATGCTCTAGGTCTGGCAAAATACGGCCCGACATCGGGCCTTATTTCTCGGAATGTCCGGCGTCCCCGTGTTCGCCCGGAGCGCCCTTTTCTGCCTCCGGCTGTGCGCCCCGAGCGTTTCTTTCCCTTCACCGCAGCCCCCAGAACGGCTGCCAGAGGCACCGCCGCCAGTGCCACATATTTCCACGGGTTTGCCCGCGGTTTCGGCATGTCGGGGGGCAGGACTCCCGCGTCGTGGGAATGGTCGATCGGCTTCCTGATCCGCATTTCCTTCAGGTCGTAGGAAAACTGCTTTCCACAATCGAGGCAGACCACGTAGGTTTCGCCGTGCGGCACTCCCGCTTTGGACACGGGAGTCACGGGGCGCGTAAGGCGTCGATGGGGGCACCGGAACAACAGGTTGAGCACGGTGTCGATCAATGCAAACCTCCAGTGAGGGCGCGCCTCACCCTCATTTTGGCAGACACCAACGCCGTTGAGAAACCCCCTGCTCTTATCTTTGCCTTTTGCCGCCGCCCGCCCGGCGCCGGCCGTGGGTTCACGGCGGCGTTGGCCCAGGTAGCCGCGTCCGTTCCAGATCCAAGCCGACGAAGTACTTAGAACCCTGCCCGGTACAGTGGCGGACCACGGCGTTACTGGTATATAAGCCCCCATCGACGTGAAGGGCCGCCCCAACCGGGACCCGCTCCTTTGTTTCTACGCAGATACCACCAGGCGACACGTCCCTGATGAATCCCTCGATTCGATGGCCTTCGCTTACCACAAGATGTACGTGCCCTCGGGAACGAATGCGCGGCTCCTTCCGCGCGTCGATAGCGTCCATTCCATCCAGATCGGACGGTATGAGCCAAACTTGAGGGTCCTGAGGAACATTCCCCGTGCCACCGGCGTCTTTGCAGGTATGCACGAATATCGACTGGTAAAATCAGGCCTGTTAATCCTTATTCTTGCGGCGGTTGTTTCCGCTGCCGACATCACAGGCAACTGGAAGGCAGATCTGGAGACTCCCCAAGGCAAGGTTCAGGTCAACTATACCTTCAAGCAGGAAGGCGAGACGCTGACCGGCACGTGGCAGACAGCCCGGAGCCCAACCGTTCAGATCAGCGAGGGAAAGGTCGCGGGCGATAAGGTTTCGTTCCTGGTGAAAGTGGACCCAAACGGCGGCATGACGTTCGCCCACGAGGGGACAATCGCCGGCGATGAGATTCAACTCACGATGAAGCCCAGTGGTGAATTCCCCGGCGCCACGGTCGTCGCGAAGAAGGTCAAGTAGTTCGCAAACCGCGGCGAAGCAGTGGTAAAGGCTCGACACCCAATGCCAGTGCGACAATGTAAACTTCGTGCTCGCCGCCTACCTGATCTTCGCCGGCACCTACCTGGTGCTCGCCATCGGGCGCCTACCCGGATTCCGCGTGGACCGCACGGGCGCGGCCATCATCGGCGCGTCGCTGATGCTGGCTACCAACGTCCTTACCGTGGAGGAGGCCTACGCCGCAATCAACTACGACACCATCATGCTGCTGTTCGGCATGATGATCGTGGTGGCCAACCTGCGGATCTCGGGCTTCTTCCGGCTGGTCAGCGCGTGGGTCGTGGGTCACGCCCACCGGCCCCTCGTGCTGCTCTCGGGCATCGTGATGGTCTCGGGAGTCTTCTCCGCGTTCTTCGTCAATGACACCATGTGCCTGGTGCTTACGCCCCTGGTGCTCGAGATCACGGAGAAGCTGCGGCGGAACCCGATTCCTTACCTGCTGGCAGTGGCCATGTCGGCGAATATCGGCAGCGTCGCCACCATCACGGGCAACCCGCAGAACATGATGATCGGGAGCTTCTCCCAAATCCCCTACCGCGCTTTTTCAGCGGCGCTCGCGCCCATCGCCGCCGCCGGATTGCTGCTCACGGTCCTCGTGATCGGCCTGGTGTACCGCTCCGAATTCGGGTCCGGAGTGCGGTTCGAGCCGGTGGTCCGCGAGGTGCGCTTCCATCGAGCCCTGCTCTGGAAATCTCTGGCCACGTCCGCCGCCATGATCGTGCTCTTCTTTGCGGGGTGGCCGGTTCCGAAGGTCGCAGTGGTGGCAGGGGCGCTGCTGCTCCTCACCCGCCGGGTGAAGCCCGGCCGCATCTATCGCGAGATCGACTGGAGCCTGCTGGTGCTCTTTATCGGGCTTTTCATCGTGGTCGCCGGCATCGAGAGGACTCCACTCTCGGCGAACCTGTTCGCCGCCGCCTCTCGCTATCACCTGGAACGTACCGCACCCATGGCAATATTCACCGCGATTCTTTCGAACATCGTAAGCAACGCCCCCGCCGTGCTTCTGTTCAAAGGATTCGTACCTCATCTGCCGGACGCCACGCGTGCGTGGCTGACGCTGGCGATGTCTTCCACGCTGGCCGGCAACCTGACGCTGCTCGGCTCGGTCGCGAACCTGATCGTGGTCGAACGCGCGCGCCGCACCGCCCACATCAGTTTCTGGGAATACGGGCGCGCCGGACTGCCGCTCGCCATCATCACACTGGCGCTCGGAATTGTGATGATAAACTAGCGTGTTGTCTCAGCACATCTCCCGCGCCGGAGAGTGGTTTCTCCGTTCCGGCATTCAAGAGCCAAGCGGCGGCGTCGCCCGCTACTACCGCACGGACGAGGCCCGGAACGTCCCCGTATCGACGGAGATCACCGGCTACGCGATCAGTTCCTTCGTTTACCTGCATTCCGTCACCCAGGACCAGCGGTATCTCGACCGCGCGAAGCAAGCCGCCGCCTTTTTAGTCGCGGCCCGCGATCCGTTCTCGGGCTGCATACCGTTTGAGCTCGACGGACAGGACATCGCTTACTTCTTCGATTCCGGGATCGTCGTCCGCGGGTTGCTCTCGGCCTGGCGCGCTCTCGGCGAAAAGGAGTTTCTGGATACCGCCGTGGGCGTGGGCGAATCGATGATCAAGGGCGGTTTCGATGCCGGCGCCGATTTCCATCCGATCCTGGCCTATTCCGATATGCGCCCCGCCCGCCGCGATCCCATGCGGTGGTCGCGCGGTTCCGGCTGTTACCAGCTCAAGGCGGCGATGGCGTGGTGGGACCTGGCGGACGCCACCGGCGATGCGCGGTTCCGGCCGCACTACAACCGCGTCCTCGACTACTCCCTGCGCACCTGGAGCAGCTTTCTTCCCGGCCACCCTGAGCGCCGCAAGGTGATGGACCGTCTGCACGCCTTTCTCTACTTCCTCGAAGGGCTGCTGGTCCGTGGGACCGATCTGCGCTGCACGCTCGCGCTCTGCGAAGGCATCCGGCGCACCGGCGTCCTGCTTCGCGATATCGCGCCGGAGTTCGTGCGCTCGGATGTCTATGCGCAACTGCTGCGCATCCGCCTGTATGCCGATTTCGCCGGTATCGCGCCGCTCGACCGCGAGGCGGCCTCCTTCGAAGCCGCTCAACTGGCCGAATTCCAGGCCGCCGACGCCGATCCGCGCATCGACGGTGGATATTGGTTCGGGCGGGCCGGCGGCGCCCGGACACCGTTTGTGAACCCGGTCTCGACCGCCTTCGCCATGCAGGCGCTCGAGCTGTGGCGGCAGAGCCAGGCCGGCGGGGTGACCGCTCACGTGCATTTGCTTATCTGACATTGAACGCCCAATCCCAGGCCGCTTGGTGGTCCGGCGCGGCGCGCGCCGCCGCCGTAGTTCGCCGCCGGACGCGTCCTACGGAGTTGTTGCCCGCGGAGCCAAGGCCGACCGGCATCTCGGTAGTGATTCCCTCGCGGAACGGCCGGGATCTGCTGCGCGCCCAGCTCCCCGGCATCGCCCGCGAGCTCTCTTCCGGCCCTGCGGAGATCATCCTGGTGGATAACGGGTCGACCGACGGGACCGCCGCGTGGCTGGCCACCGAGTGGCCCCAAGTGTCGGTAGACGTCTCCCCCGCCCCGCTCTCATTCGCCTGCGCCGTGAATCGCGGGATCGCGGCCGCCCGCTATTCGCATGTCTGCCTGCTGAACAACGACATGCTGCTCGAACCCGGATTTTTCGAGTCGCTGCGGGCTGCCTTCCGCCACATCCCGGGGCTTTTTTGCGCCACCGCCCAGATTCGCTTCCCGGCCGGCGTTCGCCGCGAGGAAACCGGCAAGGCGGTCATGGCGCAGGACCGTCCCGAGGACTTCCCGATTCGCTGCGATGAGCCGCAGCCTGGCGAGGACGGAACCTGGGTCCTGTATGGAAGCGGCGGCTGCTCGCTCTACGATGCCCAGATGCTGCAAGCCCTCGGCAACGTGGACGAAGTCTACGAGCCCGCCTACGTCGAGGATCTCGATCTCGGCTGGCGGGCCTGGCAGCGCGGCTGGCCGAGCGTCTACGTGGCGGGAGCGGTGGTCGAGCACCGGCACCGCGCCACAACGTCCCGCTTCTTCACGGAGGAAGAGCTGGAGCTCATTCTCGAAGTGAACTACCTCAAGTTCCTCGCCCGTACCGTGGCGCGGCCGGCGCTTTTCCGTCGTTTGTGGCGGCAGGCGCTGCGGAGGCTCGAACTCGGCGCAGACCGGCCGGCGTTCCGCCAGGCACTCCGGCGGGCATGGCGCATCGCGGTGACCGGCGGTCCGCTCATCGCTCCGGCATTCGACGAAAACGAGTTTATGGCGCTCACCGATGGCTCCGCCGCGCTGTTTCCGGGAACCGGGGAGGGCCGCGTGCTCATCGCCTCATCGCCGAAACTCCTGCCCCCTTCCGGCGAGGCTTTGCGGGATTATGCCGAAGTGACGGTGGTTCGCGGCGCGCGCGGCAGCCTCGCCTTTCGCGCTGCCGTGCAGATGGCGCGCCGCAAGTGGCCCGGGGCTATTTGCGAGGAAGTGGAACTGTCAGGTGCGCCTGCCCATCCTGACCATACCAGGTGAGCCGGTATCCCGCCTTGCCGGCCTTCCCCGACGGCTTAGGAAAATACAGGTAGCCCGCCACCACGTGGTCCATGCGCCCCTCGGGGAGGGCCTTGCCCGCAAGCTCCTGCCGGATCTCGTATCCGTCAGGCCCGCCCGCGGCAGGCGGCGCCGCCACAGGCCCGGGATCGCCGACACCTACGGCGGTCCCCGCGCCGGTATAGACTCCGCCGCGGCGCTGGCCGTTATAGGTGCCGGATTCGTACCCGATGGTCGCGGTGTTGTAGACCTGAACGTTTCCCGGTTTGCCGATCTCGGGCGGCTTGTGCTTCCGGTCGTACCGGGCGGCAATCGCGTCCGCCGCCGCCGGCCGCACCGTTGCGCCCTCCGCCCCGGTCGCCAGCAGGAAATCGCGGCTGGACACCTGCACGTCCCGGCCTTCCTGGGGGTAGACGGCCACCTCGACGACCACGTAGCCGTCGCGGTTCAAGTCGGTCATGAACAGCTTGCTCACCTGGTCGCGCGGGACCACGGCCGCGGCGACCGTTACTCCGCCGGACGCGCCGAGCGCCGGATAATCGGATGCGGCCGGCCTGGGCCGGATGCCGCTCTCATCGCCGGCAGCCGCCAAAAGCCCGCCCATCGCCAGGAGGCAAAAGATCCGCAGCTTCATGCGTCGCGACCTCCGCTTATATGGTACGACGCGCGGCAGCATCCGTCGTTTCAAGCTTCCGGGAAAGTGCCGTCTGCGCTAAACTTTCGCTTGGCCAACCAATCCTCCCCAGGTGTTTTCCCCGTCGCTCCCGGTGTGACCGCCTGGATCACTCCCGACGGCAACTGGGGCCTCGGCAACACCGCTCTGGTATGCGGACACCGCGAATCCCTGCTGGTCGATACGCTCTGGGACCTGCCGCGCACGGCCGCCATGCTCGAAGGGTTCCGGCCTCTGCTCGAAGATGCACCGATCGGTCCGGTCGTGAACACCCACGCGGACGGCGACCACTGGTTCGGCAACCAGCTCACCGAAGCCCGCCAGATCATCGCCACCAAGACCGCCGCCAACCGCATGCGCCACCACGGCCCGGAAGAGATGAAGAAGCTGCGGCTGGTCTCGCGCGTCTTCCGCTCCATGGGGCGGCTTCCCTTGCCTCGCCGCCGCCGCTGGGAAATCGCTGCGGATTATTTCGATGGCATGCTGCGCCCGTTCGACTATTCCGGAATCCGGCCGGCGCATCCCACCACCACATTCTCCGGCCGCCTGCATCTGGAGATCGGAGGCCGCCCGGTGGAGTTGATCGAACTGGGCCCCGCACACACCGCGGGGGACCTGGTGGCGCACCTTCCCGACGACCGCGTCGTGGTGGCCGGCGACATCGTCTTCTCCGGCTGCACGCCCATTCTGTGGGACGGCTCCGTACAGAATTGGATCGCCGCGTGCGACCACATCCTCGCGTTGAAGCCCGAGATCGTGGTGCCGGGACACGGGCCGCTCACCGATGCCGCCGGGGTGGAAGCCATCCGCAACTACTGGCAGTTTCTGTGGAACGCGGCGCACCGCCAGTACAGCATGGAGCGTCCGGCGGCCAAGGCGGCCCTGGCCATCCTGCGCAGTGACGAATATCTGGGCTCGCCGTTCGCCGGCTGGATCGGACAGGAGCGGACGCTCATTAACGTCAACGCCATCTACCGCAAGCTCATGAAGATCGAGCACCGCATGCGCGTTCTGGAGCGCCTGGACGTGCTTCGCCAGACGGCTCTCCTGGCGGAGGTGCTGCACCGCGCGAAGTGATCGCTACCGCGCCGAAAAACGGTAGGCGGTGGTCGTGTGGTACGTCTGGCCGGGCTTCAGCTCGGTCGTCGGGAAAGCCGGCTTGTTCGGCGAATCCGGAAAGTGCTGCGTCTCCATGCAGAACGCTCCGCGGAACGGGTACGCCTTGCCGCCCTTGCCGTGCACGGTTCCATCCAGGAAGTTTCCGGTGTAGAACTGCAATCCCGGCTCGGCCGTCAATACCTCCAGGACGCGGCCGGTCTTCGGCTCGTATACTTCGGCCGCCTTGTGCAGTCCCGAGCCGCTGCCATTGAGCACCCAGTTGTGATCGTATCCTTTGCCGTACTTCAACTGCTGGTCGTCGGCGCCGATGCGCGCGCCGATCGCCGTCGCTTTCGTGAAATCGAACGGCGTGCCCTTCACCGCTTTCAACTCGCCGGTGGGGATGAGCCCCGAATCGACCGGCGTGAACCGGTCCGCGTTGATCATCACCTGGTGATCGAGAACATTGCCTTCGCCCGCTCCCGCCAGGTTGAAATACGAGTGGTTGGTCAGATTGACCACCGTGTCCTTATCGGTGGTGGCGGTGTAGTCGATGCGCAGCTCGTTTTCCGCGGTCACCGTGTAGACCACCTTCGCCGTCAGGGTCCCGGGAAAGCCCTCCTCGCCATCCTTGCTGACGTAGGTCAGTTCCAGCGACGGGCCGGCGGCGCTGTGCAATTCCCTGGCCTGCCAGACCTGCTTGTCGAACCCCTTCGGTCCGCCATGCAGAGTGTTCTGCCCGTCGTTTTTCGGAAGGTGGTAGGTCTTGCCGTCAAGCTGGAATTGCGCCTTGCCGATGCGGTTCCCGTACCTCCCGATCAGCGCACCGAAGAAATTCGTCTGCTGCTGGTAGCCGGCCAGGCTGTCCATTCCCAACACCACGTCGGCGTATTTGCCGTTGCGGTCGGGCGCGGTCAGAGAAGCCACGGCTCCGCCGTAAGTGATGATCCCGACCTGCATGCCCTTCGCGTTCGTAAGCGTGTACAGATCTACCGGCGTGCCGTCCGGCATCTTCCCGTAAGCCTGTTTCATGATGTTGGCGGTTCCTTTCTTCTTCGCGGGCGCCTGAGCGAAGCAGGCGATCGACAGGGCGCCCAGCAGGACGCCGGTGGTCCAGCGGCTCAATCTCATGCTCCCTATGGTAAGCGATTACCGCCGCCCACGGTGCCACGCTCCCCCGCCCAGTCCGCCGGCGTCGATCAGCGCGGCTATCACGAGGATGAAAAGGTTTACGCCTTCCATCGGCATGTGGTTGTTGACCAGCCACGCGTAAACGATGGTGGTCAGCGGCAGGAAGAAGAACCCCAGCAGCGGGACAATCAAAGCGTGGTAGGCATGCTGAAGGTAGTTCGAGAACAAGAACATCAGCACCAGAATGACCCGGGGGAATGCCAGAACGACGATCAGGAGCAGACACGGCATAACGCTATATTCGCAAACTACTGCCGGCGCGTGAGAGCGACCATCGCCTCCACCGGGGCGCCGTCGCGCATCACCTTCACTTTGACCTGGTCGCCCGGCTGTTTGGCTCGCAGCGCATATGTGAAGTCGTAGAGGTTGCCGATCGGCTTGCCGTCGAACTCCACCATGATGTCGCCGGCCTTAAACCCGGCTTTAGCAGCGGGCGAACCGGCCGTGACGTCCGCGAACTTCACGCCCTTGATCCCTTCGCCAAAATCCGGAACGGACCCAAAGTAGGGGCCGTAGCCCGAGCCCGAAGCCGCCGAAATCGGACCCGCATCGCCGCCATGCGCGGGCGGCGCCTGCTTGATGTATTCCGGCCTCCCCGCTTCCTCCCGCAAGGTATCAGTGACATCCGCCACCATCCCGAGCAGCGTTGCCGCGTCCGGAGCATCGATCTTGTCCCATGTGTCGCTCGGCTTATGGTAATCGCTGTGCAGCCCGGAGAAGAAGAACAGCGAAGGAACCCGCTTCGCCGAAAACGAAGCGTGGTCGCTCGAGCCGGATTCCGGTCCATCCGAGAAGTCGATATTCAACGGATACTTGGCAGCGATTTTCTCGAGCATTGGGCGAAGTCCCGTACCGGTCCCCGCTCCCCCCAGGTACACCTTTTCGTTGCGCACGCGGCCGATCATGTCCATGTTGATCATGGCCACGGCCTTCTCGAGCGGCAGTTCGGGATGCGACACCCACCATGCCGAACCGAGCAGCCCCTGCTCTTCGCCGGCAAACGTCATGAACAAAATGCCGCGTTTCTGTTTTGGCTGTTTCGAGAACCAGCGCGCCAGTTCGATCACGCCGGCAGTGCCCGAGGCGTTATCGTCCGCGCCCGGATGCACCGTCCCGGTCATGCTCGGCGCCAGGGAGAACTGACCGCCCAACCCGAGGTGGTCGTAGTGGGCCCCCACGATCACATATTCGTCCGTCTCGCCGGGCAGATAGGCTGCCACGTTGTGAACCGTCTTGTGAACGTGCTCAACGTCCGCCTGCTCCTCCACCCGCAGGGCATCGGGGAACGCAAACGACTCGGGCTTGAGGTCTTTATCGATGCCCGCGACGATCTGGTCCAGGTTCTTTCCGGCAGCAGCAAACCACGGCTGGAGCTTGTCGGCTTTCACTTGCACGAACGGGATTCCGGCGTCGCTCGGACCTTCGGCATTGCCGAACTTCTCGAGCTGGTCGGGCTCACCGGCATGATGCGGCGTATCGTTGATGAGGATGACGCCCACTGCGCCATGCATCTTGGCGTTGCTCGCTTTGCTGGCGAACTGGGAATGCCGGGTGTAGGTCTTGCCGCCGAACGAGCTGTGCTCGTCCGATTCCTGAGGTTCGTGGCGTAACATCAAGACTAATTTGCCCTTTACGTCTACGCTGGCATAGTCGTCATAGTGCAGTTCGGGAGCCGTGATGCCGTATCCGACGAAGACCACGCTCCCCTCCGCCCTGGTCGAAGGCGAAAAATGGAGGGGAATGAAATCCTCCAGAACCTTGAGGCTCGTGGTGTGTCCGCCCTCGGTGAACCGGAAATGGTTGGCCTTCCCCGGCTTGCTCGTGGTCGTGACCTCGAACGGCTGGTAGTAGTGCTTGCCATCCACCGGTTTGAGGCCGAAGCTGCGGAACTTGCCGGAGATGAAAGCGGCCGCCTTCTCGAGTTCCGGACTGCCTGTGGCACGTCCCTTTAACTCCGGCGATGCCAGGAACTTGACATCGTCCAGGTAAAGCTTCGGATCCACGGTCGCCGTGGCGGCAAACGCCACCCACGAGACGGTGCACAAGGCCGGCAGGAGCCGGAGCTTCCAGTTTTTCATGTTGATACTCAACTTCCGGGGCGTCTTACTTTTTGCCGGGCATCAGGGACGGCGTCTGGGGCTGCTGCAGGCCGGGCAGGTTCAGCTTCAGCTCGCATCCGCAATCCTCACCCGCGTTCTTAGCCGTCTTCTGGTACTCGATTTCGTAATCGATGATCGACCGCAGGTTGGGCCAGTCGATCGTCTGGGCGATTCGGCGTCCGTTGATGAACAGGGTGGGGGTGCCATCTACATTGAGCGCCTTGCCCTCCTCCAACTCCTTGTTCACTTCGGCTTCGGTCCCCTTGGTGTCGATGCACTGCCCCAGTTGGAGCGAATCGATATCCTTCTGGTCCTTCGCCCACCCCATCACCTTGTCCTTGAGGTTTTCCGGCGTAATCTCAGACTGGTGCTCGAAAATCCAGTCGTGATAGGTCCAGAATTCCGCGGGCTGCTGGCGATAGACGCAGCGGCTCGCGATGGCGGCGGCCTTGGCCCAGGGATGCAGCGATTCCAGCGGGAAAGTCTTAAAGTAAAGCCTCACCTGCTTGGGGTAAGCCGAAAGCAGGTTGGAGCGCAGCATCTTGGCCTCTTCCTTGCAATAAGGGCACTCGAAATCGCTGAACTCCACCAGGACCACCGGCGCGCCGGGGGTTCCGAAGCTGGGCTCCAACTCGGTCTTGAGTTTATCCAGGTCGTTCTTGAAGGGATTGCTGTTGGTGTCGAAAACACTGCCCTGCAAAATCTTGGAGCCATCCTTCGAGACCAGGAACAGCAGGTTGTAGGTCCGGTTGCCCGCCGTCGCATGCACCCCGACGTCGAAGAATCCCGGCAGCTCCTTGGAAGGCTTCGGGTCGTCCACCGCGACTTTGATCTTGGCGGGATCCATCACATAAAGGTGACGGACGTAAGCTTCCATGGTGGGTTTGTCGAGCGCCGACTTTTTGGCGCTCTGGCCGGAACCCGCCATAGCCATCAGGAATACGGCCGTGGTGCAGAGAAACAGCGATCGGGACATAACCCTTCTATTCTAACTTGAACCGGAAATCATTCATCGCGGAGCGCGCGCATGGGATCGACCAGCGAAGCACGCCGCGCCGGAACGAATCCCGCCAGCGCGCCGGTCGCCACCAGAAACCCGACGCTCGCGGCCAGCACCGCGGGATCGCCCGGCTTGACGCCGTAAAGGAATCCGCTCAGCAGCCGCGCCGCCGCCAGTGCCGCGGGCAATCCGCAGAGAATTCCCAGCGCCGCCAGCATCAGGGTCTCGCGAATTACCCCTCGCAGCACCTCTGCCGGAAGCGCGCCCAGCGCCATGCGGACGCCGATTTCCTGAGTTCGTCTCCCGACCGAATACGCCACGACGCCGTAGAGCCCGATCCCCGCCAGTAAAACCGCCAGCGCGCCAAAGACACCGGAGAGCAGCGCCAGCAGACGTTCGCGGATCAGCGCCGCGTCGACATCGGTCGCCAGTGTGCGCACCACGAACCCTGGCAGGTACGGGTCGATCGACGCCACCTCGCGCCGCACCTGCGCGGGCACATCGGTGCGATCCCCCGCCGCGCGGACGATCAGTTCCATCTGGCCGCGTCCCGTGGGAGTCTGCAGAAAGGTCATATACATCGCATTTTCGGGCTCGGACTTGATTGTGGCGTAAGGTACATCGCGAGCCACTCCGATCACCTCGCACGGGTTTCCGCTCTCCCCCATCGAGATTCGCCCGGTGCATACGATTCGGCGGCCAAGCGGGCTTTCGCCCCCGAACACGCGCCGCGCAAGCGTTTCGTTGATGATCGTGACGAGGGGCGCACCTTCGGCCATATCCGCCGGACCGAAATCGCGGCCTTGAACGATCGCCGATCCCAGACTGTCGAAGTATCCGGGGTAGATCTGGTTTTGGGATGCCCAAAACTGGCGGCCATCCCGGGTCTTGTAAGGACGGAAGTACCCGCGCTCGACCGGAGACTCTCCCGCCAGCGATGCCGCGGCCACTCCGGGAATGGCGCGCACGCGCTCCAGCAGACCCCAATAGAGCTGGTTCAGCCGCGGTCCGTTCGGCCCGTTTTTCTGATCGCTGCCGCGCGGCGCGAGCGCCACGGTGTAGACCCGGTCGCGCGGGAAGCCGGCATCGATACGATCGAGGTGACGCAGCGTCCGTACCAGCAGGCCCGCGCCCATCAGCACGACCAGCGAGAGCGCGATTTGCGCCACCGACAGGGCTCGCGCGAAACGCTGCGGAGGGCTCGCGCCCCGGCCGCCTTGCTTGAGCGCAGGAGCGAGGTCGAGTGTGGCTCCGCGAAACGCCGGCATCAGCCCGAAGAGCAGGCCCGTGACGATCGAGACGGCCGCGGTGAAGGCGAGCACCCGCAGGTCCGGCGCGAGGTCGAGTTGAATCATGGGGCGTCCGATGGAGAGAAACCGAACCAGCAGCCCGCCGACCCAATACGCCAGGCCGATGCCCAGCCCGCCACCCAGCGCGCTGAGCATCACGCTTTCCACCAGCAACTGGCGGACGAGCCGCGCGCGTGTGGCGCCGATCGCCATCCGCAGCGCGATCTCCCTCCGCCGCGCCGCCCCCCGCGCCAGGAGAAGGTTGGCCACGTTGGCGCAAGCGATCGTCAGCACCAGCCCCACCACGCCCATCAGCACGTAGAGCGCGCCGGCGAACTGGCCGCGCAAGCGGGAGAGCCCGGCTGCTCCCGGCAGCAGCACCGGTTTCGATCCCACCCACTCCGGAAGCCAGCTCGCCTTGCTCAACCCGATCTCCGAGGCAAGCTGCGTCTGAATATTCCGATAGATCACCTGCAACCCGCTGTTCGCCTGCGCCGCGGTGACGCCCGGCTTGAGCCTGCCGAAGATCGTCAGCCACTCCACGACATTGATGGACCGTCCCAGCCGGTTCTCGAATTGCGGCGTCACCTGCGCCTGCATCATTACCGGCACGTCCACGTCCGGAGCGTCGCCCACCTGGAGTCCATAAAAGCCGGGAGGGGTTACCCCCACGATGGTGAACGGACTGCCGCTGATCAGCACCTTTTTGCCGACCGCGGACGCAGCGCCTCCGAAGCGGCGCTGCCAGTACGCATAGCTGATCACCGCCACCGGATGGCCGCCCGGTACGCGATCGTCCTCCGGCGTAAAGAGCCGCCCTGCTGCCGGCGGCACGCCCAAAACGTCGTAGTAGTCGCCGGAGACAAACTGGCCCATGGTCGATTCGGCATTGCCGTCCACGCTTACACTCAGCCGGACGCTGTCCGCATACGCCGCGAGCTCGCGGAATAATGGCTGCTCCCGCCGCAGGCGCCGGTAGGTTTCATAGTAGTAGGCGTCGTCGGTGTGGCCTTCCCACTGCTTGCCGAGAAAGAACAGCGACTGCGGATCCCGCACCGGCAGCGGCTTGAAGAGCAGTGCGTCGATCAACCCAAAGATCGCCGTGTTGGCGCCGATGCCCAGCGCCAGCGAAATCACCGCCACCACGCTGAGGCTCGGATTCTTGCGCAGCATGCGCAGGCCGTACCGCGTGTCCTGCCCGATCCTTTCCAGCCAGGTCCAGCCCCAGGCTTCGCGGACCGTTTCCTTCAACCGCGCCGTGTTGCCCAGCCTTCGCCGCGCAGCGAACTCCGCATCGCGCGAGGCCAGCCCTGCTTCCCGCTGGTCTTCGGCTTCCAATTCCAGATGGGCGCGCAGTTCGCGCTCCAGGTCCTGTTCGCGATCCGCGCGCCGTCGCCAGAACATGTCAGCTCTCCTCGGCCGGCCACATGATGCGCGCGATCGCGCCCGTCATCTTCTTCCACTTCGATTCCTCCGTGACGAGCTGCTGTTTCCCGGATGGCGTAAGGCGGTAGTACTTGAATTCGCGCTTTGCGTCCTTGCCCGCGGCCTCCCACCGGGATGCGATCCAGCCTTTGCGTTCGAGGCGGTGAAGCGCCGGGTAGAGCGATCCGTGCTCCACTTGCAGCAGGTCTTCCGTAGTCCGCTGGATGTGCTTGGAAATTTGATGCCCGTGCGCGGGACCGAACAGGAGGGTGCGCAGGATCAGCATGTCGAGCGTCCCTTGGAGCAGTTGGATTCGATCTGGGGAGTCGTCGGAGTTGGCCATGGCAGACATTCTACCCTACAAGGCTTCATAGTGGGTAGACGATCGACCAGGAATTTGGTTGGGTTCAGGCGCTACATCACCGGCCCGATGCGCCACGGCACGAATTCCTTGTGTCCGAGGCGCTCGGCGCAGGTCCGGCGGCCGGACGCAGCTTCGAGCACCAGGTCGAAGATCTCGCGCCCAACCTGCTGCACGGTCCGCTCGCCGTCGGCGATGGAACCGGCGTTGATGTCCATGTTCTCCTTCATGCCGCGGTACGTGTTGCTGTTGGTCGCGATCTTGACCACCGGGATAGTGGGGAATCCGATGGCGCTTCCGCGGCCCGTGGTGAATGCGATCAAGTTGCATCCGCCAGCCGCGAGTCCGGCCAGCGAGGCCGGGTCGTAGCCGGGCGTATTCATGAAGCAGAACCCCGGCGAGGTCACCCGCTCCGCGTATTCGTAGACCTCGCACAGCGGCGAAGTCCCGCCCTTGGCCACCGCTCCGAGCGACTTTTCCAGGATATTGCTCAGTCCGCCGGCCTTGTTCCCAGGACTCGGATTGTCGTCGAAGCTGCCCTCGAATCGGCTCAAGTATCGCTTATAGTTTCGGATGCAATCCAATAGTTTTTCAGCTACTTGTCGATTGCGAGCGCGCTTCACCAGGAGATGCTCGGCGCCGAAGATCTCGGGAGTTTCGGCCAGCACCGGAGTTCCGCCCATGTCGGCCAGCAGGTCGGAGCAGTACCCCAGGGCGGGGTTGGCGGTGATCCCTGAAAAGGAGTCCGAGCCGCCGCAATTCAGCCCGAGCACGATTTTGGACGCCGGAGCCTCGGTGCGCTTTTCAGCGGCCGCCTGCTCGATGAAGCGCGCGATCTCCCGCCGTGCCGCCTCGGTGGCTCCGCGGGTGCCCCCGCTCCCTTGCAGCGTGAGCCCGGCCAGCCTTCCACTACGCGGACCGCCCGAACCCAGGTAGTGGTCGATCTGGTTATCCTCGCACCCCAACCCCAGGATGACTGCCGCCGAAACGTTCGGATGCATGAGGACGCCGCCCAGCGTACGGCGCAGCTGGTCTACATCGGGGCCCATGGCGTGGCCGCAGCCGTCGCCGTGCGGGAAGGCCACCACGCCATCCACGCCCGGCGGAAGCGTCTCGCCCTGGTAACTCCGCGCGATCCCTTCCGCCGTATGCGCCGCACAATTGCTGGCGGCCACCACCGCAATGTAGTTTCGCGTCCCGACCCGCCCGTCCTCGCGCAGGTAGCCGAGAAAGGTGGGAGCGCCCTTGCCGGCCTGCGGGAGAGGCAGGTCCACGACCGGAAACTCGTAATCCAGGTGAAGCTCTTCGAAGGCGAGGTTGTGAGTGTGAACGTGGCGTCCGGCTGCCACCCGCTCGCGGGCGCGCCCGATCACCTGGCCGTACCGCCGCACCACTTCGCCCGCCTCGACCGTCCGCAGCGTCACTTTGTGCCCGGCGGGGATCGACTCGGCAGCGGTCACGCGGACTCCGTCCACGAGCAGCTCAGTCCCGGCGGCGACCGGCACGCGCGCCACCGCCACGTTGTCGGAAGGATGCAAATGGATGACCGAATTCTCGGCGGTGGGGAGCTTGGCGATATCCAGCAGGGTCACGCCCCTATAATATAGGAGAAAATGCCCCGCAAAATCCCGCGCATCGTGTGGGTCGCGCCGGCTCTGGTCTATCTCCTGTACTTCTTCCGGCTCAGCGCGGCGGGGATGCTCGGGGCGGATGAGCCGCGGTATGCCGCCATCGGGCGCGAGATGGCACGCTCCGGCGATTGGATCACGCCCCGGCTGTGGGGCCAGCCGTGGTTCGAAAAGCCGGCGCTCCTCTACTGGATGAGCGGTGGAGCGTTTCGCCTGGGTTTGGGCCCCGACCTGGCGCCGCGCCTCCCGGTGGCCCTGCTGGCAGTAGCCTTCCTGGTTTTCTTCTGGTGGATTCTGTGGCGGGAGTTCGGCTGCCGCGCGGCGTGGCTCTCGACCTTGATCCTCGGCAGCACCGCCGGCTGGATCGGGTTTAGCCAGGTCGGAGTGACCGATCTGCCGCTTACCGCGACGTTCTCGGCCGCCATGCTCCTGGCATTGCCGTGGATTGCGCGGCGCGACACGCGATACCTTCCGACGGCCGCTGCCCTGCTGGGATTTGCGGTGTTAGCCAAAGGACTTCTGCCGCTGGTGCTGGCTGCGCCCCTGGTCGTCGCCTGGCGGTACTGGCGCGACCTGGTGCGGCCGCGCGTGATCCTGCCCTTCCTGGTGGTGGCTCTGCCCTGGTACGTGCTCTGCTATCTCCGCAACGGCTATCCGTTCATCGATGTCTTTTTCGTGCAGCATCAGTTCGGGCGGTTTGTCTCCGGCGCGCTGATGCACGTCCAACCCTGGTGGTTCTACCTGCCTTGCCTGGCCGGCCTGCTGCTGCCGTGGACGCCTCTGCTGGCGCTCGCCGCAAAGCGCCCGGCCTACCGCGATCCACGCCGCCTGTTCCTGCTGCTCTGGCTGGGATTCGGACTGGTCTTCTTTTCCGCCGCGGCCAATAAACTGCCCGGCTACGTGCTGCCGCTGATCCCGGCCGTCGCCGCGTTGCTCGGAACGGCGCTGGATGAGGCCGAATCGCCCGTAGTCTGGATGGCGCTCTGCGCGCTGGTGCTGGCGGTCTTCCCGGTGGCCGTCCCGATTCTGCCCGCGGCCGTGGCCAACGGGCTGTCGCGCGCTCCGCGGCCCGAATTCCACTGGAGCTGGCTGCTGCCCGCCGCCGCGGCCGCCGCGGTCTGGGTGCTCGAAACCCGTAGACGGCGCGTGGCCGCGGTACTGTTGATCGCCGCGGGAACCGCCGCGGGGGTCGCCTATATCAAGGTCGAAGACACGGCCGAGCTCGACCGCGTCGCTTCGGCCCGCAGCCTGTGGCACGCTATCGGCAGCCGGGCCGCCGACGTCTGCGTCGAAGACATCCGTCGGGACTGGCGCTACGGGCTCGATTACTATGCGGAAGCGCCCCTGCCAGATTGTGCCACGGCGCCCCGCGGTCTCCGGGTCACTCAACATCCGGGGCAAGCGCCGCGGCTTGCTCCCGTACCCTTGGGGGTACTCCCAGCGGTTGACCCCCAGTGACGCGGCATTGTAACCTCACCATTCCGGGATAATTCATGATCCTTCCACAGACTTATCTTCAGTGCCTCCTTCTCTTGATCCTGGGGACCCTCTGCCTCGGATCCTGGGCGGCGACTTACCGGGCCTCCGGAAAGTGGCGGTTCGAGCTGTACTACGTCGATTACGCGATCGGCGCCGGCGTGGCCGCCCTGATCTACGCGTTCACCGTGGGGAACCTGGGCTTCGACGGCTTTTCGGTAATCGACGACGTGATGCACGCCGCCAAGCGGCAATTGCTGTTTGCCTTTACCGCCGGCGTGACCTTCAACCTGGCGAACATGCTGATCGTCGGGGCCATCTCGGTCGCCGGAATGGCGGTAGCCATGACGCTCGGCGCGGGACTCGGCATCCTGTTGGGTGTCGGGATCTCCCAGTTGATGAGGCCCGGCACCAACCAGCCCTTGATGGGCGGCTCCCTGTTTCTGACGGTAGCCGCCATCGCCACGATGGCTGTCGCTTACTCCATGGTGGTGGCCGACCGGCGCGCCGCGGCTGCGGCGGAACAAACCGGCAAGAAACCCCGCCGTCAGCCGGGCGCCATGAAAGGTATCGTGATCGCCCTGATCGGCGGGCTTCTGATGTCGGCGACATTTCCCCTTTTCGGGCGATCCCAAGGGGGTGAATTCGGCCTGGGGCCCTACAGCGCGGTGGCGCTGTTCGCAGCGGGACTGGTGGCTTCCACCTTCGTCTACAGCATGTTCTTCATGAACCTGCCGATACAGGGAGAGCCGGTGGAAGTGATGGATTACGTGCGCGCCGGCGGAAAAACCCACCTACTCGGATTGTTCGGCGGCATCCTGTGGTGCACCGGTTTTCTCGCCACCTTCGTGTCGCTGGCCGGACCTCCGGAAGTCCAGGCAAACCGCTTCCTGGTTTATGCCCTGCTCCAGGCCGCTCCCATGGTCGCCGCCATCTGGGGTATCGCAATATTCCGGGAGTTCCGCACATCCACCCGCGGCGCCATATATGCCCTGCTGGCGCTTTCGCTGTCCGGCAGCAGCCTGGCCCTGGCGCTGATCAGCTACTCCAAGACGTAAGGGGTTCCCGGCTACGAGGAAACAGGTACGCCCGCCTTGACGGACCAGGGCACTGCCGAGCGAATCGCGTCGTTCACGGCATTGATATTGCGGACGCCTTCCTTCTGCAGCCACTCTTCGAGGGCCTTGGCGCCCTGCCGTGCATAGATGGGAATGCCTTCCTTCCAGGTGGCGCGGCCGCACAGCACGCCCGAATAGTCCGTCCCTGCCTCGGAGGCCATCTTCAGGGACTCCACGAACTGCGCGTTGCTCACACCCGCGCTGAGGTAGATAAACGGCTTGCCGGCCACCGCCGCGGCATCGCGAAAATGCTTGAGGGCCTCATCCCTGGTGTAGGCCTTCTGACCCTTGTAGACGCTGGACCCTTCCACGTATTCGGCGTTGATGGGCACTTCCACCTTCAATACGTCTACGCGGTATTGCGGCTTGGAAAACTCCTCCATGCTCTTGCGGACGATCTCGGGCTTCGCCTTGGCGTATTCCAAGCCCTTCTCGTCGCCGCCCTTCGGATCGTAGCCGACGAACTCCAGGAAGAACGGGATCTCGAGGGTCTCGCACTCCGCGCCGATGCGTTCGACGAACGCGTGCTTCACGTCGTTGATGCCAGGGTCCTCGAAAGGGGTGTAGTAGATCAGAATCTTCACCGAATCCGCGCCCCAATCTACGATGCGCTTCGCGGAAACGTGCGGCAGAAGATCGGGCAGACGGCCGGGACGCGTGTTGTCGTAGCCGCTCAACTCGTAGGCCAGCAGCAGGCCGGCATTTTTGCTGCGGGCCTGGGCCGCTTCCAGTCCGAATTCCGGATCGAGCAGGATGGCGCTCGCATGCGGTGTGAGAACCTTGGTCACCACCACCTTGAACTCGCTCATCATCTCGTACGTGATTTCCTTGACGTCGACGCCGCGCGACACCGCCAGCGACTTCTGCAGGCTGCCGCGCTGGTCCATGGCTGCGGCAGCGATGATGCCGCGCTCGTTGGACAAGGCTCTCATGCGCCTCAATTTTCCCTCGGAGAGTTCCATGGCCTAATTATAGCCGCACTGGTTTGGCGTAGCCGGTCATTTCCAGGTACCCCACCCCGCGGGCCGACCCGCTGTATGCGACCGCACCCTCCCAATAACTGTTCTCCCCGGATAGTTCCTGATCGTCGAGCGCGGCGCGGCACTCCAGATTCACCCCCTGCGAGGGCACCTGAATCCGCCATCGCACGGGATAGCGCGCCCCGGTGTGGGAACTGGCCCAGGTTTCGATCGGCTGAAGCGTGAAGTCCGAGTGCTTCAGATGTACCGTGCGGCCGTCGCGCGCGATGTAAGTGCCCGACGAGAATGGATCGATACTGCCATCGGCGCGGCGCAGTTGGAAGAGCATGAGTTCGGTCCCATTCTCGAGTTGGATGCTGAACCAGTCCCAGCCCCTCTGGTCCGGATCCAGTTGGTGGGTGAACCACTCGTGGTCCATCCAGGCGGTACCCGTGACGGCGGCGCCGTTCAACGTGCCGTTCACCTCGAGGAGCGGGAAGGACACGTAATAGGATGCCTTGCCCTCGCCGGCTGCCTTGCGGCTGATTCCGTCCTCGCCGTGGATGACAGGCGGCGTGCGCGGAGTGAGCCGGAGTTGGAAACGGATGCCTTCCGCCACCGCCCGAAGCGTCTGCGCTCCCGAAGCCAGGTCCCAGTTCGTCTCCCAATTGCCGTTCCAGATGCGCCCTTCCTCCGCGCGGACCCCGGCAATGCCCGGTCCCGCGCGGTTGAGACGCTGGTAATAGTGAAAATGGCCGCCATCGATATCGGTTAACGCCAGGTGCGCGAGGTAGACGTCGTCGGCCCGCCAGGCCGAGGGGTTGTCTGCCGGCCCGCGGTGCTCGCCCTGGCGGAAGAAGACGAGTTCGAAGCCGTACCGGCGGCCGTCAACGGCGCGCACGTTGCCGGTGTAGTACCACCACTCGGTGCGGAACTCGGGATGGTCGAAGTGGTCGCGCGGAAACTGATAGCGGTAGCCCGGCTTGACCTCGCGGAATTCCGGGACGGCGGCGAACAACGACACGGCGAGGCAGAAGGCGAGCGGACGCATCCTCCTCTATTGTCCCGCCTAACTGATCACGGCCACATCATGCTCCAGGATTGGACCCGTCTCGAACTCCAGTGCTGATCCGTTCACCCGGAGCGGCCGGCGTTGGCCCGAAACCAGGAACCGGACGTCCTTGTAGGACCCGCCGGCGGGCCGCCGCACGGTGACTCGAAAAGGCCCCAGAGGAATCAGATCGTCGATCGGCGCGCGCCAGGTGGCGCTGTTGGTCAGATTCAGGATATGCAGCACGAGGCGCCCCGGCTGCTCGTACAGGTGGCAATCGATCAGCCCCGCACCCCGCACCGTCAGCGGCATACGGTCCGCTACCAGCCATCGCAGGATGTTGGCCAGCAGGTTGCCATGATCCGGCAGGTTCGCCTGGCCGAAACGACGATCGAGGTCGGCCGGCAAATAGGCGACTCTCCCGCCCGACGGCAGGGTCCGGAGAATCAGCCCCGGGATACTCGTTACTTCCTGGCGCATCCAGGCAGTTTCAGGAGGATAGATCGGGAAGGGCGGGATATAGGTCAACGGCACTATCGCACCGGCATCCACCCGAAGCGGCAGGAGCGTTCCGCCAAAAGGCAGAATGTCGGTCTCATCGAAACCTTCGAGCACCGGATGGCGCGAGCCTTCGGGCACCGGCTCGCTGCCCGATTTCGGCCCGTACACTTTGGCGCGGAGCTCCGGCGACAGCCGCAAGTAGGAATGGATCTCCTGCGACGGGTTGCGCCCGGCCTTCCCGGCGGCCTCCCGATCCGTGATGTGCGCGCCGAACAACTGCGCCAGTCCGAAGTCCGGCCGCAGATCGCCGGATTCGGTGTACAGGCTAGTGCACCCGGTCGCCAGCAGCGACCCGCCTTGTTCGACGAAGCTGCGAACGCGTTGACAGTCGGCGTCCGAGATCGCCCCGACATTGGGTAATGCCAGCACCGGGACGCGCCCCGGCTCGCGGTCGATATCCGCGAGGTTGACGGGAACATACTGAATGCGCGACCGCACCAGCGCCTCCACAACGCCGCGATAGGGCATTTCGGTCAGCTCGTTCGCGCGGTCGCGGCCGTAGAAATCGGTGCTCTCCTGGGACCATACGACACCCACCGCGGCAACCGGCTTGCGATTGACCAGAAACTCCTCGTGGTCTTTGTAGAACCGCATCATAGGCCCGGGCGTGCGATACATGCGGCGGTCTTCGTGGTAGGCGCCTACCATATGCCACCAGGGCTGAATGCCGCCCGCGAATCCGGCGGCCATCCACATGCGGGCCTCCGCCGGCGGCTTGCTGGTGACGCGAAATGTGGGGCGCCCCGCCTGGTACATCGCCATGCTCTCCGGAGCCAGCTTGTCCCAACCGAGAATGTTGTGGATCAGTTTGCCCATCTCGGCGTTCTGCTGAAATCCGCCCGCATCGCTCCGCGCCTGGTGATCCAGCAGGATCATCTCGGCCCGTTTGCAGATGCCCTGGTTGTCCCGAAATTGCATGCACTGGTTAGCGATGGAGCCGCTGTTCATGCCGATCCACAGGCAATGCGGACCTCCGGCTTGTTGGACAACCCGGTTATTGAGGTCCCATACCTCTAAACGACGGCGGTAATTCCACCGGATCCACTCGCGATAGACGGGGTTATCCCAATCGGCTCTCGCCGGCAGATCTTTGCCCGTTGCCGAATGAAACTTAGTCGAGCAGTTCCGGCAATAGCAGATGCGATCGCGGCTGAGGCCGCTCCAACTGTTATCCGCGAATCCTTCCGGCTGCGAGCGCTCGATGATCTCACGCATTACCCCGGGAAGATACTCATCGTAATAAGCGCTGCTGATGCAGCTGATGTACTTGTCGGCGGCGCGGTACGGCGACCCGGACGCGTCCACGGCAAACCAGTCCGGATGTTGATGGTAGAACTCCTCGGAGGCCCGGTTGGAGTCCATGCGGGCCAGCACCACCAGGCCGTCCGCGTGCGCGGCTTTGGCCAGCTCCCCGTACAGATCGCGGCCCTCCAGAAACTCCGCCTGGTGCTGCAGCGGAAAGCGGCTGGGGTAGTACGCCACGATTCCGCCGGCATTGATGATGACGCCCTGAACGTCCGTGGCCTTCCAATACTCGCGCCACCACGGGATGTCATAGCGGAGCGGATCCTTCTCGGTGATGTTGGTCTGCCCCCAGCGATAGGTACGCCGGAACCAGGGAGTCTCGCCGGCAGGCGCGGCGTTGGCGTTCTGGTCCCCGAGCGCGCTGAGAGCCGCGGCGCCGGCCAGGTTCGTCTGAAGGAATTCACGCCGTGTAGCGGCGCGTCGGTCGGAGCCTTGGTCAGTCATATCTGCCAGATCCTCTGAGAGCCATTACAGCACCCTGAAACGACAAACGCCGCGGCAGCCTCAGCGGACGAGAGCATCGGGCGGCAACGCGAGCGACAACCCGTCGCAGGTAGAATAAAAACCTCGACCGAATCGGAAAGGAAACCAGGCAACCTATGAGTACGCAAATAGAATCGACGCCCTCATTTTCGATAACCGTGCCGGAAGGACCGCTGGAACGGGAAATCCTGACCGCGCCCGCACGCGCCTTCCTCGCGGCGCTGGCCGCCAGGTTCGAAACCACCCGTCGAGAGCTGCTGGCGCGACGAGCCGCGCGGCTGGCGCTACTGAAGGACGGCGGCATGCTCGACTTTCTGCCGGAGACGGTGGAGGTTCGCGCGGCAGAATGGCGCGTCGCACCCATCCCCGCCGACCTGGAAGACCGGCGCGTCGAGATCACGGGTCCGGTGGACCGCAAAATGATCATCAATGCGTTCAATTCCGGCGCGAATGTCTTCATGGCGGATTTCGAGGACTCCAACTCACCCACCTGGCGAAACTGCATCGAAGGCCAGGCGAATCTGAGGGACGCAGTGCGGGGAGCGATCACCTACGAGAGTCCCGAAGGTAAGCAGTACCGGCTCAACGACCGTCCAGCGGTGCTCTTTGTCAGGCCGCGCGGCTGGCACCTGGTGGAGAAGCACGTCCGGGTCGGCGAGGATCCGCTCTCGGCTTCGCTGTTCGACTTCGGCTTGTTCCTCTTCCACAATGCGGCCGCACTTCTGGAGCGAGGTAAAGGCCCGTATTTCTACCTGCCCAAGCTCGAAAGCCACCTGGAGGCCCGGCTGTGGAATGACGTGTTCCGCTTCGCCCAGGAGTATTTGGGCATCCCTTATGGCTCCATCCGGGCCACGGTTCTGATCGAAACGATCCCCGCCGCGTTCGAAATGGATGAGATTCTGTTCGAGCTTCGCGATCATTCAGCCGGACTCAACTGTGGGCGCTGGGACTACATCTTCAGCTTCATCAAGAAATTTGCGCATCGCGCCGACTGGGTGCTGCCGGACCGGGCGCAGATCACCATGGACCGGCATTTCCTGAAATCCTATGTGGACCTGCTCATTCGCACCTGCCACCGGCGGGGCATCCACGCCATGGGCGGCATGGCGGCCCAGATTCCCATCAAGCGCGACCCGGCTGCCAACGAGCGGGCGCTCGAAAAGGTGCGCCAGGACAAACTGCGTGAAGTGCGGGCCGGACACGACGGCACCTGGGTTGCACACCCCGGGCTGGTGCCGGTCGCGAAGGAGGTCTTCGACCGGCACATGACGCAGGCCAACCAATTGGGGCGTTTGCGCGACGATGTGCAAGTCGCCGCCGCCGACCTTCTACGGGTGCCGGAAGGACAGATCACCGCCGCAGGACTGGAGGTCAATATCGACGTGGGCATCCAGTACCTGGAGGCATGGCTCGGCGGGAACGGCTGCGTGCCGATCTACGATCTCATGGAAGATGCGGCTACCGCCGAAATCTCGCGAGCCCAGTTGTGGCAATGGGCGCACCATGGGGCCCGCATGGCGGACGGCACGCGCCTCAGCGTAGATCGAGTGGCCTCGGCGATCCCACGAGTGCTGGAGAAGACCCGCGACCTCGTCGGCGCCAAGCGCTTCGACCAGGGCCATTTCCCGGAGGCCGCGGCCTTGTTCGACCAGATGACCCGAAGTGAGGAGTTTCCGGAATTCCTCACCCTTGCCGCTTACGAACACATCGATTGAGCGAACACGAGAGCCTGTGCGTCCCAGCGGGTGGCTCGCTCCAGTTTCATATTGTGAAACTGCATTCCTCAGCGCGGACACCTGCGCAAGATTTTGACTTCATTCCCGAAAAGAGTTGGTATCGGAAGCACTTGGCGAATGTGCCGCACACCGGCCCTGCTTCGAACCGCATGTAAGAGCACAGCCTGCTGCATAAGTTTACTTGACACCCGCGGCTACTTTCAGTATTGTTCAGGCCGCGGACCTGGATATCTCTATGTCCTAACGTGCCCGGGTAAGAGGGGAGGTTCCATGAGGTTAGCAACCACGCTTACCGCTGTTATCTATCTGCTGCTTACAGGATTTACGTGGGCGCAGGTCGATGTCGGCAGCGTTTCGGGCACGGTCGCCGATGCGACGAATGCCGTTGTTCCCGATGTAAAGATCACGGTCCGCAACGAGGGCAACAAAACCACGCAGCAGACCGTCACCAACAGTTCCGGATATTACACTTTTCCCAACCTGATGGTGGGGGACTATAGCATTACCGCCGAGGCCAAAGGCTTTCAAAAATATCTTCATACAGGCATCCATCTGAATGCGGCGGATCATCTGAGTATTCCCATCCGGCTGACCGTAGGCGAGGTGACCCAAACGCTGGAGGTCAGCGACACAGCGGCTCAGGCGTTAAGTCTCGAGCCCTCGACCGGCGGCACCGTCACGTCCTCCCAGATCCAGCAACTCGAAGTGAACGGGAGGAATCCGGTTTATCTTACGCTGCTGGAGCCGGGCGTTGTGGGCGCGAATATCGGCACGTTCGACCCCGACAGCGTCAGCAACGGAGGCTTCAGCATAAACGGAGGCAGGAGCGATACCTACGGCGTGTACGTGGATGGAGCGGTCGCCACGCGCACCAGGTCTTCCGGCTCCATGTTGGGCGCCCAGGACCTCAATTCGGTACAGGAGGTGCAGGTCCTTACCGGCAATTTCGACGCCGAGTACGGCCGGGCAAGCTCCGGTCAGGTTCGGTTCGTCACCAAGAGCGGCACCAGCTCGTTTCACGGCGAAGTCTACGAGGCGCTCCGGAACGCCGCGTTTGACACCAATACCTGGTCTCGCAATCTGAGCCCCCGAGCGAGCCAGTATTCGGCGCCGCCGAAGCAAAATTACAACGACTTCGGATTCGACGCGGGCGGCCCGGTTTTCATTCCCCATGTATTCAATACCGACCGCAGCAAGCTGTTCCTCTTCTGGGCGGATGAGTGGATCAAGCGGCGCTATGATTCCGAGCAGACCGGCACCGTTCCGACGGCCGCCCTCCGGACCGGCGATTTGAGTTCCCTGCTCTCCCCCACCAACCCTTTCTTCGGAAAGGCCAGGGTGGCTACCGACCCGACTACCGGGAAGCCGTTCCCCGGCAATATCATTCCTGCCAGCCAGCTCAGTAATCAGGGGATGGCGCTGCTGAATGCATACCCGCTGCCGACGCCCGGATTTCAGCAGGGCGCCTCCAACTGGATCCAAACCTTCGGCGTCCATTCGAACCTCAACAAGACTACCTTCAAGGCCGATTACTACATCAACAGCAAGAACCACCTTTACGTGCGCGGGACCCTCATTCCGTGGACGTTCAACGGCCCCCTGGAAGGGACCTTCGGCCTTTTCCAGTCGCTTTGGTCGCGCCCCAACCGCACCGGAATCGTCGATCTGACCACCACGTTCTCCGCTACGCTGCTGAATGACTTCTCGATTTCGGTCAATTCCGACGGCAAGGGCTCCATCGATCCGAACCCCAGTTGCGGTGCGTATTGCGACCGCGGGACTTATGGCATCACTTATCCCTACCTGTTCCCGGGTACGAAGCTGTTCGGTCCGAAGTTGCCGACCATCGCGGTAACCGGCCTGACGACGATCGATACCGGCCCTTATCCCGGCTTCTGGTCGGGGTTTGTCTACGACCTCAACGATAACGTCACCAAGATCGTTGGCAACCACACCATTAAATTCGGCGGCACGGTCGAACGCGCCGGCCAGAACGACCTGATTCAGCTCACGACGGCCAGCGCGCCGCAGACCAACAATCAGAACGGCCAGTTCCGCTTTCTGGATACCGGCGCGGCCAGCACGAGCGGCCTCGGCATCGCCAACGCGCTTCTTGGAAACTTCAACGACTATTCCGAGTTCGGAGCCAAGCCGGAGACTCCCTGGATCGCCAATTCACTCGACCTTTTCGTGCAGGACGTGTGGCAGGTCACCCGCAAGTTGACTGTCCACTACGGTGTCCGCTACTCCCTATGGCCTGCCTGGTACACGACCAACGGAACGATTGCGCAGTTCGAACCCGCGTACTACGATCCGAAGCAGGCCGCCACCATCGATCCGAAAACAGGCTTCATCACTGGAGGATCCCCGTACAACGGCATCGTACTGCCGGGAAGCGGGCCGTCCGCCGACGCGCTGAAGCGATTTCCGTTCCTGAGCCAGCCGGCGTATCAGGCCCTGTACCACAATCTGCCAGGCGGCTTCGCGCCCACCCAGTGGAACCTGTTCCAGCCCCGCTTTGGCCTGGCCTATCAGATCAGCGGAAACACAGTCCTGCGGGTCGGAGGGGGATACTTCGCGGACCGCACGATGATCAATCGCGATACGGCGCTCGGCGGTAATCCTCCCTTCATGCAGCAGACCACGCTGGTCAACGGGAATGTGGCTAACCTGGCCAGCGCGGCGGCCGCAGTTTCGCCGTTTACGATGACGATCAATGGCCCCAACAATGTCTGGCCTACGGCCTGGGAGTACAACGCGACCCTCGAGCGGCAGCTCGGGCGCGGCATTTCGGTCTCGGCCGGATATGTAGGCAATCGCGGACTGCATCTCCAGCGAAAGCGAAATATCAACCAAATCCTGCAGCCAGGCACTACCTACGCCAACGCGTCCATCAATCCCAGCGCCTTACGCCCCTACCTGGGAGGCGGCATCATCGACATCTCCGAAAACTCGGGGCTCTCCAAATACGACTCGTTTCAGGCCACCGTTCGGAAAGTAAGCGGACCTCTGACGGTGAGCGCCTCATACACATATTCCCGGTCGCTGGACAACACCTCTTCACTCACCGATGTGCTGCCCAACGCATACAACGATACGGATTACTGGGGCCCTTCGGATTTCAGCGTTCCGCAGGCGTTGACCGTCAGTTACACGTACCACCTGCCGTTCCAGGGCCGGAATGCGTTCGTCAAGGCAGTGGCCGGCGGCTGGACGGTGTCCGGCACAAATCAGTTCGCCTCCGGCACGCCGTTTTCGGTGCGCCAGAATATCGATTACGCGGGTATCGGAGCAGGAAGCGGAAATCAGTTCTGGAACGTGACAGGCGATCCGAACGGCTGCTCTACTCCCTTCGTGCCGAACACGGGAGCCACGGTCTACTGCAAAGCTGCATTCACGGCTCCGGCGCAAGGGACATTCGCTACGGGGGATTCACGGAACATCTTCAGGAACCCGGGCTTCTGGCAGTGGAATCTCGCTCTGCACAAATCCTTTCCGATGCCAATCCGCGAAGGCTCCCGGCTCGAATTCCGCGCGGAGACCTATGATTTCCTGAACCATCCGAACTGGGGGTCGGTCAACTCCAACCCCGTGAGTTCGACGTTCATGATGGTCACGACCAAGTCGGGCAACCGAAATCTGCAGTTCGAACTGAAGCTGGCTTTCTGAGAGGAGTTCCGGACCCTCACTGGAGCGGCGGCGTCGACTCCGGCGGCCGGCGGCGCCGCATCGCCTGCTCGTAGGCATACGCCAAACGGATCAGCTTGGCCTCGCTCCAGGGACGGCCGTAAATTGTCATCCCCGCCGGCAGCCGCCCGCCGCGTGTGTACCCCATCGGCACGTTAATCGCTGGAAACCCGGTCGCCGGCGAGAAGAACTGGCTGTTGTCCCCCGCCGGCGTGTTCAAATCGCCGATCAGCCGCGGCGGATTGCTCCAGGTCGGGTACACGAACGCGTCCAGCTTCAACCGGTCCATGCACTGGAGCACCGCCTTCCGCACCTTCTCCCGATACTCCGTATCCGCCTTGCACGCGGCCGAATCCGGCCCGTTTTCCGGTGCCTTCTCCGCCTGCTCCAGCCGGTACTGCACCGAGGGATGGAACCCGCGCGACCGCAGAATGTCCGCGAGGCTCTTCACGGGTACACGGTCGCCCCGAGCCGCGAGAAAGTGGTCGATGTCGTATTTGAACCCCATGCACGGTCCCGCGCCGCCCCGGCGCAGCGCGTCGAGTCCTTCGACCTCCGCCGGGTCCACGATGGTCGCCCCCGCACGCCGCAAATCTTCCACCGCGGCCAGGAATACCTGTACCACCTCCGGATCGGCGCTGGGACGTTCGTAAGCCTGCCGCAGCACCCCGATCACCGCGCCCTTCAGACCGTTGCGATCGAGCTGCGCCAGGTAGTCAACGGGAGCGTGGGCGCGCGCCGCGGTCGTCGCAGGATCATCCGCATCCTCGCCCACCACCACTTGAAACACCCGGGCTGCGTCTTCCACGGTGCGCGCCATCGGGCCCGCGATGTCCGCCAGCAGGCTTAGCGGAAAGACTCCCGCGCGGCTGGTCAGCCCCATGGTCGACCGGATTCCTACCAGCGCCTGGTGCGACGACGGCCCGCGAATCGAGTTTCCGGTGTCGCTCCCCAGCCCCACCAGCCCGAAACTCGCCGCCACCGCCGCCGCCGTTCCGCCGCTCGACCCCGCCGTCACGCGGTTTAGCGCATACGGATTCCGCGTGTAGCCCGGCAGAATCGAACTGACCGTTTCATATGGGCTGAACGCCCATTCCGCCATGTTCGACTTCGCCAGAACAATCGCCCCCGCCTCCTTCACGCGCTTCACGAGGAACGCATCCTTCTCGGGAATATATCCTTTCAGCGCGAGAGCTCCGTCGGTAGTTTGCAGACCCTGGGTCTCGAAGTTATCCTTGACGATCATCGGCACGCAATCGAGCGGCCGCGTCACACCCGACCGGGCGAAGCGCTGGTCCATCTCGTCCGCTTGCTTCAAGGCATCCGGGTTCACCAGCACGATCGAGTTAATGGCCGGCCCGTTCTTGTCGTAGGCCTCGATCCGCTTCAGATACCGCTCCACCAGCGCGCGGCACGTCAGCCGCCCCGCCTTCATGGCGTCGTGCACCTGCGCGATAGTCGCCTCTTCCACTTCGAATGGAGCAGCCTCTTGAGCGAAAAGCGAGACGGCTGTCAGGGCCAGGATTCCCAGTCCACGGATCATCAGATCATTGTAATCGTGCGAGGGCCGGCGGCCCGGCGTGGAAGTCACGCTCTCCTTGATAGGCCCCGGCATTGCCTAACCTCTTTGAACACCAGCCGTCTGTATACTAAGAAGTCTAAGCATGCCAAGATCCGACTCTCTCCAGGGCTCACTCGATCTGCTCGTCCTGAAGATCCTTTCGCGGCGGCCGCGGCTCCACGGCTACGCCATCATGACCGCGATCAAGGACCGGTCCGGCGACGTACTTCGCGCCGAGGAAGGGTCGCTCTATCCGGCGCTGCACCGGATGGAGGAAGCCGGCTGGATCCGCGCCGAATGGATCACGAAAGAGACCGGGCGGCGGGCGCGCATTTACGAGTTGACGCCGGCGGGCAAGAAGCAGCTCGATACCGAGGAGTCACGCTGGCAGGCGGTGACAGCCGCGGTAAACCGGGTGCTGAGGACGGTCTGATAGGCTAGCCGTCAGGCGGCGCGGAGGCGATTTTGCGCAGGACCCACGTGGTCATCGATCGCTGGTTCTGAACCACGGTCGTTTTCAGCGGGTCGAGCAATTGGCCCCCGAGTTGTCCGGTCAGCGAAATCAACATCGCTTCGTCCACCAGGTAGCGCTCGGAGCCGTCGGGAAGGAGGCACCGGCGTCCATCCACGGGGCGGACCTGGTCTTCCAGACCGATCGAAGAGGCCAGGCGGCAGAAGAACAGGCCGCCCGGCTTCAAGACTCTCCAGGAGCCGCGCAGCATAGCGCCGAACTGCTCGTCACCTTGCGCAAAGTGCAATACAGCGCTGCTGAGCACCACGTCGGCGAAAGCGTCCGGGAAGGACATGGCTTCGACGGGCTCGACGTGGAAATGATCGGCCGGGAGTGCCGGGGCGCAGGACGCGGCAAGACGGCGGGTGCTTTCGACCGCCTGCGGGTCGGCGTCCGCGCCGAAGACGTCATAGCCCTGTCGCAGAAGGTAGACTACGTTGCGGCCGGAACCGCAGCCCGCGTCGAGGATCCGCATTCCGGGCGTGATGCGGCCGCGGAGAAGCTGATCGAACAGGTATATGTCGATCGGGCCGAACTGTTCCAGGAGATCGGGCATACCGGCCTTATACGACGGCTCCCCTGGATCGTACCGCGGAATCACGTACAATGCGAAGAACGAGCCTTAACCGGCTCAGCGCCACATTCTTCGAGGGCGAGGGGGCAGATGCAGTTCCGAAACGGCAGGACAGCCGCGCTGTGGTGCGGCCTTACGATCGCGCTGGCTTTTGGCGCCGCGGCACAGGATGGCGGACGCCGGCGAGGTGGATTCATTCCGGGGCAGGTACGTCCGCCGGAGGATCCGGTCAAGGTGGCGCACGGTAAAACGCTGTATGGCGTCAGTTGCCGCGGCTGTCATGGCGCCGACCTTCGCGGCGGAGACATGGGCGGCCCGAACCTGCTGCGGTCGCAGGTGGCGCTCACGGACCGGGACGGCGAACTGATTGTTCCGATCATCCAGGGCAGCCGCCAGAGTTCCGGCATGCCGGCCATCGGCCTGAACACGGACGACGCCAAGGCGGTGGCCGCCTACGTCCGGAGTGTGGTGGCGACGATCGAGGGCCAGGGCAAGCCCCCAGCGGCCGGCGAGGCGCCTCCAACCATCGTGATCGGCGATGCGACCGCCGGTAAGGCGTTCTTCGCGGAGAGATGCGCGTCCTGCCACTCGGCGACGGGCGACCTGGAAGGGATCGCCACGCGGATTGCCGATCCCAAGATGCTGCAGAACGCATGGGTGGGCGGCGCGGAACGGCGAAGACGAGGCGCGGCCCCCGCGGCGGATGCAGCCGACAAGCGCACTGCCACGGTTGTGGTTACCTTGCCCTCCGGGGACAAGGTGGAGGGGCGCCTGGAACGGATCGATGAATTCGCGGTATCCGTAGGGCTGCCGGATGGAACGGTGCGCAGCTTCCGCCGGGAAGGCGACGTGCCGAAAGTGGAGTTCCACGACCCGATGCAGGCCCATAAGGATCTGCTGGCGGTTTACACCGACAAAGACATGCACGACGTGACTGCGTACCTGGTGACCTTGAAATGAGATACCTCAAACTGCTCGCGGCGCTCGTGCCGGCACTCCTGATGGGACAGGGTCGTGGGGTGGCTCCGGCCGACTTGCTCCAGCCGCTGAAAGACTCGTGGCCCACTTATAACGGCGATTACACCGGCAAGCGCTACAGTACGCTCTCGCAGATCGACCAATCGAACGTCAAGCATCTCACGCTGGCCTGGATGTCCCGCATGACGCCCGGGCCGGGCAATGGCGGAGGCCGCGGAAGATTCGGGCGCGGCGGGGGCGCCGAACTGATTGTGGGCGGCGAAGGGGCGGGCGACATTCCGGCGGGCGGAGGCTCCATCAAGGGGTCGGTGCTCGAAGTAGACGGCGTGCTGTACGTCACCATGCCGGATAACGCCTGGGCCCTCGATGCGATCGACGGGCATGAACTCTGGCACTACTTCTGGAAAACCAAGGGCGGTACGCACATCGGCAATCGCGGCATGGCGATGTGGAACGGCTACCTGTTCATGGAGACGCCCGACGATTATCTGGTCTCGCTCGATGCCAAAACCGGCAAGGAGCGCTGGCACAAGCCGATTGCCGACCTGGAGCAGGGCTACTTCTCGACTCCAGCTCCCATCGTGGTCGGGAATCACGTGCTGGTGGGGACCGGCAACGACATCGACTCGCCGGGGTTCCTGCAATCCTTCGATCCGGAGACCGGGGACTTGCAATGGAAGCACTACACGGTGCCGATGGAGCGCGGCGACCCCGGCCTGGACACCTGGGCCAGCCTCGACGCCGCGCGGCACGGCGGTGCGCAGACGTGGATTCCGGGCGCATACGACCCGGAGACCAAGCTGTACATCTTCGGCACGGGCAACCCGACCCCGGCCTACACCACCGGCACGCGCGGCGACGGGGACAACCTGTTCAGCTGCTCCCTGATCGCGGTCAACGTGGACACGGGCAAGATGGCCTGGTATTTCCAGACCTCGCCGCACGACATGCACGATTACGATTCCGCGCAGACTCCGATCCTGGTGGATGCGATGTTCCAGGGCAAGATGCGGAAGCTGGTGGTGACCGCGGCGCGCAACGGATATTTCTTCGTTCTCGACCGCGTCACCGGCGAGCACCTCTTGACTACGAAGTACGGCATGCGGACGAACTGGGCCAAGGGTCTGAATCAGTTCGGCGGCCCCAAGAGAGACCCGGGAAAGGATGCGAGCGTGGGCGGCTCGCTGGTTTCGCCGACGGCCGGCGGCACGATTAACTGGCAGCCGCCGGCATTCTCTCCGGATACTGGCTTGTTCTATGTCGCGGAAGATAACGGTTACTCGATCTTCTATCTCACCGATATCGATCCAAGGGGATCGATGGGACTGGGCGGAAGCGAGGAAGATATCGTCGGCACGGGAGGGAACTTTCTCTCGGCGATCGACTATAAGACCGGAAAGACCGTATGGCGGCACCCTTACTTTGGCGTTGGCGGAGGCGGGGGATTGCTCACGACAGCCGGCAAACTGCTGTTCGCGGCCGACGGGTCGGGCAACCTGGTGGCGCATGATGTCGCCACCGGCAAGCCGCTCTGGAGTACCCGCATCGGACCGGTCACCAACGCGCCGCAGACCTTCATGCTGGGCGGTCACCAGTATCTCATTGCCGCGACGGGCGAAGAATTGTGGGCGTTTCTGCTGTATTGAATCGTATTACGTTACACTGAGGAGCCTGATTGATGACCTATTACGGAGCAAAAGAACTGGCGGCATCGTTCCGCACGGTTCGCAGGAACACAATTCAGATTGCCGAAGAGATTCCAGAGAAGGACTACGGCTACCGCGCGACGCCGGAGTCGCGGTCGGTTGCCGAGACGCTGGTGCATATCGCGGTGGCTTCGCGGCTGCAGGAGCAAATCCACGTGGTCGAAAACCGCAATACGCTGGTGGGTTTCGATTTTTTCGGCTTCCTGGGGAAGCAGATCGCCGAGGAGAAGAATCCGCGATCGAAATCGCAGATTCTCGACCTGCTCCGCGCGGAGGGCGAGAGATATGCGAAGGTCCTCGAAGGGCTGACCGAAGAGAGGCTGTCGGAGCGTGTGGAGTACCCGGAGGGTATGGTGCCGCCGAGTAAATCGCGCTTCGAGATGGTCATGGCGCCCAAGGAACACGAGATGCACCATCGCGGGCAATTGATGCTGGTGGAGCGGATGCTCGGGATCACCCCTCACCTGACACGGCATATGGAGGAGCGGATCGCTCAACTGAAGGCGGCCCAGGCGGCCCACTGAGCACTTCTGGACAGGCTGGAATGGCTTGCCCCACAATAGAGGGAGGTGGAGAAATACTTCGTACAAAATTTCGGATGCAGGGCCACGCAGGCGGATGGCGCCGCGCTGGAATCGCTGTTGGCCGCCAAGGGGCTGGAATCAGCGGTTGAGCGGGCGCGCGCGGACCTGGTGGTCCTGAACACCTGCACGGTTACCTCCGCGGCCGACGACGATGTGCGGCAAACCATCCGCAGGGTGCACCGCGAGAATCCGGCAGCGCGCATCCTGGTGACCGGATGCTACGCCCAGCGGGCGCCGGAGGAACTGGCGGCGATGCCTGGCGTCGAGTGGGTGGTGGGGAACTCGCACAAGACCGAGATCGCCAACCTGGTCACGATAGCCGCCGGAGAGGGCACGCCCTATCACGGCAACATCCATGTGGGCGACATATTCGCGCAAAAGGACTTTCTTTCCGCGCCCGTGGAAGACGCGGCGGGCGACCGCACCCGGCCGAATCTGAAGATCCAGGACGGGTGTAACAATCGCTGCTCGTTTTGCATCATTCCGTATGTACGCGGCCGCAGCCGCAGCGCACCGGCGGAGCAGGTAGTGGAGCAGGTTCGCAGACTGGCGCGTAAGTACCGGGAAGTTGTGCTGAGCGGCATCAACCTGGGGAGGTGGGGCAGAGAGCCGGGCAGCCGTATGCGCCTGGCGGATCTCGTGCGACAACTGCTGGCGGAAACCGAGGTGGAGCGACTGCGCCTCAGTTCGGTCGAGCCGATGGATTTCTCCGACGACCTGCTTGGATTGATGGCGGAATCGCCGCGCATCGCCCGCCACGTGCATGCCCCGCTGCAGACGGGGTCTGACCGGATCCTGCGGCTGATGCGGCGCAAGTACCGCCCGCGGCACTATGCCGACCGCGTGAGCCGCGCGCGCAGCCTGATGCCGGACGCGGCTATCGGGGCGGACGTCATGGTGGGCTTTCCCGGCGAAACCGCCGCGGATTTCGAAGAGAGCCGGCAATTCATCGAAGCCATGCCGTTCACGTATCTCCACGTCTTTACTTACTCGGAGCGTCCCGGCACGCCGGCGGCAACTGAGCCCGGCAGCGTCCCGATGGCGGTGCGCAAAGAGCGCAATCGAGCTCTGCGGGAGCTGGCGGCGGCGCGGAACCTGGAATTCCGCCGCACGATGGTAGGGCAGACTCTCTCCGCGGTCACCCTGCACGAGCAAGATAGGGCCCTGACTGGCAATTATCTAACTGTAGAACTCGCTAAGGCGCGCGAGGCGAACCGGCTAATTACAATTCACATCGGCAGAGTTAGTGACGCAGGTCTCCAAGAAACGTCCGAATTACCCGTACAGAATTACCTGTAGAATAGATCAGGCATCCATACATGAGCAGGCGCCATCTCGCACCGTTCGAGAACCTGTCACTTCGCGCTAAGGGCTTCCTCGTTGTCCTCATCCCTTTGATTGCCATACTTTCGGCGATGGTCGTCTTCTATCAGTATGGCGAGAGGGCCATGGATGCCCAGGGATGGGTGAACCACACGTACGAGGTGGGAGCACAGATTCGGGGCCTGACTAACCTCGCGGCCGACGCGGAGGCAGGCGTGCGCGGTTATCTTCTGACCCGCCGCCCGTCCTTTCTCAACCCCTATGATGCGGCGCGCACCGGGATTCCGATGCGGCTGGCGAGCCTGAGAAGGCTTCTGAGTGACAACCCCGCCCAAGCCGCGCGTCTGGCGGCCGTCGAGGAGCAGATCCGGACGAACATGGACTTACTGGACCGTCTCCGGCAAGCACCGCCGGACGATTGGGCAGGCAGCGGATTCGCGGAACTGGAAGCTGCCAACGCGGCGATGGGCCGGCTGCGGGCCGAACTCGACACTATGCAAGCCGAGGAGCGGCACCTGTTGTCGGAACGAGCAGCCGAAGCGCGACGCGCCCAGCAGCGGCTCCAGCTCGTCGTAATCGGCGGCGGCCTAGTCGGGCTCCTGGGAGGGATTCTGGCTGCCCTGATTTTCGCCGCCGGGGTCGAGAAGCGGGTGCGGCAAGTCGCGCACGGCGCGCGTCAGATGGCGGAGGGCCGGGCGATTGAGGCCGAAGTGCGGGGGCAGGACGAGATCGCGCGGTTGGATGCGACGCTGGTCGAGACATCCACGCTGCTGGCGGCGCAACGTGAGCAGTTGCGTGAGGCCCGCAGCGAACTGGAGGCCAAGGTCCTGCGGCGCACCTCCCAGCTTCGCGAAGCCAACGAGGAATTGCGCCAGGCCAACGAAGTGAGGCAGGCGATCATCCAATCAAGCCCACTGGCCATCTGGGCCGTGGACCTCGAAGGAAATGTCCGGTTCTGGAATCCCGCGGCGGAACGGATCTTCGGATGGATGGAGGCGGAAGTAATCGGGCGGCCTCTGCCGGTCATACCCGAGGAACTGCGGCAGGAGTACGATGGCTGGCTGCGCCGGTTTCGCACCGGGGAGGCTCTTTCGGGGCTGGAGCGCACTCGTGTACGCAAGGACGGCACACGCATCCAGGTGGAGATCTGGACAGCGCCTTTGAAGGATGCGGCCGGGGAGATCAGCGGAACGATCGCGATCGATAGCGATGTAACCGACCGGCGGCTGCTCGAAGAGCAGTTCCGGCAATCCCAGAGGCTGGAGGCGGTCGGCCGGCTGGCGGGCGGCGTGGCGCACGATTTCAATAACCTGCTGACCGTCATTGCAGGATACTCGGAGACGCTGATCGAGGAGGCCGGGGGCCGCAGCGACCTCGTCGAGTACGCGCAGGAGATCCAGTATGCCGGAAGCCGGGCGGCCTCGCTGACGGCGCAGCTGCTGGCCTTCAGCCGCCGGCAAATCAGCCAGCCGCGCATCGTGGACCTCAACGAAGTGGTGGAGCATTCGATGAGGCTGTTGAAGCGGGTGATCGGCGAGGACATCGATATCGTCACGCGGCTGGACCCGCACCTGGGCCTCGTGAAAGTGGACCCGGGGCACATCGACCAGGTGGTCATGAACCTGGTGGTGAACGCGCGGGACGCCATGGCCAACGGCGGGCGTCTGACCATCCAGACCGCCGCCACGGTGCTCGATGAGCACTATTCGGATCGCCACCTCGGCGTGAAGCCCGGGCCGTACTGCATGCTGGCGGTGAGCGACACCGGGGCCGGCATGACCAGCGAAGTGCGGAGCCGCCTCTTCGAGCCGTTCTACACTACCAAAGCGGCGGGTAAGGGAACAGGGCTCGGCCTATCGATCGTGTACGGCATCGTCAAGCAGAGCAACGGGGAGATCGCCGTTTACAGCGAGCCGGGTAAGGGGACGACCTTCAAGATCTATCTGCCTCTGGCGGAGGCTGCCGGCGAAGCGGAGCGTGGATCCGGCACCTCGCCGCAGCTGCGGGGCAGCGAGACCATCCTGGTTTGCGAAGACGAGGAGCGCATCCGGCGCCTGGTGCTGACGGTGCTGCAGAAGCTCGGCTACCGCGTGCTGGCGGCCGGAGGGCCGGACGAGGCGTTCATGATTGCGCGAGGGTTCGCGGAGAAGATCGACCTGTTGTTGACCGACGTGGTGATGCCGCACGGCAACGGCCTCGACCTGGCGGAAGCCCTGAGCCAGACACGACCGGATATGAAGGTCATGTACATGTCGGGGTATGCGGACCATCACCTGGCCGGGAGCCGGATTCTCGAGGAAGGCGCGCCATTCCTCCAAAAGCCGTTTGCGGCGACCAGCCTGGCGCACAAGGTGAGAGAGGCCCTGGCCGGATAGGCGGCCGCTACTCGGCGCGCAGCGTGACAGCCGGATCGGTTCTGGCTGCTTTTCCCGCCGGACCGAAGCCCGCAAGCAGCGATACCGCGATCAACAGCGCGGGCGCCAGGAGCCACGACATCACATCGCCCTTCGTGACCCCGAACAACATGCTTTCGAGCGCCCGCCCGGCCGGCCACGCGAGTGCCAGCCCGATCGCGGAACCCCACAAGGCGAGCATCCCCGCGTGACGCAGCACCAGGACTCGCACATGTCCCGATCCGCCGCCTAGCGCCATGCGAATCCCGAACTCGCGAAGGCGCAGGTCCGCCGTGTACAACACCACTCCGTACAATCCGAGGCACGCGAGCAGCAGCGACGCCCCGCCGAACAGCGCCACAAGGGTAGTCAACAGAGTACGGGTTTCAAGGGTCCGGCCGACCCATTGCTCCATCGACCGGACGTCGTAGACCGGCTGGTCCGGATCTTCGTTCCGGATCTGTTCCCGCACCGCCTGTGTGTATGATTCGGGGCGCCCCGCGGTTCTCACGACGAGCGCGCCGCGATCCTGGGCCCGCTGTGTCTCGGGCCAGTACACCTGTGGCCGGAGGTCGCGCTCGAGATCGTCGTTGCGTATGTGGCCCACGACGCCGACGATCTCCGTCCAGGGGTCCTGCTGCCGGAAGCCGGGCAGATAGCGGCGGAATCGCTTGCCGATGGGACTGTCGGAACCGAACGCCTGGCGCGCCATGCGCTCGTCGATCAAGCCGACGGCGGGCGATCCCGTGCGGTCGGAATCCGGGAACAGCCGTCCTTGCAACAGGGGAATGCCGATCGCCTCGAAGTAGCCCGGTGTGGCGGAGCGCCAATCGGAATCGTAGCTCTCGCTCCGTCCTTCGAACTCGACTCCTCCGGTCTGCGCGATCCCGCTGAACGGCAGGCGGTTGACGATGCCGGCGGCGGTGACGCCGGGAATGGATCTCACGCGACCCACAATCCTTCGGTAGTAATCGGCGACGCGCGCGTCCTCGGGATATTTTGCCCGGGTGACGGCGAGATGCATCGTCAACACGCCCTGCGTTCGGAATCCCGGATTCACTCGCAGCAGCGCCGAGAAGCTTCGGGCGAAAAGCGAGCCTCCAAACAGGAGAACGAGGGTGATGGTAATCTGGGCCACCACCAGCAGGTTCCTGGTACGCATGCCTCCGGTCACCGACCGCGAGCTCTGCTGCAACGCGCCGGCCGGGTGACTGCGCGCGGCCATGCGCGCGGGCAGCAGGCTGGCCAGCAGGACGACCGACAGACATACGCCGGCGGCGAAGGCCAGAACGGGGACCTGCAATCCGATGGAAGCGACGCGCGGCATGCTGGCGGGCAGATACGGCAGGAGAGCCTGGAGCATCCACCGGGCGAGCAGCAATCCACCGCCGATTCCCGCCAGAGCCAGGGGCATGACTTCCGCGGCTAACTGACGGCGCAGGCGGACGGCGCTTGCCCCGAGAGCGACACGGACGGCCATTTCGCGCGCCCGGGCGCCGGCACGGGCGATCAGGAGAACCGCCAGATTCATACAGCCGATCAGCATCAGACAGCCGACTGCGCCGAGCAGTACGTAGAGCGGGCCGCGGACCTGGAAGGCATCGCTCTCAGCCAAAGGCTCGACCAGGGCGCCGAGCCACCCGTTTCCGATCCGGTAGCTGGAGGGGTGCTCTTCGGAGAGTCGCCGCATGATCGCATTGAACGCGGCCCGCGCGCGTTGCAGGCTGACACCGGGCTTCAATCGGCCCACACTCACATACTGGTAGTTCATCCCATCGACCACCTCGGACGGAGGGATGTAAAGTGGCGTCCACAACTCGAAGTCCGCGCTGGGATAGCGAAACTCGGGCGGCATGACGCCGATGACTTCAAAGGTTTCGCCGTTTAGTTGGATCTTGCGGCCGACCATGGCGGGGTCGCCTCCGAAGCGGCGCTGCCAAAACGCGTAGCTGAGGAGGGCCACCCGGGCGTCGCTCTTCTGCTCGTCTTCGGTGAAGATGCGCCCGTACAGAGGGCGGACCCCCAGCACGAGCGGCAGATTGAACGACGCTCGCGCGCCCTGCAGACGCTCGGGCGTGCCTTCGCCGGTGAGGTTGAAGTTCGCGATGGGCCTGGTGAGAGCGATGTCTTCCGTCACCGTAGACTCCCTGCGCCATGCAAGCCAGAGTGCGGCGCTGACGTTGAACCGCGGGTAGCCGTTCTTCGGCGCGGACGGCCACAGGGCAACCAGCCGGCCGGCGTCGGGATAGGGCAGGGGCTGCAGCAGGACGCCGTAGACCACGCTGAAGATGGCCGTGCTCAGGCCGACGCCCAAAGCGAGGGTCAGCCCGATGACCGCGGTCCAAACCGGGGTTTTGCGGAGCATGCGCAGGCCAAATCGAAGATCGGCGGCGAGGCTTTCAGCTCCGGCCCAACCCCACGTCTCCCGCGTATCCTCCTGGATTTGCGCGAGACGGCCGAACGTGCGGCGGGCGCCGCGGGCCGCGTCTTCGGGCGATTCTCCGTTATCGACGCGCTGTTGGATTTCGATTGCGAGATGCGCGCGCAGTTCATCGGCGAGGTCGGCGTCCTCCCGGCGCCTGTCAAGCCAAAGGCGGATCCATCGCAGCATGGTTTACTCCTGTGGACGCATGGCGCGAGCCATGGCTTTCACGAAGAGCTTCCACCTGGTCTCTTCGCGAGCGAGTTGCTTCTTTCCGGCCGCCGTGAGGCGGTAGAACCGGGCACGCTGTTTGTTGGCTGTGGTGCCCCACTCGGATTCGATCCATCCCTGGCGCCGCAGGCGGTGGAGGGCGGGATAGAGGCTGCCGTGTTCGACCTGGAGGAGTTCGCCGGACCTGGAGCGAATGGCCTGGCCGATACCGTGGCCGTGCTCCGGTCCCCATTGAAGGGTCTGAAGGATCAGGAGGTCGAGCGTTCCCTGGAGTACTTCGAGCTTTTCAGGCGAGTCCATGTGGTAGGGATTCTACCACATAAGGTAGTAGAGCGTCGACTACATCTCGCGGCGGCCTTCGAGGGACTTCGACATCGTCACCTCGTCGGCGAATTCCAGGTCGCTGCCCACCGGGATGCCCATCGCGATGCGCGTCACTTTGACGCCCAGGGGCTTGAGCAGGCGCGCCAGATAGACCGCGGTGGCCTCGCCTTCCACGGTAGGATTGGTGGCTACGATCACTTCTTCTATCTCGCCCTGCCCAATGCGCTCCACCAGGCCCTTGATCTTGAGAGACTCGGGCCCCACTCCGCGCAGCGGTGAGAGCGACCCGTGCAGCACGTGGTAGCGTCCTTCGAACTGTCTCGTGATTTCGATGCCGACAATGTTGTGCGGCTCCTCCACCACGCAGACCACGTGCGGATCGCGCGCCGGATTCGCGCAATACTGGCATAGCTCACCGTCGCTGATATTGTTGCAGGCGCGGCAGAGTCCGAGCTTATCCTTGACGTCGAGGATCGCCTGGGCCAGGTGCTCGGCGTCCTCCCGGCCGGCGCGCAGCACGTGGAAGGCGATGCGCTGCGCCGATTTCTGTCCGATGCCGGGAAGGCGCTTGAATTCGTTGATGAGCCGCGCGAGCGGTTCGGCGAAATCGGGCATGGATCAGAACAGGCCGGGGGGCAGGCCCATGCCGCCGAGCATGCCGCCCATCTTCTCTTTGATCTGCTCGTCCACCTTCTTGATGGCTTCACTCGAGGCGGCCACGATCATATCCTGGAGCATCTCGACATCGCCGGCCACCTCGGGGTCGATCTTGACCGAGAGGAGGTTCTTCTGGCCGTCCATCTGCACGCTGACCATTCCGCCGCCGGCTGTGGCGTCGACCCTGATCAGGGCGATCTCCTGCTGGAGCTTTTCCTGCATCTGCTGCGCCTGGCGCATCATTTGCTGCATGTTGCCGGGTAGTTTCACGTTCCTACTCCTTGAGATTGCGAACCTTTCGAATTTCGCCGCCGAAAACTTCACGGAAGTGCTGTACCTCCGGGTTGGCGAGCGCCCGCTCGGAGGCCTCGTCTTCGCGCGCGGCGTTGCCCTGGACGAGGGGCGCCCCGGCGGAGGGGGCCGCCTCGCCGGCCGTCAGGTTGAGACGAAGCGGGCGCCCGAAGACGGCGCGTACCGCGGCCTCGAAGCCGCGGTCGCGGAAGTACCGGGCGTACGATTTGGGGGCGCTGATGTTGAGATCGGCACCGGAGACTTCGATGCGGGCGTTCTCCACCGCGTCGGCCAGATGGCTGTGGCCCTGCTCGACGAGCCACGCGTGGAGTCTCTGGCGGGCGTCGCCGGCGGCCATCGGAACCGGCGCGGGCTCGGGTGCGAGCGCGTTGGCGCCCGAGGACTGCGGCTCGGGAGGGCGCGAGGCGGATTTCTTGGCGCGGTCGAGCTCGAAAGGCGTGGGGCCGGTGCGCACGGGGGGCGCCGGCGGAGGCTGCGGGCTGCGCGTTGGAGGAGCCGAGGCCGGTCTGGCGGACGGCGTCTCAGGCCCGCGCAGGCCGGCGAGCGCCTGCTCGATGGGAAGCAGGCGGCCTGCCTGCACCAGGCGCACCAGTCCGATCTCCAGGTGGAAGCGCGGCTGCAGGGAAAACTGCAGGTCGCGGAACAGGTCGAGCGAGAGCTGCAGGTAGCGGCTGAGGTCCTCTTCGGAGAATCCCGCGGCGATTTCCGCGAGCTTCTGGCGCTGCGCCGCCGAGGCCGCCACCAGGCGTGTTTCCGATCCGGCGATACGCGCCACCAACAGGTTGCGAAAGTAGCGCGACAGCTCGCGGCTGAAGTGCTGCAGGTTGTGGCCGTTGCGTTCGAGCTCGTCCACCACCTCCAACATGCGGCGCGAGTCGCCTTCCCCGAGCGCCTGCGTCACCTTCTCGAGCGATTCGAGCGCGAACGCCCCCAGCAGCGCGCGGACGTCCGCCGCGACCAGCTTCGAGCCGCAGCAGGCGATAGCCTGATCGAGGGCGGAGAGCGAATCGCGCACGCTGCCTTCCCCCGCCTGCGCGAGCACGGCCAGCGCTTCGGAATCGGCCTCGATGCCTTCCTGGCCGCAGATCCAGGCCATGCGGGCGATCAGGTCTTCGAAATCCACCGAGCGGAAGCTGAAATGCTGGCAGCGCGAGGCGATGGTGGCCGGAATCTTGTGGGCTTCGGTGGTGCAGAGCACGAAGACCGCCCATGGCGGCGGCTCTTCGATGGTCTTGAGCAGCGCGTTGAAGGCCTCGTTGGTGATCTGGTGGGCTTCGTCCACGATGAAAATCTTGTAGCGGTCGCGGGCAGGCTGGTAGCGGACGTTCTCGCGAAGCTCGCGCATCTCATTGATGCCGCGGTTCGAGGCGGCATCGATTTCGATCACGTCCACGGTGCCGCCGGCGGTAATCTCAAGGCAGCTCGCGCACACCCCGCATGGGGTAACCGTGGGGCCCTGGATGCAGTTCAGGCAGCGCGCCAGTATGCGCGCAATGGTGGTCTTCCCCGTACCCCGCTGGCCTGAAAAGATGTAGCCGTGAGCGATGCGGTTCTGGGAAATCGCGTTTTCAAGGGTGGTCTTTACGTGTTCCTGGTTGACCACATCCTGAAACGTCTGAGGCCGGTATTTTCGGGCGATGACCTGGTACATGGGGTGGGCAGATGCCAGGCCCCGGGTAATCCGCGGCACACGAACCGCACCGCTACCGTTGCTTCCTTCCGGACCTGGCGGGGTTTGCAGCCGCCCGTTGCACGGAGCCCGAGACCTGACAAGTATTTATCGTAGCATGGGGGGAAAATTCGGTGCCTGTCACCGAATTAAGCGATCTCGGGCACCACAAAGGGCTCCCTGTAAGGCTTCGTGAACATACTCTGCGCTTCCGCGTCTTTCGAGGTCAGGGTCGCCGGGTCGAAATCGATCGTTCGGCCGAGGCGGTAGGAGATGTTGGCCAGGTGCAACAACATGGTGGAGATAGTGCCCTCTTCGATCTCGGCGTGGAGATCCTCGCGGCGGCGACTGCGAACGGCGTCCAGGAAGTTCCCGAAATGATCGCCGCCGCGCGGGGGCACCCACCCGAAATGGCGTTCGGTCCGGTAGACAAGGCTGTCGAATGCGCCTTCATTTTGCGATTTGGCCGGACCCGGCTGGCGCTCTTTGCCCATCCACGTCTTGTAGCCCGTGTCGTGCTCGTCGAGAACCATGTAGCCCCTGCATCCGAAGAAGATATTGCCGATCGTGTTCCCTTCCGGAGCGGAATCGCCGATGCCGGCCTCGTGGTTGGTGATCCAGTTGCGGCACTCGAAGACGATGGTCTTTTTACGGCCCTCGCGTTCGAAGTCGAAAATGGCGGTAAGAATGTTGGGGGTCTCCTGGTCGTCGTCGAACATGTAGTGGCCGCCCATCGCGCTGACGCGCACCGGGAGCGTGACTCCCAGGCCCCAGCGGGCGGTGTCGAGCTCATGGATGCCCTGGTTGCCGATCTCCCCGTTGCCGTATTCCCATTGCCAGTGCCAGTTGTAGTGGAACCGGTTCCTGGTAAACGGCCGCATGGGCGCGGGCCCGACCCAGGAATCGTAATGCACCCCGGCGGGCACCGCCTCCACTGGCGCCTTGCCGATTCCTCCCCGCCACTTGAAGCAAAGCGCCCGCGCGAGATACACGTCTCCGAGTACGTTCTCGCGAAGAAGCTGGATGGCTTCGCGGTAGGCCGGGATGGAGCGGCTCTGGGTTCCGTGCTGCACGATGCGGTCGTAGCGCCGGGCGGCGGCCGTGATCTGGCGCGCTTCGAACAGCGTGTGGGAGCACGGTTTCTCAACGTACACGTCCTTGCCGGCCTGGCAGGCCCAGATCGTCTGCAGGGTGTGGTGATGGTTGGGCGTGGCGATGGAAACGGCGTCGATCGACCGGTCGTCCAGAAGCTTGCGAAAGTCGGTGAAGACAGCCGGTTTCTTGGCGCCCCGGCTGTCGAACTCCTGCAGGCGCTTGCGGATGAGATTCTCGTCGATGTCGCACAGCGCGGCGATCTCGACGTTCTTCTCCTCGGCGTAGGCTTTGAGGTGATCGCCGCCGCGCCCGCGCAGGCCGACGCAGGCCACCCGGATCGTGTCGTTCGGGCTTTTGACCGCCGCCGGCCTGACCGCCCCCCCGGCGATGGCCGCGGCACTGACGAAAAAGTTCCGCCGATTCATGCCAGCGATGTTACGCCGGGAAGTGCAAATGCGCTGTACATTCGGATACCGCGAGCGTCGGCTCTGTGAGAACGCGAGCAGTAGCCGCTGCTTGGTGAGAATGCGAGCAGTCAGCGCTTCGCGACGGCCTCGGTCGATTGCCGCAAATGGCTGTTACGCCGGCCATAGAGGAAGTAGATGGCCTGTCCGATCACGAGCCACACAATGAGGCGCAGCCAGTTCGACCAGCCCAGCGAGTACATCATGGCGAAGTTCCAGACGATACCGAGAATCGGAACCAGCGGGACGAGCGGCGTCTTGAAGGGACGCGGGGCGTTCGGATTCTTGACCCGCATGACCCACACGCCGGCGCACACGATGACGAACGCGAACAGCGTGCCGATGCTCGTCATGTGCCCTACGATGCTCAAGGGCAGGAACGCCGAGAAGGGCGCCACGAAGAAAAAGAACAGCAGGTTCGAGCGCCACGGGGTCTGGAATTTGGGGTGGATATCCGAGAACACGGGAGGGACCAGCCCGTCGCGCGACATGGAGTAAAAGACGCGCGACTGTCCGAGCAGCATGACCAGGATGACTGAAGTGAAGCCGCAGATGATGCCGAACTTCACCAGGTTGTTCATCCAGATGTAGGGGGTTTTGTCGATCGCTAGGGCAACCGGGGCCGCCACGCCCAATTCCTTGTAATTCACCATGCCGGTGAGAACCACGGCGAAGAGGATGTAGAGAATCGTGCAGATCGCCAGCGAGCCGATGATGCCGATCGGCATGTCCTTCTGCGGGTTCTTGCATTCCTGCGCGGCGGTGGAGACCGCGTCGAAGCCGATGTAGGCGAAGAATATCGTTCCCGCCCCCATCATGATGCCGCTGATCCCGAAATTTCCGAAGGTGCCGGTGTTGTCCGGAATGTATGGCGTGTAGTTGGCGCGATTGATGAAGCTCCAGCCGATACCGATGAAGACCAGTACCACCGCCAGTTTGATAACCACGATCACCGCATTGGTGCGGGCGGACTCCTTGATGCCGATCATCAGGAGCATGGAGATCAGGAACACGATGATCACCGCCGGAATGTTGGCGATCCCTTGCACCAGACGGCCGTCGGGAAGCTTGACGGCTTCGAATGGACCCGCGATCAATTGAGCCGGCAGGGTGATGCCGAACGTGTGCAGGAGGGAGACTACGTATGCGGACCAACTGATCGAAACGGTGGAGGCGCCGACGGCATATTCGAGCACAAGGTCCCAGCCGATGATCCAGGCGATCCATTCGCCGAGCGTCGTGTAGGCATACGTGTAGGCGCTGCCCGCCACCGGGATCATGCAGGAGAACTCGCTGTAGCACAGGCCGGCGAACAGGCAGCCAAGGGCCGCGACCACCATCGAGAGTGCCACGGCGGGGCCGGAATTCTGCGCCGCGGCCACCCCCGTCAAAGAGAACAGGCCGGCGCCGATGATCGCGCCGATGCCCAGGGCGATCAGGTTACCCGGCCCCAGCGTTCTCTTCAGGTGGTGCTTGCCGCTTTCGGATTCGGCAAGAATTCGATCCAACGATTTCGTAGCGAAAAGGCTCATACAGTCGCTTTCCTTTTATCGAAACTGTGTGCGGCGGAGCACGATCCGGCCAACAATTGCCGAGGTGTAGGGGAACAGTATGGAAAAGATAGCATAATCAGGGGCGGTGCTGGAACCGCCGGTCAGGACGCCGCGAGCTGCCGCCATTCTTCCATCCGCCGGCGAAGCGATTGAGCGGTTGGCGGCTCCGGCAGCAGGCCCGCGATCACAGCCACCGAGTCGGCGCCGGCTCTCAGGACATCCCCCGCGTTCGCCAGCGTGATGCCGCCGATGGCGACCAGCGGCTTGTCTACCAGGGCGCGGCAGCGGCGTACCTCTTCCACGCCGATAGTGGGATCGGGCTTCTGCTTGGACGCCGTCGGGAATACCGGGCCGAGCGCTACGTAATCGACAGGCTCGCCGCCGGCGGCGCATAACTGGGCCACGTTGTGGCTGGAGAAGCCGATCACGAGTTCCGGCCCCAGCAGCTTGCGCGCGTCCCGCGGACGCAAATCGTCCTGGCCGACGTGCAGCCCCGCGTCCAGCAGGAGCGCGAAATCGGCGCGGTCGTTGACGATGAGCAGCGCGCCCGCTTCGCGGCACAGGCGGGTGACCTGCTGGGCGGCGGCGAAAACGTCGCGGCTCCAGTGGGCTTTGTGGCGGATCTGCAGGATGCCCGCGCCGCCATCGAGAAAGGCAGAGGCAGCGGTCTCCAGCGGGACACCCCGATCGGCCAGGGCTTCCGTATCGAGAATCGGGTAAACACGGGGCAGCGTGAGAGCCATGAGCGAATTGCCTATGATACACGCTGGCGTTGGGCAGAAGGCCGGACCACCGCCCAGGCGCGTCTGGGCCAGTCCTTCGCCATGCAGGGGCGTTCGACCAGCACGAAGTACGCCACGCTCACGATGAGCAGGACCGCCGCATAGATAGAGAACTGCACCAGAAAGTAGGCATCGAAACTGCGGCCGACCTGGACAGGCTTGCTGATGCGCACCACCCAGGGGATCAACTGGTAGTGGAAGAGATAAATCGTGTAACACATCCCGCCGATGATGGTGATCACTGGATTGCGAAATATCCGGTTGAAGACGACGCCCCGGAAAGCGCCGGTGAATGCCGCCAGCATGAGAAACGGCAGCCAGAGCCAGACCTGCAGATCTCCGGGCGCGAATATCAGCGGCCAGCACACTAGCGATACGACATCCCATCCCCAATGCGGAGCCGGCCGCTCCCTCCAATCCGCCAGGTAAACATCTGCCATCAGCAGGCCGGTGAGAAAGTACTGGACGGCGAAGAGAATGGTCAGCCTCACTCTTCCCGGAGCGTCCCAGTACATCATCTGAAGGGCCCCCGCCAGAAGGATCGAGGCTATTAGCAGGGCCCTTCTTGCCGCCTTCGAGCGGATTCGAAACACCATCGCGAGGAGGGGCGCGAGGCAATAGAACTGGACCTCCACCTCGAGCGTCCACGCCACCGGGTTGATCGTGCTCTGCTGGCCGAACCACAGGTTGTGCAGGTAGACCAGGCTCGCGGCGAGATGCGGCAGCAGGACCCGCGCGCTTTCGCCCGAGACAACCGCCAGCAGCGCAAAACAGAGAAGTAGGTTGAGGATATAGGGAGGCTCCAGGCGCGTGAGCCGCCGCAGAAAATACGACCGGAGAGAGACCGCCGGTCGACCCTGCAGGCGGTGCGCGGCAAACGGCAGGCCGAGGATGAAGCCGCTGATCACGTAGAACAGGTTGACGCCCCGGTATCCGTGGGCCGCCGCCGGGCGGACCCAATCGTGCAGTCCCGGCACGACGCGGTCCATCGGGACGAAACCGTGGAAGTGGTACACCACGACCGAGAGAATCGCCACGAAGCGCAGGCCGTCGATCTCCGGAACGAATCTGCCGCTCGAGGTGATGCGCCGCAGGCGGAAAGCCATCAGGAGATCATGATACGCCTACTTGCGGGCCGGCTCTTCGAACAACGTGCGCCACGAGGGGTCCAACTCAATCCAGCGATCCGACTGGTTCAGGCTGTTTTCGGAGAGGCATAGGGAGCCGTGGCCGGAGCGGCAGAGAAACTCCGTACCGGCCGGGTCGAGGACACTCGACCAGGACCCGACGCTGACCGGCATCGTCAGCCTCTCCAGGCAGATGGGGCAGCGGCGGCGCTGGTCGGCGAAACTCCAAATCATGGTCCAGCCTGCGATGGCGATAAAGAGCGCCACGAAGAGAAGGCCGCCCACGAGGCCCCGCACGGTTTCATTGTGGAGGTGTCTGCGGAATGCGGCGCCGCCCTCGATCCAGAAAAAGCAGACCAGCACCATCAGGGCCGCGGTCTTAAGCGCCAGGAAGGACCAGTAGCGCCAGTTGTAGCGCCGGAAGGGAAGCTGGCTCGTGGCCACCAGCATGCCCGCCGTAATCATGGCCAGAACCATGGGGAACGTGTAGCGGAAGATCAGGTCCCAGCGGGGATCGAAGCGGCCGAGCGCCGTGGGGTAGTGCCGCAGCGATTGCGCGACGGCCAGTATGTGGCGCGTCATCGGGAACCCGCGGGTGGAGACGCCCATCAGGAACAGCGCGGCGGCAGCGCAGCAGATGACAAAGGACGGGCCGCGCATCCAGCGGACGAGGTCGGCTTTTCGCAGCCGCATCGAGAAGGCTTCCGCAAAGACGTGGCGGCCCAGCCACGCGGTCTGCGCAAGGGCCGCGTCGGGGAGTTCGCCGCGTTCCGTCAGCACCCACAGGCTGCGGAGGTTCGACTCCCATCGCGCTCGCCACTCTGGCCGCGCCGGGTGAGGCACAATCCAACTTGCGGCGCGGACGATCCAGCGGTACGCCACGGGCGGCCGCGCCTCGCCGGAATCCGGCATGGGGCCTCCTTAGTCCTTCGTGTGAATAGACGCCAATTCGACCGCCCATGTTCCCGTAGGGACTCGATTGCGGGCTCTAGGCCAGCATTTCGTGTGGACTCGGCATGCCGCGCCGCGCGAAACGGATGACGCCGTCGGGGCCGATCCGATAGACCGTGCGCTTCACGATGATGCCGTTGGCATGATACAGGGTGGCCACCTTCTGTCCCTGGTCCACCAGCAGCGGAAAGGGAAAGCCGAATTTCCGCCGGAACTTGTCGTGGCTTTGCGCGCTGCCGGGATTGACGCCGAAGACCTCCACGCCGCGCGCCACCGCCTCGCTCCAATCGTCGCGGAGCTGGCACAACTGCTTGGTGCAGCCGGGGGTATCGTCGCCCGGATAGAACACCAGCACGACGCTTTTGCCGCGCAAGGCCGACAGCTCGACGGTGTGGCCGGAATCGTCGGGAAGCGTGAAATCGGGGGCTTTCGCGCCCACCGGCAGCGGATCGGAAAAGAGCCAGGAAAACATCATTGCACCGCGATCTGAATTTCGTTGCTATGAGTCAGGTTGACCGAAAGAAGCAACGGCTGCAAGCCCGGGGCGAGACCTTTCGGTATCTGGACATTCACCTGGTAGACGCCTGGAAGCCCGGGAGCCAGGCCGCTGTAGACCGGCTCGACGGGAATCGCGCCGATGAAGACCACCGGGAGGTAAGCGGTCTGCTGCAGGCCGTTCGCCAGCTTCGTGGGGCCCAGGCCCGTGCAATAGATTTCGATATAGTCGCCGGCCGCGACAGGGCTTGTCACGGCGCTGATCGATGTGTTCGCATGCAGCACGGCCCCGTTGAAAATACCCGGCTGCCCGCCCGCGACAGACACGGACACGGCGGTCTTCGCGCCGGCCCTTACCACCTCGATCGTGCCGGCGCCGAGCGCGGCGTCCGGAGGCACGTAGAAATTGATCTGGCGGTCGCTCACGTAAAGCAGCGGCAGAGCGCTCCCGTTGAGCAGCACTTGCGTTCCCGCCAGCGTGGTGGGCCACGGGTATGGCGCGGAGGCCGTCTGGCCGGCAGCCAGGTTCGCGCCGTTGATGGTCTGGAACGCGCCCGCGGCCATACCGTCTTCGAACGATGCGGCGTTCACCACGCTCGCGATGGCGGGCACCCCGCTCCCCGCGTTCAGCGTGAGAGAAACCGCAGGAAGCCCTTGCACGACGATCTCGAGCGAGTTCGAAGATGCCGGCCCCGGAGCCCACTGGAAGGAGGCCCGCCCCAGAGAATCCGTGAACGCCGTCGATGGCGTCACGGTGCTTCCCGTCGAGGTAACGGCCGAGAGTTGCACCCCGGCATATACGAGTTCGTTCGCATCGGTGAGCCGGACCATGACAGCGTCGGCGGGCGCGGTACCGGAGACCTGGACCAGCCGGAGCGATGCCGCGCCGGCGACCTGCACCCGGGCGTATGCCGTCTCGTAGGTGGTGTCCGAGGGAGTCGCGGTAACTTCTTCCACGCCGCTCGTGATGCCGCTCACCGTGAATGAAACGCTGGCGGCGCCGGCCGGGATGCGCACCGATGCGGGAACCTGCGCGTATCCGGAGGGCGCGCGCAGTTGGATCGTGAGATCCGCGGCGGGCGGGGCGGCCGGCATCAGCGTGGCCGTCGTGGACGCGCCCGCGACCACCCCGGCGGCGGGGTAGAGCGAGAGCTTCAAGTACCGCTTGAGCGAGGTGTCGGCGGTGGCGTTGAGCGAGGCTGCGCCCGCATAGAACGCCTCGAATTGCTGGCGGTAGGCGTCCACCTGCGCCAGGTCGGCCGCGGAAGGCTCCACGCCATGAGCCACCACCAGGATGAATCCGAAGCGGTAGTGGCGCTGTGCGACCGTCGAATCGGGTATGCGCCGCCCCATCGCCTGGATCACGTTGCCGATCGAGACATCGCGGCGCGCGCCGTCAAAATGGATGTTGCTGTAAGGGTGCAGATCGGGAAGATAGGGAAGCGTGTTGGTGACTACGAAGGTGGAGGCCACGTCGGGCGACGCACGGAAGCCCATCAGGTACTGATCGAGCGGCGAGTAGTGCTGAGTGATGTCGGTGGTGAGGAACCGCGGCGAGACGCCGTCGCCGAGATCGGCGATCTTCTCCCCTTCGACCAGCGACGCTTCGGAGTTGAACACGAAGGCCCAGTGCGAGCCTCCGTAGCCGATCATCGGGCGCGTGCTCGGGTCATCCGTACCCGTCACGCTGGCGAATGCCAGAAACCGATGGCCGGCTTCGTGGGCCAGCACGGTCAACGGGGTATCTCCCTGCGCTTTGCGCACTGCGACGAAACTGTTCGGATCCAGTGGATACTGGCCAAGGCGCCCCATGTTCATCATTGCCTGGAGCCGCGAAGCCGAACCGTATTCCGCGCCCGCATCGAACACCGGGACGCCGAAGCCCGTCCCGTTGTTGCGCACCGTGCTCTCGTATGCCACCACGCCCTCTCCTAGCGCTGGGATGTCCATGTTGTTGTAGATCACCAGGTAGTCGTACGAGTCGTCATGCGTGTCGTAAAACTTCTGGGCCGCCGTGACGATGTCCACTTCGAGCGTGTCGCCGAACCGCTCGGCGACGGCGGCAGAGTACGCGGCGCTGGGGTCGTTGCGGAAATCCACCAGTCCCGTCGATCCCTTGAGATTTCCCGGCGCGATCCCCACCACCGCGCTCGAAGGAGCGACGCCCGAGTAGGAGAATTCGATGCGGCCATCCGGATACAGCCGCACCTGGAAGGTCTGGGCCGTGCCTGCGCCCGTGGCCTGCCATTCCGGCACCGCGACCCAGCTCACCACTACCCGCGCGGCGGTGGAAGCGACCCGCACCCCGCCTGCGGTAGCCGCCGGATTGAGATCGTCGAACAACGGGGAAATGCGCGGCGGGCCCGCGGTCATGCGTCCCAGGGAGCGGTCGGTGGAAGCGTATTCCGGCGCGGTGAAGGTCAGGTTGCCGTCCGAGTTCACATACGCCCGGTTGTAGGCGGCGCCGAAGAAGGGGAAGGAGAACGGCAGATCGATGGCGCGGTAGTCGTCGTCGTCCAGGGCTGCGAGAGGCTTGCCTTGGGCGGCGGCGGAGTCGTACCCCTGCTCCGAAACCGAGTAGCGGTATTGCGCCGCGTTCGTCCCCGAGGGTGTGAACAGGAGGGTCTTCTGGTCGAGGTTGAACTGATTCGGCCGCGATACCACGCCGTCGCTGTCTTCAATGATCGCGATGTTGCCCGCATCGTGATTGATGGAGGGCGGTGCCGCCGCGGTGGCGGCCATCGGCCGCAGTCCTACGCGCCGCCGCACGGACTGCCGGTGCAGGAAGAGCCGCTCTTTGGCTGTTTCCGCTGTTGTGCCGCAGAACGACACTGCGTGGTGCGCCACAACCGGCGCGGCCAGGCACAGGGCGATGAGACAGACGGACCCTAAGGGACGCATGGCGGATTTAGAAGCCATTGTCCCACGGGGACACCCCGCTCACCTATGGGTGGAACTCGAGTGTGCTCGCGGCCTTGACCTGCCCGAACTGCATGGGGAAGCTAATGGCGTAATACCACGGCTTCCATTCGTCCACGTAATGCGTGGAGAGCACCTGGCCGGATTGCCCCGTCAGGATGTTGAGCAGGGAGCGGCTCCAATCGCCGGGGTCTGCGTTCATCCGCATGGAGGGCGCGAGCGTCCGGGTGGTTTGCTTGACCGTGGTGCTCGAGCCGCTCAGGGGCACCGGACCGATGTCGAAATACGGCCCGATCACCGGCACCTGGTGGATCACCGGGTGGTTCAACCGGACTTGCAGCCACTGCCCGTACTTCCATTTGCGGAGGTCGCTGCCCTGCATCCGCTTGCCTTCGTCTACCGCGTCGGCCAGTGTGCGCAGAAGCAGTTCGTTGTAATCGTCGAACCAGCCGGGAGGGCGCTCCCGAAGCAGTTTTTCGACCACCGTAGTAGCCATCTGGTTGGCATACAGCGGACCCTTGCCCGGCGCCGCGTTTTCGGCGATCGAAATCAGAATGTGCTGGTAGGCCAGGCTGACGAGGAAGGGCGCTGCCAGGTCCTGGTCCATCTGGCCGTTCCACTGCTTGAGCATCGCCACCGCCGGATCGAGGCCGGGGTTGTGAGCGTGGCGTTTCTCGTAGGCTGCCACCAGTTGCCGGGCCAGAAACTCGCGGAACCCGTCGTAGACGTCCTTCTGCACCGCAAGCAGGTCTTGCGCGTGCCAGCCCTTACGCGCCGAGATCCGGTTGCGGATCTGCCGCACGCGATATGGGGCGGCGAAATTGCCGTTGACCGGGTAAGGATAATCGGCCGGGAAGGGATTCTGGTTGGCGGTGGCGATCAGTCCGGAGGGCGGATTGAAGGCGGAGGGGAGTTGGTCGAAGGGGATGACTCCGTCCCACTCGAAATCGCCCGAGGAGCCGTCCACTGGAACGTCGCCCGCGTACCCGTGCCGGATGGGGAGCTTTCCGGCGGCGTGGTAGCCGATGTTCCCATCCACGTCCGCATAAACAAAGTTGGAGCCCGGCCCGGGGAAGCGCTCGAGCGCCGCGGTGAACTGCTGCCAGTTCTGCGCGCGGTCGATGTCCAATACCGGATATTGGATCATCCCTGGTTCGGCCACCATCCAGCGCAAGGCCATGCGGTCGGCTCCTTCGCTATAGAAAATCGGCCCGTGCCGCGTGATCCAGGTCGTCACCTCGGTGGGCTGCTGCCCCTTGACGCGGATGATCTCGCGCTCGGTGTGTGCCTGTTCCACCTGGCCGCGAAAGAGATAGCGGCCGGTGCGGTCGTCGAACTTCTCGAGGTAAAGATCCTGCACATCGAAGCCGAGGTTCGTGATGCCCCAGGCGATCCGCTGGTTATGACCCACAATGATGCCGGGCGCTCCGGGCAGGGCCACTCCGGCCACATCCAATCCCGGCGCCTGTAGGTGAGTCATGTACCAGATGCCGGGAATCGACATGGCCAGGTGCATGTCGTTCGAAAGCAGCGGCTTGCCCGAGGCGGTGCGGCTGCCGGCGATCGCCCATGCATTCGAGCCGGGTTGCGGCTCCGCCCCCGACCGCACGGGAAACAGGTAATTTACTTTGGCCGGATTGCCCGCGGCCAGCATGCTGCGCTTGACGACCTCGTCCTTCCAGGTGGTGGTCAGGTCCCGAAACATGCTGAGACAGACCAGCAGCGAGTCCACCACGCTCCAGGGGCGCGGCTGATATCCGGCCAGGGTGAACTCCAGCGGCAGTTTGTCCAGGTCCGAGGCGATGAAGGCGTTAACGCCCCGAGTGTAGGCGGCAAAGGCGGCGCGGTCCGCGGGAGGGAGGCGCGTGTAAGCGTCTTCAGCGATGCGCCGCAGACGCAGGCGCCGGGATTCGCGATCGGCCTCCAATGCGGCCGGGCCGAAGACCTCCGCCAGTTCACCCGCGGTGAACCGCCGGAGCAGGTCCATCTGAAACAGGCGGTCCTGGGCCGTGACGTAACCTTGCACGAAGAGGGCGTCCTCAAGGGTCGCCGCGCGGATATGCGGTACGCCGAGCGTATCGAAAGATACCGAGACGGGCTTCGACACGGCGGCCTGCAGGCTGCCCGAGCGTTTCGGGAGGGGCCGCCAGGCAAACCAGGACACCAGGGCCAGTGAGCCGGCCAGCAGCAGTGCGATGGCATAGTTGGCGTACCGTACCGAGCGCGCGAACAGGGGATTGGTCATTGGGGAGACGTAAATTCAATGATAATGCGAGTCGCGCCCGCATGTAGGGTAGGCCTCCCGGCCTGCCCACGCGCCGAAGGCGCGCGACGAATTCAGTGGAATTCGGAAAAGGCTTCCTTTACAATGGGTCAACCAAAAAAAATGGGCGCGTTCCCGGGATACGTTGGAACGCGCCCACCTACGTAACGGAGTTAGTTGGTTATCAATATAGACGCGCGTCCCTCCGGTTGGTTATGAATCTCCGCTAGAATTGTGGGCGGATACGTGACTGATTCTCCCTTTCGAATCCTCCTGGTTGTTCTGTTGATCACAATCAACGGGTTCTTCGCCGCTGCCGAGGTTTCGCTCGTCTCCGTCCGCCACTCGCGACTGCGCCAGATGGCCGCGGAAGGCAGGGCCGGGGCGCAGGCGGCGCTGAACTTGCTTGCCAATCCCAGCCGGCTGCTTTCGGTAACGCAGGTGGGGGTCACCGTGGCCAGCCTCGGCCTGGGATGGGCCGGTGAAGACACCGTCTATCAGCTCCTGATGTCCGCCTTCCACGCCATGCCCGTGAGTCCCCCGCTTCTTCACGGTGTGAGTCTGGCGCTTTCGTTCCTGGTGATCAGCTACTTTCACGTGGTCATCGGGGAGGTGGTGCCGAAGAACCTGGCCATCGCCAAGGCAGACAGGCTGGCCGTGCTGGTGGCGCCGGCCCTGCTGGTCTTCTACCGGATCTCGCTGCCTTTCGTAGTGGTTATCGAGCGATCGGCGGGCGCGCTTACCCGCACCCTGGAGAAGACTACCGGCACGCGAGGCGGCGGACACTCGGCCGAGGAACTGAAGCTCATCGTGAGTTCCAGCCGCGGGTCCGGCTTCCTGCCGGAGGAGCAGGAGGACATGATTCACCGTGTCCTGGACCTCGGCTCCGTCTCAGTCCGCGAAATCATGGTCCCCCGCAACGACATCGTTTCGATCGCGTCGGATGCCGCGCTGGACGACGTCCTGCACACCATGGTCCAGCAGCAGCACTCGCGGCTGCCGGTCTATGATGGATCTCCGGAGAAGATCACCGGCATTCTTCATTACAAGGATCTGCTGCCGGTTTGGGAAGAGCGCCGCCAGGCCATCCGCACGGGGCGGCCCAGCCGCTCCTTCCGCATCGCGCGCCTGCTCCGCCACCCGCTGGTGGTTCCCGAAACTAAGCCGCTCTCACAGATGCTGGATGAGTTCCGCCAGGGACGCTCGCACATCGCCATGGTGGTGGATGAGTTCGGAACCATCGTCGGCATGGTGACGGTAGAGGACGTCCTGGAGCAGGTCGTGGGGCGCATCGAAGACGAGCACGACGACAAGGACCACCGGCGGAAGGCCGAGGAGACCGGCACTGTGGAATTGGACGGCGCCACCAGGATTCGCGAGCTCGAGAGCGAATTCGATATCGAGATCCCGGTCGATTCCGGCTTCGAGACGCTGGCCGGATTTCTGCTCTTCCGCCTCGGTGAGATTCCGCATACCGGCCAATCGGTGGAATACGAAGGACGGCGGTTCACCGTGCTGGAGATGGAGCGGAACCGTATCGCACGCGTACGCATCGAGAAGCTTCCGGAGCAGCCGGCCGAGAGTCCAGGGTAGAATTGGTCAGTCGCATGCTCGGAATCGACGCGAAAGCAGCACGTTACGTCTGGACTGCGGCAGCGGTGGTGCTGCTGCTGTACCTGTTTTACCTGATCCGCTGGACCCTGTTCATTTTTATCCTCGCCGTGCTGCTGGCCTACTTGATTTCACCATTGGTGAATCTGCTGGACCGCTACCTTCCGGCCAGCCGCACCCGGACACCGGCTCTGGCGCTTGCCTACATGATTGCGATTGGGGTAGTGGTGTTTGTCGGAATTCAGGTCGGCACGACCGTCGTGGAGCAGGCCAAGACCCTGGAGGCCACCCTGCCCGCCATGACCCAGAACTGGCAGGAACCCACACCGGGCGCTCCGGCGATCTGGAACACGTTTAAAGCCCAGATTGTGGAAAGGCTGCGCACGGAATTGCTCACAGGCTCCGGGAACCTCGTGAGCGCGGCGGCGCAGGCCGGCGTGAAATTCGTGACCCTGGCGAGCGACCTCATTTATATCGTGATCATCCCTATCCTGGCCTTCTTCTTCCTGAAGGACGGCCACACTATGCGGGAGCACATCCTGGACCTGGTGGACGCCGGGCCGCGGCGCGCCCTGTTGGACGATGTAATGGCCGACATCCACCTTCTTTTGGCACATTACATGCGGGCACTGGTAGTGCTTTCGGTTGCCGCCTTTACCGCGTACAGCATCTCCTTTTCCATCATCGGCGTGCCCTACGGCCTGCTGTTGGCGGCGGTGGCCGGTTTGCTCGAATTCATCCCCATGGTCGGCCCGCTGGGTTCCTCCGTCCTCATCGTGTTAGTCAGCCTGCTGTCAGGCTCGGGCCTGGTGGCGGTGCTGATTTTCCTGGCCGCCTACCGGCTGTTTCAGGACTACATCCTTTCTCCTTACCTGATGGGGCAGGGGGTGGAGGTCCATCCGCTGCTGGTATTGTTCGGTGTGTTCGCGGGGGCCGAGGTTGCCGGCATCCCGGGCACATTCTTGTCGGTGCCGGTGCTCGCCCTCATCCGCATCATCTACCTGCGCATCCGCAAGATGCGGCTGGGTTTGCCGGTCGCGCCGGTCAGGTCGTGATGCGGCTGGCGGTCCTGCTGCTCTTGCTGGCCGGAACCGCGTACGCCCATGTCGTCAGCATGAGTTCCGGTGATCTGACGATCGAAGGGACGCACGGTCAATTCGAGCTGCGCATGCCCCTCTACGAGATCTCGCACGTCGCCGTTCCGGAGCGCGCGCTGCTCGACCACATCCGGTTCGCTGGCGCACGGATGGTCTCGAGCGCATGCCACGCGGAGCCGGCGCGCGATCTCTACGTGTGCCGTGCCGCGTACGAATTTAGCCGGCCGCCGGAGCAGTTGGAGGTCGAGTGCACCTTGGCATCGATCACCGTGCCCAACCACATCCACCTGTTGCGCGTCGAGATGGGCGGGAAGCGCGATCAGGGCGTCTTCGACATTTCGTTCCCCCGCTCCACGCTGAAATTCCGTCCGCCCACCCCGGCGGAACTGGCGATTACGGAGATGGGCGAGGGCTTCGTGACGGCGCTCGGAGGAGCGGTGCAGATTCTGTTTCTGGCGGCGCTCGCGCTGGCCGCCCGCAGCCGCCGCGAGCTGGGCGCGCTGGCGGCGATGTTTCTGGCGGGGCAGGCGGCCGCTGTGCTGCTGGTGCCCCTCACCGGCTGGCAGCCTGCGCCTCGCTTCGTGGAAGCCGCGGCGGCGCTTACCGTTGCGTACCTGGCCGTGGAGATTCTGCTGCTGCCGCAAGCCGGCGCGCGCTGGGTGGTGGCCGGCGTCCTCGGCGCGTTCCACGGCCTCTACTTTCATCTGTTCCTGCAGAACTCCGGATACCGTCCGGGATTCGTGCTGGCGGGGGCCGCCCTGGCGGAGCTGGCGGCCGCCTCGATCCTCGCTCTGATCTTCTCGCAGGTCGGACGGATTGCACGCGGCCTGCGCCCCTTGCAGGTTTCCGCGTCGGCGCTTCTGGTCTTTGGCATGGTGTGGTTCATGCTGCGCCTGCGGAACTGACCCGATCAAAAACAGACCATGCCCCTTCGACAATCGCTGGAATCCTATTTCGACTTCAAGCCGCTGGGCACGGACTGGCGCACCGAAATCCTCGCCGGCTTCACCACATTCATGACGATGGCTTACATCGTCTTCGTGAATCCCGCGATCCTGCACGAGACCGGGATGCCCCTCGCTGCGGTCACGGCCGCTACTTGCCTCTCGGCGGCCATCGGCAGCTTCCTGATGGGCGGCTTCGCGAAATACCCCATCGCGCTGGCGCCCGGCATGGGGCTGAACGCGTACTTCACCTACACGGTAGTCAAAGGCATGGGCATCCCCTGGCAGGCCGCGCTCGGCGCCGTGTTCCTTTCCGGCGTGGCGTTCGTGATTCTCACTGCGCTCGGCGTCCGGCAGCTCATCATTTCCGCCATCCCGTTCGAGCTATATGCCGCGGTGGCCGCGGGCGTCGGCCTGTTCATCGCCTTCATTGGCTTCCGCAATTCCGGGATCATCGTGCCCGACCCCGCCACCACCGTCACGCTCGGCAGGCTCAGCCAGCCCTCCACCGCGCTGGCCGTCTTCGGCCTGGTGCTGATCGCCGCGCTGCTCGCCTGGCGGGTACGCGCCGCCATGCTGATCGGGATTCTCGCTACCACCGTCGTCGGTCTGGTCACCGGCGTGGCGAAATGGACGCCCCAGTCGTACCGACTGGCCGACCTTTCCGCCACGGCCTTCCAACTCGACGTACGTTCCACCTTGAAGCTCGGCTTCCTCGAGATTGTCTTCGTCTTCCTGTTCATCGACCTGTTCGACAACGTCGGCACCCTGGTGGCGGTCGGCAAGAAGGCCAACCTGTTCGACCGCGCGCACCAGATTCCCAGGGTCAACCGCATTCTGTTCTCCGACGCCATCGCCACCATCGTCGGAGCGCTGAGCGGTACGTCCACGGTAGTCAGCTACATCGAGAGCGCCGCGGGAGTGGCCGCCGGAGGCCGCACCGGCGTCACCGCCATCGTCACCGGCCTGCTGTTCGTCGCGGCGCTGTTCGTCGCGCCGGTGGTCGGAGCGATTCCCGCGGCCGCCACCGCGCCCGCCCTGATCATCGTGGGCAGCCTGATGGTGTCCGTGGTGGCCGAGATCGAATGGTCCGACCCGGAAATCGCGGTCCCGGCCTTTCTCACCATGACTACCATCCCGCTCACCTACAGCATCGCCAACGGCCTGGCTTTCGGCTTCACAGCCTACACGCTGCTCAAGGTGGCGCGCGGCAAGTTCCGCCAGGTCAACTGGTTCGTGTACATTCTGACCGCCCTGTTCGTCTTCCGTTTTCTGTATCTTTCGCGCGGGTAGCGGCATCCTCAAAGTATGGCCGACCGGGCCCAAGCCGTCTCCGACAACGTCCCCGGCGGGTTCTTCGTCGATTCCACCTGTATCGATTGCGACACCTGTCGCCAGTTGGCGCCTGCCACATTCGGCGACAACGGCGAGACGTCTTTCGTGCAGCTTCAGCCACAAGGAGGGGAAGCGACGCGGGCCGCCTTGCGCGCGCTGATCGCCTGTCCGACCGGGTCCATCGGCACCGCGGAAAAGCGCGGCGTGTCCACGGCCCTGGCCGATTTTCCGATGCCGCTCGCGCCGGGCGTTTTCTACTGCGGCTTCAACTCCCGCAAATCCTTCGGCGGCAATTCTTATTTCGTCGAACATCCCGAAGGCAACTGGCTCGTCGATTCGCCGCGCTTCGTCGAGCACCTGGCGAGCCGCTTCGCCGATCTCGGCGGCATCCGCTACATCTTTCTGACGCATCGCGACGATGTGGCCGATGCCGATAAGTATGCGGCCCGTTTCGGCGCGACCCGCATCATCCACCGCCTCGAACGTTCCGCGCAGCCCGATGCCGAGCGCCTTCTCGACGGCTTCGACCCCATCGAGCTGGCGCCCGGGTTTCTGGCCATCCCGACCCCCGGCCACACGCGCGGACATTGCGCGCTGCTCTATAAAAATGAATTCCTCTTCGCCGGCGACCACATGTGGTGGAGCCGCGTCCGTCGCCGGCTGAACGCTTCGCAGGACGTGTGCTGGTATTCCTGGCGAGACCAGGTGACTCGGTGGCGTTGCTGGACCGCTACTCGTTCGAGTGGGTGCTCCCCGGCCACGGCGAGCGCGCGCATTTCGCGCGTGAAGAGATGAAGCGCCAGATAACGAAGCTGATCGACGCAGTGCGCGCCGCGTGATCACCCAATCACCTTCCACCCCGTGACTTCATAGCGCTGCCCGCCCGTCACCGCGCCTCGCCCCGCATCCCAGCTCAACCGCACCTCGCCGAGCCCCGGCTTCGCGCTGCCATCATCTTCATACAAAACCGCCGGCGCCGGATTCGCCCCATACACCTGTGCCTCGATCCGCCAGCTCTCCGCGTCGGCCGTCGAGCCCGTCGCTTCCGCCAGCGGCAGAATCGTGCCACTTTTGACGAACATCGGAATCTGATCGAGCGGAGGCCGGACTTCGATTCGCTGCTTACCGGAGTAGCGCTTTCCGCTCCAGAAATCGTACCAGTCGCCTTCCGGCAGATACACGCCGCGCGAAGGCTCGCCCGCGAAAGCCGGCGCAATCAGGATCGACGGGCCCATCATGTACTGGTCGTCGATCGGCAGTGCGGCAGGGTCGCCCGGATAGTCCATCGCCAGAGCCCGGAATGGCGGGAGCCCGCGCCGGTGATACTCCACGAATGCCGCGTGCAGGTACGGAATCAGCCGCATGCGCAGCTCCATCGCGCTGCGGCATTTCGCCTCGACCTCTTCCCACCCGGGCGCCAGCCGGCCTTCGTTGTTCGCCGCACGTTCCACCTGCTTCCATGGCGGATTCTTGATGTACCAGGCGTTGATCAGCGCCATCGGCGAGAGCACCACCGATTGCAGCCGCCGCAGCAGATCTTCGGGGTCTTTCGCGTCCCGCAATTCGGGAGTCCATAACAGCCCCGAGAATCCCGACGTCACCAGACCTCGGATGAACTGTTTGTGGTCGTAGAGGTCGCTGTAGAGCACGTAGGGATAGGGCGCGGCCAGCGCGCCCGAGTTGCGCACCAGCCCGTACGTGCGGTAGCCTCGCTTCTCGAAAACTTCCTGGAGCGTGTCCTGGTAGCGCAGCCCGAACAGGCAGTGCATCTGCTCTCCGTCCGCGCCCGAGGGAAACCGGGCGATCTCCGGGAAGGACCAGTTGCCCGTGAAATCCGAGTTGTCGCACTCATCCAGTTTGAAACCCGACACTCCCGGCGCGATTAGCGTTCGCTCATGATAATCGGCGAAAATCCGGCGCGCTTCCGGCTGCAGGAAGTCCGGCACCAGGCCGTCCCACACTTCGTAATCGCCGGAATGCTCCCGGAGCGCCTGGTAGATAGGCGAGGTCGGGTGGGTGAATGCGTGCTCCCAGAGATTGACGTGGTAGTTGCGCTTCGTCATCTCCGCGAGCATCCCGGCTGGGTTCGGGTAGTTCTTGCTCCACACGTAGGAGCAGGAATAGGAATGGGTCTGCCATCCCGGCTCGAGGCCGATCACGTCACACGGAATGCGCCGCTCGCGGAATTCGTCCGCCAGCCCGATCAACTCCGCCTGCTGGTAATCGCTCTTGGCGCGGTACCACATGCCGAGCCCCCAGCGCGGCGGTAGCGGTCCTCCGCCCGAGAACAGGTTGTAGCGCTGCACCGCCTCGCGCAACGTTGGGCCGCCGAAGACATACACATCGGCACCCTCGGCCACCGGGATCTCGATCAGCACTTCGTTCGCTTCGTTCGCGCGGCCCTTGCGCTTCTTGTTGCCGCAATAGAACGTAGCATAGCGCGCGGTATCCACCAGCACGCCGTATCCCGCGGTCGTGACGTAAAAGGGCACCGGCGCGTGCGAGTCACCGGTGTCCATCTTGGGATCGGCGTTCACCCGCAGCTTTTTCTTCAGCCCGCGCTGGATCAGCGATTGCAGTTGCAGGCCGAGACCGTAGACGATCTCATTGGGCACGAGCGGAATCCGCAGCAGATACCCGCGCCGCGAGCCCGACCCACGCACCGTCACCGGACACGCCGCCACCACGGGTAGTTCCTTCAGCCCCGCCCCGGCAGGCGCGTACCGCCGCGTTTTCGCCGGCGTGATCTCCTCTGCTTTGCCGAAGCTGAACTTCCAAACGCCCGGGTGGATCTCCACTGGCGCCGCGGCCGTTTGCGCCGCTGCCCTGCGCCCTTGCAGCAAGGCGCCGGCCGCGCCCGCCGCTCCGAGAAAATGCCGTCGCTTCATTTCTTTTTCCTTCCCGACCACGCATAGGCCGCCGCCAGCAGCATTGCGGCCAGGCTCATGCCGCGCTGGATGGCCCGCGCGCTGCCGCCCGTGTAGCGCAGGTCGATCTCGCAAGGACCGCTCTGCTCCGGCTCGATCACCATCTGCCCGAGGGCATCGCCGCGCACCGGCAGGCTCCTGCCATTCGACCACGCTTCCCAGCCTCGATCATATGTCACCTGAACCGCCACCACCTGCCCCGGACGCACGTCCGCGCGAATCACCGCTTCGCTCATGCCCTTCCATTGAAAGCCGGCGGCCGGATATTGCGGATCATCGAGCGCCGCCACGTACGCTGCCGCCGGCTCGATGTCCAAACCGTGTGCGGGCGTCCGCTTCACCACGGCCTCCGCCGGAATCACGTGCGTCAGCGACGCCCTCCGGCCCGGCACTTCGTAGATCGCATCGTCCCCCTCGCGCCAGAGCAGAGGCAGAATCCCGTCGAACTTGTGCGGGTGCGGATAGGCCTCGAAAAAGTCGGTGCTGCGCGGCCCGGTCACGGCAATCGTGCATGCCCCGAATGCCTTCAGCCAGAAGACGGCGATCTCGGCATCGCGATTGCCGGCGTTCATCCCGGTGCGGACCGTGAAATCGACGATCGGTATGAAGCGGTTCACTGCAAACTGGACGTGCCCGCCCTGTACCTGCGGATTGTCGGAGAAATCGTTGTACCAGAAGGCGGTCGAGCCTGTCAGGAAGGCTCGCTCGCCCGGGCGGTGCCGGTCCAGCCACTGCGCGATCCGATACTCCGACATGCGTGCCGGCTCGACCGAACGGATCCGCTCCCAGCCGTATCGCACCGCGCCGGCCGTCTGGAATCCGAGCACGGCGAGCCCCGCCGCGGCCACGACCGCGCGCACGCGCGCCGGGAAGCGCTCCAACAAAGCGGCGCCCGCGAACACCAGGGCCGCCGGCAGCGCCATATCCATCTGCAGTTGATAACGGCTGGGCTGCGGGATGAGCGCGATGCCCCACCCGTACCAGGCCGCCACGAAGACGGTAGGGATGTAAGCAAACAGCGTGAAGAACTGCAGGTGCGCGGGAGCCTTGAGCCTGCGCAGCGCCAGCCACAGAATGGCATAACCGAGAAGGAACGCCGCCAGCGCGATCCACGCAGCCGGCGTGTAGCGATAATCGCCGCCTGTGGTCGAAGAGTTTGCGCGAATCGTTCGGATCATCGCGAAGCTTAGCCACGGAGCCGTCCAGCAGTAGCTCACCACGCCGATGGCCGCGACCGTCCACACAGCCTTCCACCACGGCCTGGGCTGGAAGGCCAGCAGCCAGCACAGCAGCGCGGCGCCCAGCGCGACCGTGCCGAACGCGTTGCTCAGCACCACTGCCGCTGCTGTCGCGCCTGCCAGGATCTTCCATTTCACTTGCCTCGTTGTCAGGGCGCGCGCAAAACACACCACCGCGACCGGCAACAAAACCAGCGCCACGGTGTGGGGAGCTTCGCCGTAAGCGATCAGGATCTGCAGCCGCCGCAGATCGAGCGGGCCGCCCGCGTCCGCCCGGATCACGGGCACCAGCAGGGCGGAAATCGAAAGGCACGAATACGCCAGGGCCGCGGCGAAGCTCGCAGCCGTCTTGCGGCTGAGCTCCCAAGCCATCCAGAAGAACGCCGGAGCGCCGAGAACGTAAAACGCCGCCGTCACGATGTGAAAGGCGCGCGCGGCCCCCACCCCGGTCAACAGGCTGAGCCCCGCCACCATCCACTGCAGGAACGGCAGGTAGGCGGTCTCGAACGGCTGCCCGCCGTTCCAGAACGGCCACCAGCTCCAGTTCCCCGGATACTTCGCCATCACCCGCGCAATCGCAATGAACGTGGGCTCGATCGATCCGTTGTAAGCCGAGTACTCCACGCCGAACAGTTTCCCGGCGATTGCCAGGTTCACGATCACGAGCGCCAGCGCGCACGCCAGTACCGGCCGCTCCTTCACACCGGCCGCTCCGTTTCCTCGTGATAGTCGGCTTCCGTGTTCACCTGCCACAGACGCGTCTTATCCGTATTCCCCGCGATGATATCGTCCACCGCCATCATGGCCGTCAGCATGGAATGGTCCTGGTTGTTGTAACGGTGCATGCCGTTCCGCCCGATCAGGTACAGGTTCTCGTACCGGTCTACATACTCGCGGACCTCGCCGAAGCGGTCGTACGTTCCGAAATATGCCGGGTACGTCTTCTCCATCCGCAGCACCGTGGCATCGAGCACCGCCCCCTCCTCGACGATTCCGATCCGGCTCAACTCTTCGGCCGCGAACGCCGCCATGCGATCGTCCGGCAGCTTCCAGATCTCGTCCGTCTGGTTGCAGAAATATTCCAGCCCCAGCCACACGGTTCCCTGGTCGGCCACCAGGTAGGGGCTCCAGTTGTTGAAGATCTGCAGCCTGCCCAGAAACACATCGGGCTCTTGTATGTAGATCCAGTTGTCGCGGATGAGGCGCTTGCCCTTCGGCGTATCCTCGTGGATCCGCAATGAGCTCACCAATAGACCGACCGTGATGAAATCGCGGTACACCAACCCGTCCGACACTTCCAACACACAGTCCGGAGGCGCGGCGTCGAAGGAACGCATCACCTCCTGCACCGGCGCCGTGGAGAAGAAGTAATCGCCTTCAAATGTTTCCCTGGCCCCAGTCTCCGCGTGGACCGCCTCCACCGCCTTCACCCTCCACCCATCCGTGAGGATCCGCTCGACCCTCCAGCCCGTCCGGATCTCGCCGCCCATTTCCCGGATTCGCCGCGCTGCCTCCTCCCACATCTGGCCCGGCCCGAGCTTCGGATACAGAAACTGATCGATCAGCGAAGTCTCCGTACCCTTCTGCCCGATATCCCCGCCGCCCGCTCCGCCGATCGCCTTCCGCAAAGCGTGCCGCAGTGTGGCCCAGACCGAGAGCCCCTTGATCCGCTGCGCGCCCCACTCCGCGCTGATCCGGCTGCACGGCACGCCCCAAACCTTCTCTGTGTACGACTTGAAGAAGCGCAGGTACAGTTCCCGCCCGAAGCGGTTGATCAGGAACTGCTCCAGCGTCTCTTCCACCTTTAGCGGAAACAGGGCGCTGCGGAGGTAGCTCATTCCGATCTTGAGGGTGCGCACCAGCCCCAGCTTCAGGATCGTATCCTTGCTGAGCGAGATGGGGTATTCAAAAAAGCGCCGCAGGTAATAGACGCGCGATCTACGCGGCCGCAGCAGCATCACCCGGTCCGGCGCCGCGGGGTCGGAGCCGCAACGCGACGCCGGAAGCGTCCGCTCCATCCGGTGGTATTGGATCGCCACTCCGCCTTCCGCCGTTTCGAGCGGCAGCATGCGGAGCCACCACTCCATCACGCGGTCGGACTTCGAGAAGAACCGGTGGCCTCCGATGTCGATCCGGTTGCCCTTGTAGTTCACCGTGCGAGCGAGTCCGCCCAGGCAATCGCTCTTCTCGAGCACAATAGGTCGAATCCCGGCGCGCGACGCCAGTTCGTAGGCAGCCGTCAATCCGGCGGGCCCGGCCCCGATAATGATGGCGCGTCGCTGTTCCGATGGCGGAGGAATCAACTCAAATCGTAGCAGTCTCTTCGGCCGGCTCGGTGATTCTGTCCGGCTCCCCGAGAAGCTCCAGCAGCCCCTGCGCCGCGCGGTTCAGCTTCTTCCGCCTGCGGTGCAGGATTCCGACCGGCCGCGACAGGCCCGGCGCGTTCAGCCGGACGGCCGCCAGCCGCCCCTGCTCGACCTCGGTCTGCATCGTGCGCGCCGGCAGTATACTGATCCCCGTGCCCAGCGCCACTGCTTCCTTGATCATCTGGATATTGTCGAAGTGCATCACCAGCTTCACTTCGACGCCCAGGGCGCGCAGGAAGCGGTCGAGCTCACGGCGGATCGAAAGGTCTTCGTCGAAGCCGATGAAGTTTTGTCCGGCCAGGTCGATTGGGACCAGTTCCGTGCGGCTCGCCAGCGGATGCCCCGGGTAGAGCGCCACCTGCATCTCCTCGTGGCGCCAGGGAATCGCCGCAATTTCGCGGCTCGGCTCGGGATAGCTCACCAGCCCCAGGTCCGCCGATTCGTTGCGCACCGCTTCGTAGACCTTCTCGGGCCGCATGTAGTCCACTTCGAGCCGCGCCTCGGGGTGCCGCTTCGCGAACTCCTCCCGCAGGCGGCTCATTTCGGACAGCCCGATGGAGTAAATCGAAGCCACCCGCACTACCCCGTCGGCTCCGTCCTTCAACGCTTCGAGGGCCAGCGTCAGTTCTTCCTCACGCCGTAGGACATCGCGACAGTACTCGGCATACATCCTGCCGGCGGCGGTGAGTTCCAAAGGTCGCTTGCTGCGGTCGAAAAGGGTCAGGCCGAGACGGCGTTCCACCTCCTGCACGTGCTGGCTTGCTGCCGATTGGCTAATGCCGCAGTGTGCTGCTCCCTTGCTCATGCTCCTGGAGGACGCTATCTCTTTGAAAAGCCTCAGCTCCCACGATGCCATCGACCTTAGCCTATCATAAGGATCTCTGATAATCCACATCGGGGAAATTTTTGTTGCCTTATAATAGCGTCGTTGATACACTAAAATCCAAGGCGACCGCCGTATTGCACGAAGCCGCCGACGGATCACCCTCCAAGAAGCGGGTTCCCTGGCAAAAAACTATGGACCAATACTCAGTCGGTAGCGGTTTACCTCCAGCGCAGGGCCTGTACGACCCGCGTTTTGAACACGATGCCTGCGGGATTGGGTTCGTTTCGCACATCAGCGGCCGGAAATCCCACGACATCATCACCAAGGGCATTCAGGTCCTCATCAACCTGACCCACCGCGGCGCGTGCGGCTGCGATCCGGAAACCGGCGACGGTGCCGGCGTCCTGATCCAGATCCCGCACAAGTTCTTTGCCCGCGAGTGCGCCAAACTGGGATTCACCCTGCCACCCGCCGGCGAATACGGCGTGGGCATGGTGTTCCTGCCCGTGGAGCCGCGGCCGCGCCTGGAGTGCGAAGGCATCCTCGAGCGCATCATCCACGAAGAGGGCCTCACCGTCCTCGGCTGGCGCGACACGCCCATCGAAGGCTCGGCCATCGGCCGCGTCGCGCGCGTTTCCCAGCCCTACATCGAACAGATTTTCGTAAGCCGTGCCAAGGGGATGACCGAAGACCAGTTGGAGCGCAAGCTCTACGTGGCCCGCAAGCGCGCCGAAGCGGAGATCGCCGCCTCCGACATCGATGACAAGGATTTCTTCTACATTCCATCGCTTTCCGGCCGGACCATCATTTATAAAGGACTGCTGCTCGCTCCGCAGATCGCCAATTTCTACCCGGAGCTGAGCGATCCCGAAGTGGTGTCCGCGCTGTGCCTTGTCCACCAGCGCTTTTCGACCAACACGTTTCCGACCTGGCAATTGGCGCACCCGTTCCGCTACATCGCCCACAACGGCGAGATCAACACCCTCCGCGGCAACGTCAACTGGATGCACGCGCGCCAGTCGGTGCTCGCATCTCCCCTGTTCGGCGACGACATCAAGAAGCTGTTTCCCATCATCCAGCCGGGCGGCAGCGATTCCGCGGCGTTCGACAACGCTCTCGAGCTGCTGCTCATGTCGGGACGCTCGATCCAGCACGCAATGGCCATGCTGATTCCCGAGGCCTGGTCCAAGAACGAGCACATGAACCCGCAGAAGCGGGCCTTCTACGAGTACCACGCCTCCCTGATGGAGCCGTGGGACGGCCCCGCTGCCGTGGCTTTTACCGACGGCCGCTCCATCGGCGCCGTGCTCGACCGCAACGGCCTGCGCCCCGCGCGCTATATGGTGACCCGCGACGATCTCGTGATCATGGCGTCGGAAACCGGCGTGCTCCCGGTGAAGCCCGAGGACGTGAAGCTCAAGGGCCGCCTGCAGCCGGGCAAGATGCTCCTGGTCGATACGGTCGAAGGCCGCATCGTCTCCGACAAGGAGCTCAAGGCCCAGCTCTACGGCCGCAACCCGTATCAGATGTGGATCAAGGAAAACCAGATCACGCTCGACACCCTGGCCGATCCGCCTCGCACCATCAGCACCAACCCGGCCACCCTGCTGGTCCGGCAGCGCGCCTTTGGTTACACCGACGAAGACCTCAAGATGATCCTCGGTCCCATGGGCGAGAAAGGCGAGGAGCCGATCGGCTCCATGGGCACCGATACGCCACTCGCCTGTCTCTCCGACAAGCCGCAGCCGCTGTTCAATTACTTCAAGCAGTTGTTCGCCCAGGTGACCAACCCGCCCATCGATCCGATCCGCGAAGAGATGGTCATGTCGCTCACCAGCTACATCGGCACGGAGCGCAACATCCTGGCCGAGACGCCCCAGCACTGCCACACCCTCAAGCTCAAGCAGCCGATCCTGACCAATCGCGATCTCGAAAAGCTGCGCCGCGTCTCGCAGGGCGATTTCCTCGCCACCACCATCCCCACGCTTTTCCCGGTGGAGTTCGGAGGGAAAGGTCTCGAACGCGCCCTCAAACAGCTCTGCCGCCAGGCGTCGCACGCCATACAGTCGGGCTACACCCTGCTGATTCTCTCCGACCGCGGAGTGGACGAGGATTACGCGCCCATACCCAGCCTGCTCGCGCTGACCGCGGTGCACAACCACCTGGTCCGCGAGGAGACCCGCACGCAAGTCGCCCTGATCATCGAATCGGGCGAGCCGCGCGAGGTTATGCACTTCGCGCTGCTGATCGGCTACGGCGCCAGCGCCATCAATCCCTACCTGGCGCTCGAAACCGTGGGCATCGAGAACAAGCCGGCGTACATCAAGGCCATCAATAAAGGATTGCTCAAGACGTTTTCGAAGATGGGGATCTCCACCCTGCAGAGCTATCGCGGCGCGCAGGTCTTCGAAGCCATCGGCCTCAGCAAGCAACTGGTGGACCAGTATTTTACCGGCACCGCCTCCCGCATCGAGGGCATCGGCCTCGATGTCATCGCCGAGGAAGCCATTCTCAAGCACCGCTACGCCTTCCACCCCGTCACCGACTTCGATACGGAACTGGCGGTCGGCGGCAATTACCAATACCGGGTGCGCGGCGAGTTCCATCTTTACAACCCGCAGACGATCGCCAAGCTGCAGCATGCCGTGCGCCAGGAAAGCCCCCAGACGTTCCAGGAATACACGGACCTGATCGATAACCAGAACCGCCAGCTCTGTACGCTGCGCGCGCTGCTCAACTTCAAGTCCGCGGCCGAGCCGGTGCCGCTCGACCAGGTGGAGCCGGCCAAGGAGATCGTCAAACGGTTCGCCACGGGCGCCATGTCGTTCGGCTCCATTTCGAAGGAAGCGCACGAGACGCTCGCCCGCGCGATGAATCAGATCGGCGGCAAGTCCAACACCGGCGAGGGCGGAGAAGATGAAGAACGCTTTGGTGACGGACGCCGCAGCGCCATCAAACAGGTGGCCTCCGCCCGCTTCGGCGTCACCACCAATTACCTGGTCAACGCCGACGAGCTGCAGATCAAGATGGCGCAGGGCGCCAAGCCCGGCGAGGGCGGCCAGCTTCCCGGACACAAGGTGGATGAGACCATCGCGCGCGTGCGCCACTCCATCCCCGGGGTCGGCCTGATCTCGCCGCCGCCGCACCACGACATCTATTCGATCGAGGATCTCGCACAGCTTATCTACGACCTCAAGAACGTCAATCCCAAAGCGCGCATCTCGGTGAAGCTGGTTGCCGAAGTCGGTGTCGGGACCGTCGCAGCGGGCGTTGCCAAGGCGCACGCCGACGTCGTGTTGATCTCGGGCGACAGCGGCGGCACCGGCGCTTCGCCGCTCAGCTCCATCAAGCACGCCGGCGTGCCGTGGGAGCTCGGCCTGGCCGAGACGCACCAGGTGCTGGTGATGAACGACCTGCGCGGACGCATTCGCGTCCAGACCGACGGCAAGCTGCAGACCGGCCGCGACGTCGCGGTGGCCGCCCTGCTCGGAGCCGAGGAGTTCGGCTTCTCCACCGCGCCGTTGGTGGCTATGGGCTGCATCATGATGCGCAAGTGCCATCTCAATACCTGCCCGGTAGGTATCGCGACGCAGGATCCCGCCCTGCGCGCCAAATTCCAGGGGCAGCCCGAGCACGTCATCAACTTCTTCTTCTTTATCGCCGAGCAGGTGCGGCAGTACATGGCGAAGATGGGGTTCCGCACCTTCGACGAGATGGTAGGCCGCGTCGACATGCTGGACGCGCGCCACGCCATCGACCACTGGAAGGCCAAGGGTCTCGACCTCTCCATGATCCTGTACAACCCCAAGATGCCCACCCGCATCGCCCGGCGCTGCGTGCAGAAGCAGGATCACGGCCTGGACAAGGCGCTCGATTACAAGCTGATCGACCATGCCCGCGAGGCGCTCGAAAGCCGCACCCCCATCGAGATCAAGCTGCCCATCCGCAACGTCCACCGTACGGTAGGCGCCATGCTGTCGGGCGAGATCGCGCGGCGCTACGGCTCCGCCGGGCTTCCCGACAACACCATCCAATTCCAGTTCACCGGCTCGGCCGGCCAGAGTTTCGGCGCATTCCTCGCCAGCGGCGTGACGCTCGAGCTCGAAGGCGACGCCAACGACTACGTCGGTAAGGGACTGTCGGGAGGGCGCCTGGTAGTCTATCCTCCGCGCGGATCGACCTTCCTGCCCGAAGAGAACATCGTGATTGGCAACGTGGCGCTCTACGGGGCCACCAGCGGGGAGGCGTTCTTCAACGGAAGGGCCGGCGAACGCTTTGCCGTGCGCAACTCCGGCGCCACCGCGGTGGTGGAGGGCCTGGGCGATCACGGCTGCGAATACATGACCAATGGCCTGGTGGTGGTGCTCGGCAAGACCGGCCGCAACTTCGCGGCAGGCATGAGCGGCGGCATCGCTTACGTCCTTGACGAGAAGGGCGATTTCGCCGAGCGCCGCTGCAACCGCGCGGCCGTGGATCTCGAACCCGTCGGCTGCGAAGACGCTACGGCGCTTTATACCCTGATTGCGCGGCACGTCGAATACACCTCGAGCCCGCGCGGCCAGTGGATTCTGGAGAACTGGGAGAGCATGAAGGAGCGGTTCGTCAAAATCTTCCCGCACGAATACAAACGGGTATTGGGTGTGGCCCGGGCCGGCGCGCTCTCCGTGCCCCAGCCGCAGCCGCAAGGGAGCGGCCAACTGGAGGTGACTCGTGGGTAAGGTCACCGGCTTCCTCGAATACACCCGCGAGCTGCCCGTGCGGCGTCCGCCAGCCGAGCGCATCAACGACTGGTTCGAAATCTACCAGCCGTTCCCGCTCGAATCCGTCCAGACGCAGGGCGCGCGCTGCATGGATTGCGGTGTCCCGTTCTGCCACACTGGCTGTCCGCTGACCAATCTCATTCCCGATTGGAACGACCTGGTCTACCGCGGACGCTGGCGCGAAGCCGTCCGCCAGTTGCACGCCACGAATAATTTCCCCGAGTTCACCGGCCGGATCTGTCCCGCGCCGTGCGAGGCCTCCTGCGTGCTCGGCATCAACGAGCCGCCGGTCACCATCAAGCAGATCGAGAAGACGATCATCGATCGCGCGTTCGAAGAGGGCTTCATCCGGCCCGAGCCGGCCGAGGTCCGCACCGGCAAGCGTGTCGCGGTGATCGGTTCGGGTCCCGCGGGCCTGGCGGCCGCGCAGCAACTGGCGCGGGCCGGCCACGACGTGACGGTCTTCGAAAAGAACGACCGCATCGGCGGCCTGCTGCGCTACGGCATTCCGAATTTCAAGATGGAGAAGCACCTCATCGACCGCCGCATTGAGCAGATGAGCGCCGAGGGAGTGCGTTTCGAAACCAATGCCCACGTGGGCGGCAACGTCCCGGTGGAGGATCTGCGCAAGGAGTTCGACGCCATCCTGCTTTCGGGTGGATCCGAGCAGCCGCGCAACCTGAACGTCCCCGGCCGCGAGCTGAACGGCATCCATTTCGCGATGGAGTTCCTGCCGCAGCAGAACCGCCGCTGCGAAGGCGACCAGGTGCCGGATCAGATCCTGGCTACCGGCAAGCGCGTCGTGATCATCGGCGGCGGCGATACCGGTGCCGATTGCCTGGGCACCAGCCACCGCCAGAAAGCCCTTTCGGTCACGCAGTTCGAGCTGCTGCCGAAGCCTCCGGATACACGGTCGCCGTCCACGCCCTGGCCTCTATGGCCGATGCAGTTGCGCATCGAGAGCTCGCACGAAGAGGGCGGCCTCCGCGACTGGAGCGTTTCGACCGTCCGGTTCTCGGGCGAAGGCCGGGTGCAGAAGCTGCACGCCGCGCGTGTCGACGGCAAGCTCAACCCCGTGCCCGGAACCGAGTTCACCATCGACGCGGACCTGGTCCTGCTCGCCATGGGCTTCACCGGCCCGGTCAGGAACGGGATGATCGAGCAGCTCGGAGTGAAACTCGACCAGCGCGGCAATGTCGCCACCGACGAGCGCCACATGACCTCGGTCCCCGGAGTCTTCGCCGCCGGCGATATGCGCCGCGGCCAGTCGCTTGTAGTCTGGGCGATCGCCGAAGGCCGCAAGGCCGCAAGGGGCATCGACCTGCACCTCACCGGCCAAACGCAGCTGCCCTGATATACTCTTACGCCACTTGCTTCCGCGATACGAGCAATACCGCCACCTCGGCCATCAGGTTGGGAAGCCGGCTTACCTTCCGGTGTCCGGCCAGGAAGTATCGCCGCTCCACTACCAGGCCTTCGAGCACCGCCAGTTCCTCGAAATCCTGCACCGTCAGGAAATGGATGTTGGGCGAGTCGTACCACTCGTAGGGAAACAACGAGGTGCGGGGGGCCCGGCCGCTCATCAGCATCGAAAGGCGAACCCGCCAGTGGCCGAAATTCGGAAACGCCACGATCACGCGCCGCCCCACCCGCAGCATCTCGCGCAGCACCTGGCGAGGATGCCGCGTCTCCTGCAGCGTCTGGCTGAGGATCACGTAGTCGAATGCCTGGCTGGGATAGTCGACCAGGCCGTTGTCGATATCTCCCTGATAGACCGAGACGCCGCGGGCAATGGCGCGCTGCACTTTGGCCGACGAGATCTCGACGCCGCGCGCATCCACGCCTTTATTCGCGGCCAGCCACTCGAGCAACTCGCCCTCGCCACATCCGAGATCCAGCACCCGTGTGCCCGGCTCCACGATCTCGCCGATGATGGCATAATCGCTGCGGCCCAGCACTTCGGGAACGAATGCCTGCTTCCTGGGGGTCTCGGCGGTCATCGCGCTTTCTCGTAAGTGCTGGCGAGGAATCCCGCGATCAGCGCGCTCTGCTCGGCAACATCCACCAGGAACGAGTCGTGCCCGTAGTTCGATTGCAGCTCCACATAGGCCACGTCGCAGTTGCGAGACCGCAGGGCGCGCACGATCTCCTGCGATTGATAACTGGGGTAGAGCCAGTCCGAGCTGAAGCTGATCACCAGGAACCGGGCCTGCGCGGCTCCCAGCGCCGCGTTCAGGGTGCCGTGCCCGTTGGTGAGGTCGAAGTAGTCCATGGCTTTGGTGATGAAGAGGTACGAGTTGGCGTCGAAGCGGTTCACGAACTGGCTGCCGCGATAGCGCAGGTAGCTTTCGACTTCGAAATCCACGTCGAAGCCGAAGCCGAAGTTCTCCTTACCGCGCAGGCGGCGGCCGAACTTCTCGCGCATGGAGTCGTCGCTCATGTAGGTGATGTGGCCGACCATGCGGGCCACGGCCAACCCGCGCGCGGGCGGCTGTTTGCCGTGGTAGTCGCCTTCATTCCAGTCGGGGTCCGCCATGATGGCCTGCCGGCCTACTTCGTTGAACGCGATCTGCTGGGCGCTATGGCGTGTGGTGGTGGCGATGGGGATGGCCGACACCACGCGGTCGGGGTAAGCCACCGCCCACTCCAGCGCCTGCATGCCGCCCATCGAGCCGCCCGAGACCGTAAGCAGCCGCGGAATTTCGAACCAGTCGATGAGCATCTTCTGCAGCCGCACCATGTCCCCGATGGTGATCACCGGGAACGACATCCCGTAGGGACAGCCGGTGGCCGGATTGATCGACCCGGGCCCGGTCGTACCGCGGCAGCCCCCCAGCACGTTGCTGCAGATGATGAAATACTTCTCCGTGTCGAACGCCTTGCCCGGCCCGATCATGTTGTCCCACCAGCCGGGCCTGCCGGTCTCGGGACTGATCCCGGCCGCGTGCGCGTCGCCCGAGAAGGCGTGCAGCGCGAGGATAGCATTGGATTTGGCGGCGTTCAACTGGCCATAGGTTTCGTATGCGACCTCGACGGGAGCAATCGTGGCCCCGGAGTCGAGCGAAATGGAATCGAACCGGACAGTGTTGGCCTGAACGATCATCAGGGGAGAGTCTTCATCATACCAGAGGCGGTATCTTCGCCCGAAAGCAGGCGCGGACTACGACCCCTTCTTCAGAGTCCAGTTAATGCTCTGCCCTCCGAAGTCGGATGTGAGCTTGATTTCTTCGCCGCTGATCTTGCCCTTATACGCCAACTTCATCTCGTTCCCGTTGAAGTTCGCCGTGATGCTGAAGGAAATGTCGTCGCCTTCGACCTTGCCTTCGTTGATGACCGATTTGCCCAGGAACTCGCTGGCAGTCTCACCCGTCAGCTTGGTGCCATCCTGCTTGAAGACAAAGGTGCGCTCGATGGCGCCATTCGGCCCTTCGGCCGTACCCTTCCAATTCCCGGTGATATCCGCGGCTGAAGCCGCAATCGCACAGATCGCCGCCAGAGTCAGAAGCTTCTTCATGGCATCTACTTTGCTTGATGGACCGCAGGTTGTCAACGGGGCCGGAGCCGTGTGCCGTTGACCCATCTCGAGTGGTCTAGAATGCCCGTATGGACGTAGAACTATTGAAGGAGCTGGCACGTTATCAGGTCTGGGCCGACGGGGAACACTGGAAGGCGATTCATGAGAATGCCAAGGTGTCCGCCGACCCCCAGATCCGCAAGCGGCTGAATCACATGGCGGCGGCGTACGAGATGCTGCGGAAACTGGCGCGCGGGGAGGCGCCGGCTGCGGGGGGGAAGGAGCGAGAGTCGATCGAGGAGATCCAGGAGGCGATGCAGACGGCGCACGCGGGCATGGCGGAGGCGGTCGGGTCGGCTGATCTTGAAAAAATGATCGCATTGCCCCGCGGCCCTAAGGGACCTTTTGAGGCGCCGGCGGGAGTGCTGTTGCTGCAGGCTTTGATGCACAGCCAGCATCACCGGGGACAGAACGGGTCGAGGATGCGTGAACTCGGGGTGACGCCCCCGATGACGGACTACGTCATCTGGTATGCACTGGGGCAGCCTTAAGCCGGGCCGCGGCCCTACAGCGTGAGCACGTACAACACACGGCCGGCGGCGATGGCGACGGCCTGTCTGCCATCCACCGTGAACGAAATCGGATTGGCGGCGATGCCTGCGCCGGTTTGGAAATCCCATAGCGGCTTCCCGGTGGCCGCATCGAGAGCAAAGAAGTTGCCTTCATCGGAGCCGGAGAAGACCAGGCCGCCCGCGGTGGAGAGAACGCCGGCCCACGGAGCGGTGTGCATCTTGAACTCCCAGCGTATCCGGCCGGTCGCAGCTTCGAGCGCGCGGATCGCGCCGGAGGGCGCTTCACCCGGAGGCTCTGCTTCGCCGCCGCCGGCGAAGAAGGTGCCGGGCTTATACTCCGCTTTGCGCTTGAAGTAGATCGAAGCGATCTCCCGCACGGCCACATATAACAGCCCCTGCGGCGGACTATAAGAAGGGCTGAACCAAACGGTGGCGCCGTTAAGGTTGGGCCAGACCAGGGTGCCTTTCTCGCTCGGCTCGGTGTCCGGAAGCACCACCGGGCGGCCCCGGTCGTCCAAGCCTTTTGCCCAGGTCTGTTTGGAGTAGGCGCGGCCGGCGATGAACTCTCCAGTCGAGCGCTCGAGCACGTAATAAAACGCGTTGCGGTTCGCCACCGCCACGAGCTTGCGGCGCACTCCGTGGACGTCGGACTCGAAGAGCACCGGCACGTGGGTGGAATCCCAATCGTGGGAGTCGTTCGGGGTGAACTGGAAGTGCCACATGAGCTTTCCCGTGGCGCCGTCGAGCGCCACCAGCGAGCAGGTATAAAGGTTGTCGCCGCGGCGCGAATCGGGGTTCCAATCGGGGCCGGGGTTGCCCACGCCCCAGTAGACCAGGTTCGTTTCCGGATCGTAGGAGCCCGTAACCCAGGTGGAGCCGCCCCCTGTCTTCCAACTGTCGCCAGGCCACGTCTCGTTTCCCGGCTCGCCCGGACCGGGTACTGTGTAGAACCGCCAGGAGCGCTTGCCGGTCTTGGCGTCATATGCATCGATGAAGCCGCGAATGCCGGTTTCACCTCCGCTCACGCCCACCAGCACCTTGTCCCGAATGGCGAGCGGCGCGAGCGTCATGCTGTATCCCGGTTTGTAATCCTCCACCTTCGCCGTCCACCGCTCGAGGCCGCTCTTCGCGTCGAGCGCCACCAGGTAACAATCGAGTGTGGCGACGAAGATCTGATTGTCCAGGATGGCCGGGCCGCGATTCACGCGGCCGAATCCGATGTTCTGGTAGTCTTTCGGAATGGGCCGCTGCCACGTCCACAACTCGCGGCCGGTGCGGACATCGAGCGCCGCCGCCGTGTTGGGGCCGGTGACGTACAACACGCCGTCCGCCACGATCGGCGAGACCTCCGCGCGGCTGTCCATCTGGTAGGCCCACTTCACGTGGAGGCTGCCGACATTTGCGGGCGTGATCTCGCTGAGCGGCGAGAACCGGTGGCCCTGATAGTTGCCCGAGTAAGTGAGCCAGTTACCGGGTTCGCGAGCGGCGTTGACGATCCGGTCGTAGGGGACCTGGCCCCAAACGGAGCCGCACAGCAGCAGTGCAATCCACTTCATGGCGTTCCTTTCAGGGAGGCCAGGTAGGCCACGAGGTCGTCGAGGTCCGCTCCGCCGATCTGGCCCTCGTAGGATGGCATGGGGGTCTGCCCCTCCAAACGATGGAGCTCTTTCAACTCCGCCTTCCGAAAGCTGTAGTAGCGGCCGCCGGCATCGCGCAACTGGATCGTGAACGAGTCCTCGTTGACGCGGATGCCGCGCACGGCCGCGCCGCCGGCGGGGACCGCGGAGACGTACTGGAATCCATTCGGCAAGGATGACGAGGGTCTCAGGACCGTTTGGCGCAGAAACGCCGCACTGCGCCGCGAGCCGACCGCGCTGAGTTCGGGGCCGAACCCTTCTCCTTGGCCGGCCACCATGTGGCATCCCGGGCAACCTCGCGCGCTGTAAACGAGGGCGCCGCGCATCGCGTCGCCGGGTACCTTTTCCGCCGGCAATGTCCCGAGAGAGCGCACGTACGCCGCCACCCCCGCAACCTCGTCGGGGTGCAATTGCCACGCACCCGGCATGTCGCCCGACCCGTCCGTGATGAGCTTGCGCAGCGCCTCGTCGTCGGGCGCCCTCCGCAGCTTGGGCCGGTTGAGCGCCGGACCGCGTCCCCCGCCGCCGGTCTGGCCGTGGCAAAGCGCGCACTGCGATTCGAAGATCCGGCGGCCCGCCGTCACGTCGGGATTCGGCTGCGCCAACCCCTGGCATGCGAGTGCCGCCATGAATATCCAATAGCGTATGTCGCCCGAAATTGACATTTTCGGCCTCCGGCGTCGCGCTATTGTACACCCAAACCACTGCTACGATTCCGGCATCGTGATGACCTCTACTCCCCGGTCACGCCTCCACCACCTGCACGATGCTGACGCTCCGTGATTTCGGCCTGCCCATCGATAACTGGCAAGCACGGCACCGGGCAGGTGGACGGGCGCTCTGAGGGACCTACTCGCTCTTCCCCTGCCGGCGCTTCCACTCGAACAGGACCACGCCGGCCGCGACCGAGACATTCAGCGAGGAGATCTTGCCTGCCATCGGGATGCGTACCAGCACGTCGCAATGCTGGCGCACCTGTTCGTGCAGGCCCTTGCCTTCTCCGCCCAGCACGAACGCAGTCGGCGAGCCGTACTCCACGGCGTCGTAGCCTTCGGCGCCGCGCTCGTCGAGCCCGTAAATCCAGAATCCGCGCTCCTTCAGCTCTTCGAGCGTGCGATTGATATTCGTCACGCGGACCACCGGCAGGTATTCGAGGGCGCCGGCGGCGGCCTTGGCGGCGACATCGGTCAACCCGGCGGCGCGTCGCTCCGGGATGATGACCGAACCGGCGCCGGCCGCGTGCGCCGTGCGGATGATCGCGCCGAGATTGTGCGGGTCCTCCACGCCGTCGAGCACCACCACCAGCTCGGCGGCGGCGGCCGATTCCAGGCCGGCGTATTTGCGCGCGGCACCCATGGCGATGACGCCCTGATGCGCGCTGGTGCCGGCCAGCCGTTCCAGCGCCGAGCGCGGCTCGAAGCGCACCGGGATCGAAGCGCGCCGGGCGAGGTCGATGATTTCCTGCAGCCGCGGGCCGCCGGCGCCTTGCGCGATGATCACCCGCTCTAGCGGGTGTTTGGCCCGCAGCGCTTCCACTACCGGGTGGATGCCGCTGAGAATCGGCATCAAGCCTCCGGCAGGATCGAGAGGCCGTTGTTGAATCGGTTCGTGAAGTTCGCCATGGCGGCCACCAGGGTGATCTCGACCACCTGCTCGTCGCTGAAGTGCGCAAGCAGGGCGCCGCGCGACTCGGCGGCCGCGGCTTTCTGCGTCAGTTCGCGGGCGTAGCGGATGGCCGCGCGCTCCGGCTCCGCGAATCCGTCGTCCTGTGCGGACTGCAGTGCCTGAAGCTCGGCATCCGTGATCCCCGCCTTCTTACTGCCTGCGACGTGCGCCGCCGTACAGAAGGCGCACCGGTTGGAGTAGGAGCACGTCAGGTAGACCAGTTCCTTCACCCGGCGGTCCACCGCGCCGGGCCCAACGATGGAGCCATAGAGCGGCACGAAGTTCTTCAGCACCTCAGGGCGGTTGGCCATGGCGCGGAAGAAAGGACTCGGCTTCCTGCTCTTGGATTCCAGTTCGGCCAGAAGCTCATTCTTGTCCGGTTCCACTAGTTTGATCGCAGCGGTCATAGGATCCAGTATAGAGGGCAAACCGGCGCAGGAAATCGCGGTCGCCTTCCACGAAATCGAAAGCGGTTAGATCCGCGCGCGCCTCCCAGCGCATGTCGTGGAAGATGAGGTTGCGCGGCTCGCCCGCATATTCGGTCACCCGGTAGAAGATCAGCTCGATCGGAGCCTTGCCGGGGTAAGTGAACTGGTAGCGCTCCATCTCCTCGCCACGCGCGCCGGTGACCGCCAGCTCCTCTTCGAGCTCGCGCGCGAGCCCCTGCTCGGGCGATTCGCCGGGCTCCACTTTGCCACCGGGGAACTCCCACTTCAACGGATGGGACTGCCCGGGAGTCCTCTGGCAGATGAGGATGCGCCCGTTGTTTTCGAAGATCGCCGCCACTACCTGGGTCATGCCAGTATATTGAAGCATAGGATGTATCCCGACCGCCTGATCGAGCATTTCCAGAACCCGCGCAATGTAGGGGAGCTGCCGCCGCCGGCCGTGACCGTGGAAGTGTCGAACCCGGCGTGCGGCGACATTCTGCGGCTCTCCGCGCGGTTCGAGGGCCAGACCGCGGTCGAGGTCCGCTACAAGGTGCGCGGATGCACGGCATCCATTGCGGCGGGTTCGGCCCTCACGGAGTGGCTTACCGGAAAGACCCGCGGCGAGATGGCGGCCTTTCAGCCCGCGGCGGTGGAGGAAGCGGTGGGCGGCCTGCCCGCGGAATCGAAACACGCCGCTGCCCTGTGCCGCGACGGAGTGCGCGCTCTCCTGAAATCCTCCGGCTTGGGATAGAATGCCTGCTGGAGGAAGTCCCTGTGAATCGATTCGCCCTTGTGATCCTCGCCGCGTCTCTGTCCTGCGGCCTCTACGCCCAGAGCAACCCGGCCATCGCCGAAGCGAAACAGATGTATGAAGGCGTCAAGAACAACCTGATCAAGGCCGCCGAGAAAATGCCTGAGGCCGATTACAGCTTCAAGCCCACGCCCGAGCAGCAGACCTTCGCGCAGCGCATCGCCCATGTGGCCAACCAGGTAAGGGGTTGCTCGGCCATCGCGGGCGAGCAGAAGACCGTGGACACTTCCAAGATGGAGAAGGCCGCGCTCGTGACAGCCCTCAAGCAGTCGTTCGACGCCTGTGACGCGGCGTGGGCGAGCATGAACGACAAAACGGCCGTGGAAATGATCGCCGGGCGCGGCGGCCAACGCTCGAAGCTCGGCGTGTTGATTGGCAACACCAACCACGACAGTGAAATGTACGGCTACATCTCGGTGTACCTGCGGCTGAAAGGGCAGGTGCCGCCGTCGAGCGAGCGCGGGCGTATGTAGGGCGCGCTACTTCGCGTACCAGTCGCGCAAACGCACGTCGATGCCGGTGCCTTCAAGAGCCTTGGCGAAGGCCTGCGTATCAGAGCCGCGGTAGTGGTACGGGTAGACGATCGCAGGGTGAAATGCCTTCACGGCGTCGGCCGCCGCCTCCGGCGTCATCGTGAACGGCAGGTTCATACATACGAAAGCGACGTCGATGTTGCGGAGCGCTCGCATCTCCGGGATGCCCTCGGTATCTCCGGAGAAGTAGAACCGCTTGCCGCCATAGGTGAGAATGTAGCCGTTGCCTCGCCCCTTCGGATGGTAGAGTGTTCCATTGGCCGCGGGCTTCAGGTTGTACATCGGGATGGCCTCCACCGTGAAGGCGCCGATGGTCTTCGTCTGGCCGTTGGCGATGACCGTGGAGCCGGGCACCTTCTCGGCCACCGCCGCAGGCGCCAGAATGACGGCGTCGGACTTCTTCAGTTTCTCGACCAGTGCGGGCACCATGTGATCGCCGTGGATATCGGTGATCAGGATGTAGTCGGCCTGCGGCAGGCCGTCATACGACCCCTGCGCGGGGTCGACGTACATGACCTTGCCGCCCGCCTTGATCAGGATGCTGGCATGTTGGATGGGCGTGAGTTCGAGGACCCCGGCGGATGTGGAAAACGTCTCGGGCGCCGCGGCGAAAGCCGTGGCCGTTACCAGAAGAGCGGCTGCGAAAAATCTCATAGGAGTGATTGTACTGCGGTCTGCGAGCCCGAAACTTGGGCTCCCTTTCGTGTCGCGCTCTCCCCGAGGGGTACTAGAACCACTCTCCGCTCAGTCTACTTTTGAGGAGATAGACTCGCGGAGCAAAAGTAATAGACTGATGGTACGCACCGCGGAGGAGAGGTGACGAGATGCTGGATTGCTTGAAGATAGACGCCTATGCTTACGAAGGCAGCACCAAAAAAGACTACTACTACTGGATCAACGGTAAGGATCTGCTGCAACTCGCTCAATACGCTATCGATGGAATTAATACTACGGGCTTCGACCCTCCCGGGGATGGAAGTTATGACCGCCCATGGAAGCTGGATGGACAGGTCAAGACCTGGCTGAATACGGCAAAGAAAATCCGGTCCTACGCCCGCGATGAAAAGTACTTCTACATCTGCGGGCGGTTTGTAAAAAAGGCCGGCGGCTATTATATGGTGGACGGGGGCGGAGACGACGGGGCCTATGGATACGAGCCTTGGGACAAGAAATCGCCGGGTGTCAATTTCGACCGTGGCGGCCCTTCGTACCGTAACTATGCCAACCGCCTCAAGTCGATGCAGAATAACAGCAGCAGGCGGCTGTCGCCCGAGGCGTGGTCCAAAGAAAAAGCCGAGAAGCTCCGTAAAGTCCTGCTGGCCGACGCGCTCTACGAACAACGGCTGAAATTCAAGGGCAACCTGACGACCGGCCAGGTGCTTCCCGTCATTGCCGCCACCCTCTTCATTGCCGAGCCGGCACGCAACCTGCGTTGTTTCATGGTGAACAAGATGCTCCTCGACATGATGGCTACCGGCACGACCTATGGAGGCCGCAAAACCGGTTCGAGCCCCAAGCAGTACCGCTTCGATACCGTGATGTTCCGCGACCCGCATGACAAAGGCGGCAAGCTACCCGCCGCGATGACCGGCTCGGCCACCGCCGCCTCACCGATCAACCCTTCCGAAACAAGCATGGGGACCGGCGCATATACGCAGGCCAAGGAGCTGACATTGATCTGCCACTATTTCAACTTTGGCAGGTTCCAGGGCACCAACGAATCGATGGTGGACAAGACCACGTACAAGCAGCTCTCGATTACCACCGATCCTGCGGTTGTCAAAGAGCCGGACGAATCCCAGCCGCTCCAGATGGCCGGTTATCTGAAATATCTGCTGCAGGTTTCGCTCGACACTTTTGCGTCGTAGACCGGCGGCCTCTCAGAAGCCCTGCCCCACCAGGACGAAGCTCGACCAGTAGAACGGATGGCGGTACTCGGGGTTCCTCATCACCGCGAGTTCCGCCTGCTGCAGGGCCTTGGCCTTGCCTTCGTGCTGCACATTGCGGTGGAATCCCAGCATCAGGTCGGTGGTGCTGCCGGCTTCGACCTTCCACTGGCTGGCCACGGTGCCGGGACTCCCGGCAATGAACAGCGCCCACGACATGCCGAGTAGCCCTTCGCTCGCGCCGGCGCCGCGGCCCGTCTCGCACCCCGACAGCACCACCATGTCGGCGCGCAGGTCGAGGTCCATCATGCGGCGGGCCTCGAGCACCCCTGCTTCGGGCTTTCCGGCCTTGGCCAGCACCAGGTAGGAGTTCATCGGGTTGCGGTCTTCAAACACGCCGTGCGCGGCCACATGAACCACCTGGTATTTGGACCCCTCGTTCTTCAGCCGGGCTTCGTCGGCATCGCCGCCGGAATAAATCTTCACGTTGGCGGCGCCGTAAATCTCGCGCAAACCTTCAACCTCGCGCCGCGCGGCCGGCAGGCGCATGGCATCGACCGCCAACAGGCGCTTCCCGGCAGGCTCCGGCGCGCGGTGCAGCTTGCGGATTTCATATAGCACCGAAAGTGAGGGCGCATAGAAAACAGCGTGGTCCTCGATGAGATAGCGGTCCGGGCCGGATTCGAGCGCCTGGAAGGGCACCTGCCACAGGCTGCTGTCCGGGACGATCACCAGAGTGGACTTGCCGCGGATCTGCCGCGCAGCGGGGGCCAGCAGGCGGCGGTACAGCGAGAGCGCCAGCGTCCGGTAGTCCAGGTCGTGCGACGCGATCCGGTCGCGGAAGATCTTAACGTCGCGCTCCAGTTGCTTGCGCGAACCAGGGATCGCGTAGACCTTCAGGTCGGCTCCGCCTCCTGCGCCGCGCGTGATTACGAACAGGTAGGCTCCGCCATCGGTCAGGCTGTATTCGACCAGGGCCGTATTCGAGTCCGGAAGCGACGCCACCAGTTCGGCGGGCTTGACCGGGTCGAACGCCACCCGCTCCACCTTCAGTTGGGGGTGCGTAGCATAGAGCGCCACCAGAAAACTCTCATAGCGGTTGCGCGCCGCTTCCAACTGCGAGCCGAGCTCGGCGACCTTCCGGCGGTCCGGCGCCTCTTTCTGGGACTCGTGGAGGATCTCCTCATTGACCCGCGTGATGCCGCCGGCCAGCAGCGATTCCTGGGCCCGCTCCCCGGCGGTGAGCGATTTTGCGATATCCGCGCGGCCGGTCTGCAGCGCGTCGAGCAGCGCGCGGCCTTTCGAGCTCTCGGACCAGGCGAAAGCCAGGTCGGGCCGGCGCCGCGCCACCTGAACCGACACCATGTGCTGGTAGATGGCGACCTGCGATTCGAGGAACCGCGCGGCCATCTGGCGTTCGCCGGGCAACTGCTCGCGCAGACTCTCCACAACCCGGATTCCGCCCTCGAAAGCGGTGTTCGCCTCATCGTATCTCCGGAGCCCCGCCAGGGCCGTGCCAATCACGTCCTGGGCGCGCGTGACGATCCGCAGATCGCTCTGCAGTCGGCCGAACTCGAGCGCCGGGCGGGCCAACTCCAGGGCATCCTCGAAGCGGTGCTCGTCCACCGCGATCTCGCCCAGCTCGATTCGTCCGTTGGCCACACCCTCGCGATCGGAAATGCGGCTGCTGATGGCGATTTCGGCCTCCAGCTTCTCGCGGGCTTCGGCCTTGCGCCCCAGCAGGTACAGCAGGTCCGCATATGAGAGCCAGCGCCTGCGTGTGATAGCTCAGCGCGAGAGCCAGATCGTGCTGGTCGTAGTACAGCCGGCCCAGGTTGTCACCGCGAAGAGATCGGCCTGCTTCGCCGCCGCCGCACGGAATTCGAGGAAGGCGGGGTAGCTGAAAGAATCGTTGTCGGCGGAACGGCCGCCGATGCGTTCGGGATAGGCCAGCCAGAACAAGGCGTGCGGCGCCGTGACCGGCAGCGGACGCAGCACGAGAGCATCCAGCAGGGAGAAGGCCGCGGTGCACGCTCCCACCGCGAGAGCCAGCGATACCACCGCCGCCAGCGATACCGCCGGGTTCCGGCAGAGCGTCCGAAATGCGTAGCGGATGTCCCGCACCATGGCCCGCCAGTATCCGCCGGGGCGCGGCCGGTTGTCAACCTTTCGGCGGCCCGGCCAGTTGATCCACCTGGCGCAGGGCGGGAAACATCGCGGCCCAGAGGACGACGACCACGATGGTCCCCACCCCGCCCGCCAGCACCGCCGGGACCGTGCCGAGCCACTGCGCCGTCACACCCGATTCGAACTGGCCGACTTCGTTCGACGCCCCGATGAACACCATGTTGACCGCGCTCACGCGTCCGCGCATGGCGTCGGGCGTCCAAAGCTGCACGATGGTGTGGCGCACGATTACGCTCACCATGTCGCTCGCGCCCACCAGGAATAGCGCGGCCAGCGCCACGGGCATGCTGTGCGAAAGGCCGAACACGATGGTAAACACTCCGAAGGCGGCTACCCCCCATAACATGGCCGCACCTGCGTGCCTTCGCAGGGGCCGGTGCGCCACCGCGATGGCCATGATCACCGCGCCCGCGCCCGGTGCCGCGCGCAGCATGCCCAGGCCATACGCCCCCACTTTCAGGATCTCGCTCGCGTACACGGGCAGCAGCGCCACCGCGCCGCCGAGCAGCACCGCGAACAGGTCGAGGCTGATCGCGCCCAGCATCAGCTTGTTCTTCCAGATAAAGCGCAGGCCTTCGAGGACGGCGCCGAGCGAAGCGGTTCCGCGCGGACGCTCCGGGCCGCGGATGCGAACGATGGCCATCAGGGCCAGGGCCGTGAGGTACGAAACCGCCGCCGTGGCATACACAGGAATGGGGCTGCCGGCGATGCCGTAAAGGAAGCCGCCCGCCATCGGGCCGATCACCATGGCGAACTGAAAGACCGACGATCCCCAGGCCACCGCGTTCGGAAAATGCTCCTCGGGGACGAGTAGCGGCAACAGCGCCTGCGCGGCCGGCCCGTTGAACGCCCGCACCACGCCGTTCCACAACAGCACTGCGTAGATGGGATACACCGACCGCAAGCCGTGCAGGGTGAACCCCAGGAGCAGCAGGGAGCAGACCGTGAACCCCAGATAGCAGCCTATCAGGATGCGGCGCCGCGGCAGACGGTCGGCCGTGTGGCCGGCCAGCAGAAACAGGAAGATGCCGGGGAGGAATTGCGCCAGCCCCACCAGGCCCAGGTCGAGCGGCCGGCCGGTGATGCCGTACACCTGCCAGGCAACCGCCACGGCCTGCATTTCGGACGAGAGCGTGGCGACAAACCGCGCCGTCATGTATAGGCGGAAATTGGGATAGCGGAAGGCGATGCGGCCGGCCGCGGGCGAAGACACAATCCTTATTCTACGCAGCGACGGCGGTGGACTGCCGCAAGGCGTCCGTCATGTGCTCCAGTTGAGCAGCGTCTTCGGGGCGCGCGAGGCTGCCTTGGGCATCGAACGCCGAAGCCGCGCTAGCGAGTGAGACCTCCACCGGCATCACCTGGACGCCCAGCATTTCCAGCAGTTCACGAGTGTGCCGCAAGCCGCGCCGTCCGCCATTCGGTCCCGGCGATGCGCTCAGCAGGGCCGCCCGCTTGCCCCGGAAGACCGCCCCGGGCCGCTCGCCGTTGATGCCCCGCGACGCCCAGTCGATGGCGTTCTTGAGCAGTCCGCTGAACGAGCCGTTGTACTCCGGTGACGCGATCACGAACACGTCGTGCGCCCGCAGCAATTCGCGAAAGGCGCGCGCCGGTCCGGGCATGCCCTCGGCTTCCAGGTCGCCATCGTACATGGGCATGGGGTAATCGCGCAGATCGGCCAGTGTGACGTCGAGGCCCTTGGCTGCGAGAGTTTGCGCGGCCACCCGTGCCAGCTTGCGGTGCAGCGAATCTTTGCGAATGCTTCCGGCAAATACCAGGATCTTCATGCGTTTCTCTCTACTTCGAGATATTTGATGTCGAGCCTTACCGGTGGGATTCTAGCCGGATGTGACGAATCGCACGGAGGCTTGAAACGCCTGCGAACGGACTGGCACTAGACCTCAGTTTGGGCCGCAAGGCGGCTCCAAGGAGGGAATACGTTATGTCAGCAGCGCCAGCAGCGCAATCGTTTACAGCCCCGGATCACTACGAACTGAGCGGTGGCGGGATCAGCATCACTTACCTGCCGGTAGGCGCCGGCGGCCTGGCCCATTTTCAATACCAGGACGGGCAGAGAACCCTGAATTTCACAGGCGACCAGATTCGAAAGGTCGAAGTCCCGGATCTCGGGACGGTGGTCAGCGTAACGCTCACGATCACGGTCGATTCCGGCTCGACGACCTTTAGCGTTCTGATTCCGCAGACCACACTGCAGAACACGACCGGATCGTCCGCGCACATTCGCACGGAGGGGATCACCACGGTGCACCGCTTCTCGTTGGTGCCGGCATTCAATATCGGGCAGGACGAGATCTATACGGTCACACGGCTGCGGGGCTCCGCCTCGAATGTGATCATTCCGCTGTAAGGGCGGAGGGCAAGGGGCCGAGGGCCTGCGCGTCTCGCCTCAGCTTTTCAACTTGCCCAGCAGCTTGTTGAGGATCTTCACTACCTGGTCCACTTCCTTCTCCGTGACGATGTAGGGGGGCAGGAAGCGCAGGACGGTGTCGTGCGTGCAGTTGATAAGCAGGCCCTCGGCCATGGCGTCGAGCACGATCTGTTTGCCGGGCACCGCCAGGTCCACGCCCAGCATCAGGCCGAAGCCGCGGACCTCTTTGATCACGGGGTGCTTGCGGGCGAGCTCGTTCAGGCTCACGTGGAAATACCCGCCGACGCGCTCGATGGCGGGCAGCAGCTCGTCCAGGATGTTCAGGAACTCGAGCGACACGCGGCAGGCCAGTGCGCCGCCGCCGAACGTGGTGCCGTGCATCCCCGGCTTGATCGCGGCGGCCGCTTTCTCGTTGGCCAGGATGAATCCGAGCGGCAGCCCGCAGGCTACCGGCTTGGCGGCCACCACGACATCCGGCAGGATGACCGGCGACGAGCGCTGATATGCGAAATACGTCCCGGGGCGGCCCACGCCGCACTGCGTTTCGTCGGCGATCAGCAGGGCGTTGTGCCGGTCGGCGAGCTCGCGCGCTTTGGCCACGTACTCGTGCGTCAGGGGATAGACGCCGCCCTCGCCCTGGATCATCTCCAGGATCATTCCCGCGGTGCGGCTGCTGAAGGCGGCTTCGAGCGCGGCCTCGTCGTTGGCCGGAACGAATTTGACGCCCGGAACGAGCGGCTCGAAATCGCGGCGGTACTTTTCCTGCCCGGTCACGGAGAGCGCGCCCATGGTGCGGCCGTGGAAGCCGTTCTCGAGCGCGATCAGCTCGAACTTATCGGGATGCAGGCCGCGCCCGTGGGAGTGCGCCATCTTGAGCGCGCCCTCCACTGCCTCGGTCCCGGTGTTGGCGAAGAAGGCGCGCGCCAGGCCGCTCATCTCCACCAGCCGCCTGGCGAGCGGCCCCTGGTACTGGTGATAGTAAAGGTTGGAGCTGTGAATCAGCAGCGCGGCCTGCTCGCGAATGACCTTCACGATGCGCGGATGCGCGTGCCCCAGCGCGTTGACCCCGATGCCGGTGATGAAATCGAGATAACGGCGGCCCTCCAGATCGTAGACGTAGCAGCCCTTGCCGCGCGCGAGAACGAGCGGGTAGCGGGCGTAATTCTGCAGGAGATACTCTCGCTCCAGGTCCATCGTCGCCTGGGCGGACTGGTCCACTGGTGGAAGGGCGGTTGTCATTGTCTCATCATAGCGCGTGCTGGAAAACGGGCACCGCGCCGCTTTACAATAAGCCAACCACCTACTATGCCCCACGACGAACTGATTGCCCGGCTGGCCCGGCAGATCGATGCGGCGAAGAGGACCGAGCAGTTCGCCGTGAACGCCTCCGATACGAGCGCGCTGCGGCGGCGCGGCGCCAACGAGCTTCATGCGATCTGCGCGGAGTTCGTCGAAAGCGTCAACCGGAGGCTCTCGCAGGCCACGCTGGAGCTTACTCCGCCGGTCTACACGCCGGAGCTGTTTCGGGAATCGGGCGCCAACCTGCTCCAGATCGCCTGGCAGGGCCGCGAGATGCAGATCGCGTTCGAGGCTCCCCGCGAGCTGGTATCCACGGAGAAATTCCTGATCCCGTACGTGCTCGAAGGCGAGATCCGCACGTACAACCAGGAGATGCTGAAACACTTCGAGGTTCGCACGCAAATGCTGTTCTATTGCGTGGAAGGCGGGGCCGCCCACTGGCGTTTTTCCGACTTGCGAACGCTCCGAACGGGTCTGGTCAATCGCGACCTGCTGGCTTCCCTGATGGAACGGTTATTTTAAGCACCAAGTGCGCTATATTCTCTGAATGAAACTCCTTTGGTGTCTTGCGTCGGCACTAGCCACCCTTCCTTTGCTCGGACAGCCCGCCGGCACTGTCCTGCTGAAGCCCGGCCGCGACGCAGGCCAGCCCATCGACGAGGAGTACACGCAGAAGATCCGCGAGTACACCACCGAGCCCTTTTTCAATTCTCCGCTGACGGATTATCTGCCGGCGTCGAAAACCGTGCCCACGCCCAAGGCCGTGCTGGGCGACGTGTCCGGAGCGCCCGGCATCCTGCCCTATGCGGAAGATGTCTACCGCTACATGCGGATGCTCGAGAAGGCCAGCCCGCGCGTGAAGGTGTTTAGCATCGGCAAGACCGAAGAGGGCCGCGAGATGATCGCGGTGGCGGTGGCCGACGAGAAGCTGCTGGCCAAGCTCGACGAAAATCGCGCGCGCCTGGCGAAGCTCGCCGACCCTCGCACGATTAACCTGGACGATGCCGAGGCCGACCGGCTGGTAGCGGCCTCTACCCCGGTCTACTACATCACCGGCACCATACACTCGCCCGAGACCGGGGCGCCCACCGCGCTGATGGAGCTGGCCTACCGGCTGGCGGTCGACGACAGCGCCTACATCCGGCATATCCGCGAGAACGTGATCACGCTGATCACCCCGGTGGTGGAAGTGGACGGGCGCGACCGCATGGTGGATCTCTACCGGTGGCACCGCGAGAACCCCAACAAGGAGTGGCCGAACCTAGTCTACTGGGGCCACTACGTGGCCCACGACAACAATCGCGACTCCATGGGGCTGACCCTCGAGCTCACGCGGACGGTGCTCAAGACGTTCGTCGGCTGGAAGGCGCAGGTGCTCCACGACCTGCACGAATCGGTGCCCTATCTCTACGACAACACGGTAGGCGACGGCCCTTACAACGCGTGGATCGACCCGATCCTGGCCGACGAGTGGCAGATGCTGGGATGGGACAACGTCTCGGAGATGACCAAGTTCGGCATGCCCGGCGTGTTCACCCACGGCACGTTCGACACGTGGTCTCCCGAGCTACCTGATGTTCATCGCGGCGACGCACAACGGCATCAGCCGGCTGTACGAGACCTTCGGCAACGGCGGCGCCGATACGGAAGAGCGCACGCTGCGCCCGAACGAGTACGCGCGCACATGGTTCAAGCAGAATCCGCCGCTGCCCAAGGCCAAATGGTCGCAGCGCAACAATAACAACTACGAACAGACCGGCGTGCTGACGGCGCTCTCCTACTTCGCCACGAACAACAAGCTGTTCCTGCACAATTTCTACCTGAAATCCAAGCGCTCGATCGAGAAGCCGCGCACCGAAGGACCGGCCGCTTACGTGTTTCCGGGCGACGATCCGCGTCCCGGCGCGCAGGCGGACCTGCTCCGCATGCTGCAGGACCAGGGCTGCGAGATCTCCCGCGCCGGTGAGCCGTTCACCGTCATGATGACGCCCAAGAAGGCGGCGCGCGCGGGCCGCGGAGGGCGCGGCGGCGCTACCGACGAGACGGCAACCGATACCGCGGCCAAGCCCGCCGAGAAGCCCAAGCCGGCGCCCCGCACCTTCCCCGCCGGCACCTACGTGGTGCGCATGGACCAGCCCTACAGCCGCATCGCCGACACGCTGCTCGACTACCAGTACTGGGCGCCCAACGATCCGCAGAAGAGCATCTACGACGACACCGGGTGGACCTTCGGCGAGCTCGGCAACGTGCAGGTGGCGCGCGTGACCGACGTCAAAGTGCTCGACGCCAAAATGACTCGCGTGGAAGGGCCGGTCGAAGCCCCCGGCGGAGTCGAGGGCACGGGCGGCATCTTCCTCATCAACCATAATGCGGACAGCGCCTTGATGACTCTGCGCTACCGCTTCCGCGATGCCGCCTTCGAGGCCGCCGAAGAACCGTTCGAGGCGGACGGCCACAAGTTCAACCGAGGGTCGTTCATCGTGCGCAACGTCGCGCAGGACGCGCTGGCCAAAGCCGGCGCCGAACTGGGTGTGCGGGCCTACGCGGTGGCCGCCGCGCCCTCCGTGAAGACGCACCCGGTGCAGGCCGCGCGTATCGCCCTGATGCACACATGGCTGAGCACGCAGGCGGAAGGCTGGTGGCGGCTGGAGTTCGACCGCCTCAAGATTCCGTACGCCTACATCAGCACCCAGACGGTCTCGAAGGACGCCGGACTGCGGTCGAAGTACGACGTCATCGTGTTCGCGCCGGGCGTTCGCGGGAATCCGCAGACGATCGTCAGCGGCATGCCGATGTACGGAAATCCGCTGCCCTGGAAGACCACCGCGCTCACGCCGAACCTGGGGAAGATCGATGAGACCGACGATATGCGCCCGGGCCTCGGATGGGACGGGCTCGAGCACCTGCAGGAGTTTGTCCGGCAGGGCGGCCTGCTGATCACGGCCAACGACACCGATAATTTCGCGGTGACGTTCGGGTTTACGCCGGGCGTCTCGATCGCGCCCACGCAGCGGCTGAAGGTGACGGGCTCGGCCCTGCGGTCGAAATTGGTGGATGCGGCGAGCCCGATCGTCTACGGCTATAGCGACAACCTGTCGATCTTCGCGGCGAATCCGCCGGTGTTCAACCTCTCGAACATGGCGGGGGGCGGAGGCGGAGGCCGGCGCGGCGGGCCGGAGGACGTACAACGCCCGACGGGGCGCGGCACGGCCGACGATCCCGACATCCCTCAGGGCCGCACGCCGGTGGACCTTCCCGAAGAGCCGCATGCGGAACGGTGGGAAGCCCTGCCCCTCACCGACGAGCAGTTGCGTAACCCGGTGAACGTGATTCCGCCGGCGGCGCGTCCGCGCGTAGTGCTGCGCTGGGCCAACGCCAACGAGCTGCTGGTCTCGGGGCTGCTGGACAACGGCGCGGAGCTGGCGCAGCACGCCGCCGTGGTCGATTCGCCCTTCGGCCAGGGCCACGTGGTGCTGTTCGCGAACAACCCGTTCTGGCGCGCGGAGACCAAGGGCAGCTACTTCCTGGTCTTCAACGCCATTCTCAACTTCGATCACCTGGACGCCGGCAGAAAACTGGCCGAACGTTGATGCCTTGACATCGTAGTGAGGTATCCGGCGCCAAGCGTGTTGGATACCTCGAACTTATCGGCGCATATCGGCGTTCATCAGCGGCCTAACGAGTGGCGACCCTTTCAACTTCCGATTTGCGCGTGATTCGCCCGGTATTGGTGAACACTGCACGACTTTGCGGGCTTCTCGCTTCGGCTCTCCACTACGGGTCTTGAAAGGTGCGGCGGTTAAGGAACAAACCAGGCACGCGAGTCCAGACGTGGACGTTAGCGTAATGCCGCGTACTCTCTCTTTGCTTGGATGAGGACAGGGAGATCCTGGTCTGCGGCCTTCCAAAGTGCTAAAAGGTCTTGATAGGTTTTCCTGGCTTTGGCCAGATCGCCGGCGAGCTGAGATCCGCGCGCCACACCCAGGCAGGAAATCGCATAGCACAGTCCCCAATTTGGATCTTTCCATGTGCTAGCCCAGCTGGCGCCTTTGTGATCCAGGATCTTTTGGAACTCGGCCGCGGCTTCCGCGCCCTTACTCAGACGCAGGTACGCCAGGCCTCGCAGGTACACCGCCTCGGGATAAGCTCGCTCGTAAGGCGAGGCGGAAGCCAGCAGTTCCACGGCCTTGGCGGGCTTTCCGCGCTGAAGTTCGATCGCTGCGCGAATCTCGGGGAGTTGCACTGCATTCCAGATGGTTCCATTTGGGAAAAGCTTCGATGTTTCCCCCGCGAGCTTCTCCGCCCCGGCCGTATCGCCACATATAGCCAGCGCCAATGCGGGACGCCCCAAGCGACGCACAGTGGCGCAGTTACCCGACAGAGCGTCGGCGCGCGCATCGGCTTCTTCAAAGCCGGCGGCGACCTCTCGAAGCCCCCGGCGTAACGCTATCTCAGCGGCTCGCTTGTACAGTCTGCTGGACTCGCGACGCTGCCCCAGAACATTTCGATTGGCTGCCTGCAAGCCAAAGCTGATATATTCCTCCGGCTTGCCCGCGTACCATTGAATCTCTTTGGCGATGGCATCCTGATCGCCCTCAACGTAGGCCATTTCAAGGAAGCGTTGGTGGAGCCGCGCAGCAGCGACGCCGGACCTAAGCGCGGTATCCGCGATTCTCCTGGCCTCATCCAGCCTGTCCAGACATATGTAGGCATCCAGGAGTCGCCGCCAGGGCGGTTCGGCGGCAGGTTGCAACTCAGCCGCTGCCTGCCCCTCTTTGAGCCCCTCTTCGAATTGACCCAGCTGGATGTAGTTTTCGCTCAGGTTGTTGTGAAATAGCCACCAGCGGGGATAGCTCGCGATTCCCAGCCGATACGCGTCAATCGCTTTGTCCAGGTCACCAGTCGATAAGTAGTGGAGGGCAGTAATCATTTGTCGCTCACGCTCGGAGACCCGATCGATCAACCCGAAAGCCCTGCCGTTGTATTCGGCCGCCCGTTCCGTGTCTCCTGCATTCTCGTAAGCCGCCGAAAGCCCGACGTAAGCCAACGCGAAATTCGGATCGAGCGCGATGGCCCGCTCCATCAACGGACGAGCAGCCAGGAACCGGCCCTGGCTCCACTCGGCATATCCCGCGCTGTAGTTCTGGAGGGCTTCCAGCGAACCTGTGGTCGCCTGCTCCAGCGGACGATTCAACTTCTGGATCGAGTTGCGCGATTCTCCAAGCCTGGCGCGCAGGGCTGTCGCGGCCGTTCCCACTGCCTTCAACACGTGCTCCTTGTCGTCCGCCTCGATCTGCTCCCGGGCGAGTGTTGCGCCACCCTGGCAGGCAATCGCCTGGATTGCGACGACGTAGCTCTTACCCAAACTCACGATGGAGCCGTCAATCGTGGCCGCGGCTCCGTCCCGCACGCAAATCTCGTGCGCGATCTGGTCCGTGATGCGCGTTCCGGGAGGCAACCTCATCAGCCTCAGGTGCTGTTGAATTTGGGCGTCATCCATGATTTTCAGGAACGGAGACTGCTCCAACTGGAAAGCCAGCCCTTGACGCAGCGTACCGTCGAAAATCGGATCGCCGGTGGAATTGGCGAAGTCGGCGAGAATGATCGTGTCTCGGTCTGTTAGTTTTGGTGCGTTCATCAGTTTCGACTTCGGACTGAAAACGAAGTAGCCCGAGACAAGAGCGACTGCGATGATCGCGGCGGCCGTAACGATCCACTTACGATATGTTTTTGCGTAGGGCTCGTTGCCAAGGCGCGCTGCTTCGAGTGCGCGCATCAGCTCGGGCGCGGATTGCCAGCGCCGGGCCGGATCTGTTTCGAGGCAACGCGCCACAATCCTTTCGTGCGCGCGGGAAGCCAGCGGTTTCCGATCTGCCGTGGCGCGTGCTCCGGTCAGCATTTCATAGAGCACGCTGCCGAACGAATAAATATCGGTGCGGGCGTCCGAGGGCTTGCCTTCGCGCTGCTCCGGCGCCATGTACGCCGGCGTGCCCATCCTGTGACCGCCGCTGACAGTTTCGTCGCCTTCCCATGTGGCCAGCCCGAAGTCGAGGACCTTGGCGCCGGATTTCGTCAGCATGATGTTGGCGGGCTTCAGATCACGATGGACCATCCCGCGCTCATGCGCGGCGGCCAGCGCGGCGGCGATCTGCTCGGCATAACGAAGCACCTCGCCAACCTGCAATGGCCCGCTTTTCAATCTGGCAGCGATGGTCTCGCCTTCGAGCAACTCCATGACCAGATAGTTGGCCCCAACGTCATAGAGAGTACAAATATGGGGGTGATTGAGCGATGCGATCGCTCGCGCCTCACGCTCAAACCGCGCAGTGAATTGCTCGTCGACAATCTTGATCGCAACCGCACGTCCGAGCCGTGTATCGACGGAGCGAAATACTTCCCCCATGCCGCCTTCGCCGAGTTTGCTCTCCAACTGATAAGGACCCAGGCGACTTCCCAACCGCACTACCTTCAGCGTGCGAAGGTCGAGAGGGGGCAGACTTTTGTCCTGCCGGGCGAGCAGAAACTCAACTTTGCCGCGCACTTCGGGATCGGCCTGAGCGAGCAGTACGGCACGTCGGTCGGCCGAGCTTTCACGGACTGAATGATACAGTTCCTCGATTTGCCGGAGACGATCCGGGGTCATAGCTGAATCTCACCATGATACTAAGGCGCGGCTTCGGGCAGCCGGATCACGACAGTTCCGCAGCAAGCCAGGCCCGGGCAAAGTCCCAGTCGCGGCGGACGGTACGGGGCGAAATCTGAAGGATCTCGACGATTTCTTCTTCCTGCAGACCGCCGAAATAGCGCAGTTCCACCACCTTGGCCTGTCGCGGAGCGATTTCGGCAAACGCGGCGAGCGCGTCGTCCAATGCGACGATCGAGCGGTCCGGCTCCGGCGAAACGATGGCGCTTTCATCGAAATTGACCCGCATCCCGCCATGGCCCCGTTTCTCCGCGGCGCGCGCCCGCGCCGCATCAACCAGAATGCGCCGCATCATTTGCGCCGCGATCGCGAAGAATTGCGCGCGTTGCCGCCACTCGACCTTAGTTACATCCACCAGCCGGAGGTAGACTTCGTGGACCAAGGCAGTGGTCTCAAGCGTGTTGTCCCGCCGTTCGCCTTTCATGTGGCGGCGAGCCAAGCGGCGGAGTTCATCGTAAACCTGCTTGGACAACTCATTCAGCGCGGCCGGATCGCCCGCCGACCAGGCTTTGAGCAAATTGGTGATGTCCCCGTCCAATAAAAAAGTATGCCACTAATGGCCGCTTTCAGCTCGCCGTTCCGCCTGTACCAGTACAGGAAATTATCCTGCGCGGAGGAAAGATGACGTCGATATTGAATACTGGCTTGAGTCTGATGGCTTTGCTTAAGAGGCCCTTTGCAGGGAGATCAGGGCACCACCAAACGATCGGGGTTCGAGCGGCCTGTTTGTTGACCGCTTGCATCGCGAGCGTTTCGGCTCAGGGGGGTACGATCAGCATTTCCTACAATCTTAGTGGGGGGCCTACTGGGCCACCGGTTGTGTCCGGTACAACTCTGATCCTGGATGGCCTCTTTACCGGTACGGTTCTTTCCGGGAACCCGGCCCTCAATGGTGTTTGGAATCCCGTTACGTACAGTGATCACAGTTTTGCGGACCTGACCACCGGACTGCTTAACGGAACCTTTAGCATGACATTCGCGAACGGAGACGTGTTATCTGGAGAGGTCTTTGAAGAGGTCTCCGCTCTCCTGGCAACTGGCGGCACGGGTCCCTTCACGCAAACATTCACGTTCACCGGAGGAACCGGCGAATTCGCGGGTGCCAGTGGATCGGCCTCGGGCGGGGGTATCGCAACCAGTACTGGATCTACGGTATCAGGAAGGGGAACCTTGACTGCAGAGGGGGTCGCCGCGCCCGAGCCGGAATCGGTTGCGCTGATTCTTGGAGGCTTGGTCGCGATTGTCGCAAAAGGGAGGCGTATCCGGCGGCGGGGTTGAATGTCATGCATGGTGGGGCCACCTCAGAAAACGCAGGCAGTGCGCTAATTTGACGCATGACGCGCTGATCCGGTCAATCGTGACGCCTACGCACCGCAGCGCTGCCCTATGCCGGCGCCCGGTTACGACCAACTCGCCGAACACCTTGACATCCTAGGCATTCGGGTCTATTCTGATACCTCGAATGCCTAGGCACACAGAAAGAGAGCCGGGAGATGCCGAGCTCCTGCAGGGGACGCTCGACATGCTGATCCTGAAAGTGGCCGCTTTACGGCCGATTCACGGATACGGAATCGTCCAGCGGATCCAGCAGATCTCGAAAGACGCTCTTCAAATTCGCCAGGGATCGCTCTACCCGGCGCTGTACCGGCTGGAGAATCGCGGCTGGCTCCAAGCCGAATGGAAGACCAACGACGGAGGCCGCGAGGCGAAGTATTACAGCTTGACCAGGGAGGGGCGCCGGCAATTGGACGCCGAAACCGCGGGGTGGAAGCGTCTGTGCGACGCCATTTCGCTGGTGCTCGAAACCGCCGAGTGAGGAGTCGGACCGATGAACTGGAACTCGTGCCGCAAACGCCGGGGTTGGGAATCCAGAATGGATGCCGAATTCGCATTCCACCTGGACAGCCAGATCAACGACTACATCCGTCAGGGGCTCAGCCGTAAGGCAGCCGAGCGGCGCGCGCGGCGCGAGTTCGGCCCGGTGGACCTGGCGAAAGACGAGTGCCGCGACGAAAGAGCCTGGCAATGGCTCGATCACTTCCTGCGGGATGCGCGCTACGCGGGGCGGTCGCTGCGCAAAAGCCCCGGATTCGCAGCGGCTGCCATCCTCACGCTGGCGCTCGGAATCGGCGCGAACACGGCGATCTTCAGCGTGGTGTATGCGGTGCTCCTGAAGCCGCTGCCGTATCGCCAGCCGGGCCGGATTTACAGCGTCGAGGTGGTGATCCCGGAGCGGCGCGCGCAGCTCCCGAGCCTGCCGGTCGCCGTGCAGGCCTTTCTCGAGTGGCGCAAAGCGGATACCGGTTTCGACATCAGCGCCCTGAGGCCCTGGGAGTGCAATGTCACCGGAGACGGGGAGCCCGAGCGTCTCGGGGGCGCGCAGGTCTCGGCCAATTTCTTCTCGTTTTTGGGCGTGCCGCCGGAGCGCGGCCGCGGCTTTTCGGCGGAGGAGGAGCAGCCGGGCAGGGAGCGGGTCGTCGTGATCAGCGACTCGTTGTGGCGCAGGCGGTACGGCGCCGACCCGGGGCTGGTCGGCAGAAGCATCCGCATCAACGAGGAGAGTTATCTCGTGGTGGGAATCGCCTCGCCCTCCCTGCTGGTGCCCACCGGAACGCTGCTCCATCCGCTGATTTCCTTCGCGCCGCGGATCGATGTCTGGAGGCCGATTGCACCGACGGCAGAGGAGTTGCGGAATGAGAGTTGGGACTACGGGGTGCTCGTCCGGCTCCGTCCGGGCGCGGACCTGGAGCGCGGACGGCAGCGGCTCGAGGCCAGCCTCAACGCCCTGGTACACGCGGAGCAGCCGGGGATCCAGACCGAGCTGATTGCGCAGCTCGTGCCCATCCGCGAGATCTATGCGGGAAGGGCCCGGCTGCGGATCCTGCTGATCTTCGGCGCCTCGATGCTGCTGCTTCTTGCGGCGTGCACCAACATCGCCAATCTGTTCCTGGCCAGGCTGGCCAGCCGTTCGGCGGAGTTCGCTACGCGGATCGCGCTGGGCGCGGGAAGGGCGCGGATCCTGAGCCAGACGCTCACCGAGACCACCCTGCTCGCGCTTCTGGGCGGGGCCGCCGGCGCTTTGCTGGCGAAATACGGCACTCCCCTGCTCGCGGCTCACGGCCCGGAAGAGGTGCGGCTCCTGGCCGGCACGCACCTGAATCTGCCGGTCCTATGGTTTGCGATCGCGGCGAGCCTGCTGACGGGAATGCTGTGCGGAGCCTTTCCGGCCTGGCAGGCATACCGGAAGGACGCGGCCGCGGCGCTCCAGGAAGGCACCCGGGGCGCCCTGGGCGGCAGCCGCGCGGCGCGCTTCCGGCAGGTTCTGGTGGGAGTCGAGATTGCGCTCGGAACGGTGCTGCTGGCCTCTGCCGGGTTGCTGCTTCACAGCTACGTCAAGGTGATGGGCGCCGACCGCGGCTACCAGGTGGAGCGGGTCGCCACGGTCGACCTGGCGCTTTCCGGCGAGCGCTATTCGACCTTTGCCAAGCGCGTGGGGTTCTATCGCGAGCTGACCGAGAGCATTCGGTCCCTCCCCGGTATCGTGGCGGCGGGCGCCATCAGCGAGCTTCCCGCGACTTCCGGGGCATCCGGCGCCAGCCGGACAATCTTCTACGCCGCCGACAGCGACTTTGAGAGCCTGGTGCTGGCGCGGCCGGTGGCGATGATTCGAAGCGTGACGCCGGGCTACTTCGCCGCCAGCGGCACCGCCCTGCGCGCGGGCCGTTTCTTCGCCGCGCACGAACCGGTTCCCGTCGCGTTGATCGGCGAATCACTCGCCAGGCGCCTGTGGCCGGGGGAGACGGCTTCCGCGGTGGTCGGGCGGACGCTCCGCCAGGGCGATGTTCAAGGACCGCTGATCACGGTGGCGGGCGTGGTCGAGGACGTTCGTCCGGGCGCGGTCGATCGCGAGCCGCCCCCGCTCCTCTACCGGCCCCACGATCAATGGGCGGGTGGACAGATGAGCCTGGTGGTGAGGACAGCTGCCGATCCTGCCGCGCTGCTGCCAGCGGTGCGCGCCGCGATCCGGAAGATGGATCCGGACCTGCCGGTTCCGGCGGTGCGAACCATGCGGGAGATCGTCTACGCATCGGTGGCGCAGCGGCGTTTCCAAATGATGCTGACGTCGCTGTTTGCCCTGGTGGCGCTGCTGCTCGGCGCTATCGGCATCTATGGCGTGGTGAGCTATTCGGTAGCGTGCCGGACGCGCGATATCGGCCTGCGGATTGCGCTTGGTGCGCTGAGAATGGACGTGATGCGCTGGGTCTTCTCGGACGGCATGCGGCCGGTGGTGGCCGGCCTGATCGCCGGTCTCGCGGCATCGGTCGCCATCGCCAGGGCGGTCCAGAGCCTGCTGTTCGGAGTGGCGCCGGCCGATCCGATATCGCTCGGCATGGTCGTGCTGGCGTTGTTGTTCACGTCTGGCCTGGCATGCTATCTGCCGGCGCGCCGCGCGGCCGCCTTGGACCCGATGACAGCTCTTCGCCACGGTTAATTTCACCCGGATAATATTGACATCGCAAATATCATCCGGGTAAAATCACGATGTGGAACAGGATCGTACTTTTACCGCCTTTGCCGGCGACCGTTTGATTGCCTCGGGTCCGGCCGCCAAGATGCTGCCTTCTGTGAAAGAGTGGTTTGACCGGCGGGAACCCTCGCTGCTCGTCATCTTCGAAGATCAGACCGGGCGCCAGGTAGATTTCGACCTGCGCGGCACGGTGGACGACGTTCTCAAGCGAGCATTGCCCGAACCGGCGCGCACCGGGCCGGGGCGTCCCAAGCTGGGCGTGATCTCGCGCGAAGTCTCCCTGCTGCCGCGTCATTGGGAATGGCTCGAACAGCAGCCGAACGGAGCTTCGGCGGCGCTCCGCAGGCTGGTGGACCAGGCCCGTAAGCAGGACCCGGAGAAGCAGCGCGCCCGCCTGGCCATGGACGTGACGATGCGATTCCTCTCCGCCATGGCGGGCAATCTGCCCAATTACGAAGAGTCCGCCCGCGCCCTCTACGCCGCCAATCGCACGCGCTTCGAGGACCTGACGCGGGAATGGCCCCGGGATATACGGCTGCACGCGCGGCGGCTGTCCGAGGACGCTTTTGCTCCGGCTTCCCTGCCCGCAGCGGAATGACTGCGGCGGGTCTTATTGCGGATCCCGCGCCCGTTGGACATACCGTGGGGCCGTGCCGGCTCTCTGGCGCAGAAGAAGGTACAGTTGGGCGGCATGATGCTGCACGTGGCGCATCTGATAGAGGAGCGATTCCGCGAGGCTGCCCTCGAGCGATCCAAAGCGGCGCTGCTCGAGGGCTTGCTGCCCGGTGAGCGTTTCGAGCGCGGCCGACAACTTGGCGCGGCAGTGCTCGAGATAGGTTTGGAGCTCCGGCTTCGTGTACGGCCGTTCGGGCAGGATACCGGCGGGATCCAGCTCATCCAGCGTGAAGGGGGGCGGCGGCGCAAACCGCTCCAACGAATCGGACAGGTAATAGTCGAGAAAAAAGAGCGTGTGATAGGCGACGTACCAGAATCCGACGACATCCCGGTCGCTCCACTCCGGAGTCTTATAGAGGTCGCACCACAAGTCGTCGGGACACGCGTTGATGGCGTTTTCGAGCATGTCGATGGCGGCCCCGAACTGCCGCCGGATAACGGTTATCCACAAGTCGTCCATCGCCGCCTCGGGAGTTAAGCTTTCAACCGGTAAGTTTTGTGCGCGTTCTCCCACGTCATCTTCCGGAACAGGGGCGGTGAGACGGTCCGCTGCAACAGAGCCAGGGTCTCGTGGGCGACGCATTTGCCGGCCAGGCGGCTGGCGGCCGGATTTCCGGCCTGCGAGATGCCGCCGCCCTTGCCATCGGTGCACGCGCAATCGCTGCCGAAGATCAACTTATCCTGGTGCCGCTTCAAAAATCCCGGGGTAAACTCCGGGTCGCGGGAAAGAGCGTTGTTGCCGGAGTTCGCGGATAAGTCGCCGAACAGGTTCGGGTAATCGCTCAGTAACCGGTCAGTAACTCCTCCGGGACGGATCTTCCCGGTAGGATACGCGACGTCATTGTCATATCCGGCGCTGATGTTGGCCCAGAAGGCGTCCGCGTGCCCGATGAAGCGCGTCTTGGGAAAGGCCTTCAAGATCGCTTCGAAGTTCTTGAACCCCGTGGCAAATACGCCTTCGGTAGGCGTGTGGGGAACTTCCTGGAAATGAATCAGGATGGGCACGTTCAGGTCGGCGGCGAGCGCATAGGCGCGGCGAAACTCGGGTCCGGCGGCCTCCACGTGAAACTTCATTTCGCCGAAGCCGATCGCGCCGCTCTTGATGGCCCCGGAGAGCAGCGTCTCCGCATCGGGCTTCGTGACATCGGCGCTGGCGAACCACCCCAGCAGCCTTCCCGGGTACTTCGATTCGACGGCCTGGATTTGATCCGCGGAATTTGCGCGGGCCAGGGCCATGGCGTTCGAGACGCCGCAGCCATCGAGGTGGACGATGTTCGCTTCGGGAGTCCGGCGCAAATGGTGATGGCAGTCCACGACGGAGCCGCCCCACGGGTTCGACGGCGCGGTCTGCGCGCGGCTGGAAATGGACGCCGCGATCATGCCGGCGAGCCCCTGCGAGAATTGCCTTCGATCGATCATTGCCACGATGCTTCTCCTTTGCCCGGTCGAGCTTCGAGGAGAATCGTATCACAGACAGCTTGCCAAACTGCCCCTTCTGGCATAGACTGTCTATGTCATGAACGGCCAACGCGAGGAGATCCCTCCGGGGACCCTCGAAATGCTCATCTTGAACACCCTGGCGCGGGGCGGCGAGATGCACGGTTTCGAAATCGCCGACTCCATACAGGAAACGTCCAACGATGTCCTTCAGGTGGAGGAAGGCTCGCTCTATCCGGCCCTGCAGCGGATGCTCATCAAGGGCTGGCTGAAGGGTGAATGGGGCAAGACGGAAGAGAACCGGCGCGCCCGCTACTACAAACTGACTGCGGCCGGACGAAAACAGCTGGATCTGGAGATGGAACGGTATGAGCGGGTGTCGCGGGCCATCGCGCGCATTCTCCAACCGGCTTAGAGCGGAGGCGCCATGAGGGCATTCCTGAGGCGGTTAGGCTACCTGTTCCGGCGCGATCGTTTCGCCGCCGAGTTACAGGAGGAGATGCGGCTCCACGTGGAATTGCGCGCGCGCAAACTGCAGCGGCAGGGATTGAGCGAGCGCGACGCGTCATACGCTGCGCAGAAGCAATTCGGAAACCGAACCTGTATACAGGAGGTGAATCAGGAAATGTGGGGATGGACGGCATGGGAACGCCTGGCACAGGACCTCAGGCACGCACTTCGCACGTTGTGGAAGACGCCCTCCTTCGCGGTGACGGCGGTGGTGACGCTGGGCCTGGGGCTGGGCATGAACACGGCGGTGTTCAGCATCGTGAACAGCGTAATGCTTCGCCGCCTTCCCTACCCCGAGCCCAATCGCCTGATGATGGTGTGGGAGCAGCGGATCGAAGGGCCCCGTTCCGCCCCCAGGTCCTCGGGAGCAGCGGTGAAATTCTCGCAAGGCTTGCGGGGAGGAGTTGCGCCGGCGAATCTCATGGACTGGCGAAAGAGCAGGTCGTTCGAGGGGCTGGCGGGGTTCGCCTTCTCCTTGAAGAACCTCACCGGCCTGGGAAGCGCGCAGAGGCTCTGGGGGCAAGCTGTTACCGCGAATTTCTTCCAGGTGGTGGGCGTAGAGCCGGAGTTGGGCCGGAGCATCCTGGCGGAAGAGGATCGTCCGGGCGCGAATCCCGTGGTGGTGATCTCGTATGAGTTCTGGCAGCACCGCCTGAACGGCGACCCCCACGTCCTGGGTCGGAAGCTGACTCTCGATGCGGTTTCGTACCAGGTCGTCGGGGTCTTGCCGGCGGGCTTCCAATCGCCCAATCAGTTCGGCCTTGCGCACCCGATCGAGTTTTATGCCGCCGCGGCATATCCGGCGGAATTGCTCGGGAATCACGGCGATCACGAGATCTACGTGGCGGGCAGGCTGAGGCGGGGCGTTTCGATGGCGAGCGCACAGGCCGAGATGGATGCGATCTCCGCGGAGCTGGCGCAGCGCTTTCCGGAGTCGAACAAAGGACTCAGGGCTACGGTCGGGCCGCTGCAGGACCAGGTGATTCGCGGCCTGCAAACGCCCCTGATGGTCCTCTTGGGAGCCGCGTTCCTGATTGTGCTGATTGCGTGCGTGAATGTCGCGAACCTGATGCTGGTGCGCTCCGCATCGAGGCGGCATGAAACCAGCGTACGGTTCGCGCTGGGCGCCAGCCGGTTCCGCATCGTTCGGCACTGCCTGGTGGAGGGCCTGCTGCTGGCAGCGGCGGGATGCGCCTGCGGGTCGATTTTCGGAATGGAAATGACGCGGCTGTTGGTCTGGCTCGCGCCGCCCGATATTCCGCGGCTGGCCGAAGCCGGAATGGACTGGCGCGTGTTCGCCATGGCAGCGGTGCTGGCGACCGTCACGGGAATCGCGTTCGGAACGGCGCCTGCGTGGCAGGCGTCTCGCACCAGGCCGGCGGAGTCGCTGAAGGCGGCCGGCAAGAACCTCGGCAGTCCAATCGCAGGCTCGCTGGCGGACGGCTCTTACGGTCTTGGAAGTAGCGTTGTCGCTCGTGCTGATGGTGGGCGCGGGGCTGCTGCTGAAGAGCTTCGGCAACCTGATGGGCGTGGATCTCGGCTTTCAGCCGAACCACGTCGTGGCCATGAACATCCCTCTCCCCAATCTCAGTTACCGGGACCAGGACCGGCGCTGGCAATTCTTCCAGCAGTTGGAAGAGAGGGTGCGGGCGATTCCCGGCGTGCGGTCGGCCGGGGTGGCAAATCAACTTCCGTTACGCGGCGGATGGGGTACGGGAATCGTGACCGATTCCGATCCCGACCATATGAAGCCGGCGGATTCCCAGGCGGTCAGCCCGGACTACTTCGAGACGCTCGGGATTCCGCTGCTGCGGGGCCGTCTGTTGACGCCGGACGATCGCGCGGGGCAGCCCTATGTGGCGGTTGTGAATCAGGCCTTCTCGCGGGCCTACTTTCCCGGTAACGAAGCGATCGGCCGGCGATTGCGGCGGGGTTCGACCGCGCCATGGTGCACCATCGTGGGAGTCGTAAACGACATCAGGCGCGACGGCAAGGCAGCCGCGATCACACCCCAGATCTATCTCAGCGCGGCGCAGACCGACCTCTATCCGGTGCGGCTGTCAGATCTGGCGGTGCGCACGGAAGGCGATCCGCTGCAGGTTGTCAAGGCCGTGCAGCAGCAGGTCTGGGCCCTCGACAAGGATCAGCCGGTGACCGACGTTCGCACGCTCGACGAGCTCATCGACGCCTCTCTGGCACAGCGGCGCTTCCAGATGCTGCTGCTGGTCCTGTTCGCGGCGCTGGCCGTGACGCTGGCGGCGGTTGGGATTTACGGTGTGCTGTCATATTCCGTCAGCCAGCGGACTTCGGAACTCGGGTTGCGGATGGCGCTGGGCGCCAATACCCGGGACATTCTGGCGTTGGTGTTGCGACAGGCCGGCTGGTTGATCGCGGCGGGAGTCGCGGCCGGAACCGCGGGGGCCTATGCCTTGACGCGATACCTCGACAGCCTGCTGTTCGGCGTTCATGCGACCGACGGGCTGACCTACGCTGCCGCGGCGGGAATCCTGATCGCCGTCTCGATTGCGGCTTCCCTGATTCCGGCGCGGCGCGGGTCCCACGTAGATCCGATCGTCGCGCTTCGGTATGAATGACACCGGCCTGCCGGGCTATTCCTGGCGGAGCGCCCGCGTCGGATCCACCTTCGCGGCGCGGCGGGCCGGAATCCAGCAGGCGGCCATCATGGCCGCGGCGAGTACCGCCGGAACCTCGAGCAAAACGATTGCGCCCAAGGGATCGGTGCCGACCACAAAGTTGGGAACGATGCTGCGCGCAATCGGGATGGTTACCGCCAGTCCGATCGCCAGCCCTGCGATGGTGAATACGGCGCCCTGGTTCAGCACCATGCGCGTGACGCGAGCGGGCGTGGCGCCGACGGCAAGCCTGATTCCGATCTCGCGCGTCCGCCGGCTGACGGCGTAGGCCACGACTCCGTATAGCCCGATCACCGCCATCAACAAGCCCATCACTCCGGTGGCGGTCACGATCTGCGCGATCAGCCTCGGCCCCAACATCGCGCGATCGTGGAAGAACGCCGCCATGCTGCTGATCCGGAAGATCGGCATGTCGGGATCGAGCGCGCGAACCTGTTCGCGCACAATGGCGGCGAAGGACCCAGGATCGGCCGCCGTGCGCATCTCGACGTACATCTGGGAGCTGTAATCCTGGGAGAACGGAGTCCAGACCGCTTCCGTCGCGGGCTCTGCCCAGTAGGTATAGATTCCCTGTTTCGCGACGCCCACGACTTCGACTTCGGGACCGTCGGCGGAGTCCAGCCGAAAACGCCGGCCCACGGGATCCTGCTTGCCGAACAACTTGTCGGCGAGGTGTTCATTGATTACGGCGACTCGCGGGGATTTTGCCGTATCGCGCGAATCGAAGGCGCGCCCGCGAAGGATCTTCGTCTCCATCAGCGGGAAGAAGTGCTCATCCACCTTGTACGAGAACGCGGACGGCGCATCCCCGGACGTGCGCGGCTGCGCGCCTTCCGCGAGATACTTGCGCGTCGCCTGTCCGGTGCTGAAAGGAATCGAGGAGGACATCGATACCTCGCTCACACCGCTCGTCTCGCGGAGCCGGTCGGTCAGCTTCTTATAGAAGTCACGCGTCCTGGCTTCGTCGTACCGCTGGATGTTCGTATCGAGGGAGAAGAAGAGGGTATGATCCACGCGGAAGCCCGGATCGACTCGCCATGCGGCCTGAAATCCGCGGATGCAGTCGGCCGAAATCGCCAGGAGGATGACCGATAATGCGAGTTGCGCGGTAACCAGAACGTTCCGCCCGGTCACCAGCCCCCGCAGGATCGAGATTCGCGCCGGACCGCTGTCGCCGGCTTTGATGCTCGTTGCGAGACTTCCCCGCGTGGCACGCAATGCCGGCACCAATCCAAAAGCGACGCCCGTCGCCAGCGAAACAACCAGGCTGAACGCGAGCAGCCGCATATCCATCTGGGTGCCCAGGGAGACCGGGAAGTCGGACGGGATCGGAATCGACCCCAGAAACCTCACGCCCAGGTAGCCGAGCCCAATTCCCGCAAGCCCTCCGGCCGCGGCCAGCAGAAGGCTTTCGGTAAGAAGCTGCCGCACCAGCGCGCCTCGCGAGGCGCCGATCGCCATGCGAATCGCGATCTCCTTCGCGCGGGCCGCTCCACGTCCGAGCGACAGGTTCGCCACATTGGCGCAGGCGATCAGCAGGACGAGGCCGGTGATTCCAAGCAGTGTGAGCGCCAAGGCGCCATCGATGGGATCGCTTTCGAAGCGCGCGCGTACGTAGCCCAGCACCGTGACCGTGCGGCCGCGGTTCGCCTCGGGGTACTGCGCCGCGAGGCCTGCCGCGATGGTCCGCAGTTCGGACTGCGTTTCGGCGGCGCTGACGCCCGGCCTGAGGCGGCCCAACAACACCGCGCTCCGATTCTTCCGCGAGGTGAGATAGTCGGCGCTCGCGCCGGGAACCGCCTGCTGGTACGCGTGCATCGGTATATAGATGTCGGGATTGATAAACGCCTGCGGCCCCGTGAAATTCTCCGGTGCGACGCCGATGACCGTGAAGTCGGAGCCGTTCACGCGAATTCGTTTTCCAAGGACCGAGCGGTCGCGCGCGTACTCGCGGTCCCACATGTGATAGCTGATGACCGCCACCGGATTCCGGCCCGCGACGGAGTCTTCGTCGGCGCGAAAGCCGCGGCCGAGCAATGGCCGGATACCCAATCCGCTGAAGAAATTCCCGCTCACGCCGGCGTTGAGGCTGTACTTCGGAAGCTGGTTCGCGTGGGCGGCGATTCCGCCGAGAAAGAAGTCATAACAGGCCAGAGCCTGGAGCGTTTTCGTGCGATCGCGCAGGTCGACGTAATCGGGATAGGACAAGCGCCCCAGTCGCGTGCCGGGCGCGGTCGAATCGACCTCGACAATCCTGCCCGAATCCGGAACCGGCAGCGGACGGAGCAGTACCGCATCGACATAGCTGAACATCGCGGTGTTGGCCCCGATGCCCAGGGCGAGCGAAACGATGGATATGAGCGCGAAGCTGGGAGACTTCGCCAGGGTCCGGATGGCAAAGCGGAGGTCGGCCGCCAATCTCATACAGAGATATACGAAGAAAGAGGCCCATGGTTCCGTTTTTGCCGGCGCCGGCGCGCGTCCGAGGCCCCCTGGGGCCCGGTGACGATACGCAGGCCAAACGGACCCTTATGACGACAGTGTCAACGGCAATTCTTTGGTATCTCCAGCCCAACCACAAACATCCCGTACTTCTCTTTCGCGTTCGGCACCGGCGAGTTCTTTTCAATTGGCCGGATTACAGTCCCGACCGCATAAATTATTTCTCCCCCTATTCCGCCTTCGGCAGTGGCCGACGCGGCAGCATCTCGGCGCGGTTGGCGGTTTCGTAAACCAGCGTCGCGATCACGGCCGAGGCCTGCATCAGGTCGGCGGCAATGGCGTGGTCGTATGTGTCCATGTCGGAGTGGTGCGTGATCGCACCGTAATCCAGCGGGTCCTGGATGAACTGGAAGCCGGGCAGGCCCACGGCGTCGAATGAAAGGTGGTCCGTGCCGCCGGTGTTGCGGATCGACACAGTAGTCACGCCGAGATCGCGGAAGGGCGCCAGCCACGATTCGAATACCGGGCGCATGGCGTCGTTCCCCTGCAGGTAGACGCCGCGGATCTTGCCGCTGCCGTTATCCAGGTTGAAGTAGCCGGAGAGTTTGGCGTGCTCGGCCGTCGTCTTCATGGTCTGCGGATCGGCGAAGTGCTCCTTCACATAAGCGCGCGAACCGAAGAGCCCCTCCTCTTCCCCGCCCCACAGCGCGATGCGCACGGTGCGGTCGAGCTTCAGGTGGAGCGTCGAGAGGATCCGCATCACCTCCATCATCACGGCGCTGCCGGCCCCGTTATCGGTGGCGCCGGTGCCGGAATGCCAGGAGTCGAAATGCCCGCCGATCATCACCACCTCATCCTTCTTCGCGCCGCCCGGAATCTCGGCGATGATGTTCATCCCGTCAGAGTCTTTGTCGGAGATCGCCGCCTGCAGGTTTAGCCGCACCTGGACCGGCAGTTTCTTTTCGACCGACCGCGCGATCCGGTCGTACTGCTCGGCGGTGACGACGAAGGTGGGCGGCGCCAGGGTGTCGGCGCTCTTGAAGCTGCCGGCTGCTTCGGCGGCCAGCATGCCTTCATGGGCGCGCTGGTCTTCCAGCAGGACGCCCGCCGCGCCTTCCTTGGCCAGGAAGCGGGCGCGTTCGGCCACGGCCCCGTCGTAAAGATCGTACAACTGCTCCATCAGGGAGTTCGGCAGGCTCGCAAAGAACTTGCCGAAATCCTCGGGGCTCTCGGGCCACTCCAGCTCGTCGAGACTCTTGGCCGTCACCTTCGCGGCGGGCTCCGGCGCATTCACCATCTCGGCGAGCTCGGCCGCGGTGTAGCGGCGGAACTGCGGCTTGGTCTGGGGCTCCGGAGCGCGCGGCGCACTGAGCAGGACGATCTTGCCGCGCAGTTTGCCGGTCCACGCCGCCTGGTAGGCCTTCATCGCTTCGGCGTACTTCTTCGGGCCGTCGCGAAAAGAGGCGCGAAACGGCGCCAGCACCAGCTCGCCGGTCACCGGGCCCTTGGTGGATGCGCTCCACGCCAGCGGCACCGCGGTCAGCTCCTGGTAGCGCGGCTCCAACAGCTCCACCGAGGATTGATGCAGCATCCAGTTGCGCCCGCCGGGCGCCCACTTCTCCAGGTGAACGTTTTCCAGGCCCATACCCTTGAGCTCGCTCTCCGCCCAGTTGGCGGCGTCCTGGTAGCCGGTGGACCAGGTGAGGCGCGGCCCGTGCACCTCGGTCATCTGGTACAGATGGTCCATCACCTTGGAGTGGTCGAAGGCCTCCGTTTTGATCCGGTCGACGACTCCCAGGTCGACGCGCTCCTGGGCCAGGCCCGGCAGCGCGAACAAAAGAAGAAGAATGGCGGTTCGCATTCTTGCAGTATAGGACGATCTTCCGTGATAAGCTCCCCGCATGGCGACCTCCGATTTCGAGCCGCGCCGCGCGGCATTCCGCAAACTCCACGAGAGCGGCTGCTTCGCGATCCCCAACCCCTGGGACAACGGCTCGGCCCGCTACCTGCGGCACCTGGGGTTTCGCGCGCTGGCCACCACCAGCTCCGGCTTCGCTTTTTCGCGCGGGCTGCCCGACACGGACGGTGCGGTTTCGCGCGAGATGATGCTCGCCCACATCGCGGAGATCGTAGCGGCCGTGGATCTGCCGGTCAACGCGGACTTCCAGGCGGGCTACGCGGACCAGCCGGAGGAGGTGGCGGAGAGCGTCCGCCGGTGCGTCGGGACGGGAGTCGCGGGGCTGTCGATCGAGGATTCCACCGGCGATCCCGGCCATCCGCTTTACGACCTGCCGTTAGCCGTGGACCGCATTCGCGCCTCGCGGGCCGCCATCGACGCGGTTGCCCCGGGCGTGCTGCTGACAGCTCGCGCCGAGTGCTACCTGGTGGGACACCCCGACCCGTTGAAGGAATCGCTGCGCCGCCTGGAAGCCTACGCCGAGGCCGGCGCGGACGTGCTGTACGCTCCCGGCCCGCATACCCGCTCCGAGATCGGCGCCATCGTATCGGCCGCGGGGCCGAAGCCGGTGAACATCCTGATGAGCTCCCACACCGGGCTCCGCATGGCCGATCTCGCCGAGATGGGGGTGCGCCGCGTGAGCGTGGGCTCCGCGCTGGCCCGCGCCGCGTGGACCGGCTTCATCCGCGCCGCGAAAGAACTCGCGGAAGAGGGCAGCTTCGGCGGCTTCGAGGGATTGACGCCCTTCGCCGAGCTCAACGGCTTCTTCCGCGAGGACCGCGCGAAGTAGACCGCCTCTATTGCCAGCGCAGCGCCACGTTCGGATCGATGCGCATCGCCCGCCGCGCGGGAACGTAGCAGGCGACCGCCGCGATCGCCGCCAGGAAGAGGGCGGCGCCGGCGAAGACCGCGGGGTCGGTCGCGCTCACGTCCACCAGCGCGCCCGAGACCACGCGCGTCACCGCGAGCGCCGCGGCCGTCCCGATCGTCAGGCCGAATAACGTCATCAACATGCCCTGCCGCAGCACCATCAGCAGCACGTCGCGCGACTTGGCACCCAGCGCCATACGGATACCGATCTCCTGGGTTCGCTGCGTGATCGCATACGCCATCACGCTATAGAGGCCAGCCGCCGCCATCACCAGCGCGATCAGGCCGAGCACCCCCAGGAGCGAGGCAGCCACCTTCTGCGGGAATAGCGACGCCCCGATGAACTCGGTCAATGGCATGGCATCGAACACACCCACCGCCGGATCCATCGCTGTCACCTCGCGGCGCAGCAGACCCACCGCGCGCACCGGATCGCCGGCCACCTTCAGATAGAACGCAATCTCGAGATCCGCGCGGTACACCTGGCGGAACGGCACATAAAAATAGGGCTGGGGTCGCTCGTTCATGGCGTGATACTTACTGTCCGCCGCCACTCCGACCACCGTAAACCACTTGCCCCACCCGTGCACCCGCCGCCCGACAGCGTTTCCGTCGCGGATGAAGCGCCGAACGAACGCCTGGCTCACGATCATCACCGGATTGGATTTTAGATCGTCCTGCTCGGTGAAATCGCGGCCCTGCTGCAAACGAATGTGCATCAGGTCGAAATAGCCCGGCGCCACCACGTTGCGGTAGATCTTCATGTTTTCGGCCGGCCCGGGTACGTATCCTTCGATCTGCAGATCTTCCCAGGGGCCTGCGTCGAAGCCCAACGGCACCGCGTCGGCATAAGTCGCGCCGGTCACTCCGGGCTGCGACACCAGCCGGTCGCGCAGCCGCTGGCAAAACAGCCTGCGGTCCGGGACCGAGTATCCGGCCGTCGCCAGGTAGAGGCGCGACACCAGCACGTGCTGCGGCTCGAAGCCCGGGTTGATCTTGCGCGCTACTTCGAAACTGCGGGCGAACAGCCCGGCCCCGACAATCGCCACCAGCGCGAGCGCCACTTCGGATGCCACGAGCAATCCGCGCATCCTCTGCGAGGCCGCCCCCGAACTGCCGCTGCGGCCTCCCTCGGCAAGCGTGCGGCTCAGGTCCGTCCGCCCCGTCTGCCAGGCCGGCGCCAGCCCCGAGAGCACGCAAGCCGCCACGCAGGCCAGCGTGGTGAACAGCAGGATGTCGGCATTCATGCGGATGTGCAGGACGATCGGAAACGCAGTCGGCGGCAGCATGTACCCCAGGGCATCGCTCATCCACAGGGCCAGGGGAATGGCGATCGCGGCTCCCGCCACCGCCAGCAAGAGGCTCTCCGTCAGCAACTGCCGCGCCAGTCGAAAGCGCGGCGCACCGAGCGCCATCCGCAGGCCGAACTCTTTGCTCCGGGCCGTGGACCGCGCCAGCAAAAGATTCGCGACGTTGGCGCACACGATCAGCAGCACTAGCCCGCAAACGGCCATCAGAATCTGCAGCGGCCAGAGCAGAATGCTCTGCGTTCCGAAGTGACCCTGCCAGAGCGGAAGCACCGTGGCGCTGATTCCCTTGTTGGTATTGGGATACGCTTTCCCCAGTTCCCCGGCGACCGCGGCGATCTCCGCCCTGAGCCCGCGCTATCGTAACTCCCGGCTTCAGCCGGGCGATCGCGAGAAAGCTGCGCGTCTGGCGGTCTTTCATCATCCAGTCCGGCATCAGGTTGAGCTGAGTCCCCATCATGGCCGGAACCCAGATCTCGAAGGCCAGGCCCGGTATGATGCCGCGGAATTCCTGGGGCGCCACTCCGATCACCGAAAATTGCTGGCGATTCACGCGGATCGTGCGGCCGATGACTCCGCGGTCGCCGTAGAACTGCCGCTGCCACAAGCCATAGCTCAGGACCGCCACCGGGTATCCGCCCTGGCGGTCGCCGTATTCGTCCGGCGAAAAGACGCGGCCCAGCACAGGCTTCACCCCAAGCACTGCGAAGTAGTTGCCCGAAACCAGCTCACCCCACACCCGTTCGACGCGCTCGCCATCGCCCAGGCTCAACGCCCGCGGCTGGGCCACCGCCAGGCCATCCAGCAGGGTCAGGTGTGCGCGGTAGTCGCGGTAATCTTCGTACGAGGTGGTTACATACTCGCGGCTCGGCGTCAGCGTCTCGAAAGAGGCCAGCGAGCTCGCGTCCGCCACTCCCGGGATCGGGCGCAGCAGCACACCGTCGATCCAGCTGAAGACGGTGGTATTGGCCGCAATCCCGATCGCCAGCGTGAGCACCGCCACCAGGGTAAATGCCGGGCTCTTGAGAGAGACGCGAACTGCATACCGAAGGTCCTGAACTATTCCGCGCACTCGAAATCCTCCTGAAAAGAGAGATCGAAGTCTGGTTTGATGCAATCCGGCTGCCACGATCTGAGCCCCATTCTATAGCTCAGAGCCCGCGACAGTGTCCGTACTTGGGACGGCGCGGACACTCCCTGCCACTTACTTCGGATCGATCGTCGCCTCGATCAGCTCCAACCGCCGCTTGGGAGTCTCACCGTCCACCTCTTCCTTGTCAAAGGCATCCAGCACCTCCATGCCCTCGATGACCCGCCCGAAGGCGGAGTATTTGCCGTCCAGGTGCGGCGCGTCCCCCAGCATCAGAAAAAAGGAAGTGGTCGCCGAATCCGGGTCGTCGCCGCGCGCCATGGAGACGATCCCGCGGACGTGCTTCACGTCGTTGCGGAATTCGCCCTTGACCGGGCGCACCCAGCGGTCCGCCGGATGTGCCGGGCCGCTCGCGCGCGTATCGGGCATCCCGCCCTGCGCCACGAACCCCTTGATCAGGCGGTGGAAGGCCGTGCCGTTGTACCACCCGGTTTCGGTCAGCTTCAGGAAGTTGCGCACGTGGTTGGGCGCCCAGTCCGGCTCCATACGGATCTTGAGGGTCCCCAGCGTGGTCTTCAGCGTGACCGTGCGGCGCAGCTCCTCCACCGTAGCGTTCAGGAATGGCTCCACCTTCTTCTTCTCGATGGTCACTTTGACGATCCGCACTGGCTTCACGGTGACGCCCTGGGCGTCCACTGGAACCTGTGAGATCTTCTCCACCACGTCCAAGCCCTCGGTGACGCGGCCGAATGCGGAGTACTGCCCGTCGAGCGGCGGCTGCGGATAGACGCACACGAAAAACTGGCTGCCATCGCTATCCTTCTTATTGGGAATCCGCACGGTCGAAACGACGCCGCGCTCGTGCTTGAGGTCGCTGATCTCAGCGGGCAGGAGGTTCAGCCCGCCGCTCCCCCACAGGTTCCGCGGTGTCTTAGGGTCTTTCAACAGCGGGTCGCCGCCTTGAATCATGCCGTTCGCCACCACGCGAAAGAAAGCGCTGCCGTCGTAATAACCTTCCCGGGCCAGCTTGAGGAACTGCTCCACGTGCCTGGGCGCCTTATCCGGCGCAAACTCGAAGCGAAACGAGCCGAGCTCCGTGGTGACCACCGCCTCCACCTCACCCGGCGGCAGCGCCTGCCCAGCGAGGGGAAGCACCAGCAACGCGATCAACCAAATCCGACGCACCATGGGACTTATCGTATCGCTTGTCACAAACCGCAATCGGGCGGTGTTGAGCTATTGTGAACGCACAGGGCAGAGTGCTGGTCAAAATGGCGATTCCCGAAACCGGTTTCGATTTCGAAGCCTTCTTTCACGCGCATTATGCTCGCATGGCCCGCACGGTCGCGCGGATTGTCGGAGACCCGGTGCGCGCGGAAGACCTGGCGGTGGAGGCTTTTTGGAAGCTGTGGCGCACGCCTAAAGCCCAGGGCCAGAACGCCGCCGGGTGGGTCTACCGGACCGCCGTCCGCATGGCCCTCAACGACCTTCGCGGGGACCGGCGCCGCACACGCTACGAGGGCCTGTCGGAGGCCGGGCCGTCCGCGCCGACCCCCGAAGAGGTCCACGCCGCCGAAGAAGAACGGCGCCGGGTGCGGGCGGTCCTGGCGGCCCTCGACGCGCGCCAGGCCGAGTTGTTGATGCTGCGGGCGAGCGGCCTCAGCTATGAACAGATTGCCTCCGCACTCGAGTTGAATCCCGCATCGGTCGGCACCCTCATCAGCCGCGCTCAGCAGGCGTTCCGGAAGGAGTTCGTGAAGCAAAATGGACAACCGAAAAGTGGACGATAGCCGGTGGGTGGACGACCGCCTGGCGGCGCTCGATGCCGGTTCCGCCTGGTCGCCGGATGCGCAGCGGGCCCTGGAGCGGCTACACCAGCGGGACCACGGTCGCAGTGTCCGTCGCCGCTTTTGGATCGGGGCAGCCGCCGCGGCGGGTGTCGCCGTAGGAGTCCTGCTGCTTCTCCAGGCGCCCGCGGCCTGCGCGACACCGCAAGCGTGTGCCAGGAGCCTTTGGGAGGCCGCCTTCCCGGGACGAGCTGCCACGGCGCCGCAAACTTCCGCGGCGTCCCCGGCCTTCAAGTGGTCCGGCTCCCCCACCGCGCCCGTGACGGTTGAGATTTACACCGACTACGAGTGTCCCGCGTGCGCCGAGCTCTACGCCAACACCATTCCGATGCTGGTTGCCGATTACGTACAGACCGGCAAAATCCGGCTGCTGCACCGCGACTTCCCGCTTCCGATGCACCCCTATTCCCGGCTGGCCGCCCGCTATGCCAATGCCGCCGGAATGGCCGGGCAATACGAGCTGGCAGTGAACCGGATCTTCGCGACGCAGTCCGTTTGGGGCCGCAACGGCGATGTCGACACGCAGCTTGCGCAGGTGCTCCCGCCGGACGTCATGCGGAAGGTGCGCGACCTTGTCGCCGATGACTCCCACCTGGACGAGAGCGTGGCGGCCGACCTGGCCATGGGAGCGAAGGACCACCTCACACAGACTCCGACCCTGGTGATCGTCGCCGGCGGCAAGCGCCAGACGATCGCGGGCGCTCCGCCTTATAGCCTGCTGAAGGGCTATCTCGACCAGGTCCTGGGGCAGTAGCCGGAAGTTCGCAAAACTCCGTACCATAACCTCCGGCCGTCACGCTCTCCTAACCGTAGGGACGAGCGGCGCCTGCAGAAATCCGGCGGAGCGGGGGCGAACACATGGCCGGACATCGCGTTAACCCTGTATACCCGGAGATGGCAGGCATGGCGTCCCTGATGTGGGAAATCCTCGGGTAGCACACCCGGGTCCTGGCACGTCCAGCCTTTGAAGTACTTGGAACAGCGATAAGCTACTGCTACGCTCCAATTGACCCTCGGCCATCAGGCAGGGTTTTCAGATCGGCCCGTCGCGGCCGGGCACAAAGGTCTCCAGGAAGGTACGAGTATGTGGCGTGTCGTTTGCCTGTTGTTCTGTTTGGTGCCGTTGTCTTTCGAGGCGCGGGCGAACACTATTCTTTATTCCCTTTCGTATTTCAGTATCGACCTGCAGCACCAGGCCACGGCCAACCTGGTCGCGACCGACAACGGCAACGGGACCTTTACCGCGATCTCCGGCACCGGATTCTACGACGGCTTCGCCATCACCCTGATTAAGAATCCCAATGCACCCGGCACCGCGTACAGCCCAACCGGGTACTTCTATTACGACGACCTCATTATTCCGAACCAGATCCCGGTGGTGACGAACCCGGGTCTCCTGTTCTCGATCAACGACAACGGCTCCACCGAGCTGAATATCTTTTCCGAGGGAACCGTCTACATCGCGTATTTGAATAACGGATCCAACGGCAACGGCTCTTTTGCCGGGACGGAGACTCCGGAGCCCGCGACCGTGCCGCTGACGCTCATCAGCCTCGCCGGGATCATCCTGCTCTGGTGGCGCCGGTGCGGCGAGCCGGCCGCTATTCTTCGCAAGCTGACCAGATCCTGCGAATTCTCTCCAACTCCTCCGGTGTGATCAGGGAGGCAGAAGCAAACAGCCGGCAGAAGCGCTGGCGCTGGTGCCGTAGGTCGAAGACGCAGACAAAACCGATCATGAAAACGATCGAATACAACGCGGCGTAGTGTGACATGTTCCGTATCCTTACCAGGCGTGTTGAAAGCGCATCAGCGTGCGTCTCCAACCAGCCCGACCGCAACCCTCTCTGTAAGGGAGAATTATGCCGCCTCTAGCCGCTGCTTTTACAGTCCCGAAAGGCTATGAACCCTCGGTACTGGGGCGCAAATGGTAAGCCTAGGGACATGGATGATATCCAAAGTTAATCAGCCACCCGATCCAGCCTGAAGCAGGAGCACATTGTGTCCTTCCGGATCGTGGAGGACGGCCCACTGCGCTTCCGCGTGAGCCAGGCGGTCCCGCCCGATCGCCTCGATCGCGGCTTCGAGATCCGGGACTTCGAAGAATAGAACGGCCTTGTCGCTCGAAGGATAGGACTCGGCGCCTTTCCGCTCCAGGCAGATAAACGACTCGCCGCTCTCGAAGCGGGCATGATGTCCGGACTGCTCCTCGGCCACCCGCAGGCCGAGGGTTTCGATGTAGAAGTTTCTGGCACGCTTCAGATCGTCGAAATAGAGTTCGACTCCCACGAATCGCGCTGCGATGGTGTTCATAAGCCCCCCTACGTCGTGATTCTATTAGTGTTCGCGGCTGTCCTGAACCGGCCTCCGCGCCCCTCCCCCCATTTGCGGGCATGTCGAACATTCCCACAAAAAAGTCAAAACTGTCTGAATATACCGCAAATCTTTCGAGCTATACTGTTATTTCAGAGGGATGCCACGTATGCGAAAGTACGGGAAGTTCGCCGCGTTAATCGTAGTTGTCATCGGGACTCTCGTCTGGCTGGCGACCGCCGGCATGAAGGAGACCCAGACCTATTACAAGACGATCACCGAGGTGAACCAGATGGGGGACAAAGCCTACACCGCACGACTGCGCGTGGCGGGCGATGTCGAGTCGGGCTCCATCCAGCACGTCGGCAACCAGGTGCAGTTTGTCCTGGTCCAGGACAAAACCAAACTCAGGGTCGCCTATACAGGCACCGACCCCCTGCCGGATACGTTCAAAGACGGCGCCCAGGCACTGGCCGATGGAAAACTGGGAAGAGACGGCGTGTTCCAGGCGTCCAAGATTCAGGCGAAATGTGCTTCGAAGTATGAGGCCAAGCCGGGACAGTTGCGGCCCGGACAGACGCCACCGAATATCAATAGCGGAAAAAGCAGCATCTAGAGGGGTGTTATGGAAAATCTGGGCTCGCTGGCCATCCTGCTGGCCTTCTGCGTGGCTATCTATGCCACCCTGGCCTGTGTAGTCGGCCGGGTAAAACACAAGCCTTTTCTAACAGTTAGCGGCGAGCGCGCGATCTACTCGATCTGGGTGCTGATGACCCTGGCGTCGGGCATCCTGGTCTACGCCCTCATGACCGGCGACTTCCGCTTCTCCTACGTGGCGGAGCACAGCAACCGCACCATGCCGATCCTGTATAAGTTCGCGGCGTGGTGGGGCGGGCAGGAAGGCTCGCTGCTCTTCTGGAGCTGGCTGCTCTCGACGTACGCCGCGGTCGTAGTCTTCACCAACCGGCGCCGCCACCGGGATTTCATGCCGTGGGTGGTCGCCATCCTCTCCACGATTCAAGCCTTCTTTTTGGTCCTTAATAATTTCGTCGCCAACCCGTTCCAGATGCTGGCCACCGACAAGCTGATCATCGCGGTGCCGGATGGCAACGGGCTAAGCCCGCTGCTGCAATACCCCGCGATGGCCATACACCCCCCCATGCTGTACCTCGGGTACGTCGGGTTCGCGGTGCCTTTCGCGTTCGCCATCGGCTCGCTCATCACGCGGCAGCCGGGTGAAGGCTGGATCCACACCACCCGGCGCTGGACGCTGGTGACGTGGCTGTTCCAAAGCACCGGCATTATGCTCGGCGCGGCGTGGGCCTACCACGTCCTCGGCTGGGGCGGCTACTGGGCCTGGGATCCGGTGGAGAACGCTTCCCTGCTCCCGTGGCTGAGCGGCACGGCCTTCCTTCACTCCGTGATGATGCAGGAAAAGAAGGGCATGATGAAGGTCTGGAACATCGTCCTGGTTTCCGCCACCTTCTTCTTATGCATCCTGGGAACGTTCCTCACGCGCTCCGGCGTGGTGCAGTCGGTCCACGCGTTTGCCCGCTCGGAGATCGGCAAGTACTTCGTGACGTTCATGGCGATCGGCATCGCCGCCACGGTGTGGCTGATTCTCGACCGGCTCGATTACCTGAAGAGCGAATCGCAGCTCGAATCGGTCGTCTCGCGCGAATCGAGCTTCCTCTTCAATAACCTCATCCTGCTGGCCAGTTGCTTCGCGGTTCTCTGGGGCACCCTGTTCCCGGTGATCTCGGAAGCCGTCAGCGGGGACAAGATTTCGCTCGACGCCGACTGGTACAACCGCCTGATGGTCCCCATCGGCCTGTTCCTGCTGTTCCTCACCGGCGTCGGACCGCTGTTCGCGTGGCGCCGCACCTCGACTGACAGCCTCCGCCGGAATTTCCAGTGGCCCGGAATCGCCGCCGTGGTGCTGGTGGGAGCGCTGGTGGCCGCGGGCGTCCGCCACTTTTACGCCCTCATCTCCTTCGGGTTCTGCACGTTCGTGGCGCTCACCGTGATTATCGAGTTCTACAAGGGCGGCCGGTCCATCGCCGCCAAGGACAATACCAACCTGCTGCGCTCGATGATCGAGCTGACGCACCGCAATACGCGGCGCTACGGCGGGTACCTGGTCCACATGGGGATCGTCCTCATGTTCATCGGCTTCACGGGCCACGCCTTCAACCAGAGCGAGGTGAAGGAGCTGAACAACGGCGACTCCATGACGGTGGGCGCATATACCCTGAAGATGGTGAACCTCGAGCAGGGCGAAACCACGAACTACCAGTGGCATCGAGCCACCATGCAGGTCTCGAAGAACGGCGAAGTGTTGGGCAATTTGGAGCCCGAAAAGCGCTTCTACACCGCCAGCCGCCAGGGCACTTCCGAAGTCGGCATCCGGCAGCGGCCGAATGAAGACCTCTACCTCAACTTCGGCGGCATGTCGGACGATAACCAGCGAGCGGTCATCCAGGCCTACGTTTTTCCGCTGGTATCGTGGATCTGGGTGGGCGGGCTGGTGCTGATCGGCGGCACCTTCATCTGCCTGATCCCCAGCAAAGTCAAGATGCAGTACGCCCGCACCGCTGTGGTGGGTTATACCAAGAAACATGTACCGGTTAAGAATTAGTATCGCGGCCGCCATCCTGGCAGTCGCCGCCCTGGCGCAAACCGCGGCGGAGAAGCCCACGATGGACGTGCGGCGTGTCGGTGCGCGGCTCCAGTGCCAGTGCGGGTGCAAGGATTCGGTGGCGACCTGCAGCATGCTGGAGTGCTCCTTCTCCAAGCCGGCCAAGGAGCGCATCGCCAAAATGCAGTCCGTCGGCATGACCGACGAGCAGATTATCCAGGCCTTCATCCGGGACTACGGCGCGGGAATTTATCTCGCCCCGCCCAATGCCTTCGGGTGGATCGTCCCCTACGCTTCCGTGGGGATCGGCCTGGTGATCGTCTGGCTGTTTATCAGGAAGTATCGCAAGCCCAGGCCGGTCGCCGAGATCGGTCCGGTGGAGATCGACGACCCGGCCCTCGAGAAGTACAAAGACCAGATCGAAAAGGACCTGGCCAATCTGGAGTGAAACAACGAAGTTTGGCTCCGGCCGGATCGTCCAAAGAGTGAACAGGTGATCATTGTCATTACATGCATTATCGCGATCGCCGTTATCGCGTTTATCCTCGGGGTAAGGCCCAGGGATTTGCCCGTTCCGGAGCCGGAATCGCCATTTCAACATCTCGACGACCGTAAAGCCGCCATCTACGAAAACCTGCGCGACCTCCAGTTCGAGTACCGCGTCGGGAAGCTTTCCGACGCCGACTATCAGAGCACCAAGCGAGACCTTCAGAAAGAGCTGGCCCAGGTGCTGGCCGAGGTCGACCGGCTCAAGGCCGAACTGGGCGCCACGGTCGCCGTCCAGGCTCCGCCCAAAGTCAAATCTCCTTCCCCTAAAGAACAGGCATTTATTTGTGATTCTTGCGGCGCAAAATTCAAGCAAGACTTGAAGTTCTGCGGGGAGTGCGGCAAGCCCATGAAGGTGGCCCAATGATCCGGCAGATTGGCTTCGTTTTACTCTTCTGCGGGGCGGTTGCCTGGGGCGCCGTGAGCGGCACCGTCCGCAACGGCACGACCGGCCAGCCTCAGCCCGGCGCCGAGGTCACCCTTTATAAGTTCGGACAGGGCGGCATGGAGCCGGTGGATCACGTCAAGACCGACGCCCAGGGCAGCTTCGTCTTCAACCAGGATGCCGGCGGACAGGGTCCATCGATCGTCCGGGTGGAGCGCGACGGCGTCACTTATAACCACCTGATGCCCCCCGGCACTCCGACCACCGGGTTCACCGTCACCGTCTACGACGCTTCGAAACAGCCCGGAGACGCAAAGGTCTCGAAGCACATGCTCCTGTTCCAGCCAGGGCCCGGACAGATGGTCGTCAACGAGACCTTCATTGTCGAGAACAAAGGCAAGACTACCTGGTTCAACCCCGGCTCCGGCACCGTCGAGTTCTTTCTCCCCAAGGGCGCCGGCGGCAACGTGGACGTCAAAGGCACCTCCCCCGACGGCGGCGGCATGGCCGTTCCGGTTCCCACCGACAAGGCGGGACGACCCGATGTTTACTCCACGAAGTTCGAGGTCAAGCCCGGAGAAACACGATTCGACCTGAGCTACTCCGTGCCCTATACCGAGGGCCAACCGTATGCGGGCAGGATCCCCAGCAAGGACGACAACACGTACCTGATCGCGCCCAACGGAGTGACCCTGACCGGGGACCATCTGACGGACCTGGGCACCGAGCCGCGCACCCAGGCTCACATTTACGGCCTGCAGGGCGACAGCTACAAGATCCAGCTCACCGGCACGGAAGCGGCTTCGCCCGCGGCCGATACGAGCGACCAGGCGGAGAACAGCGGCCCGGGCATCGAGCAGATCATGCCCCGCATCTACGGCAAGGCCAAGGTGATTCTGGTGCTGGCCCTGGGAATCCTGGCACTGGGATTCGCCCTGCTATACCGCGCGAACCCCGAAGGGGCTCTCCCGAAGGAGTCGAATGAACGCGGTCGTCATTGAGGGAGTGTGGAAATTCTATGGGGACTACCCCGCCCTGCGCGACGTCAAGCTGACGGCGGAAGCGGGAGTCTGCCTGGCCCTGATCGGCCGCAACGGCGCCGGCAAGACGACGCTGCTTCGCACGGTGGCGGGATTCTCGCGGCCCGGCCGCGGGAAGATTACCATCTTCGGCAACGAACCACGGGATACTGAAGCGCGCCGCCGCATGGGATTCCTGGGTCACGGCATCTCGGTCTACGACGAGCTCTCGGCCCTGGAAAACCTGGTGCTCTACGGGCGGCTCTACAGCCTGCCCGACCCGAAGCGCTCGGCCCTCGAGTGGCTCGAGCGCACCGGACTCGAGCGTGTGCGGGACGGCCTGGTCCGCGAATTCTCGCGCGGCATGCGCCAGCGGCTGGCGGTGGCCCGGGCGTTCCTGCACGACCCATCCGTGCTGCTGCTCGACGAGCCTTTCACGGCGCTCGACGATCAGGGCGATCGCGGTGCTGCAGCGCCTTCTGCGGGAGGCCCTGGCAGCCGGAAAAACAGTTGTGATGTCGACTCACCAGTTGCGGGAAGCCCTCGAGCTTGCCACGCACGTTGCGCTGCTGAACCGCGGCCATGTGGCATTTGACGGACCGTGCACCCAGGAAATGGTGGCGGACCCCGGGTACGTCTATGCGCGGTACGGCGAGGGTTGATGTCGTTCTTCCGCCTGGCCCTGGTGGTCGCGGTCAAAGACCTGCGCGCCGAGTTTCGAACCAAGGAGGCCATCAACGCCTCTCTGGCCTTCGCGCTGGTGATCCTGCTGATGTTCAGCTTCGCGTTCGATCCGGACAGCCAGACCACGCGCGAGATCTCGGGCGGCCTGCTGTGGATCGTGTTCGCCTTCGCCGGCACGCTGATCCTGAACCGCAGCTTTGCGCGGGAGATCCCGAACGATTGCCTGGACGCGCTGATCGCCTCGCCCGTCCCCGGGAGCGCGTTCTTTGTCGGCAAGGCGCTGGCGAACTATGTGCTGGTCTTCGCGGTGGAGCTGATCGCGCTGCCGGTGTTCGCGATCTTCAACAACGTGACGACTTCGATCACGCAGCACCTTGGACAACTCCTGCTGGTGATGGCGCTGGGCACGTGGGGGATGACGATCATCGGCACGATCTTCAGCGCCCTGACGGTGAACATCCGGCTGCGGGAAGTGATGCTGCCGATGCTGACGTATCCGATCCTGGTTCCGGCCCTGATGGGCGCGATGCAGTTGACGGCCGGCCTGGTGCTGGGCAACCCCATCGGCCCGTCCAACGACGCCTGGCTGAAGATGCTGATAGGATTCGACCTGGTATACACCGCCGCCTCGGTCGTGCTGGTAGAGACGGTGCTGGTAGGGTAGGCCTCTGGGCTGGCCTCCCGCCTGCCGGTTTTGATTCAGATGCCTTACCGGATACTACGAACGACGCTCTACCGCACTGGCAGCCTGAAGGCGCCGCCTCTGTTGTCACCTGGCGGCTTCATGGCTCGCTTCCGCGGGAGCGCGCGCAGCTCGCGAAGGGTGAGCCTGGGCGCCAGAAGTTTCGCATCAGTCGACCGGGATGGCGCGGCTTCTCGCCGGTCCGCGATGGCTCGAGGGTCCACGGGCTCGGTCCGCGTGGCGCAAGTGGTGGTCGATGCTCTGAAGCACGGCGAGCAGCAGCTCGGACCTTGTATTCGAACTGCGCGCATGGGTCGTCATGCCGAATCATGTGCACATTCTGATCTACCCGAAGGCCGACTGCCCGAATCACACAAGTCCATCAAGAATTTCTCGGGCGGGAAGGCCAACGAGACCCTTGGCCGTTCCGGCCAGGCCTTCTGGAAGGATGAATCGTACGATCACTGGGTGCGGGACGACGACGAATTGGAATAAGATCGTTCGCTATGTTGAATGCAACCCGGTCGCTGCGGGGCTTGTTAACAAAGCCGGAAGACTGGAGCTGGTCCAGCGGCGGGGCAGGCCAGGAGGCCTGCCCTACGGGAGTTTGGATGATAGAAGCAAAAGCAGTTGCAGTCAGGGAAACGAAAGCGAGTATCACCGACAATATTCTCTATGGACTCGGGGCGGCGGTGGTGCTGCTGCTCGCGTGGGATATCTATGTGATTGCGCGGCTCCCGGCGGAGGCCAACCAGGGGGCCATCTTCAAGATCATCTTCTTTCACGTGCCGGTGGCGATCACGGCCATGATGTGCGCCTTCGTCGCGTTGATCGGCAGCGTGATGTTCCTGATCACCCGCAACTTCAAATACGATGCGCTGGCGGTTTCCGTCACCGAGGTCGGCCTGGCGTTTCTGGCGGCCAATCTCGTCACCGGGTCCATCTGGGGCCGCATCATCTGGGGCATCTGGTGGACGTGGGACGCACGGCTCACCTCGGCGCTGGTCTGCTGGCTGCTCTATGCCGGCTACCTGATGCTGCGGCGCGCCATCGAGGAGCCCACACAGCGGGCCACCTTCGCGGCGGTATTTTCGATTTTCGCGTTCATCGACGTGCCCATCGTCATCTTCTCGATCAAGTGGTGGCGCACGCAGCATCCGCAGCCGGTATTCTGGGGCGGCGGCAGCTTTCCTCACGACTGGCTCATGGTCTTCCTTCGCAACATGCTGGCCATGTTCCTGCTGGGCATCGTGCTGACGGTGGTCCGGCTGCGCCAGGAAGAATCCCAACGCGAAATCGATTCCCTGCGCCGCACGGCGCATGCCTTCTGACGGAGCCTCTCATGTATCTGCTCGCCCAATTTACAGCCGACGACATCGCGCGCGAAATGGCGCGTCTGCAGCGCAACTACGAGTTTCTGAGCTACGGCCTCACCGCGGCGTGGATCATCCTGGTGGTGTACGTGCTGATGATGGTGGCCCGCCAGAAGAAGCTGAAACGGGAGATCGCCAGCCTGCGGGCTATGCTCGAGGAGAAGCGCCCCTCTATATCTTGAGCGTGCCGACCAGCTCGGAGACGCTCGCTATGCGTTCGCGCTCGAGGAACGCCGCCAATTCCTCCGCGATGCGCAGCGGCGAGCGGGGGTCCCAGAAGGTGGCGGTCCCTACTTGTACCGCCTGCGCGCCGGCGATCAGGAATTCGGCGGCGTCTTCGCCCGAAGCGATTCCGCCCAGGCCGATCACCGGGATCTTCACGGCGCGCGCCGCCTGGTACACCATGCGGAGAGCGATGGGCTTGATGGCCGGTCCGGACAGCCCGCCGAAACCGGCGCCGATCCGCGACCGGCGTGCGCGCGCATCGATCGCCAGCGCGATGAACGTATTGACCAGCGATACGGCGTCGGCGCCCGCGGCCTCGGCGGCGCGCGCCAGGGGCTCGATCGCGCTGACGTTCGGCGAGAGTTTCACGATGAGCGGCCGGCGCGCCACCTTCTTCACGGCCGAAACCACTTCGCCGAGCAGCGCCGGATCGCTCGAAAAGAAGATGCCGCCGTGGCGCGTATTCGGGCAGGAGACGTTCAGCTCGTAGCCGGCCAGTCCGGGCTGATCCTCGAGCACCCGCACGACCTCCACGTAATCCTCTGTCTGGTAGCCGAAGACGTTGGCAAAGACGGCCGTACGGAGTTTCGCCAGGGCCGGCAGTTTGTCGCGAACGAAGGCGTGCACCCCGATGTTCTGAAGGCCGACCGAATTCATCATGCCGGCTGCCGTTTCATAGAGACGCGGCGCCGGGTTGCCCTCGATCGGCTCGCGTGAGAGGCCCTTCACCACGAAGCCGCCCAGGCGGTTGAGATCGACCTGCTTCTCGAATTCGAGGCCGTAGCCGAACGTGCCGGAAGCTGCCAGCACAGGGTTGCGCAGCGCGATGCCGCACAACTCCATTTCGAGGCTCATCCCGCGAATGCCTCGCCCAGCACCCTCCCGTCGGATGAGGACGGGTAGGCGGCGCCGATGGCCTCCGCCAAGGTCGGAGCCAGATCGATCAATTCCACCGTCCGGTTGAAGACCCCGGCGCGAAACTGCGGCCCGTAGAGGAACAGCGGCACCTGCACGTCGTAGTTGTACAGAGACCCGTAAGAGACGCCCCGGTTCCAGCCGTATTCCTCGATCTGCTCGGGGCCGTAGGAGACCATGAAGTCGCCGGAGCGCTGCGGATGGAAGCTGTTGCGGAAGCGCTTCACCCAGTCGTTGCGGACAGAAGCAGCGCCGGCCGCGGTGTAATAACCGTCCACGGCGGGATGTTCGAGCGCGGCGCGCGCTCCCACGAGCCGCGCGGCATCCGGATCGCGGACCTTGGTCGTGTCCAGATAAAAGAACGGGTACAGGTATCTTTCCACGCGGCCAGCGCCTCTCGAAAGGAGGACGGAATCCACAGCCTGGGCCAGTTTCTCACCGTTGACCGCCATGGATGCCCGGGAATCGGCATCCGGCTCGGGAGGCGCGCCGTGCGCTCCCACTACGACCAGGTTGAAGTTGTTCTCGCCGAGCGTCTTTGTAAGCTGGCCGATGAAGATTTCCAGGCGACGGTCGATTTGCAGAACCATCTGCCGCATCAGGGGATGTTGCGCACCGGTCTCGTAGCCCAACAGCTCGGAAGATCCGGCGAGCACGCAGAGAAGATCGAGCGAGGGCCCCAAGCCCAGCCGTTCCTGGATGATCAACTCGTTGACGAAGTCGAACTGGGAACTCTGTGCGAAGGGGGAAGCGCGGTACAGCTCCATGAATTCCTGCGGGCGGTCCTTCGACCAGGTCAGGGTGCGGAGCGGCGGCGCGTCGGGCCGCGCTCCCAGCGCCAGCCAGCCGATGTCGTGAAAACGCTCCACACGGTTCTGGCTGTTGTACCCGGCCAGCCACCCAGGCACCTCGCCGCGGGTAGCCATCTGGCCTTCCACGTCCATCCAGTAAATGCGGGCGTCGGGCGACCCGGCACAAAGCGCGGCGTGGGTCTCTTCGAGCGCCACCACGGTTACGCTGGTGCCGGCCTGGTCGAGGATCTGGGAGGCGAGCGTCGTGGCGACCAGGTCTTCTTCAGTGCCCCGAACCTGTTTGCGCAGGGCGCGGTCGTACCAATAGTCCGCCACGATGCCGTGCTGCGCCGGCCAGGTGCCGGTGGCGAGGGTGGCGATACTGGAAGAAGGGAAGGTACTGGCGAGATTCCGGCAATCGTGAAACACCGCACCTTTTTCCGCGAGGAAGCGGAAGCCCCCGGGAGCCAATTGGCCGCGAACCTGTGAAAGGTAGTCGGAGCGGAATTGCTCTAGTACCACTAGAACCAACAGTTTAGGGCGTGTTCCCGCCCCTCGCAGCAGCCCCGCTGCCAGCCCGCCCGCCAGGCAGGCGCCAAATTCCCGGCGGCAAATGCCCATGAAAAAAGAGTTTATCAAAAGGCGTTACTAATGTTATAGTGTGAACTTAGATACCGCTCCCGCGCCGGGCTCCAGCCTCCGGGCCCCGCCGGAAGGCTACCTGTCGATGCAAGAGGAAAACAGCGTACTAGGTTTAGCCACGATTCGACGCAATCGCGGCATCTCCCTCGAACAGATCGCAGAGTCTACGAAGATCAGCATCCGTTCGTTAGAAGCGATCGAACGGGGTGAGTTTCGCAAGCTCCCCGGAGGTATCTACAATACCAGCTACATCCGGCAGTATGCGCGCGCCATCGATTACGACGAAACCGCCATCCTGGCGGTGTATCACCGCGAGATGAACGGTCGGGACCCGGCCTCCGCCCGTCAACCGGAGAGCAAAGACATCTTTCGGCCCTTCCGCCCCGCCTCCACGACCGTCTAAGTGTTCACGCCTTCTTCGCCGCCAGGCGGGAGGCAAATTTCGCGACGTTAATGATAGTTCGTTCGTGCGTCCCCTCGCCGATTTTTTCCTTCTCATCCCAGGCTTCCACCCGGAATTGAACGCGCCGGCCCTCCACAGCGAGTACCTCGGCGGAGAACCGCACCGCCATCCCCAGCGGCGCGGCCGCCAGATGCGCGACGTTCACGTGGGTCCCGACTGTGTCGTGGCCGGCCTCCAGCAGGGGCAGCACCGTATCGCGGCAGGTACGCTCCATGTAGCCGATCATGTGCGGGGTGGAGAGCACGCGGGCGCCCTCCATCCCCAGGAAGTTGATAGCGTTCTCGTTGGTGACGAGGAACGTCTGGTCGCCCTTGGTGCCGGTTGGAATACTCGCCATACGCTAGGCTGAGGCCAATCCCGCGAGCACGCCGCGCATGTAGCTGAACGAGCGCTGCATGCCGGGAAGCGGATTCTTGCCGTTGATTTCGTATTCGAGGTTGACGCAGCCCTGGTAGTTCATCTTCTTCAACTGTTTGAAGATCTGGGGGAAGGGTATTTTGCCGTCGCCCACATCGCACTGGCTCTCTTTCACCTTGAGATCGGCCAGGTCTTTGACGTGCATGTCGAACAGGCGGTCACCGGCTTCGGGAATGGTCTTCACCACGTCCACGCCGGCGCGTTCGGAGTGGCCCACATCCATGCAGAGACCGCAGCGCGCGTCGAGCTTGCGCACGACGTCCAGCACGGATTGAGGAGTGGGGAAGTTCTTATCCTCGGGGCCGTGGTTGTGAATCGCGATCCTGATGTTGTACTCCTTCACCAGCGACTCCACCATCTTGATGTTGCCGTGCGTGGGCGCGCAGACCATCATCGGCATGCCGGTGTACTTGGCATACTCGAAATGGTGGCGGAGCTGATCGACGGTGGTGTCCTTGGTCATGTCGACGTTGCCGCCGCTCATGATTTTCAAGCCGGCCGCCTCGAACTCCTTGCGGGCCGCCTGCCATTCCTCGGGTGTGAGGTTCTGTTTCAGGTGAACGTCCTTAATGCTGACCCAGGGCGTCTTCAGGCTCTGGATCATTTCGATGGTCTTGGCACGGTCGAATTCGCGAAAGGAGTAGGTGGCCACCCCCAACTTGATTCCCCAAGGTTCGGGTACGATGACGGCGGAGGCGGGGGTGACGTCGAGTGCGCCGAGGCCGGCAAGCCCGGCGGCTGCGCCCAGAAACCCGCGGCGAGTGGATTGGTTCTTCATGGATCGGATTCTCCCTTTTTGGCTTGTGAATCTCCAATTCTATCCTTTTGCGGTAACGCTGGGGAATCCTCCGCACGTAACGAATGGCACAGGAACCCTCCTGCGGAGCGGGCCGCTGGCACTGCTCTTGCAGCGACATGTTTGACCGGAGCTGCCGCTCCGGCCCGAAAAGGAGGGGATACAGATGGCTGGAGGCAACAGAGCGGTTTTTGGGATTTATCCGAACCGGCCGGCGGTGGAGGAAGCGGTGGCGAACCTGCGCAGCGCGGGTTTTCGCAGCACCGACGTTTCGGTCCTATTCCCGGAAAACGAGGGCACCAAGGACCTCGCGCACGAGAAGAATTCCAAGGCGCCGGAAGGCGCGACTACCGGCGGATTGGCCGGAGGGATCGCGGGCGGCGTTCTGGGCTGGCTCACCGGAATCGGGGCCCTCGCGATTCCCGGTGTGGGGCCGCTGATTGCCGCCGGGCCGATCGTAGCGGCGCTAGCCGGCGCGGGCGCCGTCGGAACGCTGGGCGGCATAATCGGCGGGATGGTGGGCCTCGGCATTCCGGAGTATGAGGCCAAACGCTATGAAGGCCGGATCCGCGAAGGAGGCGTGCTGCTCTCGGTGCATTGCGACGACAGCCACTGGGTGAAGCGCGCCAAGGACGTCCTCAAGCAAACCGGCGCACAAGATATCGGTTCCGCGGCGGAAAAGGCCGGAGATTTTGCCAACGCCGACAAGCCGGCACCTCGCGTGCGTACCGCTGCCGGCGGAACTCCCCACGCCGAAGAGAACGCGATCATCCGGAACGGCCTTTGATCGAACGCAAGGACGAGCCGGACGACGACCTCGACTGACGACGCAAATCCTCAGGCGCGAGCAGCACCGGCGCGCTGCCGGGACTGACGCTCGTGACTCTCGATTTCTTTCCGCAAGCGCGTCCGCTCGGCGGCGGCATTCCGAAACGCGGGTGACAGCTCCTCGACGGTTCGGTCATCCCGGGAAATATTCGCCATTTGCAATCGGCCCTCGACCTTTAGATAGTGTCTCGTCGCCAGGGCATACTCATTCCAAAGGCGCGTACATTCCTGACAATTGTAGTGCATTGACTGCTTTCGGGGGCGTGCCACAAACAAGCCAACTATAGCACCGACCGCCACCGATTCGTACGGGCATCCGCCGGAGTACTGAGTGAATTTTCCTTCATCCGTAAACGTGTGCTATAGCACGAATATATCGATATAAATCAGGGGAAGGCCTACGAGCTTCCGATGAGCAGGCCGGTCACGAAGACCAGGATGCCGCCCAGGCCCACCTGCAGGGCTGCCGACAGCGGCGGCGTCTCCATATAATGCTGGCGGATCCAGGTAATGACACCCAGCTCGACCAGCACGACCATCACGGCCGCAATCAGGGCCACGTGGAAATCCGGAACGAGGAACGGCAGCGTGTGGCCGATGCCGCCGAGCGCCGTCATCAGGCCGCAGATGAGGCCGCGAACCCACGGATGGCCGCGGCCGGTCAGCGAACCATCGTCGGAGAGCGCTTCGGCAAACCCCATGCTGATCCCGGCACCAAGCGAGGCAGCCAGCCCGACGACGAACGCGTCCTTGCTGCTTTGTGTGGCGACGGCCGCGGCGAAGACCGGAGCCAGGGTGGAGACGGAGCCGTCCATGAGGCCCGCCAGGCCGGGCTGTACCACCTGCAGTACGAACAAGCGCCGCCGAGCGTGCTCCTCCTCTTCCTTGACGTGGGGCTGGAGATTCTCGCGTTCGAGCCCTTCGGCGCGATCCTCGTGGTAGCGCTCCTCGGCGGCCAGGTCGTCCAGCAACTGGCGGGTGCCCGCGTCCTGGGAGCGCTGGGCGGAGCGCTCGTAGAAGCGGCGCACCTCCATCTCCATCACGGCGGCCTGTTTCCGCACGGTTTCGAGGCCCAGCGGACGAATCAGCCAGACCGGCCGGCGCTGGACGAAACCTTTGACGTCCTGGCGGCGGATCAAGGGAATGTGATCGCCGAATCGCTTCTGATACAGCTCGATCAGCCTGCGCCGGTGGCCGGCCTCTTCGTCGCGCATTCCCTCGAAGACGGCCGCCGATCCGGGGAAACTCTCCCGCAGCCCTTCGGCGTAGTCGGCGTACACACGCTCGTCCTCCTCTTCGAGAGAGATGGCCAGCGCCAGGATCTCGCGTTCGGAGAGGCTGTCGAAAGTTCTCATTTCTATAGCTTAATCGAGCCTTTAAGCAACTCCTCGTAGACCTCGTACGCCGCCCGGCCGAAAAGTACGAAGATCACGGTTTCCAATCCAACCTCCGCCCGCTCCATGTGATTTTTCACTTCGCGCAGGGCGATCTCCGCAGCCGGCTTAGCCGGGTACCCGTAGATGCCGGTGCTGATGGCCGGAAAGCTGATGGTCCGCACATCCCGTTCCTCAGCCAGCCGCAGAGAGGTGCGGTAGCACGCGGCAAGAAGCTCCGGCTCGCCGTGGCTGCCGTCCCGGTACACCGGGCCGACCGCGTGGAACACGTACTTCGCAGGCAAGTCGCCGGCGCCGGTGGCCACCGCGCTTCCGGTGGAACAGCGCCCGATCCGAGCGCGGATGACATCCAGCTCCCGCATGATCCCGGGGCCGCCCGCGCGGTGGATCGCGCCATCCACTCCGCCGCCGCCCGCCAGCGCCGAATTGGCCGCATTGACGATGGCGTCCGCCGCCACCCGTGTGATATCGCCTTCTCGCAGAAGAATCTTCCGCCCTGCCCCGCTCGCCCATTCCATGCTTCTATTACAATCGATTCATGACCAGGAGAGAGCTGCTCGCCGCTGCTGCCGCCGGAGCGGCGCGTCCCCTTTGGGGGCGCGGCCATTTCGACAAGTCGCACATCAGTGCGATCACGGACGAGATCGGCAACACGACGGATGACGCGATCGCCTTCGCCCACCAGTACGGGCTGAGTTTCGTCGAGATCCGCGACCGGCGCGCCGAGACGCGCAAAGAGTATTTCCAGCTCAGCGAAGCGGAGATCCGGGCGGACGCCTTGCGCTTCCAGAAGGAAGGTCTGAAGGTATCGTTCGTCAACACCAGCCTGCTGAAGTTCGCGTGGCCCGGGATGGAGCCGGTGCGCCGCCGCACCGAGACCCCGGAAGCCCGCGATCGCCGCGTGGCCTCGGAAAAGGCCCGCTGGGACCGCCGCATGGACGATCTGCACAAGGCTATCCGCTGCGCCCAGATCATGGGCTGCGACAAGCTTCGCGTGTTCACGGGCAGCCGTGTGGCGGAACCCGCCACGGTCTACTCGCGGGTCGCGGAGACCATCGGCGGAGAGATGGCGGCCGTGGCTGAAAAAGAGAAAGTGTTCCTGTTGGTGGAAAACGAAGGATCGCAAAACGTGGCCCTCTCGGCCGAGCTGGCGGAAATCATGAAGCTGATCCCCTCCAAGTGGGTGGGCTTCAACTGGGACCCGCACAACGCATACGGCAAGGAAGTGTCGTACCCCGACGGTTATTCTCTGCTGCCCAAGAAGCGCATGCTGAATGCCCAGGTCAAGGGCAAAGGCGTGATGCCTTCGAGTCCAGAAAAAGAGGACTGGAAGGCAATTTTCCAGGCGCTCGAACGGGACGGCTACAAGTACAAAGTCGGACTGGAGACTCACATTTTCGACGGCACGCTGATCCAGGCGGCACACACGTCGATGGAGGAAATATTGCGAATCGTAGGGGAGTTATCGTGACTGCGGGCAGGTAAGCCATGCGCAATCGCTTCGCCATCACGTTCGCCATCGGGATCGCCGCGGTCGCCGTCATCGTGGGCGCGATCCTTTTCATGCAGCGCGGGGCTCGTATCGGGCTCGCCGGCCAGATTCTGAAAGTCCGCACCGCGCCGCTCGACGACCGGAGCTCGGTCGCCGTGCTGGATTTCCGCTTCGCCAATCCTTCGAACGTATTTTTTGTGGTGCGGACCGTCACGGTTGTTCTGGAGGAATCGAACGGAACCCAGGTGGAGGGCACCACCGTCTCCGAGATGGATGCCCAGCGGCTTTTTGAAGGGATTCCGCTGCTCGGCCAGAAATTCAACCGGACGCTTGTGATGAGGGATAAGATACCTTCGCATAGCTCGGAAGACCGCATGGTGGCAGCGCGGTTCGAAGTGCCGGAATCGATACTCGAATCGCGCAAACGCCTGCTGTTGCGAATTGAGGACGTCGATGGCCCCGTTACCGAGATTTCCGAGAAGTAGCATTCTGGCGGCACTGACGGCGCTGGCGGCATTTGCCGCGCCGCTCGAGATTCCGGCGGGCACCGAGATTCAGATTCGCCTCAAGACAAAGGTCTCGACGACCACCGCCAAGCCCAAGGATCCGGTGGAGGCGGTAGTGATCGCGCCCGTCATGCTCAACGGCGAGTTCGTCATCCCGGCAGGCGCGACGGTCCGCGGAGCGGTGGACAAGGCGGCCCAGTCCTCGAAAGGCGACGAACGTTCGACGCTTCTGCTCTCTTTCACCGAGATCGAATTCGATGGCGCCAAGCTCAAGCTGGGCGCGCACATATCGGCGATCGACAATGCCCGCGAGAGCGTGGACGACCAGGGACAGGTTAACGGCATCCTGGCCTCCGAGACCATTACCGGAAGACTCGACACGGGGATCGGCAAAGTGGCCGAGAAGTACGCCGGCTTCGCGGACATCCTGAATACCGCCAAGAACGTCATCCTGAAGCCTCCGGAAAGCGACATCACTTACGACGCCGGCGCGGAGATGACGCTCAAGCTCACGGCTCCGTTGAGCGTGAAAGGCCCCACATCACCCGGCCCGGCTGCGCAGTTACAGCCGGTGGCGGACGAGGAGGGGCTCGCCAGGCTGGTAGCGGCCGAGCCGTTCCAGACGGTGGCGAAGGACCCGCCCAAGCCCTCAGACATCACGAACCTGATGCTGATCGGCTCCGAAGAACAAGTGCGCGGGGCATTCATTGCGGCCGGCTGGAGCGTCGCCGCGGGTCTGAATTCCCAGGCAAAGCTGGAAACATTCCGCGCGCTGGCGGAGAACCGCGGCTACAAAGAAGCGCCGGTTTCGATTCTCCTGCTCGACGGCCAGCCGCCTGACATAGTGTTCGAAAAGCTGAACAACACCTTCTCGTCGCGCCACCACCTGCGGGTCTGGCGCCGCCCGGCCACGTTCCAGGGCCAGCCGGTGTGGGCCGTCGCCGCCACGCACGATATCGGGATCAGCTTTTCGGAGCAGAATCGAACGTTCATCCACAAGATCGACCCGCAGATCGATCGCGAGCGCGCCAAGGTCGTCAACGACCTGCTGTTCACCGGGAAGATTCAGTCGGTGGAGCTGGTGGACCGGCCCAACGTCCCGCAGCACGGGCAGAATGCGACCGGAGACAACCTCGAGACGGACGCGCGCATCGCGGTGCTGGTGCTGAAATGAGGGCCTTATCCACCTCGTACTAGGCCGGTGACAGGTACGTTCTACCCTTGTTGCCTCGCCCATTTCCCCCGTGTAATGGGAGCGTGCTCCCTCTCCTGTTCCTGTTGTTCTCCACGAACGCCGTGGTGGAAACCCGCCCTCCGGCGACGCCGTCCACCGCCCTCCGAGCCGCGGTTACCGCTTGCAGGGCCGTAACCCGCAGCGAGGTGATGGAGGCCCTCGGACGGCCGGTCGGCGACGCCGCGGAGCAAATCGCGGGCGCCGAATCCACCTGCGATTACGCGACCAGGCACGGGCTGGTGACGGTGGTGATCGAACGCGTCGAGGCGATGCCGGATGCGCGCAAGGAGATCGAAAGCCTGAAGGTGGTGGTACCGGGAGGGACGGTGCGCGAAGCGGCGGGGATGGGCGCGCGGGCGTTCTTTCTGGACATCCCCGGCGCCGGAACGCAGCTTCACATCCTGCGGGAGCATGAGTGCCTGCTGATCTCTGTGCTGGGTTTCGGCGAGCCTTCGGATGTGGCGGCCGCCGCCGAGAAGATCGCACGGAAGGCTCTCTCGCGGCTTTAGGAAGGCCGCGCTAGAATGCAGATGGATGGGACGATCGTTCGGCTCGCGCGCACTTCTCGCAATCGGCGGCGCCCTGGTGATCCTGCTGGCCGGGTTGGCGGCCGTGCAGTACCGCTGGTCCACGCGGGTGGCGGCCGCGGACGCGCAGCGCGAGACGGAACATCTGGAGTCGGCCGCATCCCTCTTCGCCGGCGAGTTCAACGGGATGGTCGGGCAGGCCACCCGGTTCCTGCAAAATGACGCCTGGGCCGCGCTCCAGTCGCACGAGCGCCTCGCGGGCGTCCCGAAGCTGATCGGCGAACTGTACTATCTCGACATCCCTTCGCAGGGTGCGCCGAAAGTGGAGCAACTCACGGCCGGAGGGCTCTTCCAACCTTCGCCGGCGCCGGCATGGATGGCCATTCCCCACTGCGCCACGCTGGCGATCGAGGAACCCACGGCGCTGGTCGCACCGGTGTACGACATCGCCGCCGCCGAGAGCCGGAGTGCGTCGGGGACTCGCATTCTGAAGACGTTCCGATGGCGGCCGGACCGGTGTTTCGTCGCGCGAATCGACGAATCGTACCTGCGCGGCACGCTCTTCCCACAATTGATTCGCCAGAGCTTCGGGGAGAGAGCCGCCGCGGAGTACGATTTTGCGGTGGTTTCCCACGACCGGCCCGACCGTGCTTTTTATGGAGGCCCGCTACGCGCCGATCTGCGGAAGCAGTTCTTCTCGGTACCCAACCCGCTCGCGTTAAGAGGGCCGTCGGGGGTGAGCCCGCCGGGCGGACAAGCGGTATTCGTGCAACGGGTGGAGACGCTTACCGCGAAGGGACCCGCGGACCTTGCGGACTTTTTCGGGCCGGGCATTTGGGAACTCGAGGTGGCGCATAAAGGTGTGCCCCTGGCTACCGCCTTCGAGCGGACGGCACGGCGCGAATTGCTGCTGAGCCTGTTGGTGGAGTCGCTCCTGGTGGCGGCGATCGTCGTCCTGGTACTCGGGGCCCGGCGCATGCAGCGACTCGCCGACCAGAAGATGCGATTCGTCGCCGGCGTGTCCCACGAGTTGCGCACCCCCGTATCGGCCATCGGCATGCTTTCGCGCAACCAGGCCGACGGGCTGGTGACGGGTCCGGAGAGAGTGAAGCAGTACGGCGAGCTGATCCACCAGCAGAGCCGGCGGCTGAACGAGATGGTGGAGCAGGCGCTGCAATACGCCGGCATCCAATCGGGCCTGCGGCGGCCGGCGAAGGACGACGTGGACGTGCGCCGCCTCATCGAGGAATCGGTGGCCGCGCGGCGCGAGGAGATGGCGCGCGCCGGAATCGAGGTCGAGATCGCAGCGAGCCCGGACCTGCCTCCGGTGATGGGCGACGCGAAACTGCTGCAGACGGCATTCGATAACCTGCTGAGCAACGCCCAGAAGCATGCGGCGGGCGGCCGCTGGATCCGTGTCAGCACCGCCTACTCCGCGGCTGCACGAGAGGTCTCGATCAGCGTGGAGGATCGCGGCGCCGGGATCGACCCGGCATCCCAGGCGGAGATTTTCGAGCCCTTCTGCCGCGGCCAGGCCGCCATAGAGGCGCAGATCCCGGGCTCCGGACTCGGGTTGAGCCTGGTGCGCAGCGCGGCCGAGGCCCATCGCGGCAGCGTGACGCTCGAGAGCGGGCCGGGCCGCGGCAGCACCTTCACGATGCACCTGCCGGTATGAGCCGCATTCTGTTCGTGGAAGACGAAACCGCATTCGCGGTGGGAATGATCGACCGGCTCGAATCCGAGGGCTATGAAGTCGAGTGGGCCCGGACGGGTCCCGCGGGGTACGAGAAGGCGCTGGCGCGCGCGTTCGACCTGATCGTGCTAGACGTCATGCTGCCTGGCAAGAACGGTTTCGACATCTGCCGCGATCTGCGCCGCGAGGGCGTGGACGCCCCGGTGCTGATGCTGACCGCGCGGGGCGAAGTGGTCGACCGGGTCCTGGGGTTGAAGCTGGGCGCCGACGACTACGTGCAGAAGAATTGCGAGCCTATGGAGCTGATGGCGCGCATCGAAGCGCGGTTGCGGCGGTCGGGCGGCGGGGCGGGTGTGACCGCGGAGCGCGCCGAGTTCGGCGATGTGTGCGTGGACCTGCACAAACACGAGCTGACGCGCGCGGGAAAGGCGATGACGCTTTCGCCCGTAGAATACAGGCTGTTGGAGTATCTCATCGAGCGACGCGGCGCCGTGGTCACGCGAGAGGAATTACTCGAGAAGGTCTGGAGTCTCAGCGGAGACACGCTCAGCCGGACGGTGGACGTGCACATTGCGGGGCTCAGAAAAAAAATCGAGGACGATTCACGGTATCCGCGCTTTCTGCTGACAGTGAAGGGCGCCGGGTACAAACTGGCGGTTTGACCTTAACATTCCTTACATACATTTTGCGCACCGAACATGCGGACTGCCGCAAGCTGAAGGCATGAAACCGTGGATCCTGTACACATCCTTGCTTGCGTACACGGCGGCGTTCGGCCAGCAGCCGTCCGGGAAGATCGCGTTTGAGGTAGCGTCGATCAAGCCTTCCCAGCCCTTACCCATGGGCCAGATGCGGATCATGATGAACACCGATGGGGGAATGCTGCGATATAACAACGCCTCCCTGAAGGATTGCATCCGCGTCGCGTACCGCGTGAAGGATTTTCAGGTGCAGGGACCGGACTGGCTCGGCAGCACGCGGTTCGACATTGTGGCGAAGCTGCCCGACGGCGCATCGCAGGACCAGGTTCCCGAGATGCTGCAATCCCTTCTGGCAGACCGGTTCAAGCTGACGCTGCATCGCGAGACTAAAGAGCATGCCATTTACGCGCTGGTAGCGGGCAAGGGCGGCCCGAAGCTCAAACCAGCGGAGATTCCGACCGGCGATGCGGCCACACCCGGCGCAGCCCCGGGCAGGGGCGGAATGCCTCGCGGCGCCATGTCCATGATGGTGGATCCGTCCGGCGCGCACCTGAAAGCGCCGTCGGCAACACTGGCAAATCTCGCGGAAATGATTTCCCGCTTCTCGGAACGTCCGGTGGTCGACCAGACGGGCATCCAGGGCCAGTACGATTTCGACCTGGTATTCGCGCCCGAGACGATGCGCGGAATGCCGGGCGGCGGAATGCGGGGACCCATGCAGCCTCCACCGGGCGGCGCCGAGCATCCTCCGGCCGACGCGCCCTCCGAAGGAGCCGCCGGATCCATCTACGACTCGGTGCAGCGCTATGGCTTGAAGCTGGAACCGCGCAAGGCGCCCATGGAGATACTGACGGTCGACCACATCGAGAAAACGCCGACCGAGAACTGAGCGCCTGCCCAATCGGGAGATCCGCATGTCCTTGCGACGGTTTGCACCATATTTCCGTCTGGGCATCCTCGTGTGCCTCGCCGCGTCCGTCCTGGCGGCTTCCGGGCACCGGGGACAGGTCACGTTCGCCGGCCTTCCGGTTCCGGGAGCGACGGTGACGGCGACCCGGGATGGCAGGAAAGCGGCCGCCGTTGCCGATTCCCAAGGTCTGTATTCCCTGCCCGGCCTGGCCGACGGAATCTGGAAGATCGAAGTCCGCATGTTCGGCTTCGCCGCCATCGAGCGCGATGTGGCGGTTTCCGCGGATGCGCCCGCGGCGACCTGGGAGCTGAAGCTGCTTTCGCTCGATCAGATCCGTGCGGAGGCCCGGCCCTCCGCGGCGCCCGCACAGCCGGCTCCTCCGGCACCCCGGAAAGAAGAGACGCAGCCGGTAACGGCGTCCACGGATGAAGAACTCAGCCAGCGCGCCGCCGACGGTCTTCTCATCAATGGCAGCATGAACAACGGCGCCGCCTCGCCGTTCGCGCAGGCTGCGGCATTCGGCAATTCCAGATCTGGCGGGAGAAGCCTGTACAACGGGGGAATCGGCATCAGTCTCGACAACTCCGCCCTGGACGCGCGGGCATTTTCGTTAACCGGCCAGAACACCCCGAAGCCGGCCTATGACCGGATGACGGGCATGGTGACGCTGGGCGGTCCACTGCAAATTCCCCACCTGTTCGGGAATGGAGGGAACTTCTTCGCCGGTTACCAGTGGACACGGAACAGCAACGCGACCACGGCTTCCGCGCTCATGCCGGGGGTCGCGGAGCGAAACGGGATCTTCTCCAGCCAGATCCTCGATCCCCTCACCGGGGTTTCTTTTCCCGGCAACGCGATCCCGGAGAGCCGGATCAGCCCACAGGCGCGGGCGCTGCTGAATCTGTACCCGCTCCCGAATTTCGCCGGGAGTACGCGATACAACTACCAGATTCCGATTCTCAGTCCCACACACCTGGATGCGCTGCAATCGCGATACAACAAGACACTCAGCGCCAACAACCAGGTGAACGGGCGGTTCGGGTTCCAGAGCACGCGCACGGATAATGGGACTCCGTTCGGATTCCTGGACGCCACCAGCACCCTGGGGCTCAATGCAGGCGCAAACTGGACGCACCGCGTCAACCAGGAGTGGTTCCTGAACCTCGGGTATCAGTTCAGCCGACTGGCGGCGCGTGTCACCCCTTATTTTGAAAACCGCGCCAACGTTTCGGGCGAGGCGGGAATCTCCGGGAACAATCAGGACCCGATGAACTGGGGCCCGCCGAGCCTCAACTTTGCGAGTGGGATCGCCGGCCTCTCCGATGCCCAAAGCTCCCACAATCGAAACCAGACGGCCGGAGCGTCTTACTCGATGCAGTGGAATCACCGCGCTCACAACGTCACATTCGGCGCGGATTTTCGCAGGCAGGAGTTCAACTATCTGGCGCAGCAGGATCCGCGCGGCACGTTCACTTTCACGGGGACGTCGACGGGCTCCGACTTTGCCGATTTTCTGCTGGGGATTCCAGCGACGAGATCCATCGCCTTCGGCAACGCGGACAAGTACTTCCGGCAATCCGCTTACGATGCCTACTTCACAGACGACTGGCGAATCAATACGGCAATCACCCTGAATGCGGGCGTGCGTTGGGAATATGGGGCGCCGGTCACGGAGAAATACGGCCGCCTGGTCAACCTGGACATCGCTCCCGGCTTTTCGGCCGTGGCTCCGGTGCTGGCGACCGGCGGGAGTTATCCCGACTCGCTGGTTCGGCCCGATAAATCGGGGTTCGCGCCGCGCATCGGAATCGCCTGGCGTCCGATCGCCGGCTCGTCCCTGGTGGTTCGCGCCGGCTATGGAATTTACTATGACACGTCGGTCTATCAATCCATCGCACTGCGAATGGCGCAGCAGCCGCCGTTGTCGAATACCTCGAGCGTGCAAAACACCGCTGCCAATCCGCTCACCCTGGCGAATGGCTTCACCGCGAGCCAGTCCGGCAATACGTTTGCAGTCGACCCGAACTTTCGAATCGGGTATGCGCAGAACTGGCAGCTAAGCATCCAGCGCGACCTGCCCCAGTCGCTACAGATGACTGCAACTTACCTCGGCATCAAAGGGACGCGAGGGCGACAGGAATTTCTTCCGAATACCTATCCAACCGGCGCGGCCAGTCCTTGTCCCGAGTGTCCGGCCGGATTTGCGTACCTCGCTTCGAGCGGCAATTCGAGCCGGGAGTCGGCTCAACTTCAGTTGCGGCGAAGGCTGCGAAACGGCCTTACCGCGACATTACAGTACACCTTTTCGAAATCCATCGATGACGCGGCCGCGCTGGGAGGACAAGAGGCGGCAGCTTCCGCCATCGCGCAGAACTGGCTCGATCTCCGCGCGGAGCGCGGACTCTCGAGCTTCGATCAACGCCATCTTGCCAGCCTTCAGATGCAGTACAGCACCGGCATGGGGCTTCGCGGGGGAACGCTGCTGGGCGGCTGGAGGGGCGGACTCTTTAAGGACTGGACCGTCGCCACGCAGATCACCGCCGGCAGCGGGCTGCCCCAGAATCCTACATATCTCGCGCCGGTCGAGGGCACTGGCGTGACCGGCACCATACGGCCCGACTATACTGGCGCGTCTCTTTATGCGGCTCCGGGCGGCCTGTATCTGAATCCCGCGGCCTACGCTCCGCCGCTGCCGGGCCAATGGGGAAACGCCGGCCGGAACTCCATTACGGGCCCCGCACAGTTCACCCTGAATGCCTCCCTTGGCCGCACCTTCCGGCTCGGCGACCGCTTCAACCTGGATTTACGGATCGACGCCGCCAACGCGTTGAATCACGTCACCTACACCGCGTGGAACACCACGGTGAACAGCGCGCAGTTCGGATTGCCGGCGACCGCCAATGCGATGCGCAGCGTCGGAACGACCCTGCGCTTGAGGTTCTGACCTATGCGATCGGCTATCGGCGCACTCTTCTTTTGGACATTCGCAGCGGCTGCGCAGCAGGTCGGGCAGAATACCCAGCCGGGAGGCCCGGGAACCGCCACCTTCACCGCGGGCACGCAACTGGTGGTCGAGACCGTCGCAGTGACCGACAAGAAAGGTGCTCCCGTGGCCGGGCTGACGGCGAAGGATTTCACGGTCACCGAGGACGGCGTGGCGCAGGCAATCCGGGTCTTCGAATACCAGGAGCTCGCGACCACACCGGAAGTGGCAGCCAATGCCCAGTCTGACCAGATCCACATCTATGACAAGCTGCGGCGGACACAGATTTCATCCGAAGCGTCCGGGGACAACCGGTATAAAGATCGCCGTCTGCTGGCAGTCTACTTCGACATGACCTCCATGCCGCCCGGGGACCAATTGCGCGCCCTGGCCGCGGCGCAAAACTTCATCCGGACTCAGATGACCTCCGCCGACCTGGTGGCCATCCTGCGCTACTCCGGCGGCGCCGTCGAAGTGCTGCAGGATTTCACCGGCGACCACGACCGCCTGCTGAGCATTCTTCAGACGATGATCGTCGGCGAGGGACAGGGCTTCGGCGAATCTACCGAGGACGCAAGCAGCTCCGATACCGGGGCGGCATTCGGCCAGGACGACAGCGAGTTCAACATCTTCAATACCGACCGCCAGTTGTCGGCCCTGCAGACGGCCGCGAACATGCTGGGCCGGCTGAGCGAAAAGAAGGCGCTGATTTATTTCGCCAGCGGCCTGCGGCTGAACGGACTCAACAACCAGGCGCAACTGCGCGCCACGGTCAATTCCGCGATTCGCGCGGGGGTCTCGTTCTGGCCGATCGACGCCCGCGGCCTGGTGGCGCAGGCTCCCCTGGGGGATGCGACCCAAGGCTCGCCCGGTAATGCCGGGAAGTATTCCGGAACCGCGTCGCTGGCCGCCGCTACGAACTTTCAGCAATCGCAGGATGCACTCTATTCCCTGGCCGCCGACACGGGCGGGAAAGCTCTTCTGGACAATAACAACCTTGCCAGAGGGCTGATGAATGCGGCACGGTCGATCTCCAGCTATTACATCATCGGGTACTACACATCGAACACGTCCCAGGACGGCAAATTTCGCCGCATCAGGATTTCGCTCAGCGGGAACCTGGCGGCCAATCTGGACTACCGCCAGGGCTACTTTGCCGGCAAACAGTTCACCAAGTTCACCGCCGCCGACAAAGAACGGCAACTGGAAGATGCGCTCATGCTGCCCGATCCGATCACGGAACTCACCATCGCCATGGAGATCAACTACTTTCAGTTGAACCGGGCCGAGTACTTCGTTCCGGTTGCGGTGAAGATTCCGGGACGCGAACTGGCGCTGGCCAAGCGGGGAGGCGCCGACCGCACGGTCATCGATTTCATCGGCGAGATCAAGAACTCGTACGGCACGACGATCATGAACGTACGCGACAAGGTCAGCACCAAACTGAGCGAGGCAACCGCAAGCGAACTGGCGAAGCGCCCGATCGTGTACGACACGGGCTTCACCCTGCTGCCCGGAAAATACACCATCAAGTTCCTGGCGCGTGACGATGAAACCGGCCGTATCGGAACCTATCAGGCCTCGTTCGTCATACCCAATCTGAACAATGAGGAGAAGCGCCTTCCCATCAGCTCCGTCGTGCTGAGCAGCCAGCGCCAGGAGATGAAAGGTGCGCTGTACAACGCCGCGAAGGGCAAAGACGCGGGAGAGGAAGCCGCCAACCCGCTGGTCCAGAATGGGGAGAAGTTGATTCCCAGCGTAACGCGCGTGTTCAGCAAAGATCACAGTATCTACGTCTACCTGCAAGCCTACGAGCAGGCGGCCAAGGAAATCGAACCCCTGGTCGCAGTGGTGAGCTTCTACCGGGGGCAGGAGAAGGTCTTCGAATCGCGGCCGATCGAAGCCAGGGACCAAATAAACGTCCGGGTAAACGCCATTCCGCTCGAATTCGAGATCCCGCTCGACAAGCTTGCGCCCGGCAGGTACGACTGCCAGGTGACCGTGTTGAACCCGGATGGCCGCAAAGCCGCGTTCTGGCAGACGCCTGTCATGCTCGTACCGTAGAGGAATGTCTTCCGGCTCGCTTAACCGGCCGCCCGCGGATTCGGGTAGGATCAATTACCATGAACCGCAGGAGCTTTCTTCAAAACACCGCCGCCGGTGCACTGGCGGCCGCAATCCCGTCCGCGCCCGCCGCACCGGCTTCCCGTATGATCGGGATCCAGGTAGGCGCTGTGTCCTTCGTCGACGAAGGGGTGGAGAAGGTGCTGGACACGTTCCAGGAATCTGCCCGCATCAACACCCTGTTCGTTGCGACCTTTACTTATGGACGCGGAATCGCGGGCCGCCAGGTGCCCGGGCAGCCGCTTCCCGATCACGGCAAGCAGGAGTACGACACGGGCACGTTTCACGGCGGCGCCTACACGCGCATCCATCCGCAGTATTACCACGACACGTCGCTTCGCGATTTCCGCGCGCCGGAATTCGGCGATTACGACGTGCTCGAGGCCGTGCTTCCCGAGGCCCGCAAGCGGGGCATGAAGACCATCTGCTGGTTCGAAGACGTCTGGCGCGGCGACGTGCCGGGTGTCGCGGAAGCGCAGGAGCGAAGCTTCAACGGGCGGAACGCCGGCACCCTTTGCTTCAACAATCCGAACTACCGCAACTGGCTGCTCGGGATGGTGGAGGATTACGCGCGCTCCTACGAAATCGACGGGATCATGTGGGGCTCCGAACGGCAGGGCGCGTTCGCGAATGCGCTGGGCGCGTCCCACGGGGGCAGTCCGCGCGATCCGGGAACGGTCACGTGCTTCTGCCCGTTCTGCGAGAAGAAAGCGCGCGATCGCGGTATCGACCCGGAGCGGGCCCGCCAGGGGTTCGGCGCCCTGATCTCATTTGTCGAGAGCGCCCGGCAGTCGAAGCGTCCCGTGGACGGTTACTACGTGACACTCTGGCGGCTGCTGCTTCGCTATCCGGAACTGCTGGCCTGGGAAATGCTCTGGACCGACAGCCTGCGCGAAACCTATGCCGCCATGCACCAGCGTGTGAAGGAAGTGAAGTCGACCGTGGGCATCGGCTGGCACATCTGGCACAACAACTCCTTCAGCCCGATCTATCGCGCCGAGCAGGACCTTTCCGAGCTGAGCCGGTACTCCGACTTTCTCAAGATGGTGATGTACCATAACTGCGGCGGAGAACGGCTGGCCGGCTATATACGCAACGTGGGCCACACCCTCTACGAAGATGTCCCCGGACAGGAGCTGTTGGATTTCCATTACCGGGTGCTCGATTACCAGCATGAGAAGGCACTGACGGAGATCGCCGCCTCCGGCCTCTCCTCGGACTATGTTTACCAGGAAGCGAAGCGCGCCCGCGAGGCACTCACCGGCTCGTCCACGCAACTCTGGCCGGGAATCGATATCGACATACCGACGGCGCCGACCTCCAGCAAATCGACGCCGGAGGGAACGCGGGATGCCGTACTGGCTGCCTTTCGGGCAGGCGCCGACGGGGTGATACTTTCGCGGAAGTACTCTGAAATGAAGCTGCCGAACCTCCGTGGTGCTGGAACGGCGATCCGGCAGCTTGGTACGGCCTGAGGCTTACGCATTAGTGACGGTCGTGGTGTTCGCCGCCACTGTGGCCGCGGTCATGACCTCCGCCATGGTCGCCGCCCCGGAAATTCTGGCCGCGATTACCGAAACCGCGATCGTCTCGGTCCCGGTGTTCATGCCCGTCGTGGCCGCCCCAATAGGGTGTCACATACGTGGGGCCGTAGGCGTAGCCATAACCGTAGGGATAGGAATAGGTATAGGGGTAGGCGTAGCCATACGGATTTACCGGCACAGGGTACGTGTAGGCGGGGGTCCCAAAGTAAACCCCGACGTGCACCTTGGCCTGGGCAGCCTGCGGCGTAAAGAAGGCCAGCATCGTTCCGAGGGCCAATACCGGAAGTCCTAGTTTTTTCAACATATTTCCCCTCCATTATTTTGGACGCAGCAGCTTCCGGAAGGACCGTAAATGCGTGTAAAGCACGACTTCCGGCCAAAGATGCGCTTTGATGCCGGCGATCAATTCTTTTGATCCCAATTCGCTTGACTTGCCCTGGTGGCAGCTTTAGAATTGCCGAATATCTGAAATTTTGCATGGTCGGGCCTCAGGTGTATTTTTCAACAACGGCAGATCACGGCACTCGATCAGGGGATACGGTAATCATTTAAGGCCACGACTCGATCGGCCAATTCAATAGGCTGGCGCGCGTTTTCAATACGTAAGGAGGGGGATATGTGCTTCAGGGAGTACTTTAGAAACTTTCTTGGGTTAACCGCGGCACTGGCGGGACTGCTGTTTTTTCAAACAGTTCCCGCCTGGTCTCAGGTAACCACGACCGGAACCATCAGCGGACTGGTAACGGACCAACAAAACGCAGCCATTGGGGGAGCGGAGGTCAAGCTTTTCGACGCCACGACAAGTTCGACCCAATCGACACTCACCAACGAAACGGGGCGCTATATTTTCGTGGCCGTCACGCCCGGTGTTTATGACATCACCGTGAGCAAGGATGGATTCACGGCCTACAAGGTAAACCGCCAGCAAGTGTCGGTCGGCCTGGCGCTCACTATCAACGCCACCCTCTCGCTCGGATCCACCACGACGACGGTGGAAGTGACTGCGGCCGCGGGCGCCGAACTCCAGACGATGAACGCAACGGTCGGCCAGACCATCACGGGAACGCAGCTCGCATCGCTGCCGACCCTGGGCCGCGACGCGAATGCCTTCTATACGCTGCAACCGGGTGTGCTGCCTACCGGCCAGGTGGCGGGCGCAGTTTCCGACCAGAACATGTACCAGTTGGATGGCGGCAACAACTCATCTGATATGGATGGCAATTACGCCGTCTACACCAACGCCAGCGGCAACACGGCCGGCGGCACGGGCGGTACGCCTTCCGGTGTGATGCCCACTCCGATCGAAAGCATCGAGGAATTCAAGGTCGGCACCAACAACCAGACAGCCGACTTCAACGGCGCAGCAGGCGGGCAGGTGGCCATGGTCACCAAGCGCGGCACCAACCAGTGGCACGGTTCGGCTTACGAGTATTACTTTTCCACCAATTTCGCCGCGGCCAACCAGTGGAAGAACAACCATACGCTGCTGAAGAGCGGCTCTGCCACACCCGCGCCCATCAGCCACCAAAATCGCTTTGGCGCGTCCTTCGGCGGGCAACTTATACCCAAGCGTGTCCTGGGTGGAAAGACCTATTTCTTCTTCAACTACGAGGGGCGCCGCTATCCGCAGGTATCCACGATCGAGCGCCAGGTGCCGACTCCGCTGCTGCGGCTCGGCGTGATCCAGGTGCTGGATCCCAGCGGCAAGTACCAGGCTTACAACCTGAATCCCACGCCGGTGACCTACAACGGCGTCACGTACAATCCGGCGGTCTGCCCCGGCGGGAGCTGCGATCCGCGCGGCCTCGGCTTGAACCCCATCGTTTCGCAGATCTGGAACAAGCAGATGCCGCTGCCTAACGACCCGCAGGCCGGCGATACCGTCAACACGCAGGGTTACCTTGGAACGGTGTCGCTGCCCCTGAGTTCGAATGTGTATGTAGGCCGTATCGATCACGACTTTGGCGACAGGAATCGCTTCTTCGTGAGCTATCGCGATTACAAGCTGACGCAGCTATCGAGCGTGCAGACCGATTTCGGCGGCGTGCTGCCGGGCGACACGCTGGGCACCTACTCGGCGAAGGCCGTGCGTCCGCAGCAGCCCTCCTATTGGGTGGCCGGCTTGACTTCGACCCTCGCCCCGACGGTGACCAACGACTTCCGCTTCAGCTATCTGCGCAACTTCTGGCAGTGGAGCACGTCCGCGGCCCCGCCGCAGTTGCCGGGTATCGGCGGCGCTCTCGAGATCAACTCCGACAACTCGAACGCCCTCATCCCCTACAACGTGGATGCGCAGGACGCGCGGCAGCGTTTCTGGGACGGCCAGGACAAGGTGCTTCGCGACGATCTCACCATGATCAAAGGGAACCACCTGTTCCAATTCGGCGGCACCTATCAGCGCAACTACGATTACCATCTGCGCAACGATAACGGCGTCGGCATCATGAACTCGCCGGTGTACCAGGTCAACTCCGGCTCGGGGGTGACGCTGGGCACGCAATATGTTCCGACTACCGTGGCTTCGAGCGCGCTCACCACTTACAACACCTTGTACAACGACGTGCTCGGCATCGTCTCCCAGCCGCAGACTCTGTACACGCGCGCCGGGCAGAACCTTGCTCTGCAGCCGCCGGGATCGTTCATGTACGACCAGAGCGTCATCCCGTACTACAGCACGTATTACAGCGACACCTGGCACATGAAGCCGAGCTTCACGCTGACATACGGCATGAGCTACCAGATCGAGATGCCGCCTTATGAAATCAACGGCAAGCAGGTGCAGCTGGTGGACCAGTCCGGCAATGCGATCAGCCTGGATTCCTTCCTGCAGGCGCGGCAACGGGCGGCGCTGGCCGGGCAGATCTCCAGCCCAACCTACAATCCGGTGATCGGCTTCGCGACCGTGCGCAATGTCGGATCGGGCAACAAGTATCCCTTCAACACGTTCTACGGCGGCTTCAGCCCGCGGGCCGCGGTCGCCTGGAACCCCAGCGCCGATAGCGGGATTCTCGGCAAGCTGGTCGGTCATGGCAAGACGGTAATCCGCGGCGGCTACAGCCGCATCTACGGCCGGCTGAACGGCGTCAACCTGGTGCTGGTGCCGCTGCTCGGCACGGGCCTGGGCCAGGCCGTTTCGTGCATCGGCGCGGTTCGCACACCGGTCAACGGCAACTCGTGCCTGGGGCCGGGCGGCGCCGATCCGAGCACCGCCTTCCGCATCGGCGCCGACGGCAATGTGGCTCCGCTGCCGAGCGTTTCGCAGAACCTGATCCAGCCCTATTATCCGGGCGGCGTCAATGCCGCGGCCGGCGACGGTTCCGGTCTCGATCCGAATTTGAAGCCGAACCGCTCCGACCAGTTCGACCTGACGATCCAGCGGGAGCTTTCGAGCCACCTGAGCTTCGAGGTCGGCTATATCGGACGCCTTCTGCGGAATGAGTTCCAGCAGACCAACATCGACGCGGTGCCGTTCATGACCACGCTGAACGGGCAGAGCTTCGCCCAGGCGTTCTCGAACGTCTACTGGCAGCTCTGGTCCGGCGTTGCGCCTGGGGCCATCCAAAGCCAGCCGTTCTTTGAATCGGCCTTCGGCGGCAACTGCACGGGGTATGCGAGCTGCACGGCGATGATCGCCACCGCCCAGAAGACCAACATCACGACCACCCGTGTTTACGACATGTGGTCGGCGATGAGCAAGCTCTCGAGCTGGACCCTCGGCCGAACCATGCCGAGCACCGCACTGAACGGCGGCCAGGCGCAGATCTCCTCCTTCGAGCTGATCAACAGCACTGGCTGGTCCAACTACAACGGCGCGTTCTTCTCCTTCAAGTTCCGCGACTGGCACGGGCTGACGGCGGTCTCCAATTTCACCTGGAACCGTTCGCTCGGCACCGGCGCCTACACCCAGTCCACCAGCTCTTACACGGCGCTGAACCCCTGGGATCTCCAGTCCATGTACGGCCCCCAGCCGTTCGATATCCGGTTCGTCTACAACCTGACGATGTTCTGGAGCTCGAACTCTTTAATCCACGGCGGCGGCCTGATGAAACACGTGCTCGGCGGGTGGAACATTTCGCCGCTGTTCACGGCGCAGAGCGGTGTGCCGCTGGCGGTGAGCATCAGCGGCGGCCCGAATACCAACTGCCAGTCGTTCGGCGAAATCAATTGCAGCTCGGGTAATACGAACGGCCACGAAAACGCTCCGCTGATGGTGCCCTTCACGGGCGGCAATTCGGCCAACTACAACGTGGTGGTGGCCAGCGGCGCCGGCGTCAACGGAAATGCGACGAAGGGCGGTTCCGGGATCAACATCTTCAGCGATCCCAACACCATCTACGGCGAATTCCGGCGCCTGGTCCTCGGCTACGACACCAACGGCGGCGGCAACGGCAACCTCCGCGGATTCCCCACCTGGAACGTGGATGCGCAGATCACGAAGGACTTCAACTGGAAGGAACGGGTGGGCGCGACGATCAGTATTCAGATCACGAACGTGCTGAACCATTTCCAACCGTCGAATCCGACCCTCAACCTGGATAGCCCTGCCAGCTTCGGCGTGGTCACCGGGCAGACCGGTTCGCCCCGCCAGATGGAGTTCGGTCTCCGGCTCCACTTCTAAGCGGGACCGGCCACAGGTCTTCTTTTGGGGGGCGGCCGCGAGGCCTGCCCCTTTTTTCTTTATGAGATAATTCCTCGCATGTCCAAAGGAGCTTTTCGTTCAGTGCTGGCGGCCATCGTGCTCGTGAGCGCGGCCCCGGCGCGGCCTCAACGAGGTCCCGGACCGCAGGCTGAATGGCAGCGGCAGGCCCAACCGCTCTTGCGCGAGGGGAAACTCGAGGAAGCTCTCGCCATCTACCAGCAGGAACTCAAACGCTCGCCGGATTCCCCCGCCGCCAACAACGCTGCCGGCACGGTTCTCGATCTCATGGGGAAGGGCGCCGAGGCCCGGCGGTATTTTCAAAAGGCTATCGATTCGGCGCCCAATGCCCAGGCGAAAGCCAATGCCCAACGCGCGATGGCCATGTCCTATGCCTTTGAAGGCGACTGCGCGAACACCGTGAAATACGAGCAAGTGGTGTTCGACTACTGGAAGACGCGCGAATCCGCGGAGCCCGCGAATGCCTTCTATCAGCAGGGCGAGATGGCTAACGAAGCCGCGCGGGTCTGCATCGACGCCGGGGATTTCGCGACCGCCGAAAAATGGTACCGCGCCGGCGGCGAAGCCGGCCTGCAAGAGCCCGGCATTTCCGCGGGGCGCAAAGCCCTCTGGGAGTTCCGCACGGAGCACGCCCTGGCCCGCCTGGCCGCCCGCCGCGGCAACAAGTCCGGAGCGGAGCAGCACGTGGCCGCGGCTAAGGCCGCACTCGGCCGGATGGAGAGTGCCGACCCTCAGTTGTACCGGCAGCAGTCGAGCTTCTTTCCTTACCTGACCGGCTACGTGGCCTTATACACCGGCGACCCGCAAACGGCCCTGGCCGATCTGCAGAAGGCCAACACGAACGATCCCTTTATCCAGTGCCTGCTGGGGATGACATACGAGAAGCTAGACCAGAAGGAGAAGGCCCTGGAGGAATACCGTAAGGCGTCCATGGTCACGGCGCACAATCCTCCCGCAGCGTTTGCGAAGCCCTTCACAAGGAAGAAACTCGGCGAGTAGAACAACACTCTTGTTATATCGTACTTCTTCATATAGAATGACTCCATATCGGAAGAGGGGGACTGGAACGATGTGGAGCAAGTGGAAGTATCTATTGCCTTCACGGCGGCGCATGGAAGAGGATTCCATGCAACAGGAATTCGAATCGCTGTCCCACGCAGCCGAAGGGCGGCGGCTTGGGAACCTGACTCTGGCCGCCGAAGACGCCCGGCAGACCTGGCACTGGACTTCCTTCGACGGCATCTTCGCCGATTTCCGCTACGCTCTCCGAACACTGCGCCGCCGGCCCGGATTCGTGACGGTCGCGGTTCTTTCGCTGGCGGGCGGCATCGGAGCCAACGGCGCGATCTTCAGTTTTGCGGATGCCCTGATTTTCCGCCCCCTGCCGGTCGACCGCCCCTCCGAAGTCCTGAACATCACGAACAGCACTCCGGGCAATTTATTCGAGGGCATGTCGTACCCCGATTACCGCGATCTTCGGGCCAGGAGTAAATCCTTCGGCGGCATCGTTGCGTATCGGACCGCGCCGGTAGGCGCCGCTCCGGGTCCGGACGCGCCGCCGCGGATGCGACTCGCCGCACTGGTGAGCGATAATTTCTTCGACGCCCTCGAAGTTGCACCGTCGCTCGGCCGCGTCTTCCTGAAAAGCGAGGCCGCGCAGCCGGGCCAGCCGGTGGCGATGCTGAGTTACGATTTCTGGCAGACTGAGTACTCCGCCGATCCGGCCGCGATCGGGCGCCGCCTGCGGCTCAACGGAATCGAGTTCACGATCGTGGGCGTGGCGCCGCGGTACTTCACAGGACTCGACCGCTTCACGCGGCCCACGATTTACGTGCCGCTGGCAATGGCGCAGCGCCTCGACGCGGAGGCCCGCGATCCGCTGGAAGACCGCGGCCGGCGCGACCTGATCGTTCGCGGACGCCTGGGCCCGGGCGCGACCCGCGAATCGGCACAGGCCGAGTTGGACACCATCAGCCGCGATCTCGCCCGTCAGTATTCGAGTGCCGACGCCAATCGCCGCATGACCGTCCGCACGGAGCTCGAGACGCGGATTCAGCAATCGCCGCAGCTCCTCTCTCTGGTCACGATGATGATGGGGCTGGTGGCCCTGGTCCTGATCATCGCCTGCACCAATGTGGCCAACCTCCTACTGGCGCGGGCGCGCGCTCGGAGCCGCGAAATGGCCATACGGCTCGCCATCGGGGCCGGGCGGCTCCGCCTGATGCGCCAGTTGATGACCGAGAGCCTGGTTGTGGCTTTGCTCGGCGGCGCGGCGGGCCTGGGACTCGCGTACGGCGGAGTTCGATTTCTCAACACGATGTCCGTCCCCAGCGATATCCCCTCGATTCTGGGTGCACAGATGGATTCCCGGGTGGTGCTGTTCAGCATACTGGCCGCATTAGGAAGCGTGGTGCTGTTCGGCCTGGCACCGGCCATCCAAACCGTGCGCACGTCGCTTACCCCCGCGCTCAAGGCGGGAGGAGGGGCTACCGGCGGGCGCCGCCGCACGATCGGGCGGAATGTCCTGGTCGTCGCGCAGATCGCACTGGCGATGGTGCTGCTGATCGCCGTTGGAATGTTCGTGGATGCCTTTCGGGTGATGAGGGTTCTCGACCCGGGCTTCCGCGCCGATCACCGGATCAGCTTCGACACCAATCCGCCCGCCCTACGCTACTCGCCGGAACAGGATTACGATTTCTATCGAAAGCTGGTGGACGGCGCGCGGGCGCTGCCCGGCGTGCGATCCGTGGCGCTGGCTGAATCTGTGCCCCTGTCGCCCCGGCAGACGGGCCTCACGGTAGTCCCGGAGGGCTACCGCTTCATCAAGGGTCAGGAGTCCGTCGCGGTGTTCGGCGGCGCGTTCGACTCCGGCTATTTCGAGACGATGGGCGTGAAGATCCTGCGCGGGCGGGGATTCACACCGGCGGACCGCGAAGGGTCGCGGCGTGTGGCGGTCGTCAATCAGAAGTTCGCCGGGACGTATTGGCCGGGCCAGGATGCGGTGGGGAAACGCCTGCGGATCGGCGGCCCGGACGGTCCGGAGGCGGAAGTCGTCGGGGTCGCCCGAACGGGCCGGTACCTGGTTGCCAACGAGGCGCCTTCGTCGTATGTCTATGTGCCGTACGAGCAGAACCGCCGCTCCCGGATGACCATGGTCGTCGAATCGGCGGGAGACCCGGCACAACTGGCGGCGCCGCTGCGGGAACTGGTCCGCGGCCTGGACGCCAATCTCCCGGTCTACAACCTGTGGACCGTAGCCTATCTGTTCGAACAACGAGCCGGCGAGACCTGGCTGCAATTCCTGCAGATGGTGGCGGCCATGGGGATCCTCGGGCTGACCCTGGCGATGGTCGGGCTGTATGGGCTGATCGCTTATTCGGTCAGCCGCAGAATCCCGGAGATCGGGGTGCGGATGGCGATCGGGGCGACCCGGTGGGATGTGCTGCGGCTGGTGCTGCGGCAGGGGCTGGCGCTGGCGGCAGTGGGGATCGTGATCGGCGCAGGCGTATCCGTGGTGGCGGCGCCGGCACTGGCGGCCGCGATGGGAACAGTGGGAAAGTCCAGCCCGGCCACCTCGGTTGCGGTGGCCGCCGCATTGCTGGCAGTGAGCCTGGCAGCGTGTTACCTGCCGGCGCGGCGGGCGGCGCGGCTCGACCCGGTGCGCGCGCTGCGGTACGAATAAAGCGAAAAGGGGCAAGCTGCCGTGCAGCCTGCCCCTTTTCGATTCCTGCTGGCGACCTCGATCAGTTGTCCCGGCGCTTCAGGGTCGGACGCTCGTCCGTGTCGGTCTTCGGCTTGGTGCCGTCGTCGTTGGCGTCCGCGGGTCCGGTGGTGCTGCCCGGCGCGCGCCGCAGGCGAGGCCTGCTCGGGTCTTCGGTATCGACCTTGCGCCGGTTGTGCAGCATGGCCAGCCGCGCCTTGACGTCGTTGAACTCGGAGGTGTTCACTACGTACTCGGGCTTGGGCGCGAGATCCTTTTGAATCTCGTTCTGCGCCGCCTTGATCCGGTCGTCGGTCATCGGGTGCGTCGAGAAGACCTTCGAAATCGAGCCGGGCTTGCGCTTCTCCAGAGACTCGATCTTCTCGAAGAAATCCACGAACGCTGTGGGGTCATACCCCGACTTGTACATGTATTGCAGCCCCAGGTAATCCGCTTCGCGTTCGAATCCGCGGGAGAAAGTCAGAAAGCCCATGGGAATGGCCAGGCCGGCGCCCTGCCGGATCGCATATCCGGTCCAGCCGCCCATGAAGATCAGGGGAATCGAGGCGATGTTTACCAGCTCGCCGCGGGTGGCCTGTTTGGTCCCGTGCCGCGCGGCGACGTGGGCGATTTCGTGAGCCATCACGCCGGCCAGCTCGGCCTCGTTGTCGGCCTTCAAAAGGAGGCCGGAATTGACGAAGAAGAACCCGCCCGGCAGGGCAAATGCATTCACCTCTTCGGAATCGAGGACCTTGATGGTGAAGGGGACCTTGGCGTCGGAGTTCCGCACCAGGTTTTGCCCCACGCGGTTGACATACTCCGCGATGATCGGATCGTCGATAATTTTGCCCTGGCGCTCCACTTCCTGGGCCAGTTGTTTGCCGAGGGCGATTTCTTTCTCCAGCGAGTAGAAGTTCACGCCTTTGCCGACATCGCGGTCTCCGATGGCGTCCGGATCCTTTTTCTTGTCCTTGTCCCCAGCGAAGGCGCCGGGAGCCAGCAGGCTCAGCGCAATCGCAATTGCCACCGGTAAAGCGGATCGACGTTTCATTGTCGAGAACTCCTCTATAGGTACACTATACGCCACCCTGCGCATCGCGACCCTAAGAGTTAAACGTGGGATCGTCGTTCGGGGTTACCGCAAGCAGGAGAAAGTTGAGCGGACGGCTCAATATAGGCCCAGGCTAACGACCTTCCCTCCGGGTTCGACCAGCACATCCAGGCGGCGGTTCATGTAGGAATAGAAGGTTCGCCCGTTATTCGCCTCGACCGACGTGACCTGCGCCCCCCACAGGCGCCGGCACTCCACCCAGGTCATGCTCCAGGGGTACACAAACACGGTACGGAGTAGGCCCGTATCGGCGGCAAAATCCAGTTCCAGGGCACGATAATGCCCGGTTGGATCGCTGAAGGCGTAAATGCGTCCGTTCTCGCCCTTGGCATCCGAATAGGCGGGACGCTCGCGGAGGGGATCACCGAGGAGGTTCGAGGCGTCGGGTCTCGACCACTGGCCGATGCGCCGCTGGCAGAAAATGGCGCTATCCCGCTCAAAATCAGTGGGAAACACCGGTTTGGGAGCGCGGGGAAGAACCGGCCGGGGATCTTCCGTGACGGCGGACGTGCGCTTCAGGACAGCGGACGCAGCCGGGCTTGGAGGGGGGCCGGACGGTTGAAGGGGTTCGACCGGCGGTCGGGAGACCGGCGCCACTCGCGGTCCGGGCAGAGTGACCATACCGCTGTCCGCGGGCTCGTAACGCCGCAACACGGGCGGCTGCACTGCTGTCCGCGCGGACGCGGTGCGGACGGCGCCGGCGTCGTTGGACGCATGCCCGCCATCCCGGTCGGCCGGAGCGGCTCCAAGGGCCAACGTTCCGGCCAGCGCAAGCGTCGTCAGCGAACAGTACCGATTCATGGCTGCCCCCGCGGGATCTCGACTGAGTTCAGTCTCAATGTACCCGAGCGACAGCGACGTGTAAATCGTTTTTAATCCTAAATTTAGACAATAACCGGATGCTCACCGAAGTTAAATCGGCCCGGCCGTAAAGGTCTTCTCCTCGGGCTGCTTCCAGGCGACGCTCTGCCCGGTCTGCGCCTGAAGATGCTCCTTCAGAGCGTCGGCATAAACCTGGATACCCTTGCGCGAGTAGCGCAGGAAACCCTTCTGGCGCAGGTGGTTCATCTGGAACGTGACGATTTCGCGCGACGTTCCCACATATTCGGAAATCACCTGGTGGGTGAGCGGCGGGATCTTGATGGACCCGTCTTCCATGCGAGTGCCGAGCCGTTCGGCAAACCGCAGGAGCGATCGCATTACACGCTCCGGTGTTTTGTCGAGAGCGAAGCTCTGCAGCCGCTCCTCATAGTCGAGCCCGCGTTTGACGAGCATCTGCACGAGGGCGATTCCGAGGCGAGGCTGGCGTTCCACCTGCTCCTCGATCTCGGCGCTGCTCCAGGACATGAGGGTGACATTGTCGACAGCCATCGCCCGCTCGGGGTGGCGAGAGGACCCAAGCAGGGAGCTTTCGCCAAAAAAATCATCCGTGGTGAAGATGTCGACAACTGTTTGCGTTCCGTCATCCAGGGCCATCGTGACCTTCACGCGCCCCTGAACGACAAGGTGAAGGCCCTTCGATGGCTGATGCTCATCGAAGATGATCTGACCTTTTCGGTAGTCGGTAACACCCTTGCGCGGAAGATACATGAGGGCATCTTCCATCTCCCGCGCAGCACTTAACTTTGCGCCATTCGGCATAATGGTACTCCCAGAAAAGACTCGTCCCTTACGGCCGGAGCCGATGACGGTTGAAGCGGCGCGACGCAATCTGGAACCCCGGAACCCAGGGTCCGGCGGTTCCCGTCTGGAACTGGGGAGAGCCGTCGGGTCGGAACGAATCAATGTCTTATTTACAGGTTACGCCAAAAGGAGCGCGAAAAGCACCGTTTCCCAAAAAAGCATCGGTATCCGAATGAACAAACTTCGGACTCCGGATGGGAGGTTTCGCAGTGCTAAAGGCGGGTGGCGGAAGCCAGTGGGAGTCGAACCCACCCGCGACACAGAGTACCGCACGACGGGTTTGAAGCCCGTGCCCAGCACCGGCCAAGAATGGCTTCCAGGCCGATTGTATCAGAGTCGTTGCGGCTAACCCTCCGGGAAAGGGCAACGGACCCACTCACGAAACGCCGGCGCCCAGCGCGCCGGTCAATGGCACGCCGATCAAGCCGCCGACGGCGTCCATCAGGGTCCGCGTTGCAAAGGGCTTTAACAGGATGCTCACGGAGTCCGGTCCGAGTCTTCGAAGATAGCCGCAATCCTGATCGGTCCACGCGTTTGACGGATAGCCCGAAGTTAAGATCACGGGTAAGTCCGGCTCATCCGTTCGAAGCAGCAAAGCTACCTGCACGCCGGAAACGACGGGTAAGGTGACATCGGCGATAATCAGGTCCACATGCCGCCCGTTGTCGTCGAACAACCGAATGGCGTCTCTCGGAGTGGCCGCCTGCAAAACAGAATATCCCCGGCGCACGAGGACACGATGCAGCAGGTTCAGAAGCGAGGGTTCATCCTCTAAAAGAAGAATCGTTTTCACTTCAGGGCTCCTCCTCGAATCCTCCGGATTCGTTTGGTCTGATCATGCATTTTTCCGCCCGCCGCGTCTACTGGGTCGCGACCTACTAGGTAGTGACCTAGTAGACCTACCGGGATAGAAATATCAGAATAATTTGAAGAGATCATCGGAGATCGATCCCAAGTTGTCTATCGGGATCGATGGGAGGGTCCTGATGAGTCTATTGCCGCTTTCCCGGACTAACTCCACAGTCATTCCGAGCCAGCCGACGCCACGGCATATGGGCCCAACCGAAAGGATATCCCGTGGACATACACCGAGTCATCGCTGAACTTCGCACTTATCTCGAGCTCCTCGACGATGCAATTCTTTCGCTGGAGCACCTCGCGTCGGAGAACCATCGATCGCTCGATCGACCGGCCAGGCACCGGCCGGCCGGCAGCGGGGCTGCTTTAGTAGCGGGGAATCAGAAGGAAATGCCGTCCGAGCAATCAAGGGTGATGAGCGCCGGGGCGGAATCACTCTGAAGCTTCGGAAGCCGATATGGTTATTCCAATCGATCAATCGCCGCGATGGCGGGCGAAGCACGCCTTCGAGGATGACCTCGCACGAATTCTGGAGGCTCTGTTCCGCTGCCGCCGCGGGCGGCGGCCCGCGTCCGGACTGGAGGTTCTCATTCTCGCGGACGCGCTGGAATGCTCCGAGGCGACCATCGGACAATACTTCGCCGCACTGCACAAAGGAGTCAAAAGCACCCCCGCCGGGTCGACCGGCAGCCTGGGGCTCCTGCTGGTCGCGCCGAGGACCCGGCCGGCCTATTCCCCGACCAAGCCGGCTTGAACCGCGCAGCGGACGAGCTCGGCGACGCCGTGCACGCCGAGTCTCTCCATGAGGCGGCCGCGATGAAATTCCACAGTCTTCACGGAGACTCCAAGAATCGTGGCGATCTCTTTGTTCCCGCGGCCTTCCGCAATCAGTTGCAGGACTTCCCGCTGGCGCTCCGTCAACTGGGCCGACAACCCTCCCTGCCGCAACACGCCCTGCGTAATCCCCTGCTCCAATGACGGGGCCACATAGGTCTGGCCGCTGAGAACTTTTTGGATGGCGGTCCTCAGTTCTTCCGCGGCGGAAGATTTCAGTACGTAGCCGGAGCCGCCGGCGTTGAAGGCCTCCTGGAGATATGCCGTGCTCGCATGCATGCTGAGAAACAGCAGCTTTGCCTGCGGCCACGCCTTCTTGATCTGCTGGGCGGCGTCGATGCCGTTCAGCATGGGCATGGTCACGTCCAGAATAATGAGGTCGGGCCTGAGCCGTACTGCCGCCTCCACCAGCGACCTCCCGTCGCCCACCTGTCCGACCAGATCGTAATGAGCTTCCAGCAAGGTCCGGACTCCGGCCACAATCAGGACGTGGTCATCGGCAAGCAGGATGCGCGCGCGCCTGATCATTGCGCCCCCAACGGAATATCCGCGGTGACCTCCGTGCCCCGGCCGGGATTCGAGGAGATTGCGAAACTTCCCCGGAGCAAGCTCACCCGCTCCTTCATGCTGAGAATGCCGAGGCCGACGTTGGTCCCGGGAGATTGAATCCTGAAGCCAATTCCCGTGTCCTTCACCGAGAGGCTGATCCGGTCCGCGGTTCCGGCCAACGTAACGAAGACCGTTTTAGCGCGGGAGTGTTTGGCGATATTACTGAGGCTCTCCTGCGTCACTTTATACAGGCAGGAAGCAATTTCCCGCTTCAGCTCTTTCGGCACTTTCCGGCTCGTAAACTCGATCTCGATGTTCTCCCGCCGGGCGAAATCCTCGCAGTAAGAGCGCACCGCGGCTACCAGGCCCAGATCGTCGAGCTCCGAAGGATGCAACTGGTGGGCGACGTGCCGCGCCACTTCGACCGCCTGAACCACCCGTCTCTGGAGTGCCCTGAGGTCCTTCTTTAGCCGCGCGGCGGCGGGGCTCTGCACTACCAGGCTGCCGATGTCCATGGCCAGCCCGGCGAGCCTTTGGGTCAGGTCGTCGTGCAGCTCTCTCGAAATCCGCCAGCGCTCCTCTTCGTGGGCTGTGGCCAGCCTCTCCGAAAGGGCCTGCTTCTCATGCTCCGCCAGCTTCCTCTCGGTAATGTCAACCGACACTCCCGCCACCAAAGCGGCGGCGCCGCTCCTGTCGGGAATCGGGAACTTGACTGTCTGGTAGTAGCGGACCTGATTCCCGCGACCACGCGAATCCTCCGCTGTCATGGCGCGCCCCGTCTCGATGACGTATCGATCCTGCTCCCGCAGCCGGGCAGCGGCCGCCGGCCAGTAGTCCTCATCGGTTGCGCCCAGGCTGAGGTCCGGGGCTCGCCCGGTAAGCTTCGTGAAGCCTTGGCTGACGTAAACATAGCGGCCATCCAGATCCTTCATGAACGCCGCGGCCGGAAGATACTTCATGAACCGGGAGAAGCGATCTTCGCTCTCCCGGAGCGCCTCTTCGGCCTTGTGACGTTCGGTGAGGTCCGTGATGAAATCGATGGAGAGAGTGCCCTCTTTTGTGTGGATCTTGTTCAAGGTCGCGGCGATGGGAAACTCCGTACCGTCCTTGCGCAGCCCTCGGATTTCCTGGCTAGACGCCATTGGCTGGGGCTGGCGCTGTGGTGCCTCCAAGTAAACGACGCGGTGGGCCCGGTGGGGTCCCCGGAAGCGCGCCGGCATCAGGCTCTCAACGGGCAGGTCCAACAGTTCTTCGCGGCTGTAACCGAACATGATTTCCGCCATACGGTTGGCCATCACGATCCGGCCATCCGGTCCCACGGAAAGGATGGCTTGCGAAGCCGTGTCCTGAATCGCCAACTCCCGCTGTCGCGCCAACTCTTCGGCGCGGGCGCGCTCCGTGACATCCTCGATCGCCAGGAGAATTGTCCCGGTGCCCTGGGATTTCCGATAGACCTGGCGCGCATTGAGAAGCACTTGCCGGTGGCCGATCGACGGGAAATCGTGTGCCAGGTCGAAGTCTTCCACCCGCTTGTCGCGCGGCAGCAAGTCTTCCAACAAGGTGCGCAGCCGCGGTATGTTCCACTGGCCGTTTCCCAGCTCGAAAAAGCTTCGCCCTTCCGTTTCAGTCTGGCCTACCTGGTAGGTTGCATAGAAGCTGGGGGTCGCTTTCAAAATTCGAAACTCGCTATTCAGAACCAGCAGCGGCTCTCGAACCGTGTCCACCACAGCTTCCGCAAAATCCCGGGCCTCTCGCGCCTCATCCAGGCTTCGCCGGACCGAATCAATATCGAGGAGCGCGATCAGAATGCCGTCGACCTTCCGTTCACCGGCATGGTACGGCCGCATTCGGAGGGAATACCAGCGGCCCTCACGATCGCGTACTTCCCGTTCCACGACACGGAGCTGCCCGGTCGCCTCCCGGATCAGCTCATCCCAGTTCGAAACGTCGAGCCGCGACACGATGTCGGTGAAGGGACGGCCGACGTCGGTGGCAATCAGGCTGAACACCTTTTCCGCCGCAGGGGTGAAGTGGCGAATATGCAGGCCGCCGTCGAGAATGACGATCGGAATGTCAACGCCGACGAGCAGGTTGCTGAGGTCGTTCGTCAACTGACTCAACTCGCTGTTGCGGCTTTGCAGCTCGTCATTGAGCGTGGTCAGCTCTTCATTGGAGGACTGCAGCTCTTCCTTGGCCGTCTCCAGTTCCTCGTTGGCGGTCTGGAGCTCCTCGCTACTGGAAAGGGTCTCCTCGTTGATCGCAGTCATCTCCTCCCTGGAGGACTCATAATCCTCCGCCAGCGCCCTGAGGTGTTCCCGGGTGGCGCTGAGCTCGCGTTCGAGTCGGACGGTCTCGGAAGCGGCACGCCCTTTCCGATCTCGAGGACCGACCTCCACCGGCGGCGCCGTGGCTGGTTCAGCCGCCTGGAAGACCACCAGATAGTCGGACTCAACGGGATGCCGTCCTTTTACGGGTATGACCTGGAGATCCACGACCCGATCGGCGCCATTCAGTTTGAAGTGCGTCCCCTGTTTGCGTACAGGGCCGTCGTTTTTCTTCGCGTTGTGAATCGCGGTGCGGAGATCCACCAGCAATTCCGGTCGAACCATGCGCAGGAGGTGAAAGCTCGGATCTCCGGATGCCGGCGAAAGATACGGGCTGGTGTCTCCATGGAAGTGGACTATGTAAAGATCGGGGTCCACCACCAGGGCTGCCGGCGCGTACCGCTCCGCCAGAATCCGTTCGGCTTCACGCTTGACATCGAAGACTCTCGGGATGGCTGAACCGGCTATCTGTGCCGGTCCCGCCCGCCCGGATTCCCGGGCTGCAGCTGCGAATTGCGGCGAACCGATAACCGGCTTTCGGGAGTAGATTTTGTTCTTGCGGTCCTCCACGGAGAATAAGTTGGTGTTCCCGCCGAGAGACTCGGATTTCCCCAGATAGAGGTAGCCAGTGGGCTTTAGCGCGTAGTGCAGCAGTTCGAGAACCCTTTTCTGGAGCACAGGACCCATGTAGATCAAGACATTCCTGCAGCTGACCAGATCCAGTTTGGAAAACGGCGGATCCCTGGTGATGTCGTGCCTGGCAAAGACACACATCTCCCTGACTGCCTTGACGATCTGGTAGCCGCCTTCCACTTTCTCGAAGTAACGCGAGCGGCGCTCCTGCGAAACATCAGCCATGACGGATTCGCTGTAGATGCCGGCGCGGGCATGCTCGATACACCGATCGCTGATGTCGCTGCCGAAGATCTGGATTTCGGGCGGGTTTGCCTTCCTGCCGACCGCCTCCAGCAGTGAAATGGCCGTCGAGTAGACTTCCTCTCCGGTGGAGCAGCCTGGAATCCACACCCGCAGAGTCTGTCCGGGCGGCCGGTTCGCCAGGATTTTGGGAACGACGGAGTGCCGCAGCACTTCGAAGGATTCGGGATCGCGAAAGAAGCTGGTCACGTGAATGAAGATATCCTCGTAGAGCGCATCCAGTTCGGCACGGTCTTGTTTCAGAAGGCGAAGGTAGTTCTCGAGACCTTCCACTTTCCGCAAAACGAGACGCCGGGCCACGCGGCGGCGGATGGTGGCCGGCTTGTACAGCTCGAAATCCACGCCTGTGGCTGTTCGCAGCAGGGCGCAGATCCGGCGGATAGCCTCGTCGGCGTCTCCAGGCGGAAGCGGTGGCTCGCCGGCCTGCTGGAAGGTCCGCACATAGGGGTGGCGGCCCATTCGGGCAAGTTCCGCGGCGATGCCGGCCGGCGGCAGCACGAAATCGACACAGCCCGCTGTCAGCGCGCTGTTGGGCATGCCTGCATACCGGGCTGACTGTTCGTCCTGGGCAAACGTGATACCCCCTTCGGCCTTAATCGCCTGGAGGCCCTGGGTGCCATCGGACGCAAGCCCGGAGAGCACGATTCCGATGGCTCCCCGTTGCAGATCTTTAGCCAGGGTACAGAAGAAGTCGTCGATGGGAAGATTCCTGCTCGGCCCCCCTACTCTCGATGCGAGCCTTAGCAAGCCATCGGAGATAGTCATGCGTGCATTAGGAGGAATCACGTAGACGTGATTCGGCTGCACGGCCATTCCATCCCTGACTTCATGCACCGACATGGAGGTGGCCCTGGTGAGCAGTTTCGGCAGAATGCTCTCGTGCGTGGGGTCCAGGTGCTGGACCAGGACGAAAGCCATCCCGGTATCGGCCGGCAGAGCCCCGAGCAGATCGGTGAAAGCTTCGAGGCCGCCGGCCGATGCGCCAACTCCCACGACGGGGAAGGAAGCGCCGGGCCTGGGACCGGCTGAGTCTGCGGGCTTCTCTGTGACAGTGGGGCGGGGTCCGGCTAGCAGCGGCTGAGCGGCCGGGCGGCGGGGCCGATTTCCAGCGGGACTCCGTTGTCCGGGAGGCCCGGATTTCTTAGCCATGGTACGACTCGGTACTTCCGAAGGTACCACCGAATTGAGCGGCGAATATCCGATCCAAAGATTTGGGACCGGAATTGTCAGGGTTGAATTTCCTTCTCCGGGCCGGCCGGAATGGCGTCGTTGCGGCTAACCCTCCAGGAACGCTACACTAAACGGGTAGCTCCCTTCCGCGCCGAGACATTCCCCGGTCGTCTAATGGTAGGACAGCGGCCTTTGGAGCCGTGAATCGTGGTTCGAATCCATGCCGGGGAGCC
>CAWIIF010000007.1:0-210033 GCA_963836015.1 Bryobacterales bacterium | reverse complement strand
GCTCCTCGCTTTGCTGAATGTGGGCAGATGTCAGACCCACCGCTTCGTGCCATCTGACGCCGGCGGGGTCCCGGTGATTTCAAGGTTCGATGCCTGGCAAAGCCCGGCACGCGCGCCGCGGATCATGGTCGCGAGGCGATCATGAGAGTGACCGGTCCGGGCAGACGCACGTGGCGGATGTCCCGGAAGCCGGCGGAGCTCAGCCAGTCCGTGTACTCCGGTTCGCTATAGCTGCTTCCGGCTGGCGTTCCCACCAGCATATTGAGCGCGAAAAGAGCGCCCCATTTCGGCGCAGTCTTATCGGGCTCGAGGATAAAATCCTGGATCACGATCCTGCCGCCGGATTCGAGCGCCGCATGGCACCGCCGCAGGAGATCGCGGTTTTCCTCCGGGCCCAGCATGTGGCAGATCGCCGAAACAAACACCAGGTCATAGCCTTGGCCTAAGCGATCCGAGCGCAGATCGCCCACCCGAATGGAGACCCGATCGGAGACGCCGGCGGCATCAATGTTCCCTTGCGCGATCGGTACAACCCCGGCCAAATCCATAATCTCGGACATTAACGCCGGGTTTGCCTCGGCGAATGCGATCGAATATGCTCCGGAGCCGCCACCCACGTCCAACATCCGCCGGATTCCCGCCGCGCCCACGGTTCGAACAACACGCGGCGCGCGCTCAGCGGCATTGCGATGCATGGCAGCGATGAACGCTTGGGTCCATTCCGCAGCAGCGATCTCCGGTCGCGCCACCGCAGTGCCGGCCCGCACGCAATCGGTTAAGGTGGACCACCGCGGCCAAAGATGTGCCATGTGCAGCAGCGCCGGGCGGGCGCTGCCCCGCGATGCCGATGACAGAAAGCGCGCAGCCACCGGAGAGCTTCGGAAATCGCCCTCCTGTTTGACCAATAGGCCCATCGCCGTGAGGGCGTTCAGCAACATCTCCGTAGCGCGCCGATCCGTCCCCATCTTTCCAGCCGCCGTTTTTGCACTGACGCCCTCTCCCACCACCGTGAAGAGGTCCAATTCGAGCGCCGTCAGAACGACCCGGCTCTCCTGAAATGCGCGAATGCGGTCATTCAGATCGTCCGGAAGCCCTCCGGCCGCCTCACGGGCACGGTGCGCTGCGAGCATTCTCTCCCGGTTCTCGACGATCTCTGCGCGCAAGCCGGCGGCATCGGCCCGGGCGAGGCGCTCCACCGGAATGCCCGCCTGGAAGTGTGACTGCACAATTTCCGCTACATCCTCCGGCATCACACCCGAATACCAGACGCCCTCCGGATAGACGACTATGTTCGGCCCGTTCTCGCATAGCCCCAGCGAGCCGCAAGTCGTGATCTGGATCTCGTTCTCCAGGCCGCGGGCATGAATCTCTCTCCGCAGGGCGTCGACCACCTGCCCCGAACCCCGGGCACTACAGCACGGAACACCTTCCGGCTTCTGTTGATCGCAAACGAACACGTGTAAACGGAACGGCTCCATATTCGCTGCCTCTCGCAAATTCAGAGTTGTCGTTACACCGGCTGGGGTTGGCGGGTTTTCAGATGGGGACGGAGTCTCTCGATAGCCGCTTCGGGAGTAATCCCGTATTTCGCGCGAAGGGCTTCCAGCTTTCCGTGCTCAATGAAGCGGTCCGGCCAGCCGATGCGCACCACCGGCGTGGTCAACCCCAGGATGTTCAGTTCCTCCAATACGGCGCTGCCGAAGCCTCCTCGCAGAACGTGGTCTTCCAGCGTCAGAATAACCTCCGCGGTGCCGCCCGCGAAAAACTTCAGCATATCGACATCGATCGGCTTGGCGAAGCGGGCGTTAATGACGGCCGCGGCGATACCTTCGCCCTCCAGCTTGCGGGCGATCTCCACGGCCATTGGCACCAACGAGCCCAGCGCGAAGATGGCCACCCGGTCGTTGTCGCTGTTCTGCAGCAGCTCGGCTTTGCCGACCGGGATTGTACGGGGAACGTCTTTCACCGGTGTACCAGGTCCCAGGCCGCGCGGATAGCGCACCGCGATGGGACCGTTCCAATGCATGGCCGTCAAGAGCATGTCGGCCAGCTCGTCTTCGTCTTTCGGGACCATGTGCACCAGGTTCGGTATGGCGCGCAGGTAGCTGATATCGAACAGACCGTGATGCGTCGGGCCGTCGTCTGCCGAGAGGCCTCCCCGATCCATGCAGAAGACCACCGGAAGGTTTTGTAGGCAGACATCGTGCACGATAGGGTCGAAGGCGCGCTGCAGAAACGTGGAATAGATGGCGCAGAACGGCTTGAACCCCTCCGCAGCCAGGCCGGCCGCGAACAACACCGCGTGCTCCTCGGCGATCCCCACGTCGAAGTATTTGTCCGGGTGATGCGCTTGGAAGCGGTCGAGGCCGGTGCCATTTGGCATGGCGGCCGTGATGGCTACAACCTTCGGATCGAAGTCGGCCAGCTTCACCATCGTATCGGCGAACACCTCGGAGTACGTACGGCGGCCCAGCGGTTTCGTCTCGCCGGTTTCGGGATCATAGGGACCAAGACCATGAAACTTCTTCTGCTTCTGCATCGCCGGCTCGAATCCCCTGCCCTTCTGGGTAAGCACGTGCAGCAGCACTGGACGGTCCTGCTTCTTGAGGAACTCGAACGTCTTGATCAGCGTAACGATGTGGTGTCCATCAATCGGACCGAAGTACTTCAGCCCCAGTTCCTCGAAGATGACGCTGGGCCACAGCATCCCTTTAGCGACCTCTTCGGCTCGGCGCGCCATCCGCAGCGCGGTCACGCCGCCCAACTTCTCCACGAGCTTTCCAGCGCGTTCGTGCAGATGATCGAACCGCGGGCTGGTCACGATTCTGTGAAGGTAGCTCGCAATCGCGCCGACGTTCTTGTCGATGGACCATTCGTTATCATTCAGGACCACGATCAGCCGCTTGGTGTGATGGGCGATATTGTTTAGGGCTTCATATGTAATCCCGCACGTGAAGGCCGCATCTCCGGCCACCGCGACCACATGTTCTTTACCGCCCCTCTTATCGCGGGCGACGGCCATGCCGAGCGCCGCCGAGAGTGCCGTCCCCGCATGCCCCGCCCCGTAGCAGTCGTGCGGACTTTCGGTGCGCAGCATGAACCCATTGAGCCCTCCCGGAGTGCGTATGGTGTGGAACCGCGCCTGGCGCCCGGTCAGCAGCTTGTGCACGTAGGCCTGGTGGCTTACGTCAAAGAGCAGCTTGTCGTCCGGGGTATGGAATACCGAGTGAAGCGCGATCGTGAGTTCCACGACGCCCAGGTTCGGGCCAAGATGCCCGCCGTTATTGGAAAGGACGGTGATCAGCTGTTCGCGGATTTCCGATGCCAGTTGTTGGAGATCGGCAAAGGAGAGCTTCTGTAACTGCTCAGGCGAATCGATAGCTTCGAGTATGGTAGCCATGTCGATATGAACCTGGTCTTAGCCCATCTAATTTGGCTTCAGCCCGTCTGCGGGCGGCTTCTCCCGCGGACCTTTTGAAACGTGAACAGTACGAAATGAACGAATAACGTCGTGATGAACCACGAAAACAAGAGCACCAGGAAATCCCACAAAGGCATATTTCCCACGCCCGGATCCCAGAACATCGCCACAAGAGGGTTGTATCCGGGGACGGTAGGCTGGTCGGCAAGCCACACGAGCATTCCCGCCAAGGCAGCAATCACCAGCGGATTCATGTAGATCCGTCGCTGGTCTGCCGTTCTCATCGGCATATCGTACCTGTCTGACCTAATATTCTCCCACGAATTAGCGTGGGCTCCCGTAAGAATGGACGTGGGCATCGGAAAGTCAGGCTTCTAACCAGTGCATCCAACGAATGCCGCTTCCCTGGCAGCAGTCCGGCCCGGTTTCGATATGGCGAAATCGAAGATCCCGCTCCAAACCTCGGCGAACATCCGGTCGCTGAATTGTGGCGCGGATTTCAGCGGGTCGTACGACCGGTAGCGGCGGCCTCCAGCAGGCCGCGCCTCGGTCAGATGATAGTGCCCCACGATATCCAGATGGTCGCTTGGTACCAGCAAGTTGTCGCCCTGCGGCCACAGCATGGAAAGCGTATTGACAATCCCGTCGTTATCCCAAAGCTCGATGGGGCGCGGCGGCGCTTCGCCAAGTCGGCGGGTTACTTTGCCGCCCGACGCCGGGTGCCGGAACGGTCCGCCGGCGCACGCACGGTAACACACACGATACGCCAGATCGGTGCCGGAGCTGCGTTGGGCATCTTTTGCGATCTCGGGATAAGTGGATAGATTGCCGAGGTCCCAAACGGGTGCGGAGCTTCCCGGCTCAAAGCGGAAGGGGCAATCGGCAATCGTGGCGTAAGAGAGTACCTCGATACGCTCCCACCGCTTCCACTCCCGACGCCGGTCCGCTTCGTTGAACTGGGCCGGGCTTCGTGGTCCGACTACCGGCGGTTGGGAGGCAAGATCGTCGATCACGTGGAAATCCGAAGCCATGTGGCGCAGATAGAGTTCGACCTCAGAGGCGGACTCGAGCGCCTCCGCGGTGCGTAGCGAGCCGGGATCGCCAAAGCGTTCGTTGGCCTCGGTCAGGGTGTCCTGGACTGCCAGAAACACTTCAGCGCCGGTTAGCCGGGCAGCGCCGCCGGCAATCCGCTCTTCGATCTCGTCGAGCAGGTAGAACTGCGAACCCGCGAACGCGGCCTCCATCTCCGCGATCACCGCCTTGCGGTAGATCGGGTGTGACCGCACCCAATCGGCGATGTTGGTCCCCCAGTGCGGGACGGACAGGAAGACGACTCGCCGCAGGCAGTCGAGAATGTCGCCGGCGCTTACGGGTACTCCGCCGTCAGCGTGGACCGGGTCGTTAGCGGGATCGTGCAAGGCGGACACAAGCTGGCGGATATCGAGCCCTCCGGTCGAATGGCCGACCAGGATGAGGTCGTCCCCTTTCAGAATTTCTCCGCGCACAATTCGCTTCGCGAGGTAGCTACACAACCGCGCGGCCCGAGTGACTACGGCGGCGGTAGGATAGTTGTCGAAATAGTGGAGGACAACTGGCTCTTCGGCCTTCCACGCGTGAAACAGGCGGGTGACCCCTGCGTAGTATTCGACTTTACCGAGCGCGTCAAAGCCGCCGAACCCTGGCACCAGCACGACGTGGAAACGCTTGGGGGCCGCGGCTTCTTTCAGAGCGGCCATGGTTCTGGACCTCCGGCCTCGCGCATCCGGCACCGGACGCTGGACGCACGGATGCGCCTCAATCGTACATTAGGGCACGATTGCCCTATTGTCAATCGCAACTCGCGGTCTTTTGTGCGCTCAGATCAGTTTCGCGCCTGCGGACGCAAAACGTAGGCATTGTTATTCGTGGCGATTCGAGCGCCGCCGTGGCCGGCGAAATCCATCGCGTGAACTCTGACGTTCCAGCCGTCCACAACGACGAGAGGCCGGGCTCCACCGAGGTCTTCCGACGCTGCCTCGATCGTAATTGTCCGGCTCTCTTCCGGAAGCAATGCCACATAGTTCTCGGAATAGTAAACCGGCAACACCCGCTGATTGGTACCCTGCCTGCGAAGCTGCAGATGCGCCATCACCGCAATGCTCCGAGTTGGATTGGATAGCGTCACGTCGAGCAGGCACTTGCCACGCGCATCGCGACGGATAATGCGTCCCTGCAACTCTACATCGGGGATCGCGTCAAGCGCCGTCAAATCGTCCTGGGCCGTTTCCTTCCAATAGAAATTGTTGGAAACCACCTTGCCGCCGGCATCGAGCAAGTCCAGGTTCACAAAATGAACTGACGACAAGCCGTCAGGCGTTGGCAGCACTCTCAGTTCCAACGCGTGGGATGCCGGCGCCGTCGGCACGGGCGCTGTTTCGTCAAGTTTGACGCTTCCATCGAGATTGAAGATCCGAACACGGTATTTCATGTCCTTCAGCGGTGAGGGCGTATGGTTGACCAGCATGATCCTGAAATCATCCTGTGTCATCATGATGTGGACCGGCTCACTCGCTTTTTGAACTCCGAAAAACGATCCAAACGGCTCCAGCGAATAATCGTAAATCTGCCAGACGAAGCTCGGCTGAGCGGGATTGCTCATCCATGTGATGATTGCCGTGGTGGGATCGAACAGGCGAGACATGCGGGCTTCGTACATCGCGCGAAACGCTTCATAGTCGGCAAGTTGTGATTTACGGACGAAGTCGGCTACCGTCTTATAGGGACCGTAACGCTTTGCGAGGATCGCCTGAAACGGTTTGTCGGCGGGATTGCCGTTTCCGCTGACCAGGCAACGCTCCGCCCAGGTGTCGTTGGGAAAATTGAGATCGAAGAGATCTTTCTCGGGCATCCAGGATTGAATTGCTTCCAGCGTGGGAATCGAGGCGCTCCCGACCTCGGTATTGAATGCCGGATAGTATCCATAAAACAGGCGCGGCTCGCGCCAGTTGTAGCCGCCACCACCCGAGACAACGCCGTTCCCCGCCGTCGAACTGGATTGATAGTACCGGCTCTGATCGAGTTCCCTGATGATCTCGGCGATTCCCCGATCGATTTCGGGCGGCGGGGCGCCTTCGTTGCGCCCGCAATAGACCACGATCGACGGATGATTCCGGAAACGCAGCACCTTGTCGCGAACATTCGACAGATACAACGGCGCATCCAGCGGATTCAAGCCATTCGCCGGGTTGGCCTGGAAGAACTCGTCCCACACCATGATCCCGTACCGATCGCATAAATCATAAAGGTCCTCCGATGTGCTCTGGCCAACCCAGTTTCGCAGAATCGTATAGTTGGCGGCTTTGTGCAACCTGACCTGTGCCTCCAGACGCCGGCGCGGGATGCGTTTCAGAACCTCATCCATCCCCCAGTTGCCGCCCTTTGCGAAAACGCGCGCGCCATTCACCGATAGTGTCAGATTCCTGGAACCTTCGACGAAATACGTCACTTTGCGAATCCCGATGTTAAGATCGGTCACATCCGACGTGACGCCGTTCATGTCGAAGCTCAGGTGCAGATGATATAGATTTGGCTCACCGAAGCCGTTAGGCCACCAGAGCTTCGGATTCACCACACGCAACTGCGGCGTATTTCGAGGATTCAGTTTGAGAATCCGGGAAGAGTGGGGCGCGAGCATGACGGACGAGGAGCGGAAAGCGATTTCGCCCAACTTGCCCGACACACTGCCCGTCTGGGGCGCGTTTGAGGCGTTGTTGACGGTCACCTCGATCGAAACCTCTGCCGAATCGGTGCGCGGCAGTGGCAGGTCGGTTGTGACGTAGGGATCCTGGAGGCGCACCGGACCGGTAGCCGAGAGGGTTACTTTCTGCCAGATGCCGATCTGCCGATCGCGAACACCAGGCACCCAGTCCCACCCGATGGAGGCAACGAAAGTAGGTCCGTCCTGTCCCAACGGCCCGTCCACTCCGCCCCCGTTGGGGCCGCGCTCGTTGGCGATCGTTTTTTCCCACGGATCGCCAGGATGCGGCGGCGGCGCGATCCGCACTGCCAGCGCCGCCTTCTTCCCGGGCTTGACCAAGGCCGTCACATTGAAAATGCCTCGGATGAATGCCCCTTTGATCGTCCCCACTTTCTTCCCGTTCACCCACACGTCGGCGATGTAATTGACTCCTTCAAAATTGAGCCAGATTTGCCGGCCGGCATAGTCCGCCGGCACGTTGAACTCGGTTCGATACCAATAGGAGGTACGGCACAGGCTTTCGGGAATAGTGTTGGGCCGGTTGTTCTCCCCGTAAGTCGGTTCGGGGTAGATATTGTTGTTCACAAGCGTAGTGAGGACGGTTCCGGGGACGGTTGCGCGATACCAGTCGGGCGACGACGGGCCGGGCGCCTGCGCCCACTTCGACGAGTGACTCGGCCGATTTGTCTGCGGATCGACCGGCCACACCACGACCCCTTGCACCCGCGGCCCATTGTAGAATCGCACTTCGTCAGGCACCTTCGCCGCAGCAGGCAAATTGGCGCCGGCCGTCGGAGGCGGGACGTATGGTTTGATCTTGTAGATCCGCGGGGAGTACCCAACTTTCGAAATAACGTCGCCCGATTGGGTCACGTGCGCCACGTCCTGCATAAGCCAGCCCGTGGAGATCACCACCGCGCTCTGTTCCTTGGCCGTCGAACTTCCCGCAATCGCCAGGAATCCGGCCAACCACATGATTCGCATCGAAGAAGTCTGAGTTGCCCTCATGAACCAGGATTTCCTTGTCTGATACTGCGGCGCCTTCGATTATTTTAATCTATAAAGAGATTTGTTTCTCTGAATGAATGTCCAGCAAGTGAATGTCGGGATCGGTCCCCATGGGCGTACTGAGAGCCGTTCAGTTCCTTCGCGTCACCCCGCACGGACCCCGCCGGTGCTACTATTCGGCCATGGCGCAACCCGAACGTCGTGAATTTCTGGAAGCCATAATGGCAACCTTGGCGGCAGGAATACTCAATGGGCAGACCCGGTCCGGCGACATGATCTATCGCACGCTCGGCAAGACCGGTGAGCGGGTCTCGGCCATCGGACTTGGCGGGCACCACATCGGGCGTCCGCAGGATGAGAAGGACGGCATCCGAATTGTCCGCTCCGCGATCGACCGTGGCATCAACTTCATGGACAACTGCTGGGATTATCACAACGGCAAGAGTGAAGTGTGGATGGGGCACGCCCTGCGCGACGGCTACCGGCAGAAAGCCTTCCTGATGACGAAATTTGACGGCCGCACGAGGGCGGCGACCGCGAAGCAGATCGATGAATCACTGCAGCGCCTTGAAACCGACCACATCGACCTGATGCAGTATCACGAGAATATCCGCATGGAAGACCCCGACCGCTTCTTTGCGCCGGATGGGCCGCTGGAAGCGTTGCTGGCGGCAAAGAAGGCCGGCAAGATTCGCTACATCGGATTCACCGGCCACAAGGACCCCGTGGTGCACCTGCGCATGTTGGAGGTGGCGGCGCAGAACAGCTTCCACTTCGATACGGCCCAGATGCCGCTCAACATTCTCGACGCCCAGTTCCGTAGCTTCTCTCATCAGGTGGTACCGAAACTGGTGGAGCAAGGTATCGGGGTGCTAGGCATGAAGCCAATGGCAGACTCCGCCATCCCAAAGAACGGTATCGCCACGGGAATCGAGTGCCTGCATTTCGCCCTGAGCCTACCCACATCCGTGGTCATCAATGGCTGCGAGACCATGGAGCGGCTCGATCAGGCGTTTGAGGCAGCGCGCACATTTAAACCCCTGACCTCGCAACAGCTGTCAGCTTTGATGGCGCGCACCAGGGATGCGGCGCTCTCGGGTAGGTACGAACTGTTCAAGACCTCTGCGCGGTTCGACGGAACGGCAGCCAATCCCCAGTGGATGGGTTGAACTAATTTCTGTTTATGTCTTCGCTTTCCCGAGGGATCGCGAGTGCTTTCAGAAGCCCCCTGCTGGTGCTGGACCAGGTCAAGGCGGCCCGGGCACGGCGCCGGGCGTGGCGCCGTCTGTTCCCGGCCGGACAGGAAGCCGAAGAGCTTTCGATCGAGGAAGGGGCCGACGCGCGGCGCGCGGCCGAACTGATTGCCGACAGCCATCGCGGGTATTTTTCAGCATTCAATTCCCTGACGGCCGAGGCTCAGGAGATATTCGAAAAGCGGGCCTGGATCCAGGCGACGCTGAACGCGGAGCGTCGGGTCCGCCTCTACCGGGCGGCCGTGGATGCCACCTGGCAAAAGATGCAGCGGCTGTTGCCCGAACGGCTGCTGGACCGGCGATTTTGGATGGCGGCGAGGCGCGCTTTTCTGGAACGGGTCTTCAACGACTATGAGGCCGACCTTGCGCTCACCTTCTTCTATTCCATGATGCGGCTCGCCTTCGACCAGAAGGACACACCGGTGGAATATGCCGACGACGGGTTGGCCCAGCATTCGCACATCTGGAACCCTCACCCGGTTTGGGAGCTCTACGAGGCCACTCCGAAACAGATGAGCCGCTCCGTAATCCGCATGCTTCGGAATTGCGGATTCCGCGCACGTTTCGAAAACCCGGAGCGCGATGCCGGCCTGGTGACGGCGCGCCTGCTGGATGAGTGGGAGAAGCAGATCTCGGGCGGCGCTCCTCGCCATCTGCGGATGCTGAGGCCGGTGTTCTATCGCGATCGGGAGGCGTACCTCGTGGGGGAACTCATGTCGCGCCGCCGAAGGCTGCCCGTAGTGCTGGCACTCAGGAACGAGGATGCCGGCATCCGAATCGATGCGGTCCTGACGGGGAAGGAGGACATGCGCAATATCCTGTTCATCTCTACCCGCTCCACGTTTCACGTTCATACCGATAATTACCGCGAGGTCCTCAGCTTTCTCGACACCCTGGCACCCGAACGCGGCCATCCGGCCATGTGCGCGGTTCTGGGGTTCACACACCCGGCGCGAGTGGCACTGAACCAGCGGTTGCAGCGGCACATGCGGGAAACCGGGGAGCGATTCAGCCGCACGCCGGGGCGAGCGGGCATGGCCATGGTGGTTTTCGCCCCACCTTCCTTCCCGTATGTGTTCAAGGTAATTCGTGACTTCTCATCGAAGACGGGGTGGACCGGGAGAACGCGGATCATGGATCAGTACCGGTGGGTGCATGAGACCAATAGAGGCCGCCTGATGTTGGATGCATGGCTCTATCGGAATCTCGATTTCCCCCGCCGCCAATTCGAGGACGGCGTGGTTCAGGAACTGCTGGCGAGTGCGCCGGGTTCTGTTCGCATCGATGGCGATCGAATCATTCTGAAGCATGTATACGCCCAGAGAAGGGTTCAGCCCCTGAACACGTTCTTTGACGGGACGCGGGACCGGGCGCTGCGCGAAGGCGCGATCGACGCATTGGGCACTTTTATCAAGGACCTGGCGGGGATGGGCTTCTTTATCGGCGACTGCTACGGTTTGACCTTCAATACCGGACTGACGCATGGGTTCAATGTGGCGCTGTTTGATTTCGACGATCTCGGCCCTCTGTTTCGATACCACTTTCGCGAAACGCCGCAAATGCCAACCGAGCAGGACGAATTCCTTTGGAACGCGGAAGTCGACGGCGCGTGGTTCGCAGTGGATGAATTCGATATCCTCGTGGACGAATGGGAGCGATTCTTGGGTGTGCCTTCCGACCTCCGCGACCATTTCCGCAGGAAGCACGGTGATCTCTTCACGACCAGGTACTGGGAGGATGTGCAGCGCCGCCTTGCGGCCGGTGAATTCCATTATGTGGTTCCATACCCGCAGGAACGATGCCTGTCGAACGCGCCTGAAGTTTGTGACCGAGTGTCACCCAGGACGGCGACGTAAGGATTCGGGCCGCCCTCATAATTGCTCAACCCCGCCGGTGGGGACGTTTTGAAATGAGTGTGGCCGTGTGTTGTGATGAAGAGAATCCGACATGAACGGCGCCGAATGTCTCCTCAGAACCCTGGTGGCCAGCGAAGTGGACCTGTGCCTCATGAACCCGGGGACCTCCGAGATGCAGTTTGTCTCCGCGCTCGACCGGGTTCCGCGCATGCGCGGCGTCCTCGGTCTGTTCGAGGGGGTCTGTTCGGGTGCGGCGGACGGGTATGCCCGTATGACCGGAAAGCCGGCCGCCACACTGCTGCATCTCGGACCAGGCTTGGCAAATGCTCTGGCGAACTTCCACAACGCGCGCAAGGCGCGCTCTCCGATAGTCAACATTGTCGGCGAGCATTCCACGCAGCACCTGGGCCACGATGCTCCCCTGACCGCCGACACCGAGGCTTTCGCACGCCCGGTCTCAGGCTGGATGCGGACGCTGGAGCGCGCCGGCGCTATGGGCGAAGCGGCCTCCGCTGCGGTGGTGGCCGCGCTGGGGCCGCCCGGAAGAGTGGCGAGCTTGATTGTGCCCGCCGATTTCTCCTGGAGCGAGGCCGGAGAGCCTGGCTGCGCCGCGCGCCGGCCGTCCCGAGCACTGCCGGCCGCCGAGCAGGTCCGCAGTGTCGCGTGCGCGTTACGTTCGGGCCAGACCGTCGGACTGCTTCTCAGCGGCTCCGCGCTCCAGGCTCGCGGCATCCGTTCGGCAGACCAGTTGCGCGCCGGGACCGGGGTTAGAGTCTTCGCCGATCGGTACGCGGCCAGGTTGACGCGAGGAGGTGGCATGCCCGCTGTCGAGCGCATTCCGTACTTCCCTGAGTTCGCAGAGGCGCTGCTGGCCGGATTCGAGCGTCTGGTTCTTGTCGAAGCACGGCCGCCCGTCTCCTTTTTCGGCTATCCAGGTCGGAGAAGCACTCTGGCGCCGGCCGGCTGCGTCTTCGACGTGCTTGCATCCGAGGATCAGGATGGCGCGGGAGCGCTCGAGTGGCTGGCTGAGGAACTGGGCGTGCAGGCGCAAGGGACGTTCACCTCCGGTCCACTGCGGCCCGATCTCCCGAAAGGCGAGCCCCTCACCGCGGCCGCGATCGGCAGGATCGTGGCCGCGCTTGCGCCAGAGGGAGTCATCCTCTCCGATGAGACAGTCTCCTCGAGCGAGCAGATCTGGCCGCACCTGGCAGCCGCTGCATTACACGATCATCTTCCGGTGACGGGTGGCGCGATCGGCCAGGGATTGCCGGTGGCGTTAGGCGCTGCGCTGGCCTGCCCTGGGCGAAAAGTAGTCGCGCTCGAGGCCGACGGCAGCGCCATGTATACCCTACAATCGCTCTGGACCATGGCACGAGAGCGGCTGGATATCACAACTGTAATCCTGGCGAACCGGCGTTACCGTATCCTCGACATCGAAATGCGGCGGACTGGCGCGGGCACAGTGGGGCCGCACGCAGACAAGATGATCGACCTGGCGCACCCGGAGCCCGACTGGGTCAAGCTTGCCAATGGTTTCGGAGTTGAAGCAGCGCGCGCCACAACAGCGAACGAATTCATCCGCGAATACGGTGCGGCAATGCGAGAACCCGGTCCCAGGCTCATCGAGGCCGTGCTCGATCAGGCGTGACGCTCCCTTGTTTGTCATCAGCGCCGGCAGGTACGAGTGCTTTTAGATATCCCTGAGAAGTTCGTCGAGGATGGTTTGGACCGCCACGTACGGGTCGGGCCCGTTGCTCGCGGTGGCTTCGATCGAGTACAAGCCTTTGTACGCCACGTCTTTGGAAATCCGGATCGCGTTCGCTTCGTCAAATCGTTCGGGGTCGTAGTGACAGTGGCTGCTTCCCGATGACAACGGGTACATCACGCGAAGCCCCGCTGCACGCGCCTGTTCATCCGGGAAGTTGCCTACGTCCGGGTTGGCCCAAATCCCCGCCGATCGGATAACCTCCACGACCACTTCCCAGCTTGGAGGCGCCGGACGGGCTACTGCGGCGCTCGGGCTGCCCGCAAGAGTTCCGGCGGCCCCTGCCTGGCCGACCCGGGGCCTGCTGCCTCCGCCTCGGTTCTCCATCGTCACGAAGACCTTCCGCTGCTTCCCATACGTGTTGATCTTCTTCAGTGTCTCGATCGCCGTTGCCCGCACTTCCGGCGCGAGGGTGCCCTGATTGACCATCACCCTCGGACATCCGAGCGCTTCGGCATGGTCGATCCACATTTTGGTGAGATCGATCGTTTCCAGTCTCAGGACCGGGTCCGGCGAAGAAATATTGAGAGGGCCGAACTCCAGGTTGATCTGGTTGATCGTCGATTTGGCCTTGCTCAGCCGCTTGGAAAACTCCATCAGGTATTCCGGCTCGGTGGATGCGAAATGAGAGTGCTGCAACTCCACGTGGCGCACCCCGTACCGTTCCGCGATCATCGCAGGGAAGTCGAGGATATCGAGCGTCCGGTTCGGATCGGAAGAATTCGAAGGTGTCTTCAGGACTCGGTTGAAGCAGAGGCTCATGATCGCGATCCGGTCCCGTTTGGCCTGGTCCGTGCGTTGTCCCCAAATCCGACTCGCGCCGCCAAATAGCGACCCGACCAGAAGATCTCGGCGTCTCATCGAAGTAACCTCCCGATCAACGTAACACCTGAAAGAATACACGAAATTCAGCCGGATACTACCTCCCTGTTCCCCCGGTCTGGTCGTATCCGGCGTACACCACCGCTCCGGGCACGCACGGAATCGCATTAGCCATGGTGTTCACCGAAGTGGACTTGTGTTCTGGTCCCTTTGCGGCTTACGTTGGGTAATGTCCCCCGGGCCCCACGTCGCCTTGTTCCTCGTGTCCCTTGCCGGGGACGTCTTCCTCGTCAAACGGAAGGGCCAATCTAACGAACCTAAACAAAGATAGACGAACCTCACTAAGAACGGACCGCCGCCGTTGAAAGAGGAACACTACCATGACATCTGTTTTGGAACCGGTATCGAGAGCGGATCAGATCCGGGGAACCGGTTGGGTAAATCGCCTCTTTAGCCAGGAGGGATCGACTCCCGAGTACCAGGAGCTGAAGTTCACGCTTCACCGAAAGCTGCTGGACCGGATCAATCTGGAGGCGCTGTCCTCGATGGCGGGGGACCGTGTCCGCGGACAAGTCCGTACTGCCGTCGCCGGGCTCGTCGAAGAAGAAAAGACGCCCCTCAGCCTGGTCGAGAAGGACCGCGTCATTGAGGAACTACTGGATGAAGTCTTCGGCCTGGGCCCGCTCGAGCCTCTGCTGCAAGACCCCACGATCTCGGACATCCTGGTGACCACTCCCCGCATGGTCTATGTGGAGCGTGCCGGCAAACTGTATCGCACCCCGGTAGAGTTCAAAGACGATTCCCACCTGCTGAGGATCATTGAAAAGATCGTGTCGCGAGTCGGCCGGCGCGTCGACGAATCTTCCCCGATGGTGGACGCGCGTCTGCCCGACGGGTCACGCGTCAACGCAGTTATTCCCCCGGTCGCAGTGGACGGTCCCTTGCTTTCCATCCGTCGTTTCGGCCGCCAGGCCCTCAAAGGCGAAGATCTCGTGGCGAAATTCGCCCTCACCGAGGGCATGCTGGAGCTGCTCAAGAGCTGCGTGAAAGCGCGCCTCAACATCCTGATCTCCGGCGGCACCGGTTCTGGTAAGACCACGCTGCTCAACGCTGTATCATCCTACATCCCGGAAGACGAGCGCATTGTGACCATTGAGGACGCCGCCGAATTGCGCCTGCAGCAGACGCACGTAGCGCGCATGGAAACCCGGCCTCCCAATGTGGAAGGGGTCGGCGCGATTTCCATCCGCCAGCTCGTGATCAACTCACTGCGTATGCGCCCCGACCGCATCATCGTAGGAGAAGTTCGCTCCGCGGAGGCGCTGGATATGTTGCAGGCCATGAATACCGGCCACGATGGATCGCTCACCACGCTTCACGCCAATACCCCCCGCGACGGCCTGGGCCGGCTGGAGGTCATGGTGGGCATGGCCAATGCGAATATGGGCATCCGTGCCATTCGAGCGCAGATTGCCTCGGCCGTCGATCTGTTCGTTCAGACCTCGCGCTTCACCGACGGAACGCGCCGCATCACACATATCACGGAGGTGGTCGGCATGGAGCAGGACATCATCACGCTTCAGGATATCTTCGTATTCGAAAAGACTGGCATAACTGAATCGGGGAGGGTCCTGGGGCGCTTCCGGGCAACCGGCATTCGACCTAAGTTCTACGATCGGTTGAAAACATGCGGTATCAACCTGCCGCCGCAAATGTTCCAGACCGTTGTGGAAATCGGTTGATCGCACTCCTGGAGACCCCAGATCAGGTCTGCCTGAACACAGACCCGCTCGCTCTCGGTATTCTATAACCAAGGAAGGAGGCGTGCCGCGATTGCCTGCGAGCAATTCTGATCACAGGTCTCATTTGAACTGGATCACAGTCGGTGCCCTGGTGCTGCTTCATGCGGGAGCGCTGGCTGCACTCTTCCTGTTCACCTGGCAAGCGCTGTGGACCGCACTGGCGCTGCTCTGGATCTCGGGCGGCTGGGGCATTGGCATGGGCTATCATCGTCTGCTGACCCATCGCGGATATGAGACACCGCGGTGGCTCGAATGCGTCCTGACCATCTGCGGTACACTCGCACTCCAGGGCGGCCCTCTCTTTTGGGTCGCGACCCATCGTCTGCATCACCATAACTCGGACAAGCGCGGCGATCCCCATTCCCCGCGGGACGGCTGGTGGTGGTCGCATGCAGGTTGGCTGGTGCGAGGCGACCCGATGCGCGACGCAGCCCTCGCGCGCTACGTACCCGACCTGCAACGCGATCCCTTTCATTGCTGGCTGGAGAAGTGGCACGCCATCCCGTTGCTCGTGCTTTCGGTGGTCCTCGCCGCGTGGGGCGCGATTCGCGAGGGCGCCTTCCTGGCCGCCAGCCTGGTGGGTTGGGGAGTCTTCCTGCGAACTACCGTCGAGCTACATGGCACCTGGCTGGTCAATTCTGCCGCTCACACCTGGGGTAGCCGCCGTTTTCGGACCCCCGACGATTCGACCAACAACTGGTGGGTGGCACTATTGACGTTTGGCGAAGGCTGGCACAACAACCACCACGCCGATCCGCGTTCTGTCCGCCATGGCCTCGCCTGGTATGAGTTGGATATCAACTGGCTCTGTATCCGGGCGCTTCACCGTGCCGGGCTTGCGAAGAAGCTCTACCTGGGATCGAAGGTCTCAGCCACTCTTGTACAAACGCCAGTCGTTGGCCGGCCGGCGCTGTCGAAAACATCGACTGAGATAAATTGAGCCCGAAACGGCCGGTTCGAACCCGCAGTGATCGCGACCTGCGTCCGCCGCTTCCTCCCGCCGCAAGCTTGTTCGGCTATCTCGAGAGCGGCAGATTCTGCTCGAACAGCGTGCAGGCCTCCTTGCGAAGTTCTTCCCGTGCTACCGGACCGGCTGACGAGAAATCCATGTAGGCCGTCCCCATGGGAGCGTGCTTCGGCCAGTTCGGTAGCGGACCGCCGTTGGGATCGCCGGACTTGGCGAAGTTCGTCCAGTACGACATCACTTCATCCGATAATGCCCGGTCGGCTGGCTCGCTCGCGCCCTTCAGCAGGGTGCCAAAAACGAATTGCAACTCCCAGGAATGTACCGCGCCTTGCGGTTCCGGAGCACGCGTAAACTCGTACTCCCAGGCAGGAAATCGAGCGCCGTGCCAGTTGGCGATGACTACCGACCCGCAGCGGAACATATTGTCCGTTACCCACTGCGAGTTTCCGTCCCCATGCGGCCCATAGGTGTCCGGGTTGGCGCCATCCAGGCCGTAGATCTTCATGGCTTGCGGTGCCCGGTCTTTGTAGTAGTTCTCTACCGCTTTTCGTAAGGCCCCGGGCCCGCCCGCCAGGGTCCCCTCGCGGCCGTTATTGCCAATGATCAGCGGCACCGGAAGCTCTTCGTGCTCCTTGAAGACCTGTGCCGGCAACTTGACCACGGCGTAACCGTCAATACACGGCTCCGGCCGTAGCGGGCTGCGTTGGGCATAGGGCGGCGAACCCTTCAGAATATCGGCCGTCGAGAGCGAGCGGAGATACCCGATCTGGTTCGTTGCCGGTGCGTTCCATTTCGCCGCCAACTGCACCCCGGCGGCCTCCAGTTTGCTGCGTGGAGGCGTAAGCTCGCCGCCAATCATGACTGTCCCACTCTCTTCGATGGCTCGATGAATCAGCCCTTTGCTTAGCGGCGAACTCAACAGCAAACCAACATCCTGGCCGCCGGCGGATTGCCCGAAAACCGTGACATTGGCTGGGTCTCCACCGAACTTGCGAATATTCTCCTTGATCCACCGTAGTGCCGCCACCTGGTCGAGCAACCCGTAGTTGCCGGAAGCGTGGTGCGGCGATTCGGCGGTCAATTCCGGGTGCGCGAAGAAGCCGAACACTCCCAGCCGGTATTGAATGGTTACGACCACTACCTCATGGCGTGCGATCTTCTCGCCATCAAACGGCGGCTCGATCCCGCCCGATCCCAAAGCCGAGCCGCCCATATTCGCGCCACCGTGAATCCACACCATCACCGGCTTGCGCGATCGGGGAGGCCATTCGGGCGTCCATACATTCAGGAACAGACAGTCCTCGTTGCCTTTTTCCGCCGCCACTTTGTTCCATGTCGCGTCGATTTGCGCACACGTGGCGCCGTATTCGCCGGCGTCTCGGATGCCCTTCCAGGGCAACGCCGGCATCGGCTCCTTCCAGCGCAGGTTGCCGGCCGGCGGCGCGGCGAACGGTATACCTTTGAAAACTGCGCCCGCCGCCAGGTCTCGACCCCGCACCTGCCCGCCGGTAACCGCGACTACCGGGGCGGAATGTGCTGCCATCGCCGCGCCGGCACTAACCAGCGCCGCGCACACAGTCACGGGGATTCCTTGCTTCATATGATGACGACCTCCTGCCGGTGACGGCTTCATCCAATGATAGTAGTACTGGCGGAGCGCGGTGAGCCGCACAGATCCCTTGCAGGTCAGAGCCTTTTTCCGATTCCGGCGGACCGTAGCCGCCCGCTCATCCCCACCAGGGCTCGCCTTCCACCAGGTTCGCCTTCAGGAAGCCGGGGTCGATTTCCAGCCCCAGGCCAGGCACCGTCGGGACCTTCAGCAGCCCTTTGCGGACCTCAGGCGGGCTACCTGCGGCCATCTTCTCGATGTAATGATCCGGTCGCCCGAGTTGGCTCTCCGAACGGTAGAAGTTCTGGATGGACGAGCCGAAATGAGCGTTGGCGTATGTCAGCACCAGCGATCCGACGTTGTGCAACGCCACAGGCGTGCGGAACAAGGCAGCGTAGTCGGCGATCTTCTTGGTCCCGGTTAGTCCGCCGGCAAAGGAGAGGTCAGGGTGAATGACGTCCACCGCCTGACTATCCACGAATGGCTTGAAGCCGCGGACCAATTCCAGTTTCTCGCCAGTGAGCAGGGGAACGCGGGTCGAGCGGCGGAGCGCCATCCAGGCTTCGGAGAACGGCGGGTTTAGAGCATCTTCAATGAACAGCGGATTCATCGGCTCCACGGCTTTGGCGACAGCGATCGCGCTGGGCGTGTCGAGTTCGTTGTGACAGTGGACCGCGATATCGATGTCGTCACCGACGGCCTCGCGGCAGTTGCTGTAGGCGTGCGCCACGTTCCGAAGTTGCTGGGTGGTGAGCGTCGGGGCGAAGCGCGCCGAGGGGACCCCGAGCACGGAATCGATACCGTTCTTGAAGGCCGTGAAGCCCTCCGGCATTTGTTTGATCCGCTGGGCCCAGTCGCGGCAGGAAGCCTTATCGAGCATGTTTAATCCAAGGCCGTGCGAGTACATCGGAATGGACTCGCGGAACGGCCCGCCGAGCAGCGTATGAACGGGCGCGGCGAGGATCTTCCCGGCCAGATCCCAGAGCGCGATATCGATCCCGCTGATGGTCGGGATGTGCGCCATGTAGGTGTGCATCAACGAGGTCAGGTTCTGGAAGTGCACCTCGATGGCAAGCGGGTCCTTGCCGATAAGCAGCCCCTTCATGGTTTCAATGCGGGCCCGGGCCATCGGCCCGGTAGCACCGGCTTCTCCGTAGCCCGAGAGGCCGCTGTTCGTGTCGATCCGGATTAGGCAGTTGCCGGCGGTGTTTTTGATGGCCATGGCCCGGATGGCGGTGATCTTTACGCGGTTGAGGTTGGGCGCTGCCAGCGCCCGGTACCGGTAGAACAGACCGGCTGATGGCAGCGCCACGGCGAGGCGCAGCAAGTCACGGCGTGAAAAGGTGCTCATGCTGCGATTCTCTTTATCAGAAGTAAAGCTTGAGCGCGAACTGCAACTGGCGCGGCGAATTGAGCTGCGAGCCGGAGCCGGTCAGAACGCCGAACGACTGGGACTGGAGTTGCGTGGAACCCGTCCCGAAGCGTACGCGGTTGAAAACATTGAACGCCTCAGCGCGGAATTCCAGCCGGACTTGTTCGTGGATCGGAAACGTCCGGGTAACGGACGTGTTCTCAGTCAAGTTCGGGAAATTCCGGGCCTTCGGATTATAGCGGGTCTCGTTTCCGATGGTGTTGAGTGCCGTTCCGCTGCCCTGGAGAGGGAATGGGCCGCTTCCATACGCTACGAAACGGTTGTCGATACTCGGGTCGAAGCCGCCGCTATAGCTGGGCGTCCAGCCGTTATAAGAAGTAACGTAGGCCGGCACGCGTCCGGCGAAGATGGGAAGGCCCAGATTGGTGGAGACGGAAAGTGGCGTACCGCTGTCGTAGACGGTGACGCCGCTGACGCGCCAGTTGCCGATGACCCAGGCGGCGGGACCCGACCCCAGCCACCGCTTACCTTTGCCGAACGGCAGATCGTAGACGCCGGCGAACTTGAAATCATGCGTTACGTCGAACTGGCCGATGGATTTCTCCAAGCCGCGGTTGAAAAGGTCCGCGGCCTGTCCATTGCCCCAGGCGGTATCGGCATCGGTCAGGATCTTCGAAAACACGTAGGATGCCTGGAACGTCAGCCCGTTTGTCAGACGCTTGTTGAACTTGGTGATCAGCGAATGGTAGGTGGAGTGGCCGCTGTGGTCGCCCTCGCCGGAATATGTGCCGATCGTGGTGTACTGCGGCCAGGGCCGCAAAGCCTGGGCCACTGTCGCCCGCCCGCCCCAAAGCGCGTTGAAACCCGGGAATGGTGCGTAGACGCCGGCGGCGTTGGCCGTTGCCGAGCCGACCAAACTGGTGAGCACGGTCGTGCTCTGGGCCACCGTGCCCCACTGGGTCAGGTACGACGGGCTGATCTGGTTGTACCCCAGCAGTTGCGTTTGCAGGTGTGAGCCCATCACACCGTTGTAGCCGACCTCAACAATAACAGAGCTGCCAAGCTGGCGCTGGATCGAGAGGTTGAAATTGTCAGCGGCCGGCAGTTTGGTGGCCTCTATGCCTTGAAACCACGAGGGGCCGGTGCCATTGGCAACCGACGGATTGACGAAGGGCGGAGCGGTCCATGGGGGCATTCCCTGATCCATCATGAACGTTGGGTTCAAGCCGTTCGAGCTGTTGCTGAAGGATTGGGTGAGCGTAAAACCCATGTTATGGGTGGATCCACTGACGGAAACCAGCGCCCCGTAAGACCGCGCGTACGAACCGCGAATCACGGTCTTCGAATCTTTCGAATACGCGAAACCGATGTGCGGTCCGAAACCCTTTGTCCACAGGTCCGCCAGGCTGCCGCTGCCGGTACGGCCCGGGCCGTTGCAGCAGAAGAGAATCGCGCCCGGAATGCCGCCCGCGGCTGGATTCGGGGTGGTTGGCGAGAAGTCGCTCCAGGCGCCACTCCCACCCGTCGGCGGTAGGCTGATGTCATAGCGCAAACCGAGATTCAGAACCAGCTTCGAACTGATGCGCCAATCGTCCTGCACATATCCGGCAAAATAGGGAAAATTCTGAGCGATGTAGCGGATGGTATCGATCTGACCGGAATCCGCATAGCCCAAGAGGAACGAAGCGAAACCATTGCCTCCGGCGTTGCTGTTCGATCCCCCCGGAACACCCGTTTCCTGGTAGCTGAAGCCAACGCAGCCGCCAATGCATTGGCGGCCAAATCCGCTGTAGTTGTTGAGCTGATACGAGCCGCCGAACTTGAACGTGTGGTTGCCCCTAATCCAGGAGAAGTCATCGTTAAATGAGTACGACGGATTCTCGGAACCATTATTCGCATTGCCGCCCCACTGGCTGTAGATATTCCCGGTTCCGCCGTAAAACAGGTTGACCAGGTTGTCATTGCAGTCCGGAACGTTGCCCAGACAGAACTTGCTCTTCCAGTTACCAATGTACTCCTGCGGCGGATTATGGCCCTGTTGCCAGTTGTTCCCGCCGGCGTAGAAGTGGTTCAGCTTGCTGGGGCCGATAATCCAGTCCCAGGATAACCGGAAGACGTCGGTGTTCTGCACCAGGTCGTTGTAGCTGGTGTAGAGACCGGGGAGAGTGGCCGGGCCGTCCGGTCCCGGGGTCTGATGCTCGCGGTCGTAGCCGTAATAGAACGAAAAGTGGTGCTTAGAGGTCAATGCCTGGTCAAACTTGATGCTCCACTTGTTCACCGGGTAAACCTGCGTGCCTGAAGTCACCAGATAGTTGTTCGAGACGTATGCGGCCGTCCCCGGAGCGGCGCCGTTGTTCGGCGCCAGCTTGCCGCTGGTTTGGAACACGCCCAATGCCTGGACGGAAGCCGGGTTGAAACGGTTCTGCGGAATCTGATTGCCGGGAAATACCTGGCGTGTATAGGTCCCGTCCGCGTTCTGCACTTGAGAGGCCGGATCGTAGATCGGAATCTGCACACCGGCAGCCGTGACCCACTTGCTGAAGTCGCCGTTATACATCTCCGGCGTCGGCACGGTAAAGTTGCTGCCGTTGGCTCCGGTCCGGTTTCGGAAACCCTCGTAAGAGAAGAAGAAGAACGTCTTGCCTTTGCCGTTGTAGAGCTTGGGAATCGAGATCGGTCCGCCGACGGTGGCGCCGAAATCGTTCTGCTTATAAATCGAGTTCTGGATGCCCGACCTATTGCTGAAAAAATTATTGGCGTCGAAGTCGTTGTTGCGGAGAAACTCATAGGCCGATCCGTGGTACCGATCGGTGCCGGACTTCGACACATAAGTCAGGTTGCCGCCGCCGGCATGACCAAACTCCGCCTTGAAACCGTTGGTCTCCGCCGTGAACTCCTGGATGGCTTCGACCGACGGTGAGTTGGACGCAACCCAGCTCATCGAAAGCGCGCGGCTCGTATTGGTCGAGACGCCGTCGAGTGAAGTACCATAAGAGGCCGCTTGGCCGCCACCGAGCATGAAGCCACTGTCTCCGCCAAGGTTCTTGGCGTCGGGTGTAAGGGCCGCCAGATCGAATGGCGTCCGGACCGTCCCGCCGACCACCAGCGGAAGATCGTTCACCAGTGTGTTGTCCAGCGTTGTAGCGGATGTGGCGTCTTGGGTTTGTAGCTGAATGGCCGAAGCCTGGACCTCAACGGCCTGGGAGGAAGTTCCCACCTCGAGAGTGGCATTTACGCGGACGGTCGCCGCGGCGTTGACCGCCAGGCCGTTGACTACCGACGCGCGAAAGCCCTGCTTCTCGGTCCGGACGTTATATACACCCGGCGGCACGCTGGGCAGAGTGTATGAACCGGTGTCGTTCGTGGTGACCGTGAGTGCCACATTCGTGGCCTGGTTGGTGATCGTGATTTTTGCCTGGGGAACGACAGCGCCCGAACTGTCCACCACGACGCCGGTGATGGTTCCGCGCTCTGACTGCCCAAAGAGGCCCGTGCAGACCAGCAAGGGAACAAACCAAGCGAGTCTTGTTATGCGTAGGGAGTTCATAAATGTCCCTCTCTTCTACAAGTGTTTCTGCTTTTCGATGTCTCTGCCGCCCCCCTGAAGGACGGCAACCCGATCCAAGTGACGCCGCCATGTTAGTACCTTGAAATCCTTTTGTCAATGCGGGTTGACATGCGTGTCGCCGCAAAGTGATAATGTCCTATTTGCGCAAAGTAGAAATGTCCTATTGACGCCAATCAGGCTGGGGAGGTGGCAGAAGGACAAATACTGATGACGCAAGCCGAACGGGACCGCCTGGTGGCCCTGAAGAAGGCGAAGAAGAAGCTGATCACCCAGAAGGAGGCAGCCGAAGAGCTGGGGATCACGGAGAGGCACGTGAGACGCCTGCTACGGCAACTGAAGCGCCGTGGTGACAAGGTCGTGGCTCACGCGCTGCGCGGACTTCCGTCCAACCGCAAGATTAGTGCCGACACCGAACAGGAGGCGGTGTCGATCCTCTCGCAGTCGGTGTACCGGGGATTCGGTCCGACGCTAGCCGCGGAGTACTTGGCTAAGAAGCACGACATTGATGTGAGCCGGGAGACGGTACGGCAGTGGATGATCGGGGCCAAATTGTGGCGGGCGCGGAGACAGCGCGTGGAGAAGGTGCACGAATGGCGCCCTCGGCGGAGTCGATTTGGCGAACTGGTGCAGTGGGACACAAGCGACCACGACTGGCTGGAAGGGCGCGGGGAAGAGATCTTGCTGATCAACATGATCGATGACGCGACCAGTCGATGGTTCGCACGATTTGTGGCCAGCGATTCCACGGTGGAGAACATGAACCTGCTGGAGCGTTACACCCAGAAACACGGGCGGCCGTTGGCGTACTACACCGACAAAGCGTCGATCTTCCAAACCGCGGAGAAAACCAAACGGGACGGCAGCCGATTGGGGAAGAGCCGGGAAGAATTGCCACCGACGCAGATCGGCCGGGCATTGCAGGAGTTGGCAATCCCCTGGATAGCGGCGCACAGCCCGCAGGCGAAAGGGAGGGTGGAGCGGGGATTCTTGACGGCCCAGGACCGGCTGGTGAAGGGACTGCGGGTGGCGGGAGTGACCACTTTGGAGGGTGCCAACCACTATCTGGAGACCGAGTTTCTGCCGTGGGTCAACGCGACGCTCGCGGTGGTGCCCGCCAACCCCGACGATGCTCACCGGCCACTGGAGAAGCATCACGATTTGGCCGCGATTCTCAGTCACGTGGAGAAGCGGCGGGTGAACGCCGACTACACCTTCCCGTTGGGCGCCAAGACGTACCGGATCGCGCGCCGGGACGTCAGCGCTGGGCTCCGAGGGGCCTACATACGGGTGGAGCAACGGCGGGATGGTTCGGTTGAAGCCTGCTTTGGAGGACGGTATCTCAAGGTGGAGAGATGCGAGCAGCGGCCCAAAGTGACGCCTCCCCAGCCGGCGCAGAGAACCGCACCGCGCAAGGCGGGCCGGGGGAGCGCATGGAACCAGAACTTCGATCTAAAGAAGGGGCCGAAGGTCTGGCTGGCAGCGCAAGGCTCTGGTGCCAGGCGCGAGGAGCCGTGATGACCACAGGCACAGGGTTGCGGCGGTGGCGCGAAGGCAAAGTTCGCCCGATACCGGGAAACTCTCCGCCCGCCCAGCCGGTAAGCCGGGGTGTTTGTTCGTTGAGGAGAGTTTGCGACGATCCCTTCTCCGCCACTCCCTTGCCGCAGTTGCAAAGAACGATACTGGGCGCCCAGTATGCGTTTTGGAAGGCATGGCGGAATCTATCGGTCCGATGTGGTCGAACCACAACCAAACCCTGGGGCGGAACCGCGCCGCCTCCCGCCAGGCGGCCCCGTGCCCAGGTAGAAGAACGCGTCGGGAGGACCACGCTCTGCTCATCGTCCGCGATGAGTTCCGACCGGCTATTCCTTGATCGGGGTGCTCGCCAGCATTGCCCGTCTCCGCTTCACCGGCACGCTCAGACTACCACGCCCCCTCCCTCCGACTGGCGCAAACCGGACATTTCTACTTTGCAGAGAATAGGACATTTCTACTTTGCGTTGACATGCGGGTTGACATGCGGGTTGACATGCGGTTGACATGCGGGTCGACGCATTGCCCCAGATCATTTCCGGGTGGCCACAGGCATCTCCCTCCCAACGACCCTCCCTCCCGGCCGCCGGCTGACCTCGCGCTCCGAAACGCTTTCGCATTCCCTTCGCATGGACTGCCGGTCGAGTTCGTCTGTGGGCTCCGCCTCAGATTTATCCGAATTGCTCGCCTCCTTCAATACAGATACACTCGACATCCCAGGAGGGCTGCTTATGACAGCCGATCAACTTCTTCAGGAAGCAATCATCGATTTACAGAAGCGAGAATTGTCCACTGGAACGCGGCACCTCGTTGACGAGGCGGCTCAACTACTTGCAGACGGCCGGGATATCGAAGCTCGAGCGCTGGTAGAGAAGGCCCAGGCAATCGCCGTTCCGGAAGTTCCCTCGAAAGCGAACGGCGCTACGCAGGTCAAGGAACCGATACCGGCTGAGGGGATGGCGCAGACCATCATCTCACGCCTCTCCAGCCGATTGGCACAAGATATTGCAAGCGCCCTAAACGAAGCGGTGGAGGACTTGCACCGCGATTTCGACGCGCGAGTGGATGAAGCGGCGACGGCTTTCGAAAACCGGCTCACGGAGATCACCTCACGACTGCGCGTAATCTCGGAAGTGCAGGAGCGCGTGGGCCGGCTTGAGCAGGAGGTTTCGGGGAGCGCGAGTGCAGCTCAGGATCAATTGCAACTGCTGTCTGCCTCCATCCTCTCGCTCCAGGAGACTGACCAGGCTCGCAGGATCGAATCCGAACAATTCAGCCGGAATATTTCGGCTGAGTTTGAAGGAATTTCTTCGCGTGTATCGGCACAAGAGGAGCGGATCGAAGTACTCGCGAGTATGGTCCGGGATCTTTCATCGAAGGCGCTATCGGTCGCTGAACAGATCGATCGCCAGACTGGTCTACTTCGGTCCATGCAGGAGCGTCAGGCACAGAGAGCAGCCGCTTTGAACGCCGTGTTGGAGGGGATTTCCAAACTCAGAGAGCCAGAACCGCTTGCCGCCGAAACTGCATCTGCCGGAGCACGATATGCGGCGGCCGACCTTTGAACGACGTCAGCCAGGCGGATGACACTGCCGGAAGCAACGAGTTGAAGAGGCAGATCGGGCCCTCGAGACTGGCACTTGGCTATACTTGAGCCAAGTATGGCCGGCCGCATCCCTCTTGGCGGCGCGTCAGCGATGGAACGGCACTCGACCAGCTCGGTCGCAATTCCACGCCGATGCGCGTGCCAGTTACCAGTTTTACGCCGCCTGAATCTGACCCCAACGAAACCACACACCAGAAAGCTCCCGGCGAGAACGGCCACCGCAGTGACGCCGAGTTTGCCCCCCCGTGACACACGCGTGTCGCGGAGTTAAGCGAACAGGCCAGGTGTTCGTCATGGCTCGGTGGTGCCCCTTCCGGATCTGGGATGGAATGAGGTGGCAGTCTCGCACGATGATCTCGTTCACGACGCGCTTGGCGCCGTCCTTCGGAGGGAACTTGCGCTGCTCGATGGTGCCTTCGACGAAGTTGTTCTCTCCCTAATCGGAGCTCAGCGCCTTTTGGACAGGTACTCCCCGAGTGAAAAACTCGTTCCGGTTTGGAGCCCTACCGGGAGTTGGTCATGGAGATGCGGCGACGGAAGTACTGTCGTCAAGAAGCACGAAACTAACCTTCATTTTCTCGGTGTTATACTGGCTTAGCACTTCCTGGCCGAGCAAACGGCCGCGGTGGACCTCAGTAAGCCGGGAACCGCAACCACCGATCCTGTGCGTGAGCCGCTCAGACCGGCTGCGACTAACTACGGCAATAACGAAAACACAGTTAGGAGGGCATTGGTGGCGACGAAAACCTTTCCGTTCGCAACAAGCGCAGCAGACCACTTCGCCGCGAAGTCAAGGGCGTCTCGTGATCCTGCGGCTTGGTTGCTGGTGTACAATTCGGTGGCAAGGTTGGTGGCATCGTAAGCGTGTAGAACACCGGGGGATCTTGGGCCACCTCCTCCCGTAGGGCCGAAATCGATCCTTTGCACGGCCCACAGTATCCCGTTGCTGTTGCCATTGGCCGAGATTGAAAGCGTTGCGCCCGGATAGCTGGGGATCAGAGATGTCTGCGACGTTGGAGCTGTGGACAACAATCCGTTGGCGACTTTGAAGCTCTTGATGGTGTCCGCATCCGCGCTGAAGTAGACGGATCCATTGAAATACAGCGGTGCCTTGAAGTTACCGATCATAAACGTCCCATTGGGGAAGACGTTCACTAAAGACTGAACAATCTGGCTATCGTTGCTCGCAATGTATCGCCCCATATTGTCACGGTCAACTAAATAGATCGTCCCATTCTTGCCCGCACTGATTGCCAGATGCGGATGCGGACCGCTCTGATCCGGCAACAATAATGTGCCGCCAGACCCTAGGTCTAGATCGTTAGCCTGCATATTGGCTTGGTCGTGAGGCGTGAAATAGTCCGGAACAACGCCGCCGGGGCTGAGTTTCACAAAGGAATCCCCATAGCTGGAGCCACCGGAATTCGCGTCAAAATCCCCGTTGCCAGTCACGAAGTAGATGCTCCCCGTGGAGTCCGCCGCCAGCCCGTCGCCGCTCTGCCATATGCCGCCGCCGCTACCGTTTGGTGTGGAATTGTAAGCCATCACTTGCTGGAGCGTGGCCGCGTTGTAGCCCAAAACCCAACCATGGTAGGGAGGCTGATCTCCATGGGCCGCGAACGCGAAATAAACCACACCATTGCTCAACAGTAGCGCAGGCCTTTGATTCTCGCGAAGAGCGATAAAAGGTGTCTGCCCGCCCGAAGCCCCGGCACCGGTCCCTGGCACACTTGCCAGAATGATCACCGGGCCGCCAAATTTCTCGGCGCCGGTGGTGATGTCGAGAGCGTGGAGTCGATGCGCGTAAGTCGTTGTACCGCCGGACACTTCTTTGGTCTTAGCGACGACGTAGAGTGTGCCCGTCGCCGGATTGATAACCGGGCTACCGGTGATACCAATCTCGGGAGAGATGTCGCAGCACTCGCCAGTGTCGCCGGGGGGAACGGTGGTAACACCTCCGGCAGGGTTTATGAAGCTAACCTCCCACAGTGGATTGCCACTCAATCCAGGGTGCAACAATTGAATACATCTGGTATCTACGCCGGCGTATATCTGTTCTCCGGCGAGTGGCTTAGCTCTTTTCGCTGCTCCGGCGACGGGTACCCGCTTAGCTTGTCTAACAACATCAATGGGATAGACGACGGTGGTGGAACCGGCTCCTTGTCCATGGCGGCGCCAAACGCCATCACGGATATCCAGGATGCATTTGTAAACAAGATGGTAGATACGTTGAATGACCTGCCGAACGTACTTTGGATTGTCTCCGAGGAGGCGCCTGGCAACTCTACCTGGTGGAACGAGCATAACATTTCCCACCTCCGCGCGTACGAAAATGGAAAGCCCCAGCACCACCCGATCGGATGGGCTGTTCTGAGCGATGCGAATGATGCAACCATTTACAATTCCGATGCGGACTGGGTCGCCCCTGCCGCCCGACTATCGCCAACTCTGTCATGTGGCACCGGCACGCCGGCGTGTAAGGTGAACATCAACGACTCCGACCATAGCTATTTCAGCATGTGGAACGATTCGGCACAAGCAAACAGGCAGTACGCATGGGCGAATTTTCTCGCGGGCAATCAAGTCATCTTCATGGATCCATATGATGTGTACTACCCCAGAGAAAACAGGAATCTCTGTATATCGCAACTAAACGGAATATGCTCCGGTCCGGACCCCGATGCAATAATTTCAGAGACAACCTGGGCTATATAGTCACCTACTCCAGGAAACTCAGCTTATCACAGGTGACGCCGCAACCGAGTCTATCGTCAACTGGTTACTGTTTAGCTCAAACTCCGGCAACGGGAGCCGAATACCTGGTGTACGCACCATCGGGTGGATCTTTCACGGTGAATCTGTCGGCCACAACGAGGCTGCTCAACGTCGAATGGCTGGACCCATCGACTGGCACGATCACCTCGGGAGGAACGACGACTGGCGGCTCCTCATCACGCTCTTTCACTCCACCGTTCGGCGGGGACGCGATTCTCTACCTCGTGGACGCCGCGGGACACGCAGGAACTGCGAGCGGGACCCGGACCACGTACAGCGATACACCCCTGACCGCGAATGCCAGTTATTGCTATCGGGTGAGGGCGGCGGATGCAGCGGGAAACCTGAGTCCCTACTCAAATGTTGCAACCGCAACGACACTGGGTACGGACTCCCAGGCGCCCACGGCGCCCCGCACTGTGACAGCGACGGCGGCAAGTGTCGCCGAGATCGATCTGAGTTGGGCGGCGTCGTTGGATAACGTAGGAGTGGCCGGGTACAGGGTGGAGCGCTGCCAGGGCGCGGGCTGCGCGACCTTCGTGCAGATTGCGGCACCGGCGGGGACCGGAACGACGTATAGCGATTCGGGCCTGACCGCGAATACGAGTTACATCTACCGAGTACGGGCAACGGATGCGGCAGGCAACCTGAGTGCATACTCAAACGCGGCGAGCGCGACGACTCTGACGACGATTTCAGGCTTGGTCGCCGCCTATTCTTTCAATGAGGGAACCGGGACAAGTGTGGCCGATGCTTCCGGAAACGGCAACACAGGCACGGTAGTTGGCGCGAGTTGGACAGCCGGCGGCAAATACGGCGGCGCCCTTTCTTTCAATGGAAGCAGCAGTTATGTCGATCTCGGCAACCCTGCCGCGTTCGGGGTGACGGGAAGTATGACATGGAGTGCCTGGATCAATTCCGCTGCGAATCCACCCGACGATGGCATTATCGTTGCAAAGTCGGACAGCGCATCCGGATGGCAGGTCAAAACAAGTCCGGATACCGGGCCACAGACTTTTGGATCCTCTGTATCCGCCAGCGCAGGTTCGCGCATTCAGCGATATAGCACGACCGTTCGTTCGTTGAACACCTGGTATCACGTAGCGGGAGTATATGATGCCTCTGCAAGAACTCTCAGTGTTTATGTTAACGGGGTTCTGAGCAACGGAGCTTTGGTTGGAACAGTTCCTGCTTCCCAGGTCAGGTCGAGCGTCAATGTGAATATTGGGCGGCGGACGGGAGGGTTGTACTTCAACGGGATCATCGATGAAGTCCGCATTTACAACCGCGCGCTCACACAGTCTGAGATCCAAGCAGACATGAACACTCCGGTTGGGAATGGAGGCTCGAACCCACCTCCACCGGCAGTCATGCTGAGCAGTTCCAGTTTGGCTTTCGGCAATCAGGCGACAGGCACGGCGAGCGGGCCGAAAAGCATCAGTCTGACGAACACGGGAGGCTCACTGCTGGCGATTGGGAGTATTGCCGTCTCGGGAGCCAACAGCTCCGACTTCGCTCAGTCCGGCAATTGTGGAGCGTCCCTTGCCCCAAATGGCAGTTGCACAATCACTATAGTCTTCACTCCCGCGTCGACAGGAGCGCGGAGCGCCGCGGTCACTATTGCGGATAACGCACCTGGCAGTCCGCACACGGCTGGCCTAACCGGAACAGGAACTGCTTCCGCCGGGCTTTCGGTCAGCCCTCACGTGTCGGCCCTTACGTTCACGCGGACGCAGCAGTTCAATGCGTCCAACAATAACGGAGTTGTCAGCTGGTTAGTAGATGGTCAGGTGGGTGGCTCGGCGGCATCCGGAACAATTTCCATCACGGGTTTATACTCACCGCCGGGCAGCATCGGAACTTACACCGTGACGGCGTTGGATCAGTCGGCGTCGGCTAATGCAACTGTGTATGTCACCAACTATCCGGGTACGTTTACGCGGGACGTCGACACCCTCCGAACTGGCTTGAATTCGAACGAAACCGTGTTGACACCGGCCAATGTAAACTCGGCGCAATTTGGGAGACTGTTTTCGTACACGCTGGATGGGGTTGCGGATGCCTCTCCTCTTTACATGGCCAACGTGAGTATCCCCGGACAGGGCTTCCACAATGTCGTCTATGTGGCGACGGAGCACGATAGCGTATACGCCTTTGACGCTGATGGATTGAGTGTTGCACCCGGGATCGCAATCGATCAAAGAATGACTGGTCGAACTTCGATAGATCGAACTTCGGGCCGCCGTCGGATGCAGTGCCGGGCCCACTGCGCTGCCATGGATGCGGTGTTACAGTGAAATCGGGCGGCGCATTGGCGGTCGTGGGAAGGCCGCAGAACTTTGTCAGTTCGGTGAGCCATAACAGGGTAAAGTTATGCCCGTGGGAGACAAGGGAGTTCACATACGCGGTGAAATCCAGTGTCTGGATGGTTCCATTCGTCCCCCAGTCCTGGAGATTGTTCCAAGTGTGCGATCCGCTGAGGGCGACAGCTCTTCCGCTGGCATCGAGGAAGTATCGGGGATTCGTCGCTGAGGCGGTGAGCGGGCCGGATATACCGGTTGGGGACGCGGAGACTTGCGTGAAGTTCGCGCATCCAGCACCTTGGCAGCGCTCCACCCGGTACTCGGTGACCCCTACATTATCCGTCGATGCCCCCCAACTCAAATCAATCTGGCTGGCGCTGGCCGCCGTGGCCGTCAGCGCCCCGGGCGCGTTCGGCGGTTGTGTGTCGGAAGCTGCCGGTGTCGTGGCGCTGGCAACGGGCGAGTATCCGCTGAAATTGTTCGCCGCGTCTACGGCCCGTGCCCGGTAGCTATAAGTAGTGCTTGCTGACAGCCCAGTGTCGCTGTATGTGGTCCCACTCCCCACCGTCGCCGCCGTCTGCGCGAAGGTCGCGCACCCAGGGCCCTGACAGCGCTCGACACGATACCCCGTCACCCCTACGTTGTCCGTCGATGCCGCCCAACTCAGATTGATCTGGCCGGCACTGGCCGCCGTCGCCGCCAGCGTGCTGGGCGCGGTCGGGGCTTGCGTGTCGGCGACCGCCGGTGTCGTAGTGTTGGCAATGGGCGAATATCCGCTGAGGTTCCCCGCCGCATCCGTCGCCCGCACTCGATAGCTGTAAGTGGTGCCAGCCGTCACAGCCGTGTCGTTGTAGATCGTAGCGGTGCCCGGCGCTGCAATCTGCGAAAAGGTCGCGCACGCCACGCCCTGGCAGCGCTCAACCAGATACCCCGTGACCGCTACGTTGTCCGTGGACGCCGCCCAACTCAGATTGATCTCGTTAGCACTGGCCGCCGTCGCCGTCAGCGTGCCTGGAGCGGTCGGTGACTGCGTGTCAGTAGCCGCAACTCCTATTGGCGTATTCATGTCGGCCTGGATTTCGGACTGGGTGAGCGCTCGGCTGTAGATCCGCACTTCATCGATGACGCCGTTGAAGTAGTACCCTCCCGTCCGTCTGCCGATATTCACGTTGACACTCGAGTTCACTTGGGCGGCCGGAACTGCTCCCACCAGGACTCCGTCGTCCAGAACACCGTTGACATAGACATCGAGGGTTCTTGCGGAGGCGTTGTACACTCCCGCAACGTGGTACCAGGTATTCAGCGCACGAACGGTAGTGCTGTATCGCTGGGTGTGTAAACCGCTGCTAGCTGACACTGCAACTCCGAATTTGTGTGGCCCAGTGTCCGGACTCGTCTTGATCTGCCAGCCGGGCCCATTGTCCGATTTAGCAATGATCTCCCCATCGTCTGCCGGACTCGCGGCGGCATTGATCCATGCACTCCACGTCATACTGCCAGTCAGTCGGAGCGAGGCGGGGTTCCCGAGATCGACATAGCTGCCCGCCCCGTTGAAGGATAGCGCTTTGCCGTACTTTCCGACCGTCGTCCACAAGGCACCGACAATCCTGCCTGTATTCCCATTTCCCGAGCGGTCCGCGACTGTTGTCCCGGCCCCCTCGTCAAAGGAATAGGCGGCGACCAGACCGGCCGCCTGCGCGTATGCCCGCTGAGGACCGAAGCAAGTCAGACAAATTGCACCAATCAAGAAGCCACCAATGCTTACTTTAACTCCATGCATGGATATAGGTTTATTCGACGACGGTCTCACAATTTCTCTCCAAACAATCGGACTCACAACAAAGAGACGACTGCTCCTGCACCTCGTCCCGGCGAGCCCGGCATAGCAAGCCCGCACCCGCGCCAAATGGTTTCGCGATAGAGCTCGGCAGCCCCAGAACATCCGCCGGCTTTTTTCGGCCTCCGCCACTCCATGCCGTCCTTCAATTCGCCCGACCAACTGATCCTTGTTGTCGGCGAGAGTTTCCTAGTCGTAAGTGATTTGCCCCGAGCGCTACGACAACACTGCTCCCGGTGTTCCGCTTCGTTAGTATCCCCAGCCTCTGCTATACGACCATCGAGGTGCGACCCCGAGCAACGGCACGACGAGCAAGTACCAACAAGATGATCAACTTCCTTCCGGTCTTCCGGAGTAATTCAGCCCTGCAGCACGTTTGCTGCCATTTGAATTTGGGGGATATTATGGAGCAAGGCTTGCGCGAGCCGCCCCTCCCGACCGCGTCGATGAGCTGAATGTGCATTCCCAATGGAAACTTCTGCACTCGGGTGTGCTATCCAACCTAATACCTCCGCATCATGGCGCGCTCCGGCGCTTAGCCCGGCTTGTGCACAGACACAGACACGACAGTCCAAAAGGAGAAACACTAATGGGAACCTATTCGGATCGCACAACCTTATTCAGAAGATATAGGAGGACGCCAATGTGAAACTGGGCAACGTCATGTCGGATTTGTTTGGCGTCAGCGGACAACGGATGCTGGAGGCATTGCTAAAAAGCAAGGCGGAAGCGGCTGAGATTGCGCATCCAGCCAAACGGCCAGCGCAGCGGAAGATCCCGAAATCATCCAGGCGCTGGAAGGCCATCAGATGAGCGGCGGGTCTGGAGCAGGCATGGGAACTGCTGCAGACGCTGCCGGAAGTTCACGACCGCAATGCAGCCACGATTCTTGCGGCGAACCGGAGCGGACAGTGCGGTTGGGCGGCTGCAGCGAAGAAGGAATGCACTTTCAAGGAGAAGTTCTGGCGCATCGTCAGCAAATCCGGCGTGAGAAAGCGCCCTCATTCGTGGCCGTCGCACATAGCCTGCTTCTGCTGGTCTATCAGATGCTGCAATCGAAGACACCTTTTACAGATCGAACGGCGCCGCCATTGGACAAGCGTCAGAAGCAGAGCCCGATCCGCGACCACATCCGGCGGCCGGGCAAACTCGGTATTGCCGTTCGAGATACGGCGGCTTTCGTCGTTTGCGGCCGTTGCGAAGTCACAAGCCTCAAATGAGCTCGACTGCTTGCTTGCTCGTAAGCCCGAAGTCTGCGGCTGAGGGTTCGCGGGTCGAGTCCCGATACCCGCACTTGGCTATACTTGAGCCAAGTATGGCCGGCCCCATCCCGAGTTTTTGGCGGCGCGTTAGCGATGGAGTGGCACTCGACCAGCTCTGGTCGCAATTCCACGCCGATGCGCGTGCCAGTTACCAGTTTTACGCCGCCGAAATCGATTGGACCCGCCGGGAGGGCGAACACGGACCCAGACGCTTCTTCCGTATAGCCCGGGGCATGTTCTGGGCGATCATGATGAAGCTCTCGCCCGGGCGCCGGGTGCTCTTTCTGATCTCCCTGGTGCTCCTCGTTTTTCCGGCGATTCGCTTCCAGGCTGGCGACGCCGACGTCAACCTGAACAACCTTTCCTTCTTTGGCGGGGCCGGCATGGTGGTGCTGCTCGCACTAGAATTGGCCGACCGCGTCACCATGAAGCGCGACCTGGAAATTGCTCGCGAGATCCAAAGCTGGCTCATGCCGGCAGCCCCACCGCAAGTTCCCGGCGTGGACATCGCGTTCACCACCCGTCCCGCGAACACCGTTGCCGGGGATTACTACGACGCCTTCTTCCGCGCGCCGGATGGCAGCGAGCGCCTCTTGCTCGTGGTGGCGGACGTGGCAGGGAAGAGCGTCCCGGCTGCCCTCTTGATGGCCACCCTGCAGGCCAGCCTGCGAACTCTCGCCGCCCTTCCCGGTTCCCTTCTCGAGCTCACGGCGCGCCTCAATCAATACGCCTGCGCGCAAAACCTCGGCGGCCGGCGCTTCACCACCGCGTTCCTGGCGGAACTGGAGCCGGAAACCAGCCGCCTGACTTACGTAAACGCCGGCCACAACTGGCCCGTCCTGCGCCGCGCCTCGGGTGGCCTTGAACGTCTGGAGACAGGCGGGCTTCCCCTCGGCATCCTGGCGGCGTCCCAGTACCAATGCGGCAGCACGAATCTTTCCGCCGGAGACCTGCTGCTCATCTTCACCGATGGACTGGTGGAGGCCGAGGACGCTCATGAGCAGGAATTCGGCGAAGACCGCATGATGGACGCCCTCGCGGGAATCAACGGCGGAACCGCCGCCGAAGTGCTCAGGAGGATCATGGCGTCCGTGGACGGATTTGTGGGGTTCACCCGCCAGCACGACGACATCACCTGCATGGTGGTTCGCACCGGCGCCCGGCTTATTTGAGATATCGCGCCACGTTCTCCTTCGTCACCAGCTGGAAAGGGATCATGACGGCCTTCTGGTACGGCTGCTTGCGAGCGATCGCAACCGCGGTCTCGACGGCGGCCGCACCCTGCCGCTTGGCGTCCTGAAACACCGTAGCATCCAGACGTCCGTCGCGGACCGCCTGTAGCGCATCGGCAATAGCGTCCACGCTCACCACCACGACCTTGCCTTTCCTGCCGGCCTGCTCGAGCGCCATCAGCGCGCCCATTCCCATTTCGTCGTTCTGCGCGAATACCGCGTTGATTGCGTCGCCGTACGACTGAATCCAGTTCTCCATCAGCGACATGGCCTTGGCGCGGTCCCATTCTGCGGTTTGCTCCGCCACGAGTTTGAGGCCGGGGTTGCGCGCCAGCACCTCGCGCGCGCCCTGGTCGCGCTTGATCTGGGCGGCCTGCCCCATGTACCCGTGCATCATCAGGACGTTACCCTTCCCGCCCAGGCGCTGTGCGATGTATTCCATGGCGATGCGGCCGGATTCTTCGTCGCGGGAGCCGACGAACGCCGTAGGCGCAACGCGGGTTTCCGAGTTTACGTTGACCACCGGAATGCCCGCCGCCAGGGCCTTCTCCACCGCTGGCGAGCTGGCCTCGACCTCGCACGGGTTGAGAATGATGACGTCCACCTTCTGCGCAACGAACGACTCTACCTGCTCCACCTGCCGGTCGGCGCTCCGCTGTGCGTCGTTGACGATCAGGTCCGTGCCGAGCACCCGGGCCTTCTCCTGCATCGCCTGGTTCAACATGACGATGAACTCGTTGGAGAGATTCAGAAGCGAGACTCCGATGACGGGCCGCGGATGGCCGCCTCCGGCCGGGGGGCGGCCGCCCGAACACCCTTCGAACGCGCACGCCGCGGCCAGCACGGCAAGGAGAGCCCTTCTACGGATCATCGGTTTTTGCTCCGGTCCAGCCACACCGCGCCCACAATAATCACGCCTTTAATGACCTGCTGGTAGTACGAGGATACATTGAGGAGGTCGAGCCCGTTGTTGATCATGCCGATCAGCAGCGCGCCCAGAATCGTTCCGCCGACGCCTCCCACCCCGCCGTTCAAGCTAGTTCCGCCGATCACCACGGCCGCAATCGCATCCAGTTCGTAGCCGATTCCGGCGTTCGGCTGGCCGGTCGTGATACGGGCAGAAAGCACCACGCCGGCCAATCCCGCGAGCGCGCCGCATATCGTATAGGCGGCGGCCTTCACCCCCCGCACGCTGATGCCCGAGGCCCGGGCGGCGTTCTCGTTGCCGCCGATTGCATAGACGTACCGCCCCCACCGCATGTTCTTCAGAAAAATGTGGGAGAGCAGCGCCACGCCGAAGAACATCACGACCGGAACCGGAACCGCGGCGATGTCGCCACTGCCGATTCGCGTAAACGCCGGCGCCAGGTTCGACACAGGCCGCCCTCCGCTCGCCAGAAGCGCCAGGCCCCGCGCCGATGTCATCATCCCCAGCGTCGCGACGAACGGCGCTACCCGCCCCAGCGTCACCATCAGTCCGTTGGCAGCGCCGCAGACAGCGCCCGCCAGTACACCCATCAGCACCGGCGCCAATAAACCATGTTGACCCGGATGCGCGAAAGACGCCGCCACCACGCCGGTCAACGCAACTACCGAACCGAGCGACAGGTCCACGCCACCGGTGAGCAGAACGTAAGTCACACCCACCGCCAGGATGCCGTTGATCGAAATCTGCCGCAGGAGGTTCACCAGGTTGGGGATTGTCAGGAAACCCGGTCGCGCAATCGCCAGCCCCGTCATTAGGGCGGCCAGCGCGATCGCCAGGCCCAGTTGGGCGGGCCAGGGCTTTCGTGCCGGCGCCGCGGGTTTCGATGCTTGCGCGATCTCCGGTTGCATGGTCTCCTCAGTTTGGCATGGCGTACCGGAGAATCTCCTCCGGCGTCACGCTCCCCGGCCGGACGTCCGCGGCCACCGCGCCTTCCCGCATCACCAGAATGCGGCTGCTGAGTGCGAGAATTTCGTTCATCTCGGAAGATACCAGCAGGATCGCCTTCCGCTCACGGGCAAGGCGCGTAATGAGGGAATAGATTTCGGACTTCGCGCCGATGTCGATCCCACGCGTCGGCTCGTCCAGAATGAGCACCTCGGGATCGGTAAGCAGGGCGCGGGCGAGCACGACCTTTTGCTGGTTGCCGCCGCTCAGGTTCTTCACCGGCTGTCCGCGTCCGGCGGCGCGCACGGCAAAACGGCGAATCTGTTCGTCCGCGGCCTGTCCTTCGACGCCCAGCCGCAGCAGCGGCCCCCAACAGTAGCGCCGCAAACTCGAGAGCGTCAGGTTTTCCTGGATCGACATGTCCGGCACGAAACCGTATTCCTTGCGGTCCTCCGTGACCATCGCGATTCCGTGCGCCAGCGCTTCCGCCGGCGATCCGATTCGAGCCGGCAGGCCATGGATCAGGATTTCGCCGCCGGTGGCCGGAGCCAAGCCGAAGATGGCGGACGCGACATCCGTCCGTCCGGCGCCCACCAATCCCGCCATGCCCAGAATCTCCCCGCGTCGCAGCGTGAAGCTGACGTCGTGAAACCGCCCTTCCCTCGTTAACCCGCGCACTTCGAGAATCACTTCGCCCGTGTCCGCGGGGATCCGGGCCGGCGTTTCGAGCGATCGGCCCACCATCATCGCGATCAACTGGCCTTCGTCCAGCTCGGCCGCCGGGCGGGTTGCTACGTGACGGCCGTCGCGCATCACCGTAATGGTATCGGCCAGCCGGAACACTTCTTGCAGGCGGTGCGAGATGTAAACGATGGAGACGCCGCGGCGCTTCAGGTCGAGCATCAGATCGAACAGCCGCTCGGACTCGCGCGCCGACAGCGCCGAAGTCGGCTCGTCCATGATGATCAGGTCCGCCTGCCTGCCGAGCGCCTTTGCTATCTCCACGGACTGTTGCTCCGCGAACGTCAGGTCGCGCATGCGGCGCGCCGGGTCCACCGGGACCCCCAGGCGGTTCATCAACTCTCGCGCCTCGCGGTTCATCGCACGCTTATCGAGCCAGCCGGGGAGCCGGCGCTCCGGCTCTCGTCCCATGCAGATGTTCTCGGCCACCGTGAGATCCGGAAACGGCAGGAGCTCCTGGTGGATCATCGCGATCCCGCGCCCGTGAAACCGCACTTCGCCGGCGTCGGTCGATTCGCTCCCCGCGATGATCCTCATCAGGGTCGATTTTCCCGCGCCGTTTTCGCCCGTTACCGCGTGGATCTCCCCCTTCCGGACCGTCAGCCTGGCGCCGTCGAGGGCCTTGATGCCCCAAAACGATTTGCCCACTCCCTCGACTTCGAGCACCGGTTCCATGGCGCGTTGAAACGTCTCAAGCTCCGCCAGCGTATACCCCCGCGGTGGCAGTTGTCAAACCGCGTCCCTCAGGTAACCCGCGGCGAAGCCTCTGCGCCTTCAAGTAACATTGAGAGGGACTCCTCCGGAGGATTCGTGACCGAGCAAACGAACAGGGACTATGCGCTTCTGTGGTTGAGACTGGCCGTCGGTGGAATCACGTTCGCCCTTCATGGAGCGGCCAGGCTGGGGAAACTCTACCACTACTTCGTCCTTGGCCAGCCTTGGCCCTTTATCGGCGTAGTGCACCGGGTCGGATTCCCCGTTCCGGTGGTGTTTGCCGTGGCTTCCTCTCTCGCGGAAGGACTCTGCTCGGTATTGGTGATCTCCGGCCTGTTCACGCGATGGGCAGCCCTGTTCCTGGTCGTCAATATGGGGGTCGCCACGGGATTCGAGCTTTCGAAAGGCGGCAGCGCCGCGGAACTTCCGGCCATGTATCTCATCGGCAACATCGCGATTGCCATCGCCGGCTCCGGCCGCTACTCCCTGGATGCCTGGCTGAAGGGCCGTCGCCAAAAAGTCGCCGTCCTCAGCAACTCGCCGTCTGGCGTGGATGCCTAGTTCCCCAGCACCAACACACCCCAGGGCCGTTCGCCAACCTTGACCTTCTTGAGCACCGTTCCGTTCGCCACGTCTACGATGGAGACGTCGTTCGACGGTCCATTCGCCGTGTAAAGCAGCTTCTCGTCCGGCGAGAGCGCGATCCCCCACGGGCGTTGGCCCACCTCGAACGAGGAGAGAATCTTCTCCGTGGCGGTGTCCAGCACCACAACCTTCTTGCCGCGCCCCGTGCTGATGTAGAGGCGGGAACCGTCCTTGGTCATGGCCTGTCCCATCGGTTTCGTCCCCTCGCCGATCGGGATGGCATGCGTGCATTCGAGTTTGGCAGTGTCGATCACGCTGACCGATTCATCGTTTTCGTTGGTCACATAGGCCTTCGATCCGTCAGGCAGGAAGGTGATCCCGCGAGGACGCCGCCCCACTTTGATCGTCTTCAGAGCTGTGCCGGCCGCGATATCCACAACGGTGACCGTGCCCTTGTCCTCGGAAGTCACGTAGACGTATTTGCCGTCCGGGGTTAGCGTCACACCTTCCGGTTCTTCGCCGGTCGGGATCGTCTTAAGGACCGTCCCTTTCTCCGGATCCACAAAACTCACGCCCGCCGCATCTTCGTTCGAGACGTATAGAATTCCGTCCTTCCCCACCGCGAACTGCTCCGGGTCGGAGCCGCCGGGGACTTTGCGCAGCATCTTGTTTTGCGCCACATCGAAGACCCCGATGCCGTCGGCGCTTTTATCGGGGGGCGGCAATGTGCTCTCGTCCACTCCCGGCGGCGCCAGCGGCGATCCGCTCAGTGCTACAAAGATCGTCTTCCCATCCGCGCTGGGGTGAATGCCCCGCGCCCGCTTACCGAGTGGAACCGTGGCGACCGCCTGCATGCTGGATGGATCAATCACCGTCAAGTCGCCCGACGACTCGTTGGTTACATAGACGCGGTACGCAGGGCCCGAAGGGGCATGGCTGCAGCCTGTCGCCATGGCGGCCAGCAGCACCGAGACCGCGAGCTTTCCGGAATTCGTCATTGCGCGTAGAATCCTTTCGCCTGCTCGATCATCCCCGCTAGCGATAGGTGAAGTCTACAGCGGCGGCTCCCGATGGTGCAACATGCACGTGGCCGGTCTGCTCTCCGAGTTTCTCGTGCCAGACGCCGATCGTGTAGTCGCCCGGCGGGACGTTCTTCCACTCGAAAGTGCCGTCCGGCCCGGTAACCGCGAAATACGGATTATCGACCACACCGATGTAAGCGTGCATCCAGGAATGAACGTTGCACTTGATCGGGATCATGACTTCCGGGCGGACCAGCTTATGGCGTACCTCCGGCGCGTTGGGCGACTGCTGCTGGTTCCACTCATAGTTGTTCTTGGGCATGAGGTGAATGTTGTGCGAAACCGAATCGCTGTTTCGCAGGTCCAGACTGTCTCCCGCCTCCACTCCGGTCACACGCGGCACGAACATGCAGCCGTGCTGGTCGAGAACCACCGGTTCCTTCGACGGCTCGAACTTTTTGCCCTCGAGCCCCGACTGGATATAGACAAACGCGTTCTCAAGACCTCCGCGCTTCCCCACCATCACTGGTTCGTCGTAGGCCGGCTTGCCCGCGTGCTCCTTCTGACAGCCGGCGTCCGACTCCATGTCGATCGCTTTCCTCGAAGGCTTCGGCCCTCGATACAGAACCTTCCCGCGGATCACTCCAGCGGTCGCAGGATCGACGTGAAAGTATGTTACGGCTTTCGGCTTCTCGGCGGTCTTCGCGGGCGGGTTGGACTTGCCGCATCCGGTCGCCAGCAGCACCGCTGCAAATAGAATGGCCAGCCTCACGATTTCCTCGCCGGCCGCAACCGCCTCTCGAATCAACTTTGCTTTCGACGTTGCCGTGTCGGAATGAAGATGGGGGATTTGCTCTGCCTGGGGGGTCATGATTCCTGGTTGCTCCCTGGCGCCGCGGCCGCAACGCCGCACTGTTCAATTAGCACAGCCGAGGAAGCATTTGTAGCGTACTGCCATCCTTGATGGCGTGTCAAGACGATCTGCCGTGTCTGGATACCGGCGACCGTTGCCGGTGGCCAAGTTCGAAGGAGGAAAGCCTTGGTTGGCTTTCCTCCTGGGGTTTGCTAATCAGAGAATTGTCCTAGAAGCGGAACCTGGCCGAAAGCACTGCGTGGCGTGCCTGCACTTGCGCACCCTGGATGGTGCCGAAGGCAGCGTTGGTCTGAGCCCCCGTGTTGAAATTCCAGGTTAGCGAGGTATTCGGGTTGTTCGGGTCGAAGTGGTTGAAGGTGTTGAATGTCTCAATCCGAAGTTCCAGAGTCTTCCCCTCGGCGATCTGGGTGATCTTGGCCAGGGAGAGGTCCAGGTTCCACAGCCCCGGGCCGTAGAACAGAGTCGGCGGCGTATTTCCGATGCCTAGCGAGTTGGCCCCCGGCAAGGTGAAGTTGCCTGCATTCAACGGGACCTGCAAACGCGGATCCTCCGTCTTCGAGGGCAGCGCTCCGCCGCTCAGGTAGATATCGCTACCCATCTGGCAGCGGAACGGGAGGTAGGTGGTGGGCGTGCCGACCCAGTATTGCGACGGCTGGCCGGTGGCGCCGCAACTGACCGTGTACGGATTGCCCGAGTAGATGGCACCGTTGCCGTTGAAGTGCCAGCCGTTCAGCACCGCTTTGGTGAACCCGTTGGACCAGAGCTTGCTGCCGTCGGGGAAATCGTAACCGAAATTGAAGTTGACGGCGTGCGCCCGGTTGGCCACGTTCTTCATGAGTTGGGCATTGACAAATTGATAGATCTGAGTTTGGTTGTCGTTGTTGTAGACGATGGTGCGGGAGAAAGTGTAGTTGAGGTTCCACTGGATTCTACCGGTGCGCCGGTTCAACTGCATCTGAAGAGAGTTGTAGTTGTTGGTGTAGCTCTGGGTGAAGTCGATGATATTGCCGAGCCCGGCATAACCGGTCATGGCGCGGATCAGGTTGGTAGAGTAGAAGCCCGGGTTGGCAGGATTGGTGGTCGGGTCGATGAATTTCGGGTTCGGGCAGCCGCCCAGGATCGGGTTCGCGCAGCCAGAAGGGCTCCAGGTGGTTAACGGCGCGACGGCGTTGCTGTCGTACATCTCGCCGTAACCGTGGCGCAGCGCATTGGCGACGTAGGATATGTCGGCGATCAGACCGTGTGCCAGTTCACGCTGGATGCCGAAGCTCCAGTTGTAGGTTGACTGCGGAATCTCGTTGGGCGATCCTCCGATGACGTTCTGCGGCGTATAATACGCCTGGGAACCGGCCAGGTTCTCGAAGTTGGTGTACAGGATCGTTGGTGCCAGAAAGTTGGGCGGCACCATCATCGGGCCTTGGCCCGCGCTGAGTGCGCCGATGTAGTCCACCGTCCAGTTGCGGCCCACGATAATGCCGAATCCGCCGCGCAGGGCGGTCTTGCCGTCGCCGAAAACGTCCCACGCGAAACCGACACGTGGCCCGACTTGAATCGGGGCGACATTAAAGAAGTGGGTCTGGTAAGTCTTGATGCCCGACCAGGGATACCCGTTGGCCGGATAGGAAGAGGTATCGAACGTGCCCTGCCGGACATATGGGAAAGTCGCCCCCGTTGCCGGGTTGATGGCGATCTTGTCCGCCGTAGGGCAGGTGGCGGAGGTCTGGATGGAGCACGCCGGGTAGAGAAGCTGTCCGACCTGGCTGGGATTGTATGACGCTGCATTGAACAGTCCCAGGGTGGCGCCCTTGGAATTCAGATCTCCCACGCGGTAGAAGCGCAGGCCGTAATCGAATGTGAGCCGGCGGCTCGCCTTCCATGTATCCTGCAGGAACCACTCGATCTGCGTGTAACGGGCATGATTCACCAGTTTCTTGTTGTCGTCGCCGTAGGCGAAGGCGCTGCCCAGCAGCGCATTGGAGTAGGCGTATCCAGTGTCGAGCGGGTTGGCGCGGTCGGAGCCGAAGTAGTAGGTTCCAGCGGCGTTGTACACTGAGTACACACTCACGTTGCGCGCCATTCTCTCCATGTAGAAGCCGGCTTTGAAAGTATGCGGACCGTGAACCCAGGTGACTTTGTCATCGATGGTCTGCAACTGATCCGTGCCGGTGAACGGCCAGCGGCTGTCCAGGGAGAACGTGGGAGCCGCGGTCACGCCCTGGCCGGAAGACTGGGCGTTGAAGCCCGAGGGGAACCCGAAGTTGACTGCCGGCAGCAGGTTCAGAACATTGCTGCCCTGGTTGATGCGCGGCAGGGTGAGGGCGTTGCCATTGGCATCCTTGAGCGGTAGCAGGCTCTGCTCGTACGTCTTGGCGCCGCCGGTCGCAGAATCCGCGCTGGTGTCACTCAGAGGATTGACGCCCTGCAAGCCGCGCGTGATGCCCCAACTGAGTTCGTTGATCAGGGTCGGCGAGAACGTGTAGATGGCGGTACCCAAAACACCCGCCGACTGCACATGGTAACTGGCGGGGAACTGCCCCCACGTGCCGCCGGGAGGGTTCACCGTGCCACCGTAACCGTTCACCGCCTGGTAGTCCTGCAACAGGCGCACGTAAGTCGTTAACTTCGGCGAGATGTTGTAATCGATGCGGAGAACCTTGTCGTCCAAAGGGCGGTTCTGCGGAAGGATCGCACGGAAGTTATAACCGCGGTTGCCGGTCGGGTCGAGCGCCAGCCCCAGCGGACTGGGCAGCGGGAAGAGGTTCAGCATGGCCTGTCCCTGCGGGCTGATCCTGCTGGTGGGAATGACGTTCCCCGGGAAGGGAGCCTGGGTAGAGGGATCGGTGACAGGAATCAACACCCCGGTGGTGGTGACGGTCTTCGAGAAATCGCCTGCGCGCTCCAGCGCGGTAGGCATGGTGTAGGTGTTGTTGATGGTAGTTGCGTTGTACAGCTTGTCGAACGAGAAGAAGAAGAACAGCTTCTCCCGGTTCTTGTTGAATCGAGTGCCCGGAATGATGAGCGGACCGCCGATGGTGCCGCCGGGATTCTGGTAGCGGTACTTCGTCTTCCCAACATTCTGTTTGTTATTGAAGAACTCGTTGGCGTTCAACATCTCGTGGCGCATGTAGTAGTACGCCGTGCCGTGGAACTGAGGCGTTCCATTCTTGGTCGTCAGGGTCAACTGGCCGCCTGTGCGGCCGCCATACTCGGCGGTATAGTTGGACACCAGCAGTTTGACTTCGCCGATGGCGTCGACGCTGGGCGAAATATATCCGGGGTTCAGGTTTCCTGAATCCTGACTCGCGGCGCCGTCCATATTCAGGACGATCTGGCCGGTTTGGCCGCCGTTGACTCCGGGGATGCCGCCGCCGGACCAGCCTCGATAATCGTTCGACGCCACGGTCTGCACGCCCGGCAGCGTCATGATGATGTTTACCGGGTTCCGGCCCCGGGTCGGGGTGTCGTCGATCTGGTGTAGGTTGATCGCGATCGAGCGATCGGAACTGTCCGTGGCCACATGCACCGTCGACGCCGTCACTTCCACCGTGCTGGTCACGTCGCCGACCGCGAGCGCGATATCGTGCAGGTCGACGCGTTCCTGTGCCGCCACCCGAATGGCTTTTTGCTCGTAGTTCTTGAAACCCGCCCCGGCAACCTTGATGCTGTAAGCGCCAGGCACCAGGCCGGTGAAGATGAACGACCCGGACCCGCTGGTGGAGAAGGTGCGTTCCTGCTTCGAAAGATCGTTGGTTAGGGTAACGGAAGCGCCGACTACCGCCGCGCCGGTGGCATCGACGACCGTTCCCGAAATCTGGCCCGTAACGCTCTGGGCATTCGCCGCCGGCAGCATTGCGAGCAGCAGTCCGACTAATCCCGCTAATACTCGAAATCGAGACACGACTAACCTCCCGGATACCGGTTTTGGTTGTTTGGATTGGAGCAGCCGCAAGCGAGAATGTCGCGGTGCCTGTTGTGTATGGCGGAAAAGGGGAAACTGGAAGCGAACGAGAGACAATCCGGTGCCCCACTGCAGCAGCCCAACCGAGAGCAACTCTCTTCTCTGCGACATCTGAGTCGCTAGCATACCCCTCCCGGCGGATTTGTGACCCTTGAAACGATTCAAACCCGCAGTAGAGAAAGCATATAGCTACGACTGTCCCGCTGTCAAGAACAAACACTCGCCTGATTCAGATTCGTTGCGGATTCCCTTGTGGCTCCCTGCCACTCGCAGTACACTGGGAACACGAAAACGGCACGACACGAGGTCTGGGATGCGTAAACTACCGATTCTCACTGTGGCCGCGCTAGGCTGCGTTCTCGCTTCGGGAGCCGACTGGCTTACCGATGGCGGCGACGTCAAGCGCACTGCGTGGGCCAAGGATGAGAAGATCTTCTCTACAGCTAATGCCAAAGACATTAAACTCCTCTGGAAGCTCAAGCTGGATAATGAGCCCCGCCAGATGCACAATCTCTTCCCGCCGCTCATCATCGGCCACCTGAATACCCGGGACGGTGTTCGCGAAGTCGCCATCGAGACGGGCGTCTCGGACAACATCTACGCCATCGACGTCGAAAAGGGCGAGGTCATCTGGAAGAAGCACTTCGAGAGCACCTGGACGCCTCCGGCCAACGGCGGCCGCGGAGGTGGCATCCTTTGCCCCGGCGGCATCACCGCGACTCCGGTGGTCGCCCCAAGCTCCACTCCGGGTAAGTACACCGTTTATGTCGCTTCCTGGGACGGCATGCTCCACCAGTTGAACGCTGCTGATGGCGAGGACGTCAAGCCGCCCGCCAAGTTCATGCCGCCCAACGGCAAGCCCTACGCCCTCAACCTCTTTAAGAACGTAATCTACACGCATACCGCTCAGGGCTGCGGCGGCCATCCGAATATGGTTTACACTTACGACCTCGCCACCGACAAAGTAGGCACGTGGGGCCCGGCCGGCGGCGGCATGTGGGGCCGTACCGGCCCTGCAATCAGCTCGGAAGGCGTGATGTATACCGGAACCGGCGACGGGCGCTGGGATCCTGAGGCCGGCACATATGGCGACGGCATCATCGGCGTCCAGCAGAATCCCGACACCAAAGCGCTCGAGCTCGTGGACTACTACGGGCCGAGTAATGCCGAGTGGCTGGTCAAGCGCGACCTGGACATGCAGGTCACTCCGGTCATCTTCGACTACAAGGGCAAAGAGCTGATGGTCGATGCCGGCAAGGAATGCCGCCTTTACCTGATGGATACGCAGTCTATCGGCGGGGACGATCACCGCACGCCTCTCTATCGCAGCCCGCTGCTCTGCAATGAGGATGTCAACTTCGCTTCGGCCGGCATCTGGGGTTCCCTCGCCAGTTGGGAAGATTCCAAAGGGACCCGCTGGGTGTTGACTCCCATATGGGGTAAGCCGCACTCGAAATTCCATGCTCCGGTCGAACACGGCGAAGTGAAAGACGGCGCCATTGTCGCATTCAAAGTGGAGGACAACGGCGGCAAGTGGACTCTGGCGCCGGCATGGATGTCGCGCAACATGAATCGCGCGGAGCCGCCCATCATCGCCAACGGTGTGATCTTCGCTTACGGTAACGGCGAGGATACCGACCAGGCTTATGCCGATGTCGGCCTCGACGATGTCGCCAGCCGCCGCATTCCCGGTTCGACTCACGCGGTGCTCTTCGCTCTCGACGCGCAGACCGGCAAGGAACTGTGGAACAGCGGCGACCAGATCAAGTCCTGGAACCACTGGAGCGGCATCTCCCTGGCCAACGGACGGGTATACATCGGAACCTTCGATGGCTACCTGTACTCCTTCGGCATCAAACGGTAGCTCATGAGACGTGCGGCCATCAGTGCGCTGGCAGGGCTGTTCACGCTGGGTTTTCTCGGCGCTGCGCAACCGCCCGACCCGGCTGAAACCATCAAGACCCTGGAAAATCAGTTGATCAAGGAGCGTAAACTGATCGGCGATTTTGGCGGGCTAAACCGGTACGGCAGCGAAGACACGGAGATCCGCCCCCCGGCGCCTGGCGAGAATCGCGTTGTATTTCTCGGAGATCAGTTGACCGAACGCTGGGGCGCCGGCGAGGCGAAGTTCTTCCCCGGCAAGCCTTACATCAATCGCGGCATCGAGAACCAAACCACCGAGCAGATGCTCATCCGTTTCCGCCAGGACGTGATTTCGCTCAAGCCGAAAGTGGTCGTGATCCAGGGAGGGACCAACGATTTAGCCTCGGTCACTGGCCCATCCACCGAAGGCATGATGGCGGAAAACATCATGTCGATGGTGGAACTCGCCAAGGCCAACGGCATCCGCGTGGTATTGGCGTCCGTCACTCCCGTGTGCGATTGCTTTACCAAGCAAACGGGACTCCGGCCCCAGGGAAAAATCATCGGCCTGAACGGCTGGATCAAGAGATATGCCGCGGAGAGCGGCTCCGTCTATCTGAACTATTACTCGGCTCTGGCCAACGGCCGCGATTTCAGGAAAGAGATGACGGTCGATGGGTTACTCCCCAATGACGCGGGTTACCGTGCGATGGCTCCCCTGGCGGAACAAGCGATCACCCAGGCGCTCGCGAGTAAGTAAGCAGGATTTCTGAAGCGAATCGGAAAGGAGTTCGGTGATGCGAAAAGTTGCGGCCGTCATGATCCCGGTTGGGGTCGCCTTGTTGGGCACGGCCCTCGTATACGCTCAGTACAGCCGCGGAGGCGGAGACTGGACGACCAGCGGCTACGATGCCCAACGCTCGTCCTGGGTCCGGTCGGATCCGAAGATCTCCCTGGAAAGCCTCCAGAAGCCGGGCTTTCAGATGATCTGGAAGGTGGATCTCATCAAAGCGCAGAAGGCCGCGAACCCCTTGACCGACGCCGTGCTGCTCAACTTCTACATCGGATATCGCGGCTTCCGCAGCCTGGCTTTCCTGGGCGGCCTGTCCAATAGCGTCTACGCTGTCGATACGGACATCTCGCGAGTCGAGTGGACGATGCACCTCGCGGGCGGCGGCTCTTCTCCCTGCGCGGCTTCGATCACCCAGCTTTCGCGCCCGACCAGCCTCGAGATCGCGACCGGCGGAGGCACCGGCCGCGGAGGCCGTGGCGCCTACGCCCGCGGTGCTGTCGGCCAGCCCAACCAGGGCGCCCCGAACCTCGAGGAGGCTTCCATGCGCCGCCCCATGCCGCCGCCGGCCGCGGGCCGCGCCGGGCGCAGTGGAGGTCGACCAACCCGCAGGCCCGCACCCAATGCCTTTACCCGCGGGCCGAGCTATGTATACGCGCTCACCGGTGACGGATTGCTGCACTCGATGCTGGTGTCCAACGGCCAGGAGCCCCAGCCGGCGCTCAAGTTCCTCCCTCCCAACGCAAATTCGAGCGGCCTGATTGTTGCGGACGACGTGGCCTACGCGGTTACCACTAAGGGTTGCGGCAGTGCTCCGGAGGGCGTCTGGGCGCTCGACCTGGAGAGCAAGGAGGCCTCCAGTTGGAAAGGCTCCGTGGCTGGTTCCGCCGGTATCGCGTTCGACCCCGAAGGCACCCTCTATGTATCCACCGGCGCCGGTTCCTCCGACCACTCCAATTCCCTCGTGGCGCTCGACGCCAAGACTCTGCAGCCCAAAGGCTGGTATGCCGCCTCTAGCGAGTTCACCTCTTCGCCCGTGATCTTCGAGTACAAGGACAAGCTCCTGGCTGCCGCCGCCACTCGCGACGGGCGCTTGCACCTCCTCGACACCGCGTCGCTCGGCGGCGCTGATCACAAGACTCCGCTTTCCGTCACGGATGGCAACTCGAAGGCGACTGGGACCGCACTGGCGAGCTGGGAGGATTCGAGCCACACGCGTTGGATCCTGTCACCGGCCGGAAGTGCGATCGCCGCCTGGAAGGTCGTGGACCGGAACGGCGCACCGGCACTCGAGCCGGGCTGGACATCGCGCGAGATCGTTGCGCCCCTTCCGCCCATGATCGTCAACGGCGTGGTCTTCGCCCTGGCCGGGGGCAATCCGTCGTCGCCCGCGGTGCTCTATGCGCTCGATCCGTCCACCGGGAAAGAACTGTGGAACAGCGGCAACAGCATCGGATCCTACGTCCCGAGCGGTGGATTATCAGCGGGCGGGAGCCAGTTGTACCTGGGAGCGGCCGACGGCAAACTGTACGCCTTCGGCTTCCCCATCGAGCACTAATCCGGGAGAGCAATCGAACCTATGCCGTTAATTCGTTTACTCGGTACGGCCGCGGCGCTGGCCGCGGTGAGCGCCTGGTCTCAGCAGTTGCCGGACGGGCCCGGCAAGGCCGAAACGCAGAAGGTCTGCACGCAGTGCCATGAGCTCGCCCGCTCCGTTTCCCTTCGCCAGGACCGGGCCGGCTGGGAGGCAACCGTGAATAAGATGGTGACTCTCGGGGCGAAAGCTTCCGACGCGGACCTCCAGGCCGTGACCGCCTATCTCGCCGCGCACTTCCCCGCGGACGAGATGCCTCCCCTCCACGTCAATACCGCCCGGCAAATCGAGTTTGAAAGCGCTCTGACGCTCCGGCGCTCGCAAGCCGCCGCGATTATCAAGTACCGCGAAGAGCACGGCCCCTTCAAGTCGATCGAGGACCTCGAAAAGGTTCCCGGCATAGACGTCGCCAAGATCGAAGCCAAGAAGGATCGCCTGGTTTTCTAGGCGTTCCGCGGGAGTCGCCATGATTCATCGTTACGCAAGTCTGAAGGCAGTCGTCTGCGCTGCCGTCTTCTCCGCGCTGGTCGCCGTGCCCGCGCATCCCCAGCAGCCTACCCAGGCGGCGCCGCAGGCCGGACGCGGCGGTCGCGGCTTTGGCGGATTCACTCAACCCGATCCCATCGATTTCGAGGATCACACCGGCTGGAAGTCCATGTTCGACGGCCAGACCCTCAACGGCTGGGACGGCAACAAGGAAATCTGGCACGTCGAGAACGGCGCTATCGTTGCCGAGTCCACCTGCGAGGATCCCACCGGCACCACCTATCTGATCTGGCAGGGCGGCCAGCCTGGCGATTTCGAGCTGAAAGCCGAGTTGCGCGGCGAAGGGCCGGGAATCAACAGCGGCATCCAGTATCGCAGCTTCATACAAGAGCCGGGGCAGGGCCGCGGCGCGCCGGGTGGACCGGGCGGGCCGAATGGGCGCGGCGGCCGCGCGGGCTTTGGAGGACGGAGTCCCGCCGGTCCGTGCCCCAGCGGCAAGCCGCGCGGCACGCCGAACATGGCGGCTAATGCGAAGTGGAACCTCGGAGGCCCCCAAGCCGATTTCGACGGCACGAACCGCTATTCGGGCCAATACTACGAGGGCGGCACTTCACGCGGCATCGTCGCCTGGCGCGGCCAGGTGGTCCGCGCCGAAGAAGGCAAGCATCCACGCCTGCTCGCCGTACTGGGGGACTCCGAAGCGCTGGGCGGCTATGTCAAAATCAATAGCTGGAATCAGATCCACATCATTGCCCACGGTGACGAGATGATCCACATCATCAACGGGCACGTGATGTCGGTCTTCCTGGATGACGACCCGACGAAGTTCAGGAAGAACGGTTACATCGGCCTTCAGATCGAGGGCACGGGTAAGGTGAGTTTCCGTAATATCTGGATCAAGACGGAGTAAGATGCCGGAATCCAATTACCGGGGCCGCCGCGCCGCTCAAATCGAGAACGAACATTTGCGCGTGACGGTCACGCGAGAAGGCGGGCATATCGCCGAGATCTTCGATAAGCAGACCGGCGTAAATCCGCTGTGGGTTCCCCCCTGGCCGTCGATCGAGCCATCGGCCTTCGACCCGGCCGGCACCGCGTATGGCGAGGGGGCGGAGGCCAAACTGCTCGCCGGAATCATGGGCCACAACCTGTGTCTCGACCTTTTCGGCGGACCATCTTCCGAAGAGGCGGCCGCCGGTATGACCGTCCACGGTGAAGGCTCGGTCGCGGCCTACACCGTGTGGGAAGAGGCAGGCCGCCTCTTCCAAAGCGCGATCCTGCCAACTGCGGAGTTGAGATTCAGCCGCTCTATCGAGATTCATGGCCGCGCCGTGCGCATCCGCGAAGAGGTCGCGAACCTCTCCGTCTGCGATCGGCCGATTGCGTGGACCCAACATGTAACTCTCGGCCCTCCCTTTCTGGAGCGCGGCGTCACCGAGTTCCGTGCCTCGGCAACGCGCTCGCGGGTATACGAGAACGACTTCGGCGCGGGCGACTATCTGAAAGCCGGCGCCGATTTTGACTGGCCCATGGCGCCTCGTTCTACCCAAGGCGTCGCCGATCTACGCGTCTTCACCGATGCACCGATTTCGAGTGCGTTCACCACACACCTGATGGATCCCGGACGCGACGACGCCTTCTTTGCCGCCTTCCACCCCGGCCTGAAGCTGGCGTTCGGATACGTCTGGAAGCGGGCCGATTTCCCCTGGATGGGCATTTGGGAAGAGAATCACAGCCGCGCCGGCGCTCCGTGGTGCGGCAACACCATCACTCGCGGCATGGAGTTCGGCGTCTCGCCGGTTCCCGAATCGCGCCGCCTGATGATCGACCGGGGCAGCATGTTCGGGGTTCCCGCATATCGCTGGCTGCCGGCCAAAAGCCGGATTGAAGCGCATTACTGGGCAGTCGCGGTCAGCACGGACGCAATTCCCGAGTCGTTGGAGATGCCGGCCTAGCGGAAGACCCGCGGATCTTGAGCATCGCCGGTAAACGAACCGTCGATTTCTCTTCGTCCGTCAGCCTTCCCTCGATGCGGTCGAGCAGAATCTCCGCGGCCCGGCGCCCGATATCGCAGGCCGGCTGCACCACTGTGGTGATCGAAGGAGAAAACAGGTCGTCCACCGCCAGTTCATCGAAGGTCACGAAGGCAACGTCCTCGGGGGTCTTGAGGCCGCAATCGCGGAACGCGCGCAAGACCCCGAGACCGGTCGGGCCGTTGGTGCAGAAGACGGCGTCGGGCCGGGCGGTCCCGTTGGTCAGCCGGCCGCGGCACATCGCCGCCACATCCTCGGGACGAAGGTTGCCCTGCCACACCAGGCTGTCTTCCCGAGGAATCCCGGCAAGCTCCAGCGCCCTCCGGTAACCCACCAGGCGGCGCCGCTCGTTCTTGAGGGAGAGCGGTCCGGTGACAATCGCGATGCGCCGGCTCCCCATTTCGAGCAGGTGATCTACAGCCATCTTGGCCGCATCCAGATCTTCGAGCGAGACGGAATCGACCGGAACGCGGTCCGGAATGCGGTCGAGGCACACCACCGGAATGCCCGCGTCGATCATCCGGGAAAGTTGGCCGACCGGTGTGGGCGCCGACGCGACCACCAGCAGAATCCCTTCCACCCGCTGCGACCGCAGCAGCGAGAGCAGCTCCTTCTGGCGCTCGGCATCGTCGTCGGAATTGACCGCGATCAGGGAATAGCCGCGCTTCCGCGCCGCCAGCTCCGCGCCGCGGATCACCTGCGGGAAGAACGAAATGGTCATGTCCGGAACGATGATTCCGAGTGTCCGGGTCTTGCTGGTTTTCAGGCTGCGGGCAACGTGGTTGGGGTGATAATTGAGCTTCTGAATGGCGGCCTGCACCTTGACGCGCAGCGGCTCGCTGACCGGGACCGAGCCCGTGATTACGTGCGACACCGTGCCGACCGATACGCCGGCCAGCTCCGCCACTTTCTTAATGCTCGGCATTCTTGAACTTACAGTTTCTTGATGCGGATATTCCGCACCTCGATCTTCATCGGAGGCCCCTTGTGCACCTGGATTCCGATCAATCCGTCCATTTTCCGGCCGGCCGTATCGTCGTCGATCAACATGCTCATCACACGGCCGTTCAGCAATTGCACCAGCGTGTTGCCGCGCGCAATCAGGTGCAGGTCGTTCCAGCCGTCAGCGTGAATAAGTTCTTTGAGCTGGTTGCCGTCTCCCAGTGAACCGACCAGGGCCGGTTTCTTGCCGTCCCCGATATAAGTGAACTGGCCGCGCATCGCCAGGAAGCCGCGCCCGCGCTCTTCGTAGATCTGGCCGGTGTAGCGCTGCTCACCGTCCATATCGGCCTGGTAGCCTTTCATGGCCCACTTGATGTCGGGAAGCTCGATACTGCGAAACTGGATGCCGCTATTGAAGCCGGTCAGGTGGAATTCGAGCTTCAGCTCGAAATTCGCCGGGCTGCCGCCGCGCCAGATCAGGAAGGTGTTCTGTTTCGGCTGTTTCTCGGTGGTGGTCTGGCCGACGATCTCGCCGTTCTCGATGCGCCAGAACTCGGGGTCGCCATCCCAACCGCTCAGCGACCTGCCGTCGAAGATCTGCTGGTAGCCGCTTTCTTCGAGCGGCGGAATCACGGGCCCTCGCTGGGCATAAGCGCCGGCGGTCAAAAGTAGTATCAAGGTGAGATTACGCATTTCCGTCTTTGCCTCCCCCGGCCCGTGCGGCTTCGGCCGCGCGGACCTTGACCCAGTTTCGATTCGCGGCCGATTCCAGCACGGCGTCCGTGACATAGTCGGTCCGCAGAGCTTCGGCGAAGTCCGGCGCCGCGCTCTTCCCTTCGCCCAGGGCCGCCAGGAAATCCGCCGCCTGGTGTATGAACGTGTGCTCGTACCCGATCTGCAGGCCGGGCACCCACCAGTGCTTCATATAAGGATGGTCGCCATCGGTGATGTGGATGCTCTTCCACCCGCGTGTGCGGCCCTGGTCTTTGTGATCGAAGAACTGCAACCGGTGCAGATCGTGCAGGTCCCAGGCGATGGACGCGTGCTCGCCATTGATCTCCAGCGTGTACAGCGCCTTGTGGCCGCGCGCATAGCGGGTGGCTTCGAAAGTCGCCAGCGAGCCGTTCTCGAACCGCGCCAGAAAAAGGCTGGCATCGTCGATGCCTACCGGCTCCACCTTCCCGGTCAGGTTGTGCTTGCGGCTCTTGATGAAAGTCTCGGTCATGGCCGAAACCTCCTCGATCCCGCCGTTCAGCCACAAGGCTGTGTCGATGCAGTGCGCCAGCAGGTCGCCGGTCACGCCGCTTCCCGCGACCTTCACATCCAGGCGCCACAGGCCTTCCCCGCCCTGCGGCAGGTCGCTCGAGATGGTCCAATCCTGCAGGAACTTGGCGCGGTAGTGGAAGATCTTCCCGAGCCGTCCCTCGTCGATCAGCTGCCTCGCGAACGTCACGGCGGGGACGCGGCGGTAGTTGTACCACACCATGTTCGCTACGCCGGCCGCCGCCACCGCCTGCGTCATCGCCTCCGATTCCACGGCGTTGCGGCCCAGCGGCTTCTCGCACATCACCATCTTGCCGGCTTTGGCCGCCGCGATCGCGATCTCGGCGTGAGTATCGTTGGGGCTGGCGATATCGATCAGGTCGATCTCTTTGGACTCGACCAGTTTCCGCCAGTCCGTTTCCACGGTCTCGAAGCCCCACTGTGCCGCGAATGCCCCGGCACGCTCGGCGTTGCGGGCACATACTGCTTTGAGGACCGGCTCGTAAGGCAGGTTGAAGAAATGGTTCACCTGGCGGAACGCGTTGGAGTGCGTCCGCCCCATGAATCCATAGCCCACCATTCCGACGTTGAGCTTCTTCATATCAGTTCCACCCGTGCGCATCGCGGACCGCAATCATGACCTGCAGCACGTCGTTCCAGGTCTTCGGATCGAGCATCACGGAATTGGGGAACATGCAGCCGTCCCAGCAGATGTGCTGGACGGCGCGGGTCGGCTGCCCGTCGCTGCCGCGCAGCCAGGCGCCCGAGTCGCGGACGATGTCGAGCTTCCCGTTGGGGTCGCACGGCTGGCAGTGGCGGCCGGTCTTGTCGTGCGAGCCGGAGCCCTTCACGGTGCCGTCGTTCTGGGCAACGTGGAAGTCGATGGTCCAGGGGCGCAGCGCGTCGGCCACCTGGCGGTAGGCATCGGCCAGCCGGGCGGGCTCGGAGAAGTCGAAGCCTTCGGGCAGCAGCGCGTCTTCCGGCGCGTTGTAGCCCAGCGTGAACAGCATGGTATGGGCCATATCCGCCTGAAACCCGAGGGTCTGCGGGCGGTTGACGGCTTCCAGCAGCTCGACGTTACGCCGCCAGCTGTGCATGCCGGCCCAGCAGATCTCGCCTTCCGCAGCCAGCCGCTCACCGAAGTCCTCGGCAATCGTGCAGGCTTCGCGGAAAGTCGCTGCGATGAGCTTGGTGTTCCCGGCTGGATCCTTGGCCCAATCGCCTGGGCTGGCCGCGGAATCGATTCGAATGATTCCGTACTTCCGGATCTTCAAATCTCGCAGTTTGCGTCCGATCCGGCACGCCTTGCGGACCTGGGTCAGAAACCGGCTCCGTTCGCTCTCGTCCCCCATGGCCGATCCGCCGCCGGTAGGCCCCCAAACAGGAGCGACCAGCGAGCCCGCGAGCAGACCTTTGGCGGCAAGCGTTTCGGCCAGGCGCGCCAGCTCGTCATCCGAAGAATCGATGTCGGTGTGGGGAAGCGAAAGGAACAGGTCGACGCCGTCGAAGCGAACCCCATCCACTCGGGCGGCGGCCGTCAGGTTCAACATAGTCGCCAGGTCGATCGGCGGCTCCGAGTCGGGGCCCTTCCCGACAAGCCCGGGCCACATGGCGTTGTGAAGGGCCGGATAGGCGGTGGTGTTGGTGGTCATGAAGACTCCTTGGTTTTCAGAGGACACGGCTCCACTTGCGCTTGAAACGTCTCAAGCTCTGTTAGAGTATATCAGCCGAAAACCCTTGTCAAACCTCGGGCGCCCCCCGGGCATCACCATGTCACGCGCGGCAGCTTGCGGGGGAGCGGGCCCAGGAGTATTTCCTGGCTGTTGTGGACCTTCTCGCCCTCACGGCGCGGCACCCGCTTGTAGGAGCCGTCCGGCGCCATGCGGCGCGCTTTCACGTTGTCCACCAGATAGATTGCCAGGATCTCGTCGCGGATCCGCCGGCGCAGGTCCGGATCCTCCACCGGGAAGAGCAGCTCCACCCGGCGGTTCAGGTTTCGGGGCATGATATCGGCGCTGCCGATGTAGATCTCCTCGTCGCCGCCGTTCCGGAAGTAGAAGATGCGGCTGTGCTCGAGGAAGCGCCCCACGATGCTCGTCACCTTGATGTTTTCGCTGACCCCGCGCATTCCGGGCCTCAGGCAGCAGGCGCCGCGGACCAGCAGGTCGATCTTCACCCCGGCCCGCGAGGCGCGGTAGAGCACCCGAATCATCTCGGGATCCACCAGGGCGTTCATTTTGAAGACCAGGTGCCCCTTGCCCTCCGCCTCGTGTTTCTTGATCTCGCGTTTGACGAGCGCTTCGAAACGCTCCCGCAAATTCACCGGCGCCACCAGCAGCTTGCCGTAGTCCCGCTTCGCCGAGTAGCCGGTCAGAAAATTGAACAGGTCGATCGTGTCGGCGGCCAGTTCGCGATTGGCCGTAAAGAGCCCCAGGTCCGTATACAGGTGCGAGGTGACGACGTTATAGTTCCCAGTCGCCAGGTGGAGGTAAGGCCGGATGGCGTCGCCCTCGCGCCGTAGCACGATGGCCGCCTTGCAGTGGATCTTCAACCCCAGCAGGCCGTAGACCACATGCACCCCGGCCCGCTCCAGCGCCTTCGCCCATTCGATGTTGCTCTCCTCATCGAAGCGGGCCTTCAGCTCGATCAGGACGGCGACCTGCTTGCCCTCTTCGATGGCCTCGAGCAGGGCTTCCACTACCGGCGAGTTGCGCCCCACCCGGTACAGAACCATCTTGATCGCCAGGACGTCGGGATCGCGCGCGGCGCGCCGCAAAAAATCCACCACCGGCTGGAACGATTGGAAAGGGTGGTGCAGCAGAACGTCGCGGCTGCGAATGATGCTGAAGAGATCCTCTTCCTCGGAGGATGGCTGCAGCTCCGAAGGGGTGGCCGCCACAAAAGGCGTGTATTTCAGGTCGGGCCGGTCGATTTGCGCGGCGGATGCCAGCCGGCTCATGCCCAGAAGTCCCTTCTCGCGGTATACGTCGCCGGGCTCCACCTCCAGGTTGGTCATCAGGATTTGAACGATGTGCTGAGGCATCTGCTGGTTCACCTGAAGGCGCACCACGCTTCCGAACTTGCGCTGCCGTACTCCCTCCTCGATGGTCTCCAGCAGGTCTTCAGCCTCCAGTTCCTTGATGGCGATGTCGGCGTCGCGCGTGACGTGGAACGGGTGCGCTTCAATCACCTGCATTCCCGGGAACAGGGCGTCCAGATTGGCCGCCACTACCTGCTCGATCCAAACGTAGTATTCCTTCCGGCGCGTACGGCTCCGGTTGTTGGAGGATTTGCGCGGCCGGGTCAGGGGGACCAGTGCAGGAAGGGAATCCGGTACTTTGACGCGCGCGAAGCGTTCGGCGCCGTTGGCGTCGCGGATCGAAACCGCCAGGTTCAGGCTCAGATTCGAGATGTGGGGGAAGGGCCGGCCGGGGTCAAACGCCAGTGGCGTCAGGACCGGAAAAATGATCTCCGAAAAGTAGCGTTTGCACGCCAGCAACTGCTTCGGGCTGAGCTCGGAATGCTCGATGATGTGGATGCCCTCCTCGGCCAGGGCGGGCTTCAGCTCTGATTCCAGGCACTGGTGGGCGGCGTCCCGCAGACGCTTGACCTCGCGGCGGATTGCCACCAGTTGCGCGCTGGGGCTCATGCGGTCCGGGCCAAACTCCGGAATGCCGGCGTCGAGCTGCGCCTTGAGGCTGGCCACCCGGACCATGAAGAACTCGTCCAGGTTCGAGCCGACGATCGACAGGAACCGTGCGCGCTCCAGCAGGGGATTGGTCGGGTCCTTGGACTCGTCCAGCACGCGCCACTGGAAGTTGAGCAAGGCCAGCTCGCGGTTCACGTAGAATTGCGGATCGTCCAGGTTTAATCCGGGCTGCGCTGGGGATGAGGCGCTGACGGTTCCAGCCATGCTCTACCAGACTAAACCAGATGGAGCTTCGATATGCGGATCCGGTCCGACTTTTAGCCTCTCCCCGGCGTCTTACAATGGAGAAAAATGATTCGCCTGACATTGGTAGCCATGTCGTGCGCGGCCGCCGCGTTCGCGCAAAACGCAGCCGACGTCTTTAACAAGCCTCCCGAAGCGGTGGACCGGGCGCTGCGTGCGCGCATCAACGAATTCTACGAAGACCACGTCAAAGGACAGTTCCGCGATGCGGAAGCCCTGGTTGCGGAGGATACCAAGGAGTTCTTCTACGACCACGACAAGCCCCGGTACCTGAGCTTTTCCATTCAGCGGATCGACTACTCGGACGACTTTACGAAAGCCAAAGCGACGATGTTGTGCGAGCAGTACGTGATGTTTCCGGGGTTTGCCAACAAGCCTGTCAAGATTCCAAGCCCCAGCACGTGGAAGCTGGAGAATGGAAAGTGGTATTGGTACGTTGACCCGGAGTCTTTGCGGCAGAGCCCGTTCGGACGGATGACGGCCGGGACCAGGCCGGCTTCCGGCCCGGTGCCCTCTCCGTCGGCGATTCCGGCGGGGTACGGCTTTGTCATGAAACAGGTGAAAGCCGACCCGGAATCGGTCAACCTGGCGCGAGGCGAGTCCGCCGAGGTGACCATCACCAATGCCGCGTCCGGCCCGATGACGGTTTCCGTAACCGGCCGGCCCGTGGGTGTCGAGGCGCAGCTCGCCCACACCGAAATCAGCGGAAAAGATAAAACCACCCTGACGCTGAAGGCCGGGGATCAGGCGAAATCCGGGACCCTCAGCATTGCCGTGATGCAGACGCGGGAAGTAATCCCGATCCGCGTGACGATTCACTGAGTCGCAGCGGGCAGGCCGGGAGGCCCGCCCAGTAACCACAACGAATCAGGCGACTTTGGCGTAAAAGTACGCCACACCGAACGGCGTCGGGCTGGCCTGCTTCTGCCAGCGGGTTCCGCCGGCATCCACGATCACGAAACCGACCGGCAGCTTGTCTCCCACCGGCACGCTGCGCAGGTTCTCCGGCTCCGGCAGGACGGGCGGAATGTACGGCTGGGGCGCCTCCGGTACCGGCGGCATATCGCAGACGGGGGTCGTCCCCAGGACCGGGTAGGCGAACCCGTCGGGGCTGGCGGTCATGGCATAGCCGTTCGGCGGCTTGGGCGGATCCCCCACCGGCTTCCCGGCGAGCAGCGAGATCGTCCAGTCATTGAAAAACGAAAGATAGTTGGATTTCAGGTTGTTGTTGAGAAGCGCGACCTGGGCGTTGGTGCTGGCCAGAACGTTGGCCTGCGCGGCCGCCAGGCTGGTAGCCGCGGCATCAAGCGGTAGCGAATTAGTGCTCATCAGATGTCCTCACCTATAGGGTAGGAGGCAGTTGCGGACGCTCCGCCCTAGCGAGGAGGTAACTCACTGATTTCACACCAAAAAAATTGTGTTATCCGCGGTGACCGGATTTGAGCGGAGCTCAGGCGACGCGCGTAGCTACGGACTTGGCCTGCAGATACAGGAGCAGGTAGTCGGGTCCGCCGGCCTTCGAATCCGTGCCGGACATGTTGAAGCCGCCGAAGGGGTGCGCCCCCACCATGGCCCCGGTGCACTTACGGTTGAAGTAAAGATTCCCCACATGGAAGCGCCCGCGGGCTTCGCGCAAGTGCTCCGGATTGTTGGAGAAAACGGCGCCGGTCAGGCCGTATTGCGAATCGTTGGCGAGATCGAGGGCGTGCTCGAAGTCCTTCGCCTTCGTGACGGCCAGGACGGGGCCGAAGATCTCTTCCTGGAAGACGCGGGCCTTGGAATCGACGTCGGCGATAATCGTGGGGGCCACGAAGTAGCCGTCGCCCTCCGGAGCCTGGCCACCCACTACCAGGCGGCCTTCCTTCTTACCTGCCTCGATATATTGGAGGATCGTTTTGCGCGCGCCGGCGCTAATCACTGGGCCCATGTAATTTCCGGGGTCGTCGGAAGGCCCCATTTTGATGCCGCGGGCCTTGGCCGATAGTTTGTCCAGAAACTCGTCGTAGACCTGGGCATCGACAATTGCCCGGGAACAGGCGGAGCATTTCTGGCCCTGGTATCCGAATGCGGAGGCGAGCACCCCGTCAACCGCCCGGTCGAGATCGGAATCGGCGTCCACGATGATGGCGTCTTTGCCGCCCATTTCGGCAACCACGCGCTTGATCCATAGCTGCCCGGGTTGATGCTTTGCAGCCAGCTCGTTGATCCGGAGGCCCACATCGCGGGAACCCGTAAACGAGACGAAGCGGGTCTTGGGATGCTGTACGAGCACGTCTCCCACGGCAGCGCCGCTGCCGGTCAGCAGGGTGAAGCTGGACTCGGGGAAGCCGGCCTCGAGCAGCACCTCGGCGAACTTGGCGGCGATGGTCGGGGTTTCGCTCGAAGGCTTGATCACGACCGTATTGCCGGTAACCAGCGCCGCCACGGCCATGCCGGCCAGAATGGCGAGTGGGAAGTTCCATGGCGGAATGATCACGCCCACGCCGAGCGGAACGTAGATCATCTCGTCCTGCTCGCCGGGAAGCTGCACCACGGGCTGCGGAGCAGCCAGCCGCTGCATCTCGCGGGCGTAGTACTCGCAGAAGTCGATGGCTTCGGAGACGTCCGCCTCGGCTTCCGGCCAGGTCTTGCCGGCTTCCAGCACCAGCCAGGCATCAAACTCGAACTTGCGAACGCGCAGCAGGCGGGCGGCTTCGAGAAGCAGTCCGACGCGATCCGCCGCGGGAGTCCGGCTCCACTGTACGAAAGCTTTGGACGCGTTCTCGACCGCCCTGGCCGCCAGTTCGGCGGTGGCTTTGTGGTGAACGCCGATGATCTCTTTCGGATTGGAAGGATTCACCGAGACGAGCTTGTCACCGGTCGCGATCCATTCGCCGTCGATCCGAAGCTGGTATTCACGACCGCATTGGGAGCGCACCTTGGCAAGTGCCGCTTCCATGGCCTGACGATTGGCAGGCTGCGTAAAATCGGCGTAGGGCTCGTTGCGGAATTCCGTGATCGTTGCGGTAGCCATCTAAAACTATTCTCCCATGCGAAGGCGCCGTCTACGGCTGCGGAACGGCGGTGAAGCGGTGTTTGGGATCGGGTTGGATTCGCACGAACCGGTGTTCCGGGTCGTGGCCAAAGCCACAAATCCAGTTCTCCCGGGCGGCCGCGGTCAGCCATTGAGTCTTGGTATCGATGGTCTCGAGCGGAAAGAGATCGAACGCAGCCACCCAGGTCGGCTGAACGTGCGCGGCGGTGGGGATCAGGTCCGAAAAGAAGCAGAAAGTCTTGCCGCCGGAATGCACGGTGACCACGCACATATCGCGGTTATGCCCGGGGGCCGGCCGCATACGGACTCCGGGAGCCACCTCGCGGCCGCCATCCACCAGGACCATGCGGCCGGATTCCACCAGCGGATCGTAATTGGAATCGTCGTAGCTGACGCTGTCGCGGGGGTGCCGCTCGTGAGCGTGCTCCCACTCGGCGCGCGACGCGAAATAGCGGGCTCGCGGGAAGGCCGGCGCGGCATCGCCGCCCGTAAGGACCGTGTTGCCGCCGCAATGATCGAAGTGAAGATGGCTATTGACGACGATATCGATGCCTTCGGGGTCGAATCCGTGGCGCGCGAGGATTTCGGGGAGAGGGTCGTGCGCAGGAGGCAGGTCCATCCGTTCCCGCATCCGCGGGGCGAGTTTGTCCCCGGCGCCGGTTTCGATCAGCACCTGGTGCTCGCCGGTGCGAATCAGGTAGCAGTTGAAGGAAACCTGGATCCGGTTCAACGGGTCCGGGGCAGTTTTTCGGCTCCACATCGGCTTGGGAACCACGCCGAAGAACGCGCCGCCGTCCCAGCGGTACAGGCCGGCGGAAATATGGTAAATTTCGAAATCGCCTAAGACTACACCGGCCAACGCTCAGCCTTTGACCAGTTTGCGCCCGCGCTCGAACAGGGCGGCGGCGTCTTCCACAAGCTTGCGTCCGCGATCGAACATCTCGCGGCCGGCATCGACGATATCCTGACCGGTCTCGTTGATGGCTTCACGGCCCTGCTGGGTCTTGTCGGTAAGGAACTGGCGCGTATCTTTACCGCTCTTGGGCGCGTAAAGTATCGCAACGGTGGCACCGATAATGGCGCCTGTCAAAAACCAGGCGAGCCGGCTGGCACTTTCTTCCATCTCATCCTGAACGTGTGCGGACATTGGGATGCTCCCTCCACATTCTGCGATATCCTTGAGTCATGGCGCAAGATCCCGAACACGACGACGAGCACTTCGACGACGAGGGCGCGGTGGATATCTCGCACGATCTGGACATGGTTTCCCTGTTCCGCTCCGCGACAATCGATGCCGAAGTAGAGGCCGACATGATTCAGGGCATACTGGAAGCCAACGGGATACCGGCGGTCGTGTGGCGCGCGACGGGCATTCCGCCGCTCGGCGTGGAAGTGCAGGTGCCGCGCAACCGCATCGAAGAAGCGCGCCGGGTAATTGCGGAGCAGGAGGCAGCCGGCCCGGAGGCAGCCGCGGAAGGCGAAGCGGCGTCCGAAGAAGGGAAGTAAGAGCTACCAGGGCGGTTCGGGATCGCTGCCGGAAGTGGCTTCGACGGGGCCGGGCTCAGGTTCCGGAAACGGATCGGGATCGGGCGGCGGGTGCGGGGGTTCCGGTTCCGGATCGGGATCCGGCACGGGCTCGTGCCTGGGAATGACGGACCGCGCGGAGACGGGCGGCCGGTCCGAGAGCACCACCTCACATTCACAACAATCGCTGCAGCACAAGCACTTCTCGCAAAGATGATTGCTGCACGCGTCCTTAGTGCAGCGGGCACAGATCCGCGAGGATTCTTCTCCACAAATGCTGCATAGAAATGGCATTCTTAACCGCTATTTCCTTCCCGGCCGCGGTGTTTGGGTCAGGATGCCGCGGCAGCGCTGGGCTTCGCGATCCATCACTGCCAGGTCCTGCTCACGCTCGGCGGCGAGGTTGACGATATATTTTTGAAAGCGGTCGCGATTCGCGCCGTTTTCGGCCTCCAGGCTGGCCAGCGCCGATGCCTCCGCCGGGCTCTGGTATTTGCGGACGCCTTCCACGAGCGAATTCAACATCGAATCCAGGCCCTGGATACGAAAGTACACCTCGAGCGCCGCGGAAAGATGCTCCGGGTTGGCCGCCAGCGCCTTGGCTCCCGCGGAGAGCGCCCGGGCCTGTTCCTTGCTGGACTGGAGCTGGGCAATGTAGGTCTCGGACGCACCCTTCCACGCGTGCACATCGATCTTGTCGAGCGCGGGCAGCAGGCGGCCGGCATGGGCGCCGATCTCGGTCAGCACGGGCCGGATATCCCAATCGGTTTCGAGCCCCGCCGTTTGCGGCGCGGGGGAAGGCGCCTGGGCAAAAAGCGCCGCGGCACAAGTTAGAAATAAGAGACCTCGCAGCGCGCAGTTCATAGCTCTTATCCCAATCTATCACGCGGGCGCAGCGTTTTAGGGGTAGGTGCTAGGGAACCCAAATCCGGCAGACGAACCAGCACAGGGCGGCGCCGATGGACGCGGCCATCAGGCCGGAGAAGCGGCGGCGCTTCAGGAAGCAGATCAGGAGGATTCCGCTCGCGGAGACCACGATCATGAACACGGCAGATACATCGATGACCGCCCCCCAGACCGGCCCGCTATCGCGTCCTTTGTGCAGGTCGTTCACTACGGCCGCGAAACCCATGCGGCTTTCGGTGAGCTCGTACGCTCCCGTCTTGCGATCGATAAAGGCATCGGCCGCGTAGCCGGGCCCCTTAAACGAGACCGAGACCTGGCCATCGTCGATGCGGAAATCGCTCATGGCCGCGTGGATGCCGTGGGTGCGCCGCAGAAACTCCACGATATCCAGCCTGTCCACGCTTTCAGGCCGGGCTGTGCCGACCCAGGCCGCGGGGACCGTGCCTTCTTTCTGCACGGTGCGCTGCTGTCCGGCGAACCAGTCCTGGTGGTTCAGGGTGAAGCCGGTCACGGCGAAGAAGAACAGGATGGCGAAGCTCACCATGGAAAGATAGATATGAAGCCAGCGCGACCATGCGGCCGCGCGCCTCTTCCACAGGGGCGTACGTGGGGGTACGGGCCGGGGCTCAAACGCCTCAGCGACCGCCAGATTTTCTGTAATCAAGGGAAGCGGATTGGATTTCAACATTTCCGGGTAATTGCAGTTGCTTGGGAGTGCCAGTGAATTCCATCTGCTGGCGGATGATCTGATAGGTGCCGTGCTCTCGGGCAGCCTCGATGATAACGGTATAGGCGCCGGCTTTCACAAAGTTGCCACTGCTGTCTTTGCCGTCCCACTTGAGGGTGTACTTTCCGGGAGGACGAGTGGCGCTGGTGATGGAGGCGTTGACATCGGGCGCGCCGGCCGCTGCACGCAGGCGGTCGGCGCTATACCACGCGCGTAGTTCGGGGAGCCAGCGCGGCTTCTGATACCAGAGGGCGAGCGTCCGCACGGGATGGCCGTCTTTGTCCTCGATCCAGACGGCCACGTACGGCCGGCGTGCCCGGCCCCCGGGGCGGCTCAGCTCGAGGTTGACGATCAGTTCAAACTCCGGGTCCCAGGCGCCGGGGGATGCCTGACGCGCCGCATATCCGGTGGAGGCGGTTTGCGCCTCGGCCACTTCGAACGCCTGCCAGCCGGCGCTGGCGATGCGGCTGCCGTCGCGCGCAACAATCAGGAAATCGACGCCGGGGAGCGAGGAGGCCAGGCGGCGGCTCTGCTCCGGCGTGAGGACGGAAAAGGCCGTGGCAAGCGCTCCGGCTTCAGCCGGATTGCGGGCAATGACAGTGGAGCTCAGGATTCGTTCGGCGGTTTCACCGGTACGGGGATCGACAATGTGCGAGTAGTGCCGGCCTCCGATTTCGACACCGCGGCGGTAGTTGCCGCTGGTGGCGATGGCGCGGTCGCGGAGCATCAGGCGCGCGATGGGGGCGCTGTTTTCGGCATCGGAGAGCGGATCGGCCAGGTGCACGGGCTCGGTCCAGGCCCCGCGGACCACCAGGTCGCCTCCAATGTTGACGACCACGGCGGACACGCGCGGCGCAGCCATCGCGGCACCGGCGGCGTGGTCGATGATGTAGCTCTTGGCGAAGGAATTCAGAACCAGGGGCGTGTCGTCCAGGTGGGTGGCCGTGCCGGTCTGCGGATCCAGGCGCCAGTGGGGCTGCCGCACGGCCCTGACGGCGAACGCCAGTTCCTCGCGCGTGGGCAGCCGGTTCTGTGCGGCGGCCGACTTCCAGGCGCGCACCACCACCTCGGCTGAGGCATCGAGGGCCCCCCCGGTGCGCTCACGCCACTGGTCGAACAGTCTCAGAACTTCGAATAGTTCGGGAGATACGGGCACGGCACGGCCGCGCGTTCGAAACCAGCGGCTGAATTCGCTGTGCGGGTCGTAGGCGCTGAGAATCCCGGCCTGGCGGTCGATTTCACGGAGGGCGGCAGCTTCAGCCGTATGTGCATCCGACGCAGCAGGTGCCAGCACCTTCAATTCGAACGAGGTGCCCAGGACGTCTTCCCGTTGGAAGGAGAAGAGGGTTTCACCCTTGGGGAACCTGGGCGCAGCGCCGAGCGAGAGGACAGCAAGGAGACCAATGGAAAGGAGGGTCGCAGGTTTCATGGCGTCGGGAACACCACTGGTGTCTTCTATGTTGGGCGTAAGCGGCGCGCCACAGGTTTAGGGGAAGGGGTGAAACGGGCTGGAACGCACAGTGGAAGCGCCGGCAACCTGGTCACCGGCGCTTCGATAGAGGATTAATCGCCTTGAACGGCTTCGTACTCCGGCGCGGCCGGCCGGGAGGCCTGGAGCGCACCCAGGGTCACGTGGATCTGCGGCATGGAGCCGCCTTCGAACGATTCGCGAACCATGTCGCTGGCCTCGAGTTTCTCGCGCAGCATCTGGCGGCGGAGACGGGCTTCGAATTCGCGCAACTGCTGCTCGATGGTCTGCGCTTTGTTCTTGTTGCGGACCATATCCTCGCGGTAGCGCTTCAGGAAGTAGCCGATGGTCTCGACGCGGATGCGGATCGAGCCGGTCGGCTTGTTCTCGTCGATATCCTTGAAGCAGAAGTAGGGCGTGCCGGAGTGCTCCACGATCTCTTCGACCACCGTGTAGATGGGGGCGTCGTGGCCGCACTTGAAGCTCGACAGCTCGAGAGCCACCAGGTTGGGATGCCGCGCGATGTACTTGGCGGCCCATACCTTGCGGCTGGTGTTCTCGCTGTAGGAGTTCTTCCAGACGTCGTCGATCGAAAGCGGGTGCGGAATCTCGCCGGCTTCGACTTCGTCGCCGAAGAGGCGCCAGAGGATGTCGTCGTCGATCGGCAGGCAATCCTGCGCGAACACCGGGTAGCCGAGCTTCTGGAACTCTTCCAGGATCTCATGATTCACCCCGGGATCGTTGTGATAAGGACGGCCCAGCAGGACGACGCCGAGACGGTCTTCGCGTTCGAGCTGTTCCAGGACCTCGCGGGCGGCGCCGCGCATCGTCACGTTGTTGAACACGTCGAGTGCGCGGAACCCCTGTTCGACGGCCCGTTTGTTCTCCTCGGGCGACAGCCCCAAGATGTCTTTGAATTGCTCAAAGAGCTGCCGCTCCAGGAGGTCGGGCTTGGACAGGTTGACGAAGGTGTCCAGGAAGAGAACGCCTTTCTCGGCGAACAGATCGCCTTCCTTGATGAACGCCGCTTTGACCGCTTCGGGGGTGGTGGCCACGGTGGGGCACGAGCGGCTGGCCTGCGTGCCCTGCAGCTCGCTGGTCAGGCAGTCGATCATGGGGAAGAAAATGATGTCGAGCGGCTTCTTGGCGTGCACCTTGTAGAGCAGGTTGTGCACGTGCGGAATGCCGAGTTTGGAGGGGAAGCACGGGTCGATGGCGCCGCGCTTGGCTCCCTCTTTGTACAACTCCTCGGAGGTGTAATCCGAGTAGACGATGTTTTCCGCCTTGATTCCGAGCGACGCGAAGTAGCCCGTGAAGACCGGCGTCTGCGAGTACATGTTGAGCACTCGCGGCATGCCGATGCGCAGGGAGGCGCGCTTCTTCATGAGCTCCGCGCGCTTCTTCTGGGCGGCGGTGATCTGGAACTTTGGCGGGGCGTCCGCCACCAGGGGGACATCCGGCACGCGGAACACGCCCTTGGCCGCGATCTCGACGAAGTTCGGATTGGCCTTCTTGACCTTGTCGAGGCCGCCCTTGATCTGGCGCATCTCCTCGATGTTCTCGACGGTGCCCTTTTCGCAGGTGGCGATGATCAGCCGCTGCGCGCCCGTTTCGAGCGGCACCTTGGTCTTAACCGGGGGCTTGTACTCGAGGTTGATCAGGTTGGTCTTGACGTCGATGAAGGTGCGCAGGCACTTGTTCTTGCAGAAGTAGCAGCGCGTGGCTTCGTTACGCGTGGTCTTGTACTGAATGTGCTGGCAGGCTTCGAGGCCGATAAATGTGCTGGTGCGGCCGTTATCCCAGAGGCGTCCGGCCTCGAGAGCCGCACCGATGGCCCCGGCTTCCCCGCAATGCTCGTGAACGATCACATCCGCCGGGACTTCCTTGCCTTTGAAGCGCGACTCGATGAAATCGACCTGAGCTTTGACGGCGGCCAGATTATATTGCGTGCCGCCCTGCAGCAGGAAACGGCTGCCGATCGCGGACAGGTTGGGGATCTGCGAGACGTACAGCCAGATGTTCTTGGGCAGCACGTTGCACAGGCCGGCCATGATCTCTTCGGGCTTCCAGCCCTGGCGCTGGAAGTCGACGATATCCGACTGCATGAAGACGGCGCAGCCATAGCCGAACGACGGGAAGCCTTTGGCGCCGAATGCCGTGTCCGCGTACTGCTCCACCGGGACATTGAAGCCCTGAGCGGTGGATTGCAGGAAGTAGCCGTTGCCGGCCGAACACTGCGTGTTCAGCTTGAAATCTTTCACGCGGCCGTTCTTCAGGATGATGATCTTGATATCCTGGCCGCCCACGTCGCAGATCACATCGACGTTGTCGTAGAAATGCATCCCGGCTTCGGTATGCGCGACGGTTTCGACCAACGCGGCATCCGCGCCGATGACGTCCTTGAGGATGTCCTTGGCGTAGCCGGTGGTGCCGACGCCAAGGATCTTCAACTCCGCGCCCTGGTCCTTAATCTGCCGTTCCAGCTTTTCCAGGACCTCGACCGTGTCCTCGATGGGGTTGCCCTTGGAAAGCTGATAGGTTTTGGCCAGGATGCGGCGCTTGTGCTCCTTGGAAAGCAGAACAGCCTTGGTAGAGGTGGATCCGCCGTCGATGCCGACGAAACCTTCCACGACTTCACCGGGCTGGAACGTCGTGGGAACGAACTTCTTGGTGCGGTACTTCTGCTTGAACGCCGAAAGGTCGGCATCGTCTTTGGCCAGCCCGCCGCCGCCTCCGCGTTTGGCTTTCTCTTCCTCGCGGCCGACGTTGACGTACCACTCCAGCTTGTCGAGGCCGATGTACCGGCCGATTTCGTCATCTTCGGTTTTGCCGTATTCGACCGACCCGATGGCGGCGAAGTACTGCGCGTTGTCGGGGGTCCTGATGAGGTCTTCGGGTGGAACGCCTTCCGGCAGCGGAGTGTTGCGCTCTTCCCAGATCTTCGGGATGTTGGCCTTCCAGCAATCGCGCATGCCGGCGATGTAGCAGTTCGGTCCGCCGAGCAGCAGCACCACCGGCTGAAGCGTATTGCCGCGCGTCAGCACCGAGAGGTTCTGCATCACGATGGCTTCGAACAATGAGGCCATCAGCTCGTCGGGCGGCACTCCCATCTTCTGCAGGCCGTTGATGTCGGTTTCCGCGAAGACGCCGCATTTGCCGGCCACCGGGTGCAGCTTGACGCCCTTGTAGCCCATCTGGCAAAGCTGGTCCGCCGGGATGCGCAGCTTGGCGTTGATCTTGTCGATCACCGCCCCGGTGCCGCCGGCGCACTTATCGTTCATCGACGGGATCTTCTTCTTGCGGCCGGTCTCCGGATCTTTCTTGAAGATAATGATCTTGGCGTCCTGGCCGCCCAGTTCGATGACCGAGCCGCACTCCGGATAGAGGCGCTCGACCGCCAGCGAGACCGCGTTCACTTCCTGGACAAACTTCGCTCCCAGGTATTTCGCCATGCCGTTGCCGCCCGACCCGGTGATGAACATGCGGGAGCGCGGCGCCGCGAAATCTTCGACTTCCGTCTCGAAGCGTTTCAGAAATTCGAGGACCTTCTCAGGCTGCTTGGTATCGTGGCGCTGATAATCCTGCCAGAGAATCTGGTCGGTAGCGGCGTCAATCACAACCGCTTTCACGGTGGTGGAGCCGACGTCCATGCCGATGAGGAAGTTTTTGTTCATTGGATTAAGCAACCGAAGCGATGTGATAGACGAAGTTGGCCGCGCTGCCCACCACACCCTTGGTGTGAGGAACCTGGTACAGGGGGCGCTTGGATTCGGGGTGAGCCTCCACCCAGGCGCGGCACCGTTCGACCGTCAGGCCGGTCTTCTCGAGCGCTTCCGCGAATTCCTTCTTCGCCTTGTTCTTGGCCTCGCCGAGGGCCATCTGCACACGGCTGTGGGCGTTGATCTCGCCCTCGCCGGAGGTCTCGATCGGCAGGTAGATCATGTCCTTGTAGTTCGAGACGACCGCCGACTGGGCGCCATCCGACTGCGTGGAAGGCATGCAGCCGAAAGGCTTCACCGAGAGGACCATGTGGGCCAGGTCTTTGTTCGAGTAGTAGATGTTCTTGGCGACTTCCAGATGGCCTTCGCCGCCGCCCGCGCGGGAGTTGTAGAAGGGGTGGCCGAGGCGCTGCAGTTCGTATTGGTCGGCGAGATGATGCGCAATGCCCCCTAGCGCATTGACGATCTTGTGGTATTCGCTCTTGAATATGGCCTCGGCCAGTTTCAGTTTGGCCACCCTCTGGCGGTAGCCGAACTCGATCTTCGCGCGGCTGCCGAGCTTCCACAGCGGCGGCAGCACGGCGCCTTCTTCCAGACCCTTAAAGTCGTGATATTTCTGCACCACCTGGTGGATCATGTACATGATCCAGGTGCCGATGGGCTCCACCAGCACCTGCGCGCCTTCGCGCTGCAGGAAGTTGAACATGTTGAAGTTGCCGTCGCCTTCGGTGGTCTGGGCCCAGAACTCGCCGGTGATCTTGACGATGGGCTTCACACGCAGGCGGTCGATTTCGATGGCGTTGAAGCGGTCGCGGCAGACTTCGAGAGATGGCACGTACTCGTCGCCCTTCACCTGGTTGACGAACTTGCCGATGTACTCGGCGGTATCGGAGAACCCGCCCAGGTATTTCGCCATGCCGTTATCGAGCTTCCAGGGACGCTTCTTGCGGAAGACCTCGTGGAGATAGTCCATGCTCTCGTCGAGCACCTGGTCGGTTTCGCCGGCGTTGACCTCGTATGGACGGATGGCGTAGGCCACTTCGTTCATCACGTCGCCGCAGTTGAGCGCGTTGAGGATGCCCAGGAAGAAATCGAGGTTCATCTCCAGGCCGGCCTCGGCGTCGGACTGGCTCAAGCCTCCCGACTGCTGGAACAGCAGCACGCGGAACCCGTCGAACCCGGAATTGCGCAGCGCCAGCCGGTATTCGGCCTCGTACATCCCGAAGCGGCAGGGTCCGCAGGCGCCCGCGGTGAAGAAGACGTAGCGGTCGATGATCTCCTGCTTGGTCAGGCCTTGCTCTTCGAGCGTCTGCAGGTACTGAACCAGGTTGCCGACGGTAAAATAGGTCGGGTTGCACTGGCCGTTGTTGCCGTACTCCTTGCCCGTCTGGAATGCGCGAACGTTGGGCGTGGGGACAGCTTCGGCGCGGTAGCCGAGCCCTTCGAGAGCACCATGGACCAGCTTTTCATGCTTCCACGTCAGTCCGCCGAACAGCAGGGTGGTGTTGGTGCGCTGCTCCCTGGTGAACGGTTTTTCGGAGGGCCGCTTGAAATGATGGGCCTCGTGTTTCTGCAGCCCGGCTTCCCGCTCGAGGCGGGCGCGCTCTTCGGCAAGACGCTGTTGAATGACGTCCTCCACGGAAGAACCAATCTGGACAAGCGCGGCGGGTTTCGGATCGACAGTCTGAGTGCTCATAGAAGTGCTTCCTTCCCAGTTTGAGGGTATCTTGCCGCTTTAACCGATTGAAAGAAATAGGATTTCATTGAATGGCGACTATCCTGATGGAATGGGGGAATTAGACGGGTGAGCGGCAGGCGATTCCCCTGGATGAAGCGATCCGAAATCGGGTTACAACCGGACTCCGCGGCCCCTCCCGTAATGGTCCGCACCTTCCTGATGTTTCTCGGCTTCGTATTCTTTATCGCATTTACATCGTTCGGGTTACAGGCTCCGGGACTTATCGGCTCACGCGGTATCGTCCCCTTCGCGGAGTATCTCCGGATGATCCACGCGTCGGTGGGTCGCGCCGCCTATTGGGACATCCCGAGTATCTTGTGGCTGAGTCCCGGCGACGGGGCTCTGCGGGCAGTGTGGATCGCCGGCGCCGCGTGCGCCCTGGCGGCCGTTTTCTCGCCCTGGAGGCGGACGGCCCTGGCGCTCTGCGTCGTGCTGTGGCTTTCGCTCTGTTCGGTGGGGCAGGAGTTTCTCTCGTTCCAGTGGGACGTGCTGCTGGTGGAAGCGGGCTTCCTGGCTATCTTCGCGGATACCTCGGCGGTCCGCGTGTGGCTCTTCCGGTGGCTGCTGTTCCGGCTGATGTTCTTCAGCGGCGTGGTGAAACTGGCGAGCCACGACACGGCGTGGCGCAGCCTAACGGCGCTCCAATTCCACTACGAGACCCAGCCGCTGCCGACGCCGCTGGCATGGTACTTCTGGCAGTTGCCGATGTGGTTTCACAAAGCCTCCACAGCGGTGGTGTTAGTTGTAGAGTTAGGCGTGCCGCTGCTCTATTTCGCGCCGCGGAGAATCCGGCATATCGGCGGCGGGATCACGGTGGCGTTGCAGATTCTCATCCTGGCGACGGGCAATTACACGTTCTTCAACATCCTGACGATCGCGCTGGCGGCGTGGCTGTTTATCGAGCCGGAGCGGGCCAGGCGGGGCTGGGCGCACCGTGCGGTATCGATCGCCGTAGTGGCCCTGATCGGCGTGGCGAGCGTGATGATCAGCCTCCGACAGCTTTCGATCCCCCTCCCTCCCGGTGGGGCCGAGGTGGTGCACGCCGTGGCGCCCTTCGACATCGTGAACTCGTACGGCCTTTTCGCCGTAATGACGACCACGCGCCCGGAGATCGTGGTGGAAGGCTCGAACGACGGCGCGGATTGGCAGGCTTACGAGTTCCCGTATAAGCCCGGCGATCTGCGCCGCGCGCCCCCTGTGGTCGAGCCGGGCCAACCGCGGCTCGACTGGCAGATGTGGTTCGCCGCGCTGGGCAGCTATCAGGAGAACCGGTGGTTCCCGAACTTCATGCTGCGGTTGTTGCAGGGCGAGCCGGCCGTTTTGCGGCTGCTGGCGCACAACCCCTTTCCGAACGCGCCGCCGAAGTACGTGCGGGCGCGGCTCTACATCTATCACTTCACGAAATGGGGCTCGCGGGACTGGTGGACGCGCGAAGAACGCGGCTTGTATTTTCCGGCGGTAAGTTTACGGTAGAGGAACTCAGCGCACGGGCGGGAGGTCCATGGCCGGATTCTTCGAAAAGAAGCCCCACGGCACCAGCTTGAACCCGGCGGGATAGGTGGGCATCACGGGCCAGTCTTCGGGACGCGGGTTGTGGGTGATGCCGAGCGTGTACCAGAGGACGATGTCGCGATTGTCGATGGAGCGGTCGGCCGCGGCCCACTTCGCCAGGCCGTCAGTACCGCGGCTCTGGTACGGGAAGTCGCCCGCTGCGTAGCGCTCCGCTTCATTGAACGGGGTGACCCACACGTGCGCGTTGAGGAAGCCGGCGCGCTTCCGCACCCACGAATCGGGCAGCGCGAAGGGGACGGCATTCTCACCGGGCAGCAGCGCATAGCCGGTAGGCTGGCCCAAGGCGTTTTTCACCGAGGGGTTCTCCACGATCCAGCGGCGGCTCGTTTCCAGGTTGATGCGCCGCTCCGCCTGCCGCTCGCTCTTGAGGGGCGTCTCCTGCATCACGAAAGCACCACCGTAAGGATTGTCTTTTCCGGCGGGCACGGGCGTGCTATTCATCTCGAGCACGCGATTGGCCTGGCCGTCCACATCCATATCGAGGCGGAAGCAGAAGAAGTGCTGGTGGTGAACAGCCGCCAGATTCTTCGCCACCAGGTGGGCATGAGGGCCGCCGGCATGATCGGGAACGCCCTTCACCGACATGATGCCGGTGAGCAGAACCCGCGATTCGAGCGTGCCGTCCTGGTGAAAGATCCACTCGAATCCGTATTCGTAGTTTCCAGCTTCGGTGAGATAAGAGATCACCAGGTCGCGCGCGCGGCGAGTATTGTCGGCGTGCTTCCAGGCGATCCCGCCATCCAGCTCGTAGATCGCGACCGCTCCGGGAATCACGCGGGGCTCGCCCGTTTCGGTGGGAACGACGGCATCGTACACACGGCAGTTGGTGGGGCAATCCACGCCCGGGCGGAGCGTGCTGGCCAGGATCCCCAGCCCAAGCTCCCCCTCATCGAACGTATTGCGGAAGAACCACGCTCCTCCCGGGTCGCCATAGGGGACGGCCATTTCGGATAGCGACGCGCGGTAGAGCACCGGCCGGACGCGCCCTCCGTCTTCGTAGCCCACCGTGTACAGCACCAGGCCCTCGCGAGGCGTGAGCGCGTAACGAAATCGCCACTTTTCCCAGCGAACCTCCCCGTTGTCGATACGGTATCCGGGGCCGGCGCTCTGCACGATGGCAAGGGGCGCGGGCGGCGGACGAAGGGGCCGGTTGGAGCCCGCGTCGAGATCGAAGTTTTCGCGCGCGAGCGGAACGTTGCGGTCGGTGTCCAGAAAGTCGAGCACCCGGCCGGTGGTCAGGTTGACGTGGACGGCGATGCCTTCCACGGGGTGCGCATAGTAGTTCTCGCCGGCCCCGCCATAGTAGGGGGTCACACGGACGATCCGGCCGTGGTCTTCGCCGGCGAGGCCGAAGTATCCGGCGGGCCACGACACCGTGTAGACCGAGTTCAGGTCGCGGATGCCGCGCGCGCGCATGGCGGCGTTCCACCGCGGGTCGGAGCGCACGATGCGGTCCGCCAGCGCGGAATCCTGCTCTCCGACGGGAGGCTGCGCGCCGGGCACATCCTTCCACGAAGCGAGCCGGTTCGCGGAGAGGTCCGCGACCGCTTCATAGGTGCGGTTCGCTTCATGGTCATAGATCACGGCGAAGGCGCGGCGGGGCACGGCAAGTCCCTTGAGGACCGCATCTTTGGGCGGCTCGTCGAGCGCCAGGAAGTTGAAGCGGGCCGGCTTGGGAAGCCGCCCGGACGCCCTGAAAATCCGCACGGCCTCGCGAATCTCGTCGGCGCTGAGAGGCGCCAGGGGATTGGGGGCGGCATGGGAAAAGAAGCCGGACAGAGCGATGAGAATGAACCCGCGGAGCACTCGGTACCCTTCGCGCACCATCGTAGCGCATCCGGCCATCTGTCCGAGAAACCATGGTAGCCAGGTGAAGCGTTAGTGCTGTGTGGCAACCCGAAATCCCCTGCGCGGGGTATTCCGGTCTCGCGGGGGAGTGCACTATCCTCGCAATGGAGGCCGAGATCGCAACTCCTGGTACCGCAGAAACCGTTCACCTCGACCACCGGCCCGTGGCGCCCGGCGATAAGATCGCCGCACCCTCCCCAAGGGACACTGGCCAATCCAGCCGGGCGCACGCGTCCAAGCCGCCGGTGCACGAGAAGACAGCGTTTAAGCGGTACGTCTATGCGTGCCTCAGCGTGCTGGCGGCAGCCGTTGGACGCGTCCTGCTCGACCGGGTCTTCGGCTATCACCACCCCTACGCGATCTTTTACATCGCTGCCCTGCTTTCGGCCTGGTACGGCGGAGTAGGGCCGGCGCTCCTTTCCACCATCGGTGGCGCGGGAGCGATCATCCTGCTGGCCTTCGCGCCCGCCGTGGTAGACCGCGCGGGGGCTAATACGCTGGTGGGCTTCGAGTTCTATTTCATCGTGTCGCTGACAGGCATCATTCTGCTCGAAGCGCAGCGGCGGGCCGAGCGAAGGTCCGCACGCCATGCCGATCTGGCCCAGCGCAGACTGTTGGAGCTGGAGGCCGCGACCGGGCACAGGCTCCGCGCCGAAGCGGAGGCTCGCGAGGCCCGCGAGCGCCTGCATGAGGCGCAGAGGCTCGAGAGCATAGGACTGCTGGCAGGAGGCATCGCGCACGACTTCAACAACCTCCTGACCGGGATCATCGGCAGCGCCAGCCTGGCGATCGAGACGGTGCAGCCGGAAAGCACGACGCACCGGATGCTCGAGATCGTGCTCTCGAGCGCCGACCGCGCCGCGCAATTGACCAGGCAACTGCTCGCCTATGCCGGCAAGGGCTCCTATGTGATCAATTTTCTGGACCTCTCCGACATGGCGCGGCAGGCGAGCAACGCGCTTCGCCCCACACTCGCGCCGCCCATCGAGTTCCGGTTCGAACTGCGCGACGAATTACCGCAACTGCGCGCCGACCCTTCGCAGATCCGGCAGTTGATCGCCAACCTGATCGAAAACGCTGCCGAAGCGATCGGAGAAAACCGGCACGGGATCGTCACGCTTCGCACCGACGTGCTGAGGGTGGAGGATCCGAGGCTGTACGCCCCGGCTTCCGCGGGGCAGATCGCCGCCGGCACCTACGTCGTCCTGCAGGTGGAGGACACCGGCGAGGGGATCGACGCAGCGCTCCTGCCGCGCATTTTCGATCCGTTCGTCACCACCAAGTTCATGGGTCGAGGATTAGGCCTGGCGGCGGTTTCCGGAATCGCTCGCTCGCTGAAGGGGGCGGTGCTCGTCTCCACGAAACGGGGCGAGGGCTCACTGTTCTCGGTGCTGTTCCCCGTACTGGAAGACACCCGGAGGTAGCACCGCCCACTCGGCGGAATCTCTAAAGCACCTCTTCCGACCAGCTCTCCAGCACCTGCTTCACCTTGGTCATGAACTGATCGGCCAGCGCGCCGTCGATGAGGCGATGGTCGAAGGTCAGCGACAGGTGGCAGATGGAGCGGATGGCGATCGCATCGTCGATGACTACCGGCGTCTTGTCCACGGTCCCGACCCCCATGATCGCTACCTGCGGCTGGTTGATGATGGGCGTGCCGAACAGGCTGCCGAAGCTGCCGAAGTTGGTGATCGAGAAAGTCCCTCCGGCCACTTCGTCGGGCTTGAGCTGGCGGGAACGGGCGCGCGTGGCCAAATCCACGATGGAGCGCTGCAGCCCGAGTACGTTCTTTTCGTCGGCGGCGCGGATCACCGGAACGATCAGGCCATTTTCCAGCGCCACCGCGATCCCGATGTTGATGTCGTTGTGGTAGAGGATGTTGTTGCCGTCGAGGGACGCATTCAGCAGCGGGAACTGGCGCAGGGCCACCACCGCCGCCCGGGTAATGAACGGCAGGTACGTCAGCGAGAACCCGTAGCTCGCCTGGAAGGCGGCCTTGTTGCGCTCCCGCATTTTCGCCACTTTGGTCATATCCACGCGGTGCACGGTGGTGACGTGGGGCGAGGTGCGCTTGGAAAGCACCATATGCTCGGCGATTTTCTGCCGCATCGTGCTGAGCGGCTCGACGCGCGTTCGGGCCTGCCCGGCGGCAGGCAGCGGCGCGACCGCCGGGGATGCCGGCGGGGGCGGCGGGGCTGCCGGACGAGGCGGCGGTGCGGCGGGCTGGACTGGAGCAGGGGCCTGGACCGGCGCAGCGGGTTGGGCCGCCTGGCTGCCGAGATAAGCCTCCACGTCCTGCTTGGTGATGCGTCCCCCGGCGCCCGTACCGCGCACGCGCGACAGGTCGATATTGTTCTCGCGGGCCATTTTCCGAACCAGCGGCGAGAGCGGGCCGGCAGGCTCGGCCGGAGCGGGCTCCTCCACCGGCGGCGGAGCGGGAGCCGGTGGAGCGGCCGCCGGAGCGGGAGGCTCGGGTTGCGGCGCCGGCTTCGGAGGCGCGGGTGCGGCCGCGGAAGCTTTCGGCTTGGCCGCGGCGGCTCCGCCTTCCTCGATGCGCGCCACCACCGTGTTGATCCCCACCGTTTGGCCCTCCTCCACCAGGATCTCCGCCAGTGTTCCGGCCGAGGGGGACGGAATTTCGGTGTCCACCTTGTCCGTCGAGATCTCAAACAGCGGCTCGTCGCGCTCCACCCGCTCTCCGGGCTTCTTGAGCCATTTGGTCAGGGTGCCTTCCACGATACTTTCGCCCATCTGGGGCATCACTACGTCGGTCATGTCAGCTCTCTCTTTCCGTGGCTGCGAGGACGGGGGCCTCGAGCAGCATCTCGCAATCAAAAACGCGGCCGAAATGCGCGGCCAGGGTGCGCCCGACGTCCGCGGGCGTGGTGCGGACGCCAAGCTGCGCCATCGAGGTCACCGGCTTGGTCAATCCGCAGGGAACGATGTACTGGAAATAGCTAAGATCCGTATTGACGTTCAGCGCAAAGCCGTGGGAAGTCACCCAGCGGCTGAGGTGCACTCCGATGGCGGCGATCTTGCGATCGTCCACCCATACACCGGTCAGTTTCGGAATGCGGCCGGCCGAAATGCCGTAGCCGGCCAGGGTGTCGATGATCACCTGCTCGATGCCCCGCACGTAGGCGCCCACGTCGCGCTTCCATTCCCGAAGGTCGAGAATAGGATAGCCCACCAGTTGGCCCGGCCCGTGATAGGTGACGTCGCCGCCGCGATCGGTGGGGTAAAAGGAGATCCCGGCGCGGTCGAGAATTTCCTCGCCGGCCAGCAGGTTCTCCATGTGCCCGTTGCGCCCGAGCGTGATGACGTGCGGGTGCTCGAGCAGCAGCAGGTGGTCCGGCGTTTCTCCGAGTTTGCGCGCCGCGACGAGTTGCCGCTGCGTTTCCAGCGCCTCGCCGTAAGCGACACGCCCGAGCTCGCGCAGGCAGCACTTACGCATTGATCGATAGACCGTATACCGCGTTGAAGGCCTCACCCAGCGCTTCATACAGGGTGGGATGGGCGTGGATGGTCTGCATCATTACATCGACGGTGGCTTCGGCTTCCATCGCGGTCACGGCTTCCGAAATCAGCTCGAAAGCCTCTGGCCCGATGATGTGGACCCCCAGGATCTCGCCGTATCGCTCGTCGCTGACGACCTTTACGAAGCCGTCGTGGCGTCCCAGAATCGTCGCCTTGCTGTCCCCGGCAAACGGGAAGCGGCCGACTTTCACCTGGTAGCCCTGCGCGCGGGCCTGCGCCTCGGTGAGACCCACGCTGCCGATGCCCGGCTCGGTGTAGGTGGCTCCAGGAATGCGGTTCTTGTTGATCGGCACGGCGGGCTTCCCGGCCATATGCGCCACCGCGATCATTCCCTCGCGCGTGGCCACGTGCGCCAGTTGCGGCGTGCCCGCCACTACGTCGCCGATCGCGTATACGCCCGGCTCGGCGGTCTGCTGGTGCGCGTCCACCTTGATGAAGCCGCGGTCGAGCTGGACGCGGGTGTTCTCCAGCCCGATGTTTTCCGTGTTGGGTTTGCGGCCCACCGCCACCAGCAGCTTTTCCGTCTCGAGAACTTCCTGCTTGCCGTCTTTGGTGGTGAGCGTGAGCCTGACGCCCTGCCCGGTCTTCTCGATATTCTCGGCGCGCGCGCCGGTTTCGACGCGGATCTTCTGCTTGCGGAACAGCCGCTCCAGCTCTTTGGAGATGTCCTCGTCCTCCACTGGCACGATGCGCGGCAGCATCTCGATCACCGTGACGTCCGATCCGAAGCGTTTGAAGATCGAGGCGAACTCCACCCCGACCGCGCCCGCCCCGATGATCGCCAGGCTCTTCGGCACGGCGTTCAGATTCAGGATCTCGATGTTGGTGAGGATGAAGTCCGCGTCCGGCTCGAGTCCGGGCAGCATGCGCGCTTCCGATCCCGTGGCGATGATGATGTTCTTCGCTTCGAGCGTCTGCACGCCCGAATCGGACTTCACTTCGACTTTTCCGCCCCCCTTCAGCGTGGCGTAGCCCGCGATGCGCTCCACCTTGGCTCGCTTCAGGAGCATGGCGACGCCATTCGAGTGCTTATTGACGATTCCGTCCTTGCGCTCCTTCACCTTGGGATAATCGAGCCGCGGATTCTCGCAGGAAATGCCTTCCTTGTCGGCATGCTCGAACCGCTCCCAGATATCCGCGGTGTGAAGGAGGCTTTTGGTGGGAATACACCCCACCAGGAGACACGTGCCGCCGAGTTTGGGGCGCTTCTCGATGAGAGCTGTCTTCAATCCGTACTGGCCGGCGCGAATAGCTGCGGAGTAGCCGCCGGGACCACTCCCGATCACAATCAGGTCGTATGGCACTTTTTTCATTCTACATACGTCACCGGCTGAAACGACGGTGCGTCATACATTTGAAGATATGGAAAGGCTTCTCTTAATTCTGATGCTGGCTTCCGGAACTGGATTCGGGCAAACCGGCGTCAGGGCCCGCCCCTCGCCAAAGGCGGCCAAGTGGCCCATCGAGAGCCTCCGGGTGGAAGGCAATCTGCGCTACACGAGCCAGCAGATTGTGGCCGTTACCGGATTGAAAACAGGGCAGATGGCCGGCAAGGCGGATTTCGACGCGGCGCGCGACCACCTGGTGGCGACGGGCGCCTTCGAAAACGTGGAGTACCGGTTCTCCGCCGACCCCAACGGCCACGGATTTGCCGGCATTTTCAAGGTCTCCGAGGTCCAGCAGGTCTATCCCGTAGAGTTCGAGGGGCTGGGCGTTTCGTCCAAAGACCTCGCCGCCACACTGTCCGCGCGGGACCCGATGTTCTCGCGGGAGGGGCTGGCGGCCACTCAGCCGGTGATCCAGCGATATACCCGGTGGATCCAGGAGTACCTGACAGCCCATGGGATTAAGGAGCCGATTGTGGGCGCGGTGGAACCGGCCGACCCGGGCGACTTTGCCATCGTGTTCAAGCCCGAGAAAGTACTGCCCGCGGTGGCGCAGGTGACCTTCGAAGGCAACCGTGTGATTGACGAGAAAGCGCTCCGCGAGGCGGTTGCCCAATCGGCGATCGGTTCGCCTTACACCGAGGACAATTTCCGCCTGGTGCTGAGGCTGGCCATCCGGCCGCTCTATGAGATTCGCGGCCGGGTGCGCGTCGCATTCCCGGCGATCCGGACCGAGCCGGTGAAGGACGTCCAGGGAGTGCATGTGTTCGTCACGGTGGACGAAGGCGAGAGCTACGAGCTCGGCAAAGTTTCGATCGACGGGAAGCCTCCGCTTCCGGCCGAAAGCCTGCTGAAGGCCGGCGATTTCAAGACTGGCGATGTGGCCAACATGGAGCGCGTCAACCAGGGGCTGGAGCGGATCCGCAAAGCGGTCCAGCGCGCCGGCTATATGAATGCCAAGGTCACGAGCGAGCACACCATCGACGACGGCAAAAAGACCGTGGACGTGACGGTGGCCGTGGACGCCGGTCCGCAGTTCACCATGGGGAAGCTGACCATCGTGGGACTCGACCTGGAGGGGGAGGCCGCGATGAAGAAGATGTGGGGAGCGAAATTCGGCAAGCCGTTCAATCCCGAGTATCCCGACCAGTTTCTGAAAGCGATACGGGATGAAGCGATGTTCGACAACCTGGGCCCGACCAAGTCCGCAGTGAAGGTGAACCCGGACCACAGCGTGGATGTGACCCTGACTTTTGCGGGGAGCACTCCGCAAGGCCGTCCGGGGCGTCGGCACAGCGGCGCTGCGAACTAAGTTGCCTCCTCTTGCTTGTGGGTCAACTGGTCCAGGCGGTCGTCGGCGGCGGCCAGCATTTCCTCAGCGACGTGGAAGGAAATCAGACCCTGGTTGGCAGCCCGTTGAATAGCGCTCTTCTCGGCTGCCACCAGGCGCGCGGCGGCCATCCGGACCTCGACATTCACAGCTTCCGGATCCCGATCGTGTAATGCCACGATTTCGTTCTGCACCAGTTCCATCCGGGCATCCAGATCCCCCCGGAGCTGCTCGTAGGTGGGCCTGGAGATCAGGGAGTCCCGCAGCAATGCTTCCAGTTCCCGGCGGGCGGCGGAGACGGCGAAATGCCGCACCTTGGCCTGGCCGTATTCGTCTTTCCGCCCAACTTCCAGGCCCAGCAGGCGCAGCAACGGCTTGATCGTAAGGCCCTGAACCACGATCGAAAACGCGACCACGCCAAACGTCATGGTCAAGATCAGATCGCGGCCGGGAACCGACCGCGCCAGGCTCAGGGCTAGCGCCATCGAGACGCTGCCGTGAATCCCGCCCCACACGAGAACGTGCCGCCAGCGCACCGGAATGCGGGCTCCCATCAGCCCGCTGACCGGGGTCAGCAGGTATACGGACAGGGCACGGCCGGCGAGCACGGTCCCGATCGCCAGCAGAATCGCGTGCCAGGCTTCGATCAGGCTGAGGGTATGCACTTCTATGCCGATGAGCAGAAACACCAGGGAGTTGATCACGAAAGCGATGTACTCCCAGAAGGACCAGAGTGCGACGCGCGTCCGTGCGCTCATGCCGATTTCGGCCCCGAAGTTCCCCACCATCAGCCCGGCCGCGACGGTCGCGATCACACCCGAGACATGCAGATGCTCGGCAATCAGATAGGAGCTGTAGGCCAGAATGGTCGTCAGGGTGATTTCGATGCGCGGGTCATCCACCTGTTCCGTCACCCGGCTGGCCAGGTATCCGAGCGCCAGCCCCAGCGCGCCTCCTCCCAGGACCACAACCAGAAAACGGCGGATCCCGCTCCATATGCTGAAGTCGCCGCTAGCCATGGACGCGAGGATGATCTGGAAGATCACCACCGAAGTTCCGTCGTTGAACAGGCTTTCACTTTCGATGATTACGGAGAGGCGCTTGGAAACGCCCAGGTCCTTGAACAACGCCAGCACGGAGATCGGATCGGTGGCGGCAATCAGCGCACCGAAAAGCAGTGCCGGCATCAGCGCCAGGCCAACGACCCAGTGAACGGCGTAAGCCGTGATCAGGGTCGCGCTCAACACGCCGGCCACCGCCAGCAGCACAATGGGCGTCAGGTTTTCACGCAAGTGCCGGACGTGGATATTGATGCCGGATTCGAACAGAAGGGCCGGCAGGAACAGAATCAGGATAATCTCCGGCGTCAGCAGGTGAGAGCCCTCGGTCGCGCCGAGCGCCGACATGATGGGCAGGTGGAACAGGTCGATGGCGAAGCCGCCCAATACCAGCGCCACGGTATACGGAATCTTTAGCCGGCTGGTGACAATCGCAATCGCGGAGGCGGCGATTAGCAGCCATAACAGAAACTCGATAATCGCGGCTGTGGACATCCTGTCCCTATCTTAATCGCCGGACTTCACGGATCACCGGTTCGGAGCGGCTTTGGGCTGGGGAACCGAATCCATGTGCTCCTCGGCCTTGGCCCACGCGGCATCGGAGGCGATCGCCACCAGGCGGTCGCCCTCTTCCAGGATCAGTCCCGGATGGGGCCAGAGGGGGTGATCGTGCCGCAAGACCAGGATGAACTCGATCTGGTCCCGAGGCCCGAGAGGCGCGTTTTCGAGGGTCTCGCCTACGCACATACTTCTCGCGGGCACGACCCCTATCCTGACCTGCCTGCCGTCGGGGAACCGGACCGGCACGCCGGAGGCGACCAGCGAAACCAGTTCGAGCCCGCGGACATCCAGGCTCTTCGAAATCTCGCGGCTGCGCAGCAGGTCCATAGCCGTCCGCAACTGGTCCCTGTAATGCGCCGGGGAGTAGGCCCGTGTGGGAACCTGGGCTTCATAAAGACTGGGATAACGGAGCGAGAGCACCTCCGCCAGCCGGGCCTGCAAAAGGTAGCTGAGCATCACGGCGAGGCCCGCTGCCACCAGCAGGTGATAGCCGCCCGTCATTTCCGTCACCATCAGAAGAGTGGCCACCGGAACCCGTGCCGCGGCGCCGAATACCGCCGCCATGCCCACGACCACGAAGGCCGCCGGCTGTTGGTGGAATACCTGGCCCAGGAATCCGCCGAACATCGCGCCGACATAGAGGCTCGGCGCAAAGACGCCGCCCGATCCGCCGGAGCCGATCGTGAGCGCAAACGTGATGATCTTGCTCACGCTGAGCAGCAGCAAAAGCCCCAGCGCCAGCCGGCCGTCGATCGCCGCCTGGATCCATTCGTACCCGCCGCCGAGGACTTGCGGCAGGGCAACCGCCACCAGCCCGACAACCAGACCGCCAATGGCGGGCTTGAGATGCGGCGGGCACGGAATGCGATGGAACGCGTCCCGAACGCCGTAAAGCGCCATCGGCAATACAGTGGCGACCACGCCGCTGGCGACCCCTAGAACCACATACCACGCGTACCCCGCGGTGTCCGGCGCCGTCGGAGGGCCAGGCACCACGAAGAGCGGCCCAAAACCGACGAAGAACCCGTTCAGCGCGTAAGCCGTGATCGAGGCCAGCATGGTGTATACCAGCGCGCCGGCCTCGAATTCCATTTCGCCGTAGAGCACCTCGACCGCGAAAAACGCGGTGCCGATGGGGGAGCGAAAAACGGCGGACAGCCCGGCGGCCATCCCGACCACGATCAGGAGACGCCGGTCCTCGTCGGAACTCTTCCGCCAGTTTGCATAGATGGAGCCGACGCCGGCGGCGATCAGCGCGGTGGGGCCTTCCCGTCCCGCCGAGCCGCCCGACCCGATGGTGATCGCCGATGCCACCGTTTTGATCAACGGCACGCGCGCGCGAATCCGCCCCGCCAGGTTGTGAAATGCGTTCACCACCGTGTCGGTTCCGTGCCCTTCCGCTTCCGGCGCGAAACTGTACACGAGCAGCCCGGAGAGCAGGCCGCCCAACGTGGTAGACAGCGGGATGAGCCACTGCCCGTGGGTCTCCAGAGTGTGGTAACCCGCCAGCCTCTCCAGGAACAGCGACCGGCACAGGTCCAACAGAAAGATGAACACCCGGGCGCTCAGCGCTCCGACGATTCCCAGCAGGAGGGTATCGACCAGAAGCCGGTACTGGCGCCGGAGCTTCACGAAGCGTCCCCGATTTTCCAGAGGATCTGCCGCAGCATACCGAGCAGCACGGGGGCGTCGCGGCCCGCGATATCCAGGCGGCGCACCAGGCGGCGGACCTTCTCCTCCGTCGATTCGGCGGTTACGGGATTGACGTAGCCGCTCTTCTCCAGCACCTCGAGCAGCATGCGGGTGATCTGCTCGGATTCCGCGGAGGAGGCCCGACGGATCTCGTCGGGCGTCGCGTGCGCGGCCTCGGGATCGCGCGCCATCTCGTAAAGGCAGAGCGAGACAGCCTGCCCCAGATTCATCGAGAGACCTGGATCGACCGTGGGGATGCGCATCAGCCAGTGGCAGTGGCTCAGGTCGTCGTTCGAAAGCCCGAATTTCTCGGAGCCGAACAGCAGCGCGGCAGGGGCCTCCGGCAGCGCGGCGTTGATGACGCGCGCCCCGTATTCCAGGCGGCGGATGGGGTGCTGCAGCTCACGATGGCCGACGGAGGTGGTGCCTACCACGAGGCAACAATCGGCCACCGCGTCGGCGACGCTCCCGTATTCCTCGGCGGCCCGCAGCAGAGGAGCGGCGCCCACCGCTGAGCGCGCCTCGCGAAATGCCACGTCATAAGGGTTCACCACGCGCAGGACCGGGAAGCCGAAGTTGGCCATGGCGCGCGCGGCAGCGCCGATGTTGAGCGGGTTTCGCGTTGCCACCAGGACCACGCGCAGGTTGTGCTTCGAGTTCGGGTCTATGATTCGATCGTAGCGCTTACGACTGGAACAGCGAAATACCGGCGATGCCCGCTGCGCCCGCGGCCATACATTCCGGCGCGTTGCGGCTGGTGATTCCTCCCAGCGCGAGCACCGGAATCCGCACCGAGGCCGCGGCCCGCCGCAGGTTAACCAGCCCTTGTGCGGGGCCGTACAAAACTTTCGAGAGGGTCGGGAAAATGGGGCTGAAGAGGGCGAAATCGGCGCCTTCCTGTTCGGCGTCACGAAGTTCGTCGATGGAATGCGTGGAGACACCGATGTAAAAATCCGGCGGCACGATGGAGCGCAGCTGCCGCGGCGCGATCGAGCCGCCCGGAAGGTGCACGCCGTGGGCGCCGCAGGCGAGAGCAACGTCGGTTCGCGAATTCACGAGAATACGGGCGTGGTGCGGGTTCGGGAGCGCCAGCGCGCGGCGAACGAGTTCGCACAATTGGCGCGCGGGGAGGTCCTTTTCGCGGATCTGAATCATCTCCACGCCCTGGGTGAGCGCTCGGGCGATGTAACCCATGAGCGGGTCGATGTCGGACTGGCCCGCGGCGCGGCGGTCGGTGATGTAGCAGCGGATCATGCGAGCGGCTGGTAGTAGCGCTCCCCGGCGCAGGCGCGGCACAGCGTGCGGCCGCCGCGTACCACCTCGCGACGGAAGCTGACGCCTTCCCCGCACTCCTCGCAAACCACCCGCGGCGCCTTGTAGCCCGGCAGGTCCTCGGGGCCGATGGCCACGCGGACCCATTGAATATCGAACAACTCCTCGTCGGGCATCTCGCGATAGGCGAGCATCTGCTGCCGGTTGCGGCCCTCGATCTCGGGGTGCAACTCCCGGGCCCGCTGTTTGGCGCTCTCCCTGGCCGCCACCCGGACCGCGCGATCGTCACCCAGATCGCAGAACGTCGCGGCCACCTTGCCGAAGTCGCGGAACTTGAGGGCCCGCTTGCCCAGGCGGCAGCCCGTCACGATGGGTATGGCGTCGGTCGCGCAGCGGTCGATCTCGACGAAGGTGACCAGCCGCTTGCGGTCCGCCCCGGCAGGGTCTTCGAGACCCAGGAGCCGCATCCCGTAGAGCGCCATTCGCAGCCCCAGGATCTGGCCTGCGCACAGGTGCCCGTGGGCCTGAGCGGCGAGGATTTCGTATTCCGCAAGAGATTTCACAGAATTTTCAGGGATTCCGGCGGGAATTCCACTTGCCAGCTTCTATTATCCTTCCCGCGCGCGTACTCGGCCAGCGGGAGATCCGCGAAAATCCCCTTGTCGAATTCCAGCCGCACGCTCTGCGCGCGCTCCGAGACCCTCACCAGGGAAACGCGGATGGAGTTGGGCGGAGGCTGAAAATCCCCTGGATGCACCCGCAGATCGCCCGGGTAGACGGCCACCCAGACACGATCGCCGCGAAAGTGTCCGGGGATGTAGGGGCCGGCCAGTCCGAAGCCGTCGAACTCGAGCCGGCTGGTATTGCGGCCCGGGTCGAGCGCGCCGATCTCGGCCTCGAAGAGATTGGGAATGCCGAGCAGCCGCGCGGCGTCGACCGAGTCGGGAGCGTCCAGGACCGCTCGCGGGGCTCCCTGCTGCACAATGCGCCCGCGGTCGAGAAGCACCAGCGTGCCGGCCGCCGCGCAGCAAAGATCGAGATCGCCCGTTACCAGCAGGACCGGGACCGGCGCGGCCGCGCGAATTCCGGCGAGCAGTGTTTCGTTCCAGGAGCGCTCATCGAGCAGGATGAGGCGCGGCTCCGCGAGCAGCATCCGGGCCACCGCGCCGTGCAGCCGCTGATCCGGCGAGAGGCGCCGGGGGAGCGACGCGGACTCACCGGACAACTGGAAGCGCTCGAGCATCTCGGCGATGCGGCGGTGCCGTTCCAGGCGCGTGAAATGCTGCGCCGCGAAGGCCAGGTTCTGCCACAGCGTGAGGTGCGGAAACAGGGAGTCCTTCCGCGATATATAACCGCAGCGGCGCCGGTGGGGCGCCACGTTTACGCGAGCCGCTGCATCGAAGAGAATCAGGTCGTCGAGCAGAATGCGGCCCGAATCCGGAACGGCAACCCCGGCCAGCAGTTCAAGAAGCAGAGTTTTCCCGGAGCCCGCCGGTCCGTAGACCGCTGTGACGCCGGCGCCGACCGGAAGCTCCAGGTCCATCGAAAACGAGGGCGGAATCTTCTTGCCGATACGCGCGTATGTCATAGACGCGTGTACCAGGCGATCGCCGCCACCAGGGCAAATTCGCAAGCCACGCGCACGAACACGATGGCGGCCGCCCCCAGAATCGGCCGGCCCGCGAGCGGCAGCCCGACGCGCCAGAAAATGCGCCACTCGGACGCTCCCAGGCTGCGCGCGGCATGGCCGTATTCGGAGCCGGTCTCGACGAAGGCGATGCGCGCGCTACGCCCCAGGAAGGGGACGGCGTACAACGCGCCGGCCGCCGCGGCCAGTTGCCAGGTGAAGTGGGGCGCCAGGAAATACGCGCAGACAATGGTGGGGGGTAAGGCCAGGGGAAACGATAGCAGAACCGACGCCCGGGGGCGGAACTGGAGCACGTAACCGAGCCAAACCCCGAGCGCCAGCGATATCGCAGTGGCGGCTGAGGCTACGCGCAGGCTGAGCCAGAGCAGGTCGCGGGGCATGCGGGATCTCTATTATAGCGGCCGGAACCGCGCGCTGAAATGCCGCAGGAAGGCAGGCTCCTCGACAATCTCCAGGCCGCGGATTTCATGCTTGCGCGTCGTTCACCTCGAGGATCGCCTCCACGACGTAGTCGATATGGCTCTGGGTGTAAACGCGGCGTGGAATGGCCAGGCGGAGCAGTTCGTGGCGCGCCGCGGCGCCGAACATCACGGAGCCGATCTCCACCGACCGGATGCCGGCGTGCCGGTACAGCTCCACCGCCAGCGCCTGCCCCGGAAACTGCGCGGGAGGAATGTGCGGAAGCATGCGCGCTGCATCGATATAGATCGCGTGGCCCCCGGGAGGCTCGACGATCGGCACGCCGCGGTCCGCGATGTGGCGCCCCAGGTAGCCGGTGGACACGATGCGGTAGTGCAGATAATCGGGGTCGAGCACCTCTCCGAGCCCGGTGGCGATGGCGTCCAGGTCGCGGCCGGCCAGCCCGCCGTAGGTCGGAAATCCCTCGGTCAGGATCAGCAGGTTGGTCTCCTGCAGAGCCACGCGGTCGTCGTTGGAGCACAGGAAGCCCCCGATGTTGGCGAAGGCGTCCTTCTTGGCGGAAAAGGTGCAGCCGTCCGCCAGCGAGAACATCTTTTGCGCGATCCGTCTCGGCGTCCACGAGCCATACCCAGGCTCCCGCTCGCGGATGAACCAGGCGTTTTCGGCGAAGCGGCAGGCGTCCAGGTACAGGGGAATCCGGTGGCGCCCGCACACGGCTTTGACGGCTTCGATGTTGGCCATGGACACCGGCTGGCCGCCTCCCGAGTTGTTGGTGACGGTGAGCATCACCAGCGGGATCTTCTCCGCGCCCTCGCCGGCGATCAGGCGCTCGAGCGCCGTCACATCCATATTGCCCTTGAAATCCATGCGGAGCTGCGTATCGGCGGCTTCGGGGACCGGCAGGTCCACGGCGCGCGCGCCGGTGAACTCGATGTTGGCCCGGGTGGTATCGAAATGCGTGTTCGAAGGCACCACGTGCCCCGGCTTGCACATCACCGTGAAGAGAATTCGTTCGGCGGCGCGCCCCTGGTGCGTGGGGATCATGTGGCGGAACCCGGTCAGCTCGTCGGCCGCCCGCTTGAGGCGGAAGAAGCTCTCGCTGCCGGCGTAGGATTCGTCGCCGCGCATCACCGCCGCCCACTGCTCGGTAGACATGGCGCTAGTGCCGGAATCGGTGAGCAGGTCGATCAGGATGTGGCGGGCTTCGATCAGGAAGAGGTTGTAGCCGGCCTGCTCCAGGTAGCTCTGGCGCTCTTCCGGCGTAGTCTGGCGCAACGGCTCCACGCTCTTGATGCGAAACGGCTCGATGATGGTGCGCACGTGGCGATTATCGCACCGGCGCCGCTTCGCCGCGGCGACGGCTCCTGGTACACTGATCCCAGTTCCCAAACCGGCATGATCGCCAACGACGAGATGTACCGCTGGATCGTGGAGGCCGTACCCGAGGGAATCTGGATCGCCGATCCCCAGGGTCGGACTATCTTCTCCAACCGCCGGATGGCCGAGATCCTCGGCGCTGACTACGAATCGATGTCCGCCCGGACATGCTTCGATTGCATTTATCCCGACGAACTGGCGGACGCCCAGGGCCGGTTTCAAAGATGCCTGGAAGGCGACCGCAGTCCTTTCGATTTCCGTCTGTGCCGGACCGACGGATCGCCTGTGTGGGTGAGTATTTCGTGCATGATGGTGTGCGACGATTCGGGTGCCCCGGTCGGTCTGCTGGGCCTGTTCACGGATATCACGGCACGAAAGCGGGCCGAGGAAGCGCTGCGGGAGAGCGAAGGGCGTTTCCGAACCGTGGCCGACTCGGCCCCGGTCATGTTGTGGATGAGCGGTCCGGACGAACAGGTCACCTTTTTCAACCGCCGGGGAGCGGAATTCACCGGCCGGCCCGCCGGCCAGCTGCTGGGGTCCGGCTGGCTCGAGATCATCCAACCCGATGACTCGGAGTATGCCCGCTCCAGGTATCGGGCGGCTGCCAGTTCGAAGAGCACCGACGAATTTGAATATCGGGCCCGACGGGCGGACGGCGAGTACCGGCACATGCTCGCCACGACCTGCCCGCGGTTCGTCGGAGACGTCTACGCCGGGCAGATCGGCACGATGATTGACATCACCGGCGTGAAGCGGCGGCAGGAGGCCGATCTGGCCGGACAGAAGCTGGAGGTCGTGGGGACGCTGGCGGCGGGAATCGCCCACGATTTTAACAACCTGTTGGGCGGCATTCTGGCCCAGGTAGAGCTGGCGTTGGCAGAGGTGGCCGACGGGCAATCTCCCGAGGAGCCGCTCGAAAGCATCCGGGTTGTGGCAACTCGCGGCGCGGATATCGTTCGTCAGCTCATGCTTTACGCGGGGCAAGAAGACCAGGACCCGGAGCTGGTCGACGTTTCCGGCCTCGCGGCGGAGACAGTTCAACTGCTTAGGTTGATTGTGGCAAAGCAGGTGGTGCTGGCAGTGGATCTCGGAGAGGATGTGGGCGCCGTCCGCGCCAACCCGGCACAATTGCGGCAGGTGCTGATGAACCTGGTCATCAACGCGGCGGAGGCTATCGGAGACTGCAGCCCCGTGATTCGGATCGGCACCGCGCGGGTTGCCGTCTGCCGCGACTCGGAGCCGGGAATTGCCGGTTCCCTGCCCGACGGAGATTACGTACGGCTGGAAGTCTCGGACCAGGGGTGCGGCATGAGTCCGGAGACGCAGGCCCGGGTGTTCGACCCGTTCTTCACCACCAAGGCGGCGGGCCGCGGCCTCGGCCTGGCAGTCGTCCAGGGCATCCTGAGAGGGCTTGGGGGAACGATCGACCTGACCAGCGCACCCGGGCGCGGCACCACGTTTCGGATCCTGCTGCCCCGGGTCCCCTGCGCGGATTTGCAGCTTAGTGCCGCGTCTGATGCCCGGACGCCTCCCAGCGCGACACCAGCAAATCGATCACGTTGAGCCACGCAGTGTCGGGGTGCTCCAGTTTGCGGAACAGCGCGACGTATGCGGGCTTGTTCATGCCCATGCCGGCGAAGGCCAGGAAGTACAAACCGTCGTTGGGAAAATCGGAGATCTGTTCCTTACTCCACTTGTGGGGGTCGGAAAGGTATGGCTCCAGGTAGTCGATGACGGTGGCCAGGGTGGCCCCCCCTTTGGCCTGAACGTTCCAGAGATTCACGCCCTGCATCTGGGCGATGCGGCAGATCGTGGCGTAGGCCTCCAGGTTAAAGGCCGAGTAGGAAAGCGATCGCGGGCGAGCCTCTTCCCGGGGGGCGCTGCCATCGGCCTTGATCTGTCGCGGAAAGACGTGGTCGCGGTAGTAGCGGAAAGCCGCCTCGGCCTCGGGTTTGTTCTCGACGAAGGTCGCCACAGCCGCCACCTGGGCGGTCCACCAGGAAGCATGGTTATTTCCGCTGGCTTTCTCCTCTTCGCCCTCGGGACTTTTGGTGAGCCAGCGCAGGTAATCTTCGAACCATTTGCGCACCGCCGCCTGATCCTTCGGGTCCCATGCTCCGGTTTGCGACAGGAATTCCATGCCCTGAATGGCACGGATGAAGGCGCGGCCATCGAGGATGCCGGCGCTCTGGCCGGTATTGACGCCGGCAATGGCCTGGGCGTGCTCCAGGCTGGGGTTCATGCGGGTTTTCGGATTGACAAACCACGCATGAACAACGCGCGCCGCGCGCCGCGCGTAGCCCGCATCGTCCAGAAAGAAAGCCGCGGAGCCGAGCGTGAACACCGCATCCGACATCTGGTTGAGCGCAGTCTTGTTGGCCGTGAAACGCCCCGGGTAGACCTGTCCGTCTTTCCGAATGTACGGACCGCTGGGGTTGTCGGGATTGGGCCACCAATAGGGAGCTTCGCTGTAGTAATCGTGAGGATCGACGGCGGGATTATTGGGCCTTTCGGACGTGACCGTCCACGGCCCCTCGTTCATCCGGCGGTCGGCTTCCGAGCGCAAGCGGCGGACGGCATCGACCGTCCAGGCCTCTTTCCGGACGATGGCGCTGCGGATCGGTTCCGCCTCATCCTCGGAAATCAGCGTCTTCGGAATGTCGGCGGCTTCCGCCAGCGATGCCAGCAGAATCAGGCAAACAACGCTCCTCACTAGAGCGATTGTAGCGGATCCACAAAAACCGGCGAGCACCGGCACGTCTCAGTCTCCGAGAAACTTGCCGATGGGCCGCAAACCCTTGACGTTGTCGCACACCGCTTTCAATCCGGCCGTCAGCGGAATCGCCAGCAGCAGGCCGGGAGCGTCCCAGAGAAAGCCCCACAGCATCAACGAGAATGTCACGATCAAGGGGTTCAGATGAACTCGCGAGCCCACGATCTTGGGATACAGCAGGTTGAGCGCAATCAGGTGCAGCAGCGCGACCGAGACGATCACGAACACGTAGGTCGAGACCTGGTTCACCCCCAGCGCGGCAAACAGCGGGGGGATCATCGCCATCGGCAGGCCGACGTACGGAACCAGGCTCAGAAATCCGCTGACGGGCCCGACAAACAGCGGGAAGGGCAGGCGCATCATCCAGAATAAGAGCGAACTCAACACCGCCAGCAGCAGGCCAAGCAGGAAATTGCCCACCACGAAGGCGCGCACCATGTCGGCGACCCCCTGCAGGCTGCGCGCAGCCACCAGGCGATCTTCGCCGTGGAAGAACTGCAGGAAGCTGCGGTTGATGTGGTCCCGCCAGCTCAGCATGAAGTAGACCAGAAACGGGATGAACGACGCCATCAGCAGAATCTGGTAAAAGGTGGCCAGCCGCGCCGAGAGATAGTCCCCGATGGGCGTGCGCTCCTCGTGGATGCGCACCTCGGGAATGGCTCCGGGAGTGCCGGGTGCCGGCCCCGGAGGAGATACCGGCTCGGATTTGCGATTCCTCCGGCGCGACTGCTGCTCGGCCAACTGCTGCGCCCGCAGGCGTTCCTGCTCCTGCTGCTGCGCACGCTGCCGGGCAGGCACCACCATCTGGTAGGTGCGCTCCTCCATGCTTTCCAGTTTCTGGCGGGTTCCATCCACCAGGTCGCCGATCCGCTGGCCATACTTCGGCAGGTCGTCGTAGATTGCCGCGAACTGCGAATACGCGCCCATGCCGATCACATACAGGAACAGCAGGGCGATGGTGCAGACGAAGAAGCTGGCCAGGCTGCGCGGCAGCCGCAGCCTCATCAGCAAGGCCACGAACGGCTCGAGGATGAACGCAATGGTGACCGCGATGATGGATGTAATGAAGAAAACCCGGCCGAAATAGAGGATCGCGATGATCACTCCGGCCGCGATGACAGGCAGAGCCAGATGCCGCGCCTCCTGCACGGTCTTGGTGGTCCGGCTAACAGGATTGGTGACGAGCGCCACGGCGCAAAAAGACCCTTAATCCGACTTTATCATGGCGCCATCTATAATGTAATTGAATTTGACCCCTCTCCTATCCCGCATCCTGGCTCTCGATCTGGGCAAACGCCGTATCGGCCTCGCCATCAGCGATCCGCTGCGGATCACCGCCCAGGGCCTGCCCAACCTGGTCCGCACCAACAAACGAACCGACCTGAGCGCACTGGGGGAGATCGTCCGGGAGCGGGAGGTCAGCCTGATCCTGATGGGCAACCCGATCAACATGGGCGGCTCCGAAGGGCGGCAATCGGGGTGGGTGCGTGAATTCGCACAGGCGATCGAGTCGCGCCTCGGCGTTCCGGTGAAATTCTGGGACGAGCGGCTGACTTCCGTTCAGGCCGGCCGCGTCCTCCGGGAGAGCGGCATCAGCATCGAGAAACGCGCCGCTGCGGTGGACCGGTTGTCCGCCGTCATCCTCCTGCAAAGTTACCTGGATTCCCTATGAGAACGTTGCGCTGGGCGGCGGCCCTGGTCCTGATCGCGGCGGGTTTCCTGGTGTACCGTCTGGGAAACAGCTACCAGGGCTTTCGGGGCGAGACCTTTGTCGAGATTCCACGCGGCACCTCCAGCCAGGGTATCGCCGCGCTTCTGGCGCAAGCCGGCGTGGTCCGCAGTCGCTGGGACTTCCTGGCAGCCCGCTTCCTCGCGCCGACCCGCGTCCTGCAGGCCGGAGAGTACCGGTTCAACAAGGCCGCCACTCCGGTGGAGGTGGTAAAACGGATCGCGCGCGGCGATATTTTCTACTACGAGCTGGTGGTTCCGGAAGGAAAGAACATGTTCGATATCGGCGCCGCGGTGGAGGAACTGGGACTCTTCCCGGCTGCCAGGTTCGTGGCCGCGGCCCGCGATCCGTCCCTGATCCGCGACCTGGACCCGCGCGCGCCCACGCTCGAAGGGTACCTGTTTCCCAATACCTACCGTCTGAGCCGCACCACTACTCCCGAGAAACTGTGCGGCCTCATGACCGGGAAGTTCCGCGAGGTGTGGCGCGGGCTCCACACCAATGCCGGCGTACACAAAACCGTCACCCTCGCGTCCCTGATCGAGAAGGAAGGCAAACTGGCCGAGGAGCGTCCGGAGATTGCCGCGGTCTTCGAGAATCGCCTGCGAATCGGCATGAAGCTCGATTGCGACCCCACCACGATCTACGCCGCGCTCCTGCGGAATGACTACCGCGGCGCCATCTACCGGTCGGACCTGAAGAGCGACGACCCGTACAACACCTACCAGCACGCTGGACTACCTCCGGGGCCGATCGCCAATCCGGGGATGGCATCTCTTCGCGCCGTGCTGCAGCCGGCGGATTCCGACGCGCTCTATTTCGTGCTCCGGGCCGATGGTTCGGGCGGGCACCAGTTCTCCCACACGATCGCGCAGCACGAAGCCGCGGTTGCGAAGTACCACCGTGCCCTCCACAAATAAATCTGTCAAGCAGCGTTTGCGCGAATACCTGGCCGCGCACCAGCCGGCGGCCATCACGGAAGCGGTCTGGCGCGGCCTGCTGACGCAACTCGCGCCGGTCTCCGAAAGCTACCTGCGCGACCTGCTGCGGGAAACCGGGGTGCCGTTCGACCAACCTTATGCCGGCGTCCGCCAGCACACGTTCGAGGAGCTGGAGCAATCCCTGCGCGCGATGCACCAGGTGTACGCCGAAGCGTCCGCCGCCGGCGACCGCGATCGCGCCCGCTACTGCCGCCGGCAGGTGATCGGCGCCAAGGATCGCGCGAAATTCCTGGCGCAGAATGCGCGTATCTCGCCGGAGAAGAAGGCCGAGAAGGAAGAGATGGCGCAGTGGATGCTCGTGTGGCTCGATAACCCCGAGGTATTCCCGGCCTGGGTGGAGGCGCGGAAACGCGCCCTGTGACCCGGCACGGTCACTCTATCCGCAGCGAGATCACCGGATCCACCTTGGTGGCACGCCACGCGGGGATGTAGCTGGCAAGCGCCGCTACGGCGGCGAGCAGGATCGCCGCTCCCCCGAAGCTCACCGCATCGGTGGGATGGACGCTGTAGAGCATGGCACCCAGGAGGCGCGACAGCCCGGCTGCCAGGATTAAGCCCGCCGCGACGCCGGCGACGGCCAGCCGCAGGCCCTGCCCGATCACCAGCCGCAGAACATCCTGCTTTCCGGCGCCGAGGGCCAGGCGGATCCCGATCTCGTGGCCGCGCTGCGCGACTGTGTAGGCGACCAGCCCGTAGATGCCAATGCACGCCAGCACCAGCGCCAGGGCGGCGAACGACACTACGAACAGCATCCTGACCCGGCGCGTGGCAAACGAGGTCGCCATGACGTCGCCCATGGTTCGAATCTCGTAGACCACCTGGTCTTTGTCCACGGAATGAACCGCGCCCGCCAGCGCGGTGGACGCCGCTGCCGGCTCCGTGGCGGTACGCATCACAACGGCCATGAAGGGCCAGGGGTCGCGTGCATAGGGCACATAGACGGCCGGCTGGGCGGATTCGCCCAAGTCGTGCTGATGAATGTCTTCGACTACGCCCACCACGGTGCACCACTCGTCCTTATGTCCGCACAACCCCACGGTGACGGACTGCCCGACCGGGTTCTGCCCCGGCCAGTAACGCCGCGCCATGGCGGAATTGACGATCACGGCGGGCGGAGCGTTCTCATCGTCCGCCTCCGTAAACATGCGGCCTCGGAGCAGCCGGATGCCCAGGCTCCGGAAATACTCCGGGCTCGCCACCAGGTAGTCGGGGGCGGCATCCGAGTCGCTCGAAGCCCGCCCCTTGATATCCACGGAACGGGTGCTGTTCCCGGGCAGCAGCGGAAGGCGCGACACGACGGCAGCCGACGAGACTCCGGGAAGTGCCTCCAGGCTGTCGAGAATACGCCGCACGAAACGCGCCCGGCTGGCGGGGTCCGGATAACGGGCGGGCGGCAGGGAGAGCCGCGCGGTGAGAACGTGGTCCGTCCGAAAGCCCACCGGCTCGGCGGCCAGCCGGCTGAAACTGCGGATCAGAAGCCCGGCGCCGATCAACAGAACGGTCGTCAGCGCTACCTCGCCGATCACCAGCAAACTGCGGGTCCGGTTCGACCGGACCCCTCCGGAGGAGCCGCGCGCCGCGTCGTTCAACGCGGAGGCCAGCCCCGGCTTAGCCAGCGCGGCGGCCGGAAAGAAGCCGCACAGCAGGCCGCACGCAACCGAGATCGCGGCCGCAAATCCGAGCACCCGCCAATCGATCGGGAGAGCCGCTCCTGCCCTGATGTAGGCCGGCAGCAGGTTCGCCACGGGGCCGAGAGCGGCATATGCCAGCGATACACCCAACAGGCATCCGGCCGATGCCAGCGCCAGGCTCTCCGCCAGGAATTGCCGCACCAGCCGGGGCTTTCCGGCTCCCAGCGCCGCCCGGATCGCGAACTCCTTCCGGCGCGCCGCGCCCCGGGCCAATACCAGGCTGGCCACGTTGGCGCAGGCGATCAGCAGCAGCAGCCCCACCACGGCCAGCAGGATCTCGAGCGGAGACCGGGTGTCGCCATACAGTTCCTGGTCGAGCGGGACCAGGTCCACCCGCGCGGCCTCCTCCACATCCTTGTACTGCTGTTTGAGCCGCCTGGCGATAAGGTCCCCTTCCGCCTGGGCGGCGCGCTGCCCAACCCCGGGCTTCAAGCGGCCGATCACATCGAAGTAATGCGTGTCTCTCACCCCGGACTGGTCGAAATCCGGCCGCAGCGGATGCTCCGGAACGGCGAAGCGCGCGGGCATCCAGAAGTCGGTGGCCGGGGGATACTGGAACTTCGGCGGCATCACGCCGGCCACCACAAGGGGCACACCGTCGATGCGAATCGACTGTCCCACGATCCCCGGATTCCCGCCGTACCGCCGGCGCCAGATGGCGTCGCTCAGCACCACCACACGAGCCGTGCCGGGCTGGTCGAGAGACTGGTCGAGCGTGCGGCCCAGTTCGGCCGCGACCCCCATCACCGCGAAGAAATCCGGCGTGACGACGGCCCCTTCGATCCGCTCGGGCCGGTCTTCGCTCGTGACGTTCGACGCCGTTTGCCGGTAGGCCGCCAGCGCTTCGAAGCTGTGCATCTCGCGCCGGAAATCGAGGAAATCGGCGGGCGCGAGGTCGCTCGTGCCTCCACCCGTATCCTGCGCGTGCAGCATCACGACCCGCTCGGCGTGCGGATAGGGCAGCGGGCGGAGCGCCACCGCGTCCACCGCGCTGAAGATGGCGGTGTTGGCCCCGATTCCCAGTGCCAGGGTCAGGACCGCCGCCGTGGTGAACCCGGGTGTGCGCAGCAGCGTCCGAACGGCGTAGCGTATGTCGTTTTTGAGTTCGTCCCACCACAGCCAGCGGCTGCTTTCGTAGAAGCGCTCCTCCGCGGCTCCCAGGTTGCCGAACGTCTTGCGGGCGGCGGCTTGCGCTTCGGCTTCGCCGAGACCCTCGGCGCGCAGGCGGTCGGCTTCGAGGGCGATGTGCGCCTGAATCTCGTCCGAAAAATCGCGGCTCCGGCGGCGAAACATGGCTAGACCTCCGACGTCTCCGGGCCGAGAACGTGTCCGATCGCGGCCGCCAGCCGGCGCCAGCGGCTGGTCTCCTCCGACAGGCGCCTCCGTCCGCTTTTCGTCAGCGAGTAGAAGCGCGCCTTGCGGTTATTGGACGATACGCCCCACTCGGCGGCGATCCAGCCCTGTGCTTCCAACCGCTGGAGCGCCGGATAGAGCGCTCCGTGCTCCACCAGAAGCTCTTCCTTCGATGTGGTTTGTATGGACCTGGCGATGCCCTGCCCGTGCTCGGGTCCAAAGACCAGGGTCCGCAGAATCAGCAGGTCCAGGGTCCCTTGCAACAGGGAAAGCCGCTCGTCCTCGTCTCGGGTTGGCATGTTACCTGAGTGTAGTTCCGCTTGGGTAAGGTGTCAACCCGTCTTCGCGGCGAAATGCGATAATAGTCGAACCTCGATCGAAAGGAACCCTATGAAGCTATTGAGCACCGTAGTTTTGTTTGCCGCCGTGGCGTCCGCGCAGCAGACGCCGGCGAATCCCCTTGTCACGGTCTCGAAGAATATCTACGCGATTGCCAAAAACGACATTCTTGGCTCGGTAGACAAGATCCCTGAAGATTTGTGGTCCTTCCGTCCGACGGACGACGTCCGCACGGTAGGGCAGCTATTCGCCCATGTAGCCGATGCTCAATACGAGTTCTGCGGTGTTGCCGCGGAGGGGAAGAGCGTCGCGAAGAATATCGAGAAAACTCAGACGACCAAGGCCGAGATCGTGCCCGCGCTAAAGGAAGCCTTCGCCTATTGCGACGGCGTGTACGCCAAAATGACGGACGCCAATGCAGCCGATATGGCCAGCTTCTTCGGCATGAAGATCACCAAACTCGGAGCCATGGATTTCAATACCGCCCACACCATGGAGCACTACGGCAACCTGGTTACATATATGCGGATCAAAGGGATTGTGCCGCCCTCCAGCACACCCCGGCAGCCCGCCGCATCCAAGAAGAAGTAGCGAAGCAAACGGTCCGTTCTCTCACGAAGCGCCGGGCGGGTTGAGATTCAGCCGCATTTCGTTTGTCGGCGTGAAGCCGAGCCGCTCATAGAGCGGACGACCGCTATCACTGGCGTGCAGGCAGACGCAATCGAAGGCCTCGGATCGGCACCATCGGATCAGGGCCTCCATGATGGCGTGAGCGATTCCCCGGCGGCGAAAATCGGGGCGGACATAGACGTTCAGGATCCACGGCCGGCAGGGCCGCGAGCGGTTGCCGGAACCCGGCCACGGGACAACCACGACACCGCCGCCTCCTACGACTCCGGCGCCTTCCACCTCCGCAAGGACGGCGTGAAAGTGGCCGTCCGGTATCGCGCTTTGAAAATACTCGCGCGAAACACGCTCCACGTTCGCAAGCTCGTGCGGGTCTTGACCCATCTCTTTGAACATGGCGAGACGATGTTCGACGATAGTGTCGAGGTCGTCCGCCGTGGCGGTTCGAAGGTGCATTACGAGATCCTACAAAGCCATCAGTTGTTCTTGAAGTTGAAGCGGTACCCCAGGATCGCCTTGACCAGCAGGTGATCGGTGGCCTGCGTGACCCCGACGCCGACTCCGAAATTGAACTCCCACCTGGCGCCGAAATCCACGTCGATGGCGGGGATGAACTGCTGTTCCTGGTCGCGCAGAGGGTCCCAATTGGTGATGGGGCCGTAAGCGCCATAGTATTCCATACCCATGGCCACCCGCCTGGTGACGTCGTAGCTGAACTTGAAATTCGGCGAGAATTCGTAGCCGCGGGACTGTTCCGGTCCGTGGAACGATTTGTCGACGGTGGGGTTGAACGCGAGGTAGAGCTTCTTGATCTTCTTGTCGATAATGGGCCGGATCTCCCACGTCCACGTGTCGCCCGAGAAGTTCGGGCGCTGATAGCCGATCTCGTTCGAGATGCTCAGGCCCACCGGCAGGTGATAGTCCTCAGGCACCGAAAAGCGCGGACGGATGTGCGTCCCTACCCACATCCAGCTTCCGTCCGGCTGGATGCTGGTGAACTGGTAGAAGCCGGTTTCGAACCACCTGTTGAAGCCGTGAGTGATCTCCAGGGTTTCGTGCACCGCGTGATTGGTAGGCAGCACTCCGTCGATCGTCTGCTTCGTGCCGCTGACTGTGAGGTTGCTGTGCAATTCGACCATGGTGACGCCCTTCGGCACCAGGTCGGAGCCGTAAACCTGCACTTCGTAGTTTCCCTGCGCACGCAAAACCACCGCGCAGCAGCCAAGAAAGAGAGTGGCGGCCAAGACCCGCAAAGCGGATTTCCCCCTGCAATTGAGTGAGTGCTTCTTCACTGTAAAACACGGGCGGGCGAAACGGGAAATCGACTACCGGCTGCCGGCTGCCTCCAGGTAGATCTCCAGCACCTGGCGGGCCGTCCGCTCCCAACTGAAGCGCGCAGCCTGCTCGCGCCCGCGCCGGATCATCTCGTTGCGCAGGTGTTCGTTCAGCAGCACGTCGCGCACGCCCCGCGCGATATCGAAGACGTTCTCCGGATTCACCAGCACGGCGGCATCGCCCACCACTTCGGGCAGGGAGCTGACGTTGGAGGTGATGACCGGAGCTCCGCAGGCCATGGCTTCGAGCGGCGGCAGTCCGAAGCCTTCGTAGCGCGAGGGGAAAACGAAGGCCGCGGCAGTCTCGTAGAAGCACCGCAGGGTTTCGAAAGGCACGAAGCCCAGGAACCGCACCACGTGTTCCACGCGGCTCTTGATCACCGCCTGCCGCACCGCGGGGTATTGCGAGATCGTGTCCCCGATGATCACCAGGCGGAGCTCCCGGTAGAGCTCGTGGGTGGCGAGCTGCTCCCGCACCACCGCGAACGCCTCCACTAATCGCGGCACGTTCTTGTGCCGGCGGATGTTGCCGGCATAGAGCAGGAACGGGTAATTGATCTGATAGCGCTCCATGATGCGCTGCTTTTCTTCGGGATCGCCTGGCCCTCGCTGCAGAAACCCGGGGTCGGGGGCATTGTAGACGCGGCAGACGCGGTCCGGCGGGACGCCCATCAGGTTCTCCACATCGCGCCGGGTGGCGTCGGAGACCGCGATCACGCGGTTGGCGCGCGTCAATCCGCGGCGGAAGCGATAGCGGCGCAACTGCATCCAAAGGCGGTTGTCCGATACTTCGTGAATCAGGTTGGCCATGTCGTGAATGGTCACCACGTAGGGCCGGATCATCAGCAGGGGAACGCGGTTCAGGGGAATGTGAACAAGGTCGGGGGAGAGGCCCCTCAGAAACAGCGGAAACGCCACGTGGTCCACGTACGAATGGTCGTTGCGCCCGTAAACGGCAGCCCGGAAGTTCTCTGGAAGCCCGGCCAGAGTGCGCACGTCGCCCGGTCCGCTCACCAGCGTGTACTGGTTTGCGGAATCGATCGCCGCCAGCGCATGCACCAGGCTGCGGATGTATGTGCCGATGCCGAAGTCCCGGATGCGCCGGGCGTCAATGACGATGTGCAGAGCCATTCCTAAGCTCGAACGGGGTCGAGCTTCCAGCGGTAGAGCGGGAACCGGGCGGTCAGCACGCCCACCTTCTGCCGCACTCCGGCAATCACCTCTTCGCTGGCGATATTGTGCAATACCTCGGCAATCAGAGTGCCGACCTCGCGCATTTCGGCCTCGCCGAAGCCGCGGGTCGTGACTGCGGGCGAGCCGAGGCGGATGCCGCTCGGGTTCAGCGGCGGGTTGGTGTCGAAAGGGATAGCGTTCTTGTTGACGGTGATGCGAGCGCGGTCGAGCGCCTGCTCGGCTTCCTTGCCGCGGAGACCTTTGGAAAATACGTCCAGCAGCAGGAGGTGCGTGTCGGTGCCGCCCGAGACCACCCGGAATCCGGCATCCACCAGGGATTCGGCCAGCGCCCGGGCATTGGCCACCACCTGCTTCTGGTAATCCACAAAACCGGGCTGCATGGCTTCCAGGAAGCACACCGCTTTGGCCGCCACGACGTGGACCAGCGGTCCGCCCTGGGTCCCCGGAAATACCGTCCTGTCGATGTCCTTTGCGTATTTCTCTTTTGCCAGGATGAGCCCGGCGCGCGGGCCGCGCAGCGTCTTGTGGGTGGTGGACGTGACGATGTCGGCGTACTGGCAGGGGTTGGGATGGAGTCCGGCCGCCACCAGGCCCGAGATGTGGGCCATATCCACCAGGAAGACGGCTCCCACCGCGTCGGCAATCTGGCGGAAGCGCGCGAAATCCAGAATGCGCGGGTAGGCGCTGGCGCCCGCGATGATCATTTTAGGCTGGTGCTCACGTGCCAGGCGCTCCAGGCCGTCGTAGTCGATGCGTTCGTCTTCGCGGCTCACGCCGTACGGAATCACCTTGTAGGTCTTGCCCGAGAAGTTGAGCTGGTGGCCGTGCGTGAGGTGCCCTCCGTGGGCCAGGTTCAAGCCCATGATGGTATCGCCCGGGCTGAGCACCGCGGAATAGGCGGCCTGATTGGCCTGCGAGCCCGAATGCGGCTGCACGTTCGCGTACTCGGCGCCGAAGAGCTTCTTGGCGCGTTCGCGCGCCAGGTTCTCCACGATATCGGTGAATTCGCATCCGCCGTAATACCGCCGGCCCGGATAGCCCTCCGCGTACTTGTTGGTGAACACGCTGCCGGTGGCCTCGAGAATCGCCTCGGAGGTGAAATTCTCGCTGGCGATCAACTCGAGCTGGGCGTGCTGCCGCTCCGTCTCGTGCTGGATGGCCTCGTAGACTTCGGGATCGACTTCGGCCAGGGGCCGCGACATTCTCTCGGGTGCCTTCATCCAATTCCTCCGCTATGAGTGGTGCTGCTCCAACTGCGCGATCTTGGCGATGCGGCGCGCGTGGCGGCCGCCCTGAAACTCGGTGTGCAGAAAAATCTCCACCAGGCCGGCCGCCTGCGGCTCGTCCAGATACCGGGCGCCCAGCGTCAGCACATTGGCGTCGTTATGCGCGCGAGTAAGCCGCACCTCGTCTTCCGATTGCGCCGGGGCGGCGCGTATCCCCGTTACCTTGTTAGCCGCGATGGACATCCCGATGCCGGTCGAGCAGACCAGGATACCGCGATCGGCGCGGCCCTCGGCCACCTCCCGGGCTACCGGCTGCGCGAAATCCGGGTAATCGCAGGAATCGGCCGAGTCCGCCCCGAAATCGACCAGTTCGTGGCCTTCCTCCGCGAGCCGCTGCCGCAGCTTCTCTTTGAGAGCAAACCCGGCATGATCCGCGGCAATCGCAATTTTCATAAAAGGGGAGAATTTTAATTTTAGCATGCTAGAATTGAGGGCTTCCTTCCAACTCTATGCTCTGGAGCAAGTTGTTCATCCCCACCCTGCGGGAGACCCCGGCTGAAGCGGAGGTTGTAAGTCATCAGTTGCTGCTGCGCGCCGGCTATATCCGTCAGCTCTCGGCGGGCATCTACAGTTACCTTTTCCTGGCACAACGATCGCTGCTGAAGATCCAGCGCATCGTGCGGGGGGAGATGGACTCGATCGGGGCGCAGGAGATGATGCTGCCGGCGCTCAATCCTGCCGAGATCTGGCAGGAATCGGGCCGCTGGGACATCATGGGCGACAACATGTTCCGGCTGAAGGACCGCTTCGGCCGCGATCTGTGCCTGGGCATGACGCACGAAGAGGTGGTCACCGCCATCGCCCGCGGCGAGTTGCGCAGCTACAAGCAGCTTCCCCAGATCTGGTACCAGATCCAGACCAAGTTTCGCGACGAGCCTCGTCCCAAGTCCGGCATCCTCCGCGTCCGCCAGTTCCTGATGAAGGATTCCTACAGCTTCGACCTGGACCAGGCCGGGCTGGACATCGCCTACGACCGGCACTACCACGCGTACCGCCGCATTTTCGACCGTTGCGGCCTGGAATACCTGGTGGTGGACGCGCACTCCGGCGCCATGGGAGGAAGCCAGTCGCACGAATTCATGGTGGCATCGGATGCCGGCGAAGACCTGGTAACGATCTGCAAAGTCTGCGGCTACTCGGCGAACCTCGAGAAGGCCGCCTCGGTGCCCGCCGAGCCCATAGTCGCCGATCCCGAAGGCGACCTCGCCCCCGAACCGTTCCACACGCCCGGCCGCAAGACCATCGCGGACGTGGCCCGGTTCACCGGGCTGCCCGAGACCTCGCAGATGAAGAGCTTGGTGCTGGTGGCGGACGGCAAGCCCGTGCTGGTGATGCTGCGCGGCGACCACCAGTTGAGCGAGACGAAGTTCGCCGCCATCGCCGGCGACCCCGAGTTCCGGCCCGCGGTGCCGGCCGAGATTCGCGAATGGTTCGGCGCGGAAGCCGGCTCGCTGGGCCCGGTGGGCGTCAAGAATATGCAGATCCTGGCCGACCGCGCCCTGCTGGGGCGGCGCAACATGATCGCCGGCGCCAACCGCGACGACTATCACTTGCGCCATGTCACGATGGGCGAGGATTTCGAGGCCGAGGTCCACGACCTGCGGCAGGTGGCTGCCGGCGACCGCTGCACCCAATGCGGGGGCACGCTGGACGTGCGCAAGACCGTCGAGATCGGCCACATTTTCAAGCTCGGCTACAAGTACTCGGAATCGATGGGCCTGCGGGTGCTGAACGCCGATGGCAAAGAGATCACCCCGATCATGGGCTCGTACGGCATCGGGATCGAGCGCATTTTGGCCGCGGCCATCGAGCTCTACCACGACAAGGACGGCATGATCCTGCCGCCTTCGATTGCGCCCTTCGACGTGGTGGTGACCCCCGCGAATATTTCCGACCCCGCCCAGGCCGAAGCGGCGGAAATGCTTCACGGCGAATGCATCGCGCTGGGCCTCGACACCCTGCTGGACGACCGCGACGAGCGCCCCGGCGTGAAGTTCAAAGACGCCGACCTGATCGGCGTGCCCTTCCGCATCACGATCGGCAAGAAGCTGGCCGGCGGCCTGGTCGAGCTGGTCGATCGCAAGACGAAGCAGCCCGTCGACGTACCGTTAGCCGAAGTCGCCGCCGCCGTACGTAAAAAAGTGGGGTAAGCCTCCTGGCCTGCCCACGCGCCGAAGGCGCCCGCGTTACTCACTCCCCAACTCCCCGCCCTCCAATATCCGCCCGAAATACCACAGCGACCCCGCCCATACCGCCACACACACCAAGAGAAACAGCGGACTATTGAAGAAGATCGCCGAGGCCGCCATCGCCATCAGCGCCGCCTGCAACAGTCCGAAGACAATCGAGCCCCCGCTCGAGAACCTCCATCGCACCTGCGCTCTCGGCCGGTTGATCGACGGCTGGTGGCCCAGCGCCAGCGCCACCAGGGCGGCTCCCGCGCCCGCCAGGGGCGCGAGCGGCAGCGCCAGCAGGATGGCCGGAACCAGGAAGGCCGCGTCCTTGGCGAAGAGGACCTGCCAGCCGCGCAGGGGGAGCAGGCGGTAGCGATTGAGGCCGCCCCGACCGTCCAGGCCGAACAGGCTTTGCGCATAACTGGAAAGCGCCACTTCCACCAGCACGGTCAGCGCCAGGAAGGCCTCGCGCGGCAAGTGCAGCCCGGCCAGGCGATACGCCGCGGCCGCGACGGCCAGCAGCAGGGCGCAGTAAACGTCCAGGGTCGAGAGGATGCCGCGCAGGTTTTTCCTCACCAGTTGATTCCACACGCCCGGAAAGTTGGGGATCGCCAGCCAGATTCTCCGGCTCGGCGAAAAGGGAAGATCCGAGAGCAGGAATCCGGCCGCCACCAGGCCTGCGATCAGGCCCCACAAGCCGGCCGTCAGCCGTCCGCGCGCCGCCCACACCGCCAGCCCGACGATCAGCCACGATGCCGGGCTCACCCAGGGGCTGGCGAAGCGCAGCAGGCGCCGTTCGCGCTTTTCGAGCGGCCACAGCGCCAGCCGCGACTCCGGTATTTTGCGCAGGGGATCGGTGCTCAGCGGGAACAGCAGCACCAGGCCGATCAGCAGGTAGATGAATCCGCCGGCCTCCTGCAGCAGCAGCGCGGTCACGATGAAAAAGTTGTTCCCCACCACCGATTCGAGCGAACGCTGATCCCGCCCGACGGCGCGCGCCAGGGCCTTCAGGATCGCGAATGCCCGAGCCACTCGATCTCCTCCACCACAGGCGCCTCCACCAGGTCGAAATAGTGCTGCTCGAGCGACTGGAGCACTTCTTCGGCCGGCGAATCCCAGACCTTCTTTCCCTTGCGGAGCATCACGATCTGGGTCGCGATCTCCTCCGCCACGGCCAGAATGTGGGCGGTGAGGAACACCGTGACGCCGCGCCGCGCAACAGATTGCAGCATGGCGCGCATGATCTTCGAAGTCACCGGGTCGATGGCTTCGAACGGCTCGTCCAGAAACAGCACGCGCGGGTTCGGCAGCAGCGCCATCGCGAACGAGGTCTTCTTGCGCATCCCGTGGGAGCATGCGGCGGCGAACGTATGGCGCCCGTGCTCCAGGCTCAAAGCATGCAGCAACTGGCCGGCGCGCGAGCGGGTTTCGCGCTTGTCCAACCCGTAGACATCGCCGGTAAGGAGCAGGTGCTCCTCCACGGTCAGGTCGTCGAAGAGCCCCAGGTCTTCGGGCAGTACGCCGATCACGCGCTTGACCGCGATGGGGTCGGCGGCGACGTTCAGGCCGCACACTTTCACTTCGCCCTCGGTCGGCGCCAGCAGGCCGGTCAGCATCTTGACGGTGGTGGATTTGCCTGCCCCGTTCGGCCCCAGGAAGGCGCAGATCGCGCCCTCGGCGACTTCCAGGTCCAGGTGGTCCACGGCGGTAAAGTCTCCATAGCGGCGCGTCAGGTTGCGGCACGAGATCATAATTCCATTGTGACCGACGCGGCGATCAAAAATCCCGTAACATCGTCCTTGTGAGGACCAATCGGATTCTGGCCGCTACCGCCCTGCCGCTGGTCGCGGGGATTGCCGCCTTTGCCTGGTATCCGCCGTTTCGCATGCTCGCCCTGGTGGTGACGGGCAACAGCCCGGTCTGCCCCCTCTCACACGCACTCAAGAGCAAGGCGAACCTCGAGGAGACCCTGGCCATCAAGGACCGTATCGTGGCTGGCAGCCGGCTGCTCAAGGAAGAAAGCGGGCTGGAGCTCTGGGAGACCCCCAAGGGCCAGTTCTGGATTCCGAAGGGGAACCGCTACGTGCTGCCGTTCAACCTGGCGGAGATGGAACGCCACGTCTACGGCAGCGGCGAGCATTTCATCCATCCCGGCGATATCGTTCTCGATTGCGGCGCGAGCGACGGCGATTTTACACGGGAGGCCCTCCGCGCCGGCGCGGCCAAGGTGATCGCGATCGAGATTTCACCCTCCAGCGCGGAATGTATCCGCCGCAACACCGCCGCCGAGATCGCAGCCGGCAAGGTGGTGGTCTATCCGAAAGGCGTGTGGGACCGCGAGGACCAGCTCACGCTCAACGTGGACGATACCAACTTCGCTGCCAACAGCGTAGTGTTGCGTCCCGACGAATCGCACCCCAGCATCCAGGTGCCTCTCACCACCATCGACCGGATCGTGGCCGAGTTGAACCTGCCGCGCGTCGATTTCATCAAGATGGATGTCGAGGGGGCGGAAGTGAAGGCGATCGCCGGAGCCCGCGAGACACTGCTGCGTTTCAAGCCGCGTCTGTCCATCGCTACCGAGCACAAGCCCGACGACGAGTTCACCATCCCCGCCGCCGTGAGGAAAGTGCGCACGGACTATGCGATGGAATGCGGGCAGTGCCTGGAAGCCAAGGGCCACGTGCGGCCGGACGTACTTTTCTTCTACTGAGGTTTCGTCACAAAATGGCGGGCGACATCGTTATAGGGAGTGTGCAGCCCGCCGAGGAAATTGTGCTGACGGCCGCCGCCGAACCGGAAGGCGGCGCCGGGTTCGACGCGCTCTTTCGCGAGCATTATCCCCGACTCGTGGCGATGCTCGCGCGGTTGACGGGCGACCGGGCCCAGGCCGAGGAAATCGCCTCGGACGTTTTCTGCAAAGTATCGAAGCGGGCTTACCGCCGACCTGCCGTGGATTTACCGCGTGGCGACCAATGCCGGGCTCGATGCGCTGCGGTCGAATGCGAGGCGGCGCCGGCGGGAAGACGCCGCCGGAGCCGAGGCCCTGCGCGGTGCGGCGTCCGGCGGCGCGCTGGAGGAATTGCTCCGGAGCGAGCGGAGAGTTCGCGTCCAGGCTGTACTTGGCGAACTGAAGCCGCGCGACGCACAGTTGCTGCTCTTGCGGGCGGAGGGACTGGCTTACCGGAAGCTGGCGGAGACGCTCGGTATACATCCGGGATCGGTGGGCACCATGCTGGCGCGCGCCGAATCGGAGTTCGAACGCAGGTTCCGCGCGCGTTACGGAGATGAAGTATGAAGCAGTGTTGGCCGGAAGGAGATCTGCGGGCTTACCTCGACCGCGAGTTGGCTCCCGATGAAATGGAGCGGGCCGCGGCGCACCTGGCGGAGTGTCCGGAATGCAGCGGGCGGTGCGACGCGCTTTCCGCGACGGCCCAGAGAGTCTCTGCGTGGATGACGGAGTTGACACCTGCGGCTGTGCCGGTCGCCGCGCCGCCACGCCCCGCCCGGGCGGCATGGAAGTTTGCAGCAGCAGCGCTGGCCACAGCGGCCGCAATCGTAATCGCCATCACGGCAGCGGCGCATCGGGACGTTCAACCGGCGCGCACGGTGCACGTCGCGCCCGTGCCGGCCGTCCAACCGGACGAACTCGTCCCCAGGGCGCACGAGGCGGTGATCCGGCCGGAGCGGCCGCGGCGTCCCCGCACGCGCCGTCCGATCGAGCGCACGGAGAATTTCGTGGCGCTCGATAACGAGCCCTTCGAGGCAGGTTGGGTGGTGAGGATGGCTTTGGGCCCCGACCAGATTCAGGCGGATGTCGTTTTTTCAGCCGACGGGCGCGCCCGCGCCTACCGGCTGGTCAGCAATTCATCGAATTGAGGAGAGCGAAATCATGAAACGGTTTTTGGCAATCGCAACTGTAATTCCAGCCCTGGCGTTCACAGCCAGCGCCCAGGACGAGAGCGGCCAGGTCAAGATGATGAAAGTCGAAGCCGAGCGCATGGCCGCGCAGGCGAAAATTGTCGGCATCCGCGGCGCCGTGATGGGCAAGACAGTCAAGGACGCGCCGTATTCCGCCACGGAGACCACGGAAAGCACGCAAGTGCTGGCGGACGGAACGCGCATCCACAACGAATCCACTGCGCAGGTGTACCGCGACAGCGAAGGCCGCACACGCCGCGAAACGCCCGATGAAGTCACCATCTGGGATCCGGTCCTCAAGGTCAGCTACATCCTGAACCCCAAAGACCAGACGGCACGGCAACTCCCCCTCGGCGGCGGCGTCTACTACTTCACCCAGGACGGAAAGGCTGGTACGTTCTCCGTGCGGGCGCCCCTCCCCCCGCCAAGCCCGGACCTCGCGAAACAGAAGGTTGAAAAGGACATGATCGAGTCCAAGGTGATGGCGCGGCAGGCCGCCGGGGGGATGGCGGTCGCCGGGACGGCGGGCGTGATGGCCGGCCCTTCCACCACAGTGGCCGACGCCGCAGGGCCGGGCCCGATGACGTGGATAACCTCCGACGACGGCCAATTTAAGAAAGGCGCCTCGGAATCGCTGGGAACGCAGAACATCGAGGGCGTGACTGCCGAGGGAAGCCGTACCACCGTCACCATCCAGACGGGTGCGATCGGCAACGACCGGCCTCTGCAGATTGTGAACGAACGCTGGTTCTCATCCGACCTGCAGACGCTGGTGCAGACCCGCCATACGGATCCGCGGACCGGCGAAGAGACCTTCCACCTGACCAACATCTCCCGGGCCGAGCCGGCCCCTTACCTGTTCCAGGTTCCCGCCGGGTATCAGGTCATCAACCAGAAATAAGCCCTGCAAATGAAAAAGGGGTTCCCTTTACCGGGAACCCCCACCCTTGATTTCCAACCTCAGGACCGGGTCAAACCCGGACCACGTTTTCCGCTTGCAGACCCTTCGGACCCTGCTTGACCTCGAATTCCACTTCCGCGCCCTCGTCGAGCGAGCGGTACCCGTTCGACTGAATCGCGGAAAAATGAACGAACACATCGTCGCCGCTCGACCGTTGGATGAATCCATAGCCCTTCGCGGCATTAAACCACTTCACTGTACCTTTTTCCTTCACTACACCTTCTCCTGATTATTGTTCGTCGTGCTCTTGGGTCCCCCGGGCAAGGAAAGCGGAACTTTCGAGGCTTGCTAAGAACTTGCGAGGCGCGTACAAACAACTCTTTCAATCTTGCGTACGGTATTCTCTCAGATGGCAACTGTATGGTCAAGCACAGGGTGATTGGGAGCGAAAGGGATTTCCTGGAGAGGCTGCAACGCCGCACTGCATCCAAGCGGGTTAACGAGCTCATCCTGGGGATCGGCGACGACTGCGCCATCTTCCACCCCCGCGGCGCCCGCGACGACCTGGTGTTCACCACCGATACCCTGGTCGAAGGTACGCATTTCCGGCGCGACACCCACCGTCCGGAGGATGCCGGCTGGAAGGCCCTGGCGCGCGGATTGAGCGACATCGCCGCCATGGGAGCGGACCCGCGGTTCTGCCTGCTTTCCGTGGTGATGGCGTCCTGGTCCGCGGACGCCTGGCTGGAGCGCTTCTTCCGCGGCTTCCTGCGGCTGGCGGAGCGCGAAGGCCTTCCCCTGGCCGGCGGAGACCTCTCCCATGGTCCCCACTGGATGTGCGATGTGGTGGTCTGCGGCGCGACGCCCCGCGGCAAAGCCCTGCGGCGCGACGGCGCTCGACCGGGCGACGCGATCTATGTTTCGGGCGCGCTCGGCGCGTCGGCGCTGGGCCTCGCGCGCGGAACCGGAACGGCCTGGAAGCGCCATCTGCGGCCGGAGCCCCGGCTGGCATTGGGACGCTATGTGCGCGAACGCCTCAAGGCGACCTCCGCCATGGACTTGAGCGACGGTCTTTCGCTCGATCTTCGCCGCTTGTGCGCCGCTTCCGGTGTTGCGGCCGAAATCACGGCGCCTCCGCGCTTCCGCGGCGCAACGCTGGACCAGGCGCTCCACGGCGGCGAGGATTACGAGCTGCTCTTCACCGCCGCCTCGAGCGCCCGGGTACCCGGCCGGTTCGAAGGACTTCCGCTAACTCGAATTGGTACGATTCGCAAGGGGCCTGCGGGCGAAGTCCGCCTCGACGGCGCCCCGCTCGAACCCCTGGGATACGACCATTTTCGCCAGCTATGAACCTGCCCGATCCATCTCCCCTGCTCGATCTCATCGAAGCCTTCCGCCGCTCGAAGGCCATGTTCACCGCCGTTTCGATGGGGGTGTTCGACCGCCTCCAGGAAGCGCCGTCGAGCGCGGCGGACCTGGCTGCCTCGCTGGGCGCCGATGCCGGCGCGATGGTGCGCCTGCTGGACGCCTGCGCCGCCCTCGGCCTGGTAGAGAAACGCGCAGACGTCTACTCCAACTGCGCGATTGCCGGGACCTACCTCCGCGCGTCGAGCCCCCACACGCTTACCGGCTATATCCGGTATTCCGACGAAGTTCTCTATCCGATGTGGGGCCAACTGGCCGATGCCGTCCGCGAGGGCGCGCCCCGCTGGAAGCAGACATTCGGTGTGGACGGCCCGATTTTCAGCGGATTCTTCCGCACCGATGGAGCCATGCGCGATTTCGTGCGCGGCATGCACGGCATGGGCATGCTCGCTTCGCCCAAGGTCGTGGAGGCGTTCGATCTGGGCCGCTTCCGCCGCATCGTCGATCTGGGCGGCGCCACCGGACACCTGGCCATGACCGCCTGCGAACGATACCCCGGCCTGCGCGGCGCGGTGTTCGAGCTGCCGCGCACCGCAGCGCTGACGCGCGAATTTATGGCGGGCTCTCCAGCGGCCGGACGCATCGAAATTGTCGAGGGAGATTTCTTCGAGGATGACCTGCCGGAAGCCGACCTGTATGCTCTCGGCCGCATCCTCCACGACTGGACCGAGCCGAAGATCGAATTGCTGCTGCGCCGTGTCGCGGACCGCCTGCCTTCCGGCGGCGCTTTGCTGGTTGCCGAAAAGCTGTTGGACGAAGATGGTGCGGGGCCGCTCCCCGCCGTCATGCAATCGCTCAACATGCTGGTGGTGACCGAGGGCCGCGAGCGAAGTTTGGGCGAATACCGCCGCCTGCTGGAGCGCGCCGGCTTCACTACGGTCGAGGGCCGGCGGACGGGAGCGTACCTGGACGCCATCCTCGCCGTAAAATAAAGACTTGATTGTCACTATCACGATTAATCCGGCGATTGACCGGATCATCAGCGTCGACCGGCTCGCGTTTGAAGACCGCGCCTATATCAAGTCCAGTCGTGAATCGGCGGGCGGGCGCGGAATTAATGCCTCGAGCGTGATCAGTTCCTTCGGCGGCCGGACTCTGGCCGTGCTCACGTCGGGCGGCGATTCCGGCAAGCGCCTGGAATCCCACCTGGGCGGCTGCGGCTACGACATCTCGGTGGTTCCGATCCAGAATGAAATCCGCACCAACCTCACCATCACCGATAAGCACGGCCTCACCGTGAACCTGAATGAAGCGGGGCCGCCGATCTCCAAGACCGAGCTGGCGCGCGTCGAGCGCGTGATTCGCGGGACACTCGACTCGGCCGCCTGGCTGATGGTGTGCGGCAGCCTGCCGCCGGGCGCGCCGCCATCGTTCTACGGCAAGCTGATCGCGCTTGCCCGCGCCAAGAAAGTGAGGACGCTGCTGCACGCCGGCGGCGACGAGCTGCGCGAAGGCATCGAGGCGCGCCCCACTGTGGTGACTCCGAACCAGCAGGAGGCGGAGCGCCTGCTCGGCCGCACCCTGCTGACCCGCACCCATTACCTGGAGGCCGCGGAACACATCCGCACGATGGGGCCGGAATCGGTGGTGCTGTCGCTCGGCAGCCGCGGCGCCGTGGGCGCCTTCGCCGACGGCCTGGTCGAAGCCGTGCCGCCTCGCGTCGATGCCGTCTGCCCCATCGGCGCCGGCGACGCGCTCACCGCCGGCTATGTCTGGGCCATGCGCCGCAAGGCCAACTGCGCGGACGCCTTGCGCTGGGGCGTATCGGCTGGAACCGCCTCGGCCCGCCTGCCCGGCATGAATTTCGCCACTCTCGAGCAGACACAGGAGATCTACCGCCAGGTGGAAGTCCGGCGCGTCGATTAGCGTGGAGGAAGCCACCCGGCGGGAACAACACGGTTTCCTACGCTCCGCGGGAACGATCTCCGCGGCGGTGGCGTTGAGCCGGATCACCGGCGTTGTCCGCGAAATGGTCATGGCGCGGCTGTTCGGGGCCGGCGCCGCCTATGACGCATTCCTGCTCGGAATGCGCATCCCCAACCTCACCCGCAACCTGTTCGCCGAGGGGGCTCTTTCTTCGGCCTTCGTCCCGATCTTCACCGAATACCTGGCGGGGAGAGACAAGCGGGCGGCGCGCGAGCTGTCCAATGTAGTAGCCACGGCCCTGCTGCTGGTGGTCGGTGCCCTGTGCGTGGCCGGAATCGTCCTGACCCCGCAACTGGTGCGGCTGATGGCGCCGGGATTCGAGCAGGTTCCCGGCAAGTTCGAGCTGGCGGTGCTGCTTACCCGCATCATGTTCCCCTTCCTGCTGCTGGTGACGCTGGCGGCGCAGGCGATGGGAGTATTGAACGCGTGCGACCGCTTCGGCGTGCCTGCGCTGGCCTCCGTGTTCTTCAACATCGGCTCGGTCCTGGTCGGAGTGGCCGCCGGCTTCACGATTGGCCGGTCGTTCGGGCAGGGCTTGATCGTCTCGATGGCGTTCGGAGTGCTGGCGGGCGGTCTCCTGCAACTCCTCTGGCAGGTGCCCAGCCTTCGCCGGGAGGGTTTCTCCTTCCGGCCGCGGCTCGACCTCCGCCATCCCGGCCTGCACCGGATCTCCCGGCTCATGCTTCCGGCGATTCTGGGGAACGCCGCGGTCCAGATCAACATCATCGTGAACACCAACCTGGCGTCCGGTATCACCGATGCCGCCGGCCATGTCATCAACGGACCGGTGAGCTGGCTCGGGTATGCGTTCCGGTTCATGCAGCTTCCGCTGGGACTCTTCGGCGTGGCGATCGCCTCCGCGACGCTGCCCGCCATCTCGCGCAGCGCCGTAGCGGAGCGGATGGACGATTATCGCGCCGCGCTCGCGCGCTCCCTGGGGATGGTCCTGCTGTTGACGATTCCGTCCTCGGTCGGACTGGCGGTTCTGGGCGAAAGCATGATCGGGGCCATCTATCAGTGGGGAAGGTTCCAGGCCTTCGATACACACCAGACCGCGGTCGCGCTCGCCTGGTACAGCGCGGGTCTGGCCGGATATTCCGTGATCAAGTTGCTGGCCCCCGCCTTCTACGCGATCGGGGACGCGCGCACTCCCATGCTGGTGAGCCTCGCTTCCATCGCGTTGAACCTGGGCCTGGCCCTGGCTCTGGTAAAGCGCGCCGGAATGGGCCACGCCGGCCTGGCCCTTTCGACGTCGGTGGTGGCGCTGGCCGGGGGCGCGGCGCTCTTCTGGCTGCTGAAGGTTCGGGTCCATGGACTGCACGGACGGCGCCTGGCATCCAGCGCTCTGAAGATCGCGGCGGCTTCGGCAATCATGGGAGCCGCCTGCTGGGCCGTCAGCCGGGGCGTTCACGCGGCGCTCGGCTCCGGGAAGCTTTCCCAGTTGGCGGATGTGGCCTTCGCGATCCCCACCGGAGTCGCTGTGTTTTATGCGGTGGCGTCGGCCCTCCGGGTTCCCGAACTGGAGGCCGTCCGGACCACATGCTACACTGCGATTAGGAATGCTTCCAGACCTGAAACTGGTGATCCGCTTGCAGGAAGTTGATTTTCGCCTTGCGGACCTCGCCCGAGAGATCTCTTCGCTCCCTGTTCACATCGCGGAAATCGAAAAAAAACTCGGGTCGCACGAGCGCAAGCTCGACGCCGATCGCGCTGCGCTGGCCGCCAACCAGAAAGAACGTAAGAAGTGCGAAGGCGATATTCAAGTTCAGGAGCAGAAGATCTCCAAGCTGAAAGACCAGATGCTGCAGGCGAAGACCAACGACCAGTATCGGGCCTTCCAGAATGAGATCGATTTCTGCCAGAAGGAAATCCGCAAGGCGGAAGACCGCATCCTCGAGTTGATGGGGGAATCCGAGCCGCTCGACAAGAACGTCAAGGCAGCCGAGGCGGCGCTCAAGGCGGAGAAGGCGCAAGTGGAAGCCGAGAAGGCGCAGGCCCGGGAGCGCACCGCGGTCGACGAGAAGGCCGCCGCCGACCTCAAGGCCGAGCGCGCCGAAATCGTCAAGGGAATCTCGCCGGCCACTTACCAGCGCTACGAGAGGGTACGCAAAGCGCGCCGCGGCATCGGAGTAGCGGAAGCGGTAGACGGCCGCTGCAGCGCGTGCAACATGGCGATGCGCCCGCAGTTTTTCCAGGACTTGAAGAGAGGCAGCGAGATCATGTCCTGTGAGAGTTGCCAGCGCATGTTGTACTACAACCCTCCGGTTGCCCGGGAAGACCTGGCCGGAGAGCCCGCCCCAGCCGTCCAGGAGTAACACTCCCAGATCCCTTAACGGTCGTGACACAGCAGAGCCGCGACCGTCAGGGAGCGGGTGACGAGTTGTCCTACGGCCGGTCTCCGAAGCTATAACCTACCCAGACCGTGGCGCCCGGCACGAAGTTGCTGCCGAACTGGTAAAAATTATGCACGTAGTGAACGTCGAACTGCGGCCGGATGAAGACGTGATCTGTCACGTATAACTGCACTCCCACACCGCCGTGTATCTGGAAGTGATTGGAACTCTCCAGATACTGGTTGGAACTGGAGCACCCGGCGAACTGATCGCAATATTGGGAGTTGTAGTAGAACTTCATGTTCGCCCCGCCGATTCCACCCTGCAACTGCAGTGAGGCACGCTTGGTGGTAACCGGCTGGTAAATGGCGTTGACGTCCCAGAGGGTCGTGCGGGCCTGTAGCCCGGCGTAATCCGGCTTGTTGGGCTGCAGGTTGGCTTCGAATCCCAGTCCCAACTTTTGCCAGAGCATCAGGTTGCCGCCGAATCCAAGAAAAAATCCACCCAGCGAGGGGGTCGGATACAGCGTGCCGTCTCCGAAGGTGTCGATCGAGGTTCCGGTTGACTTGGCGTGGTATGTACCGAATCCGAGGTTTACGTCGAACCCACTTTGCGCGTGGGCAAACTGAATGCCAAAAAGCGGAAGGGCAAGCAGTGGAAGGTATCTGCTGATGCGTGTCACGTCAGAATTCTCCTCGTTCTTAGCAACAAAATTTACGAAAGCAGTATGGAACCTAACCTACAACATCCTTGCGCCTGGCAAACCGTATGGCGCAATCAAACGGGGCCTTTGTACCTGTAACGACGTTACCCGATCCGGTTCGGTTTCAACAGTATCCAGTCTAACGTTTCTGGCAGCCGGGACAGTAATGCGACGACCGTTGAGCCACCAGGATTCGCCGGATAGGCCGCCCGCAGCCGAGGCACGGCTCGCCCTCCCGCTGGTAAACCCGGTGATGGATCTGAAAGAATCCCTTGCGGCCCTCGGCGTCCACATAGTCCGATATCGATGAACCGCCGGCCGCAATCGCTTCGCTCAGCACCGCCACGATGGCGTCGAAAAGCCGCCGCGGGCGATCGCCCCGCAGGCGGCAGGCCAGCGCAGTCGGATGAATTCCGGCGCGGAACAGCGCTTCGTCAGCGTATATGTTGCCGATCCCGCGGAGAAAGTCCTGGTTGAGCAGCAGCGCCTTGACTCTCGTCTTACGCCGCTTCAGGGAGCGCGCGAAATCCGGGAAGCTCACTTCGAGCGGCTCCGGCCCCAGGCGCGCGATCCGCTCCGGGAACGCCTCGCTGAACTGCAGGAGCCCGAATTGCCGGCTGTCGTCGTAGAGCAGCACGCCGCGGTCGAGCGTCAGGATGGCATGCGTGTGCTTTCCGGGCGCTCCTCCCAGCAGCAGGCGCCCGGTCATCCCCAGGTGCACGACCAGATATCCGCCGCCTTCGATCGCGACCAGAATGAATTTGCCGTACCGCTTGATCCCCGCGATGCGGCGGCCCTGAAGGCGCGCCGCCATTTCGTCCGGATCCCCGCCGCGGAGCACACGGAGGCAGCGGAATTCAGCGGCGACAATCCGCCGCCCCACCAGCGGTGCAATGGACCGAACTACCGTCTCGACTTCCGGCAGTTCAGGCATGTTCCGGAACCTCGAGCAGGATGTCGTCGCCTTCGACTTTCACTTCGAAGGTCGGAACCCGCATGGTGGGGTCGTAGTCGTATTCGCCGGTCGCGCAGTCGAATTCCCAAAGATGATAGGGGCAGACCACGCGGCCGTCATGAATCTGTCCTTGCCCCAGCGGACCGCCGCGATGCAGGCACACGCCGCTCAGCGCGCGCACCGCTCCGTTGACGTTGCAGATGGCGTAGAACTCCCCGCCCACCATCACCTCCATGACCGAATTCGGCGGGAGCGAGGAGAGCCGGGCGACCTTGCATAGCGGCATATTCCCAGTTTCGCATCAAGCCGTCCTCCCGCATCAGCGGTACGGTGGTCGATTCAGTCGGGGTACTCGGGACGAACGGCTACCAGGTGGAAGACGACACCGGCCGGATTTATGTCATCTCTCGAAAACCCCTCGTCCGGATTCGTTACAATCGGGGGAACGCCGATGCAGACGGTTCTCGTGATCGATGACGACGAAAGCCTGCGCGATACCATCGGGCTCATGCTCGAGCAGGATGGCTTTCGCGCGGTGCTGGTCGGCGACGGCCGCACGGGTTTTGAAAAGGCCGTCACCGCCAAGCCGGACCTCGTGCTGGTGGATCTCCGGCTGCCCGGCATGAGCGGCACCGAGATCTGCAAGCAGTTGCGCGCCGCGCAGTTGAAGACTCCCATCATCGTGTTGAGCGCGCTCAGCGACGAGGTGGACAAGGTGCTCCTCCTCGAAATCGGCGCGGACGATTACATGGTGAAGCCGTTCGGCTCGCGCGAATTGATGGCCCGCATCCGGGCCGTGCTGCGCCGCGCCTCACCCGATTCGCATAAGGTGGTCCACTTCGACGAGACGGAGGTGGATTTCGAGCGGCGCATCGTCAAGCGGAAGGGCGCGGAGTTGAAGTTCACCCCGGCTGAATACAACCTGCTCTGCTACTTCCTGCAAAACCCCGAGCGCCCCCTCACCCGCGACATGATCCTGAACTCCGTCTGGGGTTACGAGTTCTTCCCCAATACCCGCACGGTGGACGCGCATGTTGTGAAATTGCGGCAGAAGCTGGAACCCGACCCCAACACTCCGCGTCACTTCCTTACCGTGCATGGTGTGGGATACCGGTTCAGGCCGTAAATTTAACAGGATGGCCACGCCGCCGCCCACTGGTTGAGAGAGAATATCCTGATGCCGCGGGCCGTTCTGATCGTCGAGGATTCCGAGAATGCCGCGGCGACCCTCGAGATCGCCCTCTCCGCCATCCCCGGCGTTTCCGTGCTCACCGCGCAATCCGCCAGGGAAGCCCTGCGGATCCTGGCCTCCGGCGCGCCGCCAGTCGAGGCCATCGTTACAGATCTCAATATGCCCTCGATGGACGGCTTCGAGTTGATCCGCCGGATTCGCGAAGACGGCAGGATCTGCGCGACTCCCATCATCGTAGTGAGCGGCGATACCGACCCGGCAACCCCGGAACGCATGGCCGGCCTGGGGGTCTCGGCATTTTTCCCCAAACCGTATTCGCCTGCGCAGTTGCGGCGAAAACTGGAGCATATTCTGGATGGCACGACTCAGTAACTGGTTCCCCGTGTGCGCAGCGCTCGCCCTGCCGGCCGTCCTCGCCGCGCAGACCGCGCCGGACCTCGCCGGAATCCTGGCCCGGCTGGACCGCCTGGAACAGGAGAACCGCGCCCTCACCGCCGAAGTACGCGACCTGCGCGCCCGGCTCGACGGTACGGCCGCCCCCGCGGACACTCCACCGGGGGCCCCCGAGGGCGCGCCTCCCGCGACCATGGACCAACGCCTGGAGACCCAGGAGCGGCGCACCGCCGAACTGGCTCAGACCAAAGTCGAGGCCTCGCAGAAGTTCCCCGTGCGCCTCACGGGCATGGCCCTGTTCAATACGTTTCTGGATTCGCACCAGTCGGGAGGCTCCGATTACCCCGTGGTCGCCTCTAACCCGGGCGACGGCCACGCGGGCGCCACGCTGCGCCAGACCATCATCGGACTCGATTTCCGCGGCCCCGGCACCTTCTGGGGAGGGACCGTCCACGGCTCCGCGTACATGGATTTCTTCGGCGGCGCAAGCAATCAGGCCATCCGCCTGCGTACCGCTTCCATCGAGATCGACTGGAAGACGCGCAATGTCATGGTCGGGCTGGAGAAGCCCATCTTCAACCCCAGGGAGCCCAGTTCGCTCGCCCAGGTCGGAGTCTCCCCGCTCACCGGCGCGGGGAATCTCTGGCTGTGGCTGCCCCAAGTTCGCGTGGAGCAGGACTTCCGGTTCGGAGCCTCCACCGGCCTGCGCGCGCAGATGGGAGTCCTGGAGACGCGCGAACAGAACCCCTACGCGGGAAGCTCGTTCACCGGACCCCTCGAGCCGTCCCGCCCGGCACTCGAGGGCCGCTACGAGTTTTTCCATAAATTCGATGACGACCGCCGTATCGAGATCGCCCCCGGATTCCATGTCAGCCAGACCCACGCCGGGGGCCGCTCGATTCCCTCCAGCCTGTTCTCGATGGACTGGTTCCTCAACCCCTGGCGCAGGGTGGAGCTCACTGGAGCCTTTTACAACGGCCAGAACGTCGCGCCCCTCGGCAACGGCTTCCAGCAGGGCTATACGATCTACGGCGATTACGCACGGGCGGTCGAAAGCGTCGGAGGATGGGGCCAGCTCACCATTCACACCGTGCCGCGCCTCGATTTCCACCTCTTCAGCGGCCAGCAGGACGACAACAACCGCCAGCTGAGCGTGGGCCGCATCGGCAAGAACCTGCTGTTCGGCGGCAATTTCTTCTACCGGCTCGCACCGAATGTGATCCTCTCGCTGGAGGCCACGCAGTTGCGGACGAACTACATCGGGCAGGGAGTCAGGATCAACAATCACTATGATCTGGCGTTGGCTTATCTTTTTTAGCGTCTGCGCGGGGGCGGCAGCCGGCGCTTCGGTGAGCGGGCAGGTGGAGCTGACCAACTCCCACGAGGCCGCGGTGCGGCGGAACAAGGACTACTCGGGCGTAGTCATCTGGCTCACCCCCGCCGGCGCTGCTTCCGCGCCCGCCCCCGCGCGGCGCGAGGTGATGCGCCAGTTGAAACGCCACTTCGTGCCTCACGTGGTAGCGGTGCCCGTCGGCGGCGCCGTCGATTTCCCCAATCTCGACCCCATCTTTCACAACGCCTTTTCCAACTTCAGCGGGCAGCCTTTCGATGTGGGCCTGTACGCCCCCGGCACGTCCAAAACCGAGGTCTTCCGCCATCCGGGCATCGTGCGCGTCTTTTGCAATATCCACTCCACGATGAGCGCCATTATCGCGGTGGTGCCCACACCCTGGTACGCCACCACTCCGGCCTCCGGACGCTTCACGATCGCCTCCGTCCCGCCGGGCGAATACGACCTGCACATCTTCCACGAACGCGCCCAGCCCGATGTGCTGCGATTTCTCGAACACCGCGTCACGGTCTCCGAAAACGGCCTGGCGCTGCCGCTGATCTCGATCTCCGAAACCGGCTACATCCCGGCGCCGCACCTGAACAAGTACGGCAAGCCGTACCCACCGCTGGTGAACGACACCACGTACCCGGGAGCGCAAAAATAGATGCCCTCCCGGTTGCTGCGCCTGCCGCTGCTCGCCAAGATTCTGCTCTCCACGACCGTCGCCATCACCATCCTGTTCGGCTTCACCGGCGAAATCGTGCTGAGCCACATCCGGCGGACGATGTCCGAGAGCCTGCACGAAGAAGTGCAGAACAGCTTCCGCGCCTACACCGCGCTGCTGTCTTCGCGGGCCGACCTGCTGTCTTCCGTAAGCCGCGTCCTGAGCACCATGCGCGAAGTGCGCCTGGCCTTCAGCACGGGCGACCGCGCCACCATTCAGGACACCGCCGGCGAATTGTGGTCCAAGATTTCGGATTCCGGCGCCATCTTCCTCGTGACCGATCCGAAAGGCCGTGTACTGGCGTCGCTGGGCGGAGTGACGACGCTGTCGCTCGACAAAGACCTGGACGTCGTTCCCCAGGCGGCCGGCCGGTTCCCCCAGCAGGTTTCCGGCTTTCATCTGCTCAATGGCCGGCTGTATTACCTCACCGTCACACCCGTGTACGTCGATTCCACGCGGGGCCCGGCGCTGCTGAACGTCCTGGTGGCCGGATACCACGTGGATGCGCTGGTGGCGCAGAAGCTCAAAGAAAATACCGACAGCGAGTTCCTGTTCCTCACTCCCGGCCGCGTCATGGCGTCGACCCTCAACCCTCGCGCCACTGAGGCCATCGTGCGCGGCATCGCGAAAGACCGCGCCGCCGAGCGTGTCAGCGACGGCGTTGCCGAATATGCCCGATTCGAAACCCGGCTGACCGATCTTACCGGCAAGCCTATCGGCGAGATCTGCATCCTGCGGTCCTTCGAGGGCGCTCAGAAGCGCATCAACGGCCTGTATACCAACATTCTGCTGCTGTGGCTGGCGGCCATCGGCGCCGGCTTCGGCCTCACCTACCTGCTGGCGCGCCGCATCGTGGAGCCGGTGAAACAGCTCGACCGCGCCGCCGCCGAAGTCGCCCGGCAGAACTACGCCATCGAGGTCCCGGTCACCAGCGAGGACGAGCTGGGCCGGCTGGCGCACACCTTCAATGACATGTGCGCCTCCATCCGGCAGGCGCGGGAAGACCTCATCCGGCAAGAGCGCATCTCCACCATCGGGCGTCTCTCCGCTTCCATCGTGCACGACCTGCGCAATCCCCTGGCCGCCATCTACGGGGGCGCCGAGATGCTGGTGGATGGCGACCTGCCCCAGCCGCACGTGAAACGGCTGGCGGGCAACATCTACCGGGCCTCCCGCCGGATTCAGGAGATGCTGCAGGATCTGCTCGAAGTCTCCCGCGGCAAGGGCCGCCCCGCGGAGATGTGCCGGCTGCGCGAAGTGGCCTCGGCGGCGTGCGACGGGCTGGCACAATCCGCCCGGCAGCGGGGAGTCGAAATCGTCCTTGACATCCCCGGCGAAGTGGAGCTTCCGCTCGAGCGCAGCCGGATGGAGCGGGCCTTTGTGAACCTGATCGGGAACGCACTCGAAGCCATGCCGGAGGGAGGCCGGATCCGGATTGCCGCGGCGCTAGACGACGGCTCCGCCGTGGTGCAGGTGGAAGACAACGGACCCGGCATCGCACCGGGAATCCGCGCCCAGTTGTTCCAGCCCTTCGTGAGCGCCGGCAAACGCAACGGCCTGGGCCTGGGCCTCGCGCTCACCCGCCAGACCATTCTCGAGCACGGCGGCGAAATCTGGGTGGAATCCGAACCCGGCCGCGGCGCGCGCTTCACCTTCCGGCTGCCCGGCGCGCAAGCCGTGCAGGCTTACTCTACCCGGTAGTTCGGGGCTTCCTTGGTGATGATCACGTCGTGGACGTGGCTCTCCCGCAATCCGGCCGGCGAGATCCGCAGGAAACGCGATTTCTCCTGCAGCTCGTTTATATCGTGCGCCCCGCAATACCCCATGCCCGACCGCAGGCCGCCCACCAACTGGTAGACCAGGTCCGACAGCGGACCCTTTGCCGCCACGCGCCCCTCGATCCCTTCCGGCACGAGCTTGGCGTTGGGGTCGAGAGCGTATCGATCCGTACTGCCCTGCGCCATGGCCCCCATCGACCCCATGCCGCGATAGGTCTTGAAGGTGCGGCCCTGGTAGAGGATCGTTTCGCCCGGGCTTTCGTCCGTTCCCGCGAGCAGGCTTCCGATCATCACCGTGTCGGCGCCCGCGGCGATGGCTTTCGTCACGTCGCCCGAATACTTGATTCCGCCATCCGCGATCAGCGGCACTCCCGCCTCCCGCGTGGCCCGCGAGCATTCCGAAATGGCCGTGATCTGCGGCACGCCGGCGCCCGACACCACCCGCGTGGTGCAGATCGACCCCGGCCCGATCCCGACCTTGACGCCGTCTACTCCCAGGGAGATCAGCTCGCGCGCACCCTCGTACGTGGCCACGTTGCCGGTGATGAGCTGCACCTCCGGCAGTTTGCGTTTGATCGCCTTCACCGCGTCCATCACGCGGCTGCTGTGGCCGTGCGCGGTGTCGATGGCCAGCACGTCCACCTTGCGGGCCGCCAGTTCCTGAGCGCGCTCCAGGAAATCGCCCGTGGCGCCGATGGCCGCGCCGACGCGCAGCCTCCCCTGGCTGTCTTTGGCCGAGTTCGGGTACTTCAGCTTTTTCTGGATGTCCTTGACCGTGATCAGCCCTTTGAGCATGTACTGGTCGTCCACCACCAGCAGCTTTTCCACGCGGTGCTTGTGCAGAATGGCTTCGGCCTGCTCGAGCGTCGTGCCCACCGGGACCGTGACGAGGTTCTCCTTGGTCATCACGTCGGCAATCGGCAGGTCGAAGCGGCTTTCGAACCGCAGATCGCGGTTGGTCAGGATGCCGACGAGTTTGCCGTCCTCGGTGGTAATCGGAACGCCCGAGATGCGGTAGCGGCTCATCAGCGCCTGCGCTTCGGCGATGGTGTGGTTCGGTCCGATCGTGATCGGATCCACGATCATGCCGCTTTCACTACGCTTGACCTTGTCCACCTCTTCCGCCTGCCGGGCAATCGTCATGTTGCGATGGATGATGCCGATGCCGCCCTGCTGGGCGAGCGCGATCGCCAGGTGCGACTCCGTCACGGTATCCATGGCGGAAGAGACGATCGGAATGTTCAGACCGATCTGGCGCGTCAGGCAGGTTCTGGTATCGACCTCCCCGGGAAGGACGTCGCTGGAGGCCGGTTCGAGCAAGACATCGTCGAAGGTCAGTCCCTCGGTGAGTACGTCTTGAATCATGGTATTTCTTTTCATCATAACGTAGCCCGCGGTCCGCCCGCCGTACAGTACAATCCAGCTTATGTTCAGGCTCCTTTGCGGCGCGCTGCTGGCGGCCGCCGCGTGCTGCGGCGCGGATACGCGCTTTGAGATCTCCTACACCGCCGCGGCCAATCCCGGCCCCGTCACCGGACGCGTCTTCGTGATGATCTCGCGCGACGGCCAGCACGAGCCGCGCCAGGCCGTCGGACGCACCGGCGTGCCGTTCTTCGGGCGCGATATCGAAAAGCTATCCGCCGGAAAAGCCGCCGTGATCGACGCCGGCGACCTCGGCACACCGGTCGAAAGCCTCGCCGCCATCCCTCCGGGTGAGTACACCGTTCAGGCGTTTATCAATGTTTATTCGGAATTCCGGCGAGCCGACGGCCACGTCGTCTGGATGCACGATGACCGCTGGGAGGGCCAGCGTTGGAACCGGTCCCCCGGTAATCTCTACAGCCGACCGCAGCGCCTCACGCTCGATTCCGCGAAGGGATACCGCATCGCGCTGGTTTGCGACCAGGTGATCCCGCCCATCCAGGTGCCGCCAGACACTCCCTACGTGAAGCGGTTCAAGATCCAGAGTGACATCCTCACGAAATTCTGGGGCCGCCCGATCTACCTCGGAGCCACCGTGCTCCTTCCCCGCGACTACGACCGGACTGCTATCTCCTACCCCGTGCTGTACGAGCAGGGACACTCTTCACTCAATCCGCCCCTCCAGTTCGCGCCCGGCCGCGATATCTACACGGAGTGGATGAGGGACGGCTTCCCGCGCATGATCGTCGTCACCCTGCAGCACCCCAACCCGTATTTCGACGATTCCTATGCCGTGAACTCCGTCAACGTGGGCCCTTACGGCGATGCCATCCACCAGGAGCTGATTCCGGAGATCGAGAAGCGCTTCCGCGTGATCCGCGAACCGTGGGCGCGTTTGCTCTCAGGCGGGTCCACAGGCGGCTGGGAGGCGCTGGCGCTCCAGGTCTTCCACCCCGATTTCTACGGCGGCACGTGGTCGTACTGCCCCGATTCGGTCGATTTCTCCGACGTCGAGGGCATCGACATCTACCACGACACGAACGCCTTCTACAAGCAATACGAGTGGCGCCGCGAGCCCACCGTGAACAGCCGCGAAGTGAACGGACAGATCCGCCAGACCTCCGAGCAGCGCAATCATTTCGAGCTGGTGAACGGCACGCACGGCCGTTCGGGAGAGCAGTTGGACATCTGGTCCGCGGTTTTCGGCCCTCTGGGAGAGGACGGTTACTTCCAGCCGCTATTCGACAAGCGCACCGGCGTCATCGATCCGGCTGTAGCGCAGTACTGGAAGGAACACTACGACCTTCGATATTACCTGGAGAAGAACTGGTACACGGTCGGCCCGAAGCTGGTGGGCCGCCTGCACATATTCGTCGGCGACGCCGACAATTTCTTCCTCAATAACGGCGTTCACAAGCTCCAGGATTGGATGAAGACCACCCAGGATCCACACTACGAAGGCTACTTCGTCTATGGCGCCATGCGCGGCCACTGCTATACCGGCCCGGAAAACGCCGCCGACCGCCTCAAAGAAATGGCGCAATACGTCCTAAGCCGGATGCCCGCCGGCACGGTGGCCGAGTGGTGGAAGAACTGAAGTAACAGAGGGGCGGCTCTCACGCGGTGCCGGGCGGCGAGCTTCGTGCGCGTAACTCGTTCTTGCGGATTTTGCCGGTAGATGTGCGCGGCAGCGCGCCGAACTCCACCGACTTCGGACACTTGAAATGGGCGAGCCGCCCGCGGCAAAATTCGATCAATTCTTCCGCCGTAGCCTGGCTGCCGGGCTTGATCGCGACGAAGGCCTTGGGCACTTCGCCCCACTTCTCGTCCGGGGCCGCCACGACCGCGGCCTCCAGCACCGCCGGATGCTCGTACAGCGCCTTCTCCACTTCAATCGACGAGATGTTCTCTCCGCCCGAGATCACGATGTCCTTGGCGCGGTCGCGCAGCTCGATATAGCCGTCCTCGTGCATCACCGCCAGATCCCCCGAATGGAACCAGCCTCCTTCGAATGCCCTGGCTGTCGCTTCCGGATTCTCGTAGTAGCCCAGCATCACGTTGTTGCCGCGCATGATCACCTCGCCCATGGTGAGGCCGTCGCGCGGCACATCCCGCATCTGGAGATCCACTACGCGCAGGTCGGTGCCGGCGATCAGGTAGGGCACACCCTGCCGCGCCTTGATCCGCGCGCGATCGTGCGGCGCGAGTGAATTCCACTCCGTGCGCCAGGCGCAGACCGTATGCGGCCCGTAGGTTTCGGTCAGTCCGTAAGCATGCGCCACTTCGACGCCGATCTCCTCAGCCGCCCGGATCACCGCGGGCGAGGGCGGCGCCCCTGCCGTCACGACTTTCAGGCCGCGCTCGAAGCGCACGCCATTCGCCGCGCAATACTGCGCCAGCATGTTCAACACCACCGGAGCGCCGCAAAGATGCGTCACGCCCTCCCGGCGGATCAACTCGACCATCTTTGCCGGGTCCACCTGCCGCAGGCATACATGCCGCGCGCCCACGGCCGTCACCGCCCAGGGGAAACACCAGCCGTTGCAGTGGAACAGCGGCAGCGTCCAAAGATAAACGGAATCCGGCCCGAGCCCGTGCTCGAGCACCTCGCCCAATGCGTTCAGATATCCGCCCCGATGCGTGTACATCACGCCCTTGGGAGTGCCGGTGGTCCCGCTGGTGTAATTGATCGCAATCACTCCATCTTCGTCACCAACCGGCGGCGGATCGGTGAACGGAGCCTCGCCCTGCGCCAGCAGGCCCTCGTAGTCGTCGGTGGCCATCGTCAATTCCGACTGGCTATCCAGTATGGGACTCACCGCCGGCCACAACTCCGGGTCGGCAATCAGCACCTTGGCCCCGCAGTGCCGCAGAATCCATTCCAGCTCGCGCGCCTGCAGGCGGATGTTCAGCATCACCAGCACAGCCCCCGCCAGCGGCACGCCAAAGTGAGGCTCGAGCGCGGTCATGCTGTTGGGCGCCAGAACGGCCACCCGGTCTCCCGGCATGACGCCATGCCGCCGCAGCGCCGACGCGAGCCGGTGAACCCGCTGCTGGAATTCCAGGTACGTGAAGCGGCGCTCGCCATCCGCCGCGGCAGTCCGGTCGGGATAGACATAGGCGCTGCGCGCCAGAAAATCGAGGGGCGTGAGCGGCGATTTCATCGATTTGACAGGATATCACCGCGGTTGCCCGCGTGCGCCTTCAATGGCTCGATCCCAGCGTCTTGGTCAGGTAATCCACGATGACGCGGACCTGGGCGTCCGATGCCTGTGCTCCCCGCGCAACCATGTTCCGCACCATCGCGTTCCATTGCGCTTCGTTCAACCTCTGGCCGTTCACCGCATCCATGGTGTGACAACCGGACCCGCACGTCTTCTCCACCAGGGCCTTGGCTCCGCCCGGCGGCAGCGGCCTCGGCTCCCCCGCGGCTTCCGGTGCCGGGCGGTTCCCGCGCTGCGTAACCGAAGGCGGGAGCGGCTTTCGGAGGACATCCGGCAGCGCGAAAGCCACCAGGCTATTGCTTACCTGGCTACCCAGAAACCCGCCGCCCCCCGACGCCATCACCGCCACGTATTGCCGGCCGTCCCGCCCCATGTAAGTGATCGGGCTGGTGTGCGCGCTCGCCTCCAGCGTCGCTTCCCAAAGCACCTTCCCCGACCGTGACTCGAACGCCCGGAACCGGCCATCGTTCGTCGCACCGATGAAGACCACTCCGCCGGCGGTGGCGATACTCCCACCCAAATTCAACGCGCCGGTATTACGGATCCCCATCGCCTCGAGCGCTTCGGTCCTCCCCAGCACCGACCGCCATGCAATATCTCCTGAGGCCAGGTCGACCGCGATCATCTCGCCCCACGGCGGGTTCTGGCACGGGATGCGCGTCTCCCGGTTCCAGAACCGCGCGTACGGCCCGTATGCCGACGTCCGCACATACTCCGAGCCGCGTTTCTCCATGTGGCCCCACTGCCCGATGTTCATGACGTTCACGAACAGCAAGCCGAGCGATGGGTCCACGGAAACTCCGCCCCAATTTCCCCCTCCCAGCGTGCTTGGAAAGAAGAGCGCGTTCCCTTCCAGCGGCAGCGGCGTATACGGGCCGCCGATCGTCATCCGGTTCGAGGCGAACAGGTCCTTGCAGAACTGCGCCTGCTCCGGCGACCGGTCGTACATCTCCTCCGGGCGAAAGGTGTTCTTCGCCAGCGGCGGAGGCTTCACCGGAAACGGCTGCGTCTTCGACGTCACTTCCCCGGGCACCGCCGATTGGGGCACCGGCCGCTCCTCGATGCCGTAAACCGGCTCCCCTGTCACCCGGTCGAACACGAACAGTAAGCCCATCTTGGTGATCTGTGCGACCGCCGGAATCACCCGCCCTCCGCGGCGAATGTCGAACAACGCCGGCGGAGCCGCCAGGTCGTAATCCCAGATGTCGTGATGCACCAACTGCTGGTGCCACTTCAGTGCGCCGGTCCGCACGTCGAGCGCCACCAGCGAGTTTCCGTACAGGCCATCGCCGGCACGATCGGCGCCGTAGAAGTCGGAGGTCGGCGCCCCCAGCGGCGCGTAGACGATCCCCCGCTTCGCATCGATCGTGAAGAACCCCCACACGTTCGTTCCCGAGCGGTTCTTCCAGCCGCCCGAAGGCCACGTCTCAGCTCCCGGCTCGCCCGGCCGCGGCACCGTGTGGAAGGTCCACAGCAGCTTGCCGGTCTTCGCGTCCCACCCGCGAATGTCGCCATAGGCGCCCGCGGTAGGCGCGCCCTCGCCATTGCTGCATCCGGTAACGACGATATCGCCAAACAAGGCCGGCGGCGATTGCAGGGTATAACGGGCGTCCTTGAGATCTCCCAGCACGCCCTTCTTCAGATCCACGCGGCCCTCGTCGCCGAATCCCGGCGCCGGCCGGCCCGTGGTGGCATCGAGCGCCAGCAGGAACTGTCCATTGCCGGCGAATACGCGCGCGTGCAGGCTGCCCGTTCCCGGCCAATACGCCAGGCCGCGCAGAGCCACGGGGGCCGCATCGTATTTCCAGAGCAGCTCGCCCGTCTCCGGCACTATTGCATAAACGCCGTCCGGAGCCGTCACGTACATGACCCCATGTACGACCAGAGGCACAGCCTCGGATCCCGGCCTGCCCGTGCGAAACGTCCACGCGAGTTTCAGCCGCCCGACGTTGTCCGCGTCAATCTGCCGCAGGTCCGAGTACCGCATTGCGCCCGGATCATTCCCATAAGAAGGCCAATCCGTCTGCGCGAATCCGGTCGCGGCGAGTAGCAGCAATGCGGCGAATCGAGTCACCACACTACTCTATCCCTGGATCAGCTCCCACAGTAAAGACCCATCGGAGCGGGCGGTGCCGCGGCGGAATGGCATCAGGCCGAGCAGCCCGTTCAACTCCGCGAGGCAACTTCCGCTCGCAAGCGCTCGACATAAGTCTGCGCGGACTTACGAATCGCCGCGCCATCGTGAAACAGCCACAAACCCGTCGCATAACAATCGATCCGGAACTCGCGCTCCTGGCCCATGAACCCGTCCGGACGGCTCTCGAAAATGTCCTGCATCAGCACGTGCAGAAGCTCGTGTACGCAGGTATTGACGGAGAGGAACGGGATTTGGTGGCAATGCGCATAGTTCAACGCGACCATGCACAAAGGATACCCCTCGAACATGGTGGTCACTCCGCTCAAGCCCCGGCCGCCGTCCCATCCCATCGGAATATGGTCGGTGATCACGAAGTTGAGGACGCTGCGGTCGAGCCCGGTGAAGATCGGCCGGTCGCCGGGGGACCGCCGGACTTCGCCGGTACTCACCGCGCTGTCGAATCGAATGCCGCAGAATCCAAAATCGTGTACCGCCTGCGCCCAGATCCTCGACCGGAAACCGCTGATCTGCTCCGGCCGCAGGTTCGCGCGGCTGTTCAGAATTTGGTGAATGGGCACCACCAGCGGAGCCTGGGACATCGAGGTGATCACTGCCGCCGCCGGCACCGTCGAGAGGAATTCGCGCCGGGTCATCTTCCCTCCTCCTGGGCTTTATTGTACTAGCAGACTAGTACACTAGTAAAGCACTATTTTATGGTTTTTATTCGTACCGGAGCGCCCGGATCGGGTCCACCCGCAGCGCGCGCCTGGCCGGCAGGAGCGCAGCCACCGCCACCGTGACGATGAAAACAGCGACCGCCGCCAGGTAAGTGAGCGGGTCGAGATTGCTGATGCCGTACAGGATGCCGCGCAGAAACTGGGAGAGCGCGGCGGCCCCGGCCACCCCCGCTATCAACCCGGCGGCGACCGGAACCGAGAGTTGGCGCAACACGATCGATAGAACGTGCGCGGGCTTCGCGCCGAGCGCCATCCGGATTCCGATCTCCCTGGTGCGCTGCGACACCCCGTAGGACACCACTCCCAGAATGCCCAGGCACGCCAGGAGGTGCGCGATGGAGCCGAACAGGGTAACCGCCAGCGCGCTGTACTCCGCGCCCTGCATCTTGCGCCGGAATCCGCTCTTCAGCGTCTGCACCTCGGCGAACGTATTCGGGTCGATGGCCCTCGCCTCCGCCGCCGCGGAACGCGCGAGAGTTTCAGGCGCGCCTGTGGTCTTCACCAGCAAGAACAATGAAGGCAGATCGGCGGTCTCGATAGGCATATAGGCTTCCACCGCATCCGAATCCTCAGGCCTGACCATTCGCGCGCTGCCCGAGACCCCCACCACGGTATACTCGTCCCCCATCGTCAACTTCTGCCCCAGGGGATCCTCGCCCGGCCAGAGGGCGCGCGCCAGAGACTCGCTGACGATGGTCACGCGCGCATCCCCGGGCGTCAGGTTGCGGCCTCGCAACAGCGGAATCTTCATCGTCCGGAAGAACTCCGGATCGACGTGATTCATCAGGACCGTCAGCGAACGTCCTTCGACGTCGAAACCCGATGAGATCGTTACATTGCCCAAAGGAGGGCTGAGCGCGAGCGATACGGATTCGACGCCCGGCAGGGAGCCCAGGCGACCCTCGAGTGCCTCGAGGTACGCCCGCGCCTTGGCCGGCGAGTAGCCGTTTCTCGAAAGACCCGGGTCAATCGAAATGACATGCTGGTAGTCGAAGCCCGGGTCGCTGGACACCGCATGATCGAGCGCACGGCCGAGCAGGCCTGCCAGGATCAGCAACACGCAGCTCGCCGCAACCTGCGCGCCAACCAGGAACTGCCGCAGGATCTTCCCGCGCTGGCGCCGCCGCGCAACCTGCAGCGCCGGTGTCAGCCCGAACAGGATGGCCGCCACGAATCCCACGCCGACGGAGAACGCAATCACCCGCCAATCCGGCATGGGATCAAGCCAGGCCGGACCTCCGGTCGCTGCCAGCAGGCCGCGCAACACCACGTAGCCCAACGCGAGCCCGGCCGCCGACCCTGCCAGCGCCAGCATGAGGCTCTCCGTAAATAATTGCCGGATCAGCCGGCCGCTGCCGGCCCCGACGGCGACGCGGATCGCGATCTCGCGCTCACGCGCCACGCCGCGCGCGAGCAGCAGGCTGCCGAGATTGCCGCAGGCCACCGCGAGAATCAGCAGGACCAGGGCGCCCGCCAGTGCAAAGAGCGGATACATCTCACTCCGGCCTTCCGTCCCGCTTCCGCGCCGGTTGCCGATCATCAGGCTCGTGGCAAAGCCGCCCGGCTCGCTGGGAAGCCGTTCCTTTTCCCAAATTGCTGCCGGATGCTGCCTGCGCAGCTCGGCCGCCAGCGACGCGAGCTCCTCCTCCGCCGCGGCGGGTGCGAGCCCCGGCTGCAGCCGGCCCCACATCTGGACGCCGCTACTCTCCATGGAAAAATCGGTCAGCAGGCGGCTGCCGCGCGCGTAGTAGGGCTGTTGGGTTACCGGTGCCCACAAGGCCGGCTCGCTCAAGCTGAGGCCGCTGAATTGACGCCTGGCAACTCCAATTACGATGCCCGGCTTGCCATTCAGATGGATCGTCCGGCCGATGACGAGCGGGTCGGCGCCGAAGTGACGCTGCCAGAATCCATAGCCCAGCACGACCACCGGCTCCTCACCCGGCGCCTCGTCGCGCGCCGGATCGAGCATCCTTCCGAGGGTCGGCGTTGCGCCAAGCTCGCTGAAGAAATTGCCCGACACAAACTGAATATTGAGTTGCTTTTCCTCGCCCTCGACCGATAGCTTCGTCGAGTTGACCGCGATCACGGAGGCGAGCGTTCGCGAATGTTCGCGGAAGAATGCCATTTCGGGATAAGGCAGCGCGAACGCATAATTCTGCGCGCCGCGCCGGTGGAACCGCAGCAGCGTGCCCGGATCCCGGACGTTCAGCGGCCTCAACACCATCAAATCGAAGAAGCCGAACAGGGCCACGTTGACGCCGATGCCGATCGCCAGCATCAGGACCGCCGCCAGCGTGAAGCCGGGCGATTTTCGCAGCATTCGCGCCGCGTAGCGAAGGTCTTGAAACAGCCGGTCGAGCCAGGTCCAACCCCAGGCGTCGCGCGCCTCTTCGCGGAGCCGCAATGCGTTGCCGAAGTTCGTGTTGCCTTCGCGGGCGGCCATCTCGCGGTGAAACTCCATGTCGCCGGCCAGTTCCTGGTCGAACCGGCGGCGGTGCAGCAGATATCGGATGCGGCGAAAGAGCTCGGTCATCGGCAATCCCCTCTAAGCTGTGCGCAGAACGGATTCGATCGCTTCGTGCAGCCGTTCATACCCGGACAGTTGGGATTCCAGCTCCTTTCGCCCGGCCGGCGTCAGGCGATAGAAGCGCACCTTTCGATTGGTCTCCGAAATGCCCCATTCCGCGGACGCCCACCCTTTGAGCAGGATTCTCTGGAGCGCCGGGTAAAGCACTCCTTCTTGCACTCGCAAGACTTCGGACGAGAGAAGGTGAATGCGCTGCGCAATACCATACCCGTGCAGCGGGCGGGAGCGAAGTACCCGCAGAATCAGGAGCGTCAGCGCTCCGGAAGGCATCTCATTCGTAGGCATATACTGACTATGGGTATTGTATAGATGCCTGGGCCGGGAGTCAACCCTCGTAACGCAGCGCTGACGCCGGGTCGATCCGCAGCGCCCGCCGCACCGGCGCGATGGAGGCCGCCAGGGCCACCGCCGCGAATAACAGCAAGCCCGCGCCAAAGCTGACGAGATCAAAGGGAATGAAGCCGAAAAGGATGTTCCGCAGCACCTTGGCGGCGGCCGCCGCCATTGCGACTCCGAAGGCCGCCCCGGCGCCGAACGGTAGCGCGTACTGGCCCAGCACGCACCGCAGCACATCCAGGCCGCGCGCGCCCAGAGCCATCCGCACCCCGATCTCCCGCGTCCTCTGCGCCACCGTAAATGCCAGCAGCCCGAAAATGCCGAGCAGCGCGAGCAGGCTGGCAACCGCACCGAGCGAGCCGACAATCGTCACGGTCTTTCGGATCGTGTCCAACTGCCGGTCGATGGAGCTCTGAAACGTAGAGACCACTGGGACGAACCCGGGCAGCGTCGCCGCGGAGCGAATCGCTGCCGCGATCGGCCCCGGGTTGCTCGTCGCGTGAACCAGGATCGTCGCGAAGGCGGCATTTTTGTCTTCGATCGGTGTGTATGCCTCCACCGATTCGGGGTAAGTCATGAGGTTGACGCCGCTGTCCTTGACCACGCCGGAAACCGTGCGCCTGCGTCCGCCGATCAGAAGGGTCTTTCCAAGAGGCGTTTCGTTCGGCCACAGCGCGCGAGCCGCGGATTCGCTGATCACCGCGGCATCCTGGTCGGCCGGCGCGAATATATGCCCGGCGAGAAGCGGCAGCCGCATCATCGGGAAGTAGGATGGGTCGACGGCGTTGAGATACAGCGTCCGGTCTCCGGCATGCTCGATCCACGACCTCCGGAGTGGAGGAATCGTCGCCATCGAGACGGCGTCGAGGCCCGGCATCTGCCGCAGGCGCGTTACCATCTCGAGCGCCGCCTCGCGGTCCTGCGCGAGCGATAGCTTGTGAACGTACAAGGTGGGATCGACCACCGCCATTCCCGCGTAGTCGAACGTGACTTCGGCGCGGAAACCGTGCTGGACGGCGCGCGTGAAGAAGCTGCTCAAGATCAACAGGACGCAGCTCACAGCCACTTGCAGCGAAACCAGGACCTTGCGGGCAAGCGTGGCTTTGGGCCCGCGCTTAACGGCCTGGAAGGCCGGCGCAAGCCCGAACGCGAGGGTGGCGCCCAGGCCGAGCACGGCGCAAGCAGCCACGATCTTCCAATCGGTCACGATCCGCAGGTTGGGGGGCGCCTCGATGATTCGCAGCAGGATGCGCGCGGCCAGTCTTCCAACGACCAGGGCCGCCGCCGAAGCGAGAGCCGCCAGCAGAAGATTCTCCGTCATCAACTGCCGGATCAGCCGCCAACGGCCCGCGCCGATGGCGAGCCGGATCTCGATTTCGCGCTGCCGCGCGAGTCCTCGCGCCAGCAGCATGTTTCCCAGGTTGGCGCAGGCGGCGAGCAGCACCAGGAGCACCAGCAGGATGCAGACGGAAAAAAGCAGAACGGCTTCCGGCCGGAGAGACGGCGGGGTATCCGCCGGGTACATCTTCAGCCACTCGCTCCGGTCCAGGTACTGCGGCTCTTGTTTCCGCAACTGTCCGGTCAATGAGCGAAATTGCGCCTCCGCGGCTCCGAGCGAAACCCCAGGCTTCAGCCGGCCGAGCATAAAGGTCCGCTGCGTCCCGAAATCTGCCAGCCCGCGGCTGTCTCCTGTGAGGTACGAATACTGTGAGATCGGCATCCAGACGGGCGCCGGTTGCTGGACGAGCCCGCCGAACCGGGCCGGTGCAATCCCCACCACCCGCACCGGCTTATCGTTCAACCGGATGGTCTGCATCACGATTCCAGGATCTCCGCCGAAGCGGCTTTGCCAGTAGCCGTAACCCAGCACGGCCACTGGCGGCGATCCGGGCCGGTCGTCCTGCTCATCCAGCAAGCGGCCGTACATGGGCGTGATTCCCAGGTCTCCGAAAAAATTCCCGCTCACCAGGCTGCAGCGCAAGTCGTCGGAATCCTGCCCCTGGAATACTCCCGGAATGTAGGTCTCGGCGATGACCGCGGAAAGCACGGTGTTGTGCCGCCGGTAGAATTCGATCTCCGGGACGGAAAAGTTGCCGGTCGTCCCTTCCCGGGTCACCTTGTAAAACCGGGCCAGGGAGTCGACATCGCGAACGTCCAGCCGGTGCAGAAGTGCGCTGAACAGGTGGATCTCGGCGAGGTTCACTCCGATCCCCAGCGATAAGACGGCGATGGCCGTCAGCGCGAAGCCCGGAGAGCGGCGAAGCGACCGCGCTCCGTACACGAAGTCCTGGCGGATCTGGTCGAGCCATGTCCAGCCCCACTGATCGGCAGCCTCTTCCCGGAGCCGCAGCGTGCTTCCGAAGTGACGCCGCCGCTCGGCGGGCATCATTTCGCGGTGCGCGGCCATCTCCTCTTCCAGCTCCCGCTGGAGCCTTCGTCGGTGGAACAGGGCATAGAGACGTCGGAAGAGCTTGCGCATCTCAGGCAGTCCTCAGGATGGCCTGGATGGCCGCGGTGGCCTGCTCGAAATCCGCGATCTCCCGCTTGAGCTGTTTTGCCCCTTCGCGGGTCAGCGTATAGAAGCGTACCCGCCGTCCGGTCTCGGAAACGCCGGCTTCGCCCGTTACCCAGCCTTCCAGCAGCATTCGCTGCAAGGTCGGATACAGCGACCCCTCTTCGGCCTCCAGCACCGAATCGGACAGCGCACGGATTCGTTGGGCGATGGCGTAGCCGTGCAGCGGTCCACTCTGGAGCACCCGCAGCACCAGCATGGCGAGCGTCCCTGGAGGCATAGGAAGCCGAGGCATCGCCTATTTATATATGGAAGCCTCCAGCTCTGTCAACCCCGGAAAAGGGGACAGTCCCCTTTTCCCTACCAGATCCCCACCACCTTCCACCAGACGGTGCCCACCCCCATCCAGATCACCAGGTCCACTACCGAGATCCAGAAGCCGTACTTCCACCAGTCGCCCTGCCATACGTACCCCGACCCGAAGTAGACCGGCGCGGATCCCGTTCCGTAATGCGTCATCGCCGCGTTCAGATTCGAGAAGTACGCCAGCGGCAGCGCTGCCAGCATGGGCGGCACTCCGGCGGCCAGCGCTGCCGCCAGGAACCCGGGGTATAGCGCCGTCACCTGCGCCGTCATGCTCGCGAAGCTGTAATGGATGTACAGATACGTCACTACCAGCACCGCCAGCACCAGCGGCCAGGTCCACCCGGCCATCAGCAGGAACAGTTTTCCCGAGAGCACCTTGATGACCCCGATCTCGTTCAGCGTATCCGCCATCATCACCAGCGGGGCGAACCAGATCAGCGCGTCCCAGGCGCGGTGCTCGGCCAGCAGGTCGTTCCACGTGAGCACCCGCGCCAGCAGGATCGCCGAGACGCCCGCCAGCGCCACAAACGTGTTCGAAATGCCGTGCCACGGGCTGGTGACCCACCCTGCCATCACCCCGAGCATGATCACGACGAGCCACTTCTCTTCGCGGCTGAGCGGCCCCATCGCCGCCAATTCCGGTGCGCGCCAGATCGCGCGCGGCTGACGTATCGCGGATCTCCGGCTTCACCCAGCGCAACAGCAGCCAGGGCACGATCGCCAGCGTCAGCAGCCCCGGTACGATCGAGCCTGAGAACCATCGCATCCACGTCAGGTCGACATGCCCCACCTTGGAAGCAAACTCGGCGATCAGCGGGTTTGCCGCCATGCCCGTCAGGAACATCGCCGAAGCCGTGTAGGTGGTATGGAATGCCACCAGCACCAGGAACGACCCTATGAGCTTCGAGCTGGCCCCCGGTTCCGATCCGAACACCCCCGCTACGCTGCGGGTGATCGGGAAGACGATGCCGCCCCCGCGCGCCGTATCGGACGGGATAAATGGCGCCAGGACCAGGTCCGCCGCCGCGATCGAATAACCCAGGCTCAGCGGCGTGCGCGCAAAGCGGCGGATAAACGCATAGCCCACGCGCATCCCAAACCCGGTCATCGTCACAGCCCTCGCGAATAAAAACGCGGTGAAGATCAGCCATACGGTAAGATTGCTGAACCCCGAGAGCACTCGCGCCGGGGAGAGCGTCCCGCTCACGGCCAGCAGCGTCATCGCCACCAGCACGCTCACGCCCATCGGCACCGGCTGCGCCACCAGCGCCACGATCGTCGCGAAGAACACCCCCAGCACGCGGCTCTGCTGCACGTTCAGCCCCGGCAGCGCCCAGAACCAGAGCAGGATTCCCGGAGCCAGCACCACCGCCCACCGCCACCATGCAGCCGGCTGGGTCGCCTTCGATCGGGTCTCGCTTGGTGCCGTTGCGGGCATAACTTCTGGAGTGTATCTGAATTCGGCGTGCAATCGCAGTACAGTAGAGGTCGAGGTTTTCAGCATGGCAACCACCAGGCGTCATTTCCTGGCCGCCACGTCGCTCGCGGCGGGTGTGGCCGGAGAAATCATGGCCGAGGCGCCGCAGAGCGTCTCGCCCAACGACCGCGTTCGCGTCGCTCTCATCGGACACGGCATTCGCGGCGGCGGCGACGCGCGCAGCTCCCTGGCCGCCGGCGGCACCGAGCTGGTCGCGGTCAGCGACGTTTACGAAGGCCGCCTCACTCGCGCCAAAGAGGTCTGGGGCAGCCAGCTCTTCACCACCCGCGACTACCGCGAAGTCCTGGCGCGGAAGGACGTCGACGCCGTCATCCTCGCCGTCCCCGACCACTGGCACAAGCAGATGGCCATCGACGCCATGAACGCCGGCAAAGACGTCTACTGCGAAAAGCCCATGGTGCAACTGCTCGAAGACGGCAAGGAGGTCATCGAGGCGCAGAAGCGCACCGGCCGCATCCTGCAGGTGGGCAGCCAGCGCGTCAGCTCCGTTCTTTACCAGAAGGCCAAGGAGCTGATCGAGGCCGGCGCCATCGGCGAGATCAACTGCGTCGAGGGGTGGGTCGACCGCAACTCCGCGATCGGCGCCTGGCAGTACTCCATCCCGACCGATGCCTCGCCCTCCACCATCGATTTCGACCGCTTCCTCGGCCGTGCTCCGAAGGTGCCGTTCGATCCGGTCCGCCTGTTTCGCTGGAGGAACTACCGGGCCTACGGCACGGGCGTGGGCGGGGATCTCTTCGTACACCTGTTCAGCGGCATGCACTATGCGCTCGATTCGGTTGGCCCCACGCGCGTCTACGCCACCGGCGGCCTGCGCTTCTGGAAAGACGGCCGCGACGTTCCCGACGTCATGCTGGGCCTCTACGATTACCCGGCTCGCGGCAAGTATCCGGCCTTCAACCTGTCTCTCCGCGTGAATTTCGTGGACGGCGCCACCGAGACCTCCGGTTTCCGCTTCGTCGGCAGCGAGGGCATTCTATCCGTGGACGACGGCGTCACCGTGGCCAAACAGCCCCGCGAAGCCGAGCCGGGCTACATCATCGACACCTTTCCCAAGGCCATCCAGGAGCAATACCTCAAGGAGTACCGGGAAAAGTATCCGGTGCGCAGGGCCAGCGCCGACTCGATGCGGCCCCAGGGAGAGGAGCGATACTACCCGCCGCACGGCTATAGCGACGAAGTCGAGCACCACCGCAATTTCATCCGCTCGGTGCGATCGCGCAAACCGGTGGTGGAAGACGCCGCCTTCGGTTTCCGCGCCGCCGGACCCGCGCTGCTCTCCAATTTGAGCTACTTCGAACAGCGCGTCTGCCGTTGGGATCCCGAGGCGATGACGCTCCAAGCCTGACCGGAGGTATATTAGTCTCTTGCCGGAACATTGCACCTTCTGCACAGTATCGCCGGATGAGGCGTGGATTCTGACCGAGTTTGTGGTAGCCGTGCCGCATTCCGCCCCCCTCGCCCCCTGCCACATGGTGGTGGCGCCGCGCCGTCATGTGGCGGCGTTTTACGATCTGGACGTTCAGGAGCAGCAGTTGCTCTGGGCCGTGGTGCAGGAACTTCGCAACCGCATTTCAACCGCGCTCAAAACAGATGGCTTCGATGTCGGCTTTGCCGATGGCGAGGGCAGCTGGCATACGCACATTCATGTGATCCCCCGCGTCCCCGGCGAGCGCCTGGCGCTGCCTCGCAACGTGGAGTGGGTGGATCTGAGCCAGGATTCTCCCGACCACGGCGTCCGTGCCTGATGCCTTCCGGCGGCCTTCTTGAGGTAAGCGATCTTTCGGTCGACACCCTGGGAGGTCCGCGGGTCCCCGGCCGGCCAATCCTCTCGCAGGTCTCCTTCTCCATCCCCCCTCGAACCATCGTGGGCCTCTTCGGGGAATCGGGTTGCGGCAAAACCACCCTGGCCCTCACGATCGTCCGTCTTCTCAATGCTGGCACGTACACGGCGCGCGGCTCCATCCGTCTGCGCGGCCGGGAGCTGCTCGGCCTGACGGAGCGCGAGCTCGAACGTGTCCGCGGCGCAGAGATCGCCCTGGTCTCCCAGGATCCTCTCCTCGCGCTCAACCCCGTGCTGCGCGCCGGGCGTCAGGTCGCCGAAGCGGTACGGGCCCACCGCCGGCCCGCACCCGGCGAAGTGGATTCGTTCCTCGAACTGGCCGGCCTGCGTGATGTCCAGCGCATCCGCGATGCCTGGCCGCACCAGTTGAGCGGCGGGGAGCGGCAGAGGCTGGCCCTCGCCCTGGCGCTCGCCGGACGCCCCGGATTGATCATCGCGGATGAGCCCTTCAGCGCTCTCGACGTCAGCCTGGTGCTGGAACTCACGGCCTCCTTTCGCGATTTGCAGCGTGAGACCGGAGCTTCGTTTCTGTTGATCAGCCACGATCCCGGCGTCCTTGCGCACACGTGCGACCTGGTGCTGGTCATGCATGCCGGGCAGATCGTCGAGCGCGGAACGCCGCGCCAGGTGTTCGGCAATCCATCGCATCCCTACACCGCCGGACTTCTCGCCGCCATGGCCGGGGTGGGACGGCGGCCCGGGGATTCGCTCCATGGATGATGCCCCCGTCCTGATCGTCCGGGATCTCTCCAAACAGTTCGGCGGGCGCTCTGGAAAAGTCGCCCTCCGGAACGTCGCTTTTGAGCTGGCGCGTGGACGATTCCTGGCGGTGGTAGGCCCGTCGGGCTCGGGCAAATCGACGCTGGCCCGCTGCCTGGCCGGGTTCGACACGCCCTCGAGCGGAAGCATTCGGGTGGACGGGCCGGTACAGCATATCTTCCAGCAGCCGGCCGCCAGCCTCAATCCGCGATTCACCGCGGCGGAAATCGTAACCGAGCCTCTCCGGATCCAGGGCTGCCGGGACCGCCGGCTCCTGGCGGATCGGGCCGCCGCCGCGCTGCGATTGGTCGGCCTGCCGCTCGACGCGCTCCCTGCCCGCGCTCACCGGCTCAGCGGCGGCGAGCGGCAGCGCCTGGCCATCGCCCGCGCCCTCGTGACCGAGCCCTACCTGCTGATCCTCGACGAGTCCTTCGCCGGCCTCGACCTTTCCGTGCAGGCCCAGGTCGCCGCCCTCCTCCTGGATCTTCAGAAGCAGCGCGCGCTCTCCGCGATCCTCATCTCCCACGACCTGGGCTTCGTCGGGCGCCTGGCGGACGAGATCGCGGTCATGGACGACGGCGCCATCGTCGAACATCGCCCCGCCGCCGACCTCCTCGCCGGCCCCGAGCACCCCAGGACTCGCGAGCTTTTGGCCGCCGCCGCTGCCTTGAGCCTCGACGGTGCCCCGCTGTGAGGTACGCCGGCAGGCGCGTCCTGCACGCCGTGCTGCTCCTCGTCGCGGTCTCCCTGCTCTCCTTCGCCATGGCCAACCTCGCGCCGGGAGATTACTTCTCCGAGCTGCGCGCCGAGTCGCGCTATTCCGAACAGACCATCGAAGGACTGCGCGCCCGCGCGGGCCTCGACCGGCCGTTTGCGGTGCGCTATGCCGGCTGGGTCGGCTCCATGCTGCGTGGCGATTTCGGCTACTCGCTGGCCTATAACGGTCCGGTAGCGCCCCTCGTGGGCCGGCGCCTCGGCAACACCGTCCTGCTTACCGGATGTGCCACATTCCTGGCGTGGCTGCTGGCCGTGCCGCTGGGCATCTGGAATGCCTCGCGCCGCGGCCGGTGGCCCGACACCCTCTCGAAGACTCTGCTTTCGCTCCTGCTGGCCATCCCCGATCTGTTGCTGGCGATCGTGTTGCTGGCCCTCGCCGCGGCCACCGGCTGGTTCCCTGTGGGAGGCATGGAATCGCGCGCCGCCACCGTCCACTGGCGCGACGTGGCGTGGCACCTGGCGCTCCCCGTGGTCGTTCTGGTGGCCGGCATGCTCCCGGTCCTGGCGCGCCACGTCCGGGCCAGCATGATCGAGATCATCGAATCCCCGTTCGCCCTCAACGCCCGCGCGCAGGGAATCCCGCGCCGCCGCCTGCTGTTCCACCACCTGCTCCCCGCCGCATTGAATCCGCTGATCTCGCTGTTCGGCCTCTCCCTCGGCGGCTTGCTCAGCGCGTCCCTTTTGATCGAAGTTGTGATGGGCTGGCCCGGCCTCGGCCCCCTGTTCCTGGACGCCATCATGAATCGCGATTTCGCCATCGTCCTCGCCGTCGTGATGCTGGCGGCCGCGTTTCTGATCGGCGGCAACCTGCTGGCGGACCTGCTGCTGTACCGCTTCGATCCGCGGATTCGCGCGAGGCAATCGTGACGGCGCGGACCCGCATCGCGCTGGCCTCGCTGGTCCTCTTGCACGCCGCGGTCCTGCTGTCCGGCTTCCTGGCCCCCTACCCGTACGCGGAGCAGCACCGCGACTACCCCTACGCGCCACCCACCCGAATCCACTTCCGCGGCCTCCGCCCCTTCGTCTACGGCCTTGCCAGCGGGGCAGGCCTCCCGGCCTGCCCATACGGTATTTGCGAAGATCGCACCCACATTTATCCCCTCCGCTTCGACACGTCCGGAAAGCTGTTCGGCGTGGACAGCCCCGGCGTCGTCTTCCTGCTCGGCAGCGACGGCTATGGCCGCGATGTCTTCTCCCGGGTCCTTTACGGCGCCCGCATTTCGCTCTTCACCGGGCTCGCCGCCGCGCTGCTATCCCTCACTCTCGGCCTGACCCTCGGGACGCTATCGGGATACTACGGCGGCGCCGTGGACCAGGTCCTCATGCGCGGCTCCGAGTTGTTCCTGGCGCTGCCCTGGCTGTACCTTCTGCTGGGCGTCCGCGCGTTCCTGCCGCTGCACATCTCCACCCTCGAGACGGTCGTCCTGCTTGTGGTCATCATCGGAGGTCTGGGGTGGGTCCGCCCCGCCCGCCTGGTCCGCGGCGTGGTTCTCAGCGGCAAAGAGCGGGCCTTCGTGGCCGCCGCCCGCGGTTTCGGCGCGTCCGATCTCTACCTCATGCGCCGCCACCTCCTGCCGCTGACATGGGGCGTCGTCGTCACGCAAGCTACTGTTTTGATTCCCCGATTCATCCTTGCCGAGGTGACACTTTCGTTCGTGGGGTTGGGCATCGCCGAGCCTGTCCCGAGTTGGGGGAATATGCTGGCCGAGGCGCGTGAGTACTCTTCCCTGGTATCACACGCCTGGCTGCTGGCTCCGGGCCTGGCGCTCATCCCGGTTCTCCTTGCTTACCTGGCCTTGGCAGACGCGTTTTTGGAATCGGATAATCCCTGATCTATCCCTCAACTTTCCGGTGGTAGTACTGTATACCAACGATGTGGTAAACCTTCCCAATTGCCGCAGGGTAGGCCTTCCGAGTACTCCCCTCAGTCAACCTTACTTTGGTTAATATCCTGTATGATCGCTATCGGTTACACTAGCCGGGGAAGGCAATTGGGTTTGATTCGACACGGCTTGATCGCCATTGCGATAGCCTCCTTCAGCGGCCTTTTGCAAGGTGCCCAGGAAGAGCTATTAGTAGTACCGGGACTATCAGGAATTCCCGGAGGAAGGCTGGTCTATGCGCAGAAGACCGAACCCAAGACCCTTAACACCCTCATCGTTACCGACAGCGCCTCGAAGGAGGTGATTCAGCGGCTGATGGCGGACCTGGTCCACATCAACCGCGAATCCCTGCGGACCGAGCCGGCCCTCGCCCAGTCCTGGAAGGTTTCCGCGGATCGCCGCCGCTACACGCTGACCCTGCGCCGCGGCCTCCGGTTTTCCGATGGCGCGCCGTTCACCGCCGACGACGTGGTCTTCACCTACCACGCCTATCTGGATGAGAAGCTCCATTCCTCTCAACGCGATCTGCTGATTCTGGATGGCCGCCCGATCGTCGTCCGGAAGCTCGACGACTACCACGTCGTCTTCGAGCTCCCCCGCCCCTATGCGGTCGGTGACCGTCTGTTCGACAGCTTCTACATCCTGCCCCGCCATCTCCTCGAAAAGGCGTACCGGGAGGGACGGCTGGCCGAGGTCTGGGGACTGGGCACACCCGCCTCTCAGATCGCCGGGATGGGACCTTACCGGCTGAAAGAGCAGGTGCCCGGCCAGCGCATGATCCTCGAGCGGAATCCCTATTATTGGAAAACCGACCCCGCCGGACACCGCCTCCCCTACCTCTCGGAGCTGGATTTCGAGTTCGCCGGCTCCGAGGATCTACAGGTCATGCGGTTTCAAGCCGGCGAATCCGATGTCCTGAACCGGGTCAGCGCGCGCAACTACGCGGCACTCCAGCCCGACGCGCAACGCCGCGGCTTGCGGCTGGTCGATGTGGGTCCCGGGCTGGAGTTCAGCTTCCTGTTCTTCAATCTGAGCGATCCGGCGGGAGCCTCCCCCACGGCCCGCCTGCGCCGGAACTGGTTTCGCCGGCGCTCGTTTCGCGCCGCCGTCTCCGCAGCCATCGACCGCACCTCCATGGTGCGGCTGGTCTATTCGGGGTACGCCGCTCCGCTCTCGGGACCGGTTCCACCGGGAAACCGGGAGTGGATCGACACGCGGCTGCCCGCCCCCGTCTGTTCGGCCGCCAAAGCCAGGCAGTTGCTCGCAAGCGATCGGTTCCGCTGGGCTCCCGACGGCCGCCTTCTGAGCCCGGAGGGCGCGCCCGTCGAGTTCACCATTGCCGTCAGCTCGAGCAATTCGGAACGGGTCCGCATGGCTACCCTGATCCAGGACGACCTCGCGAAGGTCGGCATGCGCGTCGAGGTGGCGCCCCTGGAGTTTCGCAGCCTGCTCGACCGGTTCCAGCACACACGGGATTTCGACGCCTCCATCGTCGGCATGGCCAGCCCCGACGCCGATCCGAACGTCGACCTGCCGCTCTGGCTTTCCAGCGGCTCCAACCATCTCTGGAACCCTTCGCAGAAGTCCCCCGCCACACCCTGGGAAGCCGAGATCGACCGGCTCATGCGGCAGCAGATCGTGACCCCTTCTCACACGGAGCGCAAGCAGCTGTTTGACCGCGTGCAGGATCTGGTGATGACGAACCTCCCCATGATCCCCCTCGTCGCGCCGCACATTCTGGTCGGCGCGAAGTCCGGCCTGGAGAACTTCCGGCCGGCCGTGATGGAACACTATACCCTCTGGAACGTGGATGAGCTCTATTGGCGGAGCGCCGCGTCCGGAGTTCAGCGGTGAGCCTGCTCTCCACGAGCGAGTGGACCAACACACGCCTGGTGGAAGAGTGCCTGCGCGGAAGCGAGCAGGCCTGGTATGCGTTGCTCGATCGGTACAAGAACCTCATCTACTCGATCCCCGTCCGTTATGGCGCACCGCCCCAGGACGCCGCGGATATCTTCCAGGCGGTGTGCCTCGATCTGTTCAACGAGCTCCCGCGCCTGCGGGACGCCAATGCCCTGCAAGGCTGGCTGATTCGCGTGGCCACTCACAAGTGCTACCACTGGAAGAAGCACCAAACCGCCCGCGACGGCGAATGGGAGGACGGCGATATCGAGGGCCAGGCCTGCGATCAGCCCCTGCCGGCCGACGTGATGGCGGGATTGGAGCGGGAACAGGTGGTGCGTGAATCTATCGGTCAGCTTCCCCAGCGCTGCCGCAAGCTGATCGAGCTGCTGTTCTTCGAACAGCCTCCGCTTCCGTATGCGGATGTAGCGGAGCGGCTCGGCCTGGCGCGCGGCTCGATCGGATTCATCCGCGGCCGCTGCCTGAAGAAGCTCAAGAAGATTTTGACCGGGAAGGGGTTCTGATGGGCGGCACGATCCTTCCCCCGGCATCCACGGAAGGTCTGATGGAACAGTTGGCCCACGAGGCCCATCCGCTCCGCCGGCATCAGATTCTGCGCGCTGCCCGTTCCCTCTGGCAGCCCGAGACCGTGACACGCCTCTATGCCGAGTGCGGGCGCCTCATCCACGCCGATCTGGCCCAGGCGGAACGGCTGGCCCGCTCGGCGTGGTGGATCTCCGGCAAGCTGGGCGACGATCTCGCGCGCGCCGAAGGTCTGCGCGCGATGGGCCACATCGCATATCTGCGCGGGCGTTTGGAATCCGCCTGGGAGTATTACCGCAAGGCCATCGCCATCTACGAAAGCCACGGAAAGGAATTACAGGTCGGACGCACCCTCAGCGGCTCGCTTCAGACCCTGATCTATCTCGGGCTCTACGACGAGGCCATGATGTGCGCCGAGCGGGCCCGCGGCATCTTCTCGGCTCACGGAGACCGTCTGCGCCTGGCCCGGCTCGACACCAACATCGGCAACGTGATGTTCCGCCAGGACCGTTTCGAGGAAGCCCTGCAGCTTTATCGCCGCGCCCACCGGCAGTTCGTCGAGATCGGCGATCCGCAGGACGTGGCGATCGCCTTGAAGAACATCGCCACCTGCCAGATCTGCCTGAACGACTTCCGGGAGGCCCTGGATACTTACCGCCAGGCGCGCGCCTACTCGCTGGAACATAAGATGCCCTTACTGGCGGCCGGCGCGGATTACAACATCGCCTACCTCTTCTACCTGCGCGGCGAGTATACGCGCTCCATCGCCATGTACCAGGCCGCCCGCGAACATTGCCACGAGCTCGGCGACACCTATCGCGAAGGCCTGTGCGATCTCGACCAGTCCGAAATGTACCTGGAGCTGAACCTCAGCGAAGAGGGCGCCCATCTCGCGCGCCGCGCCCTCACGGCCTTCCGGCAGCTCCGTATGTGGTATGAAGCGGCCAAAGCCCTGACCAATCTGGCCATCTCCTGCAGCCACCACGGGGACAGCCGCCTGGCCGTCGAGCTCTTTCTCAAGGCCCGGGAGCTTTTCACGCGCGAGAACAACCAGGCATGGATCGCGATCATCGATCTCTACCAGGCCCTGGTGCTCCATTCGGAGGGGCGCCTCTCCGAGGCGAAAACCCTGGCCGAAGGCGCGCTCGAGTTTTTCACCGGCTCTCCCTTGGCCGGCAAAGCGGCCCTGTGCCAGCTGCTGCTCGCACGCATTCACCTGGATGCCGGGCGCTTCCCGCTCGCCCGCGAAATCTGCCTGCAGGTGCTCGGAAAGCTCGGCCAGGTCGAGACGCCGGCTCTCGCCTACCAGGCCTACTACGTGTTGGGCCTGATCGAAGAGGCGCTCGGCGCCCGGGACGCCGCATGGCAGGCCTACCGGAAAGCCCACGAGCAGCTCGAAAGCCTGCGCAGCCAGCTCAAGACCGACGAGCTCAAAATTGCCTTCCTGAAGGACAAGCTGGAAGTTTACGAGGCGTTGGTCCGGTTATCTCTCGAGCGCGGCCGCGAGGCCGACGGGCAGGCGGCCTTCGTCTACATCGAGCAGGCCAAGTCCCGCAGCCTGGCCGACCTGATCGCGTTTCGGATCGATCACCTGCCTGGCTCCAACCGGGCGCCCGGAGCGCTCTCCGAACGCGTAACCGCTCTCCGCGAGGAATGGAACTGGTACGCACGATCGATTCAACTGCAGGAGAGCCAGACGCGCGGTCCGCGGGATCCGCAAATCGAGAAGCTCCGGCGATCGGCTCACGAGTGCGAGCACCGGCTGCTCGAAGCCATGACCGCGCTGCGCGTCCACGACCGCGAGTTCGCCAGCCTTCACGCGGGAGCTTCCATCGACCTCGACGCCATACGCTCCTCCCTGCCCCCGGACGCCATGCTGCTCGAGTATTACCGGGTGCGCGACCAGTTTTACGCCTGCCTGCTCTCTCGCGGCATGCTGAAGATCGTGCCGGCCGGTTCGGCTTCCGAGCTCCGCCGCACGCTCCAGTTGCTCCGCTTCCAGCTTTCCAAGTTCCGCCTGGGCCGTGAATACGTCGAGACGTTCCATCATCAGTTGCTCGGCGCCGCCACCGCTCACCTCGAGGAGTTTTACCGCCAGTTGATCCAGCCGGTAGAGGCCCACCTGGACGCCGAACACCTGATCATCGCGCCTCATGATTTCCTGCATTATCTGCCGTTTCATGCCCTACCCGCGGCCGGCGGATACCTGAACAGCCGGTTCACGATCTCGTACACCCCCAGTGCCGCCGTGTACCACCTCTGCCGGACCCGGAACACCGAATCGGGCACTGGGACCCTGGTGTTGGGCGTACCCGATCCGGCCGCGCCCCAAATCCGCCAGGAGGTGGATGCCGTGGCCTCCGTGCTCCCCGGCGCCGAGGTTTTCCTTGGGCCGGATGCCACCGAAGAGGTGCTGCGCACCCGGGGTGCACGGGCGCGCTTCGTGCATATTGCCACCCACGGTTCGTTTCGCCAGGACAATCCCATGTTCAGCTCAATCAAACTGGGAAATGCCCAGCTCAGCTTGTTCGACCTGTATCGCCTGCACCTGCCGGCCGAACTCGTGACGCTGAGCGGATGTGGAACGGGCCTCAATGTCGTGGTGGGTGGAGACGAGTTGATGGGCCTCAGCCGCGGCCTGCTTTACGCCGGGGCCCGCAGCGTGCTGCTGACCCTCTGGGATGTCCACGACCAGAGCACGGCGGAGTTCATGCGGCTGTTCTATGTAGGGCTTGCAAGCGGTAAGAACAAGGCTCGCGCCCTTCAGTCCGCCATGGAAACCATCCGGCTCAGCCGTCCCCACCCGTTCTATTGGGCGCCGTTCGTGCTTGTCGGCAGCCACGATTAGTCAGTAGTACTAGTATTCCTAAGCATAGCAGCAGTTCGAAAAAGCCCCGATCCCTATACTTTCCAGCCCTGCCGGCTACCCCTTATGTCAGGAAGGATACAAGCATGTTAGATCACGATCCGATCAGCCGGACCGGGGACGACCCGGCCAGGCATTACGAAATTGACCAGTGGGTCGATTTTGCGCGAGGGCTCGCTGCTGAGCCGCAAAGCTCCGCCATGCGGGAACACGTCGCGTTGGGATGTTCGGAATGCGCGCCCCTTGCCGATTTTTTTACGGAACTGAACAGCGTGTGCCGTTCCATGGCATCCTGCGCCGTCCCGGACACCGTACTCCGGCAGGCATATCGTATTTTCCCGGTTCAGCTTCCGAGCCGGCCGAAAAGGGCCTTCCGGATTCCGGTGGAACTCATCTTCGACAGCTTCCTGGCCCCCGCGCCGGCCGGTCTCCGCGCCACCTGGCAGGTAGGGTGGCAGGGGCTGTATCGCGCCGGAGACTGCTCGCTCGACCTGCGGATCGAACCCGAATTGCGGTCCGCGCGAGCCGCGGTCATCGGCCAGATTTCAAACCATACCCTTCCGGAGCAGCGCATGTCGGATGTTCACGTCTGCCTGAAGTCCGGGCGCCTGGTGGTGGCTGAGACACGGAGCAACCAGTTCGGCGAGTTCCAGATGGAGTACGAACAGCAGGGCAGGCTGCAACTCTGCGTTTATCTGGAGGGAGGATCCAAGTGCATCCAGGTGCCGCTGAAGCGATTCACGGCGGATAGACCCGCGGGAACGGAGCGGCTCAATCTGGACATCGGCCGGAAGCGCCCTCGGAACGAACAGGAATAGGCGGGAGACAACCATGACATTCAAGAGCCTTGCACGTGCCGGTGTTCTGTTGTTGACTCTTGCTCTGCCCTCGATTGCGGGCGAGCAATACATCATCCGGGTGGATCCCTCGGCAGTGAACGGTGTCCTTGCCAAGTATGCCGGAGCCTGGATGGGCCGGGCGCTGCAGGGATCCGGAACGGGCGTATATGTCGTGAACCTGCCCTCCGGGCCGTTGGGTTCCTTCATCGCCCAATTGCTCCAGCACGATCCCGCCATTCAATCGATCGAACACAACGATCCCGTCGGGCTGCCGGTCTCCTCCCCGGCTGCCATCCCGCCCTCTGCCCGTCCGAAAGTTCCGCCGCTGGTCGATCCCAAAACATATGTGACCTATTTTGGCTCCCCGGCCTGGGCCTCGTATGTCGGACAGCCCGCCGCAGCCTTGATCAAGGTGGACGCCTCCCACCGGTATGCTACCGGCGCGGGCGTGGTCGCCACGATCGATACCGGTGTGGATGCCACGCATCCCGCGCTGGCCGGCGCCCTGCTGCCCGGCTGGGATTTCACGCGGGATACGGCCGGCGGCTCGGAGCTTGCGGATCTCAACCAGGATACGACTCCCATTCTGGATCAGGACACGACCCCGATTCTGGATAACGGCTCCACCATCGTCCTGAACCAGGACACGACTCCCATCCTCGACCAGGACACAACTCCCATCCTGGACAGCCGACTGCCGCCGGCATTCGGGCACGGCACCATGGTCGCCGGCTTGATTCACCTGGTGGCGCCGACCGCCCGGATTCTGCCGCTCAAAGCGTTCACGAGCAGCGGCTCGGCCGATCTATCGGATGTCATTGCCGCCGTCTATTACGCGGTGGATCACGGCGCGAACGTAATCAGCATGAGCTTCAGCAGCGGGCAGGATTCGCCGGAGCTGCGCAAGGCCATCAACTATGCGAACGCCCACGACGTGATCTGCGTGTCCTCGGCCGGCAATGACGGGCAGCAGGTGAATGTCTATCCGGCGGCCTACAGCCAGACGATCGGGGTGGGGTCGACCGCGAACACCGATGCGCGCAGCGCCTTCTCCAATTTCGGGAGCGACGTGACACTGGCGGCGCCCGGAGAGGCCGTCATCACCACCTACCCGCAGAACCACTATGCTTCCGGCTGGGGGACCTCGTTCAGCGCCCCCCTGGTCTCCGGAGCAGCGGCGCTGTTGGTGCAAATGAATTCGAAGCTGCACATAGGACAGGCGACTCAGGCCCTGTCCCAAGCCCAGCCTTTACCTGGGCAGGGCCTGGGAGCCGGGCGGCTCGACCTGGTCAAGGCCTGCGATTACGAATCCCGCGCCGCCGGCCATTGACGGCCGTACGCGTACCTTAGGCACGAAGGGACCAAGAAAGTTGTCATGACTGTCGATGGACAAAACACCGATTCCGGAGGGTCCGGGCGCACTGCCGCCACGGCTAACCAGAGCCCGATACCAGGGCCGGACAGGAGCGACCAGGCGTTGATGTGTGTGCCCCTTACCGGGAGGCCGGGATTACCGGCCTCCCGCGCGGCGGGTCATCTCTCCCGCCGCATTAACCTGGGAGAGCCGGTCCCCGTCTGGCTGGCGGCTCTGATTGCCGTCAGTTGTCACGCCGCCGTTAACGGCAGCAGCCGCGCAATCGAGTGGTATTGCGTTTCCGGCCGGGCGCTTTACACCAACTGCGGCATGGAGACCGAAATCATCCAGCCGCTGGGCATCCCGCTGAGCCGCGGCGACACTCTCGCTGTCTATTGGGTCCCTGGAGAGACGGAGTACACTTTCGAAGTGGTGCGCCACCCGGACTACTGCGCCTAACCGTAGTTGACACTCAGTTGCAGTAGATCGATCCCCGCCAACAGTGTCCGAATCTGCGCGCAAGCGCACCGTAAGTGAATGGAGAGCGATCTTCATCTCTTGATTGCCTCGGTGACTTGTGACAACGTGGGAGACATGTCGCCGCAAATTGATACGACCGAAGTGGTACTCACCGCTCTGAACGAAGCACTGAAGGCCGAACTCACCGCGGTTCACCAGTATCTTCTGCACGCCAGAATGTGCGCCAACTGGGGATATAAACGTCTTGCGGAATACAACCGGACGGAATCCAACGAAGAATTCGCCCACGCCGAGCTGCTGATCGACAGGATTCTCTTTCTCAAAGGAACGCCCAACATGGCGGAGATGTTGCCGATTCAGGATTGCGCCAGTGTAAAGGCACAGATGGAGAGCGACTTGGCCTTCGAAATGGATGCAATCGTCCGCCTCAATGCCGCCGTCCGAGCCGCGGCCGATGCCGGCGACAATGTGTCACGGCAGTTGTTCGAGAAGATCCTGATCGATGAAAACCATCATGTGGATTATCTCGAAGGCCAGCTCCACGTAATCAACGAGGTCGGCCTCCAGAACTACCTCTCTCAACAGATCCACTAATCCCGCAGTACGCCGTCTCAAGTCAGGCGCGGGGGCGGGCGAAGCGCGCGTCGCCGCTCCGGCTTCTCCGAAGAGACATCCTCCAAACGTTGACAATCGTCCGACGCGCCGAAGTTCCCCGCGCCGCGCTCCGTTATTTTCAGTTGACACTGAGTTGCAGATATCGTATATCTTGCCTAGGCCTTCCCGACGGAACCGGACTCCATGGTCAGATCTTCCAACCGCAAACGCCCGCTCCCTGAGCCTCTCCGGTGCCCCGACCCGGCTTCCGCGGAGCATCCCTATGGCGCCTGTGCCGGCCGCAATCAATTGCAACTGGCTTGTATGCGCTGCGGCGCGGTCCAGGAATTCAACAGCCTCCTTTGCGAAGAGCTCACGGTAGAGATGGCGAGGGCCCGCGGCTTTCAGGTCCTCATCAGCCGCTTCGAGGCGGGTGGAATATGCCGGGCCTGCGCCGCAGCCGCAACGCGGCGCAGGCGGGAAAGCGAGTGACGCCACCGCTCCGTTACGAACTTTCATTTCAGCCCGAGCTTCTTGCGGGCCGCCAGCAGGCCGGTCGCTTCGCGAAGCCGTTTCTCCTTCGTTTCCTCCCGCTTCGCCGAGTCGATCCAGGCGATGTACAGCCGCCGGTACGAAGGCGCCAGTTGCTCGAAATACGCCCACGCCCGCGCATTGGCCTTCAATCGCTTCTCGATATAGGACGGGATTGCCGCCACCGGCGGCCGCGGCGCATCGCCGCTGCGGCTGGTCGGAGCCCGCTCCAGTCCCCGCGCCGCCAGTAACCCGCGCGCCTGGAGGTCCGCATACCGCCGGCGATTGATGGTGGACCACTTGCTGTCGGGTTGGCGCGGAGTGATTTTTCGCGTGTAGCGGTCCTCATCCAGTCGCTTGATGATGCTGTCGATCCAGCCGAAGCACAGCGCCTCCTCCACAATATCGTCATAGGTGAGGGAGTCTTCTGCCGTGCGGCACTTGCGCAGCACGAGCCATACCCCCGGCTCCGAGTCGTGATTCTCTCGCAGCCATTCCCGCCACTCCCGGCGGGTTCGCACTTCGAGTGTTCTGAAATTCGCGGCCGCCATCTTCCCGCCTCCCACTATCCTAGAACTGTGCAGCTTCCCGCGCCCGTCCGCCGCGCCATCGACGACCGCGCCGAAACTCTCGGCTTCCCCGCGCTCAAGCGCGCCGCCGCCGCGATGTCCGAGGCCTATCGCGAAGGCCGTACTCCCCGCCTCGCCGATGAGGCCCGCGCCGTGGCCTACCTGGTCACCCGCATGCCCGCCACGTATGCCGCCGCGTACTCCGTGCTGCGCGAAGTCCGCGAACGGATCGGCGCCGTCGAAACGCTCCTCGATGCCGGCGCCGGCACCGGTGCGGCCTCGCTCGCCGCACACGCTTCGTTCCCGGATGCCGCCATCACCATGGTCGAGCGCGATTCTGCTCTCGCCGCCGAGTCGCGCGCCTGGCTGCCGGATGCCGAAATCCTCGCGCGCGATTTCACCGGCGGCATTCCCGAGCGCGACCTGGTCATCGCCGCTTATTCGCTCGGCGAAGCCGGCGGCCTCGCACACGCCGCGCGGCTCTGGCAGGCCGCACGCCGCGCCCTCGTCGTGATCGAGCCCGGCACGCCGCGCGGCTTCGAGCTCATCCACGCCGTCCGCGACCGGCTCCTGGCCGCCGGCGCCCGCATGATCGCGCCGTGCCCGGCCGAAGGCCCCTGCCCCATGGCCACCCCCGACTGGTGCCACTTCGCCGCGCGCGTCGAGCGCTCATCCCTCCACCGCCGCGTCAAGGGCGGTGAGCTCGGCTACGAGGACGAGAAGTTCAGCTACATCGCCCTCGCGCGCGACCCCGTCCCGCTGGCGGGCGCCCGCGTCGTTCGCCACCCGCAGCACCACCCCGGCCTGATCGTGCTCGAGGAGTGCACACCGCGGGGCCTGCGCACAGTCCGCGTCACCAAACGCGATAAGGATGCCTTCCGTGCCGCGCGGAAAGCCGACTGGGGTCAGGCCATCGATTCCTGAAACGCCTCCCAGTTCTCCCGCAGGTGCTCCGTTGAGGTCGTCCCCGTCAGGATCACCCCCGTGAACTTTCGCTCCAAAATGAACCGGAACGCGTCGCGCCGCACCTGCGCGCCCATCGCGAACGGCCTGTTCACCGCTATCCACATCCCTTCTTTCAGGAACGGCGCGAATTGTTGGTTTTCCCGGTTGAACGGAAATTGCATCGTGTTCAGCCCCGGATCCTCCATCGCCAGCCGCGCCGATTCCGCGTCGCTCACGCTCGGCCCCAGCCGCGTTATCCCCAGCCCCCGTGCGTATTCCCACGCCCGCGCCACCCCGTCGCTCGCCAGCGCCGCCGGCGTCGTTTTGTGCAGTTGCAGCACCTCGATCGCGCCCAGCCGCGCGATGCTCCGGTCCAGGCTCCGCCGCAACGCGTCGAACGAATGGTCGGCATACGGCGCTCCAAGCGCGGCGTCCCAATGCTCGCCGAACTTGGTGGCCGCGATCACGCCCTCGCGCTCGCGCGCCCCCAGTCCGCGCAGAAACCGCCCCAGCCGCTCCTCGCTCACTCCATCGCCGTACGAAGGCGCCGTGTCGACGTAGCGGACCCCGAGTGCATAAGCGAATTCCAGCAGCGCCTGCGCTTCCGCATCCGACGGAATGGGGTGAGGCGTGTGCCCCCACGGCTTGCCGATGCCGATCAGGCCCAGGCCAAGCTCGACGGTCTTTATGCTCACCGGTATATGATAAATCTCGATGCTTGATCGCGAACAGGCTTGGAGGATTCTCTGCGAGTACACGAAGTCCGAGGGGCTGCGCAAACACGCGCTGGCCGTCGAAACCTGCGTCACTGCTTACGCCCGCAAACTCGGCGAGGATGAGCCGCTGTGGTCCGTCACCGCCCTGCTGCACGATTTCGATTGGGAGATCCATCCCACGCTCGAAGAGCATCCGCAGAAGGGAGAAGCCATCCTGGCCGGCCGCGGCGTTGACGAGATCATCCGCCGTGCCATCCTCTCGCACGCCAACCACACCGGCGTTCCGCGCGAAACCCCGCTTCAGAAAACGCTCTACGCCTGCGACGAGCTGGCCGGCTTCATCACCGCCATCTCCTACGTGAAGCCGCACCGCAGCGTCTTCGAGGTCGATGTCCCTTCCGTCAAGAAGAAGATGAAGGATAAAGCGTTCGCGCGCTCTGTCAACCGCCAGGATATCGTCGACGGCGCCTCCGAACTGGGCGTCCCGCTCGAAGAGCACATCGAGTTCTGCGTCAAGGCCATGCAGGCCCGCGCCGAAGAGCTAGGCCTGAAGGGCAGCCTGGACTCGTGACCGCAGGTACCGGTTGGCCGGCTCTTCGATGAACCGGTAGACCAGCGCCGACACCCCGATCACCAACCCCAGGTACAGCGGCGCCGAAAACGTCTTCCACCATCGCAGGTACCACCACAGCATCGGCACGTGCAGGATGTACATGGCGTAGCTCGCCTTCCCCAGGTACACCGCCACCGGCGTCGAAAGCCCGCGTGCCGCCGGCCCGCCGCCCAGCGCGAAGCCGATCAGCAGCAGCCCGTTCAGCGGCCGCAGTGCGCTGTTCAGATCCACGCCCAGCGGCAGCAGTTGCGGCCACGCGATCAGGGCCGCCGCGCACGCCGTTCCCGGCACGTACAGCCAGGCGCCCGCCGGCCGCTTACGCCGCGCCGCCAGCAGGTCGAACGCGCACGATGCCGCGATCCCCATCAGGAAGTCGGAAAGGTGGATGACCGGCTTGATCTCGTCCGAGACGCCCACCGCCCACAGCACGCGCGTCAGGCAGCACGCCGCCGCCGCGGCTCCCAGCGTCTTACGCCAGCCCGATCCTTCCAGCCGCGCCGCCAGCAGCGGAAACGAAAGGTAGAAGAACATCTCGCACGAAAGCGACCACGCCGGCGTGTTCCAGTTCACCGGGATGTGACCCAGCCACCCCTGCACCAGCAGTCCGTGCGCCGCCACCAGCGGCGCCTTGCCCGGAACGGGGTCGGCCGCGATGAACGGCGCCACCATCAGCAGGCTCAACAGGTAAACCGGGTAGACGCGCGCGATCCGCCCCGCCGTGTACCGCGCTACGCTGCGCCGCGTCCAGTCCATGCCCGCGTAGCTCCGCGAGAGGACGAACCCCGACAGCACGAAAAATGTCGTCACCGCCAGGTACCCGCCGCGGATCAGCGCATAGACGGCCGCCGGCATGGCGCGCGCCAGGGGCTCAAGCGACTGCCCCGGCCCGGTGAGGTGGTGCAGGATCACCCACAGCGCCAGCACAAAGCGTAGACCCGTGAGCGCGGGCATATGCGCCGCGGGCGCACGCGAACGGACCGGAGCGATTTCGGTAATTGCGAGGGCGATGTCTTGATTCTAACCTGCCGCGGCTTCGAACAGGCCGGTCGCCATTACCTAGCCTCCTTTGGAATCGTGCTCCCCGGTCCCCCCGAGATCTTCCAGCTTGGTTCCCTTCTTATCGACCCGCTGCGCCAAGGTGTCCTTCATGTCCATCGTGCTCTCTGTCGCCCCTACGCTCGCATCGGTCGCCGGCGCGTGCTCTGCGGGCGGCGTATCCGGCGGTGCGGCCCGCTCCACCACGATATCGAAGCGCGCTACCAGCGTCGCGATCGCTCCCACTGCTGCCAGGATGGGCGCCACCACGGCCCCTACCGTCACCACCGTCAGGGGAATCTCCATGAACGTGTGGCCCTGCTCGTCTTTGATAATAATCCGCCGGACATTGCCCTCATGAATCAGTTCGCGAATCTTATCGCCGAGCTCGCTGGCATGAACGCGAAACTGCTCGAAGAATCGCTCGAATTTTTCCATACTCCATTCTCCCGCCGAGATCCACAGTATACTGGCCCTTTTACGCTATGAAACCGTTCTTTTCGGCACTCCTGCTTTTCGCGGCGTTCGCTTGCGCGCAATCCCCGCATCTTACTGGTGTCCGGCAATTGACGCACGGCGGTGAGAACGCCGAGGCCTACTGGTCTCCCGACGGCAAACGCCTCATCTTTCAGACCACGCGTTCCCCTTACCAGTGCGATCAGATTTTTCTGATGAACGCCGATGGCAGCGATCAGCACCTCGTCTCCACCGGCAAGGGCCGGACCACCTGCGCCTACTTTCTGGCCGACAACCACCACATCGTGTACGCCTCCACGCACCTCGCGGGCGATGCCTGCCCCGCCGAGCCCGACCGCAGCAAAGGCTATGTCTGGGGCATCTTCGCCGGGTATGACATTTTCCTCGCCACCGACAAGGGCGAGGTCGAGAAACGCCTCACCGATACTCCCGGCTATGACGCCGAAGCCACCGTCAACTGGAAAACCGGCCGCATGGTCTATACCTCGCTCGCCTCCCACGACCTCGACCTGTGGACCATGCGCACCGACGGCTCCGACAAGAAGCAGATCACCCGCAACGAAGGCTACGACGGCGGCGCCGTTTTTTCGCGTGACGGAAAGAAGCTCGTCTGGCGCGCCAACTACCCCAAAACCGCCTCCCAGATGGACCGCTACAAGACCCTGCTTGCCGACAATCTCACCGCCCCCATGAAGATGGAAATCATGGTGGGAGATTCCGACGGCCGTAACGCGCACCCCATCACGAATTTCGGATGCGCCAGCTTCGCCCCTACCTTCACGCCCGATGGCAAAAAGATACTCTTCGCTTCCAACAAGCACGAGTGCGACAGCCGCAACTTCGAGCTATACCTGATCAACGTGGATGGCACCGGCCTCGAGCAGGTGACCAACTTCGGCGGCTTTACTTCCTTCCCCGAGTTTTCCCCGGACGGCAAAACTCTGGTTTTCTGCTCCGACCACGATGCCAAATCACGGTACGAGTTCAACATCTTCACCGCGACATGGAGTTACTGACGATGCGCCGCTCGCTTACGGTTGCGCTGCTGACGATACTGACGGTGCCCGCCTTTGCCCAGCCGGCCATTTCACGGTTGGATGCCTTCTTCCCCAGCACAACTTCCCCCGGCGGCGCGGCCATCACTGCCGGGACAGCGCTGCCGAACGGCTTCACGCTTCAGATTACCGGCAGCAGCTTCACCTCTCCCTTCGTCGTGAACTGGATCGACAACAATAACGCCGCCAATAACACGAGCTTCTCCAGCAATGCAGAATCGGCGTTCCTGGTTGACTCCACCACCATCCAGGTACCCAGCATCCCGCCGGCCCTGGTCGCCACTGCCACCAGCATCACGGTGCAGGTGGTGATCGGATCGTCCCCTGCCGCCTCGGCCCCATTTACGGTCAACGCGGCGCTTCCTGCCACCATCCCGGTCACCGGCTCTCCGGTGGTGCTCCCCGCCGGCGTCGTGGGAGGCAACTATGCGCAGCCGTTGTTTCCAACGGGTGACGGTACCGCCCCCTTCACGATCAGCCTTCAATCCGGAACCCTGCCGCCGGGCCTGCCGGTCTTCAGCCCCGAAGGGACGGTCAGCCCGTACGACAACTTCTACGTGGGCTCGCCGACCGCCGCGGGATCCTACACGTTCCGCCTGGGCATCGCCGACGCCTGGGGAAATTCCACCGCCCTGCCGTACAGCCTGGCGATCACACCGCCCCCGGTGATCAGCTCTCTCAATCCGCCGATCATACCGGCCGGAAGTCTCGGCTTCACCCTGACCGTGAACGGGGCGAACTTCGTGCCCGGGTCGATCGTGTCCTGGCGCAGCGCTCTCACGGGCAATACGAACCTGGCCACCACTTACGTCAGTGCGACCCAATTGACCGCGGTGGTTCCCGCGGACCTGATTCAGTTGCACGATCTGCCGGTAATTCGCGTGACGGTTCCGGGGGGCAGTTTCGTCGAAGCCGATTACATTGTCCAGTACCCCATCATCAGCGGCGTCACTCCGCCGTACGTCACTGCCGGGCACCCGGCTTTTACCCTCACCGTGACCGGGCAGTATTTCCTGACCGTTCCTTCGGTCACCCAGATTTTCCTGGGGGGCGTCGGGCTTCCGACCATTTCCCCGAGCCCCGGGGTCCTCCAGGCCACGGTCCCGGCATCCCTTGTCGCGACCGCGGGCGCCAAGACGTTTTGGGTGCAGAATCCGGGCGGACAGGTCTCGTTTGCGTTCGGCGACTACACGGTCTTTCCCGCGGACGTGGTGACCAGCCTCAGCCCGACCAACCGTACGGCGGGTACCGGCGCCTTCAGCCTCACGATTAATGGCACGAACCTGGTGAATGTCGCCTGCGTGTTGTGGGACCAGTCCGCGATTACGACGTTCAGTTCCTCGGGATCCACCCAGATCACGGTCACGATCCCCGCGGCCTTCCTCACGTCCGGGATCCACAACGTCGGCATCCTCACCACCGACGGCACGCCATCCAACAAGCTGCCTTTCACCGTGAATCCCCCGCTCACCATCACTAGTCCCCCCCCGCCCAGCGGCACCGCGCAAACGAATTATTCGTTCACGCTGGCCGCCGCCGGGGGAAGCCCTCCCTACCACTGGTCCGCCACGGGACTGCCCGCGGGTCTCTCTTTGAACCAGGCCACCGGCGCAATTCTCGGTACGCCCTCCGCCGCCGGGAGTTCTACATTGTCCGTGACTGTAACGGACTCCGGTCAACTGAGCGCTTCGTCGCAGTACACACTGATCATCAATCCCTATATTCCCCCGCTGCAGATCATCACAACATCGCCGCTGCCGGATGGAGTTTCGGGCGCCACTTACGGCGCGCAGTTCGCGGCCACCGGCGGGGTTCCGGGATATTCTTTCGCGGCGACCGCGGGCAGCCTTCCGGCCGGGCTCTCCCTTTCCTCCAACGGCATCCTCTCGGGCACTCCCGCCAAAACGGGAGACTACCGCTTTACGGTCCAGGTGACCGATTCCAGCGGCGCCACGGCCAGCGCCGGCTTCCTTCTCACCATCAAAACGCCGCCCCTCACCATCACCACTTCGCCTTTCGCCGATGCGCCGCTAGGCACTGCGTTCAACACCCAGTTCACTGCCACCGGGGGAGTGCCGCCGTATGTGTGGGGAGCCAGCGGGTCGATTCCGTCGGGCACCACCTTCAACGGCAGCGGCGTTTTGAGCGGAACGGCCAATTCGATCGGCGCGTTCCAGTTCACGATCCAGGCCACCGACAGCGTCGGGACGGTGGCAACCAAGGCCTACAGCATCAACATCACGAAGCAATCGCTGACCATCGCCGGGTCGGCGGGCAACGGCCAGGTAGGAGTTCCCTACTCGGCAACGTTCACTGCCACCGGCGGCAAGGCGCCGTACTCTTTCTCGGCGAGCGGGCTGCCGGCCGGCCTGACTTTCTCCGGAACCTCGATCGGCGGGACGCCCGCGCCGGGATCGCAAGGCACGTACACCGTCACGGTGACAGTGACGGACGCGTCCGGCGCCACGGCCAGCGCTACCAGCAGCGTCACTATTACCGCAGCCGCCTTGCAGATCACCACCGACTCGCTGCCCAACGGGACCATCGGCAGCCCCTATTCAGCGAGCGTCAGCGCGAGCGGAGGCGCGCCGCCCTACACCTTCTCGGCCGGCGGTCTTCCGGATGGCGTCGGCATCTCGTCCGGCGGGGCGATCAGCGGGACCATCCCGGCCACGGCGGCTCCAGGCAATTTCACCGTGACCGCCACCGTGACCGATTCCAAGGGAGCTACCGCCAGCCGGTCGTACACCGTGACGGTGGCGCTGCCCTCGCTCGCTATCACCGGGATCTCGAAGAACACCGCGACCGCGGGCGCCCCGTTCTCCGCGACGGCTTCGGCCACCGGAGGCAAGCCGCCCTACACGTGGTCGGGATCGGGACCGGGCGTCAGCGTTTCGGCGGGAGGCGCAATCACCGGGACGTTCACCTCGCCGGGATCCGTGGGTGTGAGCCTGACCGTGAAAGACAGCGCCGGCGCCACCGCCAGCCAGACGTTTCAGATCAGCGTGGGGTTGCCGGCGACGCCGCCCTCCACTCTCGGCGGTCTTCCGGGCACCGCCAACCCCGCCAGTCAAAGCACCGTGCAGGTGACCCTGGGGTCGCCGTATCCCGTGGACGTCATCGCCACGCTGACCATGACCTTCGCGCCGGATTCCGGCCCGGACGATCCCGCGGTCCAATTCTCCACCGGAGGGCGTACCGCGCAGATGACCGTGCCGGCGGGCGCAACCGTGGGGACCCCGGGTGTCGGGGTGCAGACCGGGACGGTTGCCGGGACCGTCACCATTACGACGCGCCTGCAGGCCTCGGGGCAGGACATCACGCCCACCCCGGCGCCCCTGCAGACCTTGCGGATCAATCCCGGCGCGCCGGTGATCCGCAGCGTGACTGCCACGCGGTCCGGCAGCACATTTACGGTGACGGTAGTCGGTTTTGCGACCGACCGCGAATTGACGCAGGCCGTCTTCCAGTTCACCGGCTCGAACGTGCAGACCGGCAGCGTGACCGTACCGGTGGATGGGTTGTTCGCAGCGTGGTTCGGCGGCGCGGCCTCGGCCCAGTACGGCGGCCAGTTTACCTTCACGCAACCCTTCACGGTGCAGGGAGACCCGGCCGCGGTCGTATCGGTGAGCGTGACCCTCACCAACAAGATCGGCAGTTCTACCCCGGTCAGCGCGACCTTACAGTAGGGTCGCGCTCACTCCCAACTGAGGACTACCTTGCCGGAGTTGCCCGACATCATCGCCTCGAAGCCCTTCTCGTACTCCGTGTAGTGATAGCGGTGCGTGATCACCGGGCTGATGTCCAGCCCCGATTCCAGCATGACCGTCATCTTGTACCACGTCTCGTACATCTCGCGGCCGTAGATGCCCTTGATCGTCAGCATGTTGAAGATCACCGTGTTCCAGTCGATCGCCATCGGCTCCGACGGTATCCCCAGCATCGCGATCTTCGCCCCGTGGCTCATGTTCGCGAGCATGTCGCGGAACGCCGAAGGATTGCCCGACATCTCCAGGCCGACGTCGAACCCCTCGGTCATCCCGAGCTCTTTCTGCACGTCCGGCAGCTTCGTCTCCCGCACGTTCACCGCGCGCGTCACGCCCATCCTCTTCGCCAGCTCCAGCCGGCACGGATTGATGTCCGTAATCACCGTGTACCGCGCGGCCGCGTGCCGCGCCACCGCCGCCGCCATGATCCCGATCGGCCCCGCGCCCGTCACCAGCACGTCTTCGCCCAGCAGTGGAAACGAAAGCGCCGTGTGCACCGCGTTTCCGAAAGGATCGAAAATAGCCGCCACGTCCAACGGAATCGTCTCCCGGTGCCGCCAGATATTCGTCATCGGCAGCGCGATGTATTCCGCGAACGCCCCCGGCCGGTTCACCCCCACGCCCATCGTGTGCGCGCACAGGTGCCGCCGCCCCGCCAGGCAGTTCCGGCACCGCCCGCAAACCACGTGCCCTTCGCCGCTCACCAAATCGCCTGGGAAGAAATCCACGACGTTCGAGCCGGTCTCCACGATCCGCCCCACGAACTCGTGCCCCACCGCCATCGGCACCGGGATGGTCTTCTGCGCCCACTCGTCCCACTTGTAGATGTGGACATCCGTGCCGCAGATCCCGGTCCGCAGCACCTGAATCAGCACGTCGTTGATCCCGATCTTGGGCACCTCGACGTCGTCCAGCCATAACCCCGGCTCGCGCCTGCTCTTGACCAGTGCTTTCACATTAACCACGATAATAGAATTAGTGCCGAAGCGTCTCCTCCTCTTCGCCGCCACCACCGGATACCAGATCCGTGTGTTCGCCGAAGCCGCCCGCCGCATGGATGTCGACCTGACGCTCGCCACCGACCGCTGCCACATCCTCGACGACCCCTGGGGCGACCGCGCCATCCCCGTGCGCTTCGATCACATCGCCTGGTCCCTCGACGCCCTCCGCGGCCTCCGGTTCGATGGCGTGGCCGCCGTCGGCGACCGTCCCGCCGTGCTCGCCGCCGAAGCCGCGCGCCTGCTCGACCTGCCGTTCCACTCCCCCGCCGCCGCCCGCGCCTGCCACGATAAGTACCTCGCGCGCACTCTCTTCCGCGCCGCCGGACTGCCTGTCCCCCGCTTCCATCGCGCCCGGTCGGGCGCCGATTTCGCCCGCTTTCCCTGTGTGCTGAAGCCCCTCGGCCTTTCCGCCAGCCGCGGCGTCATCCGCGCCGACGACCCCGCCGCTTTCGCCGTCGCTTTCGACCGCATCCGCAGGATGGGCGAGCACGAGATTCAGGTAGAAGATTACCTCCCCGGCCGCGAGTTCGCCGTCGAAGGCCTGGTCACCGCCGGCCGCTTTCAGCCGCTCGCCATCTTCGACAAGCCCGACCCCCTGGAAGGCCCGTACTTCGAAGAGACTCTCTACATCACCCCTTCGCGCGAGCCCGCCGAAGTCCAGCGCCGGCTTCTCGAGACCACCGCCGCCGCCGTCCGCGCCCTGGGCCTCCGCCACGGCCCCGTCCACGCCGAGCTCCGCTACAACTCCGAGGGCGCCTGGATGCTCGAAGCCCACGCCCGCCCCATCGGCGGCCTCTGCGCCAAAGCCTTGCGCTTCGACTTAGTGGGGCAGGCCTCCGGTCTGCCCAAGCGCAGGCCGGGAGGCCTGCGCCACTCGAAGAGCTCATCCTCCGCCACGCCCTCGGCGACGACGTCTCCTCCGCCCATCTCGAGCCCACCGCGTCCGGCGTCATGATGATCCCCATCCCCAAGGCCGGCCTCTACGAATCCGTCGAAGGAACGGAACGAGCCTCCGCCGTCCCCGGCATCGAGGAGATCATCATCACCGCAACCGTCGGACAGCGCCTCTTGCCGCTGCCCGAAGGGTCCACTTATCTTGGATTTATTTTTGCGCGAGCCGAATCGCCCGCCGAGGTCGAAACTGCGCTGCGGCAGGCGCATGCGGAACTGCGGTTCCACATCGCTGCCGTGCTCGAGACCTTCAGGCCTTCGTCTTAGGAGCCACGAAGTCCGGCGGAAGCGCCGCGCCCTCGCCGAAGAAGTAATTCTCCATCTGCTGGATCAGGAATTCCTGCGCCTGCGCCGTGCCGAGGTTCAACCGGTACTCGTTCATGAGCATCTTCATGTGCTCGACCCACATCTTCCACGCGTCTTTCGACACGTTCTCGTAGATGCGCTGTCCGAGCGGATGGCCTTCGAACGGTACTTCGTCGAGCCCCTCCATCTCGCGCTGGAACTTCACGCAGAACACCTTGCGCGCTCCCGGACGGATCGTGTTATCGATCTGGTTGAAACCGCCACCACCACCACAGCCCATAATCTTCAGGATACTACGGCGCGAATCCCGCTCCGATTAAAACTACGCCCAGATCCCGCTGATCGCCCGGCGCGCGGAATGTCCGGTCCACCCGCAGCTCCACCGTGGCCGACGCACCCGCCCCGCGCAGCGCTTCCGCCGATTCCAGCGTGTATTTTCCGTCACCCGAATAGGTGCCCGTGGCCACTTCGCGCCCGTCCAGCAGCAGCCACGCGCGCCGCGCCGCCGCCTGCGGCGCAATGTAGAATTCCGCACGCAACTTCTTCGGCTCGGCCGGATTCTTTACCACCAGCTCCGCCGTCCCAGCCGTCCATCCGTCCGATGGATCGATCCCGCTCACGATCTGTTCCCCAGCCCCCGCCTCCCGCACCGTCAGGTATTCGAGCTTCGGATGCCGCTCCATCACCAGTTCCGCGCGCACCCGGTCGATCGGCCCCGCCGAAACCCCGAACGGCCAGAACCCCTTGTCCACCGTCGAATATCCCGAATGCGACTCCAGCCCGATCAGCCGCAGCGGAATCGCCGGCTGAATCGTGGCCTTCGCAATCGGCGCCAGCGGAACCGTCGGCCGCACGTTCGACCCCAGCTCGCTCGTCACCAGGATGTCGCCCGCGCGCAGCCGCTCGTCCTTCCGCGCCGCCATCGCGCCCTGCGCTTCCAGGTAGTACCGCAGCCCCCAGTCGTTATCCACCCACACGCGATGCCCCTCCGCAGGGCCGCGCAGCGAGGCCGCGAACGTCCGGTATCCATCCCAGTGCTGGTAGTTGACGATCGCGAGGCCCAGTGCGAGCGCCAGTTGCGCCGCCACCCCCGCCGCCAGCCATTTGCGATTCAACCGGGAAGCCAGCAGCGCCACCGGAGCCGCCATCGGCAGCAGGTACCGCGCCGACCCCGCGAAGAACACCGCCACCGCGCCCGCGAAAAAGATCGCGATCCACGCCAGCAAAAACAGTGTCTCCGGCTCCTTCCGCTTGCGCCAGGCCGCGATCGCCGCCGCCGGCACCAGCACCGGAAACACGATGAACCAGCTGTGGATGAAAAGCATCAGCGCGCTGGCCAGCTTGTGCTCGAGCGCCTGAAACCCGTAGCTCGCAAAATAGCCCGTGAGCTTGCTCGCCGGCATCGCCCCCGTGGTGGCCCGCATGAACACCTGCCACGCCGCGATCGTGATCACCGGCGCCGCCAGCACCGCCCACCGCGTCCGGTTCTTCCGGTCGAACAGCCACGCGTAGACTCCCAGTATCGGCACCAGGAAGACCGCCTGGTACGCCATCATGGATGCCGCCGCCATCGCCGCCGCCGCCCACCACAGCCGACCCGCGCAGTACAGCGCTACCGCCGCCATCCAGAACGCCAGGAACGGCACATCCGCCTCGAGCGACCCGCCGTTCACCACGAATGCCGGCACCACCACGAACAGCAGCGCCGCCCACACCGGCTGCGGCGAGAACCGCTTCGCCAGCTCCCACATGGCCCATGCCGCGATCAGCGAGAACACCAGGTAGGCCGCGTGAAACGGCACTTCTTTCACATCGCCGAAGATCGCGATCAGCCCCGCCAGCGGCCACGCATTCCCCGGCGGATGCGAGTGCCCGCGCAGATCCACCTCGTCGCCCAGAAACACGTACGGAACATTATTGGGATGCAGCGGATCGATCAGCGCGTGCGCCGCTTCGGTGAGATAAATATGGTCGTCGCCCTGTATCGCCTGGTTGAGGAACGGGACCCGAATCAACAGCACGAGCCCCAAAATAATCCACAGCCCGCGCTTCCCCGGCCCGCTGCCCCTGGCCCCCGGCCCCCCTATTGGGCCTTCCATCGCAGCACCGGCTTCCGCGCCGCGGTCACTTCATCCACGCGGCCGGTCCGCGTCCCGTACGGAGCGTTCTTCACCATCTGCGGATCGCTCTCCACCTCGCCCGCAATCGAGATCATCGCTTCCACGAAGGCATCCAGCTCCTGCTTGCCCTCGGTCTCGGTCGGCTCGATCATCAGCGCGCCGTGCACGATCAGCGGGAAGCTCACCGTATAAGGATGGAATCCGTAATCGATCAGCCGCTTGGCGATATCGCCCGTGCGGACCCCCTTCTTCGCCTGCCGGTCGTCGCTGAACACCACTTCGTGCATGTTCGGCTGCGCGTAGGGCAGATCGTAGTACGGCTCCAGCTTCTTGCGCAGATAGACCGCGTTCATCACAGCGTCCACCGTCGCATTCCGCAGCCCCGGCCCGCCGTGCGCCAGGATATAGGCCAGCGCCCGCACCAGTACTCCGAAATTCCCGTAGTACGCCTTCACCCGGCCGATGGAGTGCTTCCGCTTGTAGTCCCACGCCCACTTCTTGCCCGAGCGCTTCAGCCGCGGCGCCGGCAGGAACGGCTCGAGCGCCTTCTTCACCGCCACCGGACCCGCCCCCGGACCGCCTCCGCCGTGCGGCGTCGAGAACGTCTTGTGCAGGTTCAAATGCATCACGTCCACGCCGAAATCGCCCGGCCGCGCGATCCCCACCAGCGCGTTCATGTTCGCGCCGTCCATGTACAGCATCGCGCCCTTGGCGTGCAGAATCTCCGCCGCGTGGACGATATTCTCCTCGAAGACCCCCAGCGTGTTCGGATTGGTCACCATCAGGGCGGCCACGTCTTTATCGACGATCCGCTCCAGCGCCGCCACGTCCAGCACGCCCGTCTCGCTCGACTTGATGTTCTCGATCGCGTAGCCCGCGATCGCCGCCGTCGCCGGGTTGGTCCCGTGCGCCGAATCCGGAATCAGGATCTTCTTGCGCGGATTCCCGCGCTTTTCGAGCAGCGCCCGGATCAGCAAAATGCCCGTCAGCTCGCCGTGCGCGCCCGCCGCCGGCTGCAGCGTCACCGCGTCCATCCCGGTGATCTCCGCCAGCGCCGCCTCCAGCCGCGCCATCACTTCCATCGACCCCTGCGCCAGCGCTTCCGGCTGGTACGGGTGCGCCCACGCCAGGCCCTCGATCCGCGCCGCCAGCTCGTTGATCCGCGGGTTGTACTTCATCGTGCACGAGCCCAGCGGATACATCCCGTAGTCGATCGCGTAGTTCCACGTCGAAAGCCTGGTGAAGTGCCGGATCGCCTCCACCTCGCTCACTTCCGGGAAGCCCTCGATCTCCGCGCGCACCTGCTCCTCGCCCAGGGCCTCGGTGGGATCCACCGCCGGCACGTCCAGCTCCGGCAGTTGGTACGCCTTCTTGCCCGGCGAGCTGCGCTCGAACAGCAGCGCTTCGTTCTGCGAAATGTGGTTGCGGACTTTCGTGATCACGCCAGCACCTCCGCCACCGCGTCCATGTCCGCGCGCCGCGACATCTCGGTCGCGCACAGCAGCATCGAATCCGCCAGCTCCGGATAAAACCGCCCCAGCGCCAGCCCGCCGATGATTTTCTTCTTCAGCAATGCCTTGTTGGCCTCTTCCGGCGTCTTGCCTTCCAGCTTCACCACGAACTCGTTGAAGAACTTCCCGCAGAACCTCGGCTTCAGCTTCCCCGCCAGGTAGTGCGCCTTCGCCAGGTTCTGCGCCGCCAGCTCCCGCAGGCCCTGCTTGCCGTAGACCGTCATGAACACCGTCGCCATCAGCGCGATCAGCGCCTGGTTGGTGCAGATGTTCGACGTCGCTTTCTCGCGCCGGATGTGCTGCTCGCGCGTCGCCAGCGTCAGGCAGAAGGCCCGGTTGCCGCGCGCGTCCGTCGTCTGCCCCACCAGCCGCCCCGGCACCTGCCGTATGTATTTCTCCTTGGTGGCGATGATCCCCGCGAACGGCCCTCCGTAGCTCGGCGAGATCGCGAACGATTGCAACTCGCCCGCCACGATATCGGCGTCCGTCGCCGGCGCCAGGAGGCCCAGCGAAACCGCCTCGGTAAACAGCAGGATCAGCAGCGCGCCTCTGCGGTGCGCGATCTCCGCCGCCACCCGCACCTGGTCCACCACCCCGAAGAAGTTCGGCGATTGCACGATCACCGCCGCCGTCAAATCGTCCATCTTGCGGTCGAGGTCTTCCAGGTCGATCGTGCCGGCCTCCGGGACGTAGCCGAATTCATCCACCGGCATTCCCTGGTGTTTGGCATACGTGTCCAGCACCTCGCGATACTCCGGATGCACCGATTTCGCGATCAGCACCCTCCCCTTGCCCGTCGCCCGCACCGCCATCATGGCCGCTTCCGGCACCGCCGTCGAGCCGTCGTACATCGACGCGTTCGCCACGTCCATGCCGGTCAACTGGCAGATCATCGTCTGGAATTCGAAGATCGTCGTCAGCGTGCCCTGCGATATTTCAGCCTGGTATGGCGTATAAGAGGTCAGGAACTCGCCCCGCGAGACCACCGTGTCCACCAGTACCGGACGGAAGTGGCGGTACACGCCCGCTCCCAGGAACGACGGGTATCCGTTGGCGTTCTCCGCCGCGCGGTCCCGAAAATATTCCACGATCTCGTATTCGGAAATGCCCGGCGCCAGGTCGAGCGGCCGGTTCAGCTTCACCGCCTCCGGCAAATGCGAGAACAGCTCCTCGGCGCTGCCCGCGCCGCATGCTTCCAGCATTTCACGGCGTTCGGAATCGGACTTCGGAAGATATCGCAACTACTTTTCGGCTCCTACATAAGTTTGATACTGGGCGGCTGTCATGAGATTCTGAACCTGCTTCGCGTCGCTCAGCTTCAGCTTCACCAGCCAGCCCTCGCCGTACGGATCTTCGTTCAGCTTTTCCGGCGCGTCCGCCAGCGCCGGGTTGACCTCGGTTACCTCTCCCGCGGCCGGGCAGTAGATTTCCGAGACGGCTTTCACCGATTCCACCGAGCCCAGCGATCCGTGCTCTTCCAGGCTGGTCCCCGCCTTCGGCAAATCCACGAAAACGATGTCGCCCAGCTCTTCCTGCGCGTGGTCCGTGATTCCCACCGTGCCGGTGTCGCCTTCCACGAGGATCCACTCGTGATCCTTCGTATATCGAAGATTTTCTGGATACATGTTTTTATTTCGCTCGCTTGTAAAAGGGAGTTTCCACTGTCACCGCATCCACGGGCTGGTTGCGGATCATGATCTGGATCGCCTTGCCCGCCTGCGCGTGCTCCGCCGGCAGGTAGCACAGCCCGATGTTCTTGCACAGAGTCGGCGATGGCGAGCCGCTGGTCACCCAGCCGGCCGGCGCCCCGTCCACGTATACCTCGTAGCCGTCGCGTCCGATGCCCCGGCCGCGCATCTCGAACCCCGTGAGCCCCCGCTTCAGTCCCGCTTCCTTCTGTTTCACCAGCGCCTCGCGGCCCACGAAATCGCCCTTATCCAGCTTGACGATCCAGCCGAGCCCCGCTTCGAGCGGCGAAATCGAGGCGTCGATCTCGTGCCCGTAGAGCGCCATCTTGGCTTCCAGGCGCAGCGTATTGCGTGCCCCCAGCCCGCACGGCTTGATGCCGAATTCCGCGCCCGCCGCCATCACCTCGCCCCACACCCTCACACCTTCGGCCGGATCGACGTAAATCTCGAAGCCGTCCTCTCCCGTGTACCCGGTGTGCGCGATGCGCGCCGGCACGCCGGCGACCTCCCCATCCGTGAACCAGTAATACTTGATGCTCCCCAGGTCCACCGCGGTGAGTTTCTGCAGCGTGGCCCGCGCCTGCGGCCCCTGGATCGCCAGCTGCACGTACCGGTCGCTGGCCAGCTCCACCTCCGCATCGAACTCGTTCATCGCGCAAATGTGCTCGAAATCTTTTTCCTGGTTCGATGCGTTCACGCACAGGAAGTAATGATCGTCCGCCACCCGGTGGACCAGGATGTCGTCCACGAACCCGCCGTGTTCGTATAGCAGCCCGGAGTAGTGAACCTGTCCGGTCTTGAGCTTGCGGACGGCGTTGGTGGTAACAAAATCGGCGAGCCGCTCCGCCTCCGGCCCGCGGATTTCGATCTCGCCCATATGGCTGACGTCGAACAGCCCGACCGCTGTGCGCACGGTCTGGTGTTCGTCCACGAGTCCGGAATACTGGACGGGCATATCCCACCCGCCGAAATCGACCATCCTGGCCTTCAACTCACGATGGACGGAATTCAGCGGCGTGGCGCGGAGTGCGGGAGCTGATGCCATTGAAGAATTAAGGCTAGCAGCACCCAAAAGGGGGTGTCAAACAGTGGCCCTTGCCCCGCGCAGTCTTGTTACCGCTGCAGTACTCCTATTTCTTGCTTATCTCCCCCCTCACGGCTAGACTGAGAGCCACACTCATGAGACTCATCGCCGTTTCCCCGTTTCTCTTCTGCGCGGCCTTCTTCTCGTCGGCTTCCGCGCAAACAGCCACCTACGCCAGCAGCAATCAGAACGTGACGTTGACGGGTCTCGGTGGCAGTGGGGGCGTCGGTCAAAGCCGGGTCACGTGGGGCACTTGCGCCTACGACGGCACCAACACCAAATGTACGGTGACGGCCCCCTACACCGGCGTTGGTGGCGGCGGCACCATTTCGATTGTGCTTGCATACAAGGGCAATGGCATATCTCCCTTCACTGCCAATTCCATCAGCGCTGGCAGCGATTTGATAACCTTCGGCCTGACCGCCGGCTCGTCGGGCTCGATCTCGGTGTCGCTGGCAGAAAGCACGGGCGCCACGGTCGCATTTCTCTCCAACAATTTCAATTTCTTTTACGATTCCACTGCCTCCTGCTCCGGAACCGCCGTCCCATCGTGCAGCACCGGGCAAGTGGGGCTGGCGCCAGGCGCCGTTATTAGCGGAACGGTCCACGGCACTTTCGATGCGACGCCGGTCATCCGGACGTCCCAGGGCGTCATCAGCGCCTCCGCTTACGGCGGTTTCTCCGCACTGGCGCCCGGAACTTGGATGGAGATCTACGGGACGAATCTCGCGAACGTGACCTCCCAGACTTGGGCCGGCACCGATTTCAAAGGTAACGCGGCACCCACCGCCTTGGGAGGAACTACGGTCACCATCGGCGGCCAGCCCGCATTCATCGACTATGTCAGCCCCGCCCAGGTCAACGCCCAGGTGCCCTCCAATGTCTCTCTGGGGTCGCAGCCGGTAGTGGTCACGACGCCGGGCGGAAGCAGCACGGCTTATCCGATCAGCGTGAATGTGACTGAGCCGGGTCTGCTTGCGCCTGCCGTATTCAATCTGAACGCTGGACAGTATATCGCCGCGCTGTTTCCGGACGGTGTTACGTTTGTTCTCCCTCCCGGCTCGATCGCCGGTGTTACTTCGGCGCGCGCCAAACCCGGCGACACTATCGTGTTTTATGGTGTTGGCTTTGGGACCGTGACGCCGGATAGTCCTGCTGGCCAAATTGTGACGCAATCCAATAGTCTGAACGGGAACTTCCGAGCCTCCTTCGCCGGGACGCCGGCCACGGTGTCATTCTCAGGGTTGACCGGCGGCTATTTGGGGCTCTATCAGTTCAATGTCGTGGTGCCGAATGTGGCCGCCGGCGACGCCGTCCCGCTCACTTTCTCGCTCGGTGGGACCGCTGGCACGCAGAAGCTGCTGATCTCGATCTCTAACTGACCGCGCTTCTCCGGCCGGATGAAACGAACCAGGGCGCTTTTCGAGACCGGGCGCTATACTGGGTCCAATTTACCGAACGAGAGGTTTCGATGATTCGATTCGCCGCAGTGCTTCTGCTGCCATTCGCCGCGTGGTGCGGCGACTGGAACCCCAAGGTTGCCGCGCAGTATCTGGACGGCCGCGCTGCGGAGTGGGCGGCGTGGAAACCGGCTGCGCGCGAAGGTGGAGCGTGCATCTCCTGCCACACCACCCTGGGATATCTGCTGGCCCGGCCGGAGCTGCGCCGGAAGTTAGGAGAGTCCTCGCCCACGGAATGGGAGCTCGGGCTGCTTGCGGGCGTCCGGACGCGGGTCGCGTCGTCCCTTCGGAAGCCCCCCAACCCCGGTCTGGACAATACACAGGCCGTGGTGGCCGCGTTCGTGCTTTCGTTGGATGACCAGCGCCGCGGTGTTGGCCTGACCGCCGATACCGAAGCCGCCTTCCGCGACCTTTGGGCGAAACAGCGTCGCGAAGGCAAGGATAAAGGCGCATGGGGCTGGACCGACGCCAACCTCGAGCCGTGGGAAGTGCCCGAATCGCCGTTTTTCGGCGCCGCGCTGGCAGCCGTGGCCGTCGGCGCCGCGCCCCCGAGCTACCAGGCGCGGCCGGAGATCCGGCAGAATCTCGAAGACCTGAGAGCCTACTTGCGCGAGGGTCGCCCGCATCAGCCGTTGGCCAACCAGATCCTCTTCTTATGGGCCTCAGCGCGCATGGCAGGGCTGGTGACCGGTGCCGAGCGGCAGGAGATCCTCGACGAGGTCTGGCGCAAGCAGAGCGAGGATGGCGGGTGGACGCTGGCCGCCCTCGGCCCGTGGCGCGACCGCCCGAACGCACCCCCGGCGGCCGACGGGTCGAGCGCATATGCAACCGCCTGGGCGGCGTTTCTGCTCCGGCAGATCGGGCTGAAGCCCGATGAAGCGCGCCTGGGCCGCGCGCTCGAGTGGCTGCGTTCCCATCAGGACCCCGGCGGATTCTGGGCCGCCGTTTCGATGAACAAGCGCTACGAACCGGCCTCCATGCAGGAACGCTTCATGCGCGACGCCACTACCGCCTTCGCCGTCATCGCGCTCACCGGGTCGAACTGACGTCTTACGCGCTCGCCGCCAGCACCGGCCGGTCCTGCATGAACCGCGGCGCATGATACGGCTGGAACCGGTACCCGATGCCGAAGATCGTCTCGATGTACTGATCCGCGTACCCGCCCAGTTTCTTGCGCAGCCGCCGCACGTGCACGTCCAGCGTGCGCGTCCGGATCTCCGCGCCGTAGCCCCACACCCGCATCAGCAGTGCTTCCCGGGGAATGATCTCTCCGGCGTGCGCCACCAGCAGCGCCAGAAGCTCGTACTCTTTCCGCGTCAGCGTCACCCGCTGCGCGTCCAGCGCCACCTTTTGTTCGTCGAATTCCACCACCAGATGCTCGTCACGGTAAGGGGTGCTGGAAGCACTCCCGGTCGAAAGCGATGCCATTGTGCCCTCCTCAATTGCGTCTAAGCTGATACTAAAGACAACCGCTTCCCACGTGATGGCGGACTTGTAAAAACGTTGTAAAAACTCGGCGGATGGGCTTGCTTTCCAAATTCTCGACGCCTGCGCGAGCCGCCCTTTCACTCCTGCGCTTTTGCTCTCCCGGAAACCGGAGTACGACCTCCCCCTTTTCCTATGACATAATATTTTTTCTTTCGCACATGCCGTTCGCTGCCGGGTCTGGCGACCATGAGGTCTTTGGGCCCTCCTGGGGCGGAAGGGAACACATCATGAAGGACAACACATTCACGCGACGCGCTGCCATGATCGGCGCCGCAGTGTTCCCGATGATCGGCGGGGTCAAGGGGCAGTCTCGCCCCGGGAACGTCGTCATCTCCACCGCCAACCGCAACCAGGGCGGCGTGCATTGCTGCGCCAGGGCCATGGAGATGATCAAATCGGGCGCCGATACGCTCGATGCCGTCATCGCCGGCGTGAACATCGTCGAGCTCGACCCCCGCGACACCAGCGTCGGCTACGGCGGGCTTCCCAATGAAGACGGCGTCGTCGAACTCGATGCCAGCTGCATCCACGGGCCTTCCCGCCGCGGCGGGGCTGTCGGCGCGATTCGCAATATCAAGACTCCGTCCAAGGTCGCCCAGAAGGTTGCCCTGGAGACCGATCACATGATGCTGGTCGGCGAGGGCGCGCTCCGCTTTGCCCGCGCATACGGCTTCCCTGAGGAGAATCTCCTCACCGAAGAGTCGCGCATCCAGTGGCTCGTCTGGAAGCGCAGCCTTCGCGACCCCAGCGGCCACACCAACTGGGAGTCCGGCGTGGATGCCCCGCCCGCTAAAAAAATTGGTGAGCTGAGACACATTTTTCCGCAAGCCGGCGACGAGCTGCTGGCCGAAGCCCTGCGCAACGCCTACCATCCCCCGCACGGCACCATCAATTGCATCGCCCTGAATGACAAGGGCGAGATGTCGGCCGTCACCACCACCAGCGGGATGGCGTGGAAAATCCCCGGGCGCGTCGGTGATTCCCCCATCATCGGCGGCGGACTCTGGCTCGATCAGGATATCGGCGGCGCCGGCTCCACCGGCCGCGGGGAAGAGAATTTGCGGGTCTGCGGCGCTCATACCATCGTCGAGAACATGAAGCACGGGATGTCCCCGAAGGAAGCCGCGCTCGATGCCCTGAAACGCGTCGCGCGAAATTTCGACAACGACGAAAAGCGCCTCCAGGCCGTCGATCTGGATTTTTACGCTCTGCGCAAGGATGGCGAGTACGCCGCCGCATCGCTCTGGGGACCGTCCCGCGACGGACGCGGCCCGCGGTTCGCCGTCTGTACCGACTCCGGCCCGAGCCGTGAGGAAAATTCCGCGTACCTCCTGGAGCGGAAATAATTGCAGCAAATGACTACAACTCAACCGCTAACATCGTACGCGACGCTTCCTGTCGCGTCGATTTTGTGGTGCTTTCGAGGGAAACACGTGTGAATCGTCATTCGCTTCGTTTACAATGAAGCAAAATCCCGTTTTCGGCATCCGATAGTTGATACCGAATTCCGGGAAGCTGAAGAGGGAAATTAAAGGTAGTTGGTTTGTACTTGCTGTCTTCCTGATGCGAACTTACACACTTTTGACTCTGGAATTGGGACAGAGGCAGTAGACGATGTCCCAAATATTTCATCACAGCACGAACACGTTTGCGCGCATTACGATTTTTGGCGCGGTGTTCATCCTGGCTTTTGTCACGTGGGCCTTTACCGAATTGGACCGCTCCTATTACGCCACTCGCGCCCAGCAGCCGCGCGAGCAGCCGGTCCCCTTCAGCCACGCCCATCATGTCGGCGGCCTCGGCCTGGACTGCCGTTATTGCCATACCACGGTTGAGCAGTCGAGCTTCGCCAACATTCCCCCGACCAAGACCTGCATGAATTGTCATTCGCAGATCTGGAACACCAGCCCCACGCTGGAGCCTGTCCGCGCCAGTTTCCGTACCGGAGAATCGATCCGCTGGACCCGCGTGTACGATCTGCCGGACTTTGTCTATTTCAACCACAGCATTCATATCAACAAGGGAGTAGGTTGCGAAAGCTGCCACGGCAGGGTGGACCAAATGCCTTTGACGGCGCAGGAACCCACCCTTCACATGGAGTGGTGCCTGAACTGCCACCGCAACCCCGAAAAGTATCTCAGGCCGCGTGAGTTCATCACCAAGATGGGCTATCAGCCCGCCGGCGACCAGGACGAAATCGGCCGCCGCTTAATGGTGGAAAACCACATACAGAGCACGCGCTTCCTGACCAGCTGTTCTACTTGCCATCGATGAGTGAAACAAGAAAGAAGTTAGACCTGGCCGCGGTTCGCGCGCGGCTGGAAGGCGCCCGCGGCCGCGACTATTGGCGCAGCCTCGACGATCTCGCCGCCACACCCGAATTCCAGGAGCTCCTGGCGCGCGAATTCCCGCAGCAGGCCATCGGCTGGAGCGACGACGAAGACCGCGTCGAAGGCCGCCGCAACTTCCTCAAGCTCATGGGCGCTTCGCTGGCCCTCGCCGGCCTCAGCGCCTGCACCCGCCAGCCCACCGAGCACATCATGCCGTACGTCCGGCAGCCGGAAGAGATCATCCCCGGCCGCCCCCTGTTCTTCGCTACTGCTGCCACTCTGAACGGGGTAGCCAGCGGACTCCTGGCCGAAAGCCACGAGGGACGGCCCACCAAGCTGGAGGGCAATCCCGAACACCCCGCCACGCTCGGCGCTTGCGACCCCTTCTCCCAGGCCTCGGTCCTCCAGCTCTACGATCCCGACCGCAGCCAGGCCGTTACTTACAACGGCGAGATTCGCTCCTGGGCCGACTTCCTCGGCTCTATGCGGGAAATCGGCGCCGCTCAGAGGATCGCCAACGGCGCCGGCATCCGCGTCCTCACCGAAACGATTACCTCGCCCACCATGGCGGAGCAGTTCCGCACCATTCAGAAGCTCCTCCCCGCCGCCAAGTGGCACCAGTGGGATCCCGCCGGGCCGCATAGCGCGCGCGCCGCCGCGGTCCAGACCTTCGGCCAGCCCGTCAACACCTGGTACAACCTCGCCAACGCTAAGGTCGTGGTTTCGCTCGATTCCGATTTTCTCGCTTCCGGCCCCGCCTTCCTGCGCTATGCCCGCGAGTTCGCGGCGCGCCGGCGCGTCCGCGGCAATCAAACCGAGATGAACCGGCTGTACGTCGTCGAGCCCACCCCCACCGCCACGGGGTCCAAGGCCGACCACCGGCTGCCCCTGCGCGCCGCCGACATCGAGGAGTTCGCCTGGGCTCTGGCCACCAGCCTCGGCGCGGCCAACGGCCCCAAGCAGGGAGATAACGGCGACATCTACAAATGGCTCGGCCCCATCGCCCGCGATCTTCAGCTCAACAAGGGCGCCGGCCTGGTGATCGCCGGCGGCGAGCAGCCCCCCATCGTCCACGCCCTCGCTCACGTCATGAACGCCTCCCTCGGCAACGTGGGCAAGACGGTCTTCTATAGCGACCCCATCGAGGCCAACCCCGTCGATCAGGTCGCCTCGCTCGGCGATCTCGTCAAGGATCTCGAGGCCGGCCGCGTCGATCTTCTCCTCATCCTCGGCGGCAATCCCGCCTTCGACGCTCCCGTCGAGTGGGGCATGCGCGACCAGATCGCCAAGGCCCGCATCCGCGTCCACCTCAGCCTCTACGACAACGAGACTTCCGAGCTGTGCCAGTGGCACCTTCCCGCGGCCCATTACCTCGAAGCCTGGGGCGATGCCCGCGCCTTCGACGGCACCGTGACCATCCAGCAGCCGCTCATCCAGCCGCTGTATAACGGGCGCTCCGCCATCGAGATCCTCCAGATGCTCACCGATCAGCCGGAGCGGCGCGCCTACGATCTCGTCAAGGCCTACTGGGCGGCGCAGCACACCGGCGCCGATTTCGAAGCCTGGTGGCGCAAATCCGTGTGCGATGGCGTGGTGCCGGGAACAGCCTTCGAGCCCCGCACTCCGGCCATCCGCGGCGCCGCCATCACTTCCCCGGCCGCGAAGCAGCGCCTCGCCGGAAAGCTCGAAGTCATCTTCCGGCCCGATCCCACTATCTACGACGGCCGCTTCGCCAACAATGGCTGGCTGCAGGAGCTTCCCAAGCCCATCACCAAGCTCACCTGGGACAACGCCTGCATCCTCAGCCCCGCCGACGCCCATCGCTTCAACGTCGATACCGGCGATCTCGTAACCCTCACCTATCAGGGCCGCTCGCTGCGCGCCCCCGTATGGGTGCAGCCCGGACAGGTCAACGGCGCCGCTACCCTGCACCTCGGCTATGGACGCACCCGCGGCGGCCGCGTCGCCAACGGCATGGGCTTCAACCCCTACGGCCTTCGCACCTCCACGGCCCTGTGGAACGATAACGGCCTCGAACTCAAAAAGACCTCCGGCTCCTACCTCTTCGCCACCACCCAGAACGAGCACATCCTCGACACCCGCCGCCACATCATCCACAAGGGCGATATCGAGGAGTACCGCAAAGATCCCGAATCCGTTCACGCGGGCGCCGAAGCTCCGCCCCGCGGCCTCACCCTCTATCCCGAGTGGAAGTATGAGGGCCACGCCTGGGGTATGGCCATCGACCTCAATGCCTGCACCGGATGCAGCGCCTGCGTGGTCGCCTGCGTGGCCGAGAATAACATCGCCGTCGTCGGCAAGGACCAGGTCCGCCGCGGCCGCGCCATGCACTGGATCCGCGTCGACACTTACTACAATGGCGACGTCAACAATCCGGCCATGTACAACCAGCCGGTGCCCTGTATGCAGTGCGAGGACGCCCCCTGCGAGCTGGTCTGCCCCGTGCAGGCCACCAACCACAGCGCCGAGGGCCTCAACGACATGGTCTATAACCGCTGTGTCGGCACCCGCTACTGCTCCAATAACTGCCCGTATAAGGTGCGCCGCTTCAATTTCTATCTCTTTTCCGATTACGAAACTCCCAGCCTCAAGCTGTTGCACAATCCCGACGTCACCGTCCGCAGCCGCGGCGTAATGGAAAAGTGCACTTACTGCGTCCAGCGCATCAACGCCGCCAAAATCGACGCCGAAAAAGAGAATCGTAAGGTCTACGACGGAGAGATTCAGACCGCTTGCCAGGCCAGTTGTCCCACGGAAGCCATCATCTTCGGCGATATTAACGACCCCGACAGCCGGGTCAAGAAAATGAAACAGGAAACGCTCAATTACGGCCTGCTGGCGGAGTTGAACACCCGCCCCCGCACAACTTATCTGGCCACTCTGCGCAACCCCAATCCGGAGATTGAGTCATAGGTCGCCACTATGCCAGATGAACCAGTAACTACAGAGAATAAGCCGTCCAAAGCGATCATCGCCCCCGGCTATACCTTTGGCTCGGTTACCGACCAGATTGCGACCGTCGTCCTCACCCGCAAGACCCCGATGTTCTGGTTCGCCGGGATCACGGTCGGGTTGACGCTGCTCTTCTTCTTCCTGTGGGCCGTAGCGCTGCTGTTTGCCAAGGGTGTCGGCATCTGGGGCATCATGATTCCCGTCGCCTGGGGCTTCGCCATCACGAACTTCGTATGGTGGATCGGTATCGGCCACGCGGGAACCCTCATTTCCGCCATTCTTCTTCTGCTCAACCAGTCATGGCGCAATTCCATCAACCGGTTCGCCGAAGCTATGACGCTCTTTGCCGTGGCCTGCGCCGGCATGTTCCCGCTGCTCCACCTCGGCCGCCCCTGGCTCTTCTACTGGCTGTTTCCATACCCCAACACCATGGGGGTGCAGCCCAACTTTCGCAGTCCGCTCGTGTGGGACGTGTTCGCGGTCTCGACCTACGCCACCGTCTCGGCGCTGTTCTGGTACGTCGGATTGATGCCCGATCTCGCCACCTTGCGCGACCGCACCCACAACCGCGTGGCCCGCTTCTTGTACGGCATCCTCTCCATGGGCTGGCGAGGCTCGGCCCGGCACTGGGCCGTGTATGAAACCGCGTCCCTTCTGCTCGCCGGCCTGGCCACTCCCCTGGTGCTCTCGGTCCACACCGTCGTCAGCTTCGATTTCACCATCGCCATCGTTCCCGGCTGGCACAGCACCTTCTTCCCGCCTTACTTCGTGGCGGGCGCCATCTACTCCGGTTTCGCCATGGTCCTGGCGCTGGCCATCCCGCTGCGTTCGGTCTACGGACTCCAGGGGCTCATTACCGACAGACACCTCGATAACTGCGGCAAGGTCATGCTGGCCACCGGCCTCATCGTGGCCTATGCCTACATGATGGAGCTATTCCTCGCCTGGTACAGCGGCAATGTCTTTGAAATGGCCGCCTTCTGGCACCGCATGACCGGCCCGTACGCGGTCAATTACTGGTTCCTGGTGACGTGCAACATCATCGCCCCGCAGTTCCTGTGGATCAAGAAGGTGCGCTCGACCCCGGTCCTGCTGTTTATCTCTTCCCTCGTGGTTCTGGTCGGCATGTGGCTCGAGCGCTACGTCATCATTGTCAGCAGCCTGGCGCAGGACTTTCTGCCCTCTTCCTGGCGGAACTTTCAAGCCACCCGCTGGGATTGGGCCACCTTCCTCGGAACTATCGGGCTGTTCCTTTTCCTGTTTTTCCTGTTTATCCGCCTGCTTCCCATGATCTCCATCTTTGAAGTCCGGACCCTTCTGCCCCAGGCCAAGGTCGAGGAGGAGGTGCAGGGTTGACCAAGCACCCGATTTACGGCCTCATGGCCGAGTTCGACAACCCGACCGCCCTCGTCAACGCCGCCCGCGCCGCGCGCGAAAAAGGCTACCGTAAACTGGACGCCTACACGCCCTACCCCGTGGAGGAGTTGAGCGACGCGCTCCACCTGCACCACAACCGCCTCCCCCTGATCGTGTTGATCGGAGGCATCCTGGGCGGCATTACCGGCTTCCTGCTCCAGTACTACGTCACCGTGATCTATTTCCCCATCAACGTCGCCGGCCGCCCCCTCAACAGCTGGCCGGCCTATATCATCATCACGTTCGAGCTCACCATCCTGTTCGGCGCGCTCTCCGCGGTGCTGGGCCTGCTGGCCCTCTGCGGCCTCCCCATGCCCTACCACCCCACGTTTAACGTGCCGCGATTCGCGCTGGCTTCGCGCAGCCGCTTTTTCCTGTGCATCGAATCCGTAGATCCGCTGTTCGACCAGCAGCAAACCGCGCAGTTCCTCGAAAGTATGGAGCCGAGGGAGGTGTCCGAAGTTGCGCACTAATTCCAGGCTCGGCCTCGTCCTCTTCCTGCTCGCCGCAACCGTGGCTTGCCGCCAGGACATGCAGGATCAGCCGAAATACATTCCGCTCCGCCCCTCGGATTTCTTCGCCGACGGCCGCTCCGCGCGCCCCCTGGTCGCCGGCACCGTGGCCCGCGGCCACCTCGATGACGACCGGCTCTTCTATACCGGCCAGGGCCCCGACGGCAAGCCCTCCAACGACTTTCCCGTCCCCGTGACCAAGGAGATGATCGAGCGCGGGCAGAACCGCTTCAATATCTACTGCACCCCCTGTCACGGCCGGGTCGGCAACGGCGACGGCATGATCGTCCGGCGCGGCTATCGCAAGCCGCCCTCCTATCACATCGATCGCCTCCGCCAGGTCCCCAACGGCTATATCTTCGACGTCATCACCAATGGATTCGGCGCCATGCCCGACTACGCCGCCCAGATTCAACCGGCCGACCGCTGGGCCATCGTCGCCTACGTGCGCGCCCTCCAGCTCAGCCAGAATGCCTCGATTAACGATGTGCCCGCCGCGGCCCGCGCGCAGCTCCAGCAGGGAGGTGCGCAATGACCGCCGCCGCGCTTGATTTCAATATCCCTCCCGCCCTGCGCGACGAGCTCCGCCAGTGGCGCAGCCGCTTCGCCCTCGTGGGCGGCGCCGGCCTGCTGCTCCTGGTCGCCGGCATCTTCCTCGTCTCGCCCTTCCAGTTCTACCGCTCGTACCTCTGGTCGTACCTGTTCATCATCGGCCTGGCCCTCGGACCCCTCGCCTGGCTCATGCTCCAGTACCTCACCGGCGGCGCCTGGGGCGTGGTCATTCGCCGCCCCGCCGAGGCCGCCATTCGCACCCTGCCGCTGGTCGCCCTGCTCTTCCTCCCCATCGTCATCGGCATCCCCAATCTCTATTCGTGGTCGCATGCCGCCGTCGTCGCGGCCGACCCCGTCCTCAAGCACAAGGCGCCCTACCTCAATGTGCCGTTCTTCCTGATCCGTGCCGCCGTATATTTCGCCGGCTGGTTCTTCCTCGGTTGGTTTTTCAACCGCTGGTCGCAGAAAGAGGACGAAGGCTCCCCCGTTGCCCATGGAAAAATGGGCGCGCTCGCCGGACCGGGGTTGCTCTTCTGGGGTTTCTCCATCACCTTCATGTCCATCGACTGGGTGATGTCCCTGCAGCCCCACTGGTACTCCAGCATGTTCGGACTGCTCTTTGTCGCCGGCGGAGCACTCACCGCCATGGCGTTCCTCATCACCGTCATGGTGCTGCTTTCCTACCGCGAGCCCATGCGCGGCATCCTCACCTCGCGCCACCTCCACGACCTCGGCAAGTTTCTCCTGGCGCTCGTCATGGTGTGGGCGTACTTTTCGTTTTCCCAGTTCCTCATCATCTGGGCCGGCAATCTTCCTGAAGAGATCCCCTGGTATCTCGAGCGCCTCAACGGCGGCTGGCAGTATGTCGCCCTCGCGCTCGTCTTCGGCCACTTCGCCCTGCCCTTCGCGCTCCTGCTCTCCCGCGACCTGAAGCGCAACTTCAAGCTGCTCGCGTCCATCGCGGTGTTCGTCCTGCTCATGCGCCTGGTGGATCTCTACTGGCTGGTGGCGCCCGACTATTCGCGGGGCTCCTTCCACCTGAGCTGGATGGATTTCGTCGCCCCCATCGGGCTGACCGGAGTCTGGCTCGCTTATTTCCTCTACCAGTTGGAAAAGCGGCCGCTCCTGCCGCTCCGTGAACCCCATCTCGAGGAGGCTTTGGAACATGGCCGATAGGCACGATCTCGAACAGCGCGAGCCCGGCTTCGAGGTGCGCGACGTCAATGCCTGGGCCGTCGGCCGCTTCGGCATTGCCCTCGTCATGCTCTGCCTCGTGGCCGTCGCGCTCCTGTTCGGGCTCTTCCGCTATTTCGAATCCACTTTCGGCGGCCCCCTCCCGAACACCGGCCTGAACATGGACGCCCGGACGCTGCCCCCCGCTCCCACCCTGCAGCGGACCCCGGTGCTCGACCTGCAGCGCTTCCACGCCGCCGAAGACGACATCCTGAACAGCTATAGCTGGATCGACCGCAGCCACGGCATCGTCCACGTTCCGATCGATGTCGCGATCGACCTGCTGGCGAAGCAGGGACTTCCCGCGCGCCCGCAAGCCCCGCCCGTCGACCGCGCCGACGTCCCCACCGCAAGCGGCCTCGGCCCCATCATGCAGCAGCCCGGCGGCCCTCTCGCCGCCATGCTGGCGTCCACGCCCTCGACCGCCGCCCCCGCAACCCCTGCGACCGCCTCCCCACAGAGCCGCGACCGTAAGGGAGCGGGCAAGCCCCCGGAGAAACAGTAATGCGCACCACTCTCATCACCTTCGCGCTGGCGGCCCTCGCCGCCCATGCCCAGCCGGGCCAGCCGGCTCCCGCTCAACCGTCCCTCAGCATGCAGGACAGCAACCTGAAGCTCACCGTCCCCGGCGCTCTTCAGGGTGTCGGAATCGACCAGAAGCTCGACCAGCAAATCCCCCTCGACCTTACCTTCCACGATGAGTACGGCCATACCGTGCCGCTCTCCACTTACTTCCAGGGCAATAAGCCCGTCATCATCGCGCCGGTCTATTACCGCTGCCCGATGCTCTGCACCCAGATCCTCAACGGGCTCGAGAGCAGCCTCAAGGTAGTCACCTTGAGCCCCGGTAAGGATTTCGAGGTCGTGGCCCTCAGCTTCGACCCCAAGGACACGCCCCAAACCGCCGCCGCCAAAAAGGATTCCTATCTCCGGCGCTATAACCGCCCCGGCACCGCCAACGGCTGGCACTTCCTCACCGGCGACGAGGCCAACATCAAGGCCCTCACCGACTCCCTCGGTTTCCACTACAAGTACGACCCCAAGACTGACCAGTTCGCCCACGCCAGCGGCATCATGGTCGCCACCCCCGACGGCCGCCTCTCGCGCTACTTCTACGGAGTCGAGTACTCCCCGCGCGATGTCCGCCTGGGACTCGTCGAGGCTTCCCGCCGCAAGATCGGCAACCCCGTCGATGCCGTCCTGCTCTTCTGCTTCCACTACGATCCGGCCACCGGTAAGTATGGGGCCGTGGCCATGAACATGGTTCGCTTCGCCGGCGCCGGATTTGTGCTGTTCTGCGGCACCTTCCTGTTCATCGTGTTCCGCCGCGATTTCCGAAGCGACAAGAAAGTACTCGCCGCCAGCGCCCGCCGCGGCAGCCCGGAAGGACGGGCCAATTAACGTAGCTCATGGGAAAACTACCTCTATTTCCGGATCAGGCGTCCACCTTCGCCCCCCAGGTGGACCACCTGCTGTACTACCTGCTGACGGTCTCGGTCTTCTTCACGCTCGTGATCTTCTTTTCGATCCTCTATTTCGCCATCCGCTACCGCCGCCGCTCCGAACAGGAGCTGCCTAACCCGGTGCACGGCAGCCTGACCCTCGAGATCCTGTGGAGCGTCATCCCCTTTGGCCTCACCATGGTCATGTTCTCCTGGGGCGCCGCCATCTTCTTTCAGGAAAGCCGCCCGCCCGATGACGCCATCCCCATCTACGTCGTCGGCAAGCAGTGGATGTGGAAGCTGCAGCACATGGAGGGACGTCGCGAAATCAACGAGCTGCACATTCCGCTCGGCCGCGCCGTCAAGCTCACCATGACGTCCGAAGATGTCATCCACAGCTTCTACGTGCCCGATTTCCGCACCAAGCAGGATGTCGTGCCCGGCCGCTATTCCACCACCTGGTTCAAGCCCACCAAGACCGGACAGTTCCACCTCTTCTGCGCCGAATACTGCGGCACCAACCACTCCCGCATGATCGGCTCCATCTACGTCATGGAGCCGCAGGCATACCAGGAGTGGCTCAGCGGCGGCGCCGCCACCGGCTCGCTCTCCGATGAGGGCGCCAAGTTGTTTGAAAGCCTCGCCTGCGCCAACTGCCACAAGCCCGACGGCTCCGGCCGCTGCCCCAGCCTAGTCGGTCTCTTCGGCCGCACCGTCCAGCTCACCGGCGGCGGCACTGTCAAGGCCGATGAAGCGTACATCCGCGAGTCCATCCTCCAGCCCGCCGCCAAAATCGTGGCCGGATACCAGCCCGTCATGCCGACTTTCCAGGGGCTGGTCACCGAGGAGGGCGTCGTGCAGTTGATCGAATACGTTAAGTCGCTTGGAGCCGGTCAGGCGACGGGCACCGGAACGCCTCCGGCAACCACGGGGTCCACCCCGCAGAATCGTTAGACATATGATTACCGCAGCGGTACAAGAACGAGAGCATTACCTGAATGCCAGCTACGGCATCAAATCGTGGCTCCTCACCAAGGACCACAAGCGCATCGGCCTGCTGTATCTCGCCACCGTCACCCTGTTCTTCTTCATCGGCGGCGCCTTCGCCACGCTGATCCGCGTCGAGCTACTCACGCCCACGGGCGACCTGGTTTCCTCCGAGACCTACAACAAGCTCTTCACCATGCACGGGGTGGCGATGATTTTCTTCTTCCTCATCCCCTCCATTCCGGCCACGCTCGGCAATTTCTTTCTGCCGATGATGATCGGCGCTAAAGACCTGGCGTTTCCCAGGATCAACCTGCTGAGCTGGTACCTGCTGGTCGTGGGCGGACTCTTCGCCCTCTTCGCCATGCTGGCCGGCGGTGTGGATACCGGCTGGACGTTTTACACCCCGTTCAGCACCACCTACTCCAACACCTGGGTCATCGCTACGGCGCTCGGCATCTTCATCGCCGGGTTCTCGTCCATCCTCACCGGCCTCAACTTCATCGTCACCGTCCACCGCATGCGCGCTCCCGGCATGACCTGGTTCCGCATGCCCCTGTTCGTCTGGGCGCACTATGCCACCAGCCTCATCCAGGTCCTCGGCACTCCCGTTCTCGCCGTCACCCTGGTCCTGGTGCTTTGCGAGCGCCTCATGCACCTCGGCATCTTCGACCCGGCCCTCGGCGGCGACCCCGTGCTCTTCCAGCACCTCTTCTGGTTCTACTCCCACCCCGCCGTCTACATCATGATCCTGCCGGCCATGGGCGTGGTCAGCGAGCTCATCTCCACCTTCTCCCGCAAGCCGGTCTTCGGCTATAACTTCATCGCCTTCTCGAGCGTCGCCATCGCCGTTCTGGGCTTCCTCGTCTGGGGCCACCACCTCTTCGTCAGCACCCAGTCGGTCTTCGCCGGCATGGTGTTCTCGTTCCTCAGCTACTTCGTCGCCATCCCCTCCGCCATCAAGGTCTTCAACTGGACGGCCACTTTATATAAGGGGTCGATCTCGTACGCCACCCCCATGCTCTATGCCTTCGGCTTTATCGGCCTCTTCACCATCGGCGGCCTCACCGGCCTGTTCGTGGCCAGCCTCGGCATCGACGTCCATGTCACCGATACGTACTTCGTCGTGGCCCACTTCCACTACATCATGGTGGGCGGCGCCATCATGGGCTACCTCGGCGGCCTGCACTACTGGTGGCCGAAGATGACCGGCCGCATGTATCCCGAGGGATGGGCCAAGCTCTCCGCCCTCATCATCTTCCTGGGCTTCAACCTGACCTTCTTCCCGCAGTTCATCCTGGGCTATCTCGGCATGCCGCGCCGCTACCACGTCTACCCGCCCGAGTTCCAGGTGCTGCACGTGCTCTCCACCGCCGGCGCTTCCGTGCTGGCCGTCGGCTACGTCATTCCGATGGTCTACTTCATCTGGTCGCTGCGCTATGGCAAAGTGGCCGGCGCCAATCCGTGGGGCGCCACCGGCCTCGAATGGAAGACCGCCTCGCCGCCGCCGCTGCACAACTTCGACGAGACCCCCGTGGTCACCCACGAGGCCTACGATTATTCCACCGTCGCCGGGGAGGTGATCGAAGTTGGCTGATCATCAGGAAACACTCGCGCTGCGCGTCCAGTTCGATACCGCCGAGCAGCAGAAGGACGCCTCCTCCGTCGGGATGTGGACCTTCCTCATCACCGAAATCATGTTCTTCGGCGGGATGTTTCTCGCCTATACTCTGTACCGCTCCACCTACCCGCAGATCTTCGCCGTGGCCAGCAGCAGCCTCAACGTCTACATCGGGGCGTTCAATACGGTCGTGCTTCTGTGCAGCAGCTTCACCATGGTGATGGCCGTCCGCGCTTCCCAGTTGGGCCAGCGCAAAGCCATCATCATGTTCCTCATCCTCACCCTCCTCCTCGGCGGAGTGTTTCTCGGCATCAAGGGCTACGAATGGCACGAGAAGTTCGTGGAGCATCACATCCCCGGCCAGGCCGCCTTCCATCTCGAAGGCATCCCCGACCAGGCCCAGGGCCACGCCCAGTTGTTCTTCTCGCTCTATTTCGCCATGACCGGCCTGCACGCCGCCCACATGGTGATTGGCGTCGGACTCCTGATCTACCTCATCATGATGGCGCGCAAGGGCGTCTACACCGCGGAGTACAACACGCCGGTCGACATGATCGGGCTGTACTGGCACTTCGTCGATATTGTCTGGATTTTCCTGTTCCCGCTGCTGTACCTGATTGACCGCCATCTGGGGAGATGAACATGACACCCGCGCATATACACGTCGACAGCGTCAAAACCTACGCGCTGGTCTTCATCGCGCTGATCTGCCTCACGGTCGCGACCACTGCCGTGGCCTTTGTGGACCTGGGCGCCTTCAGCGTAGTGGCGGCCCTGGTCATTGCGGTGTGCAAGGCCATGCTGGTGGCGCTTTTCTTCATGCACCTGCGCCACAGCACCATCCTCACCCGCCTGGTCGTGATCGGCGGTCTGCTCTGGCTGGCGATCCTCCTGTTCCTGACCTTCGCCGACTACGCCACCCGCGGCGTCCTGGGCGTTCCCGGCCGGTGACGCCCGCGACCTCCCTGACAGAGCCGCGGCCGCCAGGGAGCGGGCAGGCATAGTCCCTCCTCCCGGCCCCGCGGCCAGTCGGGACCGTGACGCTAGCTTTATTTCACGACCGCGCCGGTAGTAGCATTCACTAACGCCGCATAGCCGTTCTTGGTGGTCCCCCACATCACGTACCACACCGGCGCCGCGAACCGCGAGGCGTTGCCCAGCCGGAGTGTGGCCGTTTCGTTCGGATGCTTCTTCAGCCAGTCCGCCGCCTTTTCGAGCGCAGCCCGGTAGGCGGCGTCCGAATCCACCAAAAACTCGGTGTTCGAGAACGGCTTGCTCGTGGCTGTAGCGCCGCCCCAAGGCAGTGCATCGCTGATGCTGAGCCCCTTTCGGATGTCGGCTCCGCCTTCCGCCGCGGCGTACGTAAACTTCCGGGCCTCTTTGCGGCTTGGGGAAACGAAAGTGATTGTCCACAGCCCGGCCTTGCCGTTCTCGTTCTTGATGTTCGGCACTTCTCCGCTGGTCACGCTGAGTGCCAGCAGGTCGGTCGCCCAGGCTCGTGCCGGTTTGTACGCCTCATAGAACGCGCGCTGCGCCGTTACTGCCTCCGGAGCCTGGTCCGGCTCCTTCTTCACCGCAGCGTCTACTTTCGCTGCCTCTTTCGGAGCTTCCGAACAGGCCGATAGCGCAAAAGTGGCAACCATGACAGTTGCAGCCAACAGGACCTTTTTCTGCATAAATTACCACTTCCATAGTACTCTCGCGCGGGCTTCAATTAAACCCCGCTCCCCTCCCTTCCCCATCGCTCCACTGCAACCGCCAGCTCCTTCGGGTGGATCGGCTTGCCCAAATAGTCGTCCATCCCCGCCTTCAGGCAGATCTCCCGATCGCCCTTCATTGCGTAGGCTGTCAGCGCCACGATAGGAATGTGCCGGCCGGTGCCCCGCTCCCGCGCGCGGATGATCCCGGTGGCGTCGTACCCGTTCATCACCGGCATCTGGACGTCCATCAGGATCAAGTCGAACTGCCCGTCCGTCGCGGCCGCCACCGCCTCCGTTCCGTTGGATGCTACCGCCACCGTGTGCCCCTGCCTCTCCAGCAGGTTCGAAGCCACCTTCTGATTGACGGGGTTGTCCTCCGCTATCAGGACATGCAGGGACCGCCCGGCTGTGGCTGGAGTATGACCAGCCCCCGCGCCGGCCCGCCGGTGCCCGTGTCCGAGCGCCCCCGAGATGGCCCCGAGCAGGCTCGCCCGCGTCACCGGTTTCACTACATAGTGGCCCGGCTCCCGCAGTTCGGGTCCCAGGCGGGCGATGTCCGGCGCGTCGAGCATCAGGATTCGCGGACCACCCGGCATCCGCTCCTCCGCCATCTGCCTGGCCAGCGTGAAGCCGTCGATGTCCGGCTCCGGCATGTGCGCGTCCACCAGCACCAGGGCGAAGCGCCCGCCTGCCCGCTCGAACCGCCGCACAATGTCCATTGCCCCCGAAGCCGATTCCGCTAGAACCGGTTTCATCCGCCAGCCCGCCAGAGTCCCGGCCAGAATCCGCCGGTGCGTGGCATTGTCGTCGATCACTAGAATGTCCAGGCCCTCCAGTCCTTCCGATTCCTCGATCCGCCCCTTCGCCGCCGCTGCGGCCGGAACACCCACGTTCACCGTAAAATGGAACGCGCTTCCTTGCCCCGCTTCGCTCTCCACCCACAGGCGGCCGCCCATGAAGCCCACCAGCCGCGAGCAGATCGACAGCCCCAGGCCGGTGCCGCCGTGGCGCCGCGTATCCGATCCGTCGGCCTGAACGAATGCGTCGAAGATACGGTCCTGCCACTCCGCTGCAATTCCGATCCCGGTATCCAGCACCGCCAGGTGTACCGTCCACCCATTCCGCCCTTCACGCGCATCCATCACCTTCAGTACGACCTCGCCCGACGCCGTGAACTTCGATTTTCGAGAAGTCGAGAATGTCGTTGATGATCGTCAACAGCGCTTCGCCTGAGGTCCGCACCGTATCGAGGTAGTCGCGCTGCTGGTGGCTGAGCGCTGTATCGAGCGCCAGCTCGGTCATCCCGATAATCCCATTCATCGGGGTGCGGATCTCGTGGCTCATATTGGCCAGGAACTGGCTTTTGGCGCGGCTGGCGGCCTCCGCGGCTTCCTTGGCCTTGACCAGCTCCTGCTCGGCCAGTTTCCGTTCCGTGATGTCCTCCACGTGCGTGATGTAGTGGGACGGCTGCTGGCGGTCGTTGATCACCGCCGAGATCTTCAGCCGTACCGACACCACGGCCCCGAGCTTGTGGATATAGCGCTTCTCGAACTCCAGAGAGGTAGCCGGGCTGCCCATCAACTGGTACGCTGCCTGGCGGCTGCGTTCCAGATCGTCCGGGTGCGTGATCGCCTGCCATGCTCCCGCTTTCAGCTCCTGCTGGGAGTAGCCCACCATTTCGCAAAATGCCGCATTCGCCTGCAGGAAATGGCCATCCAGCGCCGTCAGGCACATCCCGAAGGGGGCATCTTCAAAGGCGGTCCGGAAGAGCTCCTCGGTCGCGCGCAGCGCTTCCTCTCTCCGCCTGCGCTCCGTAATGTCCTGCGCCACAACCAGGGCCGCCTGCCGCCCTTGCCATTCCGTCAGGTGGCTGGCGATCTGCACCCAGATGATTCGCCCGTCCTTCAACCGGTGCCGCCACGGGCCCGGTTCCTGGAAGCTGGGCCGCGGCGCACCCAGGTTCTCCGTAAGCAGCGGAATGTCCTCGGCAGGCCGGATATCGGTAAGCTGCAGTCTCAGGAATTCATCCCGTGAGTAGCCGTAGCGTGCCACCGCCGCATCGTTGACCTCCAGGAAGTGCAGCGTCTGCAGGTCGTATACCCACATCGCGAGAGGATTATTCTCGAACAGCAGCCGGAACTTCGCCTCGCGCTGCGCGAACACAAATGCGCGGCTGCGATAGGCGAAATAATGGGCCGCTGCCGCCGCGAATCCGATGGCGGCCACCGTCGCTCCCGCGCTTTGCCACGGGCGAATCTCTCCGAGGAGCCACACAATAGAACATATCGGACAAAAGGGGAAGGTTCCCGAGATTCCCGCCGGTTTTCGTTTGAGCCGCGTGCATTGTAGCCTGAAGGATTAGGATCCCCATGCGACCCACGTCCGCGCACCCGCTCCCCGGAGCCGACCGATGATGCCCCCCGCCTATCCCGCCGCCCGGGCGGCTGCCGGCCGGATCCATGCGCACTTCGCGCGCCACCTCGCCGCCCCCTTGCTGCGTCGCGACGAAGCCGCCGCGGCCGTCCCCGACACTGCCGCCATCGAGGCCATTATCGAAGCGGCCTTCTGGGCCAGCCTCCGGCGCGAGGAAGGCTACATGCCGCGCATCTCGCTCGCCTTCGTGGCGCCCGGGGCTGTGCGGCAGCCCCTCATGTTCGAGCGCCCCCTGCCGCTCGCCGCCCAGCCGCTCACCCGCCTCTCGCCCGCCGTCGAGCGTCCCGGCATTCACCTCGGCGTCTGGCGCGACGGCGCCCAGTTCTTCGTCTGGGGCGCCACGCGCAACCTGCCCGTCTCCTGCCTCGTCCTCGAAGTCATCGCGCCCGGCCTCCTGGTCGTCAAGCATAGCCGCGGCGATGAATCCGAAAAGTTTGTGAATGTCGCCGTCCTGCAGGGCGACGAGGTCAAAATCATCGACGAGCAGTCCGCCCGCCTGCCGGACTGCCCCGACCTCCTGACCTCGCTTCTCGGGTTCGATACCCAGCACGCCTCCAGCGAATCCGTCAGCATGCTCATCCATCTCGCCGTCTCCATGCGCGCCCACGGCCGCGGCGGTTCGCTGCTGGTAGTGCCTGCCGGCAGCGATTGGTGGCGGGAATCCGTGGTGCAGCCCGTCCTCTACGCCCTCGTGCCGCCGTTCGCCGCCCTCGCCGAGCTGATGCACTCCCGCGCTTCCGGCAACCCCGGCAGCCGCTGGGTGGATGCCCTCCGCCGCGCCGTCGAGGGCGTCGCCGGCCTCACCGCGGTCGATGGCGCCACCGTGATTACCGACCAGTACGAGGTGCTCGCCTTCGGCGCCAAGATCGTGCGCCGCGACGGATCGTCGCAGGTGACCGAAGTGATCGTCACCGAGCCGGTGGAAGGCGCCCGCCCCGAGGTGGTGGAGCCCGCGCAGCTCGGCGGCACCCGCCACCTTTCCGCGGCGCAGTTCGTCCGCGACCAGCACGACTCCGTCGCATTGGTTGCCTCCCAGGACGGCCGCTTCACCGTCTTCGCCTGGTCCCCCTGCGAGACCATGGTCCACGCCCATCGCATCGAGTCTCTGCTGCTGTAGCCTCCGCCGTATGCCCATCTTCATCGTCCAACTCGGCACTCCTCCTAAGGCCGGCGAAGGCCTGCCCAGCCACGGGCTCGCGAGCGCGGAGGTAGTCTGATGGACCCGGGACTCCGCCGCGCCTGGACCGAAATCGTCACCGCCTCCGATTACGACGGGCACATGGCGTCCATCGGACAGGCGCAGGCCGCCGCCGGCCTCACGCGCTGCCTCATCGAATGGGCATCCCTGCCCGCAGGCGGCAGCATCACGATTGCCGGAGCCGGGACCGGCCAGATGTTCGACTATCTCGACCCGGCCGTCATTCGTCCCTACTCCCTCACGTGCTCCGATCTCAATCCGGCGTTCCTGGCCCGTCTCGGGGAGCGGCTCGCCAGGCGCGGATTGTTCGCCCGCACGATCGCGGACGATATCGAGCGGACTGCCCTGGAACCCGGGCCCGGCCTGCTCCTGGCCGCCCTGCTCCTGGAGCACATCGACTGGCGTCGCGGAGTCGAGGTATTCGCGGGGCTGCGGCCGGGCGCTTGCGGCATCGTCATCCAGGAAAATCCGCCGGACATGACCACCGCCGTCACCCCGGGCCGTCCTCTGCTGCCTTCGATCGCCAGGGCCGTCGAAATCGGCCATCCGGCCCTGGTGCCGCGCGAGGAACTGATCCCGGCCATGGCGGCGCAGGGCTACACGCTCAGGAAAAGCGCGGTTCGTGAAGTGGCCGACGGCAAGCGTCTGGTGGGGTTGCTATTTGAACCTGTTCACGCCGCTTCAACAATTATTTCGGATTGATTCCAGACCATTTCCGCATTCCAGCTCCCCTGACCTCGGGACGCGCCAGTTATCATGGAATCGTAAGTAGGTTGCGCGCCACCCGCGCACCCGCGACAAAGTCTTTCTTCCTGGCCAGGAAGCGTTGCATTGCGGTGGACTGAACTTCCCGTAGGGCCCTTAAAGCCCGAACGGTCTTCACCTACGTGGATGAGATCGGCGGGGAGACTTTGGGTTCGAACCCATCCCATCCTTTGGATGAACGGATAGCGCGTATCGCCGTCCCAAGGGATCTCAGAGAGCGAAGATCGAATCGGCAAGGATATGTGGGCCATCCAGCCCGCCTAGGTCCTCGAAGACCTCGCTCGACCCACTTGGCGGCCGGACTACGTCCGGCGAAAAGTCCGAGCACCCCCGGCCGCCCCCGCAGCGCTTAGGCGCAGTGTGTTCCCGTCTTTCTCCGCTCCCTCTTCTCCCGGGAAGACGCGCCCCTTTCCCCCTCTCGCCGTCGCTCATACCTCTCTCACTCGGCGTCTCGGCGTCTCGGCGGTATATCCATTCTTCTCGTTTCTTCTCCGCGATTTCTCAGCGTCTCCGCGCCTCCGCGGTGAGCATCCACCCGCCGTCTACACCCCGTCCCCCTCTTCACACCCCCGGCGGCCGCCGCTTGTGCCAGTCCGTCCGCCCCTGATACTCCTTCCCCACCGCCAGCAGCGTGTTCTCGGAGTACGGCGGCCCCACTAGTTGCAGCGCTACCGGCAGCCCGTCCGCGAAGCCGCAAGGAGTCACCAGCGCCGGCAGCCCTGCCAGGTTTCCCATCTGGATGATTCCCCCGAGCCCCGGCGGCAGCGGCGCCGCGGGCGCTCCAGGCGGCGTTCCGCTGCCGTCCAGCGGCTGGTCCACTTTCACTGCCGGACCCGACCGCCCCGGCGCTAAGAGCAGATCCACCTTGCCGAACATCTCGAGCACCGCTTCCTGGATCAGCCTCCGTACCCGCATCGCCCGCAGGTACTCTTTGGCCGGGACATCGAGCGACGCCTTCAACCCCGCGATCTGCGGCCGGTCCGCCAGCTCGTTCACTTTTCCGCTCGTGATCAGCGGCTCGAAGATCGACCCCATCTCGGCCGCGAGGATGGTCGAGAGCACCGCTCCGTACGGAAAGTCCGGCAGCTTCGTCTCCACCAGTTGCACGCCCGTGTCTTTGATCACCGCCAGCGCCGCCGCGAAGGCCGGCCGCGCCGACGCCTCCGCCCGTTCCGCGAAGTCCGCCGGCGCGTACCCGACCTTCAACTCCTTCAGCGGGCGCGCATACTCCGGCGTGTAATAGAAGCTTCTCCCCGCCGACCCCGGATCTTTCTTGTCGGCCCCCGCGATTGTCGCCAGGATCAGCCCGCAATCCTCCGCGCTGCGCGCGAACGGCCCCAGCTTGTCCAGCGTCCAGGAGAGCGCCATCGCTCCGTAGCGGCTCACCAGCCCGTATGTCGGCCGCAGCGCCGTTACCCCGCAGAACGATGCCGGCGTCACGATCGACCCCGACGTCTCCGACCCGATCGTGAACGGCGCCAGCCCCGCCGCCACGGCCGCCGCCGAGCCGCTCGACGATCCTCCCGACCACCGCGTCCGGTCCCACGGATTCAGCCCCGGCCCGAAGAGCGATGCCGAAGCGTACCGGTATCCGCCGCCGCCCGCCAGTTCCACCATCGAGAGCTTCCCCGTGATCACCGCGCCCACGCCGTCCAGCTTGTCGATCACCCGCGCGTTGTAGTCGAATACCTGCGCGGCGTACGGTTTCGCGCCCCACGTGGTGGGCTGCCCGGCAAATGCCAGCAGGTCCTTCACCGCGTAGGGTATGCCTTGCAGCGGCCCACGGTAGCGTTCCCGCTTGAGGTCGCCGTCCACCAGCTTGGCGCTGCGGATGGCCTGCTGCTCGAGCGGCAGGGCCAGCGCGTTGTACCGAGGACCCAGCTGCGCCAGCCGGTTCGCGAACGCCCGCACCAGGTCTTCGGCGGAGAACACCCTGGACTTGAGCTGGACGTTCAGCTCCGGAATCGTCGCAAAGAAAACATCGTCCGAAATGGCGGCCATTGGTCGGGCCTCAAGCTTTGAACTGGAAGGCCGGCTCGGTGGCCATCGGCAGTTCGATTTTTTCCACGGTCGCGAAATTCGCCTGGTTGCGCTCGCGCGCCGCCTTCAAGAGCTGGTCCTCCGCGGGCGCCGGTGTTTGCGCCGCGGCGGCCGCCGCCGCCGGGCCGAGCACGGCCGCGGCCAGCTTTCTTCGCGTCAGCTTCATATTACTTATGATGCTCTAAAGCTTCGACCGCCGCTTTGAGCATCGCCGCCCGTGGTGCCGAATCGCCCGTCCACAACTCGAACTGCCGCACCGCCTGCTCGATGAACATCTCGAGACCGGCCACCGGCGTCTTGCCCTGCTCCTTGGCGCGCCGCAGCAGCACCGTCTCGGACGGGTTGTACACCATGTCGAACACTACCTCCGCCGGGATGTTCCCGTTGAAGAAGCACTCGTTCACGTGCGGGAACATACCGAGTGGCGTGGCGTGCACCAGCGCGTCGAAATGGCGGTTCGCCAGTTGCTCCTTCACCAGCGCCTCGGCCCCGCAGATCTTCGCCAGCGCCCGCACCCGGTCCGGATTCCGTCCCACCAGCGCGATCTTCGCGCCCGCATCCGAGAGCGCAAACGCCGCGCTCCGCGCCGCCCCGCCATTTCCCACCACCAGCACCGTCGATTGCTGCAGTTTCAGCAGCCGCGCCAGCGGCCCCGTGATTCCCGGCGCGTCGGTATTCGTGCCGCGCCATTTGCCGGCCTTGCGCCACACCGTGTTCACCGCGCCGATCCGCCGCGCCAGCGGATCCACTACGTCCAGGTACCGGATGATCTTCTGCTTGTGCGGAATCGTGACGCTGAAGCCCGCCAGCGGCAGCTTCGCCGCCATCGAAAAGAAGTCGCGCAAATAGGCCGGCGCCACCAGGAACGGCAGGTACACCGCGTCCACCCGCCGCGATTGAAACGCACGGTTGTGCACCGCCGGCGAGATCGAATGGCGAATCGGGTCGGCAATCACGCCGTAGATTTTGGCGGTCTTCTTGAGCTTCTCCACGCGGTACAGGTGCCGCAGGAACCGCGCGCTCACCTGGCCCGCCGCCGTGCCTTCCGCGAACATCGGCGCGGCATACGTGTAGACCCCGCCGAACACCGGCGAAAGCACGCGCGTCGGGAAGCCCAGCTCCCCCATCGCCAGCACGATCAGCTGCTCTTTCGGTAAAGCCTTGGCCACCGACAGCACCCGCACATTGTCGGAGGGCTTGCGCGCCGTCGTCACCACCTTGTAGGCGTCGGCCGGCACCCGCATCACCCGGTTCATCACCGTGTCCATGGGCGGCGTGGCTTCGTAATTGTGGTACGAAACGATCACCTGCACACGCCCGCGGAACTGCGCCAGCTTATCCTGCGCCGCCTCGGCGGTTTCGATTTCCACATCGATGGCGTGCGCCCCGTGGCGTACCGCCAGCTCCAGGATCGCGAACTGCTCTTCGATGCTGCCGTTGTATTTGCCGTGGTTCTGGTGGCGCCGGCAGGTCGCCAGCAGCGTGCATTCCGGGAACTGCTCCAGGAACCCGCTGATGGCCTCCGCCCCCTTGCAGGGTTGGTCCAGGAAGTCCAGCCGAAATTCTAAAAATGTCTCGCCCGATGCGGCTTCACGCCGGGCATGGTCCAGCAAGGTTGGCACGTCTGGCAGGCCCAACGCGATGCAAATACGGGGGAGCGACCTCGTTTGCGGCATCGTACGAAGAATCTCAGCATAACACGAGGTCTCCCTATGCTTACGAGGCAGTTATCTCCGCCAGCCGGGCCTTCCACTCGTCCAGAATCGCCGCGGTCGCCGCCGTCCGGATCCGTGTGCACCCTAACCCGTGCGCCTCCAGCGCCTGCTCCAGCGTCTCCACGCCCTCCGCCTCGACGCCCATCTCTTCCGGCACGTGTTTGCGCATCAGTTTCAGGTCCGCCGCCGTCCAGCTCCCCGGCCCGAACCCGGTCGAAGTGTTCACGAAATCCGCTTCGGCCCGCTCCGCGCACAGGCAGGCGATGATCTTCAGCTCATCGGTGAGATACCCGTTCTCGAGCGTCACCGTCAGTCGGGCGCCTTCCTTGTGGCAGCTCTCGGCCATCTGCAGCAGCTCCGTCTGCACGTGCTGGAACTCGCGCGAGAGCAGCTTCGAGACCGTCATCACCACGTCGATCTCCTTCGCGCCGCGCCGCAGCAGATCGCGCGCCTCGTACAGCTTGCAGGCCGTGTTGGCCGACCCGTGCGGAAAGCTGCACACGCTTCCCGCCCGCACGCCGCTCGAGCCGAGCGTCCGCAGCGCCAGGTCGAGATCGCACGGCCGTACGCTCACGAAGGCGACGCCCCGTGCCTTGGCCAGCTCGATCCCCGCCACCACCTGCTCATCCGTCAGGTCCGGGCGCACGAGCGAGTGGCCGATCATCGCGGCTACATCTTCATAGGTTGTTAAGGGAGTGGGTGACTGGGGCGCCATACGGCTCCAGTCTAACAGGAGGGAGAAGGGGACTACTTGCGGCGCTTGGCCCCCTTGGGGGAGGCGGCTCGGGCCGAGCCGCACTGATACCCCAAGGTCGTGATCTGCCTGCAAGCCTGCTGCGCCAGGCTGCTGTTGGGGAAACGCTTGCGCAGTTCCTGAAATTCCCGGTTGGCTTCCGTCCGCCGTCCCAGCTTGGCCAGCGCCAGACCCTTGCCGTAGAACGCATCGGGCATCTTGTTGTTGTTGTCCCCGTACTTCTCGAGCACCAGGTCGTACTCTTTCACGGCCGCGTCATAATTGCCCTGCGAATAGTGGATCCACGCGATGTAGTACTGGGCGTTCGGCGCGAGCTCCGTATTGCCGTACCAGCGAAGCAGGTCGCTGTATTCCTGCAGCGCCAGGTCGAACTTGCCGCCTTCGCGGTCACGGTTGGCGTTATCGTACAGGTCTTTGAGCTGCATCGTCGGTGCGTCGGATCCGCCGGCCATCGGCGCGCCGCCCGGATTTCCGCCGGTCTGGGGCGGAGGAGCGGCGGGTGGAGCCTGCATCACTTTCACCGCGTTGCCGACATCCGTCAACTGCGCCTGAATCTTAGCGATCGAGCTGGCCAGGTCGGCCATGGACTGCTGCAACGACCGCACGTCGTTCGAGAGATTGTCGATGCGCGTCCCGACGCCCACCACCGGCGCCACCACTTTGTTTTCCTGCTCGCGAAGGCTCTGCTGCACGCTGCCCTGAATGGTAGCCACAGCCCGTGTGGCGTCATTGGCAGAGGTGATCGCGGTGTTCACCAGGGTTCGGATCTCGATCAGCTTCTGATCCTGCTCCTGCTGCACCTGCTTGATCAGGTCCTGCAGTTGAGCGATTTCGCGCTGCAGTTCCTGAATATCCTTATTCGCCCCGAACGACCGCGCCGGCGTCAGCGAAAGAATCGCCGCCGCCGCCAGGATCGTCACCAGACCACGTTGGATCATAGTACAACTCTCCTATCGGGAGCAGGCCGGCGAATGTTCCGTCCCGCTCCCGCAGTTTCACTTCTACTCTTCTTTTATCCTACTGCCCGGGCGAGAAGTGGGCGCGCCGGTTCTTCTGCCAGCAGGACTCGTTCGACTCGGTACATACCGGACGCTCCTTGCCGTAGCTGATGGTCTTCAGCTTGTCGGCGGGAACCCCGAGCTGCACCAGGTAGTCCTTCGCGGAGCTCGCGCGGCGGTCGCCCAGGCCCAGGTTGTACTCGGCCGAGCCGCGCTCGTCGCAATGTCCTTCCACGACGATCGAAGCATTCGGGAAATCGGAGAGAATGCTTTTGATCGCGGCGGCGTCCTTGGTCAGCGCTTCGCGGGCGTCGTCCCGAACGTCGCTCTTGTCATAGTCGAAGTAGATGTCCTGCACGTCCGAGCCCAGCCGCTGCTCGAGCGTCACCGTCGGCGCGGGAGCCGGCGCCGGCGGAGGAGGCGGCGGGGGCGCCGCGACTTCCACGGTCACCGATGCCGTCGTATTGCCTCCCGGACCGGCTGCGGTCAGGGTGTACGTGGTGGAGTCGCTCGGGAAAACGCGGTGGTTCCCGGCATTCTGGACTGTGCCGACTCCCTGGTTGATCGAGACGCTCGTGACGTCGCCCGACACTTCCCAGCGGAGCGTCGACGACTGGCCTCGCTGAATCGACGTCGGCTCGGCCGTGAACTGCGCGACTGTGGGCGCCTTCGGCGCCGGAGCGGGGGCTGCTGGAGCCGGAGCCGGCGGCGGCGGGGGTGGCGGCGGGGGAGCTTTCTTTTTGCAACCCGCCGCGAACATCGCCAGCGAGATGGCAAACAGGCTGGCTGTGATCTTTCGTTTATTCAACATGAACTGCGCCTCCTGAATTTCATTGTTACTTTCCCCAAACGGGCGTCAAATTGTTGCCCTGCGTGGTGAGGGGAGTCACTTTAGTTCCATCCGCCAGCATCGTATAGATCTGCGACCTCCGACTCCGCGTAGAAGCGAATACAATGTGCCCCCCATCCGGGGACCAGGACGGATTCTCGTTTCGTCCTTCGTCGTGCGTTAGCTGATTGTATTGATGCGATGCTATATCCATTACGAAAACGTTAAACTTGCCGGCGGCGAATCCCCGGGTCCAGGAAAACGCCATGACCTGCCCGTTCGGGTGCCATGCCGGATTGGAAGCCTCGCCGGTGCCGTCGGTCAGGCGGCTCATGTCCGATCCGTCCAGGTCCATCTTATAAATCTGCTGGGGACCGGAACGGCCCGAGACGAACAAAATCTGTGTGCCGGTCTTCGGGTTGACCTTGGGTTCCGTATCGATGGAGCGCAGGGTCGTGACAGGCCGGAAGCCGCTTCCATCCAAATTTGCAATAAAGATCCGGCAGCACGCGCCAGCCGACGAGGAATAAATAATCTGCTTTCCATCGGGCGTGAAGGAAGGCGACGAGTTTACGGACGCTCTTTGATTATAAAAGCGTAAATCCCGCACCGGATCCACTGAAAACACAAATATACCAGGATTGCCGCGAGCGTAGCTAGTAAACGCGATTTTCGATCCGTCCGGCGAGACCGCGGGCTGAATGGTTAACGAATTATAGTGGGTGAATTGCCGCTGATTCTTGCCATCCGGATCCATTACCCAGATTTCCTTGTGGCCCGTGCGGTCGGAAACGAAATAGATATGCGTGCCGAACAGCGATTGGCCGCCGAACAGCGCGATGATGTCGGCCGCGAACTCGTGCGCCACCTTGCGCGCGCCCGCCTCGTCCACGGTGCCGAGATAATTCTTTGCCGATGACCTGCGCGGCCGAGGGCGAGGCTGCCGTCACGTCGAACAGGTACCCGCGCAGCACCAGCACGCCGTTGGTGACCGCGGTGTACCCGAACGCCACGTACTTGGTGTTCACCGGCGGCCCGGCCCAATCGGCCATCCAGTGGCCGCCGCCGTTCTTGGGCACCTCGATCTGCCCGCGGCGGCGCCTGGGCTGCTCCTGCACGGGCGGAGGCGCGACGAAATCCGAAGGCTGCTGCGGAATGAACGCCGGGTACATGCTGGGCGAGACCACCTTGAACATTCCCGCGCCTTCTATATCGCTGCGGAGCGTCTGGTTGAAGGCGCTCATGAAATTCTGAGCGTCTCCCGACCCGCGGAATTCGGGGATCGCGATGGTGGCCTTCTGGCCTCCGGTGATGGATCCCAGATCGATCACCTGGGCACTCAGTAAACATAAGGCGAACGCGCCGAGCGCGCCGGCCCCCAAAAGCCTTTTCATCTGTTTTATCGCCTCAATACAAACTGTAGTTCCAGGTCTGCCCGGTCCCGGCCGAACTGGGCGGGGAGCGGGGGAAACTTACCTGCGTCCAGCACCGCCCGCATGGCCGAAAAGTCGAGCGCCCGGTTGCCGCTGGATTGCGAGATCTGGACCGAGTTGGACACCAGCGATCCATCCCGGACGATCGAGAACCGCACCGCCACCTGGGGCGCCGTGGTGAGGCGCGGATCCACGTCGGTTGTTTTCCAGGCCCGCGCCACCTGGTCGCGCAGCAGGTTGGCGTAGTAGCCGAACTGACTCCCGAACGGCGAGTTGGTCCCGACTCCGACCCCGCCTCCGCCCTGCATCTGGTACATGTCGGAGCTCAACGCCTGCCCGCCCGGCGTGTAGAGCTGGTTGGGCCGGTCCACCTGCTTCTCGCGCCATTTATTGGGTTGCGACGCGGCGGTTTCCGTGTACTTTCTGGGCGCGTTTTTGGTCTTGATGGGGATGGCGTCGGGCGGCGGCGCTTTGACTTTGGGCTGCGCCTTCACCTTGGGGGGCGGCGAGGGTACACGCGATTCGGTATCGTTGGCCAGCGGGTTTTTGGGGCCGCCGCGATTGGGCAGCGGGATGCTCGATACCGCGTTCACCGCGACCGAGCCCAGCCTTCCGCCATTTGGATCGCCCCAATGCTCGCGGCCCAGCGGGTGGACGATCGAAAACGTCACGATGGCCGCGGCCACGCCGGCGTGCAGGAACAGCGAGCCCCAGAACGGCCCTCCCAGGCGCTCGTGCTGTTCGAGGATGTCGGCATGCGCGGGCATCACCTTTTGCTCTTCGAGGTATCCTCCGGCTGCGTCACCATGTTGACCTGGAACCCCGCGGCCCCCAGCTCGGCCGTCACCTGCGCTATCGGATCCCAGATGGTTTCGCGGTCCGCCATCACGTATACACCCTTCACTTTGCCGCCGAATTTCTGGGTGATCTGCTGTTTCAGGTCCACCAGACGGATCATCTTGCCATTGAGATAGATGTCTCCGGATTTCGGAATGGATACAACGGGAAGTTCCTGAGCCGTATCCTTAACTGCCCGCACTTTGGGAACATTCACTTCCAGGCCGAACTCCATCACGTGGGCCGTCAGCATGAAGATGACCAGCAGCACCAGAACCACGTCCACAAAAGGAGTTACGTTGATTTCCGAGAGAGTGCCGGAAGAGGCGCGCTGGCGCGACCCGAACCCTCCCCGGCTGCTGCCTCCACCCCCATTGACGGATATGGCCATTACTGCTCTCCGAAGTTGCGCTCGGCCAGGTTGAGAAATTCGAGTGAGAAATCGTCCATCCGAGCCCCGACTTCGCGGATGAGGTGGCCGAAGTAGTTATAGAAGATAGCCGCCGGAATGGCCGCTCCCAGGCCCATGGCCGTGGCGATGAGCGCCGCCGCGATGCCCGGGCCGACCGCGCTCAGGCTGGTCGCACCCTGCTGTCCCAACCCGACGAACGCCTTGATGATTCCCAACACCGTGCCCAGCAACCCGATAAAAGGCGTAACCGATGCGGTGGTGGCGAGCCAGCTCATATTGCGCTCGAGCTTGGCCAGCTCTTCGCTGATGCCGAGCGAGAGGCTGCGCTCGAGGGCCGTGCGGTTGATGATGGCGCCGCGCGACTTCACCTGCCGCTCCACTTCCTCGTATCCGAAATCGAATACAGCTACCAGGGGTGAGGGGCGGTACTGTTCGCTGGCCACGACCACGGCTTCCATGGTGGGCGCCTTGCGGAAAGCGCGCAGAAAGCGCGAATTGGTCTTTCGCGCGCCGCGCAGCGACTGTATTTTGGCGAAGATGACAGTCCAGGAAAAGACTGAAAAAATAATCAAGACCCCGAGCACGGCATCTTCCGCGAGGCCGTTCTGCTGGAGCATTCCGAAGATATCCATCTGAAGTAGGAAGGCCGCGGGAGGTGCTGAGCCCAAATCGTCTCCTAAGTTCAAATCTATCACAGAGACGCCCGGGAACTGCGAAAAGACGGAGGGCGAAATAGGAAGAATCAGCCCCGCCGCGCGGTTTCTCCGCGAGGTTCGGCGGGAGCGGGGGTGAGTTCCCGTCCGGGAGATTCACCCGCGAACTTGCGTAGGAAGGCGCGCAGCACGGACTTCATCACCTGCGGATCCATGGTGGCGGCCAGCACCAGCAGCGTATCGGCCTGTACCTTTTGCTCCCAGGCCTTCTGCAACTGCTGGAGGAGCTTCGGGATGCTGAGCCCGGCCGCGGCCAGCACGCCGGCCGCCTCCCATGGATTGCGCACCCAGACGGCAAACACTACCAGGCTGAGCACGAACAGAACCAGGATGGCGCCCACCCAGATCCAGAAGACTTTGGCGCCATCCCGGCGCACCTGCTCGAGATCGGCGCGGAGCTGCGCGTTGTCAGCCGCGGCGGGCCTTCCGGCTTTCGGCCCTACATCCACGTGGCGGGCCAGGACTTCGGCGAGATTGGTCATGTCACATCTCCATGGCGGCCAGATTCACGCGAGTCCACGCATCGGTGTAGGAGGTCCGGTCCGAATCGAGAACTCGCAGAACCTGGCGGTAAAGGGCCGCGCGAGGACCGACGCTCGATTCATGGCGATGCGTGATCACGGTGGCCCTGGGACGCGCCCGCTTGATTTTCTGCCCGGCGATGATCGAACGGCAGACCGCCAGGTCGAGGATTCCGGCGTAATCCGCCGGAAGAGAATCGATGAGCTCGCCGCAGGTTTTCCGGCCGTCGGCGAACTCGACGCAGCCTTCCCCGGCCGATTGATCCCAATGCGCGAAGAGCGTACAGACGCGGCGCTCGCGGACCAGGCGCCGCCAGTCGGAGAGCCGGGCGTCCGCTCGCCACCAGCACGCCGCGCTCGATCCGCCTCGGCCAGCACCTCGCGGCTGAAGGCGGCGATGCGGGCGTAGTCCTCCCAGAGAACGTCTTCCGGGGTGCCGGCGCCGGATGCCAGAAAGGACTGGATGAAATCGTGAGACGGATCGCTTGCCTGGGCGCGCGCCTCTTCGAGATCGAGCGGAAACGTGAAGGCCAGGGCGCAATCACGCGGCGAGTGCATGGCCCGCCTCCGTCCAGGACGGCACCAGCCCAATGATCAGGACGTCGCCGGCATCGGTCGGCATGGTGATCTCGAGGTTCAGGCGGCGGACCTCGGGAGCCTGCATCTTCTTGAGGTCCATGCGCAGCGAATCGGTGATGGACTGGACGGTCAGCCGCTCGCCGCGCGCGGCGGCCGCGGCGGCATGCCGGGTGAGGATTTGCTCCACCAGGCTGCGCGCGAACTCCTGGAGCGGCCGGGAGACGAACTCGCGAAACACCAGCCGTATCCGCATCAGGAACGGGGGCTTGCCGGCGGTGTAAGACGGGAACTCGACGGTCATGCGCACGGCCTGGTGTTCGGCCGCGGAGGCGGCCGGCTCGACCTCGACTTCGAGAATGCGGGCGCGCGCCACGTCGTAGTGCTCGCCGAGCGTACGGCGCAGGGCGGCCGCATCGGAGCGGCGGCTCATCCCGAACCCCGCCAGCTGGAGATCCTCCTGCGATTTGAGCTTGCCCTGCACTTCCACGGTGTAGAGAAAGTTTTGCGATTCCTCTTTTTCGAGACCGTCGAAGGCGAGACTCCAGCGGCCGCCCGGAGGATCACCGCCGCGGACGGCGCTGACCGCCACGTCCACCGCCTCTTCATAGTTGGCGGTGACGAACGGCACATCGGAGCTGGGCGAGTGGATCGTGTAGGTCATGTCCGAGTTCCGGGCGATGTGCAGGGTCCGAATCCCACCGCGGCTCAACTCGGCGGCCGGATTGACGGCGGAAGGCGCGGGATTGTGCGCCCACATACCGGACCGGGGCGTCCCGGCGGGGAGATCGCCGGCGACCAGCCCGCGGTCGAGGATGTGGCCGGCAGGAGCCTCCTCGAGGCGTTTCGGCAGCATCAGGGCCACCGCCCGGGACGCGGGGACCGGCTCCGCCGCGCGCATCTCGAGCGCCAGGTTGCGGGCGAGGACCGCGGGCGCTTCGCGGCTGGTGGCGGCGGTGCGCAGCATGGCGGGGATGCGGTCGGCATCCGCCGGGTTCACGCGGATGACTCGCTGGCCGCCCACTTCGGTGACCGCGACTTTGCCGGCCGGCACTTCCGGGGAAACTGCGTAGCGGGTGACGGCGGAATCCAGATTGTGGCCGCCTACGAGGTTGCCGCCCACGAAGCTGGAGAGCACGACGGACGGTGTTTTGACCCAGCCGGGCGGCGTACGGACGGCCGCGCGCACATAGATCTCGACGCTGCGGGTGGTGTCCACGAGATTGGCGCGCAGGACTTCGGCCGTAATACCCGAGCTCAGTTTGCGAAGCAGGAATTGCTGCGCGAGGATCGCGATATCGCGGCGGGTCCGCCGGGCTTCCGTTTTCGCCAGGGCCCGGTCGTACTCGGCATAGCCGGCGCGCGGATTGGCCACGGTCATCCCGAGGGCCAGGAAGGTGGTGTCTCCCGTGAGCTTACGGTACTCGATCAGATCCTTTTGAAGCTCGCGCAGGCCCTGTCGAGCCTGGGCGACCTCCTGGGGGCTCAGCTTCATGCCTTCGGGATAGCCCTCGATGGTGGCAGCCGGGGCGGCCGCGAACCCGGTCAACAGCCGCGCCGCTTCCCTGGCCATGGCCTGCTGCTCGGGGTGCGAATAGCTCGCCGGAGCCTTGGAGGCGGTGACGTTGAAGTCGCGGAAGATCTGGTAGAGCAGGGCGTACTGCACGACGCGCGCGAGGTTGGGATCGTTGACTTCGGCGAACCAGCGGTACGCGTCGTTCTCGAACCCTTCCGCGCGCTTCTGCTGCTGTTCGGGCGCGCCTTCGGGAATATAGGAGACGGGGAGGGCGCCGGTGCGGTTCATGGCGAGGATCTTCGCGCCCGCGAGGTTGACGGTGTAGCCCGCGCCCTTGGTGTTCCAGTTGAACGTCAGGCTGGAGACGCCGAGCATGTCGATCACCGGCTTGGGGAAGGCCCACTTCGACGGGCTCGGGTATTCGAAGCCCACGTAATGGACGGTGCCGTTGTTGCTCCAGGATTTCAGCAGCTGGTCGGTGATATTCAGCAGGCTGCCGTATTCGGTATCGATCAGGGAATCGCTGAGATAGATGGGGGCCCAGTCGAGGCGCTGCAAGCGGGTCCGCCCGGCGAAGAAGTTCCGCCGCTCATAGCTCTGCGAGAGGGAGGCGCTATCCACGGAGGCCAGCAGCATGATGGTCTCGGCGCGGAGCGGAGGCAGCACGGAGACCGGCTCGACGCGCTCGCGGGCCACGATGGCCACGTGGGAGGCGCCGCCGATCGCGCCCAGGACGAGATCGGAATCGACCGCGAACTGGCGCGCCTCGCGCGTGTAATCCCGCAGGTCGGCCTTACGCGGCACGATCCAGACGACGAAGCCGGGAGAGTCGCTGAGAAAGACGCCCGAACGTCCGCGCAGCAGCAGGGCGGAGACCGTGGAGGGGACGCCTCCGAAGATGGGCCGGAAGGTCTCGCGGCTGCGGACGAGCCAGGCATTCAGCGCGGAGGCGGGAACCCGGACGTTGATGGCGCTCAACGGCGCCGCGGGCGGCGCGTCGATCGGGATGGTGTAGGCCTTGTAGGTGGTTCCGAACAGGTGGTAGTGGAGGCGGTCGATGAGGGCGGTGAGATCGCGGTCGGAAATCGCGGGCAGGCGGTAAGTGACGTCCTTGACCCATCCGTCGAAGCCGATATGCTGCGTCTCCACTTTGGGCGACGAGAGCAGCGGCGACAAGGCCCGCAGGGAGTCGAGAGTCACATGGGGCGGCGGTTCGGAGACGATCAGGGTGCGCTCGCCGGCGGGATCCGGCTCGGAGAGGGCCACGGCCTGGATGTGATAGGGGTGGGATTTGCGGAACTGGCTCCAGACAGGCCCGGGGCGGGGAGCGGCGGTGTCGTGGTTGGGGGTTTGCGGGAAGGCGGTTGCGGCAAGCAACAGCGTGAAAAGCGCACGTCGAAAGAGAGGCATGGCGCGCTCCTTGCGGTCGATCCTGCCGAGTAGTGAGGATGGGGAGCGGAACGTTTCAATGGGGATGCATGGCGCCCCGTTCTGTGGTTCGCCTGCGCACTGTCAACGCATCCGGGACGAGTACGGCGTAAACGCTGGACAGGACCGATTCACGAGCCAGAATTACCTCCCTGCCGGAGTCCGGTTTCTCGAGAGTAATCCGTAAACGCCCGCCTCTCGCCGCGGAAGTCTCAAGCCGCCGTGACAGAAACCCGCCCAGGACGGCGAGCCCGCGGCCTGTTGCGGATAATGATCTCAACGTCCTGGTTCAGCAACGTGAGAAAGCGCATCAAGCGTTCGACGGAGAAGCCGTCCAGCCGATATTTCGAAAGAGCCGATATCTTGGGCTGGTTAATGCCAAGCAATTCCGCCGCTCTGCCTTGCGATACCCCGCGGCGGCGCAGGACTTCATTGATTGCTACTGCCAGCCGGACCCTCGTTTGGCGCTCGCCAGCGTCCGCAAAACCGAGATCGGCGAAAACATTCCCGGAACCCCGAACGATCTTCACGCTACTATTCGCGCTCGATGATGCCATATCGATCCTCGTAATCCTGTCCCGCCAGTCGCAGACGCCGGAAAACGAGTTCCACATCCGCTTTCGGCGTCTGAATGCCCGTGCGAGACTTCTTCTGGAAACACTGCAACACATATATCGCCCACCGGAAGCGGACGGTGTAGACGGCCCGATACGTGTTTCCGTCGTTATCCTCAACAATCTCCAGTACTCCCGATCCGGCTCCCTTCTACGGTTTGGCCGACGGGTGTTTCCCTCCGAACTGAGCGACCCTGAGTGCCGTTCCGATTCCGTCTTTGACCGCCTCCGGAAACTTTAGCAAGTCCCGCTTCGCGGAACCGACCCAGTACAAGGGCCGTTCACCGTGAGCCGGCGTGCGCATCAGGTTGTCATCCCAGTTTTAGGATACCACGGAGCTATCGCACGGCAAGCTCGAAGGAATGTTCGCGCAGGACCGCTTCGGGAGACACCGGTTGCTGGCCGCCTCGCGCCTCTCTAGCGACGGCATGGGCGTTTATGGGGGAGTAATGCGTCGAAAAACGAGCTGTCCCGTATTAGAACCAGCCAAAACCATGACCTCGTCCAGAGAAGTGCGCTCCCAACTGCGCCACAGGCCTGACTCCTCTGCAGGTGCTTTGTTCGGGTACTCTTTCGGTGAGGTGTACCAATTGCTACCCTCATCGTTGATGATCTATCGCCTGATCAGGAATGGGGGATGGCTTAACCTCGTTTTCTGGCTTCTGTGGGCCACCGGAGGTGTTCTCGCTCCTCTCACCTGGCATTTCAAGCCAGACTCCGTCGTGTCTGTGTTGTTGGGCTCTGCCGCTCTCTGGGTGAACCTCTACCCTCGCTTCCTCCAAGGGCCTAACGTTACCTGCTTGGTCAGTCAGATTACGATTCTGGAACTCCCAGCCGCGAATCAGACGACGGTGGTGATTGACATAGCCATTCAAGATCTTCTCTCCGAAAATCCGACGCCAGAGGCGCGGCAATTGATCGTGTCGAATGGAATCGTCCGCGACGCGGTGACGCGCCGTTCCGCCGACGCGCTGAGATCGCTATTCGTACAAACACCTCCGCCCCGCTATGGCTATGTGCCACGTGACGCGCTCATCCGAGACCGGCTCTCCGATTCACGCGCCACGCCCAGCTTCTTTGTGCCGCTTTTTATCTACAATTCGGGCGCACGGTATGCCGACATCGGGTCGGTGATCATGATCGCGGAGTTGGTAGAGGACCGGCACAAACGGTGGGCATATGCCGCGTATTTCGAGATGGACGAGACGAAGCTGATCCACATTCACCAGCCGACGAAAGATGTCGAGAAGCTCTCACGATTTTTTGCTGGCGCAGCGGTGCCGCCGTCTGGGAGCGCGAAGTTGAACCTCCAGTTCGTTCCTCATCATTCTGCCAACGGCGTCGCAGTCACCACCACGAACTTAGTGCCCGGAAGATACGATCTTCGCTTCTACGGCATTGATCCCAAGGGACGGGAGGTATTCAGAACGGGACTGACTGGATACCCCCTCGCGGAAGAGACCCTTCTCTGCTCGTTTAAGAACGGCCAATGGACCTACGCGGCCGGATTGGAGGACAGCATATTGAGAATGCTCCGGAACTGAGGTGGCGCACCCAAGATTTCACCAATCACAAGTAGCGCGCTCAATTCACACTCTACCGGATGATCCGTGGCGGTCCAAAAATGCGGGCCGGTATCATGTACATACTCTGATGCAGAACGCAATCGTAACGAAGCATCGTACCATCCTCGCCGAACCTTCCCGGAGTGTGCTTCAAGCGGACTAGCTTCTTCTTGTCGTCCCAGCACGTCAAGCAGTAAGGTCCATCAAGTTGACTGTCCAGCTTCCGCCGCCAATACGCGCCCTCAGCAAATTCGAGAGTAGCTTCCAACGTCTTCGCTTCCTCCTGGTCTGCGATCTGTTGGCGCAGTTCGGTAAGCTTTACCTGTGCCTCGCCGAGGGCAACTTGGGCGTTGACCATGTGGATAAGCATCTCATGAACCTTCGAGCGAACGTCTGCAACGTCGATGTCTGGGCGATTCAGGCGGTCGGAGAGAACCTTCGCCAACTCCAGTGAAGCTTTGACAGCTGCAATTCCTTCCGTAACGACCATAGGACCTCGAACAGATTTAAGCACAGATCAACCTTCACCGCGGGACCATCTCAGCACGGCGCCGACGCTTGGCCGTCGCACTAGACTCCCCATTCCACCTCGCCTGCGGCGTTCAGCGGAAACCCCGGGTCAACTCTCTCGAATACCAGACTCTCGGAAGCGTCTGAGCCAGCACAGCGCCAAACCCGCGTCGCCATTATCCAATCACCGCCGACCTCCCGCGTGAGCAACTTCTGGTTCCACATTCCGTTTCGGGCACTGAAGAACAGGTTGAAGTCTTGTGCCGACTCACCAGTAAATGGCAGTCGCGCAGTGGCGTTCATCCACGCACGACCGGCGAAAAGGTCACCCAGATCAATCGCGACATCCTGTCGACGGATGCCAAGCTGCTGGGCCGTGACATCAAAGATTCTGACGCTTACCCCAAACAGCGGGAATTTGCCCTCCACGACGAACGCCGGGCATGGATACCCCCATTGGTGAACGAAGTTCATCCAGCAGAAGCTGTCGCCGCCGCTAATGGCTCCACTGTTGGCTTTCGCGAGTTCGGCATTCTCTCGCGTAAGCACAAGAACCCTCTCTTGAAGTTCTTGCGAAAACGCCTGCAGCCGGGCGGCTTCGGCGGCTCGCTCATCAAGTCGATCTATCTTTTCGTGCAGCTTCTCGTCGGCCCAGCGACGCTCACGCTGCTGGAGATAAACCAAGCAACACATGATGACCCCCAACAGCACGAACACCCCGATGGCGACCGCTCGGGCCATCGGTATTGTCGGTGGGTCTGAGGAGACGATTCCGCCAAGGGCACTCATTGCGACGGTCAGAAAGCCAAGGCGGTACTCAGCCCAGAGGCGTAGAAGCCTGATGCGGACTGCCATGCTGGCTGTTATAACACCCGGCATGTGCGCATCGTCTGCCCGTATCGCGAGCCGCTGTCGTGTAGGCAATTTCGGTGACAGGCAACGAAACTCCCAAACCACGGGCGTTTCGCAGCCAGGCACCGAATTGCGGCGCGTTTACACGGCGAGAGCGCCGCGTCGGGTCAACGATAATCAACAATGGGAAGTCGCTTCCGACATTGAACGCTGGCGCCCCGGCCTGAAGAGTCATTAACTCGCCCGCTTGATTTCCTCCCGGACGACTCGTCGGAGCGTTTCCTCTAGGGGTGCCCGCGCCTGGGAGATGTGCTGCCGTAAGGCAACGTTGATGAGGCTTTGGTAGTTGCCGCCACCCGCCTTCTCTACCTGAGTCCGGAACCAAGTGATCACGTCCTCGTCCAACCGGATGGTGATCCTCGTTTTTCCCTAGGGAACCGGAATTACCGGCCCACGCTTCGCCTTCGAAAAATCATATTCGCTTTTCATTTGCATCCTCGTATCTTCGGCGCTTGTTGTCGGCGCTCTCTCATCTTCGAGGGAAGCCACGGCATAGGCAAAGGATACGCCGTCTTTCCTAACGTTCCGTCGCGCTTTGCCGGAATTGTTCAGGATCAGTAACGAAAAGCCGGGCCGGTGACCTGGTACTACCTTTAGAGGTCCGCGATGATCGCGTCACGCGGGACACCCTTGTGTTGGGCGACAGCGCGAAGGATAGAGCTGAATGTCCCGAGTCTCAAGGGATTGTGGTCCGGAATCGCAATGCGATGGTGCGTGGGCTCGGCGGTTTCCAGGATGATGTGGCTGCCGACCTGGTGCACCCTCGCGTAGTGCCATTTTCGGCACAAGAGGTCAGCAAGGCGCGCACCGGAAACGTCGCGAGGAAGCTTCATGCGACCAGGAGGACTTCATCGCGAACCAGGTGAAGCCGAACTCGCTCAGGGCGGGGGCGGTCGAAAAAGAACGCGGAGGTCGCCTCCAGCACGTTCTTGCGCAACTCGTCCCAGGTGTCCCCTTCGGTGAAGATGTTTTCCGTGAGGCATTCGGCGCAGTAACCGCCGTCGGACTCCTGGGATACCTCAAACACCAGTTCAGCCATACGTCCATGATACGGCATGAGTTCGCTTGAGGGGTGGAACGAGCACGATAGTCTCGACCCGGATTACTCCCGCCGAGTCGCCAGGTTCTCTTGATTCCTCGGACCGGCGCTTGGCCGTATTACGCGGGAGGCTGAGATCTGCCCGTCAACCTACAACTTGAATCTCTAAAC